>NZ_JCAJXE010000001.1:0-2055000 GCF_059489915.1 Niveispirillum sp. CC-CTL257
TCACACCAGTTTTTTCTCCGGCGGCCCCCAATGGTGGCAGGCGACCTTGTGGCCGGGTGCCTTTTCCTCCAGGACGGGGACGTCGCTGGCGCAGATGTCGGTGGCCTTGGGGCATCTTGTGCGAAAGACGCAGCCGGAGGGGGGCTTCATCGGGCTGGGCAGGTCGCCGCCCAGCACGATGCGTTCCTTGTTCTTCTCCACATCCGGGTCGGGCACTGGCACGGCGGAGATCAGGGCCTGGGTGTAGGGGTGCAGGGGGGCGGCATAGATGGCGTCGCGGGTGGCGATTTCCATGACCCGGCCCAGATACAGCACCATCACCCGGTGGCTGACATGGCGGACCACGGACAGGTCGTGGCTGATGAACAGCAGCGACAGGCCCATTTCCTGTTGCAGGTCCATCAGCAGATTGACGATCTGGGCCTGGATCGACACGTCGAGGGCCGAGACAGGCTCGTCGCAGACCACCATCTTGGGCTTCAGGATCATGGCGCGCGCGATGCCGATGCGCTGGCACTGGCCGCCAGAGAATTCGTGCGGGTAGCGGTTGATCATCTGCGGCAGCAGGCCGACCTTGGCCATCATGTCGCGCACCAGCGCCTTGCGCTCATCCTTCGACAGTTTGGGGCGATAGACGGTCAAGGGCTCGGCGATGATGTCGCCCACGGTCATGCGGGGGTTCAAGGACGCCAGCGGGTCCTGGAAGACGATCTGCATCTCCTCCCGCTTCTGCCGCACCACCTCCGCCCCGACACCGGTCAGGTCGGACCCCATGAACACCACCTGGCCGTCGGTGGGCTTGATCAGTTGCAGGATGGCACGGCCCAGCGTGGATTTGCCACAGCCGCTTTCCCCCACAATCCCCAGCGTCTCGCCCTCATTCAGGGTGAAGGAGACACCGTCAACGGCCTTCAGCGGCGTGTACTGGCCGATCAGCAACCCGCCGGTGCGGATGGGGAAATGGACCTTCAGGTCCGACACACGGAGCAATTCCTTGGACATGGCATCAACTCCGCACAATCAGGCGACAACCAGCGACGGGGCCGCCGGGTCGGTAACAGGGTTCTGTAGGCTGACCAGATGGCAGGCCTTGGCATGGCCGGGTCCAACCTCGCGCAGCAACGGCAGCTCTGACCGGCAGCGCTCATGCACGAAGTCGCAGCGTTCCTGGAACGGGCAGGCCTTGGGCAGGCGCTGCAGGTTCGGCGGCTGGCCGGGAATGGCGTAGAGCTTCTCCTGCCGGTCCTCCGTCAGGCGCGGCATGGAGGAGAGCAGGCCGGCGGCATAGGGGTGGGCGGGCTCATAGAAAATATCCCGCACCGTGCCCGTCTCCATGAACCGCCCGCCATACATGACCTGCACCTTGTCACACAGGCCGGCGACGGTGCCCAGATCATGGGTGATCAGGACGATGGCGGCCTTGGTCACCCGCTTCAGGTCGGACATCAGATCCAGGATCTGGGCCTGCACCGTCACGTCCAGCGCCGTGGTCGGCTCATCCGCGATCAGCAGTTCCGGCTCACACAGCAGCGCCATGGCGATCATGATGCGCTGACGCATGCCGCCCGACAGCTCATGCGGATACTGGGCCAGACGGCGGCCTGCCTCCGGGATGCGCACAAGGTTCAGCATGTCGAGCGCGCGCTTGACGGCCTGGGCCTCGCTCATGCCCTTATGCTGCACCAGAACCTCGGTCATCTGCCGGCCGATGCGCAGATGCGGGGTCAGGCCGGTCATGCTGTCCTGAAAGATCATGGCGATCTTGTCGCCCCGGATCTTGTTCAGCTCCTTGATCGGCATGCCGACCAGTTCGGTGCCCCGGTATTTTGCCGACCCCAGCGCCCGACCATTGCGGGCCAGCAGGCCCATCACCGACATGAACAGCTGGCTCTTGCCCGAACCGCTCTCGCCGACGATGCCGACGCATTCGCCCTCATTCACGTCGAAAGAAACGCCATTGACGGCGCTGACCTCGCCATCGGGCGTGGCGAAACGGACCGAGAGGTCGCGGACTTCCAGAACTGCGGTCATCTTGTCCGTTCCCTTAGCGGTCCTTGGGGTCCAGCGCGTCGCGCAGACCGTCACCGATGAAATTGAAGCAGAACAGTGTCACGGCCAGGAAGACAGCCGGGAAGATCAGCATGTGCGGGGCGTTTTCCATCTGGGCGGCACCCTCGGAGATCAGCACGCCCCAGCTGGTCATCGGCTCCTGTACGCCCAGGCCCAGGAAGGACAGGAAGCTTTCCACCAGGATCACGACGGGCACCAGCAGGGTGACGAACACGATGACGGGGCCGATAACGTTGGGGATGATATGGCGCAGGATGATGTTGGGCGTCGACACGCCGGCGGCACGCGCCGCCTCGATATATTCCTTGCGCTTCACCGACAGGGTCTGGCCGCGCACGATGCGCGCCATGGTCAGCCATTCGACACAGCCGATGGCCGCAAAGACCAGCAGGATGTGCCGGCCAAACACCACCACCAGGATGATGACGAAGAACATCAGCGGCATGGAATAGAGCACATCGACGATGCGCATCATGATGCTGTCGATCCGCCCGCCGAAATATCCCGCCATGGCGCCATAGACCACTCCGATCATCAGGGCCACCAGTGTGGTCACGACACCGACGGCCAGCGACACCTTGGCACCGTACAGGGTGCGGATGAACAGGTCGCGGCCATTGGCATCGGTCCCGAACCAGTGGCTGCCCTCCAACTGCGGCCCCACCCCGATATAGTCCCAATAGACCTCGTCATAGGCATGCGGGCTCAGGAAATCCGCGAAGATCGCCATGAAGGTGATGATCCCCAGCACAATCATGCTGGCAACCGCCATCTTATTGGCAAACAACCGACGGCGCGCGTCCTGCCACAGGGAACGGCCCTGCACATCCTCGCCCGCCTTCTCGATCAGCGCCGACCGCTTGGCCCCGCCGGTGATGTCTTGAACCATTATTGCCTCACGCCGCCTTGGCTTGCGACCGTTGCCAGAGATTGGGGGCGGACAGTTCCATCAAGTCCGACCAATGCACACAAAAACCGTCTTCGCCGACACTGGCCCGGTCAAACAAACCGGGTTCGTCCCGCAGGGGAGCAAAAATCAGAAGCTCATCGACGACGTCCGACACATCCACGATCGAAACGGGACCTGTGTCCCATGTCAGCCGCAGACGATAGCCGGGCATTGTTTCAACCTGAGTGATCCGGGGCGTCCGCATCACGACCTCCGCTCGTTGAAGCCGTTCCAAAGCGTCATCAGCGTATCACGGTTCTCCAGGATCCAGTCCATGGCCGGCTCAACATGACGAAGACTGCCAACCATGGTCCGACCCGTTACGATATTCACCGCCATATCTTGCCCATCGAACAGAATATGCACATGTGGCGGCGGGTGATCGTTGGGGAACATGGCAACCCGGATCGAACCGAAGCGCTTCAGTACCGGCATCGCCCGTCCCCCAACCACATAAACTCAACCTCACTCCCAACCGCAGCTCTTGCCCTCGTTCTGCTTGTCCAGCCATTCCTTCAGCGGCGCGAAATAGGCCAGCATGGCCGTCGCGTCGATCTGTTCGGTGCCGGTGAAGGTCTTCAGTGCTTCCGGCCAGGGCTTGGACGCGCCCAGTTCCAGCATGGCCTTGAACTTCGCCCCAACCTCGGCATTGCCGGCGATGGAGCAGCGGTGCAGCGGGCCGGTGAAGCCGGCCTGATCGCAGGCGGCCTTGTGGAACTGGAACTGCAGGATGCGGGCCAGGAAATAGCGCACATAGGGCACGCTGGTCGGCACGTGGTTCTTGGCACCCGGATCGAAATCCGCCGCGGTACGTTCCACGGGCGAGGAGACGCCCTGGTACTTGGTACGCAGTTCCCACCAAGCCTTGTTGTAATCTTCCGGCTTGATGTTGCCGTTGAACACATTCCAGCGCCACTTATCGATCAGCAGACCGAAGGGCAGGAACGCCACCTTATCCATGGCCTGTTGCAGCAGCAGCGGCACATCACCCTCGGTGGAGGGTTCCTTGTCCAGCAGGCCCAGCTTCACCAGATAGCCCGGCGTCACCGACAGGGCGATGAAGTCACCAATAGCCTCGTGGAAGCCGTCATTGGCCCCGTTGCGGAACAGGGTCGACTGGTTCTTGTAGGCACGCTGGTAGAAATTATGGCCCAGCTCGTGATGCACGGTCTGGAAATCGTCACCATTGACCCGCATGCACATCTTGATGCGGATATCGTCCTTGTCGTCGATATCCCAGGCCGACGCATGGCACACGACCTCGCGGTCGCGCGGGCGGGTGATCTGCGAACGCTCCCAGAAGGTCTGGGGCAGCGGCTCAAAGCCCAGGCCCGTGAAGAAGCCTTCCGCCGACTTGGTCATCTTGATCGGGTCGTACCCGGCCTTGGTCAGCAGCTTGGTCACATCGACATTGGTGGCGGCCTGCTTGGGCGCCACCAGATCATAGATGTTGCCCCATTCCTGCGCCCACATATTGCCCAGGAGATGGGCCGGGATCGGCTTGTCCTGCGGCACGACATCGGTGCCGTACTTCTCACCCAGCTTGGTGCGGGCATAGCAGTGCAGGGCCGTATAAAGCGGCTTCACCTGCCCCCACAGCCGGTCGGCCTCCTGCTCAAACGCTTCCGGCGGCATGTCATAGCCCGACCGCCACAGGGTGCCGGCATCGGGCAGGCCCAGTTCCTTGGCGCCGATATTGGCGATCTCCACCTCGCGCTGGTAGAGCGGCTTCATCTCCTGCCCGACCTTGTGCCAGCCGGCCCAGAGCCGCTTCAGCTCCTTCTCGTCACGCGAGGTGCGGAAGACATCGTCGATCTCGTCCAGGGTCAGGCAGTCGCTGCCATCGTCGCGGCAGACCTTCCCAGTGGCGTACAACTCGCCCAGCTTGGCGTCCAGCTCGGCCAGTTCCTTGTTCAGGGCCGGATCGGCGGGGGAGGGCAAGGCGGTTTCCAGGCGCAGCAGGTTCAGCTTGCGCGCCACATCGGCCGGCAGTTCCAGGCCCACGAACCGCTTGCTCTCTGCCGTCAGGCGGGACACCAGCGCGCTGTAGGACGCGTTGCTGTCGGCGGCCAGGGCCAGCGTGTCCGGCGTGATATAGGTGTTCTGAACCCATGCCATACGGTACGCCTTTTCGCGCGCGGCACCCAGCTCGGCTTCGGCCTTGGCGACGAAGGCGGTGGCCTCCTCCACGGTGGGCTTGGCCGGCGTGGCGGCCTGCTTGTCGCCCGGCTGCCCACAGGCCGCCAGGATCATCATGGCACCGAAGGCGACGCCGGTGCGGAGGTGCTTGGTGATGCGCATGGACCCCTGTCCTTCCCTGCTGAACGTTGGCTTGTTGTTGATTTTGTTGTTGTTATTTCTCAATCGTACCGAACGCGCGGGTCCATCAGGCCATAGACCAGATCGACCAGCAGGTTCATCAGCACGATGAGGCTGCCATAGGTAATGACGGTGCCCATCACCAGCGTGTAATCGCGGTTGATGGCACCCTGCACGAAGTAGCGGCCAATGCCCGGCAGGCCGAAAATCTGTTCAATCACCACCGACCCCGTCACCAGCCCGGCAATGGCCGGCCCCAGATAGGAGATGACGGGCAGCAATGCCGCACGCAGCGTGTGGCGCGTGATGATCAGATGTTCGGGCAGGCCCTTGGCATGGGCCGTGCGCACGAAGTTGGAGCGCAGCACCTCCACCATGCCGCCGCGCGTCAGGCGGCTGATGATGGCGATCTGCGGCAAGGACAGGGCGATGACCGGCAGCACCAGATTGCGCAACGACCCGTCACCCAGACCCGCCACCGGGAGCCAGCCCAGATAAATGCCGAACACCAGGGTCAGCAGCGGGGCCATCACGAAGTTCGGGATGGTGATGCCCACCATGGCCACACCCATGATGGAATAGTCGGTGCGCGTGTTCTGGCGCATGGCGGCCAGGATGCCCAAGGTGCAGCCGATCACCACCGCCAGCGTGATGGCCGAAAGGCCCAGCTTCAGCGACACCGGGAAACCCGTCCCGATCAGTTCGGAGACCGAGAAATCCTTATAGGTGAAGGAGGGGCCGAAATCGCCCTGCACCGCATTGCCCAGATAGATCAGGAACTGCTGCCAGACCGGCTTGTCCAGATTATAGGCCGCCTTCAGGTTCGCCTCGATCTCCGGCGGCAGCACGCGTTCGCTGTCGAACGGGCCGCCCGGCGCCGAATGCATCAGGAAGAACGACAAAGCCACGATCACCAGCAATGTCGGGATCGCTTCCAGCAAGCGCCGGACAGTGTAAGACAGCATCGACAGGGTCCCTCCATCGCGCCTCGGTTCCCGCATGGTATCAGCCATGCAACGAACGCATCCCGCGCGGACGGCATGACATCTCTGTGAAAAAGTCCGCCCTGTCAACCGTGCCACCGCAAAAGAGATATTATTTCAAAACCGGTGATGCAGGCGGGTCATTCACCAATTTATGGGAGCGGGGTTAGGAAATTTTTGGGCTTAAGGCACGCACGCCGTCGGTCGGATTGAGGCGTAAGCCGAGCCCCGACAAGCGATGGTCGCTGATTGGTGTCAGGGCCCGCCTCCGGCTCGACCTGACCCACGGTATCCAGGAGGGGGTGAACCCAATTAAGATCGTTTCGCAACAAGTCGTAAATCCATCCCGATCTGTACAAAAATCGGGGGCTGATCCCCTCAACCTGCCCTTTCCCCGCACCGCAAAAAGCGCTAAACCACGCTCCGAAAATGCCATCCTGGCAGATCGTCGGTCCCGGACGCTGGAGCCGGGGCGAGTAGGGTCTGCCATTTACCCCCGCGACCCCGTTGGAGGAGTCACCCCCCGATGTCCACGTTCACCGGCACCGACAGCCTGAAGACCCGCCGCACGCTTTCCGTCGGCGGCAAGTCCGTTGATTATTTCAGCATTCCCGAAGCGGAGAAGGCCGGTCTGGGCGATGTGTCGCGCCTGCCCTTCTCGATGAAGGTCCTGCTGGAAAACCTGCTGCGCTTCGAAGATGGGCGCACGGTGAGCGTTGAGGACGTGAAGGCCGTCGCCCAGTGGCTGGTCGACAAGCGGTCCGACCGCGAGATCGCCTATCGCCCGGCCCGCGTGCTGATGCAGGATTTCACGGGCGTGCCTGCCGTCTGCGATCTGGCCGCGATGCGCGAGGCGATGGTGGCCCTGGGTGGCGACCCGACCAAGATCAACCCGCTGACGCCCGTCGATCTGGTCATCGACCATTCCGTCATGGTGGACAGCTTCGGCACGCCGCAGGCCTTCGACGAGAATGTCGAGCTGGAATTCCAGCGCAATGGTGAGCGTTACGAGTTCCTGCGCTGGGGCCAGAAGGCGTTCAACAATTTCCGCGTGGTCCCGCCGGGCACCGGCATCTGCCATCAGGTGAACCTGGAATATCTGGCCCAGACCGTCTGGACCGATACCGACCAGACCGGCGCCACCGTCGCCTATCCCGACACGCTGGTCGGCACCGACAGCCACACCACCATGGTCAACGGCATGGCCGTCCTGGGCTGGGGCGTGGGCGGTATCGAGGCGGAAGCCGCGATGCTGGGCCAGCCGATCTCGATGCTGATCCCGGAAGTTGTCGGCTTCAAGCTGACCGGCAAGCTGCGTGAGGGTGCGACCGCCACCGATCTGGTGCTGACCGTCACCCAGATGCTGCGCAAGAAGAAGGTGGTGGGCAAGTTTGTCGAGTTCTATGGCCCCGGCCTGGACGCGCTGACCCTGGCCGACCGTGCGACGATCGCCAACATGGCTCCGGAATATGGCGCCACCTGCGGTATCTTCCCGATCGACGCCGAGACCATCCGCTTCCTGCACTTCACGGGCCGCGACGCCGACCGCGTGGCGCTGGTCGAGGCCTATGCCAAGGCCCAGGGCATGTGGCGCGATGCGTCCTCGCCCGATCCGGTCTTCACCGACACGCTGGAACTGGACCTGGGTTCGGTGGAGCCGTCGCTGGCCGGGCCGAAGCGTCCGCAGGACCGCGTGCTGCTGTCCAACGTCACCAAGGAATTCGGTGAATTCCTGGCCACCGATGTGGGTAACCGCCCCGTCAGCCAGCCGACCGACGTTGCCGGTGCCGATTACAAGCTGGATCACGGCCATGTTGTGATCGCCGCTATCACGTCCTGCACCAACACCTCCAACCCGTCGGTGCTGTTCGCCGCCGGTCTGGTGGCCAAGAAGGCGGTGGAACTGGGCCTGAAGACCAAGCCCTGGGTGAAGCCCTCGCTGGCCCCTGGGTCCCAGGTCGTGACCGATTACCTGAACGCCGCCGGCCTGACCCCGTATCTGGATCAGCTGGGCTTCAATTTGGTCGGCTATGGCTGCACCACCTGCATCGGCAATTCCGGCCCCCTGCCGGACCCGATTGCCGCCGCTGTGGATGCTGGCAAGCTGACCGTGGCGTCGGTCCTGTCCGGCAACCGCAACTTTGAAGGCCGTGTCAGCCCGCAGGTCCGCGCCAATTATCTGGCCTCCCCGCCGCTGGTGGTGGCCTATGCCCTGGCCGGCACCCTGCACCTGGACATCTCCAAGGACCCGATTGGCAAGGGCAAGGACGGCCAGGACGTGTTCCTGAAGGACATCTGGCCGACGAACAAGGAGATCGAGGACACGATCGCCCAGTTCCTGACGCGCGAAATGTTCGTCAGCCGCTATGCCAACGTGTTCCTGGGGCCGGAGCAGTGGCAGAAGATCAAGACCGTCGAAGGCATGACCTATAAGTGGGACGAGAAGTCGACCTACGCCAAGCGTCCGCCGCTGTTCGACGGCATCACCATGACGCCCGGTTCCGTGTCCGACGTGAAGGGTGCCCGTGCCCTGGCCATCCTGGGTGACAGCATCACCACCGACCATATCTCGCCCGCTGGCAACATCAAGAAGACCAGCCCCGCCGGTGAATACCTGCTGGAAAACGGCGTGATCGTCGCTGACTTCAACAGCTACGGCGCCCGCCGTGGCAACCATGAAGTCATGATGCGCGGCACCTTCGCCAATATCCGCATCAAGAACGAGATGGTTCCCGGTGTCGAAGGTGGCGTGACCAAGTATGTGCCGACCGGCGAAGTGATGCCAATCTATAACGCGTCGATGAAGTACCAGGCCGAGGGCACGCCGCTGGTGGTGTTCGCCGGTCAGGAATATGGCACCGGCTCCTCGCGTGACTGGGCCGCCAAGGGCACCCGCCTGCTGGGCGTCTCCGCCGTCATCGCCGAAAGCTTTGAGCGTATCCACCGGTCCAATCTGGTCGGCATGGGCATTCTGCCGCTCCAGTACCCGGCCGGCGTGAACCGCCACACCCTGAAGCTGGACGGCACCGAGACCTTCGACATCGAAGGCGTGGAAGCCGGCCTGAAGCCGCACATGGACCTGAAGCTGACCATCACCCGCGCCGACGGGACCCAGGAAGTCGTCAACCTGTTCTGCCGTATCGATACGCTGGACGAGGTCGACTATTTCAAGAATGGCGGCATCCTGCAGTACGTGCTGCGCAACCTCGCTGCCCCGGCGGCGGCGGAGTAACGGTTGCTGTTGTATCCATCGCCGGGATGACCCGGCGGTGGGTGGAGAGAAGAAAAGCCCGGTGGAGCGATCTGCCGGGCTTTTTTGTTTGGGTGCAGGATGTTCCTACTCAAAGACCTTTGTCGCTCTATCGGGACAAATGGCTTGCTAGTCGGTACCTGCTGCGCACGCTCTCACTGCAACTTTAATAGGTCTCTGATCAGTTGCTCTCGGGTCGGTTCAGCGTCATTTACCATTGCGCCCACGAATCGCCGCTCACTGGCTTCGAACCAAAGAATAGCATCAATTTTACGCCTTGGTTCAAGCAAGCGTCCGTTTGCCAATTCAAGCATCGACGCAATGCGCGTGCCGTCGGCAGCGTGGAAATAGCCTGTCACAGTTTCACGTATGTCACTGAAGTTCGATGCATCATCGTGATTAACAAAAGCCAAAATGTTGATCGCAGTTCTTCGAGGATTTACCGCATCGAATTGCTTTACGGCATTCGCCATGTGTCGGGAGAGGCGGTTGAATATGGGATCATCCCGAATTCCGCCAACGATGGCCCCCGGTTGGGCATCATCAAGCAGTTCGTCCAACCATGGATCGTGAGGAGACTTCACTTCGCAATAGGCAACCAAATACTCCCCACAAACTACACGAAAGTCTGGTGTTTTTCCCTTCTGTGTCTCTGCGTGCTCGAACCGGCTGACTATCAGGTTCCGGGTAGCTAGATAGTTGGCAACTAGGTCAAGATCCGCTTGCTCGTCGGGTTGTCGCACGGGACGCCTCTCAATCGTTGATATCCACTACCCCCAAGGATTGATCAGCGGAACCCCCGTCGCCGTGAAGTCAGCCACGTTCCGCGTCACAACCGACATGCCATGATGCAGCGCCGTGGCGGCAATGAGGGCGTCGCGGTCGCTTCTTGGGTCGGGGACATGCAGGCGGGCGCAGCGCAGGGCGATGGCTTCATCAATGGGCAAGGTCCGGGCGGAAAATTCTGGCCGCACAATCGTATCGACCCATTGGCGCAGAAGGCTGGCCTGTCTTTGATCCCGCCGTTCAACACGCAGGATGCCAATCTCAAGCTCCATCACCGTAATTACGGATATGAAAAAGCCGTTGGCATCCCGGTCCGCCAGCCATGCCGTCACATTGGGATCGGCACGCCCATCGCCCAGTTTGCGCAGTTCCGAAAGGACATTCGTGTCCAACAGATACATCAGGAAAAATCCGCCGGGCGGGACCGCATGTCCGCCTTGGGGGGATCAAATTCGATCTCCGACAGGCCGGGCATGGATAATGCCTCCACCAGATTGCGGCCCGGCGCTGCACCGCTCAGGCGCTGGTACTCTGTATAGGACAGCAGCACAAAGGCCGGCTTGCCCCGGTCGGTGATGATCACAGGGGTCTGCGTGGCGGCGCGCTTCGCCTTGCCTAAATCCTGGTTCAACTCCCGGCTGGATACGGTCGTGACAGCCATCGCTTACCTCCCGCCTGTAATGTGGCCATGTTACTACATGGTCCGCCAATCGCCAAGCTGGGGGTTCAGGTCGATCTAGGGGGCTGCACCCACCACGCCCCGCTCCTCACTGAACCGGATGCCGGCTTCCTGCAGGCAGGTGACCAGCTTTACCATCGTGCCTGCCTGAGGGCGGTTCTCGCCGCCTTCGAACTTGAGAATCGTATGGGTGGCGATGCCAGCCCGCTCGGCCAAATCCTTCTGCGCCCAGCCTAAAAGGCTCCGCGCAGCTTTGCACTGTGCGGGTGAAATCTCAAAAGGGCGGGGGACCGGCTTTGTCATGCTTGACAGACGCCTTATTTCCTACTTAATGTTCACAAAGCGGATAACCCGTCCCCCAACAATATCGGCAACACCCTGCCTAGGGAAGGGCGGGGTAGGAAAGGTGCGTCATGACGGTGTCGCCGGAGGTGATGCGGTGGGTGCGGGCGCTGGAGGAGGCGGAGCGGCGGCCGACGGGGATCAGCGATGATGAGGCCGGCCTCCTGGCCGAGCGGCGGGAAAAGCTGATGCGGTGTCTGGCCGTGGAGCCGAACCGGTCCCCGGCGGACGCCGCCGCCAAACTCGCCATCCTCTGCCGCCGCCTGCGCCAGGACGCCAGCCCCGCCTCTCCCTGGAGTGTCGCCAATTATCTGTTGGCGGACGGGTGGCCCGCATGACTGACCTGACGTCCGCCGGCCTTCAAAGCTGACTTCCCGTGCCGCTTCCACTATACTACCCCCATCCACGCCACCACTCTATCTTCCCCATGCGGGGTTCGCCGTTTCCGGCGTTGGCGGGTCGTGCGGGATGAAACACACCCCTGTTTTTTGTTGCATCATGTTGCACGGACCGTCCGCCGGTCGCGACGGACGCCGATTGTCCGCTGGGCGGCGGTGACGGGCGGGGCGTACCTTTGCTTGTAACGATGGTTCATGGGGATGTCGCGGTGGTGAGCGTTACTGCTGCGGCTGTAGAAATCCGGGTTCCTGTTGTTGGCATTGGTAATTGTCCGATTCGCCTGTACATGGATCGTTTCAATTGTTTCTTGCACAATTTTTGGACTGTTGCCGATGTCACCCAAAGGCATTTACGCAATTTTAGGTAATAATCACTCCGCAGGGGTAACGTTTGGTTAATAATATATTTAAGGTTTGCAAAGATCGTTCTCAGGACCCGAATCGGCCTTCATGTATATGATTAACTGTAGTCCCCCAGGGGAATCGGTGCTTACCTGACTCGGTTCTCGCAAATCCGGGGGGATGGCGATGGGGCTGCGTGAGGTTGATTGGTCGGCGAACGGGGATGCGGGCGCGGATGCGTTCGATCAACTGGTGTCGGCGCTGGAACTGGCGACAGAGGTGGGGGATCAGGCGCTGTTTGTCTGGCAGCCCGGCTGGCGGCGCGTCTGGTTCTCCTCGACCCTGCTGGCCAGCCTGTGGGCAGAAGGGGAGCCGGTTTGGACCGGCATCGACGATTTCCTGAATACCATAGAGGCGAATGAACGTTCGCTGGCGGACGGGCTGCTGCGGCTTTGCGCGGCGGGGCAGCGTAGCGGCTGGACGCAGGCCTTCACTATTCGTCGTGCCGATGGCAGCCTGGCCAAGCTGGAATGTCGTATGAACAGCCGGGGGGACGGCCTGTTTGTCGGGGCTGTCCTGTTGGCTGAATCCGAACTGACAGAGGCGCGGATCCTGCTGCGCCTGTTGTCCGATGAGTTGAATGACGGCAGTTGGGAATGGGACATCGCGGGTGACCGGGTGACCCTGTCGCCGGGCCTGTGCGGCATGCTGGGCATGCCGGCCCAATCGGTGGTCGTCACGTCGGCGGGGCTGACTGAACTGGTCCATCCGGACGACCGGGCCGCCATGGCGGCGGCGGCGGGCCCGGCGCTGGCGGGTGCTGTCGACGGCTTCCGCAATCGCGTCCGTTTCCGCCATATCGATGGCAGCTATCGTCATATTCTCTGTACGGGGCGGCGTTTGCCCTATGCCGGGCCTCCCCGTTTCGTGGGCCGGCATCTGGATATCACTGATGCCGTGGAACGGGAGCAGCAGTTGCAGGCATTGGCCGCCGACCTGCAGCGCCAGACGTCGCTGGCTATGGCGGCCAGCCGGGCCAAATCGACCTTTCTGTCCTCGGTCTCACACGAATTCCGTACACCCTTGTCCTCAATCCTGGGCTTTGCCGAACTGCTGCATGGCACGGCGGAAAGCGATCAGGCGCGCGAATATGCCGATTATGTGCGTCAGGCCGGGTATCGGCTGATGTCCTATGTCGATGCGCTGCTGGCCTTTGTCCGCTATGAAAGCGACGCGCCCGCCCCACGGGCCGAACGGGTGGACGCGGTCAAGGCCGTGCGGGCCGTGGCGCGGGCAACACCGGGAAGCAGCGCGGTGCCCATGCGCGCCGTCGGGCCGGTGCCCGCGGTGCGGGCCGATCCGCAGGCGCTGCATGCCGGCCTGTCGGCCATGCTGTCGGCCATGCATGATCTGACGGGGCAACGTGGTGGGCTGGACATGGTGGTGCGCGCCACCGATTGCGGCGGACGTGTGCGGTTGCGTGTGCGGGCAACGGGGGAGGCACTGGCCGATGCCATGCCGTCGGGCGGCCTGACTGGCTTTCCTGAAAGCCAGACCGACATTCCCGCCGACCGTCAGGCCGTGGGCCTGAAGTTTCTGGTGGCGCGCAAGGTGGCGGAACTGTTTGGCGGCACCTGCGCCCTGCGCGCCCGCACCGGCGTCGGTCTGATCGCCGAGATGTCGTTGCCGACCATCCCGGCGGTCTGACGCCAGCGGGCCTTTACTTCGCCTGCTGGCTCTGCTGCTGCGGGATCAGGGCCAGGCAGTTCTCGACGATGCGGTAGCACTGGCCCAGGCGGGCGGCCTGACCATCACTGGCGCTGTTATAGACGATGCGCTGCACCACCCCGTCCTTTAGGGTGAAGGTGGCCTGGCAATCGCGGGTTTCCGTATCCGGGTAATCGTCAAACCCGACGCCCCAGCCCCAGGGCGACCAGGGGCGGCGGTAGCCGAAGCCATAGCCGAAGCCGAAATGCGGGCCGGGCGACGGCGTCGTCACCAGCCGTTCCGACGTGTAGGTGTAGTAATCGACATTATCGACGCTGGCGCTGCGCGTCGGCACGCCGGCGCAGGACAGCAGGGTCTGCTTCGGCATGCCGACAAAGGCCTGCTGGGCATAGGCGGCCTGATCGGCCTGCGGGTTGGCGCAAGCCGAAAGCCCCAGCAGCGCACCGGCGGCGATCAAGCCCCGGATGGTCGTTTGACGGTTGAGTTTCATGACCTACGCTCCTTGACGCAATCTGTCACCGGCATCATTCCCGTGCCGCCGGCCGCACCGCCCCTACAAGCTTATACGCAGACGAAGGCCGAAACCTTCGCCTGCGGAACAATGTTCACCGGAGAAAATGGCGGATCAAGGGCGATGTTTCAATGCGCCGTGTTGTAGCAGGAAGCCTGCTCTCCTCAATCGCCGGGCGGGCGCTTCTGCGCCCTTGGCTACGCCGCACGTGCGGCGCGGCGGCAGTCGCCGCCGTACCGACGGGCAGATGCACTGCCCATCGGCATCAGATCACATCAATTACCAGCTTGCCCAGCGCCTTGCCCTCCTCCAACCGCGTATGGGCCGCCCCGACATCGGCCAGGGTGAAGCGGGCGGGATCGACCAGGGGACGCAGCTTGCCCGACAGCTGTGTCAGCACCCGGCCCTGATGCGCGCGGTCGATGGCAAAGCCATGGTCATACAGCATGGGCAGCAGCATGAAGACCACATGCAGGCTCAACCCCTTGCCATGCATGGGCGACAGGTCGGCGCTGTACCCGGCCACGATGGTCACCACCTGCCCGTTGAACCGGGCGGCAGCAAAGCTGGTGGCGATGTCGCTGCCGCCGGTCGCGTCCAACACGATGTCGAAACCCTGGCCCCCCGTCAGGCGGGCCACATAGGCCTCCACCGGTTCCTTCCTATAGTTCACCACCTCATCTGCACCGAAGGACCGGGCAAGGTCGGCCTTCTCATCCGATGAGACAGTGGTGGTGACATGCGCGCCCTGCATCTTGGCGATCTGGATGGCGATATGGCCGACGCCGCCCGCCCCGCCATGGATCAGCACCTTCTCCCCCGGCTGCACCCGCGCCCGGTCCACCAGCGCCTCCCAGGCCGTCAGGGTGACCAGCGGCAGGGCGGCGGCATCATGCAGCGACAGGTTGGCGGGGGCGGGGGCCAGCAGCTTGGCGTCGGCGGCCACGTACTCGGCGTAAGTGCCCTGAAGCCCCCGTACCCCGCCGACGCAGCCATAGACGGCCTGACCGACGGTGAAGCCGGTAACGCCTTCACCCAGGGCCGCCACAGTGCCGGCCATATCACAGCCCAGGACCACCGGCAGGTCGGGCGCCAGGGCGCGGCCACCCTTGCGGATCTTGGTATCGACGGGATTGACGCTGGCCGCGTGGATTTTCACCAGCACCTGGCCGGGACCCGCCACGGGGGTGGCGACCTCCGTCAACTCGAAATTCTCCACGCCACCGAAATCCTTCAGCAGGACCGCCTTCATCATTCACTCCATCTGATCGGGTGGGGCCATCGGCCCGTTTCATGGGAACAGGATGGGCTTGACGTTTGAATAAGGGAAACGAATTATCTTGATGAAGATGATCAAGGATAATGATGATGTCGGGCCGTTTTACCGATCTGGATATGGATGCGCTGCGGGCCTTTGTGGCGATTGTCGATCATGACGGCTTCACCGCCGCAGCCGAACGGCTGCACCGCACGCAATCCGCCATCAGCATGAAGATCAAGCGGTTGGAAAGCATGCTGGGCCGCAACCTGTTCGACCGCGCGGGCCGGGCCATGACCCTGACGGCGGAGGGTGAGTTGCTGCTGTCCTATGCCCGCCGTCTGCTGGCCCTGAATGACGAGACGGTAGCCCGGCTGATGGCGCCGGAAGCGGCGGGGTTGGTGCGGTTCGGGGTGGCGGAGTATTTCGCGCCTGAACATCTGCCTCTGCTGCTGGCCCGGTTCCGCCGCGCCCATCCGCGTGTGCGCCTGGACGTATCGGTGGGTCTGGGCAGCGACATGGTGCAGGAGATTGCGGACGGGCGCCTGGATGTGGTGATCGCCAAGCGCAATGAGACAGGGCCGCAAGGCCGGTTCCTCTGGCGCGAACCTGTGGTCTGGGTGGCGGCCAGTGATTGGCAACCGGAAACGGGCGATACGCCGATACCGCTGTGCTTGCTGCCCGATCCCTGTATCTACCGGACCCGCGCCGTGGCCGCGCTGGAACGGGCAGGGCGGTCCTGGCACACGACCTATGCCAGCGGGTCGTTCCTGGCGGTACGGGCGGCAGCGCTGGCCGGGCTGGGCGTGACATGCCTGGGCGCGGGCGCGCTGGTGCCGGGCCTGCGTGTGCTGGGTCCTGCCGATGGGTTCCCGGCCCTGACCCCGGTGGAGACGGCGGTGTTCGGGGAGGACCGCGCCAAGGACGGCCCGATCCAGCCCCTGATCGATTTCCTGGTACGGGAAATCCAGGCGATCAGCCTGCCGCCGCTGTCGGTCGCGGCCTGATCACGCCTGTGTCGGCAGCACGACTACTCCGTCCTCGTCGCTGTAAACCCACTGTCCGGGCGTGAAGGTACAGTCACCGAAGCTAATGGGTACATCCGCCTCACCCGCCCCTGTCTTAGCGCTTTT
Source organism: Niveispirillum sp. CC-CTL257 (assembly GCF_059489915.1). Classification (NCBI taxonomy): domain Bacteria; kingdom Pseudomonadati; phylum Pseudomonadota; class Alphaproteobacteria; order Rhodospirillales; family Azospirillaceae; genus Niveispirillum; species Niveispirillum sp. CC-CTL257. Next base: position 16,749 of record NZ_JCAJXE010000001.1, read on the forward strand.
CAGCGGATTGGTGCCCAGCGCCTTGACGCCCAAAGGCAGGGTGGATATGGCGACGCTGTCGCGGATCACGCCATTGACGATGATCCCGGCCCAGCCATTTCTCACAGCGAGGCCCGCGATAACATCGCCCACCAGGGCGGATGCCAGCGACCCGCCGCCATCAACCACCAGCACGGCCCCATCGCCGGGCTTGGACAGGATCGATTTCAGCAAGGCGTTGTCGCGGTGACAGCGGACAGTGCGGATGGGGCCGGCGAAGCGGGCATGGCCCCCGAAACTGCGGAACTGTGTGGAACAGCTGGCGATGACAGGTTCATGTGCATCGACCAGATCGGCGGTAGCGAAATCCATCGTTCGATACTCCCGTTGGGTCAGAGCCCGCAGAGTATCCTTTGTCGCGATCCTAACCCAGCCCCTAGGGACCGATCACCACACGGTCGCGGCCTTGGGCCTTGGCCTCGTACAGGGCCTTGTCGGCCATGGCCATCAGCGCCTCCATGGTTGGTGCGTCCAGCCCATGGGCGGCGATACCGGCGCTGACCGTGACGGTCACCGCATGCTCCCCATCGCTGATGGGTGTTGCCGCCAGCAGAGCACGCAGCCGTTCGCCCAGCTGTGCCGCCGCCTCCGCCGTGGTTTCCGGCATCAGCACCACGAACTCCTCGCCCCCCACCCGCGCGAACAGGTCCGTCTGGCGCAGGTTGGCGCGGCCCAGATCGGCCAGGGTGCGCAGCACCTTGTCGCCGAACGGGTGGCCGTAGCGATCATTGATACCCTTGAAATGATCGAGATCCATGATCATCAGTGAGAGGGGCCGGTTGAAGCGCCGTGCCCGCTCTACCTCGTCGCGGGCTTCCTGTTCCAGGCGGCGGCGGTTGGCGATGCCGGTCAGCGGGTCGATATGGGCCTGTTCCTCCAGCCGCAATTCCAGCTGGAACCCGTACCGGGCCGTGCGTTCCAGGGCCAAAGCCAGGATGCCTGATGCGAACACGCCGGTCCCGACAAAGGCGACGACATTGAACAGGGCGAACCCTTCCACACCCTTCAGCAGCAACAGGGCGATCACAACCGCGAAGCCAGGGAGATTAAGCAGCGGCACCTGCCGCGCCCGCGTCACCACCACCGCAGATACTGTGGGAAACAGGGCCAGCCCCGCCGGCCCGTAAAGGAAACCGTCCTTCAACAGGAACTGTGTCAACGCGATGGAGACGGTGCCCGCCGACACGGCCAGCATCCAGATCCAGCGCAGTTCCAGCGGTGTCGTGCGGGTGCGCAGCAGTTTCCAGGCGCATCCCATCATGATGATGGCACCCGTGCTGCGGATGGCCAGACAGGCCAGGAATTGCGTGGGGTCCAGCAAGCAGTCCCACAACAGGAAACTGAACATCGCGAGACCGCCGATGGCGACGGGGGCCAGCAGGGCATCGTTCAGACGCGAGGCGCGCCAGCCGTCAAAACGCCGTTCCGTCGCCTCGTCAAAAGTCGGCAAAAGAAAACCCATCCCCCCACCCGGCCCGTCTTTGCGGGCTTTCCACTGTTTCCTGGGTTTGCTGATGTTGCGCCAACACCATTGGGAAGACAACCCGTCACGGTTGCTGATTTTCGAACGGTCGGACGAAAACGACTTGAGTCGAACAAGCGTTTGAACGATGCTGTCTCTCAATCATCCGATAAATCTTTTTGGGGAGATGACAATGTCCACCGCGATCAACCGTCACTGGCTGCTGCTGGACCGTCCCAAGGGCGGCAATTTCAGCGAAGTCTTGTCCCTACGCGAGGCACCGGCGCCGGATGCTGGCGAGGGGCAGATCCGGGTGCGCACCATCTATCTGTCGTTGGACCCGACCAATGCGGTCTGGATGCAATATGACAGCTATCTGCCGGCCGTTCCGCTGAACAGTACCATGCGCGGTCTGGTGCTGGGCGTGGTGGATCAGTCCAACCATGCCAAGTTCAAGGTGGGCGATCTGGTCACCGGTATGGGCAGCTGGGCCGACTATACCGTGGCGGATGGCGCTTCCTTTGGTCGCGTGCCGAACATTCCCGGCCTGCCGCTGTCGGCCTATATGGGGCCGCTGGGCATGACGGGGGCGACGGCCTATTTCGGTCTGCTGGATATCGGCAAGCCCAAGGAGGGGGAGACGGTGGTCGTGTCTGCCGCCGCCGGTGCAGTGGGTTCGCTGGTTGGGCAGATCGCCAAGCTGAAGGGCTGCCGCGCGGTTGGCATTGCCGGTTCGGCCGACAAGTGCAACTGGCTGACGGGTGAGCTGGGCTATGACGCCGCAGTGAATTACAAGGAAAAGGGCTGGCAGAAGGCGCTGAAGAACGCAGTGCCGGATGGCATCGACATCTATTTCGAGAATGTCGGCGGAGAGATCACCGAGGTGGCGCTGAGCCTGCTGAACGTGAAGGGCCGTATCCCATTCTGTGGTGCCATCAGCCAGTATAATTCCACTGAGCCGGCACCCGGCCCGCGCAACCTGTCCGTCCTGGTCAGCCGCCGGGCGCGGATGGAGGGGTTCCTGGTCCTGGATTACGCGCCCCGCATGGCGGAGATGTATGCCGAGATGGGCCCCTGGCTGGCTGCTGGCCAGATCAAGTGGAAGGTGGAGCTGGACCAGGGTCTTGAAAACACCCTGACCAGCTTCAACAAGCTGTTCACGGGCGGCAATACCGGCAAGCTGGCGGTCAAGGTGTCGGACGAGCCGGCGCGGTAAAGTACCGGCTAGTCCTGATAGACAGGCCCCTTCCGCTGAATCGGAAGGGGCCTTTTATCATTCCGCATCCCCCTGCTGCCCTGGTGCCGCCCCCTGAAAGGCCGACAGCGTCTGGCAATGGGCGTCGATGGCGACCAGCTTTGGATAGGGTGTCAGGTCCACGCCAAATCGCCGGGCGTTGAACATCTGTGGCACGAGGCACAGGTCGGCGAAACTGACGGCCCCACCGATACAGAAATTCGGCCCTTCCACCGTCTGTTCCAGTGCCGCGAAACCCTCCGCCGTCCAATGCGCGATCCAGGCTTTCACGGCCTCTTCCCCCTGCCCCAGGGGGCCGCGCAGGTAAGTCAGGACACGCAGATTGTTCAGCGGATGCAGGTCCGCGACAATCGCCAGCGCCATGGACCGCGCCCTGGCCCGCGCCGCCGGATCGGCGGGCAGTAGTGGCGGTGCCGGATACCGTTCCTCCAGATATTCCAGTATGGCCAGCGATTGCGGGATCACCGCGTCGCCATCCACCAGGGTCGGTACCAGACCCTGGGGGTTGACGGCGCGGTAGGAAGGGGTCTTCTGCTGCCCGCCATCCTTCAGCAGGTGGACATAGGCCGGGTCCCAGGCGATGCCCTTCAGCGCCAGCGCGATGCGGACCCGATAGGCGGCGGAGGATCGGAAATAGGTGTGAAGCTGCATCTTCGTGGTATCACCGGCCAGGGGTTACGATGAGGGGGAGGGGGCCATGGCCCGTCCGTTGGAAGGCAAGATAGCATTGGTTACGGGGGCCTCCCGTGGCATCGGTGCGGCGATTGCCGAACGGCTGGCCCGTGACGGGGCGGATGTAGCTGTCCATTATGGATCCCACCGGCAATCGGCGGAGGAATTGGCCGACCGTTGTGGTCGGGAGTATAGCGTTCGGGCGCGGGCCTTCCAGGCGGATCTGGCCGATCTGTCGGACCGGGGCGGGGCGGTTGCCCTGTTTGCTGCCGTGTCGGCATCGCTGGGCGTGCCGCATATCCTGGTCAATAATGCCGGCACGGGCCGGTTCGCGCCAATTGCGGAGATCAACTCGCTGGAACTGGCCCAGGTGTTGGCCGTCAACGCCGCCACCCCGTTGCTGATGGCACGCGAAGCGGCACGGGCGATGAAGCCTGGCGGGCGGATCATCAATATCGGCAGCGTCATCACCGACATGCCCGTGGGCCTCCGTTCCGTCTATGCCGCGTCCAAGGGCGCTGTCCATGCCATGACCGGCGTCCTGGCGCAGGAGCTGGGGCCGCTGGGCATCAATATCAACACGGTCGCCCCCGGCGTGACCGCAACCGACCGGTTCAAAGCCGGCGACCGGTCACGGGAGGGCGAGATCACCCAACGCACCGCCCTTGGCCGCATTGGCGAACCCGAGGACATCGCCGCCATTGTTGCCTGGTTGGCCGGTCCCGACGCCGCCTGGATCACGGGGGAGGTGATCCGCGCCAGCGGCGGGTTGCGGGGTCTTTAACAAAGTTGCCTCAGTCGCCGGCGCCGCATCCGCGGCTTGGCTAACGCGGCACGTGCCGCGCGGCGGCAGTCGCCGCCGGAGCGGCTTCCGGCAAGCCGCTCTAGCCCTCGTACTTGGCGACCTCCTGATCGATGGCACCGAACACGCTGCGTCCATCCTTGTCCTTCATCTCGATCCGCACACGGTCGCCGAAGCGCAGGAAGGGCGTGCTGGGCTTGCCGTCGCGGATGGTCTCGATCGTGCGGATTTCGGCGATGCAGCTATAGCCCATGCCGCCTTCCGACACCGGGCGGCCCGGCCCGCCATCGGGGTCCTTGTTGGACACCGTGCCCGACCCGATGATGGTGCCCGCCGACAGGGGCCGCGTCTTGGCGGCATGCGCAATCAGAGTGGGAAAGTCAAAGGTCATGTCGATGCCGGCATTGGGCTTGCCGAACGGCTGCCCGTTAATGGCGGACAGCAGGGGCAGGTGCAGCTTACCGCCGTCCCAGGCATCGCCCAGGCTGTCGGGTGTGACGGCCACGGGGCTGAACGCGCTGCTGGGTTTGGACTGGAAGAAGCCGAAACCCTTGGCCAGCTCATTCGGGATCAGGCCCCGCAAGGACACGTCATTGACCAGCATGACAAGACGGATATGGGCCTTGGCCTGTTCCGGGGTGACACCCATGGGCACATCGCCGGTGATGACAGCAACCTCGCCCTCCAGATCGATGCCATAGGCCTCGTCCGCCATCAGGATCGGGTCATGGGGCGACAGGAAACTGTCGGACCCGCCCTGATACATCAAGGGATCGGTCCAGAAGCTGGGCGGCATCTCGGCGTTGCGGGCCTTCCGCACCAGTTCGACGTGGTTCACATAGGCCGATCCATCCGCCCATTGGTAGGCGCGCGGCAGGGGGCTGGCGCAATCCGCCTCATCAAACGGCTGACCCTCAATTCCGCCGGCATTCAGCTTGGTGGCGACGGCGGCCAGGGCAGGCGCCACGCTGTCCCAATGGTCCAGCGCCTGTTGCAGGGTCAGCGCGATATCCGGCACGGGTACGCAGCGTGACAGGTCATCCGACACAACAACCAGACGGCCATCACGGCCCTGCTGCTGGGAAGCGAGTTTCATGGGGGAACACTCCAGGGCGGAAATCTGTGTGATGGCAGGTGGTTACGGCTTCACGCGCCAGCTGTCGGCATAGGCCGGGTTTTCCACGCCATTGGGCAGGTCCGCCACCTCCAGCGCGTCACGGGTATCGACCATGACGGCATATTCGTCGGTGGCGGGCTTGGTCTGCACCAGCATCTTGCCCAGCGCCTTGGGATGCGGCCCGTGGGTGAAGCCCGACGGGTGGAAGGTCATCATGCCGGCCTTGATGTTATCGCGGCTGAAGAAATCGCCGGCATGGTAGAACAGCACCTCGTCATAATCGTCGTTATTGTGGAAGAACGGGATCTTGATCGCCCCTTCATCCGTCTCGAACGGGCGCGGGGCGAAGGTGCAGACAACGAACCGATTGGCGACAAAGGTGGTGTGGGCGCTGGGCGGCAGGTGGTAGCGGTGGCTCATCAGCGGCCGCACATCCTTCACATTCAGGCGCACGGGCGCCAGATCGCCCTTCCAGCCCACGGCATCCAACGGGTTGAACGGATATGTGACTGTGCTGATGGCGCCCCGCCGCTTCACCAGCACGCGCCAGGAGCCGCCCGGTCCGGTATCCGCCTGCTGATCCAGGAACGCCTCATTGATCTTCGGCGTGTCAAGGATGGCGGGATCGAACACGGCATGTGGGCCGACGATGCCACGGTCGGGCAATTGATAAATCGATCCCGTCGCCTCGATCAGCAGGGCCGTCACCGGTTTGGTGGGCGACAGGCGCCATATGGTGCCGCGCGGCAGGACAACATAGTCGCCCGCCGTCACGGTCAGGTGGCCGTAATCGCAGAACAGCTCCCCTTCACCCTCATGCACGAAGATCAGGTCGTCGCCGTCGCCATTGCGGGCCAGATGGTCCATGGGTCGGTCGCAGCGCCACATGCGCATGCGGCAATGGGCATTGAACAGCACCTCCTTCGCCCCCCACGGCCCTTCGGACATGCCTTCCACCAACTGGTTGAGGTCGAAGGCGCGGGGGCGCAGCGGGCCTTCCCAGCTGGTCCAGCCGGTGGGGGCGTTGCGATGGTACATGTGCGTGGCCGGGCCGAAGAAGCCCTCGCGGCCCAGTTCCCGCTCAAAAGTGCCGGGCGGCAGGTCGGCATGGGCTTGGCGTGACGAGGTGCCTTCGACACGGGGGAAGGAAATGTACCGGCGCATGCTGCTCTCCCGCTTGAAACCATATCGTTTCATATGAAACGAATATGCCGGATCAATGAGGGGCTTGCAAGTCCGCTTTGGGCAGGCCACCCTTGCAGGATGCTCGACCTTGACGATTTTCTGCCCTATCGCCTGAACGTCCTGGCCAAGCGTGTCAGCCGCGAGCTGGCACGCCGGTATGAGGCGCAGTTTGGCATTTCCATCCCGGAATGGCGTGTGATGGCGATTCTGGGCCGTGAACAGCCCTTGTCGTCCAATGACATCGTGGAACGGTCGGCCATGGACAAGGCCAAGGTCAGCCGGGCCGTGACCTCGCTGGTCGAAGCTGGTTTGCTGTCGCGCGATACGCACCCGTCGGATCAGCGGCTGCTGCGCCTGTCCTTTACGCCCAAGGGCCGCGCGCTTTATGAGAGAATCGCACCGCTGGCATTGGAATGGCAGCAGCGCTGGCTAAACTGCCTGGACGAGGTGGAACTGGCGCAGTTCAAGGCACTGTCGGCCAAGCTGGAAGGCCAGTTGGAGCAGTTGGCGCGTGATGTTTTGTGATCATCCTGCCTATCCTTGCGGCAGAGGCGAGAATTGTCGCGATTGTCCCCGTTACGGGGTTGTTTCACTGCGGCATTGAATGCTTAACTGCCTGACATCAAAGGGGGCGGCCGACGGACATCCCGCCCCGGTAAAACAGGGGAACCAAAGACGATGAACCTTCGCCTTGGGGGTGCGGTCGCCCTGGCCGCCGCGTATGTTGCCTTCACCGCCGTTCCGGCGCTCGCCGGCCCGACATTGGATGCGGTCAAAAGCAAGGGGCAGCTGACCTGTGGCGTGAATACCGGCCTGCCGGGCTTTTCCAGCCCCGACAGCCAGGGCAAGTGGACGGGCCTGGACGTTGATGTCTGCAAGGCCGTCGCCGCTGTTATCCTGAATGACACGGCCAAGATTCGCTACACGCCGCTGTCGGCGCAGCAGCGCCTGACCGCGCTTCAGTCGGGTGAGATCGACCTGCTGGTCCGCAACACGACCTGGTCGCTGACCCGCGATGCCCAGGGCCTCGATTTCGCCCCGCCTGTCTATTATGATGGCCAGGGTCTGATGGTTGCCAAAAGCCTGGGCGTGACCTCCGCCAAGCAGCTGGACGGTGCCACCGTCTGCGTGCAGCCGGGTACCACGACAGAGCTGAATCTCGCCGACTGGTTCCGCGCCCATAACCTGTCCTTCAAGCCTGTGGTGATCGAGGCGCTGGACGAGGTGAACGCCGCCTTTTTCGCCGGTCGCTGCGATGTGTTGACCACCGACATTTCCGGTCTGGCCGGGGTGCGCGCGTCAGTTGCCACCAAGCCCGATGATTTCATCATCCTGCCGGAAGTGATGTCGAAGGAGCCGCTGGCCCCCGTCGTCCGTCATGGCGACAACCAATGGCGCGACATTGTCAGCTGGACCATCTACGCCTTGATCGAGGCGGAGGAAAAGGGCATCACCCAGGCTAATGTCGATGCCAAGCTGAAGGACCCCGACCCCTCGGTGCAGCGCCTGCTGGGCGTGCAGGGCGACTTGGGTACCGGTCTCGGCGTGGACAAGGCCTGGGCCTATCGCGCCATCAAGGCCGTGGGCAATTATGGCGAGATTTTCGAGCGGAATATCGGCAAGAAGACGCCGCTGAAGCTGGATCGCGGCCTGAACGCGCTGTGGACCAATGGCGGGCTGATGTATGCCCCGCCGATCCGCTGACCTGACGCCCGGAACCGGACGCCGATGAGCGACAGCAACGCGACCGCGACCAAGGCCGCCGCCCCTCCGGGGCCGGCGGCCTTTCACCTGTCCATCAACAATCCCATTGTCCGTGCCATCCTGGCACAGCTTGGCGTGGCCCTGGCCGTGGCGCTTGTCGCCTGGTATCTGGTCGGCAATACGATGGACAATCTGGCGCGGCTGTCGATCGCGTCGGGCTTTGGCTTTCTGGATCGGGAGGCGGGGTTCCAGATCGGGGAGACCCTGGTCGAGTTCGGGCCGCAGGATCATTATTCCACGGCCTTTCTGGTCGGTATCCTGAACACGCTGAAAGTGTCGGGCATCGGCATCCTGCTGGCGACGCTGCTGGGCGTGGTGCTGGGTGTTGCCCGCCTGTCGTCGAACTGGTTGGTGGCGCGCATCGCCGCCTTCTATGTGGAGACGGTGCGCAATGTGCCGCTGCTGCTGCAGCTGTTCCTCTGGTACGGGCTGCTGACCGAAGGATTGCCAGGGCCGCGTCAGGCGCTGGCGCCGCTACCAGGCGTGTTCCTGTCCAATCGCGGGCTGAAGCTGCCGGCCCCGGCCGATGACCCGATCTGGGCCTGGGTTGCTGCCCTGTTCGGTCTGGGCATCATCCTGACTCTGGTCATCGCCGCCTGGAACGCCAAGCGGCAGGCGGCGACGGGCAAGCGCCTGTCGATGCTGCCCATCGGGCTGGGCCTGATCCTCGGCCTGCCGTTGCTGGTCCTGCTGGCCAGTGGTGGCGGGGCCATCGACATGCCGGTCTTGCAGGGCTTTAATTTCCGGGGCGGCATGACGCTGTCGCCGGAATTCGCGGCGCTGCTGTTCGGCCTTGTCATCTATACCGCTGCCTTCATTGGCGAGATTGTCCGCTCCGGCATCCTGGCGGTGCCCAAGGGCCAGACGGAGGCCGCGACGGCGCTGGGCCTGACGCGGGGTCAGCTGTTACGGCTTGTCGTCCTGCCGCAGGCCCTGCGCGTCATCATCCCGCCGACAACCAGCCAGTATCTGAACCTGACCAAGAACAGCTCACTGGCCGTTGCTATCGGCTATCCCGACTTCGTCTCCATCGCTAACACCACGATCAACCAGACGGGGCAAGCGGTGGAGGGCGTGTTGTCGATCATGGCGGCCTATCTGATCATCAGCCTCAGCCTGTCCTTCCTGATGAACTGGTACAACAGCCGCGTGGCGCTGGTGGAGCGGTGAGATGAGCGTGACCGAGACCACCCAAGACCGCGCCGCCCCCGTCCGCCCCAATCAGGGTCCTGTGGCCTGGGCGCGCGCCAATCTGTTTTCCACCTGGTACAACGCGCTGCTGACGCTGCTGATCGCCTATGTGCTGGCCCGTGCCATTCCGGGCATCATCGACTGGGCCCTGGTCAAGGCCAGCTGGACCGGCGATGCGGCAGCCTGCCGGGAGGCCGGGGGTGCCTGTTGGGCCTTCCTGGCGGAGAAGTGGCGCTTCATCCTGTTCGGGACCTTCCCCGATGATCAGCATTGGCGCCCGACATTGGCCATCCTGTCGATGATCGGCACCCTGGTCATCTCTGCCGACCGCCGGTTCTGGGGCCGGGCGCTGATCTATATCTGGACGGTTGGCATCGGCTTTTCGGCGCTGATGATGTTCGGTGGGGTGCTGGGCCTGGATTATGTCCCGACAGAACTCTGGGGCGGTCTGCCCCTGACGCTGGCCTTGTCCATCGTCGGGCTGGTGGCCAGTTTCCCGCTGGGCGTGCTGCTGGCGCTGGGCCGGACGTCGGACCTGCCCGTCATGCGCGGCCTGTCGGTCGTCTATATTGAACTGGTGCGCGGCGTTCCCCTGATCTCCATCCTGTTCATGGCGTCGGTCATGCTGCCGCTGTTCCTGCCGGCGGGCGTGTCCATCGACAAGGTGCTGCGTGCCCTGATCGGCATCTGCCTGTTCTCCGCCGCCTATGTGGCAGAGGTGGTGCGCGCCGGCCTGCAGGCAATCCCGAAGGGACAGGTGGAGGCGGCCAAGGCCCTGGGTCTGGGCTATTGGCAGCGCCAGCGCCTGATCATCCTGCCGCAGGCCCTGTCGCTGGTGATCCCGCCATTAGTCAATTCCTTTATTGCCAGCTTCAAGGATACCAGCCTGGTCATCGTCATCGGCCTTCTGGACCTGCTGTCCACCGCCAAGGCCGCCCTGACCGACCCGGCTTGGCGCGGCTTCTACAAGGAGGCCTACCTGTTCGTGGGCATCATCTACCTGCTATTCTGCTATGCCCTGTCCCGCTACAGCCGGCACCTGGAGACCGTCCTTGGGCAGGGGCGGCGGCGGTGATAGGCTGGAAGCCCCTTGTTCCTGGTCAGGGAGTGATGTCATGACCCAGCCTGCTGAAAAGCTGAAAGACATGGAGCGTGATGAGGCGGCCCGTCGCAGGCAGGAAAAGCTGGAGGCCTTGCGCAGGGACGTCCAGGCAGGGCGCGATAGTGGCTCCGTCGGTCACATTCCGCTTGACGAGATGCTGGCCAAGGCAAGAAGGCGGCTTAATGGCGAGTTATGAGTTTAGTGCCCTCGCGGAGGGGGATGCACTGGACATCTGGTGTCATATTGCGGCTGACCGCCCTCTTGCTGCCGACCGGATGCTGTCCCGTATCCATCAGGCGGCAGCCCGTTGTGCCGCCTTTCCTGGATTGGGACGCAAGCGGCTGGAACTGAGCGATGACGCCCGTGTCTTGCCTGTCGATTCCTATCTGCTGATTTATCACACTGTCCCTACCGGGATCATCATCGACCGTATCCTCCACGCCGCGCGCGATATCGACACGGAGTTTTCTGAATGACCACCGAAGCCATCATCGAACTGCGCGGCGTCAATAAATGGTACGGCGCCTTCCATGTGCTGCGCGATGTGAACCTTTCCGTGAAGAAGGGGGAGCGGATTGTCATCTGTGGGCCGTCGGGTTCCGGCAAATCGACCACCATCCGCTGCATCAACCGGCTGGAGGAACATCAGGCCGGCGACATCATCGTCAAGGGCGTGCCGCTGGATGATGATGTCCGGCATGTCGAGAGCATCCGCCGCGACGTCGGCATGGTGTTCCAGCAGTTCAACCTGTTCCCGCACCTGACGGTTCTGGAGAACTGCATCCTGGCCCCGATGTGGGTGAAGAAGATGCCGCGCGCCGAGGCGGAGGCCAAGGCGCGGCAACTGCTGGAGCGGGTGCGCATCCCCGATCAGGCGATGAAATATCCGGGCCAACTGTCAGGCGGGCAGCAGCAGCGCGTGGCCATCGCCCGCGCGCTCTGCATGGACCCGTCCATCATGCTGTTCGATGAACCGACCAGCGCGCTTGACCCCGAAATGGTCAAGGAAGTGCTGGACGTGATGAGCGATCTGGCCGCGTCCGGCATGACCATGCTGGTCGTGACCCACGAGATGGGCTTCGCCCGCCGCATGGCCGACCGCGTGGTCTTCATGGACAAGGGCGAGATCGTGGAAGTGGCCCCGCCGGACCAGTTCTTCGATGCCCCCCAGAATGACCGCACCAAGGCCTTCCTGGGTCAGGTGCTGAGCCATTGAGGATCTGGGACTGATTTTTCAGAACATGTGAAACATCGTGCAACAGAAAATACAGGTGCGTTGCACGGTTTCTCAGAATGGAAAGGGTCCAGGCACATCTATCCAGGATGTGCCTTGATCCTATAACCGGGCGCAACCGTCAGCAAGAGTTAGCGGCGGGCGAAGGCGGTGCGCAGCACCTGCCTCAGCGGCTCCCACGCCACCAGCGCCTCGCACGCCACCAGATCGGCCCAGCGCGCATCCAGCGCATCATCGCCGGGAACGGGGTCACCGGCGATCCAGTCCGCCTCCACATCCACGATGGTATAGTGGAAGGCAAGGCGGCCATCGGCGTCATGGACGATATTATCGACGGCCGTCAGCACCGAGCGTGCCTGCGCCGTGACGCCGGTCTCCTCCATCACTTCCCGTTCCGCCGCCGCAAACAAGGTCTCCCCCAGTTCCTGCGACCCGCCGGGCAGGGACCATTCACCATATCCGGGCGGCTTACCCCGCCGGATCAACAGCACCTGCCCGTCTTTCCAGACCAGACAGCCGACGCCGACACGGGGATGGGTGGGAGGGGGCGGAGACATCTGTGTTTCCTGAAATGGGATGTTCTGGCGAACAACCATTGGGTCATTACCAGTCACAGTGACAGGTACTCAATGCCCTTCCCTGCATTGATTTCCATGGTCAAGGTGCAATCTGCCATCCTGATTGCCCGCCTTTGCGGCCAGGGCCTTGTGATCCGAAAATAAAGGAGGATGGGGCGTAAAGCTTGACCCGCATCAAGGCGCGGGACGCAGGACCCTTCTATACTGATGCTGGATGCACGATGGAGGGGATTGCGGCATGGCGACCATCACGCTGATCCAGGGCCATCCCGATGCGGGCAATGGTCATTTGCTGGATGATCTGGCCGACGCCTATCTGGATGGTGCGGCGGCAGGCGGACATACGGCAGAAATGCTGCGCCTGAACGCGCTGGACTTTCCCTTGATCCGGTCAAAGCAGGATTGGGAGGAAGGGCCGATCCCGCCCGATATTCAGGCGGCGCAGGCGGCCATCCTGTCGGCGGATCATCTGGTTTTCCTGTTCCCGCTTTGGCTGGGTGACGTGCCCGCCCTGATGAAGGCCTTTCTGGAACAGGTGGCGCGTCCCGCCTTCCTGCTGGAGGAACCGGCCAAGGGCTTTTCCAGTCCCCGCCGGCTGGCCGGGCGCAGCACACGCAGCATCGTCACCATGGGGATGCCCGCCCTGCTGTATCGCCTGTATTTCCTGTCGCACGGGGTGCGCAGCTTCAAGCGCAACGTACTGGGGTTCGCCGGTTTGGGACCGAATGCCGATACATTGATAGGCATGGTGGAGAATATGCCGGCGGAACGGCGCGATCGGCTGCTGCAACGGATGGAGGGTCTGGGTAGGGCCGGAGAGTAGGGTGGGCGCCGTTGCCAGCGCCCACCCCGCACACCTCAATACATGTGCTGGCCGCCATTGATGGACAGGGTCGAGCCGGTGATGAAGCCGCCTTCGTCCGCCACCAGGAACAGCACGCCACGGGCGATTTCTGAGGCTTGGCCCAGACGCCCCACCGGCACCTTGGCGACGATCTTTTTCAGAACGTCGGCAGGCACGGCGCGGACCATGTCGGTGTCGATATAGCCCGGCGCGATGGCGTTCACGGTGATGCCCTTGGCGGCCCCTTCCTGGGCCAGGGCCTTGGTGAAGCCATGGATGCCCGACTTGGCGGCGGCGTAGTTCACCTGACCATACTGACCGGCCTGACCATTGATCGAACCGATATTGACGATACGGCCAAAGTTCCGCTCACGCATGCCGTCGATCACGGCGCGGCAGGTGTTGAAGCAGCTGGTCAGGTTCGTCTGGATGACGGCGTTCCACTGTTCAAACGTCATGCGGTGCATGGTGCCGTCGCGGGTGATGCCGGCATTGTTGACCAGCACCTCGACAGGGCCCAGATCAGCCTCAATCTGCGCGACAGAGGCCTTCACAGCCTCGAAGTCCGACACGTCGAACTTATAGGCCTTGATGCCCGTGCGTTCGGTGAATTCGGCGGCGGCGGCGTCATTGCCGGCGTAATTCGCGGCGACGATATAGCCGGCATCCTTCAGCGCGACGGAAATCGCCTCGCCAATGCCGCGCGTACCACCCGTCACCAATGCCACTCGTGCCATTTGTTTCCCCCGTTGTTGTGGCCTTCTGGCCTGCTGTAAATCACTGAACCTTAATACCGGCGGCGAGTTGCCGCCTTGATGTGCCTCAGGGGTCCGAACCCTGAAAGCGAACGGGGGTGCCTTTGGCACCCCCGCTTAGACTGTCATCAGTCGCGTTCGACGCACAGCGCCACGCCCATGCCGCCGCCGATGCACAAGGTCGCCAGACCCTTCTTGGCGTCGCGGCGCACCATTTCATGCAGCAGCGTCACCAGAACGCGGGCACCCGACGCGCCGATCGGATGGCCCAGCGCGATGGCGCCGCCATTGACATTGACCTTGGAGGTGTCAAAGCCCAGGTCGCGGTTCACGGCGATGGCCTGCGCCGCGAAGGCCTCGTTCGCTTCGATCAGGTCCAGCTGGTCGATGGACCAGCCGGCCTTGCGCAGCGCCTCGCGGCTGGCGGGGATGGGGCCGGTGCCCATGATGGTGGGATCAACACCGGCCGTGGCCCAGGACGCGATGCGGGCCAGCGGGGCCACGCCACGCTTGGCGGCATTGTCGGCGCGCATCAGGACCAGGGCGGCGGCACCGTCATTGATGCCGGACGCATTGCCGGCGGTGACGCTGCCCGTCTTGGAGAAGGCGGGGCGCAGCTTGGCCAGCGTGTCGATGGTCGTGCCATGCTTGGGATATTCGTCGGTATCGACGATGACATCGCCCTTGCGGCCCGCCACCGTCACGGCGGCGATCTCATCCTTGAAGCGGCCTTCCTTCTGGGCGGCCTCGGCCTTGTTCTGCGAAGCAGCGGCGAAGGCGTCCTGTTCCTCACGGGTGATGCCGTACTTGGCGGCCACGTTTTCCGCCGTCTGGCCCATGTGATAATTGTTGAAGGCGTCCCACAGGCCGTCCTTGATCATGGTGTCGACCATGGACGTGTCGCCCATCTTGGTGCCGCCACGCATATACATGGCATGCGGCGACAGGCTCATGCTTTCCTGACCGCCGGCCACCACGATGTCGGTATCGCCCAGCAGCAGCGACTGATAGCCCAGCGCCACTGCGCGCAGGCCGGAGCCGCAAATCTGGTTGATGGCATAGGCGGTACGGCCCGCCGGGATGCCGGCGGCGATGGCGGCCTGACGGGCCGGGTTCTGCCCCAGGGCGGCGGTCAGCACGTGACCCAGAACCACCTCATTCACTTCCGCCGCGTCGGTCTTGGCGCGTTCCAGGGCGGCGCGGATGGCCACTTCGCCCAGCTTGTGCGCGGGCACAGACCCGAGCGCGCCATTGAACGCGCCAATCGGGGTGCGGGCAGCACCGGCAATTACCACTTCGACCATGGTTCCTCTCCTCACACGTGCGGGGTCCGGATCCGGCCCCTGCTTGTCGCCATCACGCCGGAAGCTTAGGCGGAAGCGCACCGGTGGCGCAAGCCAAGGGTCCGCGACAGCCCTGTTCCTGTCGCATTATTGCACTGCAACATGGTCGGTGGACAGGTCGTCCAGGCCCGATTCCGGGGGCATTCCAGGGCTGATCCGGGGGAAGGTCAGGGTGAACAGGGCCCCGCCCTGGGGGGCGGCCCCGACCCGCACCGTACCGCCCATGCGCACCGTGACGATATTATACAGAAGATGCAGACCGAGGCCGGACCCGCCCGTGCCCCGCCTTGTCGTGAAGAAGGGTTCGAAGATGCGGGGCCACAGGTCCGGCGCGATGCCCTTGCCATCATCGCTATAGGCCAGTTCGACGCGGTCGCCATCCAGCACGCGCGCCGCCACCCGCAGGGTTCCGCCGCGCCGGTCGTCGGGATAGGCGTGCATGATGGAATTGATCACCAGATTGGTGATGACCTGGGCCATGGCACCGGGGTGACCATCCATCTCAATCCCATCGGGGACGGCCATTTCCACCTTATGCCCGGCATGGCGGATACGGGGCGACAGGCTGGCCAGCACCTCCCCCACATAGGCGCGCAGATCATAGGGACGGCGGGCATCAGAGGATTGATCCACCGCCACTTCCTTGAAGGATTGGATCAGTTCGGCGGCGCGCGTCGCGTTCTTTTCGATCAGGGTCGCCAGTTCATCCACCAGTTTCAGATATTCATCAAAGGTGGATCGGCGCAGCTGTCCCTGTGCCGCCAATGCCAGGATGCTGGCGGTTTCGGCGCGCAGCTGTGACGCGCCGGTGACGGCCAGACCCACGGGCGTGTTCACCTCATGCGCGACGCCCGCTACCATGGAACCCAGGCTGGCCATCTTTTCCTGCAGGATCATCTGGGCCTGGGCGTCACGCAGGTCCCCCAGGGTCTTTTCAGCCCGCCGCCGCCCCTCAATGGCGGCATCGCGGGCCTGGGCCAGCATGCGCCGCGTCTTGGTGCGGGCCGATTGCGAGGACAGGTTGGCCAGGACCAGCAGCAGCAATGCCGTCAGCAGGAAGGCGAATCGGCTGTGGATGTCCCCCGGCCCCTCGCCACTGTAAAGCTGCCAGGCATAGGTGCCGCAGATGACGGTCAGGAAGCCCGTGAAGAAATAGAGGATGGCGCGGTTGCCGCCGAAATTGCCCGTGGTAGCGAGCGCCGTCAGGAACAGCGGCACCAGAGGAGAGGCTATGCCGTCCGTATAATGCAGCAGGATGGCGATCAGGCTGAGACCCGCCAGATTATTGGCGATGGTGATCTCATGAAACCGGCCCGTCAGGCGCACCAGCACCAGATTGCCGCCCACCAGCAGCGCATAGACCGCCCAGGCCAGGCTGACCGGATCGAACGGCCCCTCATTCACCGCCCAGACGGTATAGAGCACCAGGATGCCCGTCAGGATCAGCAGCGTGACGCGGATGAAGGCGCGGGCGCGCAACACGGCCTTTTCATCAAAACCACGCTCGCGCATGGGCGCGGGGAGGAACAGGTCCGTCACCGTGCGCAAGGCCCTTGCCGGCCATAACCGCCAGCTGTCAGCGCCCATGCGCCCACCCTCCGACCGTCGGTTCACCCCGACGGAAGGCTGGCGGAATTCCGACAAAAGCTCAATGGCTTAAGCGTTGCTGCGTCAGAAATTCATGCAACCGCGATTATTGCGGTGCCAGATGGCGCACGGGATGGCTGTCGCGCAGATTATCAACCCAGCCCGCCACGCGGGGGGAGACCAGATGCCGGCTGGTGGCGAAGGTCACGGGCATCAGCGCGGCATCGGCCAGCAACAAGCCTTCCGCCCCGCGCAGGGCGTGGGCGAAGTCGGCCCGGCTGACGGCGCGGTCGGCCGCCGCCATCGCGGCGTCGAAGGCCGGGTTTTGGTAGCCGTTGCCATTGCGCTGTTCCCGGCTGCGCATGATTTCCAGATATTTTTCGGGGAAGACCCAGAACCATTCACGCAGCATCAGGTCCGGGTAGGAACCGTCGCGCATGCGACCCAGCACCACCTTGGATTCCTGATTCTCCAGGATCGTCTTCACGCCCAGCACCGATTGCCAGCGCGCCGCGATGGCGACCGCCATCTGCTTGTTGGCTTCCTTGGTGGGGTACAGGAGATTGACGGTCAGCGGCCGGTCGGGGCCGTAGCCCGCCTCCTGAAACAGCTGTCGGGCCAGGGCGTCGCGCGCAGCTTGCGTCCAGGTGGCCTGGGCGGGCAGGGCGGGTTCATAGTCGGGCAGGCCGGGCGGCACAAAGGTGAAGGCGGGTTCCCCGTCACGTAGGATGCGGCGCGCGATCCCTTCCCGGTCGATGGTCAGCGACAGGGCCAGACGCAGGGCGCGGTTCGATTTCCACGGCTCGCGGCGCAGGTTTGGCGCAATGAAATTGAGGCCGGCGCGCGGGGCCAGACGCAGCTCGGCGGGCAGATTCTCCCGCACCCAGTCGATCTGGCTGGGTGGCACCGTCTCCGTCACATCCAGTTCGCCGGCGCGGAAGCGGCGCAGTTCGGCTTGGCTGTCCTCAGTCGCGTAGAACCGGACGCTGTCATAGGCGACGCTGGATGCGCCGTGGAAATGCGGGTTGCGGGCGACCGTTACATGCGATTGCGGCACCTGCTCGACCAGCATATAGGCCCCGTTGGAGACCAGATTGCCGGCCCGCGTGAAGCCGTCGCCATGCCTTTCCACGCTGGGCCGATGCACGGGATATGTCGCGCGGTGATAGAGGTAGTCGGTGAAATTCGGCTTGGGTGCCTTCAGCCGCACCTGAAACGTCCGGTCATCGAGGGCGGCCACACCCAGCTGTTCGGGCGGCAGCTTTCCCGCCGCGATCTCCTCCGCATTCAACACGGGATAAAGGAAATCGGCGAAAAGCGGGCGGGTGGCCGGGTCCACGGCACGCCGCCAGGACCAGACAAAATCGCCGGCTGTCACTTGCGTGCCGTCGGACCAGCTTCCATCGGCGCGCAGGGTGAAGGTGTAGGTCAGGCCATCCTCGCTGACGCTCCACCGTTCCGCCGCCCCCGGCACCATGCGGCCCGCCGCATCGGGGGTCAGCAGGCCTTCGAACAGGGAGGTCAGGATACGGCTGTCGCCGGCACCCACGGCCCGGTGCGGGTCCAGGCTTTCGCTGTCGGGACCATTGCCGATGCGCAGCACAGTCTGCGCCGCGACGGGCAGGGCGCAGAACAGGCAGATCAGCAAAGGCAGAAGGCGGCGCAGCATCGACAGCCCCTGGTCCACACTGGACAACGGTACGGGAAACCGGCGGGCAGAGTGGCGCTTATGGGCCGCGATGTCGAGTGTGCGCTGCGGTGAAAGATTTATGACGGTACGATCAGACGCCAGACATCGACCAGCGCCACCCGCCCACGCAGGGAGAAGGCACCGATGGGGGCCAGCGGCATGTCGATGGTGCAATTGCCGGCGGCGCGGACGGTATCGTCGCTGACCAGCACGACATAGCATTCATCGCCCATCATTTCGCCGCCCAGCGCTTCCAGGCGGGCGGCCGTGTTCACGGTGTCGCCGACGATGGTGTAGTTGATGCGCGTGGCCGCACCGATATTGCCGACGATCACCGGACCGGAATGCACGCCGACGCGCAGGCAGACGGGGGGACGTCCGGCGGCGCGGGCTTCTGCCGCCTCTTCCTCCACCACGCTGGCGATGGCGTGCGCGGCGCGCAACGCGCGGGCGGCGTGGTCGGGCTGTTCGTCGGGGGCACCCCAGAAGGCCATGACGGCATCGCCGATGAACTTGTCCACGGTCCCGCCCTCCGCCTCGATACAGGCGGCGATGCGGGTGAAATGCCGGTTCAGCCAGTCAGCCGTATCCTGCGGGGACATCTTTTCCGCCATGGCGGAGAAACCCTTGATGTCGGTGAACAGGACCGTCACCTCCCGTTCTTCCGACGGGATTTCGGATTGCGCACCGTCGCGGCGGATCAGGCGCAGGACCAGCGATTTCGGCACATAGGTCTCAAACCAGCGCAGGCCGCTGATCATGGCGTTGAAGGCGGCGGCGGCGTCCGCCACCTCCCGGAACCGGCTGTCGGGTAGGCGCGGCACATTCTGGAAATCCAGGTCGCGCAGGGCAACGGCGGCCCCGGACAGCAGGCGGATGCGCCGGCTGATCATCTTGCCCACGATCATGGCGGCCAGGACTGACCCGATCAGGATGCTGAACCCGACAATCAGCAGATGCTGGAACCGCTCGATCTCACGATCCACATCCTCTTCCCGCATCACCGCGACCAGGGTGAAGGGATGTTCGCCATAATCGGAGATGGATCGCAGCAGGTAGAAATAGGAAATGCCATCCACCTCCGCCTGCCGGAACTGCACATCGCTGCGCCGTTCATGCACGCGGGTGTCGACCTTCTTGCCCTCGTTCCATTTTGCAAGCTTGGTCCCCACCCCGTCCGGCCCGATCACGGACCAGATGGCAGCGGCGACGGGATCGCCTACTTCCTCCAGGGTCGGCAAAGGCGGGCGACCCGTGACCTTGGAGAAATCGAACTTGCGTTCCGCCAGCGCCGGGTGGGCCAGGACGTAATGGTTGTCGAACAGGATGAAGGCCGAAATATTGTTATCCATGCCCTTGTCGGCGTCGCGCAGGAAACGTGACAGGCCGTTGAAGCCCACGACGGAGGCGACGGCACCCAGGAACTGTCCGTCCTTGCGCAGCGGCCCCTGCACCGGCATCACGGTGGTCGCGATCTCGTCGGCCCAGATCGGGTCCAGCCAATGCGGCGCCCCGGTCTTCAGGACGTCGGCCAGGATCTCCGCCGCGTCCGCCGGCTTGTCCATGGAAAAGGCCGACTCGGTATTCACCATACGGGTGGCACCCAGCAGACGCCCATCCGCCGCGCGCAGCACGCCGATCCCCGCCACCTGTGGCGTCGCGGCCAGCGCGCCGCGCGTCAGGGTTTCGATCCGGTCCTGATCCTGGATCGACACCTCGCCCATCGACAGCAGGCTGGTCAGATATTCCACCTGATTGCGGGCGGGGTCCAGCTGTGCCCGGACCCGCGCCTCCACCATGTTCATCGCCAACTCGGCCTTGTCGGCCAGCAGGTTATAGGTGTTGCGGCCTGATGTCTGCACGCCCAGCCAGAAGACGCTGGCCACCGCCACCAGCATCAGCCCGCCGAACCCCAGCGTCAGGACAAGGGTGATGGGCAAACGCCAGCGGCCCTTATGCGCTGTCGTTTCTTCACATCGGGGCAGGGTCAGCATGGTCTTCATGGGCGCGGACGGTACAGGAGACAGGGTAGGCCCGGCAATAACCGGCCCCGTCTCAGCCTTCGATAATGGTCTTTATCCAAAGGCCGGGTCGCGGTTCCGTGCCCGGCGGGATGTTGTTCAACACGCGGAACCGTTCCTCCGCGTAATCCTTGATGGGCATGGCGGCCACGAAATCGGCCACTTTCTGGCCCGGCTTCACCTGCACCACCTTCAGGCGGTAGGGCTTCAGCCCTGCCTTTTCCGCACCGGTCAGGCGGCGGAAGCCCTGGGCCGTAGCCAGGAAACCCGCATCCAGACCGCCCGCCTGTTCCAGCCCCGCTGTGAACAGGAACCGGTAGTAGGTGCCGTTGGTGCCAGCGATGGCGACCAGCCGCGCAAAGACCGGGCCATCCTTGCCGGATAGGCGGGTGATGGCGGTGGCGGCGGGCAGTCCGTCAATGGTCAGGGACCGCAGGTCGGACAGGGGCGCGCCCTTGGCCCAGACGCTGACGATATGGTCCCCGGCGCTGTAGGCACCCTGGCCGGGTGCCTCGGTGAAGACCATTTGCGCGCCGTTGGGGCCGATGCCTACCACCGCCTTGTCGCTGTTCAGCAGCCGGAAGCCGTTCGGCACCTCAAACCGCAGGCCCAGGCCGGGATGGGCGAAGACCCGGTCCCGCACGAAGCCGTGATCAGGGCTGTCGCCATAGATCATGCCGTCAATGGCCCGCATATACTCATCCTGCCGGACCAGATAGCTGGCCCCCGGCGTCACATTGGCTGCCGCTGCCGCCCGTTCGGCCCGGTCGCCCGTGGGTGGATGGGTCTGGAGATAGGAGAACTGGTCGGCCTTGCCCTGCTGGCCTGCCAGCAGCGCCTCCAGCTGCGCATGCCGGCCCATGGAGGAGAGGAACCCCGCCATTTCGCGCGGGTCATAGCCCGCCGCCGTCATATAGCGAATGCCCAGATTGTCGGCCTGCAATTCCTGACCACGGGAGAAGCTGGCGAGTGCTGCCTGCGCGCCTTGCTGGGCCATCTGGCCCACCTGCTGACCCAGGAAGATGCCGGCCAGGACGGCCCCGCCCTGCGCCAGCACGCCACGGCCATAGCGGTCGGCGGAATGGCGGGCCGTGACATGCCCGATCTCATGTCCCACTACGCCCGCCAGTTCCGCCTCGCTGTTGGCCAGGGCCATCAGGCCGCGGCTGACATAGACATAGCCGCCGGGCAGGGCGAAGGCGTTGATGATGGGGCTGTCCAGGACCGTGAAAGTATAGCGAGTGCCGGGAATTTCCGTTTTGGCGGCCAACTGCTGGCCCAGCCGGTCAACATAGGCCTGGACCTTGGCGTCACCATATTTGCCGCCGAATTCCTTCAGCATCTCCGGATGCTGCTGCGCCCCGATGGCCGCTTCCTTTTCCGGCGGCATCAGGCCCGTCACCTGCCGGTCGCCCGTGACAGGGTTGGTCGAGCAGGCGGCCAGATAAAGCGGCAGAAGCAGGGTCAGCAGCTTTTTCGGGGTGCGGCGGGCCATGGCGTTTCCTTCCTGGTCTGTCGGTTCCACGCCCCTTATGCCAAAGGCCGGGCACCGGGGGGAAGTCATCCGGTTGGGGAAGGATATCAGCCTTTCGCGCGGCTCAGCTCCAGGGTCATGAATTCCAGCCGTTGTGCCACATCGCGCAGCATGGGCAGAGCGATGCGCGGAAATTCCTCAATCAGGCGGAAAAAGGCGTCACGCCCGATGCGCAGGGTGGCGACATCGCCCACGGCTACGGCGGTGGCCATGCGCGGGCGGTCGCAGAGGATCGAGACTTCTCCGATAATACCGCTGCCGGTGAAGGTGCCCAGGTCGATGGGGCCGGAAGGGGCCTGGATCACAATATCCACCCTTCCTTCCAGGATGACATAGGCGGCATCCGACGGCTCATCCTGTCGGAACAGGGCGTCGCCATCATGAAAGCAGGCGGGTTCGCTGGTGAAGGCCAGCAGTTTCAGCTGTGCCGTCTCCACATCCTTGAACAGGGGCAGGCGCCGGAGCGCCTCGACCTGCGCGGTCAGGCTGGCGATCAATCTTCCCTCCCTGCGGTACCGATTTATCGTGTGGCACCTTATTATATAAGTGGTGACGCAACCGCCCCCCGCTGTCCAGCCCTACCCCGCCATGAGCCTTAACCAGTATCCGCACCCGATCCTGTTCTGGGCCCAGCCAATGCGGCCCGGCGAGGTGGCGGCGCGACTGGAACAGGCGGAAATCCTGGCGCGGGAGGGGGAGGTGATGCTGGCCTGGGGCGGGATGCCGATTGCCGTGCCCCTGCCGTCCGGTGTGACGCTGTACCCCCTGCCGCCGGCGCAGGAAAGTCAGGAGGTGCTAGGCCTGATGCTGAATGGTGATGGATATCCGGCGGACCATGCCTGGAAGAAGCGGCGGGCGGCGGCCCTGCTGGCCCTGTTTGCGGCCATGCGGCCCCGCTTGATCCTTCTGGACGGGGCACCCAGCCTGTTCCGGTTTGAATTGCGCCCGCTTCTGGCAATGGCACGGCGACGCGATCCGGCCCCGACGATCAGAGTCTGGCCGGACGGGGCGGCGGTGGGGCCGGAGCTGCTGGAGTTGGTGGGGGGTTAAACCGCGCCTTCGGGATGGAACATGTAACCCGTGCCCCGGATGGTGCGGATATAGCCGGGATGGTTGGGATTGATCTCGATCTTCTTGCGCAGGCGGGTGATGCGGACATCGATGGCGCGGTCAAACGGCTCCGCCTTGCGGGTATGGGCCAATTGCAGCAGTTCATCCCGGCTCAACACCTGATTGGGCCGCTGCACCATCACCGACAGAAGGTCGAATTCCATAGCTGTCAGATCGACAACCCGCCCGTCCGGTTCATGCACCAGTTCCCGGTCATCGCGTTTCAGCAGCCAGGGGCCGAAGCGGATATGCATGTCGTTGAGGGGAGGTACCGCCGGCGTGCGCGCGGAACGGCGCAGGACGGCGCGCACCCGCGACAGCAATTCCCCCAGATCGAACGGCTTGCAGACATAATCATCGGCACCCAAATCCAGCCCGGCGCTGCGGTCGCGGGGGCTGGTGGCACCGGTGACGATGATGATGGGCGGGCAATCGGTTCCGCGTTCGCGCAGCCATTCCATGATGGTGTAGCCATGGTCATCGGGCAGACCGATATCCAGGATCACCAGATCGGGCGTACCTGCCGCCATCTGGGCGCGGAAACTGGCACCGTCCGGTGCCGCAAGGATGTTAAAGCCCTGGCCGGTCAGGAAGTCGGCCAGCATGCCCCGTAAATCGCTGTCATCCTCGACAATGGCGATCGTCTGCGCGCCCATGGAAGTACCGATGAAAATGGTTAACGGGATGCAGTAAGGGCAAATTACCGGCGTCGTCAATGAATATACGATATCCGATTTATGCTACAGCCATAGATCGCAAAACGGCCCGCCCTGGATAGGACGGACCGCTACCATAGATTGGGGATGAGGGTGGTCAGGCCGGTGGCAGGGTCAGGCATTTCTGCCCGGCCCTGGACAGTTGCGCGCAGGCGCGGCGGGCCGTCTTTTCATCCAGGCCAGTCAGGCGGGCGCGGTAGAGGGTACCCTTGTTCGTGGATACTTCCATCAGGTGCGGGGTGGCGCTGTCCAGCAGGGTACCTGCTTTCTGCGTGGCCTGGTTAACGGCCCGCTGGCTCTGCGCCTTGTCATTATAGGCGCCGACCTGGATGGCCCAGCCGCCATTGGCGCGCGATGCCGGCACGCTGCCTACGGTGGCGACCGCCGGGGCGGCGTTGGCGGTGCCGACAAGGCTGTCGGACACGGCGGCGACCACGGCTTCCGGTGCCGTCGGCTTGGCGCGCGACTTGCCCTTGGCGGGCTTGGACTGGTTGCTGGCCACCAGCATGGGCGCGCCGCGCTTGCCGGTGAAGGCATCGTCCAGAAGGTCGGCCATATGGTTGTCGCGCCAAGTGCCCGTCTGCCCCCCGAACACGATGCCAATCAGGCGGCGGCCATTGCGTTCCGCCGAGGCGGCGAGGTTGAAGCCCGACGCGCGGATATAGCCGGTCTTCAGCCCGTCCATGCCGTCATACCGGCTCATCAACCGGTTATGGTTACGGTGGACGGCCCCCTTGTAGGTGAAGGAGGTGGCGGAGAAGTAGGGATAATATTTGGCGTGATCATAGATCAGGCTCTGCGCCAGACGCGCGAAATCGCGGGCCGTCGACAGCTGCCCGGCATTGGGCAGGCCCGAGGCATTGCGGAACGTGGTGCGCGTCATGCCCAACTGGCGTGCGCGGTCGGTCATCATCCGGGCGAAATTCGCCTCGCTGCCGCCCAGCGCCTCTGCCAGGACGACGGCGCAATCATTGGCCGACTTGGTCACCAAGGCCTGGATACATTGTTCGGTGGTGACGCTGTCGCCCGGCTGCAGACCCAGCTTGCTGGGTTCCATGTTGGAGGCATGGCGGGAGACGGCCAATGGCTGGTTCAGGCGGATCTTGCCGGCGTCCAGCGCGTCGAAGACCAGATGCAGGGTCATCATCTTCGTCATGGAGGCCGGGAAATTCCGGGTATCGGCGCTGGCTTCATGCAGCACCTCCCCCGTCTTGGCATCAATGACGATAGAGGCATATTTGGCGAGCGCCACGACGGGGGTAGTAATACTGACCAGGGCCGCAAGGGCGACGGCAGTCGCCATTTTGCGGGAACGGTCGGTGGAACGCCGCCATGCCGTCGTGAATCCCATGCCCCTGTCCCCCTGCACGCCGTCCAATGTCTCGCTTTCCGGCCAAGCTAAAGGTGATGATTATCAATGTCTAGCGGGAAGTCGTTAAGAAACGCCTTCATATCCGCCAAATTACGGCCCTCTTTCAAAGACCTATACAGAGGGCATACCCGCTTAGGGTTGCTTCAGGCCTTGGCGCTGGGACGGTCGGCAATGCTGGCCAGCCAGCGCTGGATATTGGGCATGGTGTCGAGCGTGATGGCGCACAGGCGCGGGAAGAATGTCAGGGTGGTGAAGGCGGTGATATCAGCGATGGTGAAACGGTTGCCCGCGATGAAGGCGGTCAGGCCCAGATCATGATCCAGCCGTGACAAACGCTTTTCCGCCTGTGGCTTCTGCGCCTCCGCATAGGCCGGGACCTGGCATTCCAGGGCGGCCATTTTGGGATGGGTATGGCGGAACACGCCGGCCATGGGCAGCAGCAGTTCGAATTCCATCCGCCGCTGCCACATCTCAATCAGCGCCCGTTCCTTGGCGTCGCGGCCCATCAGATTGGGTTCGGGATAGAGTTCCTCCAGATAGCGGCAGATGGCGATGCTTTCCGAAATGATGGTGCCATCCTCCAGTTCCAGTGCGGGAACCCGGCCGCTGGGCACGCGGGCCCGGTAATCGGGGGACAGATGCTCCCCCTTGCCGATGGTCACCAGCCGGCGCGGAACATCTACCCCCTTTTCGGCCAGGAACATGCGCACACGGCGGGGCGTTGGGGCGATCACGTCATCATAGAGCAGCATGGCATCCTCCCTTTTTTTGCCCCCTCAATCGCCGGGC
This sequence comes from Niveispirillum sp. CC-CTL257, assembly GCF_059489915.1. Classification (NCBI taxonomy): domain Bacteria; kingdom Pseudomonadati; phylum Pseudomonadota; class Alphaproteobacteria; order Rhodospirillales; family Azospirillaceae; genus Niveispirillum; species Niveispirillum sp. CC-CTL257. The sequence continues at coordinate 42,911 of NZ_JCAJXE010000001.1, forward strand.
GCGTGCATCCGCACGCTTGGCTCACGCGGCATGGGCCGCGCGGCGGCAGTCGCCGCCATATCGCCGGTCATCGACTATGACCGGCGATATCACGCTCTGCGCTCATAATGCCGGGTTCAGGGGCGGCAATCCATGGCGTCAATGTGGCAGGTGCTTCGGAATCCGGCGAAACCAAGGTGATTTCGTGACTTCTGCATCGGGGTGGGAACCAAGGCTTTTCCACGATGTTTTTCCCTCGAAGCCGCCCGGGATGGGACGGCACGACATTCAACGGAGGGACATCATGTCGAAGATCAAGTTCGTTCTGGCCACCACCGCCGCCATCATCGCCTTCCCCGTCATGGCCCATGCCGCCAAGGCCGACAAGGGTCTGGAAAACCTGTCCGGCGTGGGTCAGGAAGCCGTCGCCATGTATGACAAATTGCAGGGCCACAAGGCGCTGGCCATCGCCGATGACGGTGCCGTCGGTTACGCATCCGGCATTGATGGCGGTGAAGCCCGAATCGCGGCTCTGGCCCGCTGTGCCGAGGTGACGCGCGAGACCTGCCGCGTGATCTCCGTCGATGGTCAGGCCGTGGCCGGCGGCAGCACACTGGGCGAACTGGCCCGCAACCATACTGACGCCGCCGATCTGCGCGGCGAGGTCGTGGCTGACTACGAGAAGGCCGCCGGTGCCAAGGCGCTGGCTATGTCGGATGACGGTGCCTTTGGCTGGGTGGTGCGCGATACCGAGGAACAGGCCCGCGCCGACGCCCTGACCCAGTGTGAGGTGAGCGGCACCAACTGCACTATCCAGGCCTCTTCTGCCGGCGACACCACCATGTAATGACCTCAGCAGTGACGGACAAATCGTGACCGGGCGGGGATCACCCCGCCCGGCCCTGTTTATTTTTGGCTCCCCGCGCGCTAAGCCTTTCTCAGAACGGGGCGGAAAGCCCTGACCGGATATAAGCAAAGGGGACAAGCCATGCGGCGCATCGGTGTGATCGGGGCCGGGGCCTGGGGAACGGCGCTGGCCATGGCGGCGGCACGCGCCGGTGCCGATGTCGTTTTGCAGGCGCGCGAGACCGAGGTGGTGGAGAGCGTCAATGAGCGGCATGAGAACAGCCTGTTCCTGCCGGGCATCAAGCTGGACCCCGCCATCAGGGCCACCACCTCCATGAATGAGGCAGCGCAGGCCGACGCCTTGCTGCTGGTCACCCCAGCCCAGCATCTGCGCAGCGCCTGCCGTGCGCTGAAGCCCGATCTGAAGCCGGGTGTGCCCGTCATCATCTGCGCCAAAGGCATTGAGATCGACACCGGCAGCCTGATGAGCGAGGCGGCGGAGGCGGAATTGGGCAGCCAGCCCGTGGCCGTCCTGTCCGGCCCCACCTTTGCGGCGGAGGTAGCGAAGGGGCTACCCACCGCCGTAACGCTGGCCATCCGGGACGAGGCGCTGGGCCGCCGCCTGCTGGCAGCATTGGGTGGGCGCACTTTCCGGCCCTATCTGTCGGACGATCTGGTGGGCGCGCAGGTGGGCGGGGCCGTCAAAAATGTGCTGGCCATCGCTTGTGGCATCGTCCATGGCCGCAATCTGGGCGACAATGCCCGCGCCGCCCTGATTACCCGCGGTCTGGCGGAAATCGCCCGGCTGGGTGCGCGCCTGGGGGCCAGGGCAGAGACGCTGATGGGCCTTTCGGGCCTGGGCGATCTGACGCTGACCTGTTCATCGCTGCAATCGCGCAACATGTCGCTGGGGGCCGCCCTGGGCCAGGGACGCAGCCTGGAAGAGGTTCTGGGTGAGCGTCGGTCGGTGGCAGAGGGCGTCTATACCGCCCGTGCGGTCACCAAGCTGGCGGCAGCAAAGGGGGTGGACATGCCGCTGTGCCAGGCGGTGGACGCGCTGTTGAACCATGGGGCCGATCTGGACGCAATCATCGATGCCTTGATGACCCGGCCGTTCAAGGCGGAGACGGTGTGACCCGCAACCACGCTAGAAAATCCCCTCATTTTCACCTATAGTCGGAGGAGGTGGGCCGGGTCTCGTGAACCCGACCCACCCACCTAAGCCTCGGCCCAGGATGACGGTGACGTGCAGAACACGCCCTCGCCAGACCGGGATACGAAGCACAAGGATAAACGGCATCTTCTGCATGCCAGTTTACCTCCGTGAACGGCGGGCCGGCCTATTCCGACCCGCCGTTTTCGTATGCGGCCTGGGTTTGTTCCCATCAATAGAAAATATATACAGTTCTAAATCTTTTTGATGTTCCGACTTTTTTCAAAAAACGGCGTAACCTTTCCAGATGGGCGGCGAATGAGGGGATACGGACGCCGATGACGGCGCCGCTTGTCCCTGGACCCCGTTCAAAGGAAACGCACCCATGTCGACTTCTGTCCGCCTGACCGCCCTGACCCTTGGCGCCGCCGTTGCCGGTGCCCTGTCCCTGGCCGCCATCGCCGCCCCGGCCCATGCCGCCGATGGTGAAAAGGTGAAGTGCTATGGCGTGTCCAAGGCCGGTGAGAATGACTGCGCCAACAAGGCCGCCGGTCATTCCTGCGCCACCCAGTCCAAGGTCGATTACAGCGGCCAGGATTTCAAGGCCATGACCAAGGAAGCCTGTGAGGCTGCTGGCGGCAGCGTGACTGCCTTTGAAGGCACCAATACCAAGGCCAAGAAGTAATCATCGCCGTTCTGACAGATTTCCGCATGCGCCCCCCGGCCCATCCCCCCACCATCCCCAACCTGGCCGATGCGGCCGGCGTCGGACTCCGGCACCTGCATGTGCCGGATTTCCTGGCGGCGGCCCAACCGGTCGGGTGGCTGGAGGTGCATGCGGAAAACTATCTGGTCCCTGGCGGTCCGCGTCTGGCGCAGCTGGAAAAGCTGCGTCAGGACTACCCCATCTCCTTTCACTCGGTTGCCCTGTCACTGGGTGCTGCCGATGGCGTGGATGGGGAACATCTGGCCCGGCTGAAGGCGCTGTATGCGCGGTTTGAGCCGGCGATGGTGTCGGACCATCTGGCCTGGACCGGTCTGGCGGGAACGCATGTGCCCGACCTTCTGCCCCTGCCGTTGACGGGGGAGACGCTGGACATTGTCGCCGACAATGTGGCGCGGGTGCAGGACGCATTGGGCCGGCACCTGCTGGTTGAAAACCCGTCCGTCTATCTGCGGTTCCAGGAGGACCAGATGGAGGAGGGGGAGTTTCTGTCGGCACTGGTGGTCCGCACTGGCTGCGGCCTGCTGCTGGACGTCAACAATCTCTATGTCTCGGCCCGCAACCGGGGGCAGGACGCGGCGCGGCTGCTGCGGCACTTTCCCGGCGACGCCGTGGGCGAAATCCATCTGGCCGGTCATGCCAGCCTGGATGTGGACGGTGCCACCCTGCTGATTGATGATCATGGCAGCGCCGTGCCGGACCCGGTCTGGGCCCTGTATGACCTTGCCACCCGCCAGTTCGGGCCGCGCCCGACCCTGGTGGAATGGGATACGGCCCTGCCGCCGCTGCCGGTGCTGCTGGCCCAGGCGGCGAAGGCGGATGCGGTGCGGGGGGCGGCCTTGTCATGCTGATCGACCTGCAACGCGCCATGCTGGGGGCCTGTTACGGTGATATCGACGCGTTTGGCAGCGCCCTGCCTTATCTGCGCCCTGCCGCCGTACCGGTGGACAAGGCGTTGTTCATTCATACCGCGACCGTCACGGCTTCCCTGACCGGCGTTCTGGCCCAGGCCTATCCCAGTGTGGAACGCGCCCTGGGAGCAGAAGCTTTCGCGGAGGCGGCGAAGCGTCACCTGCGGGCCCATCCGCCGGGGCCGGCCATGCTGTCGGCCTATGGCGACGGGTTCGGTGCCGATCTGCCGGGTAATCTGCCGGTGTTGGCCGCCGCCGATTGGGCGGCGCACCTTGCCTATTTCGCGGCGGATGCCGATCCTGTCGGTGCCGGGGCGCTGGCGGAGTGGCCGCCGGACGCACTGGCACGCCTGCGTCTGCCGCTGATCCCGTCCGCAGCGTTGGTGGCGGGTTCCCTGGCACCCCTTGCCGGATGGTGGGAGGGGCGGACGGATATCAAGGGGGGCGCTCCCCCCCTGCCGCTGGATGGACCGGAGGCAGTGGCGCTGATTTGGCGCGGGCCGGATCTGCTGGTGGCGGCGACCTTGCTGCCGCCTGATGCCGGTGCGTTTGTACAGGCCCTGCGTGATGGGACTGATCTTCTGACGGCGGCTGGGCATCTGCGGGATGCCGGTGCGCTTTCCCCGCTGCTGGCGCTGCTGCTTGGCCATGGGCTGATCGCCGCCATAACTGATGGTGATCAACCATGATCCGTTCAATCTTGCGCCTTCTGGTCAATCCCGGTCCCACAGTCGATGCGGCAATGCCCGTGCGCTGGGGCGGGGGGGACTATTGCTGCTGGGTCGCCTGTGGCTGGCTTGGCCGTTTGCTACCGCCGGCTGGCATCGGGTCTTTACCTGGGACAGCCAGGCCTTCCTGTTCACCGATGTGCATCCGGTGCCCTTTCTGCCGGCACTAATCGCGGCCCCCCTGACCACGGGGGCGGAAATCGTGCTCAGCCTGCTGCTGGCACTGGGGCTGGCCGGACGGGTCGGGGCGGCGGGGCTGGCGGTGATGTCGGCTGTGCTGTTCCTGGTCATCGGTCGCACACCGCAGGGGATTGAGAATGGCATCGCCATTGCGGCGGAACAGATTCCATGGATCATGGTCGGGCTGGTCCTGTTCCTGACAGGGCCGGGGCAGTTGTCGTTGGATGCGGCCTTGCGCGGCCTGTGGCGACGTCTGCTTGATCCTGTCCTGATTGCGAGGTGACGCCATGTCCTTTGTCCGCCGTTTCCTGCCCTTCGTGCCGGCCCTGTTGCTGGCTATTGCGCCGTCCGCCCTGGCCCAGCAGACCGATGCGCCCAGCATGAGTGCGTCGGAGAAGGCGCAGAAGCAGACGGCGACTGAGGAAGCCGAACAGCTTTGCAAGGCTATCAAGGACCCGGACAAGTTCAATGAATGCCTTGACCTCTATTTCCTGGATGCCAAGAAATTCAAGGCCTTCCTGGAAGAACATGGTGTCACCAAAGCCCCTAAGCCGACCAAGTGACAAGCTGGGGACGGATGGGGGGCTGGTGACGGAAAAGGATGCCGATCTGGGCCGGTTACTGACCGCCGCGCAGGAGGGTGACCGCGCGGCCTATGGTACCTTTTTGCGCGCCGCCGTTCCCCTGGTCCGGGCGGTGGGGCGTGGAAAGCTGACCCGTTCAGCCGATCTGGATGATTTTATCCAGGACACGCTGCTGGCCTTGCATCAGGCCCTGCCCACCTATCAGCCGGGGCGACCGGTTGGCCCCTGGCTGGGCACCATCGCCCGCAACCGGCTGTCGGATGCGCTGCGCCGTACCTATCGCCGCCGGGCCGTGGAAACGGAGTTCGATGACGGCCTTGCCGATACGGTGCCGCAGCCGGAGGCAGATGCGCCGCCCAGTATCAATCTGGGGCCGCTTCTGTCGCAGCTGCCCGAACGGCAGCGGGTCGCCATCGACATGCTGAAGGTCAAGGGCATGAGTTTGAAAGAAGCGTCTGAGGCCAGTGGCGTCAGCGTCGGGGCATTGAAAGTGGCCGTGCATCGCGGCATCGCGGGGCTGCGGCAATTGTTGGGGAAGGATATGGACCATGGCTGACGTGAGCCACCTGATCGACCGGTTGAGCGCGGAGGGCAGCCCCGCCCGCCGCTTGCCGCCGCCGGTTCTGCGGCTGTTGCGTTGGGCCATTCTGTCTATCGGTCTGATGCTGCTTGCCACCACCTGGCATGGGGTAAGGGGCGACCTTTCGCTGGTGGTGACGCAGGTCGACTGGCTGGCCGAACAGGGATTGGCGCTGGTGACGGCGCTGCTGGCCGGATTTGCGGCCATATCGTTTTCGGTGCCCGGTCGGCGGGGGTGGGAACGGCTGATCTGGTTGCCGGCGGCGATGTTCTGGATGCTGGTCCTGTGGGAAAGCGGGCATCAGAATACAGCGGCGCATGACATGCCGGAACTGGTGCATCTGTTCTGCCCCTGGTGCTTTCCCGTCATTTCCATCGGGTCGGCCCTGTTCCTGGCCGCCGATATGCGCCGCGCCGCGCCCGTGGCCCCGGTGCGGATGATGGCGCTGCTGCTGATCGCTGGGGGCGGCATGGCCGTTTTCGGGGAACGCATGATCCATGATGATCTGGATGCGCCGCTGCTCGTGGCCATCCAAGTGATTGCCATCATCATGCTGGGTGCCATGCTGGCCCCGCTGGGGCGCATGCTGTTCCGCTGGCGGCGACCCGACCGTTCAGGTCTCTGACAATTTGCGCGGTGTGGGGCGCCAGTCGGGTGGGGCAAGTTCAAATTTCGCGAATTCGAAGCCCGGCACCACGGTGCATCCCACAAGCGTCCAGGCCCCCAGGCTGACCGCCGTCTGCCAATGGCCGGCGGGCACGATGATCTGGGGCCGGTGACCGGCAGCCAGATCAGTACCCAGATGGTGGGCCGAGGCGTCATGGCCGTTGGGCGACATTGTCAGGACCAGCGGCGCGCCGGCATGGAAATGCCAGATCTCATCGGCATCTAGCACCCGGTGCCAGTGGGAATATTCCCCCGCCTGCAGCAGGAAATAGATGGCCGTATGCGCCGCCCGCCCGCCATCGGCGGCGGGTGCCCGGAAGGTTTCCACATAATGGCCCCCCTCCGGGTGCGGGCGCATGCCCAGCAGGTCGATAATCTGCCTTGGCGTCAGATGGTTCATGAAGTTCATTCCGTTGGCGGAAGGGTAGCCAGAAAGCTATTTCGTTTCGAAGCCGTTTCAAACCAATGTGCAAGGGAAGGCCGTCCGGGACGCCAGGGTTCATGGGCGAAGCGGAAATCCATGTAGCCCATGGCCGACAGCACGGCCAAACCACCGACCGTCGGTGCATCCGGGTCGGGAAGATCGCCGGCCTCCACCTCCAGCCGGTCGAAGGCGCGGAAGATGGCGGCCCGCTGCCGGCTGTCCCATTCGGCGGAACGCAGGGAGGCAGGACGCAAGCCCTCCAGCCGGCGCAGGACGGCGGCGTCACAGATACCATCGCCCACTGCCTGCTGCCGCAGCGCCAGCCAGCGGGTGGGACCGATGGCGGGGATCAGTTTGGTACCGTCATGCAGGCTGTCCAGATATTCGACGATGACGGGGCTGTCGAACAGGACCATGCCGTCATCGGTCAGCAGGGTTGGAATTTTCGACAACGGGTTTTCGCGCACGATGGGGCTGTCGGGCGACCAGACATCGGTCGGCGACAATTCAATCCGGTCGGCCAACCCGACCTCATGCGCCACCATCAACACCTTGCGCACGAAGGGGGAGGTCTGGCTGTAACGCAGCTTCATGGACGCTTCCAGGGTTTGGGGGGATCAAAGTCCGGGATCAGCCCCGGAATTCATCCTTCGCCTTGCGGATGGCGGCGAAGATGCTGGCATGCAGTGCGCCGGTCAGGCCGAAATGGCTGGCTAGGCCGGGATCGTCAGCCCGCAGGAACGGGTTGGCCGCCAGTTCATCCGACAGGCGGGCGGGGATGGTGGGCAGGCCCTTGGCCCGCAAGGCCGCCACCTCCTCCGCCCTGGCCTTCAGGGCCAGATTGTCCGGGTCGATGGAGAGGGCGAAACGGGCATTGCTGGCCGTATATTCATGGCCGCAATAAATCCGGGTTTCGGGCGGCAAGGCGCGCAGTTTCAACAGACTGTCCCACATCTGGGCCGGCGTCCCTTCGAACAGGCGGCCACAGCCCAGCGAGAACAGGGTGTCACCGCTGAACAGCAGGCCAGCTTGCTCAAAGAAGAACGCGCAATGGCCGCGCGTATGGCCCGGCGTGTCGAAGACGTGGACCGTCTGGCTGCCCAGGGTGAAGCGGTCGCCCTCGCCATAGGTGGCGTCCATTTCCGGGATACGCTCCACCTCCGCCCTGGGGCCGATCAGGGTGGCGTGGCTGTCGGCGCGCAGGTCGGTGATGCCGCCAATATGATCGCCATGATGATGGGTGGCCAGGATATGGGTCAGCCGCCAGCCGCGTTCGGTCAGAAAGGCGCGCACGGGCGGGGCTTCGCCGGGATCGACCACAACGGTGACTCCGTGGGGGGCATCGTGAAGGATGTGGATGTAATTGTCGGTCAGTGCCGGAACGACATGTACCTCAACCATGGGACCACCCTTTCTCACGCCCGCGCCGACAGGGTCTTCACCGCGTAGGTTGGGATCATCGCATCCGCTGTCACCAGCAGCAAAGCCTCCATCCTGGCCTGTGCAATCAACATGCGGTCGAACGGGCTATTTCCGGCAAGGGATCATCGAAATCATCGCCGACCCAGTAGCCCTTGCCGGCCAGAATCCCAAGTTGCCGCCTGGGTTTAGGCGTCGGGTATGCTTCCTCTGCCACCGGCGGCATCAGGCGGGCCACGGGTTGGCCGGCGCGGTAGATGATGATTTCCTCTCCTGCCTCGGCCCGTTCGATCAGGCGGGTCAGGTTGCTGGCGACATCGGCAAGGTTCACTCTGTCCATGGCCGGCCTCCGGGGCTGCGCATCTCATAGTTCAGAGTGGGGGCCGCTTAGCTTTCCGTCAACGGCCAGGATCGGTGCTTGACCGGGCAATCGGGAAATTCATACACCGACCTTATCTCGGCAACTCGATGGGGAAATCCCGGATGCGTTTTTCCTGGTTTCTGGCTGCGGCCCTGTTGTTCACCAGCGCGACCGTCCAGGCGCAGGAGGCGTTGCCCGCCTATCAGGTGGAGCGGACCAGCGTCCATACTGTGACATCGGCGCTGAATGGCCGGACCTATGATCTCTATGTGAAGCTGCCGCCGGGATATGCCGATCCGAAGAATGCGGGCAAGCGCTATGGCGTGCTGTACCTGACCGATGGCGATTACACGTTTCAGGTGGCGTCGGGCATCACGCGACTGGCCCATAGTCAGAAGCGGCTAGAGGAATTCATCCTGGTCGGGTTGCCCACGGCTAAGGGCGAGAACGGCATGGAGAGCCGCCGCCGCGACCTGACGCCCTGGCCCGCCGCCGATTTGCCCAGCGCATCGGGCGGGGCGGCAGCCTATCTGGATCTTCTGGTGAGGGAGGCGATGCCGTTGGTTGAGAAGACCTACCGCATCGATCCGGCCCGCCGCACCCTGGTGGGCCAGTCCTATGGCGGGTTGTTCGGCCTGTGGGTGCTGTTCACCCAGCCGCAGCATTTCAGCAGCTATATCCTGACCAGCCCGTCCATCTGGTACAAGGATTATGCCCTGCGGACGCTGGAGGCGGATTATGCCAAGGCGCACAAGGATTTGAAGGCGAAACTCTATATGACCACCGGGTCGTTCGAGGCGGCGAAGCCTGGCGATAAACGCTATAGTCAAAGTCGCGATATGGTGGCCGATCAGCAGGATATGGCCAAGCGTCTGCGGGCGCGCAAATATCCGGGGTTACAGGTCATGTCGGAGGTATCCCAGGGCACCTATCATGAAACCACCTTCCCGGTGGGGCTGATCCAGGGCCTGCAATGGCTCTATCCAGCCCCCTGACCCCGCCGCCATGTGCCGGTAACCAGCCATTCATGCGCCGAACCCGGCTTGTCGGCGGGGCCTGTAATTGGTACCAACCGGGCCTATGATGACCAAGCCCGTCAAGATCGCCCCGTCCATCCTGTCCGCCGACTTTGCCCGTCTGGGTGAGGAGGTGCGCGCCATCGACGCCGCCGGTGCGGATTACATCCATATCGATGTCATGGACGGGCATTTCGTGCCCAACATCACCATCGGCCCCGGCGTGGTGAAGGCCCTGCGCCCGCACACGGCCAAGGTCTTCGACGTGCATCTGATGATCGCGCCCGTCGATAACTTCATCCAGGCCTTTGCCGATGCCGGCGCGGATATCATTAGCTTCCATCCCGAGGCTGGCGCGCACCCGCACCGCACGGTGCAGCTGATCCGGTCCCTGGGCAAGAAGCCCGGTATCGTGCTGAACCCGCACACGCCGCTGTCGATGGTGGATTACCTGCTGGGTGATCTGGACCTTGTGTTGGTCATGTCGGTTAATCCCGGCTTTGGCGGGCAGAGCTTCATTTCCTCCCAGTTGGACAAAATCGCCGAGCTGCGCCGCCGCATCAACGCTGTGTCGGACGCTCAGGGCGGCCGGCAGATCGACCTGGAGGTTGATGGCGGTGTGAATATCGAAACGGCCAAACAGTGCATTGCGGCGGGTGCCGATGTTCTGGTGGCCGGTACGGCGACCTTTGTCGGCGGGCCGTCGGCTTACGCCGCCAATATGCGCGCCCTGCGCGGCCAGAACGGTTGATCGCGCAGCATGGCCGGCGGCATGGCGCATAAAAGGTTCAAGCCAGGGTCGGGCGGCTGGTACCGCGCGACCGGCCTGTACCAGATGATGGCGCTGTCGGGGCCGGCGCCCAAGCAACTGTCGCTCGTCCCGCCTGACCCCTGGCCCGGCGATGCCCATCATGGGCAGGACTTGTTGAATAACCGCTTCCGCTTCGCCGGGCAGGGTTTTTCGGGTGAGATGCCGCCCTGGCTGGAACCGACGGCGTCGGCCCCCTGGCTGGCGGAAATGCATGGTTTCGACTGGCTGCGCCATCTGCGTGCCACGGGCGGCGATGCGGCCCGGCGGCAGGCCCGCGTGCTGGTCAGCCATTGGCTGGACATGTTCGGCAAGCGTTGGCACCCCGTCGCCTGGGCACCTGATATCCTGGCCACCCGTGTTGCGGCCTGGATCGGCCAGCATGATTTCTTCCTGGCCAGTGCCGATGATCAGCTGCGCGCCCGTGTGTTCGACAGTCTGGCCCGTCAGGTCCGGTTTTTGGAACATGCGGTTCCGGGCCGGCTGAAGGGTGCGGCCCTGCTGGGCACGCTGAAGGGCATGGTCTATGGCGGCATGTGCCTGTCGGGCCTGTCGCGCGTCACCGACCGGGCCCGTGCCTTGTTGAACCGGGAACTGCCGAAGCAGGTGCTGCCCGATGGCGGCCATGTGGAACATTCCCCGTCGGCACAGCTTCTGGTTCTGCGCCATCTGATCGATATCCGGGGTTGCTACCGCGCGGGGCGTGAAGATCTGCCCGAGGCGGTGCAGCATGCCATCGACCGCATGACGCCCACCCTGCGCTTCTTCCGCCACGGCGACGGCGGTCTTGCCCTGTTCAATGGCGCGCAGGAAGGCGAGGCGGTGTTGATCGACACCGTCCTGGGTCAGGCCGATGCGCGCGGCCGCCCCCTGAAATCCACGCCGCATATCGGATTTGAGCGCATCACAGCGGGACGCACCTGTATTCTGATGGATACGGGCCTGCCACCTGCCCCCGGCCTGGACGAGCATGCCCATGCCGGCACCCTGTCATTTGAGATGAGCATCGGGCGTGAACGCCTGATCGTGAATTGCGGGGCGCATCCGGGCGATCAGGGGCCGTGGCGCGCCGCCCTGGCCGCCACGGCGGCGCATTCGACGCTGACCATCGACGACACCAATTCCAGCGGTGTGAATGATGAGGGTGGGCTGTCCCGCCGGCCGGCCAAGGTGCAGGTGGACCGCCAGGATGGCGATGCCGGTACCCTGGTTGATGCCCATCATGATGGCTATCGCGACCGGGGCGGCATCATCCATCACCGCCGCCTGTTTTTGGCCGAAAGCGGCGAGGATCTGCGCGGGCAGGACCGGATGGCCGGGTCTGCCGGCCATGAGTTCGCCGTCCGCTTCCACCTGCATCCCGGCGTCCGCGTGGCGACCCTGGAGGATGAGGCGGCCCTGCTGCTGCGTCTGCCATCGGGTGCCTTGTGGAAATTCCGAGCCAGCGGGGCGGAGATTGAAACCACAGACAGCATCTATCTGGGGCAGGGTGCCGACCCGCGGTCGACCACCCAGATCGTGCTGCGCGGCACCACGCAACCGGGTGAAACCCTGGTGAAGTGGGGCCTGCGCCGCGAGGGAAATGACATAGACACCTGACGCTTTGCCGCGTCAACACCACTGCCGGGCCGGTCCAGATGGATCGGCCCGGTTCCGTTTGTTCCATAGCACCATCCGCCAGGATCACGACCCATGAGCATCGATCTCGTCCCCATCCGCCGCGCCATCATCTCCGTCTCCGACAAGACGGGCCTGATTGACCTGGGCAAGGCGCTGGCCGCGCGCGGCGTCCATATCCTGTCCACGGGCGGCTCTGCCAAGGCGCTGGCCGACGCCGGGATCGCCGTGACGGAAGTATCCGACCATACCGGCTTCCCGGAAATGATGGACGGACGGGTCAAAACCCTGCACCCCAAGATCCATGGCGGCATCCTGGCCCGCCGTGACTTCCCCACCCATACCGAGGCCATGTCGGCCCACGACATCCCCGGCATCGACCTGGTGGTGGTGAACCTGTATCCGTTCGAGGCGACGGTGGCCAAGGGCGCGGATTTTGAGACCTGTATCGAGAATATCGATATTGGTGGCCCGTCCCTGATCCGCGGTGCGGCCAAGAACCATGATTTCGTGGCCGTGGTCACCGATGCCTCGGACTATGCCGAGCTGCTGAGCCAGTTAGAGGCCAATGACGGCCAGACCACCCTGGCCTTCCGCCGCACCCTTGCCGCCAAGGCCTATGCCCGCACCGGTTCCTATGACGCCGCCATTTCCCGCTGGTTCGCGGGTCAGTTGGGCCAGGAATATCCCCAGCGCCTGACCTTTGGTGGCGAGTTGCGCCAGACCCTGCGCTATGGCGAAAATCCGCACCAGTCGGCGGCCTTCTACACGACCGGTGACAAGCGCCCCGGCATCGCCACGGCGACGCAGCTTCAGGGCAAGGAACTGTCCTACAACAACCTGAATGACACGGATGCGGCGTTCGAGCTGGTGTCGGAGTTCGACCGTCCGGCCATCGCCATCATCAAGCATGCCAATCCCTGCGGCGTGGCCGAAGGCGACAACCTGCTGGATGCCTATACGCGCGCCCTGGCCTGTGATCCCGTGTCGGCCTTTGGTGGCATCATCGCCATGAACCGCACGCTGGACGCGGCCACGGCCGAGCAGATCGCTAAGCTGTTTGCAGAAGTGGTGATCGCGCCTGACGCGGACGAGGCGGCCAAGGCCTTCCTGGCCACCAAGAAGAACCTGCGCGTGCTGCTGACCGGTTCCATGCCCAACCCGGCGGAACAGGGCCTGTTCGTGAAGTCGGTGTCCGGCGGCTATCTTGTGCAGACCCGCGACAATGGCCGCATCGCCCAGGCCGACCTGAAGGTCGTCACCAAGCGCGCCCCGACCGAGGCCGAACTGGCCGACCTGCTGTTCGCCTTCCGCGTGGGCAAGCATGTGAAGTCCAACGCCATCGTCTATGCCAAGGCCGGCGCCACGGTGGGCATTGGTGCGGGGCAGATGAGCCGCGTGGACAGCAGCCGCATCGCCGCCTGGAAGTCCGCCGACGCCGCCAAGGCCGCTGGCCTGAGCGAGGTAGGCACGAAGGGTTCGGTGGTCGCGTCCGACGCCTTCTTCCCCTTCGCCGATGGCCTGCTGGCCGCCGCCGATGCCGGTGTCACGGCGGTGATCCAGCCGGGCGGGTCAATGCGCGACGCGGAGGTGATCGCCGCTGCCGACGAGCGTGGGCTGGCGATGGTGTTCACCGGGATGCGGCACTTTCGCCATTGAGGAATGGGGTGGGGGCGGCCCGGTGGGCCGCCTTGTTGCCCTATCGCTCTGGTAACACCGGCTCTGTGCCAAAGGGGCGATTTAGGATCGACAGCACCTCGGTCGCGGCGAACAGACGGTTTCGGCGGTATCCGGTGCGTTCTTTCAGCACGCCCATCGACACCAGCGTGTCCACTGCCTTTGCCGCAGCCGGGAATGTGATGTCCAGCCAAGCGGCCAAGCGATTGACAGTCAATACTGGATAGTCCGACAGCATATCGAGCGTGCGCAACGCACCCGACCCGCCGCGCAGGCGTCGCCGCTCAAGCCACAACATCCGCAGGCGACGCATTGCTTGCCGTGTTGCTTTCAGTTCTGTGACCGTCGCCACCACCGCTTCGGCCATGAACCCAGCCGCAGCCCCCCAGTCCAGTTGTTGCTGTGCGGCCCTTAAACTTGCGTAATAGCGGTCCTTGCGTGCCTCGATATAGGGCGACAGGTACAAGGGCACTCTCCCTTCAGCCGCCATCATCAGGGGCATTAACAGGCGACCGACACGACCATTGCCATCGCGGAACGGATGCACGGCTTCAAAATGTGCGTGCGCCACTGCCATGCGCGTCAACAGGTTCTGGGTCTGGGCCTGCATGCCTTCGTTTCGTAGATAGTCCACCGTATGCAGCAGGCAGCCTTCAACATGATCCGGTGGCGGTGGGTTCAGGGTGGAATGCTCAATCCCTCTGCCGCCGATCCACACGACCTGGGTTCTCCATTCCCCTGGGGTGTCTGGATAATCTTGGTTATCGCACATCACCTCTCGATGCAGTTGGCGGATGAGGTCAAGGCTGAAGATATTGTGGCCAATGGCGCGCGCTTCCGGCACCAATCGGTCCAAAGCCATGGCGTAGGACCGCACCTGACGGGCGTCATGCCGTGTGGTGTCGTCGGCTTCTTCCTCGACGCTCAATACCTCGTCCAATGTGCTGTTGGTGCCTTCAATGGCAGAACTCGACAGGGCTTCCTGGCGGGCAATGATCCGACTGATAATCCAGGGGTCGGACATTTCCTGTGCCAAGGTTTCAACTTCTCGCAAGGCAGCGATTGCCTCTTCCATGACCGCTCGCCTATCACCAATGGCAATGGCCTCCTCTGGCGGTGGCAGCGGCACAATCCCATAATGGCTGTCATGGGGTGCGGGGAGCCTGATCAGCGTTTGGCGAACGGCGTGGCATAAGGCGTCCCGATTCATCGGTCATAACCTTTAATATGATCTAATTATCCACAGTTATAATTAATGTTATAATGATAAAACACAATAAGAACCCTTGTGCCGCTCCCATATTAAACCTTACGCCTCCGACCCCAAACAAAAAGGGCCGCCCCGTCGCCGGAGCGGCCCTTTCTCAATCCCGATCAGTCAGCGGATCAATGTCCGCTGCCCGACAGGTTCTTCACGATCTCTTCGGTGACCTTCTTGGCGTCGCCCAGCAGCATCATGGTGTTGGGGCGGAAGAAAAGTTCGTTTTCGACGCCGGCGTAACCGGCACCCATCGACCGCTTGATGAACAGCACGGTCTTGGCCTTTTCGACATCCAGGATCGGCATGCCGAAGATGGGGCTGGCCGGGTCGGTCTTGGCGGCGGGGTTGGTCACGTCGTTGGCACCGATGACATAGGCCACGTCGGCCTGACCGAAATCGCGGTTGATTTCGTCCAGTTCGAACACCTCGTCATAGGGCACGTTGGCTTCGGCCAGCAGCACGTTCATATGGCCGGGCATGCGGCCCGCGACGGGGTGGATGGCGTACTTCACCTCCACGCCTTCCTTCTTCAGCAGGTCGCCCATTTCGCGCAGCGCGTGCTGGGCCTGGGCCACGGCCATGCCATAGCCCGGGACCACGATCACCTTGGACGCGTTCTTCATGATAAACGCGGCGTCGTCGGCGGAACCGGCCTTGAAGCTGCGGTCGATGGCGGCACCACCGGCGGCGGCCCCAGCGGCGGCATCGCCACCAAAGCCACCCAGGATCACGTTGATGATCGACCGGTTCATGCCCTTACACATGATGTAGGACAGGATGGCACCAGAGGCACCGACCAGCGACCCGGTGATGATCAGCAGGTTGTTCTGCAACGTGAAGCCGATGCCCGCCGCCGCCCAGCCGGAATAGCTGTTCAGCATGGACACGACCACGGGCATGTCAGCGCCACCGATGGGCAGGATCAGCAGCAGACCCAGCGCCAGGGCCAGGATGACGATGATCCAGAACAGCAGCGGCGATTGCGTGATGCAGAGCAGGATGATCAGGGCGACCAGGGCGATGCCCAGGCCGGCATTCAGCATATGCTGACCACCGAAGACCAGCGGCTTGCCGCTGACCCGGCCATCCAGCTTCAGGAAGGCGACGACCGAGCCGGTGAAGGTGATGGCACCGATGGCCACGCCCAGGCTCATCTCAATCAGCGAGCCGACATGGATGTCGCCGGTCTTGCCGATATTGAAGCTTTCGGGCGAGTAGAAGGCGGCACCGGCCACAAACACGGCGGCCAAGCCGACCAGAGAGTGGAAGGCGGCCACCAGCTGCGGCAACTGCGTCATCTGGATGCGCTTGGCGATGACCATGCCAGCGGCACCGCCGATGGCGATGCCAGCCACGATCATGACCAGACGGCCAAATTCCAGCGTCTTGCCGGTGAGCGCCGGCAGGGCGATCAGCGTGGTGACGATGGCCAGCGCCATGCCGATCATGCCGAAGCGGTTGCCCGTCTGGGCGGTTTCCGGGCTGGACAGGCCACGCAGGGCCAGGATGAACAGCACGCCGGAGGCGAGATAGAGAAGCGATGCGGTGACGAGCATTATGGTTCCTCCCCGATCACTTCTTGGCGGCGCCGGATGGCGCCTTCTTCTTGTACATGGACAGCATGCGCTGCGTGACCATGAAGCCGCCGAAGATGTTGACGCTGGCCAGAACGATGGCCAGGAAACCCATCAGGGCAGACAGGCCATTATCGGCGGCACCGGTGGCGATCAGCGCACCGACGATGATCACCGACGACACGGCGTTGGTCACGGCCATCAGGGGGGAGTGCAGGGCCGGCGTCACCTTCCAGACGACGTAATAGCCCACGAAGCAGGCCAGAACGAAGACGGTCAGGCCGATGACGATGAAGGGCATGCCACCGGCATTGGCAAGCTGCGCCTCCAGCATGGAAATCTTGTCGGTGAGCTGGACCGCCTGCTCGCGCGCGGCATCCAGATTGTTCAGCAGTTCCGCACCGCTGTCCGCATTGGCAAGGATCATTATCTGGCTCCTCAGGCGGCGGGCTTGTTGAACGACGGGTGGACGACGGCACCGTCACGGGTCAGACCCGTGCCCTTCACGACGTCATCTTCCCAATTCATCTTCAGCGCCTTCGTGTCCTTGTCCACGAAGGGCGTGATGAAGTTCAGTAGGTTCTTGGCGTAGAGTGCCGAGGCATCCACGGCGATGCGGCCCGGCATGTTGATGCGGCCCACGATCTTTACGCCATATTTTTCCACGACCTGACCGGCCACGGCGCCTTCGACATTGCCACCCTGTTCACAGGCCAGATCCACCAGGATCGCGCCCTGCTTCATGGTCTTCAGCATCTCGTCGGTGACCAGGACCGGGGCCTTGCGACCGGGGATCAGGGCCGTCGTGATGACGATATCCTGCTTCTTGATCGTCTCGGCGATCAGGGCCGCCTGCTTGGCCTGATATTCCTTCGACATTTCCTTGGCGTAGCCGCCAGCGGTCTGTGCCTGCTGGAATTCCTCATCCATCACGGCCACGAACGTGCCACCCAAGGACTCCACCTGTTCCTTGGTAGCCGGGCGCACGTCGGTGGCGGACACGACCGCACCCAGACGCTTGGCCGTCGCAATAGCCTGCAGACCAGCCACACCGGCACCCATGATCAGGGCGCGGGCCGGCGGAACCGTGCCGGCGGCGGTCATCATCATGGGGAAGGCGCGGCCAAACTCGTTCGCGGCCTCGATCACGGCGCGGTAACCGGCCAGGTTCGATTGGCTCGACAGGATATCCATGCTCTGTGCGCGGGTGATGCGCGGCATGAATTCCATGGCGAACGCGTCGATCTTGGCGGCGGCATAGGCGGCCACGGTTTCCGGCGCGCCATAGGGCGACAGGCCGGCGATCAGGATGGCACCGGGCTTGATCAATGCCAGCTCGTTCACATCGCCCTCACCCTCGGCCAGCGGACGCTGCACCTTTAGGATGATGTCGGCACCGGTCAGGGTGCTGGTGACATCGGCGGCGATGGTCGCACCGGCAGCGGTAAAGGCCTCGTCCGTGATGGCGGAACCCAGGCCGGCGCCCGCTTCCACCACCACCTCGAAACCCAGCCCGATATATTTGCGCACCGTATCCGGCGTGGCTGCGACACGCAGCTCATGCGCCCGGCGCTCCTTCGGAATGGCGATTTTCATTCGATCCGATTCCCCCTATTGGAAAAGTTCCTAGTCTCGGCAGGCGACCCAGGGTGCCGGTGTTCCGTTTCAGGATTATGCCGGCTGTCTTTATGGTTTCGCACGATGACGCATCCGGTAATCTTTGTGAAGCTTTCAGGGTGCGCCGCGTCATGGTCGGAAAGGCTTTTCCCGCCTGACGGAAAGGAATGATGGGCAGCGGCGACAGGATCGGTCGGGTACCCGCTGTGCCGATTTTGTAGTGCGTACCCGGTAATTTTGTTCCCGATACCAAAAATCCCCAATGGGAATAAGGCATTAAGATGCAAGCATTTTTATGGTAACCGGTTACCATAATTTATGTAACACCGTTACCGAAATTGGCCCCGCGACCAAAGTCGTTCTTGCGCGTCATGATGGTTTTGCGACCGACGCATGGAACCGTTGTTATGCGGTGACGGGAGGGGACGGTTGCATCCGGGCCGGGGTCTGAAAGCCGGACTGGACCCCGTCCGGCGGGTGGGGCAGAGTGTCGCCCGACCCAATCAGAGCCCAAAAAGCCCCATGACCGATCCGCAGATTCCCGAAAAGCATCCCCTCGCCGATGCCGCCCGCACCCTGTTCAAGGAATTGACGGAGGCTGGCCGCCCCGTGGTGGGCACCGGCATCGGAGAGGGGCAGATTTTCCTGCGTGTGGCCGGTCCCGATCATGGCGCGCCGGCGGAATATCGCGGATATCCGGTCATGGTGCTGACGGATGAGGGCATCAAACGCTAGTTCGGCTCACACCCGCACCCAATCCATATACCAGTTGGCCTGCCACGTCTGGCCGCCGTCGCGTGAGACGGTTTGATACCAGCGGTGGCCCGTGGGCGTGATGCGGTCCCAGGTGCCGCGTACCCTGATGGGCTGATCGCCATCCATTTCGTCGGCTTCGAACACGCCTTCGCCCCTGCGGAAGATGCCGGTCAGGCCAGGGGTGGT
This sequence comes from Niveispirillum sp. CC-CTL257, assembly GCF_059489915.1. Classification (NCBI taxonomy): domain Bacteria; kingdom Pseudomonadati; phylum Pseudomonadota; class Alphaproteobacteria; order Rhodospirillales; family Azospirillaceae; genus Niveispirillum; species Niveispirillum sp. CC-CTL257. The sequence goes on from NZ_JCAJXE010000001.1 coordinate 61,978, forward strand.
CAGCACACCGCTTTTGGCGTTCACCCAGAAATCGGACCAGAGTTTGCGTTCAGCCTCCAACAGCCTGATCCCCACGCCGGCGAAGTTGCGGGCGGGGATGCGTAGTTCCTCGATGCTGCCGGCCCCGTTCAGGATGGTCCAGCAGGTGGCCTCACCCGTGAATTCATCCCATTCGCCGGTTTCTGGCTTCAGGCGGCGATGGCTGATCCGCCATTCGCCGGCCAGGAAATTGAAATCGCCGGGCCGCCCCTCTGCCGTATCCCCTGCTGCTGCCGGCACCGCAGTGGCGGCCAACCCCACGGCCAAGCCGAGGGCCGATTGCAGCACGGGGCGGCGGGCGATGCCGCCGGTCTCATCAGTCATTTTTCCCTCCATCCGATGGTCTTGCCCATTTTGCCGGGCGACGGGGGCAGTGTGCCGCGCTATACCTGACATCCTGTGTCAGGTAATTGTGGGGTGGGTCGAAAATGCGGGCGAGCCGGCTTCTTTCCCTGCTTTTGCTGCTGCAACTGCGCGGCGGACAGACGGCGGCGCAGATGGCGGCGGAACTGGAAGTGTCGGAACGCACCATCTATCGCGATATCGACGCCTTGAGTGCGGCGGGCGTGCCTGTCTATGGCGACCGGGGGCCGGGCGGCGGGTTCCAATTGCTGGAAGGGTACCGCACCCGCCTGACCGGGCTGGCCAGTGATGAGGCGGAGGCGATGTTCACCATCGGTCTGCCGGGACTGGCCGGAGCGCTGGGCGTGGGGCAGGCGGCGGCAAGGGCCTGGAACAAGCTGATGCTGGCCTTGCCCGCACAGGCGCGGGAGGAGGCGGGGCGCATGGGCGACCGGTTCCACCTGGATGCCGCCGACTGGTACCGGGTGGCGGAACCCACCCCGTTCCTTCCCGATCTGGCCCGCGCCGTGCTGGATTGCCGGCGGGTGGTGATGCGGTACGAAAGCTGGAAGGGGGAGCGGGAATGGACCATCGATCCGCTGGGACTGGTCCTGAAGGCCGGCACCTGGTACTTCGCGGCCCGGTATGGGGAACGGACCCTGGTCTTCAAGGTGGCGTCCATCCGGGCGCTGGAGGTCACGCGCGAGGGGTTCGCGCGACCCGTGGATTTCCACCTGCCCGGTTTCTGGGCAGGGCATCTGGCGGAATTCGAGGAGAGGCTGCGGCCGGAACGAGCGGACCTATCGGTGAGCGGGGTTGGCCGTGATCTTCTGTCGCGTCAGGGCGCCTACGCCGCCGATGCCGTGGCAGCGGCGGGGTCGGCGGATGATGATGGCTGGGCCGACATCACCCTGCCGTTCGAGAATGTGGATCAGGCGGCCCGCCTGCTACTGGGTCTCGGGCCGGAGGTGCGGGTGCGGGCACCCGATGCGCTGCGGGTCAGAGTCGCGGAGATGGCGCAGGGGATATTGGCGCGGATGCAGATGCCACCCCCTTGACCCGCTGGCCTGTCCCCGTCACACTTCAAACAATTGTTTGAATGAACCAACGGGAGGATGTGCGATGCCAAAGGCGCTGCTGTGCAAGGGGTTCGGGCCGCCGGAAAGCCTTGTGCTGGAAGAGGTGGAGGCGCCGCCGCTGGCAGCGGGAGAGGTGCGCATCGCCATCAAGGCGGCGGCGCTGAACTTTGCCGATACCTTGATCATCGAGGGCAAGTATCAGGAAAAGCCGCCCTTTCCCTTTACCCCCGGTATGGAGTGTGCCGGCGTGGTGACGGAGTTGGGCGAAGGCGTGCGGCACCTGAAGGTGGGGCAGCGGGTCATGGCCCTGTCGGCCAAGGGGGCGTTCCGGGAAGAAACGGTGGTGGAGGCGGGTGCCGTCCTGCTCATTCCCGACGGGATGGATTTCGCCACCGCCGCCGGCTTCCCCGTCGCCTATGGCACCTCCCACCTCGCCCTGACCGACCGGGCGCAGTTGAAGGCCGGGGAAACCCTGCTGGTACTGGGTGCGTCGGGCGGGGTCGGCCTGACGGCGGTGGAGATCGGTAAGGCCATGGGCGCGCGGGTCATCGCGGCGGCATCATCGCCGGAGAAGCTTTCCGTGGCGCGCGACCATGGGGCGGATGAGGTGATTGACTATACAGCCGAGGACCTAAAGGCCCGCCTGAAGGAACTGGCACCCAAGGGTGTGGATGTCGTGTTCGATCCGGTGGGTGGGGATTATTTCGACGCGGCCTTGCGCAATATGGCGTGGTGCGGACGGATCATCACCATTGGCTATGCGGCGGGACGTATCCCGCAGGTGCCGGCCAATCTGCTGCTGGTCAAAAACTGTGCAGTGCTGGGCTTGTTCTGGGGGGCGTACCGAAAGCATAACCCGCAGCGCCTGGGCCAGAGCCTCGTGGAACTGCTGGCTCTATGGGGGCAGGGGAAGCTGCGACCGCATGTGTCGCATGCGCTGCCTATCACGGACTATGCCCAGGCTTTCCATCTGCTGTCGGGGCGCAAGGCGACGGGGAAGGTGGTGCTGACCTTGGGGTGATCGGGGGGACCTTCCACCCAAAAGAAAACCGCCGCACCGGGCACCCGGTGCGGCGGTCTGTCTTTCAGGCCGGGGCCTGAGACTTACTGGATGCTTTCGCCATGCAGCGCCAGATCCAGACCGTCGCGTTCGGCATCTTCGTCAACGCGCAGGCCGGTGATGGCCTTGACGACGTAGAGGATGATGGTCGTGGCGACGGCCGACCAAACGATGGTTGCGCCAATGCCGTAAAGCTGCGTCCAGACCTGACCGATATTGCCTTCCAAAGCACCAGCGGTCCCGCCGATGGCAGCCTTGGCGAACACGCCGGTCAGGATGGCGCCGACGATGCCGCCGACACCATGCACGCCCCAGACGTCCAGGCTGTCATCATACTTCAGCGCATGCTTCAGGGTCGTGGAAGCGAAGTAGCAGACGACGCCAGCGGCGACGCCGATGCCAAGCGCACCGTCAACACCGACGAAACCAGCAGCCGGGGTGATGGCGACCAGACCGGCCACGGCACCGGAAACGGCACCCAGCACGGAAGGCTTGCCCTTCACACCCCATTCCACGAACACCCAGGCAAGCGTTGCGGTGGCGGCGGCGATCTGGGTCACCAGCATGGCCATGCCCGCACGGCCATCAGCGGCCACGGCGGAACCGGCGTTGAAGCCGAACCAGCCCACCCACAGCATGGCAGCGCCGATCAGCGACAGGACCAGGTTGTGCGGCTTCATGTCCGACGTGCCATAGCCCTTGCGCTTGCCCAGAACAATGGCAGCGACCAGACCGGCAACACCGGCATTGATGTGAACGACGGTGCCGCCGGCATAATCCAGCACACCATCGCCCATCAGGAAGCCGCCGCCCCACACCCAGTGGCAGACCGGGCTGTAGACGATCAGCGACCACAGCGCCGTGAACAGCAGCAGGGCCGAGAACTTCATACGGTCAGCGAAGGCGCCGGTGATCAGCGCCGGGGTGATGATGGCAAAGGTCATCTGGAAGGTGATGAACACCGATTCCGGGATGGTGCCCGACAGGGTGCCAACTTCCAGACCGGACAGGAAAGCCCGGCTGAGATCACCGATGAACAAATTGCCGGGGCCGAAGGCCAGGCTGAAACCGACGACGGCCCAGAGGACCGAGATCAGGGCGGTGATGGCGAAGCTCTGCATCGCCATGGTCAGGACGTTCAGCTTGCGGACCATGCCGCCATAGAACAGCGCCAGACCAGGAATGGTCATGAACAGCACCAGCGCCGTGGACGTCAGCAGCCAAGCGGTGTTGCCGCTGTCCAGCGTCGGGGTCGGTGCCGCGTCCTGAGCGAGGGCCACGCCCGGAACCAACGCCAGGCACGCCGCGAAAAGGGTCTTCAACATACGATTCATCTGGCTCCCCATTCTTGTGGGCACGGGGCCGACCGGCCGCCGCACACGCCGCTGCTCCCCTATTCAAAGTCCGTGCCGTTGTGCAAAGCGGCGGAATCCCTACGCTGTTGCAGCCAGACGCCTGAATGGAATCCACCCGCCGGACCTGCGACTCCGCCTGAAAACAGGCTATATGCACAAAAAATGTGCCGTTTCTGATTGCGACTTTTCAGGAAAAATTGTTTCTAATCAGTTGGATGATGCTGGCCTCTCCGTTGGAGGCACCCCGATTCAGCGGCTAAAAATGTGACAGATTAAAAAATAGGCAGACATTCAGGGGCATGTCGTGTTGCGATGCCGATTGGGGCCGATCCGGGCCTTTCGCCTTTTCGTTGTCTGCCTTGCCCGCGATTGAACACGCAACATACGTATCCAGACGTGACCCGGCACGCAGCATGTGACACCATCCCGGTTGAATTAGCCGCCGGTCGAAGCGGCCGGCAGAGCGCGGTGCGCGACATCAGGGAGGATGGGGAATTGGTGACCAGTCAGTCCGAACAGCGTCTGGACCGTGACCTGCGGCAGGCGCCGCGCCATGCGCTGGCCCTGGTGCTGGCGGGCGGGCGCGGCAGCCGCCTGAAGCAGCTGACCGACCGCCGCGCCAAGCCGGCAGTGCATTTCGGGGGCAAGTTCCGCATCATCGACTTCGCCCTGTCGAACTGCATCAATTCCGGCTTCCGCCGCATTTCGGTCATCACGCAGTACAAGTCGCACTCCCTGCTGCGGCACCTTCAGCGCGGCTGGAACTTCCTGCGCGGTGAAATCGGTGAATTCATCGACCTGCTGCCCGCCCAGCAGCGCATTGATGAGACCAGCTGGTACCAGGGCACGGCGGATGCCGTGTATCAGAACCTGGATATCCTGCGGTCCCACAAGGCGGAATGGGTTCTGATCCTGGCCGGCGATCACATCTATAAGATGGATTACGCCAACATGCTGGCCAGCCATATCCGCACCGGGGCCGATGTGACCGTGGGCTGCATCGAGGTGCCGCGCATGGAGGCCACGGGCTTCGGTGTTATGCATGTCGACAGCGACAACCGCGTCGTCAGTTTCCTGGAAAAGCCAGCCGACCCGCCCGCCATGCCCGGCAAGCCCGACATGGCGCTGGCCTCCATGGGCATCTACATCTTCAATGCCGAGTTCCTGTACAAGAACCTGGAACGCGACGCCAAGGACCAGAAGTCGAGCCGCGATTTCGGCAAGGACATCATCCCCTATCTGGTGGAGAACGCGAAGGTCGTCGCCCACCATTTCAACGAAAGCTGCGTGCGCAACAAGGCGCAGCCGGGCACCGCCTATTGGCGCGACGTTGGTACAGTCGATGCCTATTGGGAAGCCAATCTGGATCTGTGTACCGTGTCGCCCGACCTGGACCTCTATGACCGGGAATGGCCGATCTTCACCTATCAGGAACAGCTGCCGCCCGCGAAATTCGTGTTCGACGATGATGGCCGCCGGGGCATGGCCGTGGACAGCATGGTGTCGGCGGGCTGTATCACCTCTGGCTCCGTTGTCCGCCGCTCGCTCCTGTTCAACAAGGTTCGCATCCATTCCTATTGCGAGGTCACGGATGCAGTCATCCTGCCAGAGGTGGAGGTGAACCGGAATGCCCGCCTGACCAAGGTGGTGGTGGATCGCGGCTGTGTCATCCCCGCCGGTCTGGTGGTGGGTGAAAACGCGGAAGAAGATGCGCGCCGCTTCTACCGTTCCGAAAATGGTGTGGTATTGATCACCCAGGAGATGCTGGACCGCTTGAAGGATTAATGGTTTGGCACCGTGATGCGGGAGCGGCTTGAGGGGCGATGAAGACCTATCCGGGCAATTTCGTGCTGGACCCGTTGGGACGGCGGGTCACCCTGCACGGCAAAACGGCCTTTGCCGCCCTGCACCGGGCCGGTGCGGTGGCGGCGGCCTGCCTGGACCATATCACGCCCCACATGCAGCCCGGCGTCACCACGGCGGAGATTGATGACATTGTTGCCGCCTTCCTGAAGGCGAACGGGGCGTTGGCGGCCACGCTGGGTTATCACGGGTTTCCGAAATCCTGCTGTATCTCCCCCAACTATGTCGTCAATCACGGCATCCCGTCGGACAAGGTGCGGCTGAAGGCGGGTGACATCGTCAATGTCGATGTCACCGCCATTGTCGATGGCTGGTACGGCGATACCAGCCGCATGTATTGCGTGGGCGAGGTGGCACCCAAGGCCGCCCATCTGGTCCGCACAACCTATGATGCCATGATGGATGGTATCGGACAGGTGGCACCCGGCAAGCATTTGGGCGATATCGGCCATGTCATCGAACGGGCCGCCAAGTCCGTCGGCTATACCACCGTGCGCGACTATGTCGGCCACGGTATCGGCCGCGTCTTTCATGATGCGCCCGACGTCATGCATTTCGGCAAGCCGGGGCGCGGCATGAAGCTGGTGCCCGGTATGGTCTTTACCATCGAGCCGATGTTCAACCAGGGCGGCCCCGGCGTGCGTACCCTGCCTGACGGCTGGACCAACATCACCCGCGACCTGTCCCTGTCGGCACAGTTCGAACATATGGTCGGCGTGACCGAAGACGGGGTGGAGATTTTTACCCGGTCCCCAGCGGGGTTCGATTGTCCGGTGGGGGCGGACTGAGGGGTTGTGCGATCAATGGCGCTGGCTTGTGAGCCAGACAAAGGCGATTGCCCCAATCACCAACAGCCCCGCCCCCAGGAACGCCGCCCGCATCCCTGCAGTGATCAGGCTTGGCGTGGCGGTGGCGATGTCCGCCGTGCCCACGGCCAGGGTGAAGACGGCCCCCAGGCAGGCGGTGCCCGTGATCAGGCCCAGGTTGCGCGACAGGTTCAGCAGGCCGGAGACAAGGCCGCGCCGGTCCGCCGGCTGACCGTTCATCACGCCGGTATTGTTGGCGGCCTGGAACAGGGCGTAGAAGCTGGTCATCAACGCGATGGGCAGCATGTAGCCGGCAATGCCCCAGGCGGCGGGTGCCGTTGCCATGAACAGGCAGCCAAGGCCGACACCGCCGAGACCGGCCAGGGTCATGCGGGTACTGCCGAACCGGTCCACGGCCCGGCCAGAGGGCACACCCGCCAGGGCGGAGATGCAGGGACCGGTCGCCATCACCAGCCCCGTCAGGGCCGGTGACAGGCCCAGAACCCGCGTCAGATAGAAGGGCCCCAGTACCAGGGTCGCCATCATGATCATGGAGACCAGAATATTGGCGAGCAACGCGGCGCGCAGACCCCCGTCACGGAACAGGGACAGGTCCAGCAGCGGCGACGGGGCCGACATTTGCCACAGGATGAACATTCCGGCCAGCAGCAGGGCGGCCACCACCAGCATCGGGCCGAGGCTGCCGCCCATGGTCATGGCCAGCGCATAGGCGGCCAGGGCGGCGGCCAGCAGCATTGTGCCCAGGGGATCACCGCCAGCCTTCCGCGCGCCCATACCCCCGTCCTTCGGCACCTGTGTGCGGACCAGGGCGAAGGCCGCGAGGCCCAGCGGCACATTGATCAGGAACAGGCCCGGCCAACCGGCAAAGGCCAGGATCAATCCGCCCAGCGACGGCCCCAGGGCCGTGCCGACCGCCGACATGCTGCCCAGCATGCCCATGGCCCGGCCCGTGCGTGCCTTGTCCGTGATGCTGCCGACCAGGGCCATGGACATGGCCATCATGGCGGCGGCCCCCAACCCCTGCAATGCCCGCGCGGCGATCAGCAGCGGCAGGGACGGGGCCAGACCGGACAGGGCTGATGCCAGCGTGAACAGGGCGATACCGGCCAGCAGCAGACGCCGACGCCCGATCCGGTCCCCCAGATGGCCGGCGCTGACAATCAGGGTGGTGGTGGCCAGCAGATAGGCCAGCACCACCCATTGCACCTGCGCGAAGGGGAGGGCAAAGGAGGCGGCCAAGCTGGGCAGGCCGATATTGGCGATGCTGGTGCCCAGTGAGGACAGCAGGATGGACAGCGACAGGGAGGGCAGGGCCAGGTTGGGTGGCCTGTCATCGGCCTTCGTCGTCAATGCCTGTTCCGCCACCATCGCTTCCTCCATCCAGGATCGTCGTGGCTAAGGCTATGTGTTGCATCGGTATGGCGGAAGGCGCAGCGATTGCATTATATTCGTGCATCAGACGCCCTATATGGTGCCCGCCATGAACCTTCCCGATCTGAACCTGCTGCTGACGCTGGATGTGCTGCTGTCGGAGGGGAGTGTGGCCGGTGCGGCGCGGCGTCTGCGGCTCAGCCCGTCGGCCATGAGCCGGGCGCTGGCGCGGCTGCGGGAGGCGACGGGCGATCCGTTGCTGGTGCGGGCGGGGCGGGGGCTGGTGCCGACGCCGCGCGCCCTGGAACTGCGCGGGCAGGTGGGGCCGCTGGTGGAACAGGCGCTGGCGGCGCTGCGCCCGGCGTCCGCGCTGGACCTTGCCCGTCTGGACCGCATCTTCACCCTGCGCACCAGCGAGGGGTTTGTGGAGACGTTCGGGGCCGCCCTGATCACGGGTGTGGCGGCGCAGGCGCCCGGCGTGCGGCTGCGTTTCATGGGCAAGCCGGAACGGGACAGCACGCCGCTGCGTGACGGGACGGTGGATCTGGAAACCGGCGTGGTGGGGCCGGATATGGGGCCGGAATTGCGGGTTCAGGCCTTGTTCCGGGACCGCTTTGTGGGTGTTGTACGGCCCGGCCATCGGCTGCTGGACGGGCCGATAACGGCGCAGGCCTATGCCGGGGCATCGCATGTGGCGGTGACGCGGGCGCGGCCCGACAAGGGGCCCGTCGACCGGGCCCTGCAGGCGCTGGGCCTGGAACGGCGGGTGGCGGCCTTGGTTGCGGGCTATGCCGGGGCGCTGGCCGTGGCACGGGACAGTGATCTGGTAGCCACCGTGTCGGCCCGGCATACGCAGGGGCTGCGGGCCGGGATGGTGGCCTTCGACCTGCCGTTCGACATTCAAGCCGTCACCGTCTCCCTGCTCTGGCACCCGCGGCTGGACGCCGATCCGGCCCATCGCTGGCTGCGGGGTCTGGTGCGGGCGGTTTGCGGTGATGATCCCCTTGCCGAAACGGATGGTTCCGTTCACTCATAGGTGGCGGCCCCGCCCCATCCGATCAACAAGTCCGGACCCGATCATGCGCGTTCTTTTCGTTACGTCGGAATGCCTGCCCTATGTGAAGACCGGCGGTCTGGGCGATGTGGCCGGTGCCTTGCCCGCCGCGCTGCGGGCCGAAGGCGTGGATGTCCGCACCCTGATCCCCGGCTATCCGGGCGTGCTGGACCGGCTGGAGAATATCAAGGTGTTGCGCGACCTGCGCGGATTGCCAGGATTGCCGTCGGCGGCACCGGCCCGGCTGGTGGCGGGGCGGGGTGTGGATGGCGGCACCATCTATGCGCTGGATATACCCAGCTTTTTCGGGCGCAAGGGCAACCCTTACCTGGGGCCGGACGGCAAGGACTGGTCCGACAATCATCTGCGCTTTGCCGCCTTGGGCCGCATCGCGGCCTTGATCGGGCTGGCCGGTGACGGGGCCTCCGGACGGGCGGCGTGGAAGCCGGATGTGCTGCATGGTCATGACTGGCAGGCGGGTCTGGCGGCGGCGCATCTGCATTTCCCGCTCTGGCCGCTGGCCGGGCTGAAGCGGCCGGGGACGGTTTTCACCATCCATAATCTGGCCTTTCAGGGATTGTTCCCGGCAGAGATGGTGCCGACCCTGGGCCTGCCCTGGGATGGGTTCACGCCGCAGGGTTTTGAATTCTACAGCCAGTTGTCCTTCCTGAAGGCGGGTCTGGTCTATTCCGACCGGTTGACGACGGTCAGCCCGACCTATGCCACCGAGATTCAGGGAGAGATTTTTGGCTTCGGCATGGATGGGCTGCTGCGTGCCCGCGCCGATGTGCTGGATGGTATTCTGAACGGGATTGACACCGACGCCTGGGACCCCGCCCGCGATCCGCAGTTGAGCGCGCTGTATGATGCCGACAATCTGCCCGCCAAGGAGACCAACAAGGCCGATATCCAACGCGCCTTCGGCCTGTCGCCCGATATCCATGCGCCTTTGTTCGGCATCGTCAGCCGCCTGACGGACCAGAAGGGCATCGATCTGGTGGTGCAGGCCATCCCGCATATCGTGGCGCGCGGTGGGCAATTGGCGGTGCTTGGGACGGGGACCGCCTCGCTGGAACAGGCGCTGGCCGGGGCCGCGCGGCATTATCCGGGTCGGGTCGGGCTGGTGCTTGGTTATGACGAGGCACTGTCCCACCGGTTGCAGGCGGGTGTGGACGTGCTGATGGTGCCGTCGCGGTTTGAACCCTGTGGTCTGACGCAGATGTATGCGCTGCGTTACGGCACCTTGCCGCTGGTTGCCCGCGTGGGCGGGCTGGCCGATACGGTGACGGATTGCACCGATGATGCGCTGTCGGACGGCACGGCCACGGGCTTCACCTTTGGCCCCGTCACCGTACCGTCGCTGATTAACGCCATCGATCGTGCCTTTGCCCTGCATGTGCAGACCGACCGCTGGCGCGGGGTGCAGCGTTCCGCCATGGCGCGCGACGTCTCCTGGGGGGCGTCGGCCCGGCATTATGTGGAGACGTACAAGGCCGCGATGGCGGCGGCGGAGCGTGGGTGATACGCGGGTCGGGGTGGACGCCCCGACCCGACAGACCCATTACTTCTTGCCGACCAGGGTGCCGGCCCCGCCCTCGGTGAAAATTTCCAGCAGGATGGCGTGGGGCACGCGGCCATCCAGGATCACGGCCCCCTCAACGCCACCGACAACGGCGTCAATGCAGGTTTCCAGCTTGGGGATCATGCCGCCCTGGGCGGTGCCATCGGCGATGGCGGCGCGGGCGTCGGACACAGACAGTTCCGGCACCAGCTCCTTGTTCTTGTTCAGGAAACCAGCCACGTCGGTCAGCAGCAGCAGGCGCGTGGCATCCATGGCGGCGGCGATGGCACCGGCGGCCGTGTCGGCATTGATGTTGTAGGTCTGCCCATCCTCGCCGATGCCGATGGGGGCGATGACGGGGATGAAGCCGGCATTGCGCAGCTTGTGCAGGATCTGCGGGTTGATGCGGAACGGCTCGCCCACGAAGCCCAGATCAACAACCTTTTCGATATTGCTGTCGGGGTCGCGCTTGGTCCGGGTGGCCTTGCGCGCCTCGATCAGGTCGTCATCCTTGCCCGACAGGCCGATGGCGTCGCCCCCGGCATCATTGATCAGGGCCACGATCTCCTTATTGATGCTGCCGGACAGCACCATTTCGGCAATCTCCATCGTGTCCTTGTCGGTGACGCGCAGGCCGTCAATGAATTCCGACTTGATCTGCAACCGGTCCAACAGCTTGCCGATCTGTGGCCCGCCGCCATGAACCACGATGGGATAGGCACCCACCTGCTTCAGCAGCACGATGTCGTTGGCGAACTGCCGCGCCAGTTCCGGGTTGCCCATGGCGTGGCCGCCATACTTGACCACAATGATCTTGCCGTCATAACGGCGCATATAGGGCAGCGCCTCCGACAGGGTCTGTGCCTTGGCGAGCCATTCCTCGCGGGTCAGCGTCGGGGTGACGGAAACGGTCATGGGCGTGGGCTCCGGTCGGGTACTGAGGGCCAGGGATTGTGACGGGCAAACGGCGTCGTGTCTAACACCGGTGGCGGGCGGGGGCAATGCGCTTTCCCATGGGATAGTCCCATCGCGTGCTTGCGAGATTGTTCATGATGTGTTCCCTTAATGCAAAGCGTTGCCAGGGAGGCGAAACATGTCGGGTAAACCGGTGCTGTACGGGGCCACGGGCTGCGGCTCCGCCGTGGTGGAGGCGGGCTTCATCCTAGCGGGCGAAGATTACGATTATGTGGAGGCAAGCCCGTGGGAGCCGTCCGATGGCTTGACCGCGTTGAAAGCCATCAACCCGCTGGTTCAGGTGCCGACCCTGGTCCTGCCCGACGGGACGGTAATGACGGAATCGGTGGCCATCCTGATCTGGTTGATGGACCGGCATCCGGGCAAACTGGGCCCGGCGGCGGGGGACCCGCTGCGCGCCAGTTTCCTGCGTTGGCTGGTCTATCTGCCCGCCGCCATCTATCCCATGTATACGGTGCGCGATTTTGTGGATCAGTGGGTGTCGGGGGAGAAGGCGACGGGGGAGCTGAAGCAATCCACCGTCAACCGCATCCTGCTATGCTGGAAGAATATGGAAGCGGCGTTGCAGCCGGCGGCGGGCGCGTGGCTGCTGGGCACGCCGGACCTGACGGCGCTGGACCTTTATATCTGCATGATGACCCGCTGGACACCCCGGCGCGACGCCATCCGGGCGGTGGCACAGGGGATTGTGGCCGTGGCCGAGCGCGTGGACCATGATCCGCGCGTGGTGGCGCTGTGGCGGCGGCATTTCCCGGACGCGTACAAGGATTTGTAAAGCCGGACCTCAGTCCCGATCCGGTGCGCCCAGGGGGAACAGGTGCCGGTAGGGCCGCCCGCCCTCCACCGCCTTCATCACCGATGGCTGGGCCAGCAGTCGGGCACGATAGGCGCGCAGGGCCGTGTAGCCGTCGGCGATGGGGTGGGTCCAGTCGGCATAGAAAAGCGCCGGGGCGGCAGCGCAATCGGCCATGCTGAATATGTCACCCACTGCCCAGGTGCGGTTGGTCAGGTAGGTCTCCAGCCACGCGTAAGCGCGTTCCAGTTTTTCAATCGCCATGGTCATGCCGTCGCGGCGTTTCACCGGATCGCCGGTAAGGGCACCGTCCACGGCATGCTGCGCCGCATTCATCACGTGCTGATCGAAGAACCGGTCCATAAAGCGCACATCCAGAGCCATCATCGCATCATCCGGCAGGAGGCGGACGGGACCTGGATGGGCCAGATGCAGATACTCGATGATGACGCTGGTTTCCGCCAACTGCCGGTCGCCATCGACCAGCAGAGGGAATTTGCGGATCGGCCAGCGCTTCAGCCATTCCGCCGCATTGACGGGATGGTCGGGACCGAGACAGCGGAATTCGAACGGCGTCGCATTCTCCGTCAGCGCGATCAGCACCTTCTGCGTGTAGGACGAGAAGGGGTGACCAAACAGGACCAACGGCATGGCGGCAGCTCCGGCAGTGTGACCGGTCGATGGTAAGGTACGTTCGCCCGTCAAGCAATTGACTGCCCCGGCGGAAAGTTACGCCGCGAACCGCACCCAATGCCCCGGCGTCACCTCCCGCAACTCCGCCGGCCCTTCGCAGATTTCGCGCACTTGGGACGCCAGGGTGGCCAGGCTGTTGCCTTCGCCAAAGGGACTGCCCACTTCCGGCACGGCGGCCAGCAGCAGGCGGGTATAGGGGTGGCGGGGGCTGTCGATAACTTGCGCTGTGGGGCCGCGCTCCACGATGCGGCCCCGGAAGATGACGGCGGTTTCCTCGGCCACGTAGCGCGCGGTGGCGATGTCGTGGGTGATGTAGAGCATGGCGATGCCGCGGTCGCGCTTCAGGTCGCGGAACGTGTCCAGCACCGACAGGCGGATGGAGACATCAAGCATCGAGGTGGGTTCATCGGCGATCAGCACGGATGGGTTGACGGCCAGGGCGCGGGCCAGGTTCACCCGCTGCCGCTGCCCGCCGCTCATTTCATGCGGATATTTACGCAGGCTGATGGCGGGGTCCAGGTCCACGGCACGCAGCAGGTCGGCCACGGCGTCCCGCCGCTGTGCCGCCGACAGGTCGGGCCGGTGCAGGGCCAGCGGGCGGGTCAGGTGATGTTCGACATTATGCGCGGGGTTCAGGGCCGCGAACGGGTCCTGGAACACCATCTGCACGGCAGACCGGTATTCCAGAACCGCCTTGCGGCCCGTCAGGTTGGTGACGTCGCGGCCGGCATGGAAGATATGGCCGGCACTGGCCGTCAGCACATGGGTCAACAGCTTGGCGCACGTACTTTTGCCCGACCCGCTTTCCCCGACCAGGGCCAGGGCACGACCGGGATAAAGGCTGAAATCGGCGCTATCCAGCGCGCAGAAGGACCCGAAGCGCATGGTCAGGCCACGCGCCTCCAGCACGGGGCGGGTGCCCAGTTCCGGCAAACCGTTCATTGCGGCGTCTCCTTCATGCGGACCAGCGTCTCACCGGGCTTTGGGTGCAAAGGCGGGATGGAGGCCCAGAGGCGGCGTGTGTAATCCTGCTGCGGGTCGGCGATCATGGCGGATGGGGTGGACAGTTCAATCAACTGCCCCCGCAGCATGACGCCCACCCGGTCACAGAACTGGCTCATCAATGCCAGATCATGGGTGATGAACAGGACGGCGAAGCCCAGCTTGTGGCGCAGCGCCGCCACTTCCTCCAGCAGCTCCCGTTGCACCACCACATCCAGCGCGGTGGTCGGCTCGTCCATCACCACCAGCTTGGGCCGCAGCGCCAGCGCCATGGCGATGACGATGCGTTGCCGCATGCCGCCGCTGAATTGATGCGGGTAATCATCCATGCGGTCGGGCTTGATGCCGACCATCTGCAACAGCTCGGCGGTGCGGGCGCGGATGTCGGCCTTGTCCTTAATCCCATGTGCCTTGAACATGTCCGCGAACTGCGCCGATACGCGCAGGACGGGGTTCAGCGCGTTCATGGCCGATTGCAGCACGACCGACAGGTCGCGCCAACGCCAGGCGCGCAATTGCTTGTCGTTCAGGGCCAGGACATCGGTGCCGGCAAGCGTGATCGACCCGCCCGTGATGAAGGCCGGCGGCCGGTGAAGGCGGGCAATGGCGAAGGCGACCGTGCTTTTGCCGGAACCGGATTCTCCAGCCAGACCAAGCACTTCACCGGCAGAAATGTCGAAACTGACGTTTTTGACGGCGCGGGACAGGCCGTTGGGCGTGGCGTAATCGACACAGAGGTCGCGCACGGACAGGATGGGTTCGGTCATGCCCGGCCCCCTTGGTTGGAGGTGCGGTTGGTCAATGCTGCCAGCACCTTGGCCGGCACCCGCAGGGTGCGCAGGCGGGGGTTGGCGATCTCATCCACCGCGAAATTGATCAAGGACAGGCCCGACCCGAAGATGACCAGAGCCAGACAAGGGGCCGCCATTTCCCACCACGCACCCACCTGCAGGGCGGAGGTGGATTGCGCGTGATAGAGCATAGTGCCCCAGGACACGACCATCGGGTCGCCCAGTCCCAGAAACTCCATCGTCGCCTCTGTGATCACCGAGTAGAGCACGGAGCCGATGAAGTTAAAGCCGATGATGGAGATCAGGTTGGGCAGCAATTCGAACGTGATGATGCGCCATGCCGGCTCCCCCAGCAACTCGGCGGCCAGGATATAATCGCGCTGGCGCAGGGACAGGGTCTGGGCGCGGGTGACGCGCGCACCCCATCCCCAGCTGGTCAGGCCGATGATCAGGGCGATCACGAACGGCCCCGTCTGTCCGATGAAGGCAGCCAGCACCAGCATCAGGGGCAGATTGGGGATGACCAGCGAGATGTTGGTGAGAAGGTTCAGCACCTCATCCACCTTGCCGCCGAAATATCCCGCCGTGACGCCGATGGCGGTGCCCAGCACGGTCACCAGCAGGCCGGCGGCGAAACCGACAATCAGACTGGTCTGTGTGCCATGGATGGTCTGGGACAGGACATCGCGGCCCATGCGGGTCGCTCCCATCACATGTTCGGTGCTGGGCGCCTCATGCGGGCTGGCCACGCGTTGGTTGATGTCGAACGGCGCCACCAAGGGGGCCGCGAGCGCCACCAGGATGAACAGGGCCACGATGGCCGCACCGATGGCGGCCTTCCGGTTGGCGAGCAATGTGTTGAGCAGGCCGCGCATGGATCAGCCCTTCCGCAGACGGGGGTCGAGGGCGACGTAAAGCACGTCGGCGATGAAATTGGCGGTCAGCATGGCCAGCGTCATGATCAGCAGCTGACCCTGGATCAGCGGGTAATCGCGCGCCGTGATTCCCTGGAACAGGGTGTAGCCCAGGCCCGGATAGTTGAAGACCACCTCTGTCACCAGCGCGCCGCCGAAGGACGCGCCGAGCGTCATGGCAAAGCTTGTGACAGTGGGCAGCAGGGCGTTGCGCGCCGCATAGGCCATGCGCAGCCGTCGGTCGGACAGGCCCTTGGCCGTACCCAGCACGATGTAATCCTCGCCCAGCAGGTTGATCATGCTGTTGCGCATGGTGATCAGGTAGCCGCCGACCTGGGCCAGGGCCATGGTCACGATGGGCAGGAAGGCGTGTTTGAAGATTGAGCAGAAGAATTCCAGGGTGAAGCCGGGATCAATCTCCGGCTCATACGCGTACCCTGTCGGGAAGACCGGCCAGTAGATGGCGAACAGGAACAGGGCCAGCAGTGAGGTGACCAGCGGCGGCATGGCCTGCATCATCAGGGCAATGGGCGCACCGATACTGTCGAACGAACCGCCACGCCGCCAGGCGGCCAGGATGCCCGCCAGGGACCCGATGGCAAAGGCGATCAGCGAGGAGGTGAGGACCAGCATCAAGGTCCACGGCAGGGCCCGCAGCAGCACCTCATTCACCGTCAGCGGGTGGAACTTCACCGACAGGCCAAGGTCCCAGGTGAACACGCTTTTCAGGTAGGTGACGAACTGCGCCGGCCAGGGCTGATCGATGAAGCCGAAGGTCTCCTTCAGCGCGGCCAGGGCCTCGGGCGGCAGGGTGCCGCCCGCCTGGGCGAACATGATGTCGACCGGATTACCGGGCATCAGGCGCGGGATCAGGAAATTGAACGTCGCGGCGACAATGAAGGCGGCGACATAGAATCCGACCCGGCGGAGAAGGAAGGCCATGGGGGGTCCTCTCCCGAAACCGAAGATCTGAAGGAAAACGGATGTAAGGGGTTCGATGGGGGCCGGACAGCCCCTATGGATCAGCCGCCGCCATTCACCGGCTCCAGCGCCAGCAGATGCAGCAGCCGTTCCGGCGTGCCATCGAACACATCGGGCCGGGCCACCGGATTATCGGCGTTGAACCAGCCCCTGAAGCGTTTCGTGTTGTATTCGTACCAGATCGGGTTGCTGAACAGCGGCACATAGGGCGTGTTGGCGGCCAGGATCATCTGCACCTTGTCCATCGACCGGCGCTGTTCATCCGGGTCGATGGTGGCGACGAAGGCGTCCAGTGCCGCGTTCAGTTCCGGGTTGTTGAAGCGTGTGGGTGCCGTCCGCGTCTTGCCGGAGAAGCGGGAATGGAAGCCGGTATCGTAGGAACGATGCGGCGTCTCGCCTGTGAAATAGCCGTTGATGGCCATGTCATAATCGCCCTGAATCAGCTTCTGTGCCCAGCTTGCCGGTTCGGGCGTGGAGACGCGGACATTGATGCCGATGGCGTTCAGCCCCTCCACCACCAACTGGGTGGTGTTCACCCAGTCGGTCCAGCCATTGGGGGCCAGGATGTCAAAGCGGATGGGCTTGCCATCGGGATTGTCGACATAGCCGTCACCATCCACGTCACGGAAGCCGCTTTCGGCCAACAGGGCGCGGGCGCCATCCTTGTCGTACTTGGCGAACTTGCCAAACTGCCGTTCGGCATCCTGGTTCACCCAGTCCTGATAAAGACGGCCCAGGCCGGACGCATATTCATTGACGATGGGATAGCCATAGCCTGCGATATCCACGATGGCGCGGCGGTCCATGGCCATGCTGACGGCCCGGCGGAAATTCACATTGCGGAAGGCCGCGCGGTTGCCGGAATTCGGGCTGTCGAAATTGAAATTCACCGCGACGGTGCCGCCGGGCGGGAACCAGTAGCGGTGATGTACCGGATCAGCGGCAACGTAAGTGCGCTCAATATCCGGCATGAAGGCCCCGAACCAGTCCAGCTTGCCATTACGGGCGGCGGCCAGAAGCTGTTCATTATTGCCGATCTGCGGGAAGGACAGGCAATCGACCTTCAGGCTGGCGGCATCCCAGTAATGGGGGTTCCGGCATTGCACATAAAGCTGGTTGGTGAAGCGCCGCACCTCCGTCATCGGGCCAGTGCCCACGGGATCGGGGTTGGTGAAGGTGACGGGGTCCGCCACCTTCGACCAGATATGCTTGGGCACCACCGGGATGCGGGCCAGCTCATACAGGCTGTTGGCGTTCACGCGCTTCAGCGTGAAGACCACGGTATGGGCGTCCGGCGCCTCCACGGCGGCCAGCCGTTCCCAGATATCCAGCGTGTCCAGCGCCTTGAAGCGCTTGAACATCTCATAGGTGAAAACGACGTCCTGCGCCGTGAAGGGCTGTCCGTCGGACCAGAGCACGCCGTCACGCAAGCTGAAGGTCAGCTTCAACAGGTCCTTGGAGAAATCGTACCCCGTCGCCAGCCGGTAGTGGGGCCGGCCATTATGCAGGGTGTTGAAGATGATCAGGGGTTCGTAGGCGAATTCCCGCGCGCTGTAGAGCCGCGTAGTTTCATTATACGGGTTGAAGTTGCGCACCCAGCCGGTGGAGAAATTGGCCACGACCGTCAGCGTGGACGGGTTATCCAGTGGGGCGGCCTGGGCCATCGCCTCTGTTGTGCCCGCCGCTGCCGGCAGCAGTGCCGCCAGCGCGGCAAGGTTGCGGAAAAACTTCATCCCGTTGACCCCTGTTGTCCCGGCCGGCCCCCTTGTTTCGGGCCTGTTCCGTTTGCACGACTGTCGGGCAGACATACCCGGCAGGGCTACACTCAACTTCGTTGATTTCGTCGTTCACCGCCATTATCGGCGGGGTTTTTGCTGCAAATGGACGGATTGTTACCCGGCAATCCGCCCATTTGTACGTTCCCGTCAGGCCAGTGCCAGCAAGCCGGCGATTTCTTCCAAGGTCCCGGCGACATCGACCATGGCACCGGCGGGTGGCAGGGGGCGGGCCAGACGGGCGGCTGCCGCTTCGGTCAGGGGCTTCACGGCAGCCGCGATGGGGGTCCATTCATCCACATCGCCATGGCTGGACAGGACAATATCCACGCCCGCATCCTGTACGGCGGCGGCCCGTTCGGCCAGGGTTCCGCCAAGGCTTTCCATATAGATGCAGTCGGAGATCAGGACGCCATCAAAGCCGATACGGTCACGGATGAGCATCTGCACGGCATCCTTTGAGATGGTGGCGGGGTTCCGGGCATCCACGCCCGTATAGACGACATGGGCGACCATGGCCCAGGGGGCGGTGCGGTTCAGGCGGGCGAAGGGCAGGAAATCTGTGCGGTCCAGCTCCGACAGATCAGTATCGACAAAGGGTCGGTCCTTGTGGCTGTCCACCAGGGCGCGGCCATGGCCGGGAATATGCTTGATGATCGGTGTGACGCCCACCGATGCCATGCCATCCATGAAGGCGCGGGCCAGGACGGTCACCACCTCCGGGTCGCTGCCAAAGGCGCGTTCGCCGATGACCGGGTCGGCTCCGGTCACGGGCACATCGGCCAGCGGGGCGCAATCGACAGTCACCCCGTGCTGACGCAGCAGCGTACCGATGGCGGCCCCGTTCAGGCGGGTGGCGCGCAGGCCCGCCAGCGCATCCCTTGCATAAAGACGGCCAAAGGCGGCAGGGGCGGGGAAGGCGGGCCAGACCGGCGGTTCCATCCGCTGATGCTCGCCACCCTCGAAATCGATCAGGATGGGGGCGTCGGCACGGCCCACGGCATTGCGGAAATCATCGCACAGGCGGCGCACCTGATCCGGGCTTTCGCAGTTCCGCTTGAACAGGATCAGGCCCAGCGGGTTCGCGTCGCGGTAAAATGCCTTCTGATCGGCGTTCAGAACCGGATCGGGGGCGCCAAAAATGACGGCCAGGGGCCGCGACGGGGCGAAGGAAGCCATGATGCCATGCCTTGCGGTGATGTCCGGGGAAGGGGCCCTGGCCGCGACTGTTGCGCGAATGCCCAGGCTCAGCGCAAAGCCTTGATCCGCCCCGCCGATCCGATCAAGCCCTCCTTGCCGGATCAACGAAATTGACGGTATGGTGACGGGCATGTGCGGGGGATGGCGCTATAAGTCCCTGGTGAACACACCGAAACCATAGAACAGCACAATGCGCGGTAAAGACGCCAGGGGGCATGCAAGGTGGGATTTTCCAGACCGGATGTAAAGGCGGCCCTGAAACTTGGCGGACCCCTTGTCGCTGTGCTGGTGGCTGCGCTGTTTTTCCTGTCCATGGCCGTCGATGACAAGGTCGATATTCAGATCGACAATGCCAACCGCAGCGTTGAACGCGAATTGACCACACTGGTCCAGAACGCGCGCAGCCAAAGCTCGGCCTTCGCTTCCACCAGTTTCATCGGCTATTCGGTGGGCCGTTATTACGGCTTCGCCTCGGCCTTTCAGCAGATATCGCCCGATCCGGAACGGGCGGCGGCGCTGCTGCGCTCCACCTACCCGCCGGGAGATGCCCCGCCGGCGGAAATTCCGGCGGCGCTGACGGCCTATGCTGCTGTGCATGACCGATTCCATGCCAGTTTCCGTGACCTTCTGGCCTCCACCGTCTTTGACGATCTCTACCTGATCGACCGGTTCGGGCGCGTTGTTTATTCCTTGCGCAAGGATGCCGCCTTCGGCGCCGATCTGGCCGCCGCGCGGCAGCGGGAATCGGCACTGGGCACGCTTTTCCGGGAGGTGATGGGCCGGTTGCCGCAGGCGCAGACGCCTGAACAGGTGATGGTGCTGACCCAGCCCCTGCCGCTGGATCAGGGACATGGCATGCTGTTGGGCCGACCCGTGGTGCGCCATGGCACGGTCGAAGGTGTCGTGGTTTTCCGGGTGCCGATCGGCAAGGTTCAGGAACGGCTGGCCCGGTTGACCCAGGACGGGGTCGGATTCGCCCTGCTGGACGGGGCCGGCAACATGGTGACCAGCGCACCCGCCGGGGAAAAGCTGAAAGGCTGGTCACGGCAGGAGGCGCGGGTTCTGGAGGATGGCGGCTGGCGTTATGTCGTGCTGTCTGACGGTGCCAAACTGGCGGGTGGACTCATTTATATAAGGTGGCTGCTGCTGCTGGCCGGTTTCGGCGCCATCACCCTGTTCATGAAGGCTTTTCGGGAACCGCCGCCGGCCACGGATGCCGGGGGCTTTGTGCCGGTCGGTCCCTCGGCCCCGCTGGATGTGGCACCGCCCGTTTCCGTGCCGACTGCACCGGTGGAACGGGCTGATTCTCCGCCTGCTCCGCCGGCACCGGTTCCAGCCCCCGTGGCCGAGGAACCGGAACATCATGATCATGTGGATGAAGGCGATCATGCGGCCGCCCTGGATGCCGATGAAGGCTATCGCCGCTGCCTTGTCGATGTCATGACCCTGGCGCTGGATTACTGGCAGAAGGCCAAGCGCAAGGGGAAGATCGAACTGGCGGAGGAAAGCGGGCTTTGGCGTGTCTATATGGACCGGTCTTCGCTGCAAACCCGCACGCTGGACAAATATCTGCTGGTCGAGACCCTGCCCCGCAACCCACGCTGGCGCGATGTCGTCCGCACCGCTGAATATGTGTTGCGTCATTGCGGGGAGCCGCAGGGCGAGCGCGAGACGCTGTCGGTAGCGCTGGGCCGGTTGAAACAGCATCTGAAGCAGGCTGAGCGGGTTTGAGTGTCAGGAACCTGCCCGCCCTTTGGGGAAGCAGGGCAGACCGTCATCCAGCCGAATCCAGGGCACCGCACTTTGCGTCCAGATATGAAATCCCGGCGTCACGCAACCGGGATCGTCCAGGGTGGCGAGGTTGACGGAGAGGGCGGTAGCCCCGTCGGCGTCGCGATATTCGATCTGGGTCCCGCAATCCGGGCAGAAGCGGCGCTCCCCCTGTGGGCTGGAGCGCCAGACCTTTGGCGATGCGGCGGTGTAGCGCCATTGTGCCAATGGCACGTCGGCGAAGGCCACCATTGGCGCGCCGGTTGAGTGTTGGCATATCCGGCAGTGGCAATAGCCAGCCCCTGTGGGCGCCGTGGCCGCTTCATACCGGACATGGCCGCAGGCGCATCCCCCTGTCCACATCGTGCCTTCCCCGCTAATAGAGAGCGATCCCGCTGTCACCCCGGACCCCCCAATTCGGGGCGACTCCAGTAGAGATAATGTAATGTTACAGTTCCAACCTGAAATCAGAAACAAAATTCCGTCTTTTTCCGTCATTTTCGGCGTTCTGCCGGAACCGACCTTTCGGAAATCCCGCATTCCGCTTTCCTGAAGCCCACCAGCCGGGAGCAACCCGACGCGTTCGGGGACCCCGCAACGGAAATCGTGCCAGCGACAGCGCCAAGGCACGGGGAACAGGGCTTACGAGGAGGCAAAGGTCATGCAGTTCAAGAAAATGCTCATGCGGGGTACCGCCAGCGCGATCGCCATGATGGTCATCGCCGCGACGGCGCCGGCGCAGAGCGCTCCGGCGGCCGAAGGCACGCTGGACGAGATCGTCGTTACCGGCATCCGCGCCAGCCTGGTGCAGTCGATCAATACGAAGCGCAATGCCGACGCCATCGTCGACGCCATCTCCGCCGAAGATATCGGCAAGTTCCCCGACAAGAATGTCGCTGAATCGCTGTCCCACCTGCCGGGCGTGCAGGTTGACCGTGATTTCGGTGAAGGCGAGCGTGTCGCCATTCGCGGCACTGACCCGGCCCTGAACCGCACCCTGCTGAACGGGCAGACCGTTGCCTCCACCGACTGGTTCATCCTGGATGCGCCGGGCCGTACCTTCAACTATTCCATGCTGGCACCCGAAGTGGTCGGTCAGTTGGAAGTGTACAAGTCGCCGGAGGCCCGCATCGACGAAGGCTCCATCGGCGGCACCGTGATCCTGCACACCCGCCGTCCGCTGGACCTGAAGCCGCTGACGCTGAACGCGTCGGTGGAATACGCGTACAATGACCGCTCGGACAAGGGTTCGCCCAACGCGTCGGGCCTGATCTCCTGGGCCAACGACGCCTCCACCTTCGGTATCCTGGCCTCGGTCACGCATCAGGTGCAGGATGTCCGCCGCGACGGCTTTGAAAGCCTGGGTTACCCGACGGTGACCCTGCCCAACGGCACCAAGGCGATCATGCCCAACGTGATCAACTCTGCCCTGTTCACACAGAAGCGGGAGCGCACCGGCGGCACGCTGGCCATCCAGGCCAAGCCCAGCGACAATCTGGAGATCAACGCCACCGGCCTGTATGTCAAGGGCACCTACGACAACCTCAACCAGAGCCGCTACTACTTCAATAACTTCCGTGGCGCGCCCAACAACGCCGTCGTGAAGAATGGCGTGGTTGTCGGCGGTTCCTACACCAATGCCGGTACGCCGACCGCCGGTTTGATGCTGCTGGACGCCATTGCGCGCGAAAGCACCATCGAGACCTACGCCACCGACCTGAAGCTCGATTATACGGGCGACGCACTGAAGGCCAGCTTCCAGGGCGGCTATACCAAGTCGACCGGCGGCACCAAACAGCAATATTTCGGCGAGTTCGAGCAGCTGGTCGGCTACAGCTTCGACATTTCCGGTACGAACGGTCTGGCTTCCGTCACCCCGCAGATCCCGTCCACCAGCAATGCCGGCACCACGCTGGGCTTTGCCCAGCTGCGCCAGCAGCCGACCTCGGACGAGGAGACCTATGCCCAGGCCGACTTCACCCGCGATGTCGAATGGGGCCTGCTGAACTCCGTGAAGTTCGGCGTGAAGTACCGCACCCATGAGACCACCCAGGATGCCAAGCTGCGCCGCGTGAATGGTGCTGCTACCCCGGTTGACGGTTTTGTCGGTGGTTCCACCCCGTCCGGCTATCTGGGCGGCATCAATGTCAATGACACGATGAAGAACTGGAACACGATCAGCGCCGATAAGCTGAAGACCTGGTTCCTGGGCCGCCCGGCCTCGGGCTATGTCGATGCCGCTTATTTCGATTATCTGCCGGCGCAGTTCTCCGTGTCCGAAGACATCTGGGCCGGTTACACGCAGCTGGGCTTTGAGACCGAAGGCTTCCGCGGCAATGTTGGCGTTCGCTATGTCCATACCGACCAGACGTCGGAAGGCCGCCGTGACCGTCTGGGTGGCCAGTTCGGCCCGCCCATCGTTCCGGCCTCGCAGATTGAAGCCATCTCGCTGAAGAAGTCCTATGATGACTTCCTCCCGAACATCAATCTGACCTTCGACCTGGACCCCAAGACGGTGCTGCGTCTGTCCGGTTCGCGCGTCATGGCGCGCGCCAACTATGCTGACCTGTCCACCTTCCTGGAAACCAACAACACGCTGCACACGGCCAGCGGCGGTAACCCGAACCTGGACCCGTACCGCGCCAACAATTTCGACGCCTCGATCGAATATTATCTCGACAAGGTGTCGCTGCTGTCGGCCACGCTGTTCTACAAGGATATCGGCTCCTACATCTATCGTGCGACCAGCACGGAGATGCTGATCAACACCGATACCAACCCGCTGACCAACCCCGGCGGCACCACCGTTCCGCAGGCCTTTGAAGTCAGCCGTCCGCGCAATGGCGGCTCGGCCGAGATCAAGGGCATTGAACTGGCGTATCGCGGTGACGTGTACGAGAATTTCGGCATCGAAGCCTCTTACACCTATGCCGACAGCGAGACGGCGGATGCCTCCGTGGCCCTGCCGTTCAGCTCCAAGCATTCCTTCTCGCTGACTCCTTACTATGAAGACGAGATGTTCAGCGCGCGGGTCACCTACTCCTACCGCTCCAAGTATTTCCGCGAAGTCAACCGCGCCACCTCGGTGATCAACGACAGCTATAATCAGCTTGACGCGTCGCTGACCGTCAATGTCACCGAACAGGTGGCCCTGACGGCGCAGGCCCAGAACCTGCTGGACGAGACGCAGTACCAGTATGTCGGTAACCGGGATGTCCCGTTCGCCGCCTACAAGAACGGCCGCCGCTTCTTCGGTGGCGTCCGCTTCTCCTACTAAGTCAGTACGCGTACCGGGGGCCTCAAGATTGCGAGGCCCCCTTGGTTCCTCTCTCCCTTATTGAGGCATCTCCCGACCTTTCCCGGCCCTCCGCAAAGAGGGTCGGGTTTTTCTTTTGGGCATAAGAAAAGCGCATGGAACGGGTCCATGCGCTTTTCTCCAACACACCAATTGGGGAACTCAGTGCGACCCGCCCTCCAGATAGGCAGCGCGCACTTCTGGATTGGCCAGAAGTTCCTGGCCCGCCCCTTCCATCACCACCTGACCCTGGGCCAGCACATAGGCGCGGTGGGCCAGTTTCAGGGCGTGATAGGCATTCTGCTCAACCAGCAGGATGGTCATGCCGCGCGTCTTGTTCAGGTCGGCGATGACGTCGAAGATGCGGCGGATGATCAAAGGGGCCAGACCCAGCGACGGCTCATCCAGCAGCAGCAGGCGCGGCCGGCTCATCAAGGCGCGGGAGATGGCCAGCATCTGCTGCTCACCACCCGACAGCGTGCCCGCCCGTTGATCCCGGCGCTTGGCCAGGATGGGGAACAGGTCCAGGCAATAGGCGGCGTCTTCGTCAAAATGCGCCGGGTTGCCCAGGGTGGCCCCCAGTTGCAGGTTCTCGAACACTGTCATGCGCGGGAAAATGCGCCGTCCCTCCGGCACCTGGGCGATGCCCAGCTTGGCCGTTTCATGCGGGGGCAGGTCGTTGATGATCTGCCCATCGAACATGATGCTGCCAGATGCGGGTTTCGGCTGACCACAGATGGTCATCAGCAGGGTGGATTTGCCGGCCCCATTGGCCCCGATCAGGGTGACGATCTCCCCCTGATTGACATGAACATCGACGCCGCGCAGCGCCTCGATGGGGCCGTAATTGGTGCGGACCCCCGTCAGTTGCAGCAGGCTCATGCCCGGCCTCCTTCCTGTCCGGCCATGTCGTCGGCGACGATGGCGGGCAGTTCTTCTTCATCCGGCTCGCCCAGATAGGCCTTGATCACGCGCTCATCGCTGCGGATCTGCTCTGGCGTGCCCTCGGCGATCTTGCGGCCATATTCGACGACATGGATGCGGTCGGAAATGCCCATGACCAGCCCCATGTCATGCTCGATCAGCAGGATGCCGATCTTGAATTCCTCCCGGATGCCTTGCAGCAACTCGCCCAGCACGCCGGTTTCCTTCGGGTTCAGGCCGGCGGCGGGTTCGTCCAGGCAGAGCAGCAGCGGATTGGTGTTCATGGCGCGGGCAATTTCCACCCGGCGCTGTACGCCGTAGGAGAGGTTGCCCGCCTCTTCATCCGCCACCGATGTCAGGTCCAGCCGTTCGATCCAGAAGCGGGCGCGGTCGATGGCTTCCTTCTCTGCGGCACGCCAGCCCTTCAGGCCGAGAAGGCCCGCCACGCCGAAGGCCGCCTTCTTCATCAGCCCTACATGCTGGGCCACCAGCAGGTTTTCCAGCACGGTCATGCGCGGGAACAGGCGGATATTCTGGAAGGTGCGGACCACGCCATGGCGCGATACCTGATAACCGGGCAGGGACTGAAGCGACACGGGCGCATGGTCCGGCCGGTTCAGGGTCAGTTCACCCGATGTCGGCTTATAAAAGCCGGTCAGGCAGTTGAAGATGGTGGTCTTGCCGGCCCCGTTGGGGCCGATCAGGGCCGTGATCTGGTTGGTTTCAGCCGTCAGGTTGACGCCGTCGACGGCCACCAGACCGCCGAACCGCATGGTCAGGCCCGTGACGGACAGCAAAGGCGCGTTCATGCCGCGTCTCCCTTCTGGCTGGACAGGCGGATGGTGGGCACGCGCTGTGACAGCAACCCGCCTGGACGCCAGACCATGATGGCGATCATGGCAATGCCGAACACGATCATGCGGAAATCGGCAAACTCACGGCCCACTTCGGGCAGCAGCACGATGAACAGGGCCGCAATGACCACGCCGATCTGGCTGCCCAGCCCGCCCAGGACCACGATGGCCAGGATCAGGGCGCTTTCCATGAAGGTGAAGCTTTCCGGCGACACGAACCCCTGACGCGCCGCGAAGAAGCAGCCGGCGAACCCGCCCAGCATGCCGCCCACCGCATAGGCCGAGACCTTGGACGCAGTCGGGTTGATACCCAGCGAACGGCAGGCGATTTCGTCCTCACGCAGGGCTTCCCAGGCGCGGCCCACGGGCAGGGCGCGCAGCCGCTTGATCACCCAGGCGGCACCCAGCACCAGCGTCAGCGCAATGAAATAGAGGAAGATCAGCCGGTGTTCGCCGGAAAAATCGATGCCCGTCAACTGATGAAAAGAGGTCAGGCCTTCAGGTGGGCGCTTGTCGAAGGACATGCCGAACAGGCTGGGGCGCGGAATGCCGGAGATACCGGCGGGCCCGCCCGTAAAGCTCTGCCAGTTCAAGATCACGATGCGCGTAATCTCGCCAAAGCCCAGGGTCACGATGGCCAGATAATCCCCGCGCAGACGCAGGATGGGCAGGGATAGCAGCACGCCGAACAGCGCCGCGATCAAACCCGACAGCGGCAGGCAGATCCAGAAGCCCCAGCCCAGCGTCGTGGACAGGATGGCAAAGCTGTAGGCGCCGATGGCGTAGAAGGCGACGAAGCCCAGATCCAGCAGACCCGCCAGACCCACGGTCACATTCAAGCCCATGCCCAGCAACACATAGATCAGCACGGTCGTGCCGACATCCATGATGTAGCGGTCGGAAAAGGGCATGAAGGGTAGGGTGATGGCGAACAGCGTGATGCCAATGGCGAAGCCCTTTGACAGTTTGGCCGTCAGGGCGTCGTCACGCTTCGGCTTGGTGCCGGCAGCCTGTTTCGGCTTGGCTGCCCGGTGGGCGGCCAGCGCGTCCCGCAGCAGCGCCGAGATGAAGCTTCCGCCCAGCACGATCAGGCCGGACCAGAAGACCCAGGGCCAGCGCTGTTCCACGATCAGCCCCTGATCGGTGGAGACGGTGTGCAGGCCGATGAAGGGCACGGCCAGGACCATGGCGACCAGGCCGGCGATGATGCTGGCCTTCAGATGGTTTTGAATCGGGGTGGCCATGGTCACACCTTCTCGATATCGGGGCGGCCCAGGAGGCCCGTGGGCCGGAAGACCAGCACCAGGATCAGCACGGAGAAGGAGGCGACATCCTTGTAGGCACCCGAGACATAGCCGGTGAAGAACGCCTCAATCAGGCCGATCAGCAGCCCGCCCAGCATGGCACCCGGCAAGGAGCCGATGCCGCCCAGAACAGCGGCGGTGAAGGCCTTCATGCCTGCCAGGAAGCCGATATAGAAATCGATCACCCCGTAATACATGGTGACCAGCACGCCGGCCACCGCGGCCAGGGCGGCGCCCATGACGAAGGTAAGGCTGATGGTGCGGTCGACATTGATGCCCAGCAAGCCCGCCATGGTGCGGTCCTGTTCGCAGGCGCGCTGAGCGCGGCCCAGGGCGGTGCGGTTGATCAACTGCGTGAAGCCCAGCATCAGGGCCAGTGTCAGCAGGATGATGAACAGCTGAATATAGGAGACATTGACGGCGAACCCGTCGCCCTGCCACAGCGTCACGCCGCCATTCATCACAGGGGCCAGCGGCTTGGGCCGCGCGCCCTGCGTCTGCATGACGTAGTTCTGCAACAGGATCGACATGCCGATGGCGCTGATCAGCGGTGCCAGTTTTGGCGCGCCGCGCAGGGGCCGGTAGGCCACGCGTTCCACCGTCCAGCCATAGGCGGCGGTGAAGGCGATGGCCATGACCAGCACCAGCAGCAGAGCCAGCGGCACCGACGTCACCCCGGCGGCGGCCAGGATGGAAAAGGTGGTGACCGCCACGAAGGCGCCGATCATGTAAATCTCGCCATGGGCGAAATTGATCATGCGGATGATGCCGTACACCATCGTGTATCCGATGGCGATCAACCCATAAATGGCCCCCAACGCAAGGCCATTGATGAGGTATTGGAGAAACGTCCCCAGCGCTGACGCGTCCATGTGCCCCCAGTCCGAATTGGCCGGCTGCCCCTTTCTGTCTGGCGGGGCTTGCACCGGCGAAGGTGCGCCACCGTAACGGAAGGGGGCGGGGGGCAGCAAGCCCGCAAAGGCCGCTTGTGGGCCTGATTTCAGGCGATGGCGGCCAACTGCTCCTCATGCACGCGCAAATGCAGCAATGCCAAGTCCAGCAGCGGGGTCGCCACGCCACGGGCGCGCGCGCAGGCGGCCATGTGGCCCAGGATATGTTCCGCCTCCGTCCGCCCGCCCTTTGCCACGTCGCGGGCCATGGAGGCATTCACCTTGCTGCCCGCGTCCATGATCTGCGCGCCATATTCGTCCAGCAGGGCGGCGCGAGGAGCGAAACCCTCCGCCGTCGCGACGGCGGCGCATTCGGCCAGCAGTGCCTTCATGAAATCCGTTCCCCCCGGCTGCCGGTTGATGGCGCCGACGGGGCCGCGCATCAGACAGGTGGAGCCGGCCAGCGTGGCCAGGAAGAAATATTTCTCCCATAGGTCCAGCATGATGTTGTCGGACATATGCCAGTCGACGCAGGTCGGGCGGAAGGCGTCGGCCAGGGCCGAGACGGTCGCCTGCTGCGCCGCATGCCGGACACCGAACACCAGCTTGTGGATGGTGGACAGATGCCGGACGGTCCCCTGTTCGTCCAGCGTGATGGGAATATGGCACAGCCCGCCCATCACACGTTCAAGCCCGAAGGCCGCGTCTAGCACCTCCATATGCCGCACGCCGTTCAGCAGCGGCATCAGAATACTGTCGGGGCCCATGGCGGGCATGACGCTGTCGATGGCGGCGTCCAGGTCCCAGGCCTTGCAGGCCAGGATCACCAGATCATAGGGCTTTCGCGCCTTGGTGACGGTCTGGGCCGGGACGCGGATATTGCCATGGGGGCTTTCCACCCGCAGCCAGTTCTCCATCAACTGCGCCTGACGCCGCGGGCGGACCAGGAAGGTGACGTTGGCGCCGGCCTCCATCAGCCGTCCGCCGAAATAGCCGCCGACCCCGCCGGCGCCTAAGAACAGGATACGCATCGCCATCTCCCCCGAACGTAAGCGGCGCCTTCATAGCATCCGCACTGCCGTCGATTCGACCGAAAATCGAGCGATCCCACGGCACGGACCGCGCAGATATTCTGAATTTCCGCTCAACTGAATAAAGCAGCGGGCAAGGCCGCCCACCGGTCCCGCGACGGCGCGTGAAGACTTTCAAGTTAAAGGGATTGTCATATCCAAGCGCATGAAGGCAGACTATCCTCTGTAGATGCGTGAAGTTCCCGGCCCTGCGCCGGCTTTGCGCGCCGTTGGGGCATCCAAGGCATGGGCGATGGGGGCCCGGCGGCGGATTTTGGTGCTAAGGTGTGGATGAAAGCGACGTTACCGCCTGAACAGGCCGAGACGGACATCCTGCCGGAGAGCGGGGCGGCGGAGACGGGTGCGGTGGCGCGCGTGCCGCTGCGTAAACGCTTGTCCTTCAAGCAGGCGCGCAACACGGCCTTGGTCACCTTGATGCTGGGTCTAGTGCTGTCCACGGCCCAGATCACCATCGACCTTCTGGACATGGAGCGGCAGTCTGACCAGCTTGTGAAGCAGGTCCTGTCGATCATGCGGGAGGCCGCCGCCGAAAGCGCCTATTCCTTCGATCAGGCCCTGGCCGACCGCGTCGTTACCGGCCTGTTTGAGTATAAGCCCATCTACCGCGCCGTGATTCTGGAGGATTTCGGCAATCAGCTGGCCGCCCGTGAACGTCCGCAGGCGGAGGGGCAGCTGAAATGGCTGGCGGAGATGCTGTTGCCGGTGGAGAAGACCTTCTCCATCCCCCTGGTCATCGAGCGCCATAATCAGAATGTGGGCGAGCTGCGGGTCTCCATCGACCGGTTCCTGATCGCCCAGGAATTCTTCCGTCGCTCCGGCGTTGTGCTGGGCACGGGCATCATCTGGACGGTGGCCCTGGCCCTGATTCTGGTGGTGATGTTCTATTCCACCCTGACCAAGCCCTTCCTGCGCATGTCGTCGGCCATTGCGGAGATCAATCCGCAGCGCCCGGCCGACAAGCTGCTGTCCGTGCCCAAGCGGCATGAGGATGACGAGCTGGGTCTGCTGGCCCGGACCATCAATGAGGTGCTGGTGCAGTTCGACCATTCACTGGTCGAGCGTGTGCGCGCCGAACATGCGCTGCGGGAGCGTGAAACGCGCCTGTCCGGCATCATGGATAATGTCGCCGACGGCATCATCACCCTTGACGAGGATCTGCGCATCGAGACCATGAACAGCGCCGCCGAGGCGCTGTTCGGCTATGCCGACGGGGAGGCGGTCGGGCAGCCCTTCGTCACCTTGATCGAGGAGCGCGACTGGACCCGCGTGGCCGTGGCCCTGATGGCCTGCCTGCGCCGGTCCGAGGAGGAGCAGCGCCCCGACAACCGCGCCGAAATCCAGGGCCGCCGCCGCCAGGGCGAGGTATTCGCCATGGCCTTCGGCGTCAGCCAGATGCGTCTGGGCGACCGCCGTACCGCTATCTGCGTGGTGCAGGACATCACCCAGCGCAAGCGCGCCGAACAGGCCCTGCGCGAGAGTGAGGAGCGGCTGAAACTGGCCGTGCGCGCCACGCGGTCGGGCGTGTTCGACAATTCCTATACAAAGAGCACCTATTGGTGGTCGCCGGAATTCATCGAGATGCTGGGGTACGACGCTGTCGATGCGATGTATGCCAACAAGCTGTTCGACGGCCTGCTGCATCCCGATGACAAGGACATGGCCCAGAACCAGATTGAGCGTTATCTGAACGGGGAGGTGGGCGATTATCTGTCGCTGTACCGCCTGCGCCACCGCGACGGCTCCTGGGTCTGGATCGAGGCGCGCGGTCAGGCCATCCGCGATGACAGCGGTCGCCCCCTGCGTTTCACCGGCACCATGACCGACGTGTCGGACCGCAAGCGGTTCGAAGAACAGCTGATGTATGTCAGCACGCACGACCCCCTGACCGGCCTGCCCAACCGCACCCTGGTGCAGGATCGGCTGCAGCACGCGCTGGCTCATGCCGGGCGCAAGGGCACCACCGTCGCCGTGCTGCTGTTGGATGTGGACCGGTTCAAGCTGGTCAATGACAGCTTGGGCCATCAGGCGGGTGACAAGCTGTTGCGCGCATTGGCGCAGCGCCTGGGTTCCTGCGTGCGCGCCGCCGACACGGTGGGCCGCCTGGGTGCCGACGAATTCCTGATCGTGGCGGAGGATCTGCCCGATCCGCAGATGGCGGCGCGCGTGGCGGAGACCATCCTGGTCAGCCTGTCACGTCCCTTTGGCATCGACGGACAGCAATTGTTCGTCACCACCTCCATCGGCATCGCCCTGTTCCCCGGCGATGGAGCGGATTTCCATGCCCTGATGCGCGATGCCGACACGGCCATGCACAATGCCAAGGCGTCGGGCGGCAACGGCTACCGCTTCTTCACGCCGGAGATGAACGAGGCGGCTGTGGCCCGCCTGTCGCTGGAACATTCTCTGCGCGAGGCGCTGGAACAGGGGCAGTTCTTCCTACATTACCAGCCCAAGATCGCCATGGCCGACCT
The DNA here is from genome assembly GCF_059489915.1 of Niveispirillum sp. CC-CTL257. Lineage (NCBI taxonomy): Bacteria > Pseudomonadati > Pseudomonadota > Alphaproteobacteria > Rhodospirillales > Azospirillaceae > Niveispirillum > Niveispirillum sp. CC-CTL257. The sequence continues at coordinate 94,252 of NZ_JCAJXE010000001.1, forward strand.
GAAGGCGGTGGGTGTCGAGGCGCTGATCCGCTGGCAGCACCCGGAAATGGGCATGATCCCGCCGGGCAAGTTCATTCCTGTGGCGGAAGAAACCGGCCTGATCGTGCCGTTGGGCGAATGGGTCATGCGCGCCGCTCTGGCCCAGATTCAGGATTGGCGCCGGCGTGGTTTCGCCCCCATCCCGGTGGCCGTGAACGTGTCGGTCCGCCAGATCGCAACACCAATGTTCGGCGAACGCGTCTTCGCGCTGTGCCAGGAATATGGCGTGCCGCCGGAGCTGCTGGAGATCGAAATCACCGAAACGGCGATGATGTCGAACCTGGCCTATATCGCCGATACGCTGAACGAAATCCGGGGCCGGGGCATCCGAATCGCTATCGATGATTTCGGCACTGGCTATTCCTCGCTCTCTTATCTGCGCCGTCTGCCCATCACCACCTTGAAGGTGGACCGGTCCTTCGTGAACGAGGCGCCGACCAATGCCGATACAGGCGCCATCGCCGCCACCATCATCGCCATGGGCCGGCAACTGGGCCTGAAGGTGGTGGCCGAGGGCATCGAGACGGAGGAGCAACTGGAATTCCTGCGACTGCATCATTGCGATGAGTTGCAGGGCTATTTCTTCTCCCGGCCGCTGCCGCCGGGCGATCTTGAAACCCGATTCCTGCAACCGGATAGTGTGCTTGAAGTTGCAGGTTGACGTAAACGTCACAAGGGGTTGAGAGGCATTTTCGTCATTCGCAAGTGCAAAATTACCCGTATGGCGGGAGCGTTGCCCAATAAACGGGCGTTTGACCGAAATGCCGTAAATCCGATCAAGCCATTGGAAACTGGACAAAAAATGTGTCTTTTTTGCCAGTCCGCGCATCAAACGATCCCGACGGAGACATAACGCGCATAGAAGCCTTGACGTCCCCACATGGCGGCCTTTACGACAAGGTTACGCGAAATTCCCCCGGCTCCTGAATGGGGTCGGCCGCCGGCCCACAGCCGGGGAATGATAAGAATGGGATGCGAGGAGGAAACGCATGGCACGCAAATCGACGCCGCGGTTGCGCACGGATCGCCGGGTACTGGCCGGGGTAAGTGCGGCGGCCATCCTGGCCCCGATGCTGGCGGTGGGCAGCGCCCAGGCCGTCACGTTCAACCGGGGTGAGTTGAGCGGCAGCTTCGATACGACCCTGACCATGGGCGCGCTGTTCCGCGTCCAGGGCCGCGATCCGGACCTGATCGGCGTCGCCAATGGCGGTCGCGCCCATTCGATCAATGGCGATAACGGCAATCTGAACTACGACAAGGGTCTGGTGTCGCTCGCCGGTCGTGCCACGCACGAACTGAAGCTGAGCTATGGCAACCTGGGCGCCTTTGTCCGTGGCACTTACTTCTATGACGTTGTGAACGCCAAGAAGTCGTCCACCAACGGTGCGCGCACCAACCGCTTCGCCTTCAATTCCGACACGACCGAGCGTATCGGTCGTGACTTCGACCTGCTGGACGCCTTCGTTTACGGCGACTTCGCAGTGGGTGAAGCCTCCAACCTGTCTGTCCGTCTGGGCAAGCAGGTGTTGAGCTGGGGTGAAAGCACGTTCATCCAGAACGGCATCAACTCCATCAATCCGCTGGATGTCTCCGCTCTACGCGTGCCGGGTTCGGAACTGAAGGAAGGCTTCCTGCCGGTTCCGATCGCCGACATCAACTTCTCCTTCAACGAGAATATCTCGCTGGAAGCCTTCTACCAGTTCAAGTGGGACAATACGGAGCCGGAAGCGGCCGGGTCCTTCTTCTCCACCAATGATGCCGCATCGCCGGGTGGCGAACGCCTGTTCATCGGTTTCGGCAATTATCTGTTCACCGATAATCCCAACCAGGGCGCGGTGGCCGGTGGCAATGTCTTCCCGGTGGACCGTTATCCGAACCCGCTGCTGAACAATTTCCGCGGTGTGCAGTCGCTGACCCCGTTCGGCACGGTCGTGCCGCGCAGCAAGGATGACACGCCCAGCGACAGCGGTCAGTATGGTCTGGCGCTGCGTATCTTCGCGGAAGAGTTGAACAACACCGAGTTCGGCTTCTACTACACGAACCTGCATTCGCGCGTGCCGGTGTTGAGCTCCATTGTCGGCAGCCTGTCGCAGTTCCAGGCGGACAGCGCAAACTTCACCCGCAACTCGTCCTACCGCGCCGAATATCCTGAGGATATTCAGCTGTTCGGTGCCAGCTTCAATACCACCATTCCCTTCGGCATCTCGCTCCAGGGCGAAGTCAGCTTCCGCAAGGATCAGCCCTTGCAACTGGATGACGTGGAGCTGTTGCAGGCAACGCTGGCCGCACCGTCCATCCTGGGTTCGATCGCCCAGGGGCAGGCCGCCGGTGCCGCCGCCGGTCGTGCGCAGGGCAGCGCCACCTTCAACAGCGCCGTCGCCGCCGCCATTGCCGGCAATCCGGCCCTGGCCCCGTTTGCCGGTCGCACGTTTGAACAGATCCAGGCGATCAACCCGACAGTGGCGGGCGCCATCAGCGCCGGAATCGCCGCCGCCCCCGGCTCGCCGGGCGGTACGCGCGCTGCGTTTGAGAATGCCGGTGCCGCCGCCGGTGCCACCACGGGTGCTAATCAGGCAGCCGTCGCCGCCGCGGGTCTGTTCAACACCAACCAGATCGTCAAGAAGATCGGTGTGATCCAGGGCACGACGGCGGCTGCCGTCACCGCCGATCTAGCCAGCCGTTACTTCGGCAAGCGCATCCAGGGCTGGGAAGAGTTCGACGTCACCCAGGCCCAGATGACCGCGACCAAGGCGTTTGAACGCGCCTTCGGTGCCGACCAGTGGGTGGTCGTGGCCGAAGTGGGCGGCACCTGGATTTCCGACATGCCGGACAAGAGCGTGCTGCGCCTGGAAGGTCCGGGCACGGTCGTCGGCGGCAACCCGGCCTTTGTGGGCCGTGGCGGTATGGCCGATCTGGCCACTGACGGCTTCGCGGATGCCTTCTCCTGGGGCTACCGCGCGGCGATCCGCTTCGACTATCTGAACGCGCTGCCGGGCGTCAACCTGTACCCCTCGATTTCCTGGCAGCAGGATGTCAACGGCACCACGCCGACGCCGCTGGGCAACTTCATCGAAGGCCGCAAGGCCGTCAGCCTGGGTCTGCGCGCCCTGGTGCGTGAGACCATCACGGTCGATCTTGCCTATTCCAACTTCTTCGGGGCCGGAAAGTTCAACCTGATCAACGACCGCGACTTCGTGTCGGCCAGCGTCAAGTACTCGTTCTGACGCCGCGAAACGACCAGATAAGAAGATAGCGATCGAGGAGGAAACGCATGTTCCGTATGAAATCCGCACTGCTGGGCGGCGCCATCGCCCTGGTCTTCAGCCTTCCCGCCCTGGCGCAGACCGCTGCCGACCTGGGCAAGACCCTGACCCCGATGGGTGCCATCAAGGCCGGCAATGCCGACGGCTCCATCCCCGAATGGACGGGCGGCATCACCAAGCCGCCCGCCAACTGGCAGGCCGGCACGATTGAGGTTGATCCGTTCCCCGAGGACAAGGTCAAGTTCACCATCACCGCCGCCAACATGGCGCAGTATGAGGATAAGCTGCCGGAAGGCCTGAAGGCCCTTCTGAAGCGTTATCCTTCCTATAAGATGAATGTCTACCCGACCCGCCGCAGCGCGTCGTACCCGGACCGCATCTATAAGGAAACCATGGCCAATGCCTCGCGCGCCAAGCTGGCCGACGGTGGCAATGGCGTGGAAGGGGCCAAGGAGGGCGTGCCCTTCCCCATCCCGAAGGAGGGCGTGGAAGCCGTCTGGAACCACCTGCTGCGTTATCGCGGCGAGGCGACGGAACGCAATGTCGGTCAGGTCAATCCGCAGACCGATGGCTCCTACACCCTGATCATGCTGCATGAGCAGGTGAAGTATCTGTATCAGGCACCGGGTGGCGCGCCGGCCAACACCTCGCTCTACTTCCTGCAGGAAGTCACCAGCCCGGCCCGTCTGGCCGGCGAAATCCTGCTGGTGCATGAGACGATCAACCAGGTGAAGGAGCCGCGTTCGGCCTGGACCTACAATCCCGGTCAGCGCCGCGTGCGCCGTGCCCCCAACGTTGCCTATGATAATCCCGGTACCGCGTCCGACGGTCTGCGCACCACCGACAATTTCGACATCTATTCCGGTGCGCCCGACCGCTACGATTGGAAGATGATCGGCAAGAAGGAAATGTACGTGCCGTACAATTCCTACAAGCTGCATTCCAAGGACACGAAGTACGACGACATTATCAAGCCGGGCCATATCAACCAGGATCTGGCCCGCTATGAACTGCACCGCGTCTGGGTCGTGGAAGCGACCCTGAAGCAGGGCACCAGCCACATCTATGCCAAGCGCCGGTTCTACATCGATGAGGATAGCTGGCAGATCCTGGTTGCCGACCATCTGGACGCCCGTGGCGAGATGTGGCGCGTGGCCGAAAGCCATCCGGTGAACTACTATTCCATGCCGACCTTCTGGTCGACGCTGGATGCTCTCTATGACCTGCAGTCCGGTCGCTACACCGCCATCGGCCTGGACAATCAGGAGGCGCCGTACAAGTTCGACGCCAAGTTCACCGACGCCGACTTCTCGCCCGACAGCCTGCGCCGCGCCGGCGTTCGCTGATCCTTGATACGGCAACGGGCCGGCCGGTGGCTTACCGGCCGGCCCTTTTCCGTCTCTTGGGCCGCGTTAACCAACCACGCCCGGTGATGCCGATGTTGCGTTCTCCCTTCGCCCTCCGCCCCGTCGCTGCGAGCTTGTGCCTGCTGGCATTGGGCGTCGTTCCCGTGACTGCGCAGGAGCCGGCAGCACCCACGCTGCGCCCCGCCATCATCGCGCCCCTGGCCAGCCAGTCCCTGATCCTGGGTGCGGCACGCGCCGGGGACCGGTTGGTCGCCGTGGGGGAGCGGGGACATATCCTGCTGTCCGACGATAATGGCAAGGCCTGGCGGCAGATGCCGGTGCCCGCCAATGCCGCCCTTACCGGCGTATCCTTTGCCGATGACAAGCGGGGCTGGGCCGTGGGGCACGACGCCATCATCCTGCATACCGTGGATGGGGGCGAAAGCTGGAAGGTTCAGCATGTCGATCCGGAACTGGAACAGCCGCTGATGGATGTGCTGTTCAGCGCCGATGGCCAGCATGGGATCGCGGTTGGTGCCTATGGCCTGTACCTTGAAACCGCCGATGGTGGCGCCACCTGGAACAGCCGGCAGATCAGCGAGGATGATTTCCATTTCAACGCCGTGCTGGCCCCGACCCCGGAAACCCGCCTGATTGCGGGTGAGGCCGGCACTCTGCTGTTCAGCGCCGACGCAGGGGCCACCTGGGCCAAGCTGGAAAGCCCCTATGACGGGTCGTTCTTCGACGCGCTGGTCCTGGGGCCGCAAAGTTTCCTGGCCTATGGGTTGCAAGGCAATATCCTGCGCAGCGATGATGGCGGGAAAAGCTGGACTGCCATTGAAAGCAATACGACGGCCGGCCTGATGGGCGGTGCCGTTCTGGCCGACGGGTCCGTTGTGCTGGTGGGTGCGCAGGGTGCCGTGCTGACCAGCGGTGATGGCGGCCGGACCTTCACCACCACCAAGCGCGCCGACCGCGTGGCGCTGGCCGATGCCATCCAGGCACGCGATGGCAGCGTCATCCTGCTGGGCGAACACGGGCCGATCCTGGTGCCGCGCTGACGCGCCGCCTTCGCCCCGCCCCGATCCCTTGAACGCCAAGGCGAACCGACATGTCCCAGTCCACCTCCTTCCTGTCCCGTCTTGAACATTGGACCTTCCGCAACCGGGTGCTGATCCTGGTTGTGTTCGGTCTGCTGACGGCCTTCATGGGCTGGCAAGGTGCCAAGCTGCGCGTCGATGCCGGGTTCCAGAAGACCCTGCCCCTCGACCATCCCTATATGCAGACCTTTACCAAGCATATGAAGGAGTTCGGGGGCGCCAACCGTGTGCTGGTGGCCCTGTCGGTGAAGGAAGGGGACATCTACACGCCGGAATTCATGACCCGGTTGAAGCAGGTGACGGACGAGGTGTTCTTCGTCCCCGGCGTGGACCGTGCCAGCGTCACCAGTATCTTCACGCCCAATGTCCGCTTCATCGAGATCGTGGAGGATGGGTTCGCGGGCGGTAATGTTATCCCAGCCGAATTCCAGCCCAATGACGAGTGGTTGCCCATCGTCCGCGAAAACGTCCTGAAATCCGGTCAGGTGGGTCGTCTGGTCGCCGAGGATTTCACGGCGGCCCTGGTGTCGGTGCAGTTGGTGGAGAAGGACCCGCGCACCGGCGAGAAGCTGGACTATATGGCGGTGGCCAAGCAGTTGGAGGCCATCCGCGCCAAGTTCGAGGATGACAAGATCCAGGTCCATGTCATCGGCTTCGCCAAAGCCATGGGCGATATCGCCGACGGGGCCAAGAGCGTGGTGCTGTTCTTCGCCATCGCCTTCGTCATCACCGCCGTGCTGGTCTATGGCTACGGCAAAAGCTGGATGATGACCTTTGCGATGCTGGGCATCTCGCTCTGTACGGTCATCTGGCAGTTCGGTCTGCTGGTGCTGCTGGGCTATGGCATCGATCCCTTGTCGATCCTGGTGCCGTTCCTGGTCTTTGCCATCGCCATTTCCCACGGCGTGCAGAATGTCGGCACCATCACCCAGGAAATGGGCAAGGGGGCCGATGCCTTCACCGCCTCGCGGATCAGCTTCGAACGTCTGCTGGTGCCGGGCGCCTCTGCCCTGGTGACCGATGCGCTGGCATTCGTCACCATCGCTATCATCCAGATCCAGATGATCCAGGAACTGGCCGTGTCTGCCTCTGTCGGCATGCTGATCATCATCATCACCCATCTCTGGGTGCTGCCGGTGGTGCTGTCCTTCCTGCCGCTGGGCGACAAGTATCGGGCCCGCGTGTCGGGTCAGGTGGATCGGTTCGACCGCGTCTGGGGCTGGTTTGCCGTCTTTGCCCGGCCCAAGGGCGCCATTGTCATGGTGCTGATCGGGCTGGGCGTGTTCGGCATCTCGCTGTGGGAACAGCGCAAGATGACGGTGGGCGACACGGAGGCGGGTGTGCCGGAGCTGTGGCCCGACAGCCGGTACAACCAGGATGCCCAGCTGATCGTGGATCGGTTCGCCATTGGCGTGGATATCATCCAGGTCATTGTGGAGACTAAGGCCGACGGCTGTATCGATTACAATATCATCAAGCAGGTCGATGATTTCACCTGGGCCATTTCCAACGTCGATGGCGTGCAGTCGACCATGTCCATGGCCACCGCCATGCGGACGGTCAATGCCGGCTGGAACGAGGGCAACCTGAACTGGCGTGTACTGCCGCGCAATTCCCAGGTGCTGGTCCGCACGGTTACGCCCATCGAAACCTCGACCGGTCTGTTGAACTCCAACTGCTCCGTCATGCCGGTTATGATCTTCACCAAGGATCACAAGGCGGAGACGATTCAGCGCATCGTGGATGCGGTGGAGCAGTATAAGAAGGACAACCCTTCCGATACGGTCAGCTTCAACCTGGCGACGGGCAATGTCGGCGTGATGGCGGCCACCAATCAGGCGGTGATGACGGCGGAAAAGCCGATGCTGCTGCTGGTCTATGCCACCGTCGTGCTGTTCTGCGTCATCACCTTCCGCTCCATCGTCGGGTCGCTGGCCACCGTCCTGCCGCTGATTGTGGTGTCGATCCTCTGCAACGCCATGATGACCTGGCTGGGTATCGGTCTGAAGATCTCCACCCTGCCGGCGGCGGCCCTGGGTGTCGGTATCGGTGTGGATTACGGCCTCTATATCTTCAACCGGCTTCAGTCCTATCTGAAGCATGGCTTGAACTTCGCGGAGGCCTATTACCGCACGCTTCAGGAAACCGGCAGCTCGGTACTGTTCACCGGCCTGACCCTGGCCGTGGCGACGGCGACCTGGATTTTCTCTGACCTGAAGTTCCAGGCCGACATGGGCGTGCTGCTGACCTTCATCTTCCTGGCCAACATGATCGGGGCGGTGGTGCTGCTGCCGGCGGTGGCGGCCCTGCTCTACAAGATGTTCCCCAAGCTCTATGAGGCAGAGGTACGCCGGGCGTCAAAGCGGACTTTCGCGGTGCATTGAGGTTGGGTGATTAAAGAAGAAGGGCCGCAACGTGGGAGCGTTGCGGCCCTTCTTCTTTGTGGACATTTGGAGTGATGCGGCAGACCGGTTCATGCCCCCCTTGAACCCGCCGCAAACAAAAAGGCCGCGACGGTTTCCCGCCGCGGCCTTTGTCTTTACTCAACGACCCTTGATCAGAAGCCGATCTTCAGGTGGGCCGTCAGGGCATGATCGGTACGGTCGCCGCCGGCGAAGTGACCATTGTAGCCCAGAGCCACGGCCACATTTTCCGCCGTCTCATGCACCAGATTGGCACCCACGGCCAACCGACCGCGCTTGCCGGCACCCGGATCGGTCACGGCCAACTCGCCATTGGCGAAGCGACCGGTGATGGCGCGGCTGTCGCCCTTGAACTCATACTCATAGGCCACGCGGACCTGCGGCACGAAGCTGGTGCCTACGCCGCTGATCTGACCGCCGACGGAGCCCAGCAGGCTTTCGGCGTCATAATCATCCCAGGTCAGGGCCAGCGGGCCGGCGCCCTTTTCCGCGAAACCTTCCACCTTGCTCTTGGCATAGCGCAGGCCGACGACCGGGCCCATGGCGAAGGAACCGGCCACCGGCGTGAAGCCGACGGTGGTGCCCAGCGCGTAGGTATTGCCCTTGTAATCGCCGCTGGCCTTGGCGAACGGGGTGAAGCGGGTCGCACGCTCCGACTTATAGTCGTCGAAGCTGTAGGACATGGTGGTGTCCAGCCACAGATCGTCCGCCGCCGCCGTGACATAGGCGGTCAGGTTATAGGCGGTGGTATCCAGCTTCGAATAGGCGTCGTCGGTCTTGGAATTCAGGTTGCCGTAGGAGAAGGCCAGACCGGCGATGACATGGCGGTCGACCTGATAGTCGACACCGATGCCGGCATTGAAGCCGTCATAATCGTACCCGAACTGCCCGCGCACTTCCTCACGGTCGCCATCGACATAGGAGCCGAAGACGAACAGACCGAAACGGTCATCCTGACCGGCCTGTGCGCCGATGACATTGACCGAACCCTGGCCGGTGCGGGCACCCGCCATGCGAGCGGACACGCCCTCATTGGCCAGGTCCAGCAGACGCTGCGACGTATCGGTGCTGATGGCCAGCGCTGCCGGGGCTTCGAAGGTCGAGGACAGGGTGCCGTAGGCATATTCCGCGACCATCTGGTGCGCGGCGGCGGTCGGGTGCAGGGCGTCGAAGAACACCGACCCGGCAGCACCGGCAGCGGTGGCGCAAACGCCTGTCGCCACCAGCGACCCGCCCGGCCCGACGGGGGCATAGCAGGGGGTGGTGACGTTGGTGAAGCCATAGGTGGAGGGCGATGCGACCAGACCCTGGAATAGGGCTTGCGCGTCAACGATGGTCACCGTGGCACCCTGCGCACGCAGGGCGTTGGCGGACGCCTTGATGGCCTGCGCATGCAGGTCGGACACGGTGTTGGCGCTGGCCTTGTCGGCGGCCGACAGGCCGCTGGTCAGCGGGATGGAGCCCAGCGGCGGCAGGTTGAACAGCACGAACTGGCGCGCACCGGCCCCATACAGGCGGCCTGCCTGGGTGGTGATGGCACCGGTCGTCGCGGCAATGGCGGCCTGGGCTGCGGCTGTCGGGTTCGCCTGCGGCTGGGTCAGGACGGCGACATAATCATTGCCGCCAATCCAGATGGCGACGGCGCGGCTGGCCGGGATGGAGGTGCCACCAGCCAGATAGGCGTCAACCTGCGCCGTCAGGTCGATGGGGGTGGTCCGGGTGGCGCGCGCACCGCCATAGGCACGGCTGCTGACCGTAAGACCAGTCAGGGTAGCGATATTATCGACCCAGACAGGGCCGTTGGAGAAGCGACCATTCACATAGGGCGCGCCGGGCCGGCTGGCCGGGTTCAGGTTCTTCAGATTGTCGGTATCGCTCAGGCTGTCGCCGAACACGACCAGCGAGGAGATGTCGATCCCCTGGGCCTTGGCGGCCGGGGCGTCCATGGCGATGGCGGACAGGGACAGGACGGCGGCAAGGGCGGTGCCGCCCAGAAGCTTGTGGCTCATCAAAAGGTTCCTCCCATGGTCGGGCTTTCATTTCGTTGCCCGATTCAGCACGCACCGACGGTAGCTAATGACGGCAGACCACGGAAGGGGGTGACGTTACGTAAAGGGCGGTCGCCTATGCATTATTCCGGTGATTGCGGCCCTGATGACACAACCACCCACCCGGATTGCCCCAAAAGATGAGAAAATGGGCGGCCCGCAAGGGCCGCCCTTTCTATGCGGGATGCCGGCCCGACTTAAACGGTGACCGGGCCATCGAAAAAATGCCCGGCGCCAACCAGCGTTTCGGGCGCGAAATTGCCTAATGTCACCAGCGTCTGCTGGGCAGAGCTGAAGTAAGCCATAGGTACCGCGGCACCAGGCAGGCTAGGGGCGAAATCGCCGACATTGGCAATCACGATGTCCTGGAAGCCGTCGCCGTCAATGTCATACACGTCGACATACTCCCAGCCCTGATCGATTTTGAAGATATGCTGGTAATAGTCGAGATAGATCATGTCGGCCGGTGTTTCGCCGAACGGCGCGTGGACCCAGGCGACAAACTCCCGAGAAACAGCGTTGAAGAACAGCAATTCATCGCCGGCCCCCGCCCCGAAATTGCCAACAGCCATAATTTGAGACGTGTCACTCTCGAACGCCCCAATAGAATGCTTTTCGGAACTGTCATTCTTCACAAAAAGCTCGCCCGACGTCCTGTCCTTGAACAGAACGTCGATACCGCCACGCCCATCCAGATCACCCATGCCGATAAAGACCTGATCGGCATCGTAGTTGGCCCAGACAACGTAAAGCTCACCTGTTTCCAGATCGATGGCATTGATCATTTTGGGCTGATCGATCGATCCCGCTTCTGGGGCTGGTCGTTCTGCGACCGGGCCACCGTGATCAATATAAATTTCACCATTGGTGTTCAGCGGGATGCCGCGCAAATCTACACGGATATTCGACATGTCGAAATCCAGATTGCCGATCCAGATGTCGGATGGCTGTGACGGTATCGGGCTGGCTACGGTCGTGTCCGCCGCGACGGCAGCCAACCGCACGGGCGGCAGTTCCACGCCCGTGTGGGACAGATATGAGGTGTACAAAACCTCGTTCCTGCCATCGCCATTGGCGTCGGCAATGCCGAACAGTTCAACAACAGCGGTTATGCCAAGCATCGCGGGGACAGCGACAACCAGGCTCAATTCCTTTTCCACCGGGGCCTCACCGCCAGGCAGCAGGTCGTACCAGACGTAACTGTTGTCGGCGCGCTGAACGACGATATCGTCAACGCCATCATTTGACAGGTTGCCCGCCAGAATCGCGCCAATGCCGGTTGTGGTGATGCCGGGCAGCGGGAACGAGGTGCTAGCCCAACGTACCGTCAGGCCAGCCGCATCGAAGGTTAAAGTTTGCAAGCTCATGGTGTGTGCCCTCGTCTGATTGGGACAGTCGGCATTCCGCTAAGGGATGGTTTGCCGTCTGCCCGAAAGCCCCTTTGGGCTTTAATGTGGCTATCGAAAGTCGATAGTCAATGAGTTACTTAACTATCGATCATGAAATATATAAACTAAATGCATCTTATATCTGCAAACGAAAAATGGGCGGCCTTTGCGGGCCGCCCATAGAAAAACGCTGGTTCAGGCTATCCGGCCTGAGCCTCACAGAATGCTGGGACCGTCGAAGAAATTGCCGACAGCCTTCAGCGTGAAGGGATCGAAGCTGCCCAGTTCCACCAGTTCTTCGGTGGCAGAGCTGTAATAGGCGACCGGTGCCAGGGAGCCCGGACGATAAGGGGCGAAGTCGCCGACGGCAGCGACGATGATGTCTTCGATGCCGTCGCCGTCGATATCCTGCGTACCCACGAAATCCCAGCCGAAATCCAGCTTGAACACCGTCTTGAAGTAATCGACACCGGCCATGTAGGTGGTTGCGATGTCGAAGGGCGGGTGGACCCAGACGCTGAATTCCCGCGTCTCCGCGTTGAAGAACAGGATCTCGTCCAGGCTGTCATCGCCGTGGAAATTGCCAAGGCCAGCCACCGACACGGTGCCGTCGGCGGTGATGCCGCTGACATAGAACGCGTCGGACAGGTCGTTCTTCACATAAAGCTCGCCCGTGCTCTTGTCCTTGAACAGGACATCGACGCCGCCGCGCGCATCCAGATTGCCCAGGGCCACAAACTCTTTATTGCGGTCCAGATTGTCCCAGATGACGTAGACATTGCCGGTTTCGGTATCGACGCCATAGATCTGCTTGGCGGGCTCGGCATAACGACCGGCCCCGGGATACGGCTCGCCCACGGCAATGCCCTGGTCGGTGCTGGGGATATAGACCTCATTCCCCGTCGTCATCAGGACGCCACGCAGGTCGACCTTGATGTTGGAGAAATCGATCTTTGTCAGATCGACGGTACCTTGGGGAGCCTGGCCAATGGGGATAGGGCGCGCGGGCAGCGGGAAGGGGAGGATCGTGAAGATCGGCTCTTCCGTCGGTGCGCCGGACGGCGGGGGCAGTGCGTCATCGCCATAGGGGTGCGGATTGATATAGAAAATCCCGTCAGGTTCGTGACCTTCGCTCGGGCTGATCGTATCACTGCGCAGCAGATAGGAGGTGAAGATCACGTCATTGCGACCATCGCCATTGGCATCGGCAATGCCCAGCAGATCGGTCACCCGCTCAATCCCGAACATGCGCGGTATCGGCAACGGCAATTCCAGCGCATGCTCCACCGGCTTCTCGCCGCCCTTCTGCCCGTCGAACCAGGAGAAGGTGCCGTCATCGCGTCCGACCACGACATCGGCAACCCCGTCAGAGGACAGGCTGCCCGCAACCACTGCGTTGACATTGCTGGTATCGATGCCGGGAAGCGTGATCGACGCAACGGTCGACCGCAGGATCAAACCCGACTTATCGAACGTGAGAATCTGCGAACTCATCGCGCGCATGCCTCTTGATGTGATGGCAGCAGGGCCCAAAGGCCGGTGCCATCGAAATTGTCAGCCCCGATGAACAAGGGATACGCCCGCCCCTGCAAGGGGTCAACAAGTTACTTAATTCGGAATGACGAAATACGACATTACTGGATAGACAGTGTGGTAGCCCGTTGGAAACCCCCAATATGTGGAGGATGCAGGGGGCAGGCGTCCGCCATCCAGGGCAGATAAAGGCGGTCTTGCGCCGCGACTCGTGCGGTTGATTTTACTGCGCGATGTTTCAATCGTTTCCAGCAGGCAAAGAAAAAGCCCCGCCGGTGAGGGCGGGGCTTGATCCAGGGCGGTGGATGAACTGAGCGCTTACACGTTGAAGCGGAAATGGAAGATGTCGCCGTCCTGGACTAGGTATTCCTTCCCTTCCATGCGCATCTTGCCGGCTTCCTTGCACCCGACCTCACCGCCCAGCGTGGTGTAGCTGGTAAAGTCGATGGTCTCGGCCTTGATGAAGCCACGCTCGAAATCGGTATGGATGACGCCGGCGGCTTCCGGGGCCTTGGCACCCTTGCGGACGGTCCAGGCGCGGGCTTCCTTCGGGCCGACCGTGAAGAAGGTCAGCAGGCCCAGCAGGCTGTAGCCGGCGCGGATCAGGCGGTTCAGGCCCGGCTCCTCCAGCCCCAGCGAAGACAGGTATTCCAGCTTGTCCGCGTCCGGCAGCTGCGACAGCTCGGCCTCGATGGCGGCGGAGATGACGACACTGGCGGCACCCTGGCGGTTGGCCATTTCGGCGACCTTGGCGGACAGGGCGTTGCCGGTGCCGGCGGAGCCTTCCTCGACATTGCAGACATAAAGCACGGGCTTGCCGGTCAGCAGGGCCATCTGCTTGAACGCGTCACGCTCCTCGTTGGAGACCTCCACGGTGCGGGCCGGCTTGCCGTCGCGCAATGCAGCCAGCACGCGCTCCATCAGATCGGACAGGGCCTTGGCATCCTTATCGCCGGCCTTGGCCTTCTTCTGCAGGGGCGGCAGGCGCTTTTCCAGGCTGTCCATGTCGGCCAGCATCAGCTCCGTCTCCACCGTCTCGGCATCGCGGACGGGGTCGATGGAGCCTTCGACATGGGTGATGTCGCCGTCCTCGAAGCAGCGCAGCACATGGACGATGGCGTCCACCTCGCGGATATTGGCCAGGAACTGGTTACCCAGACCTTCGCCCTTTGACGCGCCGCGCACCAGGCCGGCGATATCCACGAATTCAAGCTGCGTGGCGATGATCTTCTGCGACTTGGCAATCTCGGCCAGCTTGTCCAGGCGCGGATCGGGCACGCCGACGCGGCCGACATTCGGCTCGATCGTGCAGAACGGGTAGTTCGCGGCCTCGGCCGCCGCCGTGCTGGTCAGTGCGTTGAACAGGGTGGACTTGCCGACATTGGGCAGGCCGACGATACCGCAGTTGAATCCCATGGGACGATGCTTTGCCGAAAAGATGGAAAGGGTTGGCCCGGTTATGGGCGATCCGCGCGCGGAAAGCAAATGACGGGGGTGCAAGGCATCCCCGTCATTTGGCCGGCGAGGGTATGAACTTGTCACTGCATCTTCCAATGCATGCCACGCTGCCGCCAAGATTGGGGGCCAAATGGGAAGGGTGAGGGGTTCGTCCTTGCCTTGGCCCCCGGCGGTTTGGCAGTAGAGAAGCCAGCCTTGCGGGTCCATGCGGTTTTGGGGAAATGATGAAGAAGCGTAGCCTGGGTTTGATCTGCCTGATGCTGGTCGTGGCCGGATGCCAAACGAAGCCGCCGCCGGCCCCGGCCCCGGCTGTGGAAGCGCCGCCCCCGCCGCCGCCCAAGCCGCGTACCATCGTGATGGAGGAGAGCGACATTGCCGGGTTCCAGGGCGCTCTGCGGGAACTTGGCGGGAAGCCCATTGATGCTCCCGTCGGCTGGGCCAACCCCATCACCGGCAAGCGCGGCGCCGTGAAGGTGCTGCGCGACGGCTATGACGGACAGAACCGTCCCTGCCGTGAGTTCCATTCCGTCGTCATTCTGGAGGAGATGTACCAGCATGCGACCGGCTTTCTGTGCCGTCAGCCCGATGGCGCGTGGGAGGTGGTGCAGGCCCGGGACTATCCCCTCTACCGCCACGCCCAGTAAGCGGCGTGGCGCCTGAACAGGGAATATTGCCATGCGCCGTCCGGTTCTGATCGCTTCCGCCCTGCTGCTGGGAACCGCCCTTGGGGCGGCGTGGTGGCTGGGCGGTGACCGGGGCGAACGGCGTGATCCTGCAGGCATCCTGATCTCGGAAAAGATGGAAGGGCCGGCAGTGGTCGAACGGCCACTGGTGTCTGGTCCTGGCACCGTCCTGCCTATGGCCGACCCTGACGCCGGGGTGCTGTCCGACAAGGGGTTGAAGGAGATCAACGCCTTCTTCACCGCGACGCAGAGCCGCGCCCTGCTGGTCTGGCACGCCGGTGCATTGCAGCTTGAACTTTACGCTCCCGACTTACAGGCGGGCGACATGCTGGAAGCGTCCGGCCTGATGCCGGCCATCATGGCGCTGCTGACGGGGCAGGCCTTGCGCGACGGGGTCTTGCCGGGCCTGGATACCGGCATCGCCACATGGATCCCGGAATGGGCCGGGGATGACCGGGGCCGTATCACCGTCCGGCAACTGCTGGAAGGGACCTCCGGCCTGACGCAGCCGGGCAGTGCGCCCGGCGGCGATGCCATCCGCTGGACCTTGTCGGCGACGCTGGGCAACGAGCCAGGCAGCCGTTTCGCCCCAACCCGGTTCGAGGCCCAGGTGCTGGGTCTGGTCCTGTCGCGGGCGGCGGGCGTTCTGGCCGCGGATCTTCTGTCCGACAAATTGTGGCGTCCCATGGGGGCGCGTCCCGGGCTGTTGTCGGCGGGTGGCGGCGATGGTGCTGCCTATCTGCAATGCTGCGTGAAGGCGACGGCGCGTGACTGGCTGCGTCCGGGGCTTTTGCTGTTGGAAGGCGGGGTGGTTGGAGGCACGCAGTTGGTGCCGACACCCTGGCTGGATCAGATGGAGCGGCCCATCAGCCATGCCCGGCATGATGGTTGGCGCGTGCGGCTGGGCTGGCCGTTCGAACCCATCAACGGCAATGGCGCTAAAAAGCCGTTCGCGGACGGCGACACGATCTTCCTGTCAGGAGATGACGGGTCACGTCTCTATGTGTCGAAGGGACGCGATCTGGTTGTGTTGCGTCTTGGGCCGGCGGTTGCGGGCTGGGACGAATCGGCGTTGCCCAATCTCGTTTCCCGGTCGCTGACCACGCCGCCGGCGGAGTTCCGGTCCCGCAACGGGATGAAGGTAGGGCGTGCCCGTGACCTGAACGGCCAGGTGGAAATGCCACCCATTGTGAAGCCGCCGCCGGTACCGAAGGTCACGGTCGAACCGTTGGCTCCGCAGCAGGGCAATGTCACCAGCCCCGTCCCGTCAGCCGATCGCTGATGGGACGGGGATATGGCGGTATGGGAATGGGCTGTTGACTATTTCGACTTGAAGGCGCGCAGTTGCTTGTTGAACTCTGCCGCCAGCTTTTCCATCCGGGTGGAAGCGTCGTTGTATTTCTTGGTCCAATCGCCACCGGCGCGACCCTTGCCTTCGAACTCCAGGCAGGAAAGATATTCCTGGGTCTCAGCCACATAGGCCTTCACCGCCTGCTGTGCCGCTACCATGTCCGCCTCTGCCGCCGACGCGCCGTCGGGCAGGGCCGGTGCATCCTTCAACGTGCATTCGGCATGTGCCGCGCCGACAAACGCGAAAGCCGCCACCGCCAGCGTGGCCGCAACCATTTTCTTCATCGTGAAAGCCCCTTTATCATCGCCACTTATCGTTGACACACTTCCGATTTAGGCGGGGGACATTCCGTCCCTCCGGCGCCCCTCCCTAGGGCTTGAGTTTGCCGATTCTACCGGCAATTTATTAACCAGATGTTTGCGAACCCTTACGCATCTTCCAAAACCACCGCCGGTGCGGCAGATACGCCTACATTTTCGTTACAAGCTCGGTTATACCTATGCGAAAGTTAGTCGGGTCGGCAAGGGTCATTCCCGCCGATCCCGAGGCGGAATGGGTTTTAATAAAAATGTCGCCAATAAACTACTCATTCCATCGCGTGTAATGGTTTGTCGATCCTTCTTGGCAGGGCCGGCGAAGTGTCAGGGCAAATGACGGCACGGTCGTTCGGTAAAGGTTGTTTTTGCTTGTGCGGGGTTAGTCGGCCTGTGATGTAATCAGGTTGAGCGTGCGGAAAAGGACAGGAGAGGTTCAGCGAGATGAGCACTATCAATCGGACCATGCGACCGACCGGCAAGTCTGCGCCGGCCGCCGGCTCCGCCGGGGGACTGGGCGCCCTTTTTGGTAACTGGTCCATCAGCCGGAAGATCACCTTCTCCATTGCCGTGCCGGTCATCATCGGCCTGGGCGCGGTGATCGGGCTCAGCGCATCGTCGATGAGTGATGCGATGCTGGACCTGTCCCAGCGTTCCGAAAGCCAAGTCACGGAGATGATGGCAGCCCAGATGGCCGCCGCCGTGCGCTTCAAGAATTCCGACGCCGTCGCCGACAGCTACGCCGACCTCGCCTCTGCCAAGGGCACCAGCCTGGCGGCGGTGAAGGTCGTGGATGCTGACGGCGAGGTCCTGAACGAATACCCCACCAAGGAAAAGCCCCTGCCGGCGGGCATGACGGGTTTCGATTTCGCCAAGGCGAAGATCGACAAGACCGTCGCTGAGGTGAAGGTGCAGGATCTGGGTGACTTCCTGGTCGCCCAGGCCCCGGTGCGCGCCGGTGCCAACCGCGATCAGGTCGGTACGCTGACCGTGGCCTGGAGCCGCGCCAATGTGCAGTCCTCCATCTCCGCCGCTGTCATGGGCAATCTGCTGGTTGCTGTGATCGTGCTGGCGGTGCTGATCGGTCTGCTGGTCTTCCTGCTGCACAAGATCGTCGGTGCCCCGTTGAAGGGCATGCAGAACGCGATGTCGAAGCTGGCGGGCGGCGACCTGACGGTGGCCGTTGTCGGCCTGGGTCGTGGGGACGAGATCGGCGCCATGGCGCAATCGGTCCAGGTCTTCAAGGACAATGCGCTTGAGGTGGAAAACCTGCGCCGCCGCCAGGAAGAGGCCGAGCGTCAGGCCGCCATCGAGAAGAAGGCGTCCATGGAGAAGCTGGCCTCCGATTTCGAGAACTCGGTGAAGGGCGTTGTGGCCGAACTGTCGGGTGCGTCCAGTCAGGTGCAGTCCACGGCGGAGGGCCTGTCGGCCTCTGCCGAGGAAAGCCGGGCGCAGACCAGTGCCGTGGCCGCGGCCACCCAGCAGGCTTCTGCCAATGTGCAGTCGGTGGCCAGCGCCACCGAAGAACTGGCCGGTTCGCTGGCCGAGATTTCGAATCAGGTCAATACCTCGGCCCGCATCGCTCGCGATGCCGCCAAGACCGCCGAGAAGACCAACGGCACCGTGCAGTCTCTGGCCCAGCGCGCCCAGTCCATTGGCGACGTGGTGAAGCTGATCAGCGACATCGCCAGCCAGACCAACCTGCTGGCCCTGAATGCCACCATCGAAGCGGCACGCGCCGGTGAAGCCGGTAAGGGCTTCGCCGTCGTGGCATCGGAAGTGAAGTCGCTGGCCAATCAGACGGCCAAGGCCACGGAAGAGATCGCCAGCCAGATCACCACCATGCAGGACGCTACCAAGGAGGCCGTCGACGCCATCGTCGTCATCAGCCGTACCATCGCGGAGATCAACGACATCTCCGAAATGGTCGCCGGTGCCGTCGAGGAGCAGGACGCCGCCACCAAGGAAATCGCCCGTAACGTGCAGCAGGCTTCGATGGGCACCATGGAAGTGACCCGCAATATCGAAAGCCTGGAGCAGGTTGCCCATCAGACTGGGTCGTCGGCCACCGACATGCTGTCGGCTGCCCGCAACATGGCCCGCCAGTCCGGTGAGTTGGGCAATACCGTCGATCGCTTCCTGGCCCAGGTACGCAGCGCCTAAAAGACGTCAGCGTAAAACGGCCAATCCTGGTTTTTTCCGCAAACCCCCGTCCATTCCTGGACGGGGGTTTTGCTTTTCGGCCCGCGCTATCCAGAAGGTTGCGCGTCTATGGCTGGTACGGGGCGAGGCGATTTGTTAATTTAGGTTAATAAGTATTCCATGGTCAGGATGTGGCCTCACCGATGTCCGGGTTTGCGATGCGATCCTGCCGGATCGGGTTTTTGCTGCTTTCGACGGTCACCGCCGCAATACCGACGGCGGTAATTGCACAGCCATTGCCCATCGCGGCGCGCGCAGAGGATAGTCCGCTGATCGGTTCTGTCCTGCGTACTGTTGCCTTGGAACTGCTGGCCGACGAGACGGTACTCACCGGTCTGCGGCGGGCTGCGCAGGAGAATGACGCCCTTACCATGGATGCCATCATCCAGCGTGATGTCGCATGGCGATTACAAGCAAAGCGTGGGGCCGGCCCGCTGCTGGATGCCGTAATGCAGGGGGAAATGTCGCGTCATCTGACCCTGGTGCGGGTGCCGCGTCAGGCCGTGCTGGCAGACATGATGCTGACCGATGATCGGGGCCTGTTGCTGGCGGCGACCCGTATCACCAGTGATTATGACCAGTCGGACGAGGCGAAATACATCATCCCGACCACGACCGATCCCGGTACCGTGCATGTGGAAGAGGCTGCCTATGACGAGTCGGCGGATGATTATGTCGTCGCCGCCAGCATTCTGCTGATCGACCCGGCCAATGGCCGACCGCTGGGCGTGCTCTGCACGAATTTCACCTTGGCGGCACTTCAGCGGGAGTAGAGAGGGGCACCTTTCGGCGCCCCCCGTATAAGCTCTCAGGCCTTGGTCTCGTTCCCGCCATTGCTGGCCGACCAGGCCTCCGGCGCGTGCAGGAATTTCTCCACCTCGCCCAGCGTATGGCTGTCGAAGTAGTTGCCTTCACGCGCCACGCGCAGCACGTCCCACCAGGTGGCCAGCGCGTGCAGCTTCACGCCCATCTCGGCCATGGTGGCTTCCGACTGCGGGAAGATGCCGTAATGGAAGACGACCCAGATATGCTCGACAATGGCACCCGCGTTACGCAGGGCATTAACGAAATTGATCTTCGACCCGCCTTCGCTGGCCAGGTCCTCCACCAGCAGTACGCGCTGGCCTTCCAGCAGCTGACCCTCGATCTGGGCGTTGCGGCCAAATCCCTTCGGCTTCTTGCGGACATAGAGCATGGGCAGGTCCATGGCGTCCGACACGAAGGCCGCATAAGGGATGCCCGCCGTCTCACCACCGGCCACGGCATCAAACGCTTCAAACCCGGCCTCGCGGCACAGCTGATCCTTGGCGGCCTGGATCAGGAAGCGGCGGGCGCGCGGAAAGCTGATCAGCTTGCGGCAGTCGATATAGACGGGGCTGGCCCGGCCCGAGGTGAAGATGAAGGGCTTTTCCGCATTGAACAGGACCGACTTGGTCTCAATCAGGATGCGGGCCGTCTGGGTAGCGGCGGTGGCGGCGTCGATCATGGCGTGTTCCTGCAGGGCGGTAAGGATCAGAGGAGTATGATTATACCAAGAGCGTGAGGCTGTGCCTCATGCCCTTGGAGGCCGGCGACTGCCGGCCCGGCGCACGTGCGCCGTGAGCCAAGCCGCCGGACGGCGGCGCCCGGCGCCTGAGGGAACGTGCATTAAACAAGTCTCCAGTCCAGGCGCTCGCCTGACCGGAAGGGAAGGACGGCGGCCTTGCCATCGATATCCAGGATATCGGGCACGATCAGGCCGCTCTTCTCCAGGGTGATGATGTCGTCATTGGGGGGCAGGCCGTAATAGGCAGGGCCGTTCAGGCTGGTAAAGGCCTCCAGCCGGTCCAGCTTGCCTTCCTCGTCAAATACCTGGGTATAAAGTTCCACGGCGGTGGCGGCGGTATAGATGCCGGCGCAGCCGCACGCACTTTCCTTGGCACCGATCGGGTGTGGGGCGCTGTCGGTGCCGAAGAAGAACCAGGGTTCGCCCGAGGTTGCCGCTTCGCGCAGGGCCAGCCGGTGCCTCTCGCGCTTTGCGATGGGCAGGCAGTAGAGATGCGGGCGGATACCGCCGGCGAAGATACTGGAACGGTTGATCATCAGGTGATGGGCCGTAATGGTGGCTGCCAGCTTGCCTGTCGGCCCATATTTGCGGACCACGGCCACACCCTCTGCCGTGGTGATATGTTCCAGCACGATCTTCAGATCGGGATGACGGTCGCGGATGCGGGGCAGGACCGTGTCGATGAACACAGCCTCACGGTCAAAGATATCGACCTTCTGATCCGTCACCTCCCCATGCACCAGCAGGGGTAGGCCAACCTTTGCCATGCGGTCCAGGGCGGGGGCCACCTTGTCCAGGTCGGTGACGCCATGGGCGGAATTGGTCGTGGCATGGGCCGGATACATCTTCACGGCGGTGAAGATGCCTGCCTTCTTGCTCGCTTCCAGATCGTCCGGGTCAGTGCCATCGGTCAGATAGGCGGTCATCAGCGGCTGGAACCGGCTGCCGGCGGGCAGGGCGCCCAAGATTTCCGCGCGGTAGGTTTCGGCCTGGGCGGCGGTGATAACGGGGGGGAGCAGATTGGGCATCACGATGGCCCGCCCCAGCTGTGCAGCGGAATGCGGCAGCACGGCACGCAGCATGGCGCCGGTGCGCAGATGCAGGTGCCAGTCGTCCGGGCGGCGGATGGTCAGACGTTGCGGTTGCTGGGTCATCGCGGTCGGGTCCCCTGGGGCCAAGTGCCCGATGTCTAGGGCCAAAGCCCTTCGCACTCAAGCGCCGCTGCGGAAGGCCGGGCCTGCGCCCTTTCGGGGGCTGTGGGCATGGCTGTGTTTCAGCGGATTGACCGCAGGGGTTGAAGGGCCATAGGCTGATTTACACGCCCAACGGGCCATTGCCGCAGGCAGGTGTCGTGACGGGTCAACGCAGCCGCCGCTGGCGGTATCTTCGGGCCGCCCTTGTGGCGTTGCCGCTGCTGCTTCCGGCCCCTGACGCCGGGGCTGCGGCGGCGGACAACCCTGCCTCTGGCCTCCCTGTTGTCACCTTGGTTTGCGGTCCGCTGCCCTTTGTGTCGGATGGCATCGGCTGTGAGCGGGGAATCGGTGCCGAACTGGCGCGGGCGGCCTGTGACCGAGCCCACCTGACCTGCAGCTTCCAGCAATTCCCGTGGCCGCGCGCGCAGAAGGAAGTGGAGATGCGGCAGGCCGACATCCTGATCGGCCCGTTCCGCACGCCGGAGCGTGAGGCCTGGATGGAGTTCAGCCGGGAACATTTCTATGTCGATCAGATGTGGCTGTTCCGCGCTGTTCCCGACCAGGGGGCAATGCCGGGTGTGGAGGGGCTGTCGCATGTTGGCGTCCCCCTGGGCTGGGCTGTTGGTGGCGACCTGGCAAGCCGACCCGGCCTGACCGTCGAAATTGTGCGTACCGTTGATATCGGGCTTAACCTGGTGCAGGCCGGGCGGCTGGGCGCTGTGGCCGCCCATGCCCGTGCCGTGGCCCGATATTGGGACGAACATCCGGGGCGGCGCTTCCTGCCCGTGGGGCAGCCCCTGTCGGTGCAGCGATCCTATATGGGTTTTTCCAAGACCTTCGCGGGCAGTCTTGAGCGCAGGTTGTTCGAGGCGGCTTACGAGTCGCTGCTGGCGGACAAATTTTACGCCGACATTCTGGCCCGCAACAAACCGTTCCCCGATATGCGGACAGAAGTGGCCACACGCGGCCATCAGTTTCCAGAATCGCCATAGCACAAGCTTGTTTGGCACCCCGCTGACCGGCAATATTGGCCCGGCTGGTTGCGGCGATCCGCCATAGGATGCGGGCGTTTGATCCGCATCAAAAGGATTTCAGCGATCATGTCCGGCAAGGAACATCACTATGCCGTCACCGTCACCTGGACCGGCAACCAGGGGACGGGCACCAGCGCTTATCGCGCCTATTCCCGAGACCATCTGATCAGTGCTGGTGACAAGCCTGCCATCGCCGGGTCGTCCGACCCGTCCTTCCGCGGAGACCCCGCCCGCTGGAACCCGGAAGACCTGCTCGTCGCCTCGCTGTCGGCCTGTCACAAGCTCTGGTATCTGGGTCTGTGCGCCGGGGCCGGCATTGCCGTTACCGATTATGAGGATCGGGCCGAAGGCTGGATGGTGGAGGAAGGCAGCGGGGCCGGACAGTTTACCCGTGTCCTGCTGCGCCCCCGCGTCACCCTTGCCCCAGGTGCGGATGTGGAGAAGGCCCGGCACCTGCACCACAAGGCGCATGAAATGTGCTTCATCGCCCGGTCGGTGAATTTCCCCGTTGAGGCGGAACCGGAGATCGTGGCTTAGGCGGAGCCGGAGATTGTTGCCGCTTAAGGCCCCTCAAACACCCTGTCATGGCGGAGGCTGGGCACCATGCGCCGGGCCTCTGCCACCTTTGACAGGTCCAGGTCGGCGGTGATGACGCCGGGTGCTTCACCGGCATCGGCCAGCACCTCGCCCCAGGGGCTGATGATGACGGAATGGCCATAGGTGCCGCGCCCGCCATCATGGATGCCCGTCTGGGCCGGGGCCAGGACGAAGCAGCCCGTCTCAATGGCGCGGGCGCGTAGCAGCACATGCCAGTGCGCCCGTCCCGTAGGCACCGTGAAGGCGGCGGGAACCGTGATGATCGATGCCCCCGCCTTGGCCAGGGCGCGGTAGAGATAGGCGAAACGAACATCGTAGCAGATGGACAGGCCCAGACCGCCCCACGGCGTGTCGGCCACCACCGCCTGTTCCCCCGGACGGTAGGTGGCGCTTTCACGGTAGGATTCGCCGCCAGCCAGATCGACGTCGAACATGTGGATCTTGTCATACCGTGCCGTGACCGCGCCCTCCGGGTTGATCACGAAGGCGCGGTTGGCGACGCGCCCGTCGGGCAGCAAACAGCCCAGCGTGCCCGTCATGATCCAGGTGCCGGTTTCCCGCGCCAGATCGCGGAAGAAGGGGACGCCGGGATGGCTCTCCTCCGGCTTCACGCGGGCCAGGATATTGTCGCGCCCCTGCACCATCAAGGACACGTTTTCCGGCAAGCAGATCAGCTTGGACCCGTCCGCCGCCGCCTGACGCACGAAGACGCCCGCCTGCTCCAGGTTGGGCATGATCTCCGGCCCGGCATTCACCTGAACCAGGGCAACGCGGAGGGGAACGGCGCTGTCGGTCATGATCGTCAGGCCCCGATGCCCAACAGGGGGTTCAGCTTGCCCGCCTTGTCCAGCGCGTGGGTATCGTCGCAGCCGCCAATATGCTGTCCGTCGATGAAGACCTGCGGCACGCTGGTGCGACCACCGGCCCGGGTGATCATTTCGGGCCGGCGGGCAGGTTGGGCCATGATGTCGATCTCTTCATAGGCCACACCCTTGCTGTCCAGCAGCCGCTTGGCGCGGGTGCAGTAGCCACACCAGGGGCTGGTATAGATCTCGACCTTGGGCGCGGACATGATAAGCGGTTCCTGCGTGTGTGATGGTTTGCTGACCATAATATGACGTGGCAAGGCCGTGTGGCAAAGGGCAGGCTGCCGCAATCCCTCCATGCAGGGCCGCCTCAGCTTCCCTCATCCCCAAGCGTGACGGGTCGTACCACACGCGCCAGGGTCACCACATCAACGGCCCTGGCCCCGGCACGGCGTAGGACCTTGGCGCATTCCCCCACCGTCGCCCCTGTCGTGAACACGTCATCCACCAGCAGCACGCGGGCACCCTTCACCGCCTCTTTGCAACGTGGATTGACGGTAAAGGCCCCCTCTACATTGCGGGCCCGGCCCTTGGCGGACAGCCCGCCCTGGCTGGGTGTGGCGCGGCGGCGGATCAGCAGGTCGGGCAAGGCCGTCCGCCCGGTGAGCCGCCCCAGGTTGAGCGCCAGCAAGGCCGACTGGTTGTAGCGGCGTTTCAGCAGACGCCAGCGGTGAAGCGGCACCGGTGCGATGATCCCATCCGCCTCTGTCAGCAGGCCGGTACCAGCCCGCGCCAGCCACTGCGCGAAGGCCGGGGCGCAGTCGGTTCTGTCGCCATGTTTGAAGCCCAGCACCAGCGACCGGCTAGCATCATCATAGGCGAAGACGGAACGGCAGCGGTCGAACAAGGGCGGGCGGGCGATACAGGCGCCACAGATCAGATCGGGCGTTCCCAGTGGGTCGTAATCGAAGGGCAGGCCGCAGCGGGCACAATGCGGGGGCGCGATGAAGCGGATGCCGCGCCAGCAATCAGGGCACAGCGCCCCGACCGCCCCCACCTCCACCCCGCAGGACAGGCAACGCGGCGGCAAGACAAGGTCCAGCAGCCGCAGCGCCCCCTGACGCAGCGGTGCGGCCACCCTACCGATACGTGTGGAAATGCCAGTGAACATGCCCGAACGGTATCAGGTGATGCGAGTGCCGACAAGTGCAGGCGGATTAGCAGCACTCTCCGCGCTATGCTGATAACATATTGATAATAAACAAATATATTCACAACCCTGAAAAACTTTGGCAGTCTTTTCCTGTGGGGCGGCGTGACCGTCCCGGATTGGCGGAAGGAGGTCGCATGATCATTTCCCGGTCCACCCTGTCGCGGCAATTGCAGGATTACCGCCTGACCACGGCTGAAATCCTCTATCACATGCCCGACCATCCCGGCCTGTTGCAGACCTATGTCTGGCAGGAACTGGATCTGGCGCCGCGGTTCCCGGTGTTGCACAAGTTCCTGGATTTCTGGTCCCGCAACCTGGATGGCAAGCTGCATTCGGTCCGGGTTGCCAACCTGGACCTGATCAGCCCCGGCAGAATGCGCCACGTGGACGCCCTGATGACGCTTCAGTGATCAGGGTTCCGCCCCTGCGGTGTCGGAAAGGCGGCGGGCGATCTGCCGGCGCTGCTGGTTTGCGTTTGCCCCAGCGGGCGCGGTGTATAGTTCGCGCAGAAGCGCACGGTCCCACTCGGTCAGGGCCAGGGGCCGCGCACCGGCATTTGCTTGGAACAGCGACAGGATGCTGGGCAGGCGACCGCCCTCAGACTCTCCCACCTGCCCCAGTAGCCGCATGGCGACATGATCGGCCACGGCGTCCAACGGCAGGCCGGCCAAGCCCTTCACGTCCAGGATCGCCATGGAGCGGAACAGGTCAGCACGGGTAGCGCTGGCCAGTCGCGTGGCATTGCCGGGCGCGATTTTGACAGCGGTGATGGTGGCACCGCCTTTCATGGCTGCATCCGGTGTGCTGCCGTCGGCGCCCGTGGCCAGCGCGACTGACCAGACCCGCGCCACACCCCCATCTGCCAGTTTCCGCCGCACCTCCGACGGTTTGGCGGGCGCGAAAATGCCGGGATACTGTATCAGCATCTTGTCGATCAGCCGGTCCGGCGAATCGGTCAGCAGGACGATGGCGTTGGGTTTGCACCCAGCCTTGGCGGGCGGCAGGTCGGCGATGGAGGCCGCTTCCTGCAAGCGTCTGGTGAACCGCCCTTCCTGATCGGGGGTGAAGCCGCGCAGGGTGACGCAAAGCGGCTGGTGCCAGCGGGCCAGCTGCTTGCCATGGGTGCTGTCCAGCACATCCGCCACGAAGGCCTGGGGCGCCGCCTCCCCCGGTGCCTGCACCACGATCTCGGGAAGCACATCCTGCGCCGCGACCGGGAGGGCCAGCAGTGGGAGAAGAAACAGCGGCAGGAGGCGACAGTGGGGCATGTGGACGCGTCCATTGACTTGATCCTGATCAGGGTCCTGCAACCTGATCCTCTTGTAAACCCATCTGATCGGCGGCACTTGCCGTCGCGATGCTTTCCCGGCGGGCCGGACCGTCGCATGATGGGGTAAAGGCATTGGAAGGAATGGCCATGATCGAGCTTTACACCGCCGCCACGCCCAATGGGCACAAGGTCTCCTGCACGCTGGAGGAACTGGGCCTGCCCTATAATGTGCATGTCGTGTCGTTGTCGAAGAATGAGCAGAAGGAACCCTGGTTCCTGGCCATGAACCCCAATGGCCGTATCCCCGTCATTGTGGACCGGGCGGAGGATCATGTTGTCTTCGAATCGGGGGCCATCATGATCTGGCTGGCGGAGAAGACGGGCCGTCTGATGCCGACCGACGCCAAGGGCCGCAGTACTGTGCTGCAATGGCTGATGTTTCAGATGGGTGGGGTGGGCCCAATGATGGGGCAGGCCAATGTCTTCCACCGCTATTTCCCGGAGAAGATTCCCGCCGCCATCGACCGGTATCAGAAGGAGGCGAAGCGCCTGCTCACCGTTCTGGACGGCCGGCTGAAGGATCATGAATTCCTGGCCGGCGATTTCTCCATCGCTGATATCGCCAACTGGTGCTGGGCCAGGACGCATGACTGGTCGGGTGTTGCGATCGACGATCTGCCGCACCTGTCTCGCTGGATCGCGCAACTGGATGCCCGGCCGGGCTGTGCTGCCGGTTTGCAGAAGCCGCCCAAGAATGTCACGGCCGCCGAACTGGTGCAGTCAGCACAGAATATCGTGGTGAGATGAGGGTTCACCCCTCCCGCCGGCGGCGCAGCAGCACGTAATAGGCACCATTGCCGCCATGCTGCGGCTGGGCCTGATGGACCGACAGGACCAGCGGGCCGACATCGGCCTCGCGCAGCCAGCGGGGGACGGACAGGCGGAGCACACCTTCGCCGCGCGGCATCTGGCCCTTGCCGGTAATGACCAGGACCATGCGCCGACCGGCGGCATGTGACCGGCGGATGAAGCCGGACAGGGCGTGGTGCGCCTCGCTCTGCGTCATGCCATGCAGGTCGATCCGGCCATCGATGCCCATGCGGCCCTTGCGCACCTTCTCATCCGTGCGCTTATCCACCCCCGCGATCCGGCCCAGGGGGGAGGGGGCCAGTTGCACGCTGACCTTGCCCTTTTCCTTCAGCGGCACCGTGCGCAGCAGTTCGGCCAGCCGTTCGGCAGGGGCCGCTACGGGGGCGGCGGGCAGCGGCACGTTCGGCTTGGGTGCGGCCACGCGGGTCGCCACCGGCTCTGCCGCTGCTTTCACCGCCGGCTTCTTCGGCAGGGCGGATTTACGTTTGCTGGCGATGGGCGTGGCATCGCGGACCACGGTATGCCAGAGGTCCAGTTCGGCATCCGTGGGCGTCTTGGGGCGGCGATTATCGCTCATGCCGTGGCGGGGTCCGGTTCGCCCACCAGGATGATCTGTACCCGGCCCGGTCCATGCGCATGGGGCAGGGAGGTCTGTTCGATGTCGGCCGTGCGCGACGGACCTGTCACCATGTTGACGGTGCGCGGCATGCCCAGGCCACGTGCCTGCTGCCGGATGGCAAGGCCGTGCCAGGCTTCCTCATAGGTGCCGACAATATGGTGCAGGGGCAGGATCACGATATGGATGCGTGGCAGGAAAAGAAGGCTGGTCGCCTGATCGGACCCGCTGGGTATCACCAGCGTACCCGTCTCCGCAACGCCGGCCAGGGCCGTGGTGACGCCGACCTGATCCCCGGCCTGCGCACGGCCGAAGGCGACCGACAGGCTGGGCCGCCGGTCCCAGGGGATGGCGCGCAGCCAGGGATCGGGTGCCGCCCGCACCTGCAAGCCCTGCCCCTGGCCTGACAGATAGTCGGCGACAGCGTGCGGCACGCGGGCCGGATCGGCCACCCGTTCCACCCCCGCCCCCACCGCCGTCGCCATTTTCGTGAACAGCTCGATCAGACCCAGCGCCGTCAGACCCTTCACCCGGCCCGGCGTGGGGTGGGCGGGTGGGGTTGCCAGACGGGCTGCCACCTCGGCGGCGGCGCGCGCCTCATTCCGCCCCCCGGCCTCGGTTGCTGCCCGGATCCGGCCCAGGATGGCGCTGCGGCTATCCATGGCGGCGATCCTTGTACAGCGACTGAAAGGTGCGGCCCTGCGGTGCCGGGAAATCGCGGGTATCGGTCCAGCCGCCAGCCAGTGGTAGGGACTTGAAAGCCCCACCCTTACTCATCCAACCCATCACCCGCATGGCGATGGATGTGGCCAGCCGGTAAAGACGCGGGCGCTTGGCGAACAGCGCCCAGGCCCACAGGCCGTGGCGCAGGGTTGGCGGCGACAGCCGCTGTTCAAACTCCACCTCCCGCCAGCGATGCATGATCTTGGGCAGGGGGATTTTGACAGGGCATACGCTTTCGCACTTGCCGCAGAAGGTGCTGGCGTTGGGCAGATGCCGTGCCTCCTTCACCCCGATCAGCGCGGGGTCAAGGGCGGCACCGATGGGACCTGGATAGACCCAGCCATAGGCATGGCCGCCGACCGCGTGATATACGGGGCAATGGTTCATGCAGGCCCCGCAGCGGATGCAGCGCAGCACCTCCTGCATCTCCGTGCCCAGCAGGGCAGATCGGCCATTATCCAGCAGCACCACATGGAACTCACGCGGTCCGTCGGCGTCATCCGCGCGGCGCGGGCCGGTCGAGAACGTGGTATAGGCCGTGATCTCCTGCCCCGTGGCCGACCGCGCCAGCAGGCGCAGCATCAAGGTGGCATCGGCCAGGGTGGGCACCACCTTCTCAATCCCCGTCAGCACGATATGACAGCGCGGCAGGGTCTGCGTCAGGTCGCCATTGCCCTCATTGGTGACGATGATGGTGCTGCCCGTCTCGGCGACCAGGAAATTGGCACCCGTGATGCCGATATCGGCATTCAGGAACACATCCCGTAACTCCCCGCGTGCTTCGGCCAGCAGGTCTGCTGGTTGATCCAGGGGCCGGTCGGGGGGCAGGTGGGTGTGGGTGCGGCGGAAGTCTTCGGCGACCTGTTCCTTGGACAGATGCAGGGCGGGGGCCACGATATGGCTTGGCACCTCCCCGCGGATTTGCAGGATATACTCGCCCAGATCGGTTTCGACCGCCTTGATGCCCGCCGCCTCCAGTGCCGTGTTCAGGCCGATCTCCTCCGACACCATTGACTTGCCCTTGGCGATCAGCCGCGCGTCGCGTTCCTGGGCAAGCCGCAGGATAATAGCCCGTGCCTCTGCCGCGTCGCTTGCCCAATGTACATGGCCGCCGCTGTCGCGGACCCGCGCCTCAAAAGCTTCCAGATAATGGTCCAGATGGGAAAGCGTATGGTCTTTCACCGCCTTGGCGGCATCGCGCAGGGTCTCGAACTCCGCCAGGTTGGCGACGGCGCGGGCGCGGCTGACGGGAAAGCCCGTCTTGAACTTAGTCAATGCCCGGCGCAGGTCCGGGTCTTTCAGGGCGTCTGCGGCGCGGGCCGGGAAGTCAGCGGAATGCGGCTGCATCACCCCTCCGTCTGGCCGATGGGGGCCGTCTCCGGATCACCAGCCAGCACCTCCGCCACATGGCGCACATCGATATCATGGCCCAGGCGCGACAGGCGGCCTGCCATGTTCATCAGACAGCCAAGATCACCGGCCAGCAGCGTATCGGCCCCCGTGGCGACAATAGCCTCCACCTTCTCCGTGACCATATGGGTCGAGATATCAGGGTACTTCACGCAGAAAGTGCCGCCGAAGCCACAGCAGACATCCGCCCCCTGCATCTCCGTCAGTTCCACGCCGGGTAGGCTGGCCAAAAGGCGGCGGGGCTGTTCCCTCACCCCCATCTCCCGCAGGCCAGAACAGCTGTCATGATAGGTGACGGTGCCGGCAAAGCCAGGGATGGCGGTGTCCATGCCCATGATGTCAGTCAGGAACCGGGTCAGTTCCCAGGTACGCTCGGCCAGTGCCGTGGCCCGTGCGGCCCAGGCCGGTTCATCGTGGAACAGTTCCGGATAATGTTTGCGCAGCATGCCCGAACAGGACCCCGACGGTGCGACCACATAATCACAGCTCTCGAACGCCTGGATCATGGTCCTTGCCAGCGCCTCCGCTGTCGTCCGGTCGCCATTGTTCCAGGCGGGTTGCCCGCAGCAGCTTTGCGAAGGCACGACCACCTGGCAGCCCGCCCGTTCCAGCAGGGCCACCGCCGCAAACCCCACCGACGGGCGGAACAAATCCACCAGACAGGTGACCAGCAGGCCGACTTTGGGTGGGTTTGCGGGGGGCATGCGGGTTGGGTCCGTCGCCGATCAGGGAGGTGCGCAGATTACATGATCTGGGGCGTGGGCGTGGCGAAAAAAGGGGCCGGATCAAGCCTTTGCCCTATCAAGGGCCGGCATCTTGCGGGTGCTGCGGCAGGGTCCAGGCACCGCTGCGCCGTTTCTCTTCGAACTGCCGTCCCAGGTCACCCAGGCTGGTCTGCGCCAGCCGCGACAGAAGCAGGGTGCGCGCGGCGGACAGACTGTCCTCTAGCGCCTCGTTGACAGCTTGTTCGACCAGACAGGCCGGATTGTCTACCGACGGACCGATGGCGAACAGTTGTGGCTCGCCCAGCGCCTGATAGATGTCCAGCAAGCTGATCGCGTCCAGCGGGCGGGCCAGGACCCAGCCGCCGCCATGCCCTTTTTCGGACCTGACCAGCCCCTGCTGACGCAGGCCCGCCATGGTCCGGCGTACCACCACGGGATTGGTGTTCAACATGGTGGCCAGCGTTTCGGACGTGGCGGCCCCCGCCAGCCGATCCATGTGGATCAGGGCATGCAACATGCGGGAAAGGCGGCTATCGGGTCGCATGTGTCTGCTTAACGCAAGTCTGGTTTCGTAACAAGATATGTTGCGTGATTCGGATATCGTCTCCATCATGTAACTTATGAAGTAACATGATGGAGACGATAATGATTCATGACGTGATCATCATCGGTGGCGGCTTTGCCGGGCTGGCCGCCGCCATGCCCCTGACGCGGGCGCGGCGGCGTGTGCTGCTGATTGATGCCGGGCGACCGCGCAACCGGTTCGCGGCTCATTCTCACGGGTTCCTGGGCCAGGACGGTGTGGCACCGGCGGACATCCAGGCGCGCGGGATGGCCGAACTGTGCGTCTATCCGAGCTTCACCCTGGAGCGGGGGGAGGTGGCGGGGGCGACGGGTGCCCTGGATGCCTTTACCGTCACCATGGCGGATGGCAGCACCCGCACAGGCCGTCGCCTGATCCTGGCTACCGGCGTGCGGGATGAATTACCGCCCGTTCCGGGGCTGGCGGAGCGCTGGGGCGTCAGTGCCCTGCATTGCCCCTATTGTCATGGCTATGAGGTGGCGGGGCATCCGCTTGGCATTCTGGGCACACAGGCGGGATCGGACATGAAGGCCTTGCTGGTGTCGGATTGGGGGCCTGTCACCCTGTTCACCCAGGATGCGTTCCTGCCCAATCCAGAGATGATGGCACGGCTGACCGAACGCGGTATCACGGTTGAAAGCGTGCCGATCACGGAAATGCTGGGCGAGGCACCGTCCCTGTCGGCGGTACGGCTGGCCGATGGGCGGGTCCTGCCTCTGACCGCCCTGTTTGTCGCACCCCGGACCCATATGGCCAGTCCCTTGGCCCTGCAACTGGGCTGCGCCTTTGACGAGGGGCACAGTGGCCCGTACCTTCGGATCAGCGAGGGGAAGGAGACCAGCGTGCCTGGCATCTTCGCGGCGGGTGACGCCACCATGCAGATGCACAGCGCGCCCTTGTCAGTGGCATCAGGCACCCTGGCGGGCGTGTGGACACACCGGTCTCTGCTGGGTTTGTAGGGGGCGCTAGAACTTCACCGGCAGGGCGGGCAGGCGGCAGCGGATGGTGCTGCCGTTCTGGCCGTCGCTTTCAATCTCCACAGCGCCGCCATGCAGCTCCACAAAGCTCTTCACCAGCGACAGGCCCAAGCCCGCACCGCCGGAACCGGTATTGCCAGCGGCCCCCCGCTCAAACCGTTCGAAGACGCGGCTTTGCTCTTCGCTGGCGATGCCCAGGCCGGTATCGGCCACGCCCAGAATGACCTGATCCCCCTGGCGTTCGGCCGACAGGGTGATGCGCCCACCGGCGGGGGTGAATTTGATAGCGTTGGAGACGAGGTTGAACAGGGCCTGTTTCAGCCGCTTCTCGTCCCCCTGCATGGCCCCGACATGGTCGGAGACATCGACGCGCAGGTCTAGCCCCTGTTTGCGGGCCCAGTCGCGGGTCAATCCGGCGACCGAGTGCAGAAGCTGGGGAATATCGAACTGTTCCTGTTCCAGCACCATGAAGCCGGCCTCAATGGTGGCCAGATCCAGGATATCATTGACCAAGGATAGCAGGCGCCGGCTCGCCTCCAGCACGCCCTTGGCATACTCCTGCTGCCGGTTGTTCAGCGGCCCGAAATACTGGTTATGCAGGATCTCAGCGAAGCCCATGATGGCATTCAGGGGTGTGCGCAGCTGATAGGAGACATTGGCGATGAATTCAGCCTTCAGCCGGTCGGCGGCCTCCAGCGCTTCGTTGCTGGAGCGCAGGGCGGTTTCCACCTTGTCGCTGTCGGTGACATCCAGGCAGGAGAACAGCACCGCCCCGTCGGGCAGCGGCACCAGGGCATAACGCAGGACCGATCCGTCGACACGGCGCATGATGCCGGCATCCGCCGCGCGTTCCAGCAGCCGGCTGACCAGCCTTTCCCGCTCCTGATCCCAATCCCCGCCTTCGTCCAGCAAGGGGCGGACATAATCAACCAGCCGGTTGGCATGCGGTTCGCCGCGCACCTGGTCGGCATCGACGGACCAGAGGCGCTGGAAGGCCGGGTTGCACAGCTTCAGCCGGCCATCGCCGCCGAACACCGCCACCCCTTCGGCCAGATTGTCCAGCGTCTCCTGCTGCACGGCCATCAGGGTGTTGTAGGAGCTTTCCAGGGCCAGGGTGTGGGTCACATCCTCAGCCACGAACATCAACCCGCCAAACGGATGCGGCACGACGAGGGAGCGCAGCGTCCGCCCGTCTGGCAGGTGCATCAGCTCTTCCATCGGTTCGATCAGCGAGGTGAACAGGCCCAGCTGCTGTTTCTTCCAGCGCGGGAAATCGGCCTCTTCCGTCAGCTTGCGGCGGTCGCGCAAATCCTCTAGCACCTCACCGAAGGTCGGTTCGTCGGCCAGCCAGCCCGTATCCATGTCCCACAGCCGTGCGAAGGCATGGTTATGGAACTTGATGCGCATGTCGGGGCCATAAATGGCGATGGCGGAGCCCAGCTGGTGCAAAACCTCCCCATGTGCATCGATATGGCGGGTCAGTTCGTCCTTCAGGCCGTGTTCGGTGGTCCGATCCACGGCCATGCCGATCATGCAGCCCTGCGGCAGGGGGATTTCGGTCAGCTGGAACAGACGGCGGTCGCCATCCACGACCAGGAACCGGTCCTCGCTCTGTGCCGTTCCCGTTTCCCGCGCGCGCTGGGCCAGATCACGCGGTGCCCCGAACAGGCCACCACCTGGGAGTTCGCGGCCAGCCTCCAGCACCTGTTCCGGGCTGCTGTCCAGCAGTCTGGCATAGGCCTGGTTGCACCAATCCAGATCCAGCGAGGCATTCCGCCGCCAAAGGGGGATGGGCAGCGTGGACAGCAGGCAGCGCAGCTTCTCCAGCTCTGCCGCCTGCGCGCCCTGCTGTTCCTGGCGGCGCACCTGTTCCTGGCCCTGTGGCGTGACGTCGCGCAGCCAGAGAAGGTGCAGGGCGGTGCCGTCCGGTGCCTTGCCGCGCCGACCACTGGCCAGGAAAAAGGCGGAACCATCGGCGAGGCGTACATTGATCTGGAAGGGCTGTCCGCTGTCCGTCAGGTGGCGGAAGGAACCGTGCAGGGCGGCGGCATCGCTGGGTGCCAGCGCCTGTTCCACATCCTCCAGCCCGCGCACCTGTTCCAGGCCAAGCGTGGCGGCGAATCCGGGGGACTGGGCCAGATCGCCACCGACCCCCACCGCGAACCAGGCATCGGGGCTGGCATCCAGCAGGGCCAGCAGGCGGGCATTCTCCGTCCGCGCCTCCTCCATATCCAGTTCCCGCCCCCGGCCCCAGGCCAGAAGCCGTAGGAACATGGCGGCAATGGTCAGCAGCAGGGCCAGGGTCAGCAGGCCAAGCACCGGGGATTGCGCTTCCCACAGGGGCAGCAGCATCCAGCCGATCGCAGCCAGCCCCAGAAGGGCGGCACCGGCGATCGCAATGACATGGGCGACGGCGGGTTTCACAATGGACCGGAGTGTAGGGGGTGAAACCATTGAAATGCAAGCATCAGCGGCCCGTGTGAAGGTCCAGGGCGGGACCGTTCCATGGTACCTGTGCTTGACGTGGCCCACCGCCTGCCCACATAGCAGGGCGTGTCCCATCCTTCCTTTGCCCCGAGTGAACCTGATGACCGGCAATCCAAACCCCCACGACCCCATTCAGTGGCATGGCACCACCATCATTTCCGTCCGCAAGGATGGGCAGGTGGTCATTGCCGGCGATGGCCAAGTGTCGATGGGGCAGACGGTGATGAAGTCCAATGCCCGCAAGGTCCGCCGTCTGGCGGGCGGGTCCGTGATGGCGGGGTTCGCCGGCGCCACGGCTGATGCCTTCGCCCTGTTCGAACGGCTGGAAGCTAAGCTGGAGCAGCATCCGGGCCAGTTGACCCGTGCCGCTGTGGAGATGGCCAAAGACTGGCGCACCGACCGTTACCTGCGCCGGCTGGAGGCGCTGATGGCCGTGGCGGACAAGGATGTCTCTCTGGTCATCACCGGCAATGGCGATGTCCTGGAGCCGGAAGACGGCATCATCGGCATTGGCTCGGGCGGTTCCTATGCCCTGGCGGCGGCCCGCGCGCTGAAGGATATTGAAGGTTTCGATGCCGAAATGATAGCGCGTAAGGCCATGAAGGTGGCCGCCGACATCTGTGTCTATACCAACCATTCCGTGACGCTGGAGAAGATGTGATGAGTGCCACCGCCTTCTCTCCGCGTGAGATCGTTTCGGAACTGGATCGATATATTGTCGGCCAGAACGAGGCCAAGCGGGCCGTCGCCATCGCGCTGCGCAACCGTTGGCGCCGGCAGCAGCTGACGGGCCAGATGCGCGAGGAAGTGTATCCCAAGAACATCCTGATGATCGGCCCGACCGGTGTCGGCAAGACCGAGATCGCGCGGCGTCTGGCCAAGCTGGCCCAGGCCCCCTTCGTGAAGGTGGAAGCCACCAAGTTCACGGAAGTCGGCTATGTCGGTCGTGACGTGGAACAGATCATCCGTGATCTGGTGGAAGCCGCCATCGTCATGACCCGCGCCCGCCTGCGCCAGGAAGTGGCCGCGAAGGCCGAGCTGCATGCAGAGGAGCGGGTCCTGGACGCCCTGGTCGGGGAGAATGCGTCCGCCGAAACCCGGGCCAAGTTCCGCAAGCAGCTGCGCGAAGGCAGCCTGAATGACCGGGAGATCGAAATCCAGGTGGCCGACAATGCCGTTCCCGGCATGCCCACCTTTGATGTGCCCGGCATGCCGGGGGCCCAGATGGGCATGGTCAATCTGGGTGATATCTTCGGCAAGGCCTTTGGCGGCGGTCGTACCAAGACCCGAAAGATGAGCGTGTCGGAAAGCTATGACCTGCTGATGGCCGAGGAGAGCGACAAGCTTCTCGACAATGAGAAGGTGGTCGCGGACGCCATTCATGCGGTGGAGCAGAACGGCATCGTCTTTCTGGACGAGATCGACAAGATCTGCGCCCGCAGCGAACATCGCGGCGGCGGCGATGTGTCACGCGAAGGCGTGCAGCGCGACCTGCTGCCTCTGATCGAGGGGACGGTGGTGTCCACCAAGCATGGCGCGGTGAAGACCGACCATATCCTGTTCATCGCGTCCGGTGCCTTTCATGTCGCCAAGCCCAGCGACCTGCTGCCCGAACTCCAGGGCCGCCTGCCGATCCGCGTCAATCTTCAGCCCCTGACCCAGGCCGATTTCCGCCGCATCCTGACGGAGCCGGAATGCAGCCTGATCAAGCAATATGTCGCGCTGTTGAAGACGGAGGAGGTGGCGCTGGTCTTCACCGACGACGCCATTGACGAGCTGGCCCGACTGGCCGCCGAGATCAACCGGACGGTGGAGAATATCGGTGCCCGCCGCCTGCACACCGTGATGGAACGGCTGCTGGAGGAGATCAGCTTCGCCGCGACGGAAAAGAGCGGCGAGACGATCACCGTCGATGCCGCCTATGTCCGCGCACAGCTGGATGGGCTGTCGCAGAATACCGACCTATCCAAATTCATCCTGTAACGGGCGGCACGGTCTATGGGGCCAATTCGGCCCCGATGACCCGGCCCCGGCCTTGCCGCTTCCCCCTGCGCCTGCCATGATTCCGGTGGGGATTTCAGTGGGGGGAAGCGGATGATCCTGTCGACCTTGGAGAACCCGGCCGGATACCGCGTCGTGCGGCATCTGGGGCTGGTACAGGGCAGTACGGTGCGGTCCAAGCATCTGGGCCGGGACATTATGGCCGGCCTGAAGGAGATCGTGGGCGGGGAGCTGCGCGGTTATACCGAGCTTCTGAACGAAGCGCGGGAGGAGGCGACGGCCCGTATGCGCGCGGCGGCGGTTGAGTTGGGCGCCAACGCCATCATTTCCATCCGCTATGGCACCGCCAATATCGGCAGCGGGGCAGCAGAAGTCCTGGCCTATGGCACCGCCGTTGAGATCGTGGCGGAACAGGCGGCATCGTGAGCGCGCCGGAACCTGAACTGCCCCCCGGCATGCAATGGCTGGAATTCCTGGAGGATATGGGCGACTGGGAATATTGGGGGATCAGCAGCTGGCTGGCCGGTGTGGTGGCGGCTTTGCTGTTCAATGCCGGCATCCTGCTGCTGGGTGCCTGGCTTGAACGCCGTCATGACCGTGAATTGACGGCGATGGAGACGGCCACGGCCAGCGTGCGGGTCTTCACGGGCAAGCCGCCGCCGGGCCTGACTGGCGTGCCACAACTGGTACAGGCCGCCATTGTCATGGCCCCCGCCCCGCTGGGCCGGCTTAGCCTTCTGATCCGGCGGATCATCGGCGGTCGTGTTGTCACGCGGCAGCGCGACCTGCAGCGCACGCGACGTCTGGCGTTGCTGCGGCTGCGCGAGCAGGCGTGTGGCCTGGGGGCAGGGGTGCTGGCGGGGGTGGAATTCTGCCAGATCGGGTTGGATCGGGGGCGCTTTGCCATGCTGGCGACAGGAACGGCCATGGTGGGGGCGGAACCGGCACCTGCACCGCTGGTGACCGAAGCCATCGGCGCGGAACTGCCCCGGCATCGGCGGGAGCTGCTGATCGCGCTGGCCGCCCTGATCCTGCTGGCCGCGGTAACAACGGAGCTGGATTACCTTTTCGACACCTATTTCGGGGATTTCTGGAAGCGCTGGATCTTCCATGTGAAATAGGTCAGGTGGGGGCTGCCACCTTGCGGGGGCGCTTGAACCAGAAGCTCCAGACGGCCAGCGTGCCCAGCAGCGCCATGCCGAGACCCGACAGGCTCATCAGCAGGCGGTAGGTCAAGCCGCCGACCTTTGCCGCGTGTAGCGGATAGACCTTCATGAAGGCTTGCTGACCCGCCGGCATGGACAGGGCGTCACGCATCTCCACAACCCTGCCATCGGCTGGATCGAACCAGACCAGCGTGCGGCCATTGGGCAGCCATTCCGCCGGCTGCTTCAGGCGCAGGGAGATCAGGTCGCCCGTCTTGCGCGGCAGGGTGAGGACGCGGAAATCCGCATCGGGAAACCGTTCGCGCGCTGCCGACAGCATGGCATGCCAGTCGGGGCTGCCGGCCAATGTCCCGCCCGTCACCTTGGGCGCTGCCGTCGCCGCGCGCCATTCCCGGGCGGGTCCGAACGGGCTTAACACGAGATCGGCCACGGGACGCAGGGTCAACATGGCACCTGTCAGGCAGGACAGGAACAGCAGCGGCGCCAGCACCACGCCGATATCGCGATGATGACGGACAATGGCGGGCCGCGACATGCGCGCGGGCCAGAGTTTGAACTGGAAGGTACGGCGCAGCTTCCACCACAAGATGAAGCCGGAGATCACGAAGAACAGCCCGACCAGCGACACGATCCCCAGGAACGTCTCCCCCACATCGCCGGCCAGCAGGTAATGGTGCAGGTCGAACAGCCACAGTTCCGGTCGTGCCCAGATACTGTCCCATTGCGTGACGATGCTGCCGGCCTGATCGGCATAGGCGCCGGCCCCCCTGGCCGTGCGCAGCCGGTGCAGGCCGAAACTGTCGCTGGCAAAGATGATGCTTTCGGGGCGGGCCGGATCGGCGAAGATCGTCCCCACGGTCTGGGCGACAGTGCCAGTATCGCGCACCAGCGCGTCACCAACACCAGGAGCCCAGACCCAGGCATCTTTATGCACCAGCAAGGTTCCGGTAAGGCCCATCATGGCCAGGACCAGACCCAGGATGCCGCCCGCCCAGCGGTGGAGAAGATCGAGCGTCTTCATCAGAAGCTGTAATCCCAGCCGACGGTCAGGGTGCGGCCCCGGCCGGCATAGAAACGCTGATTATCGGTCAGGCGCTGGGTCTGGCTGTTATAGTCGATGAACTGATTATCCAGCAGGTTTTGCACCGACAGCGTGACCCCGCCCACCGGCAGCTCATAGCGGATGGAGGCGTCCACAACGGTGTAGCCGCCGAAATCGCTGCCTACCGGCTGTCCCTCGAAATCACGGGACAGGTAAAGCTGTGCCTGCAACCGCGCCGTGATCTCGCCTTCGGCATAAGCGGCGGCCAGGTTGACGCGGTCGGGGGAGATGTTGGCGCCGTCCAGGTCGCTGTCCACCTTGCCATCGCCATTGCTGTCATTACGGCCCTTCAGATGGGCGTAGCCGCCCGACAGGGTCAGACCCGGCAACGGTGTCTCATAGGACAGGTTCAGTTCCAGCCCTTCGATCTCGATCCGCTGACGCTGCGCCTCATAGACGCCGTTCAGCAGGACCAGCAGCTGGCCCTTGGTGGAGGTGGACCAGAAATAGGTGGCGCTGCCCTTGAAGGGGCCGTGGTCGCCTTCCACCCCGATCTCCTTGTTGTTGGAGATGATGGGGCTGATATCGAGGAAATTGTCGATATCCTGGCCGACGCGCGTAATGGCGCGGGTGATGCGGCCCACATCGGGAACCGTGTAACCCTCGGCATAGGAGATATAGGTGCGCAGGCCTACCACCGGCTCGACGATCACGCCGCCATTCCACAGCGTGTCGCTGAAGGTCGGGCTGCCGCCTGACACGAAGCGGGAGCCGTAGGAGGCCAGCGTGGTGTAATCGTCGATGGTGATACGGGCATTCTCCGACCGCACGCCACCGGCCAGCCGCAGCTTCTCATCCAGCAGCGCCAGATTGACCTGCGCGAAGGGGGCGAGGCTGCGGAAATCGGTGGGCGGCACCCAGGCGCGGCCGGTAGCGATCAGACGCTGTTCGGTCGTGTCCCAGATGGCGTCGAAGCCGACCGTGCCGGTCAGATCCTCGAAACCCGGCATGGTGCGTTCATAGGCGATCTTGCCGCCTGTCTTGCGCGACCGGTTCTGCGACTGGTCGAACAGGGTGCCGATGGGGGCCAGACGCACATCCTGGAAGGTTGCGATGGGTGACGGCTCACCGCCATAAGTGTCGCGGGAGCGGTTGAAGAACAGCTGGCTGGTTAAGGTGCCGCCGGCCAGTTCGTCATCGGTGAGCGACAGGGCCACGCTTTCGGTACGGTTGGCGGCGGGGGTGCCCGGCGGATCACCCTTGATGGCGGAACCGGGCCGGTTGGTGGCGCGATTGCCGGGGATGGCCACATAATCGCCGTCGCTCTTCAGCTCGAAACGGCTGGCGATCAGGTCCAGGCGGGCCGCCTCCCACACCTCATACCCGAAGCGGGCAAAGACATTGGTACTCTGACTGTCCTGGGTCTCGCCCTGGGTGCTGTCCATACCGATGCGGCTTCCATTCGCATCATAAAAGGCACCCCGCGTTTCATAGGCCGCACCCACGGTGGCGTCAAAACGACCGTCGCGATGGCTGATCAGGGCCGCCGCTTTCCCGCCCAGGCTGTCCCCCTGGAACCCGTCATTGGCGGTCCCCTGGATCAGGACGCGGCCATGATTGCCGTCGGATTTCGGGGCACCCACGGTCACCTGATTGACGATGCCGCCCGTGCCGCCGATGCCCTGCAACGCGTTGGAGCCGAAAATCACCTCCACCCGATCCACAAAGAACGGATCAATGGTGAAACCGTCGCGCGCACCATCGCGCAGCGGCGTGGACTGCGGAATGCCGTTGATAGCGTAAAGCGGGGACCGGCCGCGCAGCGTTTCCCCGGCACCCGACAATTTCTGCCGGGTGGGCGAGAAGGAGGGCAGCAACGTCGATACGGCGTCCACCACCGACCCGCCAATCGCCGCCTGCTGCGCCAGTGATGCGCTGTCGATGACATCGACGGTCAGGGGGAGGGCGCTGGCCGGCAGCTTGGTGCGTGCCGCCGTGACCACGATGGCACCGATATCGTCCTGTGCAGCGGGCGCCTGCTGGGCGACGGTCGGCACGGCGATCAGGCTGCTGCCAATCATCAGGAACGATAAGGACTTGCGCATCGGAACCCCTCCTTTTCAAAACGCCGGGGACCCTATGACGCCACACATACAAATGCAACTCATTATCAATGCTATCGACGCAAGGCGGCTTTGACACGCTGATCTGCGGAAGGTTGAGTGCGGAGGTTATTTTTTGCAAAAATGAAACTAAATATAAACTGCAACATCTTAAATATTAAATCGCGTTCTTAAAATCTTCATGTCCCAAATGTCACAGAAGTTAACAATGAATGAATGTTTTTACACTTCGCTATTGCGATGAAATGGACCCTATACGAGTGTTTCGGTGGTGCCGGAAGGCACATTAACTAAGCACGCGCTCGCAAGCTTGCCAAACCAAGGCGCGGCCCGTTGGAACAAGGGGACACAGCAACCATGACACTTTCTGATAATACCCGCGGCTCCGTTCGCTCCCGCCTGCTGCTGGGCGCTGCC
The DNA here is from genome assembly GCF_059489915.1 of Niveispirillum sp. CC-CTL257. Lineage (NCBI taxonomy): Bacteria > Pseudomonadati > Pseudomonadota > Alphaproteobacteria > Rhodospirillales > Azospirillaceae > Niveispirillum > Niveispirillum sp. CC-CTL257. Next base: position 136,199 of record NZ_JCAJXE010000001.1, read on the forward strand.
CTGGCGGCGGTGCTGGTGCCGATGGGCACCGCCATGGCACAGGACGCGATTGAGGAGATCGTTGTGACCGGTTCGCGCATCGCGCGTCCCAATGACACCTCCACCAGCCCGGTCTATTCAGTTGGCGCCGCCGAGATCGACGCGCTCCAGCAGCCGGAAGTCGAAAAGATTTTCCGCATGCTGCCCGTCACGGTTCCCGGTGACGGCCAGAACACCAATAACGGCACCGCTGGCGCCTCCACCGTTGACCTGCGCGGCCTGGGTGCCCAGCGCAACCTGATCATGATGGATGGCAAGCGCGTCACGCCGTACAATTTCAACGGTCTGGTCGACGTCTCCACCATCCCGACGGCCCTGATCGAACGTGTGGACATCGTCACGGGTGGCGCGTCGGCCGTGTATGGTTCCGACGCCATGTCCGGTGCCATCAACTTCATCATGAAGGATGATTTTGAAGGCGTTGACGCCAACTACGATTATTCCGTCACGGGCGAAGGCGATGGTCACATCCATTCCGCCGACGTGACCGTCGGTTCCAATCTGGCCGATGGCCGCGGCAACGTTGTGCTGGGCATCAACTATTCCCAGCGCAAGGGGGTGCAGCTGGGTGCTCGTCCGCTGGGTCAGTTGGGCATCGCCACGGCATCGGGTGCCAATTACCAGAACTTCCTCGATGGTAAGGTGCCGGACCCTGCTCCGGCGGGCTGCGGTGGTCCGAATTCCGTCGCGGCTGGCGGCTCGCCGACCACCCTGCCGTCGCGCGTCACCATCGCTGGCGGCCCGGCCCTGGGCCAGTTCCGTGACGATGGCTCCATTGGCGCCAACTGCTCCGTCTTCAATTTCAACCCCTATAACTATTACCAGACCCCGCTGGAACGCTTCGGCGGCTTCGCGTCCGGCCACTACGAGATCAACGAGCATGTTGAGGCCTATGGCCGCTTCTCGTATTCCAGCACCAGCAACAATACGCAGATCGCACCGTCGGGCATTTTCGGCACCACCTTCTTCGTGCCGCTGGCCAACCCATATCTGACGGCCGCTGCGCGCCAGACCATCATCAACGCCGCCAATGCCGGCCGTACCGCCGGTACAGTCTTGACCAACGGTGCCTTCCCGAACTGGGTGGATGTGAACAATAACGGCGTGGTCGATCAGGCTGACGATATCCGTCTGTCGATCAGCCGTCGTACCGTGGAACTGGGGCCCCGTTCCACCTCCTACGACAACAACGCCTTCCAGTTCCTGACGGGTCTGCGCGGCGACATCGTGGAAGGCTGGTCCTATGATGTGTCGGTGCAGCATGGCGAAAGCAGCCGCACCAACCTGAGCCAGGGCTACACCAACGTTACCAACGTTGCCAATGCCTTGAACGCGGTCAGTACCACCGCCTGCCGTGGCGGTCAGGGCGGTTGCGTGCCGATCAACCTGTTCGGCGGCTTCGGCTCCATCACCCCCGAAATGGCGGCCTATGCCAGCGCGTCGGCCATCGACAAGCAGCATTATGCCCAGACCATCGTCACCGGTTCCGTCAGCGGCCCGATCGAAGGCCTGCAGAGCCCGTGGGCCAATGACAGCGTCGCCGTCAGCTTCGGCGCCGAATACCGCAAGGAAACCGGCTCCCGCACGCCTGACGAATGCTGGAAGCTGGCCCCGGCCTCGTGCCTGGGTGGTGCGGGCGGTAACCTGCGCCCGATCTCCGGTGGCTTCGACGTGCAGGAAGTCTTCGGCGAAGTGCTGGTGCCGCTGGTCGCCGACAAGCCGGGCTTCGAGTCGCTGGACCTGGAAGCGGCCTACCGTTACGCCGACTATGACCCGACGGGCGTCAACAAGACCTGGAAGCTGGGTCTGAACTGGACGCCGATCGACAGCGTCCGTCTGCGCGGTTCGCAGCAGCGTGCGGCCCGTGCCCCGAACGTGGGTGAACTGGCGGCACCGCAGATCGCAGCTCTGCAGAACGCCAATGTCGATCCCTGCTCGGTCGGCAATGCGGCGGCTCTGACGGACGCAACCCTGCGTGCCCGTTGTATTGCTACCGGCATGACCGCCGCCCAGGTCGGTAATGTCGTGGATATCGCCGCCGGTCAGGTGAACGTGTTTGCCGGTACCGATCTGGCACGCCTGCCGACCCCGGAAGTGGCCGATACCAGCACGCTGGGTATCGTCCTGACTCCGGATCTGGGTGCGGTCAAGAACACCTTCATCTCGCTGGACTATTACAACATCAAGATCAAGGACGTGATCGGTGCCTTCGCACCGCAGGAAATCCTGGACGGTTGCTATGTTGCCGGTGACGCCAGCCAGTGCGCCAAGGTCATCCGCGTCGGTGGCACGCTGACCCTGCCGGGCGCTGGTCTGCAGGCCTTCACGACCAACCTGAACTACCTGAAGGCCGAAGGTCTGGAACTGGGTGTCAACTTCAATGTCGACCTGGAAGACATGGGTATCGGCGGCGATATGGGCACCCTGATCTTCGCCCTGAACGCCAACTACTATCTGACGCAGGAATCTCAGTCCTCCGATCAGACCCCGGTCCTGGACTGCGTGGGCCGCTTCGGCACCAGCTGCCCCGGCGCCGTCGGTGCCGGTGGCGTCGGCAGCCCGCTGCCGGAAATCCGCTGGGTTCAGCGTATGAGCTGGAATATCGGTGACTTCACGGTTGGTTACACCTGGCGCCACCTCGGTGGTGTAGAGATCGAGGAAGCTCAGAAGCCCACGACCTTCGATCAGTTCGAGAAGATCAAGGCTTACAACTACATCGATCTCCAGGGTTCGTATCAGGTGTTCGAGCAGGTGCGCATCAGCGCCGGCGTGACCAACCTGTTCGAAAAGGAGCCGCCGGTGGTTGGCAACGAGGCCGGTGCCACCTCTGCCAACTCGGGCAACACCTTCCCCAGCATGTATGACCCGCTGGGTCGTGTGTTCTCGATCGGTGTGAACGTGCGCTTCTGATCCCAGACGGGCGGACGGTGCCGGGAAACCAGCACCGTCCGCCCATCGGGCGCTATTTACCCCGGGCGCGCAACCCGATCGGTCCCATGCGGGGCTGGTCGGGTTGCCGTCGTTTCGGATATCATTATTGCAATGCAGCCCGTTGGGTGGCTGAAATGATTAAAAGTGGCGACGAAACTTAATTAACAACACTGTCCTGCGGACGGACGGTATTGCCTGCGGAGTGTGGGTAGCGGGAATGAACCATCTGGCATCCGGGTTCGACATCAATCCAGACCAGGATCTGGTCGTGGGTGATGTGACGATCAGCCCGTCGTTGAACCGGGTCGCCTTGGGTGACCGGCAGCGCCGGGTGGAGCCGCGCATCATGCAGGTCCTGGTGCTGTTGGTACGCCATCAGGGACAGTCGGTTTCCCGTGACACGCTGCTGCATCATTGCTGGGGTGGGGTCTTCGTCGCCGAAGACAGCCTGAACCGCTGCATCTTCCAACTGCGCCGCGCGCTGCGCGATGTCGGCAGCACCCGGTTGCGGGTGGAGACGATCCCGAAATTCGGATACGCGCTGTTTGTGGATGACGCTGCCGAGGGGGACGGAGCGTTGACCCCCGACGGACAGGCCGTGGTTGGTTCCACCACCGAAATGGATACGGCATCCGCCGCAACCCTGGGTCCGGTGACGGCGGCCCCCGGCGCTGACGCGCGGCGTTTGCGTCAGGCACTGACGGTGGCCGTGGCCTTACTGTCCTTGGCGGTGATCATCCTTGGCGTGGCCTATTGGCGGGCCGGCAGGGTGGAGCCGGCGCTGGCCATTCCGGTGTTTGATGTGCTGCCGCTGACCTTGGAACCGGGCATGGACCTGTTCCCGGCCTTATCACCCGATGGAGAGATGGCGGCCTATGCCGCCCGCAATTCCTTTGACGATTTCGACATTATCCTGCGTGGGACGGGGCCGAATGGCCGGTCGGTATCGCTGACCAACACAGCTGATCATGACCGGATGCCGATCTGGTCGCCCAAGGGGGATGCAATCGCGTTCCTGCGCAGCGACCGTGATTGGAACTGCGCGATCTATGTCATTGCGGTGCCGGTCGGCAAGGAGCATCGGGTTGGTGACTGCGTCGGCGATCAGCTGCCCAACCTTGCCTGGCGGCCAGACGGGCAGGCCATCATCTTCACTGGCATCCCTGATTCCACTGTGAAGATGTCCCGCCTGATGGTGATGCCGCTGGACGGCGGGCAGCCCAGCCTGCTGCCGGTACCGCCCGGCGGCAACGCCGATGACTGGATACCGGCCTATTCGCCTGATGGCCGCAAGCTCTCCTTCGCCCGTTCCTGGCCTGACGGCAAGCTGTCGATGATGGTGGTGGATACCCGCAGCGGCAAGGAACTGCATCGTCTGCCGCTGGACAGCACGTCGATCAACTATGCCTGGTCCGTGGATGGGCGTGGCCTCTACATGACCAACGCCAACCGACAACGGCGCGGTCTTTGGTACGTCGATCTGGAAACTGCCCGCTGGCAGCAGGTGATGCCCGGCATCGGGCAGCTGGGGCGGATCGTCGTTGCCAGCCAGCGCGGCAACATGGCCATGGAGATCTACCGTGGTCATGCCGATATCATGGAATTTACCGCCGACGCGCGTGAGCGCATCCTGCAAGGGTCCGGTGCCAATGAATATGAACCACAGCTGTCACCCGACGGTCGGGCGCTGGCTTTTGTGTCCGACCGCACTGGTGAGCCGCAGATTTGGCTGGCTGAGGATGACCGTCCCCCCCGGCCGCTGACCAATCTGCCGGGTGCCAACATGAACGGGCTGCGCTGGTCCCCCGATGGCCGTGCCCTTCTGTTCGTGGCGGAGGTGGCGATGGTCAGCGACCTTTACCGCGTCACCATTTCGGATGAGGCGACGGTACGCCTTACCCATGATGGTCGTTTCAAGAACGCGCCCGTCTGGATGCCGGACGGTCGCATTCGTGTTCCCATCCGGGGCGATACGACCTGGGATATCTGGTTGATCGATCCGGCGGGTGGCGACCCGGTGAAGATCGATGAGAACCGCGACTATATCGATATGTCCACCGACGGCTCCATGCTGCTGGTCGGCAACAGCGGCAGTACCAAGTTGACCTGGACAGCGCTGAAGGGGGAGGGTGGCGGTACGCTGGATCTGCCGGCACCGCTGCGCCGACGCAATGTCGTGGTCTGTCCTGATACGGTCTATGCTGCCCGTGTGAACCCTCCGTCGGCGGAGGTCATCGCTGTGGACCGCAAGACAGGTGCGGAGCGTCGTCTGGGTATGGTGGCCCGCACCGAGAACCGGGGTCAGATCACCGCGGACTGTTCAAACGGATCGGTGATGATCATGCAGTTCGTGGGTCAGGAATCTGATCTGGTGCTGCTGAACCCTGTAAAGCCGGAATGATAAAGGGCTGACCCGCCCGGTTCAGCGCGGGTCCCCACGTTGCCACCCTATTTGCGATGGCGGCGGGCGCTGCTCCCTGTTGTCGTCTTGGCTGCGCCGCGGCACCGCCGTGGATGCCATCGCCTTTTCCTCAGATTTTACAAAGGAACGACCCCGGACGGGATTCCTCATATTTCCGTCGGCGGGGCGCGGTAAAGTCTCGTCCCATCATCCATCTCACCCCTGTGATTATTCTCATAATGCGCACATCATTTTTCCATCATGTGTTGGAGACGACCAAAAGGATGCTATTTTTTGTCAATTAAATCAGTCGGTTGTGTGGATTTTTGGGTTTTCGTCAGGCGATGATCGGCTTTCAATCAGCCAATGATCATCTTTCCATCATGGTCAGTTCGATGCACTCCGGCAATCTTTCCCCTGTCGCCGCCATCGGTGCCCGAACAGCCGGGCCCAAGGAGCGGCACGGATCGGTTGGAGAAAAAGATGAAGGACGGAAGACTCCGCCTCAAGGCATGCATCAACATCGAGTTCCATACTGAGAATTTCGTGGAAGCGGGCGAACATCAGAAGCGGCTGATTGAGCTGTTGGAAGAAGTGCGCCGCCATTATCCGGAAAGCACGCTGGACCTGCGCGAGCTGCGTAACCGCACTGCCGCCAATTCCGCAACCGCACCCCGTCCGCCGGCCACCCGCACGGGTCGCTTGCGTCCCTATGCCAGCGTCGCCTGATAGGGGGCCCATGCTATGCAGCGTTATCCCAGCACGGCGCTGGCCATCACACAGGCCCTGTTAAAGATCAATCCGCGCATGTCGCTGCGCACGGCCGCCGCCCTGCTGACCATCTGCGAGAATGAGGGCATCAGCCAGGCCGAACTCTCCTATCTGATGGGGGAGGCACCCTGCGCTATCAGCCGCGCCATTGACGAGTTGTCGCGTGATGTTGATGAAGGCCGCGGCGATGCCGGTGCCCTGGTGGAGCGCCGGGCCTGGACCCAGGATGCCCGATTGCGCGTGGTGCAATTGACACCGCGTGGCCGTGCCATCCGTGATTTGCTGAACAGCCAGATCGAGGCGGCCCGCCCTATCGTCGCGGCTTGAAGCTTCACATCTGCTTATCGTGGCTCACCGCATGGCGGTGAGCCGGGCGTAATCGGCGCGTAGTTCGGCCAGACGGTCGGCCGCCGCTTCCGGGTCCGTGTCGGCCAACTCCATGGCCTTCTGTACTGCCATCTGCAGGCGCTGATGCGCCTCATTCACCACCAGGGCGTGGCCGAAGGCGACATTCATCGCCGTGAGGCCGCCCTGCAGGGCGTTGCACAGGCTTTCCGCCGACCGCCCCATCCGATCCACCGCTAAGACTAGTCCTGGCAGCTGTGCCGTTGTGGCGACCAACTGATCGGCCAACATGGCTGTGGTTGTCAGTGGTCTCGGTTTAATCGGAAAATGGATGATTTCGCCCATGCGCGGCCCCTTCTGCCGACCTTCGCGGGGCGTGTTTGCACCCGGTCTCCTACCGTCGCGCGGTCTATGAATTCGGACAAGCTATCCATTGGCACAGTCGGGCGTCTGCGCTTGCAACGCTGCCCTTCGCTGTGCGACAGGAAATTTTCTGAAAGCTGGCCGCCACGTCGGTTTCGTGCAATCCGTTGCCTAACAACGAAATCGACCTGGAAGCCTTGTTATGCCTAGATTTTGATCGTCAAAGCCGCCCGAAAAGTAAGGTGGCAACAGCGATCCATAGGCCCGGAGGTTCTGCCCATGTTGTTCGATTCTCCCGATTTCGATAATCACGAGTTGGTTCTGTTTGGCCGCGACGAAGCCAGCGGTTTGGCCGCCATCATCGCCGTGCATTCCACGGCCCTGGGGCCCGGCTGCGGTGGTACCCGCATGTGGCCCTATGCCAACGACACCGAAGCCATGCGCGACGCGCTGCGCCTGTCGCGCGGCATGAGCTATAAGAACGCCATGGCGGGTCTGCCGCTGGGTGGCGGCAAGTGTGTGATCATCGGCGACAGCCGAAAGGACAAGACGGACGAGCTGTTCCGGGCGCTTGGTCGCGTCATCGACAGTCTGGGCGGGAAATATATCGCAGCCGAAGATGTGGGCATCACGGTTGCCGACGTCATGACCATGGGCCAGACCACGCGCCATGTTGCGGGCCTGTCCAAGGGGCATGACGCGTCGGGTGATCCGTCGCCCTTCACCGCCTATGGCGTCTATATGGGCATCAAGGCCGCCGTTCGCCACAAGCTGGCCACCGACAGCCTGAAGGGCGTGCGCGTCGCCGTGCAGGGCCTGGGCAATGTCGGCAGCCATCTGTGCCAGCGTCTGGCGGATGACGGTGCCATCCTGACGGTCACCGACATCCATGCCGACGCCGTGCAGCGCGCCGTGGACAAGTTCGGGGCCATTGCCGTGGCACCCGACCGCATCCATGCGGCGGACGTTGATGTCTATGCCCCCTGCGCCCTGGGTGCTGTCATCAATCCGCGCAGCCTGCCCGAACTGAAGGCGAAGATTGTGGCCGGCGGTGCCAACAACCAGCTGGAAACCGACCCGATGGGCGAGGCGCTGCGCGCTGCCGGTATCCTGTACGCGCCCGACTATGTCATCAATGGCGGCGGCATCATCAATGTCTCCGCCGAAGTGACCCAGGGCTATGACCGTGATTCTGTGCTGCGTCAGGTGGAGCGCATCCCCGTGACGCTGACGGAGATCTTCCGCCGCGCCGACCGGGAGAACCGCCCGACCAGTGCGGTTGCCGACGAAATGGCCCGCGAAATCCTGGCCGCTGGCAAGGGCGGGCAGAAGCAGGCGGCATAAGGTAAGGTTTCCCCCGCCGCCACTTCCGGCGGCGGGGGGCATTGTGCGTCTACACCCCGCCCAGTACCACGCGGGGCGCCACGATGATGCGGCGAAGCGGGGTGCCGCCCGGTGTTTCAACCTCGTCCAGCGCCACCTCATAGCCCCAGAGATTAGCCAGGTGCTGCATGACGGCGCGGGCTTCCTCCTCCTCCAGCAAGATCTGGTTCATCACGTGATGTTCCAGCATCAGCTTGCGGTCGCCGACCAGATCGACATCGACAATCTGGATATCGGCCTCGGCCCAGGCGATGTCGTACTGCCGGGCGAGCGCCTGACGCACGGCGCGGTAGCCGCGTTCATCATGGATGGCCGCCACTTTCATTTCCGGCTCGCGCGCATCATCGGCCACATGGAACAGCCGGAATTTCCGGATCAGGGCCGGTGACAGATATTGCAGGATGAAGCTTTCATCCCGGAAATTGGCCCAGGCGTCACGCAGCGCGCCCATGGCATCGCCCCGGCCCGCCAAGTCCGGGAACCAGTACTGGTCCTCCTGTGTCGGTTCCGTCACGATGCGCTCGATATCCTGCATCATGGCAAAGCCCAGCGCGTAAGGATTGATGCCGCCATAACGCCGGTCATCAAATTCCGGCTGGAACACGACATTGGTGTGGCTGTGCATCGCCTCCATCCAGGCCCCGTCGGTCAGGGCGCCGCGTTCATGCAGGGTGGACAGGATGCGGTAATGGCAATAGGTGGCGCAGCCTTCGTTCATCACCTTGGTCTGGCGCTGCGGATAGAAATACTGCGCCACGTGCCGCACGATACGCAGGATTTCCCGCTGCCAACCCTGCAGGCGCGGCGCCTTTTTCTCCAGGAAATAGAGGATATTCTCCTCCGGCAGTTCCAGAAGGGTGCGCCGCCGGTCGCGGTCGGACAGCGGGCTGTTACTGCCGGCCTTTGTGGGCACGGTACGCCACAGGTCGTTAAAGGTTGCCTCCGCATGCTCCAGCCGTTCGCGTGCGCGGCGCTCCTCGTTGCGCAGGTCGGGGCCGCGACGGCGGGGATAACGGTGGACGCCATGGTTCATCAGGGCGTGGGCGGCATCCAGCACCCGTTCGACATTGGCATGGCCGTACCGTTCCTCGCACTGGCTGATATAGGCCTTGGCGAAGGACAGGTAGTCCAGGATGCCATCAGCGTCGGTCCATTGCTGGAACAGGTAATTGTTCTTGAAGAAATGATTGTGGCCGAAGGCGGCATGCGCGATCACCAGCGTCTGCATCGTCATGGTGTTTTCTTCCATGATGTAGCTGATGCAGGGATTGGAATTGATCACGATCTCATAGGCCAGACCCCGCTGGCCCTTGCGATACATGGCCTCGTCACGGGCGAAATGCTTGCCGAAGGACCAGTGCTTGTAAAACAGGGGCATGCCGATGCTGGAATAGGCGTCCAGCATCTGTTCGGACGTGATCACCTCGATCTGGTTGGTGTAGCAGTCCAGACCCATTTCCCCCAGCGCCACCTTCTCGATGGCATCATAGACGCGGCGGACCTTGTCATAGTCCCAGTCGGCACCGGTATAGAGCGGGGCGGTCTCAAAGGCGCTCAGGGTCATGCGCTCACCTCCGCCGGTTGCCCGGCCTTGTCCTTGGCGAACAGTTCGCGAAAGACGGGGTAGATTTCCTTGCGCTCGGTCACGCGCCGCATGGCCAGCACGCCACCGGCATTGATCTGCTTATAGGTGCGCCACAGGTCGGTTTCCCGCGGGCCGCCGCCATAGGGCAAGCCCGGCATCATCCCTTCCTGTCCCACTTCCAGATAGGCGTAATATTGGCAGTCGGGCAGGATGCTGTCGGTCATCAGCAATGCTGTCTTGGTATTATCCGACAGGGCATTGTCGCCGTCGCTGGCCTGCGCCCCGTAGATGTTCCATTCACCGGGCGGGTAGCGTTCCTTGATGACCCGCGCCATCTCCTCCAGCGCGGTTGACACCACCGTGCCGCCGGTCTCGGCGCTGTAGAAAAAGGTCTCCTCATCCACCTCCGCCGCGCGGTGGGTGTGGCGGATGAAGACCACGTCCACATGCTTGTACCGCCGCGACAGGAACAGGTAGAGCAGCATATAGAAGCGCTTGGCCAGGTCCTTCATATGCTCCGTCATGCTGCCCGACACATCCATCAGGCAGAACATGACCGCCTGCGCCGCCGGTCGCGGTGTGGCCGCGAAGCGGTTGTACCGGACATCGACCGGGTCGATATAGGGAATGCGCTGCGTGCGTTTCAGCGCTTCTGCTAGCTCCAGCCGCGCCTGTTCCAGCCGCTCACGGTCTCGCCCGCTGCGTTCCAGATCATCAATCTCCTGCCGCAGGGCCTTGATCTCGTCCCCCGTCGGGCGGTTCAGCGCGATGCGGCGGGCCAGGCTGTTACGCATGGTGCGCACAAGATTGAGGTTGGCGGGTGATCCAGCCACGGAATAGCCAGCGCGGTGCCAGTCCATGGCATCGGTCACCGCCAGCTTGCGCTTGGCCAGATCGGGTAGTTCCAGGTCTTCCAGGAACAGATCGATGAATTCCTCCCGGCTCAGGACGAAACGGAATTCATCCTGGCCGTCGCCATCCTCCGACCCCTCATTGCCCCTGCCGGACCCGCCACCCTGCGGCGGGCGCTTGATTTTGTCGCCGGACATGAACTCCTTATTGCCGGGGACGACATAGTCACGCTGCCCGCCGGTGGAGGAGCGGCGCAGGGTCGGTTCGCGGATGCCATCGGGGGAAATGGAAATATCGCCGCCCATGTCGATGTCGCGGATGCCACGTTTGGCCGAGGCATCGCGCACGGCCCGCATCACCTGTTCCTTGGCACGGCGAAGGAACCGCTGGCGGTTGGCCAGACTTTTACCTGAAGGATTGAGACGTCGGTCAACAATGGTGAACAAGGTTGCACCGTCCTTTCGATGAGGGCCGAACCCGTCGCCCCTCTCCCACCGTGGCAGGAGAGGGGGCCGTTATCACCCTGCCTGCTTCACCCGCATGTACCATTCGACCAGCCGGCGTACCTGGCGTTCGGTATAGCCGCGGGCCATCATGCGATTGACGAACTCGCTGTGTTTCTTCTCCGTCTCGCTGTCCTTCTTGCTGCCAAAGCTGATGACGGGCAGCAGCTCTTCGACTTGACTGAACATCCGCTTCTCAATGACATCGCGCAGCTTTTCATAGCTGGTCCAGGATGGGTTGCGCCCGCCATTGGACGCCCGCATGCGCAGCGCGAATTTCACCACTTCGTTGCGGAAATCCTTGGGATTGGCGATGCCCGCCGGCTTCTCGATCTTGGTCAGTTCCTGGTTCAGCAGGTCGCGGTTCAGAAGCTGGCCCGTGTCGGGGTCCTTGAAGTCCTGATCCTCGATCCAGGCATCGGCGTAATCCACATAGCGATCAAACAGGTTCTGGCCGTAATCATGGTAGCTTTCCAGATAGGCCTTCTGGATTTCATTGCCGATGAACTCCGCATAGCGCGGCGCCAGTTCACCCTTGATGAATTCCATGTATTTCTTCTCCACCTCGTCGGGGAACTGCTCCCGCTTGATGGATTGTTCCAGGATGTACATCAGGTGGACGGGATCGGCCCCGACCTCTGTATTGTCATAGTTGAAGGTGCTGGCCAGGACTTTGAAGGCGAAGCGGGTGGAGATGCCGTTCATCCCCTCATCCACGCCGGCGGCGTCCTTATATTCCTGCATGGTCTTGGCCTTGGGATCCGTCTCCTTCAGGCTTTCCCCGTCATAGACCCGCATCTTGCTGAACAGGTTGGAATTGCCATGGTCGCGCAGGCGGGACAGGACCGTGAAACGGGCCAGCATTTCCAGCGTGGCCGGCGCGCAGGGCGCACCAGACAGTTCAGAGGTCTTGATCAGCTTTTCATAGATGCGCTGTTCCTCCATCACGCGCAGGCAATAGGGCACCTTCACCACGCAGATACGGTCGATAAAGGCCTCGTTATTCTTGTTGTTCTTGAAGCTCTGCCACTCCGCCTCGTTGCTGTGCGCCATGATGATGCCCTGGAAGGGCAGGGCACCGATATTCTCCGTGCCGATATAATTGCCCTCCTGCGTGGCGGTCAGCAGGGGGTGCAGCATCTTGATCGGTGCCTTGAACATCTCCACGAATTCCAGCATGCCCTGGTTGGCCCGGTTCAGGCCGCCGGAGTAGCTGTAGGCGTCGGGATCGTTCTGGCTGTACAGCTCCAGCTTGCGGATATCGACCTTGCCGACCAGGGAGGAGATGTCCTGGTTATTCTCATCCCCCGGCTCCGTCTTGGAGATGCCGATCTGGCGCAGGCGCGAGGGGCGCAGCTTCACCACCTTGAAACGGCGGATATCGCCGTCGAATTCGTCCAGCCGCTTCAGGGCCCACGGGCTCATCAGCCCGGTCAGGCGACGGCGGGGAATGCCGAACTTCTCCTCAATAGTCGCTCCCATGGTGGCGGGATCGAACAGGCCCAACGGGCTTTCGAACACGGGACTGATCTGGTCGCCGGCCTTCAGCGCATAGATGGGCTTGTCTTCCATCAGCGCCTTCAACCGTTCGGCCAGCGAGGATTTGCCGCCGCCGACGGGACCCAGCAGGTACAGGACCTGCTTGCGCTCCTCCAGCCCCTGGGCCGCATGGCGGAAGAAGCCGACGATGCGTTCAATCGTCTCTTCCATGCCAAAGAACTCGGCGAAGGCAGGGTAGATTTTGATGGTGCGGTTCATAAAGATGCGGGCAAGGCGCGCATCCTTTGCCGTGTCGATCACTTCCGGCTCGCCAATGGCGGCCAGTAGCCGTTCGGCGGCACTGGCATACATTAGCGGGTCGTCACGGCAACCTTCCAGATATTCCATCAGCGACATCTCAACGTCGCGGCGGCTTTCATAGGAACTGGCGTAACTGGCGAAAAGGTCTGTGACCAGACTGCTCATCGGCACTCTCCTTCCTGACGGCCGGTAGGCGGGCGATAGCGCGGGCAGGGGCCGGCCCTGCGGCGCACCGCCATCCCGGCGGGGTGCAGTGGAATACGGTGGCGGTCGATCCTTGTTTCTTTCCGGGCCTCCCCGGCCCGAACCCGTTCCGGTCGCGTCAACGCGAACCGCCGGGTCATTCTTGTCGAACCCGCCACGGGGATCGCGCCGATGTCCGGGGCGGGCCGCAGGGCGGCATCCGGTCGGATCGACCGGTCTGTGCCCTTGCTGATGGCCCTGCCGTCACCCATCACCGCGTCTCCCAAGGCTGGGGGTCAATCGGTAATCAAGCTATTGGTCATGAACGCAAAACAACTGTATCGAAACCGAACCGACGCAAAGCATCATCTTCCCCGATTGGGGCAGGCCGAAGGCATGGTTTCATGCCGGGGCACCTGCCCGTCCGGGCGACCGGGCGGCGTTCGGCGCCTGCCCGTTTGGGGGAATCCTGTCCCCAGCATGGCCCCGTCCATCCAGCAACGGGTCCGCATACACAGCATGACCCGAAACAGGGCCATGGGTCAAAGCATACAGCCGCACACCTTTAACAATCCGTAACGACCGACTCTGTTTTGCCACTTATGATGATGATATGGCGCGGGTTGGTCCCGTCGGACAGCCCCCCTGTCCGCATGCGCCGACCCTTGACGCCGGTCGAATCGCGGGAGCAGAACCCGCCCCCGACGATTCCGTATAGTCATCCCGCGATGCGAAAGGGGCGGCCATGCGTTGTTCGCGGTTGCAACAGATTGGCCGATGATTTGATCTAGTCACGTGAACGCCATCGTTTTGGATCAACAGTTTCGCAATTTGGCCGCAATGGCCGGCGATGCTGCGATGCGTGAAGGGAAGCGGTTTTCCACTGCCAACCGACACCGGCCCGGCCCGATGGTCCCGACCGTGACAAACGTTGAACCTGCGAAGGTGACATGATGAGCAGCGCCGATTTTGATAACGTCTTCACTGCCGCCTGCGTTGAGCTGGGCCTGGATCCCGCCAACACCAATATCTTCGCGCTGGAATGCCGCCGCCAGGGCCTGGACCCCAAGAAAACCCGCGCCTATGATCTGGACAAGAACCCGTCCCCGATGTGGGCGCAGTTCCGCAAGCTGAAGCGCGCATCCTGATCCGCGGCCCTTTCGGGCGCGTAACGGATTAAAAAGGGTCGTCCCGTCGGGGCGGCCCTTTTTCTTTGAGCTCGCCTTGTCGGGACCTGTTCCTGCATCTGTGTGGTCAGAGGCTGATATTGACCGTGTATGCCCAATAATTGCTTGTACAGGTCCAACCCTTTTCGGGCATGATGACCGCGACGGAATATCGCAGCGCGGTTGCGTAACCCCATGCATGGGGTGACCAGTAACGCGCTTTGCGGTGTGCGGCCGAATGCAAGCCTCTTGGGGAGGGCGATGCTGAAAGGGCTGGGCAGTTCGTTGGCGGCCAGACAGGCGGCGCGTGCCGTGCTTGCCGCCTGCCTCATCGGTCTGGTGCTGAGCGGGCTGGAGGTCGCCTGGGCGACTTGGCGCGAGCGTGGGAAGGCCAGTGATCTGGTTGAACAGATGCTGGACCTGACGGAAGGCAGTGCCGCCGCTGCTGCCTGGAACGTGGACGAGGCGTTGGCCCAGCAGATCGGCAATTCTGCCCTGTCCATTGGTGCCATCGCCGGCATCGATATCCGTATATCGGAGGAACAGCCGCTCTGGTCCCGCCACCGGGCCTTGTCAGCCCCCATTGGCGGCAGCGGGGCCATCGGTCGGTTGGTATTCGGCGATCTGGCGCGCGGTACCCGTCTTCTCTATCGGCCGCTGCCCGACGGGCGGGAGAAGCCGCCCATCGGCATCCTGCGCATCGATCTGGATATGGCGCGGGTGTCGGCGGACTATATCGCCTTTGTCGGGTCGTCGCTGCTGGGCGGGCTGGTGCGTAATATCCTGCTGGGTCTGATGCTGACCTGGGTGTTTCACCGTTTCCTGACCCGGCCGCTGGTCGAGCTGGAGCAGGCGGTGGCGGGCATTGACCCCGACAATCCCCGCGATACCCGCGTGAAGGTGCCAGCAGGCCATGAAGCGGATGAATTGGGCCGCCTGACCCAGCGCATCAACGAGACGCTGGATAAGCTGGATGAAAGCCAGGGGCAGTTACGGCAGCTGGCGACGCGCGACCCGCTGACCGAACTGCCCAACCGCGCCCTGCTCCTGGAACGGCTGGAACATGCGCTGGCGCGGGCCAAGCGGACCAAGCGCGGTGTGGCGGTTCTGTTCCTGGACCTGGACCGGTTCAAGCATGTGAATGACAGCCTGGGCCATGACATGGGCGACCGGATGCTTCAGGGCATCGCGCGCCGCCTGGACGATACGCTGCGCCATTCCGACACGGTGGGCCGGCTGGGCGGGGATGAATTCCTGGTCCTGGTGGAGGATGTGAAGGAACCGAAGGAGGCGATCCAGGTCGCTGACCGTATCCTGGCCACGCTGGCAAGGCCACTGGACCTGGACGGCCACCTGCTGCATCCCAGCGCCTCAATTGGTATCTCGCTCTGGCCCAGCGACGGGCAGGATGCGCGACAGATCCTGCGCTGTGCCGATGTTGCCATGTACGCGGCCAAGGCGGCGGGCACCGGCTGCTGGCGGATGTTCTCCGCCGAGATGTCGGAACAGGCCATGTCGCGGCTGCGCACGGAAGCACGGCTGCGGGCTGCCGAGCTGCGCGGGGAATTCGAACTGTTCTATCAGCCCAAGGTAGACCCGCGCAGCCTGACCCTGCGGGGGGCGGAGGCGCTCTTACGCTGGAAGACGGAGGACGGTTATATCGCTCCTGCCGACTTCATCCCCGTGGCGGAGGAGACGGGCCTGATCGGCCCCATCGGCGATTGGGTGCTGGGTGATGCCTGCCGGCAGGCGGCGGCCTGGCGGCGGGTTTATGGCGACCTGCCCGTGGCCATCAATGTCAGCCCGCGTCAGTTGGCGGATGTGGACTTCCCAACCCGCGTGCGCGCGGCCCTGGCTACCTCCGGTTTACCCGCCCATCTCTTGACCTTGGAGATCACCGAGACGGTGGCGATGACGCAGGCGGCTGGCGATTTCGCCATGCTGCGGGTGCTGCGGGATATCGGTGTCGGCATGGCCATCGATGATTTCGGGACGGGCTATTCCTCCCTGTCCCATCTGCGGCGCATCCCGTTGACGGTTCTGAAGATCGATCGCGGCTTCATGCAGACGGTGCCGCACGACGTGGCTATCCCCGCCACCATCCTGGAACTGGGCCAGCGCCTGGGGCTGGAGATCGTGGCGGAAGGGGTGGAGACGGAGTCGCAGCGCGACTGGCTCTGCGCGCTTGACTGTCAGACGATCCAGGGCTTCCTGATCTCTCGCCCCCTGCCGGCGGCGGAATTTGAGGAGCGGTTTCTGGGCGAAGGGGTACGCGCGGTGGGGTGACTAAACCCCCGCCGCCCCACGCAGTCGGCGCATGAAGCGGGTGGGGGACGGGATATGGGCCAGCAGGCCCGCCGCCTTGTCCGCCCGGCCTGTGACCTGCCCGATCATCTTGCCCACGCTCATCACATTGGCGATGCGGCGGTCCAGGAAGGCCCAGGTATCCGACAGTTCGTCCGAGCGGTCATCCAGCCAATACAAGGTAGTGGCCGTCACCACCCCTGCCAGCAGCAGGCGCTTGGTATAGAAATTATAGTCGACGGACGTATCCCCCACAGCGCGCCATGCGGCATCGACGGTGGCATAGACCAGCTGCGGCCCGCGCGTGGCGTTCTGCGGCAGGGACAGCAGGCTGCTGGCGCGGCGCACCGCTTCACGATAGGGGATCAGGATCTCCAGGCGCTTGCGCACGGCCAGGGTCACCCGCTCCCGTACCTTCATGCCCGCCAGATCGGCGCCGGCCAGGGCGTCGGTCATCTGGCGGTCGGCCCAGTTGCTGAACCAGCAGGCGGCCTCAACAGGCCCGCCGGGAAAGGCGGCCTCGGCCTCCTGCGCATGGAACCCGGCAGCCTCCGCCCCACGCCGCAGGGTGGCGTCGGTCCAGCCATCGAACGCCACGTCGGGCAGCATGGCCACCAGGATCGCATCCTTACGTGCGGCCAGGGCGGCTTGGGCACGGGTATAGGCGTCCTGTTGCGGCGGTGTCGTGGCGTCGGTCATGACCTGTCTCCCTTCCGGTGTATCAGCGCGATGGCGCCAGCACATCGGGTCCGAAAAACTTCTGCTCTTCCATATAGGTCAGCGTGGCCAGGCTTTCCATGCGGTCCAGATAGAGGACGGCGTCCAGATGATCCAGCTCATGCTGGATCACGCGGGCATGGGTGTTCGCGGCCTCGCGTTCCACCAGATTACCGTCCAGATCATAGCCCCGGTAGCGGATCCGGCGGTAGCGTGGCACGACGCCGCGCAGGCCGGGGATCGACAGGCACCCTTCCCAGCCCAGCGCCGTTTCAGCCCCCAAAGGTACGAATTCCGGGTTGATCAGGACCTGCGGCCCCATGGGCGCATCGCCCTGATCGCCCGTGGCGCGTTCCGGTGGCACCCGGAAAACAATGATGCGACGGGAGATGTCGATCTGCGGCGCGGCCAGACCGATGCCGGGCGCATCAAACATGGTGTCCACCATGTCGGCCGCCAATTGCCGCAGGTCATCATCGAACCCTCCTGTCGTCGGCACGGGGATCGGATCAGCGACGCGACGCAGGACGGGATTACCCATGCGGACAATGGGAAGCACGGCCATGGAAAAGGCTCCAAAAAGGGGGCGATTCGGCTATAGTCCCATTGTGAGGCCCTGGGCAGGGCGATGCAAGGCAAGGAAAAGCGTGCCCCCTGTGGCCGCATGCCCGCCATTCCGCATGAATCTTCACAAGGACGCGCTGCGGGTCTTCACAAGCCCCACCGGCATGTGTATAACCCCGCCGACTGGATCGGGCGATGGCGCGACCTTCATGGTCTCGCGTTGCCTTTGTCTTTGTTTTCAACCTTACCCGCAAGTGCTGGCCCCGGCTGGTGTGAGCGCACGATTGGAGTGGATGTCCCGTGCAAGTTCTGGTTCGTGATAACAACGTCGATCAGGCACTGCGCGCGCTGAAGAAGAAGATGCAGCGTGAGGGCATCTTCCGCGAAATGAAGCTGCGCCGCAATTATGAGAAGCCGTCGGAAAAGCGCGCCCGCGAAAAGGCTGAAGCCGTTCGCCGCGCCCGCAAGCTGCTGCGCAAGCGTCTGGAGCGCGAGGGCTACTAATAGCCCTTTCTGTCCACCAGACAGATTGCCAGTTGGCCGTTAAGGCCACGGGATTGAATGCCGCCCCTGGGAAAGCCCGCGGGCGGCTTTTGGTCTTTTCGGGCTTGCGCTATGGTGCTGCGATCCGCTGCCAAGGTGTCGATGCATGCCCCGCCGCCCCACCGATCCCCATATTTTCTGGCGTGACCCCGCCCTGCCGCATCTGGAGGCGCGGGAAATCATGGATGGGCGCAAGGTCTGCTATGTGCCGCATTCCCACGCGACCTTTTCAATCGGCGCCATCACGGGCGGGTATAGCGAGTACCTGACCGGGTCAGACCGGTATGAGGCGTTCGCAGGCACCGTGGTCCTGATGAACCCCGAAGCTGTGCATTCCTGTAACCCGGTTGATAATCAGCCCTGGTCGTACCGGATGCTGTATGTCGATACGGGCTGGCTGGCGGGTGTGCAGGGGCAGCGGGCGTTCAAGGCGTTCGGGGCAGTGATCAGCCATGATCCGGGCCTGTATGCCGATCTGATGACATTGTTCGACCTGCTGTTCGACGGCGCGGCGACGGTACCGGACAAGGAGGCGGGGGCGCGGGCCTTCTTTGCGGGGCTGGCCGGTCGGGTGGATGGGCCGGAGATGCCGCCGACTGCTGACCATGGTGCCCTGGCGCGGGCCGCCGACTATATCATCCGCCATTGCACGCGTGATTTGCGGGTGGAGGAGGTGGCGGCGGATTGTGGCCTGTCGCCCTCCTACCTGATCCGGGCCTTCAAGGCGCGCTATGGCCTGACCCCGCACGCCTATCTCACCAATCAGCGGGTCCGGACGGGGCAGGCGGGACTGCGGCAGGGGCAGCCCATCGTTGATGTGGCGCTGGACGCGGGATTCGCCGATCAGGCGCATTTTCAGCGCGTATTCAAGGCCCATGTCGCCGCCACGCCCGGCCAATATGCGCTGTCAGTATCCGGCCAGCATGGCGATGGCGCCGAGGGCCAGTAGCCCCGCCATTGCCCGATTGAAAGCCCGCATCCGCTGGCTCAGTACCTGGGACAGTCGTTCCCCCAGAAAGGCCCACAGCGCGATGGAGACGTAGCAGATAATGAAATACAGGCCGGCAAAGGCCAGCACACTGACCATGCCATCCCGCAAACCAAAGGTGCCCATGCCGGCGATGGCGGCAATCCAGGCCTTAGGATTCAGCCATTGCAGGCTGGCTCCGGCCCAGAGACCGGGCAGCGCTTCCCGATCCCCTGCCTGCATACCACCGTCCGCCTGCCAGAGCCGATAGGCCAGATGGAACAGAAAGCCCGTGCCCGCCACCCGCATCAGCGTATCGAGCGGGGGCCATCTGGTCACCACTTCTGCCATCCCCAACCCGGCCAACAGCAGCAGGGCCGTGAAGCCGACCGTGGCCCCCGTCACGAAGCCCAGGCTGCGCCGGAATCCGTGATGCACCCCGCTGGTCAGGGCCAGGCTGTTGACAGGGCCGGGGGTGATGGAGGCGACAAGTGCAAAGCTGGCCATGGCCAGCAGCAGGGTGCTGTTCATTGCCGCCTCACTTCATCAGTGGCAGGTGGCCGGTCAGCGACCAGACCAGCCCCGCCGGACCGTGCAGGCCGATGCCGAAATAACGGATATCGTTGCCGGTCAGCGTGGACAGCCGGTCGGCGTAATCCTGATAGGCCTTGGCCCGCTGCGCCGTCTCCGTCACATCCACCAGCATCAAGCCGTCGGCCCGGTGCGTGGCGGCCTTGGCCCGCAGGGCGCGCAGCGTATCGGCATCGGCGGCTAGGATGGGCAGGACGACCTGCGTGATGCCTTCATGCGTATCGCCATCCCCATCCGTGACGGTGGGGCCGATCAGTCCGGGATGAGCGGCTCCCAGTGACAGGGACAGAATGGCCGCCGTGTTGGCGATCAGGCCCAGGGGAAGCGTGGGATCGATAATGAAACAGGATCGGGTCACGGGTGGCGTCTCCGGGATGTTTTCCCGTTTATCGCCACCCGCCCCGATCCCGTATTGAAGAAAACTGACCTTGCAGGCTGGCGACGGCCAGCCCGGCGCTCGTGCGCCGCAGACAAGGCGGCGGATGCCGCCGCCCGGCGATTGAGGGAAACGTAATCTCCCTAGATCGGTCACGATCTAGGGAGATTGGTGTTAGAACTTCGCCCCCAGGGTCACACCCCATTCACGCGGGCGACCATAGGACACCTCCGCCAGACCGAAAGCACCGCTGGCATTGCCCGACACGAAATAGCGCCGGTCCGCCAGATTGGTGGCGAACAGGGCCAGCGTCCAGCTGTCATCCGGCGCGGTGTAGGTCAGGCGGCTGTTGATGATGCCATAGCCGGACTGTGCCACCAGTTCGGTATTGGCCACGTCATTGTAGAACTTGGAATAGGCCGACAGATCGCCGCGCAGGCTCAAGGTGCTGCCATCTGCCAGGGCGTGGGTATATTGCAGGCCCGTGCTGGCGGTCCATTTCGGGGTCTTCACGAACTTGGCCGCCTTGGTGATGGGCAGGACCTGCGTGGGGCCCAGGCCCGACCCGACCTCATCATACTGGGCGTCCGTGTAGCCGACGGCCAGATCGAAATCGAGGCCTTTGGCCGGCTTGGCCCGTACTTCCAGTTCCGCGCCCTTGATGGTGCCCTTCGCGGCATTGGCCACGAAATTGCGGGGCGTCTGGTTCACCGTCAGCTGGATATTGTCATATTTGCTGAGATAGCCGGCAACATTGACGATCAGCCGGTTGTCCAGCCAGCCGGTCTTGGCCCCCACCTCATAGGTCCAGATGGTTTCCGGCTCATATTGCGTCACTTCTGACGCGTCGGCCAGGGGGCGGGCATTGTACCCCCCGCTCTTGAACCCCTTGCCGGCAGAGGCATAGAGCAGAGCGTCCTCGCTGGCCTTGTATTCCAGGCCGAGTTTGGGCGTGAAGGCGTTCCATTTGCCGGACCGCTGCACGTCGGTGAAGACCACCTGATCGCGCTGACGGCGGTTGAAGACCGAAATCCACTTTTTATCGCGGTTCCAGCGCGCCCCCGCCGTTATGGACAGATCGTCCGTGAGCTTGAAATTACCCTGGCCGAACACCGCGTAGGACGTGTTGTCGATGCGGTTCAGGATCAATGTGGCGGGCGACAGCGCCGGCCCCAACGGCGGCCACAGGCCCATGGCCAGATCGGCGCGGGCGTCGTCGGTGCCTTCCTCGGTGAAGTAATAGACACCGCCCACCCAGGTAAAGCGCCCGTCCATCCCATCGCCGCTCAACTGCACTTCCTGGCTGAATTGCCACTGGTCATCGTCGTTGAAGGTTTCGCGATAGGTGAAAGGGGTATTGTCGCCGTCGCGGGCGAAGGTGGCCTGAAGCTCCCGATAGGCCGTGATGCTCTTGGCCTCCACATTGCCCAGGTTCCAGGTCAGGGTGCCGGCAAGGCCCCAGAGGTCCAGATCGTTGACATTGGGGCCGGTGGCCCAGGTCGTGAACGGGCTGTCGGTGATGAAGGAATTGTTCAGTGTCTTCTGGCCATTGGGTGCCGTGACGCCGCGCGTCGGGGCCACAAGGTTGTTATAGTTCACCAGGAAGGGCACACCGGTCAGGCCGGGTGCCGGAGCGATGGCCAGCAGCTTGTTGGGGGCCGAATGTTCGCGGGCCCGCGTCACATCGCCAACAAGATGAAAATTGATATCTTCCGTAACATTCGTTGAAATCTGCAACCGCGCGCTGTCGGCATTGCGGTCGCCCATATCCTGACCATCCGACAGGCGCTTGGCATAGCCATCGCGGTTCAGCGAGGAAACGGACAGGCGGGTCAGCACCTTGCCATCAGCCAGCGGCACATTCACAACGCCTTTCACGTCCAGCCGGTCAAACCGGCCTGTTGTCAGCTCCACGCGGCCCGACAGCTCGTCCGTGGGGCGCTGCGTATTGATCAGCACGGCACCGCCGATGGTGTTCTTCCCGAACAAGGTTCCCTGCGGACCGCGCAGAACCTCCACACTTTGTAGATCGACAGCATCCATGATGCCGCCGATGGAGCGGGCGTAATAGACGCCATCGACATAAAAGCCGACGCCGGGATCACTGAAAATGGCGAAGTCGTTCTGCCCGATACCGCGGATGAAGACGGTGGCGTTGTAATTGCCGCCGGACAGGGCGGCGGCACCGTCAAAGCGGATATTCGGCGTGAAGCGGGCGATATTGTCCAGCGTCTCCACGCTGCGGCTTTCCAGCGCCTCCGCCGTGAAGGCCGTCACGGCTACGGGCGTGTCCTGCAGCGCTTCCGACCGGCGGCGCGCCGTTACGACAATTTCCTCCAGCGTGCCGCCATCATTCTGCGCCGGGGCCGTCTGGGCCGCGACCGGGGCGGCCATGGCCAGCATCAGGCCAGTGGACAGCAGCAGTCGATGGATGGAATGGGCGCGCAAATCCCCGTTCGCCGGGCACGCCCGGCGTTCCGCGATAGCCATGAAGTTCCTCCCTTGGAAGCTTTTATGTTTGCTTGCATGTGGCTGTTGGCACGTTTCCAGCCATCGTATATTCGCATAATGATTATGCGATATTACATTTCACTGTGCAAGAGGTATTCTTGAGTGGAAATCGACTCAGCATGCGTGCTGGTTTGGCGATTTTCTTCGGCATGTTCGGTTTAAATTATCAATTGTTGTAAATATCAACCACACTATGTTCTGACCCCTTCGAGGGGCCATGTAAAGGCGGGTTTCCCCGCTATCCGGTCTTCTAATCCCGATATTTCCGGCCAGCTTTCACATGATCCTTGGCCCGGAAGGTCACAGCGGTGAATTCCGGCGGTTTGCGTGCCACCCAGTGGATGAAGGCGGCGATGTCGGGATGGGCGCGCAGGGCGTCCAGTGTCGTGTACCCGCGCGCCAGTTCCTTTTCCGACAGTTCGGCATGGATTTTCCGATGGCAGACCCGGTGCAGCGGCACCGTTTCCTTGCCACCCTGGCTGCGGGGCATTAGATGATGTTCCTCAACACTGGGCCCCGCGATCAGGGGCCGTCCGCAGAGGCCGCAATCCCCCAGCACACGCCCCGATGGCGCGGGCCGAGATTGTGGCAGGTCAGGGGGAAGGGGTTTCAAACGGGTCATGATGCCCGCCAGATTGGCCCATAACCCCGACTGGTCAAGACCCAAACCCCTGGCCCAGGTCCGCCATGCCACGCGTCATCCTTCTGAACAAGCCCTATGACGTGCTGTGCCAGTTCACGGACGAAGGTACGGATGCGCGCACCCTGGCCGAATGCGTGGACGTCCCCGGTGTCTATCCGGCGGGTCGGTTGGACCGCGACAGCGAGGGGCTGGTGGTGCTGACCGATGATGGCACCCTGATCGCCCGCATCAGTCAGCCGCGCTATAAATGGCCCAAGACCTATTGCGTGCAGGTGGAGGGCGTGCCGACCGAGGAAGCGCTGGCCGCCCTCTGCCAGGGCGTGGCCCTGAAGGATGGACCGACCCTGCCGGCAGAGGTGCGGCGGATTGAAGAGCCCTCCTGGCTGTGGCCCCGCACACCGCCCGTGCGGTTCCGGCAGTCGATCCCGACCAGCTGGATCGAGATCGTACTGCGGGAAGGCAAGAACCGGCAGGTGCGGCGCATGACGGCGGCAGTTGGGTTCCCGACCCTGCGCCTGATCCGCCGCGCGGTGGGTGACTGGACGCTGGACGGTCTGGAACCCGGTCAGTGGCGGGAGGTCAGCGCCGGCCCATCAGCCGCAGTACCGCGTCCACCATCGCGGCGGTCGCCTGCAGCAGCGCGCCGCCGACCCGGTTGATCATCGCGATCTCACCGCGATAGATCTGTTTCAGCGCCCCGCGCATGCTGCCGATGCCACCTTCGGCCAGAACATGGAAGCGCCGGGCGCTGACCAGCCAGATGGGGCTGAACAGCCAGGAGAGCGCGATCACCGTCACGGCCAGTTGCTGTGCGTCGCGGTCGATGGCACCGATGGACAGGCCGGCGGCGGCCAGCACGAAGCTGAACTCACCCAGGCTGCCCATGATGACGCCGGCGGGAAAGGCCCGCTCCCAGGGTTCGCCCAGCAGGTGCAGGGTCCCGACATTGATGGCCGATTTTACCGCCGTCACCGCGAACAGCAGCAATAGCACCTCTCCCAGATGCGACCAGACGAAGGACAGGTCGATCATCAGGCCGATGGACAGGAAGAATACAACGAGCAGCACCGACTGGATCGGGTGCGTGGCGCGCAGGGCCTGCGCCCGCCCATCGGAATTGCCCAACATGAAGCCGGCCACAAAGGCCCCGAACGCTGCCGACAGGCCAATGACGCCGGTGGCCGCCGCCATGGTGAAGCAGAAGGCCATGGCGGCCAGCGGAATGACCTCATGGTTGCGCTTGAACCATTCGCCATAAGGTACGGCCAGCCGTTCGCGGCGCGACAGGAACCAGACCAGTCCACCCAGGGCGGCCATGGCGGCTCCCAGCTTGAAGAACACCGCCGCCGACAGGCCCGCCCCGCTGCCCATGCCGTTGGTGATCAGCAGCAGGGGTACGAAGGCCAGATCCTGGGCGATCAGCACGCCGACGGTGACGCGGCCCGTCTCGCTCTTCAACTCGCCTACGTCCTCCAGCATCTTGATGGCCACCGCCGTGCCGGACAGGGCCATGACGAAGCCCATGACAATGGCACGCGGCCAGGGCCAGCCCAGCAGCATGCCGGCCAGCCCCGTGACCAGCAGCGACAGGCCGATCTGACAGGCCACCGCCGCCAGTGCCACCTTCCACACGGCCTGGAACGCCTTTACCGACAGTTCCATGCCCACCAGGAACAGCAGCATCAGCACGCCCAGCTCCGCCAGTGCGCTGATGCTTTCCGACGGGGAGACAAGGCCGAAACCGCCCGGCCCCAGCACGATGCCCGCAACGATATAGCCGACAATGGCCGGCTGTTTCAGCCGCGACAGGGCCAGCCCGCACAGCAGGGCGACGGACATGACGATGGCGATGCCGGTCAGATCGAAATGATGCTGCAAGGGCCTGTTCCCGCTCTCCGGTCTGTCACGACGAGGGAGAGCAGTTTCCCAACCGCGGCGGCGCACCGCAACCGTCAATCGCCGCAGGGCAGGTCCAATAGGGTAAAAGCGCCAGGGGTCGCCCCGCAGGGCCGGGGGATGGGATTCCCGGTTGCCTGCGGGGCATCCCGTCACCAGTGTGCCCACAGGTGACGGTCGGATCAGCAGCCGTTGGTGACCACCGCGCCCGGCTTGCTGGGCGTGGACAGGGACCAGAGATGGCCGTAGGGGTCGCGCACCTGACCGTAACGGTCGCCCCAGAACATGTCGGCGGGTGGCATGGCGGGAGTGGCACCGGCGGCCACGGCCTGGGCGAAGGCGGCGTCGATATCGGGGACCGCCATGTGCAGCGTCACGGGCGAACGCTTTGGATATTCGGTGGGCTGACCGCCGCAATATTCAGGGAAATCATCGCACATCATGATGGTGCCGCCATTGATGATCAACTGGGCGTGCAGCAGGCGCTTGCCATCTTCTGCTGGCATTTCCATGACTTTCGTGGCGCCGAAGGCCTTGATATAGAACTCAATGGCTTCACGCGCGCCATTGACCACCAGATGCGGGATGACGCCGGGGATGTTGTGCGCGTATTCGGGCTTGTCGGTCATGGGTTCCTCCATGGGTTGGTATAAGGGATGATAGCCCAAGGACGAACCACCCACGCCTGTTCCGACAAGGGGCTGGAAAAAATTCACGGTACCTGCAGGCCATCCAGTATCTGGCGGATATGGGCCGCTTCCGCCGGGCTGTGGGCCAGCGCGATGGCCCGGCCGAAGGCGTCGCGCGCTTCGGCGTTGCGGCCCAGCTGCTTCAGCAGCCCACCGCGCAGCCCATGGAAATGGAAATAGCCCGACAGCCGATCACCCAGCGGCTCCACCATGGCAAGGGCCGCCTCCGGCCCCCGCGCCTTGGACACGGCGACGGCGCGGTTCAGGGTGACCACGGGGGAGGGGGACAGGGCTTCCAGCCCGCCATAGAGCAGGTCAATCTGTGCCCAGTCGGTTTCGGCGGCGGTGGCGGCGCGGGCATGCAAGGCGGCGATGGCGGCCTGGATCTGATAGGGGCCGGACCGGCGGTGGCGCACGGCCTTGTCCAGCAGGGCCAGCCCTTCATTGATGGCCGGGCGGTGCCACAGGGTCCGGTCCTGATCCTCCAGCAGGATTACCGATCCGTCGGGGGCGAAGCGGGCGGGGCGGCGCGCATGCTGCAACAGCATCAGGGCCAGCAGCCCCATCATTTCCGGTTCCGCCGGGAACAGGCGTAGCAGCAGCCGGCCCAGGCGGATTGCCTCGTCGCACAGGGGGGCGCGGGCCGGCTGTTCGTCGGCGCTGGCGGAATAGCCTTCATTGAAGACCAGATAGACCATGGCGGCCACGGGACCCAGCCGTTCCGGCCGGTCGGCGGCTCCCGGTGCCTCGAATGGCACCGGGTTGGTGGCGATGCGTGCCTTGGCACGGGTGATGCGCTGTTCCATGGCGCTGTCGCCCACCAGAAAGGCCCGCGCAATCTGCTTCACCGACAGGCCCGACACGATGCGCAGGGCGAGTGCGATCTGCTGTGTGGCCGGCAGGTCCGGGTGGCAGCAGATGAACAAGAGGCGCAGGACATCGTCGCGGTAATCCGCCTCGTCCAGCTGGCCCACCATGTCCGCCTCCCGGTCCGACAGGTCGGACAGGGGGGCGTCATCGTCGGGCAGGGCGACGTGGCGGGAGCGCACGCGGGTCTGGTCGATGCCGGCATTGCGGCCGACCATGATCAGCCAGGCGGCGGTATCGCGCGGCGGCCCGTTTTTGGGCCATGCCGACAAGGCGCGCAAGGCGGCTTCCTGAAACGCCTCTTCCGCAAGGTCCAGATCGCGGAAATAGCGCAGCAGCGCCCCCACCGCCTGGGGCCGGGCCGCCGCCAGGGCGGCGTTGATCCAGCCTGTATCTGTGCTCATGGTGACAGCGGCCCCCCCGGCATGAACAGGGCCACGGGCCGGATTTCATAACAGCCCTTGCCCGGATTGGCCTTGGCCAATTCCCGCGCCTTGTCCAGCGCCTCTTCCAGCCCCTCGCAATCGACGATGTAGAAGCCCAGCAGCTGTTCCTTCGTTTCCGCAAACGGGCCGTCCAGGATCAGCGCTTCCTCCTTGCCCTTGCGCAGGGTGGCGGCGGCGGTGGTCGGCATCAGGCGGGCGACAGGACCCAGCTTGCCCTTGTCTGCCCAGCCCTGCTGCACCTTGCCCAGCCGGTCCATGACGATGGCGTCTTCTTCCGGCGTCCAGGCACCGACATAGTCTTCCTCGTTATAGCAAAGAATGGCGTACAGCATGATCGGGCCTCCCTTCATCTTCATAGGACGGGGGAGTATGCCGCGCGCCGACAGGGTGCGCAGAATTTTTCTATGATCAGGGACTGGTATCCGTATTACGGATGATTGCCTTTCAGCAACGGCAAGGTGAAGACATAGGAATTGGCGGCTTCCGGCTTATGGCAGGCCAGACACTGCGCCTGATTGAGGGCAGGGCGCGGGGCCTTGTCCGCTGTGAACAGTCCGTAATGCCAGTCCCCGTTACGCAGAAGTTCCGGGATGGCGGTCCCCCAGCCGGCCCGGCTTTCCATCGCCGAATAGGATGTGACCTCGCCTGCCTGCCATTTTCCGTCGGCACCGGCCACGGGCTTGCCGTTCGGGCCCATGACCGCCTTGTGATTGACCGTTATCAGCACGGAACCGCTCGGCAGCGGCTTGCCGGCTTTGGCGGCGGTCGTCGCTATGGCGTTGGCATAGCGCAGACTGACTGTGCCATCGCCATTTTCAGTGGAATAGAGCGTGAAGCCCTTTGGAAAATCGGCGGGCAGGCTGGTCAGCAGCGTGGGGACGGCATTGGCATTGGCCGCGGGCTTGTCCGCGCTGCCGCCGGGCGGCAGTCCGGTCCAGAAGGCCGCCAGATTAGCGATATCCGCGTCGGACAATTGTCCGGCAATCGCTGCCATCATGGGGTTCTTGCGGTCGCCGGCTCTGAAAGCCTTCAACTGGTTGACCAGATAGGCTTCCTTCTGCCCCGCAAGGTTGGGGATCGATGGGCTGTTGCTGATGCCTTCCGGGCCGTGGCAGGCCTTGCAGGCGGTGGCCTTCTCCTGTCCAGCCGCCGCATCACCCGCCGCCAGGGCCGGGCTTCCCGTCATCGCCAGCAAGGCCATGGCGGTCAACAGCATTGACACACGCATCCTGAAATCCCCCTCATGTTACGTCCACGATATTAACGTCTGAGGGGGTGCGCGCGAAGCGGCGGGCACCATGCCAATCGCGTGAATTGGCCCCATGCCGCGCCTCTGCGGTACCCAGTATTTGCAGTTTTCCACCACCCCCAGCGCACCGCACACCACCCCTGCCGCCCGCCGGCCCGCAGGGTCATTGCCTTCCGCCCCCCTTGACCCTATCTTGCGCCGCAATCCTCTGTCCTGCCGCTGCTGAGTCCATGACCGACCTGTCGAAGATCCGTAACTTCTCCATCATCGCCCATATCGACCATGGCAAGTCGACGCTGGCCGACCGCCTGATCGAATTCTGCGGCGCCATCGAGGCGCGGGACATGAAGGCGCAGCTGCTCGACAATATGGATATCGAGCGGGAACGCGGGATCACCATCAAGGCGCAGACCGTGCGCCTGGAATACAAGGCCAAGGATGGCGAGACCTATCAGTTGAACCTGATGGACACGCCGGGCCATGTCGACTTCGCCTATGAGGTCTCGCGCTCGCTGGCCGCCTGTGAAGGCTCGCTGCTGGTGGTGGATGCCTCGCAGGGGGTGGAGGCGCAGACGCTGGCCAATGTCTATCAGGCGCTGGATGCCAATCATGAGATCGTGCCCATCCTGAACAAGGTGGATCTGCCGGCCGCCGATGTGCCGCGCGTGAAGGCGCAGATTGAGGATGTGATCGGGCTGGACGCGTCGGACGCGGTGGAGATTTCGGCCAAGACCGGCCTGAATATCGAAGGCGTGCTGGAAGCCATCGTCACCCGACTGCCGCCGCCCAAGGGCGACAAGGATGCGCCCCTGCAGGCCCTGATCGTCGATAGCTGGTACGATGCCTATCTGGGCGTCGTCATTCTGGTCCGCGTGGTCAATGGCGAGTTGAAGCTGGGCCAGAAGGTGCGCTTCATGGCGACCGGTGCCACGCGCGAGCTGGACCGCGTGGGTATCTTCACGCCCAAGAAGATCGCCCTGGAGAAGCTGGGGCCGGGCGAGATGGGCTTTGTGACCGCCGCCATCAAGGATATCCGCGACACCAAGGTTGGCGATACGATCACCGAGGAGCGGCGTCTGGCACCTGCCGCCCTGGCCGGGTTCAAGCCGTCGATCCCCGTGGTATTCTGCGGCCTGTTCCCGTCGGATGCGGCGGAGTTTGAGCATCTACGTGACAGCCTGGGCAGGCTGGCGCTGAACGATGCGTCCTTCCAGTACGAGACCGAAAGTTCGGCGGCGCTGGGCTTCGGTTTCCGCTGCGGCTTCCTGGGCCTGCTGCATCTGGAGATCATCCAGGAGCGGCTGGAGCGTGAATTCGATCTGGACCTGATCACCACGGCCCCGTCGGTCGTTTATAAGATGCACATGACGGACGGCAAAGTGATCGAGATGCACAACCCGGCCGACATGCCGGACGTGGTGCGCATCGACCATATCGAGGAACCGTGGATCAAGGCCACGATCATGCTGCCCGATGAATATCTGGGGGGTGTGCTGCAGCTTTGCACCGAACGGCGCGGCGTGCAGAAAGACCTGACCTATGTCGGTGGCCGGGCGATGATCGTCTATGAGCTGCCGCTGAACGAAGTCGTGTTCGATTTCTATGACCGGCTGAAATCGATCAGCCGCGGCTATGCCAGCTTCGATTACCAGCTGGAGGAGTATCGCGAGGGCGATCTGGTCAAGATGTCGATCCTGGTCAATTCCGAACCGGTGGACGCCCTGTCCATGATCGTCCACCGCAGCCAGGCCGAATATCGTGGCCGTCAGCTTTGTGAGCGGCTGAAGGACCTGATCCCCCGCCATCTGTTCAAGATCCCGATCCAGGCGGCCATCGGCGGCAAGGTCGTGGCGCGCGAAACCATTGCCGCCATGCGCAAGGACGTGCTGGCCAAGTGCTATGGCGGTGACATCAGCCGCAAGCGCAAGCTGCTGGACAAGCAGAAGGAAGGCAAGAAGCGCATGCGGCAATTCGGCGAGGTCGAAATCCCGCAGAGCGCCTTCATCGCCGCCCTGAAGATGGGTGACAACTGAGACTGACCGACAGGTTGGTCAGGGATAGGGGGCGGGCCTTCGGGTCCGCCCCTTTTGCATTCGGGCTACCCCCGATGCCGCCGTGAAAGTGCCATGGTTGGGCGGGCAAAATGGGTTGCGTCGCCGCCATTCTGCCTTATTATCATACTATTCGATTGTTCCGCGGGGGCGTTTGGTTGTCACAGGATGGTGCCGGATCGGTCCGGTAAGCTGTGCGGGGTTGATGGAGGAATGGGCATGCGGACAAAGGCGGGTCTGTTGGCGATGCTGTCGCTGCTCTCCACCGTGCCCGCCCTGGCGGAGGCCCCGCAGCCGACCATCTTTGCCATCCGTTTCAACGGCATTGCCGCCCCATCCACCCAATATGCCGCCGGATCGCTGCCCAGTTTGCCTGCCGCCATCGTCACGGAGGTGCCGCTGGTGTCGTCCGACCCGGTGGAGGGGCGCAAGGCCATGATGGCGACGCTGACCGACTGGATCGGCCGGGTCTATGACGGCGCGCTGGCCCGTTTTACCGGGGACACGCCGCCCGTCGCCGGGTCCACCCCCATTCGCGTCGCTGCCGACCCCCGTACTTATCAGATGGCGGGCGTGGCGGCGGATGCACATCTGAAGGCCCTGGGTTTGGACAGCAAGGTCGGCATGCGCATGGGGACGGAGGGGATGCGCCAGTCCCTGCGCCTGACCCGTGGATGTGAGCAGACATGGTTGCCCAATTCTGTTTCCGGCGATGTGGCGGGTGGCTTCGGTGCCCTGACCGGCAGCGTGCAGGGAAGCTGGGGCACGGCCTGCACCGCCGGACAGAAGGGCTGGCGCGTCACTGCCGGCATGGTGGCGCTGGGTACCCAGAATGCGGGTCCCAATCTGGGCATGGAGTACCGCCCGCGCCTGGGCAGCTTCGTCTCTGATTTGACAGGCCTCACGGCCATGAAGGCGCAGGTGGCGGATGCGAGTGGCAGCGTGGGCTTTGAGGCACCGTTCCCCATCATCCGCCTTGACCATATGAAGCTTAATGCCGACATGAGCTGGTCGCAGGATGGCGGTACGGCACTGAAGCTGGCGACCAGGCTGAGATTTTGAAATGCCGGGAGAGACCGCCGGGGTGCCCGATTTTTGATGATCGCGGGAGGGCGGTTTGCGACTACTCTGCCCCTGATGCCCATCCGCGTGAGTGATCAGCCGCATGTCCATCCACCAGCGCGCCTTTGACGCGATCAGCGCAATCATGGCTGAGCGCGGGCCAACCGAAGGCGGGCTTCACGCGGTCTTCGATTTCCTGCTGCACTACCGTTGCCTGTTGATCAACAACACGATCCTTCAAAAGGATGGGGATCGTGTGTATGGCGGGCCTTTCGCTGGCATGGTCCTGCCCGATCCGGCAAATCGTCTGCAGGCACCCTTGCTGCTGGGCTGCTACGAGGGGGAGTTGCACGACATCGTGCGGGCGATCCCCGATGCCGGCTATCAGCACCTGATCAATATTGGTTGCGGTGAAGGCTATTACGCTGTCGGTATCAAACGTATGGCGCCGCATATCCAGGTCTGGGCCCATGACATTGACCCAGACGCGCAACGCAAGTGCAGGGAGACGGCGGCCCTGAATGGGGTCGACATCCATGTCGGGGGGATATTCGATCCGCAGCAATTCGCCCTGCACCAAGGATATCGCACCCTGGTCTGGTGCGATATCGAGGGGGCGGAGGAGATGCTGCTGGACCCGGCGCGCTATCCCGCCCTGGCCGGCATGGATATCCTGGTCGAACTGCACCCGACCGCCACCGGGCACACGCGCGATACTGTGCCCGCACGGTTTGCCGATACCCACAGTGTCGATATACGTCACCCCCGTGGCTATGCCTTTGACATGCCGGAATGGCTGCGCGATGGCAGCCAGTTGAACCAGCTTCTGGCAAGGCTTGAGTGGCGGGGGACCGCGACGCCATGGGCCATGATGCGCGCGCGGGACACATGACGCGCATGCGTGAATATAAGGAAATGGCGCGGAGCATTGGCATTCGTGCCAGTTTCCGGTCCACCGCTTGTTCAGCGCAATATTTCTGTCGTGCAAACTAAACCGCCCTGTCACGCAGGACGGTTACAGCCCGCCTCAAAGTTTTCATCTTGAGGGGGCATCATGAAACATTCGTATCGCGCGGCACTGCTGGCCAGTGCGCTGTCCTTTATGTCGCTGCCGGTGCTGGCCCAGTCCGCGACCAGCGTGACCTTGAATGGCAGCACCTTCACGAACCAGGGCCTGCAGGGCGTGGGGCGCCTGTCGGCCAGCCTCCGTGACAAGTTCGGGGAGACGTTCGGGTCCATGTCGGCCATGCAGATCGACCTGCACAGCTGGCGCCGCAATGCCGACGGTTCCTATGCGGGCACGCTTTATGCGCTGCCGGACCGTGGGTACAATGTCGCGGCCACCACGAACTATATCCCGCGTTACAATGTCCTGTCCCTGACCTTCAACCCCTACACCGGCACGGCGGTGGCCCCGCAGACCCAGATCGGTCTGACGCTGACGGATACAGTGCAGTTCACCGACGACAAGGGCACGCCATTCAGCGGCCTGGACCCTGCCACGACGGGGACAGGCCTGACCTACCGCCCGGCCGCCAATGGCCTGCCCAACCTGCCGCTGACCGGTACGGGCCGTCTGGCGCTGGACCCTGAAGGTTTCGTGCGCGCCGCCGACGGCACCATCTGGGTCAGCGATGAATATGGCCCCTACATCTATCACTTCACGGGCGACGGAAAGCTGCTCTCGGCCATCGCCCCGCCCGCCAGCCTGCTGCCGCAGCGTAATGGCGCGCCGAACTTTGGCGCGGCGGAATCCAACCCCGCCAACCCGACGCGCGGGCGCCAGAACAACCAGGGTTTGGAAGGGCTGTCGCTCTCGCCCGATGGCAAGACGCTGTGGGTGGCTTTGCAGTCGGCGGCCATTCAGGACCTGAACGCCAGCAGCACCAATACCAGCCGCCGCAACACCCGCCTGCTGTCCTATGACATCTCCAACAGCGCCGCGCCTGTGCTGAAGAGCGAGTATGTCATCCAGTTGCCCATGTATAACAACAATGGCAATCCCACCGGCACGCTGAACCGGGTGGCGGCGCAGTCGGAATTGCTGGCGCTGAACAACACGCAGTTCCTGCTGCTGTCGCGCGACGGCAATGGCTATGGCAGCGGGGCGACGCCGAACACCAGCCCCACCAGCTTTTACCGCCGCATCGACCTGATCGACGTGACGGGTGCCACCAATATCGCCGGCACCGCCTATGATACCGGCACCTCCATTGCACCCAACGGCGTATTGGTCGCCGCCATCACGCCGGTGCAGTTCGCCAGCTTTGTGAACATGAATGACGCGGCCCAACTGGCGAAGTTCGGTTTGGTGAATGGTGCCACCAACAATGTGAATTGCCGGACGCAGTGCCTGTCGGAAAAGTGGGAGGCGCTGGCCCTGGTCCCGGCCCTGGACGCCGCCCGTCTGGATGACTTCTTCCTGTTCGTGGGCAACGACAATGACTTCGTCACCCAGAACGGCTTCCAGGTGGGTCAAGCCTATGCCGATGCGTCGGGTGTCGAGAATGACACGATGCTGCTGGCCTACCGCCTGACGCTGCCGACTTATGTCGATCCGATGGCGACGGAGAGCCAGGCGCTGACCAGCCCCGCCATCGGTCAGGCGCTGGGCGAAAGTGCGCTGGCCGCCAACGCCGCGGCATCCGCCGACTTGACGGGACGCACACAGGCCATTCGCGCTGGTCTGTCCAGCCGGACCGATGGCAGCTTCGAATTGGCCGCCGGCGGCAACTGGGGTGCCCTGGCCCGTGACGATCAGAAGGCCAAGCGCCTGTCGAAGCCGGAAAGCTGGTCGGCGGGTGTTGCTGGTGACTATGCTGTCTCCGGCACGGTGCGTATCGGTCTGGCGCTCAACTATGCCGACACGGAGGCCAAGTTCGGGAACCTGGGTGGGGCCAAGGTTACGGCCTGGGGCGTCGGCCCCTATGCCACCCTGGCGTTGCCCGGCGGCTTCTATGCCGATGCCAGCTACCGCTACACCGACCTGAAGATCGAGGATATCCGCCGCAATACCTTCGCCTATAACCTGACCGCCAATGGCGAGACGGAGGGCAAGGGCCATCATGTGGGGGTGGAGTTCGGGTCCGTCGCCACCGCGGGTTCCCTGCGCTATGGCCCCATCGTCAGTTTCAATTATGACCGGGTGGAACTGGACGCCTGGAACGAGACGGGTGCCCTGCACCTCAACCTGGACCATTCTGATCTGGCCGAACAACAGTTGCTGTTCAATGTCGGTGGTCAGATATCGACCCAGATCGATATGGGCAATGGCCGCCTAGCCGTGCCGGAACTGCGCGTTGGGTATCAGGAAGACCTGATCAAGGATGACGGTCAGACCTACACGACCGTTCTGTCCAACCGTCGCGACAGCGCGCTGGCCCGCAACACCAATATCCTGCCCGATCCGCAGGGTGATGGTTTCCGCGTCGGCCTGGGCCTGTCGCTGTCGGTGGCCGACAATGCCGGCCTGTATTTGTCGGGCGATACGCTGTTCGTTGAGGATGACAAGCCCGACTATACGGTCGGCGCTGGTCTGCGCGTCGGGTTCTAAGAATCAGAACTGAGTTTAGGGCGGAGTGGGAAAGGGGGCGTGCGACCGCCCCCTTTTTTCATTTCCGCAGCAGGAATTCGCGACCCACCTTCACCCGCTTCACCCCGTCATAATCGACGATATCAGTGGTGGCGTAGGTTTCAGACCATTTGTCGGGCAGGTAGCTGCCGGTGCCGATCACGTCGATCGGCGCACCGGCATCGGCCATGATGCGGCATTTTTCCGGGTTGAACCCGCTACTGGCTACGATCTTCACCTTGGGAAAGCCGGCTGCGTCCAACTGTTCACGCAGATGATGGATGGCGGCAGCGGACACGCCCGCCCCGATCAGATGGCGCAGTTCGCTTTCATCCCGGTAGCCCCGGATGCTGTGCGGCGCGTGGCGTTCCAGCACGGCATAGCTGGTGGGCGGGTCCAGCCCCTCCAGGAAGCGCCCGCCCGGCGTGTCGATGCGTAAAGACAGGTCGCCCGCCGCCGCCATGTCCGGGAAGCGCCGACAAACGGCCAGCGCATCCGTCACTTCCCGCCCGAAATAATCGACCAGGACGGTCATGGGCTGACCGGGAAAGGTCTCCGCATACATCTCCGCCGCGCGGACGGTGGAACCGGCATAGCCGATCAGGGCATGGGGCATGGTGCCCAGACCTCGCTCACGGCCGAAGTAATGGGCGGTGGCGTCGGTGGCATTACCGATGAAGCCCACGGCCCCGTCGCGCCGCCGGGCACGGGCGGACCCGACAGAGGCCGCATAGGCCATGATCTCTGCCATCTCAGTCCCGGCACAATGGCGGGCATCCATGGCCAGGAACGCCACCTTGGGCAGGCCCGCGCACATCATGTAGGCGTTATAAGCGGCCACACAGGCGGGGCCCAGCTTCATCAGGAACAGGGTCTCCAGCTCGGCCATCTGGCTGAACGGGCCGGTGATCCACATCATCGGCTCACCCGCGCCCACCCATTTCGTTTCCTCGTACTTCAGCTCAATCTCAGGCGTGAAGCCGCGTTCCGCCGCCACGGCGCGCAGCCAGTCCAGCGCCAGACGCGGCGCGAACACCACGGGACGGCGCATGAACACGGCGTAGGTGACTTTCTGATCGCCGAATTTTTCCACGATGGCGCGGGTGCGCTGGAAATAGACGTCGGTCCAGTGGGCGACGGCATCGGCGGCGGGGGGTGTCTTGGTCATTCGGGGGCATTCCTGAAATGTGTGGCGATGATAAGCCGATCCGGTCCCCGCATGGCAAGACATGCCCGTCTGTAACGCATTTGTTTTCGTTGTAACCGCAGGGTTACCGCCCTTGCGCCGTATCAGCGATCATGGTGGACAGGTGTTAACCTTAACCAAGACAAATATCAGGCAGTCCCGATGACCCTCACGCTCAAGATCAATGGACAGGATCGCCCGTTGGATATCGACCCAGATACGCCGCTGCTTTGGGCGCTGCGCGATGCGCTGGGTCTGACGGGGACCAAATATGGCTGCGGCATCGGGCAATGCGGGGCCTGCACGGTCCATATCGACGGACAGGCTGTCCGCTCCTGCGCCATGCCGGTGGAGGCATGCGCCGGGCAGCAGGTGGTAACAATTGAAGGCCTGACGCCCGACCGTTCCCACCCCGTGCAGCGTGCCTGGATCGAGGGGCAGGTGCCGCAATGCGGGTACTGTCAGTCGGGCATGATCATGGCCGCCGTGGCTTTGCTGAAAGAAAATCCCAAACCCAGCGACGCCGATATCGACGCCGCCATCACCAACCTGTGCCGCTGCGGCACCTATCCGCGTGTGCGCGCCGCCATCAAGGCAGCCGCCGGCATCGCGGCCTGAGAAACAGGAGGGGATGATGGGCAAGATGGAACTGTCGCGCCGTGGCTTCCTTTCGTTGTCGGCGGGAACGGGTTTGACGTTGGGTTTTGGCGTGCTGCCGGCGCTGGGTGCGGCGGCACCGGGTTTTGGTCCCTGGATACGGATCGCGCCTGATGGCCAGGTGACGGCCCTGACCAATGTCAGTGATATCGGTCAGGGCACCAACAGCGCCCTGGCGCAGGCCGTGGCAGAGGAACTGGCCGTGCCGCTGGCATCGGTACGCATGGAAATGGCGCCGGTGGAGAAGGCCTTCCACAACAAATCCATCGGCAATTATGCCGTCTATGGCAGCATCGGTCTGCGCACCAATCTGCGCCCCCTGCGTCTGGCGGCGGCGGGTGCCCGGCAGATGCTGGCGGAAGCCGCAGCCGCCCGCTTCGGGGTGCCCGTGGATCAGGTGGTGATGCGCGATGGTCAGGCCCTGCATGCGGCCAGTGGGCGTTCGCTGGCTTACACCGATCTGCTGTCCGATGCCGCGAAACTGTCACCGCCAACTGAACCGAAGCTGACGCCGCGCACCGCGTGGAAAGTGTTGGGCCAGCCGTTACCGCGTCAGGACATTCCGGGCAAGGTGGATGGCAGCACCGTTTATGGTCTGGATGTGCGCCTGCCCGGCATGCTGACGGCGGTGGTCACGCATGCCCCCACGTTTGGTGGTACACTGATCTCCGTGGATGAAGCCCCGGCCTTGGCCGCGCGCGGGGTGCGCAAGGTGGTGCGCCTGTCCGGTGCCCTGGCGGTCGTGGCGGATGGCTACTGGCCGGCGTCGAAGGGGCTGGCGGCCTTGTCCCCGCAATGGGGACCGGGACCGAATGCCGGGGTCGACAGCGACGGCCTGTCCCGACAACTGCGTGACGCCGCCATGGCCGGCAAGGGTTACAGCTTTCCGGGCGGTGAAATGCCGGGCACCAATGTGACAGCCACCGCCCAGGCGCTGGCCGGGGCCGCCCATATCGTGGATACGCTGTTCGAGGTGCCGTTCCTGGCCCACGCCACCATGGAGCCGATGCATTGCACCATCCAGCTGCGTGCCGATGGGGCCGATATCTGGCTGTCCACACAGACGCAGAGCGATACCCAGGCCGCCGTGGCCAAAGTTCTGGGTCTTGATGCTGAGAAGGTAAAGGTGAACGCTACGCCAGTCGGCGGCGGTTTTGGCCGCCGACTGGAGCATGACTTTGCACTGCAAGCAGCCCACCTGATCAAGGCATTGGCGGCGGATGGCGTCACGGTTCCAGTCAAGATGGTGTGGCCGCGCGAAACCGACATGCGGGCGGGATATTATCGGCCTGCCGTCGCGTCGCGGGTGCGGCTGGCGTTGGGTGCCGATGGCCTGCCGATTGGGATGCGCTGCGACAATGCCGGCCCATCGCTGCTAGAGCATACCGGTCTGACCATTCCTGGCGGTCGCCCGGAAGGCGACTGGTCTGTTGGTATGGGGATCGTGCGACAATCCTACGCCATTCCGGCCCTGCACCTGACCTGGACCCGCGTCGATCCCGGTGTGCCGGTGGGGTTCTGGCGGTCGGTCGGCGCGTCGCAGAACGGTCTGTTCCTGGAGATGACCATCGATCAGGCGGCCCGGCATCTGGGCGTCGATCCCGTGGAGTATCGTCGCCGTCTACTGGCTGGTAAGGACCGTGCCCTGACGTTCCTGGACAAGTTGACGAAGGCTGCCGGCTGGGGCCGGACGCTACCTTCGGGACATGCGCTAGGCTTTGCGATGGGGGAGGCGAACAACGCCATCTCCGGCCACGTGGTCGAACTGTCTATACCGGAGCCGGGCAAATTCCGCCTGCACCGTATCTGGGCGGCTATTGACCCTGGCGTGGTTGCCAACCCGAACGCGGTTGAGGCGCAGATGATGGGGGGTACCATCTTCGGCCTGTCGGCGGCGCTGGCCGGGGAAATCACCCTGAAGGACGGGATGGTCGAACAGTCGAATTTCGACAGTTACCCGCTGGCCACGCTGGCCCAGGTGCCGCCCATGGAAGTGCTGGTCATCGGCAACAATACCGCCGCTGGCGGGGTAGGTGAGGAAGGGGTGCCGTCTATCGCCCCCGCCATCGCCAACGCTCTGTTCGCCCTGACCGGCAAGCCGATCACCAGGCTGCCACTGACGCGAGCCGGGTGGGCGATGGTGTAGCGACGGCGACGGTGAGGGCGTTCACGCCCTCACCAGTTCCGGCAAAGCGCGGATGGATTTGGCATCGGGGAACACGTAGCGGTCGATATCCGCCGCCGGTAATCCCAGATGGCCTGCCAGCACCCCCTTCAGCAGGGCGCGCATGTCGGTGGTGGGGGTCAGGTCGCGGCCTTCAAACAGCCTGTCATCGCGCAGGCCCGGCCAGTCGCCCAGCACCCGGCCACCGTTCAGCGCGCCGCCAGCCAGCAGCGCGACACCCGCCGTACCATGGTCGGTGCCGCCGGTGCCATTGGGGCGGATGGTGCGGCCGAATTCGGTGACGACGGCGATCAGGGTTTGATCCCACACGCCCTGCGTGCTGGTGCGAAGGGTCACCATGGTTTCGGCCAACTGGCCCAGCGCGTTGGCAAGGCGGCCCTGCGCCGCGCCTTGCCCGACATGCGTGTCCCAGCCAGACAGTTCCAGGGTGGCGATGCGCGGGCCCGCCGGGTCAGACAGCATGCGGCCCGCCGTTTCGGCCAGGATCAGGCGATCCTTATCGCCCTCCCGCTTTTTGTTGCCATCCATGCTGTTCGCCATGTCGGCAACGCCCAGCCCCGCCATCAGGGCGGGGCCCAGGACGGGATCGTTGCTGTAAAGGCCCGCCACCCGGTCCATGAAATCCATGGTGGGTTCGGGCAGCGGGGAGGGGGCCCAGCTGGCTACCGGCACCGATCCGCGCAGGACCAGCGGCACACCCTGGCCCAGTGACAGGCCCAGCCCCTTGCCCCCACCATCCAGCCGGGCCAGCGCCCGGTTCAGCCAGCCGCTGTCGTCACCGGCGCGGATACCGCCGGTATCCAGCAGGTCTTGGGCATCAAAATGGCTACGGTCGCGATAAGGGGTGGCGATGGCATGCACGGCCAGCAGCTGTTTCTGCCTCCACCATTCATGCAGGGGGCTGAGTGCCGGGTGCAGGCCAAAACGGCCATCCAGGTCCAGCACCCCGCCTTCCTGCCCCGGCTCGGCCAGGGCCAGCGTGCCGCGCACAGCGTGGTAATCCGGGTCGGCATAAGGGACGACGGCACCCAGCCCATCCATGGCCCCGCGCAGCACGATCAGGACCAGACGCCGGTCGGTGCCCGCCGCCGCCAGCGACAGGCGCGGAGAGGAAGCCGCCAGAAGGCCGGCGGCACCGGCAGTGGCGATGAAATGACGGCGATGCAGCATCATGATCACCTCCGTTGAAAGGCGGGGGAAGACAGAACCAGGCCCAGCGCCTCTGCTGGGCTGGGTGCGCGGGCGACTGCCTGCCGCAGACCGTCATCGGCCAGATCGCCCAGGGCGGTATCGACAAAGCTGCGCGCATCCAGCCTTGGTCCCACCCGCTGCCCGAAGGCCAGCGACCAGTCGATGCGGCGCAGGATGGCGTCGGGCCCCGTCCAGTCGGCAGCCTTGTCGGGCCAGCCGGCGGGCGATGGTGCCCCAAAGGGCATCTGTCCCAACAGCTTCATCGCATTGACCAGCTTGTCGTCGGGGATCTCCATGCCGGTGGCGCGCAGGGTGGCGGTGATGAAATCGTTGGGGCTGCGCATTTTGGACAGCGGCTGTGCCCAGGTGGCGTCCAGCCGGATCAGCGTTGCCGTGACATGGGTCAGGTCGCCCCGGCTGTCACGGAAGGCCTTGGCCAGCGCGGTAACGGCGGTGGGCGGCGGATCATCGGCGATGAAATGCCGGGCCAGCTTCAGGGCCACATGATTGGCGGTGGCCGGGTGGGCGCACAGCATGTCGATGGCGGCGGCGGCTTCCGATATTCCGCTTTCGGGGATACGCTGACCCAGCAGAACCTTCTCTCCCGGCTGATGCCGGCGTGGGTTGAAAGTGGCGGTTCCCCGCTCCTCATCCAGGGTCCAGCCAGTCAGGACCAGGGCCATGGCGCGGACATCTTCCTGATGGTAGCCGCCATCGACGCCCAGCAGATGCAGCTCCAGCGCCTCCCGCCCCAGATTCTCGTTCAGGCCCTTGTCGCGCCGCTGCCCGGCCTTGCTGTCCGGCCCGATCGACTGGGCATTATCCAGATAGATCAGCATGGCCGGGTGCAGGATGGCGGCCCGCGCCATGTCGCGGAAATTGCCCAGGATATGAGGGCGGATGGCCTCCGTCTCGTAGGCGAGTCCCAGGGGCGCGATGACGGGGCGCTGGGTCGATACCGTAAAATGGTTCGACCAGAACTGTACCAACCGTTCCTGCAACGGTGTTTCACTGCCGGCGGCCAGACGGGTGCGGCGTGCGATATCGGCGCGGTATTGCTCACGCGCTTGCTTCTTGGCCATCTCCTCAACGTCGCCCTTGGCCTTGCGTGCGGCCAGCATGTCGGCCACGCGGGGGGCGGAACCCTGATGACCGGCCAGCAGGTCAGGGAGGGGGCGGGGCCGCAGCTGGCTTTCGACCCAGCCACGTGGATCGGTTCTGACCTTGTCCAGGTCGCCCGGTCCAGCGCCGAAGCCAAAGCGTGACAGAGCATGCGCGGCCAGGATTCCCGGCGCGTTGGTCATCACCATGGTCAAACCTCCCGGTTGGGATGTGTGGTCAGTTCCCCGGTGGGGGGGGCGGCGGACGGGGGCCGCCATCCTTATCGGCCTTGCCCCTGTTTGCACGTTGCGGGGGCGGGGGCAGGGTCCCTGCGGCCTGTGCCGCCGCCATGCGCTCAACAATTGCCTGATGCAGACGTTCCTGCGCCCGACCTGTCACCTGCCGCAGGTCGGCCAGCGCGGCCTCTGCGGCGGCGGCATCAAAGGGTCGCTGGCGCAGCGTCTCGGTCACGGCGCGGCGGGCATCGCGAAACGCCTGCATCTGCGCCTTAACCTCCTCGTCCTTCGGACGCATGGCCTGATCGATCTCCCGTCGCAACGGGTCTGGTACTAGCCCCATCAAACGTTCCACGCCGCTGGGAGGCCCACTGTTGCCGCCACCGCCGCCGCGCAGCCAATGTCCGGTGAAAATGCCCAGCACGGCCAGATTGCCGGCCGCCGACAGGACCAACAGGACGGACAGGATCAGGGTGGAGCGTTTCATTCCGCATTCTCCGCGTCGGCGGTATCAAGATAGGGCGTGTCCCCCAGCATGGAGACCAGATCCTCCCCCGCCACCTGCTCGCCGGCCGATGCCGTGGGCAGGGTTACCAACTGACCATAACCCAGCACAAAGCCGATCACGCCCGCCGCCGTCACCGTCGCCATCCCGGCGGTCCAGCGCCGCCAACCGGCCAGAAGCAGCTGCGTCAGGGATGGGGCCGTGCCGGCGCGCGGGTGA
The DNA here is from genome assembly GCF_059489915.1 of Niveispirillum sp. CC-CTL257. NCBI lineage: Bacteria > Pseudomonadati > Pseudomonadota > Alphaproteobacteria > Rhodospirillales > Azospirillaceae > Niveispirillum > Niveispirillum sp. CC-CTL257. The sequence goes on from NZ_JCAJXE010000001.1 coordinate 178,848, forward strand.
TCCAGCGGGATATCCAGGATGGCGCGGCGCAGGTCCGGGCTGGCGCTTGTGGCCGGTAGATCGACCAGCGCCGCCTCTAGAATCTGTTCCGCCGCCAGCAGGTCACGCAATTCCGTATTCACGGCCAGCGCCCGGTCGGCGGTAAGGCGTAAGGGTGCCGGCCAGCGCGACGGCTCCGCGCCGTAACGGTCCAGAAGATCAAGGAATTCGCGTTTCGTCATGGCAGCCACCCCTGGCCGGTCCGTTCACACCAGATATTCATCATGCCCCCCATCCCGCCAGCTTGCCTCGCAAAGCCCGGCGGGCCCGGACCAGCAGGCTTTCCAGGGCCTTGACGCTGACATGCAGCGCCTTGGCGGCCTCCGCGTTCGACAGGCCGCCATCATAGGTCAGTGTCACAGCGGCCCGCAGCCGATCCGGCAGATCGGCGACGGCCGCGGCCACGGCCTGGCTTGTGCGCTGATCGGACAGGGACTTTTCCTGGTCCATGCCGGGATCGACGGGGTCGCCCGCCACCTCCAGCGGTGCCATGGGTGTCCGGCGTGTCCGATCCAGGCACAGATTAGTCGTGATTCGATAGAACCAGGTCCCGAAACGGGCTGCCGCCGGATCAAACCGGTCAGCATGGCGCCAGAGACGCAGGAACGCCTCCTGCGCGACATCCTCGGCATCGGCCTGGTTATTCAGAATACGGCGGGCGATGGTGACGGTCCGATCCAGATGGCGATCGACCAGTAGAGCATAGGCCCGCCGGTCGCCCGTTGCGACCTTTGTCACCAACGCCTCGTCCGGTTCATCCGCATCGTTCAAAATGACGTCCTGCCTGCCGTTCGCCCATGCGCCGGCTCCGTCGGGGGGCGGCGCATCCGACCCCACCACTCTACGTCCCGACAGGCCGGCCGTCATTGTCATCGCGCGTTAACCGTTACTTACCGTCCTTGCCGTCGTGCCTGCGCCCGCGATGCTCACCGTCACGGACAGGCTTGAAGGCCGCGAATTCGGCGGCGGTCACGGTGCCGTCTTTGTCGGTGTCCATTCTGTCGAACATTGCCAGCTGGCGCTCCTGCTTTTCCTTTTCATGCGCAGCCTCCAAGGCGGCGGGGAAATCGGCGCGCTTCACCTTGCCGTCGCCATCCTTGTCCAGCGCCTTGAAACGGTCGGCCTTGGCGGCGGCACGTTCGGTATCGTCCAGCTTGCCATCCTTGTTGGCGTCGTACTTAGCCAGCATTTCCGCCCGACCGGGGCCACGGGGCCCCTCGGCAGGGCCCATCGGCTGGGCGATGGCGGGCAGGGTGCCGGCCAGAAACGCCGAAACGGCCAGGGCGGCAAGGGTGCGGTGGGTCATGGTCATATCCTGAAACTCCGATTGGGAATGGGGCCACCGCCGTTTCGGTGGTGGGGAACAGGGGCGGTTCAGGCGCCATGTCGCCCTTGTTCAATCCTGATACGCACCGGTCGGCGGAACCCTGCATTCCGACTTTTAGGAAAAAGATGTATTGCTAACGGAATAGTGATAATAACCGGATGTTAACGCTGTCGGTGGTGCAGGTAAGGGCAAGGACTTGAACCACCTTCGTTGGGGCAACAAAGGCGATGGCGCCGGCACGGGAGAGCAAGTTGAGGGGGGTCGTCTACGGGCGCAGCCTTGATTTCAGGCCGCAGCCGCCCGACCCGGATGTGCTGGGTTCGCCGATCAAGCTGACCGATGTAGACACTGTGCAACTGCCGCAGAAGGGCTGGCGGGATCACTTGCGTTTGTTTCTGCAATCGTCCGGCCTTACCTCGGTCCCTGCTGTCGTTCGTCTGCGCTGGCAGGCGCATGAGGTCATTGATTGGCTCCAATCCTCGCTTCTGTCCAAGGGGCGGGGCAAGCGGGCATCCGTCTCCCACCCGCTGCAGATGATGTCGGCCATCGAATTCCTGATGTCGATGCCCGGTGAACTGGAGGCGGAGCGAAGGATCATGCATACGCTGATCGGTCGCGCCCTCATTGAGTATCGCAAACGGATCAGCGCCAATCGTGAACGACCCTTGAGCTTTTCGAAGGAAGCGACGACGCATTTCTTCGCTGGCTTCAAGGAACAGCAGATGCTGTCCAAGACCACCACGCCGGGAGAGCAGTTCGCGACCGTCCAGCGCATCTATAACAGCTACTATTTCTTTCGCGCCTATTACATCTTCTCAATTCTCTCGCGGGAACCGGGGGAGAGTGGGGGCAAGCTGTTCTCCAAGTTCATGCGCGCCTGCTTCTTCATGTCCACCATCCAGGATGATGGCACCATCGCGCCGAAACCCTCGTACCGGCAATTGCCGCCCAAGGAGCAGGTGGTCTTCCTGGCAAAGCGCGACGTCGCCCTGCAATCGCGCCTGCGGGAGGATGAGGCGCTGCGCAGTGAATTGCAGAATCTGCTGCGATTCTTCCGCCCTTTGCGTGGCTGAACAGTCTCTCTTGTCCCTGTGACAAAGGCAGGCTTTGCCGTCCGCGACGTCGCTGTCAGGATGCTGCCGCCAACAAAAGCGGGGGAAGCCAGCATGCGTATCGCCGTCATCTCCGACGTTCACGGCAATCTGAGGGCGCTTGAGGCCGTATTGGCCGACATTGACCGGCGCGGCGTGGATCAGGTGGTGGATCTGGGCGATAAGCTGTCGGGATCGCTTTACCCCGCCGAAACCGCCGATCTGATGATGGGCCGGGATATGCTGCATATTGCCGGCAATCATGAACGCCAGTTGCTGGAACTCCCTGTTGAAAAGATGGGCACGTCGGACCGGTTCGCGCATGCGGTGCTGACGCAGCGGCATCGGGATTGGCTGAGCAGCCTGCCGGCGCAGGGGGAGATGGCGGGTGGAGAGGTCTGGCTGTGCCATGGCACGCCATCGTCCGATCTAATTTATTTCCTGGAAGAGCTGGGCGAATGGGGCAGCCGACCAGCATCGCCGGCACTCGTTGCCGAACGCGCCGGTGACATCCAGGCCCCGGTCATCCTGTGTGGCCATTCCCATGTGCAGCGGGCAGTGCGCCTGCCCGACGGGCGTCTGGTGGTCAATCCCGGCTCTGTAGGGTTGCAGGCCTATCGCGACGATTTCCGGTTCCCCCATCGCAATGAGATGGGCAGCCCGCATGCCCGCTACTGCCTGCTTGAGCGTGCGCGCGGCAACTGGGCCGTGACCATGGTTGAGGTGGCCTATGACTGGGATGCGGCGGCCGATCTGGCGGCATCGCGTGGGGCCGATGGCTGGGCACATTCCCTTCGCACGGGCCGGGCGGGGTGATGCGCGGCAATGGACGATACAAATAAAGATATGCACACTGCCGCGATGTGCATCTTTGCTGGGTATTCAATCTATGCGGGCTCAGGATTCGGACCTTGAACATCCTTGGCAACGTGAAACGGTTGATACTGGTCTGATGCTGCATGCGCCGGCGGATCTTGTTCTAGACCTTGGTATTCTGCGGGAGCAGGCGGCAGCCGCCGTTTCGTGTGTCGCATTCGGAACTGACGGCGCCATCTACGGTTCAAAGCCTGACGATGGTTGGTTGCGGCTGCTGTTAGTGCGGCAGGATGGCGTTGATGGTGTCCCAATGCCGGCTCTCGCCCAGATACCTGCCGCGGTTGAACTTGCCGTTCGGTACGGCTGGTGCGTACAAGGCATTCATCTGGACAGGCATCCGCCCGGAGGCGGCTTCCCGTGGCATTGGGATGACCACGGCATCCATTTGGACGCCATGCGTCTGCTGATTCCACTGCATGTCCCTGGTGGAGCCCTGACCCGCATCGGGCATGAAAGCATCTCTTATCCCCCAGGTCAGGCCTGGACAGCCGATTTTTCGGTTGTTCACGATGTCAGGAATTTGGGAACGACAGACCGGATCAGTCTGGTATTCGATCTGGCAGTGACGCCGGCGGTGACCCGCCTGTTTCCTGCGGAGCTCGCCGCTGATCCGGAGCGGCGGCACGTAATCGCTGCCCGGACGCGGGAGCAGTTGAAGCAATATTGGATGAAGGGGGGCGGCCAGCGGTCCTATTCGGCGGCCTTCCGGCGCGGTGGATGATCGGATAGGCTGTCAATCTCCCTGACAGTAAGGAACGCCGCCGCATGAATCCGCAGGTCCCCGATAGCGACGGCAGTTATCTCTACTACGACAGTGACTATCCCCGGCCGGAGGAGCTGGCGACCGATCCATCGCTGCACGCTGCGGCCCTGCGACAGGGCATCCTGCATGATGTGCCGCATTATGTTGGTCTGGCGAAGGAACTGGCCGATTTGTCGGGTCAGGTGCCCAAGCTGCTGGAATTGGCCTGCGGTACGGGACGCCTGTCCATCCCGCTGGCGCGGGAAGGGCTCTCCGTCACGGGTCTGGACGCGTCGGCCACCATGCTTGCCGGTCTTGCCCGCCGGCTGGAGCGGGAAAGCCCGGAGGTTGCGGCGCGCGTGATGGCGGGGCAAGGCGACCTGCTGCAACTGGATATGCCCGTGAAGGACCATGACATGGTGATCATGGGCTTCAACATCCTGATGCTGCTGGCCGATTTCGAGGCGCAGTTGGCAGCGCTGGAGAAGGCGCGCGATCACCTGGCCCCCGGCGGCATCCTGGCGCTGGATGTTGTGAACCCCCTCGTCATGCCGCTGGGAGCCACCCAGGCGCCGGAAGTCAGCTATAGCCGCATCAACCGCCGTACCGGCAATCTCTATACGAAATTCGCCTTGGTAGGGACGCTGGATGACCGGCAGGTGCAGCGCAATTACGGCTGGTATGATGAGGTGGTGCCCGGCGGCGCTGTCCGCCGCACCCATTACCATTTCGACTGGCGCCCCATCTTCCGGTTCGAACTGGAACTGATGCTGCGCCAGACGGGCTTCAATCTTATCCGGGTGGATGGGGATTTCCAGGGGTCGCCGTTCGACGCGGGATCGCCCAAGATCGTGGTGGTGGCGCGGCGGGTGTGATTTACGCCGACAGCCGCTTCTCAATGGCCTGATCGATATGCACCTTCAGGTCCGGGTCAGTGCTGTACAGGCGGTTAAAGTCGCGCTTATCCAGCAGCAGCAGCTGACAATAGGCGATGGCTGTGACGTCGGCATTGCGCGGCTGATCCAGCACCAGGGCGATCTCCCCGAAGAAGTCGCCACTGCCCAGGCGGATAGGCATGTCCAGGCCCGGTACATGGACCGCGACGGCCCCTGACGACACAAAATAAACCGTGTCCCCCCGCTCTCCCTTACGGACAATCGTCTCGCCTGGAAAATACAGGCGGGGGCGCAGCAGTCGTTCGATGCGCAGCAGCCGGTCCGGCGGCAGCCCAGTGAACAGCGGCACGCGGCTGATCAGCTCATGCGTTGCCAGCCCCAAATCCAGCTTGGGTGGGCTGCTGACCTCCTGCCAGCGTTCCCGCAGATCGCGCTCCAGGTCGTTCAGGATTTCCCGGCTGATCAGCGCTTCTTCGAACAGGGACTGAGTCGAGCGTTCCTCCATCCGCAGGCCGGCGCGGATCAGATATTGCGACTGCACCGCGTCCAGATAGGCCGGGTATTGCAGGCGGATACTGTCCAGTGCCTCTTCCACCACCTTCAACCGAGTGGTCAGGCGGGTCCGCACGGCCTCCGCCGCCTGCCTACCCAGCATGGGGACAAGCCGGTCGCCCGTGAACTGGTTCAACTCCCGCAGGCAGAAGCGCAGGGCCGTCAGCATGGCGTAGCGTTCGGCCAGTCGGGCCGATACTGGTCGTTCCCACCCGAACCGGCGGTGCAGCCACAGGGCCATGCGCAGTGCCCGGCCGGGCTTCAACTGCTTGGCCGCTGCCTTTTCATAGGCCGCAGCGCCGCCTGTCTTCAATGCGTCCTGCAGGCGCCCTGCCACGGCGCTCAGCGTCTGTACCGACAAGCGGGAAATGACGCCATCACGGAAATAGGCGAGGTAGCGCTGCTCCTCGTACCGGGCCAGGGTGGACAGGCCGATGAAAACCCGGTCGTCCAGTGACAGCGGGCCATAGCGGCTTTCCAGGTCCAGCTGTTCCTGTGCCAGTTCCGCGCCGCGTTCCAGCAAGGGATCGACGGCATGGGCAATGTCCAGCCCGAACCGCCCGGCCACATCCTCCAGATCACGGCGCACATTCGACAGGGACAAACCCACAGCGCGGTTGCGCAGCGCCAGCTCCACCGGCGTCAGCCGGTCCAGACGCAGCACGCGGATCAGGGGGCGCAGGGTGGTGCCTTGCACGAACAGGGTGAACAGCACGAAGCCCGTCACCACCACGGCCACATGTTCCTGGATATAGTCGGGCAGCGACTGATGCTCGGTCACGGCCAGGGCCAGGGCCAGCGACACCGCCCCGCGCAGCCCGCCCCATGTCATGACCAGACGGAAGCGGTTGCTGATATGGTCCGACGCGCCGATCCAGGACAGGACCGGCAGGATACCGAAGATCACCAGGGCGCGGGCCACCAGGGCCGACACGATCAGCGCTGCCAGCAGGGCGATATGGCTCCATTTCGCCTCCATCATGGTGGGTGGCACCAGCATGGAGGCGAACAGGAAGATCAGGGAATTGGCCCAGAAGCCCAGCTGGCTCCACACCTGTTCCAGGCCAGACCAGCTTTCGGGGCTGATGCGGGTGCGCCCGGCGGACGCCATGACCAGCCCCGCCACCACCACCGCCACCACACCCGACACGTGCAGGTAATGTTCCCCCAGGATGAAGGAGAGATAGGCCAAAGCCACCGTCAGTGTGATTTCCGACAGGGTTTGATTACGCAACGGCGTGACCACCAGCGCCGTCAGCCAGCCCAGCAGCCAGCCCACGGCTACACCGCCCACAAACTTGAACACGAAGTCGGACGCGGCAGCGACCAGATCCGGTTCCCCGCCCTCCGTCAGGATGCCCAGCAAAAGGGTGAACAGCACGATGGCGGCGGCATCATTGAACAGGCTTTCACCCTCGACCAGGATGGTCAGACGGCGTGGCGCGCCCAGGTCGCGGAAAATGCTGACCACGGCCGCCGGGTCGGTGGTGGCGATGATGCTGGCCAGCAGCAGGCAGACGATCAGCGCCTTCTGTGTGGGCATGCCGTGCCAGACGCCCCAGACCCACCACATGGCAAGCCCCGCCACAACGGTACAGACCAGCACCGCCACAATGGCCAGCAGCAGGATTGGCCCCAGATCATCCAGCATGCGCCGGACATCTACACCCAATGCCGTTTCGAACAGAAGCACGGGAAGGAAAATATAGAGAAAGGCCGCAGAGGTCAGTTCAACCTCGCCCACGGCATTGATGAAGGCGGTGATGGGACCCGTCACCCCCTGTTCTATCCCGCCGCCCAGATGAAGCAGCAGGCCGATGCCCACACCCAAGGCAGCCAGCACAACCGTGTAGGGCAGGCCCAGGCGCTTGGCCAGCGGCGGCAGCAGGCTGACCAGCCCCAGCAGGCCGGCAACGGCCAAAAGCGTGTTTATCAAGGTTTCCATGGATACGGCACACGCGGCAGGGCGGGCGGGAAAGGTGCGCAGAATGGCATGGGTGCGCCCCTCTCCGCCAGCCTTCGCACCCGGCGTTGGCGGAAGGTCGCCTCTGCGCCAAGCTTGCCGCAGCACGGTCGCTGGCGTAGGCTAAGCATATAGAATAAACAAAGTTCATGAAAAGAAGGCGACCATTCCGGGGCGGGAACAGGTGGCCGGTTAAGGACAGGACGGTCTTCGGACCGGTCAGGGGGCGAGGGGAATGGCGGATGATCTGCTGGATTTCGCGGCGGAACCGGCGTCGGGGCCGGTCGCTGCGTCGCTGCCGCCATGGCTGGTCTTGATCGTTGATGACGATCCCTCCGTTCATTCGGTCACCCGTCTCGCCCTGCGTGACATGGCCCATGCGGGGCGCAAGCTTCTGTTCCTGTCGGCCTATTCCGCGTCTGATGCCCGACAGATGCTGGCGGTCTATCCCGATATAGCCCTCATCCTGCTGGACGTGGTGATGGAGGCGGAGGATTCGGGCCTGCGTCTGGTCCGCACCGTGCGGGAGGAAATGGGAAACCACGATGTCCGCATCATCCTGCGCACCGGTCAGCCCGGTCAGGCACCAGAGCGCGAGGTGGTGGAGCGGTACGACATCAATGATTACCGCGCCAAAGATGAGCTGACGGCGCGGCGGCTATGGACGTCGGTCTATACGGCGTTGCGTGCGTTCGAACAGATACAGCAGCTGGATGATCACCGCGTCGGGCTGACCCATGTGCTGGACGCCACGGCAAGACTGTTCGGGGAACATGATCCAGAACGGTTGGCCCATGCTGCGGTCGATGCCTTGAAGGGCGTGATGGGGCCGGGGACGGGGGTCCTGCTGATCCGCTGCGACCGGTTGCCCGATGGCACAACAGGGGAACCGCGCCTTCTGGCCGGGATCGGTGAAGGTGGGCTCGCCATGACGCCGGGCGCCCTGTCGCATCTGGTGCCGGCAGAGATCGGGCAACAGGTGGCCGCAGCGCTTGCCAGCGGTGCGCCGGAACAGGGGGCGGCATGGTTTGCGATTTCCACCCCCTTGTCCGGTGACGCCGCCATCGTGCTGCATCTGTCGCGTCTGGCACCCGGCAAGCGGCCGGATGCCGGTATGCTGTCGCTGTTTGCGCGCAGCGTCGTCGTCAGTCTGGAAAATGCCCGGCTGGTCGCGCAGCTGTCGAAGGATCGCACCCATGACGGGGCCACCGGCCTTCTGAACCGTCTGGGTTTCATCCAGGCGATTGAGGGGCGGCTGGCGCAGATGCAGTCGGGCGGGGTTGATGCGGTCGCCGTCGGCATCATCGACCTTCGGCATTTTCGTGACATCAACCAGGAACTGGGCGTGGCCGCTGGTGACCGGCTGCTGGTCACCACGGCGCAGCGTATCGCCACCGCCGCCGGCCCGGCGGCGATCTGTGGGCGCACGGGTGCCGATCAGTTTGCGCTGCTGCTGCCGGGCGCGCCTGTCCTGGCGACGGCCCGCGACATGGTGCATGAGGTTGCGGCGGCGGTCAGCGAACCTGTGATGCTGGCGGGACGGGAGGTGCATCCCATGTCCTCGCCCGGCCTTGCCTGGTGCAATTGCCGCGGGCGGCATGGGGAGGAGTTGCTGGCCCGTGCGGAGGAGAGCATGCAGGCCTCCAAACGCGCCTATGGCCGGTTGCAGGAGGTGGTGATCGGTGCCGACCGGGCCGAGGGCGGGCGTCTGGGCCTGACCATGGAACTGGGCACCGCCCTGAAACAGGGACAGTTCGAGCTGTATTATCAGCCCATCGTCGATGCCGCGACGCGCGAGGTCGTGGCGTTCGAGGCGCTGGTGCGCTGGAACCACCCGTCCCGCGGCATCGTCATCCCCGCCGCCTTTATCCCGACGGCGGAGGAAACCGGCCTGATCGTGCCCATCGGCACCTGGGTGATGCGGGAGGCGGCGCTGCAAACCGCCGAATGGACCCGCCGGGCCGGGCGGCCCGTCTGGGTTTCGGTCAATATCTCCGCCGCACAGCTGTCGGAACCCGGCTTCCTGGACAATGTGCGTCAGGTCATTGCCGATAGCGGCGTTGATCCGACCCTGCTGAAACTGGAAGTGACGGAAAGCACCATCATAGGTGATCCGGCGCATGCGGCGGAAATCCTGACGGGCCTGCGCGACCTGGGCATCCGTCTCTGCATGGATGATTTCGGCACTGGTTACTCCAACCTCTCCTATCTTCAGACCCTGCCCTTTGATTTCCTGAAGGTGGACCGCGCCTTTGTGTCCAGCATGATCGACCGGTTTGAAAGCCGGACCATCCTGCGCACCATGCTGGCTTTGGCCCAGCAGTTGGCGTTGGAAGTGGTGGCGGAAGGGGTGGAGACCGATGAACAGGCGGACGAACTGTCGCGCCTGGGCTGCGGCTTCCTGCAGGGTTATCTCTATGGACGGCCCATGCCGGCGGTGGATGCGGGGCGCTTCATCGGGATGGCCTGATCATTCCTGCTTATGCAGGCGATAATGGAACGGTTTGGGCTGTGTCGCCTCCCGTTCAATCATCTCCCGCATCCGGTCTTCGGCCCCGGCGATCAGGTCGGGGATCAGGTCGGCTTCCGGTAGGTTCTTCCAGTATTTCTTGGGCATTTCCGACTGCATGGCCTGTACCTTCAACCGCGCCGGGTTGAAGATATGGGCAAAGTAAGTCCGCCACAGATCGTCTGTATCATCAATCAGATCGGGCTTTTCCGAGGGTTCATCGGACAGGGTCAGGTGCTGGCCGTCCCAGGCGGCGGACCCCTTGGGCGTGGCGATGATCCAGTCCATGTCGGTGAAACGGCGCTGAAAAAAGCCGGCGGTGCGCGCCACAATGTAATTGTCCGGTTCAAACCATGCGGCGAAGCGCCGTCGCCCCTGCTGTGCCGGCCCCATTTCCTTGAACCGGACAAAGGCCTTCATCTTGTGCGCATCGCGGCGAATGGCCTTGGTCAGCGTCTCTGCCCGCGCCACATCGGCATCGGACGGGTTAGACAGCAGCCCTTTTTCCCGCTGCACCCGCCACAGCAGGCGGTAGAGCAGAGCAAAACGGGCCAGATCGACATGGCAGATGACGGCATCCGCCAGCGTCAGAAAGGCGGCGGGAACCGTCGGGGCGGGCAGCGCCGGATCAGGCGGGGGCAGGGGATCATCGGCCATGCCGAACAGGTCGGCCCCCGCATCGCGCACCTGCCATTCCACATCACCCGGTCCCACCCCCGCCCGGAGCAGGGCGCGCGCCGCATCCCGCCATTCCGCCAGATCGCCGCGACCGCGCAAGCCCAGGCGGATCATCCGAACAGGCTCAACTGCTTAGGCTTTGGCGCAAACAGTTCGCGCAGGTCGGTACGGTCGGTCAGGCGCAGGGGCGACCAGCCTTCTGCCATGATGAAGGGCCGCACCTTGCGCACAGCCACGCCCAGCCGTTCCAGATCATCCAGTCGCAGGTTTCTGTGCCGCCGGGCGGCCAGAATGGCCGGCACCGATGTAGTGCCCAATCCTGGCACGCGCAGCAGCATCTCCCTCTCCGCCCTGTTCACATCCACGGGGAAACGGTCGCGGTTGGCCAGCGCCCAGGCCAGTTTCGGGTCGATATCCAGCTCCAGATTGCCATCTTCCCTGACTGACGTGATTTCCGCCACGTCGAACCCATAGAAACGATAGAGCCAATCCGCCTGATACAGCCGGTGTTCGCGCATCAGCGGTGGGCGCGACAAAGGTAGGACGCTGGAGGCGTCGGGAATGGGGCTGAAGGCGGAGTAATAGACGCGGCGCAGGCGGAACCGGTTGTAGAGATTGGCGGAGGAGCCCAGGATGGTGGCATCGGTGGTGTTATCCACGCCCACGATCATCTGTGTGCTTTGCCCGCCCGGTGCGAAGCGGATGCGCCGCCGCGTCTTCAGCGTCGGTTCCTTTGCCGCCTCGATCTTGGCCGACAGGTCCGACATGGAACGGCGGATACGGGCCGGGTGCTTCTGTGGTGCAAACTGTTCGATACCCTGGTCGGTCGGCAGCTCGATATTGATCGACAGACGGTCGGCATAAAGGCCCGCCTCCTCGATCAGCTGCGGCGACGCCTCCGGGATGGTCTTCAGGTGGATATAGCCCCGGAAATTATGAACGGTGCGCAGGTCCTTGGCGACGCGGACCAGTTGTTCCATGGTGTAATCGGACGAGCGGATGATGCCCGACGACAGGAACAGCCCCTCGATATAGTTGCGGCGATAAAATTCCAGGGTCAGCCAGACCACTTCCTCCGCTGTGAATCGCGCCCGCTCCACATTGCTGGACGACCGGTTGACGCAATAGACGCAGTCATAGATGCAGAAATTGGTCAGCAGGATTTTCAACAGCGAGATGCAGCGACCGTCCGGCGCATAGGCATGGCAAATGCCCATCCCCTCCGTCGACCCCAGCCCACCGCTGGCCGACGAATCACGCCGTTGCGTGCCGCTGGAGGCGCAGGACGCGTCATATTTTGCGGCGTCGGACAGGATGGCGAGGCGTTGTTTCAGGGATTTGGCCATGGTCCGGCAGATTAGGGAGGGGATATTTGTTCATGATATGTTCGTGGGTGGCCACGTCAACAACCATGAACTATGCCCCTGTCCACCGACGGCAAGGCACGCCTATCCCCGGCGGGGGAAGCGCACAGTAAAGCGCGTACCCTCACCCACCCTGCTTTCCACATCGATCCGCCCGCCCAGACGTTGGGTAATGAGGTTATAGACCAGATGCAGGCCCAGGCCGGTGCCGCCTGCATCCCGTCTTGTCGTGAAGAACGGATCGAAGATACGGGGCAGGGTGGCGGCGTCGATACCCCTGCCATCATCCGTCACCGACAGTTCGGCCCAATCCGCAGGGCTGTCGATCGCACGCAGGTGAACGCGGATGGTGCCGGCGCTGTCAGTGCCCGTGAAGGCATGGGTCAGGGCGTTCATCACCAGATTGGTGACGATCTGGGCGATGGCGCCCGGCGTGCTGTCGACCTCCAGCCCTTCGGCAAGGTCAGTCTCCAGCCGGTGGGGCAGGCGGCGCAGCTGCGGCTGCAAACTGCGCAGCACCTCACCCAGATAATCGCCCAGATCAAAGCGACGGACCTGATCGGTGGTCTGGTCTACGGCCACCTGCTTGAAGCTCTGCACCAGATCGGCGGCACGGGTGATGTTGCCCAGGACGAACCCCATCGCCTCTGTCGCGGAGGCCACGTAATCCTCCAGCAGGCTGCGGCGCAGGGACCCGTCGCGATAGGCGGCGGCGAAGCGCTCCGTATCCTGGGCAAAGGCGGTGGCCGCCGTCACGGCGACACCCAGCGGCGTGTTGATTTCATGCGCCACACCGGCCACCAGCCCCCCAAGGGCCGCCATCTTTTCCGCCTGGATCAGGTCCCGTTGCGTGGTGCGCAACCGATCCAGGGTGCGGGCCATCTCCTCCGCCGTCAAGCGCATGACGTCGATGCCCTGACCCAGGCCTACGGCCCTGCCGCCGCTATCCACCAGGACAAAGCCGCGATGCAGCGCGTCGGGCTTCTGTTCCGCGATCAGGGCGTTCAAGGCCGACAGGCCGGTATCCAGCGGCACCAGCAGCGGTTGCCGGTCGGCCAGATGGGTGACGGGCCGCCGGGCGTAAAGGTCACGGCCGTAACGCTGCGAGAAATGCAGAAGAAAGGTGGCACGGTCGGCCAGCGCCAGCGGGCGGCCGCTGCCATCGGCCACGATCACGCCGGGCAGGGTGGGGTCTGCCTGGAACAGTTCCGCCACGCTGCCGCACTGCGTCTGTTCCGGCACCGATGGCACGGGGCGGCACAGACGTGCAGCGGTCCAGCCCGTGTCCGTTATCCCCTTGCCTGGGGCATGGTCCCTGTCCCGGTCCAACCATTCCCCCGCTGCTGGGATCGAGTTCGGGTGTGATGCCAGAAAGCCATGACGGATTCGTGACACGCGCGCCAGCCTCAACCGCCCTTCATGACGGTCAAGGCAGCATCCCAATAAGGGACAGGCCCGAACCGCCCTGCCAGGAAGTCTACAAAGGCCCGGACCTTTGGGCTGAGATGCCGGTTGGCGGGGTAAAGGGCGTTGGCGGCACTGGGTGGCGGCAGCCAGGTATCCAGGACGGGCACCAGCCGCTTCGCGGCCAATGCGTCACCGACAATGAAGGTGGGAAGCAGCACCAAGCCCTGACCATGCATCGCCGCCTCGCGCAGCGCATCGCCATTATTGGCGCGCAACCGTCCCTTCAGGCGGACATTCTGCGTATCTTCCGATCCGGGGGCAGTGCGGAACGTCCACTGATCCGGGTTCTGCACATTGGTGTAGATCAGACAGTCGTGATCGGCGATATCGGCGGGGGTCTGCGGTGTGCCGCGCCGGTTCAGATAATCCGGGCTGGCACAGATCACGGCACGGACCGGGCACAGACGGCGGGCCACCAGCGAACTGTCCTTCAACCGCCCGATCCGCACCGCCAGATCATAGCCTTCCTCCACCAGATCGACGAACCGGTCGGACAGGTCCATGTCCACGGTCACTTCCGGGTACAGGCCCATGAAATCCGCGATGGCGCCAGACAGGTGGACAATGCCGAACGACATGGGGGCCGCCAGTTTCAACACACCGCGCGGTGCCGCGTGCTGGCTGGCCACCGACCGTTCCGCCTCTTCCAGCGCGTCCAGCGCCTGGGTGACGCGGGCATAGAAGCCTTCGCCCACCTGGGTCAGGCTGATATGCCGGGTGGTGCGGTTGAACAGCCGGGCGCCCAGGCGGGTCTCCAACTCCCCGATGCGGCGGCTGGCGGCGGATTTCGATAGGCCCAGCTTATCAGCGGCCCTGGTGAAGCTGCGCCCCTCCGCCACCAGTGTGAACAGGCGTAGATCTTCAAGCCGGTCCATTTTGTTCCCTCTGGATTGTCCCGCTCGCCGGGACAAATCTATTCGAAATTGGATCATTATCGGGAACAGTGCAACGGCCTATCTTCCTCTCAACAGCGCAACACACCGCACCTGACGGAGAGCGAAATGAGCAAAGTTCTGGTCCTCTACTATTCCTCCTACGGCCATATCGAGACGATGGCCAAGGCCGTTGCCGAGGGCGCGGCGTCGGTCGCCGGCACCGAAGTGGTGGTCAAGCGCGTGCCGGAACTGATCCCGGAAGAGGTTGCCAAGCGTTCCGGCATCAAGCTGGAGCAGGATGCCGCTGTCGCCACGGTGGACGAGCTGCCGAACTATGACGCCATCATCTTCGGCACGCCCACCCGCTTCGGCATGATGGCCAGCCAGATGCGCAACTTTCTGGACCAGACCGGCGGTCTGTGGGCCAAGGGTGCGCTGATCGGCAAGGTCGGCTCGGTCTTCGTGTCCACGGCGACCCAGCATGGCGGCCAGGAGGCGACGCTGCTGTCCTTCCACACCACCCTGCTGCACCATGGCATGGTCATCGCCGGCCTGCCCTACAGCTTCGGCGGTCAGAGCCGCCTGGACGAGGTGACGGGCGGCAGCCCCTATGGTGCCACCACCATCGCCGGCGGTGACGGCTCCCGCCAGCCGTCGGAGAACGAGCTGGAAGGTGCGCGCTTCCAGGGTGCACATGTGGCCCGTCTGGCGGCCAAACTTTCCGCATAACCTCTTTCTATCTCATTCCATGACCGTAACGGTCCCAGCAGCGTTGCCAGTTCGGGGCGCTGCCGGGAGCCATCAAGGAGAAGTGTCATGATCGAACATCGCCCCTTCGCTGGCCTGGGTAAGGCCAACCATGGCTGGCTGCGCGCGAATTTCCACTTCAGCTTCGCCGGCTACCACAATCCGTCGCGGGTCCATTGGGGACCGTTGCGGGTGTGGAACGATGACACGATCGACAGCAATACCGGCTTTGACCCGCATCCCCATCAGGACATGGAAATCATCACCTATGTCCGCAAGGGGGCCATCACGCACCAGGATTTCTTAGGCAATGAGGGTCGCACGGAAGCGGGTGACGTGCAGGTCATGTCGGCCGGCACCGGCATCGTACATGCCGAATATAACCGCGAACCGGGTGAAACCACCTTGTTCCAGATCTGGATCATCCCCAACAAGCGTGGCGTGAAGCCGCGTTGGGAGGCCGCGAAGTTCCCCAAGGGCACCGATGCCGATGGTCAACTGCGCGTCCTGGCGTCAGGCCGGGATCAGGATAAGGACAGCGGTGCGCTTTATATTCACCAGGATGCCGCACTTTTGGGTGGAACCTTGCCGGCTGGCACGGTGTTGACCCATCGCTTGGGTGAACGGCTGGCCTATCTTGTCCCCGCCCGGGGCAAGGTGAAGGTCAACGGTGTAACCCTTGACGCCCGTGACGGCGCCGCAGTGAAGGATGAGGATGTCCTGACCATTGAGGTGTTGGAAGAGGCTGAACTGATCCTGGCTGATCTGCCGCGTGCGGCCTGATCACCTGGGCTCACCATACCGGGGCCGGCTCCCCCATCCCCCTGAAGGCCGGTCCCGGTTCCAAAGGGCGGCGTCCTCCCCCCGGACGCCGCCCATTTTATTTTTGGGATGTTGGGATGCGCGCTTCCACCCCTTGGCGATGGCGACCGTTGGTGCCAGTTATCGGGAGAAGATAAGGTGCCAAGGAACCAACCCTGTGACCCATCCTGACAACTCCGCAGTTGCTGCGGCAGATTCCGTTGCCGCTCGCCTGATGCTGCTGGCCGGCTTGTTCGGGGCGGTTGCCGTGGCGGCAGGGGCCTTTGCCAGCCATGGGCTGGCCGGTGTGCGCGATGCCCATGCCGTCGATCTGTGGAAGACGGCCAGCCAGTATCAGATGGTGCACGCCCTGGCTATCCTGGTCCTGGCACCCCTGCGCCGGGCATTACCGGGACAGGCGCGGTGGCTGGCGGCGGCGGGCCTGTGCTTTGCCATCGGCTGCGTCCTGTTTCCGGGCGCGCTTTATGCGTTGGGCTGGTATGGGCCATCAGCCATGGGGGCGGTGGCACCCATTGGCGGGCTGTGCTTCATCCTGGGCTGGCTGCTGACAGGGGTTGCGGGCCTGCGTAGCGCCGGTTAGGGCCGTGCCGGGAACAACCGCCGCATCAGCGACAACACCTCGCTTGGTGCGTCGCCCTTCAACGCATAGAAAATGGTCTGTGCCTGACGCCGGGTGCGGACAAGCTCCTCCTGACGCAGGATGGCCAGATGCTGGGACAGGGCGGATTGCGACAGGCCGACCAGTGCTTCCAGCTCCCCCACCGATTTCTCGCCATGCGTCAGGTGGAGAAGGATGCACAAGCGGCGTTCATTGCCCATTGCTTTCAGCAGGGCGGCAGCGGCGTCGGTCTTGACAGGCAAAGTCATGGCATCCATAGCCTCAGGCAAACTGGATCGTGCCGGCCCCCCGTCAAGCCCTGGGTCCACAAGATTTTCCAAAAAGGGGAAAGCCCATGGATGTCATCATCCCTGCGGATGTCGCGCTGGACTGTTCGGGCCTGAAGTGCCCGATGCCGGTGCTGCGCGCGGCAAAGGCGCTGCGGGGCATGGCGGCAGGTCAGGTATTGTCCGTGACAGCCACGGACAAGGCGGCGCCCAAGGATTTCCAGACCTTCTGTACCGAGGGCGGACATGCGCTGCTTTCGACCGATGTCCTGGGTGACACGCCCCATGGGCAATTGGTACGGTTCACCATCAGGCGGGCCGGCTGATCTGTCGCAAAGACAGGCTTACCAAGGCCGCCCATGATGGAAATGGTCAACGCTGGCGTGAAAGACCGGCGGGCCGTGTTTGAGGAAATGACCGGGGATCTTGCTGCCCATGAACACGCTGCTTTTCTCCCATCCCGACTGTCTGGATCATGATACGGGCTATGGCCATCCTGAATGCGCCGACCGGCTGCGTGTCGTGCTGTCGGCACTGGAGGATGAGGCCTTCATGTTCCTGGACCGGCGCGATGCGCCCCTGGCCACGCGGGAGCAGTTGGAGCGGGTACATCCGTCCGGCCATGTCACGGCCCTGCTGGATGCCATTCCCGCCGACGGCCATGGCAGCATCGACGCCGACACCGTCCTTTCGCCCGGCACGGGCAAGGCCGCCCTTCGCGCCGCCGGTGCCGTCGTCGCCGCCGTTGATGCCGTGTGCGGGGGGAGGCGCGCAACGCCTTCTGCGCCGTGCGTCCGCCGGGCCACCATGCCGAACCGGATCAGGCCATGGGCTTCTGCCTGTTCAACAATGTTGCGGTCGGAGCGGCCCATGCCCGCGCCAACCACCGTATACGCCGCGTCGCCATCATCGATTTCGATGTGCATCACGGCAACGGCACCCAGACCTTCTGTGAACAGGATGCCGACCTGTTCTATGGCTCCACCCACCAATGGCCGCTTTACCCCGGCACCGGGTCGGTGAAGGAGAAGGGGGCGTTCGGCAATATCGTCAATGCTTGCCTGCCGCCCATGGCCGGCAGCCCGGAATTCCGCCACGCCATCCAATCCACGCTGATCCCCGCTCTGGACGCGTTCAAGCCCGATCTGGTGATGATCTCCGCCGGGTTCGACGCACATATGCGCGATCCCGTGGGCGGGCTTGACCTGACGGAGGATGATTTCGTCTGGGTCACGCAGAAGCTGATCGAGGTGGCGGACCGCCACGCCAAAGGGCGTATCGTCTCTGTCCTGGAGGGTGGTTACGACCTGCGCGCATTGGCCAACAGTACCGCCGCGCATGTGAAGACGCTGATGGTGGCCTGAGGCGACAGGCGATTTCTGCACGACAATCCCGACCGCCATGTTGCATTGCAACAGTTGCGCGGACGTGTAACGCTGTTACTCTGATTGGGTATGCAGTCAGCATGTTTGTTACGGGGTGTCAGATGCCGGAATCGCCATTGCCAAAGGGGATCGGCAAACAGGGGGGGCAGGCGGTGAAGACCGCGTTGGACCGCCTGTTCGACCATGTGAACCGCGTGATCCTGTCACGACAGCATCCGATCACGGGCTTGCTGCCGGCCAGCACGGCGGTCACGGTCCATGGCAATTACACCCATGCCTGGGTGCGCGATAACGTCTATTCGATCATCGGCCCCTGGGCCCTGTCGCTCGCCTATCGCCGCCGGGGCGACAGCACGGCCCGCGCCCGCCTTCTGGAACAGGGTGTGGTCAAGACCATGCGCGGCCTGTTGCAGGCCATGATGCGGCAGGCCGCCAAGGTGGAGCGGTTCAAGCATACCCAGGCTCCGCTGGACAGCCTGCACGCCATCTACTCCGCCAGTACCGGCGAGGCGGTGGCCGCCGATGATGGCTGGGGCCATCTGCAGATCGACGCTACTTCCTTGTTCCTGCTGATGCTGGCACAGATGACGCGGTCGGGCATGTCGGTCATCTACACGATGGACGAGGTGGCGTTTGTCCAGAACCTCGTCCATTACATCGGCCCCGCCTATCGCATCGCCGATTTCGGTATCTGGGAGCGGGGGCGCAAGATCAATGATGGGGCCGTGGAGCTGAACGCCAGCTCCATCGGCATGGCCAAGGCCGCGATGGAGGCCATGCAGGGCCTGGACCTGCTGGGGGAGGATGGGGGGCGCGTGGCCGTCATCCACGCCGTTCCGGATGAGATCGCGCGGGCACGGGCTACCGTGGAGGCGCTGCTGCCGCGCGAATCCGGGTCGAAGGAGGTGGATGCAGCCACGCTGGGGATTATCGGCTGGCCGGCCTTTGCCGTGGATGCCCCCGATCTGGTGGAGCGGACGCGCAATGAGATCCTGACCAAGCTGGCCGGCCCCTATGGCTGCAAACGCTTCCTGACCGACGGGCACCAGACGGTGCTGGAGGATCATTCCCGCCTGCATTACGAGGCGGGCGAGTTGGAGCGGTTTCGCGGCATCGAAAGCGAATGGCCGCTTTTCTACACCTATTTCTACGTCACGGCTCTGCTGACGGGGGATGCCCGTGACGCGGCACATTGGCGGGAAAAGCTGGAAAATCTGCTGGTGGAGCGCGGCGGTGACGCCCTGCTGCCGGAACTGTTCATCGTCCCGGAAGAGGCGGTGGCGGCCGAACGCGCCCATCCCGGCAGCCAGACCCGTGTGCCGAACGAGAATGTGCCCCTGCTCTGGGCGCAGAGCCTGTTCATCATGGGCCTGCTGATTGATGAGGGTTTCCTGGCGCCGGGCGATGTCGATCCGCTGAACCGGCGGGCCAAGCTGAAGCCCAAGCCGCCAGTGCCGCTGCGTCTGGTGGTTCTGGCGGAGGATGACAAGGTCCGGGCACAATTGAAGGAACAGGGGGTCACTTGTCCGACGCTGGCGCAGGCTGGCGGCTCGATCAATATCTGCCATGTCGATGTGCTGGTGGGTGCCCTGGCTGAACTGGGTCGGTGCGAGGCGCTGGGCCTGTCGGGGCGGCCGCCGCGCCGGCTGGGCACACTGATTACCGCCTGCGGCTTCCGTTTTGCCGGGCAGCCGGCGGTGATCGTGCCCACCTTTGTCGATGAACAGGACGGGTTCTATTTTACCTATGACCACCGGTTCCTGGTCGACCGGCTGCTGTCTGAAATCGCCTATATCAACCGCACCTGGACCTTCACCAAACCGCCGCTGCTGGTCTTCCCCGTGTCCAAGGGCATGGCGGCGGGCGAAGGCTTTGCGGAGTTGGCCAAGACCTTGGCCGATCTGGTGTCGGGCCGCGTGCCCGATCTGTGCGTGCGCGGCAGCGACCTGATTGATGCCTATGGCGGGGCGCGCATCGTCGGCTTTGACCAGATTGCCCCCTCCTGTCCTGTCACGGCCCGTCCCGTGCGCGCCTGGGCCGGCGATGATGCCTATGATTTCAAGGCACCACCGCCGGGCGGGGAGGATCGCCGCTGGATTGAGGAGGGGGACACGCCGTGGCTCGCCAAGTCGCTGACGGGTGAGCGCCGGGCCGACTGGCATCTGCTGATGCTGACCCTGCTGTGGCAGCGGCAGGGCCGGGATTTCGTGACGGAAGGTGGCGTGCCGCTGTGGCAGCGGGCGGAGGATATGTACCGCGCCGCCGGCCATGCCGGGCGCTGGGACATCGTGCGGCCCCTGGCCCATATGCTGAACCGCCATGATGAGCGGTTGCAGGACGCGGTGAAGGAGATCGTGGTCCGGCAGAAGCATGTGATCCTGGGGGCCAGTACCGTTGACCGCCCGCTGGCCAATGCCGACATCTCGGCCCGGCTGGCCACCATCGGCGGCGATCCGGCCACCCTGATGCTGCGTGAGGAGATGCTGCTGTTCAGCGGCACCTTGATCAAGGCCAGCCCGGACCTTTTCCGCTATACTCTGTCGCTGCGTCCCGCGGACCTTCTGGGCCTGCTGGTGCGCAGCGTGGCGCGCCAGCGCGGCTTGTCGGATGCGGCGGGTCTGGAGGTGCTGAAGGGCGAGGGGCCGCATGCCATCCTGACCCGGCTGCGCCGCCTGATCTCCCGCTGCCCCGGCATGACGGGGGATTTCTGCCTGCCTGTATTGTCGCGGGGCAGCGCCGTTGATCAGCCGGAATTCGCCATGGAGGGCGATTACTGGACGGCCACTGTGCTGACCGGTGGGGACTGGTGGGGCTGGCGCGATACAACGGGCACGCTGCTGCCGGTACCGGACGCCTTCTTCCAGCGGGTCTGGGGCCTGCTGCGTCATGGCGACGGCGTGATCATCGCCGACCCCAGCCATCAGGAAATGCGCCTGGATAGTGCCACCCTGCGCGCCGACCGTACCCCCGGCGAACGCGACTTCGCGCGCGAGGTGGAGGCGCGGCTGGACCGCATCATGAACCCGGAATACCGGCAATTGACGGTGGAAGCGCTGTGGGCCGTGTCGGAGATGCTGTCAGTCCACAGCAGCGTGCGCCTGCCGGGCTTGATCTCCACCGACCGCATCATCGCCACCGCCGTGGAGCGCCATTGGCGCCTGGGGCATCCGGGCCAAGCGGAGGTTGATCAAGCCGGGGCCTGGAAGGGCTTCTACAACCTGTCACCGGTGAAGGCGGCGGAGCATCTCGCCATGGGCGCCCTGATCCTGGCTGGACTGGCGGGGCCGGTGGCGGACGCGGCGTGAATCTCGTCTCCCGGACAATGGCTTGATTGACCGGACAGGGATGGTGGGGGGAAAGCTGTTGGTGGCTTTCCCCCGAACCGGTGCCCCATGTCCGACCGTCCCTATCCCGTCTATGATTTCAACCGTATCGATGCATCGCCCGTGACCCTGACGGGCAGCACCGCCCGGCTGGAGCCGCTGGGGGTGGAGCATCTGGATGCGCTGTGTGCCGTCGGGTTGGAAGGGGATATTTTCCGCTGGTACCCGACCCCGGTGCGCAGTCGAGATGAAATGGCCGCCTGGATCGCCTTCGCGCTGGCCGAACAGCAGTTGGGCCGGATGCTGCCCTTCGTCACCATCGAACAGGCAACGGGTCGTGTTGCCGGCTCCACCCGCTATCTGGCCATCGACAGGACCAATCGGCATGTAGAGATCGGCTTTACGTGGCTGGGCAAGGGGTTTCAGCGTTCAGGCCTGAACCGCGACGCCAAGTTCCTGATGCTCCGTCACGCGTTCGAGGTCTGGGGCTGTGCCCGTGTGGAATTCAAGACCGACAGCAACAATATGCAGTCCCGCACGGCCCTGGCGGGCATTGGTGCTGTGGAGGAAGGAACCTTCCGCAACCATGTTGTCCGGGCTGATGGCAGCCTGCGCCACTCCGTCTATTTCTCCATCACGGATCGCGAATGGCCGGATGTAAAGGAAAGGCTTACGCCGCGCGACCGGTGACGGCGCGTTCCACGCCCTGGGCCACCGACTGCCAGCAGATATCGGCCAGCGCCTTGCGGGTGCCGACGGTGTCCAGCGACTGCGCGGCGTGGAACTCCACGACGATGCGCAGGCGGCCCGCGCGCACCATGCGCCACAGGTGTGGCGGCAGCTCCATGTCGCCATACCACGCATAGAGTTGACGCCAGACATAACCCAGGGGGATACCGTCCAGATGGGTCGCTGTTACGCTGACCGGCTGTACGGTCAGGGGCCGTTCCCCGATCCGGGTGGAGGCCACGGCGAACAGGGCTGTCTTGAAGGGCAGGGTGCGGTTGCCGTCGCTGCTGGTTCCTTCCGGGAACAGGACAAGGCTGTCGCCAGCCTGCAAACGGCCTTGGATGCTGTCGCGCTGTTCATCGGCCTTATGCCGGGCGTTACGGTCCACGAAAACGGTGCGCTGTAACCGTGCCAGCAGGCCGAAGACCGGCCAGCCATTCACTTCCGACTTCGCGATGAAGCTGACGGGCACGATTGTGCTCAGCACCGGAATGTCGAGATAGGAGGAATGGTTGGCGATGAACAGGACGGGTCCGGCATCGCTGGCGGGCTGCCCCTTCACCACGACCTCAATACCCAGGATGCGGCAGCAGATGCGGTGGTAGAAGCGCGGGAAACGGGCGGCGGCCCCCTGCGGCGACACGCGCAGCAGCACCACCTGCACCGGAATGCAGATCAGCGTGAAAAGCGCATAAAGGGTAAGCCGCGTGAGGCCCAGCAGGGTCGAGCCGATATTCATCCTGTTCGCCCGCCGTACCGGTTTCGATGATCAGATCAGGGACGAGCCCCGGCGCTCATAATGGCGCAGGTACTTGTCGGTGATCAGGTCGGTCTTCACGACGATGGAAACGTCGGTGGTATTGAACTGATGGTCAACCACCGCGCCCTCGCCCACGAAACCGCCCACCCGTAGATAGCCCTTGATCAGGGCCGGCACTTCATTGATGCCACGGCGGGGATCGATCTCATGCTCCTCCATCATCGCCATCTCAACATAACGATGCGGCAGGGCCACCGGGCGCAGGGCCGGCGGTGCCAGATGATGGTAGTAGAGATAGGAAAGCGGCAGGGCCAGGGCCTTCGGGTCGGTGCCCGGCAGGCTAGCGCAGCCGAACATCAGCTTGATATCGTAATGGGCCGAATAGGCTGCGATACCGCGCCACAGCAGCTGCATCGTGCCCCGGCTGCGGTAATTTACGTCCACGCAGGACCGGCCCAACTCCAGCACCTCGCCCGGATATTCCTCAATCCGGGAGATGTCATATTCGTCGGAAGAGTAGAAGGAACCGGCGCGGGCTGCGGTGGCCCGGCGGATCAGGCGATAGGTGCCCACCACGGCGTCGGTGCCATCGCCCAGGCTGCGGTCGATGACCAGTAGATGGTCGCACAGCGTGTCGAACATGTCGAAGTCGCGCCGCTGAGCCATCATCTCTGCCGTGGGCTTGGCCGCCATCTCCTCATAGAAGACGCGGAAGCGCAGGCGCTGTGCTGCTGCAACTTCGGCGGCGGTCTCCGCCAGGCGGACCTCAAGATTGCCGGAACGGATTTCGCCGGAAATCAGGGCTTCGGTGGAAAAGATGTCAGCCATGCTCTCACATATTCTGGGTCGCCGGCATTTGTCGGCTGCGGCCGTTCCTGCCGCCCTCTCCGTCTTTCACGAAGTCTGGGTGCCACGGTCGCCGCCACGCCCATTGGCATAACACGAAGCGACGCGGGCCGGTCAACCCACTGCATCACAATGCAGGGGCCAATCACGAAAGTTTCATGCCCTTGTCCCGCAACTTTCAAAGATATAGCGGGCTCGCGGGTAGGTTCGCCGTGGTGCCATGCGCAAATCACATTGGTTGGGACGTCAATATCGCCCCGTCCAAAGACAAGGGGGCGACCCGCAGGCCGCCCCCTTGTCCCGTCAACATTCCACACCGGGGCGGGAATTGTCGATCTTTACTCGTCGTCGCCGGCGCGGCGGGCACGGGTGCCCAGACCAATCTGCTTGGCCAGACGCGAACGCTGCTTGGCATAGTTCGGTGCAACCATCGGGTAGTCCGGCGGCAGGCCCCAACGCTCACGATATTCTTCCGGCGACATATTGTATGCTGTCTTGAGATGGCGCTTCAGCATTTTCAGCTTCTTTCCATCTTCCAGGCAAACAATATACTCGGGCGTCACGGACTTCTTGATGGCGACTGCCGGCTGCGGCTTCTCGCTCTGAACCACCGGCTCCGTGCCGATGTTCGACAAGGCGCGGTAAACCTGATCAATCAAACCCGGAAGATCGTTGATTGCGACTGTATTGTTGGAAACATGGGCCGCGACGATTTCGGTCGTGAGAGACAAAAGTTCGGGCGAGGACGATGCGTTGGTCATGTATGATTGCTCCAACCAAGAAACTCGATGGTGATATAAGTCTTATCTGAACATCATGCAATATCGATTTGGTACGTCTTCAAAGGAATCGAGCATCGTGGAAAACATAGCAGACCAGTTCCTGGACATCACCTCGCTTGTCTGTCCTATGACATTCGTGCGCACGAAACTTGCCGTGGAGCGGCTCAATTCCGGCCAAATCCTTGAAGTGCGTATGAATTTTGGCGAACCTTCGCGCAATGTTCCAGCCAGTCTACGGGAACACGGCTATGTCGTTGCTGATCCGCAACCGGAGAATCCCGCGAGTCCTGACGGGGTTCAGCGGCTTTTGGTCAAGAAGCCTTAACCAATAAGGCCTAGGCCAAGTCAATTACCATGACGTTTGCGTCAATTGACTGCCCAGCATGTTGATAATAACCGCGCCGCCGGCCGGCATTCGTGAAGCCGTTGGAAGCATAAAGCGACTGCGCCGCTGTATTGGTAACCGCTACTTCTAGGAAGACGCGGGCGACTCCGTTTTCTTTCAGCCGGATCAGGCCATGGCGCAGCAACATGGCACCCAGCCCGCGGCCGCGCGCACCGGGGGTGGTGCCGATGGTCAGCAGTTCCCCCTCGTCCAGCACCTGCCGCCATAGGGACAGGGCACGGGGCAGACCGTCCTCCATCAGGATGAAACCCGCAATGCTGGGCGTGACCAGGAACGCCGCGAAGGCGGGCGCGTCCCAGGCTGGGCCTGACAGGGCGGGGTCGGCGAAGGCCAAGCCATGCAGGGCGGCCATCACATCAGCATGCGCGATGCGGGCGGCAACGATTTCGATCTTCGCCGCCATGTCTCAGCTCTGCTTCGGCAGGGTGACGTCCGGCGGGCGCAGGTAGAAGGGATCGGCGATGCGGGCCGCGATGCCGTCCTGATGCTGAAGCGCCGCGATGCGCGCGGTGGCCAGCGCCTCGGCGGCCCCCGTCGTCTCCCGAATCGCCACGTTGCCATTCCAAGCGCCCAGCGCCTGCGCCGTCCGTGCGGCGGCATCGCCGACAATCAGCAGGGGGCCTGCGGGCAGGTGCGCGGCAGCATAGGCGGGCAGGTCGGCAGGCAGCACATCCGCCGGTTCGTCCAGAGGTATCAGAGCGGCGGTGAAGGGCTGCAGGAACAGGTCATCGCGCCGGCTTTCAATGGCAGCCAGCAGCGTGTGGCCGGCACGGATATCATCATCCAGGCCATGCACCGCCGCCTCCAGCGTCGTCACCCCGACCAGCGGACAATTGGCGGCCAAGGCGAAACCGCGCGCGGCGGCAAGGCCCACGCGCAGGCCCGTGAAGGTGCCGGGTCCCACCGTCACGCCGATGCGCGACAGGTCGGCAAAGCCGATACCGGCCGCCGCCATGGTTTCCTGCACCATGGGCACCAGCTTTTCGGCCAGCCCGCGCTGCATCATCTCCGCACGGACCGCCAGCGTGCGGCCCGATGCGGCATCCCACAGGGCGACGGCACAAGCGCTGGTCGCCGTATCCAGGCCAAGCGTGATCATGCTCTTTCGCTTCGCTTCATCTGTTCCCTCAAACGCCGGGCGCCGCCGTCCGGCGGCTTGGCTTACGCGATCACGCGGTCGCGGGCAGGCAGTCTCCAGCCTCCAACAGCATGCGCCGAAATCTAACGCTGTTGGTATAAAGGTCGTTACAGCAACAACAAGGGTGAACCATGCGGTTCGTCACCATTGCCCTGCCGACCTTCGATGTCGATCTCGATCTTCGCTATGCCACGGCGGAGAATCTGACGGGAAGGCCGATCTTCGCGCGACCGATCTGTCTGCTGCACCCCGATGCTGCGACGGCATTGGCGCGGGCCATCCGGCTGGCGGCGGCACAGGGGCTGCGGTTGCATGTCTTTGACGGCTATCGCCCGCCGGCGGCGCAATGGGCGTTGTGGAACGTGCTGCCCGACCCGACCTTCATTGCCGATCCGCGCGTCGGGTCCAGCCATGGGCGCGGTGTCGCCATCGACCTGACACTGGCCCAGGCGGATGGCACGGTGCTGGAGATGGGAACGGGTTTCGACGATATGCGCCCCATCGCCTGGCATGCCGATACCAGCATCCCTGTGGAGGCGCAGCGTAACCGCGCCCTGCTGCTGGGTATCATGGCGGCGGCGGGGTGGCAGCATTACGCCTATGAATGGTGGCACTATCAGTTGCCGGACGCGTCTTCTTACCCGTTGGTGGAGGATGGGGTGCTGGGACCCTCGCTGATGGGTTCGGGGAATTCATCGCCGGGGTAAAAGGCGCGGGTGAAGTACAGGCCGTCAGCGGGGGCGGTCTGTCCCGCCGCCGACCGGTCGCGGGCCTCCAGCGCTGCCTGCACATCATCGGCGGTCCAGCGCCCTTCGCCCACCATCTTCAAGGTGCCGACCATGTTGCGCACCTGATGGTGCAGAAAGGACCGGGCGCGGGCGACGATGTGGATTTCCTCCCCCACCCGCGTCGCCGACAATTCCGCCAGGGTCTTCACGGGGCTGGCTGCCTGACACAGCGAGGCGCGAAAGCTGGTGAAATCATGCCGGCCGATCAGCCGCTGGGCCGCCGCATGCATGGCATCGGCATCCAGCGGATGGGAGACCAGCCAGGACCGCCCGGCATCCAGCGCCAGCGGCGACCGCCGGTTGGTGATGCGGTACAGATAGGCCCGCCCGATGCAGGTAAAGCGGGCATGGAAATCACCCTCCATCGCCTCTGCCTTCAACACCGCGATGGGGTTGGGCTTCAGGTGATAGTTCAGGGCGTCGCGCACCTTCTCGGCGCTGACCGGCTTTTCCAGGTCAAAGCTGGCTACCATGCCGGTGGCATGCACGCCGCTGTCTGTGCGCCCTGCCGCATGAACCGTCACGGTTTCCTGGGCGAAGCGGCGCACGGCTTCTTCCAGGCAGCTTTGGACAGACGGACCGTGGTCCTGCCGCTGCCAGCCCAAAAAGGGGCTGCCATTGAATTCGACGGTGATTTTCCAGCGCTGGGCCATGGGGTGCGAACTTTCGGCAAGAGCGGCACAGCGATGCCGCCCGCAGGCCTGCCCGTCAACATTGAACATAATTCAATTTCTGTGGTGGCCATCACACCTGTGTCATGATGCCCATGCTAGCGTCCGGCGACCGGTAAGGCCGGAAGGCTGACAAGAAGAGGGGGGCCGAGCAATGGCCAAGTATGATTGGGTCGGCGAGGCCGTGGTGAATTCCATCACCCAGGTCTTGGTGCCGTCTATCGTGGATCTGGTGGTCGATCTGGGTCGCGAAGCCGTGGATGCGGTGCGCGGGCTGGACCTGCAGCCGATTCCGGGCACGATGTTTGCCGACAAGCTGTCGGGCACTGCTGGCAATGACCTGTTCGTCACGGGCGCTGGTGCCGACACGATCCGGGCGGGGGCCGGGACCGATGTGATCATCGCTGGCAAGGGCGACGACGTTATTGATGGTGGTGCCGGGTCTGATGTCATGTCGGGCGGCAGCGGCAATGACCGGTTTGTCTTTACCAGTGCTGCCCTGGTTGCCGGGGATCAGGACCTGTTGGTCGATGCCAAGGCTGGGGAGAGGCTGGATTTCGACGCCGCATCCGAATCGCTGCTGCGCATCGGTGGGGTTGCCCTGTCGGCGCTGACGGCGAATATCGTTGTTCCGACCTTCCTGCAGGCGGGTGTTACCAATGTCGCGCAGATTGACGGTCATCTGGTCATCGACCTGAACAATGATGGCCTGTACGATACCGCCAATGATTACAAGATCATCATCCCCGACGGACTCACCCTGCGTTACGACGCCGGTGCAGACTGGTTCGTGATCGCCTGATACTTCAAAAGCGCAAGGCGGCGGTCAGTCCCCTGACGCCGCCCAGCGTGAATTCGTGGCCCAGCCGGTGGGCGATATGGTGGCACAGCGTCAGGCCCAGCCCCAGGCCCCGCCGTGCTGGCCCTGGCCGCTCCAGCCGTCCGCACGGTTCCATAACCAGCGCGTGTTGATCCGCCGGGATGCCCTCCCCATCGTCGGCCACCAGCAGGGTGGGGCCATCCGCCCGGCGGACGCCCACCAGGATGCGGGTGCCGGGCGCGCCATGGGTGATGGCATTCTCAATCAGGGCACGCAGCAGCCGGTCCAGCATGACGGGATCGGTTTTGACCACCAGACTGGATTGGACAAGTCGTATGGGCCGCCCAACCTGGGCCGCCCGTTCCGCCAGTTCGCCCGTGACACGGGCTAGGAGTGGCCCTAGCGGCACCTGTTCCAGGTGCAGTTTGGCGCTGCCACTGGCCAATGATGCCAGCGTCAGCACCTGATCCATCTGGGCCGCCCCGATCTCCAACGCTTCTTCCAGCCGGTTGGCCAGTTCCGCCTGTTTCGGGTCGGTCAGCTTCATCTGCAGCAGGTTAAGGAACAGGCGCATGGCCTGGAACGGCTGCTTCAGGTCGTGGCCGACGGAGGCGAGAAGGCGGATCGGGTCAATCGGGGTGGGGCTGGTCATGCTCTGCTGCTGCCTTGGAAACCGGCCCGACTGTGGCCGGCTTTCACCCCAGCGTCCAGCCCGGACCCGCTCGCCCCGCCAAAGGGTCACACGTAATCAGCGGGGATGGCGGCGGCGGCGCGGTACTCTTCCTTCATACGGGCCACCAGTTCGGCGACGGGCGGGGCGTCATGAATGGTGCCGATGCCCTGGCCGGCGGACCAGATATCCTTCCAGGCCTTCTTCTTCGACCAATCCTCGATGGACAGGTTGGGATCGGCCTGACCGCCGGAAATGGCATTGACGTCGATGCCGTTGGCGGCGACGCTGGGGGCCAGATAATTGCCAGGAATGCCGCTGAACATCGGCGTATAGACGATGTCCGCACCCGTATGGTCGATGATCATCTGCTTATAGGCGTCGGGCGCATTGCCCTCGGCAGTCGCGATGAATCGGGTGCCGATATAGGCGAAGTCGGCCCCCAGCACCTCTGCCGCACGCACCTGCGCGCCCGATGACATGGCCCCGGCCAGCACGATGGTACCGCTGAAGAATTCCCGCACCTCCGACAGAAGCGCGAAGGGCGACATGGTGCCGGCATGACCGCCGGCCCCGGCGGCGACCAGGATCAGGCCGTCCACCCCCGCCTCAATCGCCTTCCGGGCGTGGCGGATATTGGTGACGTCGTGGAAGACCAGCCCGCCATAGGAATGCACCGCCTCGACAATGCCCACTGGCGCCCCGACCGAGGTGATGATCAGCGGCACCTTGTGCTTCACCATCAGTTCCACATCACCCTGAAGGCGGGTGTTAGAGCGATGCACGATCAGGTTCACACCGAACGGGGCCACCGGCTTGTCCGGGTTGGCGGCGGCGTAGTCGGCCAGTTCGCCCGTGATCTTGGTCAGCCATTCATCCAGCACTTCCGGCTGGCGCGCATTCAGGCTGGGGAAGGTGCCGACGATGCCGGCCTTGCATTCGGCCAGGACCAGTTCGGGATAGGAGACAATGAACATGGGTGACGCGATGACGGGCAGCGACAGCTTTCCCTTGAACTGGCTGGGCATGGGCATCTTCGGTCATTCCTCTCCGGCGGCGCTTTGGGCGCGCGATTGCTTGATTGATGGAGTGGTTTTAGCACGCTCGTTCGCAGGTCGCCAGAACCCCGGTCATGGGCGCATGGCGGCCCCGCCGGTGGGCGGCGTTGCGCGCTGTGCCCGTGGCGTTGCATTCTCCGCGCCGATTTGAAATCCAAGGGCCGGTGCCATGCAGGACTTCCTCTCCATTCATCCCGAAGTGGCGGCGGCGTTGAAGGCCGGCAAGGCCGTCGTGGCGCTGGAATCGACCGTGATCAGCCATGGTCTGCCCTATCCCGCCAATGTAGAGACGGCCAAGGCGCTGGAAGCCGCCATCCGCGCCGAAGGGGCGGTGCCCGCCACCATCGCCGTGCTGGATGGCCGCATCCGTGTCGGTCTGGATGCAGAGGATATTGAGCGTCTGGCCCAGCCGGGCGTGCGCAAGGTCAGCCGCCGCGACCTGCCCGTCGCCTTGGCCCAGGGTGCGGACGGTGCCACGACCGTCGCTGCCACCATGATCGGTGCGGCCCTGGCCGGCATCGCGGTGTTCGCCACGGGCGGCATCGGCGGCGTGCATCGCGGGGTGGAGACCACCCTGGACATTTCCGCCGACCTGGAAGAACTGGCGGCGACCGATGTGGCCGTGGTCTGTGCGGGGGCCAAGGCCATCCTGGATTTGCCGCGTACCCTGGAATATCTGGAAACCAAGGGCGTGCCGGTCATCGGCTTTGGCACCGACCGTTTCCCTGCCTTTTACACGGCGTCCCTGCCGCTGCCCGTCGATGGGCGCTGTGATTCGGCGGAAGAGGCGGCCCGTGTCCTGCGCGCAAAGTGGCAGCTGGGCCTGGGCGGTGGCGTCGTGATCGGCGTGCCGATCCCCGATGACGCCGCCCTGGATGCCGAGGCGGTGGAAGCCGCCATCGCCCAGGCCGTGGGTGAGGCCGAAGCGCAGGGCGTGCGCGGCAAGGCGCTGACGCCCTTCCTGCTGAAGCGCATGGAAGAACTGACGGGTGGGGCCAGTCTGGCCGCCAACCGCGCCCTGCTGCTGAACAATGCCAAGGTGGGCGCGCGCATCGCTGTCGCCTATGCTGCGCAGAAGTCGGAATTCGCCCTGCCCAAGAAGGTGGTCACCGCCAAGCGCCCGCCGGGCTACTAAACCTGTCCGGAACGGCGGAAGGGCAGGGTTGCAGCCGTAACCCCTGTCCCCCGTTGACTCCTTACCCCTTCACCACTATAGAACGCGCTTCGTTTTAGACGTCAGCAGTTCCAAGACCGGAGTAAGTACCGTGAAGCGTCCTTTTCAGCCGTCCAAGATCGTGCGCGCCCGCCGTCATGGTTTCCGCGCCCGCATGGCCACCGCCGCCGGCCGCAACATCATCAATAAGCGCCGCGCCCAGGGCCGCAAGAAGCTGAGCGCCTAAGGTTACCGGCATGGCGCCTCCCAAATCCAAGGTGGGGCGCCTGACCAGACGGCCGGAATTCCTGGCCGTCGCGGGCGCCCGTCGCAAATGGGCCACGCCGGGTCTGGTTCTTCAGGCCCGCGCCCATGATGAGCGGCAGCACCCCAATCCCGGCGAACCGCCGGTGCGGATCGGTCTGACGGCCAGCAAGAAGGTGGGGGGTGCGGTTGAACGCAACCGCGCCCGTCGTCGTCTGCGCGCGGCGCTGGCCGAGGTGCTGGCCCCCAATGCCACCCCCGGGCACGATTTCGTGCTGGTGGCGCGGGCGGAAACGGTGCGCCGGCCCTATGCCGACCTGAAGGCTGACCTCACCCAGGCTTTGAAGAAGCTGCGGTTGTGGAAGGGCAAGCGGGAAGCGGCGCAGGCCGAATCGGTCCTGGCGAAGGATGAAAACGCATGAGCCCGGCGGCTTGGCTGCTCCGGGCTTTTGTGCATTTCTACCGCTGGGTCATCCGGCCGATGATGGGGCCGCCCCGTTGCAGATTTCACCCCTCATGCTCACATTACGCGCTGGAAGCACTGGCGGCGCATGGGGCATTGCGGGGCGGTTGGCTGACCCTGCGGCGCTTGGCGCGCTGTCATCCCTGGGGTGGTGACGGGTATGACCCGGTGCCGCCCCGCCATCCGGGGCACCCCCGGAATGAGAAATGTTGCGGCGGGCATTGATCGCCCGCCGTTTTCATGTGACCAACCGGGCGCGATCCCGGTATGTAACCGGCCATTGAATTCGGAACCTGGACCAAGCACCCATGACGGATCAGAAGAACCTTGTCCTGACCATCGTGATCTCCATCGCGATCCTGTTCGGGTTCCACTACTTCTATGAGCGTCCGCGTCAGCTGGCGGCGCAGGCCGAGGCGCAGCGCCAGCAGGCGCTGATGGCCGAACAGGCCCCGCCGGCCGTGCCGGGCACCGCACCTGGCATCACCGGTGATGGCGCTGTGCCGGCTGTGCGCGACCGCGCCAGTGTCCTGGCCGAGACGGGCCGTGTCACCATCTCCACCCCCAGCTTGCACGGGTCGATCAACCTGCGCGGCGGTCGGGTGGATGACCTGACGCTGGCCAAGTACAGGACCACGCCGGACAAGAGCAGCCCGGAAGTGGTGCTGCTGGCCCCGGTTGGGACCGAGCATCCCTATTACGCCGAGTTCGGCTGGGTCGCTGCCAATGCCGGCGATACCGTGGCCCTGCCCAAGGCCGATACGGTGTGGACCGCCAGCGCCAATACACTGACGCCCGACAGCCCGGTCACCCTGTCCTGGGACAATGGGGCTGGTCTGGTGTTTGAGCGGACCTTCGCCATCGACGCCAATTACATGTTCACGGTGACGCAGCGCGTGCGTAACGAAACCGGGGCACCCGTGGCCCTGAACCCCTATGGGTTCGTGCAGCGCCGTGGCACGCCGAAGGTGGAAGGGACCTACGTCCTGCATGAAGGGCCGCTGGCCATCGTTGACGGCACCCTGAAGGAATATAAGTACGACGATCTGAAGGATGACGGTAAGATCATCAACCTGTCCTCCACGGGCGGCTGGA
The DNA here is from genome assembly GCF_059489915.1 of Niveispirillum sp. CC-CTL257. Lineage (NCBI taxonomy): Bacteria > Pseudomonadati > Pseudomonadota > Alphaproteobacteria > Rhodospirillales > Azospirillaceae > Niveispirillum > Niveispirillum sp. CC-CTL257. Next base: position 212,032 of record NZ_JCAJXE010000001.1, read on the forward strand.
TCGGCATCACGGATAAGTATTGGCTGGTCGGCCTGATCCCCGATCAGACGCAGACCACCGACCTGCGTGTCCTGCACCAGAAGGCTGCCACCGACATCTATCAGATCGACTACAAGGCCCCGGCCGTGACGGTTGCCGCCGGTGCCGCCGCCGAGACGACGCACCGCCTGTTTGCGGGTGCCAAGATCGTGGGTCTGCTGAACGAGTATAATGACAAGCTGGGCATCGACAGCCTGGATTATGCCGTTGACTGGGGCTGGTTCTATTTCCTGACCAAGCCATTCTTCCATGGTCTGGACTGGCTGGGCGTGACCATCGGCAATTTCGGTATCGCCATTCTGGTCTTCACCGTCTTCCTGCGTCTGGCATTCTTCCCCATCGCGAACAAGCAGTATGAGGCGTTCGCGAAGATGAAGAAGCTTCAGCCCAAGATGGAAGAGCTGAAGAAGAAGCACGGCGACAACCGCGAAGCCCTCTCCATGGAGATGATGAAGCTCTATAAAGAGGAGAAGGCCAATCCGCTGGCCGGCTGCCTGCCTATCCTGCTTCAGATTCCTGTGTTCTTCGCGCTGTACAAGGTCCTGTACGTCACCATCGAAATGCGCCATGCGCCCTTCTATGGCTGGATCCATGACCTGTCCGCCGCCGATCCGACGACGCTGTTCAACCTGTTCGGTCTGATCTCGTGGGACCCGCCCAGCATGCTGCATATCGGCATCTGGCCACTGCTGATGGGTGCCACCATGTGGCTGCAGCAGAAGATGAACCCGGCCAACCCGGACCCGGTGCAGCAGAAGGTGATGATGCTGCTGCCCTTCATCTTCACCTACATGATGGCCAGCTTCCCCGCCGGTCTGGTGATTTACTGGACTTGGTCCAACCTACTGTCCATCGCCCAGCAGTGGTTCATCATGCGCCGCATGGGTGTGAAGCCGACTTGATACGGTCCCTCAGGCACCGGGCGGCGGCATCCGCCGCCTTGGCTTACGCCGGCCTGGGTGACAGTTCTTCGTTGTTGTCGTTAAGCCCCCGGCCTTTGTGCCGGGGGTGTGTGTTTGAAGAGAAGGAGTTTTCGCCATGGCCAAGCCGCTGACCATCACCCCGTCCCTGATCGGTGATCTGACCGAGATGGAGATCGAGGCCGGGCGTCTGCTGTTCGCCAAGGAGTGCGACTTCTTCTGGGGGGCCGAAGCAGCGACCACGCTGCCGGAAGCGGTGCTGCCGGAGATTTGCTTTGCGGGCCGGTCGAATGTGGGCAAGTCGTCGCTGGTCAATGCCCTGACGGGGCGCAAGACGCTAGCCCGTACCAGCCAGACGCCGGGCCGGACGCAGCAGTTGAACTTCTTCAATCTGGGCAGCCGGTTGGTCATGGTGGATATGCCCGGCTATGGCTATGCCCAGGTGTCGAAGGAGCGGTCGGCCGCCTGGGTCGATTTCATCAAGTCCTATCTGCGGGGCCGCGTCACCTTGAAGCGCGCCCTGGTACTGGTCGATGCCCGCCATGGGCTGAAGCCGCATGATGTCGACATGATGAAGATGATGGACCAGACGGCGGTCGGCTATCAGATCGTGTTGACCAAGGCCGACACGCTGAAGCCCGGCGCCATTGACAAGATCCGCACCCAGGTGGCGTTGGCCCTGAAGACCCATGGCGCCGCCCACCCGGAAGTCCTGGCCACCTCGGCGGAGACGGGCTTGGGCATCCCGGAACTGCGCGGCTTCCTGACCCGCATGGCGGAGCCGGTGCCGGCGCAGTAAGTGGGGCTGCCAGGGCCGGCGAACCCATCCGGTGAACGGGGGGACGATCCGCACGGGACCCTGGCAGGCAGGACCGGGCATTGCAGGAAGGGGGATGCCCGGCCCCGTGGGGTGAACACAGCAAGCAGCTTGCCAAGTCAGTAAGCCAAGGAATTCCGCCAAACCCATGGTTGCGATCCCTTGTCGACTGTTCGAAAGCGGACACCCACTGTCCGGCGGCGTACACTATCCGCGTGGCAGGGACAGCACGGCCCGCAGGCCGCCACCATCCGCCTGATCCAGGGTCAGGTCGCCGCCGTAGAGGCGGGCCAGATCATCGACGATGGCCAGACCCAGGCCGCTGCCGGGCACCGCCTCATCCAGGCGCACACCCCGCGCCAGGACGGCGGCGCGTTCGGCCGCCGGGATACCCGGCCCATCATCCTCAATGACCATCCGCAACCGTTCCGCCCCGTCCGCCGTGACGGACAGGGTGACGTGGCCTCGACACCATTTGGCAGCATTATCCAGCAGGTTGCCGGCCATTTCCGCCAGATCCTGCGCCTCCCCCCGGAAGGACAGCGCGTCATCCCCGCTGAGCGCCACGTCGATATCCCGGTCGGGATGCAGTCGCGCAATGGTACGGGCCAGCGGGCGCAGGGTCGGCAGGACGGGCGTGCGCAGGCCGGCACCTTTGGCCATCGCGGCGGCACGGGCACGGGTCAGGTGGCGGTCGATCTGCCGGCGCATCCGCTCGGCCTCTGCCTGGATCAGGGCCGATTCGGTGGGATCGGACAGGGTGCTGGCAGAATTGGCGATGATGGTCAGCGGCGTCTTCAGGGCATGGGCCAGATTGCCGGCCTGGGTTCGGGCGCGGTCCAGCATTTCCGCATTATCCGCCAGAAGCTGGTTCAAATCATCAGCCAGCGGCTGCACCTCCGACGGGAAGGCCCCGATCAGCCGGGAAGTGTTACCCGCCCGCAGGTCGGCCAATGCCCGCCGCAGCCGGTCCAGCGGCACCAGACCCAGGCGCACCTGCACCAGGGCCGCCCCCAACAGGCCCAGCGCCAGCACGCCCAGCGACAGGGCCAGAACCTCTGCAAAGCGGCGTGTGGCGGCGGTCAGGTCGGCAGTGGTGGCCGCCACCGACACCTCCACCGGGCTCTCTCTCTCGGGCAGGCGCACACGGCGCGACCAGACCAGCAGTGCCTCTCCGTCCGGTCCTGTGGCGGTGCGGCGATGCAGGGCACCATCGTCGGGCACGGTCCCGTCGGGGCGCAGTTGCTGATCCCAGAGGGAGCGGGAGCGCAGGGTCACGCCCTGATCATCCGCCACCTGCCAGTAGAGGCCCGACAGGGGCCGCTGGAAGCGCGGGTCGGACAGGTCGCGCGATACCGACACCCGCCCGCCGGCACCCGGATGCAGGGCCACCGTCAGCTCATCCAGGTGCAGTTCGGCATGGCGGGCCAGCTCCACCTCCACATGGTTGCGGAAAATATCGGTCAGCAGCCAGCCGGCAACCGCCAGGGCCAGGGTCACCCAGACAAAGGCCAGTGCCAGCAGACGAAGCCCCAGTGACCCGCGCCGCATCAGACCGCTTCCATCCGGTAGCCCTGGCCGCGTTCAGTATGGATCACATTGGCCCCCAGCTTGCGCCGCAGCCTGCCGATGAACACCTCAATCGTGTTGCTGTCGCGGTCGAAATCCTGGGCATAGATATGTTCGGTCAGTTCGGTGCGCGACAGGATGCGCCCCTGATGATGCATCATGTAGGACAGCACCCGCTGTTCATGGGCCGTCAGGATGACGGGCGTGCCCGAGACCGTGACGCGGCCCGTGCGCGTATCCAGGCTGACGGGACCACAGGTGAGCGCCGGGGATGCCTGTCCGCCAGCACGCCTTATCAGGGCGCGCAGGCGGGCCAGCAATTCCTCCATGCGGAAGGGCTTGGCCAGATAATCATCGGCCCCGGCATCCATGCCCTCCACCTTTTCCTGCCAGGTGCCACGCGCCGTCAGGATCAGGACGGGCATGGCCCGACCCGCCGCCCGCCAATCGCGCAGCACCGACAGGCCATCGCGGCCCGGCAAACCCAGATCCAGCACGATGGCGTCATAAGGCTCCGTCTCGCCCATGAAGGCGGCCTCCACCCCGTCGGGTGCGGCGTCGGCAACATAGCCGGCCTCGTTCAAGGCTTGGATCAACTGCCGCCGCAGGTTGGCGTCATCCTCTGCCACCAGGATGCGCATCACTTTTTCTCCTTCAGCAGGTCCTTACCGGCGGCCTTGGCCTTCAGCAGCTTGCCATCGGCGGCATCGTACAGAAGCTCCACCAGCCGCCCGTCGGCGGCCAGGATCTCAATGTCATAGACGAAGCGCCCATGCTTGGTTTCCAGCTCCACCTCCAGCAGGCGACCGGGATAGTCGGCCTCTGCCTTTTCCATGATGGTCCGCAGAGACATGATCTCCCCCCGCTCCAGTGCCGCGCGGGCGCGGTCATGGTCGGCGCGGTCATCATCATCGTCATCATCGGCCCAGACATGCGGCGCGCCGGCCAGGGCCAGGAACAGGCAGAGGGGCAGCAGCACGAGGCGCATGGGCGGGGGTTCTCTCCGGCGGCAGGGCAGATGACGATACGGGTCTACGCAACGCTGTGAAACACAGTTTGAGTTGATGTTTCAGAGAGAGCGGGGCGGTGCAAACGCTGACGGGACGCGGCTCGTGCAACAGGATGAAACAGAAAATCAGGGTGTGTTGCACGGAAAAGCTTCGGAGTCCGAAAGCTGTCAGCTTCGAACGGGGGTAGGCGCAGGTATGGTGTTGATGGGGCAAAGCATAGCAGATCGGGTGGATGAAAGCAGCAGTTACGGGCGGCGTAAGTCAGGGCGGGGCTTGTCGCCCCGACCGGACCTACGACTGTTGCTTCAGTATGCCAACCCTTCGGCGGTCAGGCCGGACAGCAGCGCCTTCACGCCCACAAGGTCCAGCGTGCCCTGACCCTCGGCCAGTTCGGTCCAGGTGCCGTCATTATTGCTGTCGGCATAGACGGTCCATTCGGCGCGGCCCTTCTCGATCTCCGTTTTGACGACCAGACCGTCGCGCAGCTGCCAGGTCTCGTTCCGGTCGGGGCGTTCGGTTTCCCAGCGACCATCGTCCCATTCCTGAATGGTCGTGACTGTTCCGGCGCTGTCGAAGGTGAGGCGGCGGGAATCGTCCAGAGTGCCGCTGACGGGGCGGTTGAGGCTGTAGGCCTCGAAAAACACGCCGTCGCCATCGGCATCGGCGTAGAGCGTGACCTCCGTCCCGTCGCGGTCGGTTTCGGTCTTCACCACGCCATTGGCGGTGACCGACCAGCTTTCATTGCGGTCGATCTTCTCATTCTGCCAGCGGCCTTTCTCCATCTCCTGCACACCGGTGATGGTGCCATTGGTCTGGGTGAAGCGGTAACCACCTTCGAACGGGCCGGTGATGGTTGCGGTGCGGGACATGTGAAAGCTCCTGTCATTGTCTGCCAAGCGACCGGCCTGAAAGCGGGCCGGTGTCAGACGCGACAATAGGGGGGCGAACCTGAACGGCCCCTGAAAGTGCCGTTCAGAAACCGTTCAGGAATAAGACGGCGCGCGTCCGCCTTGATTGCGCCCGGATGCAGGCTTATCACCGGAACAGCTTAACCATCATCTCGGACCCCCCATGTCCCCCAGCCACCGTCCCTTACAGCCGCGCGCCATTCTTGTGGCGCTGCTGATCCTGCTGCCCCTGCTGGTGGCGTTCTATTCGTTAAGCCTGGGTCAGGACGGGAACTGGGACCTGCGCAATTACCATTGGTACAATGCCATGGCCTTCCTGGAGGGAAGGGAGCTGGTGCAGGATGTGGCACCGGCGCAGGTGGCGACCTTCTATAACCCCACGCTGGACATTCCCGTCTATTGGCTGGCGCAGGCTCTGCCGGGCCGCGCCGTGTCCTTCATTCTGTCCTGGGTGCAGGGCTTGAACCTGCTGCCGCTGACGGGGATCGCCTGGCTGCTGCTGCCGGTGTTGGGGGGGCGTGCGCGGGCGCTGGGGTCGGTGGCGCTGGCCCTGGTCTGCTTCGCCGGAGCGGGGCAGATGGGTCTGCTGGGCACCACCTTTTACGACAACGTCATCAGCCTGTTCGTGCTGGGTAGCGCCTGGCTGGTCATGGCGCGGGCCGATGATGTCTGGGCCGGGGTGCCCAAGGTGGCGTTTCCCATTGTCTTCATCGCCGGCCTGCTGGTCGGGTCGGCGGTTGGCCTGAAGCAGCCGACGCTGCCCTACGCGGTGGGGCTGTGCTTTGCCTTCCTGGCGGTGGCCGGCACCTTCTGGCGGCGGATGTTCCTGTCGTTTTTCTTCGGCATCGGCGTTATTGCCGGCATGGCGCTGTTTTCCGGCCATTGGATGTGGCACCTCTGGTCTACCTATCAAAACCCGCTATTCCCCTATTTCAACGATTTCTTTAAGTCGCCCTGGGGCGTGCCGGAGGCGTACCGGGATGACAAGTTCCTGCCCCATGGCCTTTGGAACAGTTTGATCTTCCCCTATACGTGGCTGATGGACCCGAAGAAGGTGGGGGAGATCATCTTCACCGACCTGCGCGTGCCGGTGATGGTGGTGGTCTTGATGCTGACCCCGTTCCTGGCGCTGGCCGGGCGGTTTATGGGCAAGCGCGATGCCGCCCAACAGGATGTGATGGTGCCGTTCCGGCCGGCGCTGTACCTGCTGGTGGCCGGGGGCTTGACCTATCTGGCGTGGCTGAAGCTGTTCGCCATCTATCGCTACCTCATCCCGCTGGAGATGATGGCACCCTTGTTGGTGGTGGCGGCCATCGCGCTGTGGCCGCTGCCACGCCGGGCCAAAGGAGTGGTGGTGTTGGCCCTGCTGGCGCTGGTCACCGTGACGGCCCGGCCCGGCACCTGGGCGCGGGTGCCATTTGCGGACAAGTTCGTGGAAGTGTCGATTCCCGACCTGCCCAACCCGGACAACACCATCGTGATCCAGACCGGCTACGCACCCACCAGCTTCCTGGCCTATGGGTTCCCGAAGAACGTGCCGTTCCTGCGCATCCACAGCTATTTCATCCATCCCGACCATGGCGACATCCTGTTGAACCGCGCCATGCATGAACGCATCGACGCGCATCAAGGGGATATTTTCTGGCTGGTCGCGCATTGGGAGATTTGGACGGCGGAACATATCCTACCCTATTACGGGCTGTCCGCAGATATGAGCGATTGCGGGCTGGTGAAGTCCAACCTGGATGAACCGATGATGCTGTGCCGGTTGCGCAAGGTGGTTGTTGCGCCAACTGATGGGTGATCCTGCACCTGGAAGCAGCGCCAACCTACGCTACATTGCCAGTGTGCAGGTTAGGTGGCATTCTATGCAGATGGTCATGGATACGCATCGCGTAGTGAAACGGCTCAAGGAAGCCGGCTTCACCGACACACAGGCTGAAGTGGTGACCGACATCGTTCGCGATGCGCGGGAGATGGATCGTGATGATGTGGTGACCAAGGCGTTTCTGAGATCGGAGTTGGCGGAACTAAGGTCCGAGTTAGCTGAAACCAAATCCGAGCTGCGCGCTGATATCCAGAATTTCAAGGCCGATCTGTTCAAATGGCTTCTGCCGGTCCTGATCGGTCAGGTTGCGGCGACGGCGGCGCTGGTCAAGTTGCTGTGATCCAAGGGGATGAATGCACACGGACATGAAAGCGCCGCGTTTCCGCCGCAGCTTTCCCTGAATATCCGTGTTATCTGTGTCGTCATCCAACCCCTGTCCAACCGGACCCGAATATCCCATGTCTGACAGTCTGACCCAGGGTGCGCCGCGCATCGCCGTGCTGGTGCCCTGCTACAACGAAGAAGCCTCCATCGAAGCCGTCGTGCGCGACTTCAAGGCCGCCCTGCCGACCGCCACCATCTATGTCTATGACAATAACTCCAAGGATCGCACCTCGGAGATTGCCAAGGCAGCCGGGGCCGTGGTGCGGCGGGAGCCGTTGCAGGGCAAGGGCAATGTCGTGCGCCGCATGTTCGCCGATATCGAGGCGGACGTGTATGTGATGGTCGATGGCGACGACACCTATCACGCGCCCAGTGCGGGCAAGCTGGTGGCCAAGCTTCTGGATGAGAAGCTGGACATGGTCAACGGTGCCCGCGTCACCGACTGGGAGAATTATCGCGCCGGTCACCGGCTGGGCAATGTCATGCTGACCACCCTGGTCACCATGGTCTTCGGCAAGCGTACCGATGATCTTCTGTCGGGTTACCGCGTCTTCTCCCGCCGCTTTGTGAAAAGCTTCCCCGTCCTGGCCGGCGGGTTTGAGATTGAAACCGAGCTGGTGGTGCATGCCCTGGAAATGAGCATGCCGCTGGGCGAGGTGGAAACGCCCTACAAGGACCGGGCACCGGGGTCGGTGTCGAAACTGTCCACCTTCCGCGACGGGTTCCGCATCCTGTGGATGATCGGCAAGCTGATCAAGGAGGAGCGACCGATGCAGTCCTTCGGGCTGGTCGCGGTGCTGCTGGCCCTGATTTCGGTGATCATCGCGGTGCCGCTGTTCATCACCTATTACGAAACCGGTCTGGTGCCACGCTTCCCCACGGCGGTGCTGGCGACCGGTCTGGGCCTGCTGTCCTTCCTGTCGCTGACCTGCGGTCTGATCCTGGACACGGTCACGCGGGGCCGGCGGGAGATGAAGCGCCTGCGCTATCTGGAAATCCCGGCACCGGATTTCGACAGCGACTTCCTGAAGTAATCACGCAAACCGGCGGGCCGCCCCTGGCCCGCCGATGACGCGCCATCACGGATCAATGGACAGGCCCAGGGTCAGCCGCCCCGCCAGTTCGGCCTGCGGCCCCTCGGTCAGCGGGTGGTAGCGTACCCCCTGGATATCGCGGAACAGCCGTTCCAGGCCGTTCACCCGCCGGAACCCGGCCCCGCCCGCTGCCGCCATCGCCTTGTCCAGCGTCGACAGCATGCCACGCGCCGCCAGGGTGCGGGCCTGGAAGATGGCGTTGGTCGTCTCCGGCCCCGGTTTGGCCGTGACCGACAGTTCCCGCATCCGCTCCACCGCCAGGGTGGCAAGGCAGAGTTCCGTTTCCATCGCCCCCACCGCAGCGGTCAGGTGTGCATCCGGCCTGCGGCCCGACAACAGCGACAGCACCCTGTCCCGCGCGGCCATGGCCACACCCAGATAGGCCGAATAGACCAGCGGGAAGGCCACCATGCTGATGATATGGAACAGGGGGTGCCAGACGCCGGGCGACCGCCGGCCTGATACCGCGTCGGCATCCAGGAAGAACCCGTCCAGGACGACATCGTGCGAACCGGTGCCGCGCATGCCCATGGCCTGCCAGGTTGGTTCGATCCGCACGCCCGGCGCCTTCATGGGAACCGCGAAATGCAGGACCTGGGGGCCTTCCTCGGCCTGTTCGTCGATGGCGCAGGTCAGCAGCAGATCACCCGCCGGGGCACCACTGGCGAAAACCTTGCGGGCATGGATGCGATAGCCGCCTTCCACCCGTTCCGCCCGGCCCGATCCGGGCAGCCAGTCCGACCCGCCGCTGGACATCAGCAGCAGCCGGTCCTTGACGACCCGGAACAGCAGGGGGGCCGTGGGCGCACCCAGATGGCGGAAGCGCCATGCGGCCACCGCCACCTGATGGGTGTGCATGGAAAACCACAGGGCTGTGGACCCGCAATGCCGCCCCAGTTCCGTCAGCATGGCCCCCAGTTCGGTTCCGTCGGCCCCGCCGCCTCCCAATTCACGCGGGATGCCCGCGGTCAGCAGCGGCGATTGTTTCAGGGTGGTGGCATTTTCCTGCGAGAAACCGTCGGTTTCGTCCAGTTCAGCTGCGCGCAGGGCGAAAGCCCGTCCCAGGGCCTGCGCCGTTTCGGTAAGGCCGGTCGCCGCCGGAGCCAACATCATATTGCCTGTCATCTTCTGTCCTGTTGGGTCATCCTTCCGCCGTTCCGGAATTAACCTTAATCCATCGCGACAGGCCGTCTCTCTCAAGTACAATGACTGTACCGTCGCGCTCCTTGTGGAAACCGTCCCATGACCTATGGCCAGTTCTGCCCCGTTTCCAAGGCGGCGGAGATTTTCGCCACCCGCTGGACGCCGTTGATCCTGCGGGAGCTGATGATGGGCAGCACGCGCTTCAACGATATTCATCGCGGCCTGCCGCTGATGTCCCGCACGCTTCTGGCGCAGCGGTTGCGGGAACTGGAACGGGCGGGTGTGGTGCGGGCGGAGCGGCGGGCGCGGGGCCATGACTGGCTGCTGACTGAAGCGGGGGAGGCCTTCCGCCCCATGGTGGAGGCGCTTCATCTCTGGGGTCGGCGCTGGGGCCGCAGCTTGCCCACGCAGGACGACATGGACCCGACCCTGCTGATGTGGGACATCCACCGCAAGGTGATGCTGGAGCGGGTGACGCCCGGCCGGCACGTCCTGCGCTTCCATTTTCGCGGTGTTCCGCGACAGTTCGCGGCCGTCCGCCGGGTCTGGCTGGTGCTGACTTCCAACGATGCCGATGTCTGTCATCAAGACCCGGGCTATCCCGTCACCCTGGCAGTGGAGGTGGATGTGGGCCTGATGTGCCGGATATGGATGGGGTATGAGGCGTGGGACGAGGCGCTGCGCCGTGGTGCCATCCAATTCGATGGCGACAAGGCGGCGGCGAAGCTGCTGCCCGAATGGCTGGGCCTTGCCGAGAGGCGGGCCATGGTGGATCAGCATGTGCCGCTGACCCCCACCCCGCCGCGCGCCGCCAACCGTCCGCCCCCCGACCTGAAGGCCATGAAGGCGGCGGACGGGGAGGAGGGGGAGTGCTGATGGTTACGGCTTCTCTTCGGCCTGCTTCTGCTGCCTGAAGGTCTCGGCCTCTTCCTTAACCTTCAAGGCTTCGGCCTTTGCCGCCTCCTCGGTGAGCAGCGAGGGGAAGACGGTGATGGTTTTTTCTTCCAGCTTGAAGACATTCATGCCGATACCACTGATCCAGGCGGGAATGATCAGCAGGCCGATGCCAGCCGCGATCACACCGGCCAGCCGGGTGTGGGTGCGCCCAACCTTCAGGCGGCGGATGGTTTCATCGGCATTCGGTTCGGCGGAATAAGCCCGTTTCAGCGTCATGTGCCCACCATCCTTTCCAAAATCTCCAACCGGTCGGCCTCTGCCGCCGGCTTATCCCAGCGCAGCCGCGAAATGCGGGGAAAGCGCATGGCGATGCCGCTCTTGTGCCGTGTCGAGCGGTGGACGCTGTCGAACGCTACCTCAAACACCAGACCGTGCTCCACCTCCCGCACGGGACCGAAACGGTTGGTGGTGTGGTTGCGTACCCAGCGGTCGATCTCGGCCAGTTCCGCATCGGTAAAGCCGGAATAGGCCTTGCCGACGGGCACCAGTTCCCCGCCCTCTCCAGGCGTACCGCGCCACGCCCCGAATGTATAGTCGCTGTAGAAGCTGGACCGCTTGCCATGCCCACGCTGGGCGTACATCAGCACGCAATCCGCCGTCAATGGCCCGCGCTTCCACTTGAACCAGGGGCCCTTGGGGCGACCACCGATATAGGGGCTGTCGGCCCGTTTCAGCATCAGCCCTTCGATGGAGCCATCCTCCACACCGGCGTCACGGGCCGACAGGCGCAGATGGGCCAGATGGTCCCAATCGGTAAAGGGAACAAGGGGCGACAGGTCCATACCGGACGGATTGGTGCGGGCAAACCAGTCCTCCAGCCGGCGGCGGCGTTCATCAAAGGGCAGAGCGCGGAGGTCTTCCGCGCCATCGAACAGCATGTCGTAAAGACGGACCCGGGCGGGAAAGTCCCGCAGCATCGGGGCCGTCACCCGCTTGCGGTTCAGGCGCTGTTGCAAATCATTGAAGGGCGCGATGCGGCCATCGCGGGCCACCAGCAATTCGCCATCCAGCACGGCGTGAAAACCCATATGGGATGCGACGTCGGGGAAGGTCGCCGCGATTTCGTCGCCGGTTCGGCTATAGATACGGGCCAGATCGGCGGTGCCGCGTGCCACCAGCTGCACCCGGATACCGTCCCATTTCCATTCCGCCCGGTAATCGGCGGGATTCAGGGTCTGGATGTCGCCTTCTTCCAGCGGGTGGGCCAGCATCATGGGCCGGAAGCCGCCTGTATCGCTGACGCCCGGCTTCTCCGCCTTGCCGGTCAGCCAGCCGAACAGGGGGGCGTAGGGTGGAGACAGGCCATGCCACAGTTCCTCCACCTGCTCCACGCTGGCCTCTGCCCCCCTGGCATTGGCCCAGTCGACCAGCGCCGTCTTGGCCATGCGGGCAGAGACGCCGATGCGCAAGCCGCCGGTGATCAGCTTCAAAAGCGCCCAGCGGCCTGTAGCGTCAAGGCTGTCCAGCCAGTCGGACAGCAGGGCCGGGACGGTGCCACGTTTGGCGGTGGAAAGCCCCTCCACCACCTCTGCCAATCCCGGCGGCGGGCGGTTGATGCCGGGCGGGGTGGGCCAGATCAGCGCCACGGTTTCGGCCAGATCGCCCACAAAATCATAGGACCAGCCGAACAGGGCGGCATCCACGCGGGTGGCGACCAGTTCCTTGATCATCCCGGCCTTGGCCGCCGTAAAAGACAAGTCACCGGTCAGGGCGGCCAGACCATAGCCGCGATCGGGATCGGGCGCATGGTCCAGGTAGTCGGCGATCAGGCGCAGTTTGCCATTACGGGATGGCATATAGGCCAGCGCGTCGAGCAAGGATGAGAAGTGTTGCATTACTCCTCCTCCCCGAACCCGACTAGGTGCAGAGGCTTGGCCTTCACGCCTTGCGTCGTGGCCCAATGGACCAGCGCTTCCTCGCTGCCATGGGTGACCCAGAGTTCGCCGGGGGCGACATCCGTCACCGTCTGGCACAGTTCGTCCCAATCGGCATGGTCGGACACGATCAACGGCAGTTCGATGCCATGCTGTCGGGCCCGGGCCCGCACCCGCATCCAGCCTGACGCGTAGGCCGGCAGCGGGTCCGGCATCCGGCGCAGCCATTTGTCGGCCATGGCCGAGGGCGGGGCCAGCACGATGCCGCCGCGCATGGCCGATGCGTCGGCAACGGTGGCGGGACGCAGGTCCCCCAGGTCAACGCCCTGTTCCTGATAAAGGGCGCAGAGCGGCAGATGGGCACCGTGGAGATAGAGCGGCCTGTCATAGCCGGCGCGGCGCAACTCCGCGATCAGGCGCTGGCACTTGCCCAGCGCGTAACAGCCGACCACGATGGTGCGTTCGGGGAAGACCGACAGCGTGTGCAGCAGCCGGGCGATTTCGCCCTCCACCGGCGGGTGGCGGAAGACCGGCAGGCCAAAGGTGGCCTCGGTAATGAACGCATCGCAGGGGACGGGTTCGAAGGGCGCGCAGGTGGGATCAAACCGGCGCTTGTAATCACCCGACACCACCACCCGGCTGCCCCGCCATTCCATCACCACCTGGGCCGATCCCAGCACATGGCCGGCGGGGACGAGGCGGACCGTCACCTCCCCGATGCGGAGCGGCTGATGATAGGGTAGGGGCTGTTGTGAGGCCCCCGCCCCATCGCCCAGGCGCGCATGCATGATGGCAAGCGTGCCGGGGGTGGCCAGGACATGGGTATGCCCTGGCCGTGCATGGTCGGAATGACCATGGGTGATCACCGCGCGGTCGACAGGCCGGGTCGGATCGACATGAAAGCCGCCCGGTTCCACCCAAAGCCCGCCCCCGCGTTCGGGCGGGCAGGGGGTGACCCAGCTGTCGGGCGCGGGGATCATCAGGAACCGACCGGCATATGCACATAGGCCCCCGGACCCAGCGGCAGGTCCAGCATATACCAGCCACTGAACATCAGGACCGCACCGATACCCATCCACATGGCCAAAGGCAGCATGGTCGCCAGCAGAGAGCCGATGCCAAATTCCGGCACATAGCGCTTGCACATGATCAGGATCAGCGGGAAGTAGGGCAGCAGCGGCGTGATCGGGTTGGTGAAGCTGTCACCCACGCGATAGGCGGCCTGCGTCGCCTCCGGCGTGATGCCCAGCAGCATCAGCATCGGCACCATGACGGGACCTAGGATGGCCCACTTCGCCGATGCGCTGCCGACCAGGATGTTGATCAGGGCCGATACCAGGATGATTGCCAGCATCAGCGGCAGGCCAGTGAAGCCCGCTTCCTTCAGGAAGGCCGCCCCATTCACGGCCAGGATACCGCCCAGGTTCGACCACCCGAACAGGGCGATGAACACCGCGCAGCAGAATGCCAGCACAATATAGGCGCCCATGTCGGACATGGACTGGCTCATCATCTTCACGACGTCGCGATCATTGCGGATGATGCGGGCGCCGACGCCATAGGCGATGCCGATGATCAGGAAGCTGATGAACAGGACCGCCACGATGCCGCGCAGGAAGGGTTCAACCGTCCCTGCCGCATCACGCAGGATGGCGCCGTCCGGGACGACGGCAACGCCGAACAGGGTGGTGATGGCCAGGATCGCCAGACCCGCGAAACGCAGGCCCCGCTTTTCGTTGGCCTGCTGCTCGGCGCTGGTCTGTTCCACCGTAATGGTCAGACCGGCGGCGACGGGGGCCGTGCGCATAAGACGCGGTTCGATGAAACGGTCGGTGACGATGGTGCCGATAATGGTGAAGAGCGGCACGAAGCCCGCCATCAGATACCAGTTGGCCGTTGCCAGCACCTCATAGCCCGGATCGACCAGACGGGCGGCAGCCGTACTGATCCCGCCCAGCAGCGGGTCGAGCGAGGTGACCAGCAGATTGGAGGAAAAGCCAGCGGACACGCCCGCAAAGGCCGCCGCGATGCCGGCGATCGGGTGGCGACCGGAGCTGTGGAACAGCATGCCGGCCAGCGGGATCAGCACGACATAGCCGGCATCGGTCGCCATGCTGGACTGCACGCCTGCGAAAACGACCGTCACGGTCAGCAGGCTTTTCGGCATGGCGCGGACCAGGGCACCCAGCGAGACGCCGATCAAGCCCGTCTTTTCCGCGACACCCACGCCCATCACACAGAGCAGCACAACGGCCAGTGGCGGGAAGCTGGCGAAGATGGTGGGCAGGTCGGTCAGGAAGCGGCGGATATTGTCCGCCGACAGAAGATTGGTGGCGACCAGTTCTTTGCCGGTACCGGGATGGACAGCCGATACGCCCATGCCCGACAGGATGGCCGACAGCGCCACCAGGATCGCGATGGCAATCAGGAACAGGGTGGCGGGATCGGGCAACCGATTCCCCACCCGTTCAATCGCCCCCAGGATGCCGCCGCCCGATTTTACCCCAACGTCCGAAACTGCCATGTTGTTTTCCCTTTATCGCTCGCGCCCGTTTGCCGGGCGTTGCTGGCGAAGATAGAGCATGTGGCGGGATCGGGCGAGGGGGCGATCATGACAAACGCGCCGCGCCGTGACAGTCTGTGTCCATGGAAATGGTCAATGGATATCGCTGCGAAAGCTGCGCCGACGTGGCGCTGGCTAAACGCGGCCTGGACCCCACCAAGGGCAACCAGTCGCCCTTTGAGCGGGCGCAGGAGGAGGCGGCCAAGGCCGGCCTGACCGTGCAGCCGCTGGGCGTCAACCAGCCGCTGACCACCGGTGTGCGGGGGACGCTGTTGAATATTGTGGTTTGAGGGGTGCGCTCTTGCCCACGCTATCCCCGATCCTGCGCCCCGTGCCAGACGCGCAGGATGCGGACATCGTTCTCCGTGATCTCGTAGACCAGGACATAGGGATGCACGACCGCCAGTTCGCGCGTGCCATCGGGCCGGGCCTTGCCGCGTTTGGGGAAGGTGGACAGGCTGTTACCGGCAGCGAAGAGATGCCGGACGATGCGGCTGGCGGCGTAAGGGTTGAATTGCGCGATATAGGCTGCGTGGGCCTGAAGATCATCGATAGAGGTTTCAGTCCAGGTGACGAGGGTCACCGGGTAACCCTGGAACGTGGCGCGGGTGGCAGTACCTCGCCCTTTTCCAGGGCATCGGCCAATTTCAGCAGCCAGGGACCGACCACTGCATGCGGTACAACCCGACCCGCCGCGACATCGGCCCGCGCCTCGGCGATGGCGCGGGCCTTACGCGCCTCATCCACATCGTCGAAGATCGAACCGGCCTGTTCCATGGGAGCGACTATCGCATCCGGTTCATCCCAGGGCAAGTCATAGGCCGGATAGGCGGCTGTTGCGTCATTTTCGCAATGTCATTGCCCTGGAAACGGCAGCAATCGGTCGTTACGATACATTCCAAATTACCAATCCGTACCGGCAGAACGCCGGGCGGAACATAAAAGAGGAATGTTGGGAAATGGCCGGTATCGACAAGCGCATTACCGAGGAAGAAGCCCTTCTGCTGCATAGCAGCGGGCGGCCCGGTAAGCTGGAAATCACCCCTACCAAGCCGATGGCGACACAGCGTGATCTGTCGCTGGCCTATTCGCCGGGGGTGGCCACGCCCTGCCTGCGCATCCATGCCGACCCGTCCACGGCCTATGATTACACGGCCAAGGGCAATATCGTCGCCGTCATCTCCAACGGCACCGCCGTTCTGGGCCTGGGCGATCTGGGGGCCTTGGCGTCGAAGCCGGTGATGGAGGGCAAGGCTGTGCTGTTCAAGCGCTTTGCCGATGTCGATGGCATCGATCTGGAGGTCGATACCCGCGATGTGGAGGAATTCATCAATTCCGTCCGCTATCTGGGCCCCAGCTTCGGCGGCATCAACCTGGAAGACATCAAGGCCCCGGACTGTTTCATTATCGAACAGCGCCTGCGCGAACTGATGGACATTCCGGTTTTCCATGATGATCAGCATGGCACGGCCATCATCGCCGCTGCCGGTCTGTTCAACGCCCTGGAAATGACCGGTCGGGACATCAAGGAGACAAAGCTGGTCATCAATGGTGCCGGTGCGGCGGCCATTGCCTGCGCTGAACTGTTCAAGTCGATGGGCATTCCGCATGGGAACATCACGCTCTGCGATACCAAGGGCGTGGTCTGGAAGGGCCGGGCGGAGGGTATGAACCAGTGGAAATCGGCCCATGCGGTGGTGACCGACGCACGGTCGCTGGCCGATGCCGTGGCCGGGTCTGACGTGTTCGTGGGCCTGTCGGCCAAGGGGGCGATGACGCCCGCCATGGTGAAATCCATGGCGAAGAACCCGATTATCTTCGCACTCGCCAATCCCGATCCAGAGATTACGCCCGAGGAGGTGCGCCACGTGCGCGACGATGCCATCGTGGCGACGGGCCGGTCGGATTATCCCAATCAGGTCAATAATGTCCTGGGCTTTCCCTATATTTTCCGCGGTGCCCTGGACGTGCGGGCCAGCACCATCAATGACCAGATGAAGATCGCCGCCGCCCGCGCGCTGGCAGCATTGGCGCGCGAGGATGTGCCGGACGAGGTGGACGCCGCCTATTCCGGCCGCCGCCTGCGCTATGGCCCGGAATATATCATCCCGGTGCCGTTCGACCCGCGCCTGATCTCCACCATCCCAGCCGCCGTGGCCCAGGCCGCCATGGATACGGGCGTGGCGCGCAAGCCCATTGTCGATATGGATGAATACCGCCGGTCCCTGCGTCTGCGCCTGGACCCCACAGCGGACAGTTTGCAGCTGATCGCCGACAAGCTGCGCAGCAGCCCGCGCCGGGTGGTGTTTGCCGAGGGCGAGGAGGAGCGGGCCATCCGTGCCGCCATCGCCTATCGTTCCGGCGGATTCGGCCATCCGGTCCTGATCGGGCGCGAGAATGTGGTGCAGGAAAAGCTGGCTAGCCTGGGCTTGAGCGGTGTCGAACCGCTGGATATCCAGAATGCCCGCTTCGGCGCGCCCAATATCGAGCGCTATACCGATTTCCTCTATAAGCGTTTGCAGCGGCGCGGCCATCTGCACCGCGATTGTCAGCGCTGGGTCAACCAGAACCGCAATGTCTTTGCCGCCTGCATGGTGGCGACCGGTGATGCCGATGCCATGGTGACAGGCCTGACCCGGTCGTTTGCCGTCAGTTTCGAGGATATCGAGCGTGTGATCGACCCGCAGCCCGACCATATCGTGTTCGGCCTGTCGGTACTGGCGACCCGCAAGCGCACGGTCTTCATCTCCGACACCACGGTGCATGAGCGCCCGACCCCTGAGCAACTGGCCGATATCGCCATCCAGTCGGCCCGCATGGCCCGGCAGATGGGCCATGAACCGCGCGTCGCCTTCCTGTCCTTCAGCAATTTCGGCCAGCCGATGCGCGACCGTGCCGCCCATGTGCGCGAGGCCGTGTCGCTGATGGACAAGCGCAAGGTCGATTTCGAATATGACGGTGAGATGTCAGCCGACACGGCGCTTGATTACGATCTGATGAAGC
This sequence comes from Niveispirillum sp. CC-CTL257, assembly GCF_059489915.1. Lineage (NCBI taxonomy): Bacteria > Pseudomonadati > Pseudomonadota > Alphaproteobacteria > Rhodospirillales > Azospirillaceae > Niveispirillum > Niveispirillum sp. CC-CTL257. Next base: position 230,141 of record NZ_JCAJXE010000001.1, read on the forward strand.
GCCTGTACCCGTTCGCCCGCCTGTCGGGACCGGCCAATGTGTTGATCATGCCCGCCCTGCATGCGGCCAATATCGGGGCCAAGCTGTTGCACAAGTTCGGCGGCGGCAACCTGATCGGCCCCCTGCTGATCGGCATGGATAAGCCGGTGCAGGTGGTCCAGATGGGCGCCACCGTGAACGAGCTGACCACGGCGGCCATCATGGCCGCGCATGACAGTCTGGCGCGGTAGCGGGTTGGCGTAGGTCAGGTCGAAGGGCGTCAGCCCTGAGCCCTGACAGTAAAGGATCGGAGGCCTTTCCTGTCAGGGCTCGCGCATCGCGCTCGACCTGACCTACGCGTAATCGTCACGGCAGGGCCCAATTATTAAGTTTCCGTGATGCTGTTACCCTGGCCCTACGGCAATGTTATCTCCTCCGATCCCGCCGGGTGGCGGGGGGGATAAAGATAAGAATGGCAGGGACAGATGCGGTGGTATGAGGTGCGGCCGGTTCGGTTCGTGCTGATCGGGGTGGCGCTGGTCGGGCCGACGGCGGCGATCCTGGTGGCCTTGCTGCTGGCGGGGCATGTCGATGCCGGCGTGGCGCTGCCGGCGCTGCTGGTCAATGTTGTTGTGGCGGTCGCCATCCTGCGCATGATCCAGACCGATACGCGCCGCCTGACTGATTACGCGGAGCTTCTTGGGGACGCGTCGGCTCCCCTGCCGCCCCCGTCATTGGACAGTGTCACGGCGGAGTTCATTGCATCCGCCATGGGCCGAGCGCATCAGGGCTGGCTGGACCGCGAAAGCAAGGATGCCGGACGCGCCGGCCTGTTCGAGGCGGTGATCGACCAGTTGCATGACCCGGTCATCCTGCTGGGGCCGGGGCGCGAGGTGCGCCGCGCCAATCAGGCGGCGTGCAAGCTGTTCGGCGACCGGCTGCTGGACCGTGATCTGGCTAGCTCTGTGCGCACGCCCAGCCTGCTGGAGGCCGCCGATGCCGTTCTGGCCGGTGGCGCATCGCGCACGGTGGACGTGCTGCTGCCCGTGCCGGTGGAGCGGACCCTGCAGGCGCGCGTCAAGCCGTTCCGCCCGCCGGGGGAAGACGGGCCGCTGCTGGTGCTGCTGACCCTGCATGACATCACGGTCCTGAAACGGTCCGAGCAGATGCGGGCCGATTTCGTAGCCAATGCCAGCCACGAGTTGCGCACGCCGCTGGCGGCCCTGATCGGCTTCATCGAGACGCTGCGCGGCCCCGCCAAGGATGATCCGGCGGCACATGAACGCTTCCTGGGCATCATGTTCGATCAGTCGAACCGCATGTCACGGCTGGTCAATGACCTGCTGTCGCTGTCGCGGATCGAGATGGATGAACATTCGCCGCCCACCGAACAGGTGGATGTCGCCAAGATCGTGCGCAATGTGGCGGCCACGCTGGAGCTGCGCGCGGCATCGCGCAAGGTGAAGCTGCGCCTGGAACAGCCCGACAGCCTTCCGCCCGTGGTGGGGGACGAGGATCAGCTGTCGCAGGTGTTCCAGAACCTGATCGACAATGCCATCAAGTATGGCAAGGAACAGACTGAAGTGACCGTCGCCCTGACGGCACCCACCCAGGGCAAGGCGGGTGTGGTGCGCGGGCCGGCGGTGATGGTGGCGGTCACCGACCGGGGCGACGGCATCGCCCGCACGCATCTGCCGCGCCTGACAGAGCGATTCTATCGTGTGGACCCCGCCCGGTCGCGCGCGCTGGGCGGGACCGGGCTGGGGCTGGCCATCGTGAAGCATATCGTCAACCGCCACCGCGGCCGCCTGATTATTGACAGCGAGGTGGGCAAGGGCAGCACCTTTACCGTGGTGCTGCCAGCGGCCAAGGTGGCAAAGCCTGTGGCAGCGGTTGAGCGGGAAGTGGGATGAGGGCAATCCCCCTTACTTCTTTTCCGCCGCTTCCTTCTCTGCCTTCTTCTTGGCCAGGAATTCCTTGGCTTCCGGGGCGTTCAGCCCGCCATCGGCCATGAATTTCCAGGACCCGTCCTTCTGCTTGCGCCAGATGGTCACGTATCGGGAGGGGGGCAGCTCCTCCTTGGTGCCATCGGGCTTCAGCTTGTAATAGCGGGCCTTGCCCCAGGTATAGCCCAGGGTGCCGTCGCCGGAGACAGCGCCATCCATGGGACCCCAGTCGATCTCCAGATCGGCACCGAACAGCGTGGTCAGGGCGCTGGCATCCGTGCCAGGCACGGGATCGTTCAGCATCAGGACCCGCGTCTCCGCATATTCGGCAAAGGCCTTGCCCGGCCCCACCTCCTTGGCGCGGGCTGCAAAGGCGCGGTCGGCGTCCATCACGGCCTGGGCGGGGTGGCTCTGCGCCCAAACCGGTAGTGTCATGAATGTTGCGCAGGTCAGCGCCCCGAAGGTACGCGCCAGCGTGCCGGTCTTACGCCGGTTCTTGTCCGAAAGACTCATTTTCAGTTCCTTGCAAAAGTGAAATTTCCCTGCAATTTCAATGGTGAAGGACTTCTGCCCCCCTGCCAACGACCAATGTGTAACGCATCTGTATCGCGCGGGGTCTGGGGTACTTTCCGGGAGCAGTGTCATGGAACTGTAACGTAGATGTAGTATTTGCGTCTCGCAGCGCAGCTATGGTCCCGGCACCCAGCAGGGACATGGCCACAGGGTGAAGGCAGGCATCAGGGGATGTCAGGGCCTTTTCCGTGAGCCGCCCAGTTAACCGGAGGCCCTTGTCGTGACCACCAAGAAGCTCGTCCTCGCCGCCGTCCTTGGCGCCGTTTCCTTCGTCGGCCTGGCCGGCGCCGCCGCCGCCCGCGACCAGATCCGCATCGTCGGTTCCTCCACGGTGTTCCCCTTTACCTCCACGGTTGTCGAGCGCTTCGGCCAGACCACGAAGTTCGGCGCTCCGATCCTGGAGTCGACGGGCACCGGCGGCGGCATGAAGCTGTTCTGCTCCGGCGTTGGCGCCGATTTCCCGGACGCCACGGGCGCTTCCCGCGCCATGAAGGCCAGCGAATTCGACACCTGCCAGAAGAATGGCGTCGAGCAGATCACCGAACTGGTCATCGGCTATGACGGTCTGACCTTCGCCCAGTCCAAGAAGGGCGCGCAGATCAACATCACCAAGGCCCAGCTGTTCGCGGCGCTGGCCAAGGAAGTGGAAGTGAACGGCCAGATCGTGCGCAACCCGCACAAGACCTGGAAGGATATCGACGCCTCCCTGCCGGCCATTGAGATCGAGGTTCTGGGTCCCCCGCCGACGTCGGGCACCCGCGACGCCTGGGTTGAACTGGTGATGGAAGCCGGCTGTAAGGAATTCCCGGCCATCAAGGCCCTGGATGCCACCCGCCACGCTGCCGTCTGCAAGACGATGCGCGAGGACGGTGCCTTCATCGAAGCCGGTGAGAACGACAACGTCATCGTGCAGCGCCTGGTCGCCAACCCGAACGCCTTCGGCATCTTCGGCTACAGCTTCCTGGAAGAGAACATGGACAAGCTGCACGGCGTGCCGGTCAATGGCATTGAGCCGAAGTACGAGACCATCGCGTCCGGTCAGTACCCGGTCTCCCGCCCGCTGTTCGTCTACTTCAAGAACCAGCATTTCGGCGTGATCCCCGGCCTGAAGGAATTCCTGGCCGAGTATGCGTCCGAGCGCGCCATGGGTGAAGATGGCTACCTGGGCGACAAGGGTCTGGTGCCGCTGCCGGCCGACAAGCGTAAGGCTGCTGAGCAGGCTGCGCTGAAGATGACCCCGATGGCCAAGCCGGCCTCGTAATTGTGCAGGCCTGGGCGGTGCCGGGTGGTGGTTCCTGAACCGGACTCCCCGCACCGTTCCGGTGTATAAGCAGATGGCGGGACCGGCGGCGTCAGACCTGATGCCGCCGGTTTGCCGTAACCGGTAAATTCCCCTGACAGCGGCGGATCGAACCACATGTCAGTAACCTTGACCGTAGCCGTTCTGTTGTTCCTGTCGCTGGCCGGATTCTGGCTGGGACGCAACAGGGCCGTGGCCGTGGCCGGCGGGCGCATCGCCAATCTGCATTCCGTTCCCAATTATTATGGCTCCTATATGGCGCTGTGGGCCGGTCTTCCGGCCCTGGTGTTGATCCTGGCCTGGATTGCCCTTCGCGGTGCCGTCATGGACTGGATGGTGCTGTCGGCCATGTCGCCGGAACAGCTGGAAGCCTGGGCGCGTGTCATGCTGGCCCCGGCGGAGCTGGAAACCCTGCTGCCGACCATTGCCGATGGTGCTTCGGCTCTGACCCAGACGCACCGCCAGTTGCTGCTGATCAATATCGGCAATCTGGCCCTGGGGCAGGCGCAGTATGTGAACCCCGGCGTCATCGACGCCATCACCCCCGCCGCGGGCCATCTGGCGCAACTGCGTGGTCTGGCTGACTGGACGCTGTTTGGCGTCGTCGTTGCCCTGGCCGGTAGCGTGCTGGCCTTCACCTGGTCGAAGATCGGGCCGGAATTCCGCGCGCGCAATAATGTCGAACGGATCATCACGGCGCTGCTGGTGCTTTGCTCCACCATCGCCATCCTGACGACCGTCGGTATCGTGCTGTCGCTGCTGTTCGAAAGCATCCGCTTCTTCACCAAGGTCCCGATCACCGAATTCCTGTTCGGCCTGCAATGGTCGCCGCAGACGGCGATCCGTGCCGATCAGGTGGGGTCGTCCGGTGCCTTCGGTGCCGTGCCCCTGTTCACCGGCACCCTGTTGATCGCCACCATCGCCATGCTGGTGGCGGCCCCGGTCGGTCTGATGTCGGCCATCTACCTGTCCGAATATGCGCCCAAGCGGGTGCGTGGGCTGGTGAAGCCGGTGCTGGAAATCCTGGCCGGCGTTCCCACGGTGGTGTTCGGTTTCTTCGCCATTCTGACGGTGGCCCCCTTCATCCGCGATGTCGGCGCCGCGATGGGTATTCCCATCTCATCGCAGAGCGCCTTGGCCGCTGGCGTGGTGATGGGCATCATGATTGTGCCCTTTGTGTCGTCGCTGGCCGATGACGTGATCAACGCGGTGCCGCAGTCTCTGCGCGACGGGTCCTATGGTCTGGGTGCCACCAAGTCTGAGACGATCAAGCAGGTGCTGCTGCCCGCTGCCCTTCCCGGCATTGTGGGTGCCATGCTGCTGGCCGTCAGCCGTGCCATCGGCGAGACGATGATTGTGGTGATGGCCGCCGGTCTGCAGGCCAGCCTGACCCTGAACCCGCTGGAAAGCGTCACCACGGTGACGGTGCAGATCAAGTCCATCCTGGTCGGTGATCAGGAGTTTGACAGTGCCAAGACGCTGTCGGTCTTCGCCCTGGGTCTGGTCCTGTTCCTGGTGACCCTGGCGCTGAATGTCGTTGCCCTCCGCATCGTCCAGAAATACCGGGAAAAATATGACTGAGATCGCAGAGCCGATGCCCACAGCCATGCCCGTGTCCCTTCACACCGGCGACGCCGCCACCAAGCGACTGAAGGCGCGCTATGCCGCCGAACGCCGCTTCCGCCTCTATGGCATCCTGGCCATCCTGTTCGCTTGCTCGATGCTGGTCATCCTGCTGTCGACCCTGCTGAAGGAAGGCACGTCCGCCTTCTTCCAGACGGAGGTGAAGCTGGCGGTGACCGTCGATGCCGGCACGATTGATCCGCAAGGCACCGGCAAGCCCGGCGAATGGGACCGTGGTGCCTTCCAGACCCTGGTGACGGATGCCCTGTATAAGGCCTTCCCCGACGTCACGGGCCGGACGGAGAAGCGCGACCTGCGCGGTCTCGTCAGCCCCGTGGCTGGCGTTCGCCTGGGCCAGATGCTGGACAAGGACCCGGCCTTGGTCGGGCAGACGATTGAGGTCTGGCTGCCCGCGTCTGACGGCATCAACCAGATCGTCAAGGGCGGCATCGACCGCGACCTGCCGGAGATCGAGCGTCCGATCAACGACAAGCAACTGGCCTGGTTTGACAGTCTGGAGCAGCGCGGTGACGTGCGGTCGGCGTTCAACACGACCTTCTTTACCGCCAGCGACAGCAACTATCCCGAACTGGCGGGTCTGCTGGGGGCCGCGGTGGGCACGCTTCTGACCATGCTGGTCACGCTGGCCATTTCCCTGCCTATCGGTGTTGCAGCGGCGGTCTATCTGGAAGAATTCGCGCCCAAGAACCGGTTCACCGAGATCATCGAAGTGAACATCAACAATCTGGCGGCCGTGCCTTCCATCGTGTTCGGTCTGCTGGGTCTGGCGGTGTTCCTAAACTTCTTCGGTATGCCGCGTTCGGCCCCGCTGGTCGGTGGTCTGGTGCTGGGTCTGCTGGTGCTGCCCACCATCATCATCGCCAGCCGCGCTGCCCTGAAAGCAGTGCCGCCGTCGATCCGCGAGGCGGCGCTGGGCATGGGTGCATCGAAGCTCCAGGCGGTGATGCATCATGTGCTGCCGTTGGCCATGCCGGGCATCATGACGGGCACCATCATCGGCATGGCCCATGCCGTGGGTGAGACGGCACCACTGCTGATGATCGGCATGAATGCCTTCGTCACGTCGGCACCGGACAGCCTGCTGGCCAGCTCCTCGGTTCTGCCGGTGCAGATTTTCATCTGGGCTGACAAGCCGGAACGCGGCTTTGTCGAACTGACCTCGGCCGCCATCCTTGTGCTGCTGGCCTTCCTGATCCTGATGAACGGTGCCGCCATCTGGCTGCGCAAGAAATTCGAACGTCGGTGGTAACCATGGACAGCATGACCCTGAACAAGCCCGCGCAGGCCGCCGTCGCGCAGACGGTGAAGATGTCGGCCCGCGACGTGAAGGTCTATTACGGTGCCAAGCGCGCCCTGCACGGCGTCAATGTCGATCTGTACCAGAACGAGGTTCTGGCCATGATCGGCCCGTCGGGCTGTGGCAAGTCCACGTTCCTGCGGACGCTGAACCGCATGAACGACACGATCGATATCTGCCGCGTCGAAGGCAAGATCCTGTTGGATGGCGAGGACATCTATGACCCCAAGCTGGACGTGGTGCAGCTGCGCGCCCGGGTGGGCATGGTGTTCCAGAAGCCGAACCCGTTCCCGAAATCGATCTATGAGAATGTGACTTACGGACCGAAGCTGCATGGCCTTGCCACCCGCAAGGACGAGTTCGACGCCATCGTCGAAACCTCGCTGAAGCGCGCCGGCCTGTGGAACGAGGTCAAGGACCGCCTGCATGAGCCGGGCACCGGCCTGTCAGGTGGTCAGCAGCAGCGCCTGTGCATCGCGCGCGCCGTCGCCGTCAGCCCGGAAGTCATCTTGATGGACGAGCCCTGCTCGGCCCTGGACCCCATCGCCACCGCGCATATCGAAGAGCTGATCGACGAGCTGCGGGAGAGCTTCACCATCGCCATCGTCACCCACAACATGCAGCAGGCCGCCCGCGTTTCGCAACGCACGGCCTTCTTCCATCTGGGTGATCTGGTCGAGGTGGGTGACACCGAGGAAATCTTCACCAACCCGCGCGACGAGCGCACCCAGGGCTACATCACCGGCCGTTACGGTTGATGCGTCATGCTGTAGGTCAGGTCGAGGCGTAAGCTGCGCCCTGACAGGCAAGGATTGAAAGCTTTGCTGTCAGGGCTCGCTCGCGCTCGACCTGACCTACGGGTGATTGCCGACCTGCCCCACAGATCAAGGACCCATGTCCATGTCGCCGACCGAACATACCGTCAAGTCCTTTGAGGCGGAATTGCAGCGCCTGTCCAACCTGATCGCCCAGATGGGCGGCGTGGTGGAAGCGCAGGTGGAAGCGGCTGTGCAGGCCGTGGGCCGCCGCGATGTCGAGGGCGCCACCAAGGTTATGCAGGGCGATACCCGCCTGGACGAGTTCGAGCGCCAGATCGAGCATGACGCCATCCGCATGCTGGCGCTGCGCGCACCGGTCGGTGTGGATCTGCGCGAAGTGCTGGCGGCGCTGAAAATCTCCGCCGATCTGGAACGCACGGGCGATTATGCCGCCAATATCGCCAAGCGCTCCATCGCCCTGGCGCAGCTTCCCGTGATGCGCCCCGCCGGGACCATCCCGCGCATGGGACGTCTGGTGCAGGAAATGCTGAAGGACGTGCTGGATGCCTATATCGACCGCGATGTCGATAAGGCCGTGGCCGCCTGGCACCGGGATGAAGAGCTGGATGATCTCTACACCAGCCTGTTCCGCGAGGTCCTGACCTACATGATGGAAGATCCGCGCAACATCACGCCCTGCACGCATCTTCTGTTTATCGCCAAGAACCTGGAACGCGCCGGCGACCACGCGACGAACATCGCCGAGACGGTGCATTTCCTGGTCCGGGGCCAGCCGCTGACGGCGGAACGGCCCAAGAGCGACAAGTCCAGCTTCACCATCATTGAACCGGTGGACAGCGAGGGCTGAAACGGCCTCTCCCTGTCACCCCATCTAGCGCCAAGGGACCCCGATGAACGCCGCCTTGAAGCCGCTGATCCTGGTTGTTGAAGACGAGGCCGATCTCGTCACGCTGCTGTCCTACAATCTGGAACGCGAAGGGTTCCGGGTCATCACCGCCGGTGACGGGGAAGAAGCCCTGCTGCTGGCCGATGAGCGCAGCCCGCATCTGATCCTGCTGGACTGGATGCTGCCGCTGATGAGCGGGCTGGAGGTCTGCCGCCAGTTGCGCCGCAATCCCAAGACCCGCGAGACGCCCGTCATCATGCTGACGGCGCGCGGGGAAGAGGCGGACAAGGTCCGTGGACTGAACAGCGGGGCGGATGATTACCTGTCCAAGCCGTTCAGCCCCACCGAACTGGTGGCCCGCATCCGCGCTGTCCTGCGCCGCGCCTCGCCGGGTCTGGCCGAAGAATTGCTGCGCTTCTCCGACATCTCCATGGATTTGGCGGCCCACCGGGTGCGCCGGGGCGGTCGCGATATCCATCTAGGGCCGAAAGAATTCGCCCTGCTGCGCCATTTCATGCAGCATCCAGGGCGCGTTTTCTCCCGCGAGCAGCTGCTGGATATCGTCTGGGGCCACGATGTCTATGTCGAGCTGCGCACCGTTGACGTCCACATCCGCCGTCTGCGCAAGGCCCTGAACGAGACGGAAGAACAGGATGTGATCCGCACCGTCCGCTCGGCGGGCTATGCGTTGGATAACAAGACGACGATGTGATGTGAAAAGGGCCGCCTGATAGGGCGGCCCTTCTGGTATGGGAGCGACCCCGCTTTCACCCCAACTGCCGGCGCAGATGGTTCAGCACGTCGGTGCGGGTCAACAGGCCCAGGAACACGGGGCCATCCATGATGATGGCCACCATGTTGCGGTTGAACAGGGCGCGCAGGTCGGCCATGGTCGCGGTCACGGGCAGGGTTTCCAGCCGGTTGACCATGGCGGTATAGACCTTGTCGCGGAAGCGGGCCGGGTCCTTTTCGACATGCAGCAGCAGGTCGCTTTCATCCAGGATGCCGATTACCCGCTCGCCCTCCATGACGGGCAACTGTGACACGTCGGAGATGCGCATCCGCTTGTAGGCGGTCAGCAGCGTATCCTCCGGCCCCACGGTGACCACTTGGCCCTTGTCGAAACGGCGGGTCATCAGGTCGCGCAGGTCATTGTGGCGTTCACGCGGGGTGAAGCCGTGATCTTCCATCCAGGCGTCATTGAACATCTTCGACAGGTACTTGTTGCCCGTGTCGCAGACGAAGGTGATGACCTTCTTGGGCGTCGTCTGTGCCCGGCAATATTTCAGCGCCGCCGCGAACAGCGTGCCCGATGAGGACCCGGCCAGGATGCCCTCCAGCCGCAGCAGATCGCGTGCGGCAGTCAGGCTTTCGGTGTCGCTGACATAATAGGCGGCCTTGGCGTACTGGAGGTCGCAGATGGGGGGTACGAAATCCTCGCCCACGCCTTCAACGACCCAGGAACCCGGCTCGTCATGCGTGCCCTTGTTCACAAGGTCAGCGATGATGGAGCCAACCGGGTCGGCGATGACCATGGCGGTCTTGGGGCTGGCCTTCGCGAAGAAGGCACCCAGGCCCGTGAAGGTGCCGCCAGAGCCGATGCCGGCCACCACCGCGTCGATATCGCCATCCATCTGGCGCAGCATTTCCGGGCCGGTCCATTCCTCGTGCGCGCGGGGATTGGCCGGATTGGCGAACTGGTTCACATAGAAGCTGCCGGGGATTTCATTCGACAGGCGCTCGGCAATATCCTGGTAATAGGCGGGGTGACCCTTGCCCACATCCGACCGCGTGATGTGGATTTGAGCGCCCAGGGCACGCAGATTGTTGATCTTCTCGGTGGCCATCTTGTCCGGGATGACCAGGATCAGGCGGTAACCCTTGGCGGCGCAGACCAGGGCCAGACCCAGGCCGGTATTGCCGGCCGTCGCCTCGATAACGGTACCGCCGGGGGCCAGCTTGCCCTCTGCCTCCGCCGCCTCGATCATCTTCAGCGCGATACGGTCCTTGATGGAGCCGCCGGGATTCTGGTTTTCCAGCTTCAGATACAGCTCGCACGGACCGGTATCGAAACGGGTGACGCGGACGATCGGGGTGTTGCCGATCATGGACAGGATGGCGGGTGCGCCGGACATGTTTCCCCCTGGGGCAAATGGTTTTGCCTTCAGGGAACCGCATCCTCAAACCACCCGCAAGGGGGTGTGAAATAACGAAATCAAGCTGCGGCGCGGGCGCGATCCACGCACGATTCCGGCGGAATTGGCCGCCCATCCGCACTGATCAATCCCGCCTGGAAAAGGGCTTCGACATTGTCGGCCAGATTCTCGGCACAGGATGGCCGTTCCCAACCCTCCAGCCAGTTCTGTTCCAGGAAGGCAAGGATGGCGGGCTGGCTCAGTTCCACCTCCCACAGGATGCCCAGGAGCGATGCCAGGGCCTCCTCCCGGATCTGCTCTTCCTTGCCCACCGCGATGGCGCTATTCGCCTCCTCCACGCGGCCGGATTCGGGACCGGCCCCCAGACCGAAATCGATCAGGGACCGGCGCGCGGGCGGGGCGACCAGCCAGTGCGCCACCTCATGGATCAGGACGTAGGCTTCTGACCGGGTGCGGATGGCTTGGCCGTCATAGGAGAAGGCGGCCTGCGGCTCCTCATCGATCACGCCGATCCCGAAGGCGCGGGCCAGATCGACGGCGGCATCCCGATGTGACGGCGTGTCCACGCCCAGCGCGATCAGGTCGCGGGTGGCCGCGATGCGCGCCAGCACCTTGGCCGTCCGGCTTTCGGGGGCCAAGTGGCTGGCGACGGTGGCCAGGGCGTCCGGCAGGACGTGATCGGGGATGGTGGTGAGCTGCATGGGATGCAGAAGATAGCCAGTGGCCCGCCAGCGTGAAGTGCGAAACCTGCGTTGCCGGATATCACGCGACGCAGGGGTGGCGGGCGCATCATTGCGCCAGCAAAGCAAGGATATAGGCCTTGGCCGCCGCCGCATCCCGCGCGCGCAATGCGCCACGCCGCCACAGGTCGCACAGCCCATGCACCTCCCCCCAGGCGCGCATGACACGGTCGCGGATCGCGATGGAAAAGCCGGGTGGGTCATTCACGTGGCGAAACGCCTTGGCCGCCAGCTTCGTGACTTTCGCGACCGACGGGGCCAGCGCCGGGTGGGTCAGGTAGTCCTGCCCCGGAATGCCATACATCAGGGCGTAGAGGCCGGGCCGGTCCAGCGCGAAATCGATATAGGCATGGTAAAGCGGGCCGGGGCGGGGTTGCCCGCCATCGGCATCGAATCCCGTCTGAATGGCCGCGGCCATCCCATCGAAGCCATGCGCCGCCAGTGCCAGGGTCAGTTCGTACTTGTCCGTGAAATGGCGGTAAAGGGCGCGGTGATTGACGCCGACAGCCGCCGCCACGGCCCGGAAGGACAGGGCATCCGGCCCGTCAGCCTCCACCATGCCCAGGGCGGCGGACAGGGACGCTGCCCGCAGGTCGCCATGGTGGAAGCTGTCGCGGCGGACCGGTTCGGCGATCAGGGCCGCTTGGGACTGACGTACCATTCCACCACCATCTTCGACACGGGCTGTCCGGCGGCGTCGGTGATCTCCACCTCCACGGGGAACCGCACCTTGCCTTCCGTCTCCAGCTCCGCCCGCAGTTCAGCACCCGACCGGCCCGTGCGGGCAACCGCACGCAGATCGCCCTTGGCCAGGGTCAGGAACTGGATCGTCGCCTGCGCCGCCACCGGGCGGACATTCATCAGGACAGGGGCCATGGCCCCGGCCATCGCCCCGCCGCTGGCCGTTTCGGCAAGCGTGAAGATGACGCCGGCATGGGGCGTGCCCAGATGGTTCTTCACCTCCGCCCGGTCGGTCACCCGCGCCTCAGCGGTGCCATCGCCAAGCGTCACCAGATCGATGCCGCAATGGCGCACGAAGGGCAGGGAACCCGCCATCTGCTGGCGGATCATGTCATAGACCATCTTGGGCCTCACCTTGAACACGAGTGGAAGGATGATTTTCAGCATTGCAAAGTCTCCGATGGAGACATTTGTCAAAAACGAACGATCGGTCAAGTGTGAAAATGACCGGTGTGTGTGTCAGCTATCGGTTGGTTGTTGGGTCCGAGCCGGCCAGAGCAGCAGGCAGGGCAGCCCGTCGGCGATTGCGTGACCGCGCATCAGGATGCCTGCGCGAAGCGCCAATCGCGCCACAGGTTCACGGCTTGACCCGACAGGGATGCACGCTTCCCGGCTTCCGCCGTGAGGGGGGCGGGGAAGCGGGCACGAACCTGTTCCGTTGAGGGATAGTCCAGCGCAATCACCAGACGTTCACGGTCGCTGTCATTCTCCACCTGATGCGGAATGGCGAAATCGCCCGTCCACAGGGTGCCTGCGGGGAAAGCCACTTTCTCATGTCCAATCCAGGTGAAGGCGGCGGGATCAGCCTCCACCGTCAGCAACAGCCGGCAAAGCGGCAGGTGCAGGGCCTGCGGATCGAAATGCCAGGGCAGGAGGCCGCGTGGCGGCTGGCGCAGGATATGTGCCCCATGAGGTGGTCTGCCCAGTACCTGGAAAATCTTCTCCAGCAGCGGCAGATGGGCCAGCGGGGGGGCTGGCGTGCCGGCAGGTAAGCTGCCATCACCATCGGGTAGCGGCATGCTCATCAGGGTGATGGCGGTCCAGTCGCCGCCCGTGTCGCCATAGCGTCCGCGGTCGCTGTCGGGCGTTCTGTCAATAGCGGCGCGCGTCTGCCGCTGCAAGGCGGTCACATCGACCGAAATGTCGGAGGCCGCAGCCAGCAACAGGCCGGACCCGACCGTGACCTCCTGCCAGGGCAGCAGCGCCGTCATCGCATCACCGCCGATGGAACAGCATGACGCGGAAGGCCGGCTGATCCGGCCCCTTGGCCATCTGCATGCCCAGTTCTTCGCCCAGGAAGGCCGTGCGGTCGAATGCCGGGAAATGGGTGTCGCCCACGGGACTGGCCGCGATCTCTGTCAGGAAAACGCGGTCGGCCAGGGGCAATGCTGCGGCGTAAATCTGCGCCCCGCCGATCACCATCACCTCATTCCCGTCGGCCTCTTCGGCCAGGCGCTTACCCGTGGCGATGGCGGTTTCCAGGTCATGGACAACAATCGCGCCCTCGGCCACGAAATCGCGGTTGCCGGTGATCACGATGTGCGGCCGGCCGGGCAGGGGCTTTGACCCGAAACTCTCCCAGGTCTTGCGGCCCATGATCATGGGCTTGCCCATGGTCACCTGCTTGAAGAAGCGTAGATCGTTGGGCAGCTTCCAGGGCATGCGGCCCTCATGACCGATAACCCCATTGCGGGCGACGGCGGCGATCACGGAAAGGAACAAGGCGGAGGTCTCCAGGCGGGCGGTAGGCAGTGACAATAGCCGCCCGGCGGGCTAATGAACAACCACTTGCAGCATGATGGGCCAAGTGGAGCCGACGGTCGATGCGCCATCCCGAACAGCAATATCTGGATCTGATGGAAGACATCCTGGCCCGTGGCGATGCCCGCGTGGACCGGACGGGTGTGGGCACCAAGTCCTTGTTCGGCGCCATGATGCGGTTCGACCTGTCGGACGGGACCGTGCCCATCCTGACCACCAAGCGTGTTTATTGGAAAATGGCGGTCAAGGAGATGCTGTGGTTCCTGACCGGCGGCACCAATATCCAGCCGTTGCTGAAGGAAAAGGTCACCATCTGGACCGACTGGCCGCTCGCCACCTATCGCTGCGAAACGGGCGAACAGATCAGCCAGAAGGATTTTGAGCAGCGGATCGTGGAGGATGACGCGTTCGCCGCCCGCTGGGGTGAGCTGGGGCCGGTCTATGGCAAGCAATGGCGGCGCTGGCTGGGCCCCGACGGGCGGGAACATGACCAGATTGCGGCCCTGATCAAGGGCTTGCGCGAAACACCCGCCAGCCGCCGCCTGCTGTTCCATGCCTGGAACGTGCCGGAACTGGGCGGCATGGCCCTGCCGCCCTGCCACATGGTCTATCAGTACCATGTCACCAGCGATGGCCGCCTGAACGGGCTGATGTATCAGCGTAGCTGCGACGTGCTGCTGGGCCTGCCCTTCAACCTGACCGGTGCCGCGGTCTTGCAGGCCATGCTGGCGCAGCAGGCGGGCTTGCGTCTGGGTGAGTTTGTGTGGATGGGCGGGGATGTGCATCTCTACCTCAACCATCTGGACGCCGCCCGTGAGCAGCTTTCCCGCAGCCCCCGCCCCCTGCCGCGCCTGACGCTGTCCCGCCGTGCCGACAGCATCGACGGCTACCGGATCGAGGATTTCGTGGTTGAAGGCTATGACCCGCACCCGCCGATCAAGGCGGATGTGGCGGTATGAGCGGCACCCTGCCCAGAAAATAATCAATATTTTACAGTAGGATGACAGTGGTTTTCATGGGAAGCTGACGCCCTGTTCTGACCCGTCGGAGAGAACCCGCGATGATCCGTCTGCGTTCGCTTGCCCTGTCGCTTTGTCTGGCCACAGCATTGACGGCCATACCGGCCACGGGGGCCTGGGCGCAGAAGGAAAGTGCCACGGTGACGGCGCTGCCCGTGGGCAAGGCCATGGTGTCGTCGGCGGACCCGCGCGCCACCGATGCTGGCCGTGAAATCCTGCGCCAGGGTGGATCGGCGGCGGATGCGGCGGCGGCCCTGATGTTGGCCCTGACGGTGGTGGAGCCGGAATCGTCGGGCATCGGCGGGGGCGGTTTCATGCTGTACCACCCCGCCGGGTCCAAGCACACGTTCAGCTATGATGGGCGGGAGGAGGCACCATCGGCGGCCAAACCCGACCGCTTCATGAAGAACGGCCAGGAAATGGATTATGAGCTGGCGCGGGCCGGCGGCCTGTCGGTGGGTGTGCCGGGCAATATCCGACTTATTGAACTGGCCCATGCCCGCCACGGCAAGCTGCCCTGGAAGGCCTTGTTCCAGCCGGCGATCAAGCTGGCGCGCGACGGGTTTGTCGTCACCCCGCGCATGGTGGCCTTTCTAACGGAACAAAAGCCGCTGCTGTCCGTGTCAAGGGAAGCGCAGGAACTCTATTATCAGCCGGACGGGTCGCCTAAACCGGTGGGCTCGGTGATCAGGAACCCCAAACTGGCCGATCTCCTGACCCTGGTGGCGGAGAAGGGGGCGGATGCCTTCTACAAGGGGCCGGCGGCAGAGCGGTTGCGCGCGGCGGTCGGCAGCGCGCCTCGCAACCCAAGCGTCATTACCGCCGAGGATATGGTGAATTACCGGGCGATCCCACGTGATCCGGTCTGCGGGACCTACCGGGTCTACACGGTGTGCGGCATGGGGCCGCCCTCGTCCGGCGGTATCGCGGTTCTGACCATCCTGAAACAGATGGAGGGGTTCGACATTCCCGCCATGGGGCCGAACAGCCTGGAGGCTTGGCACATCCTGGGCGAATCGATGCGTCTGGCCTATGCCGACCGGGCCAAATGGTTGGGTGATCCAGACCATGTGAAGGTGCCGGTCGAAGGCCTGACCGACCCCGCCTATATCAAAGACCGGGCCAAGCTGATCGACCCGAAAAAGGCCATGCCCAAGGCCCCGGCGGGCAACCCGAAGGATGCGCCGCGCGTGTCGGATATCCCCGACAATGAAATCCCCGGCACCACCCATTTCTCGGTCGCCGATGAATGGGGCAATGTTGCCTCCATGACCTCCACCATTGAGGATATCTATGGCTCCGGCATCATCG
Source organism: Niveispirillum sp. CC-CTL257 (assembly GCF_059489915.1). Lineage (NCBI taxonomy): Bacteria > Pseudomonadati > Pseudomonadota > Alphaproteobacteria > Rhodospirillales > Azospirillaceae > Niveispirillum > Niveispirillum sp. CC-CTL257. The sequence continues at coordinate 246,273 of NZ_JCAJXE010000001.1, forward strand.
TTGATGGCTATGTACTGAATAATGAGCTGACGGATTTCAATTTCGTGCCCGATGTGGATGGTGTCCCCACCGCCAACCGGGTGGAGCCGGGCAAGCGGCCGCGCAGTTCCATGTCGCCTACCATTGTCTATGACCAGAACGGTCAGGCTGTGCTGGCCATCGGCGCTGCCGGCGGACCGACCATCATTGCCCAGGTCGCCAAGGCCATCGTTGGCGTTCTGGACTGGAAGCTGGATGTGCAATCGGCCCTGGCCCTGCCCACCTTCATGGGTAGCGGGGAGACGATCCGCATCGAGGCCGGAACCAATGTCGGTGGCATGGCGGACAAGCTGCGCGCCATGGGCCATGAGGTCGTGGTCGATGATTTCGGCGGCAAGCTGAACGGCATCGACAAGATGACGGGCCAATGGCGCGGTGGTGCAGACCCCAGGTCGAACGGGACGGCGGGGGCACCGTAATATCCTGTTCCCTCAAGCACCGGGCGCCGCCATCCGGCGGCTTGGCTTGCGCGACCACGTGGTCGCGGGCGCTCAACGCGCCAACCGAGGATGGATGTATCCATCCTCGGCAAAGGGTGGGGCATCAACATCCCCCTTTAAACCCGCACGCCAATCGCCTATATCAAGCCTGTCGGGTTCGCCCGACTATGGGGATAAACGCGGTGTGGAATAGACGTTGCGGACCCGGGGGCGGTACCCGGCGCCTCCACCATTCACTTCCGGTCTGACGGCCAGGGGTTCATGGGGGCGAAACAGGATCGACGCGCGTAATAAAGGCATAGTCTTCCCTCGGCATGATACCGCCGTTATCGGGTCAAACCTCATAGATGCCAACGATAACTCGGCGTCTGACCTTCGCATGGCTGCCTAATTCCCCCTAAAGGGCGTTAGTCAGTTTGCTTAAGTCGCAGCCCGGGGGGAGCTGGGCAACAGAATCCCCCCACCTTATCTTTGTTCCCTCAAGCGCCGGGCGGCGGCATCCGCCGCCTTGGGCTTCACGCGACCACGTGGTCGCGGGCGCTCAGCGCGCCAGCCAAGCTGTGCTTGGCATTTTCGTTGTCCCCTCAGACGCCGGGCGGACGCATCCGCGTCCTTGGGCTTCACGCGACCATGGGGTCGCGGGCGCTCAACGCGCAAGCCCAGCTGCGCTTGGTGGGCTGTTCTGGCACCTGCTAAGCCCCCATTCCCGCATAGCTGCATGCGGGAACTCAGACATTTGCGCCCAACGCTTGATTATCCGTCCGTAATAGGCTTGTCTGGGCCGGATGGGGGACGGATTTTTCCGTCGTGTTCGTTGTCAGGGGTTCGCTTAACCGATGTCCGAGGAAATGCTCCGCTATGACCGCATGGTCGAGGCCGCCAAGCGCGGCGTCGTCAGACAGGCCCTGCGTGAGGTTCTGAACCGGGGCGGGCAGCTGCCGGGCGAACATCATTTCTATGTCACCTTCCGCACCGATGCCGAAGGGGTGGATATCCCCGACTATCTCCGCGCCAAATACCCGACGGAGATGACCATCGTCCTTCAGTACCAGTTCTACGACCTGACGGTGGAGAATGATAAGTTCGCCGTCACTCTGTCGTTCGGCGGTGTGCTGCGCCGGCTGGTCGTGCCCTATATCACCATCATCACCTTCGCCGACCCGTCGGTGAACTTCGTCCTGCAGTTCCAGCCTGATGATATGCCGGACCTGCTGGTGGATGAGGAGGAGATGGAGGAAGGGGGGACGGAGCCGGTGGCCGCCGACGATGAACCTGCCGGTGAAGACGCACCCAAGCCGACCGGCACCGTCGTCGCCCTGGACGCCTTCCGCAAGAAATAAGGCCCGCACATGGCCCCGCGTCGCCCGCCCCCGTTCGTCACCCATGTTCTGGAGTTGATGCAACCGCTGGGGCCGGTGGTGGCGCGGTCCATGTTCGGTGGCTGGGGCCTGTCGCTGGACGGGCTGACCTTTGCCCTGATCGCGGGCGAGGAACTGTATCTGAAGACCGACGCGCAGAACCGCCCCGCCTATGAGGCGCTGGGCCTGCCTGCCTTTGCGCCCTATGAGGACCAGCCGGAGCGGACGATGAATTATCATCGCCCGCCGGCGGACGCGCTGGAGGATGCGGACAGCCTGATGGTCTGGGTCCGTCCGGCGTTTGAGGTCGCGGTGCGCGCGCCGCGCAAGCCGAAGAAGAAATAGCGGTCTCAGCCACCTTTCCGCACGGTCGTGCGCTTTCCGGCTTGACGGGGCATGCCGGTTCGGGCGTCCTGTGCCCAACCATAATTCCAGGCGAGGGAGCGCCCGAAATGACCGAGCATGTGCTGGTGAATGACGCCGATGGCGTGCGCACGATCACCCTGAACCGCGCCGACAAGCGCAACGCCCTGACTGCCGCCATGTATGCGGCGATGGCCGATGCGTTGAAAAGCGCGCCCGAGGCCGGCATCCGCGCCGTCCTGTTCCAGGGTGCGGGCGGATTCTTTACCGGCGGCAATGATATTGGTGATTTCCTGGCCAATCCGCCCGCCAATGACGAGGCGCCGGTGTTCCAGTTCCTGTTCGCCATCGCCACCACGCCGCTGCCCCTGGTCGCGGCAGTGGAGGGCATGGCGGTGGGCGTGGGCACCACCATGTTGCTGCATTGCGATCTGGTCTATGCCTCGCCCGACGCGCGGCTGCATGTGCCCTTCGTCGATCTGGGCCTAGTGCCGGAGGCGGCCAGTTCCATCCTGATGCCGCGCACCATGGGCCATGCCCAGGCGGCCCGCATGCTGATGCTGGGTGAACCGCTGGGGGCCGACGAAGCGCTGGCGACCGGCATCCTGTCAGGTATCGTGCCCGCCGCGGATTTGGCCGCCACGGCCCTTGCCAAGGCCAAAGCCCTGGCCGCCAAGCCCGTGGGCGCCATGCGCCAGACCAAGGCCCTGATGCGCCCCAATCAGGCAGAGGTGCTGGCCACCATGAAGAAGGAAGGTCAGATTTTCGGGGCCTGCCTGCGCTCCCCCGAAGCCATGGCGGCTTTCCAGGCCTTCATGATGAAGGGGAAGAAGTAGGGATCGGAGTGGGCGGGGCGGCATTTTGTGTAGCCCCTTGGTGGATGTGGCGGCGGGACCGGCGATGGGGTAGAGCTATGCCGCCCTGCAACATGACCGGTCCCCCCTCCCATGATCCGCCGCCTTGCCGCCCTTGCTACCACCCTGCTGGCCCTGTCCAGCCCCGCCGCCGCGCAGTCGGCCCTGTTCGGGATGGAGACGACGGACGAAACCGCCCCCCTGTGGGAAGGCAGCATCCTGGCCGCCGGTGGCTATGTCGCGCATTATCCGGCGGCGTCAGAAGGGCAGTTCAAGGCGCTGCCCGTGCCGTTCCTGATCTATCGCGGTGACAATCTGCGCATTGGCGACAATGGCTTCATCCGCGCACGCCAGGAAATGGCGGGCGGGCGGTTTGAGCTGGATATCGGCCTGGACGGGTCCTTTGATGTCGACAGCAAGGATAACAAGGCCCGCCAGGGCATGCCCGACCTGGACCTGCTGATCGAAGCGGGGCCTAAGGCCACCTGGCACTTCATGCCCAAGCATGCGGATGTGCAGGTCGATCTGGGTGTGGAGGTGCGCGCTGTCATCGCCACCCGCCTGATCGGGTTCGACTATGAAGGTATCAGCGTCAATCCGGAATTGAGCTGGTCCGACCGCTCCCTGGGTGGGACCAAGCTGCGCGGCTATGCCTCCATCGGGCCGGTCTTCGGCTTTGACGGGGTGAATGATTATTTCTACGGCGTCGATGCCGCCTATGCCACGGCCACGCGCCGCGCTTACAAGGCCGATGACGGCTATATCGGCACCAAGACCACGCTGGGTCTGGCCTATCCGATCAATGACCGGCTGCTGGTGTTTGGTGCGGCCCAGGTCGGCTATTACGGCGGCTCCGCGAACGAGGATAGCCCGCTGTTCCGCGACAAGACCAATGTCAGCGTCGGTGCCGGTGTGCGCTGGTCCTTCTGGCAGTCGGACGCCCGCGTGCCGGTGGTGCGCTGATCCTGCTGCCCATTTGGGCGGCAGTGCTGCCTGATTGGGCAGATTCCGGGTCGTGGGATTGTTGGGAAGCGTTGTCAGACGCCGTTTTTACACTTGGCACGCGATTCGCAAAGTAGGTAACGCACATGCACGGGGATATTGGGTAACCCCACCGGTTGGCGACAGGCGGTCGGCATGATGTTGAAATTGGGGTCCCTTCACGGGGATCTGGCTGGGGATCGACGCCCGGCAGTGGGGTGACCTGCTGCCGGGCGTTGTTTGTTTGGGGGTGGCCTCCCTCCATTCGTCATCCCGGCTTCCGCCGGGATGACGGTTTAGGTGGCTCTGACCCGATAAAACACATGCCGGCGCAGGGGGTGGCCTTCCGGCAGGCGTGGATGATCGAAATCCATCGCCGGTTCGTGGCGCAGGCCGATCCGTTCCATGACGGCGCGGGATGCACTGTTGTGGGGCACGGTGAAGGACACGATCTCGTCCAGCCCCGCCGGGCCGAACCCATGGGCCAGGGCGGCCCTCGCCGCCTCCGTTGCGTAACCCTTGCCTTGAAAGGCCGACGACAGGCGCCAGCCGATCTCCACGGCGGGCAGGAACCTCGCATCGAACGTGACAGGCATCAGGCCCGCCATCCCGATCAACCGGCCCGACGCCTTTTCCACCACGGCCCAGTAGCAGAAGCCATGTTCGGCCTGAAATCCCTGCTGCCGTTTTATGCTGGCCGCGTTCATCTCCCGCGTGAAGGGACCGGCCAGCCATTGATAGACGGCGGGGTCATCATTGATGGCCGTCAGGGCGTCCAGGTCGCTGTCGAGCCAGGGGCGCAAGAGCAGGCGCTCGGTTTCGATCATCTTTTTGGGGGCATTCCCGTGTTTGGTTCTGCGCATGCTTTGGCAAGAGCTTTCTCCAATGCTCTTTTTGTAGCATTTACCAAAACGATATTTGGTGTTTCCAGAAGTGTAATGCTTTCGGTGTCCATATAAATCATAAGTCGATATGGATTCTTGAATGATTGGCCAACTTTGTAAACCATATAAATAATAAATATCAAAACAAGAATAAATATGGGGCCGAAAATGGGGATAAATACTGATAAAATAAATACAATTTCAGAGAACTTAATCCCAAATGACATAAAAATTGAAAAAATCACTGTCAATAAAATAAAAACAAAAACTAAAAACGGGAAGGAGGACTCTTGTTCTATTTTTACATTATTTATTTCCAACAGGTCAATTTTTTTATCAGATAACTCCAAATTCCCATCAACTATTTTGAAGTATTTCTGTTCGATTTCGCTGATCCCGTTCATGCCAACTCCAATAGCGCGCGAACTGATAGCCGATAAGATTGCCGAGACGATACGGAGATGCAAGTAGAAGAAAATGTCAGTTGGCTTTCAATCCACCATCCGCACCTGCGGCAGCCCGATGCCCGCCGCCACCCGTTCGCGCAGCACGTCGCGGCGGAAGCGGTGCAGTTCGGCGGGGCGGCCGCCCGTATGGGCCTCCTGCGATCCGGTCGCTTCCACCAGCCCCCCCGCCAGGACCAGCCGGCGGAAATTCTGTTTGTGAAGCTGCACGCCCGACAGCGCCTCCACCGTCCGCTGCAACCGGAACAGGGTGAATTGCTGGGGCAAAAGGTCAAAGACAAGCGGGCGGTATTTCAGCTTGCCGCGCAACCGGCCCAGTGCCACGGCCAGGATTCGGCGGTTATCCTGGGCCATGGGTGTGCCCATCTGGGCCGCCAGATCGGGTTCGTTCAGGTGGCCATTGTCCAGGGTCAGGCCCAGACGCTGGCGGATGGCGCGGTCGCGCAGTGCCTCTTCCACAAGACCGGCGCTGTAGAGCAGCTCATACCGTTCCAGCACCCGTTCAGTGTCCCACAACTCCTCCTCAGCGAAGGTGGTGGAGACACGTTCGGCGCGGGCCGCCGCAATGGCACTGTCGGGGGCCGCCGCGATCCAGCGCGACAGGGCCGGCATGATTGTGCGGGTCAGCAGGGCGGGGCGGCCATCGCGCCAGTCTTCCCAGGGGAAGTAATCGTACCAATCGTGCCATTCGGCGGCCCCGCTGCCCGACAGCGGCGCCTCCCGCACCAGCGCCATATAGCCGACGGAGACGACGCGGGCCCCGCCCTCCAACTCACGCGGATCACGATACTTGTCCCCAAACGTATAAAGCTGTTCGACATAGCGCAGCGGCAGGCCCGTCTGCTCCTCCACCCAGCGGCGCAAACCCTGTTCCAGGGTACGGTCGCGGTCGGCGGTGAAGGGACCAAAGGGCAGGGCGTCCTGGCCCGCCGTCGCGTCCCGCTGTTCCGGCGTGGCGAGGTTGTGCGTCATGCGCCGCACCACCAGCACGCGCGGCACCTCATCCGTCACGGCGACGATGACGGCGGTCAGGCCCAGCACTGTCGAGTCGGGCACGGGCACGGGTCGCTTGCTCCCTCTCTGGCGGACGGGTTTGGACGGTCGGATTCGAAAAGAAAGCCGTAGTCGCTTGTAAAGCAATGGAATGCCGTATGCCAGCCCGTCGGCGGCATAAGCGTACCGGAACGCCGAACTGTCACCTGACCCCCTTTCTGACGACGCATAAAAGGAGCAAGGTGTTGCCCGCAAACCGTGCCGGGGCAAATCCAGCCACAAATCCGCCCCGACAAGATGCGGTCCATTGCGGGAGAAACACCATGGCGTTCAAGCTCGAACAGCGTAAGTCCGAGCTGCTGGATCAGGTTGTCGCCAAGCTGCGCAGCCGGTTGTCCAAGGATAAGGCCGGCCTGGCCGAAGCGTTCGTCCGGGCCTTCTATCGCAACGTGTCGCCCGACGACATGCTGCGCTCCACCGCCGATGAGCTGTATGGCGCGGCCATCGCCATCATGCAGTTCGGGGGCATGCGCAAGCGCGGCGACGCGCTGGTCCGCGTCCTGAACCCGCGCGTCGATAGCGACGGCTGGCACGCCCACCATACGGTGGTGGAAATCGTCAATGACGACATGCCCTTCCTGGTGGACAGCGTTTCCGCCGAACTGAACCGCCGGGGCCTGACGGTCCATCTGGTGGTGCATCCCGTGATCAAGGTCAGCCGTGATGCTGACGGCCGCCTGACTGCCATCTGGCAGAATGGCGAGGCACCCGCCGACGCCATCGCGGAATCGGTGATGCATATCGAGGTCGATCAGATCACCGGCAGCGATGAGTTGGACGCGATCCGCGCCGGCATCGCCGCCGTGCTGGCCGATGTCCGCGCCTCGGTCACCGATTTCCATGCCATGCGCGCCCGTCTGGCCGACACCATCAACGGCCAATATGGCCCGGTGGCGGCGGAGGAGCGGGAGGAGGGTCTGGCCTTCCTGCGCTGGATGGATGAAGACCATTTCATCTTCCTTGGCATCCGCGAATACCGCCTGGGCAAGGATAATGGCGAGGAGACGCTGGATATCCAGACCGGTGCCGGCCTGGGCCTGCTGCGCGATGACGAGGTCAGCGTCTTTGATGGTCTGCGCTATTTCTCCACCCTGCCGCCGGAGGTGAAGGCGTTCGTTCGTCACCCCCGTTTCATGATGGTGACCAAGGCCAACAAGGACAGCACGGTCCATCGCCGCGCCCCGCTGGACGCCGTCATGGTCAAGCTGTTCAACGAGGCGGGGGAGGAGATTGGCGAGCGGCTGTTCGTCGGCCTGTTCACCAGCACCGCCTATAACCGCTCATCGCGCGATATCCCGTTCCTGCGCCAGAAGGTGAACCGCGTCATTGAGCGGTCGGGCTTTGACGGGCGCGGCCATGATGGCAAGGCGCTGGTCCATATTCTGGAAACCTATCCGCGTGACGAGCTGTTCCAGATCGGCGATGACGAGCTGTTCGACATTGCCATGGGCGTGCTGCATTTGCAGGAGCGGCAACGCGTCGCCCTGTTTGTGCGCAAGGACCCGTTCGAACGTTTCGTTTCCGCATTGATCCATGTTCCGCGCGATCGTTACGATACCGATCTGCGTAAGCGCCTGCAGACCCTGATCGAGAAGGCCTATGACGGCACCTCGACCCAGGTGAATGTGTCGCTGTCGGAAAGCGTGCTGGCCCGTGTCCATCTGATCGTGCAGACCAATCCCGGCAAGGTGCCGGATGTGGATGTGGGTGAGCTGGAAAGCCAGCTGATCGAGGCGTCGCGCGGCTGGCGCGACCGCTTCACCCAGGCGCTGGTGGAAGAAAAGGGCGAGGCCGCCGGTCTGGCCCTGGCCCGCAAATATAGCGGCACCCTGCCGGCATCGTACCAGGAGGCCTATACGCCGGACGAAGCGGTGGTCGATCTGGCCCGGATCGAACATATCATCGCCCATGGCGGCATCGCCCTGAACCTGCACCGCCCCGTGGAGGCGGACGCCCATCAGCTGTTCTTCAAGGTCTATCAGACCGGCGGGCCGGTGGAACTGTCCAAGGTGCTGCCCATGCTGGAGCATCTGGGCCTGCGCATCCTGGCTGAAGGCGGCCCGTTCGAGGTGGAACTGCCCGGCGATACGCCCAATATCTTCATGCAGGATTTCGACATGCGCACTGCCGATGGTCGCGCCGTCGAACTGGACCGGGTGAAGGCGGCGTTCGAGGATGCGTTCCAGCGCGTCTGGACCGGGGAGGCACAGTCGGACGGGTTCAACCGTCTGGTGCTGCTGTCCGGCATGGACTGGCGCGAAGTCACGGTCTTCCGTGCCTATGCCAAGTATCTGAAACAGGCCAAGTTCGATTTCACCCAGGAATATATCGAGAATACGCTCTCGACCCATTCCAAGATCGCCCGCCTGCTGCTGGACCTGTTCCGGTTCAGCCATGATCCGGCGATCCTGGCCAAACTGGGCCGGGATGAGGTGGATACCAAGCGCAAGGGCCTGATCCTGGAGATCGACCACGCGCTGGACGCCGTCACCAACCTGGATGAAGACCGCATCCTGCGTCGGATGCTGAACATCATCCGCGCCACGCTGCGCACCAATTTCTTCCAGAAGGGGGCGGATGGAAAGCCAAAGAGCTATATCAGCTTCAAGCTGGACAGTGGCTCCATCGACGATCTGCCCCTGCCGCGCCCGTGGCGGGAGATTTGGGTCTACAGCCCGCGCGTGGAGGCCATCCATCTGCGTGGCGGCAAGGTGGCCCGTGGCGGTATCCGCTGGTCCGACCGCAAGGAGGACTTCCGCACCGAGATCCTGGGCCTGATCAAGGCGCAGATCGTCAAGAATGCCGTGATCGTGCCGGTGGGCAGCAAGGGCGGCTTCATCGTGAAGAACCCCGTGCCGGCCAGTGCGGGCCGTGAGGCCGTGATGGCCGAGGTCATCGAATGCTATAAGACGATGATGCGCGGGTTGCTGGACATTACCGACAACCTGAAGAACGGTGTGGTCATCCCGCCCGCCGATGTGGTCCGTCTGGACAGTGACGACCCCTATCTGGTGGTCGCCGCCGATAAGGGCACGGCGACCTTCAGCGACATCGCCAATGGCGTGTCGCGTGAGTACGGCTTCTGGCTGGACGACGCCTTCGCCTCTGGTGGCTCTGCCGGTTACGACCATAAGGGCATGGGCATCACCGCGCGCGGCGCGTGGGAGGCGGTGAAACGCCATTTCCGCGAACTGGGCAAGGATATCCAGAACGAGGATTTCACCACCGTCGGCGTGGGCGACATGTCGGGCGACGTGTTCGGCAATGGCATGCTGCTGTCCAAGCATATCCGCCTGATTGCCGCCTTCGACCATCGCCATATCTTCGTCGATCCCAACCCGGATGCGGCCAGCAGCTGGACGGAGCGTAAGCGCTTGTTCGATCTGCCGCGTTCATCCTGGGCCGATTACGACACGACGAAGCTGTCGTCCGGTGGCGGCATCTTTGACCGTGGGGCGAAGTCCCTCACCTTGTCGCCGGAGATCCGTCAGGCCCTGGAAATCCAGAACGAGCGGGTGACGCCGACGGAACTGATGCGCGCGGTTTTGCGTGCCAAGGTGGAGCTGCTGTGGCTGGGCGGTATCGGGACCTATGTGAAGTCCAGCGACGAGAGCAACGCCGATGCCGGTGACAAGGCCAATGATCCCATCCGCCTGAATGGCCGCGAGCTGCGGGCCAAGGTGGTGGGCGAGGGCGCCAATCTGGGCTTTACCCAGCGTGGTCGTATCGAGGCCGCACAGGCCGGTGTCTCGATCAATACCGACGCCATCGATAACTCTGCGGGCGTGGATACGTCCGACCATGAGGTGAATATCAAGATCCTGCTGCGCGACGTCATGGATGGCGGCGGCATGACGCGTGAACAGCGCGACGTGCTTCTGGCCCAGATGACGGATGAGGTGGCGGAACTGGTCCTGGCCGACAATTACAAGCAGACCCAGGCATTGACCATCGCCCAGGCCATTTCGGTGGAAACGCTGGAGGATCAGGCCCGGTTCGCCCGCACCATGGAAAAGGCCGGCAAACTGTCCCGCGCCATCGAGTTCCTGCCCGATGACGAGGAAATCGCCGCCCGCGCCAATGCCAAGCGCGGCCTGACAAGGCCGGAAACAGCGGTGCTGCTGGCCTATGCCAAGATCGATCTCTATGACCGGCTGCTGGCATCCGACCTGCCGGAGGATAAGACGGTCGAACGCGATCTGATGCGGTACTTCCCCAAGGCCTTGCAGGAGCGGTTCCCCGACGCGGTGGCCCGCCATCAGTTGCGGCGTGAGATCATCTGCACCGCCGTCACCAACGGCATGGTCAACCGCGTTGGCCCGACCTTCACCTGGGAAATGGTGGAACAGACGGGCCGTAGCGAGGGCGATGTCGCCCGCGCCTATCTGATCGTGCGCGACGCCTTCGGCCTGCGCCGGCTGTGGGACGCGGTGGAGGCGCTGGACACCAAGGTGCCGGCGGCCGTGCAGACCGCCATGATGCTCTATACAGGCCGCCTGATGCGCCGGGCCGTGCCCTGGGTCCTGGCCCATGGCAGCTACCCGCTGGATATCGCCGCTGAAGTGGCGCGTCTGGCCCCGGTGGTGGAGGAGCTGACGGGTCACTTGCCCGATATCCTGTCGCCGTCGGCCCTGAAATGGCTGGCGGAGACGGCTGGCAACTGGTCCAAGGACGGGGTGCCGGGCGATCTGGCCCGCCGCGTCTCGGCCCTGCCGCTGCTGGCGGCCAGCACCGACATTGCGGAAATCGCCGTGGAGGCCAACCGCGATCCGTCGGATGTGGCCAGCCTTTATTTCGACTTGGGCGACCGCCTGGGCCTGGAATATCTGCGGGCCCGTACCGTGGAGGTGAAGGCTGACAACCACTGGCAGCGCCAGGCGGTGGCGGCCTCGCTGGATGACCTGTTTAACTTGCAGGCCCGCCTGACGGCGCGCGTGCTGGTGCAGGTCCAGGGCGGGGGTGACCCGTTCGACGCCTGGGCGGCCCAGCGTCAGGGTCCGCTGGAGCGGATCAACAGCCTGCTGGCCGACCTGCGCGGGGTCGCGGCGCTGGACATCGCCATGCTGGCGGTGGCGGGGCGGCAGCTCCGCGGGTTACTGGCGGGGTAAGTATGGGTGGGGCGGTCCTTTGGGCCGCCCCTATCCCCGTTTCGGTGCCGGACGTGTGGCGACGAAGGTCGCCGTGCAGCACAGGATCACACCGACAATCACAGGGACCCAGGTCCCTTGTGTCGTAAAGAGCACGATGACCCAGGACAGGGCCATCACCGTCACCGCCGCGATCTTCGCCCGGGTCGGGATGGCACCCTGTTCGCGCCAGTCGCGTAAGGGCGGGCCCCAGCGCGGATGGTCCAGCAGCTTCTGCGCCCGTTCGGGGTGCGAGCGGAAATAGGCCCACAGCGCCACCAGCAGGAACGGCGTCGTCGGCAGGACCGGCAGCACCGCCCCCGCCATGGCCAGCCCCACGCAGACATAGCCCAGCGCGATATAGAAGGGCCGCCAGCGGCGGCTGCTCGTCGGCTCGGTCATCCCGCTTTCCGCTGCCAATCGCAAATCATTCGCAACAATGGCGCGGCGATGGGTGGTTGGCAAGGGCGGTGGCAGCACCTATTATGGAATGATGAGGTGGAGGTGCCCATGGCCAGCCTGACCATTAGCGATCTTGATCCGACCCTACAGGACCGATTGCGCGCCCGCGCCGCTGTGCGTGGCCGGTCAGTGGAAGAGGAGGCGAAGCACATCCTGCTCGATGCGCTGCCGCCCCCAAAGCGCGCGGCGGGTAATCTGGCACAGTCCATCCGGGACCGGTTTGCGGCACTGGGTGGGGTTGAGCTGCCGCCGCTATCGCGGGAAGATGGCCCACCGCCGCCGGACTTTCGTTGATGTTCGTGTTGGACACGAATGTTATCAGTGAATTGATGCGGCCAGCCGGCTCTGACCGTGTCTTCAATTGGATTTCACGGCAGACACCCGCGCTGCTCTTCACGACATCGGTAACTCAGGCCGAAATTTTCTTTGGCCTGTCAATTATGCCGGATGGTCGCCGAAAAGACCTTCTGATGAAGGCCGCAGAAACAATGTTTGTGCAGGACTTCGCGGAGCGAATCCTGCCTTTTGATACGGCATCCAGCCTTGTCTATGCAGATATACGATCACGCCGCCAACGAACCGGCGCTCCCATATCCGTGTTCGATGCTCAGATTGCTGCGATTACCAAACTTTACTCTGCGACACTTGTGACACGGAACATCCCGGATTTCCGGGATTGCGGCGTCGCCTTGATCAACCCCTGGACCGATGATTGATCCCATGGCCCGTGATATCCTGTACCTGCTGCCGCCCGATTTCCCGGACGAGAAGTACCCCGGTCAGCGCTTCTATTGCGCCGATTGCATGTTCTTTGAGGGCATCCTGGCCCGTTTCCCGGTGATCGCGGAACGGGTAGAGGTCCGCCGCCATGATTTCCCCCGGCCCAGGGCGGAGGTGGTGGCGCTGGTGGGGGAAGCGAACCAGGGCCTGCCGCTGCTGATCTTTGGCGATGATGCCGATGATGGCTTGGAGACGCGGCGGCATGGCGGCTTGCGCTTTGCCGGCACAAGGGCGGCGATCATGAAGGCGCTGGCCGTGCGGTATGGGATACCATTGCCGCATCCGTGAGGATGATCAGAAGGGCAGTCTCGTGCCCAATCCCGGCAATGTCTCCGGCGTGCTGATCACGATCTCGTTGCCGTCAGGGTCGGCCAGGACCAGGGCATAGCCGGATTTGGTTTCGTGGGTGGACATCAGCGCGGTGATGCCAAGGGCGCGCAGCCGCGTCTCTTCCGCTGCCGGATCGCCGCACAACAGATGGGCGCTACCACCGCCCACGGGCGGGTGGCAGTGGCTGCGGTCATCGGTCAGGACCAGGCGACCGCCATTGCTCAAGGCGAACCAGGCCGTGTGCCAGGGGGTGCCGGTCGGGTCCCGGCCCGTCAACGATGCCACCTCATCCCCCAACAGCAGGCGATAAAAGCGGATGCAGGCGGCCATATCGCGGCAGCGCATGGCGATGGTGCCGGGGGTGAAGGGGGAGGTCATGGCCTGCTACCCGGTTGCTGTTCTTCTGAGAAATGCTACCTCATCCCGCGGGCGCAAAAAAGATGGGCGGCTGGGTTTACCCCAACCGCCCATAAGGTCGATCGCCGTGAAATGACCGGACAACGGCGATCGTAGAGGACCGGAAAAGCTTAAGAACGACGCGGCAGGCTGGCGGCTTCACGGGCGAGCGCCGTGATGCCGGCCCAATCGCCGGCCTTGACCATATTGCCGGGTGTTACCCAGGAACCGCCCACGCACATGACGTTGGGTAAGGCCAGGAAGTCGGGTGCGGTGGCGGCGGTGACGCCGCCGGTGGGGCAGAACTTGATCTGCGACAGCGGCGAGGATACCGCCTTCAGCATGTCCATGCCGCCGACCACGGTGGCGGGGAACAGCTTTTGGTGACGGATGCCGCGCGACAGCAGGTACATCATCTCTGCCGGGGTGGCGACACCGGGCAGATAGGGGATACCGCTATCCAGCACGGCATCAACCAGACCCGGATAGGTGCCGGGGCTGACGATGAACTTGGCACCGGCATCGGCCACCTGCGCCACCTGTTCCGGGTTGATGACGGTGCCGGCACCGACGACCGCGCCCGGCACCTTGGCCATGACGCGGATGGCGTCCAGTGCGGCGGGGGAGCGCAGGGTGACTTCCAGCACCGGCAGGCCGCCGGCCACCAGCGCCTCTGCCAGCGGCTGGGCATCTTCCAGCCGGTCGATGATGATCACCGGAATGACCGGGGCCAGGCTGGCGATGTGGGCGATATCCATGCTCATCTTGTCAGGTTCCGGTCGGATCAGGCGGTGGGGACGGGGGCAGCGAAGCAGGAACCACCCTGTTCGGCCCCGGTGGCGGATGCCCGGAAGGCACCAAACAGGTTGCGGCCCATGCCCCATTCATTGTGCGACAGGTCGGGCACGGTGACGGTGCGGGCCGCGAATTCGGCTTCATCGACCAGCACATTCAATTCACCGGTTTCGGCGTTCAGGCGAATGATGTCGCCATCGCGCACCTTGGCCAGCGGACCACCGCCCAGGCATTCCGGCGTGATATGGATGGCGGCGGGTACCTTGCCCGAGGCACCGGACATGCGGCCATCGGTGACCAACGCCACCTTGAAGCCCTTATCCTGCAACACGCCCAGGCCGGGGGTCAGCTTGTGCAGTTCCGGCATGCCATTGGCGCGCGGACCCTGGAAGCGGACCACGGCCACGACGTCGCGGTTCAACTGTCCGGCCTTGAAGGCGGCCTGGAGGTCATCCTGGCTGTCGAATACCGCGACCGGCGCCTCAATCACCCGATGTTCCGGCTTTACCGCCGACACCTTGATGATGCCACGGCCCAGATTGCCAGACAGAAGCCGCATGCCGCCCGTGCTGTCGAACGGGTCGGCGACGGGACGCAGCACCTTAGTATCGGCACTTTCCTTCACGCCAGGCCGCCAGGTGGCAACACCATGATTATCCAGGAACGCATCCTGGCGATAGGCGTCCAGGCCTTCACCGGCCACCGTCTTCACATCGCCATGCAGCAGGCCGCTATCCAGCAGTTCGGAGATCACGAACTGCATGCCGCCGGCGGCGTGGAAATGGTTCACATCGGCCACGCCATTGGGATAGACGCGGGCCAGCAGCGGCACGGCAGACGACAGGTCGCTGAAATCCTGCCAGTCGACCTGAATGCCCGCAGCGGCGGCCATGGCGACCAGATGGATGGCATGGTTGGTGGACCCGCCCGTCGCCATCAGGCCGATAATGCCATTCACAATGGCCTTCTCATCGATCACGTCGCAGATGGGCGTGTAATCATCGCCCAGCGCGGTAATCTTCGCCGCCCGTTCGGCGGCGGCGACGGTCAGCGCATCGCGCAGCGGCGTGTTGGGGTTGATGAAGCTGGCACCCGGCAAATGCAGGCCCATGATCTCCATCAGCATCTGATTGGAATTGGCGGTGCCATAGAAGGTGCAGGTGCCCGGCCCGTGATAGCTTTGCGACTCCGCCTCCAGCAGCGCGTCGCGGCCCAGCTTGCCCTCGGCATAGAGCTGCCGGACCTTGGCCTTTTCCGGGTTGGACAGGCCGGACGTCATGGGGCCGGCGGGCACGAACACGGCGGGCAGATGGCCGAAAGACAGGGCACCGATGAACAGGCCCGGTACGATCTTGTCACAGACACCCAGATAGAGGCCGGCATCGAACATGTTGTGCGACAAGGCAATGGCCGTCGACATGGCGATGACATCGCGGGAGAATAGCGACAGTTCCATGCCGGGCTGACCCTGGGTCACGCCATCGCACATGGCAGGCACGCCGCCCGCAAACTGCGCCACGGCCCCAACCCTACGCACGGCATCCTTGATCAGGGCCGGATAGCGTTCCAACGGCTGATGTGCCGACAGCATGTCGTTATAGGCCGAGACGATGGCGATGTTCGGCTCGGTCCCGGATTTCAGCTTGGCCTTGTCATCGGCGGCACAGGCCGCGAAACCGTGGGCCAGGTTGCCACAGGCGAGCGTGCCGCGCTTGGGACCCTTGCCGGCGGCGGCGCGGGTCTGCTCCAGATATTTGGACCGGGTCGCCGCACTGCGGGCAATGATCCGGTCGGTGACGCGGCGGATGGCGTCCTGTGTCATCTTGAACTTCCTCCTTCAGGGGCGCCCGGCAAAGGCCAGGGGGTTACGGCGCCCACCAGATGGAAACGGGGACCTGATTCTGGTGCAGCACGGAGCGGACGGGGGCGGCCTCAACCGGCCCCGGCTTCAGCGCGTCGTCCAGAACGGCCTTCTTCTTGTCACCGGTGATCAGCAGGGCAACCGCACGGGACCGCAGCAGTTCCGGCAAGGTCAGGGTGATGCGGGCCGGAACGCCACCAGCGGGCGTGACGGCGGCCACGGCCAGACCCAGCGACCCGCTCAACGCCTCCGCCAGACCGGTTGCACCGGGGAAGAAGCTGGCCGTGTGGCTGTCCTCCCCCATGCCCAGCAGGACAAGGTCATAGGGGCGGGGCATGGTGGCCAGCCGGCTGCTGGTGCGGGCCAGACCGTCGGCGGGGGTGGCGCCCACGCTTTTCAGGCCGACCACGGTCGCACCCTTGGCAACGGCGGTGGCGAGCGTGCGGCGCACCATCGCCTCATTGCTGGCGGGATCGTCCAGATCGACCCAGCGTTCGTCCGACAGGGTCAGATAGACCTTGTCCCAGGGCAGGTCATAGGTATCCAGCCGGGCAAACAGGTCGGCGGGCGTGGTACCGCCCGACAGGACCAGCGAGGCGCGGCCATAGTCGGCCACCGCATCGCGGATCAGGCCGGCGATATGGTCGGCAAGGGCCGTGACCAAGGATGCCTTGTCGGCGTGGCTGTTAATAGTCGGCATCGTTCCACCGCCGATCATCACGGGCCAGCAGCAGGGCCGCCGACAGGGGCCCCCAGCTTCCGGCCGGATAGGGTTCCGCCGGCTGGTCGGTGTCCTTCCAGCCCTTCTGGATGGTGTCGATCCAGGCCCAGGCGGCGTCCACCTCATCCCGGCGCATGAACAGAGACGGGTTGCCGCGCACCGTGTCCATCAGCAGACGTTCGTAGGCGTCCGGGTACCGGTCCTTGAACGTCTCCGCGTAGGACAGGTTGAGGGGCACCGACCGCAGGCGCAGGCCGCCGGGGCCGGGCACCTTGGTCATGATCGACAGGTTCACGCCTTCATCCGGCTGCAACCGGATGACCAGACGGTTGGCAGTCAACTCGCCCGCGCCACGGCCGAAGACATTGTGGGGCGTGGCCTTGAACTGGATCACGATCTCGGAATAGCGGGTGGGCATGCGCTTGCCGGTGCGCAGATAGAAGGGAACCCCGCCCCAGCGCCAATTATCCACCTCCGCCTTGATGGCGACGAAGGTTTCATTGTTGGACGATGCCCCCAGCTCCTCGGCATAGCCGGCGACGGACTTGCCCTCAATCGCGCCCTGACGGTACTGACCGCGCACCGTCTTGACCTTCACATCCTGCGCCGTGATGGGGCGCAGGGCGCGCAGCACCTTGATCTTTTCATTGCGGATCATGTCCTCCGTCAGCGACGACGGCGGCTCCATGGCAACGAGGCACAGCAGCTGCAGGAAATGGTTCTGCACCATGTCACGCAGGGCACCGGCCTTGTCATAATATTCGGCGCGGCCTTCCACGCCGACCTTTTCGGCGACGGTAATCTGCACATGGTCGATATAGTTGGCGGACCAGAGGGGCTCGAACAGGGCATTGCCGAAGCGCAGCACCATCAGGTTCTGCACCGATTCCTTGCCCAAATAATGGTCGATGCGGAAGATCTGCTCTTCCTTGAAGATCGCGCCAACCTCGTTATTCACGGCATTGGCTGATGCCTGATCCTTGCCGATCGGCTTTTCCAGGACGACGCGCGTCTTGGGGCAGATCAGATCGGCTTCCTTGATGTTGCGGCAGATGGCGCCGAACAGAACCGGTGAGGTCGCCAGATAAAAGACGCGGGCCTTTTCCCCGCCATCCTTCAGTGCCTCGACCAGCAGCGGCCAGTTGCCGCCCGGCTTGGTCGCGTCCAGCGGCACATAGGTGATACGGCCCAGGAAACGGGCCAGGATGGTCTGGTCGATATCTTCCGCCGGAACGAACTGTCCCAGGGCCTTGGTGATCTGGGCGCGGAAAGCATCGGTATTCTGATCAGTGCGGGACACGCCGATGATGCGGCTGTCATCGGTCAGCTGATGGTCGCGCTCGCGGTAGTACAGGGCGGGCATCAGCTTGCGCAGGGCCAGATCGCCCGTGCCGCCGAACACCACATAGTCAAACGGATTAACCTGCATCACATCAGCCATGGCACCCGGCCCGCCCGTCCCTTGAATTCCGGCCATTTTCTGGCCGAGGCGGCGCGCGGTCCGCGCCGTCTTCTGACTTGAATGTAGCAGAATTACCGACAGAGGCAAGCGGCGACTACGTAGTCTGTCTGCATTTCCGGCATTCGCGCGCATGTTTGTGACCCTCATGCTGCGCTGCGGCGTAACTTTACTACGACTTTTGCCCTGTAGAAGGCATTTCGGGGGCGGAACGGGCCAACATCGGCGGGCAGGGGTGCCCCGCTGTTACCGCCGGTATGCCGGCCTTGCCAAATCGGGCTGGATTTCGTGTAATTCCCTTACACGGCCCTAACGGCCAACCTCGTGATGTCTGGGGAGCGCGCGACGTGCTTGAACGTATCCGCGGCATGCAGTCCGGTCTGCGGCGATCCGAACAGAAGATCGCGGAAGTGGTGCTGAAACGCCCGCATTCGGTGGTCAATGCCTCCGTTGCGGAGGTGGCGCGCGAGGCGCAGGTCAGCCAGCCGACGGTAGTGCGCTTCTGCCGCTCCATCGGCTGTGCCGGGTTTCAAGATTTCAAATTGCGGCTGGCCCAGGATCTGGCGACCGGCACACCCTATGTGCATGAGGAGGTGCGGCCAGATGATCCCGTGGTCGATGTGGCCGCCAAGGTCCTGAACCGTTCCATCGCGTCGCTGACCCGCGTGCGCAACCACACCAATCCCGAAGCCCTGGACGAGGCGGTGCGCATCCTGGCCGAGGCGCAGCGCATGGAATTCTATGGCTTCGGTGCGTCGGGCGTGGTGGCCATGGATGCACAGAACAAGTTCTTCCGTCTGGGCATCCCCTGCGTCGCCTATACCGATTTCCATGTGCAGGCCATGTCGGCCACCCTGCTGGGTCCGAACGCCGCCGCCCTTGTCATTTCCCACACGGGCCGCACGCGCGAATTGCTGCGGTCGGTCGATCTGGCACTCGACAGTGGGGCCAAGGTGGTGGCGCTGACGTCTGGCGGCTCGCCGCTGGCGGAGAAGGCGACCGTGTCGCTGCTGGTCGACGTGGTCGAAGATACCAGCATGTACACGCCCATGGTCAGCCGTCTGGCGCATCTGGCCATGCTGGATGTTCTGCAGGTGGCCGTCGCTCTGCGCCGTGGCGTCAATCTGGCGGAAAGCCTGGCCCGGTCAAAGCGACCGATCCGGGAACGGCGGTTGGGGCAGCGGGGATAGGGAGCGACGCGCTACCCTCGTCTCCCGCAAACATGGTAAATTCCGTAATCACCCCAACCCAGGTCCACCATGCCCCATAGCCTGTCCGAAGCCGAGATTGCCGCCATCATACAGGCGACGCATGGCGACGTCTTCGCGATCCTGGGGCCGCATCCGCTGCATGATGGATCGGGGCGCGTCGCGCTGCGTGTGTTCAGACCGGATGCAACCCGAGTCACGGTGATCGGCCCTGACGGGACGGAACGGCTGGAGCTGCCGCGTCTGCATGGGGATGGGTTTTTTGCCGGTACCCTGACGGCGGAACAGGCGGCCGGGTACCGCCTGCGCCTGTCGCACGGCAATGAAAGCTGGGACATTGAGGACCCGTACCGGTTCCCGCCCATCCTGGGGGAGATGGACCAGTATCTGCTGGGTGAGGGGCGGCACTGGCGATCCTATGAAAAGCTGGGCGCGCATCTGGATGTGATCGACGGGGTCACTGGTGTGCGCTTCGCCGTCTGGGCACCCAATGCACGGCGCGTGTCGGTGGTCGGCGACTTCAATGGCTGGGATGGGCGCATCCATGTCATGCGCCTGCGCATGGGCGCCGGCATCTGGGAGATTTTCATCCCCGGCGTGGTTGAGGGCGCACACTACAAATACGAGATCCTGGATGCCGGCGGTTATCTGCTGCCGCTGAAGGCTGACCCGCATGCGCTGGCGGCGGAATTCCGGCCCGCCACCGCCTCCATCGTGTCGCGCATCGATCATCATGCGTGGCAGGATGCGCAATGGCTGGCCAAGCGGGCGGCGCGCAATGCCCGCACGGCACCGATTTCGATCTATGAGGTGCATCCCGGCTCCTGGCGCCGGCCCGGCCATGGCGGTTATCTGAACTGGCGCGATCTGGCCGGGCAGCTTGTGCCCTATGTGAAGGAGATGGGCTTCACCCATATTGAGGTGATGCCCGTTCATGAGCATCCGTTCGACGGTTCCTGGGGTTATCAGGCGCTGGGCCTGTTCGCGCCGACCTGTCGCTTTGGCACGCCGGCGGATTTCCAGGCCTTTGTCGATGCCTGTCATCAGGCGGAAATTGGCCTGATCATTGATTGGGTGCCCGGCCATTTTCCGACCGACGCCCATGGCCTGTATGAATTCGACGGCTCGCACCTGTATGAACATGCCGATCCGCGCCAGGGCTATCACCCCGACTGGAACACCGCGATCTATAATTTCGGGCGGAATGAGGTGACGAACTTCCTCATCTCCAACGCCCTGTTCTGGCTGCGACATTACCATATTGACGGGCTGCGCGTGGATGCGGTCGCCTCCATGCTGTATCTGGATTACAGCCGCAAGGAAGGCGAATGGGTGCCCAACCGCCATGGCGGGCGGGAAAACCTTGAAGCCATCGATTTCATGCGCCGCATGAATGCGCTGGTTTATGGGACCGAGGAAGGGCAGGGCGGTGGGGCCATCACCATTGCCGAGGAGTCCACCGCCTGGCCCGGCGTGTCACAGCCAGCCCATGCCGGCGGCCTGGGCTTTGGCTATAAATGGAACATGGGCTGGATGCATGACACGCTGAAATATATGCAGCGTGACCCGATCCATCGTCGCCACCATCACAGTGATCTGACCTTCGGCTTGCTCTACGCTTTCTCCGAAAACTTCATCCTGCCGCTTAGCCATGATGAGGTTGTGCATGGCAAGGGCTCGCTGCTGGCCCGCATGCCGGGCGATGATTGGCAGAAATTTGCCAATCTGCGTGCCTATTTCAGCTTCATGTGGACCCATCCGGGCAAGAAGCTGCTGTTCATGGGGGGTGAGTTCGCGCAGGGGCGCGAATGGAACCATGATGGGCAGTTGGACTGGCATCTGCTGGACGATCATGGCGGCGGGCATTGGCACCGGGGCGTGCGCGATCTGGTCCGCGATCTGAACCATCTTTACCGCGACACCCCGGCCCTGCATGAGCGGGATTGCGAGGGGGAGGGCTTCCGCTGGATCAAGGGCGGGGCGGCAGAGGAAAGCGTGTTGGCCTATAGCCGCCATGGCTTTGCCGAGGGGGCGGCCGCCGTCACGATCGTGAATTTCACACCTGTGCCACGCCAGCGCTACCGCGTGGGTGTGCCGTTCGGGGGGATGTGGCGGGAAGCACTGAACAGCGACGCTGCCGCCTATGCCGGCAGTGGCATCACCAACCCGGAACCGGTGCAGGCCGAAACCCTGCCCTGGGATGGGCAGCCCTTCAGCGTGGAGATCACGCTGCCGCCGCTGGCGGGTCTGGTGCTGTTGCCGGCTTGACCAAGGCCCCCCATCGCGGTTATCCAAACCGGGCTCTGGCGGAGCCGACGGGCGTTGCAATCGCAGGCCTGGACAACTAAGTGCCCCGGATCGGGTCGGGAACCCGTCATGGGAGCATTGAATTGATCGACCGCAGCCGCCAGATCGCCCTTTTTGACCGCTATGACCAGCCCGCCGTGAATATCGCGGCGGTTGCCGATTGCCCGGATTTCGTGACCCCGGCCAAGCACGCGGGCATTCCCCCTTTCGCCCGCGTGCTGCACGCCATCGGGCGGGCCAGCATGGATATCCCGCATATGCGCCTGCGCCTGCTGGAAAAGCGGGTCAGCGAGGTGAAGGACCTGACCCTGTCCTATACGGTCATCGGGCGGGACCAGAATCTGAATTTCTCCACCATTCCCTATACGCCGGACTTCCAGGCCTTCCTGGCCGCCTACTTGGCCGACCGGGAACTGGCGCGCGACGCCGTGGAGTTGCGTCTGAAACCGCTGACCAGCCGGGACTACATCTTTGCGACCTGCCTGCCCTGGCTGCGCTTCACCTCCATCCAGCATCCGATGGCACGGTTCGGGGATTGCTCCATCCCCAATATCGCCATCGGCAAGTTCGGCCAGAGCAATGGCCGCGTGGATTTCCCCGTCGCGGTGCAGGCCCATCACGGCCTGATCGACGGGTTGCATATCGCCCAGTTCATCGCCCGGCTGGAGGAAGTGCTGGCCGAGGCTGTCAACGACCCGACACGTTAGAGGTTGGGCGCTTACAACAGAGGATGTTCAGCATGAAGGACCGCCCCAACCGCCAGGGATTCGCCACCCGCGCCATCCATGCCGGCCAGCAGCCCGACCCCACGACCGGCGCCATCATGGTGCCGATCTACGCCACCAGTACGTTCGTGCAGGAAAGCCCAGGCGTTCATAAGGGCTATGAATATGCCCGCAGCCAGAACCCGACGCGCATGGCTTATGAGGCCTGTATCGCCGATCTGGAGTCGGGTCATCGCGGCTATGCCTTTGCCTCTGGGCTGGCGGCGGAAGCGACGATCCTGGAGTTGCTGGATGCCGGCGCGCATGTCATCGCGTCGGATGATCTCTATGGCGGCACATACCGCCTGCTACATCGGGTGCGGTCGCGCACGGCAAACCTGTCGGTGACGACAGTCGATCTGTCCGACCTGGACGCCGTGAAGGCGGCCATCCGTCCGGAAACCCGCATGATCTGGGTGGAGACGCCGACCAACCCGCTGTTGAAGTTGGCCGATCTTGAGGCGCTGGCGCAGCTGGCCCGGACGCATAACCTGATTTCCGTCGCCGACAATACCTTTGCCAGCCCGTGGATACAGCGACCGCTGGAACAGGGGTTCGACATTGTGGTCCATTCGGCCACCAAATATCTGAACGGCCATTCCGACATGGTCGGCGGTGTGGCGGTGGTGCGGGAGGCCGGCGAGATCGCCGACCGCATGGCCTTCCTGCATAATGCCGTCGGCGCCATCCAGGGTCCGTTCGACAGTTTCCTGGTGATGCGCAGCCTGAAGACCCTGGCGCTGCGTATGGAGCGCCATTGCCAGAATGCGGGCGTGATCGCCGAATGGCTGGAAAAGCATCCGTCGGTGGCAAAGGTGCGCTACCCGTTCCTGCCCAGCCATGCCCAGCATGATCTGGCCAAGCGGCAGATGCGGGCCGGCGGCGGCATGGTGACCATCCACCTGAAAGGCGGGCTGGAGCCGGCACGCCGCATGCTGGAACGGACGGAACTGTTCAGTCTGGCTGAGAGCCTGGGCGGGGTTGAAAGCCTGATCGAACACCCGGCCATCATGACCCATGCCAGCATCCCGCCTGAACAGCGCGCCGCTATTGGCATTGATGACGGTCTGGTGCGTCTGTCGGTGGGGGTGGAGGATGTGAACGACCTGCTGTCCGATCTGGAACAGGCGCTTCGGTAAGCGGTCAGAGCGGGGCAGGCGGTTTCCGCTTGCCCCGCCGCCGGTGATTGCCCAAATCTGGGTTGTCGCCAGGGAGGGTGCCATGAGCCTTTATGAGAAGGATTTCTACGCCTGGGCCAACCAGCAGGCAGCCCTGCTGCGCGCGGGGAAACTCGATGCCGCCGACATCGCCAACATTGCCGAGGAGATCGAGAGCATGGGGCGGACGGAAAAGCGCGAGTTGGTCAGCCGCTTGAAGGTCCTGATGCTGCATCTACTCAAATGGCAGTTTCAGCCGGCCCTACGTAGCCGCAGTTGGACATTGACCATCGAAGAGCAGCGTCAGCAACTTCTTGACCATATGGCTGATAATCCCAGCCTGCGGAGCCGGCTGCTGGAGGCGATTGAACAGGCTTATCGTCTGGCTTTGGTCGCAGTCGAACGGGAAACCGGTCTATCCCGTGCCACCTTCCCGGCCACCTGCCCCTTCACCTATGACCAGATGGCGGATGACGGCTTCTGGCCGGAATAAAAAAATGGCGCCCGGATTGGGGCCGGGCGCCAGTTGTTCAGCAATCCATACACATACCGCCTACATGGCGACTTACCATACCGGGTTCAGGGTCGGACTTCCCAAGCGAACTCGACATGGCAAGGGGTGTTCGGCATGGCGGCGATGGGGTTCATCTGCAGCCACGTCCAGAATTCCTTGAACGCCAGCTGGGGCCGGGCCTGGGCATATGCACCCAGACGACCGGCCACCCGCTCGCTTAGCGTGCGCGTTACTTCCTCATAGGCGACTTCGGGTACGCCGTGCGCAACCTGAATATCACCCGTGCGAGGGTCGGCAGCCCGGAAAGAGTGGGCGCCATCGCGAAACGCATATGCAACTCGGATCGGTTCGTCTTGATACATCCTGTCCGTCCTCCAGCGGAGTACGAAGTTTATGTACCAAATACCGGGTCGGGCGGAAAGGAAAAATCCATTGCACGATACGCAGTGCAGCAATCCGTCTTTTCGCGGGCTGTCCGCGAAAGGGTGTTTCAAATGAACACATGTAAAATATCGCGCCAAGCCGACAAGGGTACTCACAAATAGTCACACTATTGAATTGGGCGCGCTTCCATCATTCGATCACGATGCGCGGGGCCGCGCGCCCGCCGCCGATGCTGACCTTGTCCCAGACGCGGGCGGCGATGGCGCGGTAGACCTTGGCATGCTCGCTGTCGGGCTGGGAGACAACGATGGGGTCGCCGCCATCGCTGGTCTCGCGGATGGCGATGTCCAGGGGCACCTCGCCCAGGAAATCGATCGACAGCTTCTCGGCCTCCGCCCGCGCACCGCCATGGCTGAAGATGTCGCTGCGGTGGCCGCAATTGGGGCAGCAGAAATAGGACATATTCTCCACGATGCCCAGGACGGGCACATCGACGCGGCGGAACATGTTCAGCCCCTTGCGCGCATCCAGCAGGGCGATGTCCTGCGGCGTGGAGACGATGACGGCGCCGGCCAGCGGCACATTCTGCGACAGGGACAGTTGCGCGTCGCCCGTGCCCGGCGGCATATCGACCACCAGCACATCCAGTTCGCCCCAGGCGACATCGCGCAGCATCTGCTGAATGGCACCCATGACCATGGGGCCGCGCCAGATCATCGGGGTTTCTTCGGCCACCAGGAAACCCATGGACATGACCTTCACCCCATGGCGCACATGCGGGCGCAGGACCTTGCCGTCTACCATTTCCGGCTTGCCCGACAGGCCCAGCATGCGGGGCAGGGACGGGCCATAGATATCGGCATCCAACAGGCCGACGCGCAGGCCATTGGCCGCCATGCCTAGGGCCAGGTTGACGGACGTGGTGGATTTGCCCACCCCGCCCTTGCCCGAGGCGACGGCGATGATGGCGCGCACGCCAGGCACGCCGATCTTGGCAGGTTTCGGCGGTGGGGCGGCGGCGGGGGTAGGGCCATGGCTGTGACCCTTATGATCATGACCCTTATGGTCGTGTCCGCCACCCAGTTTGGGCGGGGCGCGATGGGCCGTCAGCATGGCAGTGACCGAGGTAACGCCGGGCAGGGCGTCCACAGCCTTTTCCGCCGCCTGACGCAATGGTTCCAATGCGGCACCCTTGGCGGGGTCCACCTCCAGCGCGAAGGCAACATTGCCGTCCTTCACCGTCAGGCCCGAAACCATGCCCAGCGAAACCACGTCGGCCCCCCGGTCAGGGTCCGTTACGGTGCCGAGCGCCTGCAGAACCTTTTCCTCGCTGACCACGGCCATGGTTGAAAACCCCGTTCTTTTCCCAATATCTGCGGTGACCGATGGGCCAAGGGCCTTGTCTCCGGTGCGCCGCGATATATAGGGTGGCAGAGCGTCGAGAGAAAGCGTCCTGTCCCTGTGGGCAGGCCTGTCGGTTTGGCAGTGTGTTGGGTCCAATCACCAAAGGGTCGGGAATATGCCCTGGAACAATCAAGGTGGCGGCAATGGCGGTGGCCCCTGGGGCTCTCCCCCGGGCGGTGGCGGCAATGGCGGCGGTAACAATCCGTGGGGCCGTCCGCCCGGCGGTGGCGGCGGCGGACAACCGCCCGGCGGCCCCGACCTGGAGGAACTGCTGCGCAAGGGGCAGGAGCGGTTCAAGAACCTGACGCCCGGCGGCCTTGGCGGCGGCAAGGGCATTATGCTGGGTGTGCTGGCGCTGGGCGTGCTGTGGGGCCTGTCGGGCATCTACCGGGTACAGCCGGACGAACAGGGCGTGGTACGGCGATTCGGCGAATATGTCCGCACCGAACAGCCAGGCCTTCGCTATCACCTGCCGGCACCCATTGAGATGGTGGACACACCCAAGGTGACGCTGGTCAACCGGCTTGAGGTCGGCTACCGCTCCGGCACCGACAGCCGGCGCCCCGGCGGCGGCGACGTCCTGGACGAAAGCCTGATGCTGACGGGCGACGAGAATATCATCGACATCGACTTTACGGTCCTGTGGGTGATCAAGGATGCCGGCCATTACCTGTTCAAAATCCGCGATCCGGCCAACACGGTAAAGATGGCCGCCGAAAGCGCCATGCGCGAGGTGATCGGCCGCACCGATATCCAGCCCGCCCTGACCGAGGCGCGCCAGGATATCGAACAGCAGACCAAGGCCCTGCTGCAGACCATGCTGGACGAATACCAGTCCGGTATCGAGATCACGCAGGTGCAATTGCAGAAGGTGGACCCGCCGGCCCCCGTGGTCGATGCCTTCAACGATGTGCAGCGCGCCCGCCAGGACCGCGAGCGTCTGCGCAACGAGGCCGAGGCCTATCGCAACGACATCATTCCCCGCGCCCGTGGTGAGGCGGAACAGCTGATCCAGCAGGCGTCTGCCTATCGTGAGCAGGTGGTGAGCCTGGCACAGGGTGATGCGCAGCGTTTCGCCCAGGTCATGGCCGCCTATAACCAGGCGCCGGAAATCACGGCCCGTCGCATGTATCTGGAAACCATGCAGGAGGTGCTGGGCGGCACCAACAAGATCATCATCGATCAGGGCAAGGGCAGCGGCGTGGTGCCGTTCCTGCCGCTGAACGAGCTGACCAACCAGATCCGCCAACAGACGCCGGCCGCTTCGGCCGCACCGCGCCAGTAAGGGGGACTGACCATGAGCACCAAACTCGTCGCTCTCGGCATTGCCGCCGCCGCCACCGCCATTCTGGCCTCGGCCTCCCTGTTCACCGTGAACCAGACGCAGCAGGCGTTGGTTCTGCAATTGGGTGAATGGAAGCGGACGGTTCAGGAGCCGGGCCTGCATGCAAAGATCCCGTTCGTCCAGAATGTGGTTCTGATTGATGCCCGCGTCCTGGATGTTGACCCGCCGGTCGAACAGGTGATCCTGGCCGACCAGAAACGCCTGGAGGTGGACGCCTTTGCCCGTTACCGCATCACCGATCCGTTGCAGTTCTATACGTCGGTCGGCAATGAGGTGGTGGCCGAACAGCGTCTGGCCGCAACGGTGAATTCGGCCCTGCGCCGCGTGCTGGGTAATTCCACCCTGCTGGCTGTCCTGTCCAAGGAACGCGCCAAGGTGATGACCGACATCAAGGCGCAGGTGAACCAGGAGGCCGCGCGCTTCGGTGTGGAAATCGTCGATGTCCGCATCCGCCGCGCCGACCTGCCCGAAGCCACCTCGCAGGCCGTGTATGAGCGTATGCGGTCGGAACGCGAGCGCGAGGCCAAGGAAGCCCGCGCACAGGGCAGCGAGCAGGCCCAGCAGATCCGCAGCCGGGCCGAACGCGAACGCACCGTCATCCTGGCTGAAGCCCAGCGCGACAGCCAGATCCTGCGCGGTGAGGGCGATAATCAGGCCATCCGCATCCTGGCCGAATCCGCGAACAAAAGCCCGGATTTCTATGCCTTCTACCGGTCGCTGGATGCATACAAGACGGCGATGAAGGGGGATAACACGCAGATGGTCCTGTCACCGGACAGCGAGTTCTTCCGCTACTTCAACAGCACGGGCACCGTGACCAAGCGGTGATGTTGCCTTGCGCGGGACGGTTTGCGCCGTCCCGCGCCCCCTCCTGTCCTGGACCTCCCCCGTGACCGATTTCCTGACTGCACTGGCCCTGGTCTTCGTGATCGAGGGGCTGCTTTATGCTGTGGCACCCAATTCCATGCGGGACATGGCGGTACGCATCACGGGCATGGAACCGGCGATGCTGCGCCGGATCGGGCTGGGTGCTGCCATTCTGGGTGTCGTGGCGGTGGCTGCGATCCGGGGATAAGGGTTTTGGTGCCGCTTTCGCACCAAAGACCATCCGCCTGTTACGAAGGAATGCTTCGCAAGGCGGCCTTTCACGCTATATTCCTTGGCTGTCGGTGCGCCCCTTTCGGGCCGGCGTGCCGATGCGTGCCCCGGGGTGTGGGCGCGGATGACCGGCCCCTGGAGATTGACGTGATCGACGCCTTCCGTTCCCGTTCCGCCTGCGCCCCTGCCGGGGCCGCCGTCCGGGAAGGCCGCGTGGCCGGCCTGTTGTCGCTGCTGGCGGTGACCGCCGCCCTGATCTTTACCCCGCCGGCCCTGGCCCAGCGCGGCGCGCCCGACAGTTTTGCGCCGCTGGCCGAAAAGACGCTGCCGTCGGTGGTCAATATCTCGACCAGCCAGACGATCCAGAACAAGCCGGGTGGCCGGGGTGCCGTGCCCATGCCCGACTTCCCCCCCGGCTCGCCGATGGAGGAATTCTTCCGCGACTTCCTGGAACGCCAGCAGCAGGGCCAAGGCACCCCGCGCAAGGCGCAATCGCTGGGGTCGGGCTTCATCATTGATGCGTCGGGTTACATCGTCACCAACAATCACGTGATTGAGGGGGCGGACGAGATCACCGTCATCTTCCAGGATGCCGACCAGACGGAATTGAAGGCCAAGCTGATCGGCACCGACAAGGAGACCGATCTGGCCTTGCTGAAGGTGGAGACCAAGCAGAAGCTGACGGCCCTGAAATGGGGCGACAGTGATGTGCTGAAGGTTGGCGACTGGGTCGTGGCCATCGGCAACCCGTTCGGCCTGGGCGGCACCGTCACCGCCGGCATTGTGTCGGCCCGCGCCCGCGATATCGGTGCTGGTCGCTTCGACGATTTCATCCAGACCGACGCCGCCATCAACCAGGGCAATTCCGGTGGCCCGCTGGTCAATCTGGCCGGCGACGTGGTCGGCATCAATTCCGCCATCTATAGCCGCACGGGTGGTTCGGTCGGTATCGGCTTTGCCATCCCGTCCAGCATGGCCCGCACCGTGATTGAGGAAATCCGCAAGGCCGGCAAGGTGCGCCGTGGCTGGCTGGGTGTGCAGATTCAGTCGGTGACCCCGGAAATCGCCGAAAGCATGGGTCTGGCCCATCACAAGGGCGCGTTGGTTGGTACCGTCACGGAAGCCAGCCCCGCCGCCGAGGCTGGCCTGAAGCCCGGCGACGTCATCCTGACCTTTGACGGCAAGGAAGTGGCCAATAACCGCACCCTGCCGCGCATGGTGGCCGGCACGCCGGTGGGCACCAAGGTCAATGTCGGCATCTCTCGCAAGGGCGCACCCCAGAATGTGGTCGTGACCCTGGCCGAGTTCCCCGAGGAAGCGGCCGCTGCCGAGGAAGAGGGCGAGCAGGAGGAGCAGGCACCCGGCAAGGGCGCTGTTCAGCAGCAGGTGGACGCGCTGGGCCTCACCGTCTCCTCCATCTCCCCGGAACTGCGCAAGCAGTTTGAGCTGGCCGAGGGTACCAAGGGCGTGGTCATCACCAAGGTGAACCCCAACGCCCCGCCGCAGTCCCGCCAGCTGCGCCCCGGCGATGTGGTGCTGGAAGTCAGCCAGCAGGCCGTGACCACCCCCGCCGACGTGCAGGATCGCGTGACCAAGGCCAAGACCGCCGGCCAGAAGGCCGTGCTGCTGCTGGTCGAACGCCGTGGTGAGCAGACCTTCCTGGCCCTGTCGCTGGAAGGCGGGCAGTAAGCAGCACCGCATCACTGGCGAATGATATGGCCCCGGTCCACCTGCATGGTGGGCCGGGGCTTTTCATTTGTTCGTCTCCTGAACTACCCACCCTTGACACCCGACCCCATCATCCCGCACCTTCCCTCCGTCCAAGGGGAACCCCGGCAGGGGGCTGAGACACCGCATGGACCGCCATTGATGGCGGCACCGGCGCGGGAACCCTTCGAACCTGATCCGGGTCGTACCGGCGTAGGGATGGAAGCATAGGGGCTCCGTTTGCCCCAACATTGCCGCCGCACCCCGTGCGCAAACCCGGATCTCCATATCAAGGGAGGTCCAGATGCCAGATACAAACATTACCGATCCCGAATTCCGCGTGACCACCGGCCCGCTGCCGGCCAGCCGCAAAGTGCATGTCGCGGGGGAGCGCTTTCCCGACCTGCGCGTTTCCATGCGCGAGATTGACCTGTCGCCCAGCGCCAATGAGCCGCCGGTGCGCGTCTATGACCCGTCCGGTCCCTATACCGACCCGGCCATCCGCACCGATATCCGGTTAGGCCTGCCCGAACTGCGCCGGTCCTGGGTGACGGCGCGGGGTGATGTGGAGGCCTATGACGGGCGGCAGGTGAAGCCGGAGGATAATGGCCTGCGCGAGGGGCAGGAAAGCCCGGTACCGCTGTTTGACCGCGCGGCCCGCCGGCCTCTGCGGGCCAAGGCCGGTGCCAATGTCAGCCAGCTTCATTACGCCCGCCAAGGCATCATCACGCCGGAGATGGAATATGTCGCCATCCGCGAGAATCTGGGCCGGCAGCGTCTGGCCGAACAGGTGGCGCGCGATGGGGAGGATTTCGGGGCGTCGATCCCCGACTATGTGACGCCGGAATTCGTGCGCGACGAGATCGCGCGGGGCCGCGCCATCATCCCCAACAATATCAACCACCCGGAGACAGAGCCGATGATCATCGGCCGGAACTTTCTGGTGAAGATCAACGCCAATATCGG
The DNA here is from genome assembly GCF_059489915.1 of Niveispirillum sp. CC-CTL257. Taxonomy (NCBI): domain Bacteria; kingdom Pseudomonadati; phylum Pseudomonadota; class Alphaproteobacteria; order Rhodospirillales; family Azospirillaceae; genus Niveispirillum; species Niveispirillum sp. CC-CTL257. The sequence goes on from NZ_JCAJXE010000001.1 coordinate 277,493, forward strand.
CAACTCGGCGGTCACCTCGTCCGTCGCGGATGAGGTGGATAAGCTGGTCTGGGCCATCCGCTGGGGGGCCGATACAGTCATGGACCTGTCCACGGGCCGGAATATCCACACGATCCGCGAATGGATCATCCGCAATTCACCGGTCCCCATCGGCACTGTGCCGATCTATCAGGCGCTGGAGAAGGTGGGCGGCAAGGCGGAGGACCTGACCTGGGAGCTGTTCCGCGACACGCTGATTGAGCAGGCCGAACAGGGGGTGGATTACTTCACCATCCATGCCGGGGTGCGGCTGGCCCATATCCCCCTGACCGCCAAACGGGTGACGGGGATTGTCAGCCGGGGCGGGTCCATCATGGCCAAATGGTGCCTGGCGCACCACAAGGAAAACTTCCTCTACACACATTTTGAGGAAATCTGCGAGATCATGAAGGCCTATGACATCGCCTTCTCCCTGGGCGACGGTCTGCGCCCCGGCAGCATCGCCGATGCCAATGATGCCGCCCAGTTCGCGGAGCTGGACACGCTGGGCGAACTGACGCAGATCGCCTGGAAGCATGACGTGCAGGTGATGATCGAAGGGCCGGGACATGTGCCCATGCACAAGATCAAGGCCAATATGGACAAGCAGCTGAAGGTCTGTGGTGAGGCACCCTTCTACACGCTGGGGCCGCTGACCACGGACATCGCGCCGGGGTATGACCACATCACCAGCGGCATCGGGGCGGCCATGATCGGCTGGTTCGGCACTTCCATGCTTTGCTACGTCACGCCCAAGGAACATCTGGGCCTGCCCGACCGCGATGATGTGAAGGTGGGCGTCATCACCTATAAGCTGGCGGCCCACGCCGCCGATCTGGCCAAGGGCCATCCGGGGGCACAGGAACGTGATGACGCGTTGAGTCGGGCGCGGTTCGAATTCCGCTGGCGCGACCAGTTCAACCTGTCGCTCGATCCCGAAACGGCGGAGAAATATCACGATCAGACCCTGCCGGCCGAAGGGGCCAAGCTAGCGCATTTCTGCTCCATGTGCGGGCCGAAATTCTGCTCCATGAAGATCACGCAGGAAGTGCGTGATTACGCGGCGGCCCAGGAAGGGATGGCGGCGATGTCGGCGGCCTTCAAGGAGAAGGGCGGGCAGGTTTATCTGTCGGACAGGCCGGTGCCGCAGGATCATCACTGAAACAAAAGGCCCCCGTCCGGTGTTCGGACGAGGGCCTTTCCTCTGGCCGTTCGGGGCCGGAAATGTCGTCAGGCGCGGGCCAGACGGTCCATTTCCTCCTTCACGCGCAATTTCTCCATTTTCAGGCGGGTCAGGGTCGTTGTGTCGGGCATGGGGCGGCGCGATTCCATGCGCACCTCCCGGTCCAGGTTCTCGTGCTTCGTGCGCAGCGATTCAACACGCTCGGGAAACAACATACGGCCTCTCCTTCTTGAACGATGGAACAACGGACCTGTCTGGTTGTTGGTACCTGAAACGCGGCTTGACCTTTCCTGATGGACAAAACATGGGTCACGATCCTGACATGGAATCGTAACCTGTGGCTCTATGCATATGGATAGGGTGGTGGGGTTTTTCGAGAGGGGGGTTGCCCACCCTGGACGAAAACCATCGGGGGCGCTACATCACCTCCATGGCAGATATCCTCCCACAGCCGGCCGGTTCTTCCGGTCCTGACCAGCACCCGACGGCGACACCGCCCCAACGTATGATCGTCGGGATCAGCGGGGCGTCGGGCATTGTTTACGGCATTCGCCTGCTTGAAACGTTACGCCGGCTGGGCATCGAATCCCACCTCGTAATGAGCAGGTCTGCCGAGGTGACCTCTGCGCACGAGTCGGGGCTGAAGGTCGCGGATATCCGCGCCCTGGCCGATGTCACTTATGCCATCACCGATATTGGCGCTGCCATTTCGTCGGGCAGTTTCCGCACCATGGGCATGATCGTGGCACCCTGTTCGGTGCGGTCGATGTCGGAGATTGCGTCGGGGGTGACCAGTTCGTTGCTCACCCGCGCCGCCGATGTCGTGCTGAAGGAACGCCGCCGGCTGGTGCTGATGCTGCGGGAAACGCCGCTGCATCTGGGCCATATCCGCTCCATGGCGGCGGTGACAGAGATGGGGGCCATCGTCTATCCGCCCGTTCCCGCCTTCTATGCCAACCCGCAAAGCCTGGACGAGATGGTGGATCACACGATCGGGCGCGTGCTGGACCTGTTTGATATTGATACGGGCCGGGTGAGGCGTTGGGGGGAGGGGGGCTGACCCGTCTTTCCTTCCGTCTTCTGTCTGCCTACATTGGCACCCTCCCTGCCGAAGGCCGCTTCATGTCCAGCCACACCCATCACCACCATGACCATGCCGTGCGCCATGACCATGGGTCCTGCGTCAAGGATGCGCTGGCGCGGGCCGATGCGATCTGTACCGAACGCGGTGTGCGCCTGACGGCGCAGCGGGCGCGGGTTCTGGAACTGGTCTGGTCCAGCCACAAGCCGCGCGGCGCCTATGCCATCCTGGAGGACCTGTCGGCCGATGGTAAGAGGGTGGCGCCCCTGACTGTCTATCGCGCTCTGGATTTCCTGCTGGAACAGGGGCTGATCCACCGCATCGAAAGCCAGAATGCCTTTGTCGGCTGTCCTGACCCTGGCACCGCCCATACGGGGCAATTCCTGGTCTGCTCCTGCTGTGGCAATGCCACCGAACTGACCGACCGCCGCATCGCGGCGACCATCGCCGAAAGTGCGGCGGCCCAAGGTTTCACGGTACAGCGGCAGACCGTAGAGGTAACGGGCATCTGCCCCGACTGCCGCGACCATTGACGAGCGGGGTTTAGGCCCCCCACATGTTGCCCCATGTAATCGACCCTTCTTCTTCCCAAGGAAGCTTCCCTTGTCTACGCAACAGACCCCGCCCAGCCCGCCGCCCCGCCTGCCCATTTCCGTCCTGACCGGGTTTCTGGGCAGCGGCAAGACCACGTTGCTGTCGCGCCTGATCCGCGATCCGGCCATGGTGCGCACCGCCGTCGTCATCAATGAATTTGGTGAGGTCGGGCTGGACCATCTGCTGGTCGAACAGTCGGACGAGAATATGGTGCTGATGGATAGTGGCTGCCTGTGCTGCACTATCCGCTCCGACCTGGCCGAGACGCTGCGCGACCTGTACATGAAGCGCATGCGGGGCGAGATCCCGGAATTCGACCGTGTGGTGATTGAGACGACGGGTCTGGCCGATCCGGCCCCCATCCTGCACACGCTGATGACCGATCCGCTGATCGCCTCGCGCTTCCGTCTGGACGGGGTGGTAACCACCATCGACAGCGTCCACGGCATGGGCCAGTTGGATGAGCATGAAGAAAGCCTGAAGCAGGCCGCCGTGGCCGACCGCGTGGTCTTGACCAAGACCGATCTGGCCGAACCTGCCAAGGTGGAGGCCCTGCGCCGCCGCCTGCATGACCTGAACCCTGGTGCCGTGCATGTCGATGCGCAGAAGGATCAGGGGCTGCCCGTCCTGCTGTTCGATGCGGGCCTGTATAACCCGGCGACCAAGTCGCTGGACGTACAGCGCTGGCTGAAGGCGGAAGCCTATGAAGGCGGGCACGATCATCACCATGATCACGACCACGGTCATTGCGATCATGACCACGGCCATTGCACCCATGATCATCATGATCACGGGCATGACCACGATCATGGCCACGACCACGCCCATGGGCATGAGCATCACACCCATGACCATGGGCACGATCATCATGATCACAGCCATTGCGACCACGATCATGGCCATTGCGACCATGATCACGGGCACGGTCATGAGCATCACCACCATGACGTCAACCGCCACAATGACAAGATCTCGTCCTTCGTGATCCGGTCGGAAAAGCCGCTGCCCTGGGACGGGCTGGTCACTTTCTTCGAGACGGTGGCCAAGGCGCAGGGCGACAATATCCTGCGCGTGAAGGGCCTGCTGAATGTGGAGGAGGCGGAGCGCCCCATCGTCATCCACGGCGTACAGCACCTGTTCCACCCGCCGGTTCAGCTGGACGCCTGGCCCACGGCGGATCAGAGCACCCGCATTGTCTTCATCGTCAAAGACCTGAAGCGCGAGACGGTGCAGGAACTGTTCGACAGTGTGGTGAACGCCAAGGCGGCGTGAAGGCGTTCAGTTAAGCAATAACGTTACCACTGCCCTGACAGTGCCTCCCCCGCGAAAGCGGGGGTCCAGGGGGATTATTACGACGCTTGGTCTCGGTGGCCCCTGGGCCCCCGCTTTCGCGGGGGAGGCAAATATAAGCAAAGCGCTCGAATTGAATCCAAACCGGGATGAATGCCCCTGCCGTCAAACGCCCAGCTTGCGGCGGACGTCGTAATCTTTGCCCTTGGACCAGCGCTCGATGAAGCCAGCCAGCTCCGCATCCGGCTTTTCGGGCAGCATCACGATCAGCTTCACATAAAGATCACCCGTCACCTTGCGGTCGGCATTGGGGATACCCTTGCCCTTCAGGCGCAGGATGGTGCCGCTGTTGGCACCGGCGGGGACCTTCACGGCCACCTGTCCATCCAGCGTCGGCACCTTGATGGCGGCACCCAGCACCGCCTCCTGCAACGTCACCGGCACGTCGAGATGGATGTCATCGTCCTTGCGGGTGAAAAGCGGGTGGGGGTCCACCAGCACCTCGACAATGGCATCACCGGCACCGGCCCCGCCGAGACCGGCCAGACCCTGACCCTTCAGACGCAGCTTGGTCTGGTCGCGTGTACCGGCGGGGATGTTGACATCGATGGTCTTGCCCGTGGACAGGGTCAGGCGGCGCTTGGCGCCCAGGCAAGCATCAGCAAAACTGACACTGACCGAGTAGTTGACGTCGCTGCCCTTGGCCTTGACGCCTGCCCCGGCCCCCGCCGAATAGCGACGCTTGGTCGCCCCGAAAATATCGTTGAAGAAATCGTCGGCGAACGGGTCATCGCCGCCGCCCGCCCCCGCCCCTGGCTTGGCCCCGCCGCCGGGGCCGCGCGCGCCGAAGCCTGCGCCCTTGCCGGCACCCGCCCCCCAGGCGCGGCGGAAGGTGCGGTCGGGCCGTTCCGCACCATTGGCATCGATCTCCCCCTTGTCAAACCGCGCCCGCTTGTCCGGGTCGGACAGCAGGGAATAGGCGGCATTGACCTCCTTGAACTTCTGTTCAATGTCGGGGCGGCCCGGATTCAGGTCGGGGTGGTACTGTTTGGCCAGTCCGCGAAAGGCCTGCTTGATGTCATCGGCAGTGGCACTGCGTGTCAGGCCGAGGACAAGGTAGGGATCGCGCATGGTCACCAGCAGGAAGGAAAAGGGAAAACCTGCCGCATCCTACGCCCCGGCGGCCCCCGGTCAAGCATGGCCGACAGGGCGGGGGCGGCGCATCCGTATAAAAAACCCCGCGCCATGGGGATCAGCCCATAGCGCGGGGTGGGTAATGTCCTGCCGTGCCGGCGGATCGTCAGCTGACGATCTTCCAGGAGCCATCCGGCTGCTGACAGGCGCGACCGAAGGCCTGCTCGCTGCGACCGCCGACAATGATCGTCTGCTGGTATTCGCGGCAATAGGCGTTGGTCCCTGCCTGACGGCCTTCCTGGGTCGGCGTCACGATGACGCGGTTATTGTTCTGGGGATTGTCCCAGACGATGGGCTGGTTCAGCGGCGCGTTGAAAGACGCGTAGGTGTTGCGTTCCAACGCCGCGCGGTCCGCCTTGTCCAGCGACGCGCCCACTTCAGAGCCGATCAGTGCGCCCAGTACGGCACCAGCACCCGTCGCCCACAGCTTGCCCGAACCACCGCCGATCTGGCTGCCCGCCAGACCGCCGATCAGGCCGCCGATCACGGCGCCACCGGTCTGCTTGTTGCCGCCAGATGTCTGACACCCGGCCAGCAGGGCCACCAGGGCGGTGGCGACAACGATCTTGCGAATCATTTTTCAGAACCTTTCTCGGATCACGCTTTGCCCCCGAACCATTCACCGTCGGGCGTTTCCGCCTGCGGACGGGTGCCATGCGGGGGACGGCATGGACAAACAACCCATGCTCCTTATCTTCGTCATGAATTCAGGCGCAACTATGACGAAGATCAAGCCATGACGCTGGAAAACGCCACCGATCCTTTTGCGCAGTTCCGGGCGTGGTTCGCCGAGGCGGAGACGGCGGAGATCAACGACCCCAACGCCATGTCGGTCGCCACGGTCGGTGCCGATGGCCGCCCGTCGGTGCGCATCCTGCTGCTGAAGGGCCTGGATGACCGGGGTTTCACCTTTTTCACCAACACGCAGAGCCGCAAGGGCGACCAGCTGGACGCCACGCGCTTTGCGGCACTGACCTTCCATTGGAAATCACTGCGTCGGCAGGTGCGGATCGAAGGACCGGTGGAGCGCGTGACCGACGCCGAGGCCGATGCCTATTTCGCCAGCCGCCCGCGCGGCAGCCGCATCGGTGCCTGGGCCAGCCAGCAGTCGCGTCCGCTGGACAGCCGCGCCACCCTGGAACAGGCCGTGGCCGATGCCGAGGCGCGGTTCGGGGGCGGCGAAGTGCCGCGCCCCCCGCATTGGACCGGCTTTCGCGTCGTTCCCGACCGGATCGAATTCTGGCAGGATCGCGAATACCGGCTGCATGACCGTATCCTGTTCACCCGTCAAGGTGAGGGGGAATGGGCCAAGGGCCGTCTTTATCCCTGATGTGACAGGTGTGTGGTGGCGGTAACGGCAGCGGCGGCGGACAGGTACAGGCGGTGGGCCACCTACGCCAGTGTGACGGTCGCCCTGACCCTGATCGCGGCCAAGCTGGCTTCCTATATGGCGACGGGGGCCGTGGCGATCCTGTCCTCCCTGATGGACAGTTCGGTCGACCTGCTGGCCTCCGTCGTCACCTTGCTGGGGGTGGCGCAGGCGTTGCAGCCGCCCGACACCAAGCACCGGTTCGGTCGCGGCAAGGCCGAACCGCTGGCAGCATTGGCGCAAGCGGCGTTCGTGGCCGGGTCGGGCGTGTTTCTGGGCTATGAAGGGGTGGGGCGGCTGGCCGAACCGCGCCCCGTGGAGAATGCCGAGCTGGGCATTGCCACCATGGTCTTCGCCATCGTCATGACGGGCCTGCTGCTGCTGGTCCAGCGCTGGGTGATCCGGCGCACTGCTTCAATGGCCATCGCGGCTGACAGCATGCATTACAGCGGCGACCTGCTGATGAACTCAGCGGTCATCGCGGCCTTGGGCCTGACGGCCTGGACCGGCTGGCCCTACTGGGACCCGATCTTTGCGCTGGGCATCGCCGCCTTCCTGGTCTGGGGAGCCAGCCGTATCGTGCGCGAGGCGCTGGGCGTGCTGATGGACCGGGAATTGCCCGATACCGATCGGGCGCGGGTGAAGGAGGTGGTGCGGGCGCATGTGCAGACGCGCGGCCTTCACGACCTTCGCACCCGTTCCACAGGCATCGGTCAGCATATCGAGTTCCACCTGGAACTGGACCCGCACCTGACCCTGGCGCAGGCGCACGACATCACTGACGAGATTGAGCGCGAACTGCGCGCTGCCTTCCCCAATGCCGAATTCGCCATCCATCAGGAGCCGGCGGGCCTGGAGGATGAACGCCTGGATCACCGTATCCGGCGTTAGTGGGGCAGGGTGTGGTTGCGTAGCGCGGATTAGCGAAGCGTAATCCGCGGGCACCCTCTGAACCGGATTTTCCGCGGATTACGCTTCGTTAATCCGCGCTACGATGACGTGAACTGTTCCTTCAGAATGCGCTCTTCCAGCGCCATTTCCGGGTCGAACAGCAGGGTGCAGGCGACCTTGCGATCCTCGCTGATCTCCACCCGCGCCACATCGCGCACTTCGGTGAAATCGGCCACCGCGCTGACAGGGCGCTTGGACGGTTCCAGCACATCGAACTGAATGCGGGCGGTGTGCGGCAGCAAGGCCCCGCGCCAGCGGCGGGGGCGAAAGGCGCTGATCGGGGTCAGGGCCAGGATATCGGCACCAAGAGGCAGAATCGGCCCATGGGCTGACAGGTTGTAGGCGGTGCTGCCGGCAGGGGTGGAGACCAGCGCCCCGTCGCAGGTCAGTTCCGGCATCCGTTCCCGCCCGTCCACCGTGACGCGCAGCTTGGCCGCCTGCCGCGTCTCACGCAGCAGGGAGACCTCGTTGAAGGCCAGACCCTCGATCTCCATCCCTTCCCGCGTCGTCGCCTTCATGCGCAGCGGATGCAGCACCACGCGCTGCGCCCGCATCAGGCGGCGGGTCAGCCCATCCTCGCTGTAATCATTCAGCAGGAAGCCGACGGAGCCGCGATTCATGCCATAGACGGGCACACCCCGGAACAGATAGCGGTGCAGGGTTTCCAGCAGGAAGCCATCGCCGCCCAGCGCCACGACGATCCCCGCCTCCTCCGGCGGGACCCCGGCATAGCGGACGGCGAGCCTGTCCCTGGCGGCGCGCGCATCCGGCGTATCAGCGGCGACGAAGGCAAGCGGCACAGGGGTTTGTGACAAGGCATTGTTCCCGGTATCACGGCAGAGATGGACAGTACCCTATGCGCGGGCCGCTTCTCAACCGCCGGTGACGCTCATATGCCGGCCCACGGCGGGGCCACGGTCGCGGCCGATGATGAAATCATGGCCCTTGGGTTTGCGTGTGATGGCGTCGCGGATGGCCTGATGCAGCAGGGCGTCGTCGGCGCTGGCGCGCAGCGGTGCCCGCAGGTCGGCCGCATCTTCCTGCCCCAGGCACATATACATCGTGCCGGTGCAGGTGACGCGAACCCGGTTGCACGCCTCGCAAAAATTATGGGTCATGGGCGTGATGAAACCCAGGCGGCGGCCCGTTTCCCGCACGGTAACATAGCGGGCGGGGCCGCCCGTGCGGTGGGTGCTGTCCATCAGGGTCCAGCGCTTTTCCAGATCGGCGCGCACGTCACGCAGGGACAGGAACTGTTCCTCGCGCACGGCCCCGCCGCCATTGCCGTCCATGTCACCCAGTGGCATCACCTCGATCAGGGTCAGGTCAAAGCCCTTTTCCCCACACCAGGCCAGCATATGGTCCAGTTCCTGGTCGTTGACACCTTTCAGCGCCACGGCATTGATCTTGACCTCCAACCCTGCGGCCCGTGCGGCCTCCAGCCCGTCCAGCACCTGGGCCAGCCGGCCCCAGCGGGTGATGGCGGCAAAACGGTCAGGGTCCAGTGTGTCGACCGACACATTGATGCGGCGCACCCCGGCAGCGCGCAGATCATCGGCATATTTGGCCAGCTGGCTGCCATTGGTGGTCAGGGTCAGCTCATCCAGCGCGCCCGATGTGACATGCCGGCCCAGGCTGCGGATCAGTTCCATGATGTTGCGGCGGACCAGCGGTTCGCCACCCGTCAGTCGCAGCTTGCGCGTGCCCAGCGCCACAAAGGACGAACAGAGCCGGTCCAGTTCTTCCAGCGAAAGGATGTCGGCCTTGGGCAGGAAGGCCATATCCTCCGACATGCAATAGACGCAGCGGAAGTCGCAGCGATCGGTCACCGACACGCGCACATAGGTGATGGCGCGACCGAACGGATCGATCAGGGGGGCTGGATGCGGGGCGGGGGGCAGGGTCATCGTCCACCGGATATAGCGCCTATGGCGTCCCGGTCCAAGGCCGACCCGCACGAAAGATGCCGTTTTCGGCCTTGTTTTGGGCAAGTTGGGCTGGTTGACTGTCGGTTAACGAATCAACACGCTCCGGAAGACACGGTACAGCCCCATGCGGAAGTTTGCCTTCATCCTGTCACTTGTGCTGCTGGTGCCCATCGGGGCGGCGGTGGCGCTGCCGTTCCTGGTGCCCGTGGGTGCCATCGTGGCAGAGGTGGAGCGGCAGGTGGAGGCGGCGACCGGCCGGGCCTTGACCATCAAGGGCCGGGTCGATCTTTCCTATTTCCCCTCCATCGCCGTCACCGCCGATCAGGTGCATTTCGCTGGTATCCGCCAAGGGGAGGATCTGCTGGCGGTGCAACAGCTGGCGGTCCGCCTACGCCTGATGCCGCTGCTGCGCGGCAAGGCGGAGGTGGAGAAATTCGTGCTGACGGCACCCGTCATCGACCTGACGGTGGATAAGCAGGGCAAGCCCAATTGGGACGTTTCCGTCGCTGCGGCCCCGGCAGAACCGGCCAGCCCTGGCTTCATGTCCGACCTGTCGCTGTCGGAGGTGGAGATCGTCGATGGCCGCCTGCGTTATACCGATGCGCGCACCGTTATGGTGCGCGAAGCGACGGATGTCGATGTCACCCTGTCCCTGCCGGACCTGGATGGGCCGTTGGCCCTTGAGGCAGCGCTGCTGCTGAACGGTACGCCGGTGGCGCTTGATCTCGGAATCGACCCGGTGCGCCCGCTTCTGTCCGGCGGCAAGGCTGGCATGGCGCTGCGCGTGGCGGGGGCCGGTACGGGGCTGGACGTGAAGGGGCAGGTGGAACGGCAGGGCGACGCCCCGCTGGCGCTCGCCGGTGACCTGTCGCTGACCGTCACCTCGCTGGCTGACCTGATCAAGGTGGCGACGGGGACGGTGCCGTCCGACCTGCCCGTCGATGATCTGACCCTGACGGGCAAATTATCGGGCACACCGGCTCGTCTGGCCCTGGCTGGCCTGTCGGCCAAGGCGGGCGACCTGACGGCCAATGGCAATCTGTCGGTAAGGCTGGATGGCGCGCGCCCCGCCCTGGGCGGCAGCCTGTCGCTGCCGAAACTTGAACTGGACCGCTACCTGCCCGCCCCCGCCGCGCCCGATCCCAATGCGCCAGCGCCAGAGGTGGGACCGGCGGGGTGGAGCAAGGAACGCATCGACCTTTCCGCCCTGAAGAATGCCGACCTGGACCTGACCCTGCAACTGGCTGGCCTGTCGGTGAAGGGAGTGTCGGCGGGGGCGACGACCCTGACCCTGAAACTGACCGATGGGCGGTTGAATGCCGGGCTGGCCGATACGGCCCTGTTTGGTGGCACCCTGGGCGGCAAGCTGACGCTGGATGCCGGGCGGCAGGCCGTGTCCCTGGCCGTCGCGGCGCATGCCAAGGGTGTGCAGGCCGAACCCATCCTGACCCGCTTCGCCGGTTTCGACAAATTGTCGGGTGCCACCGACGCGACCATCGATATCCGCGCCAGCGGCACCAACCAGCAGGAACTGGTGGGCAGCCTGAATGGCGGCGGCAATGTCCTGTTCCTGAACGGTGCCGTAAAGGGCGTGAACCTGGCCCAGATCGTGCGCAGCGCCATCGGCCATGGCGGCACCGAGCCGCCGCAGACCGATTTCGCGGAAATGGGCGGCACTTTCACCCTGACCGATGGCATTGCCGCGACGGAGGATTTTCACCTGCTGGCCCCGCTGCTGCGCGTGACAGGCAAGGGCAATGTCAACCTTCCGTCCAAGCGCGTGGATATGCGCCTGACGCCCAAGCTGGTGGGCAGCCTGGAAGGGCAGGGGACCACCCGCGTCGATGTAGACGGCATTACCGTGCCGGTCCGCGTGCGCGGCCCGTTCGACAATTTGTCCTGGACGCCTGACCTGTCCTCCTCCGTCAAGGCGGCGCTGAAAGACCCCAAGAAGGCGCAGGATGCCTTGGAAAAGCTGAAGACCAAGGATGGGGCCAAGAATGTTCTGAAGGGTCTGCTGGGTAAGAAGCAGTGACGGGGAGGGTCCGGGGCCGTCATCGGTCCCCGGACATGCCGATCATTCCTTCCAGCCCTTCGCGGCCTCCACCAACTGGTCAATGGCCGTCGACCAGCCATCATAGAAGCCCATCTCCGCATGGCTGGCCGCCCCTTCGGGCGTCAGGTGCATGGCGCGGGCGGTGTAGCGCGTGCCGCCCAGATGGTCCTCGAAGGTGATGTCTGCGGTGAAGGCCAGGAAGCCTGGCGTCACGGGCCGGAAATCCGGGGCCATGGTGTTGGTGAAGACCAGCCGCTTGCCCTCCTCGATCAGCAGGAAGATGCCGGGATTGTCGGACACGCCGCCATCCGGCCCCTCCATGCGGGTATAGAATTCCCCGCCGGGCCGCAGGTCCATGCGCACATCCACGGTCTGCCAGGGGCGCGGGCACCACCATTGCTTCAGATGCTCCGGGCTGGTCCAGGCCTTCCACACCAGAGCGCGCGGCACGTCCAGGATGCGGGTTAGCCCCAAATCGCGGTCGGCGACCAGCACTTGGCGTTCCAGCCGCTCCAGCGTCTGGTGGCCGCCGGCCTCCGCCCCGAACTTGCGCTTTTCCTCCAGCGACTCGACCGTCGGGCAGACCATGGTCAGGGTGACCTTGGTCTTGTCCGCGCCGATCTCCTCCAACCGGATGGAGGCGTCGAACAGGCAATGGTCGGGATCATCGCCGCCATGTTCATATTCCAGCAGGGCCGGGGCTTCGACCTTGCGATACCGGATCCAGTTCTCGAAATCCTGCCCCCATCCATGCATCGTGTAACGCCAGGTGCCGCCGGGGCGCACATCCATCTCATGCACGGTCGTTGAAAACCCGTTGGGGCCCCAGAACAGGGGGATATGCTTCGGATCGGTCAGCACCTTCCACACCATCGGGCGCGGCGCGTTCAGCGTGCGGGTGATCACCATGCTGCGATCAGCGGGCGGCGGGGTCGTCATCGGTCGCTTCCTCCTGTTTCTTCAAAATCTGCAAATAGGCATCCAGCCGGTCGAACCGGGCCTCCCAGACGGCCCGCTGCCGCGCGATCCATTCGCCCGCTGCGTCCATCGCGTGGGGTTCAAGCCGGCAGGTGCGCACGCGCCCCACCTTCTCCGTCCGGATCAGGCCGCAATCCTCCAGCAGCCGCAGGTGCTGCATCAGGCTGGGCAGGGCCATGGTGAACGGCTTGGCCAGCTCCCCCACGCTGGCCGGCCCCTCGGCCAGCCGTTCCAGCACGGCCCGACGCGACGGATCGGCCAGGGCGTGGAACATGCGGTCAAGAGCGTTAGGGTCGGTTTGAATGTTAGGCATATGCCTAAGTATCAGGGGTGGGGTGTGGTGGCAAGGGAATAGTTTGGAGATTACCTAACTATTATCTTCACCCGAAATTCCCATGGAACCAGCGCCTGCCGCGATGTACGCCAGGAAGAACCTGTTCCCTCTTGTCCGCCGGCACCTATGACCATCCTGATCCTCACCATTTTCGTGCTGGTCTATCTGGGGATGGCGGTGGGCCGCTTTCCGGGTTTGCAGATCGACCGGACGGGCATCGCCCTGCTGGGGGCGGTGGTGCTGGCGCTGGCCGGAGCCATGCCGGGCGATGCGTTGGCGGCGGCCATTGATTACCCGACCCTGTTCATCCTGCTGGGTTTGATGATCCTGTCGGCGCAGTTCGAACTGGCGGGGTTTTATGGCTGGTGCGCGGTCCGGCTGGCGCAGGCGGCGTACAGCCCCCTGGCCTTGCTGGCGCTTGTGGTGGCGGTGGGCGGCGGGTTGTCGGCGGTGCTGGCCAATGATGTCGTGGTCTTTGCCATGACGCCGCTGCTCTGCGCCGGGTTACTGGCGCGGGGGCTGGATGCGCGGCCTTATCTGATCGCGCTGGCGGGGGCGGCCAATGCCGGGTCGGCGGCCACCATCATTGGCAATCCGCAGAACATCCTGATCGGGCAACTGGGCCATCTGGATTTCTGGCCGTTCCTGGCGGCCTGTGCGGTGCCGGCGCTGCTGGGTATGGGCTGTGTGTTCGCCACGGTGGCGTTTGTCTGGCGTGGGCGACTGGAAATGGCCGATGCCACACCCCTACCGCTGGCCCCGCCCGATCTGGACCTCTGGCACCTGAAGAAGGCGCTGCTGGCCACGCTGCTGCTGCTGATTTTCTTCGCGACACCCTTGCCGCAGGAGGAAGGGGTGTTGGCCGTGGCGGCTTCCATGCTGGTCAGCCGGCGGTTTGCCAGCCGGCGCATGCTGGGCCTGGTCGATTGGCACCTGCTGGTGCTGTTCGCAGCCCTGTTCGTGGTGACGGCGGCTCTGGCCCGCACCGGCCTGCCGGGGGAGATGGTGGCGGCACTGGCCAACAGCGGCTGGGCGCTGGATCGGCTGTCGGTGCTGGCCCCCCTGTCACTGGCGGCCAGCAACACGATTGGCAATGTTCCGGCCGTGCTGCTGCTGATGCAGGTCTGGCCCAGCCCGCCGGAAGGCGCGCTTTATGCGCTGGCGGTCCTGTCCACCCTGTCGGGCAATCTGCTGCTGCTGGGCAGCCTTGCCAACCTGATCGTGGTGGAACGGGCGGCGGCCAGCGGCGTGACGCTGGGCCTTGCCGACCATGCGAAATGCGGCGTGCCCATGACCCTTACCTCCATCGCCCTGGCCATCGGGTGGCTGTGGGCGATGGGGTATGTGAGCTTCTGACCCGGCGTTACCTGTTGTCTTCCTTGGCCCGATCCACGGCGGCGTCCGCCTTGTCGCGCAGGTCGTCCACGGCCTCCCCGGCCTTGTCGCGGGCATCTTCCAGCTTGTCCGCGGCCTTTTCGGTGGCGTCGTCGATCTTCTCGCCCGCCCGTTCTGCGGGACCCTGCTTGTCGCAGGCCGTCAGTGCCAGGGGCGCGGCCAGCAACAAGGCCGCCAGGGTGCCGTGGCGCAGAAGGTTCATCCGCATGATCTCTGTCCATCCATTTGCATCGCTTGACCATCCCTGACGGGTGGTCTTCGGCGATAGAACAGCCAAAGGGGGCGGAAGGTTCCCGACCCCTTGGCGACGGCGCGCTGCGATCTAGCTTCCCCTTCGCAACGAGGACGGAATGGAAGCGACCCATGGCACCCCCCTTCATCATCATTGGTGCAACCGGCGGCACCGGTCAGGCCCTGGCACGACGGCTGGCGGCCAAGGGCCATGCCCTGCATCTGGTGGCGCGCGATGCGGTGCGGGTGGAGGATCTGGCCCAGACATTGGGTGCCAGCCATGCCGTCGCCGATGTGACGGCGGAGGATGCACTGGCCGATGCGGTGGCGCTGGGTGACCGGGGGGAGGGGATTGCGGGCCTTGCCTATTGCGTCGGGTCCATCGTGATCAAGCCCTTGAAGGCCACCCGCAATGCTGATTTCCTGACGGCTTTCAACCTGAACCTGCTGGGCGCTGCCACCGCCCTGCGCGCGGCGGAAAAGGGGTTGAAGGCGGCGAAGGGCTCGGTGGTGCTGTTTTCCACCGTCGCGGTCGAACAGGGGTTCCCCAACCATGCCGTGATTGCGGCGGCCAAGGGGGCGGTGGCGGGTCTGGGCCGGGCCATGGCGGCGGAATGGGCACCGCATGTGCGGGTGAATGTCATTGCCCCATCCCTGACCCGCACGCCGCTGGCGGCGCCGTTGCTGTCATCCGAGCAGCTGGCGCAGGGGATCGCCGCGATGCATCCCTTGGCAAGGCTGGGGGAGGCTGATGACCTGGCCGCCATGGCGGATTTTCTGCTGTCGCCTGATGCCGGATGGATCACAGGACAGGTTCTCGCCGTTGATGGCGGACGTGGAGCCTTACGCACCAAGGGATAGGAGACGAATATGCATCGCCGCCACCTGATCCTTTCCGCCCCGCTGGCGCTGGGCCTTGGTTTGGTCCTGCCGCGCCGCTCGGCGGGCTTCATCCTGCCAGAAACGGACGTCATCTCCTTTTCGGTGTTCCGCAAGAATGACAGCCCCATGGGCTATCACCGCCTGCGCTTCACGCGCGACGGTGACCGGCTGATCATGGAAAAGGAGATCAGCCTGGAGGTGACCTTGGCCTTTGTCACCGCCTATCGCTACCGCCACCGCAACCGGGAGGTTTGGGAGGCGGGGCGGCTGATCGAGATCGAAACCCGTACCGATGATGATGGCGATGATTATTGGCTGCGTGCCAAGGCAGGGCCAGACGGGCTGATGGTGGAAGGCAGCGGTGGGTCCTATGTCGCGCCCGCCGACATCATCCCCACCAGTTACTGGAACAACGCAATCACCAGCGCCACGCAGCTGCTGGACACCCAACGCGGCCTGATCATGGATGTGCGTATGGACGATCGGCGGCCGGAGACGCTGAATACCCAGTTCGGCCCAATGCAGGCCCGTCACCACACGATCAACATCCTGACCAACCCGCCCGGCAAGACCAACCAGATCGACCTTTGGTACGACGAAACCGGCCAATGGGTGGGGCTGGCGTTTGAGGCGAAGGGGCAGAAAATCACCTACATCCTGGACAACGTACCCGTGCCGCCGCAGCCCGCCCCGCAATCGGCCGCCGCACCATGAGTGGTGCTGTCCGTCTGGTTCTGGGCGATCAATTGTCGCGCAATCTGGCGTCCTTGCGCGGGTTGGATAAGGACCAGGATGTGGTCCTGCTGGCCGAGGTGATGGCGGAGGCAACCTATGTCCCCCACCACCCGCAGAAAATCGCCTTTCTGTTCAGCGCCATGCGCCACTTTGCCGAGGAATTGCGGGCGGATGGCTTCCGTGTCGATTACATCCGCCTGGATGATCCCGACAATAGCGGCACCCTAGGTGGGGAACTGTCCCGCGCCATTGCCCGGCACGGGGCCGCACGCGCCATCGTCACCTTTCCCGGTGAATGGCGCGTGTGGAAACAGATACGGCAGTGGCAGCAGGATTTTGCCGTTCCGGTGGAGGTGAAGGAGGATGACCGTTTCTTCTGCTCCATCGCGCGGTTCCGGTCCTGGGCCGATGGGCGCAAGCAATTGCGCATGGAGTTTTTTTACCGGGAGATGCGGCGGGATTACAAAATCCTGCTGACCCCGGATGGGCAGCCCGAAGGCGGGCAGTGGAATTTCGATTCGGAAAACCGCAAGTTCCTGCCCAAGGGCCTGAAAATCCCGCCGCCTTACCGGGAGGAACCGGACGCCATCACGACGGAGGTCCTAGCCCTGGTGGCCGACCGGTTTGCGGGGCATTTCGGAAAGCTGGATGAGTTCTTCTATGCCGTCACGGCGGCGGGGGCGGAACGGGCGCTGGACCATTTCATCCGCCATTGCCTGCCCCTGTTTGGCGATTATCAGGATGCGATGGCGGGGGGCCAAGAGACGCTGTTCCATTCCATCCTGTCGCCCTACATCAATGCCGGTCTTCTGGATCCCCGCCGGGTGGTGATCGCGGCGGAACAGGCTTGGCGACAGGGCCACGCGCCCTTGAACGCGGTGGAGGGGTTTATCCGCCAGATCCTGGGCTGGCGCGAATATGTGCGTGGCATTTACTGGCTGAAAATGCCGGCCTACGCCGACACCAATGCGCTCAACGCCCATCGTCCGTTACCCGATTTCTATTGGACCGGGCGCACCGACATGAACTGTATGGCGCAGGTCATCGGACAGACCGAACGCTTGGCTTACGCCCACCATATCCAGCGCCTGATGGTGACGGGCAATTTCGCCCTGCTGCTGGGCGTGGAACCGGCACAGATTGAGGAATGGTATCTGGCCGTCTATGCCGATGCCTATGATTGGGTGGAGCTGCCCAATGTGCATGGCATGGTGATGCACGCCGATGGCGGCTATCTGGGCAGCAAACCCTATGCCGCCAGCGGCAAATATATTCAGCGCATGTCGGACTACTGCACCCGATGCCGCTACGACGTGAAGGAAACCACCGGCCCCACCGCCTGCCCCTTCAACGCGCTTTATTGGAACTTCCTGATGGAGAATGAGGGCAAGCTGCGCGGCAATCCCCGCATGGGGCTGGTCTATAAGGGCCTGGACGGCATGGAGCCGGCCAAACGCGATGCCATCCGGGATCAGGCCGGGCGGTTCATTGCGGGACTGCTGTCGGCCTATCCCGCCACGGGAACGGAGAGATCATGAGCAATCTGCACACGCCCACGCCCGCCGATGGTTTTGCCTGGGTCACCGGTGCCTCTTCCGGCATTGGCGAACATGTGGCGCTGGCCCTGGCGGCGGAAGGCTGGACCGTGCTGGCCAGTGCGCGGCGGGCGGAGCCTTTGCAGGCCCTGGCGGCGCGGGCGGTGGGGCCGGGGCGGATTATTCCGGTGCCGCTGGACATCACCGATGCCGACGGGGTGAAGGCCGCGCTGGCACCGCATGGCCCCATCGCGCTGGCCGTGCTGAATGCCGGGACCTATCAACCGGATGCGGCCAAGGACCTGGACCCCGCCACCTTTGCCCGCACCATTGATGTCAACCTGATTGGCACGGTCAATTGTCTGGCCGCCATCCTGCCCGGCATGATCGACCGAGGGCGGGGGCAGGTGGCGATTGTGTCCAGCGTGGCCGGATATCGCGGCCTACCCCGGTCGCTGGCCTATGGTGCGTCCAAGGCGGCGCTGAACAATATGACCGAGAGCCTGAAGCTGGATGTGGAGCGCTACGGGATCAAGGTGCAACTGGTCTGCCCCGGCTTCATCAAGACACCTCTGACCGACAAGAATGATTTCTCCATGCCCTTCCTGATGCCGGTGGAGCGGGCGGCGGCGCGGCTGGTGGCGGGTCTTAAAGGCAACGGGTTCCAGATAACGTTCCCGCGTCGCTTTACGTGGCCGCTTCTGCTGTTGCGCCGTTTTCCCGATGCGCTGTATTTCATGATGGTCCGTGGAACCGTGCCAAAATAAGCGCCGGGAAGGGACATTCTGGAAACGGCTTGGATCAGGGTGCGCATGGGATCGGTGAATGGACAGGTTCCGGTGGATCAGGCGCTGGCCGCCTATATCCGCTTTTATCAGGAACTGCGGCCTGAAACACTGGCGCGGCTGGATCGGCTGGCCGTGCCCGATGTGCATTTCAAGGACCCGTTCAATGATTTCCGGTCGCGCGACCGGATGAAGGTCGTGTTCACCGCCATGTTCGATGTGCTGGAACAGCCGCGTTTCATTGTGCGCGACCATGCCGTGTCGGAACAGACGGCCTACCTGCGCTGGGGCTTTGTCTTCCGCCGCAAGGGACAGCCGCGCCCCAGCACCATCGAGGGCATGTCGGAGGTGCGGTTCGATCTGGCGGGACAGGTGACCAGCCATATCGACCATTGGGATGCCGCCGAGCAGTTTTATGAAAAGCTGCCCGTGCTGGGCTGGGTGCTGCGCAAGATCAAGGCCTATATGGCGCATTAGCGCTTGTCGCGGGACGGGCGACGGCATACCTCCCTATGCCGCACCCGCGAAACAGACCTTGAGCCGCCGCCATGAGCCTCCCCATCGTTCGCACCGTCGCCGATCTGCGTGCCCAGGTGTCCGCGTGGAGGCAGGCGGGGCTGCGCACGGCCTTGGTCCCCACGATGGGCGCCCTGCATGACGGGCACCTGACGCTGGTACGGCGTGGGCGCGAACTGGCGGACCGGGTGATTGCCACCGTGTTCGTGAACCCCACCCAGTTCGGCCCGAACGAGGATTTCAGCCGCTATCCGCGTGATGAGGCCGGCGACGCCGCCAAGCTGGCCAGTGCCGGCTGCGACCTGCTGTTCGCGCCCACAGTGGATGTGATGTATCCGGCGGGTTTTAGCACCAGCATCGATGTCGGCCCCGTCACCAGCCGTTGGGAAGGGGCCTTCCGCCCTGGCCATTTCCAGGGCGTGGCGACGGTGGTGACCAAGCTGCTGTTGCAGGCCGGGGCCGATGTCGCCTGTTTCGGGGAAAAGGATTACCAGCAGCTCTGCACCATCCGCCAGCTGACCCGCGACCTTGATATCCCGGTGCAGATCGAGGGCGTGCCGACGGTGCGCGAAGCGGACGGCCTCGCCCTGTCATCGCGTAATGCCTACCTGTCGCCGGAACAGCGGCAGGTGGCGGGGCAGCTGAACCGTGTGATGCGCAGTGTGATTGATCGGCTGCACGCCGGGGAGGCGGTGGAGGCGGTCCTGGCTGTGGGCACACAGGCACTGCTGGATGCCGGCTTCACCGCTGTTGACTACCTGGCCCTGGTCGATGCCCTGACCCTGGAACCCCTGACGGCACCCGCCCCCGGCCGCCTGATTTGCACCGCCCGGCTGGGCGGGGTGCGGCTGCTGGACAATATGGCGGTGTGAGTCCTTTTCAATATGCCAGAATTGGCATATTCTGGGTGTCATGAGTGACGATGGTTTAAAGCCCCTTGTCTGGATCGCATCGTCGTTACGCGACCTGCGGGCATTCCCCGATCCGGTGAAGCGCGATATGGGT
Organism: Niveispirillum sp. CC-CTL257; assembly: GCF_059489915.1. NCBI lineage: Bacteria > Pseudomonadati > Pseudomonadota > Alphaproteobacteria > Rhodospirillales > Azospirillaceae > Niveispirillum > Niveispirillum sp. CC-CTL257. Next base: position 297,553 of record NZ_JCAJXE010000001.1, read on the forward strand.
TCTGCTCTCTTAAACGCACAAAAGGGCGGTAGTGCTCATGGCGTTAAGCCATTGAAAGGCTTTGGCGGTGCTGGCGTTCTGGAGATCGTGGAGGACCATGATGGCGATACGTTCCGCGCGGTCTACACAGTGCGTTTTGCCACCGCCATCTATGTCCTTCACGCCTTTCAGAAGAAGTCGAAGCGTGGGGCGGAAACGCCCAAGCATGACGTCGATCTCATCCGTTCCCGTTTGGCGCTGGCCGAAGAGCGCCATAAGCAGAGTATGAGGGCACCATGACGATGGCGGACATCACCCCCGGCGGCGCGAACATTTTCGCGGACCTTGGATTGCCAAATCCTGACCAGGATATGATGAAGGCCAATCTGTGCCATGCGGTGGCAGATATCCTGCGGGCACGGGGCCTGACACAAAAAGATGCCGCCAGCCTGCTTGGCACGGATCAGGCCAAGGTTTCAGCCTTGTTGCGGGGACGGATCAGCGGCTTTTCAACCGACCGCTTGCTCCGCTTTTTGTCTCTGCTGGGCCATAATGTCACCATCGCCGTGGATCGTCGAGCGGTTGACCGTGCAGCCGTGACGGTGGCGATGGTGTAAAAAGGGGCGGACCCGCCGGCCCGCCCCTTGGTCCTTACCACACGCCCGTGTTTGGCATGCTGGTCCACGGTTCCGCCGGGGGCAGGGAGCCGCCCTTCTGCAACAGCTCAATCGAGATATTGTCGGGCGAGCGAACGAAGGCCATGCGACCATCGCGCGGCGGGCGGTTGATGGTGACGCCCTTGTCCAGCAGCGACTGGCAGGTGGCATAGATGTCATCCACTTCAAACGCCAGATGGCCGAAATTGCGCCCACCCGTATAGACCTCCGGGTCCCAGTTATAAGTCAGTTCGACCTGCGCATCCGGCGTTTCGTCGGCAGCCAGGAAGACCAGGGTAAAGCGGCCCGCCTGGTTTTCCATGCGGCGCAGTTCCTTCAGGCCCAGCTTGTTGCAGTAGAAATCCAGCGACTGCTCCAGGTCGGTCACACGGACCATGGTATGCAGATATTTCATCGTTTCTTATCCATGGGTTGGCGGAAATCTCGTCTGCCTAACATGGGGCATCGGCGATCAATATCCCAGCCCCGGCATGCAATTGTTCACCAGCGCCCCCGCATAATCGCCATGAAAGTTCGATTGCAATGCAGCATGATCCGTGTTGGCATGGATGTTAGCGGTGTCACGCAACAAGCTTTACCAATATTTCCGGCCCACCCCCGACGGGAGGGGGGAAGGTGCCGGTGGGGATGTGGATGACGAGTGATCCGGTCGTTCATCTATGGGTCCTGACCGCGACGGCCTTGGTCTTCGCGATGCAGCTGGGATTCTGCCTGCTGGAGGTCGGATTCGTTCGGGCCAAGAATTCCATCAATGTCGCCATCAAGAACGTGATGGATTTCTGCATCGCCGGTTTCCTGTTTTGGCTGTTCGGCTATGCCGTCATGTTCGGGCCGAGCTGGCTGGGCATCGTCGGCACGGGCGGTTTCATGCCCGACCATCTGGATGCTGCGACGCCCCTGGTCTTCATCCTGTTCCAGATCATGTTCTGCGGAACGGCCACCACCATTGTGTCGGGGGCGGTGGCCGAACGCATGGGCTATGGCAGCTATATCGTCGTTTCGGCCTTGCTGTCGGCCCTGATCTATCCGGTTTTCGGCCATTGGGCCTGGGGCAGCATGGCGGGACCGCAGAGCCAGGGCTGGCTGTCGGCCATGGGCTTCATCGATTTCGCCGGTTCCACCGTGGTGCATTCGGTGGGTGGCTGGCTGTCGCTGGCGGCGGTGCTGGTCATCGGGCCGCGCACGGGGCGGTTTGATCCCGGTGTGCGCGCGCTGGGCAGCAACAACCTGACCATGGCGGCTTCGGGCGTGCTGGTCCTGTGGTTCGGCTGGCTGGGTTTCAATGGCGGTTCGGTGCTGGGCGATCTGGACAAGGCGCCGGGGGTTTTGCTGAACACCGTGGTCGCGGGCTGTGCCGGCGGTCTGTCCGGGCACTTTCTATCTGTGCTGATGGAACCGAAGCCGCGTGTGGAACATTTCCTCAACGGCATCCTGGGCGGTCTGGTGGGTATCACGGCCTGCGCCCTGGTGGTCAGCACGGGATCGGCGGCGATGATTGGGGCCGTTGCCGGGGTTATCGTCATTGCCGGTGGCGTGTTGATGGACCGGTTGAAGATCGACGATGCCGTTGGTGCCGTGCCGGTGCATCTGTTCGCCGGTATCTGGGGCACCCTGTGCGTGGCCCTGTTCGGCGATGTCGCGCTGTTTGGCACGGGCCTGTCGCGCTGGCAGCAGCTGGGGGTACAGTTGACGGGCGTTGCCGCCTGTGGTGCCTTCACCTTCGGCAGCGGCTTTGTCCTGTTGTGGATCATCAACCGGATTTTTCCGCTGCGCATCGATGTGGAGGCGGAACGGCTGGGCCTGAACGTGGCCGAGCATGGGGCGACGTCCCCCATGCTGGATCTGGCCGCCGAAATGGAGCGCCATCGCCAGGAAGGCAAATTCGACCGGCCCGTGCATGTGGAACCGCAATCGGATGTGGAACTGATCGCCGCCCAGTATAACCGCGTCATCGACCGGGTGACGTCGGAAATCCAGCGCCATTCCCTGCTGCTGGAGGAGCTGGGCAAGGCCAAGGTGGAGGCGGAGAATTCCAACCTCGCCAAGTCGCAGTTCCTGGCGACGATGAGCCATGAGCTGCGCACGCCCTTAAATGCCGTCATCGGCTTTTCACAGCTGATCGCCGATCAGGCCTATGGCCCCATCGACGAGCATTATGTCGAGCATGCCCGCGACATCCATGATGGTGGCAAGCATCTGCTGGCGCTGGTCAATGATGTGCTGGATTTCTCAAGGCTGGAGGCGGGCAAGTTCCAGCTGAATGAACAGCCGCTGGATCTGGCCCGCATCCTGCGCGGCGTGTACCGGCTGATGCAGCCTTTGGCCGAAAGCGGCAGCCTGGGCTTGCTGATGGAGGCGTCCACCGACCTGCCAGCCCTGCAGGCCGATGAACGCGCCATCCGCCAGATTCTGATCAATCTGGTCGGCAATGCCGTCAAGTTCACGCCGGCGGGCGGCAAGGTGAAACTGTCGGCCAGTTTCGAACCCGACCGCCGCCTGTGCCTGACCGTGTCGGACACCGGCATCGGCATGGACCCGTCCATGGTCTCCAAGGCCCTGGAACCCTTTACGCAGCTGGAAGGCGGGTTGGCCAAGGGCCATGGCGGGTCAGGCCTGGGCCTGTCGCTGGTCAATGCCCTGGTGCGCCTGCATGACGGGACGCTGGTCATTCAGACGGCACCGGGCAAGGGCACCAGCGTCCATATCCGCTTCCCCGTTGCCCGCACCATCGAACGGGCGGCGGAGAAGGACCGCAGGACAGGGTAGGGTCAGGTGCGATCCACCCGACCCGCGTAGCATCCGCGCCGGGCCAGATGCACATGCAGGTACGCGACCTCCGGCCGAGCCAGATATTGCCGGAACAGGGCGTCGGCTTCCTTTCCATCCACGACATCGGCATCGACGATCATGTCATCCGCATCATAGGCGCGGACGGACAGGATACGCTTGGCCATCATCAGCGGCACCTCATCCCGTGTCACCGCCGTGTCGGCATGACCCTCGGTCACGAAGATCGGCCCTTCGGCGCGATAGGGCGAGTGGGCCGGTTGATGCTGATAGGACAGCAGCAGCACATCGGTGCCCGCCGGCACATCGGCCAGGGTGACGCGGCACGGGTACAGCCCGTCTTGCGGTGCCGTCATGCGCCGGATGCCGCGTTCGGCCAGCGCCTGATCATCCAGGCCGAACAGGGGGGCGAAGGGGGCAGATTGCAGGCCGCTGACGATATAGGACATGGGGGGGCACTCCATCGGGTGGGCGATTAGGTTAGGATGCGGGGAAGGTGCCAGCCGCTCCCTGTCCCCGCGACCCGGTTCTTGCGGTGGGCGAAGGCCTGCACCCCCGTAATGTCATCGGTGCGGTTTCACAGGCCCCCGCCCGCACATCGGCCATGACAGAATCGTGACTGCACCTGTGTGCCTCGTCACAGGAACATCGGTACGGTCGCATTTATTTTTGTGGAACCTTCGGGGCGTCTGGCGGAATGTGTCCGTCAATAACCGGGGGCAATCGGCCGGGCTATGCCTGGCCTCAGGGGCGTGTCATGGAGTTCAAGGTTAAGTTCTGGGGCGTGCGCGGGACCTTCCCCTGTGCCTTCGCCTCGCATCTGACCTATGGCGGCAATACCAGCTGCATCGAGGTGACCGTGGGTGGCCGCACGCTGGTGCTGGATGCCGGCACGGGTCTGCGCCCGATGGGCAAGCATTTCCTGCGTGACAATATCCGCAACGCCACCCTGCTGCTCAGCCACGCGCATTGGGACCATATCAATGGCTTCCCCTTCTTCGAACCCGGCTATTGCCCGGATTTCAGCCTGGATATCTTCGCCCGTGATCTGTCCGGCTGCTCCTGTATCGGGGAGGTGTTGACCACCTGCATGGAAAAGCCGCTGTTTCCTGTGCCGCTGACCACCATGCGGGCCAAGATCGGCTTTCAGAACCTGCATGCCGGTGATCAGCTGGACCTGGCTCCGGGTCTGGTGGTGAAGACGGGTGAGTTGAACCATCCCGGCGGTGCCGTCGGTTATCGCATTGAATATGCGGGCAAGTCCTTCTGTTATGTCACCGACACCGAACATGTGCCGGGCCAGTTGGACCAGAATATCCTGCGCCTGATCGATGGTGCCGACGTCGTCGTCTATGACACGACCTATACCGAGGCGGAGTATGCCACGCGCGTCGGCTGGGGCCATTCGACCTGGAATGAGGGCGTGAAGCTGATGGAGGCGGCGGGGGCCAAGCGCCTGTGCCTGTTCCACCATGATCCCGACCATGATGATGCGGCCATGGCCGCCATCGAGCGGGAGGCCGCCCAGCGCTTCCCCGGTGCCTTCGCGGCGCGGGAGGGGGTGACGCTGGACATGCTGAACCTGCCGGCGGTGGGAGAGATCGTGGCGGCAGCGTAATCCCCGCCGCCCGCTACTCTTTCTCCTCCACTGCCGGGGTCGGGGCTGGCGGCCTCAACCGGCCCGCCTGACGCAGCTGGGCCCGCAGCACATATTCGATCTGGGCGTTCAGGCTGCGCAGATCGTCGTCGGCCCAGCGCTGCATGGCCTCCAGCACGTCCGCGCCGATGCGCAGGGGATATGCCTTCTTCTCCGCCAAGACCGGCCCTCTATCAATACAACGACCCGGTATTCACCACCGGCTGCGTCGCGCGGTCGCCGCACAGCACGACCAGCAGGTTCGACACCATGTGCGCCTTGCGTTCATCGTCCAGATGCACAACCGACCGGGCGGCCAGCTGATCCAGCGCCATTTCCACCATGCCCACGGCCCCTTCCACGATCTTGGCGCGGGCAGCGACGATGGCACTGGCCTGTTGGCGCTGCAACATGGCGCTGGCGATTTCCGGCGCATAGGCGAGGTGACTGATCCGCGCCTCCACCACCTTGATGCCGGCCTGGGCCAGCCGTTCCTGGATGGCGCGTTGCAGATGGTCGGACACTTCCTCCCCATGGCCGCGCAGCGACAGGGTGCCGCCGCCATGATCATCATAGGGGTATGAGGTGGCGATCAGGCGCAGGGCCGATTCGGCCTGGATTGAGACATAACCCTTGTAATCCTCAACATTGAACAGGGCCTCCGCCGTATCCGTCACCTGCCAGACGACGATGGAACCGATCTCGATGGGGCTGCCATCGGCGTCGTTCACCTTCAAGGTGCCCGTCTCAAAATTGCGGACGCGTAGGGAGACGCGATGCTTGGCGAAGAACGGATTGACCCAGCGCAGGCCGGGCGTGCCAACCGTCCCCCGATAATCCCCGAACAGGGTCAGGGCCACGGCCTGATTGGGCTGCACGATGAACAGGCCGCACATCAGGATAATCCCTGCCACTGTCGGCACCAGCCAGAACAGCGACACCGGTCCGGTCCCGCTCTTAAGCCCGATAATCATCATCACTGGCGAGACCAGGACCAACGCCAGACTGAACAGCAGCATGCCCAGGCCCGACGACACCGTGATGGGGCGATCCCCAACCTGTTGGTTCTCCTGCATTCCACCCTCCCAGCTTCAAAGTGATATAATTTTGATATCACAATGAGGCGGATCTGTCAGGAGAGAATCATGCGCCCTCAGTCGCCGGGGCGGGCGCATCCGCGCCCATGGCTACGCGGCATGGGCCGCGCGGCGGCGGTCGCCGCCGTGCCACCGGTCAAATTTGACCGGTGGATTCAGGGCACCAGATGACAAGCCACCATCCGCCCGTCGGCAACGCGCGGTTCCGGTGTCTCCTGGGCGCAGCGGGGCTGGGTCAGCGGGCAGCGTTTATGGAAGGCGCAGCCGGGGGGCGGGTCCATGGGGCTGGGCAACTCACCCGACAGGGGCGGTACATCGGGGGCGCCACCGCGATGGACACGCGGCATGGCGGCCAGCAGGGCGCGCGTATAGGGATGGCGCGGATCGGCAAAGATCGCGTCCTTCGGCCCCTGTTCGACGGGCCGTCCCAGATACATCACCATCACCTCATCCGCGATATGGCGGACGACCGACAGATCATGGCTGATGAAGACATAGGCGAGGCCGAATTCATCCTGCAAATCCATCATCAGGTTCAACACCTGCGCCTGGATGGAGATGTCCAGCGCCGATACCGGTTCATCCGCCACCACCACACGCGGGTCCAGCATCAGGGCGCGGGCGATGGCGATGCGCTGCCGCTGCCCGCCGCTGAACATATGCGGATAGCGGTCGGCCTGATCGGGACGCAGGCCGACTTTTTCCATCATGGCAATGGCGCGGTCCCGCCGCTCTGCCTTGGGGATATCGGTGTTGATCAGCAGCGGTTCGGCCAGAATATCCGCTACCTTCTGCCGTGGGTTCAGCGAGCCATAGGGGTTCTGGAACACCATCTGCACCGCCCGGCGCAGGGCCTTTTCATCGGCCTTCGGGGCGTGGGTGATGTCGCGCCCGTCGAAATGCAGGCTACCCTCGGTCGGCGCTTCGATCCGTGTCAGAAGGCGGGCAAGGGTGGATTTGCCACAACCGCTTTCGCCCACCACGGCCAGGGTCTTGCCCGCGCTGACGGTGAAGCTGGCGCCGTCCACGGCCTTCACGGTGGCGGGCGGACGGAACAGGCTGCGCTTGACGCGGTAATGGCGCTTCAGGTTGCGGGCTTCCAGGATGATGGTCATGCCGCATTTCCTTCAACCCGCACACACCGCGTCCAGCCATCGCCATCGGTTAACAAGGGCGGACGTGTACCGCAGCGTTCATCGGCCAGCCCGCAACGCGGCTGGAACAGACAGCCCGTGGGCCGGTCGCTGATGCCCGGCACGGTGCCGGCAATGGTGGGCAGACGTCGCCGTCCCACGGCCCGTTCGGGCAGCGCGTCCAGCAGGGCCGCCGTGTAGGGGTGGCGCGGGCTGGTGAACAGGCTGTCGGCGGGGCGGTTTTCCACCACCTGGCCCGCATACATCACCTGTACCCGATGGGCGCTTTCGGCCACGACGCCCATGTCATGGGTGATCAGGATCATCGCCATGCCGCGTTCCCGTTGCAGGTCGCGCAGCAGGTCCAGGATCTGCCGCTGGATGGTGACGTCCAGGGCCGTGGTCGGTTCGTCCGCGATCAGCAGGCGCGGATTGCAGGCAATGGCCATGGCGATCATCACCCGCTGGCTCATCCCGCCCGATAATTGATGCGGAAAGGCCGACAGGCGCGTTTCCGGGGCGGGAATGCCCACCTGTTCCAGCAGCGCGATGCAGCGATGGCGCAGCGCCTTGCCCGACAGGCCCTCATGCTGGGCCAATGTCTCCCCGATCTGGAAGCCGACGGTGAAGCAGGGGTTCAGGCTGCTCATCGGTTCCTGGAAGATCATGGCCACCTGTCCACCATTCAGGCGACGGCGGGCCTTGGGCGACAGGGTCAGCAGGTCCTGGCCGTCAAACTGCATGCGACCCGCCGACACGCTGGCATTGTCGGCCAGCAGGCCCAGCACGGCCAGGGAGGTGACGGACTTGCCCGACCCGCTTTCCCCCACAATGCCCAGCACCTCGCCCGGCTCCACGGACAGGTCGATACCGTCCACGGCGCGGAAGGGGCCGCGTGCGGTGGCGAATGTGACGGACAGGTCCTTGATGTCGAGAAGCGGCATATCCGTCCCCTCAGCGCTTCAGCTTGGGGTCCAGCGCATCGCGCAACCCGTCGCCCATCAGGTTGAAGGCCAGAACCGTGATCAGGATGGAAAGGCCCGGAAAGGTCACCACCCACCAGGCGCGTTGCAGGAATTGCAGCGATGATGACAGCATCGTTCCCCATTCCGGCGTCGGTGGCTGTGCGCCCAGACCCAGGAAGCCCAGGGCCGCCGCATCCAGGATGGCCGTGGAAAAGCCCAGGGTGGCCTGCACGATCAGCGGGGCGGCGCAGTTCGGCAGGATGGTGACCAGCATCAGGCGCGTGTCACTGGCACCCGCCAGCCGCGCCGCCGTCACATATTCCCGCCCGCGCTCCGCCATAACGGACGCGCGGGTCAGGCGGGCATAGTGCGGGACGATCACCACCGATACCGCGATGGCCGCATTCACCAGCCCCGGCCCCAGGATGGCGGCCACGACAATTGCCAGCAGCAAGGAGGGCAGGGCCAGCAGAATATCCATGAAGCGCGCGATCAGCGTGTCCGACGCCCCACCATAGAACCCGGCCAGCAGCCCCAGTGCGACGCCGACCGCTAGCGACAGGGTCACCACCAGCAACCCGATGAACAGCGATAGCCGCGCGCCATGGATCAGGCGGGACAGCATGTCACGCCCGATATCATCGGTGCCCAGCGGAAAGGCCCAGTTCCCGCCATCGACCCAGGCCGGCGGCAGCAGGACGAACTCGCGGAACTGCTCGGCGGGATCATAGGGGGCGACGAAATCGGCGAAGATGGCCACGAAGGACAGTGACAGCACGATGGCCAGCCCCAGCACGGCCCCCCGGTTGCGGCGGAAATGGCCCCAGAATTCGGTCCATGGACCAGGGGGCGCTTTCAGGACAAGATCGGTCATTTCGCGTGCCGGATGCGGGGGTTGAGCAGGCCGTAGAGCAGATCGACCGCCAGATTGACCAGCATCACCACACAGGCGACCAGCAGCACCCCGCCCTGCAGGGCCGGGTAATCGCGGCGGTTGATGCTTTCAATCAGCCATTTGCCGATGCCGGGCCAAGCGAAGATGGTTTCGGTCAGGATGGCACCGGCCAGCAAGGTGCCCACCTGCAGCCCGATGACGGTGACCACGGGGATCATGGCGTTGCGCAGGGCATGCAGGCCCACGATGCGGAAAAGGCCCAGCCCCTTGGCGCGTGCCGTGCGGATATAATCCTCGCCCAGCACCTCCAGCATTGATGACCGCGTCATGCGCGCGATGACGGCCAACGGGATGGTGCCCAGCACGATGGAGGGCAGTACAAGATGATGCAGGGCATCCAGAAACGCCCCTTGCTCCTCCGACATCCAGGCATCGATCAGCAGGAACCCCGTCACCGGCTCCACATAATAGGCCGCTGACAAACGCCCGCTGACCGGCGTCCAGCCCAGGATGACGGAGAAAAGCAGGATCAGCAGCAGCCCCCACCAGAAGATGGGCATGGAATAGCCGGTCAGGCTGGCCGCCATCACCCCATGATCCAGCGGCCCGCCCCGCTTCACCGCCGCCAGTACCCCTGCAGGCAAGCCGATGATCAGGGCGAACAGGATGGCGCAGAGCGACAGTTCGATGGTGGCGGGGAACAGTTCGGCAAATTCATGCAGAACCGGCGTCTGGGTGATCAGCGACTTGCCCAGATCGCCCGTCAACACGCCTGCCAGATAGTCGCCATATTGTTCCAGCAGCGGCTTGTTGAGGCCCAGCTGCGCTCGCATCTCCTCCAGCCGCGCCGGATCAATGCCCCGCTCTCCCAGCCGCACCTCGATCGGGTCGCCAGGAACCAGCCGGATCAGGAAAAAGGCCAGCAAGGTCACGCCCAGAAAGGTGGGGATCAGCAGGGCGATGCGGGTCGCGATGAATTTCAGCATGGGGCACCCTTACTCCGCCATATCCACTCCATCGAACTGATGGCGGTTGAAGGGGCTCTGCTTGTAGCCGATCACCTTCTTCGATACCGGCTCGAACACTACGGAATGGGCGATGGTTACCCAGGGGGCCTCGTCGGCGAAGATGCGCTGCGCCTGTTCATAGAGTTTGGCGCGGGCGGCCTGATCGGGCACCTGCTTGGCCTTCAGGACCAAGTCCTCATAGGGCTGGTGGCACCATTTCGCGATATTGCTGCCGCTGGTCTTGGCCGCCGCACAGCCCAACAGGTTGTACATGAAATTGTCGGGGTCGCCATTGTCGCCGGTCCAGCCGTACAGCGCCATCTGATGATCGCCATCCTGGATGCGCTTGCGGTACTCGCCCCATTCAAAGCTGACGATCTTCACTTTCACGCCGATCTTGGCCAGATCGGCCTGAACGATCTCCGCCATGCGACGGGCATTGGGGTTATAAGGGCGCTGGACGGGCATGGCGTAAAGGTCGGTCTCAAACCCGTTGGGGTATCCCGCCTCCGCCAGCAGGGCCTTGGCCTTGGCGGGGTCGTAGGGATAGTCCCTGTTATCGGCCAGATAGCCGAAGACGCCCGGCGGGATGGGGTTCTTGGCGGGCCTGCCGCTGCCCTGAAACACCTGATCCAGGATCGCCTTGCGGTCCACAGCCATGTTGATGGCCTGTCTTACCCGCTTGTCATCAAACGGCTTTTTCTGGGTCTGGAAGGCCAGATAGCCGACATTCAGCCCTTCCATCTCCATCAGGGTCAGGGTCGGGTCCTTGGATATGGCCGGCAGGTCGGGCGGATTGGGATAGGGGATCAGGTGGCATTCCCCGGTCTTCAGCTTGGCATAGCGCACGGCGGCGTCGGGCGTGATGGCGAAGACCAGATTGTCCAGCGGCGTCTTGCCGCCCCAATGCTCCTCAAACCGCCGATAGCGGACCTGGGCATCCTTCTGATAGACGACGAAGCGGAAGGGGCCGGTGCCGACCGGGTCCTGGTCATACCGTTCCGGCGTACCCTTCTTCAGCAGGAAATCGGCATACTCGGCCGACGTGATATTGGCGAAATCCATGGCCAGATCGGCCAGGAACGGTGCCTCCGGTCGGGAAAGCGTGATGCGGACAGTGTAGTCGTCCAGCTTCTCCACGCTTTTCAGCAGGTCACCCAGCCCCATGCTTTTGAAGAAGGCATAACCGCCGCCGGAAATGGAATGGTAGGGGTGGTCGGCCTTCCATTGCCGGTTCAGGCTGAACAGCACGTCATCGGCGTTGAAATCGCGCGTCGGCTTGTAATCCTTGAAGGATTGCCATTTCACGCCGCGGCGCAGATGGAAAATGTAGGTCAGGCCGTCGGGCGAGATGTCCCAGCGCTCGGCCAGGGCCGGCACGATCTTGGTCGTTCCGCGCTCAAACTTCACCAATCCGTCATAGATGGGACGTGTGGCGTCAAAGGTGGTGCCGGACGTATTCAGCGCCGCGTTGAAATTTTCCGGGCTGCCCTCGGCACAATAGACCAGCGTCTTGGGTGCCGCCCAGGCCGGTCCGGCCAAACCTACCACCAAGGCACTCGCCATCATGGCGTAACGCCACGTTCCAAAACCCATGCTGAACCCCGTCCGCCATATTCTTGTCGGGCGTCGTCAGGGAATGTCCGCCCTGCGCGCACTGCATTGCGGTGCAGTAGAACAGGGGTGATGTGGGGCGTCAATGATCAGAAGCGGGGCAGGTCCGCGAAGGGCTGCCGCCCGCCCTCCACCCGCATCCAGCCGCTGTCGGCGCAGCGATGCAGGGTGGGGAACAGCTTGCCGGGGTTCATCAGACCGTTGGGATCAAACGCGCATTTCAGGCGCGTCTGCTGTTCCAGGTCGTCCTCGCTGAACTGATCCGGCATCAGGTCGCGTTTCTCAATCCCCACCCCATGTTCGCCGGTCAGCACCCCGCCCACCGCCACGCACAGGCGCAGGATGGCGGCCCCGAACGCCTCCACCTTTTCCAGCTCCCCCGGCTTGTTGGCATCGAACAGGATCAGGGGGTGCAGATTGCCGTCGCCGGCATGGAAGACATTGGCGACGCGCAGGCCGAATTCCCCCTCCATCTCCGCCATGCGGGCCAGGACCCGGGGCAGCGCCTTGCGCGGGATGGTGCCATCCATACAGATATAGTCGGGACTGATGCGGCCCACGGCGGGAAAGGCGGACTTACGCCCCGCCCAGAAGGCCAGCCGCTCCGATTCGCTGTTGGAAATCCGTGGCGGGCGGCCCCCGTGCGCGGTCGTAATCTCCGCGACCTGCGTGATCAGGGCATCCACCTCCGCCGCCGGCCCGTCCAGCTCCACGATCAGCAGCGCCTCGACATCGCGGGGATATCCGGCCTTCACGAAGTCTTCCGCCGCATGGATGGCGGGGCGGTCCATCATCTCCATGCCCGCAGGGATAATGCCGCCTGCGATGATGGCGGCCACGGCGTCGCCGGCATCCACCGTCCGGTCGAACCCGACCAACAGGGCGCGGGCAACCGCCGGCTTGGGCAGGATGCGTACCGTCACCTCCGTGACAATACCCAGCAGTCCCTCCGACCCGGTGATAACGCCCAGCAGGTCGTAATGCCCCGAATCGAGATGCTTACCGCCCAGGCGCAGCACTTCGCCTTCCATAGTGACGAATTCGACGCCCAGCAGGTTGTTGGCGGTCACCCCATATTTAAGGCAATGCACTCCGCCGGAATTTTCCGCCACATTGCCGCCGATGGAACAGGCGATCTGCGATGACGGGTCGGGTGCATAATAGAAGCCACGTTCGCCCACCGCCTGACTGATGGCCAGATTGGTCACACCCGGCTGCACCACGACGGCGCGGTTGTCGTAATCGATCTCCAGGATGCGCGACAGTTTCGTCAGAACCAGCAGCACCCCGTCGGCCAGCGGCAGCGCCCCGCCCGACAGGCCGGTGCCCGCGCCGCGCGGCACCACCTTCACCCCCATCGCGTGACAGAGGCGCAGCACGGAAGCCACCTCCGCCGTGTTGTGCGGCAGGACGACCAGCATCGGCATCTGGCGATAGGCGGTCAGCGCGTCGGTGTCATAGGTGCGCAGCGACGCCTCATCCGCGATCACCCCGCCCGGCACGGCCTCGCGCAGCCGGCGCAGCAGTTCGGTGCGCTTTGGCGGGGCGATGGGATCGGGGTTGGGCATCACGGGCATGGCTCATCACCGGCTGGGGCCTGTGCCCACACCATGCGACAGCGCAGGGGAGATGCGGAACCCTCAAACGCGAAAACCGCGCCGAAAGGCGCGGTTCCTGCCCGCCGGGACTGTTACATCCCGGCGCAAACCAAATCAGCGTAAGCTCAGCCCTGACGGGCCTTGAAACGCGGGTTCAGCTTGTTGATGACGTAGACACGGCCCTTGCGGCGGATGACGCGGCAAGCCTTATGGCGGGTCTTCATCGACTTCAGCGAATTCACGATCTTCATGATAAGCACTCTGGCGCTGGAGGCGTTCTTTGCGAGGCGCGGAACATAGTCGCGGGTTGCCCCCCTGTCAACCGGACAGGCGCATCAGCCCGTGCAACCCCCTCCCGCGCCGCAAAAACCGGCCCTTTTGGCCCGGATCAGGTCAGTTCGGCGGGCTTCAGGGCATAGAATCGGTAGTAACGCAGGCCCGATGATAGGGCGGCGACACGCCGTGCCCACATCTCCACCTCCTCCACGACCGCCAATTTGGTGTCATGGTCCATGGCAACTGTTTCCAGATGCTTCACCAATTCCTGAATGGCGGTGAGGATCAGGGTGCGGTGCGTGTCGGTATTATCCTCGGTAATGCGGATATCCAGGTTCCGCTGCGCCAGGGCGGCCGCATATTGCTCCACCGTCCAGGGAGAGGGTTCCACCGGCTCGGCATGGATCCAGCCGTCGAAGTCGCGGCCGCGCGCGTGGCCGGGGTCGATCACGTAATCGGTGAACAGCAGCTGCCCACGCGGCTTTAAAATGGCCTCGATACTGTCGATCAGCTTGTCCTTGTTGCGGATCGTATAAAAAGTCTCCTTGGAGAAGATGGCGTCCACCCGCTTGGCCCAGGTGAAATTCTCCAGATCGGTCGACAGGATGGGCGATTGCCGCGCCAAGCCGGATTTCTGTGACCGGAACATCCCGGCTTCGGCCAGGACGGGGTTGCCCTCCAGTCCCGTGACCCAGGTACCATATTGCTTGGCCATGGCGCGCGTCGCCCCGCCCAGACCGGCACCGATATCCAGCACGCTCATGGCCGGGTTCAGGCCCAGCGGCTTCACGATGGCCGGAATGAACTCATCCCCGCCGGGGGAGGAGAAGCCAGGGCCCCAGATCTTTTCCACCACTTCGATGCGGGTGGCGGTCCAGAGGGGCTTGCCCTTGCGGTTCATATGCTTGGCGTCGCCCTGAGCGGCACCGCCACCGCCGCCGGCAGCGGCGGCAGCTTCCTCCGCAGCCTCGCGGCGACGGCGCTGGACGTCATGGCCCTCCCACCACGCCAGGAATCGATCCTTCAGCGAGGGGGCGACCGTTTCGTCATCGGTGCTGCGGGTAGCGGCCATGCGTCCGTTAAGGTGCCTTGCCTGTTGCGACACATGGGAGATTACCTCTTATGCGTTTCAGGGGAAACAGTCTTCGAAAGGGCCGTTGCACGGATTGTGCAAGCCTATTCATGCGGCTCTAATAGCCCGCTGACAGAAGAAGGCCTACCAGCCATGGTATTTCCCAATCTTTTCATGGAAAAACCATGCGCCGATAAGTCCAGAGAACCCGGATTGGGCCATGCGGTCCTTGCGTGGGCGGGCCGCCAGCCCTGCTATCATTCGGTAACAATCGACGGCTTTGATAGTGCATCCGGTCAATATCCAGTGTAGGGTCATTGTGGGATGGCTGCTGGACCGGCCCACGCGGATACTCTTTCCGCGCGGTGCTGAGCCGTGTACTGTCCTTGCAGCCGGTTACCCGGTGAAGTTCCCTACACTATGACAGTCGAGTTCGAGACCACATGTACGAGCGCCGTTCTCCGCAGAGCCCGCAGATCACCCGCCGGAGCGTCACCGCCACGGTCAAATGGTATAACCCCACGAAGGGCTTCGGCTTCGTGACCCTCTCCGATGGGTCGCCCGATGCCTTCCTGCATGCCTCGGTCGTCCAGGCCGTTGGTCATGACGCTCTGGCCGATGGCACGACCATCGTCTGCGATCTGTCGCAGGGTCAGAAGGGTCCGCAGGTCGCTTCGATCCACAGCGTCGATACGTCGACGGCTCAGCCGGCCCGTCGTGGTCCGGGTGGTCCGGGCGGCGGTGACCGCTTTGGTGGCGGCGGTGATCGCTTTGGCGGCGGCGACCGCTTCGGCGGCGACCGTTACGGCGACAGCCCGCGCCCGCCGCGCGTTGCCCGCAGCTTCGACAACGGCCCGTCGGAAACGATCGAGGGCGTGGTGAAGTTCTTCAGCGCCGATAAGGGCTTTGGTTTCGTGACGCCGGACGGCGGTGGGAAGGACGTGTTCGTCCACATCACCGCTCTGGAGCGTTCGGGCGTCCGTTCGCTGACCCCGGAACAGCGCGTGCGTCTGCAGACCAGCATGGGCCAGAAGGGTCCGCAGGCCAACCGCGTCGAGATCCTCTGATCTCTGATCCGCGATTGACCTGACGCTCTTGCGTCACGTGGTTGAAGGTTTGGCAGCGCTACCCTGAGCGGGTGGCGTTGCCAGCCTTTTTCCTGTTTCAGTGCTTTCCCGTCAGTTCGTTTTCTGCGCTCTGCTCGAACTCGAATTCCGCTTGAAAGACTGCCTTATCAGAGTATCGGGCGGGCCCTTTGCGGCCCGCTTCCGATTCCGGGGCGGGTGGCGCATCTAAGCCCTTGCCATTGCCTGTTCTACCGGGTGACCATGTAAAAAACTGGCCCCGGACAGGCACATGCAATCCAGACATTTTCCGCTGCTCACCCGCCGCTTGGCCACGGGTCTTCTGACCCTATGCCTGACCATGCCGCCCACCGTTCTGGCGCAGCAGGCGCCGGAGCCGACATCGGCGGCCAAGGTCAAGGAACTGGTCACGGCACGCCGCCACATGGTGGTGGCCGCCAACCCGTTGGCGGTGCAGGCGGGGCTGGATATTCTGCGTCAGGGCGGCACGGCCGTGGATGCGGCGGTGGCCGTACAGGCGGTCCTGGGTCTGGCCGAGCCGCAATCATCGGGCATGGCCGGCGGGGCCTTCATGCTGCTGGCCGAACCGGGCGGCAAGCTGACCACCTATGACGGGCGGGAGGTGGCGGGCGCTGCCGTGACGCCCAACCTGTTCATGGGTGCCGATGGCAAGCCCATGTCCTTCCTGGACACGCTGCCGCAGGGCCGGGCGGTCGGTGTGCCGGGTGTGGTGGCCATGCTGGCGCAGGCCCATGCCGCCCATGGCAAACTGCCCTGGAGCAGCCTGTTCAAACCCGCCATTGATCTGGCAGATGCCGGCGTGCCCGCCTGGCCGCGTATGGTCGGCGTGCTTACCGAATGGCAGCGTATGTTGGGCAAGTCGGCGGATTTGCAGCGCTATTATTACCGCGAAGGTGGGCGACCGCCGGCCCTGGGCGAACGCATTCCCATGCCCGAACAGGCGATCAGCCTGCGTCTATTGGCGGCTGCCGGCCCCGACGCCTTCTATCGCGGTCCCATCGCCAAGGCCATTGTCGGCCGCCTGCAACAGGCGGCGGGGGACAGCGGCACGCCGGTTCTGACCCTGGACGACATGGCCAGTTACAAGGCTGTGGAGCGTGACGGCATCTGCATCCCTTATCGCGTCTGGAAGGTGTGCGGCATGGCCCCGCCATCGGCGGGTGGGGTGGCCGTGCTGCAAATCCTGGGCATGCTCTCGCACTATGATCTGCGCGCCATGGGCAAGGATGATCCCAAGGCCTGGCACCTGCTGATGGAGGCCAGCCGCCGCGCTCATGCCGACCGGGAGGCGCATGTCGGCGACCCCGATAAGGTGCCGGTGCCAACACGTGGGCTGATCGATACCGGCTATATCGCCAGCCGCGCCGCCGGGATCGACCCGGCCCGCGCCGCCACCGCCCCCGTACCGCCCGGCGAACCGCCGTTCCGGACCGGTGCCCTGTTCCCCGCTGCCGATGGGCCGGACGTACCCTCCACCACGCATTTCTCCATCATCGATGATGATGGGCGCATCGTGTCGATGACCAGTTCGGTGGAATTCGCCTTCGGTTCCGGCCTGATCGCGGGTGGATTCGTGCTGAACAACCAGATGACGGATTTCACCTTCGTGCCCACCAAGGACGGAAAACCCGTTGCCAATGCGCCGGGGCCGGGCAAGCGCCCGCGTTCCTCCATGGCCCCGATGGTGGTGTTTGACCAGAAGGGTAATCCTGTCCTGGCCGTCGGCTCCCCGGGCGGTACGGCCATTATCGGCTATGTGGCAGAGGCGCTGGTGGCCATGCTGGACTGGGATATGGACCCGCAGGCCGCCGTCAATCTGCCCATCCTGCTGAACCGCAACGGTGCCACACAGATCGAGTCGGTGCCCGCCGCCGATAGTCTGGCCAGCGCGCTGACCGCCATGGGTCATCAGGTGAAGCGTGAAGGGGCCAATAGCGGTGTTCACATCATCCGTGTGACGCCCGCCGGCATCCTGGGCGGCGCTGACCCCCGCCGCGACGGCGTGGCGATGGGGGATTAACCCAAGCGCCGCGCCGCCTCCACCGCCATGGCCATCGCCTCCACCCGTGACAGCCGGGTGGCGGCGAGGCTCAGGTCGTTCAGGCGGAAGGCGTCCAGCAACAAGCGCAGTTCGGCGGCCATCGCGTCCTTCACTTCTTTCAAGGTGCGGGCGCGGCTGCTGGCATCCGGGGCGGCGGCAATGGCAATCTCCCACTGGCCGCCATTGGCGGGTCGGGCCGGGGCGGTATCGGCTAGGTCCAGCAGGGCGCGGGCGCGTGCCGCCGGGTCGCGCAGGATGGCGGCCGCCTTCTCCCGGGCCACCCGTTGCTCGCCGGCCAGGATGGCCGCCCGTTCCCCCTTATCCTGAAATCGGGCCGGGGCCAGGATGCGGGCGAATCCGGCCACCTGCCGGTCGATGGCCGCCACATCCAGCTCAAAAGACGCCGCGATACCCAACCGGGTGAACGGATCGACCGCGCCCGGCGGCTGGATCGATCCACAGCCATGGCAGAACAGGGCGCGGGGGGAAATGTCGCCGGCGCAATGCCAGCAGGGCAGGGTGGGTTCCAAGATCGGGTCTTTCAGGCGGCGGGACGGGCACGGGCGGCCAGGGGCAGGTAGCAGGACAGGAAGCGGTCAATGTCCGCCGAAACCGTTTCCCAGCCCAGGCTGACCCGGATGGCCGATCCGGCAATGGCATCGTCAAAGCCCATGGCGGCCAGGACGGGGGAGGTCTTGACCTTGCCCGATGAACAGGCCGATCCGGCGCTGACGGCGATGCCTGCCAGATCGAACGCCATCAACTGGCCGTTGGCCGGCTGGCCGGGCAGGGCAAGGCAACTGGTATTGGTGACGCGCGGGCTGCCGGCCCCGATCACCCGCACCCAGGCTGCTGCGTCCAGGACCGCCTGTTCCAACCGGTCGCGCAGGACGGCGATGGCTTGGAAATCCGCCAGCCCGGCGCATGCAGCCTCCGCCGCCGCCCCGAATCCAGCGATCCCGGCCACATTCTCGGTCCCCGCCCGCATCCGCCGTTCCTGTCCGCCGCCGCGCAGCAGGGGGGAGAGCGGGATCGAAGGGGCGGTCAGCAGCGCCCCCACCCCCTGCGGTCCCCCAATCTTGTGCGCCGACAGGGTCACAAGGTCGATGCCGATTGCCGTAACGTCGAATGGGATGCGCCCCACTGCCTGCACTGCGTCGCTGTGCAGCCAGCCGCCATGGCGGTGAACCAAGGTGGCGATATCGGCCAATGGCTGGATGATGCCCGTCTCGCTGTTCACCGCCTGCACGCTGACCAGCGCCGGTCCCCCGGCCAGTAGCCGATCCAGCGCCTCCAGATCAATCAAACCGTCGGGCCGCACGGGAATGTGGGCGCTGTCCGTGCCGGCGCATTCCAGCACTGATGGATGTTCCGTGGCGCCCAGCACCAGGCGGCGGCCATGCCGGGCGGCCAGCGCCAGGGCCTGGTTATTGGCCTCTGTCCCACCGCCGGTGAACGTGACCTGGGCGGCGGGAACGCCGGCCAATGCCGCCACCTGATCGCGTGCATCTTCCACCATCCGCCGCGCCTTGCGACCGAAACCATGGATGGAGGACGGGTTTCCAACCATATCCAGGGCGGCGATCATTGCGTCCCGCGCGGTTGCGCGCAGGGGGGCGGTGGCGTTCCAGTCAAGGTATAGGGGAGACCGCATGGGCTGCTTTTCCGCCAAAGGCTTGAATTCCCCTGCGAAGAGGCTTGAATACGAATATGGGCGCTGTGGTATAGTCCGTCTCCATGCCAGCTCAGTTCTTGTGCTGGTACAGTCCCGTGGACGACGGGCGTGTCCTTTCGGGCACGGTTCGACGGACCACAACCGCCTGAGGCAGTCCTATAGAATGACAGGGATGGACGGTCAAGAATCGCCCCTCTACCAAGGCCGCCCGGTCTTGGGTTGTTCGACAGTCATTGCCGCCCGCCTGTTGACGCTCGCCCCTTGCATGTCTGACCGGGACCGGTGAATCGATGCCTGACGTGATCATGAACGGCCCTGCCGGCCGTCTGGAAGGTCGCTACTCCCACAGCAAGGTGCCCAACGCACCCATCGCCCTGCTGCTGCATCCGCATCCGCAGCATGGCGGGACGATGAATAATCGCATCGTCTATACGATGTTCCATGCCTTCACGAAGCGCGGCTTTTCTGCCCTGCGCTTCAACTTCCGGGGCGTGGGGCGCAGCCAGGGCACTTATGATCGCGGCGAAGGCGAACTGTCGGATGCGGCATCGGCGCTGGACTGGTTGCAGACCTACAACCCCAACGCCTCGGCCTGCTGGATCGGCGGGTTCAGTTTTGGCGCCTGGATTGGCATGCAGCTGCTGATGCGCCGGCCGGAACTGGACGGTTTCCTGTCGGTGGCGCCGCCCGCCAATATGTTCGACTTCTCCTTCTTGGCCCCGTGCCCAGCCTCTGGCCTGATCGTGCATGGCGACCGGGACGAGATTGTGCCCGAAGCCTCGGTGACCCGTCTGGTCAACAAGCTGTCGGCGCAGAAGGACATCAAGATCGATTACCGCCGGGTGGAAGGCGCCAACCACTTCTTCAATGAGAAGTCGGAAGAGCTGGGCCGGCTGGTGGATGATTATCTGGATGTGGCCCTGACCAAGCCGATGGGCCCCAACGCGGCCTGACCCCGGCTTTCAGTAAAAGTTTCCAGAATGGCGGCCCTGGCGTCGGGGTCGCCATTTTCTTTTCTGTCTTTAAGTATATATCATTGGAGTGTATTATTTCAAAACTGAAACATAAATAATGTTTCAGTTGTTTCTTTATTGTTTTCGACATTGAATTTTTCTCACCCTTCTGTGATTTCATAAGATGTCATGTGTGTTGGGAATGAATTGGTCATGTTAGTGAAGTATCTGCGCTGTGCGCTCCTGCCGGGTCTGCTTCTGACCTTGGCGCCCTCTGCCCAGGCCGCGCGCCAGGCCGTGCTGAAGATCGAAGTCACGGTGGACGGGCATAATGACTGGCGTGATGGTGTGGACTGGAGCAAGGGGACCATCAAGGACCGGTTCGTCACCGAGATTCCGATGGAGAGCGATTTCGATCTGGAATCATATAATTACCTTGATCCCGACTATGCCAAGCAGATGCAGGCGTTCCAGGCCGAGGCCGATGCTCGCCGGCAGAAGATTGAGGCGATGCAGGCCAAACGGGGGGGGCATGCCCCACCGGCCAGCGGAAACATGATGTCGGCTATGATGGCCGATCCGCAGGCCATGATGAAGAAGGCCGAAGCCTGTAAGGGGGATGAAGCCTGTCTGCGCAAGATGGCGATGGACATGATGGCCACATCGGGCCAGATGGGCTCGGCCATGCCCCAGATCCAGGAGGTCGATGCCCTGTGCTCAAAGCATCAGGGCAAGGCCTATGAGGCTTGCATTGAAAAGGAAGGCAAGGCCCGCTCACGCCCGCCTGCCGGCATGCAGGAAGAAGAAATTCCCGAGTTGGAAGAGCCGGAGGCCAAGTTCCGTCGCTATATGCCCCGCGCCGGCTGCGGTGCGCGCGGCGAGGCCTATATTGACCGTCAGGCCAAGGGCCAGATGTCCGATGTCGCTGGCCTTTACGACACAGTTGCGACAGAGAAGGGTGGTGGTTCCATTCCGGCTGTCGAACTGGAGAGGGTATGTTTGTCGACCGATCTGGTCGTAGACGAGAAGGCCCGTACGCTGTATCCGCTGGGTTGGGTGCCGACGACGGTGGAGATCAAGAGTTTCCGGCACACGCCGCCCGACCCGCCGATGCAGGGCGTGGCGACCATCACCGTCCAGGAAGGTGTGGAGCAGTGGGTCTCCGCCACTTTGCGCAACGCGCCCCTGTCCGGCAGCAAGTCCACCGTCCTGACTAAAAAGTCCGGCAAAATGACGGAGACCCTTAACGTCACCGTGAAGTGGAGCTTTACCGAGCGACGGTAATCAAGGCCGGTTGCAATAAAAAGGGGGCGGCTGATCAGGCCGCCCCCTTCGTGTTTCCGGCCTATGCTGTTACAGCATGTCCTTCAGCGCCGCCCGCACCTTGTCCGACATGTCGGGACGGTTCAGAGCATAGGCGACATTGGCCAGCACGAAGCCCAGCTTGTCGCCGCAATCGAAGCGCTGGCCCTCGAACTTGAAGCCGTGGAAGGGCTGTTGCCCGATCAGCTTGGCCATGGCGTCGGTCAACTGGATCTCGCCGCCCGCCCCCTTCTCGAACACCGACAGGTGCTTGAACACTTCGGGCTGCAGGATATAGCGGCCCTGGATCGACAGGTTGCTGGGCGCCACCGCCGGGTCCGGCTTTTCCACCAGCCCCTTGACCGAGACCAGCTTGCCATCCTCCGACGCGATATCCAGGATGCCGTACTTGTTGGTCTGTTCGCGCGGCACCTCGAACACCGACAGCAGATTGCCGCCGACCTGTTCATAGGCGTCCATCATCTGCGCCAGACAGGGCTTGTCGCCCAGCACCTGCTCGTCAGGCAGTAGCACCGCGAACGGCTCATTGCCCACGAATTCACGCGCACACCAGACGGCGTGCCCCAGGCCCAGGGGCTGCGCCTGACGCACATAGGACAGGTAGCCCGATTCGATCTGGATATCCTCGACGATCTTCAGCAGATCATTCTTGCCGCGGCGGCGCAGCGTCTCATTCAGCTCGTAATTCAGATCGAAATGATCTTCCAGCGGGCTCTTGCCACGGCTGGTGACGAAGCAGAACTGATCGATGCCGGCGGCCTTGGCCTCGTCCACGGCGTGCTGGATCAGCGGCCGGTCGGCCAGCGGCAGCATTTCCTTCGGAATGGCCTTGGTGGCCGGCAGGAAGCGGGTACCCAAACCTGCGACCGGAAACACGGCCTTGCGCACTTTTTGCGGCATCTTGATCCCTGTATTGACAGCCATGATCGTCTCTAACCCCACCGGTCATGATACCGGCGGCACCTTTGTCTTTTGTGGCACGTCCACCCCCCTTCCCGCAACATGGCCGCACGCGGCGGGCGGGAAGGGGGGCGACGATATTGATAACCTTCCCGCCGCGCTTTTGTGCCATCCGCACGGTCTAGAGCGATGGTTGTCACAGACAGCCACAGGATTTTGATTTATTAAGGGTGCGATACTGTCCGTAAGATGGCGGGATACAGCCCCGTCATCTTGGCCCGCGTGGGGCGGCGTGGGCGGATGGGGTGTGATAATCGGGCTGGGATCGACTGATGAAAATCCTGATTGGTGACGACCATCTGCTGTTCCGTGAAGGTTTGTGCCGCCTGCTGACCCAACTGGATGACCAGGCTACGTTCATCGAAGCGGGGACCTTTGACGACGTGCTGGCTCTGGCGCGCGACGGGCAGGATTTCGATCTGGTCCTGCTGGATCTGCAGATGCCGGGCTTCCCCGGATTCTCCGGTGTTCAGGAAATCTGCGAGGCGCAGGCGGGTACGCCGGTCGTCATCGTGTCGGCATCTGAGGCGCAGGCCGATGTGCGCGCCGCCCTGGATGCCGGGGCTTCGGGCTATATCCCGAAATCGTCCTCTGTGAAGATCATGCTGTCGGCCCTGAACCTCATCTTCTCCGGTGGCATCTATGTGCCGCCGGCGGCCATCCTGGGCGATGGGCCGGGTGTTGCCGGCCATGGCGCTGCGTCTGCGGGCGGCGGCGGTGCAGCGGCGGGCAATGCCGGTGCGCCCAGCCTGACGCAGCGGCAGCGCGATGTGCTGCGCTGCCTGCGGGAAGGCAAGTCGAACAAGCAGATCGCTTACGAACTGGGCCTGTCCGAGGGCACGGTGAAAATCCATGTCACGGCCGTCATGCGCAGCCTGGGCGTGCGTAACCGCACGCAGGCTGTTATCGCGTCCGGTGACATTACCACCTGACACGCTGGCGCGTTCTGATCCATGACCCATGATGATGTGACGGCCCCGACGGCAACGCCGCTCGGGGCCACCGCCTATCTGGCGGCCGAAGAATATCTGGAGCCCCTACTGGTGGAACTGGGCGATGTGCGCTCGGTCCATGGACGGCTGGTCATCGCCGATGGCCCGCCGCGTCCCGCCGCCTGGGCCCAGAATATCTGGTACGACCCCGTCCTGATCCCGATCCAGTCGATCAAACAGGGGGCCAAGGCCCTGCGCGGCATTCAGCGCAACTGGGCGCTCTATGGGTTTCAGCATCATCGCCGGGCGCAGCTGATCCAGGACAATCTGCCCCATGTTTCGGCCAAACCGGTCAGCTTCTTCACGCCCCCGCCGACAGCCCCGCTGGGCTCCTGGACGCTCTTGAACGAGAATACCATCCTGGCGGCCGCCCATTGCTCCAGCCCGTACCGCAATGGCGAGATTGAGCTGATTGAGGACCGGGTCAACCCGCCCAGCCGCGCCTATCTGAAACTGTGGGAGGCTTTCACCCGCATCGGTTACACGCCGAAGCCGGGGGAACAATGTATCGATCTGGGTGCCTGTCCCGGCGGCTGGACCTGGGTGGTGCAGAGTTGCGGCGCGAATGTCATCGCCGTGGACAAGGCACCGCTGGACCCCAGGATCGCCGCATTGCCGGGCGTTTCGGAACGACGGGAAAGCGCCTTCGGGCTGAAGCCAGCCGATATCGGACCCATCGACTGGCTGGTCTGCGATGTGATCTGTTATCCGGCCCGGCTGTACCGGATGATCCAGGGCTGGCTCGACTCGGGTCTGGCGCGCAATTACATCTGCACCCTGAAATTCCAGGGGGAGACGGATTTTGAGACGGCCCGCGCCTTTGCGGCCATTCCGGGCAGTCAGCTGGTCCATCTCTGTCAGAACAAGCATGAGCTGACCTGGATCAAGCTGGGGGCGTAAGGACTTACGCCCCCCATTCCCCCGACCCGGCACCATAATCATCGATGGCGGCCAGCATGGTCGCCACTAACTCCCGCTCATCCGCCGTCAATTCCGGTCGCCAGACATCGAACAGCAGGACAACGCGTGTCTGGTCGCTGTCGTTCCAGGCTTCATGTTCGATCGTGTCGTCAAAGACCCAGGCGTGTCCTTCCCGCCATTCGCGCATGTCATTGCCCACCCGGAACCGGCATTTGCCCGGCACGATCAGCGGCAGGTGGCAGATCAGGCGGGTATTCACAAAGCCGGTATGGGCCGGGATATGCGTCCCCGGCTTCAGCAGGGAGAACAGCACCGAGGGCGCGCGGCCCCGGATGCCGGTCAGCGGAATGCCCTCCATCGCCTTGGCCGTCATGGGGCAGCGAGCAATGTTTTCTTCCTGCGGCACGCCATTCTTCCACAGGTAAAAGGCGCTCCAGTCGCGATTGCCGCGCAGGCCCGACCGGTCCACCTGCGCCCGGTTGGTGCTGGCCTCCAGATAGGGTTGGAACGCCTCCGGTCCCTGCATGACCGCCAGCAGTTCCTGACGGATGGCGTCGGTCTGCGCCTCCAGCCTTTCCAGCCAGGGAAAGGCCTCGCGCTCATAGAACTGCACCTGCGGCAATTCGGGGAACAGATAGGCCTGCGGCTGCTGGTAATAGACCTGACGCCGCCCGAACAGGATGTCCAGCGAACGGGCGAATCGGCCCTCACCCGCGTCGGGGTCAAAGCCGGCCCCTTTCAGGCTGGACAGAAGATGGTCTTCGAATCGCCGCGCATAATCCTGCGTCAGCCCCTGGACGCGGCGCAATTCGGCGACCAGATCGGGGGGCAGCTGTGCCGCCGGCGGCGCGGCACGCAGCGCGTTGTTGTAAAAGGAGGTGGCGGCCTTATGGTCACCCTTGCCCCCGAAATGATCGCCCTTCAGGATCAGGGCGCGGACATTGCGCGGGTCGATGGCCAGCACCCGGTCCAGGGCCGCCGCCATCCCGGCGGCATCACCCACGCCCCGGCAGCCATAGGCCAGACCCAGCAGCGTGCCCAGATCACCGGCCCCCAGGGCCACCGCCTGCCCGAATCCGGCCTTGGCGCCCGCGAAATCCCCGCGTTTCAGGGCGTCGGCACCGGCGCGGGCATGTGGGGTCGGGTCAGCAGGGGTACGCGTGAACATGGAAGGGCCATCCTGGCTGCGGGATGGCCCCATTGGACGGGATTGGTAAAGCCGCCGTCAACCTTGTTCGGGGCCGCTGCTTACAAACCCTGGACGGCCTTCAGCACGGCGTCGACATGGCCCGGCACCTTCACCTTGCGCCATTCCGCGCGCAGCACGCCCTCCCTGTCGATCAGGAAGGTGGAGCGTTCGATGCCCATATATTTGCGGCCATACATGTTCTTTTCCTGCCAGGCACCATACCGTTCCGTCACGTCGCTGTCGGCATCGGACGCCAGGATGAAGGGCAGCTTGTACTTGGCCTTGAACTTGTCATGGCTGGCGACCGAATCCTTGGAAATGCCGATGATGGTGGCATCCAGCTTTTCGAAATGCGGCAGCTGTTCGCCGAATCCACAGGCCTGGGTGGTGCAGCCCGACGTGTCATCCTTGGGATAGAAATAGACCACCACATTCCAGCCCTTCAGGGCGGACAGGGTGACACTGCCATTGCCGTCGGTGGGCAGGGTGAAATCGGGGGCGGGCTGGCCGATGGCGATGGTCATGACGGGGTCCTTTGGGGAATAATGGTCTGAACCCAAGGATTTAGATGCGGCGCGGCGGAGTCAACCCGTGCCATGGACAAAGAGGATGCAGGCATGATCAGCGTGGATTACGTGCGCACCATGGCCGCCTATGGCCATTGGATGAACAGCCGCATGATGGAGGCCTGCGCCGGCATCGCGGCGGTCGACCGCTCCCGTGACCTGGGTGCCTTCTTCAAGTCGCTGCATGGCACGCTGGATCATATCCTGTGGGCCGACCTGATCTGGCTCAGCCGGTTCGAGGGCACGGCACCGCCCGTGGCCAGGGGGGTGGACCTGCTGCGTCCCGACTGGGATGAACTTGTGGCTGACCGCGCGGCGGCCGATGCCCGCATCACGGCCTGGGCGGCGGGGGTGACGCCGGAATGGCTTTCCGCGCCGCTCTCCTATGTCACCAAGTTCAATCCCCACCACTGGACCCTGCCGGCCTGGGTTCCGGTGACGCATTTCTTCAACCATGGCACCCACCATCGCGGACAGGCGACCACCTTGATGATGCAGCTGGGCGTTGATCCGGGTGTCACCGACCTGCCGGTCCTGCCGGGGATTTTCGATGGCTCGCTGGGGATGGAGGCGAGCAAGGTGCCGGTTTAGAGCTAGCTTTGTGTTCCGTCGCCCAAAACCTGTCGGCAGAATCGCACGGTGATGGGTTTCTTGGCCGCCAGGGCCGCGTGGTCAAGCGTCGCCACCACGCGGCGGGCATTAGCGAAGCTGCGTTCTGTGCGGGTCATCAGCCAGTCGATGACATCTTCCCCCACCCGGATCTGCCGGTCGGCGAACAGCTTCACCAGCACCGCCATCAGCAGCGCATCATCGGGGGCGGCCATGCCGACGGCAGGGGCGGCCAGCAGGCGGGAGCGCAGATCGGGCAGGCGGATGACCCAATTAACCGGCGCATTTTCGGCCAGCAGCAGCAGATGCCCGCCCATCTCCTTTGCCAGATTGTAGAGATGGAACAGGGACCGTTCCAGGGCCGGGTCGCCCGCCACCCCCTGCGCGCCATCCAGAACGGCGGTCCGCATGGGGCGCAGCAGGTCGGGCAGTTCCGCCTCGTCCCGCAGATCATCGACCGACAGAAGATTGCCGCGCGCCCGCGCCCGCCAGATCTGGGCCAGATGGCTTTTCCCACACCCCGCCGGGCCGAACAGGACCAGGGCCGGGGCCGGCCATTCCGGCCAGGCGTCCAGCCACGCAACCGCATCCTGATTGCCGGGGGCGACCAGGAAATCATCCTCCCCCATGGCGGAACGATGCCCCAGATCCAGCGGGATCTGGCGCGTGGACAGCAGCGAGGGCGGATTGGATGGCGGTTGGGGGGGCGTGGTCATGACAAGAGCCCCTCCTTCTGCACGGGCTGGAAAACGGGAATGGTGTCAGGGCTTGGGCGGCAGGTCGGCGATGCCGGCACCCCGTTCCGCCCCTTCGGCTGCCGGATGGGATAGCAGCGGGTCGGGGGCCAAGTCGAGGGGTGTTGCCGCCTGCGCGTCAAAGCCACGATAAAGGCTGCTCTGCATATATTGCCGCAGACTGAACCGGGTCAGCACGCCGATGACGGCGGCCACCGGCACGGCCAGCAGCACGCCGACAAAGCCGAACAAGGCCCCGCCGGCCAGCAGCGCGAACATCACCCAGACGGGATGCAGCCCCACCTTGTCACCCACCAGCTTGGGCGTCAGGATATTGCCCTCCACCGCCTGGCCGAAAAAGAAGATGCCGGCGATCAGACCGACCTGCCAGAACTCGTCAAACTGGAACAGGGCCAGACCGACGCTGGCCACGAATCCGACCAGCGATCCCACGAACGGGATGAAGGACAGCAAGCCCGTGATCAGCCCGATCACCAGCCCGAAATCCAGACCCGCCGCCGTCAGCGCCAGGGCATAGAACAAGCCTAAGCACAGGCAGACGGTGGCCTGACCGCGCACGAATCCGGCCAATGTCGTATCGACCTCGCGCGCCTGCTCCCGGATGGTGTCGGCATAGGGGCGGGGCAGCCAGCCATCCACCGTCGCCACCATCCGGTCCCAGTCGCGCAGCAGATAGAAGGCGACGATGGGCGTGATGAAGATGACGGACAGGATATCGATGATGGCGACGCTGCTGGTCAGGATGTTGCGCAGCACATCGGCGGTCCAGCCGACGGCGGTGCCGGCATAACTGCCAGCGGCCTCACGCAGCTGCTTCACCTCTGCCGCTGGCAGGCGCCGCAGCCAGCGCTGTACCGCCGGGACCAGTTCCTTTTTGGCCCAGGCGATCCATTCGGGCGCCACCTCAATCAACTGCACCACCTGCGCCTGCAACAGCGGCGCAAGCAGCAGCAGGGCCAGGATAGCGGCCAGCAGGAACCCCAGCAGCACGATGGTCGTCGCGGCCCAGCGCGGCACCCCGCGTGCTTCCAGCTTGTCGGCCACAGGGTCCAGAAGATAGGCCAGGGCCATGCCCGCCACGAAGGGGGCCAGCATGGAGCGCAGCAGCCAGACCACGGCAATGAAGCCGACAAAGCCCCAGAGCCAGAATTTCCACTGTCGATTGGCGCGCATCATGCGTCCTTGCCCGGATCGTCGGTCAGGAATTCATCTTCCGGCTTGGGCCGGCTGACGAAGGCCAGCACCAGGGAGGCGAGCGCCAGCACCACGACCAGCAACTCCGCCGGCAGGATGAACAGGTCAACCCCGAATCCAGGGCCTTGGATCAGCAGGAACAGGATGGCCAGCGCATCCATGGCCACGATGTTGATATGGAACAGCCAGCGCGGCTCCCGTATCCAGGGCTCGTTCCCCGCCGTCTCTGGCAGCTTCTGCCCCAGCGCCAGCACCAGTTCGCGTAGCAGCACGGGGACCAGCACCCAAAGCGGCAGCAAACCCTTATAGGTGAGGGCCGTCAGGGCCAGCAGCGGCAGCAGCCGGTCGGCCAGTCCGTCCAATATTCCGCCCAGCCTTGTCCGCGTCTTGAACAGCAGGGCCGCCGACCCTTCCAGCAAGGCACCCAGAGCGGCCAGCACGAACAGCCAGAAGGCCAGGGTCATGTGGCCGCTATAGATCAGCCAGCCGATCAGCAGGGCCGAGAGCAGCCGCCCAGCGGTGATGCCCATGGTGATGCGGCGCAACCGCTCCAGGGTGGGGTCGGTGGCTGTGTTTTCGGGCGCAAGATCGCTCATGGGGCCTCAACTCCGCCGTTGGGTATGTTCAGACATTCCCGTCATGAACACGTGGCAAGCCAAAAGGGTCACATGCCCGGCAGTATGAGGGTTTTCGAAAGGATAACAATGGTCTGGTGGAGAGCGGGGGCGACGCTCACCGTGCGCTGCGCAGAACCGGCCCGTCGGCCCCGTCCTCCAGCACCAGATCACGCTGGGCCAGTGCGGTACGCAACTGTCCGATATCGCCGGCATGGCGCAGGTCCAGGACGGCCCCGTTGCGCGACAGGCTGGTGATATTGGTCTGGGTGATGGTGCTGATGCTGCCCAGACGTTTGCGGATGGACAACCAGCCCGTCTGATCGGCGAAGCGGACGGTCAGTTTCAGGTCGGACAGGGCACCAGCGGCGATCTGCGTCGCGGCGGTCCAGCGTTCCTCCAACCGGTGGGTGACAGCCTCCACGGCGGCGCGCAGGGTGGGATTCACGGGCTCGCCCGTGTCCGCAGGCAGTGCGGATTGCGTCAGGCTGAAGCTTTCCGCACTACCCGTGGCGGGGTGCAGGGCGACCGTCACGGTCAGGCCGGCTTCGACGGTGCCGTTGACCGCAACCACGGCCACATCCCCGGCACCATAGCGGTCGGCAATGCGGCGCAGGGCGGTGGCGTCACCGGCCAGGGCCTGTTCGACGCCGATATCCGTGACATCGGGGGCTTCCCCGAACGGCACAGTCACCGGCACCAGCCCGCCCTGACGCGGGGCCAGATCCGCCCAGGCCTGCCGCCAAGCCGTGCCCGTCTGCCATAGGATCGGGGTGCCGCCCGTCTGATCGATGGGCAGGACCAGCGTCGGCTTCGACCGCACCTCGGCATAGGCGACATTATTGGCGCGCAGATAATTGCGCAGGGCAGCGGCGTTGAAGCGGATCGCCAGCTTGCCGACATAGCGGGTGGCCGATGTCCGCTCCTCCTGGATCTCAAAGCTCTGCACCATGCGTTCGATCACGTCGGACGGGACGGGGGGCAGGGCGGTGCGCGCACCATCCACGGTCAGCCGGTCGAACATCAGGTCGAAGGCCTTGCGCTGCGCCTCTCGCACACCCTGGTCGCGGGCGACATTGGCATTGCCGGACGAGATATCGACGCCCACATCGCGCACCGTGAACAGGTCGTCCACCGCCTGACCGGAGGCCGGCAGGGCCAGGCCCAGGGCGATCAGGGCGGCGGACAGGCTTTTGCGCAGGGCGGGGGTGCGGATGACCGGCATTGCCTTGAATTCCGATGTTGCTATGTTCGGCGCCAAATCCGGGGTGCGGCAGGCCACCATGGGCTTTCTACCCCACCCCGGCACCGTTACGCCAGCAGTGAGGGCCAGGGCATGAGCAGCTATTCCTACCGGGATGCGGGTGTCGATATCGACGCGGGCAACGCACTGGTCGATGCGATCAAGCCCCTGGCCAAGTCCACGGCGCGTTCCGGCTCCGATGCCGGGCTGGGCGGGTTCGGCGCGCTGTTCGACCTGCGCGCCGCCGGGTTCCATGACCCGCTGCTGGTTTCCACCACCGATGGTGTGGGCACCAAGCTGAAGGTCGCCATCGACGCCAACAAGCATGACACGGTCGGCATCGATCTGGTCGCCATGTGCGTGAATGATCTGGTGGTGCAGGGGGCCGAACCGCTGCTGTTCCTGGATTACTATGCCACCGGCAAGTTGGACGTGGCCGCCGGTCGCGCCATCGTGGCCGGCATCGCGGAAGGCTGCCGTCAGGCCGGTTGCGCCCTGGTCGGTGGTGAGACGGCGGAAATGCCGGGCATGTATGCCCATGGCGATTATGATCTGGCCGGCTTCTCCGTCGGTGCCGTCGAACGCTCCCAGGTGCTGATCGGTGACAAGGTGGCGGCCGGCGACGTTGTGCTGGGTCTCGCCTCCAGCGGTGTGCATTCCAACGGTTACTCGCTGGTGCGCAAGCTGGTGGGCGTTTCGGGCCTGACCTATGACAGCGCCTGCCCCTGGGATGGGTCGCGCAGCCTGGGTGATGCGTTGCTGACGCCCACCCGTATCTATGTGAAGTCGGTTCTGGCCGCCGTGCGTGCCGGCACCGTGAATGCGCTGGCCCACATCACGGGCGGCGGGTTGATTGAGAATATTCCGCGCGTCCTGCCCGATGGGCTGGGCGTGGACCTGGATGCAGCATCCTGGGACCTGCCGCCGGTGTTCAACTGGCTGATGAAGACGGGCAATGTCGAAGCGTCGGAAATGGCCCGCACCTTCAACTGCGGCATCGGCATGGTCGTCGTCGTCCCCGCGGAGAAGGCGGACGAAGCGGCCCGCATCCTGGCCGACGGTGGCGAAACCGTGAAGCGCATCGGCACCGTCGTGCCGCGCGGCAATGACGGTCACCGCGTCGTGATCTCGGGCCTGGAGCGCTGGTCGTGAGACTGCGTCTGGGCGTCCTGATCTCGGGCCGGGGCAGCAACCTCCAGGCCTTGATCGACGCCGCCCGTGATCCAGCCTTTCCGGCGGAGGTGGCGCTGGTCATCTCCAACAAGGCCGACGCTCCCGGCCTGGACCGGGCGCGGGCCGCCGGTATCGCCACCCTGGTGCTGAAGCCGAAAGACTTTGCCGATAAGGCGGCGCATGAGGCGGCGATGATTGCGGCGCTGGAAGCGGCGGGCGTCGGTCTGGTCTGCCTTGCCGGCTATATGCGCCTGCTGTCACCAGTGTTCGTTGAGGCGTGGCACAATCGCCTGATCAATATCCACCCCTCGCTGCTGCCGTCCTTCCCTGGCCTTGACACCCATGCCCGCGCCATCGACGCCGGTGTCTGGTTCCATGGCTGCACCGTGCATTATGTGCGGGTAGAGATGGATACAGGCCCCATCATCGTTCAGGCCGCCGTGGCCGTGGCCGAGGGGGACACGCCCGACAGCCTTTCCGCCCGCGTGCTGGAGCAGGAGCACAAGGCCTATCCCTTGGCCGTTCGGTTGATCGCGGAGGGGCGGGTGGCCGTGGAGGGTGATCGGGCGGTGGTGAAGCGGGGTGTCGCGTCGGATGGGCTGGTCGCGCCTATCGCCTGAAAACAAGATCGCATGCGCCGGGGGGCGGCACATGCGACAAGGCAGTCCGATGGTGCTTATCAGGCCGGAACGGCGGCCAGCTTATTAAGCTTCAAATGGATGGCCAGGCGTCGGTCGCGGTGCAGCCGTTCGATCAGATAGCCCAGCAGGAAGATGGCCGCGATACCGCCGACAATGCGCAGGGGCTGTTCCTTCGACACGCCATACATCACCAGATTGGTCATCAGCCCGGCGAACAGCGGCACGAACCAGAACCACCACATCAGGCGGCGCTGCCGGCTCTGCCGGTTCAGTTCCGTTTCATAGAGCGCCCGGACAGCCGTGCTGTCGGCATCCAGCGGGGCAGGACGGGCGGCACCGCGCAGCGCCAGATAAACCAGGATGCAGGCATAGCCGGTCAGAAAGCTCCAGCCCAGCGGGGCGACCGGCGGCTGAAACCGCGCCAGGAAATAGCCCGACACACCGATGATCATGGCGAGCGCCGCCATTTCGGCCCGGTTGCGCACGCGGGTGCGCTGGACGAACTGATTGTAATCGCTGAACAGGGGCTGTGCGGGCTTGCGCCGAACCGCGTCGGGATTCTCCATGGCACCCAGGGTCCACAGAATGGGGAAGGACAGGCAGGCCAGCACGATTAGCGAACGCGACAAGGCCCAGGCCGGATCGAGATGGCCGGCGGCGATCAGCACATGCATCACCGTCTGCTGCGCCACGACGCACAGGGCCGCCGTGATGGCATCGAACAGGCCCTGGCGTACCGGGTTGTCATCACTGCGATAGATATTCCGCAGCAGCAACCCGACCATAGCCAGACCCATGGGCAGGGCGGCGCAGGCCGCATTGGTCACGGCCCGGTCGGTGCGGTCCAATTCAAACCCACCCAGGCAGGCGAACAGGATGAACAGCTGCAACCCGATCACCGGCAGCCGTGATGCCCGCCGTGCCTGTTCGGCCACCAGCGGCGGCACGGAACGCAGCCCCTCGGCGGCCAATTGCCCCGGCGAGCGGCAGCTTTCCGCCAGATCGCCCATCACCGCCTCCCGCGAGGCGGGCGGCAGCACCATCTGGATCAGGCGTCCCACCAATCCCGGTGAGGGACTGCTTACGCGATCGCGCTGTCTTTCCATATCCCCACTCCCCATTGCTGTTCGATAGCATCGCAGATGCGTTTGGCGGTCGCCGCCGCGTCCCGCAGGGCCATTTCCCCCGAAACTTCAAGCCGGAAGCAGCGTTTGGCCCGTCCGCCCCTTTCCGGTGTGGGATCGGTCATCCAGGAGGTGACCAGCCCCTTATCCTCCATCCGGTCCAAGGTGGCGTAGACGGCGCCCAACGCCACCTTCCGCGGTCGCGACAGCTCTTCCACCTTGGCGTGGATGGTCACGCCATAGGCGCTGTCCCCCAGTGACAGCACGGCCGTCAGCACAACCTGCTCAAACTGTCCAAGGGTGGCGTTCGCGACCGCTTTCATAATCCATACCCTGTATGAGTTATGTTGCATACGGTGTAGGAGAAATGGTTGGGCGTCAAGGGCGATTGTGTGGCGTTCGACGGCATGTCATTGCCTGATGACTGTTGACCGCTGCTTGTCGCGTGCCATGCCCATCCGCCCCGCCACCGCCGCCGATCTGCCCTTCATCCATAGCCTCGCCCCGCGTCTGGCCGGGGCCGCCGACCTGTCCTGGCGCAGCGCGGACGAGGTGATGCGGTTTCAGCGCTGTTTCATGCATGAGACGCTGGAGGCACCCAAGCCTGGGGCGGTGACTTTCATCGCAGAGGATGAAAGCGGCGTGCCGTCGGGATTCGTGCATGCCGAACCGATGCTGGATATCTTCACCGATCAGATCGCCGCCTATATCCCGCTGCTGGCCGTGACCGAAGCGGCGGAGGGGCAGGGGACGGCCAAGGCCCTGATGGCGGCGGTGGAGGAATGGGCCAGGCGCCAGGGCTATGCGTCCCTGTCACTGGATGTCTTTGCCAGTAATGCGCGTGGCCGCGCCTTCTATGCCCGGTTGGGCTATGGGGAGGAGACGCTGCGGCTGGTGAAGGACATTCGGTAGCACCCCCAACCGTTCGAGAACCCTTGTCAACCGCCCCACCAACCCTTACACAATCGGCCAGAATTCCATCGTCTCGTTCCGGGGGAGAAGAATATGGCCGGCGCACATGGGCCCGTGGTGGTCGACAACAAGCTCGTGAAGGAACATGCCGAGGGTTGGCATGCCTTTACCCGTTTCACCACCATCGGCATCATCGCCGTGGTGCTGTTTCTGCTGATGCTGATGCTGCATTTCTTCATCGGCTGGGGCTATGCGGTGCTGTTCATGGTGCTGGGCTATGTCGTGCTGACCTTCGCCGCCTTGCTGGGCAAGGTATAAGGCACGCCGCCACACCGACGGATTTCGTTTGGAAAAGGGCCGCCGGCACCGCCGCGCGGCCCTTTTTGCGCATGTGACAAACCCGTAGTACGCCTTTGGCGTGGTTCAAGCCCTTGAAGGGGGGGTATTGGTGTGCCACGTTAACGCCTGACGCCGTCACGACCGTTTCAACCCGTGCCCATCTGGGGCGGGCGGTCGGTCCAGGCCCAGCGGGGCTGGCGGCATGCATATAGAAGGCTGACTTAAGATGCTGGACATCCCCCGCGGTGTTCTCTACCCGGTCCTCCCGCTGAGAGACATCGTCGTCTTCCCGCACATGATCGTCCCGTTGTTCGTGGGCCGCGAGAAATCCGTCCGCGCGCTGGAAGACGTGATGAAGGATGACAAGCAGATCCTGCTGGTCACCCAGAAGAACGCCTCCCAGGATGACCCCACGCCGGCCGACATCTTTTCTGTCGGCACCATCGGCACGGTTTTGCAGCTGCTGAAGCTGCCCGACGGCACAGTGAAGGTGCTGGTGGAGGGCGGCAAGCGCGCCACCATCACCAAGTTCGGTGAGAATGAGGATTTCTTCCAGGCCTATGCCGAGCTGATCGACGAGAAGGTGGGCGAGCCGCAGGAGCTTGAGGCCCTGTCGCGCGCGGCCGTGTCGCAGTTCGAGCAATATATCAAGCTGAACAAGAAGATCCCGCCCGAGGTGCTGGTTTCCATCAACCAGATCGAAGAGCCGGGCAAGCTAGCCGACACCATCGCCAGCCATCTCCAGCTGAAGATCCCTGAAAAGCAGCAGTTGCTGGAGACCCCCACGGTCGCCGAGCGGTTGGAGCGGGTCTATGCCTTCATGGAAGGCGAGATCGGGGTGCTGCAGGTGGAAAAGCGCATCCGCAGCCGCGTGAAGCGCCAGATGGAGAAGACCCAGCGCGAGTACTATCTGAATGAGCAGATGAAGGCCATTCAGAAGGAATTGGGCGAGGGCGAGGACGGCAAGGACGAGGTGGCGGAGATCGAGGAAAAGATCGCCAAGACCAAGTTCAGCAAGGAAGCCCGCGAAAAGGCCCTGGCCGAGGTTAAGAAGCTGCGCACCATGAGCCCGATGAGCGCCGAGGCGACGGTGGTGCGCAACTATCTGGACTGGATGCTGTCGATCCCCTGGAAGAAGCGCAGCAAGATCAAGAAGGATATCAAGGGTGCGGAAACCATCCTGAACGCCGACCATCACGGTCTGGAGAAGGTCAAGGAACGCATCCTGGAATATCTGGCGGTCCAGCAGCGCATGGACAAGGTGAAGGGCCCGATCCTGTGTCTGGTCGGTCCCCCCGGCGTGGGCAAGACCTCGCTGGGCAAGTCCATTGCCAAGGCCACGGGCCGCAACTTTGTGCGCATGTCCCTGGGCGGCGTGCGGGATGAGGCCGAGGTACGCGGTCACCGCCGTACCTATATCGGCTCTATGCCCGGCAAGGTCATCCAGGGCATGAAGAAGGCCAAGACCTCCAACCCGCTATTCCTGCTGGACGAGATCGACAAGCTGGGCGCCGACTGGCGCGGCGATCCGTCGTCGGCCCTGCTGGAGGTACTGGACCCTGAGCAGAACAGCACCTTCAGCGACCATTATCTGGAGGTCGATTACGACCTGTCGGACGTGATGTTCGTCTGCACGGCCAATTCGCTGCGCATGCCGCAGCCGCTGTTGGACCGTATGGAGATCATCCGTCTGGCCGGTTACACCGAGGATGAGAAGGTGGAGATCGCCAAGCGCCACCTGATCGCCAAGCAGGTGAGCGACCATGGCCTGAAGGCCGGCGAATTCACCATCACCGACGAGGCACTGCGCGACCTGATTCGCTATTACACGCGCGAAGCCGGCGTGCGCTCGCTGGAGCGTGAGATCGCCAATCTGGCGCGCAAGGCCATCAAAGAGATCCTGATGAAGGGTCTCGACAAGGTGAAGGTCACGCCTAAGAACCTCGAAAAGTTCGCGGGCGTGAAGCGCTTCCGATTCGGCGAGGCCGAGCTGGAGGATCAGGTCGGTGCCACCACCGGTCTGGCCTGGACCGAAGTGGGCGGAGAGATCCTGACCATCGAGGCCGTGATGCTGCGCGGCAAGGGCCGCATCCAGACCACGGGCAAGCTGGGCGACGTCATGAAGGAATCGGTGCAGGCCGCCGAATCCTATGTGAAGGCCAACGCACTGAAGTTCGGGATCAAGCCGACCCTGTTCGAAAAGCGCGACATCCATGTCCATGTGCCGGAGGGGGCGACCCCGAAGGATGGCCCGTCGGCTGGCGTGGCCATGATCACTACCATCGTCTCTGTCCTGACGGGCATCGCGGTGGCCAAGGACATTGCCATGACGGGTGAGATTACCCTGCGTGGCAAGGTTCTGGCCATTGGCGGCCTGAAGGAAAAGCTGCTGGCGGCACTCCGGGCGGGAATCAAGCGCGTGCTGATTCCCAAGGATAATGAGAAGGATCTGGCCGAAATCCCCGATAACGTCAAAAAGGGCCTGACGATCATCCCGGTTTCAACCGTAGATGAGGTTCTTGCGCAGGCGTTGGTGACGGCGCCGGTTGGAATTGAGTGGTCTGAGCCCGAAGAAGTGGCCCAGGTGCCCGGAAAAGCTGGGGATGAAGAGCGTGACGGCGTGATTCGCCATTGAAGTACGATTGGAAATCGTGTGAATTGGGTTCCGCCGCCACCCGCACAAACCCTTGTGTTGGCGGCGGAACCCAATCCCTTGATGCCTGGGAAGACATCTCGGGCACGTTGCAACCGATACTCTCTTGATGAGGGGGGCCTTAAGTGAACAAGAACGATCTCGTTGCCGCGGTCGCCGAAGCGGCTGGTCTGTCCAAGGCGGACGCGAACAAGGCCGTCGATGCGGTTTTTGATGGGATCACCGGCGCGCTGAAGAAGGGCGACGAAGTGCGTCTGGTTGGCTTCGGCACCTTCGCGGTGGCCGAGCGCGCTGCCTCCGAGGGCCGCAATCCCCGCACCGGTGAGAAGATCTCCATCGCCGCCAGCAAGCAGCCGAAGTTCAAGCCCGGCAAGGGCCTGAAGGACGCGCTGAACTAAGCGACAGCTGTCTGGGATGCCCGGCGATATGCCGGGCGGCCTGACGGATAGAAAACGGGCGGCCGTCGGGCGCGCCCGTTTTTCGTTTTATGGACCTTTTCATGTCAGGCCCCGGCAACTTCTTTGTTGATTCTCCCGTTTCTGCCGCTATTGTCCCGGCCAGCGAACGGTTCGGGCGGTTAGCTCAGAGGTAGAGCATCGGTTTTACACACCGCAGGTCGGGGGTTCGATCCCCTCACCGCCCACCATTCCCTTCATCCGACATCGCTGATTTAGCATTCCACCTGTCGCGCGGCGGGCGGAACGGCTATGATGCCGGCATGGCCGTCACCGGCGGCTGTGTGCGAGAAAGAGGAAGGCGTTTCGTGACCGATTCCGCTGATCGTCGTTTGGGCGACCGTATTCTGGCTGCGCTGGAACTGGCCATCGACCAGCAGGAACTGGAAATCGCCGAACAGCTCTGGCGGGCGCTGGAACTGGCGCTCAGCCGCTATGGTGGCCCCGACGCCTTTGAGAAGCGGGACCCGCCCGCCAATCTGGACATCGTGCTGGACCGGCTGCTGGCCCTGCGCCACGCCAAGGGCACCTGACAAGCATTCGCCTGTCGATTTCATGTTTGACAAGGGTGGCGGGGTCGAATATACACCCGCCCACCTCAGCGGCGGCGGGGCTGGAAACGGTCGCGGCGCTGTTTGAAAAGTTTGCGGGTGTAGCTCAGTTGGTTAGAGCGCCGGCCTGTCACGCCGGAGGCCGCGGGTTCAAGTCCCGTCACTCGCGCCACTTTTCTTCGAGGTTCAGGCGCACTCTGACAAGTGTGCCGTTGTTGTGCGGGTGTAGCTCAGTTGGTTAGAGCGCCGGCCTGTCACGCCGGAGGCCGCGGGTTCAAGTCCCGTCACTCGCGCCATCCCCTGATGGATGGCCGTCCCGGAGAGGACGCTAACTTCTTCCGCCCTGCGCGGGTGTAGCTCAGTTGGTTAGAGCGCCGGCCTGTCACGCCGGAGGCCGCGGGTTCAAGTCCCGTCACTCGCGCCACCCTCCTTCAAAAATGTCTGCTGCATGATCTTTGATCTCTCGCGCGACATTTTGAAAATCCCATAGCGCAAATAGATTTTAAAATCAGCATCCCCACACGGGGATATGCTGAATTTTTGTATTTCCGAACCGTTTTGCGGTGCCATGCAATTGGTGCCATTGAGTAATCCCTGCAACGCAACGCTGGTTTGCCGCGCCGCACCAATCGGCGGAACTGTCAGCGTTTCCGCCCAGTTGCGAACGTTTCTCAGCCCCGAAATTGGCGTAATTCGCTTTCCTTCCGGTGTGGACGGGGCCTATATTCCCGTGGGCTCCGGGTTCCCCGGTGGCCTTCCTGGTCCATGAACCGCCCGTGGTTGCGACACGAATGATCCTCGGCCCGAGCCTGTCGGCCCGACGACTATCTGTGGCGCGGCACCGGGCTGAACCGGTGTCACGATGTCCGATCCGATGTCCAACCCGCTGCTGGTGCAGTATCTCCCGATCCTGGTCTTCCTGGCCATCGCCACGGTCGTGGCGGGTGCGATGATCGCGGCCTCCCTTGTGGTGGGCAAGCAGAAGCCCGATGCTGAGAAGCTGTCCGCCTATGAGTGCGGCTTCGAGGCGTTCGAGGATGCGCGCAGCAAGTTCGACGTCCGCTTCTATCTGGTGTCGATCCTGTTCATCATCTTCGACCTGGAAGTGGCTTTCCTGTTCCCGTGGGCGGTCGCCCTGGGCGATATCGGCATGTTCGGTTTCTGGTCGATGATGGTGTTCCTGGGCATCCTGACCATCGGCTTCATCTATGAATGGAAGAAGGGGGCGCTGGAGTGGGAGTGATCCCGTCCGGCCAGCCTGGGAGCGATAGAGCCATGAGCAGCAATCTCATCACCACGAACACCAGCCCCCTGCCGCCCGGCGCAGCGCAGGAGGCCTATCTGAATGCGGTCACCACCGAACTGAACGACAAGGGCTTCCTGGTCGCCAAGTATGATGACCTGCTGAACTGGGCGCGCACCGGCTCGCTCTGGCCCATGACCTTCGGTCTGGCCTGCTGCGCTGTGGAAATGATCCACGCCTATATGGCGCGCTATGATCTGGACCGGTTCGGCGTCATCCCCCGTCCCAGCCCGCGTCAGTCCGACGTGATGATCGTGGCCGGCACGCTCTGCAACAAGATGGCCCCGGCGCTCCGCAAGGTTTACGACCAGATGGCCGAACCGCGCTGGGTCATCTCGATGGGCAGCTGCGCCAATGGCGGCGGCTACTATCACTATTCCTACTCGGTGGTGCGCGGTTGCGACCGCATCGTGCCTGTCGACATCTATGTGCCCGGTTGCCCGCCCACGGCGGAGGCGCTGGTTTACGGCATTCTGCAATTGCAGAAGAAGATCAAGGGCGGTAACCGCCTGATCCGCGCCTGACGTTGGTTATTGGACGAGGACGCTTAGGATGAGCGACGAGGCCCTCAAGGAACTCGGTGACTATATCGGCAACGCCCTGGGCGCTGCTGTCGTGAAGACCGAGATCGCCCATGGCGAGCTGGCCGTGACCCTGACGCGCGCGGCGCTGTTCAAGGGTATCCAGTTCCTGCGTGATGATTCGACCACCCATTGCGAGATGCTGGCCGACATTGCCGGTGTGGACTATCCCGACCGCGCGGAGCGGTTCGAGGTTGTCTATAACCTGCTGTCCGTGAAGCACAACCACCGCATCCGTGTGAAGGTGGCAACGGACGAGGACACGCCCGTGGCCTCTGTTGTGTCGCTTTATCCTGTGGCTGGCTGGTTCGAGCGTGAGGCCTGGGATCTCTACGGCATTTTCTTCGCCGATAACCCTGACCTGCGCCGCATCCTCACCGACTATGGGTTTGAGGGGCATCCCCTGCGCAAGGACTTCCCGCTGACCGGCTTTGTCGAGCTGCGCTACGACGCCGAACAGCGCCGCGTCGTTTATGAACCGGTGAAGCTGACCCAGGATTTCCGCAGCTTCGACTTCCTGTCGCCCTGGGAAGGGATGACGGATGTGCAGCTGCCGGGCGATGAAAAGGCCGTTATCCCGCTGGCGGCACGTCCCGCCATCGCGGACAAGCGTTAAGGGGGCCAGGAGATGGCAACGACCAACGTCGCGACCGAAACCGGGATGTCCCTGTCGGCACCCGCCTCTCAGGGCGAAGTGGCGATCAAGCCCTTGACCATGAATTTCGGTCCCCAGCACCCGGCCGCCCATGGCGTGCTGCGTCTGGTGATGGAAATGGATGGCGAGGTGGTGGAACGCGCCGATCCGCATATCGGCCTACTGCACCGTGGCACCGAAAAGCTGATCGAGTACAAGACCTATACCCAGGCCACGCCCTATTTCGACCGGTTGGACTATGTGTCCCCGATGTCGATGGAGCACACCTGGGTGTTGGCCGTCGAAAAGCTGCTGGGCATCACCCCGCCCAAGCGCGGCCAGTATATCCGTGTGCTGTTCGCGGAGATCACCCGCGTTCTGAACCACCTGCTGAACCTCACCACCTTCGCGCTCGACGTCGGCGCCATCACGCCTGCCCTCTGGGGCTTTGAGGAGCGTGAGAAGCTGATGGAGTTCTATGAGCGGGTGTCGGGTGCGCGCCTGCATGCGAATTATTTCCGTCCCGGTGGCGTGAACCTGGATCTGCCGGCTGGTCTGGCCGACGATATCTTTGCCTATACCGAGACGTTCCCGAAATTCATGGCTGACCTGGAAGGGCTGCTGTCCGAGAACCGGGTGTTCAAGCAGCGCACCGTCGATATCGGTGTGGTGTCGGCTGCCGACGCGCTGGCCTGGGGCTTCTCCGGCCCGATGCTGCGCGGCTCCAACGTGGCCTGGGATCTGCGCAAGGCGCAGCCCTATGACAGCTATGAAGAGTTCGACTTCGACGTTCCCGTGGGTCTGACGGGCGATTGCTATGCCCGTTATCTGGTCCGCATGGAGGAGATGAAGCAGTCGATGCACATCATCCGCCAGGCGTTGGACAAGTTGTCCAAGACGCCGGGCCCGGTGAAGCTGAATGACCGCAAGGTTACGCCGCCGAGCCGTGGCGAGATGAAGCGCTCGATGGAAGCGCTGATCCACCATTTCAAGCTGTACACCGAAGGCTACCACGTGCCGGCTGGCGAGACCTATACGGCGACCGAGTCGCCCAAGGGTGAACTGGGCGTCTATCTGGTGGCTGACGGGACGAACCGCCCGTACCGCTGCAAGATTCGCCCCACGGGTTTCTCGCATCTGCAGGCGATGGATTTCATGTCCAAGGGCCACATGCTCGCCGACGCCGTGGCGATCATCGGCTCCATGGACATTGTGTTCGGAGAGATTGATCGATGAGTGCCGCCCATT
Source organism: Niveispirillum sp. CC-CTL257 (assembly GCF_059489915.1). NCBI lineage: Bacteria > Pseudomonadati > Pseudomonadota > Alphaproteobacteria > Rhodospirillales > Azospirillaceae > Niveispirillum > Niveispirillum sp. CC-CTL257. The sequence goes on from NZ_JCAJXE010000001.1 coordinate 340,044, forward strand.
CCCATGGCCCCGCAGTGGCGGAGCCGACCAGCTTCGAATTCACCGCAGAGAATATCGAGCTGGCCAAGCGCATCATCGCCAAGTACCCCGAGGGCCGACAACAAAGTGCGGTAATGCCGCTGCTTGATCTGGCCCAGCGTCAGTGCGGCGGCTGGCTGCCCAAAGTCGCCATCGATTATGTGGCTCACTATCTCGACATGGCGCCGATCCGCGCGCTGGAGGTGGCGAGCTTCTATACGATGTACAATCTGAAGCCTGTTGGTAAGCATTTCGTCCAGGTCTGCACCACCACGCCGTGCTGGCTGCGCGGGTCGGATGAGGTGCTGCATGCCTGCGAGAAGAAGCTGGGCATCAAGCCGGGTCAGACCACGGCGGACGGGCAGTTCACGGTGATCGAGGTTGAATGCCTGGGTGCGTGCGTGAATGCGCCCATGATGCAGATCGGCGACGATTTCTACGAGGACCTGACGGCGGAGACCACGGAGAAGATCCTGGATGCCTTGGCGCGTGGCGAGAAGCCCGCGACCGGTCCGCAGAATGGCCGTATCCGGGCTTGCGCCGTGGGCGGCCCGACGTCGCTGATCGAATCGGCTATCAAGGCGGGCGTGAAGCCCGCCGGCCAAGCGTAAGGGGAGGGTGAACCATGCTTCGCGATGAAGACCGCATCTTCACCAACCTCTACGGTTTCGAAAGCCCGTTCCTGGACGGGGCCAAGACCCGTGGCGACTGGTCCGGCACCAAGGAAATCCTGGATCTCGGTCGGGATAATATCATTGATCTGGTGAAGGAGTCTGGCCTGCGCGGTCGTGGCGGTGCCGGCTTCTCCACGGGCATGAAGTGGTCCTTCATGCCCAAGACCAGCAATGGCCCCGTCTATCTGGTGGTCAACGCCGACGAGGGCGAGCCCGGTACCTGTAAGGACCGGGAGATCATGCGCCATGATCCGCACAAGCTGATCGAAGGCTGCCTGATCGCTGGTTTCGCCATCGGTGCTACCGCCACCTATATCTATATCCGTGGTGAGTTCTATCACGAGGCCGCCAACGTTCAGCGCGCCATCGACGAGGCTTACGCCTCGGGCCTGATCGGCAAGAACGCCTGCGGTTCCGGCTATGATCACGACGTCTATCTGCATCTGGGCGCTGGCGCCTATATCTGCGGCGAAGAGACGGCGCTGATCGAAAGCCTGGAAGGTAAGAAGGGCCAGCCCCGCAACAAGCCCCCGTTCCCCGCCATGGCCGGCCTCTACAGCCGCCCGACGACGGTGAACAATGTCGAATCCATCGCGGTGGTGCCGACCATTCTGCGTCGTGGCGCTTCCTGGTTCGCCAATTTGGGCCGTCCCAAGAACAGCGGCACCAAGCTGTTCTGCGTGTCGGGCCATGTGAACCAGCCGGCGACCGTCGAAGAAGAGATGGGCATCCCGCTGAAGGAACTGATCGAGAAGCATTGCGGCGGCGTGCGTGGCGGCTGGGATAACCTGCTGGCCATCATCCCCGGCGGCTCCTCGGTTCCGCTGCTGCCCAAGGAAATCTGCGACACCGTCCTGATGGATTTCGACAGCCTGCGTGAGGTCCGCTCAGGTTTGGGCACGGCTGCCGTCATCGTCATGGACAAGTCCACGGACATCGTGAAGGCCATTGCGCGCCTGTCGAAGTTCTACATGCATGAGAGCTGCGGCCAGTGCACGCCTTGCCGTGAGGGCACGGGCTGGATGTGGCGCGTCATGGAACGTCTGGTGAAGGGTCAGGCGCATGTTGAGGAGATCGACATGCTGCTGGACGTCACCAAGCAGGTCGAAGGCCACACCATCTGCGCCCTGGGAGACGCGGCGGCGTGGCCGATCCAGGGTCTGATGCGCCATTTCCGCCCGGAAGTGGAACGCCGCATCCTGGAATACCGCACGCGCGCCGATCGCGGCGCCCGCGTGGCGGCCGAGTAATCGGGGTCTTACGAGGATATCATGCCCAAACTGACCATTGACGGCGTCGAGATCGAAGTCGCCCCCGGTACCTCGGTGCTTCAGGCCTGCGAACAGCTCGGCATCGAAGTGCCGCGCTTCTGCTATCATGAGCGCCTGTCCGTGCCGGCCAATTGCCGCATGTGCCTGGTGGAAGTGGAACGCATGCCCAAGCCGGCCGCATCCTGCGCGCTGCCGGTGGGCGAGGGGATGGTGGTGAAGACCAACACCCCCAACGTCCACAAGGCCCGCAAGGGCGTGATGGAATTCCTGCTGATCAACCATCCGCTGGACTGCCCCATCTGCGACCAGGGTGGCGAATGCGACCTGCAGGATCAGGCCGTGTCCTACGGCTATGATCGCAGCCGCTTTGAAGAGAACAAGCGCACCGTCAGCGACAAGTACATGGGTCCGCTGATCAAGACCTTCATGACCCGCTGCATCCAGTGCACGCGCTGCATCCGCTTCGTGGATGAGATTGCTGGTGTGCCGGCCCTGGGCGGTCTGGCCCGTGGTGAACATCTGGAGATCACGCCGGCGCTGGAAGCCGGTGTGAATTCGGAAATGTCGGGCAATCTGGTCGATGTTTGCCCCGTGGGTGCGCTGACCTCCAAGCCTTACTCGTTCAATGCCCGCCCCTGGGAACTGCGCAAGACGGAAAGCATCGACGTCATGGACGCGGTGGGTTCCAACATTCGCATCGACGCCCGCGGCGGCGAGGTTTTGCGCGTTCTGCCGCGCCTGAACGAGGATGTGAACGAGGAATGGATCAGCGACAAGACCCGCTATGCCATTGATGGCCTGAAGCGTCAGCGTCTGGACCGTCCCTATGTGCGTGGTGCCGACGGCAAGCTGAAGCCCGCCACCTGGGCCGAGGCGTTTGCCGCCATCAAGGCCCGGGTTGCCGGTGTGGCCGGTTCCAAGATTGCCGGTGTCGCTGGCGATCTGGTCGATGTCGAAAGCACGGTCGCCCTGAAGGACCTGTTGAACGCGCTGGGTTCGCAGAACCTGGATTGCCGTCAGGACGGGGCCAGCTTCGATGCCAGCAACCGCGCCGGCTACATCTTCAATAGCGGCATTGCCGGGATTGAGAATGCCGACGTCGTCCTGCTGATCGGCACCAACCCGCGCTGGGAAGCGCCGCTGGTGAATTCCCGCATCCGCAAGACCTACCTGACCGGCAAGCTGAAGAAGGTTGCCGTCGTCGGTCAGAATATCGACCTGACCTACCCGACGGAGTGGCTGGGCAATGCCGGTTCGGTCCTGACCGATCTGGCCAATGGTACCCACGCCTTTGCCGAAACCCTGCGCAATGCCAAGAACCCGCTGATCATCCTGGGCGCCGGCGCGCTGCGCCGTGGCGATGGTCCGGCGGTGCAGGCGGCGGCGCGGAAACTGGCCGAAACGGTGGGTGCCGTGCGTGAGGGCTGGAACGGCTTCAACGTTCTGCATCTGGCCGCAGGCCGAGTCGGTGCGCTGGATGCCGGTTTCCTGCCGGGTGCCGGTGGCCGCGACCTGGGCGGTATCCTGTCCGGTGCGCAGAAGGGCGAGATCGAGGTCGTGTACCTGCTGGGTGCCGACGAGATCGAGGCCGACCGCTTCGGCAAGGCCTTCGTGATCTATCAGGGTCACCATGGCGACCGTGGTGCCCACCGCGCCGACGTCATCCTGCCGGGTGCCGCCTACACGGAAAAGAACGCCACCTACGTCAACACCGAAGGCCGCGTGCAGCAGGCCCGTCTGGCCGCCTTCCCGCTGGGTGAGGCGCGCGAGGACTGGAAGATCCTGCGCGCCCTATCGGCGGAACTGGGCCAGACCCTGCCCTATGACACGCTGGCGCAGCTGCGCCAGCGCATGGTGGCGCTGAACCCCGTGTTCGGCACGCTGGACCGTCTGGTGCCGGCATCCTGGGGTCCGTTCGGGACCGAGGGTGCGGTGGCCGATGCGCACTTCACCTCGCCGGTGGAGAATTTCTACATGACCGACCCGATCAGCCGTGCGTCGCAGACCATGGCCGATTGTACGGAAGCCTTTCTGAAGCCGGCCCTGGCGGCCGCCGCGGCGGAGTAAGTGACGATGTGGGAATTGTGGGCTGAACTGCCGCTGATCGTCCGTATCGTCGCGGGCATCGTCACCATCGTGGTGCCGCTGCTGATCGGCATGGCGATGCTGACCTATTTTGAACGCAAGGTGATGGCCGCGATGCAGCTGCGCCAGGGTCCGAATGTGGTCGGTCCCTTCGGTCTTTTGCAGCCCTTCGCCGATGGTCTTAAGCTTCTGGCCAAGGAAACCGTCATCCCGACGGGTGCCAATGCCGGTGTCTTCGTGGCCGCCCCGATGCTGACCTTCCTCCTGGCCCTGGTGGCCTGGGCGGTGATCCCGTTCGGGGAGGGGCTGGTGCTGGCTGACATCAATGTCGGTGTGCTGTACCTGTTCGCGATCTCCTCGCTGGGCGTGTACGGCATCATCATGGCCGGCTGGGCGTCCAACTCCAAATACGCCTTCCTGGGCGGTTTGCGCGCGGCGGCACAGATGGTGTCGTATGAGGTCTCTATCGGCCTCGTTATCATCACCGTCCTGCTCTGCGTCGGGTCGCTGAACCTGTCGAAGATCGTGGAAGCGCAGAAGACCGTCTGGTTCTTCATCCCGCTGTTCCCGATGTTCATCATCTTCTTTATCTCGGCCCTGGCCGAGACGAACCGCGCCCCGTTCGACTTGCCCGAAGGTGAGTCGGAGCTGTCGGGCGGCTTCAACGTCGAATATTCGTCGATGACCTTCGCCCTGTTCTTCCTGGGCGAATACATCAACATGATCCTGATGAGCGGCATGACGACGGTGTTGTTCCTGGGGGGCTGGCTGCCGCCCCTGGACATTGCGCCGTTGAACTGGATTCCGGGTCCGCTCTGGTTCATCGCCAAGATCTGTTTTGTGCTGTTCTGCTTCATCTGGGTCCGCGCGACGCTGCCGCGTTACCGCTATGACCAGCTGATGCGTCTGGGGTGGAAGGTGTTCCTGCCGTTCTCCCTGATCTGGGTGGTGCTGACGTCCGGTGTGCTGGTCTATTTCGACCTGCTGCCCAAGTGATTTCGTGAGGGGGAGGGGGCTTTTCAACCCCCTGCCGGTGATGCTTGAGGGTGGGTCGTAAGGCGCGCCCGATTATGGAGGTGAAACATGGCCTTGCTCGACCGTACGGCGCGCGGCCTGTTCTTGTGGGAACTGGTGAAGGGCATGGCGCTGACTTTCAGCTACATGTTCAAGCCGCGTGTGACCCTGAACTATCCGTATGAGCGTGGCCCCACGAGCCCGCGCTTCCGGGGTGAGCATGCGCTGCGCCGCTATCCCAATGGGGAAGAACGCTGCATCGCCTGCAAGCTGTGCGAGGCCATCTGCCCGGCGCTCGCCATCACCATCGAGGCCGAACCGCGTGAGGATGGCAGCCGCCGTACCACGCGCTACGACATTGACATGACGAAGTGCATCTATTGCGGCCTGTGCCAGGAGGCCTGCCCGGTCGATGCCATCGTCGAGGGGCCGAACCTAGAATTCGCGACGGAAACGCGCGAGGAGCTGTACTACAACAAGGACAAGCTGCTTGCGAATGGTGACCGTTGGGAGGCGCAGATCGCGGCCAATCTGGCCGCTGACGCGCCCTACCGTTGACCTCATCGATGGCCGGGTCCCCGGCCATCCACATTCCTTCGCCCGGAGTATCCTCCGTGACCCAGTACCCGATGACCACAGCGCCGGAGGCGGCGTAACATGACCCTGACCGCAATCGCATTCTATGCGTTCGCCATCATCCTGCTGGCCTCTGCCGTGCGGGTGATCACGGCCAAGAACCCGGTACACTCGGTTCTGTTCCTGATCCTCGCCTTCTTCAACGCGGCCGGTCTGTTCGTCCTGATCGGCGCTGAATTCGTGGCCATGATCCTGGTCATCGTCTATGTCGGCGCGGTGGCGGTGCTGTTCCTGTTCGTGGTGATGATGCTCGACATCAATTTCCAGGAACTCCGGCAGGGCTTCATGCGCTACATGCCGGTGGGGCTGGTTGTCGGCGCCATTCTGGCGGTGGAGCTGGTGTTCCTGGCGGCAACGCAGCTGGCGGGCGGCCCGGTGGGCGGTCAGGCCAACAATGCGCCGATCCCGCCGGTCGATCAGGTGACCAACACCGAAGCCATCGGCCATATCCTCTATACCGACTATGTGTACGCCTTCCAGGTCTCGGGCCTGATCCTGCTGGTCGCCATGATCGGCGCCATCGTGCTGACCTTGCGGTCGCGCCCCGGTGTCCGTCGCCAGCAGATCGGCCAGCAGCTTGATCGCAAGCGCGCCGAGGTGGTGCAGGTACGCAAGGTCCCGACGCGGGGGGGCGTCTGATCATGGAACTCGGCTCTATCGGCCTGGCGCATTACCTGACGCTGTCGGCCATCCTCTTCACCATCGGCGTGTTCGGGATTTTCCTGAACCGGAAGAACGTCATCGTGATCCTGATGTCGGTCGAGATGATCCTTCTCGCGGTCAACATCAATCTGGTGTCCTTCTCCGTCTATCTGAACGATCTGGTAGGTCAGATTTTCACCATGTTCATCCTGACGGTGGCCGCCGCAGAGGCCGCCATCGGTCTGGCGATCCTGGTGGTCTATTTCCGTAACCGCGGCACCATCGCGGTTGAAGACATCAACATGATGAAGGGTTGAGGCGGGCATCATGGAAATCGCTGCCATCTTCCTGCCCCTGCTGGGCGCCTTCATCGCCGGGTTCTTCGGGCGCATCATCGGCGACCGTGGGGCCCAGATCGTCACCTGCGCCGGTGTGCTGACCGCTGCCGTCCTGTCCGTGATCCTGTTCACGAAGGTCGGGTTTGGCGGGGCTGAGGCTGCGCGCACCATTGAGCTGTTCACCTGGATCGACAGCGGCACCTTCGAGGTGTCCTGGTCACTGCGCATCGACACGTTGACCGCCGTCATGCTGGTCGTCGTGAACGGTGTGTCGTCCATGGTGCATGTCTATTCGGTCGGCTATATGAGCCACGACCCGCACCGGGCGCGCTTCATGGCCTATCTGTCGCTGTTCACCTTCATGATGCTCATGCTGGTGACCTCCGATAACCTGTTGCAGATGTTCTTCGGCTGGGAAGGCGTGGGCGTTGCCTCCTACCTGCTGATCAATTTCTGGTACGAGAAGAAGAGCGCCAATGACGCCTCCATGAAGGCGTTCCTGGTCAACCGCGTGGGTGATTTCGGCTTCGCGCTGGGCATCATGGCGGTCTACATCATCTTCGGTACTGTGGAATTCGACGGCATCTTCGCCCAGGCCGCATCAAAGGCTGATGCCACATTCCACTTCCTGTCCTGGGAAGTGCATGCCCTGACCTGCGCCTGCCTGCTGCTGTTCATCGGCGCCATGGGTAAGTCGGCGCAGCTGGGCCTGCACACCTGGCTGCCGGACGCCATGGAAGGCCCGACCCCTGTGTCGGCGCTGATCCATGCGGCCACGATGGTGACCGCCGGCGTGTTCATGCTGGCCCGGATGAGCCCGGTGTTCGAATATGCGCCCGTGGCGTTGGAAGTGGTGACCTATCTGGGTGCCGCCACCGCCTTCGTGGCCGCGACCATCGGCCTGACCCAGTTCGACATCAAGCGTGTCATCGCCTATTCGACGATGAGCCAGCTTGGCTACATGTTCTTCGCCATCGGTGTCGGTGCCTATCCGGCCGCCATCTTCCACCTGATGACGCACGCCTTCTTCAAGGCCCTGCTGTTCCTGGGTGCGGGTTCGGTCATCCACGCCATGTCGGATGAACAGGACATGCGCAACATGGGCGGTATCTGGAAGCTGATCCCCGGCACCTACACGATGATGTGGATCGGTAATCTGGCGCTGGCCGGTATCCCGTTCTTCGCGGGCTTCTACTCCAAGGACATGATCCTGGAAGTCGCCTATGCCAAGCACAGCGCTGCCGGCTCCTTCGCCTTCTGGATGGGTATCGCCGCCGCCTTTATGACGGCCTTCTATTCCTGGCGTCTGCTGATCATGACCTTCCATGGCAAGCCGCGCGCGTCGGAGAAGGTGATGGCCCATGTCCATGAAAGCCCGGCTGTGATGCTGGTGCCGCTGATCGTTCTGTCGATCGGTGCGCTGTTCGCCGGCTTCGTCGCCTATCCCTGGTTCGTCGGTCATGATATGGCCGCGTTCTGGTCGGGCAGCATTATGATGCTGGCCGGTGAGCATGGGACGATTATTGAGGCCGCCCACCATGTGCCGGGCTGGGTCCCCTATGCCCCGCTGGCCGCCGGCGTCTCGGGCATTGTGCTGGCCTATGTCTTCTACATGTTCAGCCCCGGCCTGCCCGGTGCCTTCGTCAACACTTTCAAGGCCGTGCATGCCTTCGTGTTCCGCAAATACATGTTCGACGAACTGTATGACGCGCTGTTCGTGCGTCCGGCCATGAAGCTGGGCTTCGGCCTGTGGAAGGGTGTCGATATCGGCGTGATCGACGGGCTGGGTCCCGACGGGGCCGCCGCTGTCACCCGCCGCCTGTCGCTGGCGTCCAGCCGGGTTCAGTCGGGTTACGTGTACCATTATGCATTCGTTATGGTGATCGGCGTGGTCGCGTTGGCCGGCTGGTTCCTCCTGGCGCGTTGAGGTAGGGAGTCTTTCGAAATGGCCGATGTGCCGATCCTTTCGCTGACGACGTTCCTGCCCCTCGTCGGTGCCCTGTTCATCCTGCTCATCCGTGGTGAGCAGGAGGCCGTGGCCCGCAACGCCAAGAGCGTGGCGCTGTGGACGTCCCTGATCACTTTCATCGTTTCGCTGTTCATCCTGACCGGCTTCGACCCCTCCAACCCCGGCTTCCAGCTGGTGGAGGAGGTGGCTTGGCTGCCGGCCTTCAACATCGCCTATATCAAGGGCGTGGACGGCATCTCCATCTGGTTCGTGCTGGCCTCCACCCTGCTGACCCCGATCTGCGTCCTGGCCTCCTGGGATGCGGTGGAAAAGCGCGTGAAGGAATTCATGATCGCGCTGCTGGTGCTGGAAACCATGCTGATCGGCATGTTCACGGCGCTGGATTTCGTGCTGTTCTACCTCTTCTTCGAAGGGGTGCTGCTGCCGATGTTCCTGCTGATCGGCGTCTGGGGCGGTCCCAACCGCGTCTATGCGGCCTATAAGTTCTTCATCTACACCTTCATCGGTTCGGTGCTGATGCTGCTGGCCATCCTGGCCATGTATCTGACGGCCGGGACCATGGATATGCGGGTGATGGTGGACTATCCGTTCCCGTCCAACATGCAGATCTGGCTGTGGCTGGCCTTCTTCATCGCCTTTGCCGTGAAGACGCCGATCTGGCCGGCCCATACCTGGCTGCCGTTCGCCCACGTGGAAGCGCCGACGGCGGGTTCTGTGATGCTGGCCGGCGTGATGCTGAAGATGGGTGGTTACGGCCTGATCCGCGCCAATGTGCAGATGCTGCCGGAAGCCAGCTTCTTCTTCCAGGACGTGGTCTTCTTCATGTCCATCGCCGCCATCATCTACACCTCGCTGGTGGCGCTGGCGCAGACTGACATGAAGAAGATGATCGCCTATAGCTCCGTGGCCCACATGGGTTACGTGTCCATGGGCATCTTCGCCATGAACCAGCAGGGTCTGGATGGCGCCATGTTCCAGATGCTGAGCCACACCTTCGTGTCGGCGGCTCTCTTCCTGTGCATCGGCGTTGCCTATAACCGCCTGCATACCCGCGAAATGGCTGCCTATGGCGGCATGGCCAAGAACATGCCGCGCTATGCGGTGGTGTTCGCGGTCTTCATGTTCGCCTCGGTGGGCCTGCCGGGCACCTCGGGCTTCGTGGGTGAATTCCTGACGATGCTTGGCGTGTTCCAGGTCAGCACCTGGTACGGCATGCTGTCGGCCACGGGTCTGGTGCTGGGTGCCGCCTACATGCTGCTGCTGTTCCGCAAGCTGTTCTTCGGCAAGCTGGAAAAGCCGGAAGTGAAGGCCATGTCGGATCTGTCCATGCGGGAAGTCGCCTTCTTCGCTCCGCTGGTGGCCATTGTCATCATCATGGGCGTCTATCCGGCCAGCTTCCAGAATGTCTATAACCCGACGGTCGAGAAGATCCTGGCCGACCATCAGGCGTCGCTGAAGGCGGCTGGTCTGGTGGAGGCTGTGGCCCCTGCGACGGCGGAACTGCGTACCGAAACCCCGGCGACCCAACCGGCGAGCGAGAACTGAGCCATGGCAACTTTCCCTGATCTGGCCCCGGCCCTGCCCGAGATCTTCCTGGCCTGTGCAAGCATGGCCCTGTTGATGATCGGTGTGTTCCGGGGTGAAGGCAGCCTGCGCCTCGTCTCTTGGCTCACGGTCGCTTCTTTCATCACCACCGGCTTCCTGCTGTTGCAGGGGCCGGAGGGCCGTGCCGTTACCTTCAACGGCCTGTTCGTGGCCGATAGTTTTGGCGTCTTTGCCAAGCTGTTGATCCTGATTGCCTCCTCCCTGGCCGTCATTCTGTCGGTCAATTATCTGGAGAAGGAACGGGTCGCCCGGTTCGAATATCCGGTGCTGATCGCGCTGGCCACGCTCGGTATGCTGGCCATGGTGTCGGCAAACGACCTGATCTCGCTCTATGTCGGGTTGGAGCTGCAGTCGCTGGCGCTGTATGTCATCGCGTCGTTCAAGCGTGACGTGGCGAAGTCGACGGAAGCCGGCCTGAAATACTTCGTGCTGGGTGCCCTGTCCTCGGGCCTGCTGCTCTATGGCGCGTCCCTGGTCTATGGCTTCGCCGGCACCACGAGCTTTGACAAGCTGGCCGCTGTTCTGGAGGGCACGCCCTCGGTTGGCGTGGTCATCGGCATGGTGTTCGTGGCCTCCGGTCTGGCCTTCAAGATTTCCGCCGTGCCGTTCCATATGTGGACGCCGGATGTCTATGAGGGTGCGCCGACCTCGGTCACGGCCTTCTTCGCTGTGGCCCCGAAGGTGGCGGCCATCACGCTGTTCATCCGCGTCCTGGTCGGTCCGTTCGGCGACTTGGCGATGCAGTGGCAGCAGGTGATCCAGTTCTGCGCCGCCGCCAGCATGATCATCGGTGCCCTGGGCGCCATCCAGCAGAAGAACATCAAACGCCTGATGGCCTACAGCTCCATTGGCCATATCGGCTACGCGCTGGTGGGTTTGTCCGCCGGCTCGGTGGAGGGTGTGCGCGGCGTGCTGATTTACATGGCGATCTATCTGGCCATGAATGTCGGCGTCTTCGCGATCATCCTGTCGATGCGCCAGTCGGGCCGTGCGGTTGAAGAGGTCGCCGATCTGGCGGGCCTGTCCAAGACGCATCCCATGCTGGCCTTCGCCATGGCGGTGTTCATGTGGTCCTTGGCCGGTGTGCCGCCGGCGGCGGGCTTTTGGGGCAAGTGGGCGGTATTCCTGCCGGCCGTGCAGGCGGGGCTGTATCCTCTGGCGATCGTTGGTGTCATCGCCTCGGGTATCAGCTGCTTCTATTATCTGCGCGTCATCAAGGCCATGTACTTTGATGATGTGACGGAGCCGCTGGACCGTCCGACCCCGACCGCTGGTTTTGTGGTCGCGGGTGCCGCCCTGTTTGTGTTCCCGGTCTATATTGTGTTCCTGTCGCCGATCACCTCCAGTGCGGCGGCGGCCGCTGCCGCCCTGTTCGGGGCGCGGTAATCGGCGTTCCGGCGATGCAGACCGGACAGAACCGATCTGATGAAACGCGGGTGGCCTTGCTGCCCGCGTTTTTTCATCTTCACAGCATTGATGAATGCGGCAGTTCCAATGATCTGGCGAAGCAAATGGCCAGTGAGGGCGCGCCAGAAGGCACCCTTGTGTGGGCGTTGCGCCAGACCGCTGGCCGGGGCCGGCGGGGGCGGGCCTGGAGCAGTGAGCCGGGCAATCTTGCCTGCTCCCTGATCTTGCGGCCGGGCTTGCCACCGGGGCAAGCGGCCCTGACCTCCTTTGTCGCCGCTGTGGCGGTGGGTGAGGCGGTGTCGGCTCTGGTGCCGGGCAAGGTCACCTTGAAATGGCCTAATGATGTTCTGGTCGATGGGGCCAAAATCTCCGGCATCCTTTTGGAGTCCGAAGCGGGTCGTGGTGGTTCGATCGATTGGCTGGTCCTGGGTGTCGGCGTCAATGTCCGGCTTTTCCCGGAGGAAGCTTTGTACCCCGCCACCTCGGTTCTGGCCGCTGGGGCCGATGTCACGGTGGAACAGGTACTCACTGCCTATGCCACGGCATTTGAGGCTTGGTATCGTCGTTTCCTGACCCAGGGCTTCGCGCCCATTCGTGCGGCCTGGCTGAATGCGGCGCAGGGGTTGGGTGGCCAAGTCACCGTGCGTCTGCATGAGGAGACCTTCACGGGCCGTCTGATCGACATGGATGATGATGGCGTGCTGCTGGTCGATGTCGGCGGCACCATCCGTCGCGTGACGGCGGGCGATGTGTTTTTCCCTGGTGGAGGGAACTGAGATGCTTCTGGCCATCGATGCCGGCAACACCAATGTCGTCTTCGCCGTCTTTGACGGGGATGAAAAGCGGGCGCATTGGCGCATCTCTACCGACAGCCAGCGCACCGCCGACGAATATGCCGTCTGGCTGGTCAGTCTGATGGCGATGAAGGGCCTGACGCAGGCCGATATCGACGCCGCCATCCTGTCATCGGTGGTGCCGTCGCAGACTTATGCCCTGATGAAGTTGACCGAGGAACATTTCGGTTGCGTAACTATGCGGGTGGGCGATCCTGCGGTCGATCTGGGTTTACAGAACAAACTGCTGAACCCACGGGAGGCGGGGGCCGACCGGCTGGTCAATGCCGTCTCCGCTGTCGCCTCCTACCCCACGCCGTTGGTCGTTATTGATATCGGTACGGGGACCACCTTCGACGTGGTCGATGCCGAGGGGGCCTTTGCCGGCGGCGTCATCGCGCCGGGCCCGGCCCTGTCCCTGGATGCGCTGCACCGTGTGGCGGCACAGTTGCCCAAGGTCGATATCGCCAAGCCCGACGTCGCCATCGGTCGCGGGACCGTGGCGGCCATGCAATCGGGCATGTTCTGGGGCTATACCGGGATGATTGAAGGCATCCTGAAACGGATCATCGCCGAACTGTCGCCCGATGGGCAGACGAAGGTGACGGTCATCGGTACGGGCGGTCTGGTCCGCCTGTTCGCCGAGGGCACCGACATGATCCACCATATTGATGGGGACCTGACGTTGCGGGGTCTCCGGTTGATCCATGCACGCAACGCTGCTGCCAACTGAAACCAGGACCGAATGACCGAAGCAAAGCATCTGGAAACCAAGGATTTCGACCCGAAGGCGCTGCATTTCGTTCCCCTGGGTGGGGCGGGCGAGATCGGGATGAACCTGAACCTCTACCATCACCAGGGTAAATGGCTGATGGTCGATCTCGGAGTTAGTTTCGGTGACGAAACAACCCCTGGCGTGGATATTATTCTGCCCGATACCAGCTTCATTGAGGACCGCCGCAGCGACCTGCTGGGCATTGTCGTCACCCATGCGCATGAGGATCATCTGGGCGCCATCCCGCATCTGTGGGAGGATTTGCGCGTACCCGTCTGGTGTACGCCCTTCACCGCCAGCTTCCTGAAGGCCAAGTTGGTGGAAACGGGCCTGCAGAACAAGGTGCCGATCAATATTATCCCCCTGGGTGGCAAGGCCAGTATCGGTCCTTTCGATCTCGAACTGATCAGCCTGACCCATTCGATCCCCGAACCCAACGCCCTGGTCATCCGCACCAGTGCCGGGACCGTGTTGCATACCGGCGACTGGAAGCTGGACCCCGACCCCGTCATCGGCCTGCTGGCCGACGAGGATGCGCTGAAGAAGCTGGGGCGCGAGGGTGTCACGGCCATGATCTGCGACAGCACCAATGCCATGGTGCCGGGCACGTCGGGTTCGGAGGCGGCGGTTCAGGAAAGCTTCAAGGAACTGTTCGGGCGTTTCACCGACACCCGTATCGCCGTCACCTGCTTTGCCAGCAATGTCGCCCGCTTGCATTCCATCGCTGTGGCCGCCCAGGCGCATGATCGACAGGTGGCGCTGGCCGGGCGGTCGCTGTGGCGCATTAATGAGGCGGCACGCGCCAATGGTTACCTGTCCGACCTGCCATCGTTCCTGACGGAACGGGAGGCCGGCTATGTCCCGCGCGAAAAGCTGGTGGTGATCTGCACGGGATCGCAGGGGGAGCCGCGCGCGGCGCTGGCCCGCATCGCCAATGACGACCATCCCGATGTGGTGCTGGAACGTGGCGACGTGGTGATCTTCTCCGCCCGGGAAATTCCGGGCAATGAGAAGGGCATCGCCAAAATCCAGAACGGCCTGATGCGTCAGGGGATTCAGGTCATTACGGCGGATGAGGAGTTCGTCCATGTCTCCGGCCATCCCGCACGTGACGAGCTGATACAGATGTATCAGTGGGTGCGGCCGAAGATTGCCGTGCCGGTGCATGGTGAACATCGCCACCTGACGGTTCATGCCGCCCTGGCGCGTGATTGCCAGGTGCCCGACGTGGTGGTGCCCGATGATGGCATGGTCATCCGCCTGGGTCCCGGCGCGGCGGCCAATCTTGGCCATGTGCATGCCGGCAAGCTGTGTATTGATGGCAAGCGCATTGTGCCGCTGACCAACATGGCGATGCGCGGGCGCACCCGCATGGCCCAGGCTGGCGTCTCCATGGTGACCCTGGTCATGACACCGCGCGGTGACCTGCTGGCCGATCCCAAGGTCACCGCCATCGGCCTGCTGGAAGAAGATGAGGTCGATGAGGAGACGTCGGACCTGATCGCCCGGGTGCGGCTGGCGATCGAGAACCTGTCCAAGGCGGCCCGCATGGATGATGCGCAAGTCAAGGAAGCCGCCCGCATCGCCATCCGTCGTTCGTTCAGCACCAGCCAGGGCCGCAAGCCCCTGACCGAGGTGCATCTGGTCCGCATTTAGGCCGGGCGATTTGTCACGGGTGACGTTGGCGTTGCCCGTGGCTATCTCTGGCGTTGCGAAGGCAAACCATAAGAATGAGGAGAGGGTGATGATCGGTCGTCTTAACCACGTTGCCATTGTCGTGCCAGATCTGGCAGTGGCGGCGGAAACCTACCGCACCACCCTGGGCGCAACGGTATCCGACCCGCTGGACCTGCCCGACCATGGCGTGACGACGGTGTTCGTGGAACTGCCGAACACCAAGATCGAACTGCTGCACCCCCTGGGGGAGGGCAGCACCATCGCCAAGTTCCTGTCCAACAACGCATCCGGCGGCATCCACCATGTCTGTTACGAGGTGGAGGACATTATCGCGGCGCGTGACAAGCTGAAGGCCGACGGGCTGCGCGTGCTTGGTGATGGCGAGCCGAAGATCGGCGCGCATGGCAAGCCCGTGCTGTTCCTGCACCCCAAGGATTTGTTCGGCACCCTGGTCGAAATCGAACAGGTCTGACAGCAAGGAGCGATGCGATCATGGGTTGGGCAACCTGGGCCGCCATTTATTTCACCGTCTGGTGGACCGTCCTGTTCATGGTGCTGCCCTTCGGGCGCAAGCAGGAGGGCGAGGCGCGGGAGGTGGGGCACCAGCCCGGCGCGCCCGCCCGGCCCATGATCATCAAGAAGTTCATCTGGACCTCGATCATTTCGGCCATCATCGTGGCCATCGCCTGGGCCAGCGGCCATTTCGGGCTGGTGGATTGGAAGGGCCTGCTACGCGGCGAACCCTGACAGGTTGGGTGAATACAAAACGGGAACAAATGCCGCGACATGCGCTGGCTGATCAGCTATGCTGCCCGCCTTTCAATCAAGGTGGACAGGATGTCGGGCTATTGCGATGTGGCACCGGGGCATGAATGGCATGGCCCCTATCATGACCATGAATATGGCGTGCCCCTGACCGGGGATGATGAGCTGTTTGAACGGCTGATCCTGGAGATCAACCAGGCGGGCCTGTCCTGGCTGACCATCCTGAAGAAGCGGGAAAGCTTTCGCGCCGCCTATGCCGGGTTCTCGGTCGATCTTGTGGCGGCCTTTGGGCCCGACGATGTCGACCGGCTGTTGGCCGACCCTGGCATCATCCGCAACCGGCTGAAGGTCCACGCCGCCATCCATAATGCTCAGGTGATCCAGCGGCTGCGGGTCAGCCACGGGTCCTTCCATGGCTGGCTGCTGGCCCATCACCCGCGTTCAAAGGCCGATTGGGTGAAGCTGTTCGCCAAAACCTTCCGCTTCACAGGCGGGGAGATTGTGGGCGAGTTCCTGATGAGCATCGGCTTTCTGCCGGGCGCGCACCGGGCCGATTGCCCCGCCATGATCGCGCTGTCGAATCATGATTTGCCCTGGCGTCGCGCCGTTTCCAGCGGGTTCGCAGGATATGCCGCCTTCTGATTGGGCAAACACCTGTTCGGATGGACGGCATTTGCACAAGTCCTGTGCAGAAACCTAAAAATCGACCAAATAAAAAGGCAAGCCGACAAAATCGGCTTGCCTTCATATTCAGAAAGTTAAAAACTTATCTTGTCGAACGGGGTTGGATCCCTGTTTTGACACCGCCTGGTGGCGATTCCTCCCTAAACTCAGGCCGCGCTGCCTTGCTGGCGCGGTCTTTTCTTTTGTGGGGCGGAGTATAGGCAGCCGCCGCGAAACCCGTCACCATTAAAATTCAATCCACGCCCGGCTCGCACAAAAATGCAGCGCCCCCTGTGGCCGCATTGCCACGATTGCATGCATCCAATCGTCTTCATGAGGGTTCAGCATGGCTGAATTTGTGGAGTCTCTAGAGTTAATCTACTGATTTAAAACGACAATCTCTCCAAATGAAGATTTTATGACAGATCGCCGTGCGACGGCAGTTTACGTCAACGGAATTGTCTGTATAAAATACGCGCATATGTCTAAAAATTAGACACTGCTATCGTTGTCATATTCTGGCCTGCTCACTGAACGGGCTTCATGCCAGCTCAAAAGAAAGGGGCCGCCCTGGCGGAGGCGGCCCCTGACATCGAATCAGTAAGAATCAGTCACGCCAGAAGAATGAATTTCAGCAAGAACAGCCCCGCCAGCACGGCCACCACTGGCCCGACATCGCGCCAGCGTCCGGCCAGAATTTTGACGCCGGCATAGGTGATGAAGCCGATGGCGATACCATGCGCGATGGAATAGGTCAGCGGCATGGCAATGGCCGTCATGACGGCGGGTGCATATTCCGTCACATCCTCCCAATCCACCTCCGCCAATCCGCGCGCCATCAGGCAGGCGATATAGAGCAGGGCCGGGGCCGTGGCATAGGCGGGGATATTGGCGGCCAGCGGCGCGAAGAACAGACAGGCCAGGAACAGCAACGCCACCGTCACCGCCGTCAACCCGCTGCGCCCGCCGACATTGGTGCCTGCCGCACTCTCGATATAGGAGGTGACCGTGGACGTGCCGAGCGCCGCCCCCACAGTCGTCGCGGCGGCATCGGCGAACAGGGCGCGTTTCAGGCGCGGCAGCTTGCCATCCTTATCCAGCAGGCCCGCCCGATGCGACACGCCAATCAGGGTGCCGGCCGTGTCGAACAGATCAACAAAGAAAAAGGCGAAGACCACGGTGATCAGCCCGACGCTGAACGCGCCCTTCAGGTCCATGGCCAGGAAGGTGGGGCTGGGGTCGGGCGGCAGAGAGATGATCTGCCCGTTAAAGGGGGAGGCGCCAATCCCCATGCCTACCACGGCCACGGCCAGGATGGTCAGGATCACCGCCCCTGTGACCTTCCGCGCTGCCAGCGCGCAGAGCAGGATAAAGCCAATGGCGGCCAGAACCGGCGGTGCCTTGGTCAGGTCGCCCATGGTGACTAGCGTAACGGGATGCGCCTTGATCAACCCGGCATTTTCCAGGGCGATGATGGCCAGGAACAGGCCGATGCCGGCGGATATGGCCAGTTTCAAGGTGCGGGGGATGGCGTTCACCACCGCCTCGCGCACGGGCAGCACCGACAGGATGATGAACAGGATGCCCGACAGGAACACGGCCCCCAGCGCCACCTGCCAGGAATAGCCCATTTGCCCGACCACAGTGAACGCGAAGTATGCGTTCAACCCCATGCCCGGTGCCTGGGCGATGGGGTAATTGGCATACAGCCCCATGATGGCCGACCCGACGGCGGCGGCCACACAGGTGGCGACGAACACCGCCCCATGGTCCATGCCCGCCGCCGACAGGATCTGTGGATTGACGAAGATGATATAGGCCATGGTCAAAAAGGTGGTGAGCCCGGCCAGCAGCTCCGTCCGGACATCACTGCCCAGTTCTTTCAGCTTGAAGTAGGATGTCAGCATCTGTGCGGCGCCCTTTGCGGCGAAAGGGAAGGGGGAAGGAATGCCAGTATTCCCGCAAAATGCCTTGAGGGCCATAGGGTTAATCATTCTATTCGCAGGTGCAGTATCCGGGGCGCTGGCCCAATCCGACGCCCCCACCATCCGCATCGACCCCGCCGCCTGTCGCTATGTCGCCCGGCATCAGCCCAGTGCGGATGTGGAATACAAGCCCGGTGTCGATGTGCATGGCAAGCCCGTGGCCCCCGCCGACCTTCCCGACAGCTATGCCATCGACCTGCCGAAAAGCATCGATATCGCGATCACCGCCGATATCGCGCGCCGCTTCGGCATCGCAACAAATAACCTCTACCGGGGGGAGGCGCAGATCGGTACCGTAACGGTGCAGGGTAGTCAGGTCCTGTTCAACGGCAAGCCGATGCAGTCGGCGGCCGAGGCAGACCTGATCGCGCTGTGCGCCAAGACCCCGCATTGATCAGATAAGGACCGCCGCCATGGACCGCGCCGCCGCCAAAGCCATCCTGAAACAGCGGATCGATCAGGCCCTGGGGCGCAACCGCGCCGATCTGGTGATCAAGAATGTGCGGCTGCTGAATGTCGCGACGGGCAGCATCGACGAAACCGACATCGCCATCTGCGGCGACACCATCGTCGGCACCTATGACCGTTATGACGGGGTGCGGGAGATCGACGGCAAGGGCCGGTTCGCCGTGCCCGGCTTCATCGACACCCATGTCCATTGCGAAAGCACGCTGGTCGCCCCGTCGGAATTTGACCGCTGTGTCCTGCCGCGCGGCACCACCACCGCCATCTGCGACCCGCATGAAATCTGCAATGTCATGGGGGAGGCGGGGCTTCAATATTTCCTGGATTCGGCCCTGACCACGGCGCTGGATTTGCGGGTGCAGCTTTCCTCCTGCGTGCCGGCCACGCATCTGGAAACGGCGGGCGCCCGGTTGAAGGCCGACGATCTGGCCCGCCATCGCCACCATCCCAAGGTCATCGGTCTGGCCGAATTCATGAACTTCCCCGGCGTGCTGTGGAAGGATGAGGAGACGCTGGACAAGCTGGCGGAATTCTATGGCGCGCATATTGACGGCCATTCCCCCCTGGTCACCGGCAAGGAACTGAACGCCTATCTATCCTGTGGCATCCGCAATTGCCATGAATGCACGTCCCAGGCGGAAGCGCGGGAGAAGATCGCCAAGGGCATGCAGGTGCTGATCCGCGATGGCTCCGTCTCCAAGGATGTGGATGCCCTGTCCGGCCTGATCGACCCGGTGACCAGCCCCTTCCTGGCCTTCTGCACCGATGACCGCAACCCGCTGGACATTGCGGAGGAAGGGCACCTGGATCATCTGATCCGTCGCGCCATCGCGCACGGGGCCGACATCGCCGCCACCTACCGTACCGCCACCTGGTCTGCAGCGCGCGGCTTTGGCTTGAAGGATCGCGGGCTGGTGGCCCCCGGCTACCTCGCCGATATCGTGCTGCTGGACGATCTGGCGCAATGCGCTGTCAGTCAGGTGATCCGCGCCGGCAAGCCCGTGTTGGCGGAAACATTTACGGGCCGCCAATCCCCGCCACCCGTGGGCCTGAACTCCATCAAGCGCGACCGGATCGGGACGGAAGACCTCGCCATTCCCGCCGGCGGCCCCGGCACGCCCGTCATTGGCGTCTTGCCAAACAAGATCATCACAGAGGCGTTGCAGGCCACCGTCCCCTACCGCAATGGCCGCCGCCATGCCGACCCGGAGAATGACATCCTGAAGATCGTGGTCGTCGAACGCCACGGCTTCACCCGCAATATCGGTAAGGGCTTCGTGAAGGGCTTCGGCATCCGCTCCGGCGCGCTGGCCAGTTCCGTCGGCCATGACAGCCATAATATCTGCGCCGTGGGCTCCAGCGACGCCGACATGGTCGTGGCCATCAACCGCCTGATTGAGATCGGCGGCGGCTTTGTGGCCGTGAAGGACGGTGCCGTGGTCGGCGAACTGGCCCTGCCGGTGGCCGGGTTGATGAGCCTGAAACCGTTTGAGGCGGTGGAACATGAGCTGGAAGCCCTGCGCGCCTCGGTCAAGGCCCTGGGCTGCCCACTGGCCGAACCCTTCCTGCAACTGGCCTTCCTGCCCCTACCGGTGATCCCGCATTTGAAGATCACCGATATGGGGCTGGTGGATGTGGATAAGTTTGAACTGGTGGCGGCTTGATGATGTGGTTGGCGAAGATATCACTGGTGAAGTTCGCGTGGATTGCGGCGTTGGTTGTTGCGGGAATAAAGCTGTTAAATTCGTATCTGGGCGACAGTCCGGTTAGTATCGGGGGAGAGTTCGGGGTAGCTTGGTTGGTCACAGTGAAAGCTTGGTGGGATGCGACACGCGCAGAAAAGTAAGCTGCCGGCCAGGATTGACGAAGTGGGACGCGCTTTCCCGGTCGCCAGTCACCCCAGCCCCACCCAAAGCGCCAAAGCCTGATTGACGGCGACCATCTGGTCATCCGTTAACCGCCCGACCCGGTCGCCGATCTTTTCCCGCCGCACGGTCTGTGCCTTGTCCACCATGATCTGGCAGGGCAGGCGCAGGCCGTTGCCGGCGTCAGTCTCTACATTCAGCCTGAACAGCGGCGCGCTGTCGTGCCGGTCGCTGGTGACGGGCAGGATGGTGACGCTGGGACGTTCGCTGAACAGGTCGGACTGGATGATCAGGGCAGAGCGGGGTTTGCCTTGCCATGCCCCCACTCATGCACAGCATAGTAGTATCCCCGAAGCAGGTCGGAGGTTGGCGATGGATGTGGTGAGTTACAGCGCTGCCCGGCGAAATCTGGCAAGCCTGATGGACAAGGTGACACAGGACCGGACGCCCGTCGTGGTGACACGGCAGGGTGCGGAGGATGTTGTGATCATGCCCAGGCAGGAGTTTGAAGGCTGGCAGGAGACGGTTCATCTGCTGAGTTCGCCAGCCAATGCCGAGCATCTGCGCCGGTCCCTCGAGCAACTGAACGCCTCGTAGATTGACGCGCCAACCGTAGGTCAGGTCGAGCCGGAGGCTCGCCCTGACAGTAAAAGCCTTTGATCCGTATCCCGTCAGGGCGAGGCTTATGCCTCGACCTGACCTACCGCACCCTCTTCCCCCGCCTTCTTCAGATAATCCAGTGCGCCTTGCAGGATGTAGGCGGCGGCCATCTTGTCCACCACCTCGTCCCGACGCTTCCGGGTCATGTCCCATTCGATCATCATGCGGTCCACCGCACTGGTGGAAAGCCGTTCGTCCCAAAACGCGATTTCGGGTTCGACCTTGCCGAACAGTTCGGGTCGGATCAGCAGGTTGCGGGCGAATTCGCGCACCGACTCACAGCGCGGCCCCTCCGTCCCGTCCATGTTGACGGGCAGGCCGATGACCAGGCCGCGCACGTCGCGGTCCTTCATGGCGCGGGCCAGTTCCTGCGCATCCTGCGTAAACTTTGTGCGTCGGATGGTGCCGATGGGCGAGGCGACGGTAAAACCGGGGTCGCAGACCGCCATACCGATGGTTTTTTCGCCAATATCGAGCCCGATAAGGCGTGCGTGACGCGGCATGACCGCTTTCAGTTCCACAAGGTTGCGGATGGACATGATGGGATGCTAGCTTCCTGACCGCTTTAACGCCCGCGTCTTCCATTCGGCGGACGGCTGGGACGACAAGCCCACAGCAATGATGAGATTTAGCACCATGTCGCAGGACAAGGCCACCCTGGACGCCAAGACCGTGGCGAAGATCGCCCATCTTGCCCGCATCAAGGTTCCCGCAGAAGAGCAGGAGCATCTGGCGGGCGAGCTGAACAAGCTGCTCGACTGGGTCGAGCAATTGGGCGAGGTCGATACTGACGGGGTGGAGCCGATGACATCCGTCGCGGCCCAGACCCTGCGCCGCCGCGCGGATGTCGTCACGGATGGCGGCTATCCCGACAAGGTCGTGTCGAACGCGACCGACGCCGCCGAACATTTCTTCTCCGTGCCCAAGGTCGTCGAATAATGACCAACCTGACCCATCTCTCCATGTCCGAAGCCCTGGCCGGGCTGAAGGCCAAGGATTTCACGGCGCTGGAACTGACCAACGCCTATATCGCCGCTGTTGAGGCCGCGCGTCCGCTGAACGCCTTCATCACGGAGACGCCGGACATCGCCTTGGAACAGGCCAAGGCGTCCGACGCGCGCTATGCCGCCGGCACAAATCTGCCGCTGGACGGTATGCCGCTGGGCATCAAGGACCTGTTCTGCACCAAGGGTGTGCTGACGACTGCTGCCAGCCATATCCTGGACGGGTTCAAGCCGGAATATGAAAGCACCATCACAGAAAACCTGTTCCGTGACGGTGCCGTGATGCTGGGCAAGCTGAACCTGGACGAATTCGCCATGGGTTCGGCGAACATCACCTCCTATTACGGCCCCGTGCTGAACCCCTGGACCGGCAAGGACCCGGCGGGTGCGGATCGCAAGCTGGTGCCCGGCGGCTCGTCCGGCGGTTCCGCCGCGTCCGTGTCCGGTCGTTTCGCCATTGCCGCCACGGGCACCGACACGGGCGGTTCGATCCGTCAGCCGGCCAGCTTCACCGGCATTGTGGGCTTGAAGCCGACCTATGGCCGCTGCTCCCGCTGGGGCACCATCGCCTTCGCCAGCTCGCTGGATCAGGCGGGCCCCATGACCCGGACTGTGCGCGATGCCGCCCTGATGCTGCAAAGCATGGCCGGCTTCGATCCGAAGGACAGCACCTCGGTCGATATGAAGGTGCCGGACCTGTTGTCCGCCATGACCGGCGATATCCGGGGCCTGCGCGTCGGTATCCCCCAGGAATACCGCGTCGATGGCATGCCGGCGGAGATTGAGCGCGTCTGGCAGCAGGGTATCGAATGGCTGAAGGCCGCCGGGGCCACCCCGGTGGAGGTCAGCCTGCCGCACACCAAATACGCGCTGGCCACCTACTACGTTGTGGCACCCGCCGAATGCTCCTCCAACCTCGCCCGCTATGACGGCGTGCGCTTCGGCCTGCGGGTCGAGGGCAAGGACTTGAAGGAGATGTATGAGAATACGCGCGGGGAGGGCTTCGGCAAGGAAGTGCGCCGCCGTATCCTGATCGGCACCTATGTGCTGTCCGCTGGTTACTACGACGCCTATTACCTGAAGGCCCAGAAGGTCCGCGCCCGCATCGCCGAGGACTTCGCCAAGGCGTTTGAGCAGTGCGACGTGCTGCTGACGCCGACCGCCCCCAGCACGGCCTTCGCGATTGGGGAAAAGCAGGATGACCCGATCTCCATGTACCTGAACGACGTGTTCACCGTGCCGGCCTCGCTGGCCGGTCTGCCGGGCATGTCGGTGCCGGCGGGTCTGGCGTCTGATGGTCTGCCGCTGGGTCTACAGCTGATCGGCCGTCCGTTCGATGAGGAGACGCTGCTGCGCGTCGCCGACATCATCGAAAAGGCAGCCGGCCCGCAGCCGCTGCCGCCCTACTGCCGCTGATCCAGATCAGCGTAAAAGGCCCCGTCACCGCAGGGTGGCGGGGCCTTTTTTATGTTACGGCAGCGGCGCGGTCACTACATCGACGGTCGTGGAAACGGCGGTGGCGGCCACATCGGTGGTCGTGCTGACCACGGTCCCCACCGCTGATGCCACGCCGCAGCCCGACAGGGCCAGGGCACCCGCCATAATCAGCATGATACGCAGCGTCGCGATCATCGCGCCTTCTCCAGAACAATGTTCAGGATGCGCAGCCTAATGCCGTTGGTGGCGAAGCGGTACGGTTATTTTGGCGCATGCCACCTTGCCCATCCCCCGCCCTCCATGTCACCTTCCTCACCGGAAGTGGGGTGCCCGACCAATGACCACCGGCGGCAAGACCGGGGCGGCCCGTCAGGGAACATCCTGGCAGGGCAGGGGGGTAGATAATGGGCAATGTCGCGTCACGGGATGGCGGCCGCATTGATATGGTGGATGCGCTGCGCGGAACGGCCCTGATCGGGCTGTTCCTGGTTCATATGGATGAACATTTCGAACTGCTGCGCTATCCGGCGAACGCGCCGGACTGGCTGAACAGCCTGAACCAGTGGGTGCATCACCTGACCTTCGGGCTGTTCGCGGGCAAGGCCTACGCCATCTTCGCCATGATGTTCGGGATCAGCTTCACCCTGATCCTGCAAAGCTGGGCCAGGAACGACGGGGACGCAGCGGTAAGGCTGCGGTTCCTGTGGCGGCTGGTACTGCTGGGGGCCATGGGCTATGTCCACGCCCTGCTCTATATCGGTGATATATTGCTGGTCCTGGCGGTTTTCGGGCTGCCGCTGGTCCTGCTTTACCGCGTGCCTGACCGGCTTCTCTGGCCGCTGGTTATCCTGTTGCTGAGCCAAGCCGTGTCACTGTGGACCGTGGCCGGTCTGTGGATCACGCCGGAGGCGACGCCATCCAACCCGTCGCATTGGGCGCTTTATGGCCGCATCTTCACGCTGTTCACCCAGGATAGCTGGTCGGCCGTGTTTGTGAACAACCTGACGACGGGTCAGACGGCGCGGTTCTGGTTCTTCGCCGAATCGGGGCGGTGGCAACAGATGGCGGGCCTGCTGATCCTGGGCATGATGGCCGGGCGGCGGCAGCTTTACCTGGATAATCCGGGCAACCGCCGCATCTGGATGCTGACATTCCAACTGGCCCTGGCCGGGTTCGTCCTTCTGTTCCCCCTGTCGCTATGGGCTCAGGGGCTGCCGTTGCAGGGCCTTCTGAAATACCATCTGGGCATGATGACGGGCGGCTGGGCCAACCTCATGCAGATGCTGCTCTGGGCCTCAGGTTTCGCCCTGATCTATCGCCGCATTGCGGGCCTTGGCTTCACGGGCCGGCTGGCCGCATTCGGGCGGATGAGCCTGACCTGCTACCTGATGCATTCCATCATTTTCGTACCCTTCTTCCATGGCTATGGGCTGGGCTTCTATCAGCATTGGGGCATCGCCCTGTCGGTGGGCGTGGGCGTGCTGTTCCTGGTCGCGCAGATACGCTTTGCCGACTGGTGGCTGCGCCATCATGCCTACGGTCCCGTGGAATGGCTCTGGCGCTGCGCCACGCTGGGCCGGTTTGATGTGCCGCTCCGGCGGGCGGCCTTGGCCTGAATGAAAAACGCCCGGCGGTGGGAGCCGCCGGGCGTTTGGTTTCTAAGCAGCAGACGTCGCATAAGCGCAAGCGCATGCGACAGGCCTGTTTACGCCAGCTCCTCCACCTTTTCCTCGCGTTTGCCGTGCTTCGGTTCGGCATAGTCGAAATCCAGGCCGTCGCCTTCCTTGTTCAGGATGACGCGCACGGCCCCGCCCTTTGACAGCTTGCCGAACAGCAGTTCCTCGGCCAGCGGCTTCTTCACATGTTCCTGGATGGTGCGGGCCAGCGGGCGGGCGCCCATGACGGGGTCGTAACCCTTCTTGGCCAGCCAGGCGCGCGCACCATCGGTCAGTTCGATGGTCACACCCCGGTCGGTCAACTGGGCTTCCAGCTCCATCACAAACTTGTCCACCACGCGGGCCACCACCTCCGGTCCCAGATTGCCGAACGGGATGATGGCGTCCAGACGGTTGCGGAATTCCGGCGTGAAGGTCTTGTTGATGGCTTCCTGATCGTCGCCCGTGCGTACACCACTGCCAAAGCCGATGGCATGCTTGGCCATATCGGCAGCACCGGCATTGGTTGTCAGGATCAGGATGACGTTGCGGAAATCGACAATCTTACCGTTATGGTCCGTCAGCTTGCCATGGTCCATCACCTGCAACAGGATGTTGTAGATGTCGGGATGCGCCTTCTCGATCTCATCCAACAGCAGCACGCAATGCGGATGCTGGTCGATGGCATCGGTCAGCATGCCGCCCTGGTCAAACCCGACATAGCCCGGGGGCGCGCCGATCAGGCGGCTGATCGTATGCCGCTCCATATATTCCGACATGTCGAAGCGGATCAGCTCGATCCCCAGCGTGCGGGAAAGCTGCTTGGCCACTTCCGTCTTGCCGACACCGGTGGGGCCGGAGAACAGGTAATTGCCGATGGGCTTTTCCGGTTCGCGCAGGCCGGCACGGGCCAGCTTGATGGCCGACACCAGTGCTTCGATGGCCGGATTCTGGCCGAAGACCATGGTCTTCAGGTCGCGTTCCAGGTTCAGCAGCACTTCCTTGTCGTCGCGGCTGACCGACTTTGGCGGGATGCGCGCGATCTTGGCGACCACGGCCTCCACATCCTTCTGGGTGATGGTCTTCTTGCGCTTGTTCTCGGGCAGCATGGTCTGCGCTGCCCCGACCTCATCGATGACGTCGATGGCCTTGTCAGGCAGCTTGCGGTCACCAATGTAGCGGGCCGACAGTTCCACCGCCGACCGGATGGCGTCCTTCGTGTAGCGCACCTTGTGGTGCGTTTCGTAATAGACCTTGATGCCTTCCAGAATCTTGATCGCATCCTCAATCGACGGCTCGTTGACGTCGATCTTCTGGAACCGGCGGACCAGCGCCCGGTCCTTTTCGAAGTAGGAGCGATATTCCTTGTAGGTCGTGCTGCCGATGCAGCGCAGGGCGCCGGACGCCAGGGCTGGCTTCAGCAGGTTGGACGCATCCATGGCCCCGCCGCTGGTGGCACCGGCGCCGATGACTGTGTGGATTTCGTCGATGAACAGGATGGAGCCTTCCATCGCCTCCAGTTCCGAGACCACGGCCTTCAGCCGTTCCTCGAAATCACCGCGATAGCGCGTGCCAGCCAGCAGCGACCCCATATCCAGCGAATAGATGGTGGCCTTGCGCAGGATGTCCGGCACCTCGCCCTGCACGATGCGGCGCGCCAGCCCCTCGGCGATGGCGGTCTTGCCCACGCCGGGATCGCCCACATAAAGCGGGTTATTCTTCGACCGGCGGCACAGGATCTGGATGGTGCGCTCCACCTCCTGCTCGCGCCCGATCAGGGCGTCGATCTTGCCGGACAGGGCCTTCTTGTTCAGGTTGACGCAGTAGGCTTCGAGTGCCTCCGTCCCCTTCTTCACGACCTTCTCTGCATGGGCCTCTTCATCGGCACCCGACACGCGCTTGGGCTCGGCCCGACCGGGAGCCTTGGCGATGCCGTGGGAGATGTAATTGACGGCGTCAAACCGGGTCATCTCCTGCTCCTGCAGGAAATAGACGGCGTGGCTTTCGCGTTCGGAGAACAAGGCGACCAGGACATTGGCACCCGTCACTTCCTCCCGACCGGAGCTTTGGACATGGATGGCGGCGCGTTGCAGCACGCGCTGGAACCCGGCGGTGGGTTTGGCGTCATCCTGGCGGGTGGTGACCAGATTGGAGAGTTCCCCATCCAGATATTCGACCAGTTCGGCCTTCAGCTTCGCCACATCCACGCCGCAGGCCCGCAGCACGGCCAGCGCGTCCTGGTCCTCCGTCAGCGCCAGCAGCAGATGCTCCAGCGTCGCATACTCGTGACGCCGTTCGTTGGCGTTGGCCAGGGCCCGGTGGAGGGTCTGTTCGAGATTCCGCGACAGCATGATGCGCTAATCCTTTTCCAGGGTGCACTGTAACGGGTGCTGGTGCTGGCGGGCGAAGTCCATGACCTGGGTCACCTTCGTTTCCGCCACTTCATAGGTGAACACGCCGCAAACGCCGACGCCACGCCGATGGACATGCAACATGATCCGCGTCGCTTCATCACGGTTCTTGTTGAAGAAGCGTTCAAGGACATGCACGACGAACTCCATGGGGGTGTAGTCGTCGTTCAGCATCAGCACCTTGTACATGGCGGGTTTCTTCGTCTTCGGCTTGGCCTTCACGACCACGCCTGTCGACGTCCCCCCATTCCCGTGCTTGTCATCCTCAGCCATGGCAGTTAACGATCAATTGATGGGTCCCCTCTTGCGCCCTACGATCATATGAAATGATTGGGCCCGGTTGGAAGGGCGTATCTGCATTGCCCGAAAGGTTTTGAAGGATACTTGAAAAGGGAGGGGGGTGATGCCAATGCGGCGCGTCATCCGGCCACAATCATGCCCCTCGCCGCTCCCGGTACCGGCTGCTATAAGGCGCGGACCAATGCCAGCCGGGACGCTACCGAATTGACCGACCTCGCCCAATATCTCGACGCCGTCCTTCTGGGCCTGCTGGAAGGGCTGACGGAATTCATTCCCGTCTCCTCCACCGGCCATCTGATCCTGCTGGGGGAGATGCTGGGCTTCAAGGGGCAGGCGGAAGATCTGTTCAAGGTGGTGATCCAATTGGGCGCCATCCTGGCCATCCTGCTGGTCTATTTCCAGAAGCTCTGGGGCGTGGTCCGCGGGCTGGCGCAGGGTAATGGCGAGAGCTACCGGTTCACCGCCGCCATCCTGCTGGCCTTCCTGCCTGCCGCCGTGATCGGCGTGTTTGCGCATTCCTATATCAAGAGCGTGCTGTTCAACCCGACCGTGGTGTCGGTCGCCCTGATCACCGGCGGCATTGCTATCCTGCTGGCCGAACGGCTGGTGCCCCGGCCACAGCATTTCGCGGTGGAGGCATTTTCGCCGAAACTGTCGCTCTCTATCGGCTTTGCCCAATGTCTGGCCATGATCCCCGGCGTGTCGCGGTCGGGTGCGACCATCATCGGTGCCCTGCTGATGGGGGTGGAACGCAAGGCGGCGGCGGAGTTCAGCTTCTTTGTAGCCATCCCTACCATGCTGGGGGCCGCGACCTATGATCTCTACAAGAACCGCGATGTTCTGGCGGTCGACAGTGTGGGCATGATCGCGGTCGGCTTCATCGTGGCTTTCCTGTCGGCCCTGCTGGTGGTGCGCTGGCTGGTGGCCTTTGTGGGCCGGCACGGTTTCGCGCCTTTTGCCTGGTACCGCATTGTCATCGGCAGCATCATGCTGGCCTGGCTGACCTTCTTCGCGGGCTGATCCCATGGCCGACCGCCCGACCCTGTCGCTGAAACCCAAGCCCGCCCCCTTGAAGGCCCGGCGCAAGCCGTTCCGCATTGGCGGCCTGCCGGCGGTGTCGGCTCTGTTCGACCGTGATCCGGATCGGGCGGAGAAGCTCTATTTCGACGAGCGGCTGAAACATGCGGCCGCCCCCTTCTGCGCCCGTATGGCCGCGGCCCGCAAACCCTTCCGGCTGGTCCCGTCGGAGGAGCTGGAAAAGATCGCGGGTTCGGCCATGCATGGTGGCATCGTGGTGGAGGCATCGCCCCGGCCCGTCCTGACCTTCGGCCTGGACATGGCCAGGGGTTGGGCGGCGGCGGGGGTGCCGCTGCTGATTCTGGACGGCGTGTCGAACCCGCATAATCTGGGCGCCATCGTGCGCACGGCTGCGTTTTTCGGTGTAGAGCGGATCGTCATTTCTGACCATCCGGGGCAAGCCCTGCCGTCAGAAGCCGCCTATCGCGTGGCCGAGGGTGGGTTCGAATATGTCGCCCTGCACCGCGCCACCGATTTCGCCGCGACCTTGAAGGCGCTGGGCCGGCATTATCGCACCATCGGGACCGCACTTGGCCCTTTCCCCGCCCTGTCCGACCTGTCGCGCCAGCCGGGGGGTAAGCCGGTCGCCGTGGTCATGGGCAATGAGGAACATGGCATGCCGCCGGACAGTCAGGCCGCCTGCACCGACCTGGTCACCATCGCCGGCAGCGGCTGGGTGCAGTCGCTGAACGTGTCGGCGACGACGGCGATCCTGGTGTTTTTGATGACGAAGGCGTGACGCTTCAGCTGTTGCCGGTGCCCAGCGGCAATGTCACATGGCATTTCAGCCCCGTTGCGGACCAGTCCATGTCGATCTTGCCGCCCAGCTGATGGCGCAGCACCTGACCCAGCAGCGTGGAGCCGAACCCCTTGCGCGTCGGCGGTGCCGTGACGGCGGGGCCGCCGGTCTCGGTCCAGGACAGTTCCAGGACATTGCGCCGGACCGTCCAATCCACCGTCACTTGCCCCTCGGGCCGCGACAGGGCGCCATGTTTGGCGGCATTGGTGGCCAGTTCGTGGAAGACCAGACCCAGCGACTGCACCATGTCCGCCCCTAGTCGCACGCGCGGCCCGCGCAGGATCAGCTGCGACGGCTGACCCGCAAAGGCTTGAAACTCATCCTCCACCAGCCGCTCCAGATCAGCCCCCGACCAGGAGGCCTGGGCCAGCAGGGAATGCGACCGGGCCAGTGAGGAGATGCGCCCCTCCACGGCACTGGTGAAGCCCTCGATACTGTCCCCCTTGGACAGCCGGACAACGGCCTGCGCCACGGCCAGGGCATTCTTGGCGCGGTGATCAACCTCGCGCATCAGCAGGCGCTGGCGGTCCTCCGCTTCGTACCGGCCCGTCACATCCATGGCAGTGGCGGTACAGCCGATGATGCGCCCACCCTCGTCCCGGATGGGGACGGCATTGACGGACAGGATCTGGCGCGCACCCGTCTTGGGATCGCGCAGCGCATATTCGCCGTCGCGCACCTCTTCCCCCGCAAGGGCGCGGGCTGTGGGGAAATCCACACTGGCCAGCGACCGCCCGTCCAGCGTGGTGGCGTGCCAGATGGCGGCGTCATGGCGCACACCGATAATGGCTTGGCGTGACAGGCCCAGGATACGCTCCGCCGCCGTATTCACATCGGTGAAGCGGCCATCGGGTCCGATTTCCATGATGGCCACCGGTGCTGTGCTGACCAGCCGGCTTAACCGTTCCTCGCTGCGGCGCAGATCGTCCAGCGCGATGTCGAGATGGGCCGTGCGTTCCCGCACCCGCGCCTCCAGCGCCAAGTTGGAGCTGCGCAACTGCCCCTGCGCCACTTCCGCCTGCCGTGTCTGCCGCAGGGCGATGGCGGCCAGCGGCAGCAGCAGCAGTGTGGCGACCAGCGCGAAACTGAAATGGCCCAGCGCCGACCAGCCCCACTCCGACCGCAGACCGGCGGTAGAAATGCCATAGACCACGTAGACCGGCACGCGGTCGACATTGGCGACGGCATAAAGACGTTCCGCCCCGTCAAAGGGCGACGAGGCTGTGAGAAGCCCCGTTTCCGGGTCGCGCCGCGCGATTAACTCGGCGACATTGCCCAGCGTCATGCCATTGTCCGCCGATGCCGGATGGCGCACCAGTACCTCGCCGTCATTGCGGACCAGCATGACCTCCACACCCGGTCGCGTGGCGATGCTGGCATAGAAGGATTCGAAATAGGCGGGCCGCATGGAGACCTGCACGACCCCCAAGAAGGTGCCGTCATGCGCCTCTGCCCTGTGGGACAGGGCGAAGAATATTTCCGGGTTCAGCCGTCCCGCCAGCCGTGTGCTGACATGCGGGCCATTATTGCCATTCTGATGCGGCACAAAATAGTCGCGGTCGGCGACATTCAATTCCGGTGCCGGCCAGCGCAGGGTGCTGACCCGTACCCGGCCGTTGGCATCGGCCAGCCAGTAGGACTGCACTTCCTGCGCTTCGCTGGCCAGATCGCGCAGCCACTCGTGAAGATGGGGCGTGCCGGCAACCTCATCCCATCCCTGACTGCGCACCAGCCATTCGGCGTTGCGCAGCACCAGGGCGTGTGCACCCATTAGCCGGGCGGCATGTTCGGCCAGCTGATCGGCCTCGGTCCGCGTGTCGATGGTGGCCCGCTCCATCACGCGGGCACGGCCCAGCAGCAATTCCGCGCCGAACAGGGCCAGGGCGACAAGCAGCGCCATCAGCGCCAGCCAGACGACGGCGCGGGACGGATTGGCCTGACGCAACACCTGCGTCGGTGGTGCTGGATGGTCGAATATGTCCTGCACGCTGATCGACCTCGCTGGGTGCTTCTTAGCTGATACGCCCTGTGACCTGTATCCGTGAAGCTGTTTCATCGGTAGAGGCAGACCTATGCCGAACCGCATAGAAACCCGCGCCACGCCGGGCCGGCACGCGCAAAGCGCCGGTTGTTTCGGGCGGTTCCTGCGTCTATGGTGCGCCGCCTTTTGAATGCAGTTTGGAAGCTCACCCGCATGACCAGCGCCCCGATCCAAGCCGCCACCCGCATCGACCACCGCTTCGCCAAGCTGAAGGCGGAAGGACGGTCCGGCCTTGTCACCTTCATCACGGCCGGCGATCCCGACCATGAGACCAGCTTGGCCCTGCTGAAGGGGCTGCCCGGTGCCGGGGCTGATGTCATCGAACTGGGCATGCCTTTCACCGACCCCATGGCTGACGGCCCCGCCATCCAGGCGGCGGGCCTGCGCGCGCTGAACAATGGTGCGCGCATGACCCGAACGCTCGACATGGTGCGAGAGTTCCGTAAGGCAGACGATGAAACGCCGCTGGTCCTGATGGGTTACTACAATCCTGTCTATTCCTATGGCGTCGAACGGTTCCTGGCCGATGCCAAGGCGGC
This sequence comes from Niveispirillum sp. CC-CTL257, assembly GCF_059489915.1. Taxonomy (NCBI): domain Bacteria; kingdom Pseudomonadati; phylum Pseudomonadota; class Alphaproteobacteria; order Rhodospirillales; family Azospirillaceae; genus Niveispirillum; species Niveispirillum sp. CC-CTL257. The sequence continues at coordinate 372,654 of NZ_JCAJXE010000001.1, forward strand.
CGGCGTGGATGGTCTGATCGTGGTCGACCTGCCGCCGGAAGAAGATACTGAACTGTGCGTGCCTGCGCTGAAGGCCGGGGTCAATTTCATCCGGCTGACTACGCCGACCACTGACGACGCGCGCATGCCCGCCGTGCTCGCCAATACCTCCGGCTTTGTCTACTACGTCTCCGTCACGGGCATCACCGGGGCCGGCAGCGCCAGCGCCGGGGCCATTGACGAGGCGGTGGCCCGTCTGCGCCGCCACACCGACCTGCCGCTGGCTGTCGGCTTCGGCATCACCACGCCGGAGGCCGCTGCCGCCGTCGCCCGCGTGGCCGACGCCGCCGTGGTGGGCAGCGCCATCGTCCGCCAGGTGGAGGCCAACCTGGACGCCGACGGTAAGCCCACTGCCGCCCTGGTGCCCAATGTGCTAGACTTCGTGCGGGCGCTGGCCCAGGGCGTGCGAGCCGCCCGGGGGTAACTCGCCTGGACCCACGAGGTGCGCCATGGCTTATGCGTTTGACGATGATCAGGATGTGTTCCCCCCCCTGTTGTCCAAGGATGAGGTGGAGGAGGAACAGCAGGATTGGCTATCCCGTCTTCGCCAACTGTACGGCACCCTGGAAGGGTGGCTTCCGGTTGGCGAAGATTTCACCGTTACCCGACATGACGCCGAAAGTCTCGACCCTGTGGCCAAGAAGGCTGGCATAACGGCTCCTCTCAAAGTTCCACGTTTTCAAATTGAATATGGGGCTTCTGAAAAGCGTCTTCAGATTTTCCCGGAATCGCGTTGGGTGTTGCTGACGCGTGGGCGACTCTTTCTGTTCCACCCGCTGGGACGGACCTATATTGAGGATCAAGGGTTACCAGGGGAGCCTGACTGGCGTTTCTACCCCTATCGTGACCGCAGCCAGAACGTTCCTTTGAATCGCGAAGAGTTCCAGATTCTGCTGGAAGGCTTGCGGTGAAATATTTCGACGTTATTGAGGCGTCGTATCTCGCGACCGACATCGCGCTGACTGAGCGTCAGGCCGCTGATGAACCCGGCCCGCTAAAGATTGATGGCAGCCCACCCACGGTCACCGCGCAGTATGTGAATGAGCGGGCGTACTTCGTCCTTCTCGTCGCGCAGTTTGAGGATTTGGTGAATAAAGCCGTCAATGTCCACGTTGACCAAGGGCGCGGCTCTGCCGACTGGCGCACCCGCGAACTCTGGGGTGCGGTCATTCCCCGCACAAAACGCATCCAGGATATCCCGTTCAAACTGCGTTTGGCGCTTCTGATCGACAGACAGAGGGTTGAGTACCGGGACGCTTGCGGACTATATGATGCGCGGAACCTGATTGCCCATGGCGTGCTGGACGGTCCCTTGAGTATCCAGAGGGCCATCAACCAGTTGCGGGCCGTCGCGTCGCTTATCCAGGAAGTCCCATGAACTGGCTGACCAATTTCGTCAAACCGAAGATCCAGGCCCTCGTCTCCAAGAAGGAGGTCCCGGACAATCTCTGGCACAAATGCCCGTCCTGCGGCGCCATGCTGTTTCACCGCGATCTGGAGGAACAGTTGCATGTCTGCCAGCATTGCGGCCACCATATGCGCCTGGACCCGGTGCGCCGGCTGAAGACGCTGTTCGATCCGGGCTATCAGACCATCGAACTGCCCAAGGTGGTGGTCGATCCGCTGAAGTTCCGCGATCAGAAGCGTTATACCGACCGCCTGAAGGAAGCGCAGTCCAAGACGGGCCGTCAGGACGCCATCGTCGTGGCCCATGGCAAGATCAACGGCCAAGGGGCGGTTGCTGCCGTCTTCGATTTCAATTTCATGGGTGGCTCCATGGGCATGGCCGTGGGTGAGGGGCTGCTGGCCGCCGCGCGTCTGGCTGTGTTGCAGCAGGTTCCGTTGCTGGCCATCCCGTCCTCGGGCGGTGCGCGCATGCAGGAGGCGATCCTGTCGCTGATGCAGATGCCGCGCACCGTCATCGCGGTCGAAATGGTGAAGGAAGCGGGCCTGCCCTATATCGTGGTCCTGACCGACCCGACGACCGGCGGCGTGACGGCCAGCTTCGCCATGCTGGGCGATATCCATATTGCCGAGCCGGGCGCGCAGATCGGCTTTGCCGGTGCCCGCGTCATCGAAAGCACGATCCGCGAGACGCTGCCCGAAGGGTTCCAACGCTCCGAATATCTGCTGGATCACGGCATGGTGGATATGGTCGTCCATCGCAAGGAACTGCGCGATACGCTGGGTCGGGTCATCGACCTTCTGCGCCGTCCCGGCCCCACCGCCGACATTGTGAAGATCGGTCGGGGTAGCGACCGTGGCGGCCGCAAGCCCGCCGGGTCCGGCCCGGCGGTCAGCGCCATCCAGGGTGGTGCCGGCTATCAATGATCAAGGCGCCGCCGCTGCTGCCTGCCTCCCCCCGGCTGGAGGCGGCGCTGGATCGGATGCGGCAGCTGCATCCGGTGGTCATCGATCTGTCGCTGGGCCGGATTGAACGGCTGCTGGCGGCACTGGGCCACCCGGAACGCCGGCTGCCGCCCACGGTGCATGTGGCCGGCACCAATGGCAAGGGCAGCACCGTTGCCTTCCTGCGCGCCATGGCGGAGGCGGCGGGCCATCGCGTCCATGTCTATACCTCCCCGCATCTGGTGCGCTTCAACGAGCGTATCCGGCTGGCGGGGGCGCTGATCGGCGATGATGACCTTGCCGACATCCTGGAAGAGGTGGAGACGGCCAATGACGGCCATCCCATCACCTTTTTCGAGGTAACGACGGCTGCTGCTTTCCTGGCCTTTGCCCGCGTGCCCGCCGACCTGCTGATCCTGGAGGTGGGGCTGGGCGGGCGTCTGGACGCCACCAATGTCATTGATGCGCCCGTGGTCAGCCTGCTGACCCGCATCTCCCTGGACCACACACAGTTCCTGGGACCCACCCTGCGCGACATTGCCGGCGAAAAGGCGGGCATCATCAAGCCGGGTCGCCCCGCCATCGCAGGGCCACAGGCTGATCCGGTGGCCAATGCGGTCTTTGCCGAACGGGCCGCCGCCCTGTCGGCACCTCTGTTCCTACATGCGCGCGACTGGTCCGTAACGGCGACGGACACGGGTTTCCGGTTTCAGGATGCCACCCGCGTCCTGGACCTGCCGCCACCTGGCCTGATGGGGGCTCATCAGGTGGATAATGCTGGCCTTGCCATCGCGGCCACAGCCCATCTGCCCCTGACCATCGCAGAGGATGCCATCCGCCGCGGCCTTGCCGCCGTCGAATGGCCGGCGCGGCTGCAACGTCTCACGCGCGGGCCACTGCCCGATCTGCTGCCTGCTGGCTGGGACCTGTTCCTGGATGGCGGCCATAATGACAGTGCGGGCGAGGTGCTGGCGCGGCAGCTGGCGCGCTGGAATTCCGATGGCCGCCCGCTGGACATGGTCTTCGGCATGCTGGGCTCCAAGCGGCCCCTGGACTTCTTGACGCCGCTGGCCCCGCATGTCCGTCGCTTGCGCGCCGTAGCCATTCCGGGGGAGCCGAACAGCGTGACGGCGGAGGATGCCGCTGCCTTCGCGTGCACCGCCGGTATGGATGCGGCGGCCAGCCCCGATGTGGAGAGGGCGGTTGCCGAACTGGCGGCACTGGCACGGCAGGGGGAACCGGCCCGCCTGCTGATCTGCGGCTCGCTCTATCTGGCGGGCACCGTCCTGGCGCACAACGCATAAAAAAAACCCGAAGCCCGAAGCTTCGGGGTTTTTTCAGTGCAATGGCGACCGGATCAGAGGCTGTTCTCGATCCAGGTCTTCAGCTGCTGCTTGGGCAGGGCACCGACCTTGGTGGCGGTGACCTGACCGTCACGGAAGATCATCAGGGTCGGGATGCCGCGCACGCCATACTTGCCGGGCGTGCCCGGATTCTCATCGATATCCATCTTGGCGATGGTCACCTGACCGTCCAGTTCGGTGGCCAGCTGTTCCAGGCTGGGGGCCAGCATCTTGCAGGGGCCACACCATTCGGCCCAGAAATCGACCAGAATCGCGCCAGAGCCTTTCAGGACGTCGGCGTCGAAGCTGGCGTCGGTAACGTGAATGATATCAGCCATTTTTCCCTCAGGGGGTTCGTGTCATGGGTGCGGGCCATCGCGTGGACCGCCTCTCAACAGGAAATGTAGGCACCCCCTTGGCATGGGGTCAAGCCGCTGCACATCGCACCCCTGCGCTGCACCATACGTGGCTTGAAATCGTCTGTTGGGTTAACGGAAAACTGTCCAACTATCTAAAATACGAGATATAACAAAGCACATGCCGCGTCAGCGGTATTGAAAGGCGGGACGGATCGACCGGACATGACGGATCAAGGGGACAGCGGGCGTACCCGCAAGATGATGGAGGATTTCGCGCCCGCGACATTCGAGGAGCGCGGCGTCACCGTCCCCTTCACGACCCCGTTGCTCAGTCAGGCCCGCCTGCGCCGCGATCAGAATGAACGGTTCGAATTCCTGCTGCCAAACTTCACCGCCGGCAAGGGTACCTATGTCCTGCCCTGGAAGGGGCTGCCCAGCGTTATGACGCTGACCTTGCATGACCGGCTGTTGTTCGAAGAGATTGAACAGCTGGAAACCCACTCGCCCGAACAGATTCGCGCCTGCGTCCTGTCGGTGCAGGCCACCGGCGTCTGCGGGCCGGATCCGGCGACGCGGGCCGGCGAACTGCTGGACCAGGACGGGCAGTATTTGGTTTTGACCCAGTTCATCCTGGTCACCGAACTGCTGAAGCTGGTGAATATCAGTGCCGCCGACCTGCTGCGTCCCGGCATGACGGCGGATGATAGCAAGCGCGTGGCCCGCCAGGCCCTGGCCAAGGTGGCGGCCATGGTGGATATCCCACCGGACGACATGACCACCCGCGTCGATCAAATCGGGGAGGCGGTGGCCCCCGTCGGTCTGCCGCAAGCCCCGAAATCCGGGCGCCTGCGCTCGCTGGCCGACCGGTTACAGGCCTTTGCCCAGGGCACACAGCATTTCGCCGATACCGACCCGTCGGAAGCGGCGATGCTGGGCACCTACGTTGCCACCGTCGCCAACCACACGCTGACCCTGGCGCGGCAGCGGATCGGCAAGCTGGATGCCGCCTGCCGCGACGCGCGCCAGATCGTGAATGACGCGCCCAAACTGCACCGGGTCATCCAGGAGTCGGTGGGCCGCATCTCCTGGCTTCTGGATGGCTGGGAATTCCTGATCGCCATGTGGGAAAGCGTGAAGGATGAACCATCGGCCACCAAGCAGACGAGCATCACCGACATTTCCCGCCTGCTGCCCATGATCCCGAAGGAAGAGATCAGTGCCGCCACCGATGCGCTGGATCTGGACGCCATCCAGCGCCTGCAGAAGAAATGGGTGCGGGTGAACCAGGATTGGCGCACCGGCGTCCTGGATATGGATGCCGTCATGCGGCTTGAATCGCTCAAAGCGGCCATGTGCTGAGGGAGGGCGATCATGAACGACAAGAAGCCCGCCGCCCCCGCCGCCCCGCCCCGGAAATCCAGTGATTGGGCGGCTTTGGGCACAGACGTGCTGCGCCTGCCGGATCGTAAACTGCTTCAGATTTACCGGCTGCTGGAACAGGTTGGCGACAAGCCGGAAATTTCAGACGCGTTTGAGGCGATGCGCCCGCGCCTGACCACCCTGCGTCCGCCGCGCCGGCCTGCTTTGTCGCGCCTGTTCTTCCTGCCGGCGGAAGACATGCTGGATGATGCCCTGCATTATACCCGCCGTCTGAACCGTATCTGTCGCGCCACCCTGTCGCCCTGCTGGCAGGCGGTGAAGGAACATATCCCCGCTTCTGTGCAGCAGGATGTGCAGCGGGAAATGGCGGGGATCGATTATCGCGATGGTGCCGCCATCGCCGTCATCTGCGAGCCGCTGTGGCTGGCAGGTGTGGAGGCCTTGGCCAAGGTCATGGCCGAATGTCAGAACAACCTGAAATACAAGCTGAACCTGTTCGGCCGCGATGATGACGTGCAGCGGCAGCTGGAGACGCTGCGCCAGATACTGGCCGTCGCCGTCCGGGTGGAAAAGCTGAAGGCCGCCCTGCCGCCGCGTCCTATCCTGGACCTGGCCGAATCGCATGTGGAGATCATCCGCAACAACCTGATCGAACTGGGCAAGGAAGAGGCGGCTCTGACACAGCCGCTGCTGCTGGTGCTTGCCTCGCGCATGCAGCGGCCGGGTGAGTTGCTGCGCATGCTGGGTGAGGTGCGCCTGGGCGGTACGGTGGCGGAGAAGGAAACCCTGACCAAGGAAATGTCAGGCTATGTCGTGGGCAACCTGCTGCGCCAGACCTCTGATTTCGACCGGGAGAATCCGGGGGTTACGGGTGATCTGTCCAGTCTGGCCGCCGCCGCTGAACGGCTGACCGACGGTCTCAATTCCGTCAATGACACGGTGCAGGGCCTGCGGGACAAGGAGATCACGGCTAAGGTCAAGAATGCCCGCGCCGAGATCGCGCAGTTCGTGCTGAAGAATATCTGCGCCGATGTCGATAAGGGCCTGACCGAGGCCCTGTTCAGCCATGAGGGATTGCCCAGCGACGAGGAAGTGAAAAAGGCCGAACAGTTTGCGATGGCCCTGCGCCGGTCGTCCAAGCTGGCGGGGCCGCTGGGCATCCAGCGGGAGGTGGCGGCCAAGATCACGGAGGCGCGGACGCAGGTGGTGAACAATACGCTGGCCACCCTGCGCAGCGCTCCGCGCAACCGTGACGGCTCCATGGGGCCGGAGGGCCAGCGCCAGATGTTCAACGGCCTGCGCATGGTTGAAATCCTGGCCGGATCGGACGAGGCGGAGCGGCTGTTCCGGGAGTGGAAGTCGCAGTTCCGGTGAGCAGGGGTTTCTTGGTTGCGTAGCGTGGATTAGCGAAGCGTAATCCGCGCTACGCATGGCCGTGATCTCTGCTACCCTCTGCATCCGTTTTGGCAGCAGAGGGGCGCCGGTGATGGCCGCCAATGTCCGCATCGAAACCGACAGTTTCGGCCCGATCGAGGTGCCGGCCGACCGTTACTGGGGTGCCCAGACCCAGCGGTCCTTGCAGAATTTCAAGATCGGCGGTGAACGCATGCCCCCGGCCCTGATCCGGGGCCTGGGCATCGTCAAGAAGGCGGCGGCCAAAGCCAATGTCACGCTGGGACAGCTGGACCCCGCCCTGGCCGACGCCATCATGCGCGCTGCGGATGAGGTGATCGACGGCACCCTGATCGATCACTTCCCGCTGGTCGTCTGGCAGACCGGGTCGGGCACCCAGACCAACATGAACGCCAACGAGGTCATCTCCAACCGCGCCATCGAAATGCTGGGCGGGCAGATGGGGTCGAAGAAGCCGATCCACCCGAACGACCATGTCAACCGGGGCCAAAGCTCCAACGACAGTTTCCCCACCGCCATGCATATCGCGGGCGCGGAGCGCATCCATCACGACCTGATCCCCGCCCTGGAACAGTTGCATGCCGCGCTGGCGGCCAAGGCGGATGAGTTCGCGGACATCGTGAAGATCGGCCGCACGCATTTGCAGGATGCCACGCCCATGACCCTGGGGCAGGAATTCGGCGGCTATGCGCAGCAGGTGGCCTATGGCATCGACCGGGTGAAGGCGGTGCAGCCGGCCTTGCTGCGCCTAGCCCAGGGCGGCACGGCGGTGGGTACGGGCCTGAACACCGCCAAGGGCTTCGACGTGGCCTTTGCGCAGGAGGTGGCGGCGATCACCGACCTGCCCTTCATCACGGCCCCCAACAAGTTCGAGGCACTGGCCGCCCATGACAGCATTGTGGAGGCATCAGGTGCGCTGAACACCGTTGCCGTCTCCCTGATGAAGATCGCCAATGATATCCGCCTGTTAGGCTCCGGCCCGCGCAGCGGCATCGGGGAGATCAGCCTGCCGGAGAATGAACCCGGCAGCTCCATCATGCCCGGCAAGGTGAACCCCACCCAGTCGGAAGCCATGACCATGGTGGCGGCCCAGGTGATGGGCAACCATGTGACCATCACCCATGCCGGGGCTACGGGCCATTTCGAACTGAACGTGTTCAAGCCGGTGCTGATCTATAACCTGCTGCAATCGATCAAGCTGATCGCCGATGCCAGCCGGTCCTTCGCCGAGAATTGCGTGGTCGGCATCAGTGCCAATATCGACCGGATCAGTCGCCTGATGGGCGAAAGCCTGATGCTGGTCACCGCACTCAACCCCCATATCGGCTATGACAATGCCGCCAAGATCGCCAAGAAGGCGCACCACGAGGGCACAACCCTGCTGGAGGCTGGGATCGCCCTGGACCTGCTGACGGAGGCGCAGTTCAAGCAATGGGTGCGGCCAGAGGATATGGTGCATCCTGGGTGAGGGGGACAGGGGCGGCCTGCCCATCAAACAGGCCGCCTGCCTCAATAAAATCAAAAATAGTCCTACTTCGGTCCTATTTACGCATCTGCGAACGGTTCGCAATGCCGGCTATGCGCAAATGCAACGGAACTATGCGGCGCAAAATGGTCAGCAATGCTGACCTAACGCTTAAAAACTGCTGGCAGGGGCTGATTTTCCGTTTTATATGAACCTTACCGGCGCCATTCGGGAAAGGGGATTACCCGCCTGTTGGCGCCGTTTCCAACGGTGCGGGGCGTTTGGCCCTTCGCACTGCGGCAAGGAAAGGGGCCCGGCCCCGTTTGACGGTAAGGATTGGTTCCATGGCGACGCAGAAGATGCTGGGCTTTGTTCACACCGACCAGCGCATGCCCGACAAGCGCGAGGCGGAAATCCGTCGCCAGGATTTCAACGAGATTTATGCCCGCTTCACCGATACCGGCGCCGTCGAACAGGCCAGCCGCTGCTCGCAATGCGGCGTGCCCTTCTGTCAGGTGCATTGCCCCGTCTCCAACAACATCCCCGACTGGTTGAAGCTGACGGCCGAGGGGCGGTTGGAAGAGGCGTATGAACTCTCGCAGGCCACCAACAACCTGCCCGAAATCTGTGGCCGCATCTGCCCGCAGGACCGGCTGTGCGAAGGCAATTGCACGATTGAGCAATCGACGCATGGCACGGTGACCATCGGTGCGGTGGAGAAATACATCACTGACACGGCCTTCGATAAGGGCTGGGTCAAGCCCATCGCGCCGCGTGTGGAGCGGGAACAGTCGGTCGCCATCATCGGTGCCGGTCCCGCCGGTCTGGCCGCTGCCGACCAACTGCGCAAGAAGGGCTATCAGGTTCATGTCTATGACCGTTATGACCGGGTCGGCGGCCTGCTGATGTACGGTATTCCGGGCTTCAAGCTGGAAAAGGATGTGGTCATCCGCCGTTGGAAGCTGCTGGAGGAAGGTGGCGTCAAGTTCCATCTGGGTGTGGAAATCGGCCGTAACACCGACATGCGCACCCTGCGCGCCCAGCATGATGCCGTGCTGATCGCCACGGGCGTCTACAAGGCCCGCGACCTGGGCGGTCCCGGTTCGGGTCTGGACGGTATCGTGCCGGCCCTGGATTACCTGACGGCCAGCAACCGCAAGAGCCTGGGCGACACCGTTCTGGATTTTGAGACGGGCAAGCTGAACGCCAAGGGCAAGAAGGTCGTCGTCATCGGTGGTGGCGATACCGCCATGGATTGCGTGCGCACCGCCATCCGTCAGGGGGCAATGTCGGTGAAGTGCGTCTATCGCCGCGACCGCAAGAACATGCCCGGTTCCCAGCGGGAGACCGCGAATGCCGAGGAAGAGGGCGTGGAATTCGTCTGGCAGACGGCACCCGAAGGCTTCACCGGTGACGCGCATGTCACGGGCGTGAAGGCCTTCAAGATGCATATGGGCGTGGCCGATGCAACGGGCCGCCAGACCCCTATGCCCATCGAAGGCTCCAACTTCACGATGGAAGCCGATCTGGTGATCAAGGCCCTGGGCTTTGATCCCGAAGACATCCCCAGCCTGTTCGGCGTGCCGGAACTGAAGGTCAGCCGCTGGGGCACGGTGCAGGTGAAGTACGCCACCATGATGACCAACCTGGACGGCGTCTTCGCCGCCGGCGACATCGTGCGCGGGGCTTCGCTGGTCGTCTGGGGCATCAAGGATGGCCGCGACGCCGCCGTCGGCATCCACAACTACATCCAGGCGAAGATCGCCAGCGGTGTGGCGGTGGCGGCGGAGTGAGGAATGCCGACTGTCGGATATGTCGCCGGTTTCATGATCCTGATGTATTTTCGTGATCATGCGCCCCCGCACTTTCACATCCAAGGTAATGGCGTCTTTGCCAAGATCAATCTGGATGGTCTGACGGTCGAGGATGTGAAAGGGACGCTCAAAGCGTCTGATCTGCGGGCGATCCGCGATTGGGCGCGCCGCCATCTCCCGGAGCTTTACGCGGCCTGGACAGTGGCGCAGCGCGGTGAGTCACCGGAGAAGATCAAGGAGTGATCGCGATGCGGTTTGTTAAGGAAGCCAAGGCGAACCCCGATTTCACCGTGACAGTTCAATGGGTGGACGGTGGCAGTGATGTCATTGATTTCCGACCGCTCATCGAGGGGCCGGCGCTGGCCCCCGTCCGTGATCTGGATTTCTTCCTGCAAAAGTTGGAAGTGGTCCATGAGGGGTACGCCATAGGCTGGCCTGACGAACTGCATTTCAGTGCCGACAGCCTTTGGTATCGCGCCCACCCCGAAGACCTCAAGCGTGATTATCCCGAAGTAGCCGCCGAGTAACCCTGAGACACAAGAAAGCCCCGACCGAACCATGCTCCGCCTCTACGACAACCTCTCCTCCGGGAACGGCTACAAGTGCCGCTGGCTGCTGACGCAGCTGGGCCTGCCGTTTGAGCGGGTGGAGATGGATATCGACACAGGCGAGACGCGGACAGAGGCTTTCCTGGCGCTGAACCCCAACGGGCGCATCCCGCTGCTGCGGCTTTCGCCCGGTGATTTTCTGGGCGAAAGCAACGCCATCCTGCGCTGGTTGGCGGAGGATACGACCTTCTGGCCGGATAACCGCCGGGATAAGGCCGCTGTCCTGCAATGGCTGTTCTGGGAACAGTATAGCCACGAGCCGAACATCGCGACGGCGCGGTTCTGGATCACCCACAAGGTGGCCATGGACCCCGAACGTATCCATGCCCTGATCGTGAAGCGCGAGCAGGGGCATGCGGCGCTGAAGCTGATGGAACGCCACCTGACGGGCCGTGACTGGTTCGTGGGGCAGCAGGCCACCATCGCCGACATTGCCTTGTATGCCTACACCCATGTGGCGGAGGAAGGGGGCTTTGATCTTGCCCCCTATCCCGCCATTCGCGACTGGTTGGACCGGTTTGCCGCCCAGCCAAACCACATCAAAATCACTGACGCCGTGGGCACGCCCGTGTCCCTGGCCGATGCGCTGACTTCTGAACAGAGGGCCTGACCATGACCGACGCCACCATCAACGCCGGTGAGATTTTCGCGGCGGAATACACCGCCAACAAGGCCCTGCTGGACACCACCGCCTTTGTCGATACCGAGCAGCATGATGCCTGCGGCGTCGGCTTCGTGGCCGCCATCGATGGCAAGCCGCGGCGCGAGGTGGTGGAAAAGGCCGTGGAGGCGCTGAAGGCCCTCTGGCACCGTGGTGCGGTCGATGCCGATGGCAAGACGGGCGATGGTGCGGGCATCCATGTGCAGCTGCCCCAGGCGTTTTTCCGGGAACATGTGGTCCGTACCGGCCACCCGGAGCCGAAGGGCCTGATCGCCGTGGGCCAGGTCTTCCTGCCGCGTACCGACCTGTCGGCGCAGGAACGCTGCCGCGCCATTGTCGAGACCGAGGTCCTGAACTGGGGCTACACCATCTATGGCTGGCGCCAGGTGCCCATCGACATCTCGATCATCGGTGAGAAGGCCAACGCCACCCGGCCCGAGATCGAACAGATCATGGTCGGTAATGATGGCAGCGTGTCGGATGAGCAGTTCGAGCGCGACCTCTACATCATCCGCCGCCGCATCGAGAAGGCGGTGGCCGGTGAACAGATCGGCGGCTTCTACATCTGTACGCTGTCGGCCCGCTCCATCATCTATAAGGGCATGTTCCTGGCCGAACAGCTGACGGCCTTCTACCCGGACCTGCTGGACGAACGGTTCGAAAGCAATTTCGCCGTCTATCACCAGCGCTATTCCACCAACACCTTCCCGACCTGGCAGCTGGCCCAGCCGTTCCGCACGCTGGCCCATAATGGCGAGATCAACACCCTGCGCGGCAACGTCAATTGGATGAAGGCGCATGAAACGCGCATGTATTCCGAGGCGTTCGGCGCGCATGTGGAAGATCTGAAGCCGGTCATTCAGGTCGGCTCGTCGGATTCGGGCGCGCTGGACGCCGTGTTCGAGCTGATGCTGATGTCGGGCCGCTCCGCACCCATGGTCAAGACCATGCTGGTGCCGGAAGCCTGGTCGAACAAGGAAGTGATGCCGCAGGCGCACCGCGACCTGTACAGCTACGCCAATGCCGTGATGGAGCCGTGGGACGGCCCGGCGGCCCTGGCCATCTATGATGGTCGCTGGGTCGTGGGCGGTGTTGACCGTAACGGCCTGCGTCCCCTGCGCTATGTCATCACCGGCGACGGGCTGATCATCGGTGGGTCGGAAACCGGCATGGTGAAGATCAACGAACAGGCCGTGGTGGAGAAGGGCCGCCTGGGTCCGGGGCAGATGATTGCCGTGGACCTGAAAGAAGGCCGCCTGTTCCACGACCGGGAGATCAAGGACAATCTGGCCGCCCAGCGCCCCTATGGCGACTGGATCGGCGAGATCACGGTCCTGGACGATCTGGTCAAGAAGGCCCCGGTGGAGCCGGCAGAACTGTCCAAGGATGAGCTGCGCCGTCGTCAGCTGGCCTATGGCATCACCATGGAGGATCTGGAGCTGATCCTGCAGCCCATGGTCGATGACGCCAAGGAGGCTGTCGGTTCGATGGGTGACGACAGCCCCATTGCGGTTCTGTCCGACAAGTATCGCGGTCTGCACCATTATTTCCGCCAGAACTTCGCCCAGGTCACCAACCCGCCCATCGACAGCCTGCGCGAAACCCGCGTCATGTCGCTGAAGACGCGTCTGGGTAATCTGGGCAACATCCTGGACGAGGATTCGACCCAGTGCCGCCTGCTGCAACTGGAAAGCCCCGTGCTGACCAGTGCGGAATTCCGCGCCATGCGCAAGTACATGGGGGCGACGGCGGCGGAGATTGACTGCACCTTTGATCCGTCCATCGGCCCCAATGCCCTGCGTGACGGCCTGCGCCGTATCCGTCAGGAAGCCGAAGATGCCGTCCGTGGTGGCGCCACCCACGTCATCCTGACCGACGAGGCGATGACGGCCAACCGCGCGCCGATGCCGATGATCCTGGCGACCGGTGCCGTCCACACCCACCTGATCCGTCAGCAGTTGCGCACCTTCACCTCGCTGAATGTCCGCTCGGGTGAATGCCTGGACGTGCATTATTTCGCGGTGCTGATCGGCGTGGGTGCCACCACCGTCAACGCCTATATCGCCCAGGAAGCCATCGCCGACCGCCACCGCCGTGGTCTGTTCGGCCAGATGAGCCTGGAGGAATGCCTGAAGCGTTACAAGAAGGCCATCAATGACGGTCTGCTGAAGGTCATGTCCAAGATGGGCATCTCCATTATCAGCAGCTACCGTGGTGGCCTGAATTTTGAGGCCATTGGCCTGTCGCGCTCGCTGGCTGCCGAATATTTCCCCGGTCTGCCGTCCCGCATCTCCGGCCTGGGCCTGAACGGCATCCAGGAAGAGGTCGTGGGCCAGCACAAGATCGCCTATGACGAGGATGTGGTGGCCCTGCCGGTCGGCGGCTTCTACCGCTTCCGCAAGGGCGGCGACCGCCATGCCTGGGAAGGTGGCCTGATCCACCTGATGCAGACGGCGGTGGGCACCGACAGCTTCTCCACCTTCAAGAAATACTCCGAGGCGCTGCACAAGCGTCCGCCCATCAATCTGCGCGACCTGCTGGATTTCAAGCCGGCGGAAAAGTCGGTGCCGGTGGATGAGGTGGAAAGCATTACGTCCCTGCGCAAGCGTTTCATCACGCCCGGCATGTCGCTGGGTGCCCTGTCGCCGGAGGCGCATGGCACGCTGAACGTCGCCATGAACCGCATCGGCGCGCGGTCGGTCAGCGGGGAGGGTGGTGAGGACCCGGCACGCTTCAAGCCGGATGCCAATGGCGACAACTGGAACAGCGCCATCAAGCAGGTGGCCTCCGGTCGCTTCGGTGTGACGGCGGAATATCTGAACCAGTGCCGCGAGATCGAGATCAAGGTGGCGCAGGGTGCGAAGCCCGGTGAAGGCGGGCAGCTGCCCGGCTTCAAGGTCACAGAACTGATCGCCAAGCTGCGCCATTCCACGCCGGGGGTGATGCTGATCAGCCCGCCGCCGCACCATGATATCTACTCGATCGAAGATCTGGCCCAGCTGATCTATGACCTGAAGCAGATCAATCCGATTGCCAAGGTCTGTGTGAAGCTGGTGTCGCGGTCGGGCATCGGCACCATTGCCGCTGGCGTGGCCAAGGCCGGTGCCGACATCATCCTGGTCGCTGGCCATAATGGCGGCACCGGCGCTTCGCCGCAGACCTCCGTCAAGTATGCTGGCGTGCCGTGGGAAATGGGCCTGTCGGAGGTGCAGCAGGTGCTGACGCTGAACCGTCTGCGCCACCGCGTGACGCTGCGCACCGATGGCGGCCTGAAGACCGGCCGTGACATCGTGATGGCCGCCATGCTGGGCGCGGAAGAATTTGGCATCGGCACGGCGGCCTTGGTCGCCATGGGCTGCATCATGGTCCGCCAGTGCCATTCCAACACCTGCCCCGTCGGTGTCTGTGTGCAGGATGAAGACCTGCGCAAGAAGTTCACGGGCACGCCTGAAAAGGTCGTGAACCTGTTCAGCTTCATCGCTGAAGAGGTGCGTGAGATCCTGGCCAACCTGGGCTTCCGTGAACTGCGGGAAGTGGTGGGCCGTTCGGACCTGCTGCATCAGGTCAGCCGTGGTGC
Organism: Niveispirillum sp. CC-CTL257; assembly: GCF_059489915.1. Lineage (NCBI taxonomy): Bacteria > Pseudomonadati > Pseudomonadota > Alphaproteobacteria > Rhodospirillales > Azospirillaceae > Niveispirillum > Niveispirillum sp. CC-CTL257. Next base: position 387,662 of record NZ_JCAJXE010000001.1, read on the forward strand.
CGCCCATCTGGACGATCTCGACCTGAACCCGCTGCTGTCGGTGGCCGATCCGGGCGAATATGCCCGTTACTGCACGCTGGAAGGCCGTAACGAGGTGCCGGACACGCTGGATGCCCAGATGATCAAGGACGCCAAGGCCTTGTTCGAAGTGGGTGAGAAGACCCAGATGCAGTATCACGCCCAGAACACGCACCGCGCCATCGGCACGGCTTTGTCGGGCATGATCACCCGCAAGTTCGGCATGAAGGGGTTGCAGCCCGGCCACGCCACCGTTCGCCTGCGCGGATCGGCGGGTCAGTCGCTGGGTGCCTTCGCGGTGCAGGGTCTGAAGTTGGAAGTGTTCGGCGATGCCAATGACTATGTCGGCAAGGGCCTGTCGGGCGGCACCATCGTGGTGCGTCCGCTGACGGCCAGCCCGCTGAAGACCAACGAGAACACGATCATCGGCAACACCGTCCTCTACGGTGCCACGGCGGGCAAGCTGTTCGCGGCGGGTCAGGCCGGTGAGCGGTTCGCGGTGCGTAATTCCGGTGCTACGGTCGTGGTCGAAGGCTGCGGTTCCAACGGCTGCGAATACATGACGGGCGGTCTGGCCGCCATCCTGGGCAAGGTCGGCGACAATTTCGCCGCCGGCATGACGGGCGGCATGGCCTATGTCTATGACGAGGAGGGCCAGTTCCCGCTGTTCGTGAACCCGGAAAGCGTCATCTGGCAGCGCCTGGAGGTTCCGCATTACGAGGAACAGTTGAAGGCCCTGATCCAGGAACATATTGACGAGACGGGCAGCCGCTGGGCCGCCCAGCTTCTCAACGATTGGGAACTGGTGCGGGGCAAGTTCTGGCAGGTGGTCCCGAAGGAGATGCTGAGCCGGCTTCCGATCCCTGTTACGGCACCGGAACGACTGAGCGCCGAGTAGGACCAAGTAAGGATAGGGGGCCGAAAGGCCCCCATTTCTTTTGGGGGCGCGACTCGGGAAATGAGGGTTTCTGCGGCTTGCGAGTCGCGGAGGAGAAACGCGAGTCGAATCTATCCTTACTTGGAGTCGGCAGGGAGTCGGTAAGGGGCGGGCAGGCTCTTTTCAATCAACCATCGCCCGGAATCGTCACGCCAATCACAGATCACGGTGCCGCAAGGGTGGGCGTGTCCCCTCGTTCCAGCGTGATCGCGTGGCGCAGATGGTGGCTGGCCTGGGCGGCGTCGATCTCCGGGTCGCCGTTCAGCAGCATGCCGACCAAGCCATCCCGCAGCGCCTCCAGCCTTAGGGCGGTGGCATCGGGCCTTGGCAGGAACCAACAGCCCGCGGCATTGCCCGCTTCCAGCAGCGTCTTAAAACGGTGGCGCAGCGCGGAGCGTGCGCGGGCCAGTGCCGCCGCCATGGCCTTATCGGTTGCCGACAGGGCCTCTGCCTGTATCCACAGGGTCCAGTAGGGGCGGGCACTGTTATCGAACGATTCCACGATGAACCGATCCAGGGCCGCCTGCGGGTCCTCACCGGCGCGCCAGAGATCGGCGACTACCCCGTCGAAGATCGCTTCCCAAGCCTTGGCGCGCAGTTCGGGCCAGCGGAAATGGTGGTTCAGCAGGCCGGTCCCCACGCCGGCGCGCTCCGTCACGGCGCGTGTCTGTACGGCCAGCAGGCCCATCTCCAGCAGCAAAGTCACTGCCGCCTGAATGATCCGCTCCCGCCCGCCCTTGTCCCGTCCGTTCACGGCCGATCTTCCCCATCATCACGTCTGATTGACATGCTGAGCAACTGCTCAGTATAAGATGAGCAACTGCTCAGCATAGAGGTGGTCATTTTGTCGTCTGAACGCAATGCCGCCGTGGATTTGGTGCGTCTGGTCGCGCTGACCGGTATCTGTGTCGTCAATTTGCCCTTCTTTGCCCTGCCTATGGAAGCAACGATGGTATTGCCGCCGGCTCCTGCCGACCGGCTGGCCGCGATGCTGGTGGAGTTTCTGTTTCAGGCAAAGTTCTTCCTCCTGTTCTCCTTCATTTTTGGTTGGGGGATGGAGGTACAGTCCCTGTCGGCGGAACGGGCAGGGGCGTCATTCAACCGACGATTCGCGCGACGGTTGGGCCTACTGGCGCTGTTTGGCGTCATGCATGTCGTGCTGGTTTTCGTGGGTGACATTCTGGTGCTTTATGCTGTTCTGGGTCTATTGGCTTGGCCGCTGCGTCGCAGCCCACCGCGCCGGTTGCTGAAACTGGCAGGCTGTCTCTTGTGCCTGTCGTTTGGCAGCGCCTTGCTGCTGGGGCTGATCCTGCTGTTTGCCGGTGATGTGGGGGCGGGGGCCACGCCCAATCTGGGTGGCGGTTACGTTGACACCGTCACGGTGCGTCTGCGCGACTGGCCATCGACATTTGCCTTTCTGGCTCTGTTTCAGGGGCCATCGGCGCTGGCCGCCTTTCTGACCGGTATCGCCGCGGCGCGCGTGAATTTCTTCGATCCTGACAGCGAGGCGCGCCGCCGCTTGTATCGGGCACTGCCCTGGCTGCTTATGGCCGGTCTGACGCTCAATCTGGCCTATGTCAGTGGCACAACGGCTGTCACGCAGCCCGATGCCGGTCTGGTGAGCGTGCTTTGTATCGGTCTGATCGCCTTCGGCGGGCCGGTGCTGGCAACCGTCTATCTGGCGGCCATTCTCTGGCTGGCGGATCGCTGGCAACCGCCGGCTCTGCTGCTGCTGGCGGGCCGTAACTCGCTCTCCTGCTATGTGTTGCAAGGGGTTATCGCCGGTGCCCTGTTCGGCGGGTATGGGGTGGGCTGGTATGACCGTCTGGGGCATGCGGCCCTGTTGGGGCTGTCACTGCTGGTGGCCCTGTCATCCATGATCCTGACGGGGATTTACGCTCAGCGCTTTGGCCGTGGCCCGTTGGAGGCCTTGCTGCGTCGCTTCACCTACGGGTGACCACCTCCCCAAACGCAAAACCGGCGTCCCATTGCCGGGACGCCGGTTTCACGAAGTCTCATACCAAGCCCAAAACCTTACGCGGCATTCACCTGTTCGGTCTGGGCCAGCAGGGCGAACAGGGCATCGCCTGACTCCGCCCCGCGCAACTTGTCACACAGCACGGGGTCCCGTAGAGCGCGTGACACGCGCGCCAGGGCCTTCAGGTGATCGGCACCGGCCCCTTCCGGGGCCAGCAGCAGGCAGATCAGATCCACCGGCTGTTCGTCGATCGCCTCGAAATCGACCGGCTTTTCCAGCCGGGCGAAAATGGCCATAACGCCGGTCAGGCCCGGCAGCTTGCCATGCGGGATACCGATGCCGCGCCCCACGCCCGTGGTGCCCAGGCGTTCACGTTCCACCAGCACGTCGAAAATGGCCCGTTCATGCTGGCCGGTCAGGTCGGCCGCCTTCTTCGCCAGTTCCTGAAGGACCTGCTTTTTGGAGCCGGCCTTCAGGTTCGGGAGGATCGCCTCCGGCGTCAAAAGATCATTCATCGCTGCCGAAGGGGTCTGGAATGAAGGGGATACGGAACGTAGGGACAGAGCCATGGGGTACGCATCGCCTTACTGTTTCACCGACCCGGCCGCCCCGGCAGGGTCTACCCAGCCGATGTTGCCATCGGCCCGGCGGTAGATCATGTTCAGCCCGCCATGTGCGCGGTTACGGAACATCAGTGCAGGCAAATCCGCAAGGTCCATGCGCATCACAGCGTCACTGACCGTCAGCATTTCGATGGAGGTTTCCATCTCAGCGACGACCATGCCGTGATGCCCGTTCCCTTCCGGAGCCGGCGCTTCATCCGCCGCATAATCGTCGGAATCCGTCTCCGCTTCAAGGATGTACTTGCGGGCGGCCTGAACGGGCAGCTGGTTCAGCGTGGTTCGTTCATGGTGATCCTTCAGACGGCGCTTATAGCGGCGCAGACGCTTGGCCACACGGTCGGCGGCCTCGTCGAAGGCGGGATAGGGTTCCGTGGCTTCGGCATTCGACTGCAACAGAATCCCACGACCGACATGTACCTGAATATCGGCCTTATACAGATGCGCATCCTTGGAAAGGATGACGGTCGCCTCCATGGGGTTTCCGAAATATTTTCCGACCATCGATGCCAGCTGATCCTTTACATGGGTCCGCAGTGCATCGCCCACATCCAGTTGCTTGCCTTTGACGGTAACTTGCATATTTGACCTGTCGTTTCAGGGCGCATGGCCTGACCCGAAGGAACCAGCTTCCTGGAACCGGCATCCAGACCGGGAGTTCCAGAACGGTCTTCCTTCAGCGGCCAGCGCAGGGGTTACAACCCAAGGGCCTTTTCCCGACGGCGCTGGACTGAAGAGGGGATCTTCATACCTTCACGATACTTCGCCACCGTCCTGCGTGCAATGTCGATCCCATCGGCACGCAGGATTTCCACGATTTTGTCGTCGGACAGGGTGTCATCCGCCTTCTCCGCATCAATCAGGGCCTTGATGCGATACCGCACGGCCTCTGCCGAATGGGCCGCCTGACCATCGGCGCCTTGGATGGCGGACGTGAAGAAGTATTTAAGTTCGAAGACCCCACGCGGGGAGGACAGGAACTTATTGGTGGTAACCCGGCTAACGGTGCTTTCATGCATGCCGATGGCCTCCGCGATATCGCGGAGAATCAGTGGCTTCATGAATTGCAGCCCGTGCAGGAAGAAGGCGTCCTGCTGGCGCACGATCTCGGTCGCGACCTTCAGGATGGTGTTGGCCCGCTGATGCAGGCTTTTCACCAGCCAGCTCGCCGACTGGAACTGTTCGGCGATATATTCCTTATCGGCCTTGCTGCGGGCACCCGTGGTCACCCGGCTGTGATAGCGCTGATTGACCAACACGCGCGGCAGTGTCTCGGTATTCAGCTCCACGATCCAGCCGCCGCCGGGGCTGGCGCGCATCAGGATGTCGGGCACGACGGTCTGAACAGGCTCGAAATCGAAGGACAGCGCCGGCTTGGGGTTCAGCGCCTTGATCTCTGCCACCATGTCCGACAGATCTTCGGCGTCGCAGCCGCAGACCTTCAGCAATTGCTGAAGATTGCGCGCCGCCAGCAGCGGCAGGTTATTCAGCAGCGCCTGCATGCAGGGATCCAGGCGGTTTTTCTCCCGCAACTGGTTGCCCAAACATTCGGCCAGCGTGCGCGCGAAGATGCCAGCAGGGTCGAAACGCTGCATGCGCAGCAGCACATTTTCCACCTGATCCAGCCCGCAGCCCAGCTGGACCGCGACCTCTTCCAGATTGCCGGTGAAATATCCCGCCTCGTCCAGATGGTCCAGCAGGGCATAGGCGACCATGCGGTCCAGCCGGTCGGACAGATCCATGGTGATCTGTTCTTCCAGATGGTCGCGCAGCTTGGGCCGCTCCGTCAGGGTCGCTTCGAACCCCTCACCATCATCGTCGAATCCACCGGACCGCGACGACCAGTCGCCAAACTGCTCGCCCGACCCCAGGCCCGCGCTGTCCATGTCGGCGGCGGAACTGTTGGTGTAGACATTCTCGAAATCGGTATCGAGCGGGGCATCGTTGGATCCGGCCATCCGGTCGGACGTGGCCAGTTCCACCGTATCGGCAACCCGGCTCTCATTCACGGGGGCCGGCACTTCCTCCCGGTCCACGCCGGTGGTGGGCGCATCATTCCAGCCATTGCCGTCGTCGCGTTCCAGCAGCGGATTGCGTTCCAGTTCCGCATCCACATATTCGGCCAGCTCCAGGTTCGACAGCTGAAGAAGCTTGATCGCCTGCTGAAGCTGCGGCGTCATCACCAGCGACTGTGCCTGGCGTATATCGAGCCGTTGCTGGAGCGCCATTCTTGCCGGAAAACCTGTTCTGACGGGCTTTAATCTGCCGGTTGCACCAATGCCGGGTCGCGGGTCCGACGATGGTCACCCTTGAAAAGCCGCTGCCGTCATCATTGACGGCCACTCGGCTGGCATACCCCCGTCGGCTGTCCCCAGCGAGGCCCAAGGTACGTTGCAAGACGCGTGCCCGCAACAGTTAGGCCCTGTGGGGTCAAAAATTATTCCATTGCTTTCTGCCAAACCTTTGCTTCGCCGGGCTTTCAGGAATCTGCTTGGCAGAATGGTCGGAATTGAATAGTTTAATTAAACTATGAAAGCCGAACTCCTCATCCTGGGTATCCTGCATCGCGGGGATATGCATCCCTATGAGATCAAACGACGCCTGACCCATGCCATGGTCGACCGCTATGTCGATATCGATGTGGGCACTCTCTATTACGCTGTCCGCCAACTGGCCAAGGAAGGCCATATCATGGCGGTGGGGGAGGAGCGGGTGGCCCGTGGCGGGGCGCGCACCGTCTATTCCCTGACCGACAGTGGGCGGGAACGGTTCTCCATCCTGATGGTGGAACAGTTCAGCCTGCGGCAGCCGGCCTTCCATCCGCTGCACCCGGCCCTGCTGTTCCTGCACCGTGCCGACCCGGCGGCCATCCTGCCGCAGCTGACGGAGCGGATGGCCGCCTATCGCGAAGGTCACGCCATGCTGTCGGGCATGCTGGCCGGCATGGGCGGGATGCTGTCCACGGGCAGCCAGCTTCTCATGGAACATTGCCGTGATACCGCCGCTCTGGAGGTGTCCTGGCTGCAACGGGTGATCGCGGCGGTTCAGGTCGGGGCGCGCGATGCCGATCTGTCGGGTCTGGCCTCCGCGGGTCTCCTCCCCGCCGATGTCCAGGGACAGAACCTCAATACGGAACCGAATGATGAAAACGCCTGAGGCGGCGGCCGCGCGCCGTGCCCTGTTCGCCAACCGTGACTTTCGCTGGCTTCTGACCGGCGGGGTCATTTCCATGCTGGGGGACCATTTCACCCTGCTGGCCATGCCCTGGCTGATGCTGAAACTAACGGGCGATACGCTCGCGGTGGGGCTTGTCCTGGCCATCATGGGTGTGCCGCGCGCCCTGTTCATCTTGGTTGGCGGGGCCTTGACCGACCGTTACTCGGCCCATCGCGTCCTGATGCTGACCAAGCATGTCAACACCTTGCTGCTGGGTCTGCTGGGCGGGCTGGTCTGGTTTGATACGCTGCCGCTCTGGGCGCTTTATCCGCTGGCGCTGGGCATCGGTCTGGCCAGTGCCTTTTCCATTCCCGCCGGCACCTCCATCCTGCCGACCGTGGTGGCGCGGGAACAGTTGGCGGCGGCCAATGGCGTGATGATGGGGCTGCGGCAAACGGCGATGCTGCTGGGGCCGGCACTGGCCGGGCTGCTGATCGCCCTGTCGGCACCGGGCGATGTGCCGGTGACGGGGGCAAAGGACAGCGGCACCGGCCTTGCCTTCCTGCTGGACGCGGTCAGCTTCGCCCTGTCCGCCTGGACCCTGTCCAAGGTGCGGGCGGTCAAGGCTGATCCGGCCGCTGCCGCCACCGGCCTGTTCCGGTCGATCTGGGAGGGGTTGCGCCATTTCTGGTCCGACACGCATCTGCGCGCACTGTGCCTTTACTTTGCGGCCGTGTCGGCCCTGATTTCCGGGCCGGTACAGGTGGGTCTGCCCGTGCTGGTGGATCAACGTCTGGGCGGTGCCGGCCTGCTGGGCACCGTGCTGGCGGCCCATGGTGCGGGCACGTTGCTGGGACTGGCCGTGTCGGCGTCTCGGCCCTCCTGGCGGCTGGGCACGCTGGGCCTGACCATCCTGGCGGCCGATACGCTCTGTGGGCTGATGTTTCTGCCCACAGCCCTGGTGACGGCGGCATGGCAGCTGATCGGTCTGCTGTTTGTCGTGGGGACCATCGCCGGGTTCCTGCAGGTTCGGGTCTGGACCTGGATGCAGCGCCGCGTGCCGCCGGCGATGCTGGGCCGCGCCATGTCTCTGTTCATGTTCATCTTCATGGGCGTCGGGCCACTGTCCGCCGCCCTGACCGGGGCCTTGCTGCGGCACCTGTCTGTGACACAGATGATGGTGGCGGCAGGCCTCAGCCTGATCACGCTGGCCCTTGCCGGCATGGCACTGACCCCCATCCGGCATGTGCGCGACGCCGCGAACTGATCCGTCACCGCTGCGTCACGGCCAGCCGCAACCCCAGCAGCACGAACCCCGCCGCAAAACCCCGGCGCAGCAACAGCAGCAGCCGGGGCCGCGCCAGGACTTGACTACGGAACGATGCCGCGAACAGGGCATAGGCGGCGAAGGTGGCAAAGGTCAGCCCCATGAACACCGCACTCAGTTCCAGCATGTGTGGCACGGGGGCGGGCGCGTCGCTGGGCACGAACAGCGGCAGGAAGGCCACAAAGAAGATCGATAGTTTCGGATTCAGCAGGTTCATCAGCAGACCCGACAGGATCGTTCGCCCTACGCCCTGCGGCGCCTTGGCCGTATCGAGCTGAAACGCCCCGCCATCGCGCCAGGTGCCCCAGGCCATATAAAGCAGGTAGGCGCCCCCTGCATATTTCAGGATATCGAAGGCAACCGCACTGGTGTGCAGCAGGGCGGCAAGCCCCGTGATGGCCGCCAGCATATGCGGCAAGATGCCGATGGTGCCGGCCAGTGCCGCCAGCAGGCCCGCCCGTGCCCCCTGCGACAGGGCCGATGCCAGGGTATAGAGGGCCCCCGTCCCCGGTGTGGCGATGATGATCAGGGCGGTAACCAGAAATTCGACGCTCATGATGCTCTCCAGATCGTCATGATCTGGCGCAGGGTGGCGGTATCGGCCCTTCAGGTCTTGAACGGAATTGCGGATGGCGTCACGGCGCGGGCATAGGCAGCGGGCGTCACCCCGAAACACCGGCTGAACAGCCGCGTCATGTGGCTCTGATCGGCGAAACCTGCCTCCGCTGCCGCCTGGGCCAGGGACACGCCAGTTTGAATCAGGCGGCGAGCCAGATGCAGGCGCCGCTGCATCAGGTAGGCATGTGGGGTTAGGCCCGTGGCCGCCGCGAAACCGCGCAGCAACTGGAACCGGCTCACCCCGGACAGGGATGCCAGTGTGCCCAGGCTGACCGGGCTGGCCGGATCATCGTCAATGCAGGCACGGGCCAGGGCGACGGGTGGTGGTGGTGTCCTGGGACGGGGGCGTTCGCGCAGAAGCCGGGTGCTGAGCACCAGCAACGCCTCCTCCCCGGCTAGGGCGGCGGTGGGGCCGCCCTGGGTAACGGCGGCGAACAGCCGCTCAAACCAGGAGGACAGGCTGGCATCATCCAGGACAGGTCGGGTGAATTCCCCGCCGCGGCCCATATCCTGAACGGCACCGGCGATCAGGGCGGGATCGAGATAGAGCATGCGCCAAGCCCGCTCCCCGTCGCCGATGGGGCTGCCGCAATGCACTTCGCCGGGATTGACGGTGACCATAGTGCCCGGCCCCGCTTCCACCATGCCGCGACCGCTGCTGGACCGCTGTGCCCCCTGGTCGAACAGGCCGATGCCATAGGTATCGTGGCTGTGGCGGGGATAGGCATGGCGGGTGGAGGCCAGGACCGCGATGATCCCGTCCACATGGCTACGCGGCATTCGGAAGGGGCGGGCCTCTGCCATCTTATCCCCTCCGCAGCACGGCTATTACAGGCTGAACCGTTCGCCCAGATAGACGCGGCGCACATCCTTGTGCGCCACAATCTCCGACGGGGTGCCCTGCATCAGGACGACACCGTCATGCAGGATATAGGCGCGGTCCACGATATCTAGCGTCTCGCGCACATTATGATCGGTGATCAGCACGCCGATGCCGCGTTCGCGCAGATGGCTGACCAACTCGCGAATCTCGTTCACCGCGATGGGATCGACGCCCGCGAACGGTTCGTCCAGCAGGATGAAATGCGGCTGGCTGGCAAGCGCGCGGGCGATTTCCGCACGCCGGCGCTCACCACCCGACAGGGCCAGGGCCGGCGTGCGGCGCAGATGGGTGATGGAAAACTCGGCCAGCAGTTCATCCAACCGCTGCTCGCGGATATCGCGGTCGGGCTCCACCACCTCCAGAACGGCGCGGATATTATTCTCTACGCTGAGGCCTCGGAAAATGCTCGCTTCCTGCGGCAGATAGCCGATGCCCAGCCGCGCGCGGCGGTACATGGGCAGCGACGTAACCTCCATCCCGTCCAGGGCGATGCTGCCATGGTCGGGCAGGATCAGGCCGGTGATGATATAGAAACAGGTGGTCTTGCCGGCCCCGTTGGGACCCAGAAGCCCCACCGCCTCCCCCCGGTTCACCGACAGCGAGATATCGCGCAGCACGGGACGGCCCTTGTAGGCCTTGCCGATGCGCGACGCCACAAGGCCCGTATTGTCGGTGACCAGACGCGGGCCGGTCGCGGACTTGTCCTGGGTGGGCTGGGTCATGGCTTGTCGCTCCCCTTGGGGTTGGCGGGCGGGCTGGGTTGCTGCGGCATGCCGCCCTCACCCTGCCGGTTGGGAATGAACAGGCCCTTTACACGCTCGCCCGTGGCGGGTGCCGTCGCTGGCGGGGCGGCACCCGGTGTACGGGACAGAATACGGCTGATCCCTGACTTCAGGTCAACCTCTGCCGCAGGGCCGTTCAGCTGATTCTGTCCGCGCGTGACACGGACATTGCCGGTCAGCAGCGCGCGTTCGCTGTCCAGGTCATAGGTGCCCTTGTCGCCGCGCGCCGTTTCCGACTTGGTGGTGATCACGACACCGCCATCGGCATCGACCCGCGACAGGCCAAGCTTGTCATTGGCGTCGCGCGACAGCAGGGCCACCAGACGGTCGGCACGGATACGGTCCTGCGGACGGGCGGCCAACGCATCGCCCCGCGCCACCGCCAGCTCCTGTTCACGCCAATATTCAAGGCTGTCACGCGCCGTCACCGTCTCGGTCGGCGTGGTCAAGCGCAGGCCTTCGCCCGTCAGCACCGCCACCGACTTGTCCAGGTCATAGATGGCGCGCGACCCATGGGCGGTACGGTCGGTATTCTTCAGCTGCACATTGCCTTCGGCCAGCAAGCGATAGACCTCGTTGCCGCCATCCTTGGTCTTGCGGAAATAGGCGGCCAGCGTGTCGGCGGTCAGGACCATATCGCCCTGGGTGGCCGTGGCCCCGCCGCGCGCGATGGCGACCTGCAATTTCTCGTGATACTCGAACCCGGCGGGGGCATCGACCTCGATGGGCTTCGACCCGCCGATTTCCAGCGAAGGGGTGGCGGCGGGGGCTTCCGGGGCCGTGGGGGCCTGCTGCGCCAGGCCGGTGCCGGCGGCCAGCGCCAGACCCAGTGCCAATGGCGCCAGATAGCGGCCCCACCCGATATGTACCCGCGTCACAGACTTCATGGTGCCGTCGTCCCCGGCTTGTCATTCGTTTGGGCCGTCTGGCCCGACCCTGTACCCGATCCAAAGGCGCGCAACCGTGCGTGCCCGGTAAAGACCAGAACATCGCCATCCTGCAACACGCGGAAGCCGCCGGCTTCCACCGTCCCCATCGGCCCCTGGCCCTCCACAGGCTTGTTGCCCCAGGCGATGCCCTTCTTCACGTCCAGTATGGCTTCCTGCGTGCGCAGTTCATACCCCGACCCATGATAGAAGCTGACGGGACCTTCCAGCGACAGGACCTGCTTGTCCTGGTCATAGGCACCCTTGGCCGCCGTCATGGAAAGCCAGGTGCCGCGCTTCAGGGTGATATCGGCCTGCGGTACCGTCAGATCCACCATGGACCGGCCGCCGCCCTGTTGTGCCGCCCGTTCGGCCCTGATCTCAAAGGGCTGATCACCCTTGTCGGTGCCCAGATAGCGGGCCTGGGTCAGTTCCAGGTCGCCCAGGGCCGGGCCCGGCTTGGACTTGTCCGACGATCCACCAAACAGAGGCCAGATGAAGATGGTCAGCAGCACGACGCCCGCCACTGCCGGCAGGGCTACCCGCGCCACCCGTACCGCCTTGCTGTGCGCAAACGGGTCCCGTCCGCCGCCTGCCGGCAGGCGCGGCACGATGGGCCGGTTGGACGGGGCGGGGGCGGTGGCCATGGGGGGCAGGGGGTCCTTACAGGGCAATCAGGGATCAGGGGCGCAGCAGATGCCAGAACAGCACGGCAATTCTGTGACGGGCCGCACAGGACCGACCCGCCATGCCGTCAACGGGCGGCTCAGTGCGAGAAAATATCCGGTTCTTCCCAGCCCAGCAGATCCAGCTTGCCGCGCGCCGGCAGGAAGGCGAAGCAGGCCTCCGCCAACTCGCGCCGGCCTTCGCGCTCCAGCAGCGCGTCCAGCTTTTCCTTGATCTGGTGCAGGTACAGAACATCGGAAGCGGCATATTTCAGCTGCTCCTCGTTCAGGTCCGAAGCACCCCAGTCGCTGGATTGCTGCTGCTTGGACAGCTCAATCCCCGTCATCTCCTTGCACAGATCCTTCAACCCATGCCGGTCGGTGGAGGTGCGGACCAGCTTGGAGGTGATCTTGGTGCAATAGATGGGGGCGCAGGTGATGCCCAGTGCCTTGTACAGCACCGCCACGTCGAAGCGCGCGAAATGGAACAGCTTCAGGACGCCTGGATCTTCCATCAGGCGCTTCAGGTTGGGGGCCAGCGTCTGGCCCTTACGGATCTGCACCAGATGGGCATTCCCGTCGCCCGAGGACAGCTGCACCAGGCACAGCCGGTCGCGGTGCGGGTTCAGGCCCATGGTCTCCGTATCGACGGCGACGACGGGACCCAGGTCCAGACCGTCGGGAAGGTCACCATCGTAAAGGGAGATCTGAGACATGGGGCTTATCCTTGGCTGACAGGCATATCATTTCACATCCCTTATCGGTTGCCGGCCCCGCCATCGCAAGGGGCGATGCCGCAAGGGTCCGATGCCGGGGCAGGGGGCCGCCATGTGATGGGGTCCAGAAACGCTTAAGGCCGCCGGTGATGCCGGCGGCCTTAAGAGCGTTTATGCGGATGGTGCCCAGAAGAAGACTCGAACTTCCACACCTTGCGGTACAGGTACCTGAAACCTGCGCGTCTACCAATTCCGCCATCTGGGCGTATCCGAACCGCGCTTTCCGTCGTTGCCGTCGGGCGGCGCGTCGTGGAGCGGCTGTATAAAGGGGGGCTTTCCAGGCGTCAACAGGTTTGTTGATTTTTTTGCCGCTTGGCCTGACCGTGGCCCAGAAACGCTTAAGGCCGCCGGAATGAACCGGCGGCCTTAAATGCGTTACATCGGAATGGTGCCCAGAAGAAGACTCGAACTTCCACACCTTGCGGTACAGGTACCTGAAACCTGCGCGTCTACCAATTCCGCCATCTGGGCGTTTTCCGAACCGCGCTTTCCATCGTTGCCGGTGGGCGGCGCGTCGTGGAGCGGGTGTATAATGACCGCCGCCGATGCCGTCAACAGATGTTTTTCAAGAACAGGCGACTTTTTCTGCAACGCCCCTGAACCATATCCACATCATAGGTTTGAATGGTGGGGGAGGGAGCGATGTCCGCATCCTTGGGCACGGTGGTGGTTTTCGGCGGCTCCGGTTTCATCGGGCGACAGGTGGTGAAACGCCTGGCGCAGGCAGGTGCGCGGGTGATCGTGCCATCGCGCCGGCCGGGGCTGCTGTCCTGGATGAAGGTGGCGGGCGACGTTGGTCAGGTCCTGCCCATCGCCACTGACACGCGCGACGACGCCTCTGTCGCCGCCGCCGTGACCGGGGCGGACGCGGTCATCAACCTGATCGGCATCCTGGCCCCGTCGGGCGCGGACAGTTTCGACGGCGTGCAGCATCAGGCGGCGGCCCGTATCGCCCGTGCCGCTGCTGCTGCCGGTGCCCGCCACTTTGTCCAGATCTCCGCCATCGGTGCCGACCCTGCCTCGGCATCGGCCTATGCGCGCAGCAAGGCGGCGGGCGAGGCAGCGGTGCGCGCATCCATGCCGGGTGCGGTGATCCTGCGCCCCTCCATTGTGTTCGGTCCGGGCGATGGTTTCTTTAACCGCTTCGGGCGGATGGCCAAGGCCCTGCCCTTCCTGCCCCTGATCGGCGGTGGTCACACCCGGTTTCAGCCCGTCTATGTCGGTGATGTCGCCGATGCGGTGATGGTCGCCCTGACCGATCCGGCCTGTGCTGGCAAAACCTATGAACTGGGCGGCCCCCGCGCCTACAGTTTCAAGGACCTGCTGGATTATATCCGCCGTCAGGCGGGCGTGCCGCATCGCTGCCTGCTGACCTTGCCGTTCCCGGTGGCCATGATGCAGGCCTTCTTCACGGAGATGCTGCCCGGCAAGCCGCTGACCCGCGATCAGGTGACCTTGCTTCGGCGGGACAATGTCGTGTCGGGGGCCTTGCCGGGCCTGACCGATCTGGGCATCACGCCCAAGGCCGTGGAACTGGTCGTGCCCAGCTATCTGCGCTGACCGGGGCTTGGGCTTGTGAAAATGCGTGGGCCGCAGACCGATTTCCATTGATCGGGGGGGAGAGGCACCCAATATAGAGGTTCAGTACTCAACAGCCCCTGTCGAGGATACATCGATGGTAAACGGACCCTATAATCCGTATGCGGCGGGCAGTCGGACCATGGACCAGGCGTCTTTTGACGCAGGTCTGCGTACCCATATGCTGCGCGTCTATAATTACATGTGCTTGGCGTTGGCTATCACCGGTGGCGTGGCGTTCCTTGGCTCGCAAAGCGAGGCCCTGGTCGCCCTGATCTTCGGTACGCCTTTGAAGTGGGTGGTCATGCTGGCCCCCCTGGCTTTCATCTTCTTTGGCTTCCGGCCTGACCGGATGTCGGGCTCCGCCCTGCGGACCAGCCTGATCGCCTTCAGCGCCCTGATGGGCCTGTCAATGATGTCGATCTTCCTGGTCTATACGGGCGCCAGCATCGCACGCGTGTTCTTCATCACGGCAGCGATGTTCGCGGGCACCAGCCTGTATGGCTACACCACCAAGACTGACCTGTCGAAGATGGGCAGCTTCCTGGTGATGGGCCTGATCGGCATCATCATCGCCGGTCTGGTGAACATCTTCCTGGCCTCCAGCGCCTTGCAGTTCGCCATCTCGGTGATCGGCGTGGTGATCTTCACGGGCCTGACGGCCTGGGACACCCAGAACATCAAGGAAAGCTATGCTTCCCACTGGGGTGAAGAGGCCAACAGCCGTCTGGCCGTGATGGGCGCGCTCAGCCTGTATCTGAACTTCATCAACCTGTTCCAGTTCCTGCTGTCCCTGATGGGGCAGCGCGACGAATAAGGGTTGATGGGTCCAGTACCCGGCCTTTTGGACGCCCGGCGCGGAGATATCCGCGCCGGGCGTTTCCATTTTCAACGCCCGCTGGTTATGATTGCTACCGCGATGATCGGAGGGGCAGGGCTGTGACCTTTGTTGACGGCGGTATCACGGGGCTTGCCGCCATCCTGGAAAAGGAACTGGCCGACGGGCTGGAAGAACCGATCTTCAACGTTAAAGTCTGGGAGCGGATGGATGAACTGGCCAGCCGTGTTGGCCAGTTGGTGGATGCGGGTATTGATCCTGCTCCCTTTGCGGAGACGCTGGAGCGTTTTCCCCGTCGCAATGCCCGTGAACATACGCTTTACCATCTGCTGCGCGCCGTCGCCTTGCGCGATGATCGGGCCGCGACGGCGGTGATTGAGACGCTGGCCGCCGATCTGGAAAACCCCGACCCGCGCCATTCTTTGATCCAGGCCGATTACATCCTGCGCGGCATGCTCTTCGGCATCTGGAGCAACCGGATCAAACTGTCCGATCCGGTTGCCCATGACATGGCAGTCCGCCGTCTCTGGCGGGCGATCCTCAACCTTTATCGGGCCGCCATGCCGGCCCCGGACCCCGTCCCGCCGGCGGCGCGTCAACGCGATCTGGTCGTGGTGATGACCAGCCAGTTCCTGAGCGGCATGCATCAGCCCTCCATTGATGCGGGGGAATTCGCCGCAAAGCTGCTGTTGCGTTTTGGTCGCCGCGTGGTGCTGATCAACACGGCGGACGGCCCGCGCGGCGTCTACTACCCCTATCTCGGCGGCTTCATCAGCAGCGTCGAGCAGCATCTGCTGGGCTGCAATCAACTGACGGTCGACCGTCTTCCCATCCCGTTCATCCACCTGCCCGGCGGCTTCACCGATCCGGCAATGGCGTCGTCGCTGCGCGACCGGATTCTGGATATGCGGCCCGATCTGGTGCTGTCATTCGGTACTATGAATCCGGTGGCCGATCTCTGCCAGGGGCTGCTGGATGTGGTGTCGATCCCGTTTGGCACCTATTTGCCCATTGCCGAACCAGGCATGTTTGCCTTGCCCCGCGCCCTGGTCCCGTCGGATTTGCCGGCACTGGCCTTTGCCGGCCTCAGCCCCGAACGTGTGGTTCACATTGATTACTGCTACACCAAGCCGGCGGTGAAGCAGGCACGGACCAAGGCCGATCTGGGGATCCCTGCCGACGCCATCCTGACCCTGGTCATCGGGGTGCGTCTGACAGCAGAGGTGACGCCCGACTTTGCGGCCGCGCTGAACGCAGCGATTGAGGCTGAACCGCGCCTGTTCTTCCTGTTTGTCGGGCCGCTGGACCGGTTCGATGCGTTGGTGGCGGACCTGCCAGCCCTGGCGGCGCGGTCGCGCTGTCATGGCTTTGACCCGGATGTAATGGGTCTGCTGGCGGCGGCGGACCTGTTTATCAACCCGCCGCGCGGCGGGGGTGGGGCGTCTGCCGCCTATGCCCTGGCCAGCGGGGTTCCGGCCTTCACCCTCAATGCAGGCGATGTGGCGACGGTGGTCGGGTCGGATTTCCATCTGCCGCGCTTTGCTGATTTCGCCCCGCTGGCCACCCGTTTTGCCGATGACACCGCTTATCGTGCCGATATGCAGGAAAAGGCACGCGAACGCTTTGCCGCCATCTCATCCCGCGATGTCATGCTGAAACAGATCCTGGACGGGGTCAAAGCGATGCGGGCGAAAGGATAAGGGCCGTCTGATCGGGCCAGCATCGGGCATTTTCCGCCAGGGTGTCGGCCCGGTCGCCGGCATCTTCCGGGTTGCCGGGCACGAATACGGCGCGGCCCCGGCTGCCGGTATTCAGTTCCAGCACCAGCCGGTGTCCCGCCCGCTGATCAATATCCATGATCGTGAAGCATCCGCCCTGGCCCGCAAGGGTCCGGCACGCCGCCGCCGTGGCCGGCGTCACGCCCAGCACGATATAGGACAGTTCCGCAGAATTCACGCCGCCGCTCCCTGCATTCCCCGCCGCATCTGACGGGCGATGACGCCATAGCGCGGGGCCAGCAGAATGGAAAGCCCCAGGATGATCCCGGCCAGCACGGCAATCGACCCTGCCGCATTCACGGCCATGTCATAGCCCAGCAGCGACGGCCCGAAGGCACCCAGCCCATAGCCGCCAACCCCCGTCGCCCCGCCGATCAGCAGCGACAGGGCCACCTGCGGCCCCATCCGGTCGGTATAGAGCCGCGCCGTGGCGGCGGGACAGATCAACATGGCGATGACCAGGATTGACCCCACCGCCTCAAACGCCGCGATGGCGGCAAGGGCCGCCAGCACGACAATCCCCTGCTGCACCCACCCGCTTTTCAGGCCCAGCGTGTCGGCCAGACCGGCGTCAAAGCTGACAAGGGTGAATTCCTTGAAGAAAATCAGGATGATGGCGAGGCAAAGCGCGAACACGGCCATCAACTGGAGAACCTGGCGGGGCAGGGTGGCCCAGATGGCGAGGTCAGCCAGATCGGCCCAGCCGCCGGGCGTCAGCCACAGGATGGCCTCCAACTGCCCATAGAGCACGCAATCGGCGTCCAGATCGACCTGCCGCGCCGGCCCCTGTTCGATCAGCACAACGCCCAGGGCGAACAGCCCGGTAAAGACCACGCCCATGGCCGCCCCTGCCTCCACCCGGCCCAGGCGGCGGACCAGTTCGATCATCCCGCCCGCCACCAAGGCGGCGGTCAGGGCACCGGCCAGCATGGGGAAGGTGTCGCGCGTGCCGGCCACCATGAAGCCCGCCACGATGCCGGGCAGGACGGCATGGGAAATGGCATCGCCCATCAGGGCCTGTCGCCGCAGCACCAGGAAATTGCCGACCAGCGCACAGGACAGGCAGGCGAACAGGGCCGCCAGCAAGGCCGGCAGATCGACCGACAGGAAGGTGACGGTATCGATATTCATCCCACCAGCTCCCCCGCCAGCAGGGCGCGGCGCAACCGCGCGCGGCGCAGGCTGCGGCCCAGCAGCCCGCGCGATGGTGCCACGATCAGGCTGATGAAAAACAGGCTGGTGGCGACCAGGACGATGACCGCCCCCGCCGGCAGATCGGCAAAGCGGGAGGAGAGTATCGCACCCATCCCGCCCGACACGGCCCCCACGCCCCCGGCGATGATCAGCATGCGGGACAGATCATCGGTCCAGAACCGGGCCGTGGCGGCGGGCGTGATCAGCAGGGCGATGATCAGGACCAGCCCCACCGTCTGCAGCCCGACCACGGTGACCAGCGTGACCAGCGCCATCAGCGCCAGATCGATGCGCCCCGTGGGCCAGCCGGCGGCCCGCGCAAAGCCTTCATCAAAGGCCAGCAGGCGGAATTCCTTAAAGAACAGCCAGACCATGGATGCGGCCAGCAGGGCCAGCGCCCCCAGGCCCAGCGCTTCGCCACTGCGCATGGCCGCCGTCTGGCCAAAGATGAAGCCCTTCAGGCCGGCGGCGTTGGCGGCGGGCAGTTCCTGCACCACCGACAGCAGCACCACACCGGCCCCGAAAAACACCGACAGCACCGACCCGATGGCCGCATCCTCGGTCAGCCTTGTCCAGCGCTTGATCGCCTGAATGGTGGCAACCGCGATGGCCCCGCTGATGGCGGCCCCGGTCAGCAGCAGGGGCAGGGACCGCCCCTCCACCCCCAGCGCCATGCCGGTCAGGAAGGCCGCGACAATACCGGGCAGGGTGGCGTGGGACAGGGCATCGCTGACCAGGGCGCGGCGGCGCAACACCATGAAACAGCCCACCATGCCCGCCGCCATGCCCAGCGCGGTAGCACCCAGCAGCACGACCAGCGTATTATGCCCCACCATCTCCATCAGCGCGGCCCCAGCAGCAGCCCGCTGGCCCGCTGGCCATAGGCCTTGCGCAAATTCTCCTCTGTCAGCGCCTCGCGCACCGGCCCGGCGGCGACCAGCCCGCCATTCAGCATCAGCACATGGTCGAAGGTTTCGGCCACGGTCTGGAGATCATGATGCACGCAGATGACGGTGCGGCCCTCCGCGTCCAACTCGCGCAGGACGGCCAGGATGGTCTGTTCCGTGGCGGCATCCACGCCGGCCAGCGGTTCATCCATGAAATAAAGCCGCGCCTCCTGCGCCAACGCGCGGGCCAGGAACACACGCTGCTGCTGCCCGCCTGACAGTTGCCCGATCTGGCGATGGGCGAAATCGGCCATGCCGACCCGATCCAGCGCGGCCATGGCGGCGGCCCTGTGCCGGCCCGTGATGCGCCGGCCCCAGCCGATCAGGCCGTAACGGCCCATGGTGACGACATCCAGTGCGCTGACCGGGAAGTCCCAATCCACGCTTTCCCGCTGCGGCACATAGCCGATAAGGGCGCGCTGCCGCTTCAGCGGGCGGCCATACACCTCGATCGTGCCCGTCAGGGCCGGGACCAGGCTCAGCACGGCCTTCAGGAAGGTGGATTTGCCGGCCCCGTTCGGTCCGACCACGGCCACCAGCCCCTGGGCCGGGGCCGTCCAGGTGACATCGCGCAGCACAAGGCGCTGGTGATACGCCACCGACAGGCCCGACACGGCCAGTGCGCCGACGCCGGCATCGGCACTGGGGATGAAATTATCGCTCAACAGCCGCTGCAGCATGGTTTTCGCCCCTCAACCCGCCGCCAGCCGGCCCTGGAACCCGCGCGCCGGCACGGTGCCGCCCAGGGCCTGGGCGATGGTTGTGACATTATGGTCGATCATGCCGACATAGGTCCCCTCATAGGTGCCGGGCGCACCCATCGCGTCGGAATAAAGCGATCCGCCGATGGTCACCGTGTGACCCTTGGCCGCCGCTCCCTGTATCAACGCTTGGATATTGCGATCGGACACCGAGGTCTCGATAAAAACCGCCGGAATTTTGCGCTCCACCAGCAGCGAGACCATGCTTTCGATGCGCTGCAACCCCGCCTCGGATTCCGTGCTGATCCCCTGAATGCCCACGACGGACAGGCCATAGGCCCGGCCAAGGTAGGAAAATGCATCATGCGCGGTGACCAGCACCCGCCGCTGTTCCGGCACGCTGCCCAGCACCGTGCCGGCATAGGCCGTCAGGGCCTCATATTCCGACGCCGCCTTGGCTGCATTGGCGGCATAGAGCGTGGCATTGGCCGGATAGAGGCCGGACAGCCTGTCCCGAACGCCCAGCAGGGCCAGCCGCCACAGGGTCGGGTCCATCCACACATGCGGGTCGGGATGGCCATCCGCCCCGTCGGGATGGATCAACCGGTCCTTGGGCAGGACAGAGGCCGCCGCATGCACCGGTTTGCTGGCCGACAGCTTGTCCAGCATCTCGGCCATTTTGCCTTCCAGGAACAGGCCGGAATGGAACACCGCGTCGGCCTTCATCAGGGCAACCGTGTCCGACCGCGTCAGCTTATAGGAATGGGGGTCGATGCCTTCGCCCATCAGGCTGCTGATGCTGGCCGTATCGCCGGCCACGGCACGCAGCAATTCCGCCACCTGTCCCGTCGTTGCCTGCAGGACCGGCTTGTCTGCCGCCCTGACCGGAAGCGACGCTGACAATATCCCGGCACCGGCCACGGCCAGGGCATGACGGCGGGAAAGGGCGGTCTTTGATGCGATCACGGGATCAGGACTTTCTGGAATCATTCCAAACTTGCTATCGAACCAGCATATAGGCCCTGTGACAAGGCCGGCAAGGCAAAGTCCTGTGATCGTTCTATCGCAACATTATTTTCTGGGCACGGTGGCGATCACCGTCGGATGGGTCATCAGCGCCAGAAAGGGCAGGTCGGATGGGCGGTTGCCATAGCCATGGCTCTCCGCGAACGGTCCCGCCTCATGCAGCAGGGCCGCCACCCGCCGCGCCTTCTCCGCCCGCACACAGTTGCCGCCCTGCATTTCCCCCGTCAGCACACCGCCCCGCACCTCCATATCGGTGGCCAGGATGCGGTCAACCGGCAAGCCTTCCAGCAGGGTGGGGATGTACAGCGACAGGCCGCCCGTGGCGACCACCACCATATCGCCGGCATCGGCATGGTGTTTCAGGGCGGTCAGGGTCGGCTCGTACCAGCGTTGCCATCCCCGCATCCGCTCCGCCGCGCCCTGCGCCACGGATAGTGGCACCCCGGCCAGCGCCCGGCGCAGCATCCCCGCCTTGATACGGGTGCGCAGATCATCATCAGGATTGGCCCCCGCACTCATCAACCCCGCCCGGATGGCGCGGGCAAAGACCAGGCCGGACCGCATGCGCCCCGCCACCCGGCCCAGATAGGGCAACAGGCTGTCGCCCCCCACCAGGGTTCCGTCAAAATCGAAGATGGCGATGCGTCGTGTCATGATCGCCGCGCATAAAACAGGCGGGGGCCTTCCCGCTCAAGTTTTTTCGGGATATCAGACGGCGATTGCACCAACGGAGGCTGCCATGGCACGCGAACGCATCATCATCGATACCGATCCCGGCCAGGACGACGCCGTCGCCATGATGCTGGCCTTCGCCTCGCCGGAAGAGATTGAGGTGTTGGGCGTCACGGCGGTGGCCGGCAACGCGCCCCTGGCCCATACCGAGATCAATGCCCGCAAGATCTGTGAGCTGTCGGGAAGGCCCGATATCAAGGTCTTCGCCGGTTGTGACCGCCCCTTGTTCCTGGACCTGCATACCGCGCCGGAGGTGCATGGCGATACCGGCCTGGACGGCCCGGACCTGCCCCCGCCCACCATGCCCTTGCAGGCACAACATGCGGTGGACTTCATCATCGACACCTTGCGCGCCGAACCCGCCGGTACCGTGACGCTCTGCCCCCTGGGCCCGCTGACCAATATCGCCACCGCCCTGACCCGCGCGCCCGACATCGCGGCGCGGATCAAGCGCATCGTGTTGATGGGCGGGGCACAGTTTGAAGGCGGCAACAGCAGCCCGGTGGCCGAATTCAACATCTTCGTCGATCCGCACGCAGCGCAGATCGTGCTGAAATCCGGCGTCGATATCGTGATGTTCTCCATGGACGTGACGCATCAGGTCCTGACCGCCCAGGCCCGCATGGACCGCGTGCGCGCCATCCCCGGTGCGGTTGGCCGCGTCACCTATGAAATGCTGGATTTCTACCGCCAATATGACGAGGCCAAATACGGCACCGATGGCGGCCCCCTGCACGACCCCTGCGTCATCGCCTGGCTGATCAAGCCCGACCTGTTCCAGGGTAAACAGGTGAATGTGGAGGTCGAAACCGCGTCGCCCCTGACCATCGGCCAAACGGTCGTCGACCGCTGGTGCATCACCCCGCGCCCGAAGAACGTGTTCTTCATGCTAAAGGCCGATGCGGACGGGCTTTTTGATCTGCTGATTGAGCGGTTGGGGCGGTTGTAGCGCGGATTAGGCGCGAGCCGTAATCCGCGGACCGACGGTGCCGGCTTTCCGCGGATTACGCTTCGCTAATCCGCGCTACGAACAGGACGAACTCATTCCCTTTCCATGTTGGGCGGGGTGTCGCCGATGATCCCCCGGCGATGAACACTGGACCACGGCCAATCGGCTGGTCTGTCCACCAATCCGTGTTTGACCGGGTTCCAGTGGATATAGGCTTGGTGCCGCTCCCAATCCGCATCATCGCGGATCATATGTTCCCAATAACGCGGTTGCCAAACGGGGCCAACAACCTTGCTGAACCGCGACTTGATCAATCGCCAACGCAAGGAATGATCCCCATCGTCCTCCGGCATGGCCCAC
The DNA here is from genome assembly GCF_059489915.1 of Niveispirillum sp. CC-CTL257. NCBI lineage: Bacteria > Pseudomonadati > Pseudomonadota > Alphaproteobacteria > Rhodospirillales > Azospirillaceae > Niveispirillum > Niveispirillum sp. CC-CTL257. The sequence continues at coordinate 410,451 of NZ_JCAJXE010000001.1, forward strand.
ATCATGTGCAGATGATCCGGTAGGATCACGGCCTCGACAATGGAAAACGGATGCCGCACCCGCACCTGCGCACAACAGGTCCGCAACAGATCAACACGCTCATCTGTTGTGACAATTGCCTGCCGGCCTGCCGTCACAACCGTGAAGAAGTATGTCTGTCCAGGATAGGTATAGCGACGAAACCCCATCCTACGACCCAATCACGATGTATATTGATGCAATAGTGTATGTGATTTCGTGTCTTTGGCAAGGGTGCCCGCTGTTCGTAGCGCGGATTAGGCGCGAGCCGTAATCCGCGGACCGACGGTGCCGGCTTTCCGCGGATTACGCTTCGCTAATCCGCGCTACGATTGAGCCATTCCCGCAAACAAAAAACGGCGGGCCACCTGACCCGCCGTTTTTCATTCAAGGCACCTTTACCTGCTCACTGACAGGCCAGGCATTCCTCATACTTGTTCGTCTCGGCCATCGGTGCGGCCTTGGCCTTGCCGATTTCCTTGGTGGCGTTGCTTTCGGCGCGCTGCACCGACATGGAGCGCAGGTAGTACAGGCTCTTCACGCCCTTCTTCCAGGCCATCATGTGGATCTGGTGCAGGTCGCGCTTATGCACATCGGCCGGCAGGAAGACGTTCAGCGACTGGCTCTGGCAGACGAAGGGCGTGCGGTCGGCGGCATGTTCGATCAGCCAGCGCTGGTCCAGCTCAAACGCCGTCTTGAACACGTCCTTTTCGTCCTGCGTCAGGAAGTCCAGATGCTGGACCGACCCGCTGTTCAGCGTGATCTCCGACCAGGTGTCTTCGTCGTTGCGGCCCTTCTCCGCCAGCAGCTTCTCCAGGTACGGGTTGCGCACCGAATGGCTGCCCGACAGGGTCTTGTGGGTATAGGCGTTGGCGGCCACCGGCTCAATGCCGGGCGACGCGCCGCCGGTGATGATGGAGATCGACGCCGTCGGCGCGATGGCGATCTTGTTGGAGAAACGCTCCATCACGCCATATTCCTCGGCGTCGGGGCAGGGGCCGCGCTCATGCGCCAGCTTGACCGACGCGGCGTCGGCCTGGCGCTTGATATGGGCGAACATGCGCTTGTTCCAGACCTTGGCCATCACGCCTTCGATCGGGATCATCTGGCTTTGCAGGAAGCTGTGGAAGCCCATGACGCCCAGACCGACCGAGCGCTCGCGCATGGCGGAATACTTGGCGCGTTCCATGTCGCTGGGGGCCTTCTGGATAAAGTCGGTCATGACATTATCCAGGAAGCGCATCACGTCCTCGATGAAGGTCGGATGATCCTGCCATTCCAGGAAATTTTCCAGGTTCAGCGACGACAGGCAGCAAACAGCCGTGCGCTGCTTGCCCCACGGGTCCATGCCGGTCGGCAGCGTGATCTCGCTGCACAGGTTCGACATCTTCACCGTCAGGCCGGCCAGCTTGTGATGTTCCGGGATGGCCCGGTTCACGTGGTCGATGAACAGCATATAGGGCTCGCCCGTTTCCATGCGGGCGGTCAGGATGCGGATCCACAGGTCGCGCGCCTTGACGCGGCGCAGGATCTTGCCGTCCTTGGGGCTGGTCAGCGCCCATTCCTCATCCGCCTCAACCGCGCGCATGAAGGCGTCGGGAATGGCGATGCCATGGTGCAGGTTCAGCGCCTTGCGGTTCGGATCGCCACCGGTGGGGCGGCGCATCTCGATGAATTCTTCGATCTCGGGGTGGGAGACGGGCAGGTAGCAGGCGGCGGAGCCACGGCGCAAGCTGCCCTGGGAAATGGCGAGCGTGAGTGAATCCATCACGCGGATGAAGGGAATGACGCCGCTGGTCTTGCCGCTATCCTTCACCTGCTCGCCGATGGAGCGCAGGTTACCCCAGTAGGAGCCGATGCCCCCACCCTTGGCCGCCAGCCAGACATTCTCGTTCCACAGGCCGACAATGCCTTCCAGGCTGTCGCTGGCTTCATTCAGGAAGCAGGAGATGGGCAGGCCGCGCGCCGTGCCGCCATTGGACAGGACGGGGGTGGCCGGCATGAACCACAGGCGGGAAATATAGTCATACAGGCGCTGGGCATGCGCATGATCGTCGGAATAATAGCTGGCGACGCGGGCGAACAGGTCCTGATAGGTCTCGCCCGGCATCAGATAGCGATCATCCAGCGTCGCCTTGCCGAACGTGGTCAGCAGCTCGTTTCTGGAATGATCCACAGTCACCGGCGCATGCTTGCGCATCTGGATCTGGCCAAATAGGTCGGCACCCTGCGGCGCCCACTCGTTCACTTCACCATCGCGCATGACTTATCCCCGTTTTCCCCAGTGCCCCGGCTGTGGATAACTGCCCACAGAACACAACATCTTGTTGGCTGAGGACCGGATCGTACCAAATCCCGTCCTCACCACAAGGCAGAAATTTCCGCCCTATCCATCATGAATAGGCTTGACGTCAGCTATTCCAAGGGGGCTTGCGAACGGGGGCTGGGTATGCGCTGCACGCGGCTTGACGGGGTGGCTGAGGCGGACTAGCCGCCATTTTGTCCTGGATTCAGGGGTGTAGGTCCAGGAACTGTCGGACAGACAGCACGCGCACACCACCATAATGAGATTCGACAAGGTCGCGAATGCCCCCTGTCAGGATCGCGTCGGTCCCACCCGTACTGGCCCTCAGGACATAAATCACATGTTTAGGATCACCCATATGGGTGGGGGCGATGAAGGAGGCGATATCTACATATTGTGGTAGCGGTCGAACGCGCGCGACCTCGCCCCCATGCCCCTGTCAAACGTCACAGTCCCCTGCCTTGCCCGCTGCCCCCCGTCCAGGCTATTGAATAGGTCGTTCCGGTGCCGGGACGACAGCCACAGCGCGGGGGCCGGATGTTCATCGAATGCTCCAACCTGATCGTCGGCAATCTGCCCGCCCTGTCTTATGGCGTGGCGGTGGCCGATATTGATGGCGACGGGCAGGACGAGATCATTGTCGCTGGCTATGGCGGCCCCAACCGTGTGCTGAAATGGGGCGGGCAGGGGCTGGTGGATATTGCCCCGCCGCTGCTGGCCGATGCGGGCCGGCGCGCCATCGGTCTGGCCTGCGGCGATATTGACGGCGACGGGCGGGAAGAAATCTACATCCTGAACAGCGACGGGTTTTCAGGGCCCAAGCAGGTGTCGGACCGGCTGCTGGCCTGTTTCGGGGACCGCTGGATCGACCTGTTTGCCTTGCAGGAGAATTTCGCCGCCGCCAACCGCTTCGCAGGCCGATCCATCGCCGTCATCGACCGTGCAGGCACGGGCCGCTACGGCTTCATCGTCGCCAATTATGGCGGACCGATGCGGCTTTATGAGATGGGGGCGCGGGGCCGCATCGTGGATGTCGCGGATGAGGTGGGGCTGGATGCGCTGACCGGTGGGCGGTCGCTGTTGGCCGCCCCCCTCCTGGGCGACCGGGCTGACATTTTTGCGGGCAATGAGATCGGGCCCAACCTGTTTTTCCGCAATCAGGGTGACGGCACCTTCATTGAGATGGCGGACGCGCTGGGCCTGTCGGACGCGGCACAGCCGGCGCGCGGTGTGGCCCTGATCCAGGGTGACGGCCTGTTCGACATCATGCTGGCCAATTGGGAGGCGCCGCACCGGCTCTATCAGCAGCAGGCGGGGGGTGGCTTCGCTGACATGGCCCCGCCGGAACTGGCAAAGCCGACCCGCGCCCGCACCGTCATTGCCGCCGATTTCGACAATGACGGGTATGAAGAGATCTTCATCAATAATCTGGGCGAACCCAATCGCCTGTTCGGTTGGCGCGATGACCGCTGGACGGCCATCGATATCGGGGATGCGGCGCTGCCCGCCGGTTTCGGCACCGGGGCTGCCGTGGCCGATCTGGATGGGGATGGACAGTTGGAACTGCTGGTCGCGCATGGGGAGCAGGCGCCGCAGCCTTTGTCGCTGTTCATCGGGGAACCGCGTGGCAATCACTGGCTGCGTATCCGCCCTTTGACGCTGGCCGGCGCGCCGGCGCGCGGCGCTGTTGTTCGCCTGTGGGCCGGCGACCGCATGCAGATGCGGGCCATCTGTGCCGGTTCCGGCTATCTGTGCCAGATGGAGCCCGTGGCCCATTTCGGCCTGGGCCGGCTGGGCGCGGTGGAACGGGTGGAGGTGCGTTGGCCCGACGGCGCGGTTCAGCGGATCGACGGGCCGGGCATCTGCCAGACCCTGGTCATTCCTCATCCCGGTCGCTGAGGGTGGCCTGCTGCGGGGCCACGGCCACGCCATAGATACGCGCCCACAGTACCGCCGTCAGGGCGGTGACCACGGGGTTGGTGATCGACAGCACGATATTGCCGGCCAGCACCGCCAGCGTGCTGTCGGACGATCCGCCCAGCAGGATCAGCATGGCCCCCGGTGCCTGCAGGGGCAAGTTCACCAGGACCAGGGCCAGTAGCGGCGGCAGCCCGCCCAGCGGGCGCGTGGCCTTCCAACTGGCCCCCATCACGAATTTCCCCCCCTGCACCACCGATCCGATGGCCGGACCCAGCCGGGCCACGGGCCACAGGGTCATCAGCATGATGACGGCATAGGTGGTCAGGAAGAACCAGTCGGGCATGGCGAAGGCCAGCGCCGCCGTATCCGCCGGCCCCTGGGCCGGGTTGGGCGACAGGCGGTGGCCGGTAACGCTGGCCAGCAGGGTCATGAAGACGGCGGCCGGTAGCACCGACGCCAGACCGGCCAGCAGCACCAGGGCCAGAAGAAGGCCGCCGACGCGCCAGTTGCCCCCCTCGAACGGCATGTCCCAGAACTGGGCCTTGTCCTCTCCCAGCAGGATGAACCGGGACCAGCGGGTGGTCCAGATGCCCAGACCCCAGATCATGCCCAGCACCGACAGGAATTGCAGAAGGGCGGCCCCCCCGCCTTCGCCGGATGCCGTCATCTGCGCCACGCCCAGCACCGCCAGCACAAGCGCCGGCGCACCGGCGAACCGCAGAACACGGCCCGGATCGGACAGAAGCAGCAGATAGATCGCCAGTGATTCGCGCCAGGCGTCCTTGAAATTCATCGCAAACCCGGGTTCCGCAAAATTGCCGTCGGTTGGCAACGGTCTAACACATGGGGTGTTCCCGCGCGACCGCAATGCTATGTCGACGTGCCACAGGGGCAACGCTTCGACAAGCACCTGTGATTATTGTAGAAAAATCAACAGACCGCCGCCGGAGTCCGCAATGCCCTTTCCGCCCGCCCCGCCTGTCCGCCTGACCGTCCGGCAGGAACGCTTCCCCATCCGTGGCACCTTCCGCATTTCGCGCGGTGCCAAGACGGAGGCTGTGGTGCTGGTGGCGGAACTGGTGGATGGCGACGGCCATGTCGGCCGCGGCGAATGTGTGCCCTATGCCCGCTATGGCGAAAGCGTGGAGGGGGTGGAGGCTGCGATCAACGCCATGGCCGATGCCTTCGCGCGCGGGTTGAGCCGCCGGGCGCTGGCCCATGCCATGCCGGCCGGTGCCGCCCGCAACGCCCTGGATTGCGCGCTATGGGATCTGGAGGCGCGGCGCACGGGCCGTCCCGCCTGGGAACTGGCGGGTCTGGCCCCGCCGGAACCGGTGGTGACCGCCTTCACCCTGTCCATCGACACGCCCGAGGCCATGGCCGCCGCCGCTGGCGGCGTGGCGCGTCCGTTGCTGAAGCTGAAGCTGGCCGGTGACGACGCTGACCTGGATCGCGTCGCCGCCGTGCGCGCCGCCGCCCCGGCCAGCCGCCTGATCGTGGACGCGAACGAGGGCTGGAAGCCCGACGACCTCGCCACCCTGCCCGACGCCTTCGCCCGGCTGGGGGTGGAGATGATCGAACAGCCGCTGCCCGCCGGGGCCGATCAGGCCCTGGACGGGTTTAAAAGCCCGATCCGCATTGGCGCTGATGAAAGCGCCCATGGGCTGGACGGGCTGGAAGAACTGGCCGCCCGCTATCAGGTGGTGAATATCAAGCTGGACAAGACCGGCGGCCTGACGGAGGCGCTGGCGGTCAAGGCGCGGGCGCAGGCGCTGGGCCTGGATGTCATGGTCGGCTGCATGGTGGCCACCTCGCTGTCCATGGCACCGGCCCTGCTGCTGGCGCAGGGGGCCGATTATGTCGATCTGGACGGGCCGCTGCTACTGGCCCGCGACCGTGAACCGGGCCTGATCTATGAGGGCGCGCTGGTCCGTCCAGGGGCGTCGGGCGTCTGGGGCTGATGCTGCTGCAACGCAGCTACTCGCGGTCTATGTCTTTTGGGCAGGACCTTATGCGGATGTTGGTGGATTACCCTGGCGGGCGTGTATGTCATAGTTGAACCGGAAGTTGGATCAAGCAGTCCCCGCGATGAATAAACCGCAGAGCGCCCACACATTGCCGTCGCATGACATGCAGGTCATGCTGGCCCAGCACACGCTTTTCGCCCGTGGTCACGCGGGAAAGCGACTGGAAATGCGCCTGCAGAATCTGTCGGGCATCAAGCTGAACAATTTCGACCTGTCGCAATGTCTGCTGCTGGCCTGCAACCTCTCATATACGGACCTGGAGGGGTGCAGCTTCCAGGCGGCCAACCTGTCGAACAGCCTGTTCATCGGCGCCAACCTGAAACATTGTGATTTCACGCGCGCCGACCTGCGCGGCACCCGTTTCTATAAATCCGACCTGCAACAGGCCAAGATGACCGGGTCGGACATGCGCGTCGGTTCCATCACGCTGAACAGCGGCGGGGTGGCCAAGCAGCGGGAATTCACCACCGACCTGTCCTTCTGCAACATGGAGGAAGCCACGTTGCAGGATGCCGTGCTGCATAATGTGCGGCTGCGCGGCGTGAATATGCGCAACGCTGACCTGTCGGGCGCCGACCTGTCGGGCGCGGACATGCAGGGTGTGGTGCTGCTCGGCGCGCAGATGCAGCGGGCCAAGTTCACGGGTGCCAATATCAAGAACGCCGTCTTCACCGTGAATGACGAGACGCGCCGTCTTTTCGCCGGCAACCCGGCCTTTGAGGAACATCTGGCCAATCTGCGTGAAACCGACCGGATTGTCGCCGCACACGAGGAATGGGTGAACACAGCGGGCCGAAGCGGGTCACGCGCCGATTTCGCGGGTCTGGCCCTGCGTGGTGTCGATCTGCGCGGTCGCGAATTGTCTGCCGTGTCGTTCCGGGGGGCCGATCTGACGGGGGCAAAGCTGGCCCATGCCCGTCTGGCGGCGGCGGATTTCAACGGTGCTACCCTGGCCTATGCCGAACTGTCCAATGCCGATCTGCGCGGGGCCGGCATGGAAAATGCCCGCCTGCTGCACACGATTGTGGATGGGGCCGATTTCGGTGACCTGGAGTTGCGGGGCGGCGGCAAACTGTCCATCCGGTTCGCCGGCGCATCGATTGAGTGGACGAATTTTTCACAATGTGTGATCACATCCGAACAATTGGCGGGTGCTGTTTTACGTGAATGCCCGATGCCGGACGAACATTGATTTTCAATCATCAATATTAACTTATTAATCATTTTCTTTTGCTACTGAACGCGCCACTATCCTTCCGTCGCGCGTCATGACAGTCGTCGTATCTCCGCGTGACAATCCGAATGCACACGGTTGAATGTTTATGGCGGCTCCAACTCCTGATACCGGGTCCCCGCGCACGGACCTGACGACGCATCTGGCCATGCACTCCATGTTTCTCAAGAACAAGGGTGGGCGGCGGCTGGAATTGCGTCTGGCCAATATGGAAGGATTGCAGCTGAAAGGGTTCAACATGTCCCAGGCCACGCTTTTGGCCTGTAACATGTCGCAAACCAATCTTGAAGGCTGCAAGTTCCGGGAGACCGATCTCGCCAACAGCTTGTTTATTGGGTCCAATCTTAAACATTGCGATTTTACTCGCGCCAACCTGCGCGGCGCACGTTTCTACAAATCCGATCTGGCCCAGGCCAAGCTGGATGGCAGCGACATGCGCATGGGCAACCTCACCTTGCACCGCAAGGGGGAGGATGTGGTCAGCCGGGAGTTCGTGACCGACCTGTCCTTCTGCAATCTGGAGGAGGCGTCGCTGGAGGATGCCGTGGTGCGCAAGGTGCGCCTGCGGGGTGTCAACATGCGCAACGCCAACCTGTCCAACGCCGATTTCAGCGAAAGCGACCTGCAGGGTGTGGTGCTGCTGGGGGCGAAGATGCAGGGGGCGAACTTCCTGCATGCCGATATCAAGGACGCCACCTTCACGGTGGATGACACGACCCGCCGCCTGTTCCATGGGCTGCCAGCCTTCACCGAGCATTTGCAGAACCTGGCAGAGATCGACCGCATCGTCGCCCAGCATGAGGAATGGGTGGATAGCGGCGGCAAGGTCGGCACGCGGGCCGATTTCACGGGTCGCAAGATGAAGGGCGTGGACCTGCGCGGGCGTGAGCTGTCGGCCATGTCCTTCCGGGGGGCCGATCTGTCGGGTGCCCAGTTGAGCCACGCCAAGTTGGCGGCCAGTGATTTCAACGGTGCCAACCTCGCCTATGCCGACCTGTCGGGCACCGACCTGCGGGGTGCGGGCTTTGAGGGGGCGACCCTGCGCAACACCGTGCTGGAGGCCGCCAATATGGAGGATCTGCAATTGCGGGGCGGCGGGTCGCTGCCCGTGCGTTTGCGCGACGCCGCCATTGAGTGGGTGGATTTCACGGGCGTTGTGATACCGGTGGACAGGCTGAAGGGCCTGAAACTGCGCGACTGCACCCTGCCGGAGGCGATGGTGCAGACGGCGGATGCGCCCTGATCCGACAGGCGGGGACGGCGGCGGGCGTGTAAGCAGGACATGATCCAAGGTCCCGCCATGCGCCCCATCATCCTGACCGCCCTGTTGCTGCTGACTGCCTGCGCCTCCCACGCCGATGGCCCGCCCGGTGGCGGGCCGGAGGGGCGGCGGCCCATAGGGCGACTGCCATTATCGCTGTCGGGTGAAATACTGGGCCGTCTGGCCCCAGACGAGGCCGCCTATGCCGATATTGTTCAGGCCTGGGCGCGCGGCCTGGATGGCAATGGCGACGGTTTCCTGTCGCCCGATGAACTGAAACCCGACATTGCCCACTTCTTTCTTTCCGTGGATGCGGACAAGGACGCGGCCATCAATTCCCGCGAATTGGGGGATTACCGCATGGCCCGAATGGCGTCCCTGCGTGGCGGCCCCGGCCCGAGCCCCGATGGTCCCCCGCCACCGGATGCCCCACCGCCAGGCGGGGAGCGCCGACCGGGCGGCGGCGGCATGGGCATGATGGGTGGCGGTGGTGCCGACAAGGTGATGGAGGCCGACCGCAATCTGGATTTCCGCGTCACGCGGGACGAGTTGGAGGCCCTGACCCTCGACCGTCTGCGCGCCCTGGACAGCAACCGTGATGGCAAAACCAGCCTGGAGGAAATCCGCGTCGGTGCCGTGGCCGCCTATAATGAACGTCCCATGCGCGGCGGCCCCGGCGGCATGGGCGGACGGCGCGGCGGGGGTGGTGGCGGCCCGCCGGGTGGCGGTGGCCCACCGCGTTGATCCGCCGCCATTCCGCCTTTTTCGGCTGGCAAGCATCCTGGCCACCCGCTAATCAAGGGTGTGTTGATGATGGAGCGGTGGATGCGGCAGGCGATGGCGTGGCGGATGGCGGGCGGTCTGGCCCTGGCCCTGGTTCTGGCCTCCTGCGGCGGCGGGGATAAATACCGGCCGGGTATCCGCTACAGCGCCGTCAGTCCGCTTGGCGAACCGCTCAACGCCCCAACCCGCGATGCCGAGGTCTACCGCGCCACCATGCGCGACTGGTTCGCCCGGACCGATGCCAACAAGGACGGCAAACTCTCGCTGGCGGAGTTCACGGGCGAGGCGGCGCGTGTCTTCCCGCTTTATGATCTGAACCATGACGGGTTCGTCACCTCCTATGAACTGACGCAATACCGGGTCAGCCTGCCGACCCATGCCGCCCCCGCCGACAGTGGCCGCCGTCTGCGCCCCGGCCGCATCGACATGACCCCGGACGAGGCGGCGACGGTGCAGAGAGATGGGCGCGGTCGGCCCGATTACCGCATGGGGATCGACCCCGTCATGTCCGCCGACAGTAACGCCGATTTCCGCGTGACACCCGACGAACTGACGGCAGAGGCCGCGCGTCGCCACGCCATCATGGACAAGAATGGCGACGGCACCGTCTCCCTGTCCGAATTCATGGATCAGGCAGAGGGTCCGATGCGCGCCTGGGCCGTGGACTGATCCCGCTGCTCCCATCTACCTCTTAAGCACAGCCAAGCCCTTGGCACCCCATTTGCTTTGAACCCCCTATCCATTGGCATAGGGGGTTCCCATGACCGAGTTCGGCCTGTTCATTGTCCGCCCGCCGCAGGGTGTAGCCACCGTCGCCGCCATCCACCCGTCCCGCGCGGATGATGCCCGCGTCACCCTGAAGCGCTTGCGCAGCGGCGGCTTCATGATCAAGGCCCTTTCAAAGGCCACCGTCCCGTCGAATGAGCCGGAAAGCGCCCGCCTGCAACTACAGGGGCTGGTGAATGGCATGTTCGAACAGGCCCCTTATCGCCCCGCGGTCTCCCTGGTCTGGTAGTGCAATGGTATTTGCATTATGCAAGTAATGCATTATGCAAATCGTTCTGCCAGCCCAGCCGCGCATGCTCAATAAAGCGGGTCAGGGCCGCCGTCATCACGCTGTCACGGCGGTGGATCAACTGCGTCGGTGCCACGGCCCACGGCGCCGGTGCTTCATGCAGCGACAGCGAAGCGCGTAAGGGGGACCGTTCCACGGCGGCCAGCGGCAGCAGCGAGATGCCGATGCCGGCGGCGACCCCGCCGATAATCCCTTCCAGCGTGCCGAATTCCTGCATCCGCGCCTGTCTGATGCCAAGACCCGCCAGCAGGCTTTCCAACCGTTCGCGATAGGCACAGCCGCGCCGGAAGCACAGGGCCGACAGGCCGGGCCGCGTCTGCAAGGCCTGCCAATCGGCCCCCGCCGCCGTGACCAACACCATCCGTTCCACCCCGACATCGGCGGCGACCAGATCGGGATGGTCGATGGGACCGCCCACCAGGGCGGCATCCAGGCGATAGGCCAGCACCTCCTCCATCAGCACCCCGGTCCCCCCGGTGCGCAGGCTCAGTTCGACATCGGGAAAGGCGGCGTGATAGGCGGCCAGAACGGGCGGCAGCCGGCAGGCCGCCGTCGTCTCCATGCTGCCGATGGCCAGTTGCCCGCCGGGCTGGTCGGGGTTCAGCAGGTCCCACAGGCTGTCGCGCGCCGCGCGCAGCGCTGCCGCCACCTGTCGTGCATGCGGCAACAGCCGCTCTGCGGCCCGTGTCGGCACCACGCCGCGCCCATTGCGATGAAACAGCGGCACGCCCAGCCCGGCCTCCAGCGACCGAATGCGCGCCGTCACGTTCGACTGCACACAGTTCAGCCGTCGCGCCGCCGCGGTCACGCCCCCTTCCTCCACCACGGCCAGGAAGAAGGAAAGATCGGTGCTGTCCATTGCGTACCCATCAATCACATCGATTTCTTCTATTCAGACAATTCATTTTTCTTGATGTCAAGGGCATGGCACGGTCAAGGGCCTTGATGGGTCATGGAGTGTCGGATGTCAGGGGTGTGGCGGCTGGCAATGGCGGGTCTGGCGGGAACGCTGCTGGGCGTGGGGCTTGGGCGCTTCGCCTATACGCCGCTGCTGCCGGCTCTGATTGGTGAGGGCTGGGTTAATGCCCCCGGTGGTGCCCTGCTGGGGGCCGCCAACCTGACCGGCTATCTGCTGGGGGCCGTCACGGCCGCACGGGCGGGGCGGATGCTCGGGCCGGTGCCGGTGCTGCGCTCCGCCATGCTGTTGGTCGCGCTGTCGCTTTTGGCCTGCGCCTGGAATGGCGGGTTGCTGTGGCTGGGCGTCTGGCGGTTTCTGGCGGGGGTGGCGGGGGCAGTGCTGATCATCCTGGCGGCCCCGACCTTGATGGCCCAGGTGCCGGTGGAGAAAAAGCCCCTGGTGGCCGGCATTGTCTTTTCCGGTATCGGCATTGGCGTCATGATCACCGGCACTGCGCTGCCCTGGCTGGCCCTGTCCGGGGTTGCCATGGCCTGGGCCGGGATCGGGCTGCTGGCGCTGCTGCTGACGGGGCTGGCCTGGGGGCAATGGCCGTCCGGGGTGCGGCCTCTGGCGACGGGCGCGCCTGCTGCCGGCCGGTCCTGGCCGCTCTGGCTGTTCACCCTGGCCTATGCGACCGACGGCATGGGCTTTCTGCCGCATACCCTGTTCCTGTCCGACTTTGTGGCGCGCGGCCTAGGGCAGGGGGTGGCGATGGGCGGGGCCTATTGGTTCCTGTTCGGGATCGGGGCCTTTTGCGGGCCGCTGCTGGTGTCGCATCTGGCCCGCGCTATCGGCTTTGCGCCTGCCCTGGTGCTGGCGCTCGGCGCTAAGGCGATCGCCGTGGCCCTGCCGCTGCTGTCATCGGCCCCCTGGCCGCTGGGCCTCTCGGCCATCCTGGTCGGGGTGCTGACGCCGGGTGCAGTGGCCCTGGCCTCCGGGGTGGCGGGGCAGCTGGCGGGGGCGGCGGGCCATACGGCGGCCTGGGGCCGGATGACGGCGCTTTATGCCCTGTTCCAGGCGGCGGGCGGCTACGCCCTGACCGCCCTGTTCACCCGGACAGGCAGCCATCTGCCCCTGTTCGCGGCGGGTGCCGCCATCCTGGCCTTCGGGGCCGTGGCGGGGCTGGCCGGCTTGTCCTTGATGAAAAAGGAAAACAAGTCATGAAGCTCTATATCGCCAAGACCTCCCCCTATGCCCGCAAGGTGCTGGCCCTGATCCATGAAAAGGGGGTATCGGTCGATGTCATCACTCTGGACCCCTGGATCGACCCCGCCGACCTGCAATCTGCCGTGCCGTCCGGCAAGGTTCCGGCCCTGGTGACGGATGAGGGCTGGTCTCTGGGTGAAAGCTGGGCCATCGCCGATTATCTGGACGCCACCCTGCCGGGCCGCCGCCTGCTGCCGGCGGATGGTCCTGACCGCTGGCGTGGCCTGCGCCTGTCGGCCCTGGCCCAGGGCCTGCTGGATGCGGCCTTCAGTGCGGTGATCGAAGGGCGGCGACCGGTGGGCGAACGTTCCCCCGCCTGGGTGGCGCGGCAGAAAGCGGCCATTGCCCGCACCGTGGCGGTGCTGGAGGCGGCGGTGGATGATCTGACGGCGGAAGGCTTCGGCCTGGGCGGCCTGTCTGTGGCCTGCGCCCTGGATTATCTGGATTTCCGGCATGGCGATCTGGACTGGCGGGCCGCCCATCCCGCACTTGCCGCCTGGTTCGCCACCGTCATCGACCGGCCCTGCTTGCGCGCGACGGACCCGCGCTGACACGCTATGCTGGGCGATCCCAACGGAGGATATGCCCATGCGCCGCCTGCTGCCGCTCCTGCTGCTTTTGTCGCTCACCCTGCCTTCCCGCGCCGCCGACCCGGTGATTGAAGATCTGGGTTGGCTGTCGGGCCAGTGGTTGGGCGGGGAGGGGGAGCGGCGGATGGAGGAGCATTACATGCGCCCCGCCGCCGGCATCATCGTCGGCATGAGCCGGACCGTCAGGCCAGGCAGGCCGCCGGAGGTGGAATTCATCCGCATCGGACCGGGCGCTGATGGCAGGCTGGCCTATCACGCCCACCCGCAGGGACAGGCCCCGGCCAGTTTCACCCTGGTCGAGTCTGCCCCCGGCCTTGCTGTTTTCACGAACCCGGCCCACGACTTCCCGCAAAAGGTCACCTATCGCCGCGATGGCGACACCCTGTCGGCCACCATCGAAGGGCCGGGCAAGGACGGGCAGGTGAAGCGCTTTGGCTGGTCCTGGCGGCTGGCGGGGGCCGCACCCTGAAACCTATCCTTCTGGACTGCTGCAAAATCGTCAAAATCGCCGCCGCTGCGGGACGACGCTTTAAGAAAGGGGTAACATATTCAAAACAAGAGAAAATGGAGGAGTGCCCATGTTCACCCTCTCTGCGTCCCGTCTGTCTGCCCTGCTGCTGCTGGGCCTGCTTGCGGTGCTGCCCCAGTCGGGTCAGGCCGCCAATGACCCCCTGAAATCGCTGACATGGCTATCTGGTCAATGGGTGGGCCGCGACGGGCCAACCCGCACAGAGCAGCATTTCATGAAGCCTGGTGACGGCGTCATGCTGGGCATGCGCCGGTCCATGTCGCCCTCGCGCGGGGCCGATACAGAATTCATGCGTATCGTGGCCGAACCCGACGGCTCTGTTATCTATTACGGTCAGCCAATGGGCAGCAACGCCGTGATCGCCTACAAGCTGGTCGAATCCGGGGACAATATGGCGGTGTTCGCCAATACCGACATCGCCTATCCACAGCGCATTGTCTTCAATCGCTATGGCGGCAATGTCGTGGCGGCGCTAGAAGGACCTGACGGCAATGGCGGCGTGCGCCGTTTCCGCTGGACCTGGAAGCGGGCGGGCGACGCGCCCTGATCGGCAGTATCTGGGTGAGGTCGAACTTTGTGCATGGCGTTGTTTCAACGCCACGCGCCGACCAGTTCGACCTCGTCCCCGCCCATGCCGCGCTTGAACGCCGTCACCCCCGGCGCTTCGTCGGGCAGGATGCCGCCCAGGTCGAACCAGTCCCGCCTCTGGCGCCTCAGTTCCTGCATGGCCCGCCACAGCAGCAGATTATGCGCCCGCGCCGCGCGGCCCGCCGCGTCGGACCAGCCGATCTGGTATGTGGCGGCCTTGCCATGGCCTATGATCAGGATGCCGGCCACCGGCACCCCGTCCTTGACGGCGCGCAGCAGCAGGATATCGCCATCCTTGTGCATGCCCGTCCGCATGCGGATCACCAGCTTGGGTGACGGCCCGCGATAGCGTTTGGCTGCCTTGTCCTTCTGGTACTGCTCCAAAAGCCAGGGCAGCTGCGTCTTGCCGTCGCGGTCGATCTCCACGCTCAGGCCCGCGCGTTCGGCCTGATTCAGCGCATTGCGCCATTTCTGCGCCAGCCGGGCGCGCAGTGCTGCCTCGTCGCGGCGCAGATCGACCCACAGGGTCCGGTATCCCGGTGTCTTATCGCGCCGGAACCCGGCCCAGCGCATCATGGCCTCTGCCTCTTCGCCTGCCCCCCATTCCGGGACGACGGCGGTCCAGTTCAGGGGCCCGCTGGGATATTCCTTGCGGATCAGCTTCATGACCATGGCGAAGACGGCGGGCTTGCGTGCTTCGGGCCGCAGCAGCGGCCCACGGTGCAGGCGCGCCACGCGGATCAATTTGAACACGCGCCGCTCGCTCATCACCACCAGACCGATGGGCCGGTCGGACAGTTCGATAATGCCCAGGCGGGGCCGCCAGCCCTCCACCGTCAGCATGGCCTGATTGTATCCGAACCCCTGCGTCAGGCTGCTCTGCCCGCACTCGGCCAGCAGGCGGGACCATTCCGACAGGCGGCCCACGTCCCAGACGATGCGCAGATTGGGGATGGTCTCTTGGTCGGTCATCGGGGATTGCAACTCGCGGGCGGGAAGGCGAGAGTGCCCGTCTTGCCCGCCCGCTGTCGAGTGATCATGCGCCGCACCGTTTCGCCCCCCTGGTGGCACCCCGACCATTTCCAAAAAAAGCGCCCGCATCTGGCCGTGCGGCAGACGGTGATGCGCACATTGCGCCGCTGGTTCGAGGAACAGGGGTTTGACGAGGTGGAGACGCCTTCCCTGCAGGTATCACCTGGACTGGAGGTGCATCTGATGGCCTTTGCGACCGATCTGATCGGGCCACACCCCGATGATCGCCGCCGCCTCTACCTGCACACCAGTCCTGAGTTCACCATGAAAAAGCTGCTGGCGGCAGGTGTGCCCCGGCTGTTTCAGCTCTCGCATGTCTATCGCAATGGTGAACGATCCGGCACGCACCATCCGGAATTCGCCATGCTGGAATGGTATCGGGCGGGGGCCGGCTATCGTGACCTGATGGATGATTGCGTGGCCCTGGTCCGCGCGGCCTGTGTTGCGGCGGGCAAGGATAAGCTGTGTTTTCGGGGCGTTGAATGCGATCCGTTTGCGGACTGGCGCGTGTTGAGCGTACAGGATGCCTTCCTGCACTATGCCGGCATTGATCTTCTCGCCACCGCCCCAGATCCCCTGCGCCCCGACCGAGACCGTCTGGCGGCAGAGGTGACGCGTATCGGCATCCGCGTAGCCGACAGTGACACCTGGGAAGATTTGTTCTTCCGGGTCAGCCTGGATCGGATCGAACCGCATCTGGGCATGGACGTGCCCACTTTTCTTTCCGACTACCCCGTCTCCATGGCGGCGCTTGCCCGTCCCAAGCCGGATGATCCGCGCGTGGCGGAGCGGTTTGAGCTGTATGGATGTGGGGTGGAACTGGCTAATGCCTTCGGTGAACTGACCGACCCGGTCCTCCAGCGCACGCGGTTTGAGGCCGACATGGCCGAGAAGGAACGGCTCTACGGCGAACGCTACCCGATTGATGAGGATTTCCTGGCAGCATTGCCGCATATGCCCGACAGCGCCGGCATTGCCCTGGGCTTCGATCGTCTGGCCATGATCATTGCCGGTGCCGATAGTATCGATGATGTGCTGTGGGCACCGGTGGTGGTGACTTAAAGTGCCTGCTGCGGTCACGACCAAGGGTTCAGCACCGTGACGCCCGTATGCTGCACATCACGGATGTTCCGTGCCGCCAGCGTGAGATTGTGCTGCACCGCTTGCGCGGCGAACAGGGCGTCAATTACCGGCGGCGGGTGGCCAGCGTGACGCTTGACGCGGTTACTGAGGGTACCCCAGATGAGCATCGTCTGTTCATCGATGCCGATGATCCGCCCCAGGAAGCGTCGCCGCAATGCGGCCAGCTGTTCCTCAATACGCAGGCGCAGGGCGTCGTCGGTCGGCAAATGGGCAATACCCTTCTGATATTCGCCGAAGCTCAATATGCTGAGATGAAGGGCACTCTCCGGTTGGGCCAACAGCCACTTCAGAACATTGGCATCGCTGCGTCTGCCTGCCACCTCCGCGATGACGTTGGTGTCCAACAGCCATGCCGTCAAAGGGCGATCTCCCGTTCAGCATCATGATCGCGCTGTAGATCGATACCGGAAAGGCTGTCCAGGCTGCGGAGGAATGAACCCAGCGGCACCTTATGTTCCTGCGCGGCTGGGGACATGGGGGGTGGGGGAACCGGAACGACCATGACCGGTGCTTGCCCTCTCAGGGTAACGACCTGCGGCCCTTCCGCATGGGTCCGACGGATCAGTTCACCCAGGTGATCGCGTGCGGCCCGCCCGGTCCATGAACCGGCATTGGCGGGGCGTTTCGCCCCGCCGCCCGATCCACTCCGCCTTGCCTGCTTGGTGCCGGACATTGCCCGTTCCTCTGGTCCTATTTAACCATCATAGGTCAGGCGGTGGCTCTCTTCAATTCACAACGCTGACGGCGCGGCGGTTCTGGGCCCAGACATCGGCGGACGAACCGGCCACGGCGGGGCGTTCCTTGCCGAAGGAGATGACTTGCAAGCGGCTGCCATCAATGCCGGCGGCCACCAGATACCGGCGCACGCTGTCGGCGCGCTTCTGACCCAGGGCCAGGTTGTACTCCCGCGTGCCGCGCTCGTCGCAATGACCCTCGATGGTCAGGGTGATGGCGGGGTTGGCGCGCAGCCACTGTGCCTGCTGGTCCAGGGTCGAGGCCGATTCCGGCGACACTTCGAACTGATCCAGACCGAAGAACACGCGGTCACCGATCTGCGCCAGCTGCTGCTGCGGGGACAGGTTGGAATTCAGGTTCGACTGTTCGACGCCGGTGGTGGGTGTACCGGTGCCGGGGAACGGCGTGGTGTAGCCGCCGCCGCTGCTGCTGGCATCCTTGTCGCGGTCGCTGACCGATGAACAGGCCGCCAGCGCCATCAGGGGTGCCAGCAGCAGAAGATTGGTGCGCTTCATCTTGTATCTCTCATTCCCAGATGTTTTCCACCGGTCGGCAAGACCGGCGGCCCCGCATCATCCAAGCCTGCGATTGCGGCGGGACTTGGACCAAAGCCGGGCCTGTGTTGGGCATATGGCCGGATCAAGCGTGGCCCACATCGGCCGACAGCATGGACAAATTGATGCCCAGGCTGGCCAGGGCGCGTTCCCATTTGCGGTCCTGGTCGGTATCGAACAGGATGCGATTGTCGGCGGGCGCGTGCAGCCAGCCATTCTGCTGCATCTCCTCGTCCAACTGACCGGGGCCCCACCCGGCATAGCCCAGCGCCAGGATGGCCTTCTGCGGCCCTTGGCCCTCCGCCACGGCGCGCAGGATATCGACTGTGGCGGTCAGCACGACCTGATCGCTGACCTGCACGCTGCCCTCCCGATTGTAATCGGCGCTGTGCAGAACGAAGCCGCGCCCCGATTCGACCGGTCCGCCGAAATGCACCGTCAATTCACGGGCCGGCTGCGTTACTTCAATATCCAGCTGTTGCAACAGGCTGGTGAAGCTGATCCCGTCGAACAGCTTGTTGACGACCAGCCCCATGGCCCCTTCGGCATTATGGACGCAGATATAGATCACGGTCTTCTCAAACCGCGGATCGGGCATCTGCGGCATGGCGATCAGGAACTGACCGGTGAATGAATTCAGGGGTTTCTTGGGCGATGTCGGCATGGGCTGCGGTGTGGCTTTCATCCTGTGACCCGATCATAGCAGCCTGGGCCGCCGGTGGGGGTGGTTTTTCGCAAACGCCCTTTTGCTTGTCGCAAGATCGGGTGTGGCCTAGAAACGGCGCATAGGTTCAATCAACGTCCCCTTTGTGGAGGATACCCAGATGAGCGTGAAGGTTGGCGACCGCGTCCCGTCGGTCACCTTGAAGCACCTGACCGAGTCCGGCATGCAGGAGGTCAGCACCGACGACCTGTTCAAGGGCAAGAAGGTCGTCCTGTTCTCCGTCCCCGGTGCCTTCACCCCGACCTGCTCGGCCAAGCACCTCCCGGGCTTCGTGGACAATGCCGACGCCATCAAGGCCAAGGGCGTGGAAGACATTGTCTGCATGGCCGTGAACGATCCGTTCGTGATGCAGGCCTGGGGCAAGCAGAACAACGTGGCCGGCAAGGTCACCATGCTGCCCGACGGCAATGGTGCCCTGACCAAGGCCCTGGGCCTGGAAATGGACGGCACCGCCTATAATCTGGGCCACCGCAGCCAGCGCTTCGCCCTGGTCGCCGAAGATGGTGTCGTCACCCGTCTGGAAGTGGAAAAGCCCGGCGCGTTCGAAGTGTCGAGCGCTGAGCACATTCTGAAGGTGCTGTGATCGTAAAGGCGGACCGGCCTTTCCCCCATCCCCCTTAAAAGGTGGGTGGGGGAAAGGGGAATGGTCCGCCCCAAATCAAAGTGAAATCAGGCGGCGCGGGAATAACCTTGGGCCGCTCGCACTGCCGCCAGCGCGTGGCTGACAAGGTCCGGGCGTCGCGAGGCATACTCAACCTCCCACGCCCACGGCTCACCATCGCGCGCATAATGCACGATCAGGCCGGGTTCCGGCTCCCGTCCGCCGACATTTGCCTCATCCCCGACATCGTCGCCGGGCCAGGGGCGTAGTTCGACCCACAGCATATCGGTACTGGGTTCATAGAAGATCGGGCCGATCTTGTCGTTCATGGTTTGAAGCCTCTATCCCAGAAGGCATTCAGGATGGTTTCACCATCAGGTTCGACAATGACGCGCAGCCATTTGCCGGTTTGCGCATTCCATCCCCAATATCACACACGACCATCGCTTTGTCGCACCTGTTGAATGGGCGCGGCCAGCACCGCCAGAACGGCCTCTGACGTGATGTTTTGCCGATCTGGCCGCCGCATCGCGGCATCGAAATAGGGGACGCGCCAGAAAGGGGGCGGGGAAGGCGGGTCCCGGTCATTTCTCACCCCCGCCCGGCCAGCAAACTTTCCGCCGCCGCGCGGGCCGCCTGGGTGATTTCGGCACCCGACAGCATGCGGGCTACTTCTTCCAACCGCTCTTCCATCGACAGGGCCACAACCTCTGTGGCGGTGCGCCCGGCGCTGACCTTCTTGCGGACGTTCCAGTGATGGGCGCCGCGTGCGGCCACCTGCGGGCTGTGGGTGACGACCAGGACCTGCAAATCGTGCTGGCCCAGCCGGGCCAGACGTTCGCCGATGGCATCGGCCACGGCCCCGCCCACACCCGTATCGATCTCGTCGAACACCAGGGTCGGCACGGTCCCCACCTGCGCCAGCACCACCTTCAGCGCCAGCATGAAACGCGCCAGCTCACCGCCCGACGCGATCTTGGCCAGCGGTCCCGGCGGGGTGCCGGGGTTGGTGGCGACCTGGAAGGCGATATCGTCGATCCCGGCGGCACTCCATCCCTCCTCGCCCAGCTGTTCCACCTTGGTGGCGAATCGCGCCTTTTCCAGGCGCAGGGGCTTGAGTTCCGCCGCGACCGCCTGATCCAGCTTGCCCGCCGCTTTGGACCGCGCCGCCGACAGGGCCTTGGCCGCCTCCAGGTAACTGGCCTTGGCCGTCTCCGCCTGCGCCGCCAGTTTTGACAGAAGGTCACCCTGATCCTCGATCAGGTTCAGCTTGGCCGCCATCGCGGCGCGCAGGCTGACAAGGCCGTCCACATCCGTCCCATGCTTGCGGGCAGCGGCGCGCAGGGCGAACAGCCGCTCTTCGATCTTGTCCAGATTGCCGCCATCGCTATCCATATCGGCGGCAAAGCCCTGGATGGCGCGCGACGCCTCGCCCACCTCGCTGGCCGCCTGATCCAGGACGGAGATGATGGGGTCCAGCTTGCCGCCGGCCTTGTCGGCGATGCGTGACAGGGTGCGCAGCGCCGATGCCAGGGCCCGTTCCGCCCCGCGTTCGCCCGACAGCTCGGTCGATGCCTGGGTCAGGCTCTCGATCAACTTTTCGCGGTGCTGCAGCACGATACGCTGTTCGGCCAGCGACTTTTCTTCGCCCTCCTCGGGCGACAGCTGGTCCAGCTCTTCCACGGCGTGGCGCAGGTAATCCTCTTCGGCCCGCGCGCGATTGGCATCCTCGGCGGCCGTCAGGCGGGCCTGTTCCACCTGCCGCCAGGCGCGCCAGGATGCTGCCACCTTCTGCCCCTGCACCGACAGTTGGGCGTAATCGTCAAGCAGGTCGCGGTGGGTGCGCGGGTCCAGAAGCCCATGGGTGTCGAACTGCCCATGCACCTCCACCAGCGTTTCGCCCAGCCGGCGCAGCAAGGTCACGCCCACCGGCTGATCATTCACGAAACAGCGCGACCGCCCGTCATTGGTCAGCGTGCGGCGGATGACCAGCGTGTCCTCCACCTCCAGCTCCTGCTCGCGCAGGATGGCGAAGGCCGGGTGGTCACCGCGGCGGCCCAGGTCGAATTCGGCGGTGACGCTGGCCTGTTCGCAACCATGGCGGACGAGGCTGCTGTCGCCCCTGGCGCCCAGCGCCAGACCCAGGGCGTCCAGCAGGATGGATTTGCCGGCCCCGGTCTCCCCGGTCAGAACGCAAAGCCCCGGCTGGAACGCCAGCGTCAGGCGTTCGATCAGGACGACGTCACGGATCGACAGGGTGACAAGCATGGCGCAGCCAGGACAATGGAGAGGGAGATCAGAACAGCCAGTCGACGGCCCGCTGGAACAGCGACGGCTTCACGCCGCGTTCGCTGCGGTTCATCAGGGCGTAGGTATCCTGATACCAGACAGAGCCGGGATAATTATGGCCCAGCAGGGCAGCATTGGCCTGCGCCTCTTCCCGGATGCCCAGGGCCAGATAGGCCTCGACCATGCGGTGCAGGGCTTCCGGCACATGGCTGGTGGCCTGATATTCGTCGACCACGCGGCGGAAGCGCTTGATGGCGCCCATATATTCGCCGGTGGCCATATAGAATCGGCCCACTTCCATGTCCTTACCGGCCAGATGGTCGCGGGTCAGGTCGATCTTCAGGCGGGCATCGCGGGCATAGGGTGTGCTGGGGAACCGGCGGACCACTTCCTGCAGGTTCTTCAGCGCCTCATAGGTCGTGCCCTGGTCGCGGCGCACATCGCTGATGCGTTCGTAATTGCACAGCGCCTTCAAATAGAAGGCGTAAGGCGCATTGCGGTTGCCGGGATGCAGCGCGATGAAGCGATCCAGCGTCGTGATCGCGTCATCATATTTCAGCGCCTGATAGTGCGAATAAGCGGCCATCAGCTGCGCGCGCACGGCCCACTGGCTGTACGGGTGCTGGCGTTCGACCTCGTCGAACAGCAGGGCCGCCTTGGTATAGTTGCGGTTGTCGATGGCGTTGGCCGCCTCGGAGTAGATCTGCTCTACCGGCCGCTCGACATAAGGCAGCTCATCCTTCTTGCCCGAGCAGGCGGCGAGGAACATGAGGGCGACCGGCGCCAAATGGCGGAGGACACGGGCGCGGCGGTTCGGACGTTCGGTGCGGAGCATCGGCAAGGACAACCAAGCAGCAAGCATGAATGCGGGATGCCTTATAGCACGCACGGGACCGCCACCGCCAAGCGGCAAACGTCACGGGCACGCACGCAAAGGCGCTTTTCGCGGAAGATGGGTGCAAATCCTGGCGGAACCATGGCATACGAGGCCCCGTTATCACTGTTCCGCCGGGGGGCGCGCCGCTTGCAGCATGGAATCCGGCCTGTCCTCGGCCAGCGCCTTGTCAAAGCGGCGGCGCAGCGCCTCGCCCTCCGGGCCGGGTCGAAAGCAGACATGCAGTGTCTTGTCTTCCAGCAGACGGGGATTGAAGCGCAGGCCCGCGCGCAACGGTCGCAGGTCCGGGTCCGCCGATAATAGATGTGACAGGACATTGGCGTCGATCACCGCCATGTCCAGTCTTCCCGCCGCCAGCTTGCGCAGGTTCGTGGCGTCATCGACCGCCGGCTCCACGCTGAGCGTGCCGTCGGTGGCGGCCAGGTCAAAACTGTCGGTATTCACATAGCCGCGAACCGTGCCAATGCGCCGCCCCCCGAGATCGGCAAGGCTGCGCCATGTCACCGGTGCCGCCGTTCGTTCGGCAAAGCCCAGCGGGCTGCTGCCGATGGGGGCAGACAGCAGGCATTGGGCACGGCTGGCAGCCGTTTGATATTCCGGGAAATATCCCGCGTGGCCGGGGGCCTTCAGGCCCGTTACCACGGCCCGCTGCCAGGGCAGGAAGCTCACGTCAACGGACAGACCCGCGCGGGCCAGGGTGCGTTCCACAATGGC
This sequence comes from Niveispirillum sp. CC-CTL257, assembly GCF_059489915.1. Lineage (NCBI taxonomy): Bacteria > Pseudomonadati > Pseudomonadota > Alphaproteobacteria > Rhodospirillales > Azospirillaceae > Niveispirillum > Niveispirillum sp. CC-CTL257. The sequence goes on from NZ_JCAJXE010000001.1 coordinate 433,632, forward strand.
GGTGGTCAGCCCCCGGTTCGGCAGGTTCTCGCCACTGAAAGGGGGCCAGTCGAGACTGGACAGCCGGATGGTGATACCCGCGCCATCAGGGGCGGTGTCGGCGCGGGCCACGATCACGGCTGCCACAGCCATCAAAAAGGCCATGGCCAAGCCCCGCAGGGTGGCAAGAAGCAGGCTGGGAAATGGCCGTCGCAACATCGCTCGCCCTCGGAACGACGTGATACTGCCCTATGATGCGGGAATTGCCAGTGACAGTCCCGTGAAAAAAAAGGCGCAGGATGAACCCGCGCCCTCTTTTATCATGGGAATGAGATGCCCGAACAGCTCACGCCACGGCGGCGCGACCGTCCCAGATTTCTGCATCTTCCCGACGCCAAGCGCTGCTGTCGGCGAACAGGGCGCGCAAGATGGCGTTGTTCATGGCGTGGCCAGGGCGCAGGCCCTGGTAATGGCCCAGGATGGGGCCGCCTGCCAGATACAGGTCGCCGACGGCATCCAGGATCTTGTGACGGATGAACTCATCCGCGTGGCGAAGGCCACCCGGATTCATCACCCGGTCGCCATCAATGACGACGGCATTGTCCAGCGACCCACCCAGGCCCAGGCCCGCCTTGCGCATCGCCTCCACCTCATGGGCGAAGCCAAAGGTGCGGCAATCGGCCACTTCCGCCTTGAAGGCACCGTCGGTCAGGCGCAGGAACCCTTCCTGACGGCGGATCAGGGCGGTGTTGTCATAGATGATCTCAGCACGGAAGCTGCTGACCGGGGCGGGCGACAGGCTGACGATCTTATCGCCATCCTGCACGCGCACGTCCTTCAGCACACGGATCAGGCGGCGGGGCTGATCCTGCTGCTTAATCCCGGCGCATTCGATCAGGAACACGAACTCCGCCGAACTGCCATCCATGATGGGCAGTTCCGGGGCGTCCACCTCGACCACGGCATTATCGATGCCCAGGCCGCGCAGGGCGGCCATCAGGTGTTCGATGGTGCCAATGCTGGTGCCATGCTCGTTCTTCAGAAGGGTGCAGAGACGCGTATCCGCCACCAGATCCCATCGGGCCGGAATGACGGCGTGGTCGGCGGGGACATCGGTACGGATGAAGCAGATGCCATGGTCGACCGGGGCCGGACGCAAGGTCATGCGAACCCGGCGGCCCGAGTGCAGGCCGACACCAGCGCAGTGAATGGTCGTATTGAGCGTCTGTTGCCAGGACATGGGCTTGTCCCTTTCCGATAAATCGACAGTAACGCCCCCTGATACGGAAATCCAGCCACCGGCTCCGAATGGCTGTCCCGACCTTGGCCGGGGGCCATGTGGAGTGCAACGCCATCCCACCTGCGTTGCAATGCGGTAATTCTGATCGCCGCATCGTCAAAATGACAGAGTGCGCGTCCAGCTTCAAATCACTCTTTGTTACCGATTGTTACGGCGAAGACTGGTAAGTGCCTGAAACGTATTCATAATTTTGTCTTAATTGTGGCGGTGACCAAAAAGGAAAGGGGCCGGTCCCCGCCGGACCGGCCCCTTGTGCGTTGCGATAAGCGTTTGATTTTGAACGAAGTTCAGAGTCTCAATTCGCCTGACGACGCAGGAAGGCGGGGATGTCCAGCATCTCTTCCTCGCTCTGCGCGGTCTTGGGACGAGGGGCCTGCGGGGCAGCCTGGGCCACCGGCTGCGGGGCAGGGGCCGGGGCGGCCTGACGGGCCGCCTGGGCGTTGAACTGCGGGGCTGGTGCCTGCGGGGCGGGGGCCGGCATGCGCGGGGCGGCCGGGGCCGGCTGCGGGGCGCCGCCGCCGAACAGCTTGGCGAACAGGCCGCGCTTTTCGGGCTGCGGGGCCGGCGGGGTGAACCGCTCCGGTGCCATCGGCTGGCTGCTGCGCGGGGCACCTTCGGCCGCGCGCGGCGGGATGAAGGCGTCGTCGCGCCGCGCCGGGGCGGCCGGGCGCATGTCGGACGGGCGCAGTTCGTGCTGCGGCTGCGGGGCGGTCGCGGCGGCCATGGCCACGGCGGCCTGGGCTTCGGCGGCTTCATCCGTCACGACCGGTGCCGCTTCTTCCGTCACCGCCACGGCAGCACCCGGCATCGGGGCCGGCTGCATCGGGGCGAAGGCGGGGGCGGCGGCAATGCCGGGGATGGCGGCGGGCTGCAGGGCCGGGCGGGCCGGGATCGGGTTGGCCGGGGCCGGCGGGATGCTGGCAACGGCGGCAGCCGGGGCGGCGGCGGGCGCCGGGGCCGGGGCGACACGGCGGCCCGACACGACCTGCAACTGCGGCTGGCCCACGGGCGGACGCTGCTGCACGGCATTGTCGATGCCGGTGGCAACGACGGAGACGCGCATCTTGCCCGACATATGTTCGTCGAAGGTGGAACCGAAGATGATGTTGGCTTCGGGGTCGACCTCGTCACGGATGCGGTTGGCGGCTTCATCCACCTCGAACAGGGTCATGTCATGACCGCCCGTGATGTTGATCAGCACGCCGCGCGCGCCCTTCATGCTGATATCGTCCAGCAGCGGGTTGTTGATGGCGGCCTCGGCGGCGTCGATGGCGCGGCGATCGCCCTCGGCCTCACCGGTGCCCATCATGGCCTTGCCCATCTCGCTCATCACGGTGCGGATGTCGGCAAAGTCCAGGTTGATCAGGCCGGGCATGACCATCAGATCGGTCACGCCGCGCACACCGGCATGCAGAACATCGTCGGCCATCTTGAAGGCGTCGGCGAACGTCGTCTTCTCGTTGGCGATACGGAACAGGTTCTGGTTGGGGATGATCAGCAGCGTATCGACATACTGGGCCAGTTCGCCAATGCCGCTTTCGGCGGTGCGCATGCGGTGCGCGCCTTCGAAATTGAACGGCTTGGTGACCACGCCGACCGTCAGGATGCCCTGTTCACGCGCCGCACGGGCGATGACGGGGGCGGCACCCGTGCCGGTCCCGCCACCCATGCCGGCGGTGATGAAGCACATATTGGTGCCCGACAGATGGCCCAGGATTTCTTCCAGCTGCTCTTCAGCAGCGGCACGGCCCACATCGGGGCGCGATCCGGCACCCAGGCCGCGGGTGATGGTGGAGCCCAGCTGAACCCGCTTGGAGGCGAGGTTACCCTGCAACGCCTGCGCGTCGGTATTGGCCACCACGAACTCGACCCCTTCCAGCGCGGAACGGATCATGTTGTTGACGGCGTTGCCACCGGCACCACCGACACCGAACACGGTGATGCGGGGCTTGGTCTGCACTTCGACGCTGGGGATACCGAGTTTGATGCTCATCGCTGTGGGCTCCTCTGGCGGGGGAGGGAAATCGGGAAAGGCGGCGGGAACGGTTGGTTCAGGCTTTGGCTGCTCGTCGGCGGGCGCGGGGCCTGCGGCATGGTCTTCGGGTCATAGATTCTCCCGCAGCCAGCCATTGACGCGGCCCCAAAGCCCGGTGGACTTTTCCGGCATGGGGGCCAGCGCCGGCATTTCGTGATTCTGCTGCATGGCATAGGCCAGCAGGCCGGCAGCCGACGCGAAGGCCGGGCCGGAAACATTGGTAGCAAGCCCGCCAATCCGCAGCGGACGGCCCAGGCGCACCTGCTTGTCCAGGACGTTGGCGGCCAGTTCGCGCACACCCGACAGCTGGCTGGCACCACCCGTCAGGACGACGCGGCGGCCAGCGGCCTTGGCAAAGCCGGACTGGTCCAGGCGGCCATGCACCAGTTCGAAAATCTCTTCCATGCGCGGCTGAATGATGCCGACCAGAAGCGATTTCGGCACATGGTTGGTCTGGCCGCGCTCTTCCTCGCCCACCTGGGGCACGTCGATCATCTCGCGCTCGTCCGACACGGCGGACACGGCGGACCCGTAAAGGGTCTTCAACCGCTCGGCCTGGGCGACCGGGGTGGTCAGGCCACGGGCAATGTCATTGGTGACATGGCCCCCGCCCAGCGGGATGCTGTCGCACCACACCATCTTGCCATCGTTGAACACGGCCATGCTGGTGGTGCCGCCGCCCATATCGATGACGGTGACGCCCAGTTCCATCTCATCTTCCACCAGGCACGACAGGCCGGCGGCATAGGGGCTCATCACAAAGCTTTCGACGCCCAGATGGCAGCGCCCGACACAGGTGGACAGGTTGCGCACCGGGCCGCCGGCGGCGGTCACCACATGCGTGCGCACGCCCAGCCGTTCGCCCACCATGCCGCGCGGGTCGCGGATGCCCTTGACCCCGTCAATTGCGTAACCGACCGGGATGGAATGGATCAGTTCGGCGTCCGGCGATACGTCCAGCTTGCGCGCCTCGGTCAGGGCGCGGCGCACATCGCTGTCGCCAATCTCCGCCCCCGTCACCGCTGTTTCAGCGACAAGCGTCTGGCTTTCCGGCTGCCCGCCTGACAGGCTGACCAGAACCTCGCGGATCTGTTCGCCGGCCATGGTTTCGGCGGCATGGACCGTGGTGCCGATGGCGGTCTCTGCCGCCTCCATATCGACGATGCCGCCCGACCGCACGCCCCGGCTGATCTGGTGGCCGATACCGACCACGCGGATGCTGCCGGGATCATCGACCTTGGCGATGAAGCAGACGACCTTGGACGAGCCAACGTCCAGCGCGGCGATGGTGCCGCCGCGCGTGACCTTGCGGGTCTTGGTCCGGGTATTGAGGGCGCCGGGAAATGCCATGTTCGCCGCTTCCTCAGGTCTTCTGCTTCTTTTCGGGGGGCTTGCGGCGCAGATCGGCCGCAGCGGCGGAGGTCTGGACCGACAGGCGGTCCGGGATGCGCAGGTCGATGGCGACCACATCCTTGTCCAGAACGCTGTTTGTCTGCTGGACCATGGCCAGCTGTTTCAGCGCACCGGGCACATCATGTTCGGGCAGGCGGATATCCACGCCATTCTTCAGGCGCAGGTCCCAGCGGCGACCACCGACCAGAATGGCGGCCTCCACCATGGGCGCGATGGACGGCTCGTCGCGCAGCATATGCAGCAGCGCCGGCCCGCGCTTGGGCGCGTCAGGTCCCACCAGCAGCGGCAGGTTGGGCCATTTCGACAGGTCATTGGCCGTCAGCACGATGCCATCGCCATCGATCAGGCGCATCTGGCGGTCATGCTGCCACAGGGCCATCGGCTCGCGCTCGGTGATGGTGATGGCGATGGTGTCGGGCAGGCGGCGTTCGACACGGGCCTGCCGGACCCACGGGATCTGTTCCAGCGCTTCACGCGCCTTGTGCGGGTCAAAGGCCAGGATGGGCGTGCCACGCTGCACCGCCAACGCGTTCAGAAGGTCGGCCTGCGCCGCCTTCTCGCGCCCGACCACGGTCACATCCTGCACCGACAGCCCGGCCTCGACACTGGCAGTCAGGACCTTGTCGGTGCCTGCATGAACCAGCAGCTCGCCATAGCCCGAACCCCAGACCCAGGTGCCGACCAGTGCCAGCGCCAGCACAGGCGCCGACCGCCGCGCAATCTTCATCGCCGGCTCGGCCCAGCGGGGCAGGGCGCGGCGGCGGTTCGCCTCCTGTGCTGCGCGCAGGGTGGCGCGCTTCTGCGTTTCGGCGAAACGCGCGCGGGGATTATCCGTGGTCGGCGGGGCGGTGGGCGTCACGCGTGGCATCTTGCATGCTCCACAATCCAGGCGCAGAGATCGGCGTAGCTGATGCCCAGCGATGCCGCCTGTTCGGGCAGCAGGGAGGTCGGCGTGAAGCCGGGCTGGGTATTGGTCTCCAGGAAGCACAGGCCGCTGACGCCAGGCTTGGCGTCGTCCCAGCGGAAGTCGGTGCGCGACACGCCCGAACAGCCCAGCACCTGATGCGCCAGCAGCGCCAGACGCTTGGCCTCTTCCGCCACATCCGCCGGGATCTGGGCCGGGCAGACATGGACGGAACCGCCATCGGCGTATTTCGCTTCGTAATCGTAAAAGGCGGTCTTGGGCACGATCTCGGTGACCGTTAGGGCGCGGTCGCCCATGACGCCGACCGTCAGCTCCCGGCCCGGAATGAACTTCTCCACCAGCACGCGGCGGCCATAGACCCAGCTATCTTCTTCCAGCACCGTGAAATTGTCGCTCTCGCGCACGATGCGCACACCGACGCTGGAACCCTCATCCACGGGCTTCACGACATAGGGCGGGGCCATGACATGGCCCGACAAGACCTGTTCCTTGGTGGCGATCACGCCATCGGCCACCGGCATGCCCACGGTCGCCAGGATGCGCTTGGTCAGGGCCTTGTCCATGGCGACGGCAGACGCCATGACGCCGGAATGGGTGTAGGGCACGCCCAGATATTCCAGAACGCCCTGGATCAACCCATCCTCGCCGCCCTTGCCATGCAGGGCGTTGAAAATCACGTCGGGATGCGGGGTGAGGGCGGCGATCAGGCCGGCCAGATCGCGCTGCACATCAATGGCCGTGACCTTGTAGCCCTTGCTCTCCAGGGCTTCGGCAATGCGGGACCCGCTGACCAGGGACACTTCCCGCTCGGCAGACCATCCGCCCAACAGGACGGCGACATGCTTCGAACGGTTCTCGGTACCCATCACAACAGTTCCCCCTTTGGCTGACGCGTGTTGACGCGTCGCCATTCCTGCCGGCCTTTCCGGCAATTTCTGCGCTATCGCAAGATGTTGTGTGAGGCAGCCCCAGCCTTCCCACAAGATTCGGTGTAAGCGACGGATTACGGGGCTGCAAGCGCCAAAATGCGGCGTTTTTAAAAAAGCGACTCGGGGCTCTGCGACCTGTTGCAGCAGAGACTCACATTTACCGGCGAAGGTGACATTCATGACTCACCCCCGTTCGAACGGGGTAGTCCGATCCGGCGTATTTCCCAGCGCAAATCCACGCCGCTGTTCGCTTTGACGCGCGCCCGAACCTCCTCACCCAGCGATTCGATATCATGGGCGGTCGCGTCGCCCAAATTCAGCAGGAAGTTGCAATGCTTCTCGCTGATCTGTGCCCCGCCAATGGTCAGACCCCGGCACCCGGCGGCATCAATCAACTGCCAGGCCTTATGCCCGTCCGGGTTGGCGAAGGTGGACCCGCCGGTGCGGGCGCGCACGGGCTGGCTGTCGGCGCGGGCCTGCTGGATGGCGTCGATGCGCGCTTGGATGGCGGCGGGATCGTCGGGCCGACCCTGAAACACCGCGCCGGTGAAGATCACATCATCCGCCACCCCGCAATGGCGGTAGGTCAGGTGCAATTCGTCACGGGTGTAGCTGTGCTTCACGCCGCGGCGGTCAATGCCCTCCGCCGACAGGACGACATCCACGGTCTCGGCACCATAGGCACCGCCATTCATGCGCACGGCCCCGCCAATGGTGCCGGGAATGCCCGACAGGAACTCCAGCCCCGCCAGCCCCGCCTCCTGCGCCGTCAGCGCGACATTGAGGTCCAGGGCACCGGCACCGGCAATGATCCGGTCCCCCTCCACCGCCACGTCCGCGAACGGCCCACCCAGGCGGATCACGACACCGGGCACGCCTCCATCGCGGACCAGCAGATTGCTGGCAACACCGATGACCGTCACGGGCACATCGGCGGGGCAATGGGCCAGGAAATAGGACAGATCATCCGCATCCGCCGGGCGGAACAGGGCCTCGGCCTTGCCGCCCACACGGAACCAGGTGCTGGGGCCCAGCGGCGCATCCGGGGTCAGCCGTCCCCGGATATCGGGGGCGGCTTCTTTCAACCGACTGGTCAGCGCCTGTCCATCCAGCACCTGTACCATGTCAGTCGCCCACCTTGTTGAGGGTGGCCAGCTTGTCCAGTTCGCCCGGCAGGCTGTTGGCCCATTGCGTGATGGTGCCAGCACCCAGGCAGACCACCATGTCGCCGGGCTTGGCGATCTCGGCGATCAGGCTGGGCAGGGCTGCGGGGCTGGACAGCGCCGTGACGTTGCGGTGGCCGCGCACGCGCAGGCCTTCGACCAGATCATCCTTTGCCGCCCCCTCGATGGGCTGTTCGCCGGCCGCATAGACATCGGCCACGACAACCGCGTCGGCATCGTTGAAGCAGGTGCAGAATTCCGCGAATAGGCTTTGCAGGCGGGTATAGCGGTGCGGCTGCACGACCGCGATGGTGCGGCCCGTGCCGGCCATGCGCGCGGCCTTCAACACGGCGGCGATTTCCACCGGATGGTGACCGTAATCATCAATGACGACGACGCCGTTGCTTTCACCGGTCTTGGTGAAGCGGCGCTTCACGCCCGTGAACTTGGCATAGGAGCTGCGGATGCTGTCATCGCTGATGCCCAGGCTGATGGCGACCGCGATGGCGGCCAGCGAGTTCTGGACATTGTGCAGCCCATACATGGGCAGGTGGATGCCCGTGATGGTCCGCGCCTCCGACGCCGCCCGGTCGGACAGCTCGACATCGTAGTAACAGCCGGACGTATTGGTCTCGATATTGACCGCGCGTACATCGGCCTGCGGGCTGAACCCATAGGTCACGACGCGGCGATCCACCCGGCCCAGCATGGCCTGGACCTCGGGATGGTCGATGCACAGGGCCGCGAAGCCATAGAAGGGGATATTCTCGACAAACCGGTCGAAGGCCTTCCGCTCCTCCTCGAACGTCCCGTAATGGTCCAAATGTTCGGGGTCCATATTGGTGACGATGCCAATGGTGGAGGGCAGCTTGGTAAAGGTGCCGTCGCTTTCATCGGCTTCCACCACCATCCAGTCGCCGCTGCCCAGCTTGGCGTTGGTGCCCAGCGAATTGATGATGCCGCCATTGATGATGGTCGGGTCCATGGCCCCGCCTTCCAGCAGGGCCGCAACCATGCTGGTGGTGGTGGTCTTGCCATGGGTGCCGGCCACCGCGATGGACCATTTCAGGCGCATCAGTTCGGCCAGCATCTCCGCCCGGCGCACCACCGGGATCATGCTGGCCCGCGCCGCCACGACCTCAGGATTGTCCTTCTTCACAGCGGAAGAAATGACCAAAACGGCGGCATCGCCCAGGTTTTCACCCCGGTGCCCGATCTCCACCTTGATGCCCAGCTTGCGCAGCCGTTGGACATTATAATTATCGGCCATGTCGCTGCCCTGCACGGCATAGCCAAGATTGTGCAACACCTCGGCGATGCCGGACATGCCGATACCGCCGATGCCGACGAAATGCAGGGTTCCGATATTCAGCGGCAAAGCCCGCATGGGTCAAACTCCAAGGCGACGGGTGATGGTGGAACAATCATGATGCAAGCGCGGGGCGATTTTTTGTTCCATCTGTGAAACAAACCCGCCTTTCAAAGCGCTCGGCGGCTGCGGCAGACTGAAGCGCCGGCGCGTCAACCCGTTCAGCAGCAAGGGAAAGGCGCGCTCCAGCTCGGCCAGTGTCGGTTCAGTGGTAAGCCCGATCACGCTCATGCGGCATCCCCCTTCACCAACAGGTCAACGGCATCGGCCAGACGGTCCGCCGCATCCGGGATGGCCCAGGATGCGGCGGCCTTCGCCGCCCCGGTCAAACGGGTCGGATCGGCCAGGAAGGCGGCCAATTGTTCCGATACCGCAACGGGTGTGAATTCCTGCTGTGGCAATAGCCAGGCACCACCCGCCTCCACCAGCGATTTCGCGTTCGCCGTCTGGTGGTCATCCATGGCGTACTGGTACGGAACCAGCAGGGAAGGGCGGCCAACCACCGACAATTCTGCGACCGTTCCGGCACCGGAACGGGCGATCATCATGTGGCAACCCGCCAGCTTGGCTGGCATATCCTTGAAGAAGGTGGCCAGTTCCGCCTCCACGCCCATCTGGGCATAGGCGCTGCGGGCCGCCTCGATATTCTCCGCCCGCGCCTGCTGCACGATCTTCAGGCGGTAACGCACCTCTTCGGGCAGCATTTCCACCGCGCGCGGCAGCACCTCGCCAAAGATTGCGGCCCCCTGGCTGCCGCCTGTGACCAGCAGGTTCAGCGACCCGCCGGCATAGGGCGACGGATAGGGCGCATCGCGCAGCGCCAGGATGTCGGGGCGAACCGGGTTGCCGGTGCGGATGATACGCCGCCCATCCACCGCCGGCAGGCCGGCGACGCTGGGGAAGCTGGTGCAGATCATCCGCGCCTTGGCGGCCAGCAATCGGTTGGCACGGCCCAGCACGGCATTCTGTTCATGCAGCAGGGTGGGGATACCCGCCGACTGCGCCGCAAACACGGTGGGCAGCGACGGATAGCCGCCGAACCCGACCACCAGCGCCGGCTGCAACTGCCGCAGCAGCGACCGCGCCTGGGCGGTGCCCACCACCAGCTCCACCACCATGCGCAGCTTGCCCATGATGCCGGGGGCGGAGGTGGCGGCGCGGATACGTTCGACCCGCACATCGGGCAGGTTGTCGCCAAAGGCCTTGCCGCGCTTGTCGGTCACCAGAATGACCGAATGCCCGCGCGCGATCAGCGTGCGGGCAAGCGCCTCTGCCGGGAACATATGGCCGCCGGTGCCCCCGGCGGCCAGGATGATGGGGCGTGAAGCGGTCATAGCGCTTCTCCCGGTCCAAACCGCTTGCGGGTCAGGGCCAGCACCATGCCCATACCGATCCCCAGCGCGATCAGCGACGACCCGCCATAGGAAATGAAGGGCAGGGTCATGCCCTTGGTCGGCATCAGGTGCAGCGCCGATCCCATATTGATCAGGGCCTGCAAACCGAACTGCATGGTCAGGCCGCTGGCCGCCAGCATCACGAACAGGCTCTGATCATTCGAAGCGCGGGCAAAGCTGCGCAGGACGACAAAGCCGAACAGGCAGATGATGATCATGCAGGTGATCATCCCCATCTCCTCGCCCGCGACGGAGAAGATGAAGTCGGCATGGCTGTCGGGGATGGACATCTTGACCGTGCCCTGGCCCGGCCCGGTGCCCCAGATGCCGCCCTTCTCAAACGCTTCCAGGGAGCGGGCCACCTGATAATTGTCACCGGCGGCGGGGTCCAGGAACCGGTCGATACGGCTCTGCACATGCGGGAACAGGAAATAGGCCCCGACCAGACCGCCCACGCCCATCACGATGCAGGACGCCACGAACACGATGGGCAGGCCCGCCAGGAAGAACTGGCCGAAGAAGATGCAGGTGATGACGAAGGTCTGGCCCAGGTCCGGCTGGCTCATCAGCAGCACGACGATCAGGCCGTAAAGCCCGATCACCACGGGGATGCCGGGCACATTCTCCTGCGTGCGGTGCAGGGCGAACAGCCAGGCGGCCACGACCGCAAAGGCCGGCTTCAGAAATTCCGACGGCTGCACTGACAGGCCCGGCAGCTGCAACCAACGCGTGGCACCCTTGATCTCCATCCCGATGAACAGGGTCAGGAACACGCCAAATGCGGCGGCCAGGAACATCACCACCGCCAGCCGCCGGACCCCCTTGGGTGACAGCAGCGAGACGCCGAACATCAGGCCCAGCGAGGGGATCAGGACCAGCAGATGCTTTTCAATGAAGTGGAAGCTGTCGGTGCCGATGCGCGTCGCCACGGCGGGGCTGGCCGCCTGGACCAGGATCACGCCGATGGTGGCGATCAGGATGACCGCCGCCATGGTCCAGCGGTCAACGGTCCACCACCAGCGGCCCAGGATCGAATGATCGGTGCGGGAGAAGGAAACCATGATCAGACAATCCCCCCATTGGACAAGGCCCTGACGCGGGTCGCAAAATCATCGCCGCGCACTTCGAAATTCGGATATTGGTCAAAACTGGCGCAGGCCGGGGACAGCAACACCACCGGTGCCTCCCGCCCGTCTTCCTTGGCCTTGGCAAAGGCGGCGCCGACGGCGACATCCATGGTGCCACAGCGCGTATGCGCCACGCCGCGCGCCGACAGCCATTGCGCGAAGGCTTCCGTGGCATCGCCGATCAGGAAGGCATGCGCCACGGCGGGCATGAAGCTGTCCAGCCCGTCCAGCCCCGTATCCTTGGCCTTGCCGCCCAGGATCCAGTAGATGGGCTGGTAACAGGCCAGCGCCTTGGCCGCCGCGTCGGCATTGGTGGCCTTGCTGTCATTGATGAAGCGCACGCCGTCAATAGTCCCCACCAGGCTCTGGCGATGGGCCAAGCCGGGGAAGGTCCGCAACCCGTCCAGGATGTCGGCATGGCTGATGCCGACGGCCCGCGACAGGGCATAGGCGGCGGCGGCATTCTGCCAGTTATGCCGGCCGGGAAGGGAGGGCAGGCTGCGTAGGTCCGTGATGGGATGGTGATGTCCGCCCCGATCATCGACCAGAACCCCGTTCTCCACCCCGATACCACCGCTGACCGGGCCTTCGGCGCTGATGCGGATGACCTTGGCCGGAAACTCCGCGTCCAGCTCCAGGGCCATCTGTGCGCAATGCGGATCGTCGATGCCGATCACGGCCACCTGGGTGCCCGTCGCCATCCCCTTCTGGAAGATCAGCTTCTTGGCTGCGATATAGCCATCCATGCCGCCATGCCGATCCAGATGGTCGGGCGTGATGTTCAGCAGGACGGCCGCGTCAAAGCCCAGCGACGGCGTGATTTCCAGCTGATAGCTGGACATTTCCAGCACATAGACGCCGTCCGCACCCAACGCCTCGAACGACAGGGCCGGAATGCCCAGATTGCCGCCCACCTGCGTCGGCTTGCCCGTGCCCGCGATGATATGGGCGACCAGAGAGGTGGTGGTGGATTTGCCGTTGGTGCCGGTGATGCCGACATAGGTGGCGTCGGGCCGCGCCTGACGCAGCAGCTCAATATCGCTGATGATCGGCACGCCCGCCGCCTTGGCCTTGGCCGCGATGGGATTGGGTGCCGGATAAGTGTGCGGAATGCCGGGCGACAGAACCAGGGCGTCAATACCGGCAAAGTCGGTGTCGTGCAGGTTGGTCAGATCAATCCCGGCCTCTGCCGCCGCCTTCTGCCCGCCGGCGCCATCGTCCCAGGCCAGAAGCATGGCCCCAGCCGCCTTCAGGGCGCGTGCCGCCGTCAGGCCCGACCGGGCCAGACCCATCACCGCGATCCTGCGACCTTTCAGATGGCCAAGATCAATCATTCCAACCCTCAACGCAGCTTCAAGGTGGACAGGCCGACCAGCGCCAGGATGACGGCGATGATCCAGAACCGGATAACGACGGTCGGTTCCGACCAGCCCTTCTTTTCAAAGTGATGGTGGATCGGGGCCATGCGGAACACCCGCTTGCCCGTCAGCTTGAACGACGCCACCTGGATCATCACCGACAGCGCCTCCAGCACGAACAAGCCGCCGACAATGGCCAGCACCAGTTCATGCTTCGTGATGACGGAGATGGCACCCAGGGCCCCACCCACCGACAGCGACCCGGTATCGCCCATGAACACCATGGCCGGCGGCGCGTTGAACCACAGGAAGCCCAGGCCGGCCCCGACCAGCGCGCCGCAGAATACGGCCAGCTCGCCTGTGCCCGGCACATGGTGGATGCCCAGATAGTTGGAGAAGATGGCATTGCCCGACAGATACGCGATCAGGCCGAAGCAGGAAGCCGCGATCATGATCGGCACGGTCGCCAGACCATCCAGCCCATCCGTCAGGTTCACGGCGTGGCTGGAGCCGATGATGACGACGATGGCGAAGGGCACATAGAACCAGCCCAGATGGATCAGCAGATCCTTGAAGAAGGGCAGGGCCAGACCGGTGCCCATCTCCCACGGCGTGGCCATCAGGTACCAGCCCGTGGCGACGGCGGCGACCACCAGGGTGGCGACCAGCTTCACCTTGGACGACAGGCCCTTGGTATTGCGCTTGGTCAGCTTCAGATAATCATCGCCGAACCCGACCAGACCGAACCCGACCGTCACCAGCAGCACGATCCAGGTATAGGTGTTGGTCAGATCGACCCACAGCAGGGTGGAGACGATGACGGCGATCATGATCATCAGGCCGCCCATGGTGGGCGTGCCCTTCTTCTTCAGATGCGTTTCCGGCCCGTCGGTGCGGATCGGCTGACCCTCGCCCTGCTTCGATTTCAGCCAGCGGATGACGCGCGGCCCGATCACAAAGCTGATGATCAGCGCCGTCATCACGGCCCCGCCCGTCCGGAACGTGATGTACCGGAACAGGTTGAAGATCTGGAATTCGTCCGCCAGGGGATAGAGCAGGTTATACAGCATCATTGTCTCTCGGTTTGCCCGCCTTGTTCCCGGCGGTCGTCCCTTGCGGGTTATTATCCTGTTGGGCGCGATCCATCGCCTTCAGCGCCTCCACCACCAGCGCCATGCGGCTGCCGGCGGACCCTTTGACCATCACGGCGTCGCCTGCCTTGACGGCGGCGGTGACGATGGGGGCCAGGGTGGCGCTGTCGGCTGTGTGTGTGCCGCGCTTGTCGGCGGGTAATGCGTCAAACAGATGGCGCATATTGGGACCGCAGCAGAAAACCAGATCGGTGCCGGCCTTCACGAACGGGTCGGCCAGACCGGCATGCAGGACGGGCGCATGGTCACCCAACTCCCGCATGTCGCCCAGAACGGCAATACGCCGCCCCTTGGGGCCAAGTTCCGCCGCACCCAGCACGCCGGCGGCTGCGGCCACGGAAACGGGCGACGCGTTATAGCTTTCATCGATCAGGGTGAAGGTACCCCCCTCAACCTCAATCGCCCGCCGCTGCCCCCGCCCTTTAATGGGGGCCAGACCGGCCAGCGCTTCCGCCGCCTCCGCCACATCCCCGCCCGCCGCCTTCACGGCCAGCAGGACGGCCAGCGAATTGACGGCATGGTGCCGGCCCGGCAGTGGGATGGTGTAGGTGACGTCGATCCCGTCAATGCGCGCCATGACCACGCCATGGTCGGCATAGCCCCGATAGTCGATCAGCCGGCCATCCGCGCCTTCCTGCGTGCCGAAAGACTGGATACGGGTCAGACCCTGGGTACGGGCAGCGGCCAGAAGCCGGGCATAATGGGCATTGTCGCGCGGCAGGATGGCCGTGCCCGACGCGTCCATGCCCTCGAAAATCTCCGCCTTGGCGTCGGCAATATGCTCGACACTGGCGAAGAACTCGATATGCACGGCCTCCACCGTCGTGATGATGGCGATGTCGGGCCGCACCATGCGCGACAGGGGCCCGATCTCACCGGCATGGTTCATGCCCAGTTCGAACACGCCAAACCGGCTGTCGGCGGGAAAGCGCGACAGGGACAGCGGCACGCCCCAATGGTTGTTCAAGGAACCGACGGTGGCGAAGGTCTTGCCCTGGCTGTCCAGGGCGACCTTCAACGCCTCCTTGGTGCCCGTCTTGCCGACCGAACCCGTGACGGCGATGACCTTGCCGCCCGCCCGCACCCGGCCCATGCGGCCCAGGTCCTGCAAGGCCAGCATCGTGTCATCCACCTTGATCAGGCGGGCATCACCCTCCAGACCCTTTGGGATATCGGCCACGATGGCACCGGCGGCACCCTGGTTCAGGGCCTGGGCGACAAAGGCGTGGCCGTCGAAATTCGGTCCCTTCAGCGGGATGAACAGGTCGCCCTGGGCGATGGTGCGGCTGTCGATGGACACGCCTGTGACGGTCCAGGCAGCATCGCCCAGCGCCTTGCCATTGCAGGCCGCCGCCACTTCATTGCCCGTCCACAGGATGTCAACCATCCGACCCACTCCACCCAAAAGAACCAAACCCTTACAGACCCGCCACCACCTGCCGGGCCACACTGGCATCGTCAAAGGGACGGACCTCGGTCCCCACGATCTGCCCCTGCTCATGCCCCTTGCCGGCGATGATCAGCACGTCGCCCGGACCCAGTTCGCCGATGGCAACCGCGATGGCCTTGGCCCGGTCATCCACTTCCAGCGCGCCGGGGCAGGCCTCCATGATCGCGGCCCGGATCGTCGCCGGTACCTCGCTGCGCGGGTTGTCGTCGGTGACGATGCAGCGGTCGGCCAGACGGGCCGCGATGGCGCCCATCATGGGCCGCTTGCCCTTGTCCCGGTCGCCGCCGCAGCCGAACACGACCGACAGCTTGCCATGCGTATGGGGCCGCGCCGCGTGCAGCACCGTCTCCAACCCGTCCGGCGTATGGGCGTAATCCACATAGACCGCCGCGCCATTCTTGAGGGTTGCAACCATCTCAAGCCGGCCCCGCACGCCCGTCAGCAGCGACAGCTGATCGGCGGTCTTGTCGGCATCCTCGCCGGTGCCGATGGCCAGCCCCAGGGCGCATAGCGCGTTCCACACCTGGAACCGCCCGACCAGTGGCATCTCTACCGTCCGGCGGCGCCCGAAAATCTCCAGCTCCAGCCGCTGACCATGGGGCAGGGGCGTCACCTCGATGACGCGCAGTTCCCGGCCAGCTTCGCCAAAGCCGATGACCGTTTGCTTGCGCGCGTGGGCGCAGGCGGCGATCTGCTCGAATTCCGGGATATCGGCATTGATGACGGCGGTCGCCCCCTTGGGCATCACGCGGTCGAACAGCATCAGCTTGGCCTTCAGATAGGCCTCCATGGTGCCGTGATAATCCAGATGGTCGCGCGTCAGGTTGGTGAAACCGGCAGCGGACACCAGCACCCCGTCCAGCCTGTACTGATCCAGCCCGTGGCTGGACGCTTCCAGCGCCAGATGCGTGACGCCGGCCCTGGCGACATCGGCCAGCGTGGCATGCAGGGCGACTGGGTCGGGCGTGGTCAGGCTGTCGGTCTGCGGGAAACCGGGGGCGACCAGACCCAGCGTGCCCATCGCCCCGGCCTTATGGCCCAGGCCGGCCCAGATCTGGCGCGTGAACTGCGCCGTGCTGGTCTTGCCATTGGTGCCGGTGACGGCGGCGATCTTCTGCGGCTGCTCTCCGGAGAATGAGGCGGCCAGTAGGGCCAGACGGCGGCGGGGATTGGCATCCTCGATCAGGGTCACATGCTCGGCGCCCTCGGGAAGCGTGGTGCCCTTGGGTGCCAGGATGGCGACGGCACCGGATGCTATGGCCTGGGGAATGAAATCACGCCCATCACGCAGCGTGCCCGGCAACGCGGCGAACAGCGTTCCGGGCACGACCTTGCGGCTATCCGCCGTCAGGTTGGTGATGGGTGGGTCGCGTTCCAGCGCCAGCGCCGATACCGCCAGTTCTGTGCGTGATGCCATGATCTCCGACAGCCTTTTCATCAATCCTCTTCACCCCCGGCCTGCAACGATGCCGGTACTGCCGCCACCTGCGCGCCCGGCGTCCCATGCGGGGCCGGATGCACGGCCATCGCCTGGATGATCTCGGGCGAATTCTGGTCCTGCGGCTTCACACCCAGCAGCGGCCCGATCTGGGCGATGATCGAACCGGCCGTGGGCGCGCCGACCCAGCCGCCGGTGGCAAAACCGAAGGTCTTCTTGTTGCCCTTGGGTTCATCGACCAGCACATAGACGACATAGCGCGGGTCATTGGCGGGGAACACGCCGGCAAAGCTGGAGATGCGGGCGTTGGTGGCATAGCCACGGCCCTTCACCTTGTCCGACGTGCCCGTCTTGCCGCCGACCAGATAGCCCGGAACATCGGCCTTGCTGGCCGTCCCTTCCGTCACCACCAGCCGCATCAGCTTGCGCATGGTGATGGAGGTCTGCTCGCTGACGATGCGCGTACCCGGCACTTCGTTGGGGTTATCACGGCGAAGCAGGGTGGCCGGGTGCATGACACCGCCATTCACCACGCCGCTGACCGCCTGCACCAGATGCACCGGGCTGACCGACATGCCGTGACCAAAGGAAATGGTCATCATGTTCACTTCGCGCCACGGGTTCGGCACGATGGGCC
Source organism: Niveispirillum sp. CC-CTL257 (assembly GCF_059489915.1). Classification (NCBI taxonomy): domain Bacteria; kingdom Pseudomonadati; phylum Pseudomonadota; class Alphaproteobacteria; order Rhodospirillales; family Azospirillaceae; genus Niveispirillum; species Niveispirillum sp. CC-CTL257. Next base: position 451,300 of record NZ_JCAJXE010000001.1, read on the forward strand.
AGCCGCGCTCCGGGATCTCCAGGCTGGCCTGACGCAGCAGGCCCAGGCGGCCCATGAAATCCTTCTGCGCGCTCGGCCCCACTTCCTCGGCCATTTTGATGGAACCGATGTTGGAGCTTTCCTTGAAGATGTCGGCCACATCCATCCAGTGATTGACGGGGTGGTAATCCTTGATCAGGAAGCGGCCGATCTTGATGGGGCGGGTCGTGTCGAACATGTCGCTCATGTTCACCTTCCCGGACTCCAACGCCATGGCGGTGTTGAAGATCTTGAAGGTGGAGCCCATCTCGTACACGCCCAGCGTGTTGCGGTTGAAGCGCGGGTCGGTGTCCTGCTCCGGGGTCGGCGGCGGCGGGGCATGCGGGTCGAAATCGGGAACGGAGACCATGCCCAGAATTTCGCCGGTATGGACATCCATCACCATGCCGGCGGCACCGATGGCGTTGAACTCCTCCACCGCGTTGACCAGCTCTTTGCGCAGCACATGCTGCAAGCGGACATCGACGGACAGGCGCAGCGGCTCGTCGCTTTCCTTCAGGCGGGTATCGAAGGCCTGCTCGATGCCCATCAGGCCGTTATTGTCCACGCCGCTGAAACCCACGACATGGGCGGCCAGCGGCCCTTGCGGATAGACGCGGCGCTCCTCGCGCTGGAAATTCAGGCCGGGGATGCCCAGGCGGAACACTTCCTGCTGCTGGCGGGGGCTGAGGTTGCGCTTGATCCAGATGAAGCGCTTGTCCGACTTCAGATCGGCCATCAGCGCCACCGGGTCCAGGTCCGGCAGAACACTGATCAGCTGCTGCACGGCCTCATTGGCGTCCAGGATCAGCTTGGGATCGGCGAACAGCGACGCGGTGTGCAGCGAGGTTGCCAGCAGCACGCCATTGCGGTCCACAATGTCGGCGCGGCTGTTGGTCATGGTGCGTGTGGCGGCACGGGCCACCGACGGCTCCTTGGGGCCGCCGAAGCTGACGGTGGCGTCCACCAGCTTGGCACCGACCGCGCCGAAACCGACCGTGAAGGCCGCCATCAGCACGACAAGGCGCGACTTGCCCATGGACAGCGCACCGGCGGCGCGGCCATTGACGCGGATGCGCGGCTCTGCCCGTCCGCCCTGGCCATACCGGTCACCACCGGCCAGATCGAAACCCGTCAGGCTGTAATTGATGTCGGTCATCGCGTGGCTCCATACTTCGCCAGGATCACCGGGCCTTCAGGCTGGCGTCGTGACGGGGCGGGAGGGACGGGGGCGGGCTTGGGCATCGGCGCACGTTCGATCGCATCCGGCGCGCGGCTGCCCGGCTTGCGGCCGGGAATGGGGGTATAGGGGGCCGGCTGGTTCGGGTCCTTCTCCGGCAGATCGGACAGGCGGGCGATCTGCGCCGCACTGGTCGGCTGCAACAGCAGATGTTCCGCCGACAGCTTCTCCAGCCGGGTCGGATCGTTCAGATAGGCCCACTCGGCCTTCAGGACCTGGATCGCCTCCTGCTCCGCCCGGATCGCGCGGTTCAGGCGGTTCAACTCGCGCTCCTGCTCCTGCGCCTTATAGCTGGTCTGGTACAGGATGCCGCTGGCGGCACAGGAAACGGCGATCCAGACGATGGCGGACTTCCCGATCATGCGGCTTCTCCCTGTGCCCAGGCCGGGGCCTCGGTACGGATGGCGGTACGCAGCCGGGCGGACCGGGCGCGTGGATTGCGGGCCTGTTCCTCGGCACCCGGACCGGTGCCGGATTTGGAAAGCAGGCGGAAAGTGGGGGCAGGGCCGGAGGCTGCCGGGCCCGGCATGTGGCGCGACGGACCCGGCACATTGCCCGACCGTTCACGCATGAATTCCTTGACCAGCCGGTCTTCCAGCGAATGGAAGGTGACGACGCACAGCCGCCCGCCGGGCGACAGCAGCCGCTCGGCGGCGGTCAGTGCGCGCTCCAACTCACCCAGCTCGTCATTCACATGAATGCGCAGGCCCTGGAAGCTGCGGGTGGCGGGGTCGATCCCATCCTTGGATTTCGGCACGCAGGACCGGATGACATCGGCCAGATCGCCGGTGCGCTCGAACTTCTTCTCCGCCCGGCGCAGGACGATGGCGCGCGCCACGCGCCGCGACAGCCGTTCCTCGCCATAGCGATAGAAGATATTCGCCAGATCTTCTTCCTCTGCCGTGTTCACCACATCGGCGGCGGTGGGGCCGGTATCGCCCATGCGCATGTCCAGCGGCCCGTCGAAACGGAAGCTGAACCCGCGTTCCGGCGTATCGATCTGCGGCGACGACACGCCGATATCCAGGACGATGGCATCGACCTTGGTCACGCCGGCGGCGGCCAGCAGCGCCTCCATATCCCCGAAGCAGCCATTCAGCAGCGACAGGCGCGGGGCATAGGCTTCGATGATGGGCCGGGCGCGCTCATGGGCTGCCGGGTCGCGGTCGATGGCGAACAGGCGGATGGCCGCACTGTCCAGCAGGGCGCGGCTGTAACCGCCGGCGCCAAAGGTGCCGTCAACCACGGTCTGCCCATCGGCGACGGCCATGTCGTGCAGCACTTCGGCCAGCAGGACGGGGATATGGACGGGCTGTGCAGTCATCATTCCCCCTTCGCCAGGCCCTTGGCCTTGGCCAGCACGGTGGAGAGGGAGATGTTGTTGCTGCGGGCCTGCTCGCGGACCATGGCCTCATGCGCCGCGAATGCCACCGGGTCCCACAGCTGGAAGGTATTGCGGCGACCGATGAAGGTCACATTCTCGGTGATGCCGGCAAAGCCCATCAGATGGTCGGGCAGGACCACGCGGCCTTCGGGGTCCAGCGTCAGCTGCGCCGACTGACCGAACACGGTGGTTTCGATCAATTCCCGCTCATCATCCGGCATGTTGGGATTGTCCAGCGCGTCGGACAGCTTCTCCAGATAGGAGAGCGGGGCCGCATCCAGGGCCTGGGCCTTCAGCGAGGGGAAGATCACCATTTCCGTGGGCGTGCCTGCCACCAGCCCCGCCGCCAAGGTCGAGCGGAAGGGAGCGGGGATGGATACCCGACCCTTCTTGTCAACCTTGTTGACGTATGTGGACAGGAACAAGCCCATCACGCCCCACCTTGTAGGTGCCACCCCGGCACCGGATTTCCCGCCGACCCCTCCAACGCCCTGTTATTCACCCCTTCCGATACGGCCTCGCAGGCTGCATCATCTGGGCATGAATGGGCTGATGGTCCCTGTCATTGGGTGATTATGGGATAGCATGGGAATTTATGGGAGAAAAGGGGGGATAGTAATGTCCCGCCCTGATTCGGCGTTTTTCCGCCACATGCGACTCGAACTGTGGATAAGTCGCGACTCAAGATGAATAACAAGTCCACCCACCAAGATATGCTTGGTTTTTCTTGTTTCGAATTGATTCTCTGGGGGGATCGGACTGAAAGGCATAGGCGATCTATGCCTGGTTTTTCTTTAATTTAGCCCAAAAGGACAGGGTGTTTTTCTATTAATTAGAAATTCGAAATATCTCGGGAATCTGGGCGATATCTCGAAATCCGTGATATTAAAATTTCAAACCCGCTTTGCGACCCGTTCCGACGCCTAGATATTGTGGGATTGGGGCGGTTTTAAGCCCTAAATCTGGACACGTGTCGCTTACCTGTCGGGGGCGTGAAACGGGTTGCTGCTGTGACGCGGCTCACACCTGTAAACCATTCGTAAATAAATCATGCCGCGATGCAAGGTAAAGGGCCAGACGGTCTGTAAGCCGGGTTCTGTCCGCCGGACCATATCCCACTGGTGGATGGTATCCGGGGGATGGTCATTCCTCTGGGATGCCCATTGCTGGACACCTCGCGCAACCCACCCGGACGACAGCGCGGAAGTGCGCCTGGGCGTTGCCGCCCATGCCGTCCCTATTCGGTTTTGCTCCCGGTGGGGTTTACCATGCCAACCCTGTCGCCAGGGTCGCGGTGCGCTCTTACCGCACCCTTTCACCCTTACCGAAATCCAGTAATCCCAAGGGTTTACTGGCGTCGGCGGTCTGCTCTCTGTGGCACTTTCCCTGGGGTCGCCCCCGCCGGGCGTTACCCGGCACCGTACTTCCGTGGAGCCCGGACTTTCCTCCCTCATGCGGGTTTCCCCATTGCATGAGAGCGACCATCCGACCGTCTGGCCGGCGGGTTGTAGGCGCTCGAGCGCGGGAAAGCAACCGCGATCAGATGCCCGAGTCTCTGACCAGGGCGCGCAGGGCCGCGACCGTCTCGCGATCAATGCTTTTACCCATGCTGGCCGGCATCCAGTGGCGCTGAAACGCCGACAGGGCCGCTTCGGCGCTGTCGTCCCATGTTTTCCCATGGGCGATGTGTTCGTCCCATGAAATCCCATCCGGTGCCACGGAATAGCCGAACCGCTCCAGCAACCGGGCGATCTCGTCCTTTTCCCATGCCATCCCATCGGCGGGGCGCGGGTCGGGCCACAATCCTACCCCCGCCATGGCCAGCCCCAGCCAGTCGAACAGCTCGCCCGGATCCTGCTTACGCAAGGGCGCGATATCGGAATGGCCCAGCACGCGATGGGCCGGGATGGGATAAAGCGACAGAAGATGCGTGGAAAGATCGGCCAGGGCCCGCATCTGCGCCTCGGGAAACGGCCGGTATCCCCATTCATGGCCGGGATTGACCAGCTCAATCCCGATGGACCGGCTGTTGATGTCGTCCTGACCGGCCCAGCGGGAGGCGCCCGCATGCCAGGCGCGGCGGTCATCGGGCACCAGCTGGAAGATGCGGCCATCCTCCTCAATCATGTAATGCGCACTGACCTGCGCCGCCGGATCGCACATGCGCGCCAGGGCTGCCGGCCCGTCCTGCATGCCCGTGTAATGGATAACCAGCATATCCGGCGGCCCGTCGATCCGGCGCGGGCCATGGTTGGGGCTGGGATGGGGGATGATGGGGGGGGCGGTCAACGCCGGTCCTTCTGGTTCATGGCGGCACGAAGCAGATCGTCAATCCGGCTTTGCCAGCCCGGTCCCGTGGCCCGCCAATGGGCCAGGACGTCGGGCGAAAGGCGGATGTTCACCTTGGTCTTGGCGCTGTCCGACCGTGGGCGACCACGTGGACGGCGCACCAGCAAGGAGGACGCGCTGTCACCCAGCAGTTCGGGTAGAACGTCCCGTGCCGGTCGGGCGCTTGCCCAATCGGCATCCGCCCATTCGGGGTTGGGGTCAAAATGCTCCGGCGGCGGGGGGCGTCCGGTCATGATAGGCCTTCCTTTCGCGGGCATTGACCTTCCGCATATTGATCACCCGCAACTCCCCATCGCGGATGGTAAAGACAATGGCATGCAGCCGCCGGCCCACAAACCCCAGTGCCGCAAACCGCGCCTCGCCATAGTCGAAGCGCGTGTCTTCCCGCACCCAGGCCGACGACCAGTCCATGCCCATGGCGACTGTCAGGGGCATGTCATGCTTGGCGATATTGATCAGGTTCTTGGCAATGTGGAACGTGATCCGCCGCATCTGATCCTAATTCCCTGCGCCTGACGCGTCCATGGATTTATTGGGGCGGCGGAAAATCACACCGTATGACGTGCCGCCATGATTACGGGCGTCCCGGAACAAAGGCAGGGCCGATAAGTTTGGACACCAGATCAACGGCTTCCTTGTCAAAACTGGCCAGCGACGTGCCGCCCAACGCGAACCCCTGATAAGCGATGACGCCATCACCGAAATCGCCACCGGCACGCATAAGGGCAAGCCCTGCCTCCACCGCCGGTCGGTCAGTAACAAACTTGTCCGTGTCCAGAATATCCGCGATCAGGTCAACGATATCCATGACGGGCCGTTTGTACCCACGGCGGAGTGTCCAGACGAACTCGCAAAGAGCCGCTACCGGAACGCAGACCAATTCTGCCGCCTCCATCAGGCTCCGCGCGGCGTCTGCCTGAACCGGATCGTCATTCAGGACAAGGCGCAGCAGGATGTTCGTATCCGCGACCAGCCTCACCGCTCACCCGCCCATCCGGCTGCAGCTTCCTCCTTCAATTCTTCAATAGTCAGCGCCTGCTCGCCGGGCCGATGCAACCTGCCGAAAAGGGCCCCGACGGGTTTGCGCTGACGGGCGGTGGCCTGCACCCGACCGGCGGGCAGCAGGTCAATCTCCAACTGGTCACCAGGGCTGATACCCAGATGTTCCAGCACCTCCTTGCGCAACGTGACCTGCCCCTTGGCGGTGACAGTCAGGATGATGCCCATGGTCAACCCCGGTGTAAGGCAAATTTGCCTTGCAGTGTAAGCCTCACACCGTATTGCGCGCCACCACGATCTTCGGCCGGCGGATCAGGATGATGCCCACGCCGGTGATCACCAGCGCCCCGCCCAGGATCAGGGCCACGCTCATCGCCTCACCCAGCCACAGCACGCCCGACGCCACGCCGAACACCGGCACCAGCATCAGGAACGGCACCGTCTGGTTCACATCATACTTGCGCACCATGGGCTGCCAGATGGCATAGGCGATGATGGTGGACGCGATGACCATATAGGCAAGGCCGCCCCATGCCCCCCAGCTGGCATCCACCACCTGCTGCCATTGCCCCGTTTCCAGGAACAGGGAATAGAGCAGCAGCTGCGGCACCGCGAACAGCGCCATATAGGCGTTCAACTGATAGGGATCGACCGTCCCCATCCATTTCACCTGAATGTTGGAAAAACTGAACGCGAACGCGGCCAGCACGATCAGGGCCAGATGGAACGGATCGCTCTCACCGCCGCCGCCGCGCAGTGCGATGACGGCCACCCCGATAAAGGCGATGCCCATGCCGATGCCCCGCCGCCAGCCCAGCCTGTCCTTGAAGAAATACGCGGCCAGCAGGCTGGCGAACGGCACCTGCAACTGGATCACGATGCTGGCCGTCGATGCCTCCGCCCCCACCATGCCGTGCAGCATCAGCGGGAAATGCACACCGCCCAGGACAAAGGAATAGGCCAGGATCTGCCGCAACTGTCCGCGCGGGAACTTCACAAAGGGCAGAAGGATAAGCGCGACGGCGGCAAAGCGCAGGGCCATCATGATCATGGGGGAGAATTCGCGCAGCGTGTACCGCGACACGGCGAAATTGGTGCCCCACAGCGCCATCACGAACAGCGCGCCCAGCATGTGGATCGGCCGCATGGTTTCATCCTTCCCGCACCGCACAAGCAGAGTACCGTAGCGGCATCGGCGCGCACGCTGACTGCCCAAAAAGGCAACCCAGGCCCGCCATCCCTGGTATCTTCCCTTGCCTACGTGGCTGTGTATAGTGCGTCGAACCTTTTGATCCGGGTGGCAACACCCCGTACCCGATGGCGGGACGGGATGGCCGCCCCTCAACCATTTCCAGGCGACGGCGCCCCGCCCGGTGCCGATTGGGAGAACAGGTTCATGTCCAGCTCTGATCGTTTCCGCGAAGCCCTGACCTTTGACGACGTGCTGCTGGTCCCGGCGGCATCAGAGGTCATGCCGGCAGAGGTCGATACCAAGACCTGGCTGACCAAGTCGATCCAGCTGGGCATTCCGCTGCTGTCGGCCGCCATGGATACGGTCACGGAATCGGCCCTGGCGATTGCCATGGCGCAGTCGGGCGGCATCGGCGTCATCCATCGCAACATGGATATCAGCCGTCAGGCGGACGAGGTTCGCGCCGTCAAGCGCTTCGAATCGGGCATGGTGGTCAATCCCTATACCCTGCGCCCCGACAATACCCTGGCCGACGCGCAGGAGCTTCAGCGCCGCTACCGTTTCTCCGGCTTCCCCGTGGTGGATGAGGCGGGCAAGCTGGTCGGCATCCTGACCCACCGCGACGTGCGCTTCGCCAGCAACCCGAACCAGCCGGTCAGCGAACTGATGACCAAGGAAGGTCTGGTCACGGTGAAGCCGGGCGTGTCCAAGGAAGAGGCCAAGCGCCTGCTGCACCAGAACCGTATCGAAAAGCTGCTGGTCGTGGACGATGCCTATCGCTGCATCGGCATGATCACGGTGAAGGATATCGAAAAGGCGCAGAACCATCCGCATGCCGCCAAGGATGCCGCCGGTCGCCTGCGCGCCGCTGCCGCCACCGGTACCGGTCCCGATGGTCTGGAACGCGCCGCCGCCTTGTTCGATGCCGGTGTGGACGTGCTGGTCATCGACACGGCCCACGGCCATTCCAAGAAGGTGGCCGATCAGGTGCGCGCCGCCCGCAACCTGCCGAACTATACCCAGATCATCGCCGGCAACGTCGCCACCGCCGACGCGGCGCTCGCCCTGATCGATGCCGGTGCGGACGCCATCAAGGTCGGTATCGGCCCCGGCTCCATCTGCACCACCCGCATCGTCGCGGGCGTGGGCGTGCCGCAGCTGACGGCCATCCTGGATGTGGTGGAGGCCTGTCAGAAGCATGGCATCCCCGTCATCGCCGATGGCGGTATCAAGTACTCGGGCGATCTCGCCAAGGCCATCGCCGCCGGTGCCTCCTGCGCCATGATGGGCGGCCTGTTCGCCGGTACTGATGAAAGCCCGGGTGAGGTCATCCTGTTCCAGGGCCGCTCCTACAAGGCCTATCGCGGCATGGGCTCCGTCGGTGCCATGGCCCGTGGCTCCGCCGACCGCTATTTCCAGGCCGAAGTCTCCAACACGCTGAAGCTGGTGCCCGAAGGCGTGGAAGGCCGCGTGCCGTACAAGGGCCCTATCGGTGCCGTGGTGCATCAGCTGATCGGCGGCCTGCGCGCCTCCATGGGCTATACCGGCTGCGCCACCATCGATGAGATGCGCACCAAGCCGCAATTCGTGCGGATCACCAACGCGGGCCTGCGCGAAAGCCACGTCCACGACATCACCATCACCAACGAAGCCCCGAATTATCGCCAGGGGTGAGGTATGACACAGCCTCTCCTCCTAAAGGAGGAGAGGCTGTGTGCCGCGCTCTGTGGTTTTTCCTTAAGTTTCAGACGATGATCATGAACGTCTCTGTTATGTATGGCCCTTATTTGAGGCTCGGTGCATTTTGATTCTGGAATTTAGGCAAGGTTAGATGGAAAAGGTTGTTTGAGAAATTTCTGTGAATCAGCCGATTCGGTGGGGGGCACGTGACTATCGAAAAATCTCGGATCACGAATACGCTAAACTCTATCGCAAAGGTTGATCGCGATTCTGCGCCTTATGTTTATCACTACACATCAGTATCTGCATTGAAAGCAATCATTGAAAGTAAGTCATTTTGGGCTAGTGATGTAATGTACCTTAATGATTCTCGTGAAATTGCTTATGGTGCTGAGATTTTTAGAAATAAAATTGAGAAATTTACACAAGATAGATCGCGCAATAATTTGTATAAAATGGCCCTTGAGCGGCTTCGAGCATGTGTTTCTGACAGATTTGGCGTGTGTGCGGTTAGCTTCTGTTATAGAGATGATTTGTTGAGTCAATGGCGCGGTTATGGTGGCGATCAAGGTGTCTCTATTGGAGTGTCTACTAATTATATTGCCAGTCTTGCCGACTATAGACTCCTAAGGGTAATTTACAATAAAAATGAACAAGAAGAAATATTAGATTTTATGATTTCTGCCTATATTGATGAGGTTTTTGAGAGATTTGATGGGAAGAATGTGAGCGATCCCAGTGTAAGTATGGATATAATGGATTTTGCATTAGACTGCTCTAACAATTTCGAGAGTGCTATTGCGATATTTAAAGATCCAGGATTCTCAGAGGAAGGTGAGGTGAGAGCTTTTCTCAAGAGATACCGACATTGGCATGAAGATGGAGTAAAGTTTCGTGAAAAAGGTGGTGTTCTTGTTCCTTACTATGAACTGCCACTGGAGTTAAAAGATGTCGATATATTTAACAAAATTACGATTGGCCCTGGTGCGAATTATGACCTTGTACAAAGAAGTGTTAAGGTATTTTTTGATGTAAATGGCATTGACGTCGAAGTGAAGACTTCTACTGTTGCTCTTAGGAAATGATGAGTTCGCATGCACCACATCGACAGCCCCCAGAACCCGCAATTCAAGTCCTGGTCCGGGCTGCTGGAAAGCCGTGGCATCCGTAAGCAGGGGCAGTTCCTGCTGGCGGGATTGAAGACCGTGCCAGAGGCGCTGACCCGCTGGCCACAGCATTTCACGCGCATCCTGATCCGCCATCCCGAATGGATCGCGGACTGGCCGCTGCCCGATCATATTCAGCCTGTGGTGCTGGCCGGTCCCCTGTTCCGGGAACTGGATGTGTCGGGCACGGATTACCCGATCCTGGTGGGCACTCTGCCCACCATCGGGCAGGCCGACCTGTCCGCCCCGCCAAAGGGCCTGGAACTGGTCTGCGCCCTGGGCGACCCCGCCAATCTGGGTGCCCTGCTGCGCAGTGCGGCGGCCTTTGGCGCGTCCAAGGTCATCCTGCTGGAAGAAGCGGCCCATCCCTTCCACCCGAAATGCCTGCGCGCGGCCAGCAACGCCGTCTTCACGCTGGACATTGTGCGCGGTGGGCGCTGGGCGGCGCTGGATCAGGCGGCGGGGCCGCTGCTGGCGCTGGATGCCGGCGGTGATGATCTCGCCACCTTCCCCTGGCCCGAAGATGCCCGCCTGATCCTGGGTGAGGAAGGGCAGGGCGTGCCGCCGCAGGTGCCGGCGCAGCGTCTGACCATTGGCAATACCGGCAATGTCGAGAGCCTCAACGCCACCGTCGCCGCCTCCATCGCGCTCTTCACCTATTACGCGGGCGGGCAATGACGACCGGCCCCGGCGATACGCCCGAACCCGATCTGGCTGCCATCGCCGCCGACCTGTCGGACAGTATCGCAGCCCTGTCCACGGCCAGCGCGCTGGGCCTGCCCGACCTGCTGTCCCGCATCGATGCGCTGAAGGCGCGCATCGACACGCTGGAGGCGAAGATACGCGCCGAAATCCAGGACGAAATCGGCCCCAATCTCCGCCCTTAAGCCTAGGCCTTTCGGGCTAACCCCTTGGCCGCGCATAGGTACTCTGCGCTCTACCGGGTGGCTCTGTTTCCAAATCAACCACGCCTTAAGCATACCTTCATCATTTCACGGCAACCTTGCATAGTTAAGACGCCAAACGGGTGCCTTTTGTGCCATCATGGGGATGAGAAGGCGGGCTTCATTATGGGTATCATGATGACGATCCAGGATCTGAACGACCTGCGCCAGGACATCCTGATCAAGGCGGACGAGATGCAGGCCGAGGCCGCGCGTCTGGAGCAAGAGCGGCCCGACGAGGCCGCTAACCTGCGTCGCATCGCCGACCGTCTGGCCGTCTATATGCGTGATTATCTGGACGTGTCGAACGTCGAATGGCTGCCGCCGACCTCTGGTCGATAGACCTGTTTTCGGTTGGCCGGAAACAGGTCCGGCGGCGACCGCCGCCGCGCCGCCCATGCGGCGTTTGAGGAAAATGCGCTAAGCCCCGTCACTTCCCGCATGATCGACCAGCCGGCCCGGCACGCCGGCCAGCAGCCTGGCAGATAGGTCGCCGGGAATGGCGCGCTTTTCCGCCGCCCCGAACGCTGTCATCACATAGACGGTTTCCGCCACCATCACGGGCCGACCATCGGGCCAGAGGCTGAAATCCGTCAGGATGGTGAAGGAAGTGGTGCCCACCCGGCCCGTGCGGATGGATTGTTCCAGCACATCGTCGAACCGCGCCGGCCCTTTCCATTCCTTGGTCTGCTTGACCACCATCATGTCCAGGCCAAGCGCGTTCAGCCCCTGGATGCCACCCACCATATGGCGCAGATATTCGGTGATGCCGATATCGATGAAATCACCATAGCGGGCATTGAAGACCACCTGCTGCGGATCGCATTCGCCATAGCGCACGCGGTGACGGAAGCGGAAGGGTACTGGGGTGGTCATGCTCAATCCCGAGAAAAGGGTCCCTTCCCGATGCAATGGCCGGGAAGGGACCGTCATATTTACTGTTTCGCCGCCAGCGCGTCCTTCAGGCCCGGCACATAATCCGCCCCCTCGGGCACCTGGATCGACGCGCCGTTGAAGTCCGCCCCCACCGGTTCCTGACGCCCGCCCAGGCAGTGCGACAGGAAACCTTCCGCCACGGCATAGAAGCTGGTGCGGTTGGCGGGCCGGGCAAAGCCATGGCCTTCGTCCGGGTACAGGACATAGGTGACGGGAATGTTCTTGGCCTTCATGGCCGCGACGATCTGATCGGATTCGGCCTGCTTCACGCGCGGGTCATTGGCCCCCTGGGCGATCAGCAGCGGCTTGGCGATCTTGTCGACATGGGTCAGGGGCGAGCGTTCCGTCAGCAGGGCCTTGCCCTCCTCGGTGCGCGGGTCGCCCACGCGGCGGGCCAGCTGTTCAAAGAAGGCCGCCCAATATTCCGGCACGCTGGCCAGCAGCGTGTTCAGATTGGACGGGCCGACAATATCGACGCCACAGGCGAACCGGTCCGGCGTGTTGGTCATGCCCCACAGCGTGGCATAGCCGCCATAGGACCCGCCATAGATGGCGACCTTGTCCGTGGGCGCGATGCCGTTTTTGACGGCCCAGTCGACGGCGTCGATCAGGTCGTCATGCATGGTCCGGCCCCATTGCTTGTCGCCGGCATTGGTGAAGCCCTTGCCGAAACCGGTCGACCCCCGGAAATTCACCGACAGCACCGCATAGCCGCGATTGGCCAGCCATTGATGCTCGCCATTATACCCGAAGCCATCGCGGGCCCAGGGTCCGCCATGGACGTTCAGCACCAGCGGCACCGGCTTTTCCGGCTTGCCGTCGCCATTGGCATCGGCACCGGGCGGCAGCGACAGGTACGACACTAGCACCTTGCCATCACGCGACGGGATTTCCAGCGCCTGCATGGGGGCCAGTGTCTTGCCCTCCAGGTTGGGGCGCACGGTGAACAGGCGGGTCAGGGTCTTGGCCTTGCGGTCATACAGCCAGAAGGCCGCCGGCTCCGTCACCCGGTCGATGACCACGGTCCAGAACTTGTCATCCTTGGACCGGCTGGTAATGCCCCAGCTACCCTTGGCCTCCAGGTTCAGATAGGCAATATCGGCGGCAACCGCATCACCGACGGGCAGCCATTCATCCTTCAGATAATCAACATTATAGGCTTCCAGGGCACCCGTGACCGGGTTGGTCAGGATGCCGCCAATATCGGCCTTGTCGCTTTCGGCCAACAGCGTCGTCTGCCCGCTGCCCAGGTCCAGGGCATAGATCGCGGCCTTGTCGCGCCCGGCGGTGGATTGCAGATAGGCGATATTGCCGTCCAGCGGGATACCGGCGATGCCACTCGTCAGGGCGTCGTCGGCGGCGATGGTCAGGATGGGCTTGCCCGGCTTGCCATCCTTGCCGAACGGTTCGATCTGCATGCCGCCATCGGGCAGCGGCTTGGCAGCCAGACGCAGGGTCAGGCTGCGGTCGGCATCGAACCCGCCATAGCCATCATTCTTGAAAACCAGCTCCAGCTTGCCGGTCTTCAGGTCCAGCTTATGGACATCATGCCACTTCGGATCGCGGTTATTCAGGCCGACCAGGATACTGTCCGGCACCTGGGTGGAGATGGCGACGATCTGCACCGTCGTCTTCTCAAACGGGGTCAGAAGCTTGGTTTCGGCACTGGCGACGTCCACGCCATAGAGCAGGAAATCCTCATTCCCGCCCTTATCCTGCAAATACAGGATCTGGTCGCCGGCGGGTGCCCAGAAGAAGCGGCGGATGGGGCGTTCGGTATCGGCGGTCAGGGGCTTGGCCGCTTCGATATTGCCGATGGGGGCCACCCAGATATTCATCACCCCGTCGCGCGGGGCCAGAAAGGCGATGGATTGCCCGTCGGGGCTGATGCTGGCGCCGGTGCGGCTGGGATTGCCGAAAATATCCTTGCGCGCGATCAGTTCCGCCGGGGCCTGCGTGGCGGCGGGCGCGGTCGCGGCCTCTTCCTTCTTGCCGCAGGCGGACAGGGTGGTGGCCAGGGTGATGGCCATCAGGCTGCTGCCAAGCAGCGCGGGCAGTTTCCGTGTGGTCACGTGTGCTCGTCCTTCTTCTGATTGGTTGCCGGCACGGGCACCCCCCGTGAAGGCGGCCAACATCCAAACAGAAGAAGGAGTTTACGGCAAGCCGCCGCGCGGGTTGTACGCCGAACGCCCTACCAGACGCCGGTCGCCTGCACCGCCCCGGCCCCCTGATGCCACGGTGCCATGCCCAGATGGATCAGATGCCGGTGCAGTACCTGGCGCGCATAATCCGCCCGTGCCGCCCCGCGCGGCAGTCCAGCATAGAATGGGTCGCGCGACAGGATTGATGCCAGCGTCCCGGTGACCAGCGGGGCTGCCAGCGAGGTGCCGCTCATATCGCCATAGGGGGCAGTCTGGCCAAAACGGGCGGGCAGGGTGGAGATCAGGGCGGCACCCGGTGCCACCACATTGATCTGACAGCCTTCGCTGATGAAATCGGGCACGAACAGGCCGCTGGGCGTGAACCGGTCCGGCGTCTCGGGGATCCAACTGGCGGCCAGGCTGCCCGCCGGCATGGTGCCCATCAGGCCCAGCGCCGAAACCGCCACGCATTCGGGATAGGCGGCGGGATAGGTCACGGCCCCGCCTTCGCCATTGCCGGCTGATGCCACGCACAGGCTGCCACGCTGACGCGCCGCGATGATGGCCTCATGCTCGACCGCCGATGCCGCACCCCCCAGGCTCAGATTGATCAGATCGGCCCGGAATTCCCCGGACAGAAGGTCGATGGCCGTCGCGATATCGGCCTGACGGGCCTTGCCCTTCTTGGGATTGACCCGGACCACGCCGATCTCGGCACCCGGCACCAATCCGCAGAAATCGTCGCTGTCCACGGGCGGCCGCGCGGCCAGCAGGCCGACGATTGCGGTGCCATGGCTGTGCACATCATGGGCGGCGTCTTCGCCCGCAATGAATTCCCCTTCCAGAAACGCGCCCAGCCCCGTGACATGCGACAGGTGCGGCGACGGCCCGGCCCCGGTATCCACCACACCGATGCGGATGCCGGCTCCCCGGTGCGGGTCATAGCTGCGATGGCCCGTCATGGCATGCCACCATCCGATCGGTCCCTTCGGCAGGGGCGGCAGCCGCACGCTCAGCCCGTCGCGCGGATGCGGGACCCGCATGCTCCAGGCCCGTCCATGCGGCACGACCAGCCCTTCCAACGGGGTCCAGTCCGGCTCATACGGCAGCCTTGCCCGCCCCTCGCCATCGGCGGTCACGCGCACCAGCTTGACCTCACCCTCATCACCACCGGTATCAAACCAGACGCCAACCTGCGCCCCTTCCGCCGGCGTGCCATCGGCCAGTACGGTGATGTGCAGGGCGGGCAGGGCGGCGTCATCGTCCAGCGTCACGGGCTTCAGGCCCAGACGGCGATGGAATTCCCGCCGCGCCGGGTCCTGTCCCCCCGCGTTCATGCGCGGCGTCCTTCTGCCGGCACATTGCGCGTGCCCAGGAACGGATCGGGCAGCAGCAGGCTGCCCGTGGTCACGGGATCATGCAGACGCAGATAGAAATGCCCGATCCCGGCCAGCCCCGTCATCAGGCCCGGCACCTCGCCCACATCCCGCACGCCGCAGGGCCATGGGATGCGCGGCCCCCCATGCCGTTCGATGCCGCGATAGCCGATGCCGGCGGCCAGCGCCGTCCATTCCGCGCGATTGCGCCACAGCCCCGCATCGATCAGCAGATCGCCGCCGCCCGCCAGCCCGTGGCAATAGCTGTGGTCCGTCGCCTGCGGTCCCGGCGGTCGGGCAAGGCTGGCGGCCAGCACGGCCAGCACTGCCTCCAGTTCCCGTTCCAGCAGCGGGTCCTGTGCGCCCGCCAGCAGCAGCCACAGGCGCGACCGACCGATCCCCGCCGCCCCATGGCACCATGAGGTGCCGAAGGCGGGGGTGCTTGACGGGTTGCCCTGCGCGTCGCGGAAATCGGGCCAGTTGCCATGTGCCACATCGAACCGGGCGCGTTCATGGCGCAGCGCCGCCGTCAGCGCCTCGGCCCATCGCGCCTCGCCCGTGACCAGATGCAGACCGGCCAGTGCCGGCAGCATGCCGCTGCCGCCATGGGCAAACCCGACCGGCCCCGGCATCCCGGCATCGGCTGGGCCGGGCCAGGAAAGCCCGTCTGGTCCCGGCTTCGCGGCGGCCAGGATCGCCTCGCCGGCCTGAATGGCCCTGTCCAGGAAATCCGGTCGCGCCTGGGTCCGTGCCAGGGTCAGCAGCACCGGCACCATGCCCGCCGCCCCCCACAGAAGGTCGGGACCCGCCGGGGCCGCCGCGCCGCGCGCCACAAGCGCCAGCCCGCGTTCGACCCGGTCACCACGCCCTTGCGCCAGACCGATGCTGATCATCACACAGCCGGTGCCGGCGGCCCCGGTATAGAAACCGGCCCCGTCGGCATTTCTCTCCGCCAGGATCAGCGCCTGTTCGGCGGCCCGTGCCTGCATCTTGTCGCCGGTGCGCTGATGCAGCAGCCACAGGAACAGGGCGATGCCCGCTGCCCCCTGGTAAAGGTCCGCCCCCACGGGCCGCAGCAGGAACTGCGTCAGGTTCTCGCGCCGCTCCGTCTCCGTCCGCATCCAGTTCAGGCTGCCGTCACCGCCGCGCAGCGCGTCACGGCACAGGCGGCGGCCGATCTCGTCGGCGGCGTGCAGGAAATGCGTGCGCCCTTCCACCAGGGGTGCGCTGGCCTGCATCGGGTTCATGACGCCACCCGCAGCGGCCGGTAATGGTCGGCAAATCCTGGCGACAAATGCAGCGCGTCCAGGCGCAGCCCCACCCCCGTCAGGCGGTTCGCGATACAATCCATCAGCGCGCCGCCCCCCGTCCAGGCATCGATGATCCCCGCCGCCACCTGCCGGCAGCGCGACTGCCCGAAGCTTTCGCCCGTCCCCGGATCGTCCGCCCCGCCCAGCCCCGGCAGCAGCCGGCGCGTGAACAGCGGTTCTCCGGGCCGCAGCAGCGGGGCCAGCACCTCAACCGCTTCATCCAGCACATCCAGGACCAGCGGCAGATACCGGCGCGGCGGGTACAGCACCAGCGTGTCCACCCGGTCATACAGCGCCGGCGCACAGGGGCATTTCAGGCTGAATGGAATGAAATAGCGGTTGAGCCCCAGGGTAAGCAGATGCAGCAGGGCAGGGGCCTGTTCCGGCGCGACATTGAAATAGAGCCGGGCCAGATCCCCCTCATCCGCAGCACTGGCGGGGGTCTCGCCAAAGGCGTGGAAATATCCCGCCTGCGCCGTCACCGACTGGTTCGGCATGGGGATATCGACAGGCTGGCCGGGCTGGGGCTGGTATCCGGGCGGCATGCCGGCTTGGGCGGCAGTGACCACCCGGTACATCTCGCCCTTCTGCACATGCAGCCGTCCATCCGGTGTGGCCTGATAGACCTGCCAGCCCCGATCCAGCCGCGGCTGTCCGGCATTGGCCGCCGACAGGGCGGCGATCAGGGCGGCATCCTGGGTCAGATCGTGTGCTTTTGCCGCCCGCGCGACGCCGGTCCAGGGCCGCGTATAGGCCTGTTCGTAGAGCAGGGGCCATATGGCCTCCACCATGTCCACCCGCACATCCTGCCCCGGCTGCGCGGAAACCGGAACGGGCGGCAGGTCGGGCAGCTGTACCGATTGCGGCGGCAGGATACGCACAGCCTCGGCGATGGCGACCAGGGCAGGATCGGCCCAATCGCCGGTGGCGGCTCGGGGTGGGCTTTCCACGGGCCGGGTCTGTGCCGCAGGGGACACCCCACCGGTCGCCGTGCCCACCCCCAGGAACTCCGTCATGAACCGGTCGGCATCGGTCAGGGCCAGCCCCGCCAGATTGATCAGCTCCGCTGCCAGCGGTGGGATCGTGGGCGATGTGAAGGTGGATTCCATGGCGCTTTGCAGAAGGCGCGCCCCCAGATAGGGAACGCAGCGCCGTAGCCCCGGATCGTCGCCCCGCCATGGCCCGCCCGTCGCGGCCTGCCAGAACCCGGCCATGGCGGGGACCATGGCGGCCAGGGGCACCATCGGGGCCGGCTCGGCGGACCGGGGCGGCGCTGCGGGATCGGCCATCCAGGGCAGTCCGCCATCCTCCACCAGCCATGAACTGTAAAAACCCGACAGGACCCCCGCCACATCCCACAGCGGTTCACCGATATCGGCCAGTTCCCAGTCAACGATGCGCAGGTCGGGCGCACCGTCGGCACCCGGTCGTACCAGGATATTGTCCCATTTCATGTCGGCCTGGATCAGGGTCCGGGGCTGCCAGCCGGCCAGCGCCTCCTCCAACCCCTGCATCATGCCGGGCATGGCACGGATCATGGCCACGATCTGCGCGCCGCCGGCCCCGAACAGCGGCACATCGCGGCGTCCGACCGTCAATATCCAGGGCGGCAGGCGCTGGGCGGCGATCTTTTCGGCGACCATGGTCGCCAGCGGTTCCGCCTCCGCATGGATACCGGCCAGACAGGCACCCAGCAGCGACAGGACATGCGGCTCCACCCGCCTGGTCCGCCGATATTGCGCGTCCAGCGTTTCTGCCTCCCCGAACAGTTCGAAGATCAGGGCCTGACGGCGTTCATCGAACCGGCGCAGCGCCACCGTCGCGCCGCGCAGCGCCGACAATGCCGGAACGGTCGCCGCCAATCTGTGCAGTGCTGCTTCCCTTCCGATGGACCCGGCCAGATCGGGGGCAGAGGCGGCGATCTGCTTGATGAACAGGCCCGGCCCCTCAATGCCGGAGACGCGGAAGCTGCGATTACGCCGCCGCACCTCCCGCACCCGCAACCGCTCACCCGCGACGTCCCCCGCCGTCAGCAGATCGCGTGACAGCAGAAAGGGCGCGACATCGCTGGCCAGCAGGAACATGGAATGCCTTTGAAAGGACAAGGGGCGGCAAGGCCGGCAGGCTATCACCCCTGCCGGTCCGTTTCACGCGAGGAAAGAGGGATCAGGCCGCTGCCGACGGGCAGTAGGTGGTCTGCGTCACCCACGGATTACCCGCGACACCCGTCTGCGGCGGCGCCACCGGCCCCTGTTCCACGCCATTGGCGGCTGCCGGCTGGGCGAAGCTGATCGTCTGCGGCTGAGCGAAGCTGATGGTCTGCGGCTGGGCGAAGCTGATCGTCTGGGGCTGAGCGAAGCTGATGGTCTGCGGCTGGGCGAAGCTGATCGTCTGCGGCTGGGCGAAGCTTATCGTCTGCGGCTGGGCGAAGCTGATCGTCTGCGGCTGGGCGAAGCTGATGGTCTGGGGCTGAGCGAAACTGATCGTCTGCGGCTGGGCGAAGCTGATCGTCTGGGGCTGAGCGAAGCTGATGGTCTGCGGCTGGGCGAAGCTGATCGTTTGCGGTTGAGCGAAGCTGATGGTCTGCGGCTGGGCGAAGCTGATCGTTTGCGGTTGAGCGAAGCTGATGGTCTGCGGCTGGGCGAAGCTGATCGTTTGCGGTTGAGCGAAGCTGATGGTCTGCGGCTGGGCGAAGCTGATCGTTTGCGGCTGCGCGAAGCTGATCGTCTGCGGCTGGGCGAAGCTGATCGTCTGCGGCTGAGCGAAGCTGATGGTCTGCGGCTGGGCGAAGCTGATGGTTGCAGGCTGGGCGAACTGGTTCATCTGCGGCGGAGCGAAGCTGATGGTCGCGGGCTGCGCGTAGTGCATCATCTGCGGCGGGGCGAAGCTGATCGTTGCCGGCTGAACAAAGCTGATGGTCTGGGGATACCCGACATTAAAGTACATGCAGCACCTCTCCGTATGGCCCCGTAAAGGGGTGTTTGTGGGGTTAAAAGGCCGCATGACGTGCAGCCTTCTTTGATTAACCCGTTGGAGGGAGAGGGCACAAGGAGCGATGGGAAACAGGGCTAGGTTATTTACGCCTTATACGCGTGTTTGACATATTCTCTTATGGAGCCCTGATCCCATCGCCTGCATCGTCTTTAATCCACCGCCATCTCGTCGGCATTGTCCAGATTGTCCACGCATTTTGGACGCATGATCAGGTACAGCACGACAATCCCGGCCAGCATGCCGACGGCCAGCGCCGGGGCTTTCCAGTCGCCCGTGATCAACCGGTTGGCGAACAGCAGGGCGCAGATCATTGACCCGCCAATAGGCACGAAGGCCGGTACCTCAAATGCCCCCTTGGCCTCACCGGGCCGGCATTGAAGGATCACCAGCGCGATATTGATGATGGTGAACACCGCCAGCAGCAGCAGCACGGTGGCCGACGCCAGCTGCGCAATATCGCCCGACAGCATCAGGGCGGTGACAATGACCAGCAGGGTGGCGATGGCCACATGCGGCGTGCGCCGCCCCGCATGCACCCGGCCCAGCGGACGCGGCAGCAGCTCCAGCCGCGCCATGCCATAGGCCAGACGCGACGCCATGATGTAATTCAGCAAGGCCGTGTTCGACACGGCAAACACCGTGATCACCACGAACACGACGGGCGGGATCCAGGGTGCGGCCCGGTTCACCACCTCCACCAGCGGACCCGACGCGGTGGCCAGTTCCTGCCAGGGCACCACCGACACGGCCGTGATCGCAACCGCCAGATAGATGACCGTGGCCGACGCCATGGCGATGATAATGGCCCAGGGCAGGGTGCGCTGCGGGTCCTTCACCTCTTCGGCCACGTTGAACGTGTCCTCGAACCCGATAAAGCTGAAGAAGGTCAGGACCGCCCCTTGCAGGATCATGGCCGCATCAATCCCGCCTGACGCCGGCGGCACCTCCAGCAGGTCGACCCCGCCCCAGTACGGGATGCCGACCGCGATAACGATCAGCAGGCCGCCCGCCTCCATGGCGGTGCAGGCCATGTTCACCCACATGCTTTCCTTGATGCCCCGGAACACGATGGCCGCGATCAGCAGCAGGAAACCCAGGGCCAGCGGCAGCACCGGCATACCCTCCAGCAGGGGCAGCCGCGTCAGCGCCTCCGCCACCACCCGGCTCTGCGTGGCAACCGACGTCAGGCCCGACGCCATCACCGTCAATCCCACAAGGTAGGTGAGCAGCGGCCAGCCATAGGCGCGCTGCGTGACATAGGCGGCCCCGCCCGCACGCGGATAGCGTGAGCCGAGCGAGGCATAGGACAGACCCGTCAGCAGGGCCGCGATCATGGAGACCAGAAAGGCCAGCCACACGGCATTGCCCATCTCCCCTGCCGCCTTGCCGATCAACCCATAGATGCCGGCCCCCAGCATGCTGCCCAGACCATAAAGCGCCAGCTGCGGCAGGTTGACATTGCGGGCCAGCGTCGGCTCGCGTTGGGACTGGTCCGTCACTCTTCTCTCCTGGGTCTGTGGCCGGGCGGGGGGAACAGGCAACCACAGGACCATTGTTGACGGGTTCCTGGCAAGGGGGGCTGAAAAATTCGGTCAGTTCCCGTCAAACACGCCCGTCACGCCGCCTCTATGGACAACAGGGCGTCACCTGCCGTAACGGCGCGCCCCGCCCGGCAATGGACCGCGCCGATACGGCCGGCGCTTTGGGCCTGGATGGCGAACTCCATCTTCATGGCTTCCAGCACGACCAAGGTCTGACCTGCCTCCACCTGCTGCCCCACCTCCACCAGCACCTTCCAGACATTGCCGGAAATATCGGCCTGGATGGCGTTCTCATCCGCCACCACGGGTGGGGCGTCGGTCTCCGCCGCTATGGCGTTGTCATCGGTCCGCCAGCGCGCCACCTCCGCCGTGAAGGCGGCCTGCTGGCGGATACGGAAGGCGGCGATGTCGTCGGCCTCTGCCGCCCAGGCTGCCTCATGCGCCTCCAGGTCGAAGACGGAATCTTCCACCGCCACCTGCGCCCGGCCCGCACGGAAATCGGCGCGGAACCTGTCCAGTTCCGGCTCCGTCACCGGATAGAAGCGCACTCGGTCAAAGAAGCGCAGCAGCCAGGGTTCGGCCCCGAACTGCCGGTTGGCCAGGAACTTGTTCCAGATGGGCACGGTACGGCCCACAAGCTGGTACCCGCCGGGGCTGTCCATGCCATAGATGCACATATAGACACCACCGATGCCCACGGTGCCCTCTGCGGTATAGGTGCGGGCGGGGTTGTATTTGCTGGTCAGCAGGCGGTGGCGCGGGTCCAGCGGTACGGCACAGGGGGCACCCAGATAGACATCGCCCAGGCCCAACACCATATAGCTGGCATCAAAGACCGTGTCGCGGACCTGTTCCCTTCTGTCCAGGCCGTTGATGCGCTGGATGAAATCGACATTGTTGGGCAGCCAGGGGGCATCCGCCTTCACCGTCTCCTGATAGCGGGTGACGGCCCCCAGCGTGGCACTGTCCTCAAACGCCATGGGCAGATGCACGATACGGCTGGGCACCTTCAGCCCCGCGACCGATCCCAACCCTTCTTCCAGCGTCAGCAAGGTCGCGACCAGCGCATCCTGATGGATGATCCGGCTGTCATAATGGATCTGCACCGACCGCACGCCCGGCGACAGTTCGGCGATACCCGGCACCTTGGCCGCCATCAGCGCCTCCATCAACAGATGGATGCGCAGGCGCAGCCGCAGGTCCAGCACATTTTCCCCATATTCCAGCAGGATATATTTATCGCCAGCCTGACGATAGGTGACCATGGGCCGGTCACCCCTGGCCGGCAGGCGGGTCAGGATGCAGCTATCGGGCGCAATCACCGCCGGCACGGGCAGGGCTGCATCGTCCAGCCCTTCAATCGCCGCATCTTGGGCGCGTTCCAGGGACAGCGCGTCGGCAAAGCTGACGGCACGGAAACGGATGGTGTCGCCCGGTTTCACCTGCCCCACCTTCCACAGGTCGGCCTTGATGATGGTGGCGGGACAGACAAAACCGCCCAGGCTTGGCCCGTCACAGGTCAGGATGACGGGCGTGTCGCCGGTAAAATTGATGCTGCCGATGGCATAGACGCAATCATGGATGTTGGACGGGTGCAGCCCGGCCTCGCCGCCATCGCTGCGCGTCCATTCCGGCTTCGGCCCCACCAGCCGCACGCCCAGCCGGTTGGAATTGTGATGCACGCGGTAATCGCTGTCGAAGAAGGTCGCCATGGCCTCGGACTTGAAGAAATCCGGCGCACCATGCGGCCCATACAGCACCGCGATATCCCAATGTTTGCCATAGGTCGGGATCAGTGATGACGGTACCGGCACCGGCTCCAGGACGGGGGCTGGGGTGGTGCAGGCGGGCGACCCCGGACGGCTGACCGGCAGTACATCGCCCACGCGCAGGGTGCGGCCCGCATGGCCGCCAAACTGCCCCAGGACGAAGGTGGATTTGCTGCCCAGATAGTCGGGCACATCCAACCCGTTGCGGATGGCGATATAGGTGCGGCACCCGCTTTCCGCCCGGCCCAGGCGCAGCACCTGTCCCGCCCTGACGCTGATCGGCGTCCAGAAGGGCAGGGCGGTGTCGTCCAGGCGGGCCGGCATCGCGGCCCCGGTCAGGGCGATGGTGGCATCGCCATGAAACCGCAGGGTCGGGCCTTGTAGCGTACATTCCAGGCCCGCCGCCGCCGCGTCATTGCCGACAATACGGTTGCCCAGACGGAAGGCGTAATCATCCATCGGCCCCGATGGCGGCACGCCGATATCCCAATATCCGTGCCGGCCCGGATAATCCTGCACGGTCGTATAGGTGCCGGCCTCCACCACCTCCACCAAGGGGGAGACATGGTGATAGCTGTCCAGGAACCGCGTGGACATGCGCCCCTGGATGAAGGTCTCGCCCGACAGGATGCCGCGCAGATAATCCAGATTGGTGGCAATGCCGTGCAGGCGCGTGGCGTCCAGGGCCGCCAGCATCTTCAGCCGCGCCGCCTCCCGATCCGGTCCATGCACGATCAGCTTGGCGATCATCGGGTCATAGTTGGCCGATACTTCCGTGCCCGTGCGAACCCAGCCATCGACGCGCACGCCTTCGGGAAAGAACACCTCCGTCAGGGTGCCGGGCGAAGGCGCGAAATTGCGGACCGGGTTTTCGGCATAAAGCCGAACCTCAATCGACGCGCCCTGCGGTTCCGGTACGCGGGCGAAATCGGGCGGGTCACCGGCGGCGATGCGGATCATCCATTCCACCAGATCCAGGCCGGTTACCGCCTCCGTTACCGGATGTTCGACCTGCAGCCGCGTATTCACCTCCAGGAAATAGAAGGCGTCGCGCGCGCCGTCATAGATGAATTCCACCGTACCCGCCGACACGTACCCCACCGCCTGCCCCAGACGCACAGCGGCGTCCAGAAGGCGGCGGCGGGTGTCGGGCGGCAATCCTGGGGCGGGCGTTTCCTCGATCACTTTTTGATTACGGCGCTGTACCGAACAATCCCGTTCGCCCAGCGCCACGACATTGCCCCGACCATCGCCGAAGATCTGAACCTCGACATGGCGCGCGTCCGACACGAACCGTTCGATGAAGACGCCGCCATCCTTGAAAAAGGACTGGCCCAGACGCTTCACACTGTCGAACGCGGCGACCAGTTCCCCTTCATCGGCGCAGCGCTGAAGCCCGATGCCGCCGCCGCCCGCCGTGCTTTTCAGCATGACGGGATAGCCGATCTCGGCCGCCGCCGCCTTGGCCTCTGCCACATCCTTCAACAGGTCAGTGCCGGGCGTCAGGGGCACACCCGCCGCCTTGGCAATCTCGCGGGAGGTGTGTTTCAGGCCGAACCGGCGGATCTGGTCCGGGGTGGGGCCGACAAAGGCGATGCCGGCGGCGGCGCATTGTTCGGCGAACTCGGTATTCTCCGACAGGAAGCCATAGCCAGGGATGATGGCCTCCGCCCCCGTCTCCCTGGCGATCTCAATGATCCGGTCACCGCGCAGATAGCTTTCCGCCGGCGTCTGCCCACCCAGCGGGATGGCGATATCGGCCACGGCCACATGCAGGCTGTCGGCATCGGCGTCGGAATAGATGGCGACGGAGCGGATGCCCA
This sequence comes from Niveispirillum sp. CC-CTL257, assembly GCF_059489915.1. Taxonomy (NCBI): domain Bacteria; kingdom Pseudomonadati; phylum Pseudomonadota; class Alphaproteobacteria; order Rhodospirillales; family Azospirillaceae; genus Niveispirillum; species Niveispirillum sp. CC-CTL257. The sequence continues at coordinate 476,162 of NZ_JCAJXE010000001.1, forward strand.
TCCGCTGCAAGGTGGCGGCGATACGGACGGCGATCTCACCACGATTGGCGATCAGGACGGTCTTGAACATCATTGTCTCTCCCAATAGTCCCTCAGTCGCCGGGCGCCGCCATCCGGCGGCTTGGCTCACGCCGCATGGGCGGCGGGCCGGCAGTCGCCGGCCGGCAGCAGCGGTCGCTGCCGCCAACCGCTGCTGTCGTGATCAGGCCGCGTTCTGCGCGCGCAAACGCATATAGGCGCGCCAACCACCCAGGCTGGTAATGTCGGCGGCGTCGCTTGTGGCCCAGGCCTCGCACAGGAAACCCTGCACATGCCGCCCATCGACCAGTTCCAGGGTGCCAATGCCCAACGGCGGCGGGATCAGGGCCACGAAGGACCCGTAATGGGCCACCGGCATGTCCCACAGTTCCACCGCGATGGGCATCCCCTCACCCGTGCGCACCAGCCCCGGCTTGGGCGGTGTCGTGCCCGGCAGGGCGTAAAGCCGATAGGCGGCAGAGGTCAGGGTGCTTTCCAGCAGCACGGCACCGCGCTCTGTGAGTTGCCCGTTCAGCGGCATGCCCGACAGATGCGCGCCGACCACCGCCAGCGTGATATGCCCATGCCGTCCATCCACCATCTTTTCCGGCTGCGGCAGCGACAGGCTGCTGGCCCCGCGCTTCCACGGGCTGGCCGCCTGCCACAGCCGCCCGAACTCGATCAGCCGCGCCTCGTTCCAGGCAGGTGCAATCAGGGTGATGCCAGCGGGCAGGCCATCGCTGCGCACAGCGCCCGGCAATGCGATGGCCGACCAGTCCAGCAGGTTCACGAAATTGGTATACAGCCCCATGCGGCTGTTCACCCCCACCGGGTCCGCCATCACCTCGGCAATGGTGGGCAGGGTCGGGGCCGTGGGCACCAGCAACCCATCCAGGCCCGCCATCAGGCCCTCGACCCGGCGCGCCAGCTCCATGCGCCGATATTCGGCCTTGAACCCGTCGGCGGCGGTGAGGTTGCGGGCTTTGTCGATGATGGAACGGACGACGGGATGCACCGTGTCGGGCCGGTCGCGCATCACGCCTTCGATGGCGGCATAGCGTTCGGCCACCCACGGTCCGTCATAAAGCAGCGCCGCCACATCCCATAGAGGCTGAAAATCAATGGCGCGCAGTTCCACGCCCAGGGAGGTCAGGCGGGCCAGAGACGCCTGATAGGCCGCCTCTGCCACCCCATCGCCAAACCAGTTGGGGGCCTTGGGAATACCCAGCACGGGCCGCGCCGGCCAGGCGGTTGGGGGTGCCCCGGCCTTGCGCGAATAGGCGTCGGCCGCGTCATAGCCCTGCATCCGCTCCATCACGCTGGCCGCATCATCGACCGACAGGGCCATGATGGTGATACAGTCCAGCGTGCGGCAGGCCGGCACCAGCCCGCGTGTGGAGACCAGCCCCCGCGTGGGCTTGAACCCCACCAGATTATTATGCCCTGCCGGCACCCGGCCCGACCCCGCCGTATCGGTACCCAACGCGAACGGCACCAGACCGCGCGCCACCACCGATGCCGACCCGGAACTGGACCCGCCGGAAACATGCTCCGGGCTGAAGGCGTTGGGCACGGTGCCATAGGGGGACCGGGTGCCCACCAGCCCCGTGGCGAACTGATCCAGGTTGGTCTTACCGATGACAATGGCCCCCGCCGCCTCCAGCCGCGCCACGGCGGCGGCGCTGACATCCGGCTGATAGGCGAAATCCGGGCAGGCGCAAGTGGTGGGCAGGCCGGCGGCGTCGATATTATCCTTCACGGCAAAGGGAATGCCGTAAAGCGGGGCCGACGGGTCCAAAGCCGCGATCCGCGCCTGCAAAGCGTCTGCCCCGATCAGGCTGATCCAGGCGGGATCATCGACGGACAGGGCGCCCAGCAAATTGGACAGCAGTTCCTGCGGTCTTGCCCCGGCGCGATAGGCCTGATGCCAGTCCTGCATCGTCCAGAATTGGGTAATGACACTTTCGCTCATTGTCCGGCCTGATCCCTTGCGAACGGTCAGGCCAGTATGCGGACCCATGCTGCACCGCCATATACGCAGGATGACGTATTGGGGGAGGGGGTATTGCCCTTAAGTCAGCCGTATGACATCGTCATACGATCAAGAGGAGCGCAAACCGATGCCGGTCAGCAACCCACCGATCAGTGTCCGCATCTCCCCCGGCGAACGGGAACTGCTGGAACTTGCGGCACAAAGTGCCCGCACGAACCTTAGCGACTTTGTCCGCCGCAAGGCCCTGGAGGCTGCGGAAATGGAACTTATGGAGCAGCGTGTCGTGACCATTCCCGCCGCCGATTGGGAACGGTTTGAACAATGGGTTCAGAAACCGGGAAAGCCCATACCGGCCCTTGCTGCGCTGGCGGCTGGCAAGTCCGCATGGCAGGACTGACACCCCCTCGCCCGCTGCTGGCGTCCGATGATCGCGACGGGTTTGACTGTGGTCGTCCATCCCTGAACCAATGGTTCCGCCGTCACGCCTGGCGCAACCAGGAGGGCGGGGCGTCGCGTACAAACGTCGTCTGTGACACCGGCAGCGGCATGATCGCGGGCTTCGTCAGCCTCAGCACCGCACAGATTGAACGCGCGTTTCTGCCCCGCCCTGCCCAACGCAACAATCCCGATCCGCTGCCCGCCATCCTGTTGGGACAGTTGGCCGTCGATATCCGGTTCCAGGGACGGGGCTATTCCGCTTCGCTGATGCGCTTCGCCTTGCAGACCGCTGTGCGATTTTCCCTGGATATCGGCTGTATCGGCGTCATCACCCATCCGTTGGATGATGATGTCCGCGCCTTCTACAATCGCTTCGGGTTTCAGGATCTGCCCTTTGATCCACGCCGCAGCATGATGGTGCGTATCGCAGACCTGATTGCCAGTGGCTTTTAGCGCCATCACCCCTTGCCCGCCATGATCCGCATGGCCAGCGACGTTGCCGACGCGCGGTTTTCAACGCCCATCTTGGCGAAGATGCGTTCCAGGTGTTTGTTCACGGTGCGTGGGCTGATGCCCAGGATTTCGCTGATTTCCCGGTTGGTCTTGCCATGAATCAGCCAGCGCAGAACTTCGACCTCGCGCAGGGTCAGGTCGATCTGCGCGCGCAATATATCCTCGCCCGACGGGCCGGCGGCGGTCAGCTGGAACAGATATTCCCCCGGCCCGGTGGGCAGCAGATAACGTGCGGGACCCACCCCGGCGGCGGGTGCCAGGGGTTCCACCGTCTCCGTGTCCGATCCGCCGGCCACGGCACGCAGCAGCAGGGCCTGCACCGGTTCCGGCGGCACGGCCCCGTCCCCGAACGCCGCCGACAGCAGGCTGGCCGCCTGTGGCGTTGACCACAGGATATGCCCCTGCGGATTGACGGCGAACAGATGCCGACCCGATGCATCCAGCGCCAGCCGCGCCCCATGGGCGGCGCGTGCCGTCGCGATATGCACGCGGATACGGGCCAGCAGTTCGACCAGATTGACGGGCTTGGTCACATAATCGGTGCCCCCGACCTCCAGCCCGCGCAGGACATGGGCGGTTTCGGTCAGGCCGGTCATGAAGATGACGGGCAGATGGGCCGTGCGGGCATCGCGCTTGATCTGCTGACAGGTGGTGAAACCGTCCATGCCCGGCATGACGGCATCCATCACCACCAGCGACGGCATCACCCGTTCCAGAAGGGTCAGCGCTGCTTCCCCCCGCGTGGCGGCCAGCGCCGTGAACCCGCCGCGTTCCAGCGCCTCGACCAGCATGTTCAACTCGTCGCGATTATCATCGACGACCAGCACCATATCCCCCGCCGGCGCTCCGTCACGCATGCTCCGCCCCCATCATTCCGGCGGTGCCCAGCACCTCTGCCAGCCTTTCATACTCAAACCCCTGGGCCAGAAGCGACAGTCGGTCGAACCAGCCCTCATGCCCCGGATATCCCGCCCGCAGCTCGCGCAGCAGCAGTTCGATCCCCCGCGCATGTCCGATCTTGGCCAGGTTGAGCAGGCCTGCGATCTCCGCCGCCGACAGGGCAGGGGCCGCCTGTACCGCCTCCGCCATCGGCTCCTCCCGCCGCCAGTCCAGGTCCAGCAGCACCTCCAGCCGTTCCAGAAGCTGGGCGATATCCACCGGCTTCACCAGGAAATCATCATGCGGCTGATCGGCCCCGCGTCCGCGTTCGGCCAGGTCATGGGCTTCCGCCGACAGAAGCAGGATCAGCAGATCCTCCATCCCGCCATCCCGCAACGCCTGCGCCACCTGCCAGCCATTCAGGCCGGGCATGGAGATGTCCAGGATCAACAGGTCGGGATTGTGCCGGGGGGCAAGGTCCAGGCATTCCGCGCCATTGCTGGCAAAGATCAGGTCAAAGCCCAGCGGTTCCAGCAATTGCCGCATCATGGACAGATGCTGCGCATCATCATCGCACAGCAGGATGGTGCGCCGGTCACCATGATAGCCTAGAACCCGGTGGCTGGGCCGCGCCTGCACCGGTGCCCGCACCTCCGACAGCAGCATGCGCACCTTGAAGCTGCTGCCCCGCCCCGGCTGGCTGTCCATGGTCAACTCGCCGCCCAGCACATGGGTCAGCAGGCGCGTGATGGTCAGGCCAAGGCCGGTGCCGGGAATGGCGTCCATGCGGCTGGGCAGGTTACCCCGGTCGAACGGCTGGAAAATCCGTTCCCGGTCCTCCGGCGCGACGCCGATGCCGGTATCCATCACCTCGAACTCCGCCGTCTCTCCGCGCCGGCGCACGCTGAACCGCACCTGCCCGCGCTCGGTATATTTCACGGCATTGGACAGAAGGTTCATCAGGATCTGGCCCAGGCGTTTCTCATCCGTCAGGACAAAGCGCGGCAGGGTTGGGTCGGGCCGATACTCAAACGCCACATCCTTGGCCGCCGCCTGCGGCCCGAACATGTCCGCCAACTGCGCCAGAAAGGCCGGCAGGTCCACGACGTCCCGGCTGATCTGTACCGTGCCCGTCTCAATCTTGGAGATGTCCATCAACCCATCGACCAGACGGGTGATATGTTCGGCACTGCGCCGGATCACCCGCACTGCGTCTTCCGGTTGCCGCAGGCCGCCGCGTTCCAGCAGCTGGGCATAGCCATTGATGGAATTCAGCGGCGTGCGCACCTCATGGGACAGGCCGGCGATGAAGCGGGTCTTGGCGATATTGGCGGATTCTGCCGCCTCCTTGGCTTTTTGCAGGGCGGCGTCGGTCTGTTCATGCGCCTCGATCTCGTCCAGCAGCAGGGCCATGCGCCGCTCGCTCTCTTCCTCCGCCAGACGCCGGCTTTCATGGGCCAGGACGATGGCCCAGGCAGCCAGCCCCATGATGATCAGGGCGGCGGCAAAGACGATCTGCAAGGTGGTGCGCACCGTCTCCTTCGACACGCCCGGTATCGCCCCATATTGCGTGCCGATCAGAGCCAGCAGCATGGCCATGCCCGCCGTCAGCAGCGCCATGATGGCGGCAAACCGCCCGATGCGGCTGCCCAGCCAGCGGCGAAGTGCCGCCGGCAATTGGCTGCCCACCATGTCCGAAAGCTGTTCACCCAGCGTCGCCCGCACCTTGCACCGGTCATGGCACCGCGTTTCCAGCGAACAGCACAGCGAGCAGATGGGCGCGCCATAGGCCGGGCAGTGCGACATGTCCGGCGGCTCAAACATGTTCTCGCACACCGAACAGCGGATCAGGCCGCCCTCGGTCGCCAGAACATCCGGCTGTCGCGCGATATAATACCGGCCCTTGGTGGCCCGGGCGATGACCGGGGCCGCCACAAAGGCCGACACAAGCCCCAGCAGGGGTGCGAACGCCCGCGCCAACTCCCCCAGCAGCCCGAAAAACGCCGACAGCGACAGCAGCAGCGAAATTCCCATGGCGCCGACGCCGACCGGGTTGATGTCATAGAGATGCGCGCGGCGGAATTCGATGCTGGGCGGGCTCCACCCCATCCGTTTATTGACCAGAAGGTCCGCCGTCAGTGCCCCCACCCAGGCGACCGCCAGATTGGCATAGATGCCCAGGATGCTCTCGATCACCCCGAAAATGCCCATCTCCATCAACATCAGCGCCAGCATGACGTTGAAGACCAGCCAGACGACACGGCCCGGATGCGAATGGGTCAGGCGGGAGAAGAAATTGGACCAGGCGATGGAACCGGCATAGGCGTTGGTGACATTGATCTTGGCCTGACAGACCACAATGAAAATCACCGTCAGGGTCAGGGCGAGGCCGGGCGACGACACGATGCGTTCAAACACCATGCGATACATGGCCGTCGGCGTGGCGGCGTCCAGCGCACTCATGCCCGCCTGCGTGGCGGCATAGCCCAGCAGGGACCCCGCCACCAGCTTGGCCCCGCCGATGAAAATCCAGCCCGGCCCGGCGATCAGCATGGCGCTCCACCAACCGACCTTGCCCGCCCGTTTGCGGTCCGGCAGGAAGCGCAGATAATCCACCTGCTCCCCGATCTGCGGCAGCAGCGACAGCAGGACGGACGTGGCCAGCCCGAAGGCCAGCAGCGAGAACCCACCCTCCGGCGCGTGCAGGCCCGCCAGACGGGTCCAGCCCGACAGTTCCCCCGGTTCGGCCAGGATGACAAAGACCAGGGGCGACAATTGCAGGATTAGCCAGACCGGCTGTGTCCAGACCTGCATCCAGCTGATTTTGCGGATGCCATGGATAGCGATGGGCAGCACGATCAGGGCGCTGATCATGTGCGACAGCCATAGGGGAATGTCCAGACAGAGGGTCAGCGCCTCCGACATGATGGCCGCTTCCAGGGCCAGCAGGATGAAGGTAAAGCCCGCATAGATCAGGGAGGTGAAGGTGGACCCGATATAGCCGAACCCGCCACCACGGGTCAGCAAATCCATATCCACCCCGAACTTCGCCGCGTAGTACGCGATGGGCAGCCCCGTCGCCAGCACCAGCATCGTCACCAGGACGATGGCCGCCATGGCATTCGTGAAGCCATAGGCCAGGGTGATCGACGCCCCGATGGCCTCGCACGCCAGAAAGGAGATGGCGCCCATGGCCGTATTGCCCACCCGGAACGGCGACCAGCGCCGCGCCCGGTCAGCCGTGAAGCGCAGGGCGTAATCCTCCACCGTCTGGTCGGACACCCAACGGTTATACTGGCGCCGCACACGCACGATGGGCAGCGATTTCAGCATTGGCAATCCATCCGATTCCCGCTCCCTTATTTCCTCCACACCCGTCTCACCCGTCATCCCCGCGCAAGCGGGGACCCAGCGTCAGGCGCGGTTAGCGCCGATATGAGTCATGTCGCAGCTATCGCTGCTCTCGCTGGGTCCCCGCTTGCGCGGGGATGACGCATTTTAGGAACCCTCTCCACCCCATGCCCAGCACCCTAACCGGGTCCAGGATACGCAGACATACGTCGTCTGACGTATTCGTTTTCGCACCTGCGAGACATTAACCTTCCCGTCACAAACAAGGGCCATGGGCCGCGACTGCCCGGCCACGGATTTTTCCGCATAACAGGGGGTGCTTCATGATGGGACGCAAGTTTGCGTCGCAGCCGGCGGCTGCGCGCAGGACGGTATCGGCCTTGGCGCTAATGCTGGCTGGCTTGTCCGCGACCCCGGCTTCGGCTGGTTTCACGCAAAGTTTCGGGGATGGCAAATCGCTGTCCATCGGGCTTGGCATGCGCGGTTCCTATACCAGCGCCGAAGACGCCGCCCCCAGCGGCAATGACCGTTCCAACGAATTCAATCTGGACAGCGTGCGCGTCTTCGTTTCCGGCTCCCTGTCGGACACGATCAAGGCGACCTTCAACACCGAACGCGACGGCGACGGCAATCTGAAGCTGCTGGACGGTTACGCCCGCTTTGAATTCTCCGATGAATTCAACATCTGGGTCGGCCGCATGCTGCCGCCCAGCGACCGCGCCAACCTGGACGGCCCCTATTACATCAACGCCTGGTCCTATCCCGGTGTCGTCTCGCAATATCCGGCCAAATTCGCGGGCCGCGATGATGGTGCGACCGTCTGGGGCAAGCTGCTGGACAAGCGCCTGACCTATGCCGCCGGTGCCTTCAAGGGCCATAACCGTATCCGGGGTGCCAGCAACCAGGGCGACAATATGCTGTTCACCGGGCGGCTGGCCTACAACTTCCTCGATGTGGAAGACAACCCCGCCTACTACACCAGCAGCACCTATTACGGTTCCGCCGATGTCCTGACGCTGGCCATTGCCGGTGCCTATCAAGAGGATGGCGTGGGCACCGCCGCCCGGCCCGGCGATTATGGCGCCGTCAGCATCGACGCCCTGTTTGAAAAGAACCTGGGCGATGCTGGGGCCGTCACCCTGGAAGGGGCCTGGTACTCCTATGACACGGACGGCGTGGCCGATGTGGCCCCCGGTTTCGGCGGGGCATCCGGCACCGCCAATGTCGGCGGCATCGTGGCGGGGGAGGCGTGGTTGATCGGCGGCGCCTATCTGCTGCCGGCCAAGGTCGGCATCGGCAAGTTCCAACCCTTCGTGCGCTATCAAACCTTTGACCCCGACGCCGCGCGCTTCGACATCGAACAATATGATTTCGGCGTGAACTATGTGATCAGCGGCCATTCCGCCCGCATCAGCGCCGAATATTCCACCATCGACACCGGCCCCGGCGCCGACAGCGACCGCTTCACCCTCGGCCTGCAATTGCAGTTCTGACCGTGTCGGTCACGCGCACCTTACCCTAAAACCATTTCTGCTGACGGGAGATAACCCCATGTCGCGTCGTCAATTCCTGCGTTCCGCTGTCCTGTCCATCACTGGTGCCGCCCTCATGCTGGGCACCGCCGGGGTGGCGCTGGCCGCTGACAAACCGCCGATCAAGGTCGGCATCCTGCATTCGCTCTCGGGCACCATGGCGATCAGCGAGACGACCTTGAAGGACGTCATGCTGATGCTGATCGAAGAGCAGAACAAGAAGGGCGGCGTCCTGGGCCGCAAGCTGGAACCGGTGGTGGTCGACCCCGCCAGCAACTGGCCGCTCTTCGCCGAAAAGGCGCGGGAACTGCTGGCGGTTCAGAAAGTCTCGGCGACCTTCGGCTGCTGGACCTCGGTGTCGCGCAAATCGGTCCTGCCGGTATTCGAGGAACTGAACGGCATCCTGTTCTACCCCGTGCAGTATGAGGGGGAGGAGAGCAGCCGCAACGTCTTCTACACCGGTGCCGCCCCCAATCAGCAGGCCGTGCCCGCCGTGGATTACCTGATCGGCGAAGGGGTGCAGCGCTGGGTTCTGGCCGGCACCGACTATGTCTATCCGCGCACCACCAACAAGATCCTGGAGGCCTATCTGAAGGCCAAGGGCGTGAAGGCGGAAGACATCATGATCAACTACACGCCTTTCGGCCATGCCGACTGGCAGTCGATCGTGAAGGATATCAAGAAGTTCGGCAGTGCCGGCAAGAAGACCGCCGTGGTGTCCACCATCAATGGCGATGCCAACGTCCCCTTCTATAAGGAACTGGCCAATCAGGGGATCAAGGCCACCGACATCCCCGTCATCGCCTTTTCGGTGGGTGAGGAAGAATTGGCCGGCATCGACACCAAGCCATTGCAGGGCCATCTGGCCGCCTGGAACTATTTCCAGAGCGTGAAGACGCCGGTGAATACCGACTTCATCAAGAAGTGGCAGACCTTCACCAAGAATCCCAAGCGCGTCACCAACGACCCGATGGAAGCGCATTTCATTGGCTTCAACATGTGGGTGCAGGCGGTGGAGAAGGCCGGCACCACCGATCCCGATAAGGTGATCGACGCCATGGTGGGCGTGGCTGTCCCCAACCTGTCGGGTGGCTATTCCGCCATGCTGCCCAACCACCACATCACCAAGCCCGTCCTGATCGGCGAGGTACAGGCCGATGGGCAGTTTGAAACCGTGTGGAAGACGCCGGGCCTCGTGGCCGGCGACGAATGGTCCGACTATCTACCCGACAGCAAGGACCTGATCGCCGATTGGCGCAAGCCCCTGTCCTGCGGCAACTTCAACACCGCCACGGGCAAGTGCGGGGCGAAGTAGCGCGGATTAGCGAAGCGTAATCCGCGGAGATCCCGTCGCCGGGGGCCGCGGATTACGGCTGCGCCTAATCCGCTCTACGCTCCTCTCGCACACACCAAGAGGCCACCCCATGCGAATGCTGCTTCTGCTGCTGTCCCTGCTGGTCACGCCGCTGGTCTGGGCACAGGCGACGGGTCCCCTGATCGATGCGTTGGCGACCGATGATTACGCGGCCAAGGAACAGGCGCTGACGGCCCTGACCGAGACGGGCGACCCCGCCATCGTACCGGCGCTGAAGGCGCTGGAGGGTGGGCAGCTTTACCGTCGCCTGTCGGACGACAAGGTGCTGATCGGGCGGGAGGATGGCGACAGCATCACCCTGACCGATCCGCTATCCGGGGAAGCGCTGGGCAGCGTGCCGGCGGGCGAATTGGAGCTGATCCGGGTCAATAACCGCCTGCGTCGGGCCATCGGCGCCACCCTGGGCGCGCTCACCCTGCGCAGCCCCGATGCCGCCGTCCGCCGCACGGCGGCCGAAGCCGTTTTTGTCAGTCGTGACGCCGCCGTCCTGCCCCTGCTGGAGGCGGCCCTGGCCCACGAACAGGACGCCAAGGTGAAGCGCAGCCTGCAACAGGCGCGTGCCGCCATCCTGCTGGCCGATGACAATCTGGGCACCGATGACCGGCTGGCGGCCATCGCCACCATCGCCGACAAGGGCGGGCAGGCGGCCCTGGCCCTGCTGAACCCCCTGACCGGCAGCACCGAACCGGCGGTTGCCAAGGCCGCGACGGAGGCCGTGCGCCTGATTGAGAACAAGCTGGCCTGGGCGGCAGCGGCACAGAACATCATCTACGGCATGTCGCTCGGCTCCGTCCTGCTGCTGGCCGCCATCGGTCTGGCCGTCACCTTCGGCGTGATGGGCGTCATCAACATGGCGCATGGGGAGATGGTGATGCTGGGCGCCTACACGACCTATGTCGTACAGGACCTGATCCGCGCCCATGCGCCGGGCCTGTTCGACTGGTCGCTGCTGATCGCATTGCCGCTGGCCTTCATCGTGGCGGGCGGGGTCGGCATCCTGATCGAACGTGGCATCATCCGCTTCCTCTATGGCCGCCCGCTGGAAACCCTGCTGGCCACCTGGGGCCTGTCGCTGGTGTTGCAGCAGGCGGTGCGGTCGCTGTTCGGCCCCACCAATATGGAGGTGGGGAACCCCGACTGGATGGCCGGCGCGTTCCAGGTCGGCGAAATCACCATCACCTATGGCCGCATGTGGATTTTCCTGTTTGGCCTGCTGGTCTTCGCGGCCCTGATGCTGCTGCTGCGCCGCACGCCGTTGGGATTGCAGATGCGCGCCGTGACCCAGAACCGGGCCATGGCGCGGGCCATGGGCATCCGCACCGCGCGCGTTGATGCGCTGACTTTCGGCCTGGGTTCCGGCATTGCCGGGCTGGCGGGCGTGGCCCTGTCACAGATCGACAATGTCAGCCCCAATCTGGGCCAGGGCTACATCATCGACAGTTTCATGATCGTGATCTTCGGCGGCGTCGGCAACCTGTGGGGCACGCTGGTCGGTGCCCTGTCGCTGGGCATTGTCAACAAGCTGCTGGAACCGCTGGCAGGCGCGGTACTGGGCAAGATCCTGGTGCTGGTCGGCATCATCCTGTTCATCCAGGCGCGTCCGCGGGGCCTTTTCGCCCTGAAGGGCCGCGCCATCGAACATTGAGGGGACGCCCATGCAAGGCGGAATTCTGTTGCCGCGCCTGGACCGCGCGGGCCTGGCCTTCGGGGCGGTGGCGCTGGGTCTGGCCATCCTGATCCCGGTCCTGAACTTGGTTGTGCCGGCGGACAGCCCGTTCCATGTGCCCCCGCATCTGGTGGCGCTGATGGGCAAATATCTCTGCTACGCGCTACTGGCCCTGTCGGTGGATCTGGTCTGGGGCTATTGCGGTATCCTGTCTTTGGGCCATGGCGCGTTCTTCGCGCTGGGCGGCTACGCCATGGGCATGTATCTGATGCGGCAGATCGGGCCGCGCGGCATGTATGGTCACCCGACCCTGCCCGATTTCATGGTGTTCCTGAACTGGCAGGAATTGCCTTGGTACTGGCTGGGCTTTGACCAGTTCTGGTTTGCCGCGATCATGGTGCTGCTGGTGCCGGGTCTGCTGGCGGGCCTGCTGGGCTGGTTGGCCTTTCGCAGCCGGGTGACGGGCGTCTACCTGTCGATCATCACCCAGGCCATGGCCTTCGCCCTGCTGCTGGCCTTTTTCCGCAATGACATGGGTTTTGGCGGCAATAACGGCCTGACCGATTTCAAGGATATCCTGGGGGCGTCCATCCAGGCCGATGGCACGCGCAGCGCCCTGTTCGCGGCCTCTGCCATTGCCCTGGCGCTGGGTTTCATCCTCTGCCGCTGGATCGTGCGGTCAAAGCTGGGCCGCGTGCTGGTCGCCATCCGTGATGCCGAAAGCCGGACGCGCTTTCTGGGCTACCGCGTGGAACAGTATAAGTTGCTGGTCTTTGTCACCTCGGCCTGCATGGCAGGCGTGGCGGGGGCGCTGTATGTGCCGCAGGTCGGGATCATCAATCCCGGCGAATTCAGCCCCGCCAACTCGATTGAGGCCGTGATTTGGGTGGCGGTCGGCGGGCGCGGCACCCTGATCGGGTCGGTCATCGGTGCCGTGCTGGTGAATTTCGGCAAGACCCTGCTGACCAACGCCCTGCCGGAAGTGTGGTTGTTCGCGCTGGGCGGCCTGTTCATCGCCGTCACCCTGTTCCTGCCGCGCGGCATTGTCGGCCTGTGGACCGGCTACTGGACCCGTCGGCGCGAAAAGCAGGCGGCATCCATCACCACCCAGCCCGTGACGGAGGGGCAATGATGTCCACCAGACCCGATCCGCAGCATACCCAGCTTTACCTGGATGGCGTCTCTGTCAGCTTTGACGGGTTCCGCGCGCTGAACAACCTGTCACTGATCATCATGCCGGGTGAAATGCGCGCCATCATCGGCCCCAACGGTGCCGGCAAGACCACGATGATGGATGTCATCACCGGCAAGACCAAGCCGGACAAGGGCACCATTCTGTTCGATGGCGACACCGACCTGACGGAAATGGATGAGGCCGATATCGCCACCTTGGGAATTGGCCGCAAATTCCAGAAGCCGACCGTATTTGAAAGCCATACGGTCTGGGACAATCTCGACCTGGCCCTGGCCGGAAAACGGGGACCGTTCGCCAGCCTGTTCCATCGCGATGGTGCCGATGACGACCGTATCCTTTCCATCCTGGATACGATCCGCCTGTCCGCCCGCCGCCATGTCCTGGCCGGATCGCTGAGCCATGGTCAGAAACAATGGCTGGAGATTGGCATGCTGCTGGCCCAGGAACCGAAACTGCTGCTGGTCGATGAACCGGTGGCCGGCATGACCGATGCCGAAACGGCGGAGACGGCGCGCCTGCTGCGGGAGATTGCGCAGACCCGCTCCGTCGTCGTGGTCGAACATGACATGACGTTCGTGCGCGATCTGGATGTGAAGGTGACGGTCCTGCATGAAGGCTCCGTCCTCTCCGACGGGTCGCTGGACCATGTCAGCGCCGATCCGCGCGTGATCGAAGTCTATCTGGGGCGGTGAGACATGCTGAACGTCAATGACATCAACCTGCATTATGGTGCGGCCCAGGCCCTGCGCGGCGTCAGCGTCGCGGCACAGCCGGGCAAGGTCACCTGCCTGATGGGCCGCAACGGCGTCGGCAAATCCTCCACGCTGCGCGCCATCATCGGCCACCGGCCCCTCAGCGGCGGCTCCATCACTTGGGAAGGGGCGGATATCTCCAGACTTGCCACCGAAGACCGGGCGCGGCGCGGCATCGCCTATGTGCCGCAGGGGCGGGAGATTTTCCCCCTGCTGACGGTGAAGGAGAATCTGGAGACCGGCTTCGCCCCGCTGCCCCGGCGTCAACGCTTTATTCCGGACGAAATCTTTGAGCTGTTCCCCGTGCTGAAATCCATGTTGTCGCGGCGCGGTGGTGATCTGTCAGGCGGGCAGCAGCAGCAGCTGGCCATCGGCCGCGCGCTCGTCACCCGCCCGCGCCTGCTGCTGCTGGATGAACCGACGGAAGGCATCCAGCCTTCAATCATCAAGGATATCGGCCGCGCCATCTCCTGGCTGCGCGACCGGGGCGACATGGCCATCGTGCTGGTCGAACAATATTTCGAATTCGCCCGCGATCTGGCCGATCTCTATGCCGTCATGGACCGGGGGGAGGTGGTGATGGCGGGCGACAAGGCCGGGCTGGTGGAGACGGAGGTACGCAAGTTCCTGACGGTCTGAAGCAGGCTTCCCGGCGAACCGGCGCTTCAGGAAGTGCCGGGATGCTCTGTCTTCAGCTGTTGGGAAGCAGAAGGCTGCCCCGTCGGATCAGGACCAACGCGCTACCCCTGTAATCGACGATGGCCGGTGTGACGGTTTCGATGAAGGCTGATGGCTGTGACGTCCCTTGGATATCAAACCACTCCGACAACCCGTTGATGGCTTTGGAGCCGCCGTCAAAGCCGAACCATGCCTTGTCATAGGCCAATGACAAGGAGGGGACCACGCAGGCGTAAACCGGGTCGGATGCGGAGACGATCTGCCAAAGCCGGGCATCGCGTATATCCATCCCGTCCCCAATCAGGTTCAGGCCGGTTACATCATAATCTTTGAAGACCAGTTCACGATCTTCCCGGCCAATAATGACCCGGCGATGGCGGGCCATCACCGCATGCTCGTCAATCAACACCGACGGCGGCGACACGGGCTTCGAGGTCCTTGGCGCTGCGGTTCCAGCCCCCCGATAGGCTTGCGGCGGCGGTGGCGGCGGGGACGCCCCAAATTTGAGGGACCCCGAACTCTGCCCGTATGGTTGAGGGTCGGATACGGGCGGTCTGTTTCGTTTAAGCTGCTGTACATCCTGTTCCAGTGCGGCAAGCCGCGTCGGTACCTGATGGTCGGCAGCCCCCGATGGTGAGTTCTCAAGAGCCAAGATGCGCTCACGCAGACCAGTGAGAGCCTTCGTTAGCTCTCCTGGTTCCTTGCCGTCCCCGAATTTTTGGTAGAGCAATGGCCACCAATAGTTCGCCTGATCCGTCATTCTCAACAGGCGCATCACGATTGAGGCCAGCAGAAAACACAGAATGACCACCACCAGGCCGAACACAATCGCCAAGGCGATCAGAGTGTTCGTGTCGACTGTTATTTCTCCGCCGCCATCTTGCGCCCATGCAGCCGCGCTATGCAAACACAGGATGCAGGTTGCTATGACGGCCTTGCCCATCTGCTGTCTGGACATCGGCTTCATCCTTTCAGCGGAAGGTCGATCCCGTTGGCCGATATCTCGGCAATCAACGTCCGAAGTCCGATGATGAACGGGGGCTGCAGCCCCTCCGACCCGCCATCCCCGATCTTGGTCCCCTCTACCTCAGCCTTTCGATTGGCGTACCGATTACTGAGGTCGTTGTTGACGGCGTCTCTGATCTTGTTCCAAAGCAGAGGCGTCAGGTCGATGGTGCGCTGAAGATTAAACGCGGCTTGCTTGACAAAGCTTTCAAGCTCTTTGTTGCCGTCCACGCGCCAGACATCCATGGTCGGAAGACAGTCCATTTTGGTTCCCGGGTCCATGACCCTGTCGCCGACAATGACCTGCTCGCCAACGATGAAGTCACGCGTGACAGACGATGGGTCTATGGTCAGCATGTGCTTCACCCCATCGGCGTACAGCAGGCCACATGCCACCTCTTCCTTTGGCTTTTCGCTGAAGATGAAGTTCACGGGTCGTGTCAGGCCGGCTTGTTTCTGGAACATGGTGCCGATCCGGGACAGTTGATGGCGTCCAATCGCCGTCTTGAACAACAGGCTGCCGCGACCACCCAGGCATATGAAGGTGGAATGGCTGTCGTTCTTGAACTTTCCTTCCGTGGTCAGCACGCGGGCCATGCCGGCGACATACTGAAGAATGCCCGCAAGCGACAGCTCCGATATGGCCATCAACCGCTGGAAGCCCTTATTGTCGATATAGTCGGCCAATGGATTTTCAAACGCCCTGGAGAATTCGGGGTGATTGACGAACATCTCCAATCCAGCGGTAATCTTTACGCCGCCGATTTTGATGTAATCCACGATGCTGTTGGATATTGCTTTGATTTCCGGGTTGTTGCGGGCCATGGCCGTAAAGACGCTGTCCGTGAGCGTTCCCGTCTGCTGACCACGCTTCAGATCGTTCAGCAGGAAATCAATCAACAGGTTCCGCCCCGCCAGCATCAGCGAGCCCTGCCAGACCAGCTTCTTCTCCTGCCATAGGGAGATATCGGTGGTTCCGCCACCGATATCGACTGTAATGACAGTCTCGGAGAAATGCGCATTCGCCCTGTTTGCGGCGGGGCTGGCGAAGTAATAGGCGGCGGCCAGGGATTCCGTGACCGATGGCTCCATTTCCTTTTGCTGCACCTGGCTGTCCAGGGCCGACCTGACGGCCCGTTGCATCAGGCCTTCGAAGGCTTCCCGATGTTGCGCGCTGAAGGCCAGCGGATAGGAAATATGCCAGTTGACCCCGGTGATGCTGCCGCCGGCAAACGCAACCTCCGCCAGGGTCTGCAGGGCGACCTGTGTCAGGAACAGCCGGATATCCTCCGAACGATCCTTGCCCCATTTCAGATCCACCCGAATGGAATGATCGGTCGCACCCGTCCGGTTGGGGGCCTGTTCCAGCGCCAGTTCGCCGATCGGGCGTTTGACATCGAACAGATAGAAGATGCGGTCTGTCAGGATGACTTCCCGCACTCTCTGCATATCCGCCAGATTCCGCTGCCGCAGAAGGGTCATGAACGGCACGGTTGGTTTGTAGGTCGGAAGGAACTCCATCCCGATGATGGATTGGTCATCCTCCGACAGCTTCTCGACATAGGGGGTAACGTGCCGGTCCTCGAACTTCAATTCGGCGGGGGCCTGTTCGTGGAACTTCGCATAGACAATCGTATTTGTGGTGCCGAAGTCGATCCCGACCTGCACTGGAAGGTCAAGTGCGTCCACAGCCCTCAATGCCGGGAACAGGATCAGACCCACCGGCACGCGGTCTTCGCCATAGGTGCAGATGGCAGCCTCGACAGGGTCGGGCAGTTTGATCATGCCCCCGCGGTTGAAACGCGCCATGTCGTCCGGGAAACGGCTGGCGTCCAGGGTGCTGGCAAGGGTGTTTTCCAGGTCCCGAAGGTTGGCGCTGATCTGCGTGGGGTCCATTCCCGCCAGGGCTTGGTTCGCGGTCTTCACCGTAAAGCATGCCTGCGGGTACACATCCACACTGCTGTTCCCCGAATGGTAGAGCAGGTGCCGCGTCCAGTCCGGCCGGGTGAAGTTGGGCCAGGCGACAAGACGCGTGCTGTTGATGGTCTTCACCATCGTGCCTTCGGTCAGGGAATAGGACCGGCGCAAGGTCAGCTCTTCTGTGCCGCCGGAAGCCACCTTGACCATCAGCTTCAGGGACACTGCGACGGTGTTGATGCTGCCTCGGTCAGCCGTGACCGACGCGGCCAGCGTACCGGGTGAAAGGAACATCAACGCAACCGCATTGAACGGCAGCACCAGGTTCTGTCCGGATTTGGGATGGGCCTTGACGGTGTCGCGTTCCAACTGGCACAGGGTCGCGGTGAACAATTCGTCCGCAGTCAGGATCAGGTAGCCGCTGGCGGCGGCGGCTTTGCGAATTGTCCCGTGCAGTTCCGGTTGATTGAGCCATTGGCTCAGGGTGAAGCGATCCCAGATGCGAATGGTTTCCGCCGTGCCGCCAATCGCGTTTGGCAATGCCGGATCAATCAGGATGGCACCGTTCAGAAGACCTGAAAATTCCGGACGTGGCGGCAACAGCGCCCCAAATTCCCCCGACCCGGAAATATTGTTCAGGGTCCGGAAGGCAGCGAACACTTTGCTCAGCGGTGGCAGCTCCAGTGCTTCCTGACCAACGCGTTCATGGCCAACTTCCTCGCCTCCACGGCGGCAGCAGGCATCATCAAACTCATTCAGCCGCTCGACAATCTCGCTTTTCAGCGCATCATCCCCAACCGTCTGTTTGAGATTGTACATGAGACTGCCGAGCAGCCGGTGAATGACCTGGAAATCTTCCGGTACCAGCGCTGCCGAGGCGCAGGGATCGGTCAGGCGGCCACCGTCGCGGAAAATGATGGCCTCGTCCAATGCACCGGCATAGTCGCGGATCGGGCAGACCAGCGTATTGGGGACCAGCAGGCCGATCGGACGCTTGCGATAGAGGATCAGGGCCAGATTGTCCCAATTGGCGTCGTTTGCCACCGCGCTCTGTGGCAACAAGGCATGCAGCACAGCACCGAAGGAGGGGGCCGATTGCGGACCTGCGGGGTCTGACGGCTTAAGGGCCTTGATATCCAGCGGCTCAATGCTGACCGGCAAGGTCCGTTGGCTGGTCAGAGCCATCAGGCCCAGCAGACCGCGCCATTCATTGACGACGCGGGCATGCAGTGAGTGTTTTTTGTCCCGCAGCGCGGACTCGACCAGATGTATCTGCGCCCAGACATCGGGAATGGATACCAGATCGGCGAAGACGGGGTGGGTCGGTTCCTCGGCTGACAGCCCGTCCGCCAGTTTCTTCAACGTCTCAAAGCCGGCATGGTGAACCCAGTCACCCGGTCCGGACGCGGTGATATCGTAGGTGCCGGGGGGCAGCAGCAGCATGGAGGAGGTCATGGCAATGGCTCCGCGTCAGGCGTCCGCCGCGTCGCGGCCGGCGGGTTGAAAACGGCAAGCATGGTGGACAGCGCCGATCACGCGGCCCCAGCCCTTGACGTCGCGCCGGGCAGGGCCGGTCGCAAGGTCCTCCAACACGTCCGACATGGATTGCTGGCCTTCTGCGTCCTGGACCAGGCCGTCGAAGATTGTGCCCAGATCGATGCTGCTGTCGGTGATCGGGTAAAGCCCGTCGGGTGCCAGCGTTGTCGAGGTGATGCTCTCCAGGTCGAACAACCTGATCGGCAACTGTTCTTTGCTGGACATGGTCTGGATGGTTGCCGACCAGCGCAGCATCTCGGTGCTGTAGCGGGTCAGGCGTTCCAGCATCCGATTGTCAAGATCGTTCTCCGGACTGACGCCGGCCTCCTGTACCATGCGGCGGAACCAGAACTGGTCCTGGACCTGTTTGAAACTGGTCCGGCCCAGCTGTGGGCCATAGACATTGCGCATTAGAAAGGCGAACCGGGCGAGCTGCCCCAGGGCGCGCTTGGGTGTCTGCTTGGTTTCCACGCCCATGCCCGGCAGGTTGCTCCAGCCCAGTCCCTTGTCCGGCAACACGCTCAGCAGCCCGACACCGGGTTCTTCGGGGGGGCTGTGGAAGAAACGGAAAGCTGCCAGGGCCGCCAGCAGTTCCGGTGCCAGGGGCGGGTTCGACTGATCCTTGCGACCGATGGCATATTTGTCGATCTTGATCAGCTGCGGCCAGCCAAGCACCGTCAGCCCGTCGAACAGCGTCGGCTCGGTCCGCGTCAGGTGGTGGTAATATCGCAAGGCACCGCGCGTCTGTTCCAGGAAGGCCGCAGACTTTGCTGCCGGTTGCGACGCCTCTTCCCGCTCGTCTGGAAAGGTAAAATAGGGAAGCATCAGGGCGGCGCCGATATGCAACTTCCTTTGGTTGCCAGCGTCGCTCAGGTGCCGACGCAGCATGCGGGCCAGCGTCGGAAGCCCGCCGGCCCCGGTGCCGCCGAAGATTGATCCGACCAGGAATATCCGCACCGGATGGCCTGCCCGCAGCCGGTCGCGCGCCGTGAGCAGGTTTCTCCAGAAGACATCGTCCGGGCGCGCGGCCGCCGCCATCGCCGCGGAACCAAGGGCGGGCCGCCCCCGGAAACCCACAGACAGGTCCATGCGCTGTTCATGGGTGGGGGAGAACAGGGCGTCGAACATCGTCGCTTCCGTGCCCTGCATCAGTGAACGCTGAAACAGCGTGTAAAGATTGGGTGCAGACCTGACCGGCGACCAGCTGAATTGCGGTGTGGCCGATTCAATATGTGTAGCGAACAGGCTATCTTCGGCATGAAGACTGTGTTTTGGGTCATCGCGCAACACAGTCTGCAATGCGAGATAGTTCTCCAGCAGCTGTTGCGTGCGATCCAGATTGCCGTTGGCGCTGTCGGGATCGACCTGGCCGACCCAAAGGTTGCGGGGACCCAGTCCAGCCGCAGCCAGATGGATCGACGCCTCGATGCACCGGCTCCCCGTACCGCCAATGCCAAGCAGGAAGCAGGACGACATTACCATTTCCTCCAACGGGTCGGCAGAAGACCGGCCAGCGGCAGCTGACCGGCCAAAGCGGCGCGGGTGAACAGGAAGGTGAGCAGCCAGTAGAGCAGCAAGGTGCCCAGCAAAGCGGGGCCGATGATCAGCAGGTTCAGGTCACGGCGCACCGTTGGTTCCACCGTCCATATCCAGAAGGCGATACCGACGGTCGCCATCCCGGACAATGCCAGGATGACCCACCACCATACCGACGCCTTGTTCAGCGCCGCCGGGATGGCCGGGTGATAAAGGCCGGTCAGGAAAAGCCAGACCAAGCTGCCCAGGATCGCGACCCCGCCGGATATATAGATGACGCTGTTGAGGAACAGCCGCAGGATCGGCCCGGCACCGAAGATATCCAGGCCCCGCAGGTTCAGCACGGACAGGTCCGCCAGGGCTTCTATCCCCTGTGCCCCCAGCGTCAGGGCGATCAACATTGCGGCAAGCAGTGTCAGCACGACCCCTACGCCGATGGCCAGTACCGGAAGGATGAAGAGATGGAGTACGCGTTTCTTCGTCATGATACCCGCTCACTCACGCCGAAAGACGATCTGGATGGTTGTCAGGGGGACAGGCTGGAAACCCTCGCTGCTGGCATCGGCCAGGGCATTGACCAGCCGTTCAAGTTGCAGGGCGGGAAAGACCGGAGGGGGGTGCTTTGATGAAGCCTCCTTCGCCAACTGCACGGAGCCGGCCATATTGACGCTCCAGCCCTTCAGGGCCTCATTGAGGCCCACTTTGGGATCGACGGCCGTTCCCACGACGTCCAGCCGCAGGACAAGCGGCCGGTCGCCAGGAAACTTACGCAGCGCATCCGCATCGCCGAAAATCTCAAGCTGCCGGGCCGATACAGGAGCCGGAGAACCGGGCATATCCGAAAGGGCGGCCAGCAGGGTTGGGAATGTCAGCTGGGTCCAGGAGGTGGCGCAGTCATGCCGCTCCTGATAGGCATAGACGGTCTGCCGGAGATCGATCCCGGACAGTCGCGGCTGTCCCACCACGCTCGGCTGGTGTATTTTGACCGGCAGGGTGATGGCGGTCGCTCCCTGCGACGGGAGCAGGTTGACGACCGGTACCGTGGACGGCAGCCCAATAGCCAGCATCTGTGGGTTGGGCGTGACGCCAGGGCCGCTGGCTTTGGCGCTCCAGTCCGGCTGCGCGAACAATGCCGACGCGGCGTCGGAGAACAGCATGAACAGCTGCTTCTCGGCGGGCAATTCGCTTAGGAAGTCCCGGTGCAGTTCCGCATGAAACGCCTGGACCTGATCGCGTGGCCCCACAACAAGCATGAAAAGCGGTCGCACACCCTCATAATTAACGCTGGTCGGTGACAAGGGCAGATCATGGATGCGGCCCTTGTAAGGTGCCATGATGCCGATGATGCCGACGGAACGCCCATCCCGCAGCAGCCGGCCCAAGGGGCGGCGAAGGGGGCTGGCACCCGTTTCGGGCATGTCAGTGCCGCTAAGGAAAAGATCGGTCAGAATGACCGTCAGCGATTCCTTCGGTGCCTCCAGCGCCCTCTGCAGGGGATCGACGATCCGGCCATCCAGGCGCAAAGGGTTGGTCGTGAAATATTGCGGGTCTCTGGCCTGGGACAGCAACTGGCGGTCGGCCGGCGCAATCTCGGTGCCAAAGGCGCTCAACGCCGCTTTACGCCCGCTTCCGAAAAGCATGTTGGGCAGAACGTCATGCATCAAATCCTGGAAAACGGCACCACCGCCATTCGGCTGCGCCGCCGCGTACCCAGCCATGCTCAGCGACGAATCCAGATAGAGATGGACGGGAGCCGTCAGTTGTCCATGCACGGATGGTGCAGGACCGGGCGTGGCCGGCATCTCGGCCCCCGCCAGCCGGGCGTCTGGAAGGCAGGCCGGTGGCGGCTTCGGGCAGCCCGTCAGCATGGAAAGTGCAACCACACAGCCAGCCAGCCGGGCGCGTCTGCCGCCAGCTCCTCCAGGCATGCAAAGGGCATATGCTATTTTATCTAAAAAATTTGAATTTGACATTGGATTCAAAACTTTTCCTACAGACATCCCATAATTGCCGGTATATCGATACACAAAGTCAAGTGAGACTAAAGCGGAAAATTCTCGCTACCGGCTAGAGGCTGGTTAAAATTGGCTAAGTTTGCCAAATCATACACTATGCTTCGGTGATATCCATGAGTCAAAGTGGTGATAAAATTGAGAGTAATATTGGAACACAAGTGCATTCAACGGGTGTGTCGCCCGTTCATACCAGATGGTCTCTCCCTATTGCTGTCATTGGGCTTGTGATATCTGCTGCTATTGTTCCGTTGATGAAGATCACGGGACAGACCCTAGCGTTTGCCGGGGTTACCCTGGGCTTTCTGCTGGCGGTCGCCGTATTGACCTGCCGAGAGATCAGGGTCTATGCGCGGGTTCAGAGGGTCCTGTGGGACGCGCTGCCGGACAGTACTCTTGCAAGGCTGCGGCAGGAATTCGTCGCGGGCGGTCGTCATCGTGACGGTCTGGTTGATCTGTTGGATGGTACGGCAGACCGCATCAGAGAATGCGGCCGGGCCGCCCGGCCCCTGGCCGATCAGGCGACGGATGTGCAGGCGGTCGTGAGGGTCAGCGGTGACGAACCGCAGGAACTGGCGGACGCGATTCGGCGGAATCCGACTGGGGCCGGTATCAGTCCCTGGCTGCGGGCACTGGACGTGGCCTTCGTCAATACCCTGCTTTTCATCGGGATCATCGGCACATTCTACGGCTTGATTCTGTTCCTGGGCAATGAACGCTTTATCCAGTTGATCTTGTCGTTGGGTAGCGGTGCCACGCTCGACAAGAACGACATTCCGCAGATCCTGAATGGCTTCAAGGTGGCGTTCGGGTCCAGTCTGGTCGCCTATGTCGCTTATCTGTTTGGCCGTTTCCTTGTCGACCTTGCCGATGATGCGTTCGACGAAACCGTCAAATCTCTGTCGCTCCATATCAATCGGCGCCTGCCGTCCGCTCTGTCGATCGGGGCGACGGCGGGTACCGTGGACATTGCGCCCTCTGTGAAACGACTGCTGGAAAAGCAGACGACGGAACTGAAACACCTGGCCGGCGGCATCGGCAGTCTGATCAACCGCACGGAGGGGATTGCCGGCGCCCTGCTTGCCGCCGCTGCGGAACTTTCCGCGTCGGTGAAGGCCTCTGATGATCTCACACAGGGATTGCAGAAGGCTTTTTCTGCATTGAAAACCGACTGGGACCAGACGACGGCCCGATGGCGGGAGACGACGGAGATCTTCTCCACCAACGCGCATCATGCCGCGACTTCCATCAGTTCCAGTGCGACGCAGATGGTCGCTTTGCAGGAGACCCTTGCGAAGGCCGGGACCGAGATGGTTGGCCAGTTGCGGGAACTGAGCGAACAGACGACGACGCTCCTGGCGCAGCAGGAGGAGAGCCTGCGCCATTCCTTCACCGCTGCCGCGGATACTTTCGCGGGCACCCTGACCACGGCCACGGGCAAACTTTACACCGGGCTGGACCGCTACGGCGAGGCGGTCAACACCCTGGCCACTGGCTTGCAGCAGACGCGGGATGTTCAGTCCGCACTGGCGCAGACAATGACCTCGTTCGAACAGACTGTCCGCCAGGGGCAGGTCGAGAATCAGGATACGGCGCGGCAGCTGGCATCCCATTTTGGCAATCGCAATGCCGATCTGGCGGGGGCGCTTGACCGGATCAACCAGACATTAACCACCCTGTCCCAATCGCTGCGCGCGCTGGACAGGGCCTTGTACGGCAGTGAGGACGCGGCAAGCCTGACCGCGATACTGCATGAGCTGAATGTGCGGATTGCCGCCGGAATTCCATCGGCGGTATCGCCCCTGTTCAAAGCGAATTGACGAGGTCTGGCCGATGCAACGCCGACGTTCGTGGACGACCGATGTCGCTTTTGCCGATGTCGCCATGGCGGTCCTGGGGCCCGTCCTGCTGCTGCTGTTGTTGTTTTTGCTTTATGGGGTGCGTCAGTCTACGCCACCCGCCTGCAGGGCGCTGGACCCCGGCGGGGTAAAGACGGCGGCTGCCGACCTGTCGGCATGGGCAAAGGAAACCCGTGCCTTGCTCGCCGGTGCCGCCCTGGATAAACGCTGTGGCCCGCCGCCGCTTCCCCCTGCCGGCGCGACCGGGATGACGCCTGCGATTCTCAACGGTCTGTGCCAGCCCGCCCTGGATGCGGTGTTGACGGGGGCTGGCTTGGACAGGGCGTCACTCCAATCCCTGTCGGCGCGCAGGACCATCTATGACCGGCATGCCGCCACCTGCCTCGCTTCCCTGCGCGACAATGAATGCCGGCGTCTGGATGCGGCCGGGCGGACGCGCGCCGCCAGCGAACTGTCCGCGTGGCTGCGCCAGACGCAAAGCCTGACGGCGCGATCCAGGGAAAGGATGCAACGGGATTGTCGGACTGTGCTGGAGGCAGCGCCGACCGACATTCCGCCGCCCGCTGTCCCCCCGGCATTGGTCGGGCTCTGCGCGCTGGACCGCGACGCAGTTGTGACGGGGGCGGGGACCGACGCGGCCTTCGTTGAGACTGTAGAGCGGGATCAGCGTGAAAGCCTGGCCCGGCTCCGGGTCTGTGAACCGGCTGTGGACCGCGTGGAACTGAAACAGGAGCAGCTGCTGTTCAAGGCTTGCAGCACTGTCTTTCTTGATCCTGTAACCAAGCAACCCCTGAGTGAGCAGCAAATCCGGGCCTTTTTCCAGACCCTGGCCACCGATATGGCCGCCCGGCTTTCCGGCAATGCGTTCAACCGGATCGACATATTCGGACACACGGACAGCCGCCCTATTCAAAGTGGGGCTTGCGAGGGCGCAAAGGACAATCCGGGTCTGTCGTCGCTGCGCGCCCATGCCTTCCGCCGGGAACTGGAGGCAGCGATCAAGGACGATCCGGCTTTCGCGACGTTACGGCAGCGCCTGGAAAACCACGATCTGCGCATCTACGCCATCGGCGTCGGCGAGGCGGAGCTGGTCGTCAAGAACGCAGCGTCGGACAGCGATCATGACAGGAACCGCCGCATCGAAATCCGCTTTGCCACCGATCAGTTTGTGGTGAAGCAATGATGCCGGATGCTGGTCCCGTGACGCCTTGGGCGGCCTTCATCACCGAGGCCGGCTGGCATTCAATCGGCGACATGGCCGATCAATCGCCGCTGCGGCGCTGGCCCCATGACCGGTGGGTGGAAGCCTTTGGTATCAGGCGAAACAGACCGCTCGCCGTGACGATGGGGGATATGCAGGGGCTGTTATCTGGGGATCGCTATCGGCGCGCCGTGGAACGGGATGGCGGCAGTGGCTTTCGTGACCAGGACATGCTGATCAGCGCCGTCAGGGCGGGCTTTCCCCATCAGGCGGACCTGCCTTTCCCCCTGACCTTCGCAGAGGCGCGGCTGGCGGCCCTGTTGCTGGGCGGCCGCGTGCCGCTGGAGGAGGAGGTGGAGATACTGGCCCGGCGTTTCCCCGTGAATGGCCTGCCGGTCCCGCTCTGGACGGCCAGCCCCTGGTCGGCCTGGAGCTACCGGCTGACCGCCTATGACGGTGCCGCTGGTCGCTGGCGGGCCTTACGGGAACGGACCCTTCCCGATCTTCTGTCGGCGCCGGATCGTGTTGCCATGTTCGATCCGGGTCTCCCCCTTCGCCGGATACGGTCCGGTGTCATCACCCCCGGTTCCGTCGGGCGGGGGGACGACAGTTCCGCAGAAGATGGCGAGGGGGGCAATGGGCCGATGGGCATCCTCTGGCTGGTGACGTCGCTGTGATGATCGAAACCCCGGAAATCCGGGGGCATTTTGCCTGCCCCCATTGTCTGTCGCCGCTGGTTCTGGAACGGCTTCGTCCCAGTGCCGGCCTCAACTGCCGGACTACGGCGGCGGATGGGCTATGCATCTGGATGCACGACCCCTCATTGTTCACGCCGGACAGGGACCGCTGCCCGATCCAGGGCTGCTTTGGGGGGCCGCCGCTGACCACGCCGCCGGATTGTTCGCTGAAAATTGACCGGTTGGCCCTGCCGGGGATCAGGAACGTCGCCATTCTGGCACTGGATCAGCCTGCATCGGCCGATAAGGCGGTGGCGACCCTGGCCGCCTTGCTGCATCTGCCGTCCGGGGTGCGGGCAGCCCCGGCATCCTGGCACGATGTCGCCGCCTGGTCGCCCAGCCAGTTGCGCCTGGGGCGGGGCCTTCGGCGCAAGGATGGCCCCTTATGTCTGCAGGTCAAGCAGCCGCAGGGGATGGAGATCCGCCTTCATGCGCCGGGGCGGGCAGACCCCGACTGTCGCGCAGCGGCGGCCGGTTCTCCGGTGTTACGGGCCTTGGGCGCGCATGATCTGGTCCTGGCGGTGAATGCTGCGGCCTGTCTGGAACCGGCGGCGCCCGGACCTGCCCGTCAATGGCTGGCGGAACTGAGGGAGAAGTTACCGCCGACCGGCAACCTGCCGCGCCTTTGGCTGCTGATGCTGGACACGGATGTCTGGCAGCGCCATGCCGGCTCCCCCGGCCCCATCGCCGCGGCGATGATGGAGGGGGTGATCCGCAGGGCCCTTGATGCCGATGACGCGCTGGACGCCTTACTGGCCCTGCCCTGGGCGGACAGACGGTTCGTCACGGCGTCCCGACCGCTGGACGACGATGCCGCAAGGCAGGTTGCGGCTCTGGTGGCCCCCCTTGGTGAACGGCCCGGCGTGGTCGCGGTGGCCGGGAAGGGACGTGGATGAGCAGCAGAGCGACAGGCCGGAACAAGAAGGGCCGCCGCTTGTCGGATGGCCTGCTGGCGGCCCTGCCGCCACATTGGACCGCCGGGCAAAGCGATAGTGAGGTCACCGGTGCCAGCCTGGCTTTCCACCTCGACCTGTTTGCCCTGACCCTGACCGCCCTGGCGGCTTTGTCGGCGCTGGTGGGAACGGTCTGCCTGATGGCGGTACTGGCGATGCCGGTTCCGGGTTCCTGGCTGGCGGGCATTCTGCGGGATATGGGGGCAGGTGCGGTGGTTGCCGTCGGCTTGCTGCTGGCGGCGGTCCTTATGGGGGGGGTCGCCGTCGCGCTGTCGCCAACCGGACCTGCGGATCGGGGCGGGCAGGGCCTTTCACGCCGGGATGCGGTCCGGCTGTATGTCCTGATGGTCAGCGTCGGTCCGGCCCTTTACGGCGCGCGGCTGATCCGGCTGTTCCGTGAACGGGGAGGCCGGAGGGCGTGTGGCTTTCGGGGATGCCAGGTGCAACTGTTCGACCCCAGGGTCCGCTGCGGCTGTGGTCGGCATCTTCCCGGCACCTGGCCCGGCCACACGCGT
Organism: Niveispirillum sp. CC-CTL257; assembly: GCF_059489915.1. Taxonomy (NCBI): domain Bacteria; kingdom Pseudomonadati; phylum Pseudomonadota; class Alphaproteobacteria; order Rhodospirillales; family Azospirillaceae; genus Niveispirillum; species Niveispirillum sp. CC-CTL257. The sequence continues at coordinate 503,823 of NZ_JCAJXE010000001.1, forward strand.
CCGCTTGCCGTCGTCTGTCCTGTTTGCGGCACCCGCCATTCAACATTGCGTCCCCTGTTGAAGGCGGAGGCCGACAAGGCCCTTGCGATCGACCATGTCGGTTGCCCGTTACGGGGGCGCTGCCGTGATGAGACGGAACTGCCGGTGATCGCCCTGGTCGGCCTCGATCATCGTCTTCTGTCGAACTTCATCCATGATATCGGGCAGGTGCCGGATACGGACATTCGTGATCTTCATCATGCGCTGATCCAGGAACGGGCTGCGCCAGGCCGGGATGGCCGCCCTTGGCCCAGTTGGGCTCCCACCGTGCGGGTCATGATCGGATCGCCGGCATCTCCACCGGTCGTGGATATGATCCTGTTCCTGGTACCCGCCGGTATCATGGGCGGGGCGGATGGGTTGGGCCTGACTGAACAGGATGTCATCGACGCGGTCGGCCCGAAATCGGCTGCTCTGGCCGACCGCCGCCGCCCGCCCGGATGGTTTGAACAGCTGCGCTCAATGCCCGCCCCCGCCCTGCGCGACGGCAACCGCACGATCTGCTTCGCCATATGGACACCGGGTGCATCCGCCGTGGAACTGTGGCGAAACAGCAGCCGGACGCTTTGCGGGCCGGCGGACGGGCAACCGGCACCGTGAACGGGCGGACTGTCTGCCCTGACGGCTTTCTCCGACACCTCACCCGGCACCGCTGACAGGGCGCACAGGCCCGGCGGGGCCAAAGCGGCACGGCTGTATCCGTGTCATCCGCCGTCCATGGGTGAAGAATTCGCCCCTTTCCCGCCGCCCCATTTCACCCTTGAACTCCCCATCCTGCCCGGCCAAGCTGTCAAAGCGGGTGCCATATCCCTGTGCCCGTGTCCGCCGCTTGTCCATCCCGCCCCTGGATAGAACCGGTCCCATGACCATCCTGAATGATCTCAAAGAAGCGGTCGCAAAGCGCAAGGCGATGATTATCGCTGGTGCCGGCACCACCATAGCCGCCGTAGGCCGAGAGGTGGAATGCGCCACCTGGACGGGTTTGATCGAAAACGGCCTGCGCCGCGCGGCGGATTTGGGCCGGATCGATGCCGATCAGTTGGATATTGAGCTGGAATCGCTGAAGCTTAAGAACGTCAAAAAGCTGATCGGCGTCGCCGAAACCGTTGCCGATGCTTTCGGTCAAGATAAGGGCGATGGGGCATTCAGCGAATGGCTGCGCCGGACGGTAGGTTCCCTGACGGTAAGGGATACGGCCCTGCAGGATGCTTTGGCCGCGCTGCATCGCCATGGCCTGCCGCTGGCGACCACAAATTACGATTCGCTGCTTTCCACTGCCTGCAAGGTCTCGCCCGTGCTGGTCAGCGAGGTCAATAAAGCCACACGCCTGTTCCAAGGGGAAGAACGCGGCATCCTGCATCTGCATGGCTACTATGACCGTCCCGACAGCGTGGTTCTGGGCTCCGCGAAGTATCAAGACATCGTCCGCAGCCCCTTTCAGACCTTCTTGCAGCAGGCCCTGGCCGCCGGAAACTCGCTGATCTTTGTCGGCTGTGGCGGCACCATGGATGATCCCAACATCGCGCGTTTGCTGGAATGGCTCGACGGCACGCTGTTGGGGGCGGAGCATTTCCATTACTTCCTGTGTCTGGAAAGCGACCTGCCCAAATGGCGGGCTAAGGGCTGGAAAAAGCTGCTGCCCTTGTCGTTTGGTCCATCCCACACGGACCTTCCGGCTTTCCTGAACAGCCTGCTCCCCGCCGCCCCACCAAAACCGGCCGCCAGTCCCACCCCGGCACCTCCGGCACCCGACCTGAACGTGCCTCCACCGCCCACCCATTTCGTGGGCCGTGTGCCGGAGTTGGACACGGCGATCAAGGCCCTGCTGTCCGGACACCATGTCTGCGTCATGGGTACGGGCGGCATCGGCAAGACCGGCCTGACCAAACGTATCGCCCACGACCCCGCCATCGCTACCGCTTGGCCCCGCCGTCTGTTCGTGCGGCTGGAGGGCGCGACCACCGGCCATGACGCGGCGCTGAAGGTGGCGGAGGCGCTGGGCATGCCGCCTTCCCCTCATATCCTCGGCCCCCTGGTGCATGCACTTGCCCAGCAACCCACCCTGCTGATCCTCGACAATGCCGAAACCCCGCGTGATGCCGACCCAGCTGGAATGGAGAGTGTCCTGTCCCACTTCGGACAGGCCGCGAGAATCCTGCTGTCAATCCGCAGCCAGCAGGCACCCGCCGGCCTGGAATGGGTGCGTGTGCCGCTGTCTCGGCTGGGCGACGATGATACGCGCCGCCTGTTCCTGGGCATCGCCGGTGCCCATTTGTCAACCGACCCGCATTTGCCCAACCTGCTCGCCAAGACCGACGGCATCCCCCTGGCCGTCCGCCTGCTGGCCGCACAGGCCGAGGGGCAGAACAGCCTGCGCGACCTCTGGACCGAATGGCAGACTGTCCGCGCCAGGTTGCTGGAAACCGACGGGCGCACCGACAAAGAAGGCAACTTCACCGCCTCCGTGATGCTGTCCCTGAACAGCCCCAAACTGACCAAGGGCGGCAAACGCCTCCTGTCTCTGCTGGGCCAGTTACCCGACGGACTGGCCTGCGCTATGCGCGACGGGCTGTTGGGCACCGCCGGCCCCACCGCCGCCCGCAACCTGCTGCATCTTGCTCTGGCCCAGGAAGAAAGGGACCGCCTGCGCCTGCTGGTGCCGGTAAGGGAGGTGGTGGCCGTTGAACTACCGCCTGAGGAGGCGGACATCATTTCCCTCGCAGCCCGTATGACGGCGCTGGCGACCGAAGGGCACAAGGTGGGCACGTCGGATGGACAGGCCGCCGTGAACAGGCTGACGCTGGAATTCGGCAATATCACCGCCGTTCTGGAAAAACATTTGGCGGATCACCCTCGACAGGGTGTGATTTGGGCAATCTACTATCTTAGCGAATTCCAACTGTTCACCGGACACGGGTCCACCAACTTGCTGTCGCGTGCGATGAGGCAGGCGGAAAGCCTTAATGACCCGTCGCTTCAGGCGAGTTGCGCTCTTCAACTGGGTAACATTGCGCAGGCCCGATCTTCGTATGGGGAGGCAGAGAGACAGTTGCGATACGCTATCCCCCTTTTCCAGCAAGCCAAGGATGTGACGGGAGAGGCGGACTGCACCCTACGCCTGGGCGACATCGCTTTATACCGTTCCTGCTATGTTGAGGCACAGGATCACTACAAGCAGGCTTTATCACTTTTTCAGTTGGCCGACCATGCGGGGGGAAAGGCAAGCTGCATCAGAGGTCAAGGCGATATCGCCTTACGTTATTTGCGATATACAGAGGCCAGTGGCCACTACGAACAGGCGTTGCCACTTTTCCGGGATGCCAATGACCTGCTAGGACAGGCGAACTGTATCTTAGGCCTGGGCAACACTGCGGTAGGCCGCTCCTACTTCGAGGAGGCGGCGCTACAGTATAGGCAGGCATTGCTGCTTTTTCAGCGTGTTGGCTCTGTGCGTGGAACGGCCAATTGTGCCGTTGGCCTAGGCGATATTGAAATGGAATTGGGAAACTCAGCAAACGCCCATCCCTACTATCGTCAGGCACTAGGACAATATGAGCAGATCAGAGACCCCGACAGCATCGGCGCCGTATGGCACCGCCTCGCCGTCGTCGCCGAAACCGACGCCGACCGCCTTGACTACATCGCCCGCGCCCGTGCCGTCTGGTCAACCATGGGCGAAGACGGCCAGCGGTTGATCGAGAAATACCTCGACCCTCTCGCCTGACCCCAGCCCAAATACAAAAAGCCCCGGTCCGACATTGTCGAACCGGGGCTTTTTACTGGTCGGAGTGAGAGGATTCGAACCTCCGGCCTCTGCCTCCCGAAAGCAGCGCTCTACCAGGCTGAGCTACACTCCGTCACTTATTCCGCAACCGACCGCCGGGGCCGTCGTTTGCGTGGGCGGCTGTATAGCGTCATCGAACGGCCCATGCAAGCACTAGATGACATTTTCCCATCCCCGCCCGCCCGCATGGCAGCATCGCTGTCTCAAAGGGGCAGGCCGGCGGCGCGGGCGGCCTGGAGATAGGTGCGGCTGACCGGCACTTCCAGGCCGTTAATCAGTGTCAGGACCTGCTTTTCCCCCATCCTGCGGCTGCCCGTGACGGCGGCCCGCGCCACCCACCAGGACCGGTGGACCCGCAGGCCGGGGAAGCTGGCCAGTTCCGCCTCCGCCTCGCTCAACCGGCAGAGCAGCAGATCATCGCCCAGGGTCGTATGCACCCGCAGATAATGATCCTCCGCTGACAAGGCCAGCAGCTGCCGGCCCAGACGGGGCGGCAGACGGTCCAGGAAGGGGCAGGGCGGCATCGCGGCGGACGCTGCGGTTGCGGGCGCTGCTGGCGGCTCCTCCGGTGTTTCTGTCGCTGGCATATGCGGCACCGCCCCCGGCGCCACCGCCATGCCGCCGATACGGTCCAGCGGGATGGCGAGCGCCAGGGCGAACAGGCAGACATCACCATAGGTCTTCAGCATGGACAGCGGCGTCAGCGCCCCGCCGACGCGGCTGATCCCCTCTGCCCAGGCCACCTCGAACAGGGTCGGCACGGCCCCCGCCAGGGCGGCCAGCGCCGGGGCCAGGGGCCAGCCCAGTCGCTTTCCCCACGCCGCCTGCCGCATCCAGGCCAGAATCAGTCCCGTCTGCACCCACATCAGGGGTGTCAGCACACCCCAGTAAAGATAGCGCGCACCCGGCGACAGCTCGCTGAACGTCCCCACCGGCCCGATGCGCCCCAGCAGCAATCCCACCGCCAGAACCACAAGCAGATTGCGCACGGGCAGGGTCCATCCGCCCGGATCAGGCCGGATCAGGGCGCGAACGGCGTTCACGAAGGGCAGGTGGCGGTCACGCAGCAAGGCTTTCCCCCTGGATTTTCCGGTCGCCATGGTGCCGTCCCCTCCATTTCCTGCAAAGAGGTTCCTGAACATGAGGATGATTTTCCGTACCGGGTTGGTGCTGCTGGCCTTGGTCTCGGTCCTGCCGGCCCGCGCACAGCCGGTATCGGCGGCGGATCAGGCGGCGCTGCTGGCTGTGGCGGCCCGGTCCGATGCCGTGTGGAATGCCAAGGACACGGACGGCATGGCGGCGATCTATGCCGAAGACGGTATGCTGCGTCTGGCCAGCGAGGCACCGTTGCTGGGCCGCGCGGCCATGCGCGACTATTTCGCCAACGCCTTTGCCCGCCGACCGGACGGGTTCCGCCATGTCACGCGCCTGACGGTGTTCCAGGCGCTGTCCCCCGATCTGGTCCTGACCGACAGCGACGTGTCGGTGGAACAGGTGCAGGCCGACGGCACCTGGAAGGTCGCCCGCCGCTTCCGCACCAATTCCGTGGCGGTGCGTCGCGATGGTGCCTGGCTTCTGTCCGCCGTCCGCGCCATCCCCCTGGCCGACCCCGCCCCGGCACCGGCCAAGCAGCCCTGACCGGCACATGAAAAAGGCCGGGGGGCGAACCCTCCCGGCCTGATTTCCTGCGCGGCACACCGCCATCAATAATCCCGGTCGACCACGAATTCCAACACGTCCAGCAGGGCGCGCTTCACCGGGCTGGCCGGGAACAGGCCCAGCGCGTCACGGGCCACCGACACGTAATGCCGGGCGCGCTCCACGCTGTCATGCAGGGCATTGTGCTTGACCATCAGGGCGATGGCGCGTTCCAGGTCGCCGTCGCCCTGGTCCAGATCTTCCATGGTCCGGCGCCAGAACGCCCGTTCCTCGTCATCGCCGCGGCGGAAGGCCAGGACGATGGGCAGGGTGATCTTGCCCTCCCGGAAATCATCACCGATATTCTTGCCCAGCTTGGCCTGCGCCGCCGAATAATCCAGCACGTCATCGACCAGCTGGAAGGCGATGCCCAGGTTCATGCCATAAGAACGCAGCGCATCTTCTTCCGCCGTCGGGCGACCCGCCACCACGGCACCGATGCGGCAGGCGGCGGCGAAAAGTTCCGCCGTCTTGGCCTTGATGACCTCCAGATAGGCTTCTTCGCTGGTCTCCGTATCGTTCGACGTGATCAGCTGCAAAACCTCGCCTTCGGAGATGACGGCCGACGCGTTCGACAGGATGCGCAGCACGTCCAGCGACCCGGCCTCCACCATCACCTGAAAGGCGCGGGAGAACAGGAAATCGCCGACCAGGACCGAGGATTTGTTGCCATAAACGGCATTGGCGCTGGCCTGCCCACGCCGCAGGTCGCTTTCATCGACCACGTCGTCATGCAGCAGGGTGGCCGTATGGATGAACTCCACACAGGCCGCCAGCGGCTTGTGCGTGTCGCCCTGATAGCCGCACAGCTTGGCAGCCGCCAGCGTCAAGACGGGGCGCAACCGCTTGCCGCCGCTGGCGATCAGATATCCCGCCAGCTGCGGGATCAGCGCCACGGGCGACTGCATACGGTTGATGATGATCTCATTCACATCGGCCAGATCCTGGGCTACCAGGGCGACCAGATTGTCGAGCGCATTGGTGTCCGGCTTCCGGCGCTTGGGATCAAGGGTGGTCACAGTGGCCACGGGTCAAGGCTCCATCGCGAGAAGGCAGCAGACATCAAGCCCGGTTGACGGGCCATGGGATTGCGGGGGAGCATAGCGGGGAAGCCCGGCGGGTCAAGACCCGGCGGCGATTATGCGCGGCATGTCCGCCTTGAAACTCTAGGGGGTAGGGGGACCGATGCAGCCGCTGATCCGCAGCAACGACCCGGTGGAACTGAGCTTTGCCCAGGCGCTGCTGGCCGATGCCAGCATTCCGGCGGTGCTGCTGGACCAGCATACATCCGTGCTGGAAGGCAGCATCGGGGCCATTCCCCGCCGTCTCTGCGTCGCCGATGATGATCTGGCCGACGCCCGCGCCCTGCTGATTGAAGCCGGTCTGCCGGTTGCACCGGGGGCTTTGGCGTGACCGGTTCCGGCGATATCGATGCCACCAAACTGTTGGGTGGCCGCGTCACTTTGTTCCAGCCGGAAAAGGGCTATCGCGCCGCCATCGACCCGGTCCTGCTGGCCGCCGCTGTGCCCGCCGTGGCGGGACAGGCCGTGCTGGAACTGGGCTGCGGCACGGGGGCGGCGCTGCTGTGCCTGGCCGCGCGTGTACCGGGCCTATGTGTGACGGGGCTGGAGATCCAGCCCTTCGCCGCCGATCTGGCCCGGCGCGGGGCGCTGGCCTCTGGTCTCCCCGACCGGGTCAGCGTCATGGACGGCGACGTCACCACCCCGCCGGACACCCTGCGCCCCAACAGTTTTGACCATATCATGGCCAACCCGCCCTTCTGGCCCACGGGCCGCCACACGCCTTCGCCCAGCCTGCATAAGGCCGGCAGCCATGGGGAAGGGGCGGGTGATCTGGCGGGGTTTGTACAGGCCTCCCTGCGCCTGTTGAAAAGCCGGGGAACCCTGACCCTGATCTATCCGGCGGAGCGGCTGGACCATCTTCTGTCGCAGCTGACGGGCCGGTTCGGGGATATCCGCGTCCTGCCGCTCTGGCCCCGCGCCGGGGTGCCGGCCAAGCGGGTGATCGTCAGCGCCCGGCGTGATGCGCGCGGGCCCTTGTCGCTGCTGCCTGGCCTTGTCCTGCATGGGGAGGGGCAGGGCTACAGCCCGGCGACCGAGGCCATCCTGCGCGACGCAGCCCCGCTGCCGCTTCAATAATAAAGCGCGTAACGGGCCAGGATTTTATCCCCCGTCCCATCATCGCGCAGGCTTTGCAGCGCGGCGCGCAGGGTGGCGGCCAGCGTCGGGTCGCAATCACGCGAACAGGCCAGGAAGATCTGATCCACGATGATGGGGGTGCCGATGTTAAGCCGCTCCTTCCGCCCCTCCCGTTCCCAGCGCCAGCGGATCTGCGCCGTTCCGCTGTACCAGCCATCGACCCGCCCGCTGGCCAGCATGTCGGCCTCCCGCGTGCCCAGCGGCGTGGTGACGATCAGCTCGGGCGGATAGCCCCACTCGCGCAGCTGAATGTCCTGGGCACTGCCGGCCCCCACCACCAGCGTGCGCCGGTCCCGCTTGGCCTGATCCAGGCTGTCGATGCGGTATTTGACGCTGGCGACGGACCGTTCCATGCGGCACAGCGGGGCGATCCAGGTATATTTATCGACACGCGATGGCAACAGGGTCATGGGCGCGATCAACAGGTCCTTGCCGCCCGACACCATCTCCTGCGCCCGCCGCCAGGGGATGAAGGTGACCTTGGGCGTCAGCCCCGCCCGCTCCACCGCCGCGACAGCCAGTTCCAGAACGGCACCCGGCTCTTCCTCATTTTCCATGGCCATGGGCGGGCTCTGCACCGCCATCAGCTCTACCATTGTCGCTTTCTCGGCATGGGCGAGTGGAGTGGCAATCTGCACCAATGAAAGGATGCAGACTGCCGCAATGATATATACCAATAGTCTTGGCGTGTTTCGGACATTCGTCATAGAAGACAGGTTGCCTCTATGACGGGGCCGGGTCAAACCTTCTCATGGTGCTTTCGGATGGGATGGGGCTACCGTGGCACCCTTGCCACCCCCATCTTCTCTCCCTGGTCTTTGCTTTGGAAAGTCTTCGCCCATGATCCGCCGCCTCAGGAAATTTGCCGGCCTGTCTGTGTCGCCGCTTGTGTCGGTGCTGCGCCTGTCGGGCGCTATCGGCATGGGCCGGCGCGGCCTGTCGCTGGAGGGGTTGGCCGATGATATTGACCGGGCCTTCGCGCCTACCGGTCTGGCGGCGGTGGCGCTGTCTATCAATTCTCCCGGCGGCTCCCCGGTGCAATCGGCCCTGATCGGGCGGCGGATCCGGGCGCTGGCGCTTGAAAAGAACGTGCCCGTCCTGGGGTTTGTGGAGGATGTGGCCGCGTCGGGCGGTTACTGGCTGGCCTGTGCGGCGGATGAGATTACGGCCGATGCCTGTTCCATCATCGGCTCCATCGGCGTCATTTCCGCCGGCTTTGGCTTCACGGGCCTGATCGATCGGCTGGGCGTGGACCGGCGTGTCCATACGTCGGGCGCGTCCAAGGCCATGCTGGACCCGTTCCGCCCCGAGCGGGAGGAGGATGTGGCCCATCTGAAATCGATCCAGGCGGAAATGCATGAGACATTCAAGGCCTGGGTTCGCGACCGGCGCGGTTCCCGGTTGCAGGCGGCGGAGGATGACCTGTTCTCCGGTGCCTTCTGGACGGGGACCAGGGCGGTGGAGCTTGGCCTGATCGACCGTACCGGCGACATGCGCGCCACCCTGCGCGACCGGTTCGGGGACAAGGTGGATATCCGCCTGATCAATCCCCCGCGCGGTCCCGGCCTGGGCCGTTTCATCGGGCTGGATGCGCGCTCGCTGGCCAATGGGGTGGCCGATGCGGCATCCGAACGCGCCGCCTTTGCGCGTTTTGGTCTCTGAACCAGCCTGCGGAGGGTTTACCCTCGGCAGGCTGGAGGCTGGCGACCGCCAGCCCGGCGCTCGTGCGCCGAAAGCCAAGCTGCCGGATGGCAGCGCCCGGCGCCTGAGGGAACACAAAATCTCCCATGACCAGTTACTGGTCATGGGAGATTGATATGATTTTACTTGCTCCCGTTCCCGGCTTCCCACACTTTGCCGCCATGCTGTCCTTGACCAAGATCATCACCCTGGTGGGCCTTCTGGCCATCGTCTGGTTCGCGTTCCGCCTGCTGGGCAAGGTCCAGCGGCAGCGCGAGGCGGCGTTGCGGCGCAATGGCGGCGACCGCGCAAAGACGCCGCGCGGCACTGACCGCAAGACGCCGTCGGCTACCACGCAGGAAATGGCCAAATGCGCCGTCTGCGGCGTCTATGTCGCGGCGGACGCGGCCCGTTGCGGCACGCCGGGCTGTCCGCGCTGACCAACCTTCACCACACATGCCGGCACCGCATCTGCGACTCTCCCGCCACCGAAAACCCGGTCTACCAGCGCTGTGAAAAATCGTCTCGTCAGCAACGGTCGGGCGTGAGACTCAAGAAAGCGTGAGAAGTGCGCGGACCTGAACGCGCACCCACCGGCCCCGCCCGCCCTGTCGCGGTGGATGGGATGCCGTGATCTTGCGTCCAAGGAGACCGCAATCCATGACCGCCGCTTCCACCGCCCCCCTGTCCGTAACCCTGGCCGATGTGAAGGACGCCGCGAAGGCGCTCACCGGCCATATCATGGACACGCCCTGCGTCCCGTCGCGCACCCTGTCGCAACTGACGGGGGCCGAGGTCTGGGTGAAGTTTGAGAATTTGCAGTTCACCGCCGCCTTCAAGGAACGCGGCGCCCTGAACAAGCTGCGCAAGCTGAATGAGGAGGAGCGTCGGCGCGGCGTCGTCGCCATGTCCGCCGGCAATCATGCCCAGGGCGTGGCCTATCACGCCGGCCGCCTGGGCATCCCCGCCACCATCGTCATGCCCGAAGGCACGCCCTTCACCAAGGTGGAACGGACGGAGGAACATGGTGCCCGCGTCGTCCTGAAAGGGGCCGTCCTGGCCGAGGCGGCGGCAGAGGCCGAACGCCTGTCGCGCGACGAAGGGCTGGTCTTCGTCCATCCCTATGATGATCCCGACGTGATCGCCGGCCAGGGCACCATCGGGCTGGAGATGCTGGACGCTGTCCCGCACCTGGACACATTGGTGGTGCCCGTGGGCGGCGGCGGCCTGATCAGCGGTATTGCCGTTGCGGCCAAGGCCCTGAACCCCGCCATCCGCATCATCGGGGTGGAGGTGGAAGCCTACCCCGCCATGGCCCAGGCCCTGAAGGGCGAGCCGATCCAGGTCGGCGGCGACACCATTGCCGAAGGCATCGCGGTGAAGAATGTCGGTGCCCTGACGCTCGATATCTGCCGCACCCTGGTCGATCAGGTGGTGCTGGTCCCCGATGTCGCGGTGGAAGAGGCGGTGGCCCTGTTCCTGAACATTGAAAAGACGGTGGCCGAAGGGGCGGGTGCGGCAGGCCTTGCCGCCCTGCTGACCCATCCGCAGCTGTTTCAGGGATCAAAGGTCGGTCTGGTCCTGTGCGGCGGCAACATCGACAGCCGCCTGCTGGCCCAGGTGATCATGCGCCAACTGGTGCGTGAAAGCCGCCTGATTGCCATCCGCATCGCCATTCCCGACCGTCCCGGCGTGCTGGCCCGTATCACCGGTCTGGTGGGCGAAGCTGGCGGCAACATCATCGAGGCCTCGCACCAGCGCCTGTTCACCACCACCACGGTGAAGGCCACCGACATCGACCTGACCATCGAATGCCGGTCCAAACGCCACGCCGAACGCGTCCTCGAAACCCTGCGCACGACCGGCGGCCTGACGGTGCAGGTGCTGGCCGGCGGGGTGAAATAAGGTCTGCGGCCTTATTATGTTTCCTGCCTCCCCGGCGAAAGCCGGGGTCCAGGGGCCCCAAGGGCTATCCTCACCACAGGCTCCTGCGCTACACCACTCGGCCCGACCTGCGAATCTCAGGCAAAAGAAAGGGGCCACAGTTACCGTTTCCAGTCGCCGTGGCCCCTTCCTTGAACTGCGGACTCGTAGGAAATTACTTCGACCCGGCACGCACGAAGATTGCGTCCCCAATCTTCTCAAAGGCCGTCTGGTAAATCTTCTCGTCCTGAATCGGCACGTCTTCCTGACCAGACTGACCATACCAGGCGGAAGTCTGTGTTGTGGCAACAAAGTTCAGGCGCACTTTTGCAAATCCCGGGCGAATCTGTTCGACAAATGCAGTAGCCTTGGTCTGCGTATTGTAGTTGTTGCCTGTAAACAGCCAATCCTTGGTATTTTTGGTGGGGCTGTTGGCAGTTATGAAGCCGGTATCCTTATCGGCACTTTGGACGATGTAGCCCAAGTCCTGGAAAATCGAGACAACAGAAGCGAAAGCGATTTCTTTCGAAGTCTCGAACTCACGGGACTGAATTGACTGCATCTCCAACGACGTCTTTTCCGCCTTTGGCGCACTGCCGCAAGCTGCCGGGATCAGCATGATCGCAGCCGCCAAAAAAATATTCTTCATTTTCATGTGAAAATCCTCAGAAGTTGCTGGACCGTGACCGGAAATCGGACACGACCTTCTTGTCATTGAACTTAATGATCAGCGTCATGGTGCGGCTCGTCTGCTCAAAGCCTGCGGCTGCATTGGAGCTGCCAGCAAGAATGACAGTCCAATAGTCCGAAGAAGCTGACGCCTGCGCAACAGTGGCTGCACGCTGATACGTCCACACTTCCTGGCCAGAGCCATCAATGGTTGTAATGTTTGGCGCGCCGAATGCTTCCAAAACCTGTGTTTGGGTGGTCTCGCCCACCTTCAGGTTCATCTGGACGTTGCCGTGCGTCAGTTCGCTGTTTCTCGTCGTGACGGGCTGGTTATTCGTTCCGGTCACACATCCGGAAAGCGCTGCAATAACCCCCAATAGTGCCAACTTGGGCAGCTTCATTTTTTCCCCCAGAGTAGCTGGTTGGAAATCTATGCAGTATAAATTGAGGGTGTTCCATAGGAAACTATTCCATTCAAGGTTGCATCCCAATGTATGTTTATTTATAATTAATGGTTAATGCTATTGAGTACTGAACGTTCATAAAATTACGACAAATGGATTTCACTGATCTGGCATGATGTGCGGACATCCGCCTTGCTATACATCATGCCGCCCGCACGATCTCCACGCCCACCGCTTCGCATTCCGCGAACGCGTCCAGTTTTTCCAGACGGATCAGGGCCATGGATGCGCGCCCGTCGGACAGCAGGACCGACGCCAGACGTTCGGCCAGACATTCCAGCAGGTTTGTATGGCCCTCGGTGACGATGCGGCTGGCCGTATTGACCAGATCGGCATGGGTCCACGGCTCCGGGCTGCCGCTGTTCAGCGCCAGTTCCAGGTTCAGGCGCAGGCGCTGCGGCTTCACATGTTCGTAATCGTAAATGCCGATCAGCGTGGTCACCACCAGATCGCGCACGACCAGCACCACTTGCGCCGCATCGCGCGGCGGCGCGTCGGTTGTGGGGTGGGGAAGGGGGCGGGCCAGGGGCTGCATCATGCCTGCTGCTCTACCATCGGGCCGGGGCCGGGACAAGCGACGGGGATGCTGGGGCTGCCCTTCTGCTTTTGCCCCCCTGCGTTGGCCGTGCGGCCTTTCGGGTCCATCCTTAAGGCGTGGTGGCGTTGCTTGCCTTCCCCGGATAGAGTGCGCGACATTACAAAGGTTGACGCACACGGGGATATTCATGCGTTACGAACAGGATGCCGCGCAGCGGGCGACAGTATTGCGACATTTGTCGCAGTCGCTGGCCGGTGCCGTCAGCCTGTATGAAAAGCAGGAAGGGGTGAAGCTGGCCACCTTCCCCGATTTCAAGAAGGCGCGCGCCCGGTATCTTGAAATCCAGGCGCTGATCTTCACCATCACCGACAAGGCGGAGGAAGCGCCCAACCGGGGCGTGCCGGCCGATCTGCGCGGCTGGCTGATCCGCATGCGCCTGCGCTCCATCACCAGCTTCACGCGCATGAGCCTGGCTTTCTTCCGCGACCCGCCGGAACTGCTGATCCACGCCCTGGGCGCTTATGACATCCTGCAGGCCGAACGCGAAAGCCTGCAAAGCCTGCTGAATGATTTCGACATGATGCTGATGGAAGCGGCCCTGGACGACAAAACCTCCATGGAACTGGACAAGGTCCGCACCCAGATGGAAGAAATCGTCAGCCTGCTGGACAAGCACCTGAAAGGTGCGCCGGCGGCGTTGCGCACGTTTGAGTGATGGCGCGGTTATCATCGTAGCGCGGATTAGCGAAGCGTAATCCGCGGAAAGCCCGTCACCGTCGGCCCGCGGATTACGCTTCGCTAATCCGCGCTACATCTCACTCCACCCCGAACAACCCCAACTGCCACCGCATTTCCGCTTCGGTCATCGGGTAATCCACCCCATACCGGGCATTCAGCAGCTTGGGCGGCGGCAGGCCGGATTTCAGCTGCAACAGCCGGGCGCAGCGCATGGAAAGCCCGGCCCGCCAGGCCAGCGCCGTAATGGCCCGCGCACTCTGCGTATCGGTGATCCGTTGCACCAGCTCCGCCGGCAGATCGGCGCGCAGGGCCAGGGCTTCGCGCACGAACGGCTTGTCGCCCCAGGACAGCGCGTCCCAGATGGCCGCCTCGTCCAGCTTGCCTTCGGCCTTCAGGCGGGCGGCCTTGGCGTCCGGCGGCTCGCGCTTCACATAATCGCGGGCCCAGTCCAGGCGGCGCTGGGTGACCTCCACCACCTCCTGCCGCTCTTGCCGGTCAAATCCCTGTCCCACCAGTTCGCCCTTGATGCTGTCCTCGACAATGCGGGCCAGCTTGCCCAGCAGCGAGGGTGGCAGCAGCGGCTTGGCGGTGGTCTTGGCCATGTCCATGGCTGACAGCGGCTTTTCCACCAGCCGCGACATGGCCCGGTCGGACAGGGCCGCACCGGGATTGGCCAGAAGGCTGGCCGTTGCCACCGGGTCGCCGGTGGCGGCCACCGCCTCTGCCACCGGTGCCGACACATGGTCGCGCCGCGCGATGGCTTCCAGGACCCAGGGCACGGGCTGGGCCGCGATGATGGCGACCAGTTCTTCGTCCGCCAGATTGACGCAGCCGCGCAGGATCGGTTCCGCCACTTCCCGCGCCACGTCGCGGGCCAGACCGGCGATCAGGCCGGGCGGGGCGGATGCGACATCGCGCAGCGCGCCGGCCAGGGCGGCCCGCACCCGCACCACTTGATCGGCGGCCAGCATGGTCAGGGCGTGGTGGGCCAGATCGCGGATGGCGGCATGCTCGGCCCCCGTCAGGTGCGGCAAGGCCCGCGCCAGCTTGCGCGACAGCAGCACCCGCACATCGGTATCCAGATCACGGGCCAGCCGGGGGGCCGCCTGCACCGGCGTCTCGCTGCGGAACGCGACCGCGCGGCGGACCAGCGGGTCATCATCATCGGCCAGATAGTATAGCAGCTCCGGCGGCGTCTCCGGTTGCAGCGCCAGTTCGGCGCGTTGTGCCGGGTCACCGCTGCGCGCCAGCGCCTTGGCCCGCTCATACGCCTCCGCCGGCAGCGCTTTGTCGGGCCGGTCTGTCATCAGGAGCGGGGACGGGGCAGGGGAACGGTCAGCATGCCGCCACGATCCCCTATCCGTGCGCCGGTTTCAACTCGCTTCTGCCGAACGTTGCTGCACTCACGATACATGTAAATGTCACTAAAAGTTGCTATAATATGTGGTATTATTCTAATAAAGTATGGTTAACTAATCATTTTCCTGGTATCGGAGTCTGGCTATGCGCCGTTTTTTGGGTATTCTGGTCGCCCTCGCGCCCTTGTTGTTGGTAGGTTCAGTAAAGGCGGCGGAACCAATCCGTCTGCGGGCCGATGCCTGGTGTCCTTATAATTGCGATCCCAAGGCTGATCGGCCTGGATACATGATTGAGATCATGCGCCATGTGTTCGCCGACGGTGGGATCGACTATCAGCTGCTCCCCTGGTCGCGCGCCGTGGAAGAGGCGCGGGCAGGCCGGATTGAGGCGGTGGCCGGCGCGACTGCGGCGGATGGCGCGGGTCTGGTTTTCGGCAAACAGGCCATCGGCCTGTCCACGAACGTCATCGTCACACGGCGTGGCGGACCGTGGCGCTATACCGGCCTGAAAAGCCTTGATGGCAAACGGCTGGCAGCGGTGAAGGATTATTCCTATGGGGAGGAGATGGACAAATACATCCAGACCCATGCTACCGACAGCAACCGGCTGGAACTGGCGTCGGGTGACGATGTCACGGACCAGAACCTGAAAAAGCTGCTGACGGGTCGCGTCGATGCGATGGTGGAGGACGTGAATGTCGTCGGCTTCGCTCTGGCCGCGCAGGGCATTGACAATCTGGTCGATATCCAACCCCTCAATGAGGGCACGCCTCTGTTCGTGGCCTTCGCACCGGGGCCAAAGGCGGCGGCGCGGGCCGCGACGCTGGATGAAGGGATAAGGTCCCTGCGCCGCTCGGGCGAACTGTCGCATATCATGGCGCGTTACGGCCTGGGCGACTGGCAGGCACCGTGACATGTCCGGCTTGGGTGCCGGGCGTCAACTGCCGTAATTGCTGATGATGCGGGCGATGGTGCCGTCTTCCTTCATGCCCATGATCACGGCATTGAAACGGGTGATGATTGCGGGGTTGATGTTGGCGGCCTGGCTGAACAGGGCGAAGGCCTTGTGGTCATTGACGAACATCGGATGCACATCAATCTCGTCACCCAGGCCCAGTTGCGCCGCACGGTTCAGCGCGATGCGATAGCCATCAATGAACCCGTCGATCCGGTCGCGCATCAACATGGCCATGGCGCTCTCGCCATTCTGGACCTGGATGATGTTGTCGGTCAGCGCGCCGCTGCGCGTCAGGTCTTCGAATTCCTGGCTGTATTTGGACCCTGCCACCACACCCAGCCGGAAATTGCCGGCGGCCAGCGCCGTCAGGCTCTGATACGGGAATTTCGCGGCATAACCCTTGCGCACGATCAGGACATTGCGCCCCTCGCGGATGGGCTGGGAGAAGATGCCGAACGCCTCGCGCTCCGCCGTCCGGCCCACGCCCACCACGGCATCGGCCTTACCCTCCTGCACCAGCAGCAGGGCGCGGGCGCGGGGCGCGAATTCCCAGTCGATGGTGCAGGGCATGCGCCGGCTGGCCTCGCTGACCAGCTCGATATCGATGCCCGATGGCTTTCCGTCGGCCCCCATGGTCTGATAGGGTGGCAGCTCCGTCCACACGATCCGCAAATGGCATGCCGCTCCCGCACGGGCCGCCGGCAAGGCGACCAAAAACACGAAAAGGGCCGCAAGGACGGCCAGCAGGGGGCGGGTGTGCATATTCATGACTGCAAAGATTTCACACAAATTTGTTTAAAATGTAACGACCAATTTCGACATACCCGATGATGCCACAGGGCAGGGTCGCCCATGCCGCGCTTGCGAAGGGGACGGGCTGGCTTTACCAGTTGGCGTGCAAATCCTTGACCTTGCTCACGAACACGCCATGACCGACGGCCCCCTTTCCGTCTACCGCGCCCGTCGCGGCACCGGCACGCTGAAGGCCGATCCGGCCCAGGAACTGGCGGCGGAAAAGCTGGAAAGCCTCTGGCACGCCCTGAAGGGCTATCGTCCCGCGACCGGACAGACGGGCTGGCGCGCCCGCCTGGGCCTGACGCGCCGCCCCGATCCCGCACCCCAGGGCCTCTATATCTATGGTGATGTCGGACGCGGCAAATCCATGTTGATGGACCTGTTCTTCGAAACCGCCCCGGTCGATGAAAAGGTGCGGGTGCATTTCCACGCCTTCATGCTGCGCGTCCATGAACGGCTCCACGCCATCCGGGGCGAGGGCCGCGCCAAGGGTGACGAGGTGGTGGAGGTCGCCAAGGAGATCGCGGCGGAGGGCTGGCTGCTTTGCTTTGACGAATTCCACGTCACCGACATCACCAACGCCATGATCCTGGGCCGGCTGTTCACGGCCCTGTTCGATCTGGGCGTGGTGGTGGTCGCGACCAGCAACTGGCCCCCCGACGACCTCTATAAGGACGGCCTGAACCGGCAGCTGTTCCTGCCCTTCATCGCCTTGCTGAAGGAACGGCTGGACGTGCTGCATCTGGCCTCGGCGCGGGATTACCGTCTGGCCCGGCTGATGGGGGCCAAGGTCTATCACTATCCCCTGACGGCGGGCACGGCAGAGGCGATGGCCCAGACCTTCGCCGACCTGACCGACAATGCCATGTCCACCGCCACCCACCTGACGGTGCAAGGCCGGCGCGTGGATGTACCCCGCTGTGCTAGGGGCGTCGCCTGGTTCACCTTCGATGAACTCTGCGCAAGGCCGCTGGGGGCCGGCGACTACCTCGCCATTGCCACGCATTACCACACGGTCCTGATCGATCACGTGCCCCGCCTGCCAGAGGCGCTGCGCAATGAGGCCAAGCGCTTCATGACCCTGATCGACGCGCTGTATGAGCATAAGGTCAATACCATCATCGCCGCCGAGGTCGCCCCCGAACGCATCTACGCCGAAGGCACCCACGCGTTCGAGTTCCAGCGCACCATCAGCCGCCTGATGGAAATGCAGAGCCAGGAATACCTGGCGCGCGAGCATCTGACGTGACGGGGCTTAGCCCAGGCCGCCGACGGGCGGAGCAAGAAAAATGACCGAAGTCCGCAAACGCTCCGTCATGGTCGCCGGCCACCCCACCAGCGTCACCCTGGAAGAACCCTTCTGGGACGCGTTGAAGGAACTGGCGGCGGCAGAAGGCTTGTCCGTCAACGCTTTGATCGAACGCATCGACGCCACCCGCACTGGCAACCTGTCCAGTGCCTTGCGGGTCTATGTGCTGGCGGCGTTTCGGTCTCAAAAAACTTAAAAGGCAACGGCCAGATCAAGGGCGATGCCATTGTAATCAGCACGCAATCCCCCGGCATCATCCCGGTCGATCAGGCCATGGTCGATCAGCGCGCTGACATCTGCATGCACATTGCGATAGTCCCGTCCCAGACGTTGCGCCACGGCGCGGATGCTGGCCGCCGGCTCATCGTGAATGGCGCGCAGCAATTCCATCCGTCGCGGTGTCAGGACCGCTGCTGCTTCCTGCAATGTGCCAAAGCTGAGATGGCGTTCATTGACCGGGTGCCCCTTTGCCGCCCGGTTCCAGGCGGCAATGAAGCGGTCACCCATGGCGGTCACGCTGGCGCTATCCCCGATATGGACCTTCAGATCGCTCATGTCAGCAACTCTCCCTGCGCCACGACATCTGCCAGGAAATCAGTGACCAACTGTTCCACACTGGTGAAATGGTATGAAAGTTCCTGTTCACCAATGTGCCGGTGGTCGCCCTTTCCCCGTTCATTGTCATATCCGACCAGCCTCCGCCCATTCCGGCCATAGAACAGGCTGTACTTAAACAGGTGCGGTGAGGGCGGCACCGGTGCAGGCACCTGCCAGATACGCATCTCGACAATGGCCCCGGAAGCCAGGGTCCGCTTGTCACGGAAAAGTAGGGTGGTAGCCATCAAAATACTATGGCATTGATGGACATATGGCGTCCATAGCCATATGTCACCCTACTTCTTGAAGAACGCGGCTGCCGCTGCCGCGACCTCCTGCTTGTCCTTGATAGCGGCCTTAACGCGCACAATCTCAGCCTCCAGCGCTGCGATATACTCGTGCAGGTCGCCGACCGACAGGCTGGTCAGGTCCACGGGCTTGGTCACTTTCTTGATGGGCAGCAATTCATCCAGGTCGAAAGCCATCGGTTCCATCCCTATCTTTAGGGCGGTTTTCATTTGACTGGAAAACCGCACCGGCGGCGACTGCCGCCGCGCCGCTCGTGCGGCGAAAGCCAAGCTGCGGATGCAGCGCCGGCGACTGAGGACTACGAACTATTAGAGCGTTTTTCCGTTCAACGGAAATACGCTCTAGTCTTGGCCCCATTCTGCGGTATCACGCCCTTGGCCGCCACCCCGAAGCATGAAGGAACCGACCCATGACCCTGCCCGCGACCATGCGCGCCGTTGAGATCACGCGGCCCGGCGGGCCGGAGGTTCTGGTGCCCACCACGCGGCCCGTCCCCCAACCGGCGGCGGGCGAGGTGCTGATCAAGGTGGAGGTGGCGGGCGTCAACCGCCCCGATGTGGTGCAGCGTCAGGGCCTGTACCCCCCGCCGCCCGGCGCGTCGGACCTGCCGGGCCTGGAAGTGTCCGGCACCATTGCGGCCTTGGGCGATGGCGTCACGGGTTGGTCCGTGGGTGACAAGGTCTGTGCGCTGCTGGGCGGTGGCGGCTATGCCGAATATGCCACGGCCCCGGCGGGGCAGGTGCTGCCCGTGCCCGACGGGCTGGACATGGTGCAGGCCGCCGCCTTGCCGGAAACGGTTTTCACCGTCTGGACCAATGTGGTCGAACGCGCCGGCCTGATCGCGGGCGAAAGCCTCCTGGTCCATGGCGGCACATCGGGCATCGGCACCATCGCCATCCAGCTGGCCAAGGCCCTGGGTGCCATCGTCTTCGCCACCGCCGGCGGGGCCGACAAGGTGGAGGCCTGCCGCAACCTGGGGGCCGACCACGCCATCGATTATAAGACCCAGGATTTCGTTTCGGTGGTGAAAGAAGCCACGAGCGGCAAGGGGGTGAACGTCGTGCTGGACATGGTGGGCGGCGATTATCTGCCCCGCAACATCGATTGTCTGGCGCTGGAGGGCCGTCACGTCTCCATCGCCTTCCTGCGTGGGCCGAAGGTGGAACTGAACCTGATGCCCGTCATGCTGAAACGGCTGACCCTCACCGGCTCGACGCTCCGCGCCCGCACCACCGCACAGAAGGCGGCCCTTGCGGCGACCGTTCGGGAAAAGGTCTGGCCGTTGGTTACGGGTGGTCAGGTCCGCCCCGTGATTGCCAAAACCTTCCCCCTGGATGCCGCCGCCGATGCCCACCGGTTGATGGAAAGCTCCACCCATATCGGCAAGATCATGCTGGTCTTGTAACGGCGCTACACCATTCCCCTAAAAAATCCCATGGCTTGTCCCGTCTCGGAACGCTATAGGTGAACGGGTCGTTGACTTGTCCGTCCGGTTGGCTGCGCGGGGCCCCTCCCGCGCGCGACGGGCGGTTTTTGCGTTTTTCTGCTGGCCTGATGCCGGCGAAGCGTTTGAGGAGGAAGCATGGCACAGCCCCTGATGCCGAAGGCCACCGCCGTCTGGCTGGTCGAGAACACCAGTCTCACCTTCGAGCAGGTTGCGGAATTCTGCGGCATGCATGAGCTTGAAGTGCAGGCCATCGCCGACGGCGAAGTGGCGGTGGGCATGGTTGGCCGCGACCCGGTGGCCGGTGGTGAGCTGACGACGGAAGAGATTGCCCGCGTCGAAGCCAATCCCAACCTGAAGCTGCGCATGCGCGTGCAGGACCTGCCGCAGCCAGTGGCCCGTTCCAAGGGGCCGCGCTACACCCCGGTGACCAAGCGCGGCGACAAGCCCGACGCCATCGCTCACCTGCTGAAGGCCCATCCGGAGCTGTCGGATGCGCAGATCTGCAAGCTGATCGGTACGACCAAGCCGACCATCGCCGCCGTGCGCGACAAGACCCACTGGAACGCCGCCAATATCAAGGCGCGCAACCCGGTCCTGCTGGGCCTGTGCAGCCAGCGGGAACTGGACGCCTCCCTGGAACGCGCCCGCCGTGGCCGCCCGGAACCGGAAACCCCGGACATGGACGCCGTGGACGAGGATATGGACCCGGCGGTGGCCGAGGACGAAGCCGAGGATTAATATCAACGGTCAAAATGTTTGACCGTTGATACGGCGGCGACCGCCGCCGCGCGGCTCGTGCCGCGTAAGCCAAGCCCACGGATGTGGGCGCCGGCGACTGAGGGGCATAAGAATTGGCCGAAGGTCAATCCTTATGCCGACTGTATAACCGGCACCTTGTGTCGTGTGGAAATTGGCCGGCTCGCCACGCGAAGCCGGCCTTTTTCTTGTCCGGCCCCAACCCGATATGCATCATGACGCGCCGCATCGGTGGCGGGGCAAACGGGGGGATGACACATCATGACGCAATGGTTCTTCCACGATGATGACGACCGGGTCGGCCCGCTGGACGGGCAGGCCGCGCTGGATTATGTCCGTGCCCACCCGGACGCCTTCTGCTGGCGCAATGGCATGGCCGAATGGCTGCCCGTGCGCGCCGTGGCCGAACTGTCGCCACAGGACAGCCCCTGGGGCGGGGCTGGCACGCCCCCACCGCCCCCACGCGGCGGCGACCGCCACTCCCGCGCCGATCAGATCGATTTCAAGATCCACGGGCAGGAGATGCAGTTCGTGGAGGTGGAACTGGACCCCGGCGAAAGTGCGATCGCCGAGGCTGGTTCCATGGTCTACAAGGACCAGACCGTCGAAATGAACACCATCTTCGGCGATGGCAACGAATCGGGTGGGTTCCTGGACAAGCTGATCGGGGCCGGTAAGCGTGTCCTGACCGGTGAAAGCCTGTTCACCACGGTCTTCACGCAAACCGGGCGCGGCAAGGCCCGCGTCGCCTTCGCGGCCCCGTTCCCCGGCACCATCCTGCCGCTCAACCTTGCCGATCTGGGCGGCGGCCTGATCTGTCAGAAGGACAGTTTCCTGGCGGCGGCCAAGGGTGTGTCCATCGGCATCCATTTTCAACGCCGTATCCTGACGGGCCTGTTCGGTGGCGAAGGTTTCATCATGCAGCGTCTGACGGGCGATGGCTGGGTCTTTGCCCATGTCGGCGGCACCGTCATGGAACGGCAACTGGCACCGGGGGAGGTGCTGCATGTCGATACCGGCTGCGTGGCCGCCTTCACCCCCGACATTGATTTCGATCTGGTACAGGTTGGTGGCGTGAAATCCGTGCTGTTCGGCGGGGAGGGGCTGTTCTTCGCCACCCTGCGCGGCCCCGGTCGCGTCTGGATTCAATCCTTGCCCTTCTCCCGACTGGCCGGACGCATGCTGTCCGCCGCCATGCCTGGTGCCGGCAAGGGCGAAGGCAGCGTGCTCGGTCCGCTGGGCGATATCGTCATGGGCGGCAAGCGGTAAGGGGGCTTCCCTTACCCCATCCATCCCCCGTCATCCCGCTCTCCCCTCGTCATCCCGGCGAAAGCCGGGACCCAGGGGCCACAGGATCAAACCTTTCCAAAACATCCGTAGGTCAGGTCTAGCCGAAAGGCGAGCCCTGACAGTAAAGGCTTTCAATCCTTATCTGTCAGGGCTCGGGCTGACGCCCTCGACCTGACCTACGCCATCCTTCGCGTTTATGGAATAAATTCCCAAATCCTGATAGGATCATGGACCCATCCCCATTAACGGGAGTGCTGCCCCATGTCCCTGTCCCATAATCCCTACGACACCGACCATCCCACCCTGACGAAGCAGGAACAGGCGGAGGCTTGGTGGCGCGGCTCCTCCGACCTGCATACCAAACCCTTCACCGAAGATGTCCGCTTCGCCGCTGATGAAGACCTGACGGCGGGTTATACCTCTCGCAAGGTGACGGACATTGCCTGGGCCAAGATCGCCTTTCACATCGCGGCGGGCCGCAAGATCAAGGAGATCACGGCGGAATATGGCGTGTCGCGCACCACCATCTGGCGCGCTTTGCAGCGATCCCACAATCTGCGCCGCCGCATCGCCGAAGAACGCGCCCTGCTGCGGCGGGAGGCGGAAAGCCGTTTCGTCTCGCTGCGCACCCTGGTGGTGGACAGCATCTATCATGCCGTGGCCAGCGGCGACATGCGCGCCACCCTCTGGGCCGCTGACCGTCTGGGCCTGGGCGGGGACCTGCTGCAACCGTCGGAAAAAAAGCCCAAGCCCGGTCACGCCCGCATCCCCGACGGCTGGTGGTCGCAGGGTGCCGATACCATCCGCCTCGACCCCCTGACCGCCCCCACCGTCGAAGACCCCGACCTCGCCGCCGACCTGCCCGACCTCTCCCCGCCGTCGGCTCCGTCCATCCAAACCGATCCCCTCTCTTCGTCATCCCGGCGAAAGCCGGGACCCAGGGGCCGCACGCCCGACCTCTCCGCCGATCACGAAGACGCAGAAGACCCCATCCCCGGCGCGCCCCCACCCACCGCCGACGCCATGGGCCAGTCCGGCGATTACCCGCCCGATTATCCCCCCGAACTTCGCTTCGCCCCACCCAGGCCGCCGGCCCGCGTCAGGGCCGCATGCCCGCCCATGCCCGCGAACCCGGCAGCACCCTTCCACCCCGCCGCCCGCCGTCGGCGAGCGGCCCCACGCTTGCTGCTCTGGATTCTCCATGAAACCCAGGCCGTGCTGGACAATCTGCCCACCACCCCCGGCCTGACCAACACAGTCTGGGCCGAACGCCCCCGCTGGCTGTCCTGGGCACCCAAGCCCGGCATCCTGTGAAACCAAACAGAGAAGGAGGTTGCACCATGTTTCACAGGAGATAACGCCATGGCATAATCCAACGCCTGCGAAACGCGGGACCAGACAAGGGTGCGTGATGTTTCACTCAAACGCGCTCCTGTGCGCGCCGTCACGGTGATCATCGGTGACCGATGCCATCTTGCTACGTGGGACCCGGAACCTGTGGCGGTGACAAACCGTCTCTTTGCGTCCGGCGGGGGAAAAGATAAGATGCGCCGATCATGACGCACGCCACCGACACGACCGCCGGCCATACCGACATTAGGCCCGGCGATTGGATCGACCGCTACCTGCCGGTGGCGTGGCGGCCCTATGCGCGTCTGGCCCGGCTCGACCGGCCTATCGGTACCTGGCTGCTGCTGCTGCCTTGCTGGTGGTCCATCGCCCTGGCGGCCCCGGCGGGGGGCTGGCCCAATCTCTGGCTGATGGCCTTGTTCGGCGTTGGTGCCGTGGTCATGCGCGGGGCCGGCTGTACCATCAATGACATTCTGGACCGGCACCTGGATGCCAAGGTTGAACGGACCAAGGTTCGCCCCATCCCCTCCGGTCAGGTGACCGTCCGTCAGGCCATCGCCTTCCTGGTGGCGCAGCTTCTGGTCGGTCTGCTGATTCTTGTGCAGTTGAACCTGTTCGCCATCGCCATGGGTGTCGCCTCGCTGCTGCTGGTCGCGACATATCCGCTGATGAAGCGGATTACCTGGTGGCCGCAGGCCTTTCTGGGCCTGACCTTCAACTGGGGTGCCCTGATGGGCTGGGCGGCGGTGCGCGGCGATATCGGCTGGCCGGCGGTCCTGCTCTATGCCGGTGGTATCCTTTGGACGCTCGGCTATGACACGGTCTACGCCCATCAGGACCGGGAAGATGATGCCCATGTCGGGATCAAATCCACGGCCCTGCTGTTCGGCAATGATTCGCGGCGCTGGGTCGGCGGCTTCTATACCGGGGCCTTCATCTTCTGGCTGCTGGCGCTGGAACCGATGGGCATGTTCTGGGGCATCTTCGTGCCGCTGGCCGCCACGGGTGCCCTGATGGTGATGCAGGTCCGGGGTTGGGACATGAATGACCCGGCCGACAGTCTGGCTACCTTCAAGGCGGCGCGGTTCATCGGCATGGCCTTGCTGGTCGCCATCATTGTCGGTATCGCCAGCCTGCCGCCCGCCCCGCAGGGTGGTGGCGGCTTCGCGCCGGGCGGTAATCGCGGCCTGCCCAAACCCTACATGCAGCAGCCGATGCTGCAGATGGCCGATCTTGTCACCGTCCCCAGCCTCCGCTGATCCCGCTTCCTTCATCCGCCTGCATACTGCTCCGGCTCCCGTGCCGCTCTGCCCCGATATCCTTCTGTGGCAGGCGACCGAAATCACCCCCATCTGGCACGCCACCGAGGACTGGCTGCAAAAGAATGGCATTCCGCCGCCCTTCTGGGCCTTCCCCTGGGCCGGCGGGCAGGCAGTGGCGCGGCTGATCGCCGACGACCCGTCGCTGGTGGCCGGCAAGCGGGTGATGGATTTCGCCGCCGGCTCCGGCCTGATCGCCATCGCCGCCATGAAGGCGGGAGCCGCCTCGGTCATCGCGGTGGAGATCGATCCCTTCGCCATCACCGCCACGGCCCTGAATGCCGATCTCAACGGCGTCGCCATCACCGGCCTGACGGAGGATATTATCGGCCAGCCCTTGTCCGGCATCGATATCCTGCTGGCCGGCGACGTCTGTTATGAGCGGCCCTTCGCAGAGGCCGCCCTGTCTTGGTTCCGCGATCTGGCCCGGACCGGCATCACAATCCTGGTCGGTGACCCCGGTCGCGCCTATCTGCCATCCCAGGGCCTGGATCGGCTCGCCACCTACGATGTTCCCACGACGCTGGAGCTGGAGGATCGGGCGGTGCGGGTCACGGACGTCTGGCGGGTGCCGTGCCCTTGACCCCGCCGCCGGCCCGACCGATCTTACAGCCCGATATTCAGACCGGAACCCCCAAAGGCCCATCATGCCCTATGCCTCGCTGCGCGACTTCATGGCCCGCCTGGAAAAGGAAGGCCGCCTGGTCCGCGTGACGGAACCCGTCTCCACCGTCCTGGAAATGACGGAAATTCACACCCGCCTGCTGGCGGAAAAGGGTCCGGCTGTCCTGTTCGAAAATGTGATCCGGGAGGATGGGACCCGCAGCCCCATGCCCGTCCTGATCAATCTGTTCGGCACGGTGGAGCGTGTGGCCTGGGGGATGGACCGGGAACCGCATGAGCTGCGGCAGGTGGGGGAGACGCTGGCCTTCCTCAAACAGCCGGAGCCGCCGCGCGGATTGAAGGAGGCGTTCCAACTGCTGCCGCTGGCCAAGCAGGTCATGGCCATGCGGCCCGGCACCGTGTCAAAGGCCCCGTGCCAGGAGGTGGTGCTGACCGGCGATGATGTCGACCTGTCCCTGCTGCCCATCCAGTCCTGCTGGCCGGGGGAGCCGGCACCCCTGATCACCTGGCCCCTGATCGTCACCAAGGGTCCTTCTGACAGCCGGGAAGATAATTTCAATCTCGGCATCTACCGCATGCAGCGCCTGTCCAAGAACAAGACCATCATGCGCTGGCTGAAGCATCGCGGCGGTGCCCAGCATCATCAACGCTGGAAACAGTCGGGCAAGCGCGATCCCTTGCCCGCCGCCGCCGTGCTGGGTGCTGATCCCGGCACCATCCTGGCTGCCGTCACCCCGGTGCCGGAGACGCTGTCGGAATATCAGTTCGCGGGCCTGCTGCGCGGCAAGAAGGTGGAGCTTGTCGATTGCAAGACGGTGTCGCTGAAGGTGCCGGCCAATGCGGAGATCGTGCTGGAGGGCTATGTCAGCCTGGATGAATATGCCGATGAAGGCCCTTATGGCGACCATACTGGCTATTACAACTCGGTGGAGCCGTTCCCCGTCTTCACCGTGACGGCCATGACCATGCGCCGCGATCCGATCTATCTCTCCACCTTCACCGGTCGCCCGCCGGATGAGCCCAGCGTGCTGGGCGAAGGCCTGAACGAGGTGTTCATCCCCCTGCTTCAGCAGCAATTCCCTGAGATCGTGGATTTCTGGCTGCCGCCGGAGGGCTGTTCCTACCGGATCGCCGTTGTCTCGATGAAGAAGGCCTATCCCGGCCACGCCAAGCGCGTGATGATGGGCGTCTGGTCCTTCCTACGGCAATTCATGTACACGAAATGGGTTATCGTCGTGGATGACGACATCAATGCGCGGGACTGGAAGGATGTGATGTGGGCCGTCAGCACCCGCATGGACCCCGTCCGCGATATCACCATGATTGAGGGCACGCCCATCGACTATCTGGACTTCGCCAGCCCGGAGAGTGGCCTGGGCGGCAAGGTCGGTATGGACGCCACTAACAAGCTGCCGCCGGAAACCCACCGGGAATGGGGCGAAAAACTATTTATGGATAAGGCAGTGGTTGATAAGGTGAGTGAGATGTGGGGACGACTGCGCCTGCCTGGAACCGGTAAGCCGATCTGGCGGGATTAATCCTCAATCCGCCATTTCTACCCGGATCGCCACCATTTCCGCCCTATTGTCGAGAAACAAGGCGGCAAGATCCGGGTCCAGATGGCTGCCGGCGACATCGGCGATATAGGACAGCGCCCTGTCCATCGGCCAGGGTTCCTTGTAGGGCCGGTGCGACAGCAGCGCGTCGAACACATCGCAGACGGCAACCAGCCGCCCTGACAGGGGAATGCGGTCGCGGGACAGTCCGTTGGGATAGCCCGTGCCATCCCATTTCTCATGATGGGAAAGCGCGATTTCCGACGCCAGATCCAGCAGCGGCATGCCGCTATCGGCCAGGATCTGCGCACCCAGGGTGCAATGGGTCTTCATGATGGCCCATTCATCGGCGTCCAGCTTGCCGGGTTTCAGCAGGACCCGGTCGGGGATGCCGATCTTGCCGATATCGTGCAGCGGGGCGGCGGCGGCCAGCCGGCCCACGAAGTCCCGGTCAGCCCCCGCCAGTTCGGCCAGCCGGGAAGACAGTCTGCCGATACGGGCCACATGCCGGCCCGTATCCTCGTCCCGGAACTCCCCGGCATTGCACAGCCGGTGGATGATCTCTGACCGCGTCCGCTCCAGCTCCGCCGTCCGCTCACTGACCAGCTGCTCCAGCTGCCGCGACAGCGCCCGCTGTCCCCGATGCATCATATGCAGGCGCAGTAGGTTGCGGGCCCGGATCAGCAGTTCCCAGTCCGTGAAAGGTTTCAACACATAGTCGATGGCACCCAGTTCAAGGGCGCGGCGGCGGTTGGCCTCGATATCATGGGCGGTGATGACCAGAATGGGCGGCACCTCCTCGCCCAAGATGGCCGTCAGTTCCGCCATGAAGCCGGGGCCGTCCAGACCCGGCATGCAGTAATCCAGCAGAATCAGGTCGGGCGGTGCCACGCGGCACAGTTCCAATCCCTCATGTGGATTAGTTGTTGCTGATATATGGGCTAGACCCGCCCGGCGAAGCGTGCAGACAAGATAGTCAACGCTCACTTGCATGTCGTCGATGACAAGAATTCGTGCCGACTTAAGGGCAATTTCTCCTGTCAGAAGGCCGTGATGTCCCATCCTGTCCACTCCGCCAACGAAAGAAGACACGGAACGTCAATATCCGCACGCCCTATTGGGGGCGTCAAAATAAAACAGACAACTTATGGCATTCTTTGTTGTTGTCTGATCGGACATGGCGTCTTTTGCGTCTTCAGCATAAACGGCTTTGCGGGGGTGTTCAAATGGGTTGTTGTTAATAAAAGTTCATACTACCCACGGTCTGACCTGTTCAGAAGATATAGGGCCGCATGCAGCAGAAGGCAGATGGTCTTGCCATCCTTGATGCTGCCGTCCCGGATACGGGCCAGCGCCTCGTCGATGCCGATTTCCAGGACGCTGATATCTTCACCCTCTTCAACATTGCCGCCGCCGGCACCCACCCTGTCGTCGGGCCGATAGGGGGCGGCGTAGAAATGTAGTTTCTCGGTCACCGACCCCGGACTCATGAAGGCCTCGAACAGCTTCTGCGGCTGCCCGATAACGTAACCTGTCTCCTCCATCAACTCCTGCCGGATGCGGTCGGCCGGATCGGCCCCGTCCAGAAGCCCGGCCGGCGCCTCGGTCAGCATGTCGTCATGCCCATTGACGAAGGCCGGAAACCGGAACTGCCGGGTCAGGATGACGGTGCGGCGGTCGGGATCGTACAGCAGGATCGTGGCGCCGTTGCCCCGGTCATAGGTCTCGCGGCTCAGGCTCTGCCAGGTGCCGTCGGCGCGGCGGTAATCAAAGCGGGTCTTCTTCAACACATACCAATCGTCGGACAGCAGGGTCACTTCCTGGATGCGGATACGGTCGGCAATGGTCATGGTCGGGCTCCAAGTATCAAGTTCGTGCATTATCGTGTAAAATCGTGTAGAGTCACGATAAATTATGAAGGGGCGTGAGATGCTGACGCAGCAGCGCAAGGCGATGATCCTGGCGGCCTTGAAGCGGGACGGGCAGGTGGTGGCCAAGGATTTCGCAGGCCACCTGGGCCTGTCGGAGGATACGATCCGCCGTGACCTGCGGGAGATGGCGGCCGATGGCCTTCTACAACGTGTGCATGGCGGGGCTTTGCCGGCCTCTCCCGCCGTCGCCGACCTGACGGTCAAGGCGGCGCAGTCGCCCGATGCCAAACGGGCGCTGGGTCTGGCGGCGGCGCGGTTGATCCGGCCGGGTCAGCTGGTCTTCGTTGATGGCGGCACGACCTGCCTGGCGCTGGTTCAGGCCCTGCCGCGCGATCTGCGGGCCATGGTGGTGACCCACAGCCCGGTCATCGCAGCGGCCCTGGTCGATCACCCGACGGTGGAGGTGGCGTTGATCGGCGGGCGGCTGTTCAAACATTCCGGCGTCTGCGTAGGCGCGCAGGTCCTGGACGGTATCCGCCGTTTTCAGGCCGATCTTTACGTCATGGGCGTCACCGGCGTGCATGCCGGCATCGGCCTGACCACAGGGGATATGGAGGAGGCAGATGTAAAGCGGGCCTTCGCCCATGCCGCTGCCGAGACGCTGGTCCTGGCCACCCCGGAAAAGATAGGGGCGGCCTCCCCGCACATCATTGGCCCTGCCACCCTGATGCAGACCCTGCTGGTGGCGGGGCAGGTGGGGGAGGGAGCGCTTGCCCCGTTTCGGGAGGCCGGCGTGTCTGTGGTGAGGGCCGCCTGAGTCCTATTCTTCGTCAGTTGCCGCAGCGGGGGCAGCGACATTGCGGAAGCCCATGGCGACCAGATAGGTCTCGCTACTGTCCTGCCGGCTGGCGGCGGGCTTGGCGTGGCGGACGGTGGCGAAGTCCTTCTTCATTTGGGCCAGAAGTTCCCGCTCCGCCCCGCCTTGGAAAAGCTTGCAGATGAAGGTGCCGCCAGGGGCCAGCACTTCTACCGCAAACTGATAGGCCATCTCTGCCAGGCCGGCGATGCGCAGATGGTCGGTCTGGGTATGGCCGGTGGTGTTGGCCGCCATGTCCGACATCACGATATCGGCAGGACCTTGCAGCAGGGCTTTCAGGCGGGCCGGCGCCTCCGGGATGGTGAAATCCATCTGGAAGGTAGTGGCACCGGGCACCGGCTCCATCTCCAGCAGGTCAATGCCGATCACCTGACCGGTGCCGCCCTTGTCCGACTTGGACCGGTCCACGGCGATCTGGGTCCAGCCGCCGGGGGCGGCGCCCAGATCGACAATGCGCTGTCCACGCTTCAGGAAGCCGAACTTCTCATCCAGCTGCAAAAGCTTGAAGGCGGCACGGCTGCGGAAGCCGCGCTTCTTGGCCTCGGCCACATAGGGGTCGTTCAGCTGCCGTTCCAGCCAGCGGGCCGACGACACCGACCGCCGCTTGGCGGTTTTCACGCGCACGGCCTGATTGCGGCCGGTGGGGATGTTGCCGGAGGACTTAGTCATGGAAAACGCCATCGAACGATAAGGAAGATCAAGGGGGGCACCATCGCCGGAACCGCCCGCCCTGACAAGCGGCGGCTGGTCAACCCAGCTAGCCGCGCCGTCGCCGGTGACGGGCGGCGGCGGCCAGTTCGCACAGGATACCCTCCCGCACGCCCCGGTCGGCGATGCGCAACTGCGGCACCGGCCATTGCCGCCAGATCGCGTCCAGGATGGCGCAGCCGGCCACCACCAGATCGGCGCGGTCACGGCCCACGCAGGGCTGTCCGGCCCGGCCCATATAGTCCAGGCCCAGCAGCGTCTCTGATATCGACCGCGCCTTGTCCCGGTCCAGGAAGGCCCCATCGACGCGGGAGCGGTCATAGCGGGCCAGCCCCATCTGGATGCCGGCGAGTGTGGTGACGGTACCCGAGGCGCCCAGCATCTGTACCCGCCCCTCGGTCACGGCCTTGGAGATGCCATTGCGGGTATCGAAATCGCCCAGCCCCTCGGCCACCCGGTCCATCATGCGGCGGTAGTCGTGCGGGCAGACGCGGTCGCCGCCATAGGTCTCCGTCAGGTTGACGACACCAAGGGGCACCGAGATCTGATCGATCACGCGCGGGCGGCCCCGGACCAGTTCGGTCCAGATCATCTCCGTCGAGCCACCGCCAATATCGAAGACCATGGCATATTGGATGCCGGCATCCAGCAGCGGGGAGACGCCGGCCAGGGCCAGCCGTGCCTCCTCCTTCGGGCTGATGATCTCGATATCCAGCCCCGTCTCATCCTGCACGCGGGTCAGGAACTCATCGCAATTGTCGGCGCGGCGGCAGGCCTCGGTGCCCACCGCGCGCAGATGGCTGACGCCCCGGCGCTCCATCTTCGACCGGCAGACCTTAAGCGCCTGCACCGTGCGGGACATGGCGTCGTCACATAGCCGGTCACTGCGGGTCAGCCCTTCGCCCAGGCGCACGATGCGGGAAAAGGCGTCGATGACCCGGAACCCCTCGCGGCAGGGCCGGGCGATCAGCAGGCGGCAATTATTGGTGCCCAGGTCAAGGGCGGCCAGAACCGGCGCGCGGTTGGCGCAGGCAGTGTCGGCCGTGGGGATTTCCGCCCCACCTGGCGCCGGGTCCATCCCGGTTCTGCCTGCCGCACCATTATCCACTTTGCTTGGTCCCTTTACCTGCCGCTTTCCGTCCTGAAACGGATATGGGTGATGTTCATAACGCTGTCACCCTATCGTAACCGATGCCTGCCCGCCCGCAAGCGCCGTTCAAGCAGCCCTTCCTTGACCGGCGGTGAACAGGTGGGTCAGCAGGTGCCGTGTACCCCTTATGCATTTTTATGTGAAGAAAGGGGTTCACAACCTGAAAACCCGATGCTATAAGCCCGCCCACCCCGACGGAAGACGCGGTTCACACCGCGAAACGCCGGATCGGATGGGGGATCGTCTAACGGTAGGACAGCGGACTCTGACTCCGCCAGTCTAGGTTCGAATCCTAGTCCCCCAGCCAGCCTCTCCAAGTCATTGATTTTGAAGGACTTTCAGCCCCGGTGACAACCTGGGGCGTGTGACACTGTGTACCACGCCATGAAACCAACGATGCTCGATATGGCGGGTAACCAGTACCTTCAAAAGCGCCGTCAGACTTGGTATGTCCGCGTCCCCATTCCCCCGACTCTGCGGCCCCTGTACGGTGGCAAGGAATGCCTTATCCGGTCGCTGAAGACGCGCGACCTGACTGAGGCGCGATACCTTCGCCACGAAGCCGTCGCTGAGATTCAACGGGAGTTCCGCGTCAAGCGCACCGGCAAGCCGCCTGAGGCGGTGCTGGAGGAAGCCCTGAAGCTGCGAGAAGCAATTCTGCGGGCCGACCATCGGGACGTGGATTCCACCGGCCATAGCGACCGGGATACCCTTGAGTTTGTCGCAGAGACCATGGCCGAAGAGGTCGAAGCGGCGCATGGGGAGGCGACTGCCCGCACCGTCTACCGTATCGCCACCGGCAAAGGGCTGCCCACGTCGATTGCCCTTGAACGCTGGCTGAAGGACATTGAGGGCACCATCAAGAAAGGAACCGTCGCTGACCACCGACACGCCGTCAGGCTGTTCGTGGAGTTCTCGGGGGATATGTGCGTCGAGGATGTCGCGCGGATCGACGCGGGCCGCTTCACGACAGACATGCTGAAGGCGGGCGGCCAAGCCAGCCCCAAAACCATCAACAAGAAGCTGAGTAGCCTGAGCGCGATGTGGAAGTGGCTCAGGAAGCGCGGCCTTGTCAACGGGGAGAACCCCTGGGAAGGGCAAGGCGATTACACACGGAGGACGAAGATGCGAAAGGCAGAGAAACGAGCGTACACGGCTGAGGAACTGGTCAAGTTGCTGAGTGCCGACCCTCGGGACGTCTATGCCTCAGACACCTACGCACCAGCCCTGTGGGACCTCATGCGCCTTGGGCTTCTCACAGGCGCGCGCCTGGACGAACTGTGTTCGCTTCGAGTGGAGGACATAGACGCGAAGGAACGCACGATCCGCATACGCGATGGGAAGACGGAGAACGCACAGCGGACGATACCCGTACTGGACCCAATCTGGCCGATCATCGAGCGGCGGGTAGGCGACGCGAAGGACGGCTTCCTGTTCTGGCAGCTACCACCCGGCGGGCCGGACAAGAAGCGGGGATGGACCACGACGAAGCGTTTCACCGCGTTCCGTCGTCGGGTCTTGGGTGACACCGGGACGGAACTGGACTTCCACAGCTTCAGGCGTTGCTTTGCGACCTATCTGGAACGGGCAAGTACAGTCTCCCGCGCCGTGAATGCCAGTGTCATCGCTGAGTTGATGGGACATGCGAAGGGGACCCTTGCTCTTGACGGGTACAGTAGCGGCCTTCGTCTGTCAGAGCACAGGGAGGCTCTGGATGCGATGGCGGGTGTGATTGAGCCTGAGGTGTTGCGTCTGGTGACGCAAACTCCGCGCTGAAACTGGGGTGTATACAAATTAGATTTCGGGACAACGCGCTCTGCCTCCGCGCATGTGGCCGGGTGTCCAGTAATCAGATTTCTGGACAACGCGCCACTGTGCCCGAAGGGAGGGGGCAGCCGCCGCTTCAGGTCGCCCAACGGCTACTGTGGGATGGACGGTCGCGGCGGCCATCCTCTGGGGGGATACACCAGACGGGGCCGGAGGTGCTGGGGAGACGGCGGCTGAAAAGATTGAACCTCTCATGCCCGCCTTATTGCCGGGTGTCCCTTAATCAGATTAAGGGTCAGTCGGGGTCTACAGCGGGGGGAAGGGCATTTTCAACTAAGCTTCCCTCCTCAATCATCGACAACAACAACGACAACAACCCTGGAGCCTCTTTGCGAAATGGGTGGGGTGGCACTCCCCCTGGGGTCGATTTGGGTCCCATCTTGCGCCCCCCTCCCTCCCTCGTCCGGGACATCCCATCGTGAACCAGGGTTGACTGCGACTCATCAGCAGGTTATCCAAAACACCGTAACGCTCGTTAGGCAGTTTTAGATGGACGGGTTCGGCCATGGCTGAGGGCAGGTTTGTTGCTTATTACAGGGTCAGCACGGCGAAGCAGGGGCGCAGCGGCCTCGGGCTTGAGGCACAGAGGGACGCCGTTCGATCCTATCTGAACGGAGGCGACTGGAAGTTGCTGGGTGAGTTCACCGAGGTGGAGTCGGGGAAGCGGAACGACCGACCGGAGCTTGATCAGGCCCTGGAGCTGTGCCGACTGACCGGGGCGACCCTGGTCATCGCCAAGTTGGATCGCTTGTCCCGCAACGCTGCGTTCCTGCTGAAGCTCCGGGATGACGGCGTGAACTTTGTCGCCGTAGACATGCCCAATGCCAACCGCCTTACCGTCGGTATCATGGCTGTGATCGCCGAAGACGAACGGGAACGCATCAGCGCCCGGACGAAGGCAGCCTTGGAGGCCGCCAAAGCGCGGGGAACTCGCCTTGGTAATCCCAACGGCTTCAGCGGTCGGGTCTTCCGGGACGGCGGTCGCGCGGCCAAGGAGCGAGCTGACGAGTACGTTCGCAAGGTGGCCCCCATAATACTGCGGTTAAGCGGGGAGGCGCTGTCCTTGGGGGCCATTGCGAAGCGGCTGACGGACATGAACATCAACACCGCCCGAGGAGGTTCATGGACAGCCCAGGCGGTGAAGAACGTCCTGACCAGGATACCTCAAAGTAAGCCGGGATGAAGGCGACCCACCTACAGGCATAATTGCACAATCCTGGACTGTATTTTCCTGCCTACACTTTTCCCTATCTCGCATTCGGAGGTGGTAAATCGTCTGGTGCAACGATCAGCCTCAGACGTTGGCCGGTTCCTGCGACCCTCGTCCCCGCAGCGCCTCGTAGAGTTGCCCCGGCCCCAGTAGAATTTCGAGTAGGCCCTTCTGGACCTTCTCCGACCCTAGCGCCTGTTTGCTCATCAAGTTGTGGGCTGCCATTGCGTCCATGATCGCATTGATAAATTCACGATACAGGTCGGGTGAGCTGGCAAATTGCGCCTCAGTGTTGTTTGTTGCTTGTTGAACGAGGACGCCAGATTGGAGAAGTTTTCCCCTTAGAGTATGCAGTACATAGGTGACTTGGTCTTCATCGGAGACACCTTCAAAAAGCTGGTTCAGCCTTAAGATGATATCCGCCAGGAGCGCCTTTTCTTTCTCCTGCACTTCACCGCTTCCGGCCTCTGACATCGGCTTCAGCTTCTCCGCGTCTCCAGCACTGAGAACCAAGGTTTGCTTGCCATCGGACTTCAGGGCGTAGTGGGTGAGCGTGATCTTTGATAGGTCCACGCCCTCCCGTTCCCTGCCAAACTGGAGCAGGGGCAGTAGACGACGGAAGAAGATGGCCCGCTTCTCCAGCGCCGTGTTCCCATAGTCGAAAATCTGGGAGAGGAAGCTATAGACCCGGAGGAAGGCTCCCAGGTTGCGGCGGAACAGGATCAGTTCGTTGACCTTGTTCGTCGCCTCCGTCTCGGCCTTCGCGTCTCCTGTTGCGGCTGCGGCTTTCTTTGCCTCATCGGCTGCCTTAAACCGCTTCAGAAGCCGGTCGGCAACGGGCTCTAGGGCCGCTGCAAGCTGTCCCTGGCTGGCCCTTGGGTCCAACTCGATATTGATGACCCGCTCCACCTCGGCATCGCTGTAATAGCCTGTGGCGTCCAGCTTGGCGCGAAGGTCAAAGACAAGGTTGGGATCGGTCACCCCTTCCAATTCCGCTGTCTTATAGTAGGTGCGGAATGCGCTGAGGATTTCCCCCGGATCGTTCACGAAGTCCAGGATGTAGGTCGTGTCCTTGCCTGGATGGGCACGGTTCAGGCGGGAGAGGGTTTGGACAGCCTGAATGCCCGCCAACCGCTTATCGACATACATGCCGCACAGCAGGGGCTGGTCAAAGCCCGTCTGGAACTTGTTGGCGACCAGCAGCACCTTGAAGTCGGGTTCGGCGAAGGCGTCGCGGATGTCCCGCCGCTTCAAGGTCGGGTTCAGAGTGGCACTGTGTTCGGTGAAGGGCTCGGCTGCGTTCTCGCTGTCCACCACCTCGCCGGAGAAGGCGACCAGGGTGCCGATCTTGTATCCGCTGGCCTTGATATATTTGTCGATGGCGATCTTCCAGCGCACTGCCTCCAACCGGCTGGCAGTGACCACCATGGCCTTGGCGCGTCCATTCAGCAGCGGCGCTACGTTCTGCCGGAAATGCTCAACAACAATCTCTACCTTCTGGGAGATGTTGTAGGGGTGAAGCCGCACCCACCCCATGATGCTCTTCACGGCCTCGCTGCGGTCAACCGCCTTGTCATCCATCTCCGCCCCATCATGGGCCAGACGGAAGGCCAGCTTGTACGGCGTGTAGTTCTTCAGAACGTCAAGGATGAAGCGTTCCTCGATGGCCTGTCGCATGGAATAGACGTGGAAGGGCTCCGGGGCGTTGCCTTCTCCCGCCGGAATGTCCTTGCGTGGCGGTCGCCCAAAAAGCTCCAGCGTCTTTGGCTTGGGCGTCGCGGTGAAGGCGACATAGGTGATGCCGGAGTCCGCCGCACGCGCTGCCATCTGGGCCGCCAGAATGTCTTCCGCGCTGATCTCCCCGCCTTCCGCCAGTGCCTTCTGTTCTTCGGGTGACAGCACCTCTTTCAACTTTGCGGCGGCTTCCCCTGTCTGGGATGAATGGGCCTCATCCGCGATCACGGCGAACCGCTTGCCCTGAGTGGCGGCCAGTTCCCGCACCGTGTTCAGCGCGAAGGGGAAGGTCTGGATGGTGCAGACAACGATCTTCTTCCCGCCTGAAAATGCGTCGGCAAGCTCCTCGCTCTTGCTCTTGCCTTCACCCTTCACGGTGGCCACGACCCCCGTCTGCCTTTGGAAGTCGAAGATCGCTTCCTGGAGCTGGCTGTCCAGGACGGTGCGGTCGCTCACCACCACCACGGTATCGAAGACCTTGCTGTCGCCAGCGGCGTGCAGATCGGCCAAGAAATGTGCCGTCCAGGCGATGGAGTTGGTCTTCCCCGACCCGGCGGAATGTTGGATCAGGTACCGATATCCCGGCCCTTCATCCAGCACGGCGGCAACCAGCTTTCGGGTCACGTCAAGCTGGTGGTAGCGGGGGAAAATGATGCCGGTGACCTGCTTCTTGCTGTCCCGCTTGGCAACCAGATAGCGGCCAATGATTTCCAGCCAAGAATCCCGTGCCCAGACTTCCTCCCACAGATAGGCCGTGGAATGGCCCTTGGGGTTCGGTGGGTTGCCCGCCGCGCCATCATTGCCCTTGTTGAAGGGCAGGAAGGTGGTGTCCGGCCCCATCAGCTTCGTCGTCATCCGGACGTCAGTACCGCTGATGGCAAAGTGGACCAGGGCACCGCGCGGGAAATCCAGGAGCGGTTCGGCTGCCCCTTGGCCCTTCGGCTTCGGTTGACGGTCGAACCGATACTGATCGACAGCGTCGTCAACGGATTGGGTGAAGTCTGACTTCAGCTCGGCTGTGGCGACCGGGATGCCGTTCAGGAACAGCACCAGATCAAGGCAATTCTCATTATGGACGCTGTAGCGCACCTGCCGGATAACGCGCAGCCGGTTGGCGGCATAGCGGGCCTGTAGCTCCGTGTTCATCGACAGCGCCGGACGGAACTGCGCCAGCATCAGGGTGCCCCGCAGCCCCAACAGGTCGATACCGTGGCGAAGGACATCCAGCGTGCCCCGGTCGTCCAACTGCTTGCGGATACGGTCCAGAAGCATCGCTTGGGCGGCAGCACCGTGATTCTTGGTCAGCGCCTCCCAGGCGTTGGGTTGCGTCTCCTGCACCCAGGCGACCAGATCGGCGGGGAACAGTGCCCGCACCCGGTCATATCCAGCGGCGTCGGCGGCATAATGCGCCCAGCCCCGTGCAGCCAGAGCAGCGCAGATTTCATCCTCGAAGGCGACTTCCTTATGCAGGGTCATGCGGCGTGCCTCCGCGTCTGGATGGCCTCAGAAATCACCAGGATCGCGCCATGCAGTTCATTGATGGCCCGGCGGAGGTGATAGACATCGACATGAAGCCCGGCGGCCTTCCGCGCTGCCTTGTCAAGCTCCGGGTATCGGAACGCGGTCGATGTTGGGTCGAACTGGGCGAGTTCTGCGATGCGGGCGGTCATCCAATGGGGGACGTCATGACCCGTGGCATGGCTGTAGAGGCCCCGCAGTTCAGCGAACAGCGTATCCAGCCGGTGATGCTTCGCACTGTTGTGCAGGGCGGATTTCAGCACCAGCTCGATGGCATGGCGGTAGAGGAACAGGACCGGATAGACCATCCGGTAATCCTCATGCTCCCGACGCCGTATCCCCTCAGCCAGATGGTCCGCCGCATTCAGAAACTGCCGCGACATCTCTTCCCCATCCGGTAGGGTCATGGCATCGAACAGAAAGCCGTGCGGACCCGACCATGCATCCTCACGGTAGATGGCCGGTGTGACCTCCTCGAACAGCGG
Organism: Niveispirillum sp. CC-CTL257; assembly: GCF_059489915.1. Classification (NCBI taxonomy): domain Bacteria; kingdom Pseudomonadati; phylum Pseudomonadota; class Alphaproteobacteria; order Rhodospirillales; family Azospirillaceae; genus Niveispirillum; species Niveispirillum sp. CC-CTL257. The sequence goes on from NZ_JCAJXE010000001.1 coordinate 542,623, forward strand.
ACGTGTCCTGGCCTCCTCCCGGTCCATCAGGCAGCCTCCTCGGTCGAAACGAGGCCGCGCACGTCGATCTTGCCGGTAACAGCGGCGGAGATGAGTGCGGAGCGGCGTTCTCGCAACAGTTCCGCGCCGTATGAGGCGACTTCTACCGCCCTATTAAACTTCTGAGTTTCTCTTTCCAACTGGCAAATTATTTGAGATTGCTCGCTCAATGGTGGTATTGGAATTGGCGAATTGCGCACAGTGTCAATTGATATTTCGTTGAAGGTTGAACCTTGCTTGGAGTGCTGCCAGCCTTCTTCAGCAGCATTTGACCTCAAAAATAATAAAAGAAAATTATTGAGTATCAGCGGTCCGCATTCGATCCGCGCCACTCCTCTAGACAGATTGGTGCCTTCGAGTTCGGGTGGAACAATATGGCTCGCGCCAATAGATGCTCTTATGCCCAGAAGAACCTCTCCACCAAAAAGACGGGATCGCGGATAGTTGTCTGCAATTTCCTTTGACGTCTTCTGTAGGTCGTCCAAAGACAGTCGCCCGGAAGACATGTTTGTCGTCTGTATGAATGGCACACCGTCGTCCACCGGATCACCCGGCTGGACTATGCCGTAGCTAATTGATGAACCCGCAGCGATAAGCCGCTTCAGCGCCATGACGTCCCAGTGCTCCGGCACCTCTCCCAGCCACTCCACCCCGGAGTCCTTCATGCGAACATTCGGGTCGAGGCCCTTGGTGACGGCATGGGAGATGACGGCTTGGCGCTTCTCCTTCAGCAGCGCGATCAGGCGCTCCTGCTCGGCCACCAGGGCGTCGATCTTGGCCGTCTCGCGGTCGAGGAAAGCGGCCATGGTGGATTGCTCTTGACGTGGAGGCAACGGAAGGTAGTAGCGAGCGATCTGTCCCTCATTCAACGATGGAACTGCGCCGGGGTTTGCGATTAAAGGGAAATCGACCAACCGCATAGCATATGCCAGGAAATCCGGCAGAACCTGTTCTTGGTCCGGGATCAGACCCATAAGATTATTGTCGAGGCAAGCTGGTCTCGGGAGGCGGCAGATTCGGGAGAGCAACATTGCTGCTCCGATCTTTGCAAAAATGATAGAACCAGCCGGGAAAATGAACGCACGTAGTTTAAGGGCCGTGTCCTTCGAAATGGTATTCTGGCTCGGCTGGACCTCGCCGTTTACAGCAGTCCCGAGCGCATTCACCTTGTGAAACTCGATCTCTAGTCCCGTTTCTCCCTGTTCCTCGTGCGGGAAGCCAGCGCCTGCCTTGAGCATCCCAACCCGCTTAAGCGGGGCCACTATCCAATGCCCAGGCACCTCACCCAGCCATTCGACACCGCTATCCTTATAGTCGGGGTATCTCGGAAAGGTCATGCCATCACCTCACCCAGCATGGCCTGAATGCGACCCACCACGGCCTTAAGATCAGCGTCGATTTCCTCCAGCGGTCGGGGCGGCTGGAACACATAGAAGTGGCGGTTGAACGGGATTTCGTAGCCGACCTTGGTCTTCTCATGGTCGATCCAGGCATCCGCCGCGTGGGGCAGAACCTCCCGCTTGAAATAGGCCTCTACGTCCTCTGACAGGGGCACGTTCTCCGTGTCCCGCAGAGCGGAATCCGGCTGCGCTTTACCCTTCTGCTTGCCACGCTCCCCGACGACGATCCGCCCCTTCTCATCCCGCAGGGGGCGTTCCACCGTGATGGTGCGATAGCCGAAATCGCTATTGCGGAAGATGCGGCTGATGGGGCGGCCATCGGCCTCTGCCTCCTCAAACGCACCGAACAGGCGCGTCACGTCCGTGATGTGGTCGTCCGACAGTTCCTTGCGCTTGGAGCCCAGGCTCTTGCGCATCTTCTGCCACATGCCGCTGGCGTCGATCAGTTGCACCTTGCCCTTGCGGTGCACGGGCTTGCGGTTGCTCACCACCCAGACATAGGTGGAGATGCCGGTATTGTAGAACATGTCCGTGGGCAGCCCGATGATGGCCTCCAGCAGATCATTTTCCAGCACATAGCGGCGGATTTCGCTTTCCCCGCTTCCGGCACCACCGGTGAACAGCGGCGACCCGTTCAGGACGATGGCAAAGCGGCTGCCCCCCTCCGACAGGGGCCGCATCTTTGAGATCAGGTGCAGCAGGAACAGCATGGACCCATCGGATACGCGGGGCAGACCGGGGCCGAAACGCCCGGTGAACCCGTCGCGCTCATGCTCCCGGCGGACCTCCTTCTCCACCTTCTTCCAGTCCACGCCAAAGGGTGGGTTGGACAGCATGTAGTCGAAGCTCTTGGCCGGGTGACCATCATCAGACATGGTGTTGCCGAACGTGATGTTCGCCACGTCCTGCCCCTTGATGAGCATGTCGGCCTTACAGATGGCGTAGGATTCAGGGTTCAGTTCCTGGCCGAACATGGTCAGGCGGGCATGGGGATTATGCTGCTCCAGCCATTCCCCCGCGATGGACAACATGCCGCCAGTCCCCGCCGTGGGGTCATAGATGGTACGAACCACGCCCGGCTTGGACAGCGCGTCGTCATCCTCGATGAACAGCAGGTTCACCATCAGGCGGATGACCTCACGCGGGGTGAAGTGTTCCCCCGCCGTCTCATTCGACAGTTCGGCGAAGCGGCGGATCAGGTCCTCAAAGACCAGCCCCATCTGATGGTTATCGACCCGGTTCGGGTGCAGGTCGATGGAGGAGAACCGTTCCGCCACCTGATACAGCAGCCCGGCCTTTGCCAGCCGTTCGACCTGTGCGTGGAACTCGAACCGCTCAAAGATGTCCCGGACAGACGTGGAGAACCCGGCGATGTAGGCGAACAGGTTCTCCCGGATATGATCCTGGTCGCCCATCAGCTTCTTCATGTCGAGCGGGGAGGTGTTGAAGAAGCTCTGGCCGGACTTGCGCAGCAGGAAGGGTTCCGGATTGATATCCAGCTTCTTCTTCTCCGCCAACTCAGCCAGGACCGCCGCCTTGGTGGGTTCCAGGACGCAATCCAGACGGCGAAGGACCGTGAAGGGCAGGATCACCCGCCCATATTCGGACTGCTTATAGTCGCCCCGCAGAAGGTCGGCGACCGACCAGATGAAGGAGGAAAGGGCCTGTTGGTTCATTGCCTGTCCATCGGTCATTACACATCAACCAGGATGTCTCACGGAGGTGAGGCGACCCGGAAACATCGCTTGGCTGAGCAGGTTAAGCGATCCAGCCCAATCCCAGGGTGTTGAGCTTGTTCGCTTTCCCTCCCCAGTTAGGCGGTGAAGACGGTACGTCGATGGTAAGGCTGGGGGCAAGGGTCACGTTGCCGGATGCGTGGCGAAGGTTCGGCTTGGCTGCCGAGACGGTGTCTGTCGCGGATAAGGGACACCATTGACCAAAGACGCGGCATGTCTGCGGGGCCTTGGACCCATCCCGATACCCAAGGGCCCACAGCTTCCGCCGTCTGTTGGCATCAAAATGTTAAGTCACGACCTTATAGGCCCCTAATACGTGACGACTAAACATTCCTGCGCAACCGTGATCCGGGCTATGGGCCACCCCGGTGATCTATGGACATGACATGGACGCTGATGAATTGATTGTCTCCGGTCGTCGGCAGACCGGGGATGCCTACTCTATTGTCGATGAAACGATGTCGGACATTTCCGAATCGTTCAAGGCGCATCACCATCACCCAAGTCGGGAACAGGTCGCCGCCATCCGGGCTATTGTGCAGACCATGGCGGACATGGCCGGTGGTCTCTGTGCCCCCCTGATCCATCTGTCGTCGCTTGATCCGGGGATCGGAAAGACGACGGCAGTCTGCACCTTCATCAGAGGGATGGTGGTCGATCCCGCCTATGACGGTGTCGGGGTGCTTTTCTGCATCCGGACCATAGATGAGATCGAGAACCTTGTTCGCAGTCTCCAACTGCCTTCGGATGCCCTGTCGGTGTTGACCAGCGATGCCCGCGTCAACGCGCTTGGACAGGCGCAGCCAGACCGGGCACGCGTTCTGGTCACCACCCAGCGGCGCCTGGAGATGGAATTGGAAGGAAGCCCGTTCAATGCCGCAACCAAGCTGTTCTATCAGGGTGCCCCCCGGCTTGTCCGGGTCTGGGATGAAAGCTGGCTTCCGGGTCGTCCGATCACGGTGCCGGTCTATGCGCTGGCGGGGCTGTTGCAACCGCTGTCGTTCATCCACCCGCCGCTGTTGCGAAGCCTGGAGGGCGTCTTCGATGCAATCCGCGCCCGTTCGGAAGGTCTTGGAACCTCGAACAGCCTTGTCTTCGACATGCCCGACTTTGTCCGGGAGGTCGGGGTCACGGAGGCCTGGTTGTTGGAACGGTTTGAGCCGGGCCTTCAGCCCGACCCTGTACGGGCGGAGTTGATGCGGGAGAGGCGGGAACTCCTCACCGACATTCTTCAACTCAGCGGGAAGCAGGTGCGAGTCCGCAATGACGGTCGGTATGGGTCGGTGGTCGTTGATTACGAAGAGACCATGCCCGCCGATCTTGCGCCCCTGCTGGTCATTGATGCGTCGGGCCGCCTTCGGGTTCCCTATGCCGACATGGAGCAACACCGGCGCATCATTCACCGTCTCCCGGCGGCACCAAAATCTTACCGCAACCTGCGCATCCATGTCTGGGAGCAGGGCGGGGGCAAGTCCTCCTGGCAGTCCAATGGCAAACAGCTTGTCGAAGGTATCTGCCGGACCATCGAGACGAAGCCCGATGAGGACTGGCTGATCGTCCACCATAAGCAGGATGGGCGGGTTGGCGACGTGGTGCAGGATATCAGAAGGACGGCAAAGGTGAACCCAGCGCGGCTTCATTTCATCACCTGGGGCAAGCATACCGGCATCAATAGCTATGCCCACATCGGGAACATCATCCTGGCCGGGACGCTGTTCATGCGGGAAAGCTACTATGAGGGGCTGAAGCGCCTTGGGGCCGGGCTCCCCTGCGGTGGTGAAGATGTGACGGCAGATCAGCTCCACCAAACCCGGCTTGGCGAGATCGGTCACGACATTCTCCAGGCCCTTTGTCGTGGGCGGGTCCGCCGGTCGCAGGGCGACGCCTGTCAGCCCTGTGATGCTTATGTCATTGCCTCGGTGCGCAGTGGCATCCCCTCGATCCTGCCAACGGTCTTTCCCGAGGCGGAGGTGGTTCGGTGGAGCCCAGTTCCGGACGCGCTGTCAGGCCGCCCGCGTGAAATCTGCGATTATGTGCTGGCTTGGGCGGCGTTCTCAGCCCCCGGCGATGAGCTGTCCTTCCGTCAGGTGCGTCAGGCGCTCGGCATCCAACCGGCCCACTTCGCCCAACTGGTGCGGCACAGCGGCTTGGTCGAGGCGCTTCATGCAAACGGGGTCATTAGGGTCGGGGGAGGGCGGTACTACACCAAGTTCCGGCTTGCATCTGATCTGTCCGACCCGGCGGACGGGATGGAGCAGGTCAAGGACGCTGCGTGAATCTACGGCGCGGGGTTCTGGGGGTTTCCAGGAGAGGAAGGTTCCCCTTCACCGGACCGTCGGACCCCGCCCGTCGTTATCAGCCTGGGTAGTGCGTAGGAGGATGCCGGTTGAGTGGCCGCTTAACTTGTATTCGCTTGTTCAATGGGTGTGGTCTTGACCTGCGCAGCTCGCAAGGGAAGTGTGACGAACACGTACATCTGGGTATAGATGTCAATCGTCTGCTGAAGGATGCGGAGATCGGAAGATGGGATTGAGTCCAGAGACAGTAAAGCGTAACAAGGAAGGGGCTGGATCGTACATAAGTTATCTGCGCAAATCCCACGGTCTCACCCAGGGAGACTTGGCGCTGTTGGTTGGTATTGAGCACTACACAATGATTTCATCATATGAGTCTGGTCGTGTGACTGTGCCACCCTCAAGCTATCGGCCACTAGCCCAGTCGCTCCGTGTCGATCCTCGGGAGTTTACAGTCCGGATGCTCGCTTGGAACGAACCCCAGACTTACGCGGGCTTGTTCGATAACATGGACGTCGAGGTCGCAGTCATGTTGATCACCAGGGGAAGTCCTCGGCTGAAGTCAGCCGGTCGTGTAGGGACAACCGCTTATGCAGAAGCGATCCAGTTGCTCCGTCAGCTTATCGAGGAAGGCGGCTGGACGGTGGAGACATTGAACCGAGGGTATGAACTCATAGGCAATGGCGAGTAGAAAGTAGAAGATATCGCGTCAAAGGTATGGCCCCGTCACTCGGAATGGTGGATGATCTGCCAACTGCAACTGTCATCCGTTGTTGAGGGGCGATATGGCACCTGTAAGGAAGGCTAGAAGCTCGAACAACAAGCTGGAGCGATGGGAAGTCGCGCTCGTGAAGCGGTTCATCTCATCAACCAGTCTGAATGACCAGGACATCCTCGCCTACTTCACGCGACCAACCCGCAGTATCAACCATGCGCGGATATCCGAGATTCGGGGTGAGACAAAGCACAGAGGGGTAGAGGCCGCTTCAGAGGAGGCGCTTGCCGACTTCCTTGCTGGTTGGCCTCACCTCGACCCGACTACCGGCCTCCATGTGCGCGGCGATGAGCTGCTGATCAAAGCACGGGAAGCAATGCTCAACGCTGTGCAAGGCTTCAACAACCCCCGTGCCCTGTTCAAAAGCGAGCTGTTCATCGTCACTGCCGTGATCGCCTTCACCTACCTGCTTCATTGGCACTACCGTCGCAACGGTGTGGACATTCGCCATAAGCGAACCAACGGCGGTGTAGAAGAGGTCGTAAAGACTCGGCATGGTGCGGACAAACATTGGGAGTTGGAGGAGTGTCTCTGGCATCCTGGTTGCCCACTGGATGAGCCGACCAAGACCAACCTCGGCTTCCTCATCACCATCAGGCACGAGATTGAGCATCAGCTCACCAATCGTATTGATGACGCGATATCAGCCAAGCTCCAGGCGTGCTGTCTCAACTTCAACCGTGCCGTCAAGGAGATCGCTGGTGCCCAGTATGGTCTCGACAGCGAGATGGGGCTGGCCCTTCAGTTCAGCACGATAGACCGGGACCAGCGAAACATCCTGCTCCAGGAGACGGACCTTCCTGCCCATATCCAGGCCGCGCAGATCGCTTATGAAGATGCGCTTACCGACGAAATGGTCGCTGATCCGCGCTATGCGTACCGGGTGGCGTACATCGAGCAGTCTGTCAACTCAAAGGGCAAGGCCGATCAGGTTGTGGAGTTCATCCGGGGGGACAGTGAACGCGGTGAGAAGCTGCGGTTGCTGCTCAAGGAGACGGAGCGCCCCAAGATGAAGCCAAAGCAGGTAGTGGACCTGATGAAGAAGGAGGGCTTCCGGCGGTTCAACATGACGGCGCATACGAAGCTGTGGCAGTCCGTTGGTGCGAAAGACCGGGGGAAGGCTTACGGGGTCACGCTGGCGGATGGCAGTTGGTACTGGTACCCGTCCTGGGTTGACCACGTCCGCGCCTACCTGAACGAACACGGGGACGAGTTTCGATGACCGGTTAGTCCGTCTCCCCGGCGCGTGACCTCTCCCCTGTCCAAAAAGAATGGGAGTGACTTGGGTTGGCCTGTGAGGCTCCCTGGTCACTCCCTTTTTTTGCCCTCTACGAGCCGTCTTGACTGCTACACCGAACTCCTACACCTTGGGGTCCGATACACCTCGAAACCCAAGGCATAACAACGGCTTAGATCAGACGCTGTAATACATCTTGTAATGTCCTCAGCCCCCAAGTCCCAAGTTGTTCTGCTTGAATAGGGCGACTGCCGCTGGCTGTTGCTGGCGGGCGGGGTCGATTGGATAGCAATCAACGCTTTGGCCCCACAGGTTGAGGCATTGGGGTTGCTGGAGACGACGGTTACCATAGTCGGGAAGTCACCGGGGAGAGCTTCCCGCTCGATCCCGAGGAACGGGCCGCGAAGATAATCGCAGGTGAAATCAGTCTGACCCACTGAGGCATCTTGGGAGAGCGCTCCCTGATCTGAACCAGAAGGTTCGGGTCGGGGCTGTGCTCTCCTTTTTTTTGTCGGGGCTGCAAAGCGGCTTGACAGAGGCGTGTGACATACTGTCCACTGTCACACGTTAATTGGGCTGAAATCATACAGATCAACGACTTAATAGGTTGTGGCTTAGTGTCCTAGTCCCCCAGCCAACCTTTCGAAAGCGCCCGACCTGGTCGAGGCGCTTTTTTGTTGTCTGCGCCAAACGAAAAAAAGGGGACGGACCCTGTCGATCCGCCCCCTCCGAGTGACCCCGCCTCAGCTTCGGGGTAAGGTGTGAACTTACTCTGCCGCCGCCAGGAACCCGCCTGACTGCCGGTGCCAGAGCTGGGCGTAGCGGCCGCCCAGGGCCAGCAATTCGTGATGGCTGCCTTCTTCCACCACTTTGCCGCCTTCCAGATAGAGGATGCGGTCCATGCCGGTGATGGTGGACAGACGGTGGGCGATGGCGATGACCGTGCGGCCTTCCATCAGGGTCCAGAGCGCACCCTGGATCAGATGTTCCGACTCGCTGTCCAGGGCGCTTGTCGCCTCGTCCAGGACCAGGATGGGGCTGTCCTTCAGCAGGGCGCGGGCGATGGCGACCCGTTGGCGTTCGCCACCGGACAGCTTCACCCCCTGTTCGCCGACAATCGTGTCGTACCCTGTTGGACGCTTCATGATGAACTCATCCGCATGGGCCTTGACCGCCGCCGCACGGATTTCCTCCAGGGTCGCCCCCGGCTTGCCATAGGCGATGTTCTCCCCCACCGTCCGGTGGAAGACGCCCGGCTGCTGCGGCACCTCCGCCACCGCTTCGTTCAGGCTTTGCAGCGTGACATGGGCGATGTCCTGACCGTCGATCAGCACGCGACCGTACTGCGGGTCGTATTGACGCCGGATCAGCTTGACCAGGGTACTTTTGCCGGCGCCCGAGCGGCCCACCAGCCCGACCTTTTCGCCGGGCTTGACGGTCAGGTTCAGGCCGTTGAAGACCTTGGTGCCATCACCGAAGCTGAAATGCACCTCCCGCAGCTCAATCCCACCGGCCCGCACGCGCAGGGGCGGCGCGCCGATCGTGTCGGTAATCTCATGCGGGGCCGACACCAGATCCAGCGCCTCTGACAGCGTGCCCAACTCCTCAAAGAAGGTCAGCATGCGGTCGGACAGGTGCCAGACGGTGTTGGAAATCTGAAAGGCCAGGGTGAAGACCAGCGTGAATTCACCAATACTCATCCCGCCCGACAGGGTGCGATGGATGGCGACCCAGACCAGCGCGCCCAGCAGTGCCACGATGGAGAACATCTGGAACAGCCGCATGGCCACCAGGAACCAGCGCAGCCGGCGCGACCGGAACCGCTCCTCATTCACGTAATGCCCCAGGAAGGACCGTTCGAACAGGGTCCGGGCAAAGCCCCGGATCAGGTCGGCATTGGTGATGGCATCGATGATCCGGCCCGAAGAGCTGGACACCGCCGCACTCATCTTCTCCGACAGGGTGAAGCAATGCCGGGCCAGCCAGCCCGACACGGCCACATACACGACCATCCACACCGCCAGCACGGCAGAGAAGACGGGCGATGCCGTCCAGAGCAGGGCCAGCGCCACGGTCAGCAGCACCAGGACGCGGATCACATCCCACATCAGGATATCGACCACACCCAGGATGGCATTGGCCCCCTGTTTGATCTTCTGCCCCAGCTTGCCGGCGAAATTATCCTGGAAATAGCGGGGGCTGTGCCCCAGCAGCCAAGCGAACATCCGCTTCTGCGCAAGCGCCCGGATCGAGGGCGAGGTGTAGATATCGATAATCTGATAGACGCGGTACATGCCCATGCTGGAGAGCCAGATGGCCAGCAGCATGACAAACCAGCCCATCACGCCCAGACCCAGCACGTCATTGGCAGGGGCACCGCCGGTCGCCTGCGTGAGCGCATCAACCACGGCCTTCAGGGCATAGGGCTCAAACGCCTCAATCCCCTGACCGATGGAGACGGCCAGCACCATCAGGGTCAGCCGGCCCGCGAATTTCTCCCGGATCAGGCCCCACATGAAGGCAAAGGGCTTCGGCGACAGGGGCTTTGGCTGCTCCTGATCTTCCCAGGCGAAATCCTGGTCCTGACGCTCCAGACTATCAATACGCACCGCGCGCATCCCGGCGCGCAACATGGCGGCAAACATCTTCCACCCCATCTCCGGCCCAGGGCCATCCCCGCACCGCACAATACATCCGATATCGGAAGTGATGCGGTATGGTTAGGATTCTGTCAACGGGGAAAAAACTTGGGCCACACATCAAATGGGCTTGGGCGTTGGGGCGGTTCCCGGTCCTGTGAAACATTGTGAGACACGGGGCGCGGTGATGTTTCACTGGCTATGGGGCGATGGGTGCCACGGTTCGGCGGGGTTCTGTGCAACCCTGTGAAACATGGTTTGCGGGTTGGTTTCAGAGGCGGTGGTGGTGAGGGTGGCGGGGAGCGCAGCAGTGCCTGCGCAACCCTGTGAAACATGGAAAGGGCGCGTGTTTCATTCGGGACGGCTCCAACAAAGGCGGCAGAAAGCGGGCGTTTCCGGCCTTTGGGGGAGGCCGGATCGGGGTGGGCGCAAGGGTGGCGTTGATGGGGAGAGGATAGCAGGGATGGGGGTGGGAAGTCAGTAGTTGGGATTGGTGCGTCAGGTGGGGGCCGGGGTGTCGGGTTCGGCGTCGGGAGGGGGGAGGAACCCATGTTCGATGAGTGCGGCGACGATAGGGTCCACCAACGCGGGATCGGGTTCCTGCCCGGCTTCATAGGCGCTTTGAGTGTAGTCACGAATGAAAAGCACCAACTGCCGGCCGAAGGCAGCAGGTATGCTGCGAAAAAACGGAAACAGCAAACTTACCGCTTCCCGCGCTGCGGCAAGGGCATCGTCAAATTTACCTGCCGCCCGAAGACAGTCCCTCAGAATCGAAATGGAGCCTGTCAGATCGGGCAGGTAGGCATAGGGCCGTTTTTCGGCAAGAGGGCGGCGTATGACCACCGCCTCCTGCACCGCAGCCAGCGCCTTTTCCCGCTGCCCAAGGCTGGACAGGCTGATTGACAGGTTGTTCAAGGCCATTGCCAAATCGGGTAGGTAGGCGTCGGGTTGTGTTTCGGCAAGGCTCCGGAAGTGCCCAACCGCTTGGTGCGACGCCATCAACGCCTTTTCCCACTGCCCTAGTTTAGACAGGTTGGCAGACAGGGTGTTCAGTGACACTGCCAGATTGAACCGGGAGGCATCGGTCTGTGACTCGGCGAGGCTGCGGTAATGATCGACAGCCTCCTCCCCCGCCGCCAGTGCCTTATCGAGCTGCCCCAGTTCTGAAAGGCAGCTAGAAAGGTTGTTCAAGGCCATTGCTAAATCCTGCAAAAAGGCGCCGGGTCGTAGTTTGGCGAGGGTGCGGTAAAGTGCTACGGCTTGGTCCACCCTCACCAATGCATCCTCATGGTGTCCCAGATACGATAAGTGGTTGGAAAGAGTGTTCAGGGACGCTGCAAAGTTGTGCAGGTAGACTTCTGGTCGCGTTTTGACCAGTGTGTGATAAAGGTCCACCGCCTCCTCTGCTGCGGCCAAAGCCTTTGCGGGCTGCCCTAGGTTGGAGCGGCGAATTGATAGGTTGTTCAGGCGGCCCGCCCTGAAAGCCTGCAACCTCTCAGAAGCATCCGCTGGAAGGGGTAAATCGACCAGTCGTTGTTCCACCTCCACCGCTATCTCAAGCAGTTCGGTCGTGTACTCCGGCAGCAGGGGTGACAACGTCAACGCCTGTTCAAAACTCAGCCGGCCCATCACCCCCCGAAACACGGCGGCCATCGGCAAGGGCTGTTCCAACGCCACGCGGAAGGCGGGCACGGCTAAACGGTCGAAGTTTCGGTCCAGAATGGCGCGTAGCCATTCCACCGCGTCCGGCTTGCGGGCGGCGAGACGGTTCAGGATAGTCAGGGCGGTTTGGGCCTGCGCCTCGCTGGCCTCATTTCCCGTGGCGGCGATCAGCAGGGGATCGGTGGGGGATTTGACGGTGCGCCAGACCAGATGTTCGCCCAGCAGGTCCGGTTCCAACCCGCGCAGCAGGTCGCCATCGCCATAGAGTGGGCGCAGGGCCTTCAGCAATCGCTCTCTTGTTTCGATGCTGTGGCTGGCAAGGCGGGGCAAACGACATAGCAGGGTGTCGGCGTCACAGACGGATGTTGGTGAGGACAGGGTCAGCAGGGTCAGGGCCTGGCGCACTAGGTCCAGATCGCTGCGGATGGCGGGGCTGTTGTCGCTGCTGTCGCCATGCAATTCCCGCCGCCACAAAACCTCTTCACGATCAATCAACTGGTTCAGAATGTTGTCGGAGGTCAGGCCGTCGGTTTCCGCCGCTTCCACCGCCAGCAGGGCGCGGGCGCGCGCGAACAGGGGCAGGCGCAGTTCGGCGGGCCAATCCGGGGCCGATTTCAGGGTGGCGATGTCACGGCGCAGCAAGATGGCGAAGACAGAAAGGGCGTCGGCATAAATCTCCGCTGGGCCATTGTCAGGCAGCGCCAAAATGCGCATCGGCACCTGTTCACAGATTTTCTCATCCGCAAAGAAATGTTCAGGCGCACCCGGAAGGGACCGGCAGTTTGACCACCAGTCGCCAGCCTCCCGCTCAATCAACAACAATCGAAAGGCCGGGTTCTTCGGCCAATCATGGGCAAGGCGGGCCAGTGCGGACAGCACCGCCCCCCGACTGGCGGCGTAATCCAGCACGATCAGGGTGGGGCGGTCAGGCGGCAACACCAGGACAAGGTCAGCGTCGGACAGGGCTGGCCAGCGATCCGCCGCGAAGCCGGTACGCCATCCCGCAGCCTCCAGCCGACGGCAGAGTTCCAGGGCAAGGCGGGTTTTACCGTGGCCGCCGGGACCGATCAGCAGGCGTACACCCACTTCCTTCCGGTTCGTTGCCCATTGCCAGAGGTCATCCATCTCCGTTTCCCGACCGCGCAGCGGCAGGTCGGTGTGGCGGGCGGTCAGCAGGATGTTGGCAGAGCGGCGTTGCCGGAACGGTTTCGGCGCGTTGGGGCGCAACAGGGTGAGGCTGCTGAGGTGGCGAAGGAACAGGTCGTCGGGTAGGCGACGCAGTTCGGCCAGGATGTCGGCCTGTCCATCCTGCATCACCTTCCGCCACAGCGATTCGGTGGCTTGCAGGCTATCGGTCTGGGTCAGGACATGGCGCAGTAGGATGGTCAGGACGGCCTGGACGGCGTCATTCTCCCCCTCCATCCCGTCGATCTCGGTCAGGATCGTTTGACCATTACGCAGGATTTGGGTGGTTAGCGTGTCGGCGTCGTAGGCGGCGTGGACGATATCAGTGGCGCTGGGCGCATGGTCGCGGAGCAGGTGCCCGGCGATGGTGAGGGCAACTTCCTGACGGCTTTCGTCCAGGCGTAGCATGGTCTGGTGGGATTTGATCTGGCGTTCCGCCGTCTTCATCGCCTGGCGTGTGGCGCTGGGCAGGCGATTCAGAACCTTGTCCAGCCATGCGCCTGCAATTTCCCCCGTGGTTTCCCACAGCTTCTTCTTCACGTCGGTCAGATCGTCCGCTACGGACAGGGCGAAGGCGATTTTGACCAGAAGCCCGAGGGTGATGATGTCCATCGCAGCGCCTTAACTGGGGTACTCCTCAAGGATATGCGGCGTGGGTGCTTTGGGCAACTGGGGGATGGTGGGGGTGGGGTGCCTTTGGCGGCTGGGGGCGGCGATGTCGGGCGCTTGGCCCCTGGGCCCCGGCCTTTGCCGGGGAGGCGGTTGGGGGCGGCGGGCGGCGACGGGGGCGTGACCATGACGGGTGTTGTTACAACCAGCCCCGCCGCTTGAAATACAGGAACGGTACGATCACCGAGATGATCATCAGGGCGATGGCGAGCGGATAGCCGAAGGGCCAGTCCAGTTCCGGCATGAAATGGAAATTCATGCCATAGATGCTGGCCACCAGGGTCGGCGGCAGGAAGACAACCGCGGCGACCGAGAAAATCTTCACGATGTTATTCTGCTCAATCCCCACCACGCCCAGCAGCGCATCCAGTTGGAACGCGATATTGGAGGAGAGGAAGGCGGTATAGTCGGCCAGCGATTGCGCATCCTGGCTGAGTGTTTTCAGGCGGGCGCGCAGGGTCTTTTCATTGGTCAGTTCGCGCACCGTGCCCGTGAAGGCGATGATGCGGGTCAGGGTGACCAGGCTTTCGCGCGCCTTGGCCGTGAGGTCATGGGCGCGGGCGATGCGTTTCAGCAGCAGATGCTGCTGATCGGAATTCAGATGGCCCTGGTGCCCCTCAATCAGCAGTTCGCGGGCCACCGCCGTCACATCGCGGCCCGCCCCCTCCAGCACGTCGGCGATGCGGTCCAGGATGGCGTCCAGCAGCGACAGGAAGGTCGAGATGCCATTGTCCAACCGCACGCCCTGCTTCGTCACCTGATTATGGAAGCCGTAGAAGGGCTTGGGGTCATCGAAGCGCAGGGTGATCAGGGTGTCGCCCGTCAGGACGAAGGTGATGTCCATCGTCTCCGGCACGGGCGCGTCGGCGCGGCAGAGGACCGTGGCCGTCATGAAGGCACCGCCCGCCTCGCGATAGACGCGGCTGGACAGCTCGATCTCCCGCATCTCCTCGCGCGTCGGCAGCTCAATCCCGAAGGTCTGTTCCACCAGTTGGCGGTCGGCGGTGCTGGGCGCGTTCAGGTCGATCCAGCAGGCCTGTCGCAACGCCTCCACCGACGGTACGCCGTCCAATGGCTCATTGCGACCTTCGATCATGCGGTAGGCGCGTATCATCGGCCCTCTCCCCCGCGTCAAATGCTGCTGACCTTCCCGGCTTTACCGTTTCCGACGGGGTTGGGGAAGGGCGTTTTCGTCGCGGGGGACAGAAACGCGGGGCTGGCGTGGCGGGCCGGTTCCAGGTACATGCTGTGCCTTATGAATCCGCTGCTGAAACTCGCCCTCGAAGCGGGGCCGCTCGCCCTGTTCTTCGTTATCAACACCCGTTACGGCCTGATGGTCGGCACGGGCGTGTTCATGGTCGCCACCGTGGTGGCACTGACCGTCAACTGGCTGCTGGAACGCCGCCTGCCGGTGATGCCGCTGGTGGGGTGTTTCTTTGTGCTGGTGTTCGGCGGGCTGACACTCTGGCTGAATGATGAGCTGTTCATCAAGATCAAGCCGACGGTGGTCAATCTGCTGCTGGCGGCCTGCCTGTTCATCGGCATGGCGTTGAAGCGCAACCTGTTGAAGGTGGTGCTGGGCGCGGCACTTGACCTGACAGAGGAAGGGTGGCGCATCCTGACCGTGCGCTGGGCCTGGTTCTTCCTGGTTCTGGCCGTGCTGAACGAGGTCGTCTGGCGGAATTTCGGCACGGAAATGTGGGTGAATTTCAAGGTGTTCGGCATCATGCCGCTGTCGCTTGCCTTCTCCATGGCCCAGATCCCGGTGATCATGAAGCATCAGCGGGCGGAGGGAGAAGGTGGGCCGCAGGGCGACAAGGCCGGCTGACCGTTCGGGCGTGGTGCCGGTGCCCGAACGGTCAAGGTCGTGAATTTCAGCGCTTGAAGATCGACTTGCGGCCCCGAATTTCCAGGATTTTGCTGGAGCCGCTGACGCCACCATTCTGCGACACGATGCTGATCGGCGGCTGCTTCAGTTCCTTCTGGAAGAAGATCAGGCTGTCATGGAAGCTGATGGAGCCGAGTTCGCGGGCCATCTGATGCAGGGGGAAGGCGGCATCATCCTCGGTGTACCAGCTGTGCATGCGGTCGATCAGGTCCTTGGCGAACTCGATGAAGCTGCCGGGCGCGCGATGGCCGCCCATGAAACCCGGCCAGTAGCTGGTGTGCACATCTTCGACAATGTAAAGGCCGCCATTCTTGAGATGCGGCCATAGAGTCTGAAAGCTGACGATCTGATGGTCGCACATATGGCTGCCATCATCGACGATGATGTCGAACGGGCCGCCCTCCTGCGCGGTTTCCAGCAGGAACGGGACGTTCGACTGATCGCCGATGCGGATATTCGTGCCGGGAATTTCCAGGGATTTGCAGTTCGGATCAATATCCATGAAGGTCAGCTTTGAATTCGGCGCGAAGAAATCGCGCCACATGCGCAGCGACCCGCCCTTGAAGACGCCGATTTCCAGGAAGTTGACCTTCTGCCCCATCCAGGGACCCAACTTATTGTCATAGACGCCGGCATAATGCGCCATCTTGTACAAGGGCTTATCGTCGGTCCGGCCCATATAATTGGTGAAATAATTCCGGGTGCTGGTCATCACTATTCTCCGGCGGCGGTGCAATCCGCCGAAAGTTAATCAGGCGGCGGAGCTTAAGCAATGTCAAAAGCCGCGCCGCCGGTGAGGGCGATGGCCTTGCGTCGCGGGGGCGGGGTGGCGTATTTCCCGGAGCCAGCGATATCTCCATGGTGCAAGCAGGTGCCCCCATGACGGCCAAAACTTATTTCGATGATCTGGCCGTGGGCGAGGTGCAGCGCTCCAGCACCCTGACCGTGGACCGGGCGGCGATGCTGGACTATGCGCGCCGCTACGATCCCTGGGATTTCCATGTGGATGAGGAAGCGGCGGCGCAGACCCATTTCGGCGGCCTGATCGCCAGCGGCGGCTACACGATCTCGCTCTCCTATATCCTGGGGCATGAGACCATGGCCAAGGAGGGCCGGCCCTGGGCCTTTCTGGGCGGTTTTGACTGGCAGTTGAAGTTTCAGAAGCCGGTCAGGCCGGGGGACGCGTTGATCCTGACCGACACGATCCTGGAACTGACCCCGTCGCGCAAGGGCGGGCGGGGCATCGTGAAATTCCGCCGGGAGATGTGGAATCAGACGGGCGAGGTCGTGCTGTCGATTGATATTGTGGGGTTGGTGGCGGCGCGGGCTTGAGGCCCTATACGCCCGCATAGGCTGTGTTTTCCAATTCGGCGCGTTAAACTTGATGCAACGCAGCAATCAAGGATGCCGACCATGGACCGCGCCCGCGCCGCCCTGACCGCCTTTCGCGCCAACCCGGATACGCTGGACGATCTCTATCGCGCCATCTGTCAGGATATTGTGGAGCATGTCGGGTCCAGCCGTGCCTCCATCTGGCTGTTCAATGGCGTGAAGGACGCCATCACCAGCCAGTGCCTGTTCGACAGCCGTGACGGCACCTTCAGCAGCGGCGTCACCCTGTCGGAAGATGATTTCCCGCAATATTTCGATGCCATCAAGCGCGACCTGAAGATCGTGGCCCCGGATGCCGAGCATCATCCCGCCACCTCCTGTTTTGACGAGATCTACTTCACGCCGCTGGATATCCGGTCGCTGCTGGATTTCGTGATCCTGGAAGGTACCAGCCCGGTGGCCGTGCTGTGCTGTGAGCATTGCGGCGTGATCAAGGACTGGACCGAAGCGGATGTGAAGTATCTGCACCAGATGTCGGCGGTGCTGGGCATGACGTTCAAGGTGCGGGCCAAGGCGGGGTGATTGGCACCATCGCGTTACAATTCCGCAGTGCGGGATGCTTTCCATTTCGCAATGAATTCAGTTGGTAACGCCGGGGTAACGCTGCTTGCGGCGTCCCCGGCGGCCCTTTCATGATCCCCCCGGTTTCGATCCAACGGGGGGATTTCATCATGTCGCGTCTGGTCCGTGCATCCGCGTTCGCCTTTCTGGCCCTGTCCGCCGGTGGGCTGCTGGGGGCCTGTTCCATCAATGTCAATGACGGGGAGTATGAGCACGGCAACTACCGTGCGCCCCGTACCGCCACCGATATCTGCCGGCGCGAGGTGGACCGGTCGTTCGGCGACCGTTACCGCATCGCCTTCGACCTGCCGGAACTGTCCACCATTGGCAATATCCAAACGGTGCAGCAGCCCTTCACCATGGCCAGCCGCAAGGACGCGTTCGAGACGCCGCAGCGCCGGACCCTGCGCTGCACCATCACGGACGGGGTGCTGACGCAGGCGGTGCCGAACTGACGTTACCGGGCGTCAGCCACCATGGGTGGGGCCCAGATGCTCCGCCAGGAAGC
This sequence comes from Niveispirillum sp. CC-CTL257, assembly GCF_059489915.1. Lineage (NCBI taxonomy): Bacteria > Pseudomonadati > Pseudomonadota > Alphaproteobacteria > Rhodospirillales > Azospirillaceae > Niveispirillum > Niveispirillum sp. CC-CTL257. Next base: position 560,608 of record NZ_JCAJXE010000001.1, read on the forward strand.
TTTCCAGCTTCTTCAGCATGGTGATGCGATCCCCAGCGGCGGTCAGCCAGTGGCTGCCCTTGGGGAGCAGCAGCAGTTCATGCGGCTTGCCAGCCGATTTCAGCGCCTCCGCCATCCGCACCGACTGTTCCGAGGGGACGACGGTATCGTCCTCCGCATGGATCAGCAGCAGGGGCAGGCCGACCCGGTCAGCCTGCCGCAGGGGTGAAAACTGCCCCAGTTCGGTGCGGTTGCCGCCCAGGCTGTCCTTCACATCGTCACGCGGGTCATCGACCCGGCTGTCATAGATGCGGACCAGTTCAGATATACCGTTGATGCTGGCGGCACAGCGGAACGTCTCCTTGTCGCGAAACGCCGCCACCTGGGCTGCATAGCCGCCATAGGAAATACCGGCGACACAGATACGACCGGCATCGGCCAATTGCTGATCCGCCAGCCATTTCGCGGCGTCGACCAGATCATCCTGCATCGCCCGACCCCATTGTCCACGGCCAGCGGCCCAATGGGCATAGCCATGCCCTGTCGATCCCCGGAAATTCGGCTGGATCACGCCATAACCCCGGCTGGCCAGGAACTGCGCAACCCAGTTGAAGGTCAGGTCGTCATGAGCGTGCGGACCGCCATGTGGCAGCACCACAAAGGGCAGGCGGCTGGGCGGAACGCCCACGGGCAGGGTGATGATGGCCGGAATGGCGCGACCGTCTCGGGCCGGGAAGGAGACCGCAGAACGCTTCGGCAGGTTATCGACCGGCAATTCTGGATAGCCGCTTCCCAGGGGATATAGCTGCTTTTCCCGTGTGTTGAAGAGGATGTAGCTGGTGGGTCGCCCTGCTGCCATGGACGCGAACAGCATCATCCCGCCGTCCTGCGACATGTCCAGCAACTGCTCACGGGTCTGCGGCACTGCCTTGTCCACACTGGCCGTAATGGATTGCAGGGTGGGGTCGAACAGCGCCTGTCCAGGCATGTCGCCGGCCAACCGCACCCCGACGATGGAGCCGTGAAGGCCCATCAGACCCGTCACATCCGTCGACCAATCCCCGACACGATCCGACAGGCGCTTTTCCCTGGTGTCGAACTGATAAAGCCCGACCGTATCTGTCTCATGCTTTGCCAGGACAAGCACGCGGTCGGGCTGATCCGTGCGCGACAAGGGCACCAAGGCCTCTTTGGCGGCGAAGCGCGCGCTGACGGTTTCGGTCCAGCCATTGTCATCACGCACCAGCAGGATGTCCTTCTCGTCCCGGATCCGTACTCCTGCCACCGGGTTTCCGTCCGGCCCCACTGTCCAGTAGAAGACCTGTGGCACCGGTTTTTGCAGCGTGACACGGTCACCGGTGCGCAGGTTGACGCGGGCAACGGAGGGGTAGGAGCCGGCATCCTCCTGCACCATCATCACCACCTCGTCCGGGCTGTCGGGCAGGGGATGCAGAATGCCGCCCGGATAGCCGGCGCGCGAGAAATCCGACAGATTGCCGATGGGCGACAGCATGCGGGTATTGCCACCCTGCAGGTCCACGGAAACCAAACGCTGAACCTCTACTGCCTGTTGACTGACCCAGACGCCGGTTCCCATCCGGGCGGCACTGGATGCCTGATCGGTCGCGGTCCGTACCGTCATGACGAGCCGGTCATTCTTGGGGAAGCTGAACCCCACTAATTCGCCCTTGTCCGGGGCGATCACACGTTCCTTGCCGTCGCCATCCAGCGGCTTCACCACGATCATGCGTGTGCCGCCCAAAGCCGCCAGATAGGCCAGATGCCGCCCGTCAGGCGACAATTGCGGCTGGGCCATGGCCGGCAACCGGGCGAAAGCCTCCAGCGGTGGCGGGACGGGTGCGTCGCCAAATGCCGGAGAGACGCCAAGCAGCAGGGCGGCGACGAAGGCGGACAGGCAGCGCATCTGGTCGATCCATGTCAGGTTGACAACACCAACATGGTAAACAAAGTCTATGACACTCTCAATGCGGGTGTTCGGTTGTGGTAACCGCCGCCATGCGGGTAAACGAAAAACCCCGCCATCCTTTCGGACAGCGGGGTTCATGTTTCTTTACCGGTTGCGCCCCGATCACGCCGCGCGGGCAGCCATCAGCTTCTTGATTTCGGCGATGGCCTTGGCGGGGTTCAGACCCTTGGGGCAGGTCTGGGTGCAGTTCATGATCGTGTGGCAGCGATAGAGGCGGAAGGGGTCTTCCAGCGCGTCCAGACGTTCACCTGTCATTTCATCGCGGCTGTCGGCGATGAAGCGATAGGCCTGCAACAGCACCGCCGGACCCAGGTAACGGTCGCCGTTCCACCAGTAGCTGGGGCAGGAGGTCGTGCAGCAGAAGCACAGGATGCATTCGTAGAGACCATCCAGCTTTTCCCGCTCTTCCGGGCTTTGCAGCCGTTCGCGCGAGGGGGCCGTGCTCTGCGTCTGCAGCCAGGGCTTGATGGAGGCCAGCTGCGCGTAATTCTGGTTCAGGTCGGGGACAAGGTCCTTCACCACCGGCTGATGCGGCAGCGGGTAGATCTTGACGTCGCCCTTCACCTCGCCAATCGGCTTCAGGCAGGCCAGCGTGTTGCGCCCGTCGATATTCATCGCGCAGGAGCCGCAGATGCCCTCACGGCAGGAACGGCGGAAGGTGAGCGTGCTGTCCACATCGTTCTTGATGTGGATCAGCGCGTCCAGAACCATCGGACCGCACTTGTCCAGGTCGATCTCGTACTTGTCCTCACGCGGGTTTTCACCCGAGTCAGGGTCATAGCGATAGATGCGGAAGGTGCGGGTGCGCTTGGCATCCGCAGAGGCCGACTTGATGGTCTTGCCGGGCACGACCTTCGAGTTGGCGGGCAGGGTAAATTCAGCCATGGATGAAGCCCTCTCAGATCGTGACTTAGTAGACGCGCTTCTTCGGCGGGAACACTTCCACCTCGTTCGTCAGGGTGTAGAGATGAACCGGGCGGTAATCGATGGTCGATTTGCCCGTCTCATCCACCCAGACGGTGGTGTGCTTCATCCAATTCTCGTCGTCACGCTCGCTGTAATCCTCACGCGCATGGGCGCCACGGGATTCCTTGCGGTTGGCACCGGAATTGATGGTGGCGACGGCCTGATACATCAGATTGTCCAGTTCCAGCGCTTCCACCAGATCGCTGTTCCAGATCATGGAGCTGTCGCTGACCTGCACATCCGGGCGCTTGGCCCAGACGTTCTTCATCAGCTCCACGCCTTCGTCCAGCACCTCACCAGTGCGGAAGACCGCGCAGTTATTCTGCATGATCTTCTGCATTTCCAGGCGCAGATGCGCGACGCGGGTGCCGCCCTTGGCAAAGCGGGCCTTGTCCAGACGGGCCAGCGCCTTGTCGGTGCTGTCGTTGGAAATGGTCTTGTGCGGGGCGCCCTTCTGCACGATCTCCGCCGCGCGGATGGCGGCAGAGCGGCCAAACACGACGAGGTCGAGCAGGGAGTTGGAACCCAGGCGGTTGGCGCCGTGCACCGACACGCAGGCCGCCTCGCCAATCGCCATCAGGCCGGGCACGACCTGATCGGGATTGTCGGCGGTGGGACGGATGACCTCGCCACGATAGTTCGTGGGGATGCCGCCCATATTGTAGTGAACGGTGGGCAGAACCGGGATCGGCTCCTTCGTCACATCCACGCCGGCGAACACACGGGCACTTTCCGCGATGCCGGGCAAGCGGGCATGGATGACTTCCGGTGCCAGATGCTCCAGGTGCAGGTGGATATGGTCCTTATTGGGACCGACGCCGCGCCCTTCACGGATTTCGATGGTCATCGACCGGCTGACCACGTCGCGGGATGCCAGGTCCTTGGCGGACGGGGCATAACGCTCCATGAAGCGCTCACCCGCGCTGTTGGTCAGGTAACCGCCTTCACCGCGCGCACCCTCGGTGATCAGACAGCCGGAGCCGTAGATGCCGGTGGGGTGGAACTGCACGAACTCCATGTCCTGGAGCGGCAGGCCGGCGCGCAACACCATGCCGCCGCCGTCGCCGGTGCAGGTATGGGCCGACGTGGCGGAGAAATAGGCACGGCCATAGCCGCCGGTGGCCAGAACCGTCTGGTGACCGCGGAAGCGATGGATGGTGCCATCATCCAGGTTCCAGGCCAGCACGCCCCGGCACACGCCTTCCTCGTCCATCAGCAGGTCGAGGGCGAAGTACTCGATAAAGAATTCGGCATGGTGGCGCAGGCTCTGCTGATACAGCGTATGCAGCATGGCGTGGCCGGTACGGTCCGCCGCCGCACAGGTGCGGTAGGCCTGACCCTTGCCATATTCGGTGGTCATGCCGCCGAAGGCGCGCTGGTAGATCTTGCCTTCAGCGGTGCGCGAGAACGGCACGCCCTGATGTTCCAGTTCGATGATGGCGGGGATGGCCTCGCGCACCATGTACTCGATGGCGTCCTGGTCGCCCAGCCAGTCCGACCCCTTGACGGTGTCGTACATGTGGTAGCGCCAGTCGTCATTGCCCATGTTGCCCAGGGCCGCCGAGATGCCGCCCTGTGCCGCCACGGTGTGGCTGCGGGTGGGGAACACCTTGGTGATACAGGCGGTCTTCAGCCCCTTTTCGGCCATGCCGAAAGTGGCGCGCAGGCCGGCACCACCGGCACCAACGACAACCACGTCATATTCGTGGTCGATGATCTTGTAAGCGGTCGCCATGATGTCAGGCTCCGAAAGCGATCTTCAGGACGGCGAAAGCGCCAGCGAGGAACAGCACCAGGGCCAGCAGTTTGGTGGCGCCGATGGCGACGACCTTGGCCAGCTTGCCGTGGATATAGTCCTCGTAAATTTCCTGCATACCGTATGCGGCGTGATGAAACAGGAAGCCCAGGAACAGGACGGTCAGGATGACCGGGCAGGGCTGCTTGAAGGTAGCGACCACTTCCTCATACGGTGCGCCGATCAGGCTGATCACCAGGATGATGAACAGGATGGTCAGCACCGCCAGGGCGGCGGACGCGATGCGGTAGCCCAGCCAGGCCTGCGCCCCGGTCTTGGCGGAACCCAGGCCGCGGGCGCGGCCGATGGGCGTGCGGAAACTGTTGGTATCGTTGGCCATCATGTCCCCCGTCAGACCGCGAAAGCCACGACCCAGGTCACCACGGTCGCCACGATGGCGCCGCCGATGACCAGCTTGGCGCTGGAATAGGATTGTTCCAGCGTCAGCATCCTTGCCCCATCCCAGATCAGGTGGCGCAGGCCGTTCAGCAGGTGGTACCAGAGGGCCGCCGTCCAGCCGAACATCAGCAACAGGCCGATGGGCGAGGCGATGAAGCCGCTGGCCGTGGCATAGGCATCCGGGCCGGCCGCAGCGGCGACCAGCCACCAGACCAGCAGCAGCGTACCAACGGTCAGCCCCACGCCGGTGATGCGGTGGGCGATGGAGGTCAGGGCCGGCAAGGGCAGCCGGTAGACCTGCAGGTGAGGGGACAAGGGCCGTTGCCGCTTGGCCGCAGGCGTGTCGGTCATTTCTCTTTCGTCCTTGGTGCTGGCCGGGGTTTGCCCGCGCCCTCCCCCCGCCAAGGGAGCTGACGCCCGGTGAAGGAACCACCGGCGGCTTATGAGACAAAGAAATCGCCCGAGTGACTTACGCCGAACCCCCGGTCTCGTCAACGCTTCGGCAGTGCGGTATTCGTTGTGACCGCCCCCCGACCTTGGCATGGCGTACCTGTTTTTCAGCATGGCAGCATGTTTGCCGGCTGTTTTTGTCGCCCGAGGATACCGATTCATGCTGTCGCCCGATCACATTGACGATATCGCCCTGCTGGAAGATCTGTCGATGACGGCATGGCCGGCACCGCGCCGCATCATCCATAAGGGCTGGGCGCTGTATTTCGCAGGCGGCCATACGGGGCGGGCCAATTCCGCCAATGCCGTGGTGCCACTGCATACCATTGATGATGCCACCATCGACATGGTAGAGGCGGAATATCGCCGTCAGGGGCTGCCGCCGCAATTCCGCCTGACGCCCCTGTCACCGCCGGACCTGGGCGACCGGCTGGCCGACCGGGGCTATCGCATCGCCAGCGAAAGCCGGGTGTTCTTCCGGTCGTTGGACGGCATTCCGTCCGGTACGCCCGATGCGGCGGTGCGGGTGCAGGAGAGGCTGGACCAGGCCTGGATGGATGCCTATCGCCGCATGGTGCCGGTGCCCGAGGCGGAGATGCCGGCGCTGCTGTCCATCCTGAACGGTATCGCCGCCCGGCCACGCTTCGCCGCCCTGTGGCAGGATGGGGAGCCGGTGGCGGCCTGTCTGGCCGTGCTGGACCGGGGATGGGTCGGCTTCTACAAGGTCGCCTGCCGGCCCGACCGGCGCGGACAGGGCCTGCCGCGCCGTCTGATGACCGACATGCTGGCCCGCGCGGTGGGGGAGGGGGCCGTGGGTGCCTATCTCCAGGTGGGTGCCGCCAATGCCCCGGCCCTGGCGCTCTATGCCCGACTGGGGTTCCAGCATCTCTATGATTACGCCTATGCGAAGCTGGGGTGAGCTGGGCGGGCGCTGCATAAAATGCAGGCCTCCTCTTGGTGGGTCGAATAAAAGTCATATGCATTTAATGTAAATTGGATTGCGTAAACGCAAGGTTAATGTTACTTTCCTCCCGTCTCATGACAAGGCGGTCGTTCAGCACATCCACAGAATGTGAATGTGAACCGCTTTTCTTTATCCGCACGGCACTCAAGCAGCAAAGCCGCCTCTGGTCTTTGCCGTTGGAAAGGAACAACCATGTCTATTGCAACCTCAGCCGCTTCCGCGGTCGCTCCCGCTTTGCCTAATCCTCTGCCGCCGCCGAACTGTACGCCGTATCTGACGAACGGCTTTGATCCGCTGAAATCGTCGTTCCTGACGCAGCCGATCTTTCAACTGACCTATGCCAATGGTGCCCAGGGCCAGTTCAATGGCGTCACCTGTTCCATCCCCGACGGGGTGGTCTTTCTGGAACGCACCCAGTTCGGCTATAGTAATTCCGAACATTTCATGCGGACCGTATCCGATTTCAAATATTCATTCTCTGTATCGGTGTCGGCAGGGTTGGATGGTCAGAAATATTCTGGCAGTTTTTCCAGCAGCCTGACCTATGGTGCCAGCTTTTTCAGCGATGTGACCAAGGAATATTTCCTGACCTTCGCCACCCAGCAATGTTACAGCGTCCGGCGTGATTGCAGCGCGGCACAGGCGTCGCTGACGTCCGGCTTCACCGCCGATCTGGCGGCACTGCCGGCCACAATCGGGTCCAGCAGCGATTATCAGGCCTATGCCGGCTTTTTCCAGAAATACGGGACCTATTTCCTGGTTTCCGGCGTCTTTGGCGGGTTCATGGCCAAGGCGACCACCATCTCCAAAAGCGTGGTCAAGACCGCCGACCATATGAAACTTCAGGCCGCGATCTCCGGCTCGTTCGAGACGGAGATCGGCAAGGTCACGGGCAGTGCCAGCACCAGCTACAGTGATAGCCAATGGCTGGACCAGTATCAGAACGACATGTCATCCACCACCAGCGCGGTTGGCGGCACCTATGAGCCGGACAAGCCGGCGGCGTTCTTCCCCTCCTGCTATGACAATCCCGTGCTGCTGCTGGGCCTGGGCACGGCCGGGCTGTCGCCGGTGATCCTGCCCTTGTCGGCGCTGATCACCGGGCCGGATGCCACCGCCAAGGTCGCGACGATGGATGCCGCCGCGCGGGTTTATCTGAATACGCCACATATCAGCACGCCCGACCCTGTCGCGGCATCGACATTGAACCAGTATGATGTGGACACGATCCTTGTGGCCTATACCAACTATGCCGTGAATGGTGCCCGCGGCTACACCACCGGCTCTGTCGGCCCGGCAGATGGCATGGCGGTGCCCTGCGCCTATGCCTCCGGCCATCTTTATGACCAGGACCAGCGCTATGCCAATACGGCCAGTCTGGCGCTGCCGGTGCAGAAAGGGTTGCGGGCGGAACTGGCGCAGACCACGACCTTCGGCAACCCGCCGGATGCCCTGTTCCAGAGCTTCGCCCTGGGCCAGGCGGATGGCGGGGCCGCTGTTCTGGGCGCGTCCAGCAGCCTGACGATATCTGCCGGCACCCCCTTGACCCAGACGGCGGCCAGCGACGGTTTCCTGCTGGTGTCACTGCTCCGTGGCGGCAGTGGTGCGCGCGGTTCTGCCGCCGTCACGGTTGGCAGCGTGCTGCGGGGGGCGGCCTCCATTCACTATTATCCCGGCGACGATGTGCATTACCCGCAGGAAAGCGTGCTGGTTCCCATCTGCAATGGCGAAACCTTCACGGTGACCTGCGAAACCACCTTCGGCGACGTCACCTATGCGGCGCAATGGACGCCCCTGTCGGGGGTGCTTTCCTTCCAGCCGGCGCAGCAGATGCTGGCCTATGGCCAGACGCAGCCTGGCCAGTTGCCCCTGACCGTGCAGAATGTGCAGACCGACGGGTTCCTGATCCTGCTGATTGATGGAAGGTCATGCGATCAGACCATCGGATTCGGCGCGATTGAGATGGGGCCGGCGGGCACGGCGCTGGGGACCGATGCGACCATGGCGGCCGCGTCGATCAATTTCTATCCCGGTGCCGATACCTGGCTGGGGTGCAACAGCGCTGTTGTGCCCGTGCCGAAGGGATGGTCGTATAATGTGACCTTCAGCTACGTCTTCGCCCAGCCATCGGTCGCCCTGTGCTGGGTGCCGCTGGTCAACCCGACCGACCCGACGCAATGGGCCGGCAACTGAGCCGCTTGAAGGGGCCTGTCACCCTGTCCTTCCGCGAAGGGCGGGGGGACGGGCCCCTTCAATCATGCCGCGCCTGGGCAAAGATGGCGCCCTCAAGGTCGGCCCCGTCCAGCTTGGCCCCGCGCAGGTCGGCACCGGTGAAGTCAGTGCCCCGTGCCACCGCGCCACGCAGGTCGGCATTACGCAGGTCGGCGCCCTGAAAACGTGCGCCGGACAGGCGGGTGGGCCAGCGGCGGTCGGGCATGTCGGCGCTGACCAGCGGTGTCAGGTTGGCCCCCTGCAGAAAGGCCCCGCCCAGATGCGCGCGTTCCAGATTGGCACCGCGCAGATCGGTGCTGCCCATCTGGGTATCGCGCATGTCAGTGCATTCCAGATCGGCCATGACCATGCAGGCATTGGTCCATAGCGAGCGGCGGGCCAGCGCATAGGGTAGTTTCGCCGCCGTCACATTGCGACCGCGCATGTCCACGCCCATCAGGTCGCGACCACTGAAATCAGCGCGTTTGCCGCTGCGCCCCGCCGTCACCACCCAGTCGGCATGGGCGGCCAGCAAGGCCTCCACCGGTTCGGCCCCGTCCATGGTGCCGGGCAGCAGCGCGCCCGTGCGCTTCAGATCGTTCATGGCGTGGGGGTCCAGGATGGCACCCCGGAAATTCGCCCCCTCGGCCAGAGCGTCGCGCAGGATGGCGTCGGTCAGGACGGCACCCGCAAAATCCGCCTCCTGCAACTGCGCACCCTGCAGGTTGGCGCCGTCCAGCATCGCGCCCTTGAAATTGGCCCCGCGCAGATCGGCCCCGCGCAGATCGACATGGCGCAGATTGGCGTCGGTGAAGTCCGCCTTCAGCGTGATGGCCCCGTTCATCTTGGAGCCGGAGAAATCGGCATTGTTGGCGATGACGGCGGCCAGGTTGGGGATGCGTCCGTCAAAGGCCTGGGGCAGGGGCTTGCCACCGCGATAAACGGCCAGCACCGCCTCCCGCACATCGGTGTCACGTAGTTTGGCCTTGGTCAGGTCGGCCCCGCGCATGGTGATGCCGCGCATATCGGCCTTGGACAGGTCCGCCTGCTGCAAATTGGCCAGACGAAGGTCGGCGGCGAACAGATTGGCCCCGATCAGCCGCGTCTTCACCATCTGTGCCTGATCAAAGCGCGATCCGGTCAGTTCAGCACTACGCAGATCCATGTTGGACAGGTTGACGCCGCGCAGATCGCACAGAACGAAGATCGCACGCTGGCCGCCGATGCGACCCTCCATCAGCTTGACATGGCGGCGCAGGGCTTCGAGCAGCTCCTCTGTCGAGGGGCGTCGCCATGCCGGTTCCGCCGGTTGTGCCGCTTCCGCCGTCAAGCCTGCGCTGCCTTCCCTATCGCTGGTATGGGATGGGGCCGCAAGGCCCCGCGGGCACTATGCCAGAGCTTTTTCGGCTTGCACACCAAAGTATGAATGCCAAAAGATCATATCCACAGCTTTTCGTTTTGCTTCGCAGTCGCAAAACAGCGTTGTCAATGGCAGGTTAACTGACAAACTTCCGCGCGTTGGCGACCATGACGGAATACATAGTGCGGATGAAATCCGTGGGCCGCAGCCGACCAAAGGGAATGTTCTCCGACGCGTAGGTGACAAGCTCATCCGGCGGCTTCACCGGCACTACCTCCAGCCCCGATTTGCGCAGCGCATCCACAACGGATTTCGCCTGCTTCATATAGTCCTCATTGAAGAAGGACTTGTCGGCGTCCTTGATGGACTGGGCGATGATCTCCTGAATGGACGGCACGCGCGCGTTCCTTAGGGCTTTGGGTCGGGAAAGGTCAGGGGGAATTAACCATCAATCCCGGCGCGGCGCAATTCCGGCCCCAACCGGCCCGCCACGAACAGGAAGAACATCCGGTAATCGGCGATCAGTGACCAGAGCGGATAGGTGAAGGTGGCGGGCTTGTTATGTTCCACCAGGGCATGGGACAACCACGCGAAGAAATAGCCAGATAAGGGCATGCCGATCAGCCAGAGCGGGTCCATGGTGGCCCCGAAGGTCGCCAGGAAACCCAGTGCGATAGCGCTGCCGACATAGTGGAAGCCGCGCGTCACCTTCTTGGAATGTTCGCGCAGATAGAAGGGCCAGAAGGCCTCGAACGTCTGATACTCACGCTGTGCCATGGCTGCATTCCTCCCGCCACATGGGCGCTTATGTCATTTTCTTGCCAAGGGGACGCCCAGCGCATAAGTCAAAGCGTTCGCTGGGGCTTGTCAAGGCGCAATGAAGTTTCGCGCTGCCCCGCCTTATCACCTATGGAATTGAGGGCCGGGAAAATGGGTTACAAGGTCGCTGTCGTTGGCGCCACGGGCAATGTCGGCCGGGAAATCCTGCAGACGCTGGCTGACCGGAATTTCCCCGTGTCGGAAGTGGTCGCCCTGGCCTCTGAACGCTCCGCCGGCCATGAAGTGTCGTTTGGCGAGGATCAGGTGTTGAAGGTCCGCGACCTTGCCACCTTCGACTTCGCCGGCACGGACTTTGTCCTGTCCTCGCCCGGTGCCAAAATCTCCGCCCAGTTCGCGCCCAAGGCCGCTGCCGCCGGTGCCTGCGTGATCGACAATACCAGCCATTTCCGCATGGACCCCGATGTCCCGCTGGTGGTGCCGGAGGTGAACCCGCATCATCTGGCCGGCTGGCGCAAGAAGGGCATCATCGCCAATCCCAACTGCTCCACCATTCAGATGGTTGTGGCGCTGAAGCCGCTGCATGATCTGGCCAAGATCAAGCGCGTCGTCGTCTCCACCTATCAGTCCGTGTCGGGCGGCGGCAAGGAGGCGATGGACGAGCTGTTCACCCAGACCCGCGCCATCTATGTCAACGATCCGGTGGAAAAGAAGAAGTTCACCAAGCAGATCGCCTTCAACGTCATCCCGCACATCGACAGTTTCATGGACGATGGCATGACGAAGGAAGAGTGGAAGATGGTGGTGGAGACCAAGAAGATCCTGGACCCCGCCATCAAGGTGTCGGCCACCGCCGTGCGCGTGCCGGTGTTCATCGGCCATTCGGAATCGGTGAATATCGAGTTCGAGAACCCCATCACCGCCGACGAGGCCCGCCGCGCCCTGCGCGCCGCCCCCGGTATCTCCGTCGTCGATCATCGCCAGGATGAGGGGTATGTGACCCCGGTTGAAGTGGCCGGTGAGGATAATGTCTTCGTCAGCCGTATCCGCGAGGACAGCACCGTCGAAAATGGCCTGAACCTGTGGATTGTGGCCGACAATCTGCGCAAGGGTGCAGCGCTGAACGCCGTACAGATCGCCGAAGTGATGATCCGCGACGGGCATATCGGCCCGGCGGATTGATTGTGGGCGTCAGAGCGGGACGCAGTGGGTGCGGAGCCAGTCGGCGAAGGTGACTTCGTCGATGCTTCGCGCTGCCAGCCCGACCATCATGCTCGTGGCGTCGGTCGGCGTGGTCGCCAGTGACCAGCCATTGTCGGCCAAGAACACTAGACAGGCAGTGAAACCCGCCCGTTTGTTGCCATCGACAAAGGCGTGATTGCGCACGAAGGCAGCGGCATAGGCCGTTGCCAAGTCGAAGATGTCTGCGTTTGGAATGTAAGCGTAAACCTGACGGGGGCGTGCGAGTGCGGCTTCCATCAGACCCTCGTCACGCAGGCCGGGCATCCCCCCGAACCTCTTCAACGAGATGTGATGCAGTTCGATCAGAGCCTCGCGGTCCAGCCAGTTTGGTTCCGTCATTTGGCCAGTTCAGCGTAGGTCTCGGCGTAGCGCTCCATAGCGGCGAGGCCCAGGCGCATTTGACGGCTCTTCGCATCAGTAACGGCATTCAAGCTGAAGCCACCATTGTGGATATCAACAGCCTCCAATCTATCGCCCTCTCGCAGTTGAACCTGCGAGGCGAGCGTTTCGGGCAGTTCGATAACGAGGCGTCCATCTACGCGACGGACCAGAAGCGCTGTCATCGTCAATCCTCAATTTCGGCGACACCGAAAAATCTAACAGAATTTAGCGGCTTTGACCGCGCTGCGTAACCAGATTTCTGCTAGGCAAAAAAACTGATCCCAGGTGACTAGGGATATCTGCTTCTTTGTCAGGGCATCGATAACGCCCCCGCCGCCGGGGCCATGCATAAGGGAATGTGGGAGATGACGAAGCTTGTCCTGATCCGCCATGGTCAGAGCCTGTGGAACCAGCTGGACCTGTTCACGGGCTGGACCGATGTGGACCTGTCGCCGCAGGGCGTGGAGGAGGCCAAGGAGGCCGGTGTCAAGCTGAAGGCGGCTGGGCTGGATTTCGATATCTGCCATACCTCCGTCCTGAAGCGCGCCATCAAGACCAGCAACCTGGCCCTGGAAGCCATGGACCGTATCTGGGTGCCGCAATTCAAGAGCTGGCAGCTGAACGAGCGTCATTATGGCGGCCTGCAGGGCCTGAACAAGACCGAGACGGCGGCCAAGCATGGGGCCGATCAGGTCAAGATCTGGCGCCGCTCCTACGACATCGCCCCGCCGGTCCTGGCCGAGGATGATGAGCGTCTGCCCGACGCCGACCCGCGCTATGCCGATCTGTCCAAGGATCAGCTGCCGCGTACCGAAAGCCTGAAGGATTGCGTGGCCCGCGTCGTGCCCTACTGGACCGACGTGATCGCCCCGCAGGTGAAGGCGGGCAAGCGCGTGCTGGTCGCCGCCCATGGCAACAGCCTGCGCGGTCTGGTCAAGTATCTGTCCGGCATGGGCGATGACGAGATCGTCCAGTTCGAAATCCCGACCGGCAAGCCCATCGTCTATGAGCTGGATGCCGACCTGAAGGCGCTGGACCGGTATTTCCTGGATTGAGGTGGGGTTTCCGCGGATGACGCTTTGCTAATCCGCGCTACTTGGAGGTTGGGCCTCTTCGTAGCGCGGATTAGGCGCGAGCCGTAATCCGCGGGACATTACGCCTTCACCCCCGCAAAGGGTGCCGCCTTGGCGTTGGGGTCCAGCGGCCAGCGCGGGCGCGGCGCGAAGTCCAAACCGTCGGTCAGGCCCAGGCGCAGCCGTTCCAGCCCGGCCCAGGCTATCATGGCGCCATTGTCGGTACACAGGCCCAGCGGCGGGGCCACGAAATCGAACCGGTGCCGGCGGCACAGGTCGGTCAGGCGGGCGCGCAGCACCTGATTGGCGGCGACCCCGCCGGCCACCACCAGGGTCTTGCCTTCTGGAAATTCTGCTTTGAAATATTTCAGCGCCTTGGTGCAGCGGTCGATCAGACTGTCGCCCACCGCCTGATGAAAGGATGCGGCCAGGTCGGCGCGGTCGGCATCCGACAGGGTGCCGCCCAGATTTTCCACATGCCGGCGCACAGCGGTCTTCAGCCCGGAAAAGCTGAAATCACAATCGGGCCGACCCCTCATAGGCACGGGCAGGTCGAAGCGGGCGGGGGCCGTCGCCCCTGCCGCCGCCTTTTCCATCAGCGGGCCGCCAGGATAGCCCAGGCCCATGATCTTGGCAGATTTGTCAAACGCCTCGCCCACCGCATCATCGATGGTGGTGCCCAGGCGGCGGTATCGCCCCACCCCCTCTACGGCCAGCAACTGGCAATGGCCGCCAGAGACCAGCAGCAGCAGGAAGGGGAAGGTCACCCCATGCGTCAGGCGCGCCGTCAGGGCGTGGCCTTCCAGATGGTTGACGGCCATGAAGGGCAGGTTTGTGACGGCGGCCATGGCCTTGGCCGTCATTACCCCCACCATCACCCCGCCGATCAGGCCCGGCCCCGCCGTGGCGGCGATGCCGTCCAGGTCGGACAGGCCCAGCCCAGCCTCATCCAAGGCCTGCCGCACCAGCCGGTCCAGATGCTGTAAATGCGCGCGCGCCGCGATTTCCGGCACCACGCCGCCATAGGGGCGGTGATCGTCCAACTGGCTCAACACCACATTGGACAGGACACGGCCAGGACCATCGCCATCATCTTCGACGATGGCGGCGGCGGTTTCATCACAGCTTGTTTCGATGCCAAGGACTTTCATGGGGGCAGAACCTAAGCGTCCGTCGGCCCGGCGGCAAGGGCGGCGGAACATTGCAGCCATGGCGGCGGCGAATATGGCGGGCAGGGACGGCGTGTTGATTGACAAACCGCACGCCCGTGCTATTCCCGCAAGACCCGTTCCACAGGAGCAAAACCATGATCCGCGTTCACCACCTGAACATCTCCCGGTCGCTGCGCGTCATCTGGCTGCTGGAGGAACTGGGGGTGCCTTATGAGATTGTGCGTCATCGCCGCAACAAGAAGACGATGCGCGCCCCCGTGGGCTTACGCGACCTGCACCCGCTGGGCAAGCTGCCCATGGTGGAGGTGGATGGCAAGGTGCTGGTGGAAACCGGCCTGATCATTGAATATCTGCTGGCCCATCACGGCCCGCACTTGGCGCCCGGCACCGACAATGCCGATGCGCATTGGCGCTATCGTTACTGGATGCATTACGCTGAGGGCTCCCTGATGCCGCAGCTTCTGCTGAAGCTGATCGCGGACAAGATGGGCCTGCTGGCCCTGCCGATCCGGGGCATGGTCAAGGAGCAGGTGAACCTTCATCTGGATTATGTGGAGAAGGAGGCCGGTCGTTCCCCCTGGCTGGCCGGCGATGAGTTCAGCGCCGCTGACATCATGATGAGCTTCCCGCTGGAAGTGGCCGTGATGCGCGCCGGCGTGACGGCGGCCACCCATCCCAATATCACCCGCCTCCTGTCGGCCATCCAGGCCCGCCCGGCGTACCAGCGGGCGGTGGCGCAGGCGGGGGATAAAGGTTAACGGCGTTTTGCATCGGGCCGCTTCCCCCGAGGCCCCGAAAGCGGTATTGAGAAAGGTATGAAAGCTCTTCTCCGCATCGGCACGCGCGGCAGCCCCCTGGCATTGGCGCAGGCCATTGAGACCCGCGACCGTCTGGCCGCCGCCTTCCCGGAACTGGCGGAGGCGGGGGCGGTCGAGATCGTCACCTTCAAGACCGAAGGCGACCGCATCCTGGACCGCACCTTGAGTGCGGCGGGCGGCAAGGGGCTGTTCACCAAGGAGATTGAGCAGGCGCTGCTGGATGGCTCCGTCGATCTGGCGGTGCATTCGATGAAGGATGTGCCGACGGCGTTGCCCGATGGGTTGGCCATTACCTGCTATCTTCCGCGCGAGGATCATCGCGACGCCTGGTTCAGCCCCAAGGCCGCAAGCCTGGATGAGTTGCCGGAGGGGGCGCTGGTCGGCACGGCCAGCCTGCGCCGGCAGGCCATCGTCCTGATGCGCCGGCCCGACCTGCGGATCGCGGCCCTGCGTGGCAATGTGCAGACGCGGTTGCGCAAGCTGGAGGAAGGGCTGGTCGACGCCACGCTTCTGGCCATGGCGGGGTTGAACCGGCTGGGTCTGGTGGACAAGGCCACGGGGGTTTTGTCGGAAGAACAGATGCTGCCGGCCGTGGCGCAGGGGGCCATCGGCATTGAGACGCGCATCGGTGATGATCGCACCAATGCCTATGTCCGTGCCTTGAACTGTGCCGAAACGGAATTGCGGGTCACGGCGGAACGTGGCGTGCTGGCCACCCTGGACGGGTCCTGCCGCACGCCCATCGCGGCCCTGGCCCTGATCAATGGTGACGCCATGTCGCTGAAGGCGCTGGTCATCCGGCCTGACGGGCAGCAATGGTTCATGACGGGTCGCGCCGGCAACAAGGCCGACGCGCTGTCCATGGGCATTGATGCGGGGCAGGAGCTTAAATCCAAGCTGCCCGCCGCCTTCTTTGCCGGGATCAACCCTGACGGGCCGGTGGTGTGACGGGCGTCCTGGTCACAAGGCCAGAGCCGGGGGCGGCGGAAACGGAAGCCGCCTTGCGGGCGCTGGGCTACCGGCCCGTGATGGCACCGCTTCTGACCATTGACCCCGTGCCGGGACCACCCATCGACCTGACCGGCTTTGACGCTGTCGCCGTCACCTCCGCCAATGGAGTGCGCGCGTTGGTCGGGCGCAGCGCCGAACGCGCCCTGCCGCTTTATGCGGTGGGGGAGCGGACGGCGGCGCTGGCGCGCGATGCCGGGTTCCAGGAGGTCCATGCCGCCGGGGGGGATATCATCTCCCTTTCCCGCCTGCTTTCGGGCCGGGGGCCAAGGGTTCTGCATGTGGCTGGTGAGGATGTGGCGGGGGAACTTTCACCCGCCGACGTTGTTGTCACACGGATGACAGCCTATCGTGCCGTACCGGTGGACGCGTTGCCGGACGCGGCGGTGGACGCCCTGCGTGACGGGCAGGTGGCCTATGTGGCGCTTTTTTCGCCGCGCACGGCCAGCGTGTTTGTTAGGCTGGTACAAAAGGCCGGGCTGGCGGCACCCGTGGGTGGTGTGACGGCCCTGTGCATATCGGCCGCAGTAGCGCGCGCCGCCCAGGGGTTTGGGTTTGCCGAAACCCGCGTGGCGGTACGGCCCGACGCGGCCAGCCTGCTGGCCCTGCTGCCGGCGGTGAAGGGAGTTTAAGGAATGAGCGACAGTGATAAGACGGGCAAAGGCCCCAGCCTGGACGATCTGGAACGCGAGATCGCGGCCAATGCCCAGAAGCCGGAAGCAAAGCCCGCGACGCCCCGTATGGCCCCGCCACCCATTGTAGCGGCAAAGCGTGGGGGTGGTGGCCTGCTGGGCGGCACGGCCTTGCTGCTGGCCCTGGGCGCGGCGGGCCTGTCGGGCTATGGCTTTTGGCGCGACCTGAATGCATCGCCGCCGGCCATGGCCGACCTGTCGCCGTTGGCCCAGCGTCTGAACGCCGTGGAAACGGAACAGCAGGCGCTGCGCGCGTCGCTGGACAGTCTGAGCAAGCGTCAGGATGCGTTGGAGGCCCGCCTGTCGGGCGAGACGACGATTGTCGCGCGTGAGACGGTGACGGTTCTGCCGGAAGCCGGACCGCAGGGTGGGGTTGATATCTCCGCCACGCAGGCCCTGGCCGACCGGATCGCCGCCTTGGAAGACCGCAAGACGGAGACGGTTGATCTGTCCCCCCTGACCCACCGCGTCCAGACGCTGGAGGAAGTGTCGGCGGAGGTGATCCCGCGCCTGACCATGCTGGAAACCCGCCGGCAGATGGGGGCCGTGGGTGAGGCGCTGATCATCGCTGTGGGGCAGTTGCAGGCGGCGTTGAGTGGTGGTCGCCCCTATGCGCGGGAATTGCGGTCGGCACAGGCGCTGGCCGCCAACGACACGGCGTTGCTGGACCTGCTGGCCCCCCTGTCGGCATCGGCGGAAACCGGGCTGGCGGGTGATATTGAGCTGCGGGAGAAATTCCGCCTGCTGGCCCCCGCTGTTCTGCGCGCCGACCGCGACCGGGAAGGGGCGGACTGGACCGACCGCGTGCTGGGCCGGCTGACCAGCATCATCACCTTCCGCCGCGCGTCGGGCGAGGTGGCGGGCGACAATGCCGATGCCGTGCTGGCGCGGGCCGAGGCGGCGATGCTGGCCAATGACCTGCCGCGCGCCGTGGAGGAGATGGAGAAGCTGCCGGCGCATGCCGCCGGCCCCGCCGCCGAATGGCTGAAACTGGCAGAGGCGCGCATGGCGGCGGAAGCCGCCGCCGCTACCCTGGCCGACATGTCGCTGGCCCGCATGGCCGGGCCGGGCAAGACGGACGCCGGGAACGGGGCCAGGGACGGGGAGGCCCGCTGATGCGCAAATCCCTGATATTCTTCCTGAAGATCGGCATTCTGGTGGCGACTGCCGTCTGGCTGGCGCAGCGACCGGGCCGGGTGACCATCGAATGGCTGGACTATGTGGTGGAGATGCCGGTGGGCATCGGTGCCATCCTGGTGCTGCTGGCGGCCTGGATCGCCGCCACCATTGGGCGGCTGTGGCGTATCCTGCGCAACGGGCCGGGTGCCTTTGGCCGCAGCCGTAATGCAAGGCGGCGTGAGGGCGGGTTCCGCGCCCTGGCCCAGGGTTGGGTCGCGGCATCGGCGGGTGATGCCGACATCACCACCAAATCCGCCAAGGCGGCGGAAAAGCTGCTGCGCGAACCGTCGCTGACCCTGCCACTGTTGGCCCGTGCCGCCGAACTGCGCGGTGATGCGGTGGCGGCGGCGGCGGCCTATAAGGCCATGCTGGGCAAGCCGGCGACGGAACTGGCGGCGCGGCGTGCCTTGCTGACCCAGGCGATGGAGCGTGGGGACCGCCCGGCGGCGCTGGACCATGCCCGCCGCGCCCTGGAACTGCGGCCCAAGGCCGACTGGCCGGCCAAGGCGTTGGCGGAGCTGGAGGCCGGCAGCGGCAACTGGCTGGAGGCCGATGCCGCCCTGGTCAAGGCACAGAAGGTCAAGGCCCTGCCCAAGGATGATGCCGGCCACCGCCGTGCCGCCCTGCTGATTGAAGAGGCGCGTAAGGCCATGGCGACGGGCCGGCCCGATCAGGCCTTGCAATCGGCCCAGGCGGCGTTTGACCTGGACCCGGCCCGCGTGCCGGCGGCGACGCTGCTGGCACGCCTGCTGGCCAAGGCGGGCAAACATGCCAAGGCCGTGAAGGTGCTGGAACAGGCCTGGCGGCAATCGCCGCACCCCGATCTTGCCAAGGTCTGGGGAGAGGCATCGGCGGACCAGAACCCGCTGACGCTGGTCAAACGCTATGAGGCGCTGGTGGCGTTGAAGCCCGGTCAGGCCGACGCGCACTTCGCCCTGGCCGAGGCGGCGATCAACGCGAAGCTGTGGGGCGTGGCCCGGTCGCATCTGGACAAGGTCCGCGAACTGGCCCCGACCACGCGCGCATATCGCCGGCTGGCCGATGTGGCGCGGGCGGAGAAGGGGGAGGGGCCGGAGGTTCAGACCTATCTGAACCAGGCCATGTCCGCCCAAGCCGACCCCCGCTGGCGTTGCACCAGTTGCGGCACCAGCCATAGCGACTGGCACGCCGTGTGTGATGAATGCGGGGCGGTGGATACGATTACGTGGCCGAAGGTGGGGAAGGGGTAATTCGCGCAATGATTCCCCTTCCGCCGCACAGGCCCGCCGGTTAACCATGGCCTACCTTTGTTCCGCGTGGATATAGCCCCATGCTGCTGCCCTATTCCGGTGGAGTTGATACCCTGCTGCTGCTGGTCATTGCCCTGATCGTCGATGCCTGTATCGGCGACAGCCCGTTGCTGCGCCGGTTTCTGCCGGGGCCGGCGGATCTGGTGGCGCGGGTGGTGGTGCAGTTCGACCGGCGGCTGAACCGGATCGACCGGACGGACGGGGTGCGGCATGCGCGCGGCTCTCTGGTCACCATCCTGCTGCTGGTACTGGGACTGCTGATCGGGTTCTGCCTGTCGGTGCTGGTGCGGCATGTGCCGGCGGGGGGCTTTCTGGAGCTGATCATCCTGGTGCGCTGTCTGACCCTGCGCCTGCCCTGGGGTGCGATGGCGCGCACGGTGACGGCGCTGGAAGCCGGGGAGACGGAGGCGGCCCGCCAGGCCGTCGGCCCCCTGACCGACCGGCAACTGTGGAGCCTGGATGATCACGGCATCGTGCGGGCCGGGGCGGAGGGGGCGGCGCGCGCCCTGACGCATGGCGTTGTTGCCCCGGCCCTGTTCTACGCCCTGTTTGGGTTGGCGGGGTTGCTGGCCTGGGCAGCGCTGGACGGCACGGCGCGCATTATCGGTCATGATACGCCGCGCCATGCCCGGTTCGGGGCGCTGGCCCGGCGGTTGACCTCCTGGGTTGGGTTTCCCGCCGCCCTGATTGCCGCACTGGTGCTGCTGTTGGCGGCGTCGTTCGTGCCGCGCGCGCGGGCGGCATCGGGCCTGCGCGATGTGCGCGGGGCCAAGGGCCACCCGATGGGGGCTGACGCTTTACCCGTCGCGGCCTTTGCCGGCGTTCTTGACCTGTCGGTCGCGGGACCCCGGCGAGAGGGCGACCGGGTGGTCAAGGAACCCTGGCTGGGCAGTGGCCGCGCCCGCGCCACCCCCCGCGACCTGCGCGCCGGTATGGCGCTCTATGCCATCAGCGCCCTGATCGCGGCAGGGTTGGTGGTGGGGATGGGGCTGGTTGTGGCGGGGTGATACTCCCCGGCAGAGCCATTCACCCAGCCTGCGACAAGACCGCCCCTTATCAAGGCTTGACCCGCCACCGCCAACGCGCCTATCAACCGTTACGTTATAACGTACTTTAGTTGAGGGTTCAGCAATGCGGACGGACAAGGCGCTTGTTTGGCTGGTGGCAGCGGTGATGGGCAGTGCAGTGGCGGCAGGGCCGGCCATGGCGCAGCAGGCACCCACCGCAGACAATTCGGCCCATGACCGGGTGGATGAAATTATCGTCACCGCCTCGCCCATCGGGGCCAAGCGGTTCGATATCCTGCAGGGTACTTCCAGCCTGTCGGGTGAGGCGCTGGACCGCGCCCTGTCGACGACGCTGGGCGAGGCGCTGGACAAGCTGCCGGGCCTGTCGCAGACGGCATTCGGGTCTGGCGCGTCGCGGCCCATCATCCGTGGTCAGGGCGGCGACCGTATCCGCATCCTGTCGGGCGGTATCGGCAGCATCGACGCCAGCAGCACCAGCCCCGACCATGCCCCCGCCCTGGACCTTGCCACCGCCAAGCGGGTGGAGGTGGTGCGCGGACCGGCCACCCTGCTCTATGGCAACAATGCCGTGGGCGGTGTGATCAATGTTCTGGATGGCCGCATCCCCATCGCCGAGCCGCAGGACGGCGTCGATGGCTTTGCCCGCATCGGGGTCGGCAGCAATGCCGATGAACGCTCCCTGGCCGCTGGCATCGATGCCCGCCTGGACGGGCCGTTCGTCCTGCACCTGGACGGGTTCTATCGTCAGGCCGACGATTACAAGGCACCGGGTTTCCTCGAATCCAAAATCCTGCGCGAGGAAGAGGATCACGAACACGAGGAAGAGGAAGAAGCCAAGGGCCGCGTCGAGAACAGCGACCTGACGCAGAAGGGCGCCACCGCCGGCCTTTCCTATTTGGGCGACTGGGGTTTCGTCGGCGTGTCGGCCAGCCGTTTCGACAGCAATTACGGCATCTCCGCCGGCCATTCCCATGAGGAAGAGCACGAGCACGAAGAAGGCGAGGAGCATGGCGAGGAAGGCCCGGTGCGCATCGACCTGGGCCAGACGCGCCTGGACCTGATAGGAGAGGTCAACCAGCCCTATGGCATCTTCGAGACGACGCGCGTGCGCTTCGGCTGGGCCGATTATGAACATAAGGAACTGGAAGGCGGGGAGATCGGCACGCGGTTCCTGAACAAGGGTTGGGAAGGTCGCGTGGAGATGGTGCAGCGCGCCATGGGCAACCTGTCGGGGGCCGTCGGCGTGCAGGCCAGCAGCCGCGATTTCAAGGCCATTGGCGAGGAAGCCTTCCTGCCGCCCAGCGATACCGACCAGATGGGCGTTTTCACCTTGCAGCGCCTGGACCTGTCACCCTTCGCCCTGGAAGGCGGGGTGCGGTTGGAGCGGCAGAATGTGACGGCGGGCAGCGTCGATTTCGATCGCGATTTCACGACCCTGTCCGTGTCCGCCGGCGCGTCGCGTCAGTTGGGCGATGGCTGGATGACGGGTGTCACCCTGTCGCGCACCCAGCGCGCGCCCAATGCCGAAGAACTGCTGTCCGACGGCGCGCATCTGGCGACCAGCACCTATGAGCGGGGGGACGGCACCCTGGGCAAGGAAACAGGCCTGGGCGTGGAAGCGACCCTGAAGAAGACGGGCGGGCCGGTGACCGGATCGGTCAATCTGTTCCTGACCGATTACGACAAGTATATCTACGAACGCCTGACGGGAGAGGAAGAGGATGGGCTGCCGGTTGCCCAGTTCTCCGCCACCGATGCCCGCTTCTGGGGCTTTGAAGTGGAGGCCGAAACCACCATCCTGCGCAATGATCAGGTGACGGTCACTCTGGATGGTGGTCTGGATTATGTCCGCGCCACCGACCGCGACAATGACACGCCCCTGCCGCGCATCCCGGCCCTGTCTGCCCGCGCCGGTGTCGGCTTTGAACTGGCGACGGTGGCCGCGCGGTTTGAGGGGGTGTGGACGGCCAAGCAGAAGCGCATCGCCGATTATGAACTGCCGACCGACGACGCGATGGTGTTCAACGCCTCGCTGGACTGGCACCCGGTGGCCGACCGCGACATCACCCTGCTGCTGGAACTGCGCAACCTGACGAATGAGGAGGTGCGGCTTGCCACGTCCTTCCTGAAGGATGTGTTGCCGCAGCCGGGCCGCGATTTCCGCCTGTCGCTGCGGGCCGGGTTCTGAGGAGCGTGAGTGTAGGTCAGGTCGACGCGATGCGTCGCCCTGACAGACAAGGCTTCCAATCCATATCTGTCAGGGCTCGCCTTCGGCTCGACCTGACCTACGGCAGACAAGAAAAAGGACGGATCAGGGCGTGCCCTGTCCGTCCTTTTTCTTGGGCAGCTTGGCGACCAGCTTGATCTCCGTGATGCCATTGTCGGGCACCAGACGGGTGATGCCGATGGCGGTCCAGGCGGGGAAAGGTGCCTTGATATATTGGTGCTTCACTTCCTTGAAGGTCGGCATCTGGCCCGGAATGTCGGTGTGATAGGTGGTCATCTCCACCACGTCGTCCCAGCCCACACCCGCCCGGCCCAGGATGATGCCCAGCCGGTCCATGGCGCGGGTATAGGCCACCTTCAGGTCGGTCTCGCCCGGGCGCATGCCGGCCACCACGCCGGACAGATAGACTGTGTCACCCGTCACTACCGCGTCGGAAAAGCCCCAGTCGGTGAACAGGGCCTTCGCCCGTTCGTCTTCAGGCATGATTATCGTGGCCTCCTGCCGCGCGCCGGCCAGGGCCGGTAGGCAAGACAGTCCACAGGCCAGCAGGGCCAGGGCAAAACCGCGCTTCATCATCACACACTCCGTCCTGTTATAGTTAAGGACGAAGCGGATATCAGAAGTGGTTTTGCCTGACAGTTACGGTGTGTAACGGGCTGGTGACGGGCCTGAGATCAGCTGAGGCCGACGGTCAGGTCGCAGGTGGTGGAGCCGATGCCGCGATTGAAGAATCGGATGACCATGCCACCGGCATCGCGCACGGCCAGCATCTGATTCTGGCCGGGACCCAGCGACAATTGCCGGCCCGTGGCGGCCAATGTGCTTTCCGTAATGGAATATTCCAGAACGCAGCGCTTGTTGCCCTTATTCTCGAACGTCACGTCGCCGGGGCCGGGGATCTTGAACTCAAAGCTTTTGCCAGCGTTGAAATCGACGCGGCCCTGACAGGGATTGCCCTTCTGCACCTCGCACCCGAACTCCCCCTGCGGGCCACGCTGGGCGGCGGGCTGGGCCTGGATGGCGGGCACGGACAGCAGGCCCGTGATCAGGGCAAGGCTGGCAAGGGTCAGGCGGGACATCCGTTCGGCGCTCCTAAGGCGGCAGGGTCATCAGTTCAAATAGACAAGCGGCAAGGGTGCTGCAAGCCT
This sequence comes from Niveispirillum sp. CC-CTL257, assembly GCF_059489915.1. Taxonomy (NCBI): domain Bacteria; kingdom Pseudomonadati; phylum Pseudomonadota; class Alphaproteobacteria; order Rhodospirillales; family Azospirillaceae; genus Niveispirillum; species Niveispirillum sp. CC-CTL257. The sequence goes on from NZ_JCAJXE010000001.1 coordinate 584,753, forward strand.
GCACCCTTCACGGGCGTCAGTCCACGCGGCTGGCGGTGAAAAAGGTGGCGGGGTGAACAAGCTGATCCTGCGCCGCGATGATCTGCAATTCCCGCTGCCCGGCGTCGCGCGTGGCCTTGAACACGGCATAGATGGCCGATGCCGCATGCGATAGGGCCAGCTGCCCGTCGCCGGTTTCCAGGAACTTGGCCAGGAACAGGGCGGCCACGCAGTCGCCGGCACCATTGGGCAGGGGCGACAGGTCCAGGCGCGGGGTGGCAACCAGGAATGCGCCGTCTGGCCCGTCCAGCAGCATTTCAATACTGTCATCGGGCGCATCGCTGCGCGTCAGGCTGGTCACCATAACCCAGCGCGGGCCCAGTTTCCGCGCCGCGCGCGTGGCTGACAGGGCCGATGACAGGTCGGTGACGGTCCGGCCCGTCAGGAATTCCAGTTCAAACTGGTTGGGCGTGATGATGTCGGCCAGGGGCACGGCGCGGTCGCGGAAGAATTCCGGGATGCCCGGCCGCACAAAGAACCCGCGCCCGACATCGCCCATGACGGGGTCGCAGCAATAAAGCGCACTGGCATGACCCTGCTTGACCCGCGCCACGGCCGACAGGACGACATCGCCCAGCGCCGCGTCGCCCATATAGCCGGTCAGGACGGCATGCACGCCGTCCATGGCGCCCCGTGCCTCTACGCCCTTCAGCACATCGGCAATATGGTCGGGCGGCAGGACCATGCCCGTCCAGGCGCCATAGCCGGTATGGTTGGAGAATTGCACGGTATTGACGGCGATGGCATCAAAGCCCAGCCGTTCCAGCGGGAAAACGGCGGCGCGGTTGCCGACATGGCCGAACGCGACATGCGACTGGATGGTCAGGATGGTCCGCACGGTTTCACCCTACTGCTATCGTCGGTTCTTGCTACGCCCGGTAATGACCGGCCTTCAATGACAAAAGCATGCGGGGGACACTGTGCGACACGTCACTGTCCATCTATATCGTCTGCGATCAGTTAATGTAACCTCTTTGCCCCTTACGGCTTAATCCAGATTGAGAAGTGAGCGTTCCCATGCGCATGCTGCGTGATGCCAAGATCAAGACCCGCGTGCTGATCGGTTTCGGGGTGCTTCTGGTGCTTCTGGTCGTGTTGACCGGCATCGGCGTGCAGAAGGTCGGCCTGATCAATACCAGCCTGACCCAGATCAACGAGGTGAACAGCGTCAAGCAGCGCTACGCCATCAATTTCCGTGGCTCCGTGCATGACCGGGCCATTGCCCTGCGCGATGTCGTGCTGGTCGATCCGTCGAAGATCGATCTGGTCGTGGCGGACATCCGCACGCTGGAAGCCGCCTATGCCAAATCGGCCACCGCGATGGACGCGATGTTCGCGGCCCGCAAGGACATCTTGCCGGAGGAACGTCAGATCCTCACCTCCATCAAGGAGATTGAGGCCAAGACCCTGCCGGGCATCAACAAGGTGATCGAGCTGCGTAAGGCCGGCAAGGATGCCGACGCGCAGGAACTGCTGCTGTCCACGGTGCGCCTGGACCTGTCGGAATGGCTGCTGCGGATCAACCGCTTCATCGACAAGCAGGAAAAGGATAATGGCCTGATCGGTGATGCGACGCGGGCGCAGGCGCGCGGCTTTTCAGAGCTGATGCTGTGGGTCTGTGGTGTCTGTCTGGTGCTGGGTGGTGGCATGGCCTGGTGGGTGGTGGGGTCGCTGGCCCCGCTGCGCCGCCTGACCGACGCCATGCTGCGTCTGGCTGATGGCAAGCTTGACACCGACATCCCCGATAATGCGGCCGCCAATGAGGTGGGTGATATCACCGGTGCGGTGCAGGTGTTCAAGACCAACGCCATTGAGGCCGACCGTCTGCGCCGGGAACAGGCCGCCGCCGAGGAACGCGCCGAACAGGCCCGTAAGGCGGAGATGCAGGCCCTGGCCCAGCGGTTCGAGGATGAGGTGAGTGCGGTCGTGGCCGCCGTCGGTACCTCGTCTGATCATATCAAGCAATCGGCCGAACTGCTGCTGACCACCGCCGGTCAGGCGGAGGAACGGGTGGATACGGTGGAGTCCTCTTCCGCCCAGGCGACCGAGAATGTGCAGGCCGTGGCAACGGCGGCGGGGCAGCTGGCCGCGTCGATCCAGGAAATCGCCCGGCAGATCGAAGAAAGTGCCGACCGCACCCGCCGCGCCGCCGAACAGGCCAGCCACACCAACAGCCTTGTCGATGGTCTGTCGGTGAAGGCCGACCGCATCGGCGAGGTGTTGGGCCTGATCAGTGACATTGCCAGCCAGACCAATCTTCTGGCCCTGAATGCCACCATCGAGGCGGCCCGCGCGGGCGAGGCCGGCAAGGGCTTTGCCGTTGTCGCGTCGGAGGTGAAGTCGCTGGCCAGCCAGACGGCGCGCGCCACCGACGACATCGCCCAGCGCATCGCCGAAATCCAGGCCGCCACGGGTGAGGCGGTGAAGGCCATCAAGGAAATCGGGGCCACCGTGGAACAGGTGAACCAGATTTCCACCTCCATCGCGTCCGCCGTGGAGGAACAGAACGCCGCCACCACCGAAATCGCCCGCAGCGCCCGCCACGCCTCCAACGGCGTGGAAACGGTGACCATGGCCGTGGTGGATGTGCGCGAAGGCACGGCCCAGACAGGGGCAGAATCGAAGGCGCTGCTGACCGCATCCGCCGAACTGACCGATCATGCCGGGGCCTTGAAGGCGCAGGTGGACCGGTTCCTGGCGTCGGTGCGTGCGGCTTAGTTTCCGCCCTCAGTTGCCGGTAGGCCGTGACACCCCGTCCCGTTGCCGGGGCCAGCCTTCCTCGGGTAGGCTGGCCCCGTTCTTCATTTGGGATCAGGCATCATGCATATCCGCCCCCGCCGTTCCGCCCTGTACATGCCCGGCGCCAATGCCCGCGCCCTGGATAAGGCGCGCACCCTGCCTGCCGATGTCCTGATCCTGGACCTGGAAGATGCGGTAGCGCCGGATGCCAAGGAACAGGCCCGTGCCCAGGTGATGGCGGCGGTGCATGAAGGCGGCTATGGCAGCCGGGAACTGGTGATCCGGGTCAACGGTCTGGACACGGCCTGGGGCCATGCCGATCTGGTGGCCGCCGCCACGTCGGGTGCCGATGCCGTCCTGATCTGCAAGGTGGACAGTGCGGAGGGGGTGCGGCAGGCCGACCGCGTGCTGCGCGCCGCCGGCGCACCGGAAAGCCTGCGCCTGTGGGTGATGATGGAAACGCCGCGCGCCATGCTGGCGGCGGGCGACATTGCCGGGGCGTGTGCGCGCATCGACTGTCTGGTGATGGGTACGTCGGACCTGACCAAGGATCTGAACGCGCTGCCCACCCGTGACCGGTTGCCCATGGTGACCAGCCTGGGCCTGTGCATGCTGGCCGCCCGGGCCTATGGGTTGACCGCACTGGATGGCGTGCATGTCGATCTGGACGATGCCGAAGGACTGGCCGCGTCCTGCCGCCAGGGCCGTGAACTGGGCTTCGACGGCAAGACCCTGATCCATCCCAAGCAGTTGGACGCCGCCAACGAGGCTTTTGCGCCGTCAGTGGAAGAAGTCGCCCGCGCCCGGCGGATTATTGCCGCGCATGCGGAGGCTGTTGATGCCGGCAAGGGCATCACGCTTGTCGATGGCAAGCTGATCGAGGCGCTGCATGTGGAGACGGCGCGGCGCGTCGTGGCGCTGGCCGAGGTGGTGGGGGTGGGGTGACCCTCACCCCTCCAACTCTTCCCGTAACGCCTCCAGCTCCAGCCAGCGCTCCTCTGCCGCTGACAGGTCCCCCTGCGCCGCCGACAAATCCTCCGACGCCTTGGCAAATCCCTTGGGGTCCTTGCCGTAGAAGGCGGGGTCCGCCATCTTGGCATTCAACTGGGCGATCTTCTTTTCCAGGGCCGCCATTTTGCCCGGCAGTTCTTCCAACTCCCGGTTTTCCTTGAAGGACAGTTTCTTCTTGGCCTTGGGTGCGGCCGGTGCGGCGGCAACCGGTTTGGCGGCGGCCTTGGCGGCTTCTGCCGGTTCGTCGGCTTTGCGCTGGATCAGGTAATCGCTGTAGCCGCCGGGATATTCCGAGACGTCGCCATCGCCCTCAACCGCGATGGTGCTGGTAACCAGACGGTCCAGGAAGTCGCGGTCGTGGCTGACCAGCAAAAGCGTGCCGTCATAATCGGCCAGAACCTCTTCCAGCAGGTCGAGCGTGTCCATGTCCAGGTCGTTGGTCGGCTCGTCCAGGACCATCAGGTTGCTGGGCTGCGCGAACAGTTTGGCCAGCAGCAGGCGGTTGCGCTCACCGCCCGACAGCGCCCGCACCGGCTGTTCCATCATCGAGGGATCGAACAGGAAATCCTTCAGATAGCTGGAAATATGGCGTGGCTTACCGCCAACCCAGATATTGTCACCGCCTTCGGGCAGCAGCACCTGTTTCAAGGTATCGTTGGGGTTCAGCTGTGCCCGGCGCTGATCAAAGACGATGGTTTGCAGATTGGTGCCCAAGCGGATCGAACCGGCATCGGCTTCCAACTCCCCGATCAGCATCTTCAGGATGGTGGATTTGCCGGCACCGTTGGGGCCGATCAGGCCAACCTTGTCACCGCGCAGGATGCGGGTAGAGAAATTCTGGCAGATGACACGTTCGCCATCCGCTGTCTTGAAACTTTTGGAGATGTTTTCGGCTTCCACCACCAGCTTGCCGGAATTGTCCCCCTCCGCCACCGCGAAATTCACCTGACGCGACTTGATACGGTCGGCGCGTTCCTGGCGCATGCCCTGCAACCGGCGGACGCGGCCCATATTGCGGGTGCGGCGGGCGGAGATGCCCCCCTCCCACATCCATTTCAGCTCGGCCGCGATCTTGCGGTCCAGCTTGTGATAGGCGGCTTCCTCTTCCTTGAAAATCTCATCCCGCCAGGCCTCAAACTCCCCGAACGGCCGTTCAGTGGTGCGCAGCACGCCGCGATCCAACCACAGGATGCGCTTGGACAGGTTCTGCAAGAAGGCGCGGTCGTGGGAGATCAGCAGCAGTGCGCCTCGGAACTGCTGCAACTCCTTTTCCAGCCAGAGGATGGTGGGGATGTCGAGATGGTTCGTCGGCTCGTCCAGCAGCAGCACATCGGGTTCGTCGACCAGGGCGCGGGCCAGGGCCGCACGGCGCGATTCCCCGCCCGAGAGCGTGGCGCAGGCGCGGTCACCGGGCAGGTCGAGCGCTTCCAGCACGGCATCGACGCGGTACTGCATCGGCTCCGCCTGCCCGCCGGCCACGAAATCGGCGACGGTGGCGAATTTTGAGAAATCCGGCTCCTGCGCCAGATAGGCGACGCGGGCACCGGGCTGCAGGAACCGTTCACCCTGATCGATATCGATCTCGCCTGCCAGACATTTCAGCAAGGTGGACTTGCCCGATCCGTTGCGGCCGACCAGGGCAATCTTCTCCCCCCGCGCCACTGACACGTCGATGCCTTCGAACAGAGTGGTGGACCCCAGATGGACCGAAGCACCGGCCAGGGAGATGAGGGCGGGATTGTTGGGGGCCATGTCAGTTGCCCTTGCCGACCTGAAGCGAGCGCACAAAGTCGGACAGGCCCACCTGACGGCGGCGCTTCAGGCGTTCGGCCTTCAGGATGGCCTCCACAGCCGCCACCGATTCCTGCACGTCCTTGTTCACGATGACATAGTCATACTCAGACCAATGGCTCATCTCGTCATTGGCCTTGGACATGCGGTGGGCGATGACCTCTGCGCTGTCCTGCGCGCGGTTGGTCAGGCGGCGTTCCAGTTCGGCCGCACTGGGCGGCAGGATGAAGACGCGGACCAGATCGGTGCCCGCACTGTCGGACAGCTGCTGCGTGCCCTGCCAGTCAATGTCGAACAACACGTCGCGTCCGGCGCGCATGGCATCCTCCACCGGCCCGCGCGGGGTGCCATAGCGGTTGCCGAAGACATGCGCATGTTCCAGCAACTCCTTGCGCGCCACCCGCGCCTCAAACTCTGCATGGTCCACGAAATAATAATGCACACCCTCCTGCTCCCCCGGCCGCATGGGGCGGGTGGTCAGGGAGACGGACATGGACAGGTTGCCGTCACGCGTCAGCAATTCGCGCGAGATCGTGGACTTGCCGGCACCGGACGGCGAGGAGAGGACCAGCATCAGGCCGCGGCGATGGATCAGGGACATTTCGGGGGCTGCCAAAGGGGGTGGTGAAGGGGCGAGGGCGGGCGGTGGCCGGCTTACTCGATATTCTGAACTTGTTCGCGGAACTGCTCGATCACGGCCTTCAGTTCCATGCCAACGCGGGTCAGTTCGACATCGGCCGACTTGCTGCACAGCGTATTGGCCTCGCGGTTGAATTCCTGACACAGGAAGTCCAGCCGGCGGCCCACGGCTCCGCCATCGCGCAGCATGGTGCGGGCCTGGGAGATATGGGCGCGCAGCCGGTCCAGTTCTTCGCGCACATCGGCCTTGCTGATCAGCAGGGCCGCTTCCTGGGCCAGCCGATCCTCCGCCACCGGCGGCACGGCATCCAGCAGGGCCTGGATCTGGCCGCGCAGCTTGGCGCGCAGGGCCTCGGGCTGAAGTGATGATGTCGCGGCGGCGGCGTCGGTCAGGCGCTCAATCTCCGCCAGATGATCCAGCAGGACGGTGGCCAGATGCGCGCCTTCGCCGGTGCGCGCCTCCACCAACCGGTCGATGGCGGTGGCGACGGTGGCGGCGATGGCCTGTTCCAGGGCCAGACGGTCTTCCTCTGTCTCGCGCGGTTCGGCGCTGTCGATGACGCCGCGCACCGACAGCAGCGTGTCGATGGCAGGCGGCGGGGCGTCTGGCCCCCCGATCTCCCGCGCCAGCTCCAGCACCTGGGCCAGCAGGTCGCGGTTGATGCGGAGCGCACCGGCATTTTCCAGTCGCGTCAGATTGACGGCGACATTGACATTGCCGCGCGTCAGCCGCGCCTCCACCGCCGTGCGGATGGCGGGTTCCACCCCGTCCAGACCGGCGGGTAGGCGGCAGCGCAGGTCGCGGCCCTTGCCATTGACGCTGCGCGCCTCCACCACCCATTGCGCGCGCTCGTTAGAGCCGTCGGCCCGGGCGAAGCCGGTCATGGAAATGACAGCGCCCTTGCCGTTGGCGGGGCCGGTCTTGCGGGCGGCGGGATTTTGCGTCACATCAGGCTCGATCTTTGGGGCGGCTGAAAGGCGGTTTATATCGCTCCGCCGCCCCAGCAACAAGGTTTCCACCGGCCGAGGCCCGTCATGCGTGATCCGCGCGTCATATTCATCACGGGTGCCTCGTCGGGCATCGGGGAGGCCTTGGCTTTGTCCTATGCCGGCAAGGGCATCCGCCTGCTGCTGACGGGCCGTGATGCGGGGCGGCTGGCACAGGTGGCGGGTCGCTGCCGGGACCAGGGGGCGGATGTGGTCACTACCAATATCGACGTCACCGACCGCGCGGCCCTGGCCGACTGGATCACCGCGCGGGATGGGGAGGTGCCGGTCGATCTGGTTATTGCCAATGCCGGCATCTCGGCGGGAACCGGCGGCGGGGTGGAGACGGAGGCGCAGGCCCGCGCCATCTTTGCCACCAATCTGGACGGGGTGTTGAATTCCATCCACCCGCTGATCCCCGCCATGGTGGCGCGGGGGCGGGGGCAGATCGCGCTGATGTCCTCGCTGGCCAGCTTTCGCGGCATGGCGGGGGCGGCGGCCTATTGCGGGTCAAAGGCGGCGGTGCGCGTCTATGGCGAGGCACTGCGCGGCGATCTGTCCCGGCATGGCGTGGGGGTCAGTGTCATCTGCCCCGGATTCGTGGTCAGCCGCATGACGGCGGTCAACCGCTTCCCCATGCCGTTTCTGATGGATGCGGAGCGGGCGGCGCGCATTATCCGGGGCGGGCTGGCGGTGGGGAAGGGAAGGGTGGCCTTCCCGTTCCCACCCTATGCCGTGTCCTGGCTGCTGGGCGTGCTGCCGCCCGGGCTGGTGGACGCCCTGCTGGCCCGGGCACCCCGGAAGGGGTGAAATACCCTTTCATCGGGATCGACGCCGTGTTCCCGCAGATTACGGCTGACGCCTAATCCGCGCTACATACGGCCCGACAGGGTTCAGTGGCCCGGTCGTAGCGCGGATTAGCGAAGCGTAATCCGCGGAACAACGACACTCACCGCACCCGCGACAATGCGAGCTGTGCCTTGGCTGTCTGACCCGACAGGGTATCCAGTGCGACGGGCAGGGTGGTGGGGCGCAGGGCGGTGGGATAGGCCTTCAGCAACAGGTCGATGGCCGCCGTCACGTCCGCCGGCAGCGGAACGCCGGCCTTCACCAACGCCTCTGACCGGACCTTGGCGGTGATGGCGAATCCATAGCCGTCCAGATAGGGCTCAAACTCCGTGCTGGCGCTGGCCGAGCGGTACTGGCGCGCGGCACGGTCGATCATGCCGGCCAGCAGCTTGGCCTGCACGGCCTTGGCGCTGTCGCTGCTTTTCGGGGCCTTGGCGGCGGTGGCGTCCAGGGCGGCCAAGACCGTCTTCACGGCCTTTTCCACCTGCGCCACGGGCGCGTTACCCAGCGCCAGTTCCGATGCCTTGCTCATCTCCTCCTGGAACGGCTTGGCACCCTGGGCCGTGAAGACCGGTTCCAGATCGATGTAAATTTCAGAGATCGGGTGGGCGAACATCTCGCCCGCCGCCTGATGCCGGTCCGCCTTATAGGCGGCAAGACCGGCATGATAATGCGCGGCGGTCACGTCCAGGGCGGAGATGAAGGCCACCGGGTCCTTGGCGGCGTCTTCGGCGGAAATGCCGCCCTCGCCACCTTCCCCGCCTTCACCCCCCTCGCCGCCCTCACCACCCTGGGCGACCTGCAGGGCGATGGTGCCGTCCTGATGCCATTGGGTGGCTGTATCGGCCAGGGCGGCACCACCGGCCAGAACCGACAGGCCGACGCCGACCCAGAGACGGGGTTGAAGCTTGATCATGGACCCAACGCTCCCATGCATGAAATATAAGGGTGAGGCGGGCGGGACCGTGCCATGATGCCCGCTCGATTGCAAGTCATTCGCAATCTTAACCGTTTGCCTTGCCCTGCGCGGAGCGTCGCATCATGATCCTGCCCATCGCCAATGTCCTGACGCCCGACGAGGTGGCCTTGATGGTGGAACGGCTGGGGGCCGGGCGGTTCCAGCCGGGGGCGGCCACGGCTGGATGGCATGCGCGACTGGTCAAGGATAATGAGCAGCTGCGCGGCGATGACCCGGCACATGGGGACCTGCGCGCCCTGGTGGAAGGGGCGGTGCGCCGCCATCCGGTGGCAGCCATGGCCACGCGGCCCAAGGCCTTTGGCCCCATCCTGTTCGCACGGGCGTCGGGCGGGCAGCATTATGGCAGCCATGTTGACGACGCCCTGATGGGCGGTGTGCGCACCGACGTCTCCTTCACCCTGTTCCTGGCCGATCCCGACAGGTACGAGGGCGGGGAACTGGTGATGGAGACAACGGCAGGGGACGTGGCGTTCAAACTGCCGGCGGGGGCGGGGCTGTTCTACCCGTCCACCACGCTGCACCGGGTGACGCCGGTCACTGAGGGGCAGCGGCTGGTGACCGTAGGGTGGATACGGTCCTTTGTGCGCGACGCGGCGGAGCGGGAACTTCTGTTCGACCTCGATACGGCGCGGCAGGGGATGTTCAACCGCGATGGCAAAACGGCGGAATTCGACCTTCTCTCCAAATGCCTGTCCAACCTGATCCGCAAATGGGCGGAGGATTGAGGGCGGGCAGGGGCGGGGGCCACGAAGCCGCTTGTCATCCCCGCCCTTTCGCGGCAATGTCCGCGGCATTTTTCGTGGTGCGACCGGCGTGACCGGTCGTCCTTTGTGGAGCCTGGGTCAAAGTGAAAGCCATCATCCTGAGCGCCGGCCAGGGCAAGCGTCTGATGCCCCTGACAGAAGACCGGCCGAAATGCCTGATCGACCTGTCGGGCCGCACCCTTCTGGAATGGCAGATCCGGGGCCTCGCTGCGGCTGGCGTGACCGAGGCGGTTGTCGTCACCGGCTTTCGTGCCGACCGGGTGGAAGAGGCGCTGGCCGGCATGGATGTGCCGGGCATCACCACCCGCACACTCTATAACCCGTTCTATGCCCTTGCCGACAATACGGCCAGCTGCTGGGTGGCGCGGGCCGAGATGGACGGGCCGTTCCTGATCCTGAATGGCGACACTTTGTTCGAACCGGAGATCGCCAAGCGTCTGCTGTCGGGTGCGAAGAAGCCGATCACGGTGACCATCGACGCCAAGGATGGCTATGACGCCGATGATATGAAGGTGCGTACCGACGCCGACGGCAACCTGATGCAGATCGGCAAGACCCTGCCGCTCGACATTGTGAACGGCGAAAGCATCGGTTTCCTGTGCTTCAGCGCCGAGGGCGGCAAGCGTTTCGCGGCGGAAGTGGAAAAGACCCTGCGCACGCCGGAGGGGCTGCGCCGCTGGTATCTTTCGGTCATCGACACCATCGCCAAGGCAGATGGCAGCGTCGGCACCGTCTCTATCCAGGGTCTGGAATGGGGCGAGATGGACTTCCCCGCCGATGTAGACAGCAACCGCGCCCTGACCACGGGCTGGACTGCGCGCGGGATCGGCTGATACGCTCCAACTATCAGTTCCTCAGGCGCCGGCGCCGCATCTGCGGCTTGGGCGCTACGCGGCACGGGCCGCGCGGCGGCAGTCGCCGCCGGAGCGGTTTTCCAGTCAAAGGAAAACCGCTCTCAATGCCCCTGATATGGTTGGACGACGGAACATTTAATTGATCCGTGTCAATGCGGGACCCCGGTGATGCGGTCAGGATGTGAGCATCCAATGACCAGTCACCAGGGGCCTACCATGCCGAACAACACTTTCCGGTTCCGCGCCGAAGACGCGATCGCCCTTAACCTGATGGATCTTGCCAACATCATCGCCCACCAGTGCGAGGAAATGTTGAGCGAGGCCGGCCTGACGGCACCGCAATGGACGGTGCTGATGAATGTGGCTGGCGATGCCAATTTCCAGGATGGGGCCCGCACCCATGACGGCATCTTCTCCTCCGAGATCGCGTCGGCCCGTGGCCTGTCGCGTCCGCACATTTCCGCGACCGTCACGGAACTGATTCGCAAGGGCCTGATCAGCCAGCAGGACGACCCGCAGGACCGCCGCCGCAAGCTGCTGCGCGTCACGCCGGAAGGGCTGGAGATGCTGCGCCGCCTGCAGCCCAAGCGCCAGGGCATCAACGATATGCTGCTGCGCGACCTCACCCCCGATCAGCGCCAGCGCATGCTGGACCTGCTGGTCACCGTCCGCCGCCGGGCGCGCGGCATCGCCGATCAGGGCACCACACCCTTGCGCATCGCCGGATGATCCCCAGATAGGAGCCATGACCGACCGGCAGGGCCGGGCTGGGTTGCATCAGCGCATGTTGCGACGCAACACAACCTGCCTATTTATACATCGCAAGTGCGAACAAAAGCGGCGGCATATGCACAGCCTCCCGCAAGGGGTTAATGCCGTTGCCTCAAATTCGCCCTTTTCGGTCGGTCATTTGTAGCTCGTTTTCACTGAACTAAGCGGAGCCGACATGGCTTTGGATGTACGTCCTCTGGTCGATGGTCTGTCGGTTTCGCCGCAGGTGACGGAGCAGGATATCCGCGACGCGCACGCCGCCGGTTTCCGCACCATCATCAACAACCGCCCGGACGGGGAAGAGCCAGGGCAGCTCTCCTCCGCCCAGGCGGGTGCCCTGGCCCGTGAACTGGGCATGGCCTATCTCTATCAGCCCGCCACCGGCCCCACGCTGGAGCTTGTGGCCCCTGATTTCGGGCAGGCGTTGGCCACGTCTCCGGGGCCCGTTCTTGCCCATTGCCGGTCGGGCACGCGCTGCACGATTCTGTGGGCGCTCGCAGAAGCGAAAGCCGGAACGCGCGATGGGGAAACAATATTGCGGACAGCGGCGGATGCCGGATACGATCTGTCCGCTTACGCGGGAATTATCGCCCGTTACACACAATCGCGGGCAGAATAGTGCCCACCCTATGCTTTAGGGCATTGTGTTGACCGCAACGCTGTGAGAGTGTCGCTTCCGGTTCGGCCTTGGTGCCGATTGGTGGAGGCGACATAAGACATGATGCGCGGCTGGGCCCACGGGCTCCTCGCTCTTCTGTTCCTGGTCATGGTGGTCCTGGGCGGCATGCTGCCCCGGAACGTCGCCATTTCTGCTGCCAATCAGCCCTTTCTGCCCTCCACGAATTTTCTGACCGGACAGGCTTTGCCTGCCGCGCCGGCCCATAATAATGGCGTCGAGATCGCGGCCGCATTTTCCCGTCCTGTCAGCCAAGGCAAGCGCGAGCGTGAGGCCGGTGGTGACGATCCTGTCCCGCTGCCCACGCTTCTCGTCGTTGCCATTGCCCTGTTCTACGCGCTGCCCCTGCGTGGCAGTGACGTGGCGCGCGCCCTTCGCATCGGCTTGACGCCGGAAGGGCGCCATCGGGAGGCCGGGCGCTGCCCGACCGGCCCGCCGGCTTTCGCCGGATAAAGAGAAGGCGGGTGGGCATCGCGTTTGGTCGTGCCTGATCCGTCCGGATACCCAACCCGAAACTGGCTTCGGCCTGCCTTCCCGGTAACGGGAAAAATGGCCAAAGTCCCTCGCCTCCGATGCTGTGCCGCCGACTGGCCGCCATACCTTCCCTCGACCGGGCGGGTTGTGGTCTCGCGGTGATGCGGCCCATGGTCCATACCGACGGTCAAGATAAAAAACCGGGATTTTAACTAAGTCCGGCGGATGTCTTGATCATCGATGTGTGCTATGGCGGAAGCCCCATCCCCCTGTGGATCGAGTGACCGACCGATGTCCTACCTGTCGCAATCGTCTTATCGGCGGCAACAGCCGCAGAGTTCAGGGCGGTTGGTTGGCATCGCGGTGGTTATTCTCCTGCACGTGGGTGTGATTTACGCGCTGGCTACTGGCTTGGCTCAGAAGGTGGTCCATGTGATCGCCGATCCGATCAAGACAGAGATCATCGAGGAAATCGCACCGCCGCCGGAGGAGACGCCCCCGCCCCCGCCGCCGCCCAAGTTCGATACGCCCCCGCCGCCGTTCATTCCGCCGCCCGAAATCCAGATCGCCCAGCCGCCGCCCGCAGCCAACGCGATCCAGACGACGACGGCGGAGCGTCCGCCGGTGGTTCAGCCGCCGGGACGTCCCGCGCCGGCTGCCCCCCCGGCTCCGCCGACGGGTGGCAAGATCGATGTGAAGAGCCTCGCGAAGAACCGGCCTGAGTATCCCGCTCAGTCGATCCGTCTGGAAGAAGCTGGCACGACTGTGATGCGTCTGTACTGCAATGCAGATGGCCGTATCTCCGACGCCACGATCGAAAAGTCGAGCGGTTACGAACGCCTGGATAATGCCTGGATGAAGGAAGCCAAGCGTGGCCGGTGGAAGTGCGATCCGCCGACCGTCAATGGCCAGCCCCAGGGCGCCTGGATTCCGAGCATGGTCCCGCTCACCTTCCGCCTTGAAGATGCGCGCTGATCTCCATCGCATCGACCTCTATCGAAACACGTAAGTCTGAAAGCAGAGCTACGATGAACAAGCTGTTCACCCTGGCGGGCATCAGCCGCCTCGCCGCCGCCGCCGCCGTTGCCGCCACGCTGTCGGCCCCGGTCTTCGCCCAGTCCACGACCCCGGCTGAGCCGGCTCCGGCCGCCACCACCGAGGCTCCGGCCGCCCCGGCTGCCGACGCTGCTGCTGCTCCGGCTGCTGACGCTGCCGCTCCGGCCGCCGAAGCTGCCCCGGCCGAGCAGGTCAACCCCTATGGTCTGAAGGCCATCATCGATCACGGTGATCTGGTCGCGAAGAGCACCCTGGTGCTGATGCTGATCATGTCCGCCGGCACCTGGTACATCTTCGTCACCAAGCTGATCGAACAGTCCAAGCTGATGGCCCAGGCCACTGCCGCCGAGAAGAATTTCTGGACGGCCGCTTCGGTCACCGAAGGCGCTTCCCGCCTGAAGGAAAATTCGGCTTTCCGCGGCGTCGTTGAAGACGGCCTGCGCGCCACCGAGCACCATGACGGCGCCCTGACGGACCATATCGACCTGCACGAATGGGTGACCATGTCCCTGCAGCGTTCGGTTGACGCCGTGAACGCCCGTCTGCAGGGCGGCCTGTCCTTCCTGGCTTCGGTCGGTTCCACTTCCCCCTTCATCGGCCTGTTCGGTACGGTGTGGGGTATTCTGAACGCCCTGGTGGCCATTGGTCTGTCCGGTCAGGCTTCGATCGACAAGGTCGCCGGTCCCGTCGGTGAAGCGCTGATCATGACCGCCATCGGTCTGGCCGTCGCCGTTCCCGCCGTGCTGGCCTATAACTGGCTGACCCGCCGTAACAAGCTGGTCATGGACCGTCTGCGTAACTTCTCCGCTGATCTGCACGCTCTGCTGATCGCTGGCCAGAAGTCCAAGACGGGCCGGAGCGCCTAACCATGGGGATGAGCGTCGGCCCCGCCAATAGTGGCGAAGACTCAGTGGTGTCGGAAATCAATACGACGCCGCTGGTGGACGTGATGCTCGTTCTGCTGATCATCTTCCTGCTGACCATTCCTGCTGCCATCCAGACCATCCCCGTGAAGCTTCCCGAAGAAGCCAACGTGGTGACTGTGACCAAGCCGGAAAACGTGACGATCGGTGTTGATCCGGACGGCAACATTTATTGGAATGCTGCTCAGTTGCCGGATTACAACGCCCTGTTCGAGCGGATGAAGGAAGTGGCGGTGCTGGTTCCGCAGCCTGAGATCCACATCCGTGGTGACAAGGAAGGGCGGTACGAGTTCGTTGGCAAGGTCGTCGTGACCTGCCAGCGAGCTGGCATCCTCAAGATCGGCTTTATCACCGAGCCTCCTGCCGGGGCGCTGAACGTCAAACGCTGACGTTCAGCCTTCCCCCCGACGGGAATGAAGGATAGGAGGCCCCCATGGGCATGAGTGTTGGACCGGGTCCCGAGGACGGGTCCGTCTCGCCGGAAATGAACACCACGCCGTTGATCGACGTGATGCTCGTGTTGCTGGTGATGCTCATCATCACCATTCCGGTGCAGACCCACGCGGTGAAGCTGGATATGCCGGCGGGCCCCCCCCCGCCGCAGACGAACGTGGTCGAACCTGAAGTCATCACCATCGAAGTCGACTTCGATGGTACCGTGATCTGGAACGGCACCGTTCTGAACAGCCGTGAGGAAATGGAGCAGCAGATGCAGCTCAAGGCCGCGCAGAGTCCGCAGCCGGAAGTGCATCTGCGTCCGAACAAGCTGGTGAAGTACAAGTACGTGGCGGCTGTTCTGGCGTCCGCACAGCGGCTCGGCCTGAACAAGATCGGCATGGTCGGTAACGAACAGTTCATGGACTGATCGGCACCAGATGATGGGGGAAAGGCGGACCTTCACAGGTCCGCCTTAAACCTGCCTACTTGACCTGATTGCATGGACAGGCGGCCAGATGGCTGGCCGTGAGACAACCCGTCGAAAGGGACCTATCGCGAAGAGACACGCGACCCTGGCGACCGATACCGAGATAGAGACAATGATCCGCACCCGTCTTTTTACCGCCGCCCTGTTGGGAACGGCCCTGGCCTTCGGCTCCTTCGCCGCCGTCATGGCACCGTCTGAGGCCTTTGCGCAGAAGGCTGGCGGTGAGAAGAAGGAAAAGGCTCCTGCCGGTGACACCGTCCGCAAGGAAGTGGGTGAGCCCCTGACGGCTGCCCAGGAGCTGATGAAGGGTAAGAAGTTCAAGGAAGCCCTGGGCAAGATCAAAGAAGCCGACGCGGTTGCTGACAAGACCCCGTTCGAAGACTTCATGGTCGAGCAGATGCGCGCCATCGCCGCCTATCAGGCTGGCGAACTGGACACGGCTGAAAAGTCGTTTGAAGCCGTCTTTGCAACCGGCCGCTTCCCCGCCGCCCAGCAGCTGACCTTCACGCAGGCACTGGCGCAGGCTTATTACCAGCAGCGCAATTACACCAAGGCGATCGCCTGGACCCAGAAGTACTTCACGGGTGGTGGCAACGACGCCAACATGCGCACCCTGCTGCTCCAGTCCTATTATCTGGGCAAGGATTATCCGAACGCCATCAAGGAAGTCAGCGCCAAGATTTCGGCGGTTGAGAAGGCCGGTGGCACGCCGGACGAGAAGGACCTGCAGCTGTTGGCCGCCGCCAACAACGAGAGCAAGAACGAAGCTGGTTACATGGGCGCGCTGGAAAAGCTGGTGCGTTACTATCCCAAGCGCGACTACTGGCTGGACCTGCTGCTGCGCACGCAGCGTAAGCCGGGCTTCGCCCGTGACCGTCTGGCGCTGGACAGCTATCGTCTGATGAACAAGATCGGTCTGCTGGACACGGCTGGTGACGTCATGGAAATGGCCCAGCTGTCCTTGCAGGCGGGCAACCCCGGTGAGGCCCAGGCCATCATCGACAAGGGCTATGCTGCCGGTCTGCTTGGCACCGGCCCCGAGGCTGAGCGTCAGAAGCGCCTGAAGGATGTGGCGACCAAGCAGGTTGCCGAAGATAAGAAGGCCCTGGCCCAGACCGAAACCGAGGCCCTGGCGGGTGCCAATGCCGGTCCGATCCTGCGCGTTGCCGAGGCCTATGCCGGCTATGGCCAGTATGACAAGGCCGTCACCCTGGCCGAAGCCGCGATCGCCAAGGGCAACCTTAAGAACCCAGACGATGCCCGTCTTCGTCTGGTGACCTACTATGTCGAGCTGGGGCAGAAGGCGAAGGCCGAAGCCGCCGCCAAGACCATCAAGGGTACCGATGGTCCGGCCGACATGGCGCGTCTCTACATCCTGGCCGCCGCCAAGGCCAAGTAAGTCGGAGGGGGCGGCGGGCCAGTCCCGTCGCCCCCTCCTGCATTTTCCCCTGTCATCCGCGCGGAAGACACGCTTCTTCCACGTCCCCCGGTGATATTGCCGCCGGGCATCCCTGGACGCACCATGTCGGATATGGAACCCACTTTCCGCCCCCGGCTGCAATATCCCGAACGCGCCCTGCGTCTTCGGCGCGAAGGCCGTGTCATTGTCGAATTCCGTATCGGCAATGATGGCGCGCCGCAGGATGTGCGTGTTGTGGAGGCGGTGCCGCCGGGCCTGTTCGAGCAGTCGGCGCTGCGCTATGCGGCCGGACTGCGCTATCACCCGGACGAGGGCAAGCCGCTGCATCCCGCCGAGGCCATGCGCCGTGAACGCGACCGTCAAAGGCTGGAAGTGCGCTTCGAGATGCGCGGACAGGCCTGATCGACATTCTCTTGCGGATATGTCTTTCAAACCGACGGTGGATTTCCTATCTGTAAGGCGTCGCATCGAAGCGGGCCGTCAAACTGGAGAATTTCCATGGGCGCCATGAGCCTCTGGCACTGGATTATCGTTCTTGTCGTCGTGCTGCTGGTGTTTGGCGCGGGCAAGCTGCCAAACGTCATGGGTGATATGGCCAAGGGCGTGAAGGCCTTCAAGAAGGGCCTGAAGGAAGGTGAGGAGGAGGCCGCCGCCGATCCCAAGCTGACCGAGAACAAGCCGGGCGAGAACGCACCCCGCTGATCCGCTGAATATTGCGGACTATTCCGGTAAGGCCGGCCCTGTCGCGCGCGGGGACCGGCCTTTGTTTTTGCGGTTGGCAAGGACCGGATGCTACCCTTACCCCTGAAGGCGCCGTCACCGGCGGGGAGGGATGATTGGGCAGCGGCGTGGAAACGGAGATGATGGCGGGGCGGGCGTTGGATGCGTTCACCGGGATACATGATCTTCCCCGCCTGCTGGAGCGACTTCACCGCCGGTTTCTGGACGTGATCCGTATCGAACTGGAACGGCTGGACAGCAGCCATGTTACCCCTGTGCAGGGCCTGATGCTGCTGACCATCGGCGACAGCAGCCCAACCGTGCAGGAATTGATCGAACGCGGCCATTATCTGGGTGCTGCCGCCGCTAGCAACCTGCGGACCCTGGTGCAGGCCGGGCTGGTGCAGGGGCCCGGATTGCAGGATGAGCGGCGGTCGGCGCGGTTGCATCTCAGCCCCGCCGGCGCCGCGCTGTGCCGTGAGTTGCGGCGGGTGGAGATGGGGCATGTCATGGCCCTGGCCCGCGATGGCGAGGGACAGGCGGAACTGGTGACGGCCTACCGTCTTCTGCACCGGTTGGAACAATCCTGGGCGGATGTCATCCGCGCCGACGCCATCGATGCCGACATTGCCGGTACAACATTGAACGGGGAGGAGGTGCAGGATGAACAGTGACAAGCCGACCGCCCTGACCCCCGCCGATGTGGCGCATCTGGCACAGGACCGGTCGCCGGAAGCCCGCATTCAGATGCTGTCCAAATTGCTGCGCACCGCCGAGCAGGCGGTCCTGGCCGAGGCGGGTCAGGCACTGGTGCATGACCTGTTGACCCGTCTGGCCCATGACACGGTGCAGCAGGTGCGCGAGGCGGTGGCCTGGCAGATCTATAACAGCCCGTTTCTGTCGGACGGGCTGGCCCGCGATCTGGCGCTGGACATCACCTCCGTCGCGTTCCCCCTGCTGCGCCATGGCGAGACGCTGGGGGATGCGCTGCTGCTGGAGGTGATTGGCCAGGGAAGGCCCGACAAGCAGATGGCCATCGCGGCGCGTCAGAACCTGTCGGCGGCGGTGTCGGGTGCCCTGGCAGAGGTTGGCAATCTGGCCGTGGTCGCAACCCTGGCCGGCAATGAAGGGGCGGCGCTGTCGGATGCCTCCCTGCAATCACTGGCCGACCGTTATGCCCATGTACCGCTGGTGGCCGAACCGCTGGCCGGGCGTGCCACGCTACCGGCCAGCGTCGTGGAGCGGCTGGTCGCGCATGTGTCGGACAAGGTGCGGGCGCATCTGGTGGAACGTCACCGCCTTTCCCCCGTGATCGCCGCAGAGCTGGCGGCGCATGGCCGGGACTCAGCGACGCTGACCATGCTGCGGCCGGTGTCCAGGGCCGGGATGGATGGCGATGCGCTGGCGGTGCATCTGCATGAGCAGGGGCGGCTCAGTGTGGCGCTGCTGCTGCGGACCTTGTGCGCCGGCGATTTTGACTTCTTCGCGGCGGGGATTTCCACCAAGTCGCGGGTGCGCAAGACCAATGCCATGGCCCTGCTGCTGGATGGCAAGTGGGAGGGGATGAAGGCCCTGCTGGATCATGCCCATGTGCCCAAGCATCTGTTCGCGCCGTTCCAGGTGGCAATGCGGGTGGCCAAGAGTCTGGGGTATCGCGGGGCTGCGGAGGGGCGTGAGGTGTTCCAGACGGAAGCGCTGGGCCGTATCTATGCCGAATGTGGGCAGTCGGAGGAGCGGGCCATGGATAACCTGCTGTTGCAGCTGTTCGACCGCAAGGAGGATGACATGGTGGATGCTGCCATGGATGTGGCGGGCATGCCGTTCATTCCGCTACGCGGGGCCGTGCCGAAGAGGTGAGGGGCCGGGCCGCCCGGTGCCCGAAAGACCCTAAAACGCCCTGATCTGCATCTGGATGGGGCCTTCGGCGCGCCCATGGATGAACTGATCGACATACGGGTTGCCGCTATTATCGATCTCCGACACCGGCCCCACCCAGATCAGTTTACCCTTATAGAGCATGGCGATACGGTCGGCGATCTTGCGGGCGCTGGCCATGTCATGGGTGATGGAAAGCGCGGTGGCGCCCAGATCCTTCACGCATTTCACGATCAGATCATTGATGACGTCGGCCATGATCGGGTCCAGGCCTGTCGTCGGCTCGTCAAAGAAGATGATCTCCGGTCGGGTGCAGATGGCGCGGGCCAGCCCCACGCGCTTCTGCATGCCGCCCGACAGTTCGGCAGGCGACAGGTCCGCCACATCGGGGGCCAGACCCACGGCACCCAGGGTGGCGATGGCGCGCTCCTTGGCCTCTTTGCGGCCCAGGCGCTGCGCCCCCTGGATCAGGCCAAAGGCGACATTTTCCCAGACGGGCAGGCTGTCGAACAGGGCCGCGCCCTGGAACAGCATGCCAAACTTGGCCATGGCGCGTTCACGGTCGCGGCCCGTGATATGGGTCGTGTCTTCGCCATCGATATGGATGGTGCCGGCATCGGGCTGCAGGATGCCCAGGATGCTTTTCAGCAGCACCGACTTGCCGGTGCCCGACCCGCCGATGATCACCACGCTTTCGCCGCGCTGGATTTCCAGGTCGACGCCGTCCAACACCACCTTCGGCCCGAAAGCCTTCTTCACGCCCTTCAGCGCGATCTTGGGCACATCCATGTCCTGCGTCAGTTCCAAGGGTGCCATCGTCATGAGAAGAAGATCCCCGTCAGCAGATAGTTCAGGACCAGGATAAGGATGGAAGCCGACACGACGGCGTTGGTGGTGGCCGCCCCCACGCCCTGCGCCCCGCCACGCGAATTATAGCCGTGGTAGCAGCCCATCAGGGAGATGACGAAGCCGAACGCCGCAGCCTTCACCAGACCGGACACCACATCCATGAATTCCAGATATTGCCAGCTGTTGTTGATATAGCTGGAAGCGTTGAAGCCCAGGCGGTAGACGGCCACCAAATAGCCGCCGAACACGCCGATAATGTCTGCCACCAGCACCAGGATCGGCAGCATGGTGGTGCCGGCGATCAGGCGCGGCACCACCAGATACTTATAGGGGTTTGTGGACAGGGTAGTCAGCGCGTCCACCTGTTCGGTGACGCGCATGGTGCCCAGTTCCGCCGCCATGGCGGCACCAATGCGCCCCGCCACCATCAGCCCGGCCAGCACCGGACCCAGTTCCCGGGTGATAGACAGCACCACGACCGTGGCGATGGCGCTTTCGGCGGAGAAGCGGGAGAAGCCGGAATAGCTTTGCAGCGCCAGCACCATACCCGTGAACACGGCGGTCAGGCCGACGACGGGCAGGCTGTAATAACCGATCTCCACCATCTGCCGGCCGATATGCCGGAAATAGAAGGGCGGGCGCAGGCAATGGGCCAGGGCCGTGAGGGTGAACAGGGCCAGCCGCCCCGTCGCCTCCAGGAAGGTCAGGGTGGCACGGCCGATCGCGCTGAGGAAATTCATGTACCTGGCCTTCTGCTTGGGAGCGAAACCCGTCCCATCGCTAGACAATGGGGTGTCTTCTGTCAATGTCGAGGGGGAGGGGGTGCATGTCCTTGTTGCGCTGCACCCAAGCCAGCCCCGCATGGAGCCTTTGCATTTCTTTCCCCATGAAGGTTCTTGCCGCGTCGGTGATTTCGCCTTAAAACCGAAACATGAAACGAGCTGTCGATGTTCCCAGTCGGGCGCAGGGTGGCTTGAAACCTTTCAAGGATGGACGGTCCCCCCGTGATGGCGGCAGACCAGATGACGGAACAGCAGAACAGCACGGGCCTCACCGCCCACGCCGTCGGCTTGTCCGCGTCTTCCATCCGTTGCGGCCGCATCGTCCTGGCCGCCACCCTACGACTAATCACCCCCTGAGCGCCCGATGTCGTGCCGCCTTCGTCGCGGTGCGGCCCGCGATCAGGGGAGGAGGCACCGGTCCGGTGCCGCAGACGCCACATATTTCTTCTATCGAAATCGGTGCGCCGTACCTGACAGGACCGCACCCGACGTGCCGCAAGGGACCAGGACATGACCATCACCCGCGACAGCAACCGCGTCATCATTTTCGACACCACCCTGCGCGATGGCGAGCAGGCGCCCGGCTGCTCCATGAATCTGGATGAAAAGCTGCGCATCGCCACGGTGCTGGAGGAAATGGGCGTCGATGTGATCGAGGCCGGTTTCCCCATCGCGTCCAACGGCGATTTCGAGGCCGTGCGCGAAGTGGCCCGTACCGTGAAGAACGCGACCATCGCCGCATTGGCCCGCACGTCCCGCGCCGATATCGACCGCGCCGCCGAGGCGTTGCAGCTGGCGCAGCGCAAGCGCATCCACACCTTCATCTCCACCAGCCCCGTCCACATGAACTACATGTTGAAGATGACGGAAGAGGAGGTATTGCAGCGCACCATCGATTATGTCGGCTATGCCCGCAACCTGACCGATGATGTGGAATGGTCCGCACAGGACGGCTCGCGATCTGACCGCGATTTCCTGTGCCGCTGTGTGGAGGCCGCCATCAAGGCCGGTGCCACCACCATCAATATCCCGGACACGGTCGGCTATGCCCTGCCCGAAGAATATGCCGCCATGTTCAAGGACGTGATGACCCGCGTTCCCAATTCGGACAAGGCGATCTTCTCTGTCCATTGCCATAATGATCTGGGTCTGGCCGTCGCCAACTCGCTCGCCGGTATCGGTGCCGGTGTGCGGCAGGTGGAATGCACCATCAATGGCTTAGGCGAGCGGGCGGGCAATGCGTCCCTGGAAGAGATCGTCATGGCCCTGCGCACGCGCCATGATCTGATCGGCTGCACCACCGGCATCAAGACGGAACATATCACCCGCATCTCGCGTCTGGTGTCCACCATCACCGGCTTTCAGGTGCAGCCAAACAAGGCCATCGTGGGCGCCAATGCCTTCGCCCATGAAAGCGGCATCCATCAGGACGGTATGCTGAAGCATGCCGAAACCTATGAGATTATGACCCCGGAATCGGTGGGTCTGAACCGGTCGTCGCTGGTCATGGGCAAGCATTCCGGTCGCGCCGCCTTCCGCGCCAAGCTGAAGGAACTGGGCTATGACGATCTGGGTGAGAATGCCGTGAATGACGCGTTCGGGCGCTTCAAGGATCTGGCCGACCGCAAGAAGGACATCTATGACGAGGACATCATCGCCATCATGGATGATGAGGTCGGTCGTCAGCATGACCGCGTGCGGTTCCAGGCATTGCATGTCGTCGCCGGTTCCCGCGGACCGCAGCATGCCGTTCTGGAACTGGAGATCGATGGCAAGTCCATCCCGCCGGTGGTCGCCTTCGGCAATGGCCCGGTCGATGCGGTGTTCAACGCCCTGAAGCTGGCCTTTCCGCATGAAGCGAAGCTGCAGCTCTATCAGGTGCATGCCGTGACCCAGGGCACCGACGCCCAGGCGGAGGTGACCGTGCGCCTGGAAGAGGAAGGCAAGACCGTGAATGGGCAGGGTGCGGACGCCGATACGCTGGTGGCCAGTGCGCGCGCCTATGTCCATGCGCTGAACAAGCTGATCACCAAGCGGCTGAAGACGGCACCGGTGGCCTTGTCGGCGTAAGTCCAATCTTCTTACGGTGCCGGGCGTGCGCCGCGAAAGCCGCGCGCGCGACTCCGAAACCGCGACTTGAGTCAAACCCCCGCTGGAGACCCCTCCGGCGGGGGTTTTTGCCATGTTTTCGCCATGAAGTTTGAGGGTCGTATAGCCTGAAAGGGGGTGATGCGGGGCCTGCACACCCTTCATGTGGCACTGCGAAGGGAACGGGGCGCGGAAATTCCGTTTCCAGGGCTTTCAAGGCTTGAGGGGGCCGCCCCAAATGGTCTATGCAACAAGCGCGACCCGGCATATCCGGGGCCCGGTCGCACCAAGGCGGCAGAATCCGGACATCAGAGATACGCTTCACCCATGTTTTCAAACCTGCTCGGTATGTTCTCCGCCGACATGGCGATCGACCTTGGTACGGCGAACACGCTCGTCTACGTGAAGGGTCGCGGCATCGTCCTCAATGAACCGTCAGTTGTCGCCATCCGCGACCTGCGGGGCAAGAAGCAGGTCCTCGCCGTGGGTGACGAGGCCAAGCTGATGCTTGGCCGCACGCCCGGCAACATTCAGGCCATCCGCCCGCTGCGCGACGGCGTCATCGCCGATTTCGAAGTGGCGGAGGAAATGATCAAGCATTTCATCCGCAAGGTTCACAACCGCCGCAGCTTCGCCAGCCCGGAAATCGTGATCTGCGTTCCGTCGGGTTCCACCGCCGTTGAGCGCCGCGCGATCCAGGAAAGTGCCGAGGCTGCCGGTGCGCGCCGCGTTTCCCTGATCGAGGAACCGATGGCCGCCGCCATCGGTGCCGGCCTGCCGGTGACGGAGCCGACGGGCAGCATGGTCGTCGATATCGGCGGCGGCACCACGGAAGTGGCCGTCCTGTCGCTGAACGGTACCGTCCATGCCCGTTCCGCCCGCGTGGGTGGCGACAAGATGGATGAAGCCATTATCGGCTATATCCGCCGTCACCATAACCTGCTGGTAGGTGAAGGGTCGGCCGAGCGTATCAAGAAAGAAATCGGCTCCGCCTGCCCGCCGGAAGATGGCGAAGGCCGGGTGATGGAGATCAAGGGCCGCGACCTGATGAATGGCGTGCCCAAGGAACTGGTGATGAGCGAGCGGCAGATCGCCGAGAGCCTGGCCGAGCCGGTCAGCCAGATCATTGAGGCGGTCAAGGTCGCGCTGGAACATACGGCGCCGGAGCTGGCCGCCGACATCGTGGACAAGGGCATCGTCCTGACGGGCGGCGGCGCGCTGCTGGCCAATCTGGATTATGTCCTGCGCCATGCCACCGGCCTGCCGGTTTCCATCGCTGACGATCCTCTGTCCTGCGTGGCGCTGGGTTCGGGTCGCGCGCTTGAAGAGGAAAGCCTGCGCAACGTGCTGATTCGCATGTATTGATCGATCGTTTATTGCGATCCGATATTTACAGCATCGCGTTGAAGCGTTACTTTCACATGGCAATGTAAGTCACCGATTTGGGTGGCTTACCCGATCACGGGACACCACCCCCCGGTGAAGACACGCAATAGCGGATCCGTCGTGCGCATCGCGGCCCCTCTTTGGGGGATGGTGCAGCGATTCTACTTTCCGCTGCTGATCCTGGCCGCCGGCGCCCTGATGATGATCGGCCATGTCAATGGCGGTGCCGTAGAGCAGGCGCGCACGCGCGTCACTGATGCCGTTTCCCCTGTCCTAAACGTCATGTCGCGTCCGGCCGCAAGCGTGGCCGATGGGCTGGAATATTTCCGTCAGCTGGTTGACCTGCATGACGAGAATGCCCGCCTGCGCGAGGAGAACACACGGCTGCGGCAGTGGGAGCAGGCGGCACTTCGCCTGGATGCGGAAAACCGCTCCCTGCGCTCGCTTCTGTCCTTCAAGCCCGACCCGGCGGCCCGTGTCGTGACGGGCCGTGTTGTCGGCGATCCCGGCGGCGCTTTTGTGCGCACCGTGGTGGTAACCACGGGCGAACGTGACGGCGTGGCGCGCGGTCAGGCCGTGATGTCGGGCCAGGGGCTGGTCGGTCGTATCGTGCAGGTCGGCGACTGGTCGTCGCGGGTTCTGCTGATTACCGACCTGAACGCCCGTATCCCCGTGGTGCTGGAAAGCAGCCGGCAGCGTGCCATGCTGGCCGGTGACAATTCCGACCATCCGCTGTTGACCTACCTGCCGCCGAACAGCGAGGTGACGCCGGGTGAGCGGGTGTTTACCTCGGGCCATGGCGGCCTGTTCCCGCCGGGTCTGCCCGTCGGCATTGTGGAGATCGGGGAGGGCGGCAAGCCCCGGGTCGTGCCGATGGCCGACCTGTCGCGTCTGGAGCATGTGCAGGTGATCGATTTCGGCACCGTTGGCGGTGTGGCCGCCGAAGCGACACAGTCCGGCGCGATGAAGTAAGGGGCACGGCTTTGGCCGGCGGATTGTTTCACCAACTCGACCAGACGGCACGTAACCTCGTGCCCTTCTCCGTCACGATCCTGGCCATGCTGGTCGGGATGGTGCCCCTGCCGTTGCCCGGCTATGCCATGGTGACGGTGCCCTTCATGCTGATGTGCCTGTTCTACTGGGTCATCCACCGTCCCGACCTGCTGCGCCCGCTGGTGGTGTTCGCCATCGGCCTGTTGCAGGATCTGATCGGTGGCACGCCCATTGGGTCGACCCCCATGGTGCTGATGATGGCCTATTGGCTGTTGATCACGCAGCGCCGGTTTTTCCTGGGCCGGTCCTTCGTGATGCTGTGGATCGGTTTTGCATTGGTGGCGACGGGGGCGGCGGCGGTACAATGGTCAGTGTTCGCCCTGATGACCGCCAGCCTTCTGGACGCGCGGCCCGTGCTGGTGCAGGCCCTGATGGGCGTGGCATTGTTCCCGTTGATGGCCTGGCTGCTGCAAAGGCTGCACCGCGCCTATTTGAGCTGAGGGTTACCCATGTCGGCCTTTGACCGGGATGCCGAACGGCAGCGCATGCTGTCCCGCCGCACGCTGGTGCTGGGCGGGCTGCAAGGTGCTGCTGTCGCCACGCTGATGGGCCGGCTTTACTATCTCCAGATTGTGGAGAGCGACCGGTACACGGTGCTGGCCGAGGATAACCGTATCTCGTTACGCCTCGTTGCCCCGCCCCGGGGCCTGATCACCGACCGGTTCGGCGTGCCACTGGCCGTCAATGAGCAGAATTTCAGCTCCATCATCGTGTCCGAACGCGCCGGCGACGTGCAGCAGATCCTGGATGAGGTAGGCAAGCTGATCCCCCTGACCGAGGCGGATGAGCGGCGCATCCAGCGCGATATCCAGCGCTCCCGCTCCTTCGCGCCGATCACCATCAAGGAAAACCTGACCTGGGATCAGGTGGCGGCCATCGAGGTCAATTTGCCCGACCTGCCGGGCGTGTCCATCGATGTCGGCCAGGTGCGCTCCTACCCGTTCGGTGAGGCGTTGAGCCATGTGCTGGGCTATGTCGGGGCCGCGGCGGAGAAGGATGTGGAAGGTTCCACCGACCCGCTGCTGACCCTGCCGGGCTTCAAGGTCGGCAAGGGCGGGATCGAGAAGCAGTATGATCAGGCCCTGCGTGGGGCTGCCGGCAACCGTCAGCTGGAAGTGAATGCCGTCGGTCGGGTCATCCGTGAGCTGTCGCGCGATCCTGGCCAGCCGGGGCGCGAGGTGGCGCTGACCATCGACGCCAAGTTACAGCATTATATGCACCAGCGCCTTTCTGCGGAGGAGAGTGCGGCGGCCATCGTGATGGATGTGAATACCGGTGGTATCCACGCGCTGTGTTCCAGCCCCAGCTTCGATCCCAACCAGTTCGCCATGGGCATCGGCTATGATGCCTATCAGGCGCTGTTGAAGGATGACCGCACGCCACTGATCAACAAGGTGATCGCGGGACAGTACCCGCCAGGATCGACCTTCAAGATGCTGACGGCACTGGCGGCCCTGGAATCGGGCATCGTCAATGCCGACCACCGCGTCTTCTGTTCCGGCCATATCGAGCTCGGCAGCCACCGTTTCCACTGCTGGAGCCGCAATGGCCATGGCACGTTGGACATGGTCGGCGCGCTGATGCACAGCTGCGACGTCTATTTCTATGACATTGCTGGTCGCGTCGGCATGGACCGCATTGCCGACATGGCCCGCCGGTTCGGCCTGGGTGGCAAGGTCGGGCTGGAGCTGCCGGGAGAGCGGCCGGGTCTTATTCCGGATCCGAAATGGAAGCGCCAGACCCTGAAACAGCCCTGGCACCAGGGTGAAACCCTGATCGCATCCATGGGCCAGGGCTATGTCCTCACCACACCGCTGCAACTGGCCGTCATGACGGCACGGCTGGCCAGCGGGCGGGCGGTGCAGCCGCACCTGCTGAAATCCATTGAGGGGCAGTTCGCCGAAACGACCGATTGGCCCACCCTTGACGTGAAGCCGGAAAATCTGGCCACCGTCCTGAAGGGCATGAACGCCGTCACCAATGTACCGGGCGGCACCGGCTATCGCGCCCGCATCAATGTGCCGGGCATGGAGATGGCGGGCAAATCGGGCAGCGCCCAGGTGCGCCGCATTTCCATGGCCGAGCGTAGTTCCGGCGTCATCAAGAATGAGAACCGGCCCTGGCGGGAGCGTGACCACGCCCTGTTCGTGGCCTTTGCCCCTGTGCAGGCACCAAAATATGCGTGTGCCGTGATCGTGGAACATGGCGGCGGCGGCGGCGCCGTGGCGGCCCCCATCGCGCGCGACATCCTTCTGGAATGCCAGATGCTGGAGGCGGCGCGCGCCACGGTGGCGCAGCAACCGCCGCCTGCCACCGACACGACACCGCCGCCGCCGAACCCCGCAGGAGAAACGCCATGACCCTGGACGTCTCCGGCGACAGCGCTGCCCTTTCTTTTACCGAGAAGCTGGCCCAGATTCCCTGGTCCTTCGTGTTCCTGGTCACCGTTGTGGCCTGTGTCGGCTTCGCCATGCTCTATTCGGCGGCTAATGGACAGATCGATCCCTGGGCATCGCGCCAGATGCTGCGTTTTGGCGTTGGTCTGTCCCTGATGCTGTTCATCGGCATGATCGATATCCGCGTCTGGATGAAGATGACCTACCCGCTTTACGGACTGGTCCTGGTGCTGCTGGTCGGCGTCGATCTGTTCGGATCGGTGGGCAAGGGGGCGCAGCGCTGGATCGACCTGGGCTTCGTGCAGTTGCAGCCGTCGGAAATCATGAAGGTCACGCTGGTCATGGCGCTGGCCCGCTATTTCCATGGTGCCTCGCTGGAAGATACGGGCCGCATCCCCTATCTGATCGTGCCGCTGCTGATTGTGGGGGCGCCGGTCGCCCTGGTGCTGGCGCAGCCGAATTTGGGCACGTCGCTGATGCTGATCATGGCGTCGGGGGCCATGTTCTTCCTGTCGGGCGTGCGCTGGTGGAAATTCGCGCTGGTGATCGGTGCCGTCCTGATCGCCATCCCGCTCAGCTGGCAGTTCCTGCTGCACGACTATCAGCGCGACCGGGTGGAAACCT
This sequence comes from Niveispirillum sp. CC-CTL257, assembly GCF_059489915.1. Lineage (NCBI taxonomy): Bacteria > Pseudomonadati > Pseudomonadota > Alphaproteobacteria > Rhodospirillales > Azospirillaceae > Niveispirillum > Niveispirillum sp. CC-CTL257. The sequence goes on from NZ_JCAJXE010000001.1 coordinate 613,423, forward strand.
TCCTGGACCCGGACAGCGACCCGCTGGGCACCGGCTATCACATCACGCAGTCGAAGATCGCCTTCGGGTCGGGCGGGCTGACAGGGAAGGGGTTCCTGCAGGGCACGCAGAGCCACCTGAATTTCCTGCCCGAAAAGCAGACCGACTTCATCTTCACCATGCTGGCGGAGGAATTCGGGCTGGTCGGCTCGGTCAGCTTTCTGGTGCTTTATTGTCTGCTGCTGCTGTTCGGTTTCGTCATCGCGGGGCGATGTAGGCATCAATATGGGCGGCTGCTGGCGCTGGGGCTGACGGTCAACCTGTTCCTTTATCTGTTCATCAATGTCGCCATGATCATGGGCCTGATCCCCGTGGTGGGCGTGCCATTGCCGTTGATTTCTTATGGCGGCACGGCGACGCTGGCGGTGATGGTGGGCTTTGGCCTGCTGATGTCGGTGCATGTCCACCGGGATGTGCGCATGTCGCGGCGGGGTCTCGGCGATCTGTGACGCCAAGCGTCTTGGGGCATGCCGCCAGCGCAAATCTCGGTCGCCGAAAAAAGCACCATTCCCCGTATCGAAAACTATCGACAAGGGGAAGTGCCTTTGCTACACAGCGCGCCTCGCCACGGTGAACGCCCTGGCGGGGCCGCGAAAGCAGATGTGGATTGGGCGCATAGCTCAGTTGGTAGAGCAGCTGACTCTTAATCAGCGGGTCCAAGGTTCGAGTCCTTGTGCGCCCACCAATCCACCCCTTATCGCCGCGTTGAAGGTTGGGCGCATAGCTCAGTTGGTAGAGCAGCTGACTCTTAATCAGCGGGTCCAAGGTTCGAGTCCTTGTGCGCCCACCAACCTTCCCCTAGATCACAAACAATTCGCATGGCTGACGCTTCAGCAGCGCACGGATAGCGCTTTATCCGTTGTTCACGCATACCCATTTGTTGAACGGGGGGGCGGAATGCTGGAGTGCGGGCCATGGCTCGTCTCACCGCCATTCTTGTGTTGTTCATCCTTGCCGGGACCGGTGCCGCGTGCGCGGCCAACCAGCCACCGCTAGTCTGGCAATGTGTCGATGCGCAGCGGATCGGCAGCTGGGCCTTCATCGACCATGACAGCATCCTGATCGCCACCGGCCCCGGTGATTATTACCGCGTGCGGCTGGATGGTGTGCTGCCGGACGAGGATCTGCGCCTGCAGGGTGCGGTCTCCTTCGTTCCACGTATGGATCGACAGCTCTGTGCCTCGCTGGGCCATGTCGTGGTCGGGCGGCGCTGGTTCTCGATCCGGTCCATCACGCCCTGGCGGGGGGCGTCATCGCCTTGATCGCGCCCCGATCCCGCGCCACCATGGTGACAAGGGGTGATGGGATTTGAACCGAAAGGAGGACGCGGATCATGCGTCGCTACCTCATGCTGCCATTGCTGGCCCTGTTTTGCGCGGGATCTGCTTTTGCCGATGACGCTGTGAAGGCCGACAAGGCACGCGAAACCTGCATCGACTCGCGTCGCATCAATGGCTGGACGTCGGAAAGTGACCGGGTGATCATCGTCACGCTGGGCGCCAGACAGCGCTATCGTATGGAATTGAGCCCATCGGCCGGCATCTTCAATGTGGACAGCCGGCCCGATCTGGCTTTCATTCCGCGCAGCGACGGCTCGCTCTGTGCCGGCTGGGGCCATGTCGGGGTGGAGGGGCAGCGTATTCCCATCCTGTCGATCACCCGCCTGCCCGATCCGCCGCCAAAGGCAGAACAGGCCGCACCACCGGAGAAATGATTTGGTATCGCCCACCTTCGTCCCGTTCCGCACAACTGTCTGCGGCATCCAGGAACTGCCCGACCATGCCCTGGCCGGGGTGACCCACCTTGTCTCCATCCTGGACCCGGACCGGGAGCCGCTGACGGCGTTCGATGATTATGGGCCGCATCACCGTATCGACCTGCGATTCGACGATATCGTCATCGAACTGCCGGAACGGATGGCGCCGGTGGACCGGCATCTGGAACGTGTGCTGGCCTTCGGGCAGCGTCTGGCGGCGGAGGAGGGGGCGGACCATCACCTGCTGGTCCATTGCCATATGGGCATTTCCCGCTCCACGGCGGCCATGGCCCTGATCCTGACCCAGGCCCGCCCCGACCGCCCGGCGGTGGAAGCCCTGGCGGAGGTCGTGCGCATCCGGCCCCAGGCCTGGCCCAACCTGCGCATGCTTGAAATCGGCGGCGACATTCTGGGCCGGCGTCAGGAACTGCTGGAGGCCGTCCGCGAGGTCTATCAGCGCCGTGCCCAGGGGCAGGCCGAATGGCTGCGCTTCCTGCGCGAGAACCACCGCGAGCGCGAATTGGCGCATATGGGGTGACCTCAGCGCGGAATGCCGTAGGTCAGGTCGAGGCGCAAGCCTCGCCCTGACAGAAAAGGCTTTCAATCCATTCCTGTCAGGGCTCGCCTTCGGCTCGACCTGACCTACGGGTTCAGGTCGGCTTGGGTGCCCCCACAATCCGGTCGAACGCGGCCTTGACCGCCGCCGCCTTGGCGCGCAACGCCTCCTCAACCGCCTCAAACGGGGTGCCCTCGGGCAACTCGGGCAGAGCGGTGCGGGCGAGGCCGGCTTTCAGGCCGGGGGGTGCTTTGGTGGCGTCGAAGCTGCCTTCGACGGTGAGGCGCAGGAAGCCCTGAACGCGCCGCCAGGTCTTGTGCGCGTCGATCAGGATGTTCGCCGTATCCACCCCGATGAAGCCGCTGTCGCCCAGCCAGGCCAGCGCGCCTGTGGTGTTGGGGTCAATGATTTCTGGCCGTTCGGGCGCGTGCAGCAGGGTCAGGTACTGGGCGATGAACTGGATATCGATCATGCCGCCGCGCACATATTTCACGATCCAGATATCGTCCGTGTGGTGCTGTTGATCGATGCGCCCGCGCATGGAGGCCACATCCTCGCGCAGTTTGGCGGGATCGCGGGGGCGGGACACGACCGACACGATCTCCGTCATCAGGCGCTTGCGCAGACTGTCCGGCCCCGTCACGGCACGGGCACGGGTCAGGGCCATATGTTCCCAGGTCCAGGCGCTGTCGCGCTGATACTTCGCGAAGCCATCGAAGCTGACGGCCAACGGCCCGGCATTGCCGGACGGGCGCAGGCGCATATCGACCTCATACAATTGCCCCTCTGCCGTGTGGGCGGTGATGGCATTGACCAGACGCTGCGTCAGCTTGATGAAATAATCGTTGGGTGACAGGGGCTTGGCCCCGTCCGACTGTATTACATCCGCCGGCACTTCATAGACCGTGATCAGGTCCAGGTCGGACCGCAGCGACAGCGACCGCGCGCCAAGCCGCCCTAAGCCCAGGATGGCCATGCCGGCACCGGGCAGGCGGCCATGGCGCTTGGCAAATTCATCCTCCACCGCGCGCTGAATACCCGTCAGCCCTACCTCCGCCACATCGGTCAGGAAGGCACCCAGACGGTCGGCGTCGCTGACATGGCGCAGGATATGAACGCCGGCGCGGAAGCGGTGTTCATTGGTCCAGCGACGGGTGAGGTCCAGCACCTCTTCGAAGTAATGCGCGCCGCCGACCAGGGCATCGAATCCGGCCTCCAACTCGTCGCGGCCCGGCAGGGTGCCGAAGAAACCGGGCAGCAGGACCGCATCCAGCGCTTGCGGCTGCCGCGCCAGCTGTTCGGCCAGACGGGGCGCGGTGCCCATCACCTCTGCCACCAGATCCAGCAGGTTGGGGTTGGCATAGAACAGGCTGAACAGCTGTACCCCCGCCGGCAGGCGGGACAGGAACTCATCGAATTTCAGGAAGGCCTGATCCGGCTGTGCCGTCTTGCCAAAGGCGGCCAGCAAGGTGGGGACCAGTTCGGTCAGCAGCTCCCGCGCCCGCTGGCTGCGCGTGGCGCGGTAGCGGCCATGGTGCCAGGCGCGGATCTGCCCCGCCACGGCGGACGGGTTGGCATAGCCCATGCCGCGCAGCGTCTCCATCGTGTCGGGGTCATCCTCCGTGCCCGTGAAGACCAGACTGCCGGACCCGGACAAGGCCGGGCTTTCGGAGAAGAGGTGATCGTAATGATCCTCCACCAAAGTGAGTGTGGCCATCAGCCGGTCGCGGAAGGATTGGGTATCGGGAAAGCCGAGGAAGGCGGCGATGCGGTCCACGCCGTCATCCGTCTTGGGCAACTGGTGGGTCTGCTGGTCATCCACCATCTGGACCCGGTGTTCGACGGTGCGCAGGAAACGGTAAGCCTCCGACAGATCGTCGGCGGCCTGTTTTTCCACACGGTCGGCGGCGACCAGGGCGTATAGCGTCTCCACCGTCCCGCAGGTGCGTAAGGAGCGGTCGCGACCGCCATAGATCAGCTGCTGTGTCTGGGCAAAGAACTCAATCTCGCGGATGCCGCCGCGCCCGATCTTGATATTGTGGCCGTTGACGGTCTTTTCCCGGTGGCCCTTGTGCGCACCGATCTGCCGCTTGATGGAATGGATGTCCTGGATGGCCGCGAAATCCAGGTTCCGGCGCCAGATGAAGTGCCGGATGATATCCATGAAGCCCTTGCCCGCCTCCAGATCGCCGGCCACGGGCCGCGCCTTGATCATGGCGGCGCGTTCCCAGTTCTGGCCCAGGCTGCTATAATAAGCCTCCGCCGCCGAGACACTGACGGCGACGGGCGTGGCGCCGGGATCGGGGCGCAGGCGCAGGTCGGTGCGGAACACGTAGCCATCGGCGGTGCGTTCATCCATGATCCGCACCATTTCGCGCGTGGCCCGCACGAAATGCTTGGTCATCTCCCCGTCCGGCACCTGCACAATGCCGTCGTCATACAGCACGATCAGGTCGATGTCGGAGGAGTAGTTCAGTTCCCGCGCCCCGAACTTGCCCATGGCCAGGACGATGTAACCGCTGTCCTTTTCGGGCTGTTCCGGGTCCGGAACGATCAGGCGGCCCATGGAAACCAGCTGCCGTAGTGCCACGCGAACGGCCAGTTGCAGGGTGGCCTGCGCGAAATCGGACAGCGCACCTGTGACCTTTTCCAGCGGCCAGTCGCCGCCCATGTCGGCCAGTCCGATCAGCAGGGCGGCGCGGCGCTTGGCGATGCGCAGGGCCTTCATCAGCTTGTCGGCGCTGGTCTGTGCGCCATGATCGCGCCACAGTGCCTGAACAAGCTCGTCAAAGGCCGCGTCGAAGCCGATTTCCAGCAATTGCCGGAAGAAACCCATCTCCCGCACCAGGGCATGTCCCAGGAACGGGCTGTTGGCGAACACTGCTTCCAGCACGCGCTTTCCATGGGGATCGGCGGCATAGGAACGGGCGAAGGCGGCGAGATCGGGATCACATCCCGGACCCGCCGCTTCGTGCCAATGTTCCAGTCCGACGGCGGCGCGTTGCGGATCGCCAAGGCGGGGAAGGGATTCTTGATTGAACATCGGGTGTCTACCGGGCTATCCCAAGCGGACCGCATGGGCGGGGGGCCAGACTGCCCACCGACCCTTGTTCAGGTCAAGCCGCCCGTAACGCCCGGCGAAGCCCGCCGGAGAACCGAGATCAATGCTGCGTCGCACTGCCCTTTTCCTGCTTGAACTGGTCGCCGGCCTGTCGCTGGTGGTCCTGTTGGCGGGTGGGTATCTGGCCTTCCGCCTGACGCAGCAGGGGCCGATCGGGGTGGATTTCCTCACGCCCTATCTGACACAGGAATTATCGCGCGAAGGGCCGGTCACGCTGGAGATCGACCGCACGGAACTGGCCTGGGTCGGGTTCGGCACGCCCATCGATATCCGGGTCAAGGGGGTGGAGGCGCATGGGGCCAGCGGTGCCCTGCTGGCCGCCGTGCCGGAAATGCGCCTGGGCCTGTCGGTGCCGGCCCTGCTGCGCGGGCGGGTGGCACCGACGCGCATCGATCTGGTCGAACCCAGCCTTTATGCCGAACGCACCGCCGATGGCGGCTTTCGCCTGGATATCGGCAATGACAGTTCCGACCCGGAGGCCGGGGCACGAATCCTTGCCGACCTGATCGACCAGATGCGCCGCCCGCCCGACCCGGAAGCCACCATGGGTGCATTGCGCGACCTGCGCATCACGCGCGGCAAGCTGGTGGTGGCCAATCTGGCGACGGAGACAAAATGGCAGGTGCCGCGCCTGGACATGCGTCTGCGCCGCGATGTGCGCGGCGTCCGGGGCACAGCGTCGGCCGATATCGACATGGGTGCCAAGATCAACCAGATCGCGGCGGAGGTGGTCTGGCGGGCCGAGGATGGCGGCATCACGCTGCGCAGTGAGATGGCGGACATCGTGCCGGCGGAATTTGCGGAGATCGCACCCGTCCTGCACCCGCTGCGCGCCCTCGATGTGACCTTGGCCGGCACCGTCATGCTGGAGCTGAAATCCGATCTGACGCCGGTGAACCTTGTCCTGGGCCTGACGGGGGGCAAGGGCACCCTGTCGCTGCCCGAGCAATTGCCGGAACCGCTGGCCTTCGACCGGGTGGAGCTGCACGGCACGCTGGATGATGCGGGCCGGCATCTGGAGCTGACCCGCTTCAACCTGGACATGGCCGGTCCCGCCGACCTGACCATCAGCGGCAGCGCCCGGCAGCGGGAAAAGAATATCGAACTGGCCCTGACGACGGAGATCACGGGTCTGCCCATGGCGGACCTTCACCGCTATTGGCCCAAGGGCGTGAAGGACAATACGCGCGACTGGATGGTCGGCAACCTGGCGGACGGCACCTTTGACCGAACCGTCTTCAGGCTGGAAGGATCGGGGCCGGTGGATGACCCCGGTTCCTTCCATGTCGCGTCCATGCAGGGTGAATTCGCCCTGTCGGGCTTCACCGTCCATTACCGCCGGCCCCTGCCGCCCGTCACCAACGTGTCAGCGACCGCCACCTTTGACGGCAAGAGCTTTGATATCGCCGTTCTGGATGGCGCCCTGCTGGATATGAAGGCGGGGCCGGGGATGATCCGCATCCTGGGTCTGGATACCGAGAATGATCACCGCATCGATATCCGTGTGGCCTTGGACGGGCCGCTGTCATCGGCGCTGACGGTGCTGGACCACCCGCCCCTGGGCTATGCCGCCAAGGTCAATCTGGTGCCGGAGAAGGCGTCGGGACAGGCCAGGGCCGAACTGCATTTCGCCTTCCCCCTGGTCGCCGCCCTGACCATGGACATGGTGGAACTGGACGGCAAGGCCAGCCTGACCGGCGTTGCGGTGCCCGATATCGTGTCCGATATCGATGCGACCGAGGGTGTGCTGGAACTTTCCGTTACGGGGCATGACCTGAATATGACGGGCACGGCCCTGCTGAACGGGGTGCCGGCGCAGGTGGAATGGCTGGAGAATTTCCCCGCCGACGCGGCCATCGGCACACAGGTGCGGGTGCGCGGCCGGTTGGATGATGAACAGCGCCGCCGCTTCCGTCTGGACTTTCCCGACTGGCTGAACGGCCCGGCCGGCGTGGATATGGTCTATACCAGCGAACGCACGCCCGAAGGCCGGCAGCAGACCATCCAGGCCGATATCGACATCACGCCATCGGTGCTGCGCATCGATGTGATGAAATGGAAAAAGGAAGCCGACAAGCCGGGCCAGGGCCGGGTGACGGTGAAGTTCAAGGATGGCAAGCCCATCCTGATCCCGGCCTTTGTGGTGACCACGGAGGAACTGGCGGCCATCGGGTCCATGGAACTGCGCGAGGCAGACTATGGCCTGTCGCATCTGCTGCTGACCCAGTTCAAGCTGGGCGACAGCGACGCGCGCATTGATCTGCGCGATACCGACGGCAAGGGCGGGCTGGCCATCGACGTGCAGGGCGACAGTTTCGATGTCCGCCCCTTCCGTGGCAAGAACAAGGGGCCGGATGGCAAGGTCATTCCGCCCGACCCGGCGGAGGAAGCCAAGCCCAAGACCCCGCTGTCCATCAGCTTCGACTTGGGCCGGGCCATCATGGGCGATGAGGGCAAGGAAATCCGTCAGGCCAAGGGCCGGATGGAGCGGGACACCAACATCTGGTATCGCACCGACCTGGATGCGCAGGTGGGGGAGAAGGGGTTCCTGCGGGTGCGTTACGCCCCCGATCCCGCGGACGCCCGCATCCTGACACTGACCGCCGAAACCGATGATGCCGGGGCCACCTTGCGCGGGCTGGATATCATCAGCCAGATCAAGGGCGGCCATCTGACCCTGACGGGCCGGTCGCAGGCCGATGATCCGGGTCAGGCCCTGGTGGGCAAGGCCAGCCTGACCGAATATCAGGTGCAGGACGCGCCCGTACTAGCCCGGCTGCTGTCGGCCACGTCGCCGCGTGGATTCGCCAACTTCATGTCGGGCCAGCCCATCGCCTTTTCCCGCCTGTCGGGGGACTGGCTGTGGCACAAGGATGGGATCACCCTGCGCGAGATGCGGACATCCGGGTCGCAGGTGGGCCTGACGCTGGAAGGCAATGTCGATATCAAGCGTGACGACGTGGCCCTGCAGGGCACCATCGTGCCCTTCACCACGGTCAACAAGCTGCTGGGCGTGATCCCGCTGCTGGGTGATCTGCTGGTTGGTGGGGAAGGGCAGGGGCTGTTTGCCGCCACCTACAGCGTGAAGGGCCCGACAGACAAGCTGGATGTCGGGGTCAATCCGCTGGCCGTTCTGGCCCCGGGCTTCCTGCGCAACCTGTTTTTCCTGCCGCAACCGGCGGGCGAGGATTTGCCCAAAGAGGCGAAGGACGGGAAGTAAGCACGCGGGTGTTTACGCAGCCGCCCTTAACCCTGCCAGCGCCATCTCCCGTGGCACCAGGACCGGCGGCCAGTCATCCTGCATGATATTCTCCAGCAGCAGGCCATCATCGCTGACGCTGGCCGCATAGAGATTGCCGACGCGCCGGTCCGGCCGCACCCCGCCCGTCAGGCCGGTGATGAAGGCGGCGATGTCGCCCGCATCGCCGCCCATGTCGGTTTGCAGCCAGTCGGCCAGCCATTCGGCAGGGTCATGGATCATTTCGGACAGCTTTCGCCCTTTTGCGGGAAGGCCGTGTTGATGCGGCCATCATCGAATTCCGCAAACCGGATGACGAAACGTTCCCCGCCCGGCCCGGTGCAATATTTCGGATCGGCTTTGGCCGGTGCCGAACAGCCCAGCTTGCCCCAGGGCTTGCCCGGCGCGTGGCTGTTCTTGACGGCATAAAGGATGGAGTTCGTCACCTGCTCCACGCTGCAATTGTCGGGATAGAAGGTGGAGTTCTTGGATTTGCCGTTCTCGAAAAACACCTTGGTGTCGTAGATGCCATCGGCCTGTGGCGGCTGGGCCTGCACCTCCTTCACAGGCGCGGTGTCGATGATGGCGCGGCTATGCATGCCGACCACATCGCCATTCTTCTTCACCTCCCCGCACAGGACATGGCGCAGGTTCAGGGACGGGCTGGTCTGGCTCCATCCGAAGCTTTCATCCTCACAAGAAGTCTTCTCCGCCGCGCCAGCGGCACCGCATGCCGCCAGACCGACCGCCAGAACCGCCAACCGGACCAACCGCACCGCCATTATCCGCCCCTATGAAGTTGTGGAAGCATCGTCTATGGGTGACCATATCATTGCTGATGGTTTTCGGGAGAGGGTTGATGACGCGGGAACGGTTGGTGCGCATGGCGCTGGCGGCGCTGGTCGGGCTGATCATGGCGGCGGTGATCGCCTGGATGACCATCCGTCACGACCAGCGCCAGGCCGGCGGTGTTGCCACCAATGTGGCACCGGCCAGCATCGGCGGGCCATTCACCCTGACCACCCATGATGGACGGGTGGTCAGCGATCAGGATTTTGCGGGCAAGTACAAGCTGGTCTTCTTCGGCTACACATTCTGCCCCGACATCTGCCCCACCGAATTGCAGACCATCGCCCAGGCCATGGATCTGATGGGCGACTCCGGCGCCGATGTGCAGCCACTGTTCATCACCATCGATCCCGAACGCGATACGGCCCCTGTCCTGGCCGAGTATGTGAAACTGTTCCATCCGTCGATCATCGGCCTGACGGGAACCACCGAACAGATTGCCGCCGTGGCCAAGTCCTACCGCGTCTATTACGCCCGCTCCCAGGGCGAAACCGATCCGACGCAATATCTTATGGACCATTCCACCTTCGCCTATCTGCTGGCACCCGACGGTTCCTTCGTCACGGTTTTCGCCAAGGACAGCACGCCCGAACAGATGGTGGAAGCCATCAATGCCCACCGGTCACGCGGACGCTGAATAGGGCTTTCGTGTAACGAAACAGGGGCCGTTACCTGCATTTCGGGGGGTAAAATGCCGTTTTGGCGTGCAAAAGGTATGATGCGCTGCGGCATCGGACCTATGCGCGGGGTGGAAATCAAGGATTTTCAGGTACTTAAGTAGGGGTGCCTTACCCTTGACAGTATCCGGGGCTAACCGTATGGTGCCGCCGCTTTCGCACGGTATCCAACTTCTGGCGGAAGGGACCCGCTTCATGTCCGATGAGCGCACGCCCCCTTCGCTGGACGAACTGGATGCCCGCCTGCGTGAGGCCCGCCGGAATGCCGGCATGGACCCGCCAGACGCCCCACCGGGGCAGCCGGCCGGGGGCGTGTCGAACGGAGACATGGCGCTGGGCCTGCGCGTGGGGGTGGAACTGGTTGCCGGTGTGCTGTTCGGGCTTGCGCTCGGTTTTGGCATTGACTGGTGGCTGGGGACCAAACCCTGGGGAATGATCATCCTGATCTTCCTGGGCGCGATCGCCGGATTTATGAATGTGTACCGCCTGACCTCCGGTCAGGGGTATGCGGCGGGGTTCGACAAGTCCCAAAAGCGGGACGGTGGGGAGTAGGGCATCGTGGCTGGTCCTTTGGAGCAATTCGAGATCAAGCGCCTGGTCAACCTGCCGGTTGGCAATCTTGATCTGTCCTTCACCAATTCCGCTTTGTGGATGGTGATTGCCGTTGTGGCCTCGACCTTCCTGCTGGTTTACGGGATGCGCGGCCGCGCCCTGGTGCCGGGCCGCCTGCAATCCATCGCCGAGCTTCTGTATGAGTTCGTGGCAGAGATGGTGCGGGACAATGCCGGCCCGCAGGCCCGCAAGTTCTTCCCCTTCATCTTCTCGCTGTTCATCTTCGTGCTGTTCGGCAACGTCCTGGGTCTGATCCCCTGGTCCTTCACTTTCACCAGCCATATCATCGTGACCTTCGCGATGGCGCTGTTCGTGTTCGTGGTCGTGACCATCGTTGCCTTCGTGAAGCACGGGCTGCACTTCTTCCACTTCTTCCTGCCGCATGGCACGCCGCTGTGGCTGGCGCCGCTGATCGTTCCCATCGAACTGATCTCCTATTTTGTGCGCCCCATCAGCCTGTCCATTCGTCTGTTCGCCAACATGCTGGCCGGCCACACCATGATGAAGGTTTTCGCGGGCTTCACGGTGTCGATGGTTGCCGCTGGTGGTGGCATGGCTGCGGTCGGTATGCTCCCGGTTCTCCTGAATGTCGCGCTGTTCGCCCTGGAATTCCTGGTCGCCGGCATTCAGGCCTACATCTTCGCGCTGCTGAGCTGCGTGTACCTGCGTGACGCGCTGGAGATGCACTAACCATCTCCAACGTCCAACCCGTCTTATCCAAAAGACACTTCCAACCTAGAGGAACTTCAAAATGGAAGCTGAAGCCGCAAAGTTCATCGGTGCCGGTCTCGCCATGCTCGCCCTGCTGGGCGTTGGTATCGGCCTGGGTAACCTGTTCTCCGGCCTGTACCAGGCTGCTTCGCGTAACCCGGCCGCTCTGAACTCCTACAAGACCTTCGTCTTCATCGGCTTCGCGCTGACCGAAGCGACCGGTCTGTTCGCGCTGGTTATCGCCTTCCTGATCCTGTTCGCTTAATCAGCGAACAGTTTCTTAGAACCGGCGCCTTCGGGTGCCGGGGCTTCAGCGCCGGGATCACCGCCGCTGCCGGGTATCAAATCCGACAGCGGCGGTCGCTCTATGGGCCCTATGGTCCTTACTTCCGAGCTTTTCCCTCTGGCGCTGACGGGAATTTGGCGTGACCGGCCCTTGGCGGTCGGTCAGCAGTGAATGGGTGCTTCTATGCCTGTCGAACGCTTTTCGCGCCTGTGCGCCGGCGCCGTGACGGCGCTGACCACGGCCATCGTCCTTGCAGCGCCTGTCCTGGCCGCTGCCGAGGGCGAGCATGCCGAGCATGCCAAGAAGGGCTTGCCGCAGCTGAACCCGGACAGCTTCGCCTCCCAGGTTTTCTGGTGGGCGGTGACGTTCGGCCTGCTGTTCTGGCTGATGTCCAAGGTGGCGCTGCCGCGCGTCGCCGAGGTGCTGGAAGCCCGCCAGGAGAAGATCTCCAACGATCTGGAGAAGGCGTCGGCCCTGAAAGCCGAAGCTGAGGGCGTCATGCAGGCCTATGAAAAGGCCCTGACGGAAGCCCGTGGCAACGCGCAGAAGGAAATTGCCGCCAGTGTGGCCGCTTCCGATGCCGAAGCCGCGCGCCGCAACACGGAACTGGGTGCCAATCTGGCGGCCAAGACCCGTGACGCGGAAGCCCGCATCCAGGCCGCTAAGCAGGAAGCGCTGTCCAATCTGAGCAGCGTCGCCGCCGAAGCTGCCCTGGCAGCCGCTGCCCGCCTGTCGGGTGCCGATCTGTCGCCGGAAGCGGCTGCCGCTGCGGTCGATAGCGTTCTGAAGGAGCGTGCGTGATGTTTGCGAACAGCACTTTCTGGTACGCCGTCGCGTTCGTCATCTTCATCGTTGTGGTTGCCCGCCTTGCCGGCAAGGGCATCCTCGGTGGTCTTGACGCCCGCAGCAAGCGCATCGCCGACGAGCTGGAGCAGGCTCAGAAGCTGCGTGAGGACGCGCAGGCAGCATTGGCGCAGTTCCAGCGCAAGCAGCGCGACGCCCTTAAGGAAGCCGAGGCCATCGTCGCCCAGGCCCGTGAGGAAGCCGCCCGCATCCGCGCCCAGGCTGCATCCGATCTGGAAGCTGGTCTGAAGCGCCGGGAGCAGCAGGCGGTCGACAAGATCGCCCAGGCCGAAGCGCTGGCCCTCCAGCAGGTTCGTGATCTGGCTGTGGACATTGCTGTGCAGGCGACGGAAAAGCTGCTGGTGCAGAATGTCGATGAGGCCCGCAACAGCGTGCTGGTCGATGCCGCCATCAGCGAACTGCCGTCCAAGCTGCACTAAGCGGCTCAACGGTTCGCGTTACGAAAAAGCCCGCCATATGGCGGGCTTTTTTGTTTTCGGCTATCGATACACGTCGCCCCGGTGGCCGATGCGCACGACAAGGATTGTCACGGTACCATCGTTGATTTGGGCGATGATGCGATAATCACCGACCCGGTATTTCCAGAAGTCGCCCAGACTCGATCCCTTCAATGCTTCTCCAAGGGATCGGGGGTCATCGATTACCGAAAGACGTTCACGTAGAAAACGAACGATACGCTGGGCCACGGCCCGGTCGAGCTTTGTAAGCTCCTTCTTTGCGGGGTCGTCGAACTCAATCTGCCAGACCAAGTTCGCGTTCCACATCTATCAGGGAGTGGCTTTTGGACAGGCCAGCCTGATGTGCGGCGAGCCGCTGTTCGGCCAGATAGAGGTCTTCGAGATCGTCCAGATGCTGCAGGATGGCTTCACGGACATAAAATGTCTCGGGCCGCCCCGTCGCACGGGACAGTGCCGCCAACCTTTCCTCCACATCCGCCGGCAATTGCACCGCCAGCATGATCATCCTCCATCACAGAGAACGCATTATAACATCTGGCGGTGACAAACACCAACCCTCACGCCGCCTTCGTCCCGCCGACCGTCAGGCCGTCGATGCGCAGGGTGGGCTGGCCGACGCCGACGGGCACGCCCTGGCCGGCTTTGCCGCAGACACCGATACCGGGGTCCATGGAACTGTCATTGCCGATCATGGTGACCTTGGTCAGCGAGTCGGGGCCATTGCCGATCAGGGTGGCACCCTTGACCGCCGGACCCAGCTTGCCATCCTCGATCAGATAGGCCTCGCTGGCGGAAAACACGAACTTGCCCGAGACGATATCAACCTGACCGCCGGAGAAATTGGCGGCGAAGATGCCGCGTTTGACCGACGCGATGATCTCCACCGGGCTTTTGTCGCCGCCGCGCATCACGGTGTTGGTCATGCGGGGCATGGGCATATGGGCATACCCCTGGCGGCGACCATTGCCCGTGGGCTTCACACCCATCAGCCGGGCATTCAGCCGGTCCTGCATATAGCCTTTCAGGATGCCATCCTCGATCAGGACGGTGCATTGGCTGGGCGTACCCTCATCATCCACGGTGATCGAACCGCGCCGCCCCTCGATAGAACCATCATCGACGACGGTCACGCCGGGGGCGGCGACCCGCTGGCCCAGCAGGCCGGAGAAGGCCGATGTCTGTTTGCGGTTAAAATCCCCCTCCAGCCCATGGCCGATAGCCTCATGCAGCAGGATACCGCACCAGCCGGGGCCGAGGACCACCGGCATCTCCCCGGCTGGTGCCTCGATGGAGCCGAGATTGATCAGGGCACCGCGCAGCGCCTCATCAACATAGCCCTGCCAGACGTCCGGCTCCAGGAACTGCTGATAGGTGCGCCGGCCACCGGCACCGTGGCTGCCCGACTCCATACGGTCACCTTCCGCCACGACGACCGAAACGTTCAGTCGGACCAGGGGACGGATATCAGCCACGCGGCTGCCATCGGCGCGGATGACCTGCACGGCCTGCCATTCGCCGGAGAGGGAGGCAGAGACCTGACGCACGCGGGCGTCCTTGGCGCGGGCATAGGCGTCAATCTGCTCCAGCAGCTTCACCTTCGCCTCAAACGGTACCAGGACCAAGGGATTGTCGGAGGCATAGAGCAGACGGTTGGTGCCGATGGGGGCCTCTGCCATCATACCGCTGTGGCCGGCATGGACGGCGCGGACGGTGTCGCCCGCGCGGCGGATCGCGTCTTCAGTCAGGACGGAGGCGTGGGCATAGCCGGTCGCCTCGTCCGCGACAGCGCGCAGGCCGAATCCCTGGCTGGTGTCGAACGACGCGCTCTTCAGCTTGCCATCGTCCCAGGCGAAGCTCTCGCTCTGCGCATATTCCAGGAAAAGCTCGCCATCATCGGCACCGCGCAGCGCATTGCCGACCAGCCCACCGGTGCGGCCCAGATCAAGGCCGGCCTGATTGAAGAAGATTTCATCGGTCTGGGACAGAAGCGACATGGCGCGCAGCCTTCCTTGGCAACGGATTGGAGTCTCTCGTCAGAATGGCGATGCCGCGCCGCCGTGGCAAGGCTGGCGGGCCGCGCCATGCGCCAGATCAATCCCTTGGCCCCCTGCGACGCAATGACCACCGGCCTTGCAGGCCAGAGATGGCGGACGATCTTGCCGTTTGTGGGTGCTTGCCTGTATGGTCTGCGACGATATGTGCGCCCCATCCTGGTGGCGCATATGTTGTTCGTGAGCCCCACGCGCGTGTAGTGTCCCGCCGAAACGGTTTGATCCGTTCCGGGTCTGCGTCACGCCGCGACTTTCCCGCCCACCGCCATTGGCGGGTGGTGGAGGGGATGGGCGGGCGGTCCGGCTGGCTCAAGCGGGGGGACAACCTCCGGCAACGACGAGAGTGGTAAGGGATGTCTGTAAGCAAGATCGGCGCCGCTGTGACGGCCCTGTTTGTCAGCGCGATGGTCGGGGGCTCGGCCTTGGCGCAGGAGGCGGCGAAGGCCGTCGGTGCGCCGCAGCCCAAGCAATTGGGTCTTCAGGAAGCGGCCTCGCCCGTGATGGAGCGGCTGCATGATTTCCACAACATCCTGCTGTGGACGATCATCGCTATCGCCGTGTTCGTTACCCTGCTGCTGCTCTATGTGATGATCCGCTTCAACAAGCGGGCGAACCCGGTGCCGTCGACCACGACGCACCACACCTGGCTGGAAGTGGCCTGGACGGGTATCCCCGTTCTGATCCTGCTGCTGATCGCCATCCCGTCTTTCCGCGTCCTGTACTACATGGACAAGGCGCCTAACCCGGAACTGACGGTCAAGATCACGGGCCACCAGTGGTACTGGAGCTTTGAATATCCCGACCATGAGGGCCTGTCCTTCGAGTCGCGGATGATCCCCGACAATGAGATCCAGCCGGGCCAGCTGCGCCTGCTGGAAGTTGACAACCGCATCATCGTGCCGGTCGGCGTCGATGTGCGGGTCCTGGTCACAGGCGCCGACGTCATCCATTCCTTCGCCATTCCCGCCCTGGGCGTGAAGAAGGACGCGATGCCGGGCCGCCTGAACGAGACCTGGTTCAACGTCACCCGTGAGGGTGTGTATTACGGACAGTGCTCCGAAATCTGCGGCACCGGCCATGGCTATATGCCGATCGCCGTCGAGGCCGTGTCCAAGGAGCGCTTCCAGGAATGGCTGGGCCAGCAGAAGCAGGCCTTCAACAGCAATGGCTCCGCGCCGCGTCAGGTCGCTGAAGCGACCGCGCAGTAACGGTTCGGAAGAGAGGGTAATACCATGGGTGCTGTCACCGGGGCGCACGCCCACGATCACCACGATCACAAGCCTGGCTTTGTGAAGCGCTGGTTGTTCTCGACGAACCACAAGGACATTGGCACGCTTTATCTGTATTTCTCGGTGCTGGCGGGCCTCATCGGCGGCCTGTTCTCCGTGATCATGCGCCTTGAGCTGCAGGATCCGGGCATCCAGTACATGATGGCGTTCGGCGCTGACAGCGGTCAGCAGTGGAACGTGTTCATCACGGCCCACGGCCTGATCATGGTGTTCTTCGTGGTCATGCCCGCCCTGATCGGCGGTTTTGGCAACTGGTTTGTGCCGCTGATGGTCGGCGCGCCTGACATGGCCTTCCCGCGCCTGAACAATATCAGCTTCTGGCTGGTGGTTCCGGCCTTCCTGCTGCTGCTGGGTTCCGCCTTTGTCGGCCCCGGCGCCGGCACGGGCTGGACCGTGTATCCGCCCCTGTCGTCGTCGGAATATGGCCATAGCGGCCCGTCGGTCGATATGGCGATCTTCGCCCTGCATCTGGCCGGTGCGTCGTCGATCCTGGGTGCGGTGAACTTCATCACCACCATCTTCAACATGCGCGCTCCGGGCATGACGCTGCACAAGATGCCGCTGTTCGTCTGGGCCATGCTGGTGACCGCGTTCCTGCTGCTGCTGGCCGTGCCCGTCCTGGGCGGCGCCATCACCATGCTGCTGACCGACCGTAACTTCGGCACGGATTTCTTCAATCCGGCCGGCGGTGGTGACCCGATCCTGTTCCAGCACCTGTTCTGGTTCTTCGGTCACCCCGAAGTGTACATCATGATTCTGCCGGCCTTCGGCATCATCTCCCACATCATCTCGACCTTCTCCAAGAAGCCGGTGTTCGGTTATCTGGGCATGGCCTATGCCATGGTCGCCATCGGCGTCGTCGGCTTCATCGTGTGGGCCCACCACATGTTCACGGTCGGCCTGTCGGTTGATACCCGCGCCTACTTCACCGCCGCCACCATGATCATCGCCGTGCCGACGGGCGTGAAGATCTTCTCCTGGATCGCCACCATGTGGGGCGGCTCCATTGAGTTCAAGGTGCCGATGGTCTGGGCGATCGGCTTTATCTTCCTGTTCACCATCGGTGGTGTGACGGGCGTGGTGCTGGCCAATGGCGGCATGGATATCGCCATGCACGACACCTACTATGTGGTGGCGCATTTCCACTATGTGCTGTCGCTGGGTGCCGTGTTCGCCATCTTCGCCGGTTACTATTACTGGGTCGGCAAGATGTCGGGTCGCCTCCATCCGGAATGGGCAGGTCACCTGCACTTCTGGACGACCTTCGTCGGCGTCAACATGATCTTCTTCCCGCAGCACTTCCTGGGCCTGGCCGGTATGGCCCGCCGCATGCCCGACTATCCGGACGCGCTGCACTTCTGGAACATGATCTCTTCTTACGGTGCCTATATCTCCTTCGGCTCGACCATCTTCTTCTGCGTGATGGCTATCTACACGCTGCTGTTTGGTCGCAAGGCTGAGGGTGATTACTGGCAGACCGGTGGTACGACCCTGGAATGGACCCTGTCCTCCCCGCCGCCGTTCCACCAGTTCGAGACCCTGCCGAAGATCAAGTAAGCAGGGCAGGGGGCAACCATCCCTCTGCTTCTCATGCAAATGCCGCGCGGCGGGCGACCGCCGCGCGGTTTTGCCAAGTACCTTCGTGTTCAGTTTCTTTTTTTTGAGCGTGTGAAGAGACCATCATCATGACCGACAGCGTGATCGCCCCCGAGATCATGGACAGTCAGGCGTCGAGCGGCACGGTGCGCGACTATGTGGCACTGCTGAAGCCGCGCGTCATGTCGCTGGTCGTTTTTTCCGGTTTCGCCGGCATGGTGGTGGCTCCCGGCCATCTGCATCCGGTTCTGACCCTGGTCGCCGTGCTGTGCATCGCGCTGGCCTCGGGTGCCGCCGGTGCCATCAACATGTGGTATGACCGCGATATCGACGCGATGATGGAACGGACCGCCAAGCGGCCGATCCCGCAGGGGCTGGTCCCCGCCGATGAGGCGCTGGCTTTCGGCATCATTCTGACCATTGCGTCCGTCACCCTGATGGGCTTGGCCCTGAACTGGGTGGCCGCCGGCCTGCTGGCCCTGGCGTCGGGTTTCTATATCTTCATTTATACGATGTGGCTGAAACGCCGGACGCCGCAGAACATCGTCATTGGCGGCGCCGCCGGGGCTTTCCCCCCGATGATCGGCTGGGCCGCCGTGACGGGTGATGTGTCCCTCGCTTCCATCGTACTGTTCTCTCTGATCTTCTTCTGGACCCCGCCGCATTTCTGGGCGCTGGCCATCTTCCGCAAGCTGGATTACCAGCATGCTGGTGTGCCGATGCTGCCCGTCGTCGCCGGTGAGCGTGAGACGAAGAAGCAGATGCTGATCTACACGCTGATCCTGCTGCCGCTGGCGATCAGTCCCTATTTCCTGGGGATTGGTGGCCTGACCTATCTGGCAGGCTCGATCATCCTGGGTCTGGCTTTTGTCGCCTATGCGGTGCAGGTGCTGCGCAGCGAGGATCACAAGCCCGCCAAGCGCATGTTCGCCTTTTCCATCCTCTACCTGTTCCTGCTGTTCGCGATCCTGATCGGCGAACATCTGGCAGCGTGAGAAGGGGAGGTATTGCCATGACCGAACAGCAGAACCAGGGCCCGGCCCGCAAGCATGGCGGCGATACCGAGCTGCACCGCCGCCAGCGCGGCAAGAACCTCGCGGTTCTGGCGGCACTGTTTGCCTTCGTTGCCATCATCTATGTGGTGGCCATGGTGCGGATGAGCGGAGGGACGTTTCCATGAGCCGTGAGCCGATCAATCCCCAGGATCTGGGCCGTCGCAATGCACGCACGGCGGTGAAGCTGGGCGTGGTTGTCGCAGGCATGGTCGGCCTGTCCTTTGCCTCTGTCCCGCTTTACGATCTGTTCTGTCGGGTCACGGGCTTTGGCGGCACGACAATGGTGGCACAGAAGGTGCCTGAAAAGGCGCTGGAGCGGGTGGTCACGGTGCGGTTCAATGCCGACGTGAACAATTCCATCAACTGGGAGTTCAAGCCCGACACGCATGCCGTCGATGTGCATGTGGGCGAGGCGATGACCATCGCCTATCGGGCAAAGAACCTGGAAAACCGTGCCGTTATCGGCACCGCGACCTATAATGTCACGCCGGAAAAGGCGGGGCAGTATTTCAACAAGATTCAGTGCTTCTGCTTTACAGAGCAGAAGCTGGAACCCGGACAGTCGATCGACATGCCGGTCAATTTCTATGTCGATCCGGCCATGGCCGACGACCCGGAAATGGCCGATGTGAAGACCATCACGCTGTCCTATACCTTCTTCCGCGCGGCTGATCAGAGTGCGGCACTGCCCACCCCGGGGAAGGGTGCGGCAGCCGGACCACTGGACGGCGCGGATGGGAAGGATTACCAAGGGAATGCACAAGGTTCGGTCGACAAATCGAACCCCGGTGCTGCCCCGGGGAACAGGTCGTAAGATCTGGTCCCGCAAGTCACGTATGATCCAAAGTTCCTTGGTTTGAGGGAAAAGAGAGATGGCTGACGTCAACGCCCATATCGGTGGCGGCAATACCGGGGATGGCATTCCGCAGCCCTACCACCTGGTCAATCCGAGCCCCTGGCCCCTGCTGAGTTCGTTCGCCGCCGGTACGCTGGCGACGGGCTTGGTGCTGAAGTTCCATGGCCATGGCTGGTACCTGCTGGCCGCCGGTCTGCTGGCCGTGCTGGCCTGCATGTTCGGCTGGTGGCGCGACATTGTTAAGGAATCGGTGGTCGAGAAGGCCCATTCCCCCGTTGTGAAGATCGGCCTGCGCTATGGCATGTCGCTGTTCATCGCGTCGGAAGTGATGTTCTTCTCTGCCTTCTTCTGGGCCTTCTTTGATGCCTCGATCTTCCATAACGAGGCCATCCAGTTTGCCCGCGTTGAAGCGAATGGCGGCGTGTGGCCGCCGAAGGGCACCGTTCCCTTCAACCCGTTCGACCTGCCGTTCCTGATGACGGTCATCCTGCTGCTGTCCGGCACCACCGTGACCTGGGCGCACCACGCGATGGTGGAAGGCAAGATGCAGGAGGCCGCAAAGGCTCTGGGCATCACCGTCCTGCTGGGCGTGATCTTCTCCGGTTTCCAGGCCTATGAATACAGCCATGCCGCTTTCGGCTTCGGCGCCAATGTCTATTCCTCGGCCTTCTTCATGGCGACCGGCTTCCACGGTTTCCACGTGTTGATCGGGACAATTTTCCTGGCCGTCTGCTACTTCCGCACCAAGAAGGGCCACTTCACCGCCGAAAGCCATTTCGGTTTTGAAGCCGCCGCCTGGTACTGGCACTTCGTGGACGTGGTCTGGCTGTTCCTGTTCATCTCCATCTACTGGTGGGGTGCCGGCGGGGCCTGGGTCGCTCACTGATCCGGGGCGGGGTTATCCCCGTGACGGAGACGCCATCCTCCCTGCTCAGCGTGGGTTTGCGGTGCCGCTGCCCACGCTGCGGCCAGGGTGCCCTGTTCAAGGGCTTTATGCGGGTCGTCGATCGCTGTCCGGTATGTGGCCTTGATGTGGCCGCCGCCGACAGCGGGGACGGCCCGGCTGTTTTTCTGATCTTCATCCTGGGCTTCACGCTCGTGCCTGCCGCCCTGATCTTCGCCTTGAAGGTCGATTGGCCGCTCTGGGTCCTGCTGCTGCTCTGGGGGCCGATCATCATTGGCACCACGCTGGGCCTCATGCGCCCGGCCAAGGCGCTGACCATTGCCGCCCAGTACCGTTATCGCCGGGATCAGTTCGGCGAGGATCAGGATGAGGGCGGGGAGGGCTGAAACCCATGTCCGCCATCGCCCGCCGTCAATTCCGGCCGCGCCTGATCCCCTCCATCGCCGCCTTCATCGCGCTCGCCATCCTGTTGGGTCTGGGGACCTGGCAGGTGGAGCGGCTGGACTGGAAAACCGATCTGATTAAGCGGGTTGAGGCCGGTTTGGCCGCCGACCCGGTGGAACTGCCCGCCAGCATCGACCGGGCCGCCGATTGGGACTATGTCCGCGTGCAGGTCACGGGGCGGTTCCTGCATGACAAGGAAGTCTACATAGGCCCCCGCCTGTATCCCCGCCCCGATGGCAGGCAGGAACAGGGCGTGCATGTCCTGACGCCGCTGGTCCGTGATGACGGGGCCGGTATCGTACTGATTGATCGCGGCTGGGTGCCGCTGGAAAAGCGTGATCCGGCCACCCGCGCGTCGGGGCAGGTGGAAGGCAGTGTCACCATCAGCGCGATTGCCCGCGTGCCGCAGGACCGGGCCTTCATGCAGCCCGATAATGACACAGCATCCCGCACCTTCTTCTGGCTGGATATGCAGGCACTGGCCGGTATTTCCGGGGTCGAGCGAATGTCTCCCTTGGTCCTGCAGGCCGATGCCACCGCCAACCCTGGCGGGTTGCCCATCGGCGGGCGTACCATCGTCGCCCTTAAGAATGACCATCTCTCTTACGCGCTGACCTGGTACGGGCTGGCCCTGACCCTGGTCGGCGTGTTCATCGCCGCCAGTTTCCGCCGCCGGGAAGAACCATGAATCTGTCCGCCTATGCCGCCCTGGAAAAGCATTTCGCCCGCCGCGCTGGGTTGCAGGGGGCCTTGGGCATTTTGAACTGGGATAGCCGGACCATGATGCCGGCGGCGGCATCACCCGCCCGCGCCGATCAGGTAGCGGCATTGGAAGGGGCCATCCATGGCGCGCTGATGGACCCGGCGGTGGCCGACTGGCTGGACCGGGCCGAATCCGATGCCGAGCATCTGGATGACTGGCAGCGCGCCAATCTGACGGAGATGCGGCGGGAGCATCTGCTGGCCACCGCCGTGCCCGCCGATCTGGTGGAAGCCAACGCCCGCGATGCTGCCCGATGCGAGATGGTCTGGCGCACGGCCAAGGCGGAGAATGACTTTGCCCTGCTGCTGCCGTACCTGCAAAAGGTGTTGAACCATCAGCGGGAGATTGCGGCGGCCAATGCCGCCGTGCTGAATTGCGGTCTTTATGACGCGCTGCATGAGCTGTATGAGCCGGGCAGCCGCGTTGCGGACTTTGGCCCCGTCTTCGATGATTACGCTGCGTTCCTGCCGGGATTCCTGGCAGAGGTTGAGGCGGCGCAGGCGGGTGAACCCAAGGCCGAACCCTTTGAAGGCCCGTTCCCGGTGGAGGCGCAGCGCGCCCTGGTGCAGAAGCTGGCCGGGATCCTGGGCTTCGCGGGCCGCGTCGATCAATCGCTGCACGCGTTTTGTGGCGGTGCCACGGGCGATGTGCGCATCACCACCCGCCTGGACCCCGACAATTTCTTCAAGTCGCTGAAATCCGGCCTGCATGAGGCGGGCCACGCGCTCTATGAGATGGGCCGTCCCGCCGCCTGGGCGTCGCAGCCTGTGGGGCAAGCACGTGGTCTTGGCGTACATGAAAGCCAGAGCCTGACCTTCGACATGCAGGTGGGAAGGCATCCGCGCTTCCTGGAATGGCTGGCCCCGCAACTGGCGGAGGCCTTTGACCGCGAGGGCGATGCCTGGTCGGCGGAGAACCTGCGCCGCCGCTTCCGCCGGGTGGAACGCACCTTTAGCCGCGTCGATGCGGATGAGGTCACCTATCCCGCCCATGTCATCCTGCGCTGGCGTCTGGAACAGGCGCTGATTGAGGGGCGGATGGAACTGAGTGATTTGCCCGAGGCTTGGAACCAGGGCATGCGCGACCTGCTGGGCATCACGCCGCCCGATCTGGCCCAGGGCTGTTTGCAGGATATCCATTGGCCCAGCGGGGCCTGGGGCTATTTCCCCACCTATACGCTGGGTGCGATGATGGCGGCACAGCTTTTCCAGGCCGCCTCAGGCGCTATCCCGGACCTGCCCGATCAGATCGGGCGCGGGGATTTCCGCGATCTGGTGGCGTGGCTGGGCGATAATGTGCATCGCTGGGGCCGGTACCTGTCAGCCCGCGACATCCTGATCCGCGCCACGGGCAAGCCGCTGGATGCCGGCATCTTCAAGGCGCATCTGCGGGCGCGGTATCTATAATACGGGCGCTCACCGGCCCCGCTTGACCTCGTTCGCCATCTTGTCCAGTTCCTGAAGGAACTTGCTCTTGTCGGCCTTGGTCATGGGGGCGTTGCCACCCTGAACCACGCCCATGTCGCGCAGATCCTGCATCAGGGCGCGGGACGCCAGGGCAGAGCCGATATTGGCAGCGGTGAAGGGCCGCCCGTTATTGCCCAAGACCTTGGCCCCAGCGTCCAGGCAGCGCTTGGCAAGCTGGATATCGGCGGTCACCACGATGTCGCCCGGTCCGCATTTCTCCGCGATCCAGTTATCGGCGGCATCGAACCCGTCGGAAACGACAACCATCCGTACCAGCCCGCCCGGCGGCACCCGTAGCGGGCCATTTGCGACCAGATGCACCGCCATGCCATAGCGTTCGGCGACGCGGAACGTCTCCTCCTTCACGGGGCAGGCATCGGCATCGACGTAGATTTCCAGCATGGGCATGTTCCTTGGGGCGTGGCACCCTGTATAGCAGAGCATGTTCCCTTGCCAAGCGGGCCGGCGTCGGTCACAAACCGGCATCCCCCTTTCATGGCGGCACCCGTGGACCAGCAACCAGACCCACCCCCCTTCGCCTGCCAGGAATGCGGGGCCTGCTGCGCCTATGCCGCCGACTGGCCGCGCTTCTCACTGGAGGAGGATGCCGACATTGCCCGCATCCCAGAGGCGATGGTGGCGCCAGACGGATCGGGCATGCGCTGGACCGGGGAACGCTGTGCCGCCCTGTCGGGCACGGTGGGGGAGCATGTGGCCTGTACCATCTATGCCGACCGTCCCATCGTCTGTCACGATTGCGTTGCGGGGGACGAGGCCTGTCTGATGGCACGCGAACGGCATGGAATGTCGATCACTCTGCCATGAACTCCTTGCCATGAAACCGTAACGCATCCGCCCTATGGTCCGTAGCAGACCGAAAGAACGGATGTCGATATGCGCCTTTTCGCCCCGCTGATCCCCTTAATTCTGACCGCTTTTCCGGCTGCTGCCTTTGATCTTCAGGCCCATCGCGGCGGACGGGCCCTGTGGCCGGAGAACACGTTGCCAGCCTTTGAGCGGTCGCTGGACTTAGGCGTCGATACGCTGGAGCTGGATACGGGCGTCACCAAGGATGGCGTCCTGATCATCGCCCATGACCGGCATGTGGATGCCAATCTGGCCCGACGCCATGGTCAGTGGGTGGAAGGGCCGCAGCCGACCTGGCACAGCCTGACCCTGGGGGAGGTGCAGACCATTGACGTCGGGCGCATCCGGCCCGACAGCCCCTATGCCAAGCGGTTTGCGCGCCAGATGCCGATGGATGGCACGGGCGTGCCCACCTTGGCTTCCCTGTTCGATCTTGTGAAGAAGCGGTCAGATAGCAGGGTTCGTTTTAACATCGAAACGAAAATCGATCCGACCAATCCCGGCGATAGTATCGATCCCGAAACATTTGCCGCCCTGTTGGTGCGGCAGGTCCGCGACGCGGGCCTGAGCGACCGCGTGACAATCCAGAGCTTTGACTGGCGCACCTTGCAGGCAGTGCGGCGCATCGCGCCGGAGATCGCCACCGCCTATCTGACCATCATCGATCCGGAAGAAAGCAATGTGTCGATGGAGAGCATCAGCCCCTGGACCGCCGGCTTTGATCCTGTGCGCCATGGCGGCAGCCTGCCGGCGGCGATCAAGGCGGCGGGGGGGACGGTCTGGTCGCCCTACCACCTGAACCTGACACCGGAACTGGTTCGCGAAGCGCAGGGGCTGGGCCTGAAGGTCATCCCTTGGACCGTCAATGATCCCGCCGATATGAAGCGGCTGATCAACTGGGGCGTGGATGGGTTGATCACCGATGATCCGGTGACGGGCAAGCAAGTGTTGGGGCGGTGACGCCCGTTATACGGCGTCGCCGAGCCAGCGCGAGGTCACCGGCTCCAGATCACCGCGCCAGCGGGCGATCTCTTCGGCGACCTGTTCCAGGGCGCGTTGGTCGCGGTAGCGTTTGCGGGCGCGGTTATTGTCGCCCTTGGCCTGCATGGCCGCCAGACGGGCCGACACGCGCGGATCGCCGATGATCACCTGACGCCAGCGGTCCAGGCGGATTTCGGCGGTGCAATCGACAATGGCCTGGGTGCCGGGACGCCGGCCCAGCTTGATGGCGGCGGGGGCCAGACGGGCCGCCACCGACAGGGACACGTCCTCCGGCATGCCGGGGAACACGGCCCTCACGGCCTCGGCAATGCTGTCCTTCAGGTCCGCCCCGCGCTGCTTGTCATCGCGCGCCACACGCTTGGCCGACACTTCCATGCGGCGGCGGCTATGCGCCATCACCTGTTCGGCCACTTCCTGTGCATCGGCATCCAGCCACAGGACAGGACCGCCGGCCAGAAGATCGGCGACCGGGGCGGGCAGGGCAGGGTGGAAGCCATCGGCCACAAAGGCCAACCGCAGCTTGATCAGTGATTTCAGGGCGCGTTCACGGCCCGCATCGGCGGCCAGGAATGCGGCCTGTGACACGGGAGCGGCCTTGAGCAGGCTGTCCAGCGCCTCCAGATCGCCACCGGTCCAGCGGCGGCCATGCAGAAGCCGTTCGGCCCGGTCGCGCAAAAGCGCACGGCCGGCATCACGCGGATGGGCGGGCGCCACCTCGATCAGCTTCCACACCGTATCGACCAGCCGGGCCACGGCCCAGCCGGCATGGATATCGAGGGGCCGGTCGGTCGGGAAGGCGCCGTTGGGCAGGTTCCAGACGTCACTGACGCGGATCAGGCCGCTGCCATCCAGGAACGCCTCCCCACCGGGGGAGCGGTTGATGACCGGCCAGCTGGCGACCAGTCCGGCCACCCCCTCCGGCATGCCGGAAGGGCGGTCCCATTCACCAAGACGGATATGGCCCAGATCGGTTGTCACCTCAATACCGCCCTTCGATGGCGGCGATGAACCGGTCGAACAGATAGTGGCTATCCTCCGGGCCGGGGCTGGCTTCGGGATGGTACTGAACCGAGAAGACGGGACGGCCCGACAGGCGGATACCTTCATTCGTGCCGTCGAACAGGGAGACGTGGGTGACCTCTACCTCTTCCGGCAGGCTTTCGCGCAGGACGACGAAGCCGTGATTCTGGCTGGTGATCTCCACCACGCCCGACGCGATATCCTTCACCGGATGGTTGGCGCCACGATGGCCCTTGTCCATCTTGACGGTGCGCCCGCCCAGCGCCAGGGCCAGCATCTGGTGACCCAGGCAGATGCCGAACACGGCCTTGCCGCTATCCACCAGCCGCGCGATGGTCGGCACGGCATATTCACCCGTGGCCGCCGGGTCGCCAGGGCCATTGGACAGGAAGATGCCGTCGGGGTTCAGCGCCAGGATTTCCTCCGCCGTGGTGGTGGCGGGCACCACCGTCACCTTGCAGCCCGAAGCGGCGAGGCAGCGCAGGATGTTGCGCTTGGCACCGAAATCCATGGCGACGACATGGTGCTTGGGATCGGTCTGCTTGCCGTAGCCGTCCTTCAGCGACCAGATCGACTGATCCCAGCTGTAGGTCTGGCGGGTCGTGACTTCCTTGGCCAGATCCATGCCTTCCAGGCCAGGCCATTCCTTGGCGATCTTTACCAGGGCGTCGATATCGAACACGCCATCGGGCGAATGGGCGATCACGCCGTTGGGCGCGCCATTGTCACGGATGCGGCGGGTCAGGCGGCGGGTGTCGATACCCGACAGGCCGACCAGATTATGGCTTTTCAGCCAGGCATCCAGATGCTGGGTGGCGCGCCAGTTGGCGGGCTCGGTGATGTCGGCCTTGATGATCAGACCGCGCGCCACCGGCGTCACCGTCTCGATATCTTCCGGGTTGGTGCCGACATTCCCGATATGGGGGAAGGTGAAGGTGATGATCTGACCGGCATAGGACGGGTCGGTCAGGATTTCCTGATAGCCCGTCAGGGAGGTGTTGAAGCACACCTCACCCACACTGTGGCCCACGGCGCCGACACCGCGTCCCCAGAAGACCGACCCATCGGCCAGGACGAGAACGCCCGTGGCTCCCTTGGGAGCGGGCGCGCGGGTGGGGGAACCCATCGGCGGGGTGTCGGTCATGCTCGGGCACCTTTATCTGCGAGATCGGCGCCGGAGCGCCGGTGAAAAGGCCGTGCCTTCCCGCCCGAAAGGCGGGGCGGCCTGCCCGCAGTCGCGTCGCGGGTCCAAATCATCCGCCGGGATATCCCGCCGGGCGAAGGGCCGCGCCGATGCCGCGCGCCGGCCAGGGCCGGTACGGTTCTGAAGGTGAATTAGCCATTCGGGCGCGCGGGGTCAACCAACGTGGGCGCGCCCCTGCCACGCGCCATCATTGGGTGTCGCGGAATGACCAGCATAAACCTGTTTCTGGGCGGCGACGCGATCCATTCCTATTCGCTGGCATCTGCCGGCCTGTTTGGATAATGTTGCCGGCTGTTTCACCTGTCCCCTGGAGTTGTCCGATGTTGCGCCAGACGCTGAACGAAGCCCTGAAGGATGCGATGCGCGCCAAGAACAGCCGCGGCGTTGCCACCCTGCGGCTGATCCTGGCGGCGTTGAAGGACCGCGATATTGCGGCGCGCACCAGCGGCAACCAGGACGGTATCGATGACGCCGCTATCCTGTCGATGTTGCAGACCATGGTGAAACAGCGCCGCGAAAGCATCATCATGTATGAGCAGGGCGGTCGTGTCGAACTGGCCCAGCAGGAGAAGGAAGAGATCGATGTGATCGAGGCCTTCCTGCCCCGGCAGTTGAACGAGGATGATACCCGCGAAGCCATCGCCGCCCTGATCGCCGAACTGGGCGCCACCGGCGTCAAGGATATGGGCAAGGTGATGGCGGAGCTGCGAGGCCGTTTCGCCGGCCAGATGGATTTCACCAAGGCCAGCGCCCTGGTGCGCGAGAAGCTGGCCAACTGAACCCATGACCGGCATCCGGTTGCTGATGCCGGGTGATGAGGGCCGGCTGGATACCTATCTGGCCCGCCACCCGGCGACATCCATGTTCCTGCGCTCCAACCTGCGGCGTGTGGGGCTGGAAGATCGGGCAGAGCGGTTCCATGCCCGCTATGCGGCGCTGGTGGATGGCGACGGTGCCGTCCACGGCGTGGTCTCCCATGCCTGGAACGGCAATCTGCTGATCCAGGCGGAACCGGACATTGCCGTTGAACTCGCGCGGTTTCATCTGGCGGCGGGCGACCGGGCGGTGGCCGGGATTATCGGGCCGCTGCCGGCGGTGCGCGCGGTGCAAACCCTGTTCCCGGACCGGCCCCTGTTGAAAGACGGGGCCGAGGATCTGTTCGACCTGTCCCTGTCCGATCTGAAGGTACCGGCGCTGCTGACCGATGGCGGCCTGTCCTGGCGGCGGGCCGTGGCGGGGGATGTGCCGCTGCTGTCCTCATGGCGCGTCGGCTACTGCGTTGAAACGCTGGGAGAGGCGGATAGTGACGGGCTGCGCGCCCGTGCCGCGGCCGATGTCGGTGCCTGGGTCGCGGCGGACGACGTGTTTGTGGTCACCGGTGCCTATGGCGTGCCGCTGTCCATGGCAACCCACAATGCCCGCATCCCCGACACGGTGCAGATCGGCGGGGTCTGGACGCCGGCACTGCTGCGCGGGCGCGGGCTGGCACGGGCCGTGGTGGCCGGTGCCCTGCTGGCGGCCCGGGATGACGGGGCCGACACGGCTGTCCTGTTCACCGGCAAACAGAATGAGCCAGCCCGCCGGGCCTACCTGTCGCTGGGTTTCCGCATCATCGGCGATTATGGGATCGTGCTGCTGGGATAGGGTGGTTTGACTTCGCCATCCTCACACTTTGATGTCCACGCCCTTGGACGCGTCCTCCCGTGTGACCATGCGGCCATCCAGGGAGATGAAATATTTTGCCGATTTGGTCAGCTGATCCGGGTTCAGGCCCATGGCGGTCAATTCTGCCCACATGGGGGCAAGATTTTCCTGGTTGCGGTACTTGTCCGTGATGGCGTCGATGGCCTTCTGCGTGTCGGCGGGGACAAAGGGCAGATAGCCGCGTTCATTGGCCGGCAGGGCCATCTGGAAGGCCAACGGCGGGTCGCCGTCCTGGCCGTACTTACGGCCATGGGTCATCTCGAATTCCCGCTGCCGGCGTTGGATTTCATTGTTCCGCGCGGCGTCATAGGCCTCGCGTTCCTTCTTCAGCGCTGCCATCTCCTCCTTCTGCTGGGCCGCCGGATCGGGTGGTGCTGTGCCCGTCTTGGCAGCGGGGGCCGGGGTCTGCGTGCTGGCGGGTGACTTCACCTGCAGCCGCGACAGGATCGCGGAGGAGGAGAACATGGAGCTGATATTCATGGCGCATGCCCTTCGTGCGGGAAACTTTGTTTCCAAGGGCAAGCAATCTCCGTACCGACGAATTTCGAACCAAATTGGACTTATCCACAGGCTGTGAATCACGGGGCCATCTGGGGATGGATGCCGGTGCGCGTGGCGTTGGGGCCACCGCCTGGGATATGCTCCCCGGCTGACCCGCACCCGAAGCCTTTGAGATATCAGCCCCGATGGCCCTGCCGCCGCAGTTCCTGGAAGAGTTGCGTTCCCGCCTTTCCGTGTCGGAAGTGGTGATGAAACGCATGCGCCTGCAAAGGGCAGGCCGGGAGTTCAAAGCCCCGTGCCCCTTCCACAATGAAAAGACGCCTAGTTTTTATGTAAATGATCAAAAGAATTTCTTTCATTGCTTTGGCTGTGGGGCCCATGGCGACCAAGTTGGATTTGTTATGCGCCATGATAACTTATCATTTATGGAGGCTGTTGAACATTTAGCAGGCGAGGCGGGCTTGCAGGTGCCGCAGGCCAGCCCGCAGGAGCGCCAGCAATATGAGCGACAGAAGTCGCTCTATGATCTGGTCGAACGCGCCACGAAATATTATGAGCGCGAGCTGTTCAGCCCCAGCGGGCGCAATGCGCTGGATTATCTGCGCCGGCGCGGCCTGGATGAGGAGGGGATTGCCCGCTTCCGTCTAGGCTACGCCCCGCAGGAGGGCGGGCCGCTGCGCGCCCTGCTGCTGGAGGCCGGGTACAGCGAGGCCGACATGGTGGAGGTCGGCCTGTTCAAGCGGGCCGAGCCGGGGCGGCCCATCCGTAACTTCTTCTGGAACCGCGTGATGTTCCCTGTCACCGACCGACGGGGGCAGGTGGTGGCGTTCGGTGGGCGCGTGCTGGAAGGTGACGGGCCGAAATATATCAATTCTGCCGAGAACCCGCTGTTCCACAAGGGCAACCTGCTCTACGGCATGTCGCGCGCGCGGCAGGCGGCGGCGGACGGTCAGCGACTGATCGTCACCGAAGGCTATATGGATGTCATCTCCTGCGTTCAGGCGGGGTTTGAGGGGGCGGTGGCCCCCCTGGGCACGGCGATGACGGAGACACAGATCCAGGTCCTGTGGAAGCTGGCGCCGGAGGGGCAGCGGAACCCCATCCTGTGCTTTGACGGCGACAATGCCGGCCGGCGGGCGGCGCAGCGCGCCGTTGAACGGGTGCTGCCCATTCTGGTGCCCGACGCCACCGTCCGCATCGCCTTCATGCCCGACAAGGAAGACCCGGACAGCCTGATCCGGTCGGGCGGGCCGGATGCGTTCACCGCCATTCTGGACCGCGCCCTGTCGCTGGAGGATTTCATCTGGGAGATGGTGCGCCAGGGCGAAGACCCGAAGACGGCGGATGGTCGCCTGCGGATCGAAACCGGCATCAACCAGATGATGGATAAGGTCACCGACAAGTCGGTGCAGTACAGCTACCGCTCCGTCCTGCGCGACAAGCTGCGCGCCGCCATCCGGGCCAGTGGGGGCGGGTTTGGCGGGGCTGGCGGCGACCGGGGCGGAGCGCGCCCGCGCCGGCTTCAGCCCGGCGATGTACCGGTCAGCCGCCTGTGGGACAGCCGTTTCCGGTCCGGCACCCTGCGGACCGAACCGCGTCGGCGCGAACGCTATCTGGTGCTGGCCATCGTCCACCATCCCGAGCTTTTTCAGGATGTGGGGGAGATTCTGGCGGGCGCGGAATTCGCCGATGGCGAGATGGAGGCGCTGCGCCAAGCGCTTGTCGCATGCCTCACCGCCGAATCAGCACTTGACGCGGAGGCTTTGAGACGCCACCTGTCTGGTCGTGGTTTTTCCGAGACGCTGGATAGTCTGCTGAGTGCGGACATGCCGAAATTCGCGCAACCAGGAGCGTCGTTCGAAACCGCGAAGAGTGGCTGGCAGGAGGTTTGGCTGAGTTCTGAGGATGGGTTGCTTCAACGCGAGCTGCGCGATGCCGAGAAACGGTTTGCCGAGACATTCAGTGAGGATGATCTGGCACGATTACGCGCGCTGCAACGGGAGCTGCTGATTCTCCGGGGCCATGCCGATGACCTGACGGAAAGGGACGGATGATGGGTGGGCGGCCGAGCATTCGGGCGTCACGCGACGCGTTCGTCCTGCAAAACTGTGTCTTGGCGAACACAGTTTCCAGCCTCTTGCCAAAGTTATAGCCAGGAAGAGTTTCGTCGGATGGCCGGGCCCTTGCCCGAGTCGTCCATTTGCGTTTACCGGTGGCAGCCTTAAGAGTGCGGGGGCAGCGAACGAATGGCGACGAAAGCGGCGCAGACGGCAGAAGTGTCGGAGCAGCGGGAAGAGGAAGCCAATGGCCCTCTGATGGACGGCATGGCCATTGCCGTCAAGAAGATGATAGCGCGCGGCAAGGAGCGCGGGTACGTCACGTATGACGAACTCAACGCGGCCCTGCCGCCGGACAGTTCCTCGTCCGAACAGATCGAAGATACGATGGCCTTGCTGTCCGAGATGGGCATCAATGTCGTCGAAGCCGAAGAAGCCGACGAGAGCAGCGGTAGCGAGGGTGAAGGCGAAGGCCGTCAGTCCGGTAACCTGGACGATGACGATATCGGCCGCACCGACGACCCCGTGCGCATGTATCTGCGCGAAATGGGGTCGGTGGAGCTGCTGAGCCGCGAAGGCGAAATCGCCATCGCCAAGCGCATCGAGGCTGGTCGTGAGATGATGATCGGCGCGATCTGTGAATCGCCGCTGACCATTCAGGCCATCATCGAGTGGCATCAGTCGTTGCAGGACGGCAAGATGCTGCTGCGCGACATCATCGATCTCGACGCCTCCTATGGCGTGGACCCGGAGGCCGGGGAGCTGCCGCCCGAAGCGCTGGACGGCCCCGCCGTCGAGCGTGAGGAAGAGGAAGCTGAGCGTCCCGAGGGTGAAGGTGGTCCCGCCGCCGAAGGCGAGGGTGAAGAGGAGGGCAATGTCTCCCTCTCCGCCATGGAAGCCGAGCTGAAGCCCAAGGTGCTGGAGATCTTCGGCAAGATCGAGGAAACCTATGAGCGCCTGCACAAGATGCAGGAAGAGCGCCTGAGCCTGCTGCAGAGCGGCCAGGAACTGCCCAAGGGTTCCGACAAGAAGTACGACAAGGTGAAGGCCGAACTGACCGAGCTGGTCAATTCTGTGCGCCTGAACAATGGCCGTATCGAACAGCTGGTCGAACAGCTCTATGCCCTGAACCGTAAGCTGCTGGGTTATGAAGGCCGTCTGCTGCGTTTGGCGACCGATTGCCGGGTGAAGCGCGAAGATTTCCTGCAGCATTATTACGGGTCGGAACTGGACCCGAAATGGTTGGACCGCTGCAAGAGCATCTCCAAGGCCTGGGCCAAGTTCGCCGAGCGTTCATCCTATGAGGTGGGTCGCGTCCGTGAGAGCATCGCGGAAGTGTCCAGTCAGGCCCGTCTGCCCATCGGCGAATTCCGCCGCATCGTCTCCACGGTGCAGAAGGGCGAAAAGGAAGCCAGCCGCGCCAAGAAGGAGATGGTGGAGGCCAACCTGCGCCTCGTGATCTCCATCGCCAAGAAGTACACGAACCGTGGCCTGCAATTCCTGGATCTGATCCAGGAAGGCAATATCGGCCTGATGAAGGCCGTGGATAAGTTCGAGTATCGGCGCGGTTACAAGTTCTCCACCTATGCCACCTGGTGGATTCGGCAGGCGATCACCCGTTCGATCGCCGATCAGGCCCGCACCATCCGTATTCCCGTGCACATGATCGAAACGATCAACAAGCTGGTGCGCACCAGCCGTCAGATGCTGCACGAGATCGGACGCGAGCCGACGCCGGAGGAACTGGCCGAACGCTTGATGATGCCGCTGGAAAAGGTCCGCAAGGTCCTGAAGATCGCCAAGGAGCCGATCAGCCTTGAGACGCCGATTGGCGACGAGGAAGATTCGCATCTGGGCGATTTCATTGAGGATAAGAACGCCGTTCTGCCGCTGGATGCCGCCATCCAGGCGAACCTGCGCGAGACCACGACCCGTATACTCGCTACGTTGACGGCCCGTGAAGAACGCGTGTTGCGCATGCGTTTCGGCATCGGCATGAACACCGACCACACCCTGGAAGAGGTGGGGCAGCAGTTCAGCGTGACGCGCGAACGTATCCGCCAGATCGAGGCCAAGGCGCTTCGCAAGCTGAAGCACCCGTCGCGGTCGCGCAAGCTGCGCAGCTTCCTGGATACGTGATCCGGGCCCTACTCAATGAAAAGGCCGGCAGCGATGCCGGCCTTTTTCGTTCAGGGCTTTTGCAACATCACCAGCCGACCATCCAGGGGTACACCCTGCTCATACCGGGGGATGATTCGTTGCCAGGAGCGCACGGACAGGCCATTGGCCTTGGCAAGCGCCTGAATATAGGCGTCGCCATGATGGTAATGCCCGTCGGGTCGCCGTTCGATATCGCCGCCATCCGTGCTCAGCAGGCTGAAGATGAATTGCCCGCCCGCCCGCAGGGAGGTGGTGACATGCCGGAACACCGCGTCCATGTCCCGCATATAGATCAGCACATCGGCAGCGACGACCATCTGCCACTTGTCCGGTTGGCAGGGCAGGAACTCCAGGAGATCAGACCACCAGAGATGGCTGTATCCCCCCCGCTCCCGCGCCTTTCCCAACATGTTCAGCGACAGGTCGCATCCATCCAGCCGCGCCGCGCGCGGACCGAGAACGGGTTGACAGAGCCCGGTACCACACCCGGCATCAAGGATGTCAAGGGCGTGACCGGTTCCCATCTCTTTCAGCAGATCACCGATCAATTCCGGTACAGTGTAGCGTAACGTACCGGCCAGATGGCTGTCGAAGCGGTCCGCGAAGACATTGAACAGACCCTGGACATCGTCATGCGGATTTCCGCCGGTGCCGGGCGGCCACTGATCCAGCGGGATATCGGGGGCCAGGGCCGCCACGGATTGATAATGGCGCCGAGCCAAAATTTCATTGCCTGTTAAGCGGTTCGCATGGCCCAGGCGCAGTTCCACGAGGGCCCGTGTGCGGCCCTGGTGATGCCGCGCCCTAGCGCTCAACTTCTCAAGGACGGCGATATTCTGGCCGGTGGCCAGCAACAGGTCAGCAAGATCCAATAGGGCCTGGATATCATCACCGGGCGTATGGGACAGCGCCTCCCCCAGAAAGGACAGCAATGCCAGAGCATTAACCGGCGGTGCGTGCAGCAGCGCGCGTGCCCCGGCGCGTGCCGCCGCCCCCGGATCGGTAAGTTCGGCGGCCGGGATCAATAAACCAACTCGTCCTCGCCCTTGCCGCTTGCGATGACGATTTCGCCGCGCGCGGCCATGTCCTTGGTCAGCTGCACCATGTACATCTGCGCCTCGTCCACGTCGCGCAGGCGGATGGGGCCCATGGCGCCCATATCCTCGCGCATGATCTTGGCCGCGCGTTCGGACATGTTGGTGAAGAACAGGTCCTTCAGTGTGTCCGACGCGCCCTTCAGGGCGGTGGCCAGCTTCTGCTTGTCCACGCTGCGCAGCAGGGTCTGGATGCCGCTGGGGTCCAGCTTCGAGAGGTCCTCGAACGTGAACATCAGGGCACGGATGCGCTCGGCGCTGTCGCGGTTGCGTTCTTCCAGTGCTGCGATGAAGCGGCTTTCGGTGTTGCGGTCGAAGCTGTTGAAGATTTCCGCCATCATTTCGTGCGCGTCGCGGCGGTTGGTGCGGGCCAAGTTCGACATGAATTCGGTGCGCAGCGTGCGCTCAATATCGTCGATAACTTCCTTCTGCACCGCCTCCATGCGCAGCATACGCATGATGACTTCCATGGCGAAGCTTTCGGGCAGCAGCTGGAGCACGCGGCCGGCATGGTCGCCCTTGATCTTGGACATGATCACGGCGACCGTCTGCGGATACTCGTTCTTCAGGTAATTGGCCAGCACCTGCTCGTTCACATTGGTCAGCTTGTCCCACATGGTACGACCGGCAGGACCACGGATTTCTTCCATGATCTGGTCGACCTTGTCCTTGGGCAGGACCTTGGTCAGCAGGCGTTCGGTACTGTCGAACGAACCGACCAGCGAGCCGGTAGAGCTGATCTGTTCTGCGAACTCAACGAACAGGCGCTCCACCAGATTGGAACTGACCGAGCCAAGATTGGCCATGGTCTGGGACAGTTCCTTGATCTCGTCATCGCCCATCAGGGCGAACAGCTTCGATGCGATTTCCTCGCCCAGCGCAAGCATCAGGATGGAGGCCTTTTCAGGTCCCGTCAGGCCACGATAATCCTCACGAACGCGCATCGCCATGGCGGCCACTCCAACGCTACGAAGGCCGGCGCGACAGGCCGGTCCAAACACCTGGCGCGGAATCTAGCACACCGATTCGCCAAGGTGAATCCGTCACGTACACGAAAGCGTATGGGTTATGGTCCGCCGGCCAGCGCGCGGCGGCGTTCTTCCCAGCTGACTTCATCCGCGATGGGGGAAATGGGGCTGCGCGGCAGTTCGGCCTTCATGCCGGGGCAGTCACGCGGCCCGTCATAGGCGCGACCCGCCAGATAGCCGATGGTGGAGCCCACGCCGGCCCCCGCCAGACCCTTGGCGGCGGTCGTCACGCTGCTGTCATTGTCGTCGCCCAGCGCCATGCCGGCCATCAGACCGACGGCAGCGCCGATCCAGGTGCCGGCCTGCGCGCCCTTCTGGCTGCGTCCCGTGCAGGGTGGGGGCAACGCTGCCCGCACGCGCAAATCTGCGTCGTCCAGCGATACTACCTCGCCCGGCAGAAGGGCGCCGGCGGGCAGGGGTTTGAATGTATTGGCCACCGGGTCGGTGGCGAAAGCGGGCTGAAAACTCAGCAGGCAAAGGACCGTGATCGCGATGCCGCCCACTTTCATAATGTCACCGGCGTCCGTCCCAGAATTCCAGCGGCGCCGATACGGACGGGGCGCCCAGGATGTTGCCGCCATACTTATGGCGCAGGAAGCTTTCATTATAGTTCAGGCGCGGCGTGCCGTAGGAATAGCCGTAAGGCGTGTAGTAGCCGCGATTGTTGGAATAAAACGGCTCCGCATCATAGCCGATCTGCCCGTCGCCCAGCAGCTGGTTCGACCGGCGGGCACCATATCCGCTGCTGAAGGCGGGCATATTGCCACTGACCGACAGGCTGAACCCATCGGGCAGGCGGCTGTTATTCTCACCCGACAAAGCCAGGGCAGCAGCAGCGGCGGCATCGGCACCGGGGCGGGCATAGGCCTGGGCGGCGGCGCGTTCGCCGGGCGTCACGTCGCGGGTAATCGGCTTGAAGGTATTCACGGGCTTTGCCGCTTCGTCCGCCAGGGCCGGCGCGGACATCGGTACAGCCACCAGAAGGGCGGCGATACCGGCGGCGCGGGTGTGACGGGTGACAGCATTACGCATCGCAATTCTCTCCACTGCCGGGGCGGTGCCTGTCTGGAAGACGGGGTCAGCGCCACAATCGGGGGAACCGGGCCGTCCCACGGACGCCCGCATCATGCCCCTAAGGTCATGCGTTGCGGCGTCCACGTCAAGGGGGCTGAGGGCCTATTTGCCCAGAAATCCCCTTTGCCGCAGAAGGCACTCTCAGAAAATGAACAATGATCAAGGCTGAATTATGGCGGCGGCGGGCATGGCAGCCGGGGAGGGGCCA
Organism: Niveispirillum sp. CC-CTL257; assembly: GCF_059489915.1. Taxonomy (NCBI): domain Bacteria; kingdom Pseudomonadati; phylum Pseudomonadota; class Alphaproteobacteria; order Rhodospirillales; family Azospirillaceae; genus Niveispirillum; species Niveispirillum sp. CC-CTL257. The sequence goes on from NZ_JCAJXE010000001.1 coordinate 650,933, forward strand.
GGGGCGGCCCAGGGTGGCGGTTGGGCTTTTCACCGTGCTAGGTTGCCCATGCGATGCCCAAGATCCCGGTCCCCCCATGCTGTACAGCCTTTATCGCGGCCTGACGCATCTGGCTGGCCCTGTCGTGCGCCGGCTGCTGGACCGCCGCGCCGCGCGTGGCAAGGAGGCCCCGGCCCGCCGGCATGAACGGCTGGGCCGTCCACTGCTGCCCCGTCCGGCAGGGCGGCTGGTCTGGGTTCATGCCGCGTCGGTGGGGGAGGCGCTGGCGGTGCTGCCCCTCGTCGATCGGCTGTTGTCGCTGGGGTCGCAGGTGGGGGTCATGGTCACGACGGGGACGGTGACCTCTGCCGCGCTGATGGATAAGCGCCTGCCGGGGCCGCGCGCGTTTCACCAATATGTTCCGGTCGATCTGCCGCGTGCGGTGGACGGGTTCCTGGCGCATTGGCGGCCCGATCTGGTTTTGTGGGTGGAATCGGAATTCTGGCCCAACCTGCTGACCGCCATCCGCCAGGCCGGCATTCCCTGCGCCCTGATCAATGCGCGGCTGTCGGCCAAAAGTTTTGGCAATTGGCGGCGGTTTCCACGCACCGCCCGCCGCCTTCTGTCGGTGTTCCAGCTGGCGCTGGCCCAGACAGGGGTGGAGGCGGAACGGCTGTCGGCGTTGGGCATTGCCGATGTGCGGGCCGTGGGCAATCTGAAATATTCGGCCCCGCCCTTGCCAGCCGATCCGGCGGCGCTGGACGTGCTGTCTGCGGCCATCGGCAACCGCCCTGTCTGGACCTTCGCCAGCAGCCATGTGGGGGAGGAGGCCATGGCCATCGCGGCGCAGGTGGAGCTGCGCCAGCACCTGTCCGATGCCCTTCTGCTGCTGGTGCCGCGCCATCCCGACCGGGGGGGCAAGGTGGCCGACCTGTTGAAGTCGTCGGGCCTGTCATACGCCCGCCGAAGCGAGGGGACGCAGCCCGGGGCGCGGGATGCGGTCTTCCTGATGGACACGTTGGGCGAGATGGGGCTGGTCTTCCGTCTGGCCCCGGTGACGGTCATGGGCGGGTCCTTCATACCGGTGGGCGGGCATAACCCCATCGAACCAGCCCTGCTGCACAGCGCCGTCATCCATGGTCCGCATATGTTCAATTTTGCAGAAGTGGCAGCGGAGATGCGGGAGGCCGGTGGATTGCTACCCCTGTGCGGCCCTGAACAGATCGCCGATGCCGTTTCCGGCCTGCTGTCCAACCCCATCCACCGACAGGCGCAGGCCGACGCGGCGCGGGAGGTGGCGCTGCGCAATGCCACGGCCATCGACCGGGTGATGGCGGCGCTGTGGCCCCTGCTGAACCGGGCGGGGGTGGGCTGATGCGTGCGCCCGCCTTCTGGTATGCCCCGCCGGGTCTGCTTTCGACGCTGCTGACGCCCCTGTCCTGGCTGTGGCGCGCGGGGGCTTTGCTAGGTTTGCGGATGCCGGTGAAGGTGCCGGTACCGGTGCTGTGTGTGGGCAATCTGGTGGCGGGCGGGGCCGGCAAGACCCCGGTGGTGCGGGACCTGATGGCGCGGTTGGCGACGCGCGGTGTGGTGGCGGCGTCGCTGTCGCGCGGGCATGGTGGGCGCATGCGCGGGCCGCTTCCGGTTGATCCCGCCCTGCATTACGCGGTGGATGTGGGCGATGAACCGCTGCTGCTGGCCGCGACTGGCACCGTCTGGGTCGGGCGGGACCGGGTGGCAGCGGCCAAGGCCATGGTGGAAACGGGGGTGGGTGCCATCATCCTGGATGATGGATTTCAGAACCGCGCCCTGCACAAGGATTTGTCGTTGATCGTCGTCGATGCCGGGGTCGGGTTCGGCAATGGCCGTGTCATGCCGGCGGGACCGCTGCGGGAGAGTGTGGCCGGCGGGTTGAAACGGGCGGATGCGCTGGTGGTCATCGGCGACGGGCCAGGTCACGCGGCGGCGCGGTCCGTGGCGGGGGGGCTGCCGGTATTCACGGCCCAACTGCGGCCTGATGCGACGGTGGTCGAGCGCTTGACGGGCCGGTCCCTGCTGGCCTTTGCCGGGATCGGGCGGCCCGCGAAATTCTTCGCGACCCTGCGCGATGCCGGCCTGTCGGTCGTGGCGGAGAGGGCGTTTCCCGATCATCACCCGTTCAGTGCCGCCGACCTGTCCAGCCTGCTGGCACAGGCCGAGGGGGTGGGGGCGATGCTGGTGACGACGGAGAAGGACGCGATGCGCCTGTCCCCCATCTGGCGGTCGCGTGTGGCGGCGCTGCCTGTCCGCCTGTCCTGGGATGATCAGGTGGCGGTGGAACGGCTGCTGGACCGGTTGATGGAGACATGCCATGGCTGACCATGGCCGCCTGCGCCGCCGGTTCGACCGGGTCGTCGGTTACCGTCTGCAAGCCGTCCTTGTCTGGCTGTTCATCGCAATCATGCGCTTGCTGTCGCCGGAACGCGCGTCGGACCTGGGTGGCGGCCTGCTGCGCCGCATCGGCCCCCCCCTGTCGCGGTCGCGGCGCATGCGGCGCGATATCGGGCGGGCGCTGCCTGGGCTGGAGCCGGCGCGGGTCGATGCCATTGTTACCCAGGCCTGGGACAATCTGGGCCGTACCTTCGCCGAATATGTGCATCTGGACCGTATCGCGGCAGATTTCGACCGGCATGTGGAGGTTTCGGGTCTGGAGCATCTCCACGCCCTGGCCGGCGACGACCGCCCCGGCATTGTCTTCACGGGCCATTTCGCCAATTGGGAACTGTGCGCCATGGTGTCGGCGCGGATCGGCCTGCATCTGACCTATGTGTTCCGCAAGCCCAACAACCCGTTCGTGGCCGACATGCTGGCCCGCGCCCGCAGCCCCCTGGGCGGCACCATGGTGCCCAAGGGGCGGGAAGCGGCGCGCGGCCTGATGGCGGCGATCCGGGCCGGCGGGCATGTCGGCCTGCTGGTCGATCAGAAGCTGAACGAAGGCCCGCTGGTGCCCTTCCTGGGGCGCGACGCGCGAACGGGCACGGTGCTGGCCGACCTTGCCCTGCGCTATGACGCGCCCGCCGTGCCCATCCGGGTAGAGCGAACCGGGGCGGCGCGGTTCCGCGTCACGGTCCTGCCGCCGCTTGAGTTCAAGCGTACCGGCGATGTGAAGGCTGATACGCTGGCGGCCATGAAACAGGTGAATGCGCTACTGGAGGAATGGGTGCGCGACGACCCAGGGCAATGGATGTGGCAGCACCGACGCTGGCCGGATTGAGGTATATAAATGACCGTAGGTCAGGTCGAGGCGCAGCCTCGCCCTGACAGAAAAGGCTTTCAATCCATACCTGTCAGGGCTCGCCTCCGGCTCGACCTGACCTACGCTCTCTCACTCATAAACCGCGTAGTATTTCCTGGCTGGTTCCAGAATATCCCACACACCGGTGAAGCCCGCTGGCATCACGAAGGCATCCCCCGCCACGAACCGGCGTTCGCTGCCGTCATCGCCCTTGACCAGCACCACGCCTTCCAGCAGCTGGCAGAACTCATTCTCCGTGAAGACCACACGCCAGGAGCCGACGGCACCGGTCCAGATGCCGCAATTGAAGCGGCCATCGGCACTGCTGAAGCGGTTGCTGACCGTCTGTACCGGGTCGCCGGACAGGATGCGGTCGGCGGCGGGGCGGTAGGTTTCAGCCTCCGGGCCGGGATCGTTCAGCACCGCGACGGTGGGGAAGGGGGCGGTCGTCATGGTCACTCTCCTATCGCCTGTCCTTGAAGAAATCGCGCAGCAATGCCGCCGCCCGCGCTTCCCCGAACCCGCCATAGGCGTCGGGCGCATGGTGGCAGGTCGGCTGCTGGAAATAGCGGGGGCCATGGTCCACGGCCCCACCCTTGGGATCATAGGCCGCGAAATAGACCCGCCGCAGCCGGGCAAAACTGATGGCCCCGGCGCACATGGCGCACGGTTCCAGCGTGACATACAGGTCGAGGCCGGGCAGGCGTGGGCTGTTCAGGGCGGATGCGGCCTGCCGGATGGCCAGGACCTCGGCATGGGCGGTGGGGTCGGACAGTTCCTCCGTCCGGTTGCCGGCAGAACCCAGCACCCGGCCCGTGGCCGGGTCCACCACGACGGCCCCCACCGGCACCTCCCCCCGCGCTGCCGCCTGTTCGGCTTCGGCGAAGGCAAGGTCCATGGGGGTGGAGAGGGGGGGCGTGTCGGTCATGATGCGCGCAAGGCTGCATGGGACGGTCGCGCCCGTCAAGGCGGGGGGTGGCTTGCGGCAATCTTGTTTCACGCGTAATCTCCGCGCCCATGTCCCAGAACAGCTATGACCCCTTGCGTCAGGTGCCGGTTGATGCCGTTGCCGACGAAACCGACCTTGATGCCGCGCCCGAGCTTGCCGGGGGTGAACGCATTGCCAAGCGCCTGGCCCGTGCCGGCGTCTGCTCCCGCCGCGATGCCGAACGCTGGATCGCCGAAGGCCGCGTCCGCGTGAACAATGTGACCTTGGAAAGCCCGGCTTTCCTGGTCCGCGATGGCGACCGTATCCAGGTGGATGGCCAGATGGTGGGCGAGCCGGAACCCACCCGCCTGTGGCGCTATCATAAGCCGGAAGGGCTGGTGACGACGGCGCGCGATGAGAAGGGGCGGGCCACCGTCTTCGACCATCTGCCGCATACCATGCCGCGCGTCATTTCCGTCGGGCGGCTGGATCTGGCATCCGAAGGGTTGCTGCTGCTGACCAATGATGGGGCGCTGGCCCGGCATCTGGAACTGCCATCCACCGGTTGGCTGCGCCGCTACCGCATCCGCGTGCATGGCGTGCCGACGCCGGAAACCATGCGCAAGCTGGAAGAAGGGGTGGTTATCGAGGGGCTGGCTTATGGCCCGATCGAGACCATCATCGACCGCACCGTCGGCTATAATTCCTGGCTGACCGTGGGCCTGCGCGAGGGCAAGAACCGTGAGGTTCGCCGCGTCTTCGAATGGCTGGGCCTGCCCGTCAGCCGCCTGATCCGCATCGCTTATGGCCCGTTCCAGCTGGGCAAGCTGGACCCCGGTGGCGTGGAGGAAGTGCCGCGCCGCGTGCTGCGCGACCAGATGCCCGACTTCTTCCCCGCAGAGGAAGAGCCGGCCCCCGCGGACCCTGCGGCCAAGCCGGGAGCGGGCACGGTCCCACGCATGCGCTATGACCGCTTGCCCAAGGCCATGGCCGCTGCTGCCCCATCCAGCGCCACCAAGGGCAAGGCCAAGCCGTCCGCCGCCAAGGCCCGCGACAGTGTGGAGCGCCTGATGGGCGGGGGCCGCAAGGCTTCCTCTTCGTCCGCCGCCGCGCCCAAGCGCACGGCCCCGCCGTCGCGGGTGGAAGCCGAAGTACCCAAGGCCGCCCGCCGTGGGGCGGGGGATCAGTTGAGCGAGAGCGCGCGCCGCGCCGTCGCCAAGCTGGACCGCGCGCTTGCCGGTGCCGACATTCCCGACGATGACGCCCCCGCCCGCCGTGGACCGAAGCCGGCACCCAAGCGCGCCGGCAGTGCCGCCCCGGCCAAGCCGCCCGCCAAGGGTCCGGCCACCGACAATGGCGGCGGCGGCATGCCGGCCCCGAAGGGTGGAGCGCCGCGTGCGGATCGTCGCCGGTAAGCATCGCGGCCGCCGGCTGGAAACGCCGGCGGGTCGTGACGTCCGCCCGACCAGCGACCGCACCCGCCAGTCGCTGTTCAACATCTTGTCGCATGGCGACTGGATGGAGGATGGCAGCGACGTGCTGGACGGTGCGGACGTTCTGGACGCCTTCTGCGGTACGGGTGCTCTGGCGCTGGAGGCGCTGTCGCATGGTGCTGCGCGGGCGGCCCTGCTGGACAAGGCGCGGTCATCGCTGGATGTTGCGCGCCGTAACGCAGAAATGCTGGGGGAGGGGGCGCAGTGCCGCTTCATCCTGGGTGACGCCGCCAAGCCGCCACCGGCCCCGTTCGCGGCCCGTCTGGTGTTTCTGGACGCGCCCTATGGTCAGGACCTCTCGCCACCGGCCCTGACGGGCCTGTCGCGGGCCGGCTGGATCGCGCCGGGTGCCCTGGTCTGTGTGGAGGTGGGGGCCGATGACGCCTTCGCCTCGCCACCGGGGTTTGAGGCGCTGGATGTGCGCGATTACAGTCAGGCGCGCATCCATTTCCTGCGCTATCAGTCCATTGCCGGCTGAAGGGCGAACTACGCCGCGACCTCGGTCAGGACCGCAACCTCCACCCGGTTGCGGCCATTTTCCTTGGCGATGTACAGCGCCTCGTCAGCACTATCCAGGACCAGACTGAAACTGGCGGGCATGGGGTCCAGACCGGTTGTGGCCAGACCGATGGAGACAGTGACATGGCCATGGGGGCTGCCGCTGTGGCGGATGCCCAGGGCGGCCACGGTTTCCCGGATACGCTCCGCCACGACATGGGCACCGACCCTGTCGGTCTGGGTCAGGAGCACGGCAAATTCCTCTCCGCCGATACGGGCGGCAAGATCGCCGCCGCGCGCAACCGTGCGCGTGATGGCGAGGGCGACCGACCGCAGGGTGGCGTCGCCAGCGCTGTGGCCGTAGGTATCATTGAAGCTTTTGAACAGGTCGATATCGATCATCAGCACCGCCGCATCATGCGGCACGCGCGACGACCGCGCCTGTTCCCGGCGCAGCATGTCGTCGAACACCCGACGATTGGCAATGCCGGTCAGGGGATCGGTGGTCGCCATCCGCTCCAGCTGCGCATTGGCCTCGGCCAGCAGCAGCTGTGCCCGCGCGCGCCGGCGGCTTTCCCGGTGGACCAGCAGGATAAGGGTGATGATGCCGGTGATCAGGAGTAGTGCCGTGATGCCGATGGTCCAGGCCTTCATCCACCAATGCCCGTAGATCAGGTCCAGCGGCTGTGAAAGATTGACCCGCATGGTGGAATCCGCCACGGCGGTTGACACGACCAGCCGGTCGCCATCCGGCGTTCCGCTTTCTTCATAGATCGACAGGGGCTTGCCGATGGCGGCCTGCATATTGGGGTCCTGGCGCAGGTCGCGGCCGATGGCCAAGGGATCAGCGGGCTGGCTGGCCAGGATCACGCCATGGTCCAGGAACAGGGTCAGTGTCGCCCCATTCTCCAGCTTCAGATCCGTCAGCAACCCATCGAAATAGGTCAGCAGCATGGAGGCGACGACGACGCCCCGGAATGACCCATCCGGCCGGTTCAGCCGCATGGACAGCACGATCACCGGGTCCTTTGTCGTGGCGGAAATCATGGGACCGGAGATCAGCAGCGACGGATCATCATGATCGCGGTGATAGGCGAAGTAGGGCCGCCAGGCCCGGCTCTGGCCCTTGATGTCGTTGCCGCCCGATTCCGCGCTGATGATCCCGTTCTCGTCGGTCACGAACAGCACGCCCAGGGCCTTGGGCGCCGCCGTGTGTGAGAACAGCACCATATCGCGCATATGGTCTGGCACCTGCTGGAAATCGGGCGAACTGACCGTTTCGCGCAGTGACGACAGGACGAAGCGGAACAGATCGACATGGCGCGACACGTCGCGCGCGATGGCACCGGTCAGATTGACCGCCGCTTCCTGCGCCTGGGCACGGGCATTGGCCCGGTCCTGGTACAGCTGCATGAAGATGATGACCGCCAGCGACAGGACCATCGCCATGCCCAACAGCAACCCGATCCAGCCCGTATCCCGCGTCAGGGTACGGGCCGGGGGCGCGTCGGTCTCAGGTTTTGGCGCGGTAAACAGATCGCTCATATCGTCAGCATATCGCGGCGGCGGCAATCGTAAATTACGCCCCCCTTATCCAAGCGGATAGGGTTAACGCTATCGGGTCAGAACAGGCTGCCCTGCGGCCCGCCATCACCGGCCTTTCGGGATGGCCGGGTTGGGCGTGGCGCAGCGGGTGCCGTGCCGTCACCGATGGTGGCACCCGCCGTCCCGTCATTGAAGGCGATGGTGACCCGCTGCCCCTCCGTCAGGCGGGCGGCGTGCGTCACGGGCTGCCCATCACCATCGGTGACCAGCGCGAAACCGCGCGACAGGACCCCGCGATAGGACACGCTTTCCAGCAGGCGGCCCAACTGCGCCAGCCGGTCCCCCTTGGCCGAAAGATCGGCCAGATGGGCGCGTTCCATACGGGTTGGCAGGTCGGAAAGGCGGGCGGCCCCATCGGTCAGGGCGCGCCTGATGGGGCGGTCGGACAGGCGGTCGGCAATACGGTGATAGCGCCCTTCCGACAGGCGGATGGAGCCTTCAAGACCCGTGTGCAGGGCGCGGCCCGCCGCATCCAGCCGCGTGGCGGCCAGACGCAGCACCTCACGCGGGTGGCGCAGTTTCAGGCCCAGCTGCCGCACCGCCGTCTGCCGCCGCTCGATCCCGCCCCGCATGGACAGGATCAACCGTTCGCCCCGGTCGTCCAGCCGCTGCGCCAGCCCGTCCAGCAGGCTTTGCGGATCGCCCAGGCCGCGCGCCAGCCCCTGCACATAGGTGCGGCGCTGATCCAGGGCGCGGGTCATGGCCCGGTGCAGCCGTCGTTCATCATCCAGCACCTGACCCAGCAGATCGGCCCGTACCGGCACTGCCATTTCCGCCGCCGCAGTCGGGGTCGGCGCGCGGCGGTCGGACGCGAAATCGATCAGGGTTGTGTCTGTTTCATGCCCCACAGCGGAGATCAGGGGGATACGGCTGTCGGCAGCGGCGCGGACCACGATCTCCTCGTTAAAGGCCATCAGGTCTTCCAGGCTGCCGCCGCCGCGCGCCACGATGATCAGGTCGGGGCGCGGCACACGGCCACCGGGTGTCAGGCTGTTGAAACCCTGGATGGCGCGGGCCACCTGTTGCGCTGCCCCTTCACCCTGGACCGCGACGGGCCAGAGCAGGACATGGCGCGGGAACCGGTCGGCCAGACGGTGCAGGATATCACGGATCACGGCCCCGGTCGGGCTTGTCACCACGCCGATCACCTGTGGCAGGAAGGGCAGGGGCTTCTTGCGCTCCGGGTTGAACAGTCCCTCGGCGGCCAGCCGCTTCTTCCGCTCTTCCAGCATCTTCAGCAGGGCACCTTCGCCCGCCAGTTCCATACTGTCGATGACCAGCTGATATTGGCTGCGGCCCGGATAGGTGGTCAGCTTACCCGTGCAGACCACCTCCATCCCTTCCTCCGGTCGCACCGACAGGCGCGCGACCGTCCCCTTCCAGCACACAGCCTCGATCACCGCCGCGTCATCCTTCAGACGCAGATAGAGATGGCCCGACGAATGGCGCTTGGGCTGGCTGATCTCCCCCCGCACCCGGACATAGCCGAACGCATCCTCCACCGTCCGCTTCACGGAACGGGCCAGATCACTGACCGTTTGTTCGGGCAGATTGGTGCCGGGGCGGGAAGGGGCGGGATCGGAGAAGAAATCGCTCATGATGGCAGCATGATAGGGGGATGGGGGCGCGAGGGCCAGCCCGTTCGCCGATGCGACGTGGTGGCGTTGTTTCTCATATTCTTTAATGCAATTTTCCGGCAATGAAATTGAATATGAATTTATTTTCAATAATAGTAAAGTAAAATTGAAATTGTATACTTTGTTTCAAATACTTCTTGTTGTGATTTGTAAATAAATTGTTACTTTTTTGCGCCATCTGGTTGAACTCTTGGCGGGTTCAAGATCCTGATCGGCGCTATCATATGAACTGGCGTCAAGGAGCGCCCTTTCCGAGGCATGTCATGCGTGAAATTTTCAATCATCTTGAGTCGCTTGAGGCGGAATTCGCACAACACCGATTCTTCGCCCAATTACCCGATGCCGAAAATCCCAGCTTCCTGCTGCGGGATGTCGGGGGGCTGCTGGCATTCTGGGTATCCGCCTTTCAGGACGTGCTGCAGATGAATTGTGCGCGGATGACCGATCCGGCGATGAAGCGCCTGGTGGTGCAGCATGCGGTGGAAGAGGGAGGACACGATGTCTGGCTTTATGACGATCTGCGGGCGCTCGGTGTCGATGTGCTGGATGCCCGCACCCTGTTTCACAAAAAGGCTCTGCCGACACGGGAGACGGCTTATCGCATCGCGACGGAAGTCATCCGGATGACGAATGACGTTGAGCGGGTGACGTTGCTTCTGGCCATGGAGGCCACGGGGCATGTCTTCTTCGCCCACGTCGCCCGGTTTGTTCGGGAAAATCAGTCCGTCCTGCCGCCTCTTCGGTTCTTCTCCGACTTCCATCTGGGGCATGAGGAGAATCACGAGATATTCGAGGAGGAAATAAAGCAGTTCCTGCTGGCCCAGAAACTGCCGCCGGATGAGCTGAACGCATGCTTGGCGCTGGTGAACCGGGTGTTTGAAGCGTTTGAGCTGATGCTGGACGGCTTTGTCGCCCGGCTGCCCGTGGCCGCGTGATTGAGCCCTGAAAATAATGGCCGGGGGCGGTCATCGCGAACCACCCCCGGCCATCATTCATTAACGACATAGGCGGTTGGGCGTTACTTCGCCAGCAGCTTTTCGATCTCATCCATGATGTGATCCATGCGGCGGACCAGCGCCTGATAGGGGGCCGGCGTGGCCAGATCGACGCCGGCCTTCTTCAGCAGCTGATAGGGATATTCTGATCCGCCGGCCTTCAGGACGGACAGGTAATTATCCCGCTCCTTGGCCCCACCCTTCACAATCTCCTCCCCGAAATAGGCGGCGGCGGCGATGGAGGTGGCGTACTGGTACACGTAGAAGGGCCGGTAGAAATGGTTCACCATCTGCCACTCAGCGCAATATTTGGGGTCGATCTTCATCACCCCTTCGGCGTCGCCATGATACTTCTTCAGCAGATCGCAATAGATGGCGTTCATCTTGGCGCCTGACAGCGCCTCACCGCGTTCTGCCGCGTCATGGGTTGCCAGTTCGAATTCCGCGAACATGGTCTGCCGGAAATAGGTGGAGCGCAGGCTGTCCAGGGCATGGCCCAGATAGAACAGCTTCTCCTCCTTGGTCTTGGCCCCCTTCAGCATGTAATCGGACAGCAGCATCTCGTTCGTGGTGGAGGCAACCTCGGCCACGAACAGGGAATAGCCGGCATTTTCAAACGGCTGGTTGGCATCGGCCAGCTTGGTATGCATGCCGTGGCCCCATTCATGGGCGAAGGTCGACACGCTGTCGAACGTATCCTGATGGTTCAGGAACACAAACGGATGCACGCCATAGACGCCCGTCTGATAGGCACCGGGCCGCTTGCCATCGGCGGGATAGGCATGCATCCAGCGGCCATTCACCGCCTCCGTCAGGCCCTTCACGTAATCCTTGCCCAGCGGCTTTACGGCGGCCAGCGTCAGGGTCTTGGCATCCTCCACCGGGAACTTGCGGTCCAGGTGAACGATAGACGGATAGATGTCGTAGTAGAACAGGTCCGGCAGGTTCAGCAGGCGCTGACGCAGCTTCAGATAGCGGTGCAGGGTCGGCAGCGCCTTGTTGGTTTCCGCCACCAGGGTGCGATAGACGCTTTCCGGGATGTCGTTATTGGCCAGGGAGGCGGCAACCGCGCTGGGATATCCCCGCAGCTTGGCGGTCGCCACGCCGGCCTGAATGCGGTTGGACAGCAGGCCGCCATTGGTGTTGGTGTACTGCCCGAACTTGCCCCAGAACGTGTCAAAGGCCAGCTTGCGCACGGCCCGATCCGGGCTTTCCCGCAGCTTGGAATAGCCGGTCTGGCTCAGCTTGACGCTGCTGCCATCGGGCAGGGTGACGCTGGGCCAGTCAATGTCAGAACTGGTCAGCAGCTGATAGGTGGTGCCGGCGGCAAACATGCTGGGCCCGACGGCGGCCAGCGCGGCCTCTGCCTCCTTGGACAGGGTATGCGGCTTGTTGCGCAACGTGTCGCGCAGGCCGAACGCGTGCTTCTCCAGGCCTTTATCGGCCTTGATGAAGGCCTCGATCCGGTCGGCCCCGATATCCTGCACCTCCGGGTTCAGCCAGGCGACGGCACCGGAAATATCGGCCGACAGTTGCCGCACCTGTGCGCTGCCCTCCTGGGCGGCGGTATCGCGGGCATTGGTGGAGAACTGCGTCGACATATAGACCGACAGGCGGTAGAGCCGCAGCTGAACCGCTGAAATCTTATCCAGGGCGGCGCGCAGGCTGGCGGCATCGGTGCCCAGCGTACCTTTCAGGGCGGCCAGCGCCGGCACCTCACCGGCCAGCGCCTGACGCTCCGCATCCCAGGCGGCGCGGTCCTTGTACAGCGTCGTCAGGTCCCAGACATAGCGGTCATCGGGCTTGGGCGTGCTGGCCGCCGGGGCGGCACTCTGCGCCTGGGCCAGGGCGGGGGTCAGGACGGCGGCCATGGCGATGGCGGCGGCACCCAGCAGACGGGCGCGGAACGGCTTCAGCATCATCATCGGGGGGCTCTTCAGCTCAAAAACAAGATCACGGGGCGGGTGTGACACCCGCCCCGTCCGGCATTACTGCGCCAGCAGCTTTTCCATCTGGTCCATGGTGGCGTCCATGCGGCGCACCAGGGCCTGATAGGGGGCTGATGTCGCCATATCCAGGCCGGCCTTCTTCAACAGCGGATAGGGATATTCCGACCCGCCGGCCTTCAGCACGTTCAGGTAATTGTCCCGCGCCTTGGCACCGCCCTTGGAAATCTGCTCGGCGAAATAGGTGCCGGCAGAGATGGAGGTCGCGTACTGGAACACATAGAAGGGACGATAGAAATGCGGGATGAAGGCCCATTCCGCGCAATATTTCTCATCGATCTTCATCACGCCTTCGGCGTCGCCATGATACTTCTTCAGCAGGCCGCAATAGATGTCCTTCATCTTGGACCCGGACAGCGCCTCGCCCCGTTCCACGGCATCATGGGTGGCCAGCTCGAACTCCGCGAACATGGTCTGGCGGAAGAAGGTGCCGCGCAGACCTTCCAGCGACTGGCCCAGATAGAACAGCTTCTCTTCCTTGGTCTTGGCCTTGGAGACGAGATAGTCGGTCAGCAGCATCTCGTTCGTGGTGGAGGCAATTTCCGCCATGAAAAGCGAGTAGTTGGCCAATTCGTAGGGCTGGGTCTTCGACGCCAGGGCCGAATGCATGCCATGGCCCCATTCATGGGCATAGGTGGACATGGAGTTATAATCATCCTGATGGTTCAGGAAGATGAACGGATCCAGCCCATAGCTGCCCCAGTGATAGGCGCCGCTATCCTTCCCTTCGGACGGGTAGACATGCATGGTCCGCTTTGCCGTGAGGGCCGCCAGCATGTCGCCATATTCCTTGCCCAGCGACTTGACGGCGGCCAGCGTGGTGGTGCGCGATTCGTCCAGCGTAAACTTCTTGTCCAGGCTGATCAGGGACGGATAGATGTCGTAATAGTGGAGGTCAGGCAGCTTCAGCATCTTCTGCCGGAGCTTGAAATAGCGGTGCAGGGTGGGCAGGCCCCTATTCGCCTCTGCCACCAGGGTGCGATAGACGCTTTCCGGGATATCGTTATTGGCCAGCGAGGCCGCGACGGCGGTCGGATAGCCGCGCAGCTTGGCATCGATGGTGCCGGTCTGCACGGCCGCACCCAGCGTATTGCCCATGGTGGTCGCGTACTGGCCGAACTTGGTCCAGAACGTGTCGAACACCAGCTTGCGGACGGCCCGGTCCTCATGCTGGCGCAGGGACTGATACGCCGACTGGTTCACCTTGCGCTTGGTCCCGTCGGGCAGGGTAATCTCCGGCCAGTCGATATCGGCATTGGCCAGCGCCGAATAGGTGTTGCTGGCCGACCCCAGCACGGGGCCCAGGGCCGCCAGGGCCGCCTCGGTTTCCGGTGTCAGGGTATGGGCCTTCAAACGCAGGATGTCGTTCAGGCGGAAGGCGTGCTTCGACAGGCCGGCATCAGCTTTGATGAAGCCGGCGATCTTGTCGGCACCCACGCCCTGCACCTCGGGCGAGACCCAGGCGGTGGCGGCCTGCGCCTGCGCCGACAGGGCCTGCGCCAGGCTCCAGCGTTCCTGGTAGGCATCGTTGCGGGTGTCGGTGGAATATTGCAGGTAGGCATAGACCAGCACCCGCTCCACATCGTGCCCGACCTTGGACATGCGGTCCATGGCGGCGCGCAGGGTTGCGGCATCCTTGCCCAGCGTACCTTTCAGCGCGTCCAGCGACGGCAGGTCGGCCAGCGCCTGCTTGCGCGCAGCGTCCCAGGCGGCGTCATCCTTGAAAATCGGCGTCAGGTCCCAGACGTAACGCGGGTCGGTCTTGGCCGGCGCCTCGGCGGCGGCGGCAGCGGTCTGCTGTGCGCCAGCACTGGCTAGCGGCGCCAGGGCGGCGGCCAGCGCGATGGCGGAGGCACCCAGCAGGCGGCGGGCGAAATGCGGGCGGTGATGATGCTGTGTCATGCTGTCCCTGTCCGTTCGGGGGCCGTGTCGCGACCATGCGCCGGCCATTTGTGCAGACCTTTATAAGATGCACCTGCCGGCCCGCCCGGCGAAAAATTGTAACGGGGTGGTTTCATTTCGCGGCCTCTGCCAGAATGCCACCGCCGCAACCTTCGGACGCCACCCCATGACCGCCATCCGTGCCTATGCCGCCGCCAAGTTGAACCTGTACCTGCATGTGCTGGGCCGGCGGGAAGACGGCTATCACCTGTTGGACAGTCTGGTGGCCTTTGCCAGCGCCCATGATCTGGTGGAGGTGGAAAGCACCCCCTATTTCAGCCTCCAACTGCACGGTCCCCATTCGCTGCCGCTCCTGATGGAGGATACGGAAAGCAATCTGGTGACCAAGGCCGTGTTCCGGCTGGCCGAGGCGTTGGGACGCAAGCCGCATGTCACGGTGAAGCTGACCAAGAACCTGCCGCTGGCATCGGGCATTGGTGGCGGGTCGGCGGACGCGGCGGCAACCTTGCGCGCGCTGTGCGCCCTGTGGGAGGTGCCGCTGGATCATCCGGCGGTCACGGAACTGGCGGCGAAGCTGGGGGCCGACGTGCCCGTGTGCGTGGGATCGCGGACCAGCTATTTCGCGGGCACCGGCACGGAACTGTCGCCCGCCCCCGACCTGCCGGAGGATTGCTGGGTCGTCCTGGTCAATCCCGGCGTGTCGATGCCGACGCCGGCTGTGTTTGAGGCGCGGGAAGGGGCCTTTTCAGAACCGGCCCGGCTGACCACATCCTTCAGCGATGTGCGTGAACTGGCGGCCCTGCTGAAGGACGGGCGGCGCAACGATCTGACCCCGCCCGCCGCGCGGTTGAGCCCCGTCATCACCCAGGTGTTGGCGGCCCTCGATTCGACGGCAGGATGCCTGTTGTCACGCATGTCAGGCAGCGGGGCCACCTGTTTCGGGCTGTATGTCGATTTCGACCATGCCGTGGCGGCGGCTGAACTGATCGCCGGGGTCCGTCCCGGCTGGTGGGTGCAACCGGCGGCCCTGCTGAATGACCTGTCGGGGCTGGAAGTACTGGAAGGGGTCACCCTTCTCGACTGGCCTTAAGTTTTGTAGCGCGGATGAGGCGTCAGCCGTAATCCGCGGCACGTCTGGATTTCCGCGGATTACGCCTCGCTAATTCGCGCTACAGGAGTGGATAATATGTCCCGTATTGACGAGTCCCGCCGTTTCCTGGCTGTGAATATCGCCGTGCTGACCGTGTCGGACACGCGCGGCCTTTCAGATGACAAATCCGGCGATACGCTGGTGGAACGGTTGACCAGTGACGGCCATGTCCTGGCCGCCCGCGCCATTGTGCGCGACGATGTCCGCGCCATCGTGGATCAGCTGCGCGTCTGGATCGATGACCCGGCCATCGATGTCGTCATCTCCACCGGTGGCACCGGCCTTACGGGCCGCGACGTGACGCCGGAAGCGTTCGAAAGCGTGTTCGAAAAGACGATCAACGGCTTTGGAGAGATGTTCCGCATGCTCTCCTATCAGAAGATCGGCACCTCGGCCCTGCAAAGCCGCGCCACGGGTGGGGTATCCAAGGGCACCTATCTGTTCGCCCTGCCGGGCAGCCCCAGCGCCTGTCGCGACGGCTGGGACCTGATCCTCAAATACCAGCTGGATAACCGCCACCGCCCCTGCAACCTGGTCGAACTGATGCCCCGGTTGCAGGAGAAGTGAGGGGGCGTCACTGACCCCAGGCGGGCGGGGTGAAATGCAAGCCGGTGGCACCCGACAGGGCACCCCAAAGGGCCCCGACCACCCCGTTCCACAGCTGCTCCATCGTCACCAGCGTCAGGCCGACCAGGACGCGGACAAAATTCTGGGCGCTCTGTTTCAGCTGATCCAGGAAGAATTGCTGGAGGGACGGGCGGATTTCGCCCGATGCGATGCCGCCGGCGATGGTTTCCGCCTGCTGCGCCATGGCCGCCAACTGATCCTGGGAGAAACCCTGCGCCGTTTCGATATTCTGGCCCAGGATGGCGGTGGCTTGCGCCTTAATCTGGTTGATCAGGTCGGGAACGTTGATCGGGGTGATGGTCATCTCAGGTCTCCTTACGACTGCGGTGCAGGCTGCTGCGCGACCCCGCGACCCAGAGCATTTTCATAAGTCAGGGCCTGCTGGATATCGATGCTGAACTGCTGCTGGAAGGCCTGGGCCTCCAGGCTGCTGATGCCGCCCGACTGGTCGGCCTGCTGCATGGTCGTGAACTGAACCCCGATCTTGGTCAGGATGTCGCCTGTGGGGGCGGCCAGGGTTTGCAGCTTGGTCCAGTCCTTGACCTTCGATTCCAGGAATTTCGGCAGGGTGGTGGGGTCGGGCCGCGCCTGCGCCAGATTGGCCAGGGCATTGGCCTGCCCGATCAGCTGCGTATAGGTGCCCTGACGCTGTGCGAAGCTGGAGGCCGGTACCCCGCCCGCCACCTGTGCATAGAGCAGCATGGCCTGCTGGTTCAGGCTGGCGACGCCATTGGCGATGGAAGGGTCATAGGCGGGGGCCAGTTGGGCAGTGCAGCCGGCAAGCACGCTACCCAGGAAGATCACGGCGAACAGCAGGCGCAGGCGGGCCAGGGCAGGCGCCAGAACCGGACGCCAGCGTTTGATGGGAACGATCACGACGGCATCTCCCCCTCGGATGACAATTTCGCGGTAATCTTATCAGGTATGATGACCAATACACGATCAAAGATTAAGGACTGTCCGGGCCACACACGCAAAAGCCGCAGCCCGGCAAACAGGCCCGATGATGAAATTCATTTAAAATCACCGGCGAATGGCCCGGCGGCATTGAAGGCGACGGGGAAAACGGGTAACGATTCCGCCGCTGCGACAATGGCGGCGGCCAGGACATGGCCGCGCCGCTATCGCACCCGAATATTCAAGGCTGGGCGCAGGAGAGAACTGGCATGACGCGGACCTTCATCTCGATGGCGAAGACGGGTGGACAGGGCAAGACCCTGACGGCCCAGATGCTGGTGCTGCAGCACGAGCAGAAGGGCGTGCCCGTCAAGCTGGCGGCCGCGGACAGCGACAGCCTGAACCAGCGGTCTAAGTTCGGCCGCCTGTTCCGCAATGTGAAGGAACTGGGCATCGGCGAGGACCTGACCAAGGTTAAAAGCTCCACCGATCCTAACCTTGCCATCAAGTACTGGGATGAATTCGGCCGCACCGTGCTGGAAGGCGGCTACATCATCGATGTGGGTGCCAATGTCGCGGCCGAGCTGTTCGCCTGGGCCGAGGCGCGTAATGCCGGCTCGCTGCTGCGCCGCCGCAACTCGCCCCCCATCGATCTGGTGGTGACCACCAAGGCCGAAAGCCAGGCGATCGAAGATGCGCGTGGCCTGATCCAGTACAGCTTCGACAAGAATGAATGGATGCCCATCGGCCGCCGCTATGTCGTGCTGAACGAGGTGTCGGGCGGCTTCGGGGCCTATGAGAATGACCCGAACTTCAAGCGCCTGAAGGCCTATCAGGGCATGGGCGTGCATATCGTCACCATGAAGCGCTGCGAAAGCGACATCTGGACCCTGCTGGAACGCGAGCTGATCTCCGTCCGCGAAGCGCTGAAGATGACGGAGGTCGATCTGGAAAAGCGCTTCGGCATTGATGTCTGGACGGGCCATGGCGGCCTGACCGACCTGAAGAGCTGGGCCGATGAGACCCTGGCCTCGTTCGAGAAGGTGGGTCTGGTGCCCGTGCGCGACAGCGGTCACCTGGACAGCGGCGTGGAGGCAGTCGGCGCCGGCTGTTCCTGAAAGGAACTGGACCCGGCGCCACAGGCTTCACCGCCGCCACCGTCACCTGCTGCACCGGTGCCGCCCCGGCACCCGGCGCAGTCGGTGGGACGGCCTAAGAAGAAGCGCCGGTGATTGAGGTACGGCCCCGTCTTCCGCAATGGGACGGGGCCAAGTCATAAAGGGAGGATCGCGGTTTGGTCCGTTTCGAAAATGTCGGGTTGCGCTACGGCAATGGGCCGGAGGTGCTGCGCGACCTCAGTTTCGAACTTGCCCCCGGTTCCTTTCAGTTCCTGACCGGCCCCACCGGTGCTGGTAAATCCAGCCTGCTGAAGCTGCTCTACCTTTCCGAACGGCCCTCACGCGGGTTGATCACCCTCTTCGGGGAGCCCTTGTCCAAGGTGCCGCGCGATCGGCTGCATGAGTTGCGCCGCCGCATCGGCGTGGTCTTTCAGGATTTCCGCCTGCTGGACCATATGAGCGCCTATGACAATGTCGCCCTGCCGCTGCGCATCGCCGGCCATGGCGAAAAGCACATCAAGGAAGCCGTCACCGAACTGATGGAATGGGTGGGTCTGTCGGACAAGATGGGCGCCTTGCCTGCCACCCTGTCGGGCGGTCAGAAACAGCTGATCGCCATTGCCCGCGCCGTCATCACCAGCCCGTCCCTGATTGTCGCTGACGAGCCGACCGGCAACATCGACCGCGACATGTCGATGAAGATCATGCGGCTGTTCATCGAGCTGAACAAGCAGGGCACCACCGTCATCGTCGCCACCCACGACTGGCCCCTGATCGACAAGATCAAGCGTCCCATGCTGGAACTGTTCGAAGGCAAACTGGCCGAGGCGTCCTGGTGGCTGAAGCCGGGTGAAGGGTTGGAGGAGCCGGTTTAGGGTTCGTCCTTACGGTGCTGCTGTCTCAAAGCTGATGCGCAACCGCATGCCGGTGGCCTTGGCAAAGCGGGATAGGGTGCGGGTTGATGGAATGGTACGGCCTGTTTCCAACCGTGCGATGGTGCTTTGGGTGGTTTCCATGCGTTGCGCCAACTGCTCTTGCGTTAGGCCAGCCTTCAGGCGTGCTTCGATCAAGGTGCGGGCAATGGAGAATTCAGCCTCCAGACCCTCATAGCACTCCCGGTAAGCAGCATCCTGCATCCAATCCTGATGCAGATCTATCAATCGGGTCATTTGACCTCCTTCGCCCGCTCACGGGCCAATTCAAGTTCACGCAACGGTGTCTTTTGTGTCTTTTTCACAAAGGCACGGACAATGACCACACGGTATCCGGTTGCCGTGACATAGATGGCACGCGAGATGCCGTTGGGACCCCTGACACGGATTTCCCAAAGCCGACCTTCCAAGTGCTTCACTATATCACCCGGCAGATTGGGCAGTCCTACCAATTCGATCAGCTGAACCACCCGGATCAGGCGGGCACGCAGATCAACCGGCAACGCCGCGATCTCCGCATCGACCGTTCTGTTGAGTGTCTCTACCGACCACATGGTCATAAGCATATCAAATTTGCGATACCGCTACATCCCCAAAAAGCCAAACCCGCCACGGCAGGGCCGGGCGGGTTTGATGCTTCGTATACAGAAACTTTGGGAAACGACCTTACTTGAAGGCGATGCCCACGATTTCATAGCTCTTGGAGCCGCCGGGCGTGGTCACTTCCACGCTGTCGCCGACCGACTTGCCGATCAGGGCGCGGGCCAGCGGGCTGGTGATGGAGATCAGGCTCTGTTTGATGTCGCTCTCATCCTGGCCGACGATCTGATAGGTCACCTCTTCATCGGTGTCCTCATCCGCCAGCGTGATGGTGGCCCCGAACTTCACGGCATTGCCGGACAGCTTGGTCGGCTCGATCACTTCGGCACGACTGATCTTGTCTTCCAACTCCATCACGCGGCCTTCAATGAAGGACTGCTTCTCGCGTGCGGCGTGGTACTCGGCATTTTCCGACAGATCGCCATGCTCGCGGGCTTCCGCGATGGCCTTGATCACCGCCGGACGCTCCACACTCTTCAGATGCTTCAACTCATCCTGCAGCCGGTTGTACCCCCGAGCCGTCATGGGAACTTTTTCCATCGCGCCCTATCCCAGTAAAGGTAGCCCAGAAACAAAATAAGCCCGACGGGGCGGCTTCCCGCCCCGACCGACCATACCGTCCTTAGTAAGAGCCGCTCAAGTAAGACTGGAGCGGGGCCACGTCCAGACCGCCGACCTTCAACGCCGAGATGGCTTCAACTGCCGCCTCGGCTCCGGCCACCGTGGTGTAGTAGGGGATGTTATTGGTCAGCGCGGTGCGGCGCAAGCTGAAGCTGTCGGAAACCGCCTGCGACCCTTCGGTCGTATTGAAGATCAGCTGCACATCGCCATTGATCATGGCATCCACGATGTGCGGCTGGCCCTCGACCACCTTGTTGATGGGCGTGACCTTGACGCCATTATCGGCCAGATGCTTGGCCGTGCCGCGCGTGGCGACGACCTTGAAGCCCATCTCCAGCAGCTTGGCGGCCACCGGCACCATCGCGGGCTTGTCGCCCTCGCGCACCGAAATGAAGACGGTTCCTTCCTTGGGTAGGGTGACACCCGCACCCATCTGGCTCTTGGCGAAGGCCAGACCGAAATTCTTGTCCAGGCCCATCACCTCGCCCGTGGAGCGCATTTCCGGCCCCAACAGGATGTCCACACCGGGGAAACGGTTGAACGGGAACACCGCTTCCTTCACCGCCGTGTGCGGCGGGAAGGGGCCGGACAGCTTGAACTGGCTCAACTTTTCGCCCGCCATGACGCGGGCCGCGATCTTGGCGATGGCGGTGCCGGTGGCCTTGGCCACGAAGGGCACAGTCCGGCTGGCGCGCGGGTTCACTTCCAGGATGTAGATATCGTAGCCGCCGATGCCCGACCCGTCGGCGCTCTGCTTGACCGCGAACTGAATGTTCATCAGGCCGACCACGTTCAGGCCCTTGGCCAGCTTCACCGCCTGCACCGTCAGCTCGTCGATGACCGGCTTGGACAGGGTGTAGGGGGGCAGGGCGCAGGCGCTGTCACCGGAATGGATACCGGCTTCCTCGATATGCTCCATGATACCGGCGACATAGACCTCGCCATCGGCATCGGCCACGGCGTCCACATCCACCTCGATGGCGTTCTGGAGATAGCTGTCGATCAGCACCGGATTGTTGCCCGACACCTTCACGGCGGTGGCGATATAGCGGTGCAGACCGGCCATATCATGCACGATCTCCATGGCGCGGCCGCCCAGCACATAGGACGGGCGGATGACGACGGGGAAGCCGATCTTCTCGGCCACCGCGACGGCTTCTTCCAGGGAACGGGCCAGGCCATTGGCCGGCTGGCGCAGTTCCAGCTTATGCAGCAGCTGCTGGAACCGCTCGCGATCCTCGGCCAGATCGATGGCGTCCGGCGTGGTGCCCAGGATGGGCAGGCCCGCCTGCTCCAGCGCCTTGGCCAGCTTCAGCGGCGTCTGCCCGCCGAACTGCACGATCAGGCCGACAACCTCGCCATTCTGCTTCTCCTTCTCGACCAGCTCGATCACGTCCTCGGCGGTCAACGGCTCGAAATACAGACGGTCGGCGGTGTCATAGTCGGTGGAGACAGTCTCCGGGTTGCAATTGACCATGATCGTCTCATAGCCCGCTTCCTGCAGCGCGTAGACGGCATGGACACAGCAATAATCGAACTCGATCCCCTGGCCGATGCGGTTGGGACCGCCGCCCAGGATGACCACCTTCTTCTTGTCCGTCGGCTCCGCCTCGCACTCCGCCGGCTCCAACCCATTGCCTTCATAGGTGGAGTACATATAGGGCGTGTCGCTGGCGAATTCGGCGGCACAGGTGTCGATGCGCTTGAACACCGGGCGCACATTCAGGGCGCGGCGATGGGCGGCGACAGCGGCCTCCGGCTGGCCCAGCAGCGTGGCCAGACGCGCGTCGCTGAAGCCCATGGCCTTGATGCGGGCCATGTATTGCGCGTCGATGCCCGACAGGCCGGCTTCCTTGATGGCGGCCTCTTCCTGCACGATGGCTTCGATCTGGCGCATGAACCAGGGGTCGTACTTGCACTCTTCGTAAATCTGCTCAACGGTCCAGCCATGGCGCATGGCCTGGGCCACGATCAGCAGGCGTTCCGGCGTCGGGCGACTCAACATATGGCGCAGGCGGCCCTGATCGACGTTGCCATTGGCATCGCGCAGGTCGATCTCGTCAAACCCGGTCAAGCCGGTTTCCAGACCGCGCAGCGCCTTCTGCATGCTTTCGGCAAAGGTACGACCGATGGCCATCACCTCACCCACCGACTTCATCGAGGTCGTCAGGGTGTTGTCGGCGCCGGGGAATTTTTCAAAGGCAAAGCGCGGGATCTTGGTGACGACATAGTCGATCGTCGGCTCAAAGCTGGCGGGTGTGGAGCCGGTGATGTCGTTATCCAGCTCGTCCAGCGTGTACCCGACGGCCAGTTTGGCCGCGATCTTGGCGATGGGGAAGCCGGTGGCCTTGGACGCCAGGGCCGACGAGCGCGACACACGCGGGTTCATCTCGATCACGACCATGCGGCCGGTGTCGGGATGGATGCCGAACTGCACGTTCGACCCGCCCGTATCCACGCCGATCTCGCGCAACACCGTCAGGCTGGCATTGCGCATGATCTGGTATTCTTTGTCGGTCAGCGTCAGGGCGGGGGCGACCGTCATGCTGTCGCCCGTATGCACGCCCATGGCGTCGATATTCTCGATCGAACAGATGATGATGCAGTTGTCCTTGCTGTCGCGGACAACCTCCATCTCATATTCTTTCCAGCCCAGGACCGATTCCTCGATCAGGACCTCGTTCACCGGGCTGGCGCGCAGGCCGCCGCGGACAATGTCCTCAAACTCCGCCCGGTTAAAGGCGATGCCGCCGCCGGTACCGGCCAGGGTGAAGGACGGGCGGATGATGGCGGGCAGGCCGACAAACGACAGGGCGTCCAGCGCCTCGTCAAAATTCTTCACCACGCGCGACCGTGGGCTTTCCAGCCCGATCTTGTCCATGGCGTCGCGGAACTTCAGGCGGTCTTCGGCCTTTTCAATGACGTCGGCCTTGGCACCGATCATCTCGATCCCCAGCCGCTCCAGCGTGCCATTATGGAACAGGGCCAGTGCCGTGTTCAGCGCCGTCTGGCCGCCCATGGTGGGCAGCAGCGCGTCGGGCCGTTCTTTCTCCAGGATCTTGGCGACGACGGCGGGGGTGATCGGCTCGATATAGGTGGCGTCCGCCAGACCCGGATCGGTCATGATGGTGGCCGGGTTGGAATTTACCAGGATGACCCGGTAGCCTTCCTCCTTCAGCGCCTTACAGGCCTGAACGCCGGAATAGTCAAATTCGCAGGCCTGTCCGATAATGATCGGACCCGCGCCGATGATGCAGATGGATTTGATGTCGGTGCGTTTCGGCATGATCAGTCGGACCGTCTTTTTCGGGCGGGAAGGGCGATATGGTCGCGGCAAAACGCCCCCCGCTCCACAATGGGTGCGGGGGGCGCCCGGCTGAGGCGCCTATATAGAGGGGTCGGTGCCCGAATTGAAGTGCCGAGCTTGGGGCGCTGGGATGCGTCAGGTGGGACGCAGAAACCACCGGCGCGCGGACGTCCTTACGGCCCGATATAAAAGCGCTGCAGGTCCGCCTGCCGGGCCGTAAAAACGGTGCAGTTGGTGCTTTCCTGACCCTTGAAGAAATAGACCAGCGCCTCATCCCGCTTGCGCGCGGGGTCGAACAGGTTCACGGCCATGCGGCCATAGGCAACGCCAAAGGGCCGCTCTTCCGGCCCGAAGGCGCGGTAATGCAGATTGATCAGCTGGTTGAACCGCCCCTGCCGGCACAGCCGCGACAGCTCCAGATCGGCCTTCAACAGCCCGCGTGCAGGCGCGTTGAAGGAATAGACGATCCGGTCGCGCCGCTGCGGGACGGGCCGTGGCCGGGCAATGGCCGGGTCGATCCAGCTCTGCCAGGGCAGCTTGCCGAATCCGTTCACCTTCTCCGGTTGCGCCGGTGCCGGCCGCTCGGCCTGGGCAGAGGTAAACAGCGGTGCAGCCGCCAGCAGACCGGCCAGCGCCAGCAGGAACATGACGGGACGGTTCATGATCAACGCGCGATGGCGAACCGGGCCAGGAACAGGGCGACCGCCTTCTTGCTCTCTTCCGGCAGGCTGGTGAAATTGATCTTGGTGCCGGTCTTCTTGTCCACCGACGCGACCGTTCCGGCCCCCTTCAATTTCAGATTCTGCTTGGGGTCCTTCAGGTTCAGATCGAACGTGACCGACTGCCCCACCTTCAGCTTCGCCCCCGAAACGGTGACGGAATTGACGCCCAGATTGGCCACCGTCAGCTCCTTGCCGTCGATATTCAGATGCGCGGTGTATTTCTGCACCTTCACCTTTTCAACGACATCCACCTTCAGGAAGTCGAACATGCCCATTGTGCTGGCTCCCTGGGGGGCGTGACGTTAATCGCATGTTACAGGATTTTTGTGGGTTTGGCGCGGGGGAATTGGGGGGCGCCGGTTGGGTGGAGATGGTTGTTGCGGTATAGTGGATGCGGGCCGCTGAACGCAGGCATTGCGGCGCTGGAGTGGCATGACATGACCGACACAATTACAACCGTTGAGCATGGCATTGGTAATGTCTTCGCCGACCTGGGTATGCCCGATCCGGAAAGCCACCTGTTGAAAGCCCAACTCGTTGCCCGGCTTGCCGCGGTCCTCAAGGATCAAGGCCTGACCCAGGCCGACGCCGCCCAGCGTGTTGGCGTGAGCCAGCCTGACATCTCCCGCCTGCTGCGCGGTCAGTTCCGGGATATCTCCGTGGAACGGCTGTTGCGCATGCTGGTGCGGTTGGGCTGTGCGGTGGATATCGTTGTGCATCCGGCGTCTGGCGTCGCTCCGACCGCACCGATTTCGGTGGTTTGACCCCCCGCACGGGGCATCCCTATGGGCGTAGATCGTCGCTGACGCAACCGCTCCCTTTGTGCTACCCTGACGGGAGATTGGATGGGGTATGTAAGGTGGTGGACTTAAAGCTTGCAGGGTTTTTGAATGACATGCCCCCAGAATGGTCGCAGGTTGTATCTGCCCGCGCGGCTCTTCGCGTTCTTCCAATTGCTTTAACGGCTGGCTTGCCTGAATCGGTTTGGCTGCCGGTTTTCCGTGCTTGCTTTGTTTCCTGGGCAGTAAGCCGACTACCGGCATCCGATCTGCGTTCTGCGGCACAATCTGCGGCCCTGTCTGCTAACCGTTCCGCAAGCTCTGTTGGTGGCGCGATGGGACTCTCTGCCCTTGCTGCGGCCTATGCAGCTCAATCTATTGACCGTGTCGAGGGCATAGCTGTTGACTGCATCGTTGCTGCAACTGGCGCGGTTGCTGCTTTCAACAATTCAGATGTCGACTCTATCATTCCGCATCATTTGAGCACTGATCTCGCTTGGCTGTCAGCCGCACCGGATAGGCTGCCAAAAAACTTGGCCACGCAAAACCTGTGGTATGATGTTCCACCACACTGGGCACAGCAAAGTTGGACGAGTTTCTTAAAAAATTTGCGAGCTTTGGACAAAAAATTCGAACCGTGGCTCAACTGGTATCAAGCCCTTTTCATCGCCAATGGTTCCAGCGCCGATTATTTCGGTCCCGACTTGGCCCTGCACATCGCCCAACAGTCCGGTGAATGGTGGGACCGTCCTGCGGCAGAGGTGAATGCTGATATCGCCGCATGGTTGAGGGAGCGGGATGCGGCGCTTACCAAAACTCCGAAGCCTGACTCCAGGCCAAGCATCGGTAAGGACGGCCATGTTCAGACCGACATCTTGCCAGCTGACATGCTATCAACGGATGAACGGCGCATAATTGAAGGGCTTGTCGAGGTTTTGGGCGAAAAAGCAGAGGAGCTAGCCGACTTGCTGGTGTCGTCAAATGCTTTTGCCGAACTGCGGAAGGATGTGCGCAGATATGCGGATGCGGTGCGTTGGCCGGAGCTGTCCATCGACCGGCTCTATGCGCGCGGCATTGTTTTGGATAACACACGTGCCAAATTGCAGCGGGAGATTGATGCGGGGGACTTACCAGAAATGAGTTTGGCGGTTGCCGCCGGTCTGGACTCCGTTCTGTCTCTACACGGGCCGCTCATCGCCTCCACCCAACGGGGACGGCAATTGCTCTCTAGCTCATTTGAGTATGAGAACGATGTAGTTAACGAGAAGATACTCGAGCTGCTGCCCCAGCAGGGCCCTGGCCCCTTTGTGTTTGTGGTTGCTCAGGAAGGTCGCATTCATGCAGAGCCAGTGAAGCTAGGTGCTCCAGACAATGGTGCGCAAACTTATTTGCATGGATTGCGGGACAAGCTCGGCAAACTTCTCTCTGAATTGTCGTGGCGAAATGCCGACCCGTTCGTGATTGAAACATTGCAGGATCTGCAGAATTTACTACCAGCTGTGGCGGCAGAGGCAGACCCATTTCACATCGACCTTAACCGCTTGACCGTAGAATCCATTGGCGAATCCTATAATAATGCGGCGGCGGAGGCAGAGCTGTTTCCGGGTGCCGTCGCTCGCATTGTCGATGTCGCCCGCACCACCCTACGCTTTTGTCAGTGCTTTCCTGAATTCAGGGAAACGGAATCTGATGGAAGGGGCATGGGGATCACCACACCCCAGGCCACCAAAATGTCGCTCGTGGCGGAGAGCGCTGTCAAGGGTCTGGAGGATGCCGGTGTGCTGGATGATTCCGCCAAGGCCGCCTTTACCGAAACGCTGGAACAACTTAAGTCCGCACGCACAGAAACAGCCAAGCGCGATCTATTGACCCGCCTGCTGCAAATGTTGCGTAATGCCATGATAACTCTGCTGAATGCTGCAAAGGCACCTGCGTCCGCCGTTGCGGAGGAACTGAAAGCACTGGGTCGCGACAGTTACAAGGAAGCCCGACCGAAATTGGTGAAGATTGGTAGTGCCGTAATTCTTGGCTCTGTATTGACCGCAATCAACTATGCCGCCGCCCCTTTAACAAGGTTGGCGGATCAGCTGCCGCAATTCAAGGAAATTGCAGAGATCGTCAAATATGTAAAGGAAGTTGCAAAATCCCCTTCCACCCCCTCCGGATGACCATCGCAATTCCGTTCCACCCTGCTGCGTGGTCCCATCCATTCAGAGGTGGCGCAAAGGTGGCTCCGTGAAACAGGGGCGTGTTTTGTGTTTCACTTGGTTGCACGAACGGCACCCTTTCGGAGTTGGCGGTTTGTCAGCTTCGTTTGAACCTCGTCATCGTCCCTTTGCCTTCATGCCAAACGCGTCCATATTTCTGATGGCTGAAATGCCGGAGGTGCCCTATGGAAGAACAGTTTTCAACCGCAGAGGCGGAGGCACAGTTTTCCCGCCTGATCGATCGCGCCCGCCGGGGGCAGGAGACCTTGATCACCGACCATGGCCGCCCCGTGGCGCGGGTGTCGCCCGTTGAGCCGGCGCCGGCACCTGAGCCTGCCATTAGTTGGAAGGACCTCTATCTGCGGATGCGCGAACGGGCCAAGGCAGCCGGTATCAAGCCCTTCACGGCAGAAGAGATAAAGTCCCTTCGGGATGAGGGGCGTCGGTGAGTTTGTTGCTCTTGCAGGCATAAACCGTCAGCTGGTCAAAGACCCCACCCTCTAACCCCACCCCCCGATTGCACCGGGCTGCCCGCTGCGGTACAAGGCCCGCAAACCTTTTGCAGACGCTTATCTGAAGGATGCCCCCATGGCCGCGTATCAATATGTCTATGTGATGAAGGGTGTGACCAAGGTCTATCCCGGCGGCAAGAAGGTGTTCGAGAATATCTGGCTGTCCTTCTATCCGGGTGCCAAGATCGGCGTGCTGGGTGTGAACGGTGCCGGTAAGTCGACCCTGCTGAAGATCATGGCCGGGCTGGACAAGGATTATAATGGCGAGGCCTGGGCCGCCGAGGGCGTCAAGGTTGGTTACCTGCCGCAGGAACCGCAGCTGAACCCCGCCAAGAATGTCTGGGACAATGTCATGGAGGGCGTTGGCCCGACCAAGGCGCTGCTGGACCGGTTCAATGAAGTGTCGGAGGCCATGGCCGATCCCGATGCCGATTTCGACGCTCTGATGGCCGAACAGGCCGATTTGCAGGAAAAGATCGACGCGGCCGACGCCTGGGACCTGGACCGGACGGTCGAGATCGCCATGGACGCCCTGCGCTGCCCGGCGGGCGATGCCGATGTGTCCAAGCTGTCGGGCGGTGAAAAGCGCCGCGTGGCGCTGTGCAAGCTGCTGCTGTCCAAGCCCGACATGCTGCTGCTGGACGAACCGACCAACCATCTGGACGCCGAGAGCGTGGCGTGGCTGCAGCGCTTCCTGGCCGACTATCCCGGCACCGTGGTGATGGTCACCCACGATCGTTACTTCCTGGATGCCGTCACCGGCTGGATCCTGGAACTGGATCGCGGGTCGGGCATCCCGTATGAGGGCAATTACTCCGCCTGGCTGGAGCAGAAGCAGAAGCGTCTGGAGCAGGAAGGCCGCGAAGAAGGGGCCAAGCAGAAGCAG
This sequence comes from Niveispirillum sp. CC-CTL257, assembly GCF_059489915.1. Classification (NCBI taxonomy): domain Bacteria; kingdom Pseudomonadati; phylum Pseudomonadota; class Alphaproteobacteria; order Rhodospirillales; family Azospirillaceae; genus Niveispirillum; species Niveispirillum sp. CC-CTL257. The sequence goes on from NZ_JCAJXE010000001.1 coordinate 679,608, forward strand.
CTGGCCCAGGAACTGGAATGGGTGCGCGCATCTCCCAAGGCCCGTCAGGCCAAGTCCAAGGCCCGTATCCAGGCCTATGAAGAATTGCTGGCGTCGGCCAACCAGAAGGAAAATATCGGCGAAACCCGGATCGTCATTCCCACGCCGCCGCGCCTGGGCAATGTCGTTATCGAGGCCGAGAACCTGCGCAAAGGCTTTGGTGACCGGCTGCTGATCGATGATCTGTCCTTCCGTCTGCCGCCCGGTGGCATTGTTGGTATCATCGGTCCCAACGGTGCCGGTAAGACCACCCTGTTCCGCATGATCACCGGTGCGGAAAAGCCCGATGGCGGCAATTTCCGCGTAGGTGAGACGGTGCAGCTGGGGTACGTGGACCAGAGCCGTGACAGCCTGGACGACAAAAAGAACGTCTGGGAGGAAATCTCCGGCGGTCTGGACGTAATCGAGCTGGGCAAGAAGTCCATGCCCAGCCGCGCCTATGTCAGCGCCTTCAACTTCCGTGGGCCGGATCAGCAGAAGAAGTTGGGCCAGCTGTCGGGTGGTGAGCGCAACCGTGTACATCTGGCCAAGATGCTGAAGTCTGGCGCCAATGTCCTGCTGCTTGACGAACCGACCAACGATCTGGACGTCGAAACCCTGCGCGCGCTGGAAGAGGCGCTGACCAGCTTCCCGGGCTGCGCGGTCGTCATCTCGCACGATCGCTGGTTCCTGGACCGTCTGGCCACCCACATCCTGGCGTTCGAGGGCGACAGCCAGGTGGTCTGGTTCGAAGGTAACTACGCCGATTACGAGGCCGACAAGCGCCGCCGCCTGGGTGCGGAGGCTGACCAGCCGCACCGCATCAAGTACAAGCCGCTGGAACGGTAAGTGCCGTAGGTCAGGTCGAGCCTCAGGCGAGTCCTGACAGATAAGGCCTTCAATCCGTTTCTGTCAGGGCGGGGCTGGCGCCCCGACCTGACCTACGACATGGACCGGGCCGGGGAGCGATCCCTGGCCCTTCCTTCATTCAAGGGGTGCGCCCATGCGCCTTGTCCGCCTGATCGCCAATCTGGGTTATGGCAGCCAGCGCGATGTGAAGATGCTGTTGAAGGAAGGTCGCGTCACGCGGGCCGATGGGTCTGTCCTGTCTGATGGGGACAAGGTCGAGCATGCCGATATCCGCATCGACGGGGAAGAACTGGACCCACCCCAGGGTTCGGTCCTGATGCTGCACAAGCCGGCGGGCTATACCTGTTCCACCAGCGATCCGGGGCGGGTGGTGTATGAGCTGCTGCCGGAGCGGTTTGAATATCGCAATCCCATCATCGCACCCGTGGGCCGCCTGGACCGGGATACGACGGGCCTGCTGCTGCTGACCGATGATGGCCAGCTTCTCCACCGCATCATCTCGCCCAAAGCCAATGTGCCCAAGGTCTATGAGGCGGAACTGGCCCGGCCCCTGACGGGAGAGGAAGCGGCGGTGTTCGCGTCCGGCACCTTGATGCTGAAATCGGAAAAGACGCCGCTGCTGCCCGCCACGCTGGAGGTGTTGGGCGAGAAGCGGGCGCGCCTGACCATTCAGGAAGGGCGTTATCACCAGATCCGCCGGATGTTCGCGGCGGTCGGCAACCATGTGGAAACGCTGCACCGCGTCTCCATCGGCGGGCTGACCTTGGGCGACCTGGAAGAGGGCGAATGGCGGCTGCTGGACGCAAGCGAGGTCGCGTTGGTCTTCAGCGGTTCGTGACCCGCTTACTGCGCGCTTTTCTCAATCGCCTTGCCGGCGCTCTTGATGTCCTTACCCACGCCTTCAACGGTATTGCAGGCGGAAAGCGACAGGGCGGCCATGGCGAGGGTGGTGAGGATCAGGGCGCGTTTCATTGTCTTATCCATGGTTCTGGGACTATCTATCCCGGTTACCCCATTATCGCAAAAGCGTGTAGCCATGTCCAAGCCGCCAAAAGTTAAAGAGCCGAAAGTCAGAGTGGATCAGGCTTTGGTTGATCGCGGCTTGGCCGAAAGCCGGTCCAAGGCGCAGGCGCTTATCCTGGCCGGGCTGGTCTATGCCGATACGCGCCGCATCGACAAGGCCGGCGATACCGTGCCGGAAAGCCAGTTGCTGCTGGTGAAGGGCCAGGACCATCCCTGGGTCAGCCGGGGCGGGCTGAAGCTGGTGAAGGGGCTGGACACGTTCGGGATTGATCCGACCGGGTTCGTGGGCGTCGATGTCGGCGCGTCCACGGGCGGCTTCACCGATGTGCTGCTGACGCGCGGAGCTGCCAAGGTCTATGCCGTCGATGTCGGGCATGGCCAGCTGGCCTGGAAAATCCGGGAGGATGAGCGGGTGGTGGTGCTGGAGAAAACCAACGCCCGCCACCTGACACCGGAGATCATTCCCGATCCCGTCGACATCGTGGTCTGCGATGCCAGCTTCATCGGCCTGGAAACCGTGCTGCCCGCCGCCATGGCCCTGACCAAGCCGGGCGCCTATCTGGTGGCCCTGATCAAACCGCAGTTCGAAGTGGGTAAGGGCCGCGTCGGTAAGGGCGGCGTGGTGCGGGAGCCGGAGCTGCACCAGGAGGTCTGCGACCGCATCCAGGCCTGGCTGGCGGGGCAGGCGGGCTGGACGGTTCTGGGCGTGGTCGAGAGCCCGATCACGGGGCCGGAGGGGAATAAGGAGTTTCTGATCGGTGGACGGCGTAGCTAATCTAAAGTGGCTCAGAAAATCGATCTATTTTGGTAATATGACCAATTGACAGTAATACTAGCTTTGGTATTATTTTCTATCTTCCGTATGTGTGCGTGGAGAGGGGAAATGACTGATCAAATTACGCCTGGAGCATCTCCGGCGCAGATAGATGAAATGAGCGTCCGGCAGAGGAGAGCAGCTGTAAATACATTCTATCTATTTTTGTGGATAATGTTTGGTGTCTCATTTATTTATGGTGTCCGGCTGTACTTTAACTCTCCCGTTCACCCTTCATTTCTGCCTATTGTTGCAGGTGTATTCTCTGCTGCCATATCATTTATGTTGGTGATGTGTTTTCAGATAACATCCGGGAAAATTGATTTGGAGTTATTTACGGTAAAGCTTAGGGGTGCATCAGGACCAATAGCAATATGGTGTTTTTGTTTCTTTACAATATGCTTGGGTTTAAATATGTGTGGGTTTTCTGATGCAGTAAAGGTGGATTATAAATTGCATGACAATAGATCTGTACTTCGTCTTCTGTTTGAAGGTGAGGCCGGAAATTGGAAAGAGCAGGAATCGTTTATAACAATTCCTCCAGACGAGAAGAAAAACTAGGGAGAAGCCGCTAGCTCAAAGATGTGGCCAGCGGCTTCTCTCAATGTTACTGGAACGCCGCCTCCGCAAAGCTGCGCAGCTTGCGGCTGTGCAGCCGTTCCAGGCCCGTGTCGCGCATCATTTCCATGGCGCGCATGCCGATGGCCAGATGCTGGTCCACACGGGCGCGGTAGAAATGGTTGGCCATGCCGGGCAGCTTGATCTCGCCATGCAACGGCTTGTCCGACACGCACAGCAAGGTGCCGTAGGGCACGCGGAAGCGGAAGCCGTTGGCGGCGACCGTGGCCGATTCCATATCCAGCGCGATGGCGCGCGACTGGCTGAACCGCTGCACCGGCTCGCTATGGTCGCGCAGTTCCCAGTTGCGGTTGTCGATGGTGGCAACGGTGCCGGTACGCATGATGGATTTCAGTTCCCAGCCCTTCAGGCCGGTCACTTCCTCCACCGCGTCCTCCAGCGCCACCTGCACCTCGGCCAGGGCCGGGACGGGGACCCAGGTCGGCAGGTCGGCATCCAGCACCTTGTCGTCGCGGACATAGCCGTGGGCCAGGGCATAATCGCCCAGCTTCTGCGTGTCGCGCAGGCCGGCGCAATGGCCCAGCATCAGCCAGACATGCGGGCGCAGGACGGCGATATGGTCGCTGATCGTCTTGGCGTTGGACGGGCCGACGCCGATATTGACGATGGTGATGCCGTTGCCGTCCTTGCGCTTCAGGTGGTAGGCGGGCATTTGCGGCAGGCGCGCCACCTTCTGGCCTGTCGGCTCCTTGCCCGGATGAACCGCCTGGTTCCAGGTGATGTGGTCGCCCGGCTCGATGAATGCCTCATACTGGCGGCGATAGGCCTGGGTGGCCGGATCGTCGGACGGTTCCATCATCTCCAGGCCCCGGCGCACAAACTCATCAATGTAGAACTGATAGTTCGTGAACAGGACATAGTTCTGGAAATGGTCGGGCTTGGTCGCCGTGTAATGCTTCAACCGATGCAGGCTGTAATCCACACGCGGGGCGGTGAACAGTGCCAGGGGGCGCGGCGCACCCGGCGGGGTGATGTGCGTGCCGTTGACGATGCTGTCATCCATATAGACTAGATCGGGCAGGTCGAAATAATCGCGCAGCTGATACAGCCGCTCCGGCGTCAGGTCGCCTTCGACATGCATGCCTTCCGGGTAGGCGAACTGGATGGGGATGGGCGCGTCGCTGACGCCCACTTCCAGGGGCACGCCATGGTTCTTGACCAGCAGGCTCAGCTGATGATGCAGGTAATGGTCGAACAGGTCGGGACGGGTGATGGTCGCGCGGAAAGTACCCATGCCATGGACGAAACCATAGGCCAAGCGGCTGTCGATGCGCGGTTCGCTGTCGATGCGGATCTGAACGAAGGGGTAGCACGCGCGGACACGCCCGCCCAGTTCCTCGCCACGGGCAAAGGCGGAAAACCGGTCACGCAGATATTCAACAGACTGATCATACAGCGCCCGGACACGGGCATAAGCACCATCGGCGTCGGCGAAAGTCTGCACCGACGGATCACGGGTCGAATTTTTGGATGAAATCACTGTGCAAGCTCCTATGAGTTTGCACTTCTTTATGCGCCAACCGGTGGGGGCTGGGAAGGGGAGATTTGATAAAGTTTGATGGAAGAGCCGGAGCGTGATGTTTGTGCAGCACGCCCCGGCAGGTCAACAAAGGGGTCGTGTCAGGCCCCGCCCACGTAAATCCCCAGGCCCCGCGCCGTTTTCACCAGGGTGCCGTCGGTGTCCACGGCGGCATAGGTGGCAATCGCATCCTCAATCGGGATGTCGATAACGCGGCGGTTGGACCAAGCGACCAGACGGTCGCTCTTGCCCTCGGCCAGCAGATCGACCGCCGCCACGCCGAAGGCCGAGGCTAGAACGCGGTCATTATGGCCGGGCGGGCAGCCGCGCTGCACATGGCCCAGGACGGTGACGCGGGTTTCGGCCCCGGTTGCCTCCGCGATCAGGTGGCCGACATAATTGCCGATGCCGCCGTAGCGCTTCTGCCCATCGGTGAATTCCTGCTGCGAGGTGCCGCCCTCCATGGTCTTGGCGGCTTCCGACACCACGACCAGAGCGAAATTGCGCCCGCCAGCCTGAACCCGTTTGATCTTGTCCGCCACGCCCGCCACCGACCAGCGCAGTTCCGGCAGCAGGATGACATCAGCACCGCCGGCAATGCCCGCCGACAGGGCGATATGGCCGGCATCGCGGCCCATCACCTCCAGCACCATGACGCGGGCATGGCTAGCGGCAGTCGGCTGCAACCGATCCAGCGCCTCGGTCGCCACGGCCACCGCTGTATCGAAGCCCACCGACATTTCGGTGATGCCCAGATCATTGTCGATGGTCTTGGGAATGCCGATCAGTTTGATCCCGCCGATATGGGCCAACTTGCGCAGGATGGCCATGGACCCGTCTCCGCCAATGCCGATCAGGCTGTCCACGCCCAGTTCGCGCAGGCCCCCGATAATCTCCTGGCTGCGGTCCTTCTTGGACCCGTCCGCCATGGGATAGGCGAAGGGATCGCCCTTGTTGGTGGTGCCCAGGATGGTGCCGCCCTGGCGCATCATGGCACCATCGACGCGGTTCACATCCAGGTTCACATAGCGCACGGGCCGGGACAGCAGCCCTTGCGTCCCATCTTCGATCCCCACCACCTCCCATCCATAATGGGCGGCGCGGTGGACGGCGGCGCGGATCACGGCGTTCAGGCCGGCGCAATCGCCGCCGCTGGTCAGGATTCCGATACGCTTGGCAGCTGCGGTCATTATTCCCCCCTGGTCTTTGACGCCAGCGTGCCAGGAATAAGGGGCCGGGGGCAATACCGTAGGTCAGGTCGAGCCGGAGGCGAGCCCTGACAGACATGGCCTTCGATCCTTTGCTGTCAGGGCTCGGGCTGACGCCCTCGACCTGACCTACGGCAATATCCTGCTCTCAACCCGCTTCAGCCGCCGCCTCCAGCCCCGCAATGTCGAACTTCACCATCTTCAGCATGGCGTCGGCCACGCGCTTGCTCTGCGCCGGGTCGCCCATCATCAGTTCACCCAGACGCTTGGGCACGATCTGCCAGGACAGGCCCCAGCGGTCGCGCAGCCAGCCGCATTGTTCCACGGCACCGCCCGCCGACAGGGCAGCCCACAGCCGGTCGATCTCCGCCTGATCATCGCATTCGACGATGATGGAGAAGGCGTGGTTGAACGGCTCCATGGGGCCGGCATCAATCGCCATATAGTCCTGCCCGCCCAGCGCGAAGGCCGCAATGCGGACGGAACCGGCGGGGCCGCTGGGGCTTTCGGCGGGCAGGGGCGTGATCCAGTGCAGGGCCGAACCGGGGATCAGGCTGGTATAGAAGAGCACCGCTGCTTCCATATCCTTTTCAAACCACAGATGCTGTTTCACGCTGGTCATGATTTTCTCTCCGTCAAAGGGTCCCTGCACGCCCATAGGACGGGCCAGCATGCGTTGATCCGACAGCGTGCGAATAAAAAAAGGGCGCCCCGTTTTCGGGGGCGCCCAAGGTACAGCCGTTTCACGTCGATGGGGATCGAGGGTTAAGCGGCTGGGCCGAACCACATGCTGTCAAGCTTTCCTTCGGGCGTGACCAGGACCCACCAGTCGCGGACGCCCTTTTCATAGGTGGCGCGATAGACGTCCATGCCGCCTTCATCCACGCGCCGGAACTCCAGGCCCTTCAACTCACCCAGCGGCAGCATCTCCTTCTGGATCTTGGGCAGTACCGCGATCACGCCATCGGCGCGGTCGGCGATGATGCTGTCCCGGTCGATCTTGCCGGCCTTGATCTGGGCGATATGGGCACGCAGGGCGGCTTCACTGCCGGGTAGGGGCTTGTTGGACTTCACCCGGTTCGCCAGGGCCGTTTCCAGCGCCCTGCCGGTGGCATCGTCGATGCGCGGGGCCGGCAGTTCATGGCCGTTCTGGTGCAGAACCACACCCGTCACCTTGCCCGCCGCATCCATCTGGAAGCTGCCCTGCATGGGCATATCCTTGGCGAAGAACTTGGTCGGGCTTTCGGGCAGGAACTCCATCGGGTTCTGGCCGATGACATTGGCCATGAAGCGGGTGCCGTCGCGATAGACCTTGATGGGTCGGCCCGTGGCGAAGGGCATCTCGTAATAGCCCACAAACTTGTCATAGGCCGCCGGGTCCATGGCGATGGCTTTGCGCGGCTTCTGCTGTTCGGTCATGCGTTCGGCCACCATGGGATCGACCGTGTCCACGCCGGTCGTGCCGGCGGTAGCCATGGCGGCAGGGGCCAGCAGGGCCAGGACCAGTGCCCAGCGCCGCGCATTCATCCTGAGCGGCAGGGCACCACCTTGCAGGATACGGTCAACACGGGTGGCAACGGTGGCAGGGCGGGCCATGGCCAGACCGGCGGGCAGGCGGCGAGCCTTTGCGGCCATCTCCACCAGGATTTCTGCGTAATTCAAGCGATCCTCCATCTGTTCAAGAGCGTCGGTATCGCTGTTGGCCTCGGCAAGCTCAGCGAGATGGTTATTGAGCCACCAGGCAGCCGGGCTGAACCAGAAGACAGCCCGGTGAAAGGTGGCGATAAGCAGCGTGTAATAATCACCCCGTTCAACATGCGAGGCTTCGTGCGCCAGGACGGCCCGGCGCTTGGCGTCGGTCCAGCGACCGTGATCGGGTGGCAGCAAGATGGTCCCGGCGATGGTCAGCGGTACGGTGATCCGGTCGGACACCCGCACGTCGCGGCCCTGCGTCCAGGCGGCGGACAGCGCCATCGCCGCATTGCGCAGCCGCAGGCTGATCAGGGTGCCCGCCGCCAGACGCAGCAGCATCCCACCCGTCACGGTCATGTAGAGCGTAAATCCCAGGGTGCCCCAGTCCACCCAGGCCAGCCGGTCGATCTCCACAGGCCCCGCCGCCGTCGCCCCCGTCGGCGCCGTCCCCATCAGCGCCACGGCAGGCCGCAGCCACAGCCGGATGCCATCCATCGGCACCACCAGCGCCTCTGCCGGTGCCAGCCGCATCAGGACCGGCATGATCAGCGAAAAGCCCAGGACCCCGACCCAGACGGCCATCTGCGTGAACGGGTTGGTCACCCGCAGCAGCCGAAGGACGCCCCAGGCCAACCCCATCAGCACGGCCGACCGCAGGGCCGCCTCCAGCAGCAAGGACAGCATCATTTCTCCTTTCGGCGGGCCTTATCGATCTTCTCGGCCAGGGCCTGAAGCTGTTCGGGCGACAGCATGTCGGTTTCGACCATGCCGACGACCACATCCTCCGCCGACCCGCCACAGAACCAGTCGACGATGCGTTTCACGGCACGCGCGGCCACGCGGTCGCGCCCCTCGGCGGCGCGATAGATGAAGGTCCGGCCCTCCACGTCATGGGTGAGATATCCTTTCTCCTCCAGACGCTTCAGGACGGTGCGAACCGTGGACTCCTTCAACGGGCGGCTGAGCATCTCTCGCACCGCATCGGCGTTGACGGGCCCGCGCCGCCAGACAAGGTCCATGATCTCTCTTTCAAGATCGCCCAGGTCCGACGGATTGTGATCTTGTGTAGCGCTATCGTTCATAGTGCTACAGTCTGTAGCATTGTGGAGTGTCGTTGGCAATGCGGAATCTGCACCGATCCGCATTGCCAATCGTTGTTAGGAAACCTTGTCCGACACGAACCGCCAGCCTGTCCCCGCCGCTGCCCGTGCAACCTCGCCATAGGCCAGGGCCTTGCGGTCGGCGGCATTGCCGGCCAGGGCGCGGGCATAAACACCCTGGCAGATGGCGGCGATGCGGAAGAAGGCGAAGGCAAGATAATAGGGCCAGTCGGGGATGCCGGCCCGTCCGGTGCGCTGACAGTAGGCGGCGACATAATCCGCCTCTGACGGGATGCCCGTCCCGGCCAGATCGATGCCCTTCAGCCCCGGAAACTGCTTAATGCCCGCCGGTAGGTGGTAGGCCATGCAATTATAGGCCAGGTCGGGCAGGGGGTGGCCCAGGGTCGCCAGTTCCCAATCCAGGATGGCGACAACACGGGGCTCCGTCCGGTGCAGCATCAGGTTGCCCAGACGGAAATCACCATGCACGATGGTGACCTCTTCCCCCGCCGGCACGGCGCGCGGCAGCCACTCCATCAGCCGTTCCATGGCCGGAATATCGCTGTCGCCCTTGGTGGCCACGAACTGCTTCGACCAGCGCTCGACCTGCCGCAGAATATATTGCTCTGGCTTGCCGAAATCCGACAGGCCCGCCGCCCGCCAGTCCACGCTGTGCAATGCCGCCAGCGTGGCATTCATGCCGTCATAGATGGCGGCCCGGTCGGTAACACTGAACCCGTCCAGCGCCACATCCGACAGGACGCGCCCGTCAATATGGTCCATCACATAGAAGGGCGTGCCGATGATGCCCGCATCCTCGCACAGCAGGCGGGCATTGGGTACGGGTGCCGCACTGCCGGCAAGCGCCCGCATGGCGCGGAATTCCCGCTCCACCATATGCGCGCTGGGCAGCAGCTTGCCCGGCGGCTTCTTGCGCAGCACGAAGCGCGCGCCGGATGCATCGGTGATCAGGAAGGTGGGGTTGGACTGCCCGCCCTGGAACTGCTGCACCAGGGCCGGCCCCTGGAACCCGTCCAGGTGGGCGGACAGATAGGTGTCCAGTGCCGCTTCATCGAACCGGTGCTGCGGCAGCACATCGATCAGGACGGCCGCGCCCTTGCCTTCGTTCATGTCCGGGCCCCGCTTACAGGATCGTGGGATCGGCGATGGTCGCACCGCCATCGGCCACCAGCAACTGTCCCGTGACGAAGGCACCGGCGGGGGCCGCCAGCATCAGGGCGACGCCGGCAATCTCTTCGGGCTTTCCAAAGCGGCCCAGCGGCGCGCGGCGCATCACGGCCTTGGCAATGTCGGGATTGTCGGTAAGGGCCTTGGCGAAATCCGTCTCCACAATGCCGGGTGCGATGCCGTTGACGCGGATATTGGCGCGGCCATGTTCCACCGCCAGATTACGCACCAGGGCCGCTTCCGCCGCCTTTGACACGCCATAGGCACCGATCACCGGATTGCCGCGCAGGCCGGCGATGGAGGACAGTATGATCACTGACCCGTCCTTACGCTCCGCCATGCCGGGGATCACCATGTTGCACAACTGCCAGGTGCTGCGCAGGTTCGACCCCATGATCTTGTCCCAGGCATCATCGCTGACGCTGGCTAGCGGGCCATAGACGGGGTTGATGGCGGCATTGGCGACCAGGATGTCAATGCGGCCCCATTGCGCCAGCGTGGCATCGACCAGGGCCTGCAAATCCTCCTTGCGGCCGATATTGCAGGCGACAGAGATGGCCTCGCCACCCGCCGCCACAATCTCGTCGCGCACCAGGTTGCAGGCATCGATCTTGCGCGACGAGATGACGACCTTGGCCCCGGCGCGGGCATATTCCTGGGCAATGGATTTGCCGATCCCGCGCGAGGACCCGGTGATCAGGGCCACCTTGCCGGACAGGTCGAACAGGGGATGCGTGGTCATGAGGTGTTCTTCCTTATGGTTTCAAGGCAAGCCCAGCGGGTCGTTCCCGACCGCTGGAGGCCGGCGACTGAGGGACGCAAATTATTGTGCGGTGGTGCCGCCATCGACGGCGAATTCGGCCCCCGTCACGAACGGGCTTTCGTCCGACAGCAGGAACAGCACCATGTTGGCGGCATCTTCCGGCTTGCCCATGCGGCCCAGCGGGGCCGTGCGCTCCAGCCGGCGGCGCATCTTTTCCGGGTCGGGCGCCACGTCGATCATCTGCTGCACCAACGGCGTGTACAGGAAGGACGGGTGGATGGAATTGCAGCGGATTTCATATTTCTGCTGCGCACACCACATAGCGACCGACTTGGTCAGCAGGCGCACCGCCCCCTTGGCAGAGCAATAGGCGGCAAGGTCGGCGGCACCCGACAGGCCCGCGACGGAGGAGACATTGACGATGGAGCCGCCGCCCGTCTGCTTCATGGCCTTGATGGCGTATTTGCAGCCCAGGAAGGTGCTTTCCACATTGACCGCATGAACGAAGCGCCAGCCTTCCAGCGTCTCATCCTCGATATTATGCAGGGAGCCGCAGCCGGCATTGTTCACCAGACCGTCCAGCCGGCCATATTTCTGGACCACATGGCCGATGACCTCGACCCAGCGGTCTTCCTTGGTCACGTCCTGGGCCAGGAACTCCGCCCTGTCGCCCAGTTCGGCGATGGCAGCCTCGCCACCCGTCACATTGCGATCGGTGACCACCACCCTGGCGCCCTCGCGCAGGGCCGCGCGCGCCGTGGCCAGCCCGATGCCCGAAGCGCCCCCCGTGATCAGGACGATCTTGTCCTGCAGGCGTCCCACCATGATCATTCCCTCCCCAATGCACGCGCCGGATCGTGCCGGCCGCTTCTCAAACGTTTGTTTGAATGTAGGGGAAAGACAGGCGGGGGGCAACAGCGAAGGCTGTTTTCATCAACTGTAATATGTCGGGAAAGACAGGCGGGCGGGGGCCGATGATTGTCGCATCCCCCGCCGACCGGATCATCAATCGCCGAACGCTTCTTCCCAGCTGCCCTTGGTGGCGGCCTTGGAATATTCGGTGGCGCGGTTTTCGAAGAAGTTGGTGTGTTCCACGCCGTTCAGGATGGCGTCCATCCAGGGCAGGGGGTTCTTCTCGGTCTTATAGATGGGCTGCAGGCCCAGCTGTGCCAGACGGCGGTCGGCGATGTAGCGGATGTATTTCTTCACATCCTCACCGTCCATGCCCTTCACGGCCCCCATCTCGAACGCCAGATCAATGAAGGCGTCCTCGTGATGAACGATGGTTTCGCAGGCGACGTAAAGCTCGCGCTGGAAATCCTCGTCCCAGATCTCGGGGTTCTCGCTGATGAAGGTCTTGAACAGCTGGATGATCGACTGGGTATGCAGGCTTTCATCGCGCACCGACCAGGTGACGATCTGGCCCATGCCCTTCATCTTCCCGAAGCGCGGGAAGTTCATCAGGATGGCAAAGCTGGCGAACAGCTGCAGGCCCTCGGTGAAGGCACCGAACACCGCCAGGGTCTTGGCGATGTCCTTTTTGCTGTCGACATTGAACTCATGCATATAGTCGTACTTATCCTTCATCTCCTTGTAATGAAGGAAGGCGGAGTACTCAACCTCGGGCATGCCGATCGTGTCCAGCAGGTGGCTATAGGCCGCAATATGCACCGTCTCCATGGCGGAGAAGGCGGCCAGCATCATGCAGACCTCGGTCGGCTGGAACACGCGGCTGTAATTGCGCATGTAGCAATTATTCACCTCGACATCGGCCTGGGTGAAGAATCGGAAAATCTGCGTCAGCAGGTTCCGCTCACCGTCCGTCAGGTTATTGCGCCAGTCCTTGACGTCATCGGCCAGCGGCACTTCCTCCGGCAGCCAATGGATTCGCTGCTGCGTCAGCCAGGCCTCGTAGGCCCAGGGGTAGCGGAAAGGCTTGTAAACCGGGTTCGGCGTCAGCAGGGACATGGCACCAGCACTAGATATGGGGGGTGGAGGCCGTAAGCTAGCACAATGGGCGGCGGGGGAAAGGGGTCTTTGCCTGTGAATGATGTGGATAAAGGGGATGGCCGAAAGGGTGGGGTGGACGTAGGTGAGGTCGTGTGCCTACCGCCCCCGCTCCGCCGTCTGCGTCTCGGCGTTCAGCAGCGGGTTCAGGGCAGGGGCCAGTATCTTCAGCAGCTGTGAGGGCAGGGCCGACGTGAAGCGATATTCCGCCGCCTCCGGCCCGTGCACATGCGCGGTGATGACCCCGAAGAAACGGTCGCCGATATAGAAGACGAAGGTGGCGGTGCGATTGACGACGCGGCTTTCCAACACCACGCCGCCCGGACCATAGCGTTCGAAGCGGTGATCACCGGTACCGGTCTTGCCACCGATCGGCATTTCCCCGCCATCGGCGGATGTGAAGGCACCTTTCACGCGGCGCGCGGTGCCATTATCCACGATGTCGCGCAGGTGACGGCGGACCACGCGGGCGACCGCCGGCTCCATCACCTGCTCCGCCCCATCCAGCAGCTTGGCCGGCACGAAGCTGGTCTCATAGGGTGTGCCGGTGGCGAAATGCAGGCGGCCGACGCGCAGGGTAGGCAGGCGCACGCCATCATTCAGGATGACGCCCATCAGTTCCGCCAAGGCACCGGGCCGGTCGGCGGAGCTGCCGATGGAGGTGGCGTAGCTGGCGATCAGGCTGCCGAACGGATAGCCAAGGCGCGTCCACTCCTCATGAATGCGGTTGAACGCCTCTTCCTCCAGCACGATGCCGATGCGTGTGTCCTGCGCCTGTTTGGACCGGGACGTGAACAGCCATTTGTAGCTTTCCTGACGCGGAACGCTGCTGTCCTTCAGCATCTCCCCGCGCTGCGCCTGCCGGCTGTCCTGAAGATATCCCACCAGCCACAGTTCCAGCGGATGCACGCCGACAATATAGCCCCGGTCGTTCAGCGACCAGCTGTCGGGATTGTAGCGGTCGAACAGCGCCTTCACCTGTGCCTCCGGCGGGCCGCCGGCGGGCATGTGGCGGTTCAGGAAGATGCCAAGATCCTCCGCCGTGGCGTTGGGCAGGGCGGAGCGGAAAATGACCGACAGCCGGTCGGGCGTGGCCCGGATGCGCTTGGCCAGCTTGTCGAGCGCGGCCTCCGGCTCCAGCCCTTTATAGTCGGACCAGAACTTGTTGAGGTATGCGCTGCCTTCCTGATCGGCGAACTGTGCCAGATAGGTGCGGCGGGCCGGGTGGCGGGGATCATCCATCAGATCGTCGCGGCTGTCCGGCCCCTCGGCGATGTAATGGTTCACGATATCCCGCATCATGCGGATGAAAACGAGGTTGACCGAATGCCGGAACGCCTCCGACACGGTGATGACCTTGCCATCATCCTTGTCGTCGAAATTCCCGAAACTGTGCAGGCCGCCGCCCGTGAAGAAGCGTTCGGCAGGGCTGGCCGAATATTCCCGCTCCATGGCGAGGTCCAGCAGGGGCGCGATGCCGATGCTGGGATTGGCCGCCATGGTGCGCAACACCCATTGCGTCAGCCGGTCGGGCGCCTCCAGGGCTGCCGCCTCCAGCTCATAGGTTTCGCGCGTGATGTAGCGGGCATGCAGCCGGGCGATGATCTCCAGATAGGTGACCAGCGTGCGCAGCTTGGCCGTGGAACCAAGGTCAAGCTTGGCCCCCTCGTTCAAATCCAGCGGCTGTGGCAGCGTATCCACCTGGACGCGGACCAGATTGGCCTCGGCCGTGCGTTCGAACAGGGTCACGGAATAAACGATGCGGGCCGGGTCGGCATTGTTCAACAGCCGGTCACCGACCAGGCCCAAGGCCGCCGCCTGCCCCGGATCGGCCAGCTTCTTCAGCGTCTCTGTCACCCGCGCCTGGGTCGGCTGGTCCAGGGTCGTATCGACGGCAAGGTCGAGCCGATCCAGCGCATAAAGGCTGGGCACACCCAACATGCCCAGAAGGCGGGCACGGATGGCGTTGGTGGCCTTCTGCTCCACAAAGCTCGGCTCCGGGATATCCGGCGGCGCGTCCTTGAAGCGCAGGGGGAAGAAGCGGGCGGCATCGGCCAGGGGGGCGGAGATGACGGACGCCTTTTCCAGCAGGGTCAGGTGGATATTGGCCAGATCGTTCAGCGCCTTACGACCATTGGCCCCCAGATAGGCCGATGGCCGGCGTTGGGCCAGCAGCAGGCTCAACACCTGCTTATAGACCACGGCCTGGACCTGCAAATCCTCCTCGGTCCGGGGCATACCGCGCAGGATGCGGTTGGCGACCGCAAAGTCGGTGCCGTACCAGGCCCAAAGACCATCGCCCAAGCCGTTGACCTCCCCCACGCCGGGGCGGGCGGAAAGCGGGGTGGAGTTCAGATAATCCACCAGGATCTGATGGCGCACCCGCGTCGTGTCCGGCCCGCCCTTATAGGCGCGGACGGAGGCCGACATCATCTGCCGCAGCTTTTCCACCCCGCTGCCCGTCCGCCCCTCCGGTGAGTGCCGGTATTTCTCGATCTGGGTGGCCAGGGTGGAGCCGCCGGCGCGCGGGCTGTCCGGGTCGATGAATTTCAGGGGGATGTTGATCAGCGCCAGACCGAACCGGTCCCATTCCACCGCCGGGTTGCGGTTGGGGTAGGTATTATCCAGCAATTCCCGGTTCTCGATGAACAACAGGGTCTCCGCCACCAGCTTCGGCACCTCGTTAAACCCGGCATAGGTGCGTTCGGGATAACGCGCGTCGAACAGGGGATTGCCCATCTGATCGCGGATGGACAGGCCGCCGGACGTCTTCTCCGGGTACGGCGCGAAGCCGCCGAAATCCATGTAGTCGCGTAGCTGCTGGCTGGGC
The DNA here is from genome assembly GCF_059489915.1 of Niveispirillum sp. CC-CTL257. NCBI lineage: Bacteria > Pseudomonadati > Pseudomonadota > Alphaproteobacteria > Rhodospirillales > Azospirillaceae > Niveispirillum > Niveispirillum sp. CC-CTL257. The sequence continues at coordinate 695,279 of NZ_JCAJXE010000001.1, forward strand.
CTTGCCTGTAAATCCACACGGTAATCGGCGGCCACCAGCCGCTCCACAAAGCTGGGCAGGGAGGCGTATCCCAGGCGGGCATCATAGGGCCCCTGGCCCGGAAAGCGGATATCGGGGTTGGGGCCGGGTTCCACCCGCCAAGTCAGGTCCCGCCCGAACCGGGCCAGCACTTCCGATTGCAAGGCGGAGGTCCGGCTTTCCTGCCACAGCGCGGCACCGGCACCGGTTGCCAGCGCCAGGGTCATGCCCCAGGTCATCCAGCGATAGAACCGTGCCGATGGCATGTGTGAAAAAGCTCCCCGAACCCCTTGTTATTGAAGCATGCATAGCATGGGCACAAACGGGTCCGCCACCGGTGGCTTGCGCCCTCTGTCTTATGGATGTGCCCGGTCACATCAGGCGTTGCGGAAGACCAGCTTCTTCGACAAGACAAAGTTGAAAACCAGCCCCGAAACACTGCCCGCCGCCACGCCAGCATAGGGAAGAAGGGCCGTCAGTGCCTCCGGCCACAGGCCGATGCCGGCAATCACCCAGGGGCCGACCTTCAGCACCAGGACATAGACGCCGTAATTCACCACCGCGCCCACGGCATTGGCCGCCAGGAACCGCGCCCATTGCCGGATAGCCCCGCGCCGGCTGACGCCGGTAAAGGTGAATTTCCGGTTCATGTACCAGGTGAAGGTGGCGGCCATCAGATAGGAGAAGACGCGCCCGCCATAGGGATCAAGGCCCAACAGATGCAGGGTCACGGCCAGCGATGCCATATCGACAAACAGGCCGCCGACGCCGATCAGGGCGAAGGTGGCGAACTGGCGGGAGACAGGTTTGCTCATGATGGCCGGTGGCGTTGATGAAGTGGCCCTTTGCTACACGGTTTCGCGCGCGCGGTCACGCCACTCGACACCGGCGGGCGGATGGGTTACGCGTTCGGCCATGTCGATCGCCAAAGCCCTCCACCACCCGTTCGCCGCCGGCATGCTGCCCTTGCCGGTGTCGGGCTTCATCCTGAATGTGCAGGCCGATGCCGAGTTGCCGCCCGGCTTTCGGGCGCTGACCTGCGTCACCGGCTTCAAGCCCGCGCATGACGCGCTGACGGCGAGCGGCTTCCGCGTCATGCAGAGCCTGCCCGACGGCGAGTATCAGGCGGGTCTCTGCCTGATGACCAAGCACAAGGCCGAAAGCCTGGCCAGCATCGCCCAGGCCTGGGACGCCTTGCCCGTGGGCGGGCTGCTGGTCTGTTCGGGCGACAATGATACCGGCGTCACCAGCTTGATGAAGGCGGTGAAGGGGGCCTTTGGGGAGGTGGAAAGCCTGTCCAAATACCATGCCCGCGTCTTCTGGTGGCGCAAGGGTGCCGGCGAGGCACCCGCTGTTCTGGCCGATTGGCGGGCGGGCGGGGCCGTGCGCCCCGTGGCCGCCACCGGCTTTACCGCCGGTCCCGGCATGCATGGCTGGAACAAGATCGATATCGGGTCGCGCCTGCTGGCGGCCCAGTTTCCGGGGGCTATCCGGGGACGGGTGGCCGATCTGGGGGCGGGCTGGGGCTATCTGTCTGCCGAACTGCTGCGCGCCGCACCGGGCCGGGTGACGGGACTGGATTTGTATGAGGCCGATGCCGCGTCGCTGGCGGCTGCTGCTGTCAATGTGGCCCCGCTGGCGGGGGGTACGGTCCTGAAATACCATTGGGCCGATGTCACGACGGGCCTGCCGCGCGGCCGCTTCGATTGGGTCATCACCAACCCGCCCTTCCATGCCGGCAAAGCCACCGACGTGACGCTCGGCAGCCAGTTCATCACCCGCGCCTCAGAAGCGCTGGGCAGCGGCGGCACCATGCTGCTGGTCGCCAACAAGCATCTGCCCTATGAGGCGGTGGTGGACAAGCACTTCAAATCCCGCCGCACAGTGGCGGAGGCTGATGGGTTCAAGGTGATTGAGGGCAAGCGGTAGGGAGCGGGCCTATTCATTTTCCTGCCGGTATTGCGCGGCGTGCCAGATGCGCAACACATTTAACGAGTTTTCATCTGTCAACACCCGATACACAATAATGTAGGGTTGAACTGTTACCAACTCGCGTGTGTCGGGGATCGTGCCAATCCGGCCCCGGTACGGGAAGTCCGGTAGTTGCTCAGCGGCTTGTCGCAAACGCTTGGATATCCTTGCAGCAGCGTGTGGATTGTCCTTCGCGATATGGCTGATCAATCGGCTCAGGTCTGCCAGCGCGGCAGGGCGCCAGACCACTTTCTTTGCTATCGGCACTTTAACTCAACAGACGAGCGACCGGTATCGGTGCATCAAAATTGCCGGCTTCAATTTGCTTTAGCCAAGCCACCACCTCTTCATGCGGAATTCCGCGTGGATCGGCCAACGCCTCCTCCACCGCCGCCTTGAACGCCGCAAGTTCGGCTGGGTCGCTGGGGGGCCAGTCAAACTCAGATTCAGTCTTCTGAAGGGGCCGCATTGTCATGCTCCGTGGCGCATCTCCATAATCTTGCATTAATCCAGTTGCGTTTCAATCCGCGTCCACGCCCCACGCCGCCCGTGCATTCCCGCCCCGTCCGCACCGCCGTTTACGCCTCGGGCTCCGGGGCTTATATAAGGCGTCATGACGATACCGTTTTTGAAGATGCACGGGCTTGGTAATGACTTTGTGGTCATCGACGCCCGCACCCAGCCTGTCCCCCTGACGGCGGCCCACGCGCGCGCCATTGGCGACCGTCGCCGGGGGGTGGGGTTTGATCAGTTGATCCTGATCGAACCGCCGCAGGACAAGGCGGCCGACATCTTCATGCGCATCCTGAACCCCGATGGCAGCGAGGCCGGGGCCTGTGGCAATGCCACGCGCTGCGTTGCCTCGCTGGTGGGGGGGGATTTGGGCCGGGATGAGCTGGTGATCCAGACGGTTTCCGGGCTGCTGCGCTGCTGGCTGCATGAAGATGGCACGGTGACGGTCGATATGGGGCCGGCGCGGTTGGATTGGCAGCAGATACCCGTGGCGGAACCTTGCGACACCCTGCATCTGCCGGCCTCCGCCGGGCCGCTGTCTGATGGTGTCGGCGTCAATATGGGCAATCCGCATGCGGTGCATTTCGTGCCGGACGCAGAGGCGGTGGACCTGACCCAATGGGGTCCGCAGCTGGAACGCCATCCCTTCTTCCCCGACCGCGCCAACATTGAGGTGGTGAGCGTCACCGGCCCGGCGTCGGTGCGCATGCGTGTCTGGGAACGCGGGGCCGGGATCACCGATGCCTGCGGGTCGGGTGCCTGCGCCGTTGGCGTGGCCGCCATCCGCCGGGATCTGGTGCAGGGGCGCCGTGTCTCCGTCACCCTGGATGGTGGCGTATTGCATATCGAATGGCGGGACGATGGTCATGTCCTGATGACCGGGCCGGTCGCCACCTCCTTTGCCGGGACGCTGGGGCCTGAACTGTTGGGCCCCGAAATGATTGGAGAGACGCTGTGAGCGTCGATACCAGTCTGGCCGAGGCCGAACATGTGCATGAAAGCGGCGAGGGCGGCCCGCCGGAAGTGACGGGCGGGGCGGGGGAGCCGACGCTGGTTACGTTCGGTTGCCGCCTCAATGCATATGAGTCCGAAGTGATGCGCACGCATGCGCGACAAGCCGGGCTGGATGATGTCGTCATCGTCAATACCTGCGCCGTGACGGCGGAGGCGGAGCGGCAGGCGCGGCAGACCATCCGCCGCCTGCGCCGCGAACGACCGGGATCAAAGATCATCGTCACTGGCTGCGCCGCGCAGGTCAGCCCGGAAAAGTTCGCGGGCATGGGCGAGGTTGACCATGTGCTGGGTAATGACGCCAAGCTGACCGCCGCGCCGTGGGCTGAGTTTGGCACAGGGCAGGCCGAACGCGTCGTCGTCAATGACATCATGAGCGTGAAGGAAACCGCCGGCCACCTGATCCAGGGGATGGAGGGGCGGGCGCGGGCCTTCGTGCAGGTGCAGAATGGCTGCGACCATCGCTGCACCTTCTGCATCATCCCCTATGGTCGCGGCAATTCCCGGTCGGTCCCGATGGGGGAGATTGTGGCCCAGGTCCGCGCCCTGGTGGACAGCGGCTATAATGAGGTCGTGCTGACCGGCGTCGATGTCACTTCTTACGGTGCCGACCTGCCGGGCAAGCCGTCGCTGGGCCAGATGGTGCGCCGCCTGCTGGCACTGGTGCCCGATCTGCCGCGCCTGCGCCTGTCATCGCTGGATGCTGTGGAGATGGATGACGATCTCTGGCGTCTGGTGGCCGAGGAGCCGCGCCTGATGCCGCATCTGCACCTGTCGCTTCAGGCCGGCGACGACATGATCCTGAAGCGCATGAAGCGCCGGCATCTGCGCGGCGATGCCATTGCCTTTGCCGAAAAGGCGCGGGCACTGCGCCCCGACATGGTGTTCGGTGCCGATATCATCGCCGGCTTCCCCACGGAAACCGAAGAGATGTTCCAGAACAGCCTGGATATCGTGGAACAATGCGGCCTGACCTGGCTGCATGTTTTCCCCTACAGCCCGCGCCCCGGCACACCCGCCGCCAAGATGCCACAGGTGCCAGGGCCGATCCGCAAGGAACGCGCCGCCCGCCTGCGCGCCGCCGGAGAGGGGCAGGTGGCCCGTTATCTGGCATCACAGGTGGGTCGTTCTGCAAACGTATTGATTGAACGTCGGGGGTTGGGCCGTAATGAAGGCTTTGCCGAAGTGGCGGTTCCCGATCATTATGAGCCCGGAATGATTATCCGCTGCACCATGACCGGCGTGGCCGGCACCCAACTGACCGCGCGAGTCCTCGACTGATGCTGAACTGGTTCAAGAAGAAACCGACCACCGACACTCCGGCTGTTGCACCTGTCGTGGAACCGGTGCCAGTGCCGGTGCCGGTAGAGCCGGCACCCCTGCCGGTCGCGGTAGAGGACGAACCCGTTGCGGTAGCCGCCCCGGCACCTGCCCCGGTGGCAGAGGTTATCCCGGAACTGGAAGACCAGCCGGAAAAGAAAAGCTGGTTCTCCCGTCTGAAGGATGGCCTGTCCAAATCCACCAGCCGTCTGACCGAGGGCATTACCGGCATCTTCACCAAGAAAAAGCTGGATGATGAGGCGCTGGAGGAGCTGGAAGAGCTGCTGATCCGCGCCGACCTTGGCCCTGTCACGGCGGCCCGCCTGACCGCCGGTCTGGCCAAAACTCGGTTCGGCAAGGAGGTTTCGGCGGAAGAGGTGAAGGATTACCTCGCTACCGAATTACAGAAGATTGTGGAGCCGGTGGCCCAGCCGCTGGTCATCGACGCGGGCAAGAAGCCGCATATTATCCTGCTGGTCGGTGTCAACGGCACCGGCAAGACCACGACCATCGGCAAGCTGGCGCGCCAGTTCCGGGATGAAGGTAAAACCGTCTGGCTGGCCGCCGGTGATACGTTCCGTGCGGCCGCCGTGGCGCAGTTGAAAGTCTGGGGTGAACGCACGGGATGTCCCGTCGTTGCGCGCGATACGGGTGCCGACGCGGCGGGCCTGGCCTATGACGCGGTCGAACAGGCCACCAAGGCGGGTGCGGATGTGCTGCTGATCGATACGGCGGGCCGGTTGCAGAACAAGGCCGGCCTGATGGAAGAGCTGCGCAAGATCGTGCGCGTCATCAAGAAGCTGAACCCCGAGGCCCCGCACACCACCCTGCTGACGCTGGACGCCACCACGGGCCAGAACGCGCATAGCCAGATTGAGGTGTTCAAGGACATGGTCGCCATCAACGGCCTTGTCCTGACCAAGCTGGACGGGTCGGCGCGCGGCGGCGTGCTGGTGGCGCTGGCAGAGAAGTTCAAACTGCCCGTTCACGCCATCGGCGTGGGCGAGGGCGTCTATGACCTGCGCCCGTTTGAGGCGAGAGGCTTCACCCGCGCCCTGGTCGGGCTGGAGTAACAGCGGCCCCGCCTGTCCGGTCCGGCACCTTGCCGCGCCGGCAGGCGTCGGAGCAGTATTTCACCTGTTCCCAGTCGCGTGCCCATTTGCGCCGCCAGGTAAAGGGTCGGCCACATTGGATACAGGTCTTGGTCGGCAGGTTGGTCTTGTGATGCATGATGGTCCTGTCAGGCGCGTTGCCCCTGACATGGCGCGCGGTTAACCGGCGGCCAGCCCCCCGCGCCGCCCATGGCGCAGATTTTCCGCCAGCGCGCCGACGCCGATGGCGGCAATCAGGGTCAGGGCGCAAAGGCCCGCAACCGGAACCAGGGGCAGGGCGGCCATGATGAGAGCGGCCAGGGCATAACGGCGCAGCAGTTGAGCCGCCGTTTCCCGCTCCCGCCCCAATTCCCGCCGTCTGATCATTACCGCCACGGCGAACCCCGTAATGACGATGCCTACGGGCAGGGCCAGCAGCCACAGGCCCAGCATCAGTACGCCCAGCGGAATGCCGATCACGCTGATCATCAGCAGGCCCAGCAGCACCGGCGACAGCAGCAGGATGGCCCCGCCCAGCAGCAGATGGCGCAACGGGTGGCGCGGCATGGCATCCGCCGCGCGCAACACCGGCCCCGGCAGCAGCCAAAGCAACGCGACACCCAGCAGGAACAGGGCCAGCGCCTTGCCCAGGCTGCCCAGGATCGTGGGGCCGTCATCGGGTGCCGACTGGTAATGGTGGCGGACGGTGCCGCCGACCTCCACCCCCGCCGGCACTTCCACGGCCATAGGGCCGTTATGGCGCAGGTCGCCCTGGATCGTGGCCCCCGGACGCAGTTCCAGCATGCCCGACGTGACCTCCAGATCGCCCGCCACTCGACCGGCCACGATGACGCGGTCGCCCGTCAGGTGGGCGTCGCCATCCACCTGGCCGGACAGCGTCACCTCGCTCCCATTGGCCACCAGATCACCCGCAATGCGGGCTGTGGGGCCGATGGTCAGCTCGCCTGCGTTCAGCAACGCATCGCCCGCCACATCGGACAGCAATGTCAGGTCAAAGCCGATGGCGGCCAGATCGCCCTCTATCGGGCCCTTGAGGGCGAGATCAAATCCGGCCAGCAGGGCATCGCCCGATATCGGTGCTGTGGTGCGCAGGTCGAGGCCCGCCGCCACGACATCGCCCGCCACGGGCGCATCAACGGAGATGGAGCGACCCGCCGCAACCAGATCATCGCTGACCGGGGCGATCAGCCGTATCTCCGCGCCCGTTTGCAGCTCGGCACCTGCCCATGCCGGACCGCAAAGGGCCAGCAACAGGGTGGTGTGGATCAGGACACGGGCAAACATCGGGACTTCCTGCCTTCCGGGGCATTGTACGGACTGTGCATGATCGGCCGATTGCCGCCGTCGGCCAAGGTCCACCGACCGCGATTCTTCGGGGTTCCACCTTGATACAGGTCAGTTACAAGACAGGGACCTACCCTGTACTGCAACGCCATATGGGGTTGATCGGAGGCCGGTTCCACCGCACCCTCTGTGACTGTGCATTGCGGGATGAGGGTATGTGATGGCTCTGTTCGATCTTTCCGGCAAGCGTGGCCTTGTGGTGGGCATCGCCAATGGTGCCTCCATCGCCTATGGCTGTGCCAAGGCCTTCCGTCTGCAAGGTGCCGATCTGGCCGTCACCTATCTGAACGAAAAGGCGGAACCGCATGTGCGGCCGCTGGCCGAGGAACTGGGGGCCTCCCTGTTTCTGCCCTGCGATGTGCGAGAGCCGGGGCAGCTGGAGACCGTGTTCGAGAAGGTGGAGGCGGAATGGGGCGAGCTGGATTTCCTGCTGCATTCCATTGCCTTCGCCCCGCGTGAGGACCTGCATGCCCGCGTGGTGGATAGCAGCCGCGATGGGTTCCTGATGGCCATGGACGTGTCGGTCCATTCCTTTATCCGTATGGCCAAGCTGGCCGAGCCGCTGATGAAGGATGGCGGCTGCCTGATGAATGTCAGCTTCTACGGCTCTGAAAAGGTCGTGGAGCATTATAATCTGATGGGACCGGTCAAGGCAGCGCTGGAGGCAGTAACCCGCTATCTCGCAGCGGAGCTCGGTCCGCAGGGCATCCGGGTCCACAGCCTGTCGCCCGGCCCATTGAAGACAAGGGCCGCCAGCGGCATCGACCGGTTCGACGAACTACTGACCCGCGCGGCGGAACGGGCACCCATCCGCAATCAGGTGACCATTGAGGATGTGGGGGCCTATGCGGCCTTCCTGGCATCCGACGCGGCGAAGGCCGTGACCGGTGGGATCGAATATATCGATGGCGGCTATTCCATCGTCGGGTAGGGGTGCCCAAAGCGCGCGGAATGTGGTATCAAGCCGCCAGTTTCAGCCCATATATCAAAACGATACAACAAGGCGTTCCCCATGGCCGGTCATAGCCAATTCAAGAACATCATGCATCGCAAGGGCGCGCAGGACGCCAAGCGGTCGAAGATCTTCAACAAGCTGGCGCGCGAAATCACCGTCGCCGCGAAGTCGGGTCTGCCCGACCCGGCCATGAACCCCCGCCTGCGCGCCGCCATCCAGGCGGGTCGCGCCCAGAACCTGCCCAAGGATCGCATCGACCGGGCCATCAAGATGGGCATTCCGGGCAGCGCCGACGACACCAACTATGACGAAGTGCGGTACGAGGGCTATGGCCCCGGCGGCATTGCCCTGATCGTGGAGGCACTGACCGACAACCGCAACCGCACCGCATCGGAAGTGCGCTCTGCCTTCACCAAGCACGGCGGTTCGCTGGGCGAGACCAATTCGGTATCGTTCATGTTCAACCGTATTGGTCAGGTGACCTATCCGGCCAGCGTGGCGTCTGCCGATGACATGCTGGAAGCCGCCATCGAGGCGGGGGCGGAGGATGTGCAGTCCGACGAGCATGGCCATTCCATCATCACCGGCACCGACACGCTGGGTGAGGTGCGTGATGCGCTGGAAGCCAAGTTCGGCGCACCGGAAAGTGCCAAGCTGACCTGGACGCCGCTGAACCTGCTGCCTGTCACGGCAGAGGATACGGCCCAGACGCTGCTGAAGCTGCTGGACGTGTTGGAAGATAATGACGATGTCCAGACCGTGCTGGGCAATTTCGACATTCCGGCCGAGCTGCTGGAAAAGCTGAGCTGATACTGAAGCAAGACCGGGGGGCCACCATGGCGGGACAGGCTCCCGTGCGTATCCTGGGGCTGGACCCCGGTCTTCGCCATCTGGGCTGGGGCGTCATCGATGCTGCCGGCAACCGGTTGAGCCATGTGGCCGACGGCACCATCCACACCGACAGTGGTGACGATCTGGCAAAGCGGCTGCTGGAATTGCATGAAGGCATCGCCGCCGTCATCGAGCAGTGGCAGCCGGACGAGGCGGCGGTGGAAGAAACACTGTCCAACGTCAACCCATCCTCCACCCTGAAACTGGGCATGGCGCGCGGCATTGCCCTGTTCAGCGCGGCCAAGGCCGGACTGCCCGTGGAGCAGTATCTGCCTATGGCGGTGAAGAAATCCGTGGTGGGTACCGGCCATGCTGACAAGGTGCAGGTTCAGCATATGGTAAAGATGCTGCTGCCGGGCTTCCAACGCTCCACCGCTGACGCCGCCGATGCGCTCGCCGTCGCTATCTGCCACGCTCACCACGCCCAGACGCGGCGCAAGGTGGACAACGCCATCCTGGGGATCAGGCGGTAATACGTTGCCGTTTTGTTCATATGGTGTAGAATTCTTCCCCAGTAGGAAGAAAGGGCCATCCCATGGCGCTGAACATCAAATCCCCAGAGGCGGAAAAGGATGTCCGCCGCCTAGCCGAACTGACGGGTGAAAGCCTGACGGAGGCCATGCACAAGGCCGTGCGGGAGCGGCTGGAGCGGCTGTCGTCGGAAGATGAACAGGCCAAAGCTGCTCGCTGGGCCAAGATCAACGCCCTTATCAAGGAAATACAGTCGGCCCCCGTGTTGGACCCGCGTTCTCCTGACGAGATCATCGGGTACAATGAGCGGGGGACGTTCGATTGAATGCGCCGATCATCGTTGATAATTCCGCGCTGATGGCCATTCTCCTGTCGGAGCCGGATGCCGAAACTTATACGAGCGCCATGGCTGCTGCACCGGCACTCGCCATGTCGGCAATCACCATGTTCGAGGCACAGACCGTGATCCTGCGCCGCCTGGGGCAGTCGATGGTTGAGCGCTTCAACCGGATGATGGCGCTCTATCCGGTTGCGGTCCATTCGTTCGATGCCGCTCAGGCGGTGACGGCATTTGAGGCGTACCGGCAGTTCGGCAAGGGGTGCGGGCATCCGGCCCAATTGAACCTTTGCGACTGCGCTTCTTACGCGCTGGCCCGCACCCTGAACGCCCCCCTGCTGTTCAAGGGCCAGGATTTCATCCATACCGACATCATTGCGGCCCTGCCATTGCTGGTGCCCGAGGCGGGAGTGAACCCATGATCGCGAAATTGTCCGGGCTGCTGGACAGCACAGGCCTGGACTGGGCCATTATCGATGTGAACGGGGTCGGCTATCTGATCTCCGCGTCTACCCGTACCCTGCGCCGGCTGGGCAGTACGGGCAATGCCGTTTCGGTCCATACTGAAATGTGGGTGTCGGAAGACAAGATGGCGCTGTACGGCTTTGCCGACATCAATGAGCGGGACTGGTTCCGCCTTCTGACCACGGTTCAAGGCGTGGGAGCGCGGGTGGCGCTGAACATCCTGTCGGTACTGGCGCCCGACCGCCTGACCTCGGCCATTGCTGCCCAGGACAAGACGACGCTGTGTGAGGCGGATGGGGTGGGGCCGAAACTGGCTGCCCGAATTTTGAACGAATTGAAGGATAAGGTGGCCACGCTTGCCACCAGCCCGGTGGCGGCCACACAGGTTCAAAGCACGGCGGCACAACCCGCCGTCAGTACGGCAGTTGGGGATGCGGTGTCGGCGCTGGTCAATCTTGGATATAAGCGGATCGAGGCGTTCACCGCCGTGAACAAGGCCGCCCAGAGCCTTGGCGGTGAGGCCGATGTCTCCGCCCTGATCCGGGCCGGCCTGAAGGAACTGAGCCAGTGAGCCGCAAACCCAAGCCGGAGGCGGCCCCCCCAAAGCCTGAGCGCATGGTGGAACAGGATCGGATCGGCGGCGACGCCAATACCGAAAATTCCATCCGCCCCCTGTCGCTGGGGGAGTTCATCGGACAGAAACAGGTGCGGGAAAACCTGTCTTTGTTCATCCAGGCGGCCAAGGGGCGTGGTGAGGCGCTGGACCATGTGCTGCTGTTCGGGCCGCCGGGCCTGGGCAAGACCACGCTGGCCCAGATTGTCGCCAAGGAGCTGAATGTGGGCTTCCGCGCCACCTCCGGCCCCGTCATTGCACGGGCCGGTGATCTGGCGGCGCTGCTGACCAACCTTCAGCCGCATGACGTGCTGTTCATTGATGAAATCCACCGCCTGTCGCCGGCGGTGGAGGAAATCCTCTATCCCGCGATGGAGGATTTCCAGCTGGACCTGATCATCGGTGAAGGCCCGGCGGCGCGCAGCGTGCGCATCGACCTGCCGCCCTTCACCCTGGTCGGCGCCACCACGCGCTCTGGCCTGATTACCCGTCCCTTGCGGGAGCGTTTCGGCATTCCGCTGCGCATGCAGTTCTATGAACCGGAAGAGTTACAGCTGATCGTCAGCCGGGGTGCGCGTATCCTGGGTGTCGAGATGACGGACGAAGGCGCGCTGGAAGTGGCGCGCCGGTCGCGGGGCACGCCGCGCGTCGCGGGCCGCCTGCTGCGCCGGGTGCGGGACATCTGTGGCGTCCATGGGCTGGAGGTGGTGGATGCCAAGGCCGCCGACCGGGCGCTGACGCGGCTGGAGGTCGATCGGCTGGGCTTTGACGCCATGGACCGGCGCTACCTTGCCTGCATCGCCGACCATTATGGCGGCGGGCCGGTAGGGGTGGAGACGCTGGGGGCGGCGCTGGGCGAACAGCGGGACGTGCTGGAAGAAACCATCGAACCCTACCTGATCCAACAAGGGTTGTTGCAGCGCACACCGCGCGGGCGCATGTTGACCGACACGGGCTACCGCTATCTGGGCCTGCCGGTGCCGGCCACGCCCGCGCGGCAGCTGGACCTGCTGGGCGGCATGCCCACGGTGGGGAAGGGGAGTGCGCCGGTGGGCGACCTGTTCGACGGGGATGACAATGCCTGACGGGACGATGCCATCGGCGGGCTGGTGGGAAGGCACATCCCATGTCTTCCCGACCCGTGTCTATTACGAGGATACGGACGCCGGCGGCATCGTCTATCACGCCAATTACCTGCGTTTTGCGGAGCGGGCGCGCAATGAGATGCTGCGCCTTTCAGGCTTTCCGCACGCCGCCATGGTGGCGCAAACAGGTGTGGCGCTGACGGTACGGCGGTGCGACATCGATTTTCGGCAACCCGCCCGTCTTGACGACGCGCTTGAAGTCGTCTCGCGAATTGTCGATATCGGCGCCGCGACATTGGATATCGAACAGGATGTGCGCCGCGCCTCGGGCTTGGCCTGGGGTGGGGTGGAGGCTTCGACGGGACCGGCACCGCTGGTCCGCCTGGGCCTGCGTCTGGCGTGCATCAATGCGCAAGGGCGGCCCGTCCGCCTGCCGGCCGCCTTGCGGTCGGTGATGGTCAATATTTTGTCAAAAGGTCAGGACTGAACCCGATGTTTCCCACCCTTCTGCAAGCCGCCGCCCTTGGCGGTGATGTCGCGCCGGTCCATGACATGTCGGCGCTCGGCCTGTTCCTGCAGGCTGATATCGTTGTGAAGTTGGTGATGCTGGGTCTGCTGGCGGCGTCGGTCTGGACCTGGGCCATCATTTTCAACAAGGCAACGAAACTGCGCCGCATGAAGGCCGCCGCCGCCGATTTTGAGGAACAGTTCTGGTCCGGTGGCTCGCTGGACCAGCTCTATGATCAGGTGGCGCAGGCCCCGGCTGATCCGTTCTCTGCGGTATTTGCTGCCGGTATGCGCGAATGGCGCCATGCCAATGAACGCGGCCTGTCATCGTCGGGTGCCATGCGCGCCAACCTGATGCAGCGCATGGAGCGCGTCATGTCGGTGACCGTGGGGCGTGAGATGGCGGACACCGAACGCTACATGACGGTGCTGGCGTCGGTCGGTTCCGCCGGTCCCTTCGTGGGCCTGTTCGGCACGGTCTGGGGCATCATGGGGGCCTTCACCAACATCGCGGCCCAGCAGAACACCTCGCTGGCCGTGGTGGCACCGGGCATCGCGGAGGCGTTGTTCGCTACCGCCATCGGTCTGGTCGCTGCCATCCCCGCCGTGCTGGCCTATAACTACTTTTCCTCGGAGATTGGGCGGTTCGGCGACCGGCTCGACTCATTTGTGACAGAATTCTCCGCGATCCTGCAGCGTCATCTGGAAGAGCGGGGCTGAAATGGGGGCGAGCCTTCCTGGCAAGCAGTCCGGGCGCGGGCGGCGGCGTGGCCGCCGTGCCGCCATGTCGGATATCAATGTGACGCCCTTCGTGGACGTCATGCTGGTGCTGCTGATCGTATTCATGGTCGCGGCCCCGCTGCTGACCGCCGGCATACCCGTCAATCTGCCCAAGGGGGCGGCCCAGGCGTTGAAGTCGGAAGAAGACCCGCTTTGGGTGACCGTCACGGCAGATGGCCGCATCTCGTTCAAGGACAAGAAGGTTTTTGATAACGAGATGTTCGCGCTGGCCGAACTGGCCCCGCGTCTGGTCATTGTCGCGGAGCAGACGCCGGATCGTAAGGTGCTGGTGCGTGGCGACCGCGAGGCCACATATGCCAGCATCGTGGATGTGTTGAGCGAGGCGCGTCGCGCCGGCCTGTCGGAGGCCAAGCTGGTCATCGAATCCGACGGTCGCGGCGCACGGTAAGGGTGGAAACCAACGCATCATGCGGACCACCCTGATCCTTTCCGGCATCCTGCATCTGGCGCTGATCATCCTGGCGCTGATCGGCCTGCCGCACCTGATCAAGAAGCGGGAAGTGATCCAGCTTCAGGAGGTGCCGGTCGAGGTGGTGGAGGTCGGCCCCATGACCATCGCCAAGCTGGCGGAGCCGAACCCCAAGCCGCTTCCCCCGCCGCCCAAGCCAACCCCGCCGAAGCCGGAACCGCCCCCGCCGCCGCAGCAGGCCAAGGAAGCCCCGCCGCCGCCGCCGGAGGTGAAGGTGCCCGAGCCGCCCAAACAGGTTGCCGAGAAGCCGCCCGAGCCGGAGCCGAAGCCGGAACCCAAACCGGAGCCAAAGCCCGAGCCGCCGAAGAAGGAAGAGCCGAAGCCGGAACCTCCCAAGAAGGAGGAACCTAAGCCCAAGCCGCCCGAACCGAAGAAGGAAGAGCCCAAGCCCAAGAAAGAGGAGCCGAAGCCCAAGCCGCCGGAAAAGACGCTGGACAGCGTTCTGAAGAACGTCGCCAAGCTGAAGACGGACACGCCGCCCTCCAAGGAGCCGCCCAAGGAAACCTCGTCCGAGCCGCCGCAACCGCTGGCCGCCAAGACAGGCGAACGGCTGAGCATCAGCGAAGAGGATGCGCTGCGCCGTCAGATCCGCAACTGCTGGAACGTGCCGGTGGGGGCGAAGGGTGTAGAAAACATGCAGGCGGAAATACGGGTCTTGTTCGACAGCAACCTGCGCGTCACAAATGTGCAGTATGTGTCAGGGACCGGTAATCCAAATACCGACCCGCATTTCCGGGCCTTTGTGGAATCCGCCTTACGGGCGCCGCTTTTGCCTGGATGTAATACGTTGAACATCCCGCGCGACAAGTACGGGGACAAAGGGTCCATCCTGATGAAGTTCAGCCCGAAGGATATGTTCTGATGCAAGCCAACGCTCTATTCTCCACGGGCGGCTGGCGGGTTGTCGGCCGGTTCATCGCCCTGGTGGCGATGGTGCTGGCCGCCGGCTTCGCCGCTCCCGCCCGCGCCGAACTTGAGATCGACATCACGTCAGGCAATCCGCAGCCGATTCCCATCGCCATCACCAATTTTGCTGGTGACAACCCGAATGCCACGCAGATCGGGCAGAATATTGCTGGCGTCATTTCGGCCAATCTGGAACGGTCGGGCCTGTTCCGTCCGCTGGAGCCGGCCAAGTTCGTGCAGACGCCCGACAGCCTGAAGGTCGGTGTCCGTTTCGCCGACTGGCGCCTGATCCAGGCACAGGGTCTGGTGACGGGCACTGTCAGCCAGTCCCCTGATGGCCGTACCCGTATCGAGTTCCGGCTGTTTGATGTGACGGCGGGCCAGCAGGTCACCGGTCTGGCCTATACGGTTCAGGCCGATGGCTGGCGGCGAGTCGCCCATATCATTTCGGATGCGATCTATAAGCGCGTCACGGGCGAGGAAGGGTATTTTGATACCCGCATCGTCTATATCGCCGAGTCAGGCCCTGCGTTGCAGCGCGTCAAACGTCTGGCGATCATGGATCAGGATGGTGAGAACCACCGTTTCCTGACCGATGGCCGTACCCTGGTTCTGACCCCGCGCTTCTCCCCCAGTACCCAGGAAATCACATATCTGAGCTACTTCAACAACAGGCCTCGGGTGTATCTGTTCAATATTGATACGGGTCGCCAGGAGGTTCTGGGTGATTTCCCGGGCATGACGTTCGCGCCGCGTTTCTCGCCCGATGGTAATAAGGTGATCATGTCGCTGGCCACGTCCGGCAACTCCGACATCTATACCCTGGACCTGCGCACCCGTCGCCAGACACAGTTGACGAACCATCCTGGCATCGACACCTCGCCGTCTTTTGCGCCTGATGGCAGTAAAGTCGTGTTCGAAAGCGACCGTGGCGGTACGCAGCAGCTGTATACGATGAATGCCGATGGCAGTGATGTGAAGCGCATTACTTTCGGCCAAGGCCGTTATGGTACGCCCGTCTGGTCCCCCCGTGGCGATCTCATCGCCTTCACCCGACTTGCGGGGGATAAGTTCTATATCGGTGTCATTCGGCCGGATGGTACGGGTGAGCGACTTTTGACGGAGGCGTACCATGTCGAAGGGCCTACCTGGGCCCCAAATGGTCGAGTGCTAATGTTCTTCAAGGAAAGGCCTTCTGGACAGGGAGGCAAACAGCGCCAGGCCAAGCTATACTCAATCGACTTGACAGGGTTTAATGAACGGCAGGTCTTAACGCCAACCGATGCTTCGGACCCTGCATGGTCGCCCTTGATTCCGTGAGTGCGTCACACTAATTTCGCAACGCAAGAACAGCGCTCAAATCCGCCGGGCCTGAAGATCGCTTCAATGCGACGTCCGGCTGTGGTTCGCGCGGTTCCGTGGGGCAAACACGCACTTCATCCTTAATCTCGAGTTCCACCTAGGGGGTCTCTCAAATGCGCTTCAAGATGCTCAGCCTCGTCGCGGTCGCCGTGCTGGCCACCGCCTGCTCTTCCAAGCCGGAACAGACGGCTCAGGCCACCACCGGCGGTACCGTCGCCGCTCCGGCCGCTCCGGCCAAGCCGTCGGGCCCGGTTCCGGGTTCCGCCGAAGACTTCATCGTCAATGTTGGCGACCGCGTGTTCTTCGGTTTCGACAAGTTCGACCTGACCCCGGAAGCGACCGCTACCCTGGATCGTCAGGCCAACTGGCTGAAGACCTACAAGTCCGTGACCATCACCATCGAAGGTCACGCTGACGAGCGCGGCACCCGCGAATACAACCTGGCTCTGGGCGATCGCCGCGCCAATTCGGTCAAGAACTACCTGACCGCCATGGGCGTCGAAGCCGCTCGCGTCCAGACCATCTCCTACGGCAAGGAGCGTCCGCAGGTCGTTGGTTCCAACGAAGCCGCCTGGACGCAGAACCGCCGTGGCGTGACCGTGATCAACTGATCCGGTACGACCGCAAAGGTCAAGGCGACAGCCTGAGGAAAACGCCGTCCGGGAAACCGGGCGGCGTTTTCTTTTGTGCGCCTTATTACTGCCTTACCGCCTGTGGACACTTTCGCGGTGCCGGCCTTCGCGGTAGGGTCGCGCCCATTGTAATCTCCGCCAACCGTTGGTCCCGATGATCCGACACCTGCCGTCCCCGAACCCGTATCCCCGTCGCCGCCTGACCCTGGCCACCATTGCCCTTGCGGCGGTGCTGGGCACCCTGCCGGCTGCGGGCCAATCTGACACGCGGGATATGGCGAACCGGCTGCAACGGCTGGAGAACGAATTGCAGACGCTGAGCCGCGAGGTTTATCGCGGCGGTGCGCGTCCGCCATCATCGGGCGCGCCGGCACCGGCCATGTCCGGCAACATCGCCGCTGATTTCGAAGTGCGGCTCCAGCGCCTGGAGTCGGAGATGCAGACCCTGACGGGCCGCTATGAAGAGGCTGGTTTCCAGGTGGCGCAGCTGCGCGAACAGCTGGCCAAGATGCAGCAGGATCTGGAATTCCGGTTGAGCCGTCTGGAACAGGGGCAGGGCGGTGGTTTGAGCGCCAGTGCCGTGCCGGCGGCGGGCGAAGCGGCCCCGGCGGGTGAGCCTGCAGCCCCGGCAGCGCATGGCACCGGCAAGCCGGCAGCGGCCGCCAACAGCAATGCCGCCCCGGCGGCCAGCAGCTTCAACCTGCCGAACGGGTCCGCGCAGGAGCAGTACGACTTCGCCTTCAACCTGCTGCGTCAGGCCGAATATGACAAGGCGGAGCTGGCCTTCACCCGCTTTATCGAGGCGAACAGCGCCAGCCCGCTGGCCAGCAACGCCCAATACTGGCTGGGCGAATCCTTCTATGTGCGCGGTAAGTACAAGGAGGCGGCGGTTGCCTTCGCAGAGGGCTACCAAAAGTATCCCAAGAGCACGAAGGCACCCGACAGCCTGCTGAAACTGTCCCTGTCCTTATCGGCCATGAAGTCGAACGAGGATGCCTGTGCGGCCCTGACCGAGCTGAACCGCGCCTATAAGGCGACGGCGCCGCAGACCATTCTGCGCCGGGCCGAGGCGGAGAAGAACCGTCTGAAATGCAAGTGAGCGGCCCCATCGGGCCGGTCGGATTCGACCGGCTGATGCAGGCGCTGGGGCCGTTCGAGTCGGCCCCCCATATCGCGGTTGGTGTTTCCGGCGGGGCCGACAGCATGGCCCTCGCCCTGCTGTTGCGCCATTGGGTGGCGGATCGGGGCGGGGCGCTGCTGGCCCTGACCGTCGATCATGGATTGCGTGCCGACAGCCGCAGCGAGGCGGAACAGGTCGCCACCTGGATGGCGCGGCTTGGCATCGCGCACCGAATCCTGTCCTGGGACGGGCCAAAGCCCCGCAGCGGCATCCAGGCCGGTGCCCGCCATGCCCGATTGCGTCTGCTGGCCGATGCGGCGGCGGATGCCGGTATCCTGCATCTGGCGCTGGCCCACCATGCCGATGATCAGGCGGAAACCCACCGCCTGCGCGCTGACCGGTCCAGCGGCCCCCAGGGGTTGGCCGGCATGCCCGCCATCCGGGAGATGGAGCGGCTGCGCCTGATCCGCCCGTTGCTGCCCGTGGGCAAGGACCGGCTGATCGCCACCTGTCGGGCGTTGGGGCAGGAATGGGTGGAGGACCCGTCCAACCGAAACCCCGCCTTTGCCCGTACCCGGCTGCGTCTGTCGGAGTCGGTGGGGGAGGGGGAGCAGGTGGCGGCCTTGGCGGCGGCCGGTGCCCGTGCGCAGGAGGATGGGGAAACGGCCCGTCTGCTGGCCCTTTATGCGCGGTTTCAGCCAGAAGGCTGGGTTATCCTGGATCACGCGCTGTTCGGAGAAGAGGTGGTGACCGTGCGGCGGTTGGCCGCAACCCTGCTGCGCGCCGTTGGCGGGTCACCATACCCGCCGGCCCCGGCCGCCGTGGCCGATCTGGTGTATGGCCTGTGCGCCGATCCGGGAAAGGGGCGCACGCTGGCTGGTTGCCAGTTCACCCCCATCACCAGCGGCTGGCGCCTGATCCGGGAGGCACGGAACCTGGAAGGCCCGGTGGCCTTGAAGGGCGGCGGTCCCACCATCACCTGGGACGGGCGATTCCGCCTTTGGGCCGAAGGGTTTGGGCGGTACATTGTCCGCGCCCTTGATGAGGATTTGTGGCGGCGGGCCGTGGCGCAGAGCCCCGTCCTGGCCCGGTCTGATCTGCCGGCGGCCGTGCGCTGGACCCTGCCGGTTGTGACAGTGGGGGATCGGCCATTGGCCATACCGCCAATGGCCTGGGTGGCCCCTGACATCCCCGATCCGGGGGTGCGGATGGTGCCATTGGTATCGGTTCCGGCAGTTCCCGCACGGTTCGCTGTTGTCACCGCCACAGATGACATTATCTAATGAGAGGAGTTCCCCTGGTTCCGCCCGGGGGTGCGGTCGATGAAAGGTCAGGGCTGTGAATAATTTCGGTAAGAATCTGGCGCTGTGGCTGGTGATCGGGGTGCTGTTGATCGCCCTGTTCAACCTGTTCCAGACGTCCTCCACCCGCTCCTCGCAGTCCGGCATGGCCTATAGCGACCTGCTGGCCGAGGTTGGCCGAGGCACGGTGACTTCGGTCACCATCAAGGGTGACCAGATCACGGCCACCACCAATGACAGTCGCAGCTTTACCGTGACGGCGCCGCCCGGCTCCAACGTGGCCGACCGTCTGGTTGACAAGAATGTGCGTGTGTCGGTCGTGGCGGAGGATACGGGCCCCTCGCTCCTGTCCATCCTCTTGTCCTGGTTCCCGATGCTGCTGCTGATCGGCGTCTGGGTGTTCTTCATGCGCCAGATGCAGGGCGGCGGCGGCAAGGCCATGGGCTTTGGCAAGTCCCGCGCCCGTCTGCTGACCGAGAAAGTCGGACGCGTCACCTTTGACGATGTCGCCGGCATTGATGAGGCCAAGCAGGAACTTGAGGAGGTTGTCGATTTCCTGAAGGACCCGCAGAAGTTCCAGCGTCTGGGCGGCAAGATCCCTAAGGGTGTGCTGCTGGTCGGCCCGCCGGGTACGGGTAAGACGCTGACGGCCCGTGCCGTCGCGGGTGAGGCGAATGTGCCCTTCTTCACCATCTCCGGTTCCGACTTTGTGGAGATGTTTGTGGGCGTCGGTGCATCCCGTGTTCGCGACATGTTCGAACAGGGCAAGAAGAACGCGCCCTGCATCATCTTCATCGACGAAATCGACGCGGTCGGCCGCCATCGCGGTGCTGGCCTGGGCGGCGGCAATGATGAGCGTGAGCAGACGCTGAACCAGCTGCTGGTGGAGATGGACGGGTTCGAGGCGAATGAGGGCGTGATCCTGATCGCCGCCACCAACCGCCCCGACGTTCTGGACCCGGCCCTGCTGCGTCCCGGCCGCTTTGACCGTCAGGTCGTGGTGCCGAACCCCGACGTGCTGGGCCGTGAGAAGATCGTGAAGGTCCATATGCGCAAGGTGCCGCTGGCCCCCGATGTGGACCCGAAGGTGATTGCGCGCGGTACCCCCGGCTTCTCCGGTGCTGACCTTGCCAATCTTGTGAATGAGGCGGCGTTGCTGGCGGCCCGTGCGGGCAAGCGCGTCGTCGGTATGGCCGATTTTGAGGCTGCCAAGGACAAGGTCATGATGGGTGCGGAACGCCGCTCCATGGTCATGTCGGAGAAGGAAAAGAAGCTGACCGCCTATCACGAGGCGGGTCATGCCCTGGTCTCGCTCTGGGTGCCGGAATATGACCCGCTGCACAAGGTCACCATTATTCCCCGTGGCCGCGCCCTGGGCGTGACCATGAACCTGCCGGAACGCGACCGCACCAACTACACCAAGCGTGAGATGGAATCGCGTCTGGCGGTCCTGTTCGGTGGCCGCGTAGCGGAAGAGATCATCTTCGGCCCGGAAAACGTGACCACGGGTGCATCCAGCGACATCCAGCAGGCCACCCGCTGGGCCCGCGCCATGGTTGCCGAGTATGGCATGTCCGACAAGCTGGGCCGCGTGCGCTACAACGCCAATGAGCAGGAGGTTTTCCTGGGTCATTCAGTGGCGCAGCAGCAGAACGTGTCGGAAGCCACCGCACAGCTGATCGACGAGGAAATCCGCCGCCTGATCGAGCAGGGCGAAAGCCTGGCCCGCCAGCTGCTGACGGAGCGTCTGGACGATCTGCACAAGGTGTCGGAAGCGCTGCTGGAGTTTGAGACGCTGTCGGGCGAAGAGGTGAAGGCCATCCTGCGCGGTGAGCAGGTGGTGCGCACCGATCCGCCCGCCCCGCGCCCGCAGGCCCCCGAGCCGCCCAAGTCCTCCAGCGGTCGCCGTGCCTCGGTCCCCACTTCGGCCAAGGATGGGATCGAGCCGGAGCCGCAGCCCGGCGTGTAAAGCGGGCGGTTATCGGTTAAGTGAGCAGACCCCCGGCGTGATGAGCGTCGGGGGTTTGTTGTTTTTGTCGGCACCAGGAACCCGCCTGTAGCGCGGATTAGCGTGAGCGTAATCCGCGGAAATCCGATCGTCGTCGCTCCGCGGATTACGCTTCGCTAATCCGCGCTACTCGTAAGGCCCGCCATGCGCCCCCTCGCCATCCTCTCCGGCCCCGCCGCCCGTAACGCCGTCACGGCTGGAAGCGCACGACCGCTGGCCGGTGGTCCGCTGGCCTTTACGCTGATCGAGACGCCAACAGGCATTCTGCCGGCCACGGCGCTGCCCCCAGACCATCCGCTCACCGCTCCCCGCGCCCCCTGGGCCGGTTTTGATCTGTCGCGGCCCATCATCATGGGCATCGTCAATGTCACGCCCGACAGTTTCTCCGACGGGGGTGACCATGCCCAGGCCGATGCCGCCATAGCCCATGGCCGCCGGTTGCTGGCCGAGGGGGCGGATATCCTGGATATCGGTGGCGAGTCGACCCGGCCGGGGGCGGAACCGGTGCCGGTGGAGATAGAGATTGCCCGCGTCGTGCCCGTGATCCGCGCCCTGGCGGCAGACGGGGCCGTGATCTCCATCGACACCCGCCATGCAGCCGTGATGAAGGCAGCGGCAGAGGCAGGGGCCAGGATCATCAATGATGTCACGGCCTTGACCGGTGACCCGGACAGCCTGTCAGTGGCCGCCGCAACGGGCCTGCCTGTCGTCCTGATGCATATAAAGGGGGAGCCGCAGACCATGCAGGTGGCCCCCCACTATGAGGATGTCACGGCAGAGGTGTATGATTGGCTGTCCGCCCGTATCGACGCGGCGGTTGGGGCCGGTATTGCGCGGGACCGGATTGCCATCGATCCCGGCATCGGATTCGGCAAGGACGTGGTCCATAATGTCGATCTGCTGGCCCGCACCGCCGCCCTGCACGGGTTGGGCAGTCCTGTCCTGATCGGGGTCAGCCGCAAGCGCTTCATCGCGGCCTTATCAAAGGGTGAAGCGCCCAAGGACCGGGTGCCCGGCTCCATCGCCACGGCGCTGCATACGCTGGGTCGGGGCGCGCATATCCTACGCGTGCATGACGTGGCCGCAACGGTGCAGGCGGTCGCCGTGTGGCAGGCCCTGCAATCGGCGTGATATAGGTTGCGTAACATTCCGATCCACCGGCCTTGCTGCCGGCATTCCTGGGAACTGAGACATGTCGCGTAAATTGTTCGGCACGGATGGCATCCGCGGTACCGCCAATACCGAGCCGATGACGGCAGAGACGGCGCTGAAGGCCGCCATGGCCGCCGCATTGCATTTCCGGCGCGGCGATCATCGCCATACCGTGGTGATCGCCAAGGATACGCGCCTGTCCGGTTATATGCTGGAACCCGCCCTGACGGCGGGTTTCATTTCCATGGGCATGGATGTGATCCTGGTCGGGCCGCTGCCCACGCCGGCGGTCGCCATGCTGACCCGGTCCATGCGCGCCGATCTGGGCGTCATGTTGTCGGCCAGCCATAACCCGTTCCAGGATAATGGCATCAAGCTGTTCGGTCCCGATGGCTATAAGCTGTCTGACGAGTTCGAGGCAGAGATTGAGGCGCGCATGGCGCTGCCCTTCGCGCCCGATCTGGCCGGCCCGCGCGACCTGGGCCGGGCACAGCGTATGGAAGATGCTTTTGGCCGCTATATCGAGGTGGTGAAAAGCAGCTTTCCGCGTGGCCTGCGCCTGGACGGCATGAAGATCGTCATCGATTGCGCCCATGGTGCCGCCTACAAGGTGGCACCCCGCGTGTTGTATGAACTGGGGGCAGAGGTCATCACCCTGTTCAACCAGCCCAACGGCTTTAACATCAATGATAAATGTGGGGCGACCAGCCCGGCGGCCATGCGCGCCGCCGTGGTGGAGCATAAGGCCGATCTGGGCATTGCGCTCGATGGTGATGCCGACCGCCTGATCCTGGCGGATGAGACGGGCACGCAGATTGATGGCGACCAGATCATGGCCCTGATCGGCCAGAGCTGGGCCGAGAGCGGGCGGTTGCGCGGCGGCGGCGTGGTAGCCACCGTCATGTCCAACATGGGCATGGAACTGCACCTGAAGAAGCTGGGCCTGTCGCTGGCGCGGACAGCGGTGGGCGACCGCTATGTCGTGGAACATATGCGCGAACATGGCTTTAACGTTGGCGGCGAACAGTCGGGCCATGTTGTCCTGTCGGACTTCGCCACCACGGGCGATGGCTTGCTGGCGGCGTTGCAGGTGCTGGCCTGCATCCGGCAGTCGGGGCAGCCCGCGTCCGACGTGCTGCGCGTGTTTCAGCCGCTGCCGCAATTGTTGAAGAATGTCCGCTATGACGCCAGCACCGGCATCCGCCCGCTGGACGTCGACAGCGTGCAGGCCGCCATCAAGGCGGGTGAGGAGAAGCTGGCCGGCGTTGGCCGCGTGCTGATCCGCAAATCCGGGACGGAACCCCTGATCCGCGTGATGGCAGAGGGCGAGGATGATGCCCTGGTCACCCGCGTTGTGGATGATATCTGCGACGCGGTGCGCCATGTGACCCATTCTGTGGCGGCGGAATAAGGGGGCGGTGATGAAGGGACGCGTTCTGATCATTGCCGGGTCGGATTCCGGCGGCGGGGCCGGCATCCAGGCCGATATCAAGGCAGTGACGGCGCTCAATGGCTATGCCATGACGGCGATCACGGCCCTGACGGCGCAGGACACCAACGGTGTCCATGGTGTTCTGCCCGTGCCCATCGATTTCCTGGCGCAGCAGATGCGCCTGGTCCTGGCCGATATCGGGGCGGACGCCGTCAAGATCGGCATGCTGGCAACGGCAGATATCATCAATGCCGTGGCCGATACACTGGCCGAGGCTGCCCCTGGTGTGGCGATCGTGGCCGACCCGGTGATGGTCGCCAAGGGGGGGCACCGGCTGCTGGATGAAAGCGCCACGGGTGCCCTGATCCGTCGCCTGCTGCCGCTGGCCGCCATCGTCACGCCCAATGTGCCGGAGGCGGAGGCGATGACCGGTATCGACATCCGCACCGTCGATGACATGCGCCGGGCGGGGCATGCATTGCTGACCTATGGTGCCAAGGCCGTGTTGATGAAGGGCGGGCATATGGACGGGCCGGTTCTGACCGACCTGCTGGTCACCCGTGATGGCGAACAGGCCTTTACCGGCGAACGCGTGGAAACGCGGCACACGCACGGCACGGGCTGCACCCTGTCGTCGGCCATTGCCACGGGGCTGGCGCAGGGCCTGTCGGTGGTGGACGCAGTGGCCCGCGCCCGCCGCTATGTCGATATCGCCATCCGTACCGCGCCCGGCTTCGGCCATGGCCACGGCCCCCTGAACCACGCCCATACCGTTGGGGATTTCGCATGAGCGGCTTTGATCCCAAGCTTTTGAGCGCCTATCAGCAGACCAGCTACGTCGCGCTGGACGGCAAGCGCAGTGCCACGGCCCGCATCATGGCCGACCCACAGGAGGTTGATCGCCTGCTGGAAAACCGTGGCGCGGCAGAGATCGTGTTCGTCACCGCCTGGAACCCGAAAAGCAAGCCGGCGACCGAGGTCGCCAATGACGCCGCCCATGCCCGCCTGATCGACATCCTGGAGGATGAGGATCTGGACTATCTGCCGGCAGAACTGCGCCCCGCGACCAAGGACTGGCCGGTGGAAAAAGGGGTGGCGATCTTCGATCTTCCGCCGTTCGACGCCCTGCAACTGGCCGAAATGCTGGGCCAGTACGCCATTGTCTGGCAGGGGCAGGGACAGCCGGCGCAATTGCTGTTCACCCGGCTGGCGCTGGGGTAAGGGCGCGTACAGGGCCGCTACTGCTGACTTTTCGGCCCTGTTCTGCTACTGTCTCTCCGTCAATGCCACAGCTCTGTCTTGCCACGGTCGGAACAGCCGACTGCCGGCCGCTAGGGTGCTGTAACGGTGAAACACAGGTGTGTTTTGTGTTTCATCCTGTTGCACGGGGATGGGGCCGGCGGGTCGGAGCGACCCTGTCTTCATCTCTGAAATCAGGGCGCCTCTTCACTGCCAGCTCGCTTAGAACTCCGCCTTCAGGCCGGCATAGAGCGATCGCCCTTCACCGGGATAATAGACATTGAGGTTGGCACCCGTCGCCCGCGCATTGGCGATGGTGCTGACTGAGGAGATGTAGCGGGTCTTGAAGATGTTCCGTGCCTCCGCATAGGCGCGAAGCCCTTTGGCCAGCTGCACACTGCCATTGACGGACCAGACGTCATAGCCGGGTGCCTTCAGGCTGTTGGCATAGTCGATCCAGGCTCCGTCCGGTGCCCATTCGACAGAGGCCCCGACCTGCCAGGCGTCGCCATCCTTGATGATCAGGCCGCCCTGATAGAGATGACGCGGCGCACCGGCCAGATCATTGCCACCAAACTGCGCATCGCCATCGAAATAGAAATCGTTCAGCATGTAGGTCTGGCTGAACACCACGCTGCCCGCGCCAGACGCGAACAGCTTGTCCGCGACGGTCACGTCCAGCCCGGCCTCGATCCCCTGATGGATGGTCTTGTCGGCATTGAAGGTGCCGGCGGGGATGGTGGGGTTGACGGTGAATTGCAGATATTCATCGCGCAGCCAGGAACGGTAGAGCCCGATATCCCAGGTAAAGATGCCCGACTGCCCGCGCGTGCCAACCTCTGCCGTCCAGGCCTTCTGCGACGCCAGCGGCACAAAGCGCGGCACCGGTGCCTGTACCAGTTCAGAGAAGGTAGGTGCCTCCTCCGCGCGGGAGACATTGGCATAAAGCTGGGTGGTGCTATCGACCTGATAGAGCAGGCCCAGCTTGGGGTTCAGGGCATTGAAGCTCTTATCCGCGTCCTGGGTGGCGTTCAGGTTATTGTCCAGCTCCCGCTTGGCCGCCATCCATTGCAGACCGGCGACCAGCGTCAGGTCCGGCGTCAGTGCGGTGCGGCTTTCGGCATAGGCTTCGGCCTGGCGCGCATACTGGTCGCTGTCAGCGGTCTTTGCCCCCCGGCTGCCGCGGACATTTAGATATTGCAAGGCATCGACATGGCCGTAGCGGCCCTGCAGGCCCACCACTAGCTCATGCCGCAGACCACCGATCTGGCCGACATCGGTATAGCGGATGAAGCTGCCCACATCCTGGCTGTCCTGGTCCACCACCTGGAAGATCGGGTGGAACAGTGACTTCACATTCAGAAAGCCGCCGACATCCAGTTGCGCCTCGTCGCCCAGCAGGAAGCTGGTCCGGTTGGACAGGCGGACGGAGTTGATGTTACGCGCATAGTCATTCTGATTGTTGATGGCCGGGGCAAGACGCGGCGTGTCCAGGGCCGAGGCGCGGCTGACGGTACCCGGCACTTCCTGCTGGATATGATTGGCCGACAGGTAGAAGCGGGTTTCGGCACTGTCGGTCAGCTTGATGCCGACATTGCCGGCCAGCCGCGCGGTCTGCTGCTGGCTCTGCTGACGGTAGCCGTCAGAACGGATGCCATTGACACTGACATAGCCGTCCAGCGTCTCACCGGCGGCGGATGCGGTTGCGGCCAGACGGAGGGTGCCAAAGCTGCCACCATCAATGGCGATACTGTTGGGGCTGCTGGCCGTTCGGCCCGTGGGTGTGACGACATTGATGGCCCCGCCCAGGCTGGCGGCACCATAGCGCAGGGCATTACCGCCCTTGAACACCTCGACATAGCGGGCCTGACGAGGGTCGATCTCCTGGAAATCGGTGCTGCCATCGGCCAGATTGACGGGCACGCCATCGATCAGCAGCGACAGGCCGCGCATATGGAATCCGCGCGACAGGCCGGAACCACGGATGGAGATGCGGACTTCCTCGGCAAAGCGCTGCTGGGCATAGACGCCGGGCGTGCTGGACAGCATGTCCTTCAGGTTCAGGGTGTACTTGTCCCGGAACTCCTCCGCCGTGACCAGATCAACGCCGCCCGCAACCTTATTGATCTGCTTGCGGGCATCGTCCACGGACGGGGCAGTGGGGCTGCCCTGACGCTGGCCGACCACTTCCACCACGCTGGCGGGATCGGCGGCCATCTCGGCGGCGACGGGCAGGGACAGGCACAGGGCGGGCAGGCAGGCGCCAGCCAGCAGGAATGAACGCGACATGGGGAAACTTCCTTCATCATCGGCCCGGCATCGCTCACGGGATGGCCAGGCGCAAATCTTCTCTGGCCGCGACGGGCGCGACCGATTCTGGATTTGGCGATCAGATGAAGGCGGGTGGGGCGCGGGGCGGGGTATCGCCCGGAAGGCGCAGATAGGCTGGCCATTGCGTCCAGCCGGGTGAGGGACGCCACAGGATGGTCTGCCGGGGCCAGAGCGGCGCCAGCAGCGACAAGGCCAGCAGCAATGGCACCGGCAGGGCCGCCAAAAGGGCGAACAGGCAGGGGACGTCGCTGGGTGCCGGCATATCACTGGTCTTCACCGGCTTGCCATCTGCATCCAGCAGCAGCGGCACATCCTGTCCAGCGCCGGTACAAACCACCAACGGCAGGCCGCCCTCGCCCAAGGCCGACAGGTCGGGCATGTAGCCCGGTGGCAGCATGGCCCGCAGCAGCAGGGCGCAGAACAAGGTCCAGGCGGCCATTGTCCGCCCGATACGACCGATGCCCCATACGGCTGATTGTAAATCCCGTCCCCACATGCGCGCTGAAATGCGCTGCGACGGGCGTTCTGTCAAGGCATGTGGCCTGCGACGCGACAGCACGCTATGACAGGGCGGCGACGGACGGAGCGGGCGAATGTCTTACACAGCGCAGGAAATGCGCGAACGGGTGCTGTACGAGGATGAACGCGTCATCATCCTGAACAAACCCTATGGTCTGCAGGTTCATTACGGGACCAAATGCACCGACCATCTGGAACTGTACCTGCCCTTGATCCAAGGAGATCGACCGGAACCGCCGCGTCTGGCCCACCGGCTGGATAAGGAAACCGCTGGCTGTCTGGTGCTGGCCCGCGATGTGGAGGCGGCGGCGCGGCTGGGTGCCATGTTCCTGGATGGGCGGGTGCGGAAAACCTATTGGGCGGTCGTGATGGGTGGGCCGACGGCGGTGGAAGGGGTGATCGATCTGCCGCTGGGCAAGGTCCGGGTGCCCGGCACGTCCAAGATGGTGGTGGATGTGATGGCAAAGCCGGCCCTGACTCGCTGGAAACGGCTGGGACAGTCGCAGGGCCTGTCGCATATGGAGCTGTATCCCCGGACAGGGCGGATGCATCAACTGCGCGCCCATTGTGCCTATATGGCCATGCCAATCCTAGGGGATCGCATCTATGGGGCGGAGATGCCGCCGCCGGTACCGCTGCACCTGCTGGCCCGGTCTATCCGCTTTCCATCGCTGGATGGGAAAGGTGAGATAACCGCCGCGGCACCGCCGCCGCCGCATATGGCCGAAACTCTGGCGGCCATGGAATGGGCATAGAAAAAGCCCCGCAGGAATGACCCTGCGGGGCTTTTCGTTGTTCCAAACCGAACCAGCCTTACTCGGCGGCGGTCTGTACCAGGGACGGCTGCACGTTCAGCTGACGGGCCACCTTGCCGAACAGTTCGATGGCGGTGTCGATCTGCTTGGTCGTGTGGGCGGCGCTGACGCTGGTGCGCAACAGGGACTGGCTGTTCGGCGTGGCCGGCGGCAGGGCGAGGTTCAGATACAGACCCTCTTCTAGCAAACGGTTCCAGAAGGTAATCGCCAGCTCGATCGACGGCAGGGAGACCGCCACGATGGGGTTGACGTCGGGACCAACCTGGAAGCCCTTGTTCCGCAGGCCCTCATACAGGCGCTTGGAATTGGCCATCAGCTTGGTGCGCAGGCCCGGCTCTTCCTGCATCCGCTCCAGCGAGCGCAGGCAGGTGGCGATGACCGAGGGGGGCAGGGAGGCCGTGAACATGTACGGACGGCAGGCGACCCGCAACACGTCGAAGTCCGGCAGGTCGGAGACGCAGAAGCCGCCGACGGCGCCCAGGCTCTTGGAGAAGGTGCCGACGATGAAGTCTACATCATCCTCAACGCCCACTTCCTGCGCCAGACCACGACCGGTGTCACCCAGCACGCCCATGGAATGGGCCTCGTCCACCAGCAGGTAGACGCCATTCTCACGCTTGACCTGGGCGAATTCCTTCAGCGGGGCAACGTCGCCCAGCATCGAATAGATACCTTCGACCACCACCAGCTTGTTGCCGGGATGGTCGGCGACGCGGCGCAGACGCTTGTTCAGGTCTTCCGGGTCGTTGTGACGGAAGCGGATGACCTGGGCAGGGGTCATCTTGGCCGCGTCATAGATACTGGCATGGCTGTCGCTATCCAGGAACAGCAGGTCATCCTTGCCCACCAGGGTGGAGATGATGCCCAGGTTCGCCTGATAGCCGGTCGTGAAGACCATGCAGTTTTCACGGCCATAGAACTTCGCCAGTTCCCGCTCCAGCGCGGCATGGCCGTCGTAGCTGCCATTGGCGATGCGCGAGCCGGTGGTGCCCGTGCCAAACGACTTCAGCGCTTCGACACCCTTGTCGATGCAGCTCTGGTCAAAGGTCAGGCCCAGATAGTTATTGGTGCCGAGCAGGATCGTGCGGCGACCGTTCAGCATGCCCTCTGTGGGGGAGAGCATCGCATCGAACTTTACCGTGAACGGGTCACGGCCGGCGCCGGCAATGCGGTGATAATGCTCGCGGAGCTTGGTGTACTTGGCAAGGATCGTCATTTCTCAGGCGTGCCCCCGGAGTTCCGATATGGTCCTGGCCAGGTCGCCGATGGTTTCAACCTCCGCGATCCGTTCCATCGGGATCGAGACGTCGAATTTATCCTCGAGCACCATCACGAAATCCATGACGGCCAGGCTGTCCAGGCCGAGATCACGCGTGATACTGGTCTCCGTCGTGACGGTGACCGGCGTTGGCAAGGTCTTGACCAGGGCGGCGATGATGGTTTCGACGATGTCGTTGACGTCGGTAGTCATTAAAGCGCCCCGGAAATCTGTCAGAATAGGTTGTTGCAGTAGCGAACAGCCGGTGCCCCCCGGCCTCTGTCCTAAAAAGCGTCACTTTCCGGTAAGGTAATTGCAACGCCGAAGGATGCAAGAGCAAACCACAAAACGCATGGAACACCTGTGACAGATGACACAGCACAGGGTAAATTCGCAACAGTTTGCAGCGAACTTTGTTCAAATCGCTATATCCAGCGATGCTCCCGATACCATTTTGCCGCATCCGCGAAGCCCTCACGCAGGCCGACGCGAGGTTTCCAGAGCGATTCAGGCGGCATTTGCTGCGACGCGACAGACCAGTCGGGATGGGTGATTTCCCGCGTTTTCGGCAGGGTCAGCATCACAGCCCTGTCTGTCAGGGCGGCGGTGGCGCTGCCGGCGAGACCGATGGCGCGCAAGAGTGGGATTGGCACCCGCACGCGGGCCGCGCGATGCCCTACAGCGTCCGCCGCGCAATCCAGCAGGGCGTGCCAGTCATAGCCCTCAGTAACGCCGTCACATAGCGCATATTCTTGCCCCTGCGGTCCGCCGGGGGCGGCCAGGGCGGCGATGGCGTCGGCGGCGTCGGCGACCTGTACCATGGCAAGGCGTGCGTCGGGCCCACCCAGCACAGGCACGACAGGCCCTGCCGCCGCCTTGAACAGCGACAGGGTTTCCCGGTCCCAGGGGCCGTAGATGGCGGGCGGGCGGATAATGCACCAGTCGGGTCCACGATAGGCCGCCAACGCTGCAATCTCTCCCGCCCGCTTGCTGGCGGCGTAATGGGACAGGTGCGGCTGGGTCGCGGCCTGGCTGGAGATCAGCAACAGGCGGGCGCTGGGCGCGTGGGTGGCGACGGCGCGACCGACGGCGGCTGATCCGCCCTCATTCACGGCGAAGAACTGCGCCCGGTTCCGCGCCTTGATCAGGCCGGCGCCATGGATGACGACATCGGCCCCGGTGACCAGCCTTGCCAGGGCGGCATCGTCGCGCAGGTCACCCAGCACCAGTTCGGGCCGGACATTAGCCAGCAGCGGATGCACCGGGTCCTGGCGCACCAGCATGCGGACGGCATAACCAGCGCGGTGCAGGGCCGCTACGATATAGCGGCCCAGAAAGCCCGTGCCACCCGTGATGGCGGCGACCTTCATGGTCAGGCGGACAGCATGGCGTTGGCGCCAAACTCACCGGCCAGCAGCATCTGCTTGGCCTTGGTGCGCGACAACTTGCCAGACGAGGTCTGGGGCAGGGAGTGGGTGGGCACCAGCACCACCTTCACCTCCAGCCCGTGGGCCGCGCGCAGCACGCCCTGTACCTGTGCGGCCAGGGCGGCGCGCGCCTCTTCCTGCGTCGGGCGGCACTGCACCAGCACCACCACCTGCTCCCCGCCATCACCATCGACGGAGAAGGCGACCACGTCGCCGCTGCGCAAACTGTCGATGGAATGTTCGGCGGACCATTCCAGGTCCTGCGGCCAGATGTTGCGGCCATTGACCAGGATCAGGTCCTTGGCGCGGCCCGTGATCACGATCTGCCCTTCGCAGAGATATCCCAGATCGCCCGTGTCCAACCAGCCATCGGCGGACAGAACGGCCGCCGTTTCCTCCGGCCGATTGAAATAATCGCGCATCAGGGAGGGGCCGCGCGCAAACAGCCGGCCCACCTGCTTTTCGCTCAGCACCTTGCCATCGGGATCGCGCACTTCGATCTGATGACCCGGCAGGACAGGGCCGTTCAGCACGAATTCACGCTCACGCTCCGTCTGGGGACCCGGCGGCACGGCCACCGCGTCGCCTT
This sequence comes from Niveispirillum sp. CC-CTL257, assembly GCF_059489915.1. Lineage (NCBI taxonomy): Bacteria > Pseudomonadati > Pseudomonadota > Alphaproteobacteria > Rhodospirillales > Azospirillaceae > Niveispirillum > Niveispirillum sp. CC-CTL257. The sequence goes on from NZ_JCAJXE010000001.1 coordinate 727,253, forward strand.
CCAGCCGGTCAAGGTCGACCCGGTCGGTGACAAGGCCGACGCCCAGCGGCGCGAAGGACAGGGCCAGCGACGCCTCTGCCATGCCATAGGATGGCACCAGGGCGCCGGCGCTGAACCCGCGCGGGGCGAAGGTTTCCGCAAACTTGCGCAGAACACGTGGGCGCACCATGTCGCCGCCGATACCGGCCCCGCGCCAAGTGGACAGGTCGATGCCTTCCGTCGATGCGGTTTCCGCGCGCCGGGCAGCCAGCTCATACCCGAAGCTGGGGCTGTAGGACAGCGTGCCGCCATTACGGGTGATCAGGTTCAGCCACAGCAACGGGCGGCGGGCAAATTCGCGGGTCGGCAGATAGTCGATAGAGACCTGACAGACCAGCGGGGTCAGCAGGAAACCGACCAGCCCCATATCGTGATAGAGCGGCAGCCAGGAAACGCAGCGGTCGGCCGCCGTGATCTTCAGCCCATGATGGGTGATCGCATAGGCATTCGCCATCAACGCCTGCTGCGTTACCGCCACGCCCAGCGGGAAACGCGTGCTGCCCGAGGAGAATTGCAGGTAACAGAGGTCGTCGGGGCCGACGGTCGGTAGCTCAATCCCTGTGCCATCGACATCATCGAACACGGCAAGCGTGCCCACGGCCTTCATGCCAAGGCCATCGGCGGCGGCCTTCACCCAATCGGACAGGGAGGCCGGCGACAGGACGGCGGCGGCATCTGCCCCCTGCATCATGCGACGGATATGCTCGATATAGGCGTCCTTGCCGCCAAACGCTGCCGGCAGGGGCAGGGGGGCGGGGACCAGACCTGCGAACTGGCAGGCCGTGAAGGCGCGCATGAAGTCGCCATCGCTTTCGGCGATGATGGCAACGCGGTCACCCTTCACCAATCCCTTGGCCAGCATGCGCTTTGCCAGCGCAACACCCTGCGCATACATTCGGGCATAGGGCAGGGCCTCCGTTAGCTCACCCTTGCCGGAATAGAAATTAAGGCCGGTTTCCCCGCGCGCCGCGTATTCAATCGCTTCCGGCACCGTGGCGAAATCCGCCAGGCGGGAGGCGAGAGCATGCTTGGAAGGGGTGGGGCTGGCCATGGCGTACTGTTCCGAACAAGGGGGCGGGAGGCCCGAACCGAAGGATTGAATGCCGTTCACGATGCGCAACGACAAAAGCGTGCCCCCAACATATGGAGGCCCGTCCATGCCGGCTCATACCAGAGCGGGAGGTTTCGGGCAATCAGCGCGGATGTAGGGGCACCCCTGCCGCATGTCAAATGGCGCGGGACAGCCATTCTGCTAGCAATTGCGCATTATGCCGCCCCGGATCGGCCACCGACAGGTCGAAATTGGCGGCAAAGGCCCGTTCCTGCCCCCCCCGCCATTGCTCGTGGCTGGCGAAGGCATCGTCCAGCCGGGCCGGCAGATCCTCGACATCGTCCAGCACAGGGCCGAAGGTCCAGAACAGATAACGAGGATTGTCCTGCCAGCCGACGCCATGGGCATTCAGGAAGATGCAGGGGCGCGGCTTACACAGGAATTCATAGACTTGGCTGCTGACGTCACCCATGTAGAGGTCAGCCGCCATCGTGTAGGTCATGTCGCAGCTGGCATCGCTGCCCAGATCGATGCGGACATGGTTCAGGCCCCGGAACCGTTCGAACGCCGTCAGCTTGCCCGGCGTCACCGGATCGAACATCCGCATATGGGGCGCGAAGATCAGGTTATAGCGGTCCTGATTGGCCATGATTTCCAGCACCCGCATGCCGAAACGGGGCCAGGAACACAGAGTCGGGTCGAAATGCGGATTGTAGAGGATGGTCGGCCGGCCATTGTTGAACAGGGGCGGACGCTGTCCTTGCAGGCGGTTCACCAGATCGAACTTCGTATAAGCGGAAACCGCGTAGCGCTCGGGCGTGAGATAGCCTGCCTCCACCAGCCAGTTCGCGATCTTCGGGCTGGGGATCATGTTGAAGTCGAACTTGGCGACGCGGGGATCGACGGCCACATTGCGATCGCCGGCGCCATGTTCGGTATTGATGAATTTCGGTCGCCGGACGCCCAGATTGCGGAGCCACAGGCTGGTCTTCTCCGTCGAAACCAGGGCGTCATACTGGTTCAGCAGGCCCCGGTTATGGAACAGGGACCAGACCTTGGGCGGCACAGGCAGGGCGCGGAAGCGGCGGTAAAGACGAATGCCGAGGGGCTGCGGCATCAGGCGCAGTGTGACCCTGGCACCGGGATAGAGAGGGATGAACTGCTGGACATAATCCAGATGATCCTGGCTGGGGGCCAGAATATCCACCTGCCATTCGGGATGCAGGATCGACAGTTCTAACGCCAGGGGCAGGGAATGCAGGATCTGGTGATTCTGACTGTTATAGAGAAACCCGATCCTCATTGCCTGTTCCGCTCCTCCGCCATCTTGTGCCGGAACCAGCGCACGACCGGCACCAGGAACGCGACCAACACCAATATGGCGGAGAACATGCGGGCCCAGCCTGCGCCAATCAAGCCAAACCAGTGGATTGAAGCCAGCAGGATCGGGATATAGAGCGTCGTGGTCCAGATGCGCACGATCAGGGCCTTGTGCGCCTCACCCGCCGAAACCATCACGGGTTCCAGCGGGAAGGACCAGATGCCGACAACAGCGGCGGCCACCAGCCACATCATGACGGGCCAGGCGGGCACGAACTCCTCCCCCACGATCAGGCGCAGGCCGATTTCCCCGATGAACCAGCAGATGACCAGCGCCAGCAAGGCTCCGGCCCCGGCCAGCAGGGCCGAGCGCTGAATCAGGGAACGCATTTCGCCGAACTGCCGCGCCTCGATCATGCGGGACAGTTCCGGATAGATGGCCGGGATCAGCAGCTTGGCAGGCTTGGCCAGTGCCTCCCCCAGCTGCCGGGCGATGCGGAACAGGGCGGCGTCGCGCGGCCCCAGCATCCAGCCGACCGCCAGCGTACCGATATGGGTATAGGCCAGTTCCAGGGTGGAGGAAAAATTGGTGGACCAGACGAAACTCCACACCCCGTCGAATCCATGGGTCATGGGCTTGCCGTCGCCGCGCCAGCTATAGCCGTCCAGCAGGCCACGCTTGCGCAACTCGGACCAGCCCTTAGCGATCAGGTAGATGCCCGCAATGGCGGTGGCGATGTACCAGGCCACCAGGAACGCGACGATGCCGCCACTCATCATCCAGGCGATGCCGCCGCCCACCATGCGGATGATCGCACCTAGCGTGCTTTGCACCGACAGGATGTCAAACCGGTCGATCAGGCGCAGGATGCCCGTCGGTGTGGCCTGCACCATGAACAGGACCGATGTTACATAGATCAGGGCGGCCGGCATCAGCTCTGCCGGCCAATCGAACGATGGGCCCAGCGCCCAGGCGACGGCCACCGACAGGAAGGTGCCGGCCACCGCACTCCACCCGTCCAGATGGGCCGTGAAGCGCAGCAGGCGCTGGAAATCGCCGATCCTCCCCTCATTCAGGGCGGGGGTGCCATAGCGCAGGACGGCTTGCCAGCTCTGGAACTTGGCGATCTCGCCTATGGTTTGGGTGAAGGTATGGATCAGGACCAGGATGCCGAACTGTTCCACGCCCAGCGCCCGCGCCGCAATGGCGAGACCCGCCAGGCCGGCGATGGCGTTCACCGTCTTGCCACCCAGAAGGATTCCGGCATTGGCGAACAGGCGGCGCAGGCGGTCATCGCCGAACCAGGAGGTGAGGGGGGAACGGAACGTCTTACGGGCCACGTGTCGAGCTGTCTGAAATGGGTATGCACCGCCCATTTAGCAGCAGGCTGCCCATCCGCATAGGCCATGCATGACGGGGTAGACGAAATGCAGCGTTGGCAATGGCGACTTCTGCTGTGACTGTTATCACTTTACAGCGGACGGATGCGGCCTACATGAACAAGGTTCGCGTACCACCGCTGATTTTCTGTTGCTGTTGAGGCCTTGCCCATGTCGTGCCTGTCCGCCACCCATCTGCTGCACCGCACCGCGCTAGCTACCTTGCTGGCCCTTGCTGTTACGGCTGTGCCGGTTGCGGCGCAGGATAATGCGACGGCACCGTCGCCAGCGCTGAACGTGGACAATGCAGCCCTGGTCGCCGCCGGTCCGGCAGAGGATGTGAACGACCCGCTGGAGCCGGTGAACCGGGCCATCTTCTGGGTCAATGAAGGGCTGGATGTGGTCATCATCCGCCCGGCGGCGAAGGTCTACCGTACCGTCCTTCCGACCCCGGTGCAGAAGGGTGTGCGCAACGTTCTGCGCAACCTGCGCTCCCCCCTGGACCTGACGAATCAGCTTCTGCAGGGGGACTGGCATGGGGCCGGCGATGTGCTGCGCCGGTTCACCATCAATACCACCATTGGCCTGGGCGGTCTGATGGATGTGGCCGCCGATCATGGCATGCCTTATGAATATGAAAGCCTGGATCAGACCCTTGCCGTCTGGGGCATCCCTGAAGGCCCGTATCTGGTGTTGCCGCTGCTGGGCCCGTCATCGGTGCGCGATGCCACCGGCTTCGTGGGTGAGTATTTCGCTGATCCGGTGTCGAACTATGCCAGCAATACCGACCAGGACTGGATCACCCTGACACGGGGCACCCTGACGGCGCTGGACACACGGGCCGAATATATTGAGGCGCTGGACGATGTGAAGCGCAACAGCTTCGACTATTACGCCTCCATGCGCTCCCTCTACCGTCAGCGACGGGACGGCTGGATTCGCGACGGCAAGCCGGATGTGGAGCAGATGCCGGATATCCCCGATTACGAGTAAGTGATTGATGGCTGGCCGATCAGGCCAGCCATTTCTGTATGACGTCGACCAGATTGCGCAGGCTGAGCAGCATGATGACCACAGCAACGAGGATCATCATCGGCTTGTCTGGCAGTTTCTGTGTCACCATCGCCGCAAACGGTGCCGCGATAACGCCGCCGATGATCAGGCCCAGGATGGCGGGCCACAATTCCAGCCCGATGGTGAAGATGAAGGTGAAGGACACCGTCATCGTCACGAAGAATTCAGCCAGATTGGTGGAGCCGATGGCGTAGCGCGGCTGGGTGCCGCCACCGATCAGGGTGCTGGCGACCATCGGGCCCCAGCCACCGCCGCCAATGGCATCCAGGAAGCCGCCGCCAAGCCCCAGGCCCGCGACCTTGCGCGTTGACAGCTCATGCGGCGGGGGCGGGTGCAATGCCTTCCACAGGATCAGTCCACCCATGGCCAGAAGATAGACGGCCACCACGGGCCGAATGACATTGCCATCGATCCCCGACAGCACATAGGCACCCAGCGCGCCGCCCAGCATGCCGGGAAGGGCCAGCCGCCAGACAAGATCAAGGCGGACATTCTTGCGCCGCCAATGGGCGAAGCCTGACGCCCCGGTCGTGAACATTTCCGCCACATGTACGCTGGCACTGGCCGTGGCGGGGGGCACGCCCATTGACATCATGACGCTGCTGGCTGTCACGCCATAGGCCATGCCGATGGCTCCGTCCACCATCTGGGCGGCGAAGCCCACAGCGATGAAAAGCAGGATGTCTTCGATCATCGGGTTCCTTCCGGGTGTCGGCCTGGACCGTCTTTGTGCGGGAAAAATCCGGTCAGGTCAAAACCGGCGCCACAGGGTGGCAAGCCATTCCTGCCGGTGGCGCGGCGATCCTTCGGGCCGGCGCCAATCAGCAAGCAGGGTGAACCCAGCCCCCTTCACCGCCGCCTTCCAGCTTTGCGGGCGGCGGAACGCCAGATAGCGGCCATCGGCGGCCATGCCTTCCATGCCATCGCCCGTGGGATCGCAGGCATAGAAAACACCGCCAGACCGCAGCCAGTTCCCGACCCGGTGCAGAACCTGCGGAAGGGCGATGTCCGGGAGGTGGAAGAACAGATGATGGGCCCATATCCCGTCGAACGAATAATCCATCCAGGGGGCGGGATCGCTAGACAGCAGGTCCAGCACATGCACGGCGCACCCCGTCTGCTGTGCCGCGATCGCGGCCAGCGTCGAGCTTCCATCAGCCCCGATCGCCATGGCGCCGGCATCCCGGAAGCCGCCAAGGTCCCGCCCGGCGCCGCATCCCAGGTCCAGAATGACGGGCGCTTGTTTGTCGATGGTTGTCAGGAACCGGTGCCGGGCACCGGCGCTGTCATGATCGGCCAGAAGGTCGGCATAATGCGCGGCATGCGCGCTGTAATGGGCGAGCGTGGGGTTCGCTACCCGCCCGGTCACCGGATGATCCCCATGCGCTTCAGCTTCCAGAGGATGCCGGGGGCCGACAGGATCGGGTGACGCCGCTGCCATGGCGTCAGTTCCAGCCGCACACCGGAATGACGGTGCAGCTTCCACAACAGGTAATCGACCCCGCCGGTGAAGGTGAAGGCCGCCTTTACCAGCCGGGCGATGTTCAGCACCTTGCCGAACCGCCCGCGCCACGCCCAGGCGCTGGCCGCCCTTGCCCGTTCAGCCGGTGACAGAAGCGGGTGCAGGTGACCATCGGGCCGTTCCTCAAATGGAACCCGCGCCGATGCCCAGGCGGGGGGCAGCAAGGCCGTGTAGCGGTCGGCGGCATGGTCCACGATGCTTACCCCACGTGAGGCCTTTTCCACGCGTAGCTCGGCGCTGTAGGTGGCTTTGAACAGGGCCTTCCAGTAATCCCGCGCGGTCCCGTCCGCCGGCCCCAGCAGGGCGGCCCAGCGGGTGGCCGTCGTGACCGCCTGGGCCACGGCGGCGCGTACCTTGTCGCGTGACGCCGCGTCGCGGGTGTGGGCCAGCATCACCGGCTGGGTGAACCGCGCCCAGATGGTGGTGTCCATGCCGTCAAAACGGGTGCTGCGCGCGAACTGGTCAAGGCCCATCACGGCCACCTTGGCCCGCAACAGATGGCCCTGCCACGGCACCTCCCAATATTCCACGCTGGGCGGCAGCAGGCGGGTGGCGGCGGCCAAGGGGCGGCTGTTCCGCCAGCCTGTCAGACTGTCGACCAGCACATAAAAGTCCAGCAGCCCCTCGACGTCACCCGTGCGCAGATTGGAGCCGTAGAACAGCACCGAAGCGACATTGTGCCCGCCATGCGCCACCAGGGCCGCCACCAGGGCGGCGGCGGGTGCGGGCAGGGACAGGTCCCATTCCTGATCAATCAGGGCGGAAAGCGGGTCGGTCACGGCTGAACGAAGGTGATGCTGTCGGCGGCGGACAGGATGACACGACCGGCGGGATACGTCTCCCCATCCATGATCAGGGGACGGGTCAGCTGCAGCTCGATCCGTTCCGCCCCGCCCGACCGATAGGCACCGGTATTGCGCATGCCGGCGCTGGGCCGTCCTGTCATCAGGCGCGGCAGGGCGCCCAGCAGGCCGGGCGGACTGGCCGCCACATCCAGGAAACGCATGGGTTGCGTGCCATGGTCCCAGAAGGGCCACAGGCCCATGATCAGCTTGTTCAGCGTCGTCGCCAGGAACAGGAAGCGGTTGCCGTCCTGTGCCTGATCGTCGTCAACCGTCGCAGTGAAGGCCTCTCCGGCCAGCCAGCCATGGCTGTCATTGCCGATCAGTGCCCGGCCCAGCACGCCCGCCATGGTTAGCACCACCGCGATTTCCTGGGTGAAGCCGGCCTTATGGATGGCGGCATTGGCCAAGTCGGTGCCGCGCGTGAAGGCGCCGGCCCCCATGAACATGCCGCGCACCGGCCCATGCTCGCCATCCGGCCAATGCAGCGACAGGACGGGCCGGCGCGTGGTGCGCGTGCCCAGCGTCCCCTCGTGTGCTGCTCGCACCAAGCCTGCCAGACCACGCGGCCCATAGCCATGGGTGCCAACATCGGCGGCGATCAGGTTGGTCTTGCCTGCCGCCAGGATGGCTAGCGCGGGGGCCGCTTCACCATAGGCATGGGGCAGGGCGGTCAGGACCTCCCGCACGGTCCCGTCACCACCATCCAGTGTGATGACATCCACACCGCCATCCGCAAAGCCGCGCAGGGCCTGCACCAGCTTTTCAGGGGTGTCCGGGGATGCCACATGGCCCCCGAACAGGCGTGCGGCGTCAGCCGGCAGATCGATGCCGCCGGCCTTGTTCCGATGGCTGAACGGATTACGGATAAGACCTGGACGCACCATGATGGATCAGGCGGACAGGTAGGAGGTGATGGGGCCCTTTTTCGATGCCTGCTCGGCCTGAACGATCTGCGCCATATGCACGCCGAAGCAGGCAACGATCCAGAAGATCACCAGCGCCATGCCGATATCCGGGCGGCCCAGCAGGGTGGCGAGCGTCAGGATCACCAGATTGGGATTGCGCCGCGCCGTGATCAGCCGGAAGAAGCTGTCGAACGGTCGCCAGGTGTGCATGTCGATCTTGAAGCGCTTGATGAAGTAGCCTTCCTGCAAACGTTGCGACACATAGCCAGCCCAGATCACGATCAGGGCGAAAATCTCTCCGCCCGGCATGGTGAAGCCCGCCGCCGACAGGCCGGCAACCCAGGCCCACCACCAGAAGGGCGGGTGGACCAGATCGATGCCATGGTCAAAGATATTGCCCCATTTGCTGCTGGTCAGCGTCACGCGCGCCAGCTTGCCATCGACCGTGTCCAGGAAGGTCATGACCCAGCCGGCGGCAAGGCCGGGAAGGTAATGCCCCTCCGCAAACAGCCAGAGCGCCAGCAGCATCAGGACCGCGCCAATGCCCGTCACCATGTTGGGTGTCATGCCCAGCACGGCGCAGATTTTCGTCACGTGCCGGGCCGGCAGCGGCCAGACATATTTGGTGATGACGTCGGTGACGCCCTTATAGCTGCCGGCGAACATGCGCTGTTCGATCTTGGGCAGCGCCTCCGGCGTCAGGCGCAGCAGGAACGGGGTTTCGCGCTTGCGCAGCGCATGATTGTAGGAGGAGGACAGATCATCCGGCACCAGCACGCGCAGCCGTGCCGCCAGATCGGCGGGAACGATTCGGCTGCTGTTCAGCATCTCGGCCACCTCGGCGGCATCCTCGGCGGACACATGGGCTGCGACGGGTTCCTGATTGCGGCTGTCCACCAGGATGGTGCCCGGCCGTTTGGCCAGATCGCGCACCAGCACCTCGTCAAACACCCAGTCGGTGCGCAGCAGTAACTGTGAACGGCCCTGATCCAGCCCGTCCCAGGCCCGGACCTCCGTCACGCCATTGCGCACGCATTGGCGGCGCAGGCGTTCGGCGGAACTCATGCCCCACAGGCGGACGGGATTATCGCCGATGGTGGCGGCCATGGGCGGGGCGGTTTCAGCGGCGTGATTGTCGGCGGACAAGGCGTGAACCATGATCAGATGGATTTGTTGATGGTCTACATACTCCCTGACGCGGGCTTTGCCTATCGCCTGTAAGGCATTGTAGCTTGGCTTTCATGCAGCCCTTCCGCTTCGCCCATCTATCCGACCCGCATCTGCCGCTGGAACCCGACCGTCCGAAGGGGCTGGAATGGCTGTCCAAGCGAACCCTGTCCTATCAGTCATGGCAGCGTAAACGCCGCCATGCGCATACGCCCGCCATGCTGTCCGCCATCGTGGCCGATATCAGGGCGCAGGGGGTGGACCATTGGGCCGTGACGGGGGATATCGCCAATATCTCCTTGGCTGGCGAGTTTCAGCGCGGAGCCGTTTGGCTGCGCACCCTGGGCGATGGGCGGGACGTCTCCTATGTCCCTGGCAATCATGATGCCATGGTGCATGTGCCCTTCGCGGACGGTCTGGGCCTGTGGGCGCATTACATGACGGGCGACGGACAGGCGGAGGTAGCCTTCCCCTATCTTCGTCAGCGCGGACCTGTGGCCTTCATCGGTGCCAATTCCGGGGTGCCGACCAAGCCATTGCTGGCGCAAGGGTCGCTGGGGCGTGAACAGAGGGAACGGCTTGGCGACATGCTGTCCGATGCCGGGCGGCGGGGGCTGTTCCGGGTGCTGATGGTGCACCATCCCGTGGCCGATGGGGTTGTTTCCAAACGCAAGGGCCTGACCGACCGGCGGGACCTGCGCGATCTCCTGTCGCGCACGGGGGCAGAGATGCTGCTGCACGGCCATGCCCATGTCGCCAACCTGTCGATGATCAAGGGACCCAGGGGGCCGATCCCCAGCCTGACAGCGCCGTCGGCTTCAGCCATCGGGTATCGCCATGACATGCCCGCCCGCTGGCACCTAGTGACGGTGGACACAGACGGCGATGATTGGCGAGTGCAGGTGGAGGTGCGGGGCGTGGAACGCCGTGACGCACCGGTGACCGCACTGGGTGGCTGGACACTTCGCCTGCCGGTCATGGCCTAGGTTCGATCGGTGCGTCGCATCCATCCGGATAATGGTGGTTCCGGTCTCCGGCGTTCCGCACTAAAGTGCCTGTCCTTCATTGATTTTGAGCTTTCCGCGCCATGACCCAGCCCAATGCCACCATGCTGAAATTCGGCTATCCGGCCAGCAAAGTGGCGGAGACGGACCTTTGGTCGGTACAGGTCCGGCCGCAGCAGCCGGGGCTGGGCGCGCTGGTCCTGGTCTGCAAGGAACCGGCGACGGCGTTCGGACAGCTGACGCCGGCGGCATTTGCGGAACTGCAAACCGTGGTGGCGCGGGTGGAAAGGGTGCTGACCCGTTTCACCGCCTATCAGAAGATCAATTACCTGATGCTGATGATGGTGGACCCCGACGTGCATTTCCATGTCATCCCCCGGTATGAAGGCACGCGGGACTATCGCGGCGTCAACTTCGCTGATGCCGGCTGGCCCGGTCCGCCGGCGCTGGGCCAAGCGGTGGCACTGGATGCCGACATGCTGGCGGCGCTGACGGCCGATCTGAAGGCCATGTGGGTGGATGTGACGTGAACGGTTCGCCCCCGCCGTCGGAACGGCAATATCACCTGAATTCTACGCGGCTTATCGACCGCTATATCCTGACCGAGACGCTGAAACCGCTGTTCGCGTCGCTGCTGGTCGTGCTGGTGGCGCTGCTGATGGAACGGCTGCTGCGGTTGTTCGACCTGCTGGCCAATCATGGCGGGCCGTTCGACATGGTCATCCGGCTGGTCGCCAATCTGGTGCCGCATTATCTGGGTCTGGCGCTGCCGGCGGCATTCTTCATTTCCATGTTCATCATCGTCGCCCGGATGGGGGAAGATAATGAACTGGACGCGTTGCAGTCGGCGGGCCTGTCCGTGCCGCGCATCGCCCGATCCTTCCTGGGTCTGGGCGTGGCGCTGATGGTGTTTTCTATCATCCTGTTCGGCTACCTCCAGCCCTATGGCCGCTATGGCTACAGCGCCATCTATCATATGGTCGTCAATGCCGCCTGGGACGCGACGGTGCCGCAGGCCACCTTTGTCGATGCGGGGGAGGGGGTCACCATTTCCGCCGATATGGTGGACGCAACGGGCCGCCGTCTGGAGAAGGTGTTCGTGCAGCAGGACCGGGAGGATGGCGAGAAGTGGGTGACCACAGCCGTCACCGGTGCCATGGCCGCCACGCCCGACCGGCAGCGCGTGCTGGTTACCCTGCGCGACGGGGTGCAGGTGCGCGTGCTGCCCGATGGAAGGCGGCAGGTGATGGAGTTCGGGGAAATGACCCTGGACAAGCCCTTCCGGCTGGTGACGGAGCCGTTCCGCGAACGCGGCGGCAGCGAGCGTGAACTGACCTTGCATGAGTTGTGGTCGGAAATGCACGACCCGCAATCGATCCTGCCCTTCAACAAGGTACGGTCGGAACTGCATGCGCGGCTGGCCCGGTCACTGTCATTGCCGTTGCTGCCGTTGCTGGCGGTGCCCATGGGTATGGCGGCAAAGCGGGCGCGGCGGGGGCAGGGCATCGCGCTGGCGACCCTGATCCTGATTATCTATCACCATCTGATTCAGCTGGGTGAAAGCCTGGGCGATGTAGGGCGTCTGCCGCCCAGCATCGGCATCTGGGTGCCGTTCGGCCTGTTCTGTCTGTTGTGCGCCTGGCTGTTCCATCGCGCCGATGTGAGACCGGGCGAGAACCCGTTTGCGGCCATGTTCGATGTCATCGACAATGTCACGGGCTTCATCGGCCGTCTGTTCAAGCGCCGAAAGAAAAAGGCGGAAGGGTCCAAGCCATGAACCGCCGCACCATCACCCGCTATCTGACCCGTACTTTCCTTGTCCGCGTGCTGTCGGTTCTGTTCGCCCTGTCGGCGCTGTTGCAGTTGCTGGACCTGCTGGACGCTGCGTCGACGGTTCTGGAACGGGGGCTGGGCGGCGGGGGCTTGGCTTATTACACGATCATCCGCCTGCCCATGGTGATGGAGCGGGTGGTGCCGCTGGCGGTGCTGATCGGGTCGCTGTCCACGCTCTGGACCTTTGCCTCCACGAACGAGATCGTGGCCATGCGGTCGGTCGGGATGACGCCGTACCAGATTATGGGCGCGCTGTTGCCAGCGGCCCTGGTCATCGCCATCGCCCATTTCATCATGGCTGATCAAGTGGCCCCGCGTTGCGAGCGCGCCTTTGTCAGTTGGTGGACGGCGACGGAACTCCCCTCGGAAAAGAAGGATGACGCACCGGTCAAGCCAGTATGGTTCCGTCTGGGCGACCATGTCGTGCGGATCGCCAGCATTGCCGAGGATGGCAAGCATATTGAGGGCGTTGAAATGGTTACCCGTGATGCCGAGGGCAAGGCGACGGGCCTGCTGTCAGCGGTCAGTGGCGATCACGGCCCTCATGGCTGGCAACTGTCGGGCGTGGTGCGGACGGAAATCGGGGAGCCGCTGCGCGTGACGCATGACGATAAACTGCGTTGGGACGTGGAGCTGTCGCCCAACAACATGATCGATCTGCGCAAGCCGACCGAGAATATCTCCTTCAACCGGTTGCTGCGGATCGTGCGGGGGAGCTGGGCTGGCGGTGAAAGCCCCGCCTTCTATGCCACGCGCCTGCATTCCACCTATGCAGCACCGCTGGCGTCGCTGGTCATGCTGCTGTTGGCCGCACCTGTTGCGCATGGCATGCGCCGTCGTGGCGGGGCCATGGGCAGTCTGGCGCTTGGGACGGTTATCGGCCTGATTTTCCTGCTGTCGTCTGGCATTCTCAGTTCCATGGGACAGGCAGGGGCCTTGCCGCCGGTCATGGCGGTCTGGTCACCGCTGATCCTGTTCGCCGCCATCGGCGGGGCCATCATGGTCTATGTGGAAGGATAGGGCGCTACGGTGTCGCATTGCGGTAACGCCCTTGAAGAGAGGTTCTTCGGGGCCTAATTTGACGCCACGGTTAACGGGCTGGATGGCCCGTTCGATGATTTGGGAAAGGGTAGGGGCATGTGGGGCGATGCCTGGCGCGGCCGCAGCTATGACCTCGGCAAGATGAACCTGCGGGAATTGGCCTTTGCCTATTCCACATATCCGGCGATCCAGGCCTATGCGGCGCTGGCACTCGTCTCTGCTGTGCTGGCTGTGATGTGGACCGAGAACTGGGGCCTGATGGCGCTGACCGTTCTGGTCGCGACGCTCATCTACCCGATGGCCTGGTACTTTATCCATCGCTACATCCTGCATGGACGCTGGCTGTACCGCATGAAATGGTCGGCAGGCCTGTGGAAGCGCATCCATTTCGATCATCACCAGGACCCGCACAAGCTGGAAGTCCTGTTCGGCAGCCTGGCCAACACCCTGCCCACCATCGCCCTGGTCACGGTGCCTGTCGGTTACCTGATCGATGGCAAGGCGGCGGCGGCGACGGCGCTGGCGACGGGCCTGTTCACCACCTGCATTTATGAATTCTTCCACTGCATCCAGCACCTGAACTACAAGCCGACCTGGAACTGGGTGGCGCGCATCAAGCAGTTGCACCTCTATCACCATTTCCACAATGAGGACGGCAATTACGGGATCATCTCCTATGGTCCCGACATGCTGCTGGGCACATTCTACCGCGAAGCGAAGCAGAAGCCGCGCAGCCCGACCGTGTTTAACCTGGGTTATGATGTGGAAGAGGCCGGGCGGTATCCCTGGGTCATGGAACTGACCGGTTCTCCGCCGCGTGACCGGCCGCCGCGCCCACCCGCTTCGGGCAACAGCGATGGCGTGAAGGCAGCATCTTGAGCGGCGACCAGGGCGGGGACGCCGGCATCCGCATCGAACAGGTGGAACCCGGTTCCAGGCAAGTGGACCGTTTCATCGCCCTGCCATACCGGCTGCATCGGGGCGACCCTAACTGGGTTCCGCCCCTGTTCATGGAGCGGCGGGAAACCCTCTCGCCCAAGACCAACCCCTATTTCCTGCATGCCGACGTCATGTATTTCCTGGCGTTGCGCGGGGATCGGGTGGTTGGTCGCATCTCTGCCCAGATTGACCGGTCTGGCCTGGAAATCCACAAAGACGCGACGGGCCATTTCGGCCTGCTGGCGGCGGAGGATGATCAGGCGGTTGTCGATGCCTTGTTTGAAGCCGCAGCCGATTGGCTGCGCGCGAAGGGGATGATCCGCATGGTCGGCCCCTTCAACCTGTCGATCAATGAGGAGACGGGTTTGCTGGTCGATGGCTGGGACCGTCCGCCCATGCTGATGATGGGCCATGACCGCGCCTATCTGGGGCCCCGGATTGAGGCGGCAGGCCTGACCAAGGCCAAGGATATCTACGCCTATCTTTATGATATTGAGCAGGATTTGCCGGCTGGTGTGCGGCAGATGATCGACCGCCCCCTGCCGACAAACCTACGTCTGCGCATGCTGGACATGAAGAGGTATGAGGAAGATCTGGGTCATGTCACCTCGATCTTCAACAATGCCTGGTCCGGCAACTGGGGTTTCGTGCCGCTGTCAGAAGCCGAGACCAAGCAGATGGCGAAATCGCTGAAGCTGCTGATCAACCCCAAACTGGCTTGGATCGCCGAGGTGGACGACAAGCCCGTGGCCTTCGGCGTCTGCTTGCCCAACCTGAACGAGGCCATCGCCGACCTGGGCGGCAAGCTGTTTCCGTTCGGCATGGTCAAGATGCTGTGGCGGTTGAAGGTCGCGGGGGTGAAAACGGCACGTGTTCCCCTGATGGGGGTGCGGCGCGACGTGGGCGGCTGGTTGCAGGCCATTCTGCCCTTCCTGGTGGTCGATCGCATGCGTCTGGAAGCCCGCAAGCTGGGCTATGAATGGATCGAGCTATCCTGGATCCTGGAAGACAACCGGCCCATGCGCCGGATGATCGAGGCCATTGGGTCGGAGCGTTACAAGACCTACCGTCTTTATGAGCGCGCGCTGTGACGGGGATGACGACCCTGGTCCTGGCGGGATCGCGGGGGCCGGAAGACCCGGTGGCAAAGCTGATGGGTGTCAGCCATAAGGCCTTTGCCCCCATCGCCGGCGTGCCCATGCTGGTACGTGTGGTTCGCGCCCTGACCGCATCGCCGTTGGTCGGGACCATCCATATCGCCATTGAGCGGCCGGAACTGGTAGAGCAGCACCCGGAACTGGCTCTGCTGCTGGCCGGCGGTCGCATTGCCCTGTTGCCGGCGGAGGGCAGCCCCAGCCGCAGTGTCTCGGCGGCGCTGGAGACGTTGGGCACGCCGTTGTTCGTGACAACAGCCGACCATGCGCTGCTGCGTCCGGAATGGGTGGATCATTTCCTGACGCACCTGCCGAACGGGACCGATGTCTGTGTCGGTCTGGCGCGTGACCATGTCATTCAGGCGGCGGTGCCGGAGACAAAGCGGACCTATCTGCGCTTTGCTGATGGTTCCTTCTCTGGCTGCAACATTTTCGCCTTCCGCACGCCCGCCGCCGGTGGCGTGGCGCAGACTTGGCGGCAGGTCGAAGCACAGCGCAAACATCCCCTGCGCATGATCCGCCTGCTGGGGCCAATGTCGATCCTGCGTTTCCTGCTGGGCCGTTTGACCCTGACGGCAGCACTCGCCCGGCTGGGCCGGATTACGGGGGCGAAAGCCGGGGTCGTGGAAATGCCCTTCGGTCTGGCCGCCGTCGATGTTGATAAGGCGGCAGATGTGGAGTTGGCGGAACGGTTGCTGTCGATGTGAGGATCAGACCCAGGCAGCACTGGTGGCGACCGGGTTGCTGATCAGGCTCTCCACCACGGACAGGCCCTTTTCCAACTGGCCGGCATGATCCACGCCCATCAGGCAGATACGCACGGCATTCTGGACTTCACCCTTGCCGGGGCTGAACCCATCGGCAGAGGTGATCTTCACCCCGCGTTCCAGCGCCCCGCGCACCAACTCCTCCCGCCGCACGCTTTCCGGCAGGGGCAGCCAAAGATGGGTGACGGCAGCGTCGGAGGTGGAAAGATCCAGCCCTGACAACACCGACCGGGCCAATGCCTGACGTTCGGCCACCAGGGCACGACGGCGCTGCGCGATCAGCACGGCTTCCCCGCTATCGATCAGTTCCGCCGCAACGACCACGCCCAGATGGGCGGGGGCCAGCACGGTGGCGCGCAAGGTGGTGGCCAACCGGTCGAACAGCGGGCGCGGCCCGATCACGTAACCGGTGCGCAGGCCGGGAAACAGCGATTTCGACAGGCTGCTGATATAGAGCGTGACATCGGGACCCAGGCTGTACAGCGTCGGCGGGGCCGGTTGTTTCAGGAAGCCATAGACATCATCCTCAATGATCATCAGCCCGATGCGGCGCGCCACATCGACCAGGGCACGGCGGCGTTCCAGCGGCAAAGTCGCCGTGGTCGGGTTCTGCAAGGTTGGCATGCAGTACAGTGCGTGCGCGCCATGGGCGCGGGCCGCCTGTTCCACCGCGTCGGGCAACAGGCCATGCGCGTCCATGGCCACCGGCACCAGCCGCAGACCCAGATGCAAGGCCACCGCCCGCAGACCGGTATAGGTCAACTGTTCGACCAGCAGCGTGTCGCCCGGTCGGGTGACGGCGGACAGGGCCGTCAGCATGGCACCTTGGCCGCCGACAGCCAGCAGCACCTGTTCGGGCGCTACATGCATGTTGGCGCTGTCAGCCAGCCAGTCGGCGATGGCGGCGCGCAGGCGCGGATGGCCCAGCGGCGTCTGATAGGACATCAGCGCCGCCAGATCGGGCCGCTGCGCCACGGCCTGCGTCGCGGCGGTCAGGGCCGGCGCATCGGGCCACAGGGCCGTGGCGTTCACCGACAAGTCGATCAGCCCGACATTGATTTCCATCAGGGTGCCACCGCTCTCCGTCACCGGTTCGGTCAGGCGGCGGGGGTCGCGCACGAAAGTGCCGCGACCGACCTCACCACCGATCAACCCCTGACGTTCGGCTTCCTGATAGGCCCGCGTGATGGTGCCGACGGTGACTTTCAGGTCCCAGGCGAGATCGCGGTGGGTGGGCAGGCGGGTGCCAGGCGGCAGGGTGCCGTTGGCGATATCTTCCGCCAGGGCCGCCGCGATGGCGCGATAAAGCGGTCCCGGACGATGGGCAATGCTGGGCTGCCAGCGGACGGTGGCGGGCTGATTCATGGCGCGCATGCCTCCCGGGAATGTGGATTGTCCCCCTTGTCTCGCATGGGAGCCAGCGGAAATCCGCACATTGACGATAGATTGTCTCCAAAATATCCAGGATGAGTGACGGGATCAACCTGACAAAAATGCGAAGCAGGGTGACAATTTCCGCAGAATGACGGTGACATTTCATATTGTCACCCTGACATGGAGGGCGTGATGGAGAACAGCTTGATCGAGACGCTGCTGGCGCTCGCGGCCTATTGCGTGGCTATGTCTGTGACCCCGGGCCCCAATAACATGATCCTGGCGGCCAGCGGTGCCACCTTCGGCTTCCGCCGTACCATACCCAACATGCTGGGCATCGTGGTTGGCTTCGGGTCACTGCTGCTTCTGGCCGGCATCGGGGGAGAGGCGCTGATGCACGCCCTGCCGGTGCTGGAGCTGGTGCTGAAATATGCCGGTGTCGCGTACATGCTGTACCTGTCCTGGAAGATCGGTACCGCCGGCCGGCCAGAGGCGGGGTCGCGTGCGGCACCCCTGACCTTCCTACAGGCCGCAGCCTTCCAGTTCATCAATCCCAAAGGCTTGGCGATGGCCTTGTCGGTCCATGCCATCTATCGCATGCCACAGCTGGGGGAGTTCGGCAGCGTTGTCACCATCACGGGCATCTTCCTGGTGGTGGGCATGCCCTGGACCCTGGTTTGGGTCCTGTTCGGGCAGGCCATGGGCAACTGGCTGCGGGAAGGGTTGCGCTTGCGGCTATTCAACGGTGCCTTGGGGCTGGCGACGGCGGCCAGTGCCTTGCTGTTGCTCTAACTTGTTACAGGTACAATCTCAGTATTGTCTCTAACTTGCATGAATCGTATCCAGGCCCTGGTCAGGGTGCCCGAGGGTTAACGCTGTATAAAGCAGAAGCAAGATGGACACTACAGAGACAATTGTGGCGATCGGGCTCTATTGGGCATCAGTAATCATCACGCCCGGCCCGAACAATCTGTTGTTGGCCGCCAGTGGCGTAGAGTACGGCTTCCGCCGCACGCTTCTTGGGTTTACAGGGGTCGTCGCTGGGATGGTCGGCTTGCTGCTGCTTGCCGGCTTTATGGGCGAGGTGCTTCTACAAGCGGCCCCTAATCTGGAAGGTGCGTTGCGCATTGCGGGCATTATCTACCTGCTTTACCTGTCCTGGTGCATCGCTTTTGCCGGTCCGCCGCAGGCAGGGCGGGCCACTCAACTTGGATTCTGGCGTATGCTCGCTTTCCAGTTCGTGAATCCCAAGGCGCTGGCTATCTCACTATCCGCACAAGCTGCGTTTCGCATACCCGAACTAGGGGACTTCGGCGGCGTCGCTGCCGTTACTGGGCTTTACCTGCTCTGCGGTGCGCCTTGCATGCTTGCTTGGGTGCTTTTCGGCCAGATCATTGGACGGTGGCTGCAATCCGATCGCCATCATCGATTGTTCAACGGCGCAATGGGGCTGGCGACGGCGGCAAGCGCCTTGCTGCTGCTGGTGTGACCGATTTTGTAATGGGTACAATTTCGCGATTGCACCCATATTGTCCTGATTGTACCTAATGATTGTGCCGCTTGTTGGCGGCGTTTCCCTTGCGACAGGGACAATCATGGACGAACTTTCACTGATCCGGGATGCTGACAGCCGCGCCGCCGACTATCTGGTGGGCGTGGCGGGACGCCGGGTCTTTCCCGATCAAACGGCACTGGATGGCTTGTCCGCCTTCGCCGAATCGTTGCCGCGCCAGGGGCGGCCGGCGGCCGACACGCTGGCCATGCTGGATTGTATCGGCGGTCCTGCGACCGTCACCAGCAATGGCCCGCGCTATTTTGGCTTTGTCATCGGGGCTGCACTACCCGTTGCCGCCGCGGCGGAGCGGCTGATGCTGGCCTGGGATCAATGCGCGTCCTCCTACGATAACTCGCCGGTCGCTGCGGTGCTGGAGAAGCAAGCGGGCGACTGGTTGCTGGAGGCGCTGGACTTGCCGCGCGAGGCGGCGGTGGGGTTCGGTACGTCTGCTACGGCCTGCGGGCTCGCCTGTCTGGCGGCGGCACGACGGTCGCTGCTGGCGCGCAAGGGCTGGGACTTCGACCGACAGGGTCTGGCCGGGTCACCACCCATCCGCGTGGTCGTGTCGGAGACGGTGCATATAACCGTGCGCAAGGCGCTGCGCGTGTTGGGTTTCGGCCTGGATAATCTGATCATAGCGCCTACCGACGATTTTGGCCGCATCGATCCCGAGCAACTGCCACCCCTGGATGACAGCACCATCCTGTGCCTGCAGGCAGGCGAAGTGAATATGGGCGAGTTCGACCCGTTCATCCCCCTGATCCGCGCGGCGCGGGCCGCCGGTGCCTGGGTGCATGTCGATGGTGCCTTTGGCTTGTGGGCGCGGCTATCGACCGATGCCATGCGCCTGACGGCGGGGGTGGAGGGGGCTGACAGCTGGACCACCGACGGTCACAAATGGCTGAACACGCCCTATGACGGTGCCATCGCCATCTGCCGCGACGGCCAAGCCCTGGCCGCCGCCATGAATAGCGACGCCGCCTATGCCACTGCCGATCCGTTCGCGCAGAAGAACCTGACCCTGGAATTTTCCCGTCGGGCACGGGGCATCCCTATCTGGGCGGCGCTGCGCACGCTGGGGGTGGATGGTATCGCGGCGATGGTGGATCGCCACCGCGCCCTGGCCCGCCGGCTGGCCGATGGTCTGCGGGTCACCGGGTTTGAGGTACTGAACCGCGTTGTCCTGAACCAGGTGCTGATCCGGGTGGCGGGCGACAGTGATGACGGCGCCCACTTGACCCGTATCCGCAAGGCAGCGGAGGCATCGGGGGAGGCCTGGTTTGGTCCCACCATATGGCGCGGTCGCCCCGCCGCGCGTCTGTCCGTTTCCAGCTGGCGCACGGGCGAGGCGGAGATCGATCACGCTATCGCCGTCCTGGCCCGTCTGCGCGAAACTGTTTGAATCCTCTTTGTAAGGAACTGATCATGCGTCTGCCGCTCTATCAGGTTGATGCCTTCACCGACACGTTGTTCGGGGGCAATCCCGCCGCTGTGGTGCCACTGCAAAGCTGGCTGCCCGACCCGGTGATGCAATCCATTGCCATCGAGAACAACCTGGCCGAAACCGCCTTCATCCTGCGCGATGGAGAGGGATGGTTCGTGCGCTGGTTCACGCCCGCCAATGAGATTGATCTGTGTGGTCACGCCACCCTGGCATCAGCCTTTGTCATCAAGAATTTCATTGATCCCGATGTCAGCGAGATACGGTTCCGCACCAAGGTAGCAGGTGACCTGCGGGTGTTGATCGCCGACGGGCTTTACACCCTGGATTTCCCGACGCGGGCACCACAGAGCATCGATATCCACCCCGACCTGATCCGGGGATTGGGAGGACCGCAGCCCGAACTGGTGCAAGCGGCGCGGGATTGGTTCGTTGTTTACAAGGACGCCGCCACCGTTCGCGCCCTCTCCCCGGATCTGGCACTGCTGAACGGGGTCGGGCGCATGGTCATCGTGACCGCGCCGGGCGATGTGCCCGGCGTGGATTTCGTCTCCCGCTTCTTTGCCCCGATGGATGGCATACCGGAAGACCCGGTCACCGGCTCTGCCCATTGCACCCTGATCCCCTATTGGGCGGAACGGCTGGGCAAGGATTTGCTGGAGGCGCGTCAGGTGTCTGCGCGTGGTGGCACGCTGCATTGTCGCCTGCTGGGCGACCGCGTCCATATCGCGGGCCGCGCCGTCCTGTACCTGGAAGGTACCATCCACCTCTGATCCAGAACCGCGTTGAAGGCTGCTTCTAAATGCCTACTATTGCCATTATCTGCTTCGACGGGTTCACCGACATCGACGTCTTCCTGCCCTGGGACCTGTTCAACCGGCCGATTCAGGCGGGTTTGAAGGATGGGGCCGACTGGCGCGTGCGCCTCCTGGGTACCGCCGACCATCATGTCTCCCGCACCGGCCTGTCTATCGCGATGCATGGGCGGGCGGAGGAAGCGGCGGATGCCGACGCCGTGATGTTCGCCAGCGGTTACGTCACCCGCGCCCTGCACAGTGACCGCGCCTATCTGGCCCGGTTCGCGGGTCTGGACCCGACCCGGCAACTATTGACGGCGCAATGCAGCGGATCGTTGATCCTGGGGGCGCTGGGCCATTTGCGCGGACGCCGCGCCACCACCTATGCCGCAGCTGATGCCATTGTGCGTCTGGCGGAACTGGGGGCGACCTATATCAGTGAGGGGCTGGTGGTGGATGGCCCGGTGGCGACGGCGGCCGGGTGTCTGGCCAATGCCGATCTGGTTGGCTGGATCGTAACCCGTCTGGCGGGACCGGAACTGGCGGCGGCTGTCCTGGCCGAAGTGGCGCCCAATGTCGGACAGGAGGCGGCGTGATGACAACTGACCTGCTGCCGGTGCCGCTACCCGTGCTGGGCGGCTTCGCGGCGCTCAGCCTTGGCATGGTGCTGACGCCCGGCCCCAACATGGCCTATCTCGTCTCCCGCTCAATCTGTCAGGGGCGTGGGGCTGGTCTGATTTCCCTAATGGGGGTGGGGACTGGCTTTATCGTTTTCCTGATGGCGACGGTGCTGGGCCTGACGGCGGTATTGTCGGCGGTGCCATTGGCCTTCGATATCATCCGCTGGGCCGGTGCTGCCTATCTGGCATGGCTGGCCTGGAATGCGTTGCGTCCCGGCGGGCATTCACCGTTCCAGGTACGCGATCTGCCGCCCGACAGTCCCCGCCGGCTTTATATGATGGGTTTGGTCACCAACCTGCTGAACCCCAAGGCGGCGATGCTCTACCTGTCTCTGCTGCCGCAATTCATTGATCCGGCGCGCGGTTCCGTGCTGGCGCAGGGTTTGGAACTGGGCGCGGTGCAGATCAGCATCAGCCTGTCGGTGAACGCGATCTTCATCCTGATCGGCGGCGGCATCGCACGCTTCCTGGCGGGTCAGCCCGTATGGGCGCGGGTACAACGGATGGTGATGGGCTCAGTCCTGGCCGGGCTTGCCGCCCATATGGCGATCAGCCGTTAAGGGAACAATTATGGATATCTGGGAAGTACGCCGCGAAGACGGCCATTTCGTCAGCAACGATCCTGCCCGCCTGGATTTCGACTTCATCCACTCGGCGTTGGCCTCCAGCTACTGGTCGCCGGGAATCAGTCGGGAAAAAGTGGAGAAGGCTGCACGTCATTCGGTGGCGATTGGCCTTTATGATTTCAATTGTTTCCAAATTGGCTATTGCCGCGTCGTCACCGACCACACCCATTTCGCTTATTTGGCGGATGTCTGGGTGAACCCGGAAAGGCGGGCAGGCGGGCTTGGAACCTTCCTGGTGGACAGTGTCGTGAACCGTCCGGAATGGGCCGAACTACGCCGATTTCTGCTGTTCACAGCGGACGCGCACGGGTTGTACGCGAAGTTCGGCTTCGGCCCTCTGGACCTTCCCGAACGGGCCATGTGGCGGCCCGCGAAGACCGAAATGGTACGCGCATAGGTAGTAGGAGGTGCCTATATCTTTTGGCCTATCCAGCCCGTCCGTTATTCCTCTGTTTACCCCGGATGGAGAATTGAGCAAGATAGCCCCGCTTTCATACTTGCCGTCCGCCGGCGCCGGCCCGCTCGTCTCGCGGTCGGCGTTCCGGATGGTTTTACCGAGCCCTGGCCTGTGGACAAACAGAAACTCATCGGTACCGTCCAGACGGTCTATGAACTGCACAGTTTCCACACGGACCTGTGGCTGGTGGTGCGGGAGTCGCCCGACCTGCGCCAGCTGGAGCCGTCTGCCGCCATGCTGGTTCAGCGCAACGAAGTAGATGGCATCCGCCTCGTGCGCCGGTCCGACTACAAGGATCATGAGTTCGTCACCACGGTCACCATGGTGAAGCGCCTGCGCAGCGGTGTGCAGGAGGTTGATCCGCTGGCGCGTGCCAATCCCGGTCGTGACGCCTCCTGGTGCGACAAGCCCGAAGATCTGATGGGCGATATCCAGCGCCAGATGTTCCGTACCTTCTTTGCAAAGTTTCTGGATGAAAAGCGGCTGACGCCGTTGGAGATCCTGAATTACGAGGTGCATGCCCGCGTGCTGGATCAGGCGGGGACCACGGTGCAGGGCGCGTTGCAGCGCTTGGCGTCGGTACAGGTGCGTGGCAGCAAGCAGACGGCCGTTTCGCGTATGAAGGAGCTGATGAACATCGCCGATAATGGTTTGGCGACGCTCGTCAAGGAGGCGAAAGGCAACCCGCCCATCAAGATCGGTCCCGGTGGGTTGCTGGAGGTCGTTTCCGCCTATAAGGGCCCGGCGGAAGGCCTGCCCCGCGCACTGTATCGCGCCGTTGCGGCGCATCTGGCCGATGCCAAAAGCTGGGTGGAGAAACTCGACAGGCTGTTCCAGTTGTTCTCGCCCGACCTGTCCCTGCGCGAAGTGCGCATTCTGGACAGTATGGCGGCCGAGATTCTGGCCTCCCCGCTGGCGCTGAAGGAACTGGCCGGACAAGAAAAGACCCGCCTGGAACTGGTGCTGAACGCTGTCGATCTCTATGTGGGTAATCTGGGTGCCGGGCAGGGGGAACAGCCGGCGGGCGTGAAGGCCCTGTCCATGCTGTTGTCCGAAGGCGTGTTGCCCCGGACGCTGGCGGAACTGCGCCTGGGTCTGTTGCGCCACCTCCATTCCCGTCTGCCGCTGCGCAGCGACCGCGGTATCCGGGATGAGATGGAGGCGACGGTCGAGGTTATCGCCTATCTGCGTCAGCACGCGCCATCCCTGGCCAGGGATGAGGAGGTGCTGGAGGCGCTGGCCCAGCGTGCCGATCGTTTGATCCAGCCGGAGGCGATGGCGGAACTGATCGGCCCGATTCGGGGTGCCATGACCAAGGCGGAGACGGTGCTGTCCCTGGCCGAGACGGCCCCCGGCGACGCACCCAAGGCCAAGATCGCCACATATCTGCGCAGCCTGATCGTGCCGGAGGATTTCATCCGTGAGGTCGGTAACCGCATGGAGGCGATCAAGACCTTGGGTACCATTGCCCGGCGTATCGTGATGTCGGGCATGCCGGCGGCACCCAAGCGGGAAATGGCCGAAATCCTGGACAGCGCTATTTTCGATAGCATCCGGACGGAGATTCTGGCGAACACGTCCATGCCGTTCGCCGACCGTATCCTGACCATTGTCCGGTTGTGTGGAGGCTTGCCGGAGGGGCGGGCGCGGCAGCTGGCGGCGGATCAGCTGACCCAGGCGCTGAAGCGACCGGAATTCATCCTGAACTATCTGGAGCGCTTCCCCGGCGCTACCGAACGCCGCGATGCCTATTTCAAGCTGTGCAACGCGATGCTGGAATCCGGGTTGGTGGATAAGTCGCTGCTGCCGATGGGGTAGCGATGCTCGCCTTACCATTGCAGGCCGGCGACCGCCAGCCCGCCGCCCATGCGGCGTGAGCCAAGCCGCCGGATGGCGGCGCCCGGCGTCTGAGGGAACAAACTAGAGGTAATAATCTTTCCCCTGCGTGTCTCGCAGAGCAGAAATCTGATCACTGCGCAGCGATGCCCCATTGACGGGCACCTTCCAAGTCCATAGCTTCGGCGGCGGGTCACACCCCCCCAACGGGGTGCTACTATTCTGGAAGGAATAGCCATAATGGCTGCGCCGAAGCCGGGCAATCGCCCCGCCAATCCGCAATTCTCGTCCGGCCCCTGCGCCAAGCGCCCCGGTTGGACGATCGAAGCCCTGAAGGGTGCCCTGACGGGCCGCTCGCACCGCTCCAAGCCCGGCAAGGCCAAGCTGGAGCAGGTGATCAGCCTCTCTAAGGAAATTCTGGGCATCCCCGCCGATTACCGGCTGGGCATTGTTCCCGCCTCCGATACCGGTGCCGTTGAAATGGCCCTGTGGTCGCTGCTGGGTGCCCGTGGCGTCGACATGCTGGCCTGGGAATCCTTCGGCAAGGACTGGGTAACCGACGTCGTCAAGCAGCTGAAGCTGACCGATGTCCGCCAGATGATCGCCGGTTACGGCGCGCTGCCCGACCTGACGGCCGTGGATTTCTCCCGCGATGTCGTCTTCACCTGGAACGGCACCACCTCCGGCGTCCGCGTCGCCAATGGTGACTGGATTGCCGCTGACCGCGAAGGCCTGACCATCTGCGACGCGACCTCTGCCGCGTTCGCCATGGACCTGCCGTGGGACAAGCTGGATGTCGTCACCTGGTCCTGGCAGAAGGTGCTGGGCGGTGAAGCCGCACACGGCATGATCGCCCTGTCCCCCCGCGCCGTTGACCGGCTGCTGAACTACAAGCCCGCCTGGCCGCTGCCCAAGATTTTCCGTCTGGCCAGCAATGGCAAGCTGTCGGAAGGCATCTTCAAGGGTGAGACCATCAACACCCCGTCGATGATCGCTGTCGAAGACGCGCTGGATGGCCTGAACTGGGCCAAGTCCGTGGGCGGTCTGGAAGGGCTTATCGGCCGGTCAGAAGCCAACCTGAAGGCTGTGGCCGACTGGGTTGCCAAGACCGATTGGGTTGATTTCCTGGCCGACACGGTGGAAAGCCGCTCCTGCACCTCCATCTGCCTGAAGATCGTTGACCCCTGGGCGACGGAACAGTCGGCAGAGGCGCAGGCCGAGATCGCCAAGAAGCTGACCAGCCTTCTGGAAAAGGAAGGCGTGGCGCTGGACGCCGGTTCCTACCGTGATGCCCCGCCGGGTATCCGCATCTGGGGCGGTGCCACGGTCGAAAATGCCGACATCGTGGCCCTGCTGCCCTGGCTCGACTGGGCGTATGAGACGGTCAAGGCCGGCTGATCCCGCGTTCCAACTGATCTCCCGTCATTCCGGCGAAAGCCGGGACCCAGGTGCCACAAGCTCCACCCTACCGGCAGCGGACAGCGACGCAGTGTCGCCCATCGTTCCTGTGGCCCCTGGGCCCCGGTTTCCGCCGGGGTGACGGAAACAACCAATCCCGCATCTTCATGCGAAGGACATTCCAATGCCCAAGGTTCTGATTTCCGACAGCCTGTCCCCCCGCGCCGTAGAGATTTTCAAGGAGCGCGGCGTTGAGGTTGACGTTAAGGTCGGTCTGAAGCCTGATGAGCTGAAGGCCATCATTGGCGAATATGATGGTCTGGCCATCCGCTCCAACACCAAGGTGACCAAGGATATCCTGGCCGCCGCCACCAACCTGAAGGTTGTCGGCCGCGCCGGTATCGGCGTCGACAATGTCGACATTCCGGCCGCCACGGCCCGTGGCGTCGTCGTCATGAACACCCCGTTCGGCAATTCCATCACCACGGCCGAACATGCCATCGCCATGATGTTCGCGCTGGCCCGTGAAATCCCGGCCGCCAACGCCTCCACCCATGCCGGCAAGTGGGAAAAGAACCGCTTCATGGGCGTGGAGCTGTTCGGCAAGGTGCTGGGCGTCATTGGCTGCGGCAATATCGGCGGCATCGTCGCTGACCGCGCCATCGGTCTGAAGATGAAGGTCATCGCCTTCGATCCCTTCCTGTCGCCCGAACGCGCCACCGAGATCGGCGTGGAGAAGGTGGAGCTGGAAGATCTGCTGCGCCGTGCTGACTTCATCACCCTGCACACGCCGCTGACCGAGGCCACCAAGGGTGTGCTGGACGCCAAGGCCCTTGCCAAGACCAAGAAGGGCGTGCGCATCATCAATTGTGCCCGTGGCGGTCTGATCGTGGAAGAGGCATTGCAGGCCGCCATCGAGGCGGGCCATGTGGCCGGTGCCGCGCTGGACGTGTTTGCGGAGGAGCCGGCCAAGGCCCACCCGCTGTTCGGCAATGAAAAGGTTGTTGCCACCCCGCACCTGGGCGCATCCACCACGGAAGCCCAGGAGAATGTGGCGCTGCAGGTTGCCGAGCAGTTGGCCGACTATCTGGTCAATGGTGCTGTCGTCAACGCCCTGAACATGCCGTCGGTCACCGCCGAGGAGGCCCCGCGCCTGCGCCCCTATATGAAGCTGGCCGAACAGCTGGGCGGTTTCGTGGGCCAGTTGATCGATGGCAGCCTGAAGGGCGTGACCATCGAATATGAAGGCCAGGCCGCGACGCTTAACACCAAGCCGCTGACCGCCATCGTGCTGAAGGGCCTGCTGGGCCCGCTGATGGAATCGGTGAACATGGTCAATGCCCCCGTTATCGCCAAGGAGCGTGACATCAAGGTGGCCGAGACCAAGCGCACCATCGACGGCGATTACCAGACCCTGGTCCGCATCATCGTCGCCACCGACAAGGGCACCAACAGCGTCACCGGCACCCTGTTCGGCGGCGACAAGCCCCGCTTGGTCGAAATCGACGAAGTGCCAATCGAAGCCGAAGTAACGCCCTTCATGCTGTTCGTCCGTAACGAGGACAAGCCGGGCTTCATCGGCAAGCTGGGCACCACGCTCGGCAATGCCAGCGTCAACATCGCCACCTTCCACCTGGGCCGCACCGCCCCGGGCGCCAACGCCATCTGTCTGGTGTCGGTCGATCAGAAGGTGGACGAGACCCTGCTCGCCACCATCCGCGCCCTGCCCAGCGTGGTGCGCGCCACTGAACTGGCCTTTGCCTGATCCTGACCGGGGTCACGAAGGGGAGAAGGGAGGGCATTCGCCCTCCCTTTTTCTTTGCCCGGCCCTGATCAGGCAGGCGTGGTGCCAGGGGGGCGCAGATAGGCCAGCATGTGCGGCACATAGTCGGCCTTGCCCAGCGGTAAGCCATGATGGCGCAGGATCGCGTAGGCCGTGGTCAGGTGGAAATAGAATTGCGGCAGGCACCAGTCGCGGGCGTATTGGTCGGGCGACAGGTCGAAGATCATGCCGTTGGGCAGGGCCAGCGAAATGGTGTGCCCGCCATGCTGGTCCAACGCCCCGGCCGGTAAGTCCTTCAGCGTGCCAATCGCGACGGACAGGCATTCCCGCGCCTGCGCCCAGGTTCCCGGATCGGTATTGGCATTCCAGCCCTGTTGGCGGACGGAAAGCAATGTCTCTGGCAGGGCCAGACCCTGAAGACGGAACAAGGGCTCCTGCGCCTGGAAGCAGGCGAAGCGGATTTGGGCGGCGAGCGGGTACATGTCGGGTGCCAGCCGATTCGACAGCAAGGCCGCCCTGTCGGTTCCCTGATGTGCCTCCGCCTTGTCCAGCCAACCGCCCATCGCGCATAGCGCCTGTGTGAAGGTTGGAATTAGAAGCTCATGCAGCGACATTTTATTTCTCTTCAGGTTAGGGGCGCAGGGATTGTAACGCCCATCAAGCCAGCCACGACTATCCTGGTGGCAATGGTTTCGTAGCTTCCTATCCGAAAGTGATGCCTTCGGTGGAAAATCGTAACCATGGTGTTCGACAGTTTGTGCTATGTAGTCTGTCGGACCCGGTGGACCCGGGCCCTTGATCGGACAACCCCTGAGACGCAAGGCCTTTGCAGATGAAGTACGGCAGCGAATCGAGCAATCTCTCCGGCGCTGGCAAGAGCGAGGTGTCCTCCGCCTTGCAGGAAATCAGCCGTGAGTTGGAAGGCCTGCGGACCGAGATTGAGAAGGTCGGCACGGTGGCGCAGCAGATTGACGCCATCGCCAAGCAGACCAACCTCCTGGCCCTGAACGCCACCATCGAAGCCGCCCGCGCGGGCGAAGCCGGTAAGGGCTTTGCGGTCGTGGCCGGCGAAGTGAAGAACCTGTCGGGCCAGACCGCCGCCGCAACGGCTGAAATCTCTGCTGTGCTGCAGAGCCTGACCAAGCGCACCCAGCATCTGGGCCAGCTGGTCGAGCGCGCTATCACCCACGCCTGATCGCGTGTTGTGAGATTGGAAAGGGCGGTGCCGGCGACGGCGCCGCCTTTTGCGTTTTGAATGATACTCCCAGGTAAAGTTTCAGGATCTCACTGATGTCCAACCGCCCCATCCTGATCATCGGCGCTGGCCCGGCGGGGCTGATGGCGGCGGAAATGCTGGCAAAGGCTGGGCACGCCGTGGAAATCCATGACGCCATGCCCAGTCCGGCCCGCAAATTCCTGATGGCGGGGCGTGGCGGACTGAACATCACCCATTCCGAACCGCTGGACCGGTTCATTACTCGCTATGGTGCCGCCCGGCCCTTCATGGATCCGTTGATCCGCGCCTTCACACCGGCGGACCTGCGCGACTGGTGCCATGGGCTGGGGGTGGAGACGTTTGTCGGTTCCTCCGGCCGGGTGTTCCCGAAAAGCTTCAAGGCCTCCATCCTGCTGCGCGCCTGGCTGCAACGGCTGGACGGGTTGGGGGTGAGGCTGTTCACACGTCATCGCTGGACCGGATGGGCGGCCGACGGGACCGTGACGTTTGACACCCCGACGGGTCCGCAGACGGTCCAGGCCGCCGCCACTATCCTGGCGCTGGGCGGTGCCAGTTGGCCCCGGTTGGGATCGGATGGCGGGTGGAACGTGATACTCGCGGCGCGCAATGTGCCGCTCGCCCCGTTCCGCCCGTCCAACAGTGGTTTTGATGTCGCCTGGAGTGCCGGGTTCCTGGAGCGGGCGGAAGGGGAGCCACTGAAGCGCATTGCCGTGACCTTCAAGGACCGCACTGTTCCCGGCGAACTGGTGGTGACGCGCACCGGGCTGGAGGGTGGGGCGCTTTACGCATTGTCGGCACCGCTGCGGGACGCGATTGAGCGGGACGGCAAGGCAGTTGTGCATTTGGACTTGAAGCCCGACCTCACGGGGCCACAGGTGCAGAACAAGCTGGCCCGTACCCCGCCCGCCGACAGTCTGGCCAACAAACTGCGCAAGGGTCTGACCCTGGGGCCGCCGATGGGTGCCCTGATCCGCGAATTCGCAGGCGAAATCGATCTGGGGCGCACGGGCAATCTCGCAGCTTTGGTCAAGGCACTGCCGGTCACCCTGTCCGGGCAGCGCGGCTTGGACCGCGCGATTTCCAGTGCGGGCGGTATCAAGCTGTCGGCGCTGGATGGCAATCTGATGCTCTCGGCACTGCCCGGCATCTTTGCCTGTGGTGAGATGCTGGATTGGGAGGCGCCGACGGGCGGCTATCTGCTCCAGGGCTGTTATGCCACGGCGGTGGCGGTGGCCGGGGGTGTGGAGCGGTTCCTTACTTCCCCGACGATACCGCCCGCCGCAGACGCCTGACACCCACCCAGACGGCGGCGACGATGGTAGGTACCGCGATACCGGTCATCAGCGCCTTTGGCGGCAGACCATCGATGGCCGGCAACCCGTCTACGATATATTTCACCAGCCCCAGCAGATAGTAGGAGATGGCGAACACCGACAGGCCCTCCACCGCCTCTTGAATCCGCAGCTGGGTCCGGGCGCGGTGTTCCAGGCTTTTCAGGATCTCGGCATTCTGTTCGGCCCGCTGTACATCCACGCGGGTACGCAGCAGGGAACTGGCGCGGCTGATCCCGGCCGCCAGTTCACCCTGACGCCGGGCCACCGCCTCGCAGGTGCGGACGGCGGGGCGGAAGCGGCGTTCCAGGAAGACGCCCAGCCGTTGCAAGCCCGGTATCCGTTCCTCCCGCAATTCCTCCACCCGCCGTTCCACCAGTTCGGCATAGGCGGTGGTGGCCCCGAACCGGTAGCGGCAGCGGACGGACAGGGTTTCAGCCTCCGCCGCCAGACGGGTCAGCGCGTCCAGCAGGCCGTGTTCTTCAGCCAGATTGCCGCCGGTGGCGGTGCGAGCGACAATGCCTTCCAGCCGCTGCTCCAGGCTGGCCAGTTCCGGTCCTGCATCCCGCGCCAGAGGTAGGCCCAGCAGTGCCGTCATGCGGTAGGTCTCGATCTCCAGCAGGCGCTGAACCACACGTCCCGCGTGGCTGGGTGACAGGGCCTTGTCGCGCAACAGGATACGGGTGTGCCCGTCGCTGCCCAGATGGAAATCGGTCCAGACCAGCGCCTCACCGCCTGCGACTTCGCTGCCCAGCAATTCACCGCGTGGGAAAATGGCCGACAGGCTGTCGGGCGTGTGATGTGGTTCCCCATCCGGCTCCAGGCGCAGATGGCAGGCCACCAGACGTGGGCCGGGCAGCCGTGCGGTCCAGTCGGCCAGGCGCGGCGACAATGCTGACCATTCCCCGGCCTCTCCCGGCGCCATGTCGGCGATGGTGACGGCTGTGAATTCGGTATGGCGTTCCCATTTGACCGTCCGGCCATCGACCAGCAACTGCACCTGTCGCAGTTCCGATCCAGGCAGGGGCAGGCCGACATCGCGGCAGAGTGCCAGCAGGTGGGCATGGTCCGCCCCCATCTCCCCTGTCAGATGGGCCAGATGCGTGACGCGGGCCGGGGTCGTGATCCGCATATGCGGTCGAGCATGCAACTCGTCATTCAGTTGCGTGCGTTGGGGATGATCCCTTCCATCGCGCCCGTCCGGTGTCATCGCCATGAAGTTCCCCCGGTACATTGTTCTGATTATGGTTAACTATGACTCGGGTGGTGGCGATGCGCCATGAGACATGTTGGCAAGAGGCCCGTCAGGCGCGCACGCCGGAACCGCGGGATGCCGACTGGACACGGGCCCAGAAATGGGCACCGGTCTGAAACCCGATGGTGCCGGCATAGCCGACGGTTTCCAGACTGTCGCGGAAGATGGTGCCGATGGATTGGCGCAGGTCCGATGGCAACAGGTTCTGGGTTCGGATCATCAGGTCAAAACGGCCCGGCCAGACCAGCCCGTCCAACTGCATCGGGCCAAGTCGGCTGAAGCTCAGGTCCAGCAGAAAGCGTTTTGCGGAGCCACGGCTGTCGCCACGTTTTTCCTCTCCGTCCTGGTCCGTTGCGCTGCGCACATGCAGTTGGGCGCGCATCACCTGTTCCGGCACGCCGAACGGGATGGGCAGGGCGCGCCAACCATCGGGTGTGGGTTCCGCCGCCTGCCTTGCCGCCGCCTGGAAATCCTCCCGCAGCTGCGCCAGAAGCCGTCCGCCGCTACGGCCCTTCAGGACCTCCGTCGCATCCCCACCCAGCCAGCCCGCCGCATCCCCGCCGCGCAGGGCCGACAGGAAGAAGGTCAGGTTGGTGGTCAGGCGTTTGGTCGGCTGTGGCAGGATATTGGCGGCGATGTTGCGGGCCATGGCGGGGTCGGCCGCGACCAGCGCCGCCATTACTTCCCGCATGGCGGGCCAGTCCGTGCCCTGGGCCGGGTCCAGCGGCGGCAGCATGCCGGCCATATCCCGGTTCTGCGGAATTTCCACGGCCAGCGTCAGGTTGGTTCCGGGCGGCAGATCGGTACGTGCACGCAGGACCAGTGTGCCTTGCGGTGTGGTCACCACCGGCTGTCCCTGGCTGGTATTGCCGACCAGGGTGCCGGTGACGGTGTTGGCTGGCGCTTCGCCGGTCATGGCGGGTGGATTTCCTGCCATATCCACAGACAGGATACGCAATTGCACCGGCTGTCCGTTTGGCAATGGCGCTGGCCGTACAATCCCATCGCCGGGAGCGGGCCTGGGGGTTGACATCTCTCCCGTTGGCGGTGCCGTGGCGGGAGCCGGGGTATCACCGCGCGCGCGTGCCAGTTGAATGCCGGGTTCGGGTGCCTGTGATGCCGGCTGTGATGGCGGTGGCGTCGGACGGGTGGGGGCGCTTTCACCACCTGCGGGGGCTGGGGGCGATGGAGGTTGTCCGGGCAGCGGACGCAGGCTGGGTGCCGGCTCCCCTCCCGTGGTTGGGGGTGCGGTAGCGGGCGCAGGGGTGTGTGGATCGCGCAGACGGGCCGACAGCACTGCCGGCTGCTCGGCCTGTGCCGGTTGCACAGGTGGCGGGGGCTGCGGCGGTGATGTCGGCTTCGGTCCTGTCACCGTCACTGTCTGTGGTGCCGTGGGCGTGGCCGGCGGCATCGGGTCACGACCACGCGCCACCTGGGTTGGCGTCGGTACCGGGGACTGCTCAACAGGCACGGGTACTGGGTTGGGAAGCGGCTGTGGTCTTGGTTCGCCCACCGTCGGCGGTGCCGTTGGGGGAGAGGGCGGCTGACCGCCGCGCAGGCGCGCCACCTGGATTGCCTGCGGTTGCGGCGCTGCTGGTTGTCCGGCATCGGGTGCCGGTCGTGGATTTGGCTGCTCAACCGTGGGGGGGGCAGTAGGTGTAGAAGCTGGCTGGCCATCACGGGCCCGTGCCGTCTCTACGGGGAGGGGCAGCACCCCCTGCGGTTGCGGTGCGGGAGGCAGAATCGGTGGCGGCTTCGGTTCCCCCGCCGTGGGTGGTGCGGTCGGGGCCGAGGGAGGCAGCCCGTCGCGCAGGCGGGAGGGCATCTGCGGGCTGGACGCGGTGGATAGCGACGCCTGCCCCGAATTGGCGGGGGGCGGCGCTGGTGGGGATGCAGGCTTGGGCTCGCTCTCTGCCGGAGGGGGAGTGATGCCAGCCGGCGGCAAAGGCTTTGGCGTCGGTTCGCCAGACGTTGCCGGCGCTGTCGGGGCCGATGGCGCGGACGGCCCCCTTGCCCTCGCCAGTTCCGGCTGTGACGGAGCGGGTGGTGGCGCTGCTTCCGGGAACCGTATCGTTGTGTCTGAGGGCGGGGGCGTGTCGCCACGTGGGGCAGGGACATCCAACGGCCGGTTGCCGCCGGGGGGGAGGGGCTGCGGCTGCGGCGTCTGTGTGCTGCCGGTTGCCGGTGCGGTTGGCGGGGGCGGTGGTACAGGTCCGCGCAGCCTTGCCTCGGCGGGCAAGGTTTGTCGGCTGGCCGGGCTGTCCAGGTCCTGGAAGGAGAACAGGCCGGATGATGGGGTCGTGGGGATGTTGTATCGCGCCAAACGGGCCAGACGCGCCGCATCCGGGTTTGGGGGAGCCGCAGGCTTCTCAGTAAGCGGCGCCGATGCCGGATCGGCCGTATCTGTTGGGGCAGGCTTCTGCCCGGCGGATGGTTGCGCGATCACGGGTGCCGCCCCACGCTGCGGGGTCGCGGTGACGGGTGCATCACCCAACAGGGCTGCCAACGGGGAAAGAACGGCAGGCGTTTGCGCCGGCGCGGGGCTTGGCGTCTGGGGCGGGGGGGCGCTGCCGCCTACGGAAGGGAGAGGGGGCGGAACAGGAGCGGTTTGGGCCGGCGGGGCAGAAGCGGTCGGGGGGCTGGCTTGCCCAGGTGCGGGCGTGCCTGCTGTCGGGGCCGGTGCCTGGCCCGCCGGTACCGTGACGGTGGCACCACTGGCGGCGTTGCTGGTGCTGACCGGGGCGGGGGGTGAAGGTGCGCGCGGCGTGGCCGCCACCACGATGGCCGCGATGGTCGCCCCGGGCTGAATCTGTGGCAGCGGTTGGGCCGGTGGGCTGGGGGCTGTTGTCTGTGGTGCCGCAGCCTTGTCGGTGGCCGGCGTGTTCACCGCCGGGGCCGGCGTCTGTGTTTGCGGCGGGGCCAGGGCGGCGGCGCGTGGAGGGGTACCTGCCGCCTGTGGCGGGATGCGCAGGGTGATCGGTCGGTCCGTGGGCAGCGGGGTCGGCGTTTCCACCGACACATCGCCAGCGGCGGTGCGGATGGTGGCCTTGCCATCCTCTTGCGCCACCACCTGACCGGAAACGACGAGCGCCCGGTCAAGCCCTGCCAGCTTGTCCGGCAGGGCGCGGATCATGACATCGGCCAGCGGCACCAGACCAGGGCCGGCAGGTGCCGGACCCGCCGAGGCGGTGGTGCCGGTCAGAGCAGGGGGAAGGGGGGCGGACATGGGCGTTGCCCCGCCCGCCCGATCAGCCGGTCGTCAGCTTCTGCGCCAGCGCCATGATGTCATGCGCGGCATCGGAGGTGGGAGAACGGACCAGCAGCGGCGTCTGCGTCTTGATGCTTTCCCGTACCTTCATGTCACGGCGAATGATACCGGCCAGCTGCGGGCTCTTGCCCAGGAACTTGCGGCAGGCAGCCAGCAGGGTCTCATAGGTCTTGTCGCCCTCCGCCCGCGTCTGCGCCATGTTCACCACGATGCGCAGGTCGGCCATGGGGTTGGCCTGATAAGACAGCTTCAGGAAGGCGTAGGCGTCGGTGATGCTGGTAGGCTCATCCGTCGTCACCACCAGCGAGATGCCCGCAGGGGCGGTGAAGGTGCGGACATTGCGGTCCACACCGGCACCCAGGTCAATGACAATATTGTCGTAGGACCGGGCAAGATCGGTCAGATCATTGCGCAGTTGGGTCAGTTTTGCCGGGGGCAGATTGGCCAAGCTACCGGACCCGGAACGGCCGGCGATGATGTCGAACCCGCCTTCATTATAGCGAGTGGTGGAGCCGGCCAGCGTCACCATGCCGTCGATCACCTGACCCAGGTCACGCTTGGGCATCAGGCCCAGCTGGATATCGACATTGGCAAGGCCCAGATCGCCGTCGAACAGCAGGGTCTTACGACCCAGCTTGCTCAG
The DNA here is from genome assembly GCF_059489915.1 of Niveispirillum sp. CC-CTL257. Taxonomy (NCBI): domain Bacteria; kingdom Pseudomonadati; phylum Pseudomonadota; class Alphaproteobacteria; order Rhodospirillales; family Azospirillaceae; genus Niveispirillum; species Niveispirillum sp. CC-CTL257. The sequence continues at coordinate 762,975 of NZ_JCAJXE010000001.1, forward strand.
CGCGTGCGTCAGGCTGATGGAGAAGAAGGTCTTGCCGACCCCGCCCTTACCGCTGGCTACCGCCAGGATGTTGCGCTGGCGCAGCGGGGTGACATTGGCGGAGGCGGCCATCATCGCGGACAGGTCGTTCATGCGTGGGTCCCCGTTTGCTTGGCTCGCCGCTGTTCGGCTTGCAGTTCCGGCATCATCATCTTGGCCAAAATTGTCGGCGTCAGGGCAGTCAGCCCGTCGGCAACTTTTGTCGTCGCACTTACATCTGCAAAAGCCAGGCCAGCCTCATGCGCGGCGGCCAGAAGGCTTCCATAACGCCGGGCCATGTCCATGCGGGTGGCCAGCAGGCGCTTGGCGCCCACGGCACGGAAGGCCTTGGCGATCTCCACTGCCTCCACCGGATCAAGGCCGGCGGGCATGACCAGCACAGGCTCAACATCCGTTGCGGTGATGAACTCCCGCAAGTCCTTCATATCCTGGGCGTTGTAGGGATTGCGGCCAGCGCTGTCGACCAGCACCTGTTCCATCCCCCGTGACACTTCCACCGCATCCGACAGGGCCGTCGGGTCCTCCACGGTGATAAGCCGCAGTTTCAGCACGCGGGTGAAGGCCTGCAATTGTTCAATGCCGCCCGCCCGGATCGTGTCGGTCGAAATAACCCCGACAGGACGTTTCTGCAGGGCACAGCGGGCACAGAGCTTGGCGACGGTCAAAGTTTTCCCACCACCCGGCGGGCCAACCAGCATGAAGGGACGCGGAGCCTTACCATCGGGCATGGGCTGGAAGCTGAACACGGCGTCCAATGCGGCAGCCATGGCCATCATCGGATCGCGTGTGTCGAAATCTTCCAGACTATCAACAAGCCGCTGGTTCAGTTCCGCCGGTACGCCATGGCGCAGCAGGGCGTCGGAGACGACATCAATGGGTTCCGGGCCTTCCGGTTCCAGAAAGCGCAGGGGATTGGGGGCGGCGACCGGCGCGTGGGTCGCCAGCATGCCCTCATCTTCCTCGATGGCGGCGGTCACGCGGACGCCGACGCCTTCCTCCTCGCGGGTGGCCACGATGATGGCGTCGTCGCCCAGCACCTCGCGGACAAGCCGCATGGCTTCCTGCATGGATGGCGCATGGAACGATTTCAGACGCATGCTGACCCCGCCTTCCCGGCCCTCCAGCCATTGTTGATCCTACAGCCCACCACTATAGCAGCCTTTTCGGCGAAAACCCTATGGCGGTGGAAGATATGTCTCGGCCCCGCCATCATATCTGCCCCAACGTCTTGATCTTGGCCTTGGGGTGGATCTCGTTCTGCGACATCACCACGGTTGCCGGACGGAAGCGCTCAATGATGGAGCGCACGAAGGGCCGGATCAGCGGGGAGGTCAGCAATACCGGTGCCTCGCCCTGCATGGCGAACCGTTCGAAGGATTGGCGCACGGCGGTGATGAATTGCTGCAGGCGTGACGGGGCCATGGACAATTGCCGCTCGTCGCCGTCGCCCACGATGCTTTCCGCGAAGGCCTGTTCCCATTCCGGCGACAGGGTGACCAGCGGGATGAAGCCCAGATCGTTGGTGTTGCTGTCCGAAATCTGACGCGCCAGACGGGCGCGCACATGTTCGGTGATCTGGGTCATGTTGCGGGTATAGGCGGTGGCCTCCGCCACACCTTCCAGGATGGTCGGCAGGTCGCGCACGGACACACGTTCGCCCAGCAGGTTCTGCAACACGCGCTGCAAACCACCAATGGTGATCTGGGTCGGGACCACATCGCCCACCAGCTTCTGGTGTTCCTTGCCCATCTCGTCCAGAAGCTTCTGCGTCTCCGCATAGGAGAGCAGATCGGCCATATTGTCCTTGATGATCTCGGTCAGATGCGTGGTGACGACGGTGGGCGGGTCAACGACCGTATAGCCCTTGAACAGCGCCTCTTCACGGTAGGCCCCATCGATCCACATGGCGGGCAGGCCGAAGGTCGGCTCCGTCGTTGCCTCGCCCGGCAGGCCGATACGGTCGCCACGCGGGTCCATGCACAACAGCATGTTGGGCCGCACATCGCCCCGGCCCGCCTCAATCTCCTTGATGCGGATCAGGTAGGTATTGGGCGGCAGCTGCAAATTATCCTGGATGCGGACGGCGGGCATGATAATGCCGATCTCCCCCGCCAGCTGCCGGCGCAGGCCTTTGATCTGATCGGTCAGGCGGTGGCCGACCTCCGAATTGATCAGCGACAGCAGGCCATAACCCAACTCCAGGCGGACAAGATCGATGGCCAGCGCGGTGGAGATCGGTTCGTCAGCGACCGGGGCGGGGGCCGCGGCGGCGGCGGCCTGTGTCTCCTGCTCCGCCTCCATCGCTTCGCGCATCATCTTGGTTTTCGGCAGATAATAGGCGGCGGCGGCCAACCCGATGGCCAGCAGGCCGAACGGGATTTTCGGCATGCCGGGCAGCAGGCCAATGGCCAGCACTACGGCAGCTGTCAGACCGAGGGCCGTGGGATAGAAGGTCAACTGCCCGAACACGGCCTTGTCGGTGGAGCCGGTGGAGCCCGACTTCGACACCATAAGACCGGCAGCCAGGGAGACCAGCAGGGCCGGGATCTGCGACACCAGACCGTCACCGACGGTCAGCAGCGTGTAGGTCTGGCCCGCCTCCAGGAACTCCATGTCCTTTTGGGCGATGCCGATGATCATGCCGACGATGATGTTCAGGAAGGTGATGACCAGACCGGCCACGGCATCGCCGCGCACGAACTTGGACGCACCGTCCATCGAACCGAAGAACTGGCTTTCATCTTCCAGTTCCTTGCGGCGCTTGCGGGCCTCACCTTCGTCGATCAGGCCGGCGGACAGGTCGGCGTCGATGGCCATCTGCTTGCCGGGCATGGCGTCCAGGGTGAAACGGGCAGCCACTTCAGCGATACGGCCCGAACCCTTGGTGATGACGCTGAAATTCACCAGCATCAGGATGCCGAACACGGTGACGCCGATGATGAAATTGCCGCCCATGATGAACTGGCCGAACGTCGCGATGACGTGGCCGGCGGCGTTCACCCCCTCATGCCCGTGACCCAGGATCAGACGGGTCGAAGCGAGATTGAGCGCCAGTCGCAGCATGGTACTGACCAGCAGGATGGTCGGAAAGCTGCTGAATTCCAGGGGCTTCTGGATCGACAGCACCGTCATCAGGATCAAGACGGAGAACGCGAAGGAAATGGTCAGGCCCACGTCCAGAAGGAAAGTGGGCAAGGGGATGATCAGGACCACCACGATGGCCAGGATGGCAATCGCGAACCCAACCTCGCCGCGTTTCAGCGACTGGCCGATAAGGCGCAGAGCATCCTGGGCGGAGCCTACATTCGTCTGCGGTTGGTCGGTCATGGGCGGTGGTCTTAAATCTCTGTGTCAGGGAAGGTCGGGATCAGGGGGCGGGCGGTCATCCCACCGCCCGGTCATCCTCCACCCCGCCCGCCGGCGGCGGCACGGCCACGCCACCCTCGCTGTACTCCTTCAGCTTGTTGCGCAGCGTGCGGATGGAGATGCCAAGGATATTGGCGGCATGGGTGCGGTTGCCCAGCGTATGCTTGAGCGTATCGATGATCAGGTCGCGTTCGACATCGGCCACAGTGCGGCCCACCAGCGCCTGGGTCGCTGACCCAGCGGGCAGGAAGCTGCTGCCCGCATCGGCCACGGGAATGACCGGGGCCGGTGGTGCCGGCGGATAGGGCTGCGGTGCGTAAGGCTGCGGCGAATAGATCGACGCGTTGCCATAGCTGTTGGCGGCGCGCGCGGCAGCGGGCATTACCGGCTGTGGCGGCGGTGCCGGCTGATAGACGGTTGGCTGCGGGGGGGCAGCTGGGGTTGGCGCATAGGTCGGATCGGCACCCGTCAGCAGGATGGCGTCGGTCCCGATCTCCGTCCCGCGCGACAGCAGCACGGCGCGATGCATGGTATTTTCCAGCTCACGCACATTGCCGCGCCAGTGATGCGACTGGAGCAAAGCCATGGCGGCGGGGCCGACGGTGCGTTCGGGCAGGCCATTGGCCTCCGAATATTTCGTCGCGAAATGTTGGCACAACAGCGCGATATCGTGCGGACGATCCCGCAGCGGCGGTAGATGCAGGGCCACCACATTCAGGCGGAAATACAAGTCCTCGCGGAACCGCCCGGCCTTGGCCTCTGACAGCATGTCACGGTTGGAGGTGGCCAGAATACGGATATCCACCTTGACCGGCGTGTTGCCACCCACCCGGTCGATCACCCGTTCCTGAATGGCGCGAAGCAGCTTGGCCTGCAGGCGCAAATCCATTTCCGAGATTTCGTCCAGCAGCAAGGTGCCGCCATTGGCCTCTTCGAACTTGCCGATGCGCCGGGCGACGGCACCCGTAAAGGCACCCTTCTCATGCCCGAACAGCTCGCTTTCCAGCAGGTTCTCTGGGATGGCGGCGCAGTTTACGGAAACGAAAGGCGCGCCCGACCGCCGGCTCTTGCGGTGAAGATAACGGGCCATCAACTCCTTACCCGTCCCGCTTTCGCCGGTGATCAGGACGGACGCGTCGCTGGGCGCGATCTGGTCGGCGAGCGACAGGGTCGCGGCCATGGCCGGGTCGCGGCTGACGATGGCGTGGCTTTCCTCCGCCACGGCCTCCAGCACAGCGGCGATCAGGTTCGCGTCGGGGGGCAGGGGGATATATTCCTTGGCACCCGCCCGGATGGCCTTCACGGCGGCCTGCGCATCGGTGCCCACGCCACAGGCGACGACGGGAACCGCGAACCGTTCATTCTTCAGGGCATCAACCAGGATGCGCACGTCCAACTTGACGTCGATCATCACCAGATCGGCACCCTGGCCGGTGCGCAACGCGTTCAGCGCCCCCTCGATACTATCTGTATGCGCGACCTTCGCCCCCTTCTGCAGGGCGATCTTGCCGGCGGCGCTGATATAGCCTTCGAGTGTTCCCACGATCAGAAGACGCATCGTCCTACCCTTTCACTCACCGGTCCGGTCGTTCAAACGGAAGTCATTCATAGTTAGTCAGCCGCAGTTCGGGCGGCAGCACTGTATTGATCATCACCTCCAGCCGGCGGGGATTCTCCTGCCGCGCCACCGAACCGGCGGCCAGCAGGTAAAGCCCGTCGACCAGCGCCTCGCGTTCCGCATTGCGGTCGATCTTGGCGGCGATGGGGGAAAAAACCATGGAACCCAGGATGGCCCCGTAGAAAGTGGTGATCAGCGCCACGGCCATGGCGGGGCCAACCGTGGACGGGTCCGACAGGTTGCCCAGCATCTGCACCAGACCGACCAGCGTGCCGATCAGGCCCATCGCGGGCGCCACCTCCGCAGCGCGGCGCATCACGGCGGACGCTGTCCGCGCGCGCGACAGGTTGGCCTCGATCTCCGTGCGCAGGATGCGTTCGGCATCATCGGCGGGCAGACCATCGGCGATCAGTTCCACCGCCTTGGACAGAACGGGCCAAGCCTTGGTGCTTTTGGCCAGCGGCTGCAGCGCCAGTGGCCCGCTGCGCCGGGCGAATTCCGCCAGCGACAGGGCTGTCTGCGCTGCCGCGCGCGGGTCGGGCGTATTGGCGATCATGGTGGAGGACAGAGCTTTCAGCGCCGCCTTCATATCGAGCAGTGAGAAAGAAATGGTGGTGATGGCCGCCGTCCCGCCCAGCACGATCAGGATGGATGGGACATCGACGAAGGACCCAACCCCGCCACCGCCCATGAACAGCGCACCCAGCACCAGCAGCAGACCCGATGAGAGGCCCACGACGGTGGCCAGATCCAGCCGTCGCCGCATGCGTGGCAGGGGCGGGGTCTTAGCCGGCGGCATGGGGGCAGGTGCTGGCGCTGCCGCCGCCTGGGGCGGGGGTTGCGGTGCCGTTCGACTGCGGGTGGGGATGCGGTCGCTCATGCCCTACGCCCGTTCCGTCTTGATGATTTCGGTCATGGTCACGCCCAGCCGATCTTCCACGACCACGACTTCGCCACGCGCCACCAGGCGGTTGTTCACATAGATGTCGATGGCTTCACCCACCTTGCGGTCAAGTTCCACCACGGCACCCTTGTTGAGGCGCATCAGGGTGCTGACCTGCATGTTGGTCTTGCCCAGCACGGCGGAGATTTGCACCGGGATGTCGTAGACGGACTCCAGGTCCTTGACGACGGGCAGCGCTTCCAGCTCACCACCGCCGCCGCGACCGCCTTCGAAATCACTCAGCGACATATCGTCCTTGGCGGCCATCTCAGCCCCTATCCGCGCTGTTTATGATGTTCAGCATGCTCACAGCGTCGCCTCACGTTTGGGGGCGAGGATCACATCCTTCGGCCCACCAGGGAAATCCGCCAGGACGTCGCCGGCAAGACGCTCAATCTCCGTCCACAGCCGCCCGACCTCGCGCTCCGCGCCGCCGGCGGCCCAATCCACTTTCACGTCCATCTGGCTCAGTTTCGGGTCGGCCAGGACGGTAACCTGTCCTGCAAAGCCATGGCGAAGGGCCATGTCGTCGATGCGTCCGCGCAATTCATCAAACCAGCGTTCATTCACGCGGAAGACCAGTTTCGGTTCCTCCACCAGTTCTTCCATGAAGGCGGCGATCACTACTTCAATCTCAGCCAGCCCTTGGCGTTCCACGAGACCGGGCCAAAGCTTGCGCATGATGGCCAACGCGATGCGGGCCGTATTCTCCTGCCGCAGCTGCGCCTGCGCGTTCTGCACGGACAAAAGCTGCTTCAGGCCGTTTTCCACGCTGCGCAGGGCGTTGGACAGTTCCTGCTGCGCCTCAACTTCCGCCTGCTGCCGCCCTTGCTGGATGCCTTCGGCCAGGGCGGCGGTGCGCGCCTGATCCTTGGCCATCTTCACCTGTTGCTGCAGCTGCTCCACGCTGAAGGTGGGTGGCGGCGGGGGCGGCGGCGGTGCGGGGGGCAGTTCGGGTTCGGGTTCCGGCGGCGGGTCAGCAGACTTGAACGCCGGGTTGCCGAACCCGTCCTCGAAATCCTTCTCGAACAGAAACTTCTGAATGGTTGCCATGCTTCAGAAGCCTCAATTTTCCTGATAGAGCCAGTTGCGGATGATCGACACCGCTTCTTCCGGGTGCTTCTCCACGATCTCGCCGACCTTGCGCAGGGAAGAGGCGCGCACGCGCCCGTCGACACGGTTGATGTCGATCATCTGCTCCAGTTCCTCGTTGGCCTGCGCGGCCTCCATCGCCAGTTCGCGGGCAAGCGCGCCGCCGCCGGGGCCGGCCAGCTGTGGCACGCCGCTGCCATCGGACAGAAGATCGGGCTCTTCATCCAGCTGCGGCGACCGGTCCAGGGCGCGGGTCACCAGCGGCTTGATCACCAGCAGGATGACCAGGATGGCGACGATGGCAAGGATCAGCGTTTCCGCGATGCGGATCACGTCGGCCTTGGGCATCCCGAAGATGGTCTCTTCCATGGCGGCCAGTTCATCCTCCGGCCGCGAGAACTGCATGGAGATCACTTCGACATTGTCGCCACGCGAGGGATCGACACCGACCGCAGACTGCACCAGCCGCTGCAACTGCGCCAGCTCGGCCTCGCTGCGGGGGGTGTAGGTGCGGGTGCCATCCCCGGCGGTTGTATAATTGCCATCCACCAGGACGGCGACCGACATGCGGCGGACCTGACCCGTCTCGCGCTCATGCACCTTGGTGGTCTTGGAAATCTCGTAATTCACCGTTTCTTCGGAACGGTTCCGCTTTTCCGAATTGGCACCCGCAATGTTGTTGGCGGCATCGGCGTTGGGCAGATTGTTCGCCACGGTGACGGGGTCGACGCCATCGCGGTTGTTGCTTTCGCTGTTTTCCGTCACCGATTGCGTGCCGCGCACCACCTGACCTTCAGGATCATAGATCTCACTGTTGGTGGTGATACGGTCGAAGTCCATTTCGACGGAGACCTGCGCCTGCACGCGGCCCTGGCCGACGGACCGGCCCAGCAGTTCCTCAATGGTCTGCGTCAGTTCGCGTTCGCGCGCCAGACGCCGTTCCTCCGCGCTGGCGGCGATGGCTTCCGGCGTATTGGGGCGCAGGCCGCGCGACAGGAGATTGCCCTTGTCGTCCAGAATGGAGACGTTGGCCGGCTCCATCTGCGGGACGGCGGTCGCCACCAGCTGCTGGATGGCCGCGACCTGCTCCTTGGACAGCGGCTTGCCAGGGCGCAGTTTCAGCAGGACAGACGCCGTCGCCGTCTGTGCCTGCCGCGCGAACAGCTCACGCTTGGGCAGCACCAGATGGACGCGGGCGTTCTGCACCTGCTGCAAGGTCTGGATGGAGCGGACCAGCTCCCCTTCCTTGGCGCGCAGCTGTTGCATCTGCTGCTGGAAGGCGGTGGTACCGAGCCCTTCCGGCTGATTGAAAATCTCGTTGCCGACATTGCCACCGCTGGGAATGCCCTGCTGCGCCATCATCATGCGCAGGCGGCCCACCTGATCGGCCGGCACCTCAATCCGCGTACCGTCGGGCGACGCCTTGTAGGGTATCTGCTGCGCCTCAAGCTGCTGCACGATGGCACCGCCGTCAGACGGCGACAGCTCGCTATACAGCAATGCCATGGTCGGCGCCGACCATTGCCCCGCGAAGAAGATGATCGAGCCGATGGTAACCAGCACAGCGGCCCCGATCCCCGCCAGGCGCAGGGTGCCGAGATTCCGCAAGGTTTGCAGAAACGACTCCACGTGGATCATCTCCTGTCAGGCGAGGGCACTTTGGGGCACAAAATACTAGCGTTTTCCCGCCTTTACGAGATGCTTTGCATCTGGATCGTTAAGTCAGGCGGTGTCAACTGGGCAATTTTTGCCCGATTCGCCAGCACTGTGACATGAAAAGCACGCCTCATGCAATGTACAAGAGGGATAGATGCAGGTGGCTTTGCGGAATGCAAAAAGCCCCGGCCCTTTCCCGGTTTGACAGGAAAGAAGCAAGGGCGATGCCAGGAAAGGGGTGTTTCAGGGCCTGGAGAACCATTCCCTGGTCGCGTCATCCGCCGGATAAAACAGCTCTACCCGCAGGTTCTGCAGACCCGCATCCAGCGGCGTGCCGACCATGGCAATGATGGAAAACAGCGACAGGCGCACCCCGTCCTTGTTGAAACGGGTGTAAAGCGTCGGCGCGTCCGGTAGCCCGTCCCCGAATGGTGTGCCCAGTGTTGCCAGAGTGGGGTCGGCCAGCAGATCGGCGAACGGCTCTGCACCCACGGCCTGCACGGGGTCCTCCAGCAAGGCCTCCGCCTTGATACGGCGGATCATCCAGGCCGCGACCTCCGCCCAGTTTTCCACCATGCCCTGCATGCCGGGCGACAAAAGCAGGCGGACAAGATTGGGGTTAGGCGTCTGGGCGATGGCTGGGCCGGCCAAAAAGCCCAACAGACGCTGTGCCCCATCATTGGCCTGGATCAGATTATAGTGCCGATCCACGACGACGGCGGGAAAGGGCGACTGCGTCTCCAGCATATGGCTGATGGCGGCCTTCACCGGTGCCATTTCCGGGGCCTCCAGAGGAGAGCTGTCCCACGCGGGTGCGAAGCCAGCGGCCAGCATCAGAGCGTTCTGATGCCGCAGCGGCACGGACAAAGCCGTCGCCAGTTGCAGCACCATCCCCCTTGAGGGCCGCGACCGCCCCGATTCCAGGAAGGACAGGTGCCGCTGACTGGTATTGCAGCTCAATGCCAGATCCAGCTGGCTCAATCCCCGCGACGCGCGCCAGCGCTTCAGCAGCGGGCCGAACGCCTCAGCATTGTTGATGCGGCGGCGCGGCGCGGGCTGGCGGGCGGGGTTGGACATGGGGCACCTGTTCAATCGCGGCACCGCCCTTTTCCCATGCATGGCCGGGCCTGTCGATTACATGGCAGGTAATAAACGCCGACACACTCGCCATCCGCCAGCCATCCGCGCTAAGGTCGGGCACCCGTCCCGCCGCCGGAAGCTTGTTGCCCCATGCCCGCCGATCCCGGTTTCATCCATCTGCGTGTCCATTCCGCCTATTCGCTGGCCGAAGGGGCGATCAAGACCAAGGAACTGGTGAAGCTGTGCAAGAAGCACGGCTATCCGGCTGTGGGTGTGACGGATACAGGCAACCTGTTCGGCGCGCTGGAATTCGCGATGGCGGCGTCGGACGATGGAATACAGCCTATCATTGGCTGCCAGATGTGGGTCACGCCCTTCGGGCCGCAGAAGAAGGTGGCGGGTCGCGTGCTGGGCCCTGGTGCCGATCAGCTGGTCCTGCTGGTGCAGAGCGAGCAGGGTTACCGCAATCTGATGCGGCTGGTTTCCGTCGCCTTCATGGAGACGGAAACAGGCCTGCTGCCGCAGGTATCGCTGGAGAAGATGGAAGGGCTGACCGACGGGCTGATCTGCCTGACGGGTGGGGTGGGCGGCGGCTTGAACCGGCTGCTGCTGGACGGGCAGAAGCCGCATGCGCTGGATCTGCTGGAACGGCTGAAGACCCTGTTTCCGGGGCGGCTCTATATTGAGCTGATGCGCCATGTGGAGGGGCCGCTGGCCCAGGCGGAGGATAAGGCTGAGGCCGACCTGATCGATCTGGCTTATGCGCATGAAATCCCGCTGGTCGCCACCAATGATGCCTATTTCGCCGACGCCTCCATGTATGAGGCGCATGACGTGCTGCTCTGCATCGCGGAGGGTGCCTATGTGATGCAGGAGGAGCGGCGTCGCGTCTCCCCCCATCATTATTTCAAGTCACCGCAGGAGATGCGGGAACTGTTCGCCGACATCCCCGAAGCGGTGGACAACACGGTCGTCATCGCCAGACGCTGCGCCTACATGCCGCGCAAGGTGAACCCCATCCTGCCGCCGTTTGCCAGCGCCAATGGGCGGGAGGAACCCGATGAGTTGCGCGCCCAGGCCCATGACGGCCTGACCTACCGCCTGAACAAATATGTGTTCACCAGCGGCATGGCGACCGACGAGAAAGAGAAGATCGAGAAGGAATACCGGGCGCGCCTGGATTTCGAGCTGGAAACCATCATCAAGATGAAGTTCCCCGGCTACTTCCTGATCGTGTCGGACTTCATCAAATGGGCCAAGGATCAGGGCATTCCCGTGGGGCCGGGCCGTGGGTCGGGTGCCGGCAGCCTTGTGGCCTGGTCGCTGCTGATCACCGACCTTGATCCCATCCGCTATGGCCTGCTTTTTGAACGCTTCCTGAACCCGGAACGCGTGTCGATGCCCGACTTCGATATCGATTTCTGCCAGGATCGCCGTGAAGAGGTGATCAAGTATGTCCAGCAGAAATACGGGTATGACAAGGTCGGGCAGATCATCACCTTTGGTAAGTTGCAGGCCCGCGCCGTGGTGCGCGACGTGGGCCGCACGCTTCAGATGCCCTATGGTCAGGTGGACCGGATCTGCAAACTGATCCCCAACAACCCCGCCAATCCCGTCACCTTGCAGCAGGCGTTGGATGGCGAGCCGCAATTGCAGGAGATGAAGCGCGGGGACGAGACGGTGGACCGCCTTCTGACCATCGCGCTGCGTCTGGAGGGGCTGTACCGCCACGCCTCCACCCACGCCGCCGGCGTGGTTATCGGTGACCGGCCGCTGGATCAGCTGGTGCCCATGTACCGCGATCCGCGTTCCGACATGCCGGTCACGCAGTTCAACATGAAATATGTGGAACTGGCCGGGCTGGTGAAGTTCGACTTCCTGGGCCTGAAGACGCTGACGGTGCTGAAGACCGCCGTGGATCATGTCCGCGATCTGGGACCGGAACTGGACCTGCTGGATCTGGATATGGAGGATCAGAAATCCTATTCGATCCTGGGCCGGGCGGAGAGTGCCGGTATCTTTCAGCTGGAAAGTTCGGGCATGCGCGACGTGTTGCGCCGCATGAAGCCGAACCGGATCGAGGACATTATCGCACTGGTGTCGCTGTACCGTCCCGGCCCCATGGATAATATTCCGAAATACATCAAGGTGAAGTTCGGGCAGGAAGCACCCGATTACATGCATCCGGCCCTCCAGCCCATTCTGGAAGAGACCTTCGGCATCATGGTCTATCAGGAACAGGTGATGCAGATCGCCCAGGTTCTGGCCGGTTACTCCCTGGGTGGCGCTGATCTTCTGCGCCGCGCCATGGGTAAGAAGATCAAGGAGGAGATGGAGAAGGAGCGGGCCAAGTTCATTGCGGGCTCGGCGGAAAAGCTGGCCGTGCCGGAGGAACAGTCCGGCCTGATCTTTGATCAGGTGAACAAGTTCGCGGGCTATGGCTTCAACAAGTCACACGCCGCTGCCTATGCCCTGGTCGCCTATCAGACAGCCTTCATGAAGGCCAATTACCCGGTCGAGTTCATGGCCGCCACCATGACCTATGACATGGGCAATACCGACAAGTTGAACCAGTTCCGCCAGGAACTGGTGCGGCTGGGCATCCGGCTGCTGCCGCCCGATGTCAACGCGTCGGAGCCGCGCTTCCGCGTGGAAAAGCTGGCCGATGGCAGCCGAGCCGTGCGCTATGCCCTGGCCGCCGTGAAGGGCGTAGGCCAGCAGGCCATGGAAATGGTGGTGCGGGAGCGGGCGGCGAACGGCCCCTTCAAGGACATTTTCGACTTTGCCCGCCGCGTGGACAGTTCGGCGCTGAATAAGCGCATGCTGGAAAAACTGGTCTGTGCTGGTGCCTTCGACAGCCTGAACCGCAACCGCCAGCAGTTGTTCGCCGGCCTGGAAACGGTGGTGCGTTACGCCCAGGCCGAGGCGCAGCAACGGGAAAGCGGTATGGCCAGCCTGTTTGGCGGGTCGGAGGCCATGAAGGCCCCGGACCTGCCCAAGGTGCCGGACTGGGACCCGCTGGAACGGCTGCGGCATGAGTTTGAAGCCATCGGCTTCTATCTGTCGGCCCACCCGCTGGACAGTTTCGCGCCCGCTATGACCCGCATGAAGGTGGTGAAGTTCAGCGAGCTGCCGCGCCTGATGCGCGATGCGAAGTCCACGCGCTTCAAGTTGGCCGGCATTGTTGTTGCCAAGCAGGAACGAACAGCGAAAAGCGGTAACCGTTTTGCCTTCGTAACGCTGTCTGACGCGTCCGGTGTTTATGAGGTGACGCTGTTCGCCGAAACACTAGCACAGAGCCGGGAGATGCTGGAGGCGGGCAGGGCGGTGCTGCTGTCGGTGGATGCGCAGAAGAATGGCGAGGAGATGCGCCTGACCTGCCAGGGCGTGCTGTCGCTGGAGGATGAGGTATCTAAGAGTGCGGCGGGCCTGCGCATCCTGCTGGATGATGTGAATGCAGTGCCAGCCATCAAGACCACCCTGGGCCGCCTGCCGGTGGGCCGGGGGAAGGTGACGCTGGCCGTGGAACTGGACGCACTGCGCGAAGTGGAGATCACTATTCCGGGTGCCGTCTCCATTAATGCCGCCAGCCGGGGAGCGTTCAAATCTATCCCCGGCGTCATAGAAGTTCAGGAGCTTTGATCATGACCACGCCGCAGGCAGCCCCAGGCCGTACCCTGGCCGGTACCGCCAACGCCGAACGCCTGACGGGCACGGCCGATGACGATACCCTTAACGGTGGGGCCGGCAACGACACGCTGGATGGTGGCGCTGGTTATGACACTGTCACTTTCGATCATTTGTCGGCGGCCAATACCGCTCTGACCATCACCATCTCCGTCGATCGCATCACGGCCACGGGCAGCGAGGTCGATACGCTGATCGGGATTGAACAGGTGAGCGTAACCAGTTCGCGTTTCAGCGACGTCATCACTGGTAGTGACCGACCGGAATGGATTAATGGTTCTACCGGTGCTGACACAATTGACGGGGGTGGGGGCAATGACACGATCCTCGGGGGCGCCAATCTGGACCGCATGACGGGTGGTACTGGGCAGGACCAGTTCTGGTTCTTCGGTCCCGACACTGGCGGATACGATCTGATTACCGATTTCAGCACTGATGATGTCCTTGTTTTCCATCGCACTGTCGGGCTCGAACTGCTGGATTTGCCCATCACGTCCATCTCCGTCGGCAATGGCACTGGTCTGCTGCTCGGTCAGGCGCATGTGCAGTCCATTGATGGTGGCGTGCGGGTGTTTGTGGGGCAGAATGCCGATCCCGGCTTCGACATGGCCGTCGACCTTTCCGGGCGTTTCACCCTTGCCGATTTCGAGGTGTCGTCAACAGGGCAGGTGCGGCTGGTCACGGCGCGGACGGTGAATGGCACGCCCAACGACGACGTGCTGCGCGGCGGCGCTTTCAATGACACGCTGTCCGGTGGGGCTGGCGACGACAGTCTGGTGGGCGGTGCGGGTGCGGACCGGCTGGACGGAGGTACCGGCGTGGATGCGGCGGGGCTGAAGGCCAGCTTCGCCAGTGTCACCATCACGCGCCAGGCGGATGGCAGCACACTTGTCAGCACCCAGGAGAATGGCCTGACCGTCACCGACCGGTTGACGGATGTGGAACTACTGTACCTCTCCGACCGTGTGGTGCTGCTCACCGCAACAGCAGGACAGCAGGCTCCCAGCGCCAGTCTGCCCCTGGGCTTCAATGAGGCGCAATATCTGGCAGCCAATCCCGATGTCGCCGCCGCCGTTGCCGATGGCCGCTTCGCCAGCGGTTGGGCACATTATCAGGCCTATGGTTATGCCGAGGTGCGAACGACCAGCAGCCTGTTCGATAGTGACTGGTATCTTACCCGGAACCCGGATGTGGCAGCGGCGGTATCGCAGGGGGCGGTGACGGCGCTGAGTCATTACATGGCCTATGGCTGGCGCGAAGGCCGTGACCCGTCATCCGCCTTCGACACCAGTGCCTATTTGGATCGCTACAGCGATGTGAAGGCAGCCGGTATGAACCCGCTGGTCCATTACATCGCCTGGGGGCAGGCCGAGGGCCGGATCATCACGGCGGCGGACGCGGGCTGGTTGGGCTGATCAACAGTGAAATCCAGCATACCGGGACGTTCGGGGCGACAAAGGTCATACCTCCAACGTCCCGATAGGAATTCAACTAGTTAGTAGTTATAAAGTTGGTGAGCATTCGTCGACGCGAGGAGCGTGACATTGGCCATCAACTTCTCCACCCGGGACAGTGGAACGCCGGGGCAGGCCCCCCTTTTGGTGCTCACGGGCAGTGCGACGGGCCAGTTGCGCATCACGATGGCTGCCAGCGTGCCGCAGGTGACCCTGGATGGGGTGGTGCAGACTGTGCCTGCTGGCCTAGTTTCCGGCTACGATGCATCGGCCCTGTCGGGTGTGACGCTGACGGCATTGGCTGACGGTGCGGCCTCGTACCTCAGCTTTGCGGCCGGTGACGGGACGGTGACCGGTGGTACCGGTGCCGACATTTTTCAGGCGGGACGGTCCCTTCCGGGCATCACCTATCTTGTCACCGATTTCGGTTACGATGACAGCGTGGCCTTCCCCTATCCCATCCGGCAGGTCAGCCAGAGCGGTGGCGGATACCGTATTTCAGATGGGGAGTTGCAGGTCGACAGGGTCAGCAGCAGCCTTACCCGTCTGTTCCTCGGCGCCGACAATATCAATGGCGCTGAATATACGATCAGCCTTCAGGGCGATTATGAACCCTATGCGTTCGCGGTTTCGGCGCAGACGGGCAGGTTGGTCTATCTACCGGGGAGCAGCCAGCAGGGCAGCGCCGACAACGATACCCTGACGGGGACCGGCAACCGGGACACGCTTATCGGAGCGGGCGGCAATGACACGCTGGTGGGGTTGCAGGGCGACGATCTGTTGCAGGGTGGGGCCGGCGACGATGTGCTGCGCCCCGGCGATCATGGCAATGACACCGTCGATGGCGGCACAGGGCTGGATACGCTGGAGCTGCTGGCCAGTGGCTTTGCGTTCACTGCCCGCACCGACGCCGAGGGTTTGCTGCAGGGTCTGGATGTTGAAGTGTTCGGCACCCCGAACCGCCTGATCACCACCACGGGGGTGGAGCGGTTTGTGATCGGTGATGCCGTCTACCGCTACGCCTACGCGACATCAGGGAACGACCGGATCGCGGGAGAGGCCGGGGCTTTCAACCGGCTATGGGCTGGTGCGGGGGCCGATTATCTGACGGGCGGCAATCTGGCCGACGACCTGCGCGGCGGTGACAGCGCGGACAGCCTTTATGGCGGCGGGGGTGATGACACGCTGACTGGTGGTCGGGGCAATGATCTGCTCAATGGCGGTGCCGGTGACGATCTGCTGCTGGTATCGCAGGCCGACGCCACGGCGGGCGTCACGATCGCCATTGACGCGCTGAATCTGCGCATAGGTGCGCAGGAGATGGATTGGCTCTACTCAATCGACCGGATCAGCGTCACCGGCAGCGCCTTTGACGATACCATCACGGGAAGCAGCCGGCGTGAAACCCTGTCGGGTGGGGCGGGCGACGACGTCATACGCGGCGGCGGCGGTAACGACGTCATTGCTGGTGGCGGCGGTCGCAACAGCCTGTGGGGCGGTGCCGGGAGCGACCGTTTCGAGGTGGGGGGTGCCGGCTCCACCCATCTGGTGATGGATTTCTCGGTTGGTGATCAGCTTTCGCTGCTGCGTGCCGACGGCGCAGGAACCCTGAATATAACATCTTATGCGGCGGGTGGCGGCGATGGGCTTGGCCTGGGTGCCGTGCGGTATCAGGATCTGGGCAATGGGCTGGTGCGGCTATATGTCGGCGCGGATGAGATCCCAGGCGCCGACTACAGTATTGAGATTGCCGGGTTGGGCAGTGGTGCCTTGCTGGCCCGAACCGACTATCAGAACCTGCATATCCTGGAACTGAACGGATATTCCTTCAACACCAGTACGGCCAATGCCGACTATTTCCAGGGCCCCAGCGTGATGCTGGGCGGCGGTGCCGGCAATGATCTGTTCAAAGGGGATGCCGGTGTGCAGGCGGTGGTGGTGGCGGCGCGTTTGGCGGATATTACCTTCCAAAACCAGGGCAGTGGCACGTTCCAACTGTTTGACAGCCGCCCAGCCGGCGGGGGCGTGGACACGCTGACGGGCGTTGAGTTGCTGATCTCCTCCGACCGCGTGATCCAACTCTCCAATCCGCAATTACTGTCCTCTATCGGTTCCACCCGGGTGGACGAGGCCTGGTACCTGTCCAATAATCCCGACATTGCCGAGGCAGTGGCGGCGGGCTGGGTCAGCAGTGGCACCCAACATTACGAGCGGTACGGCCAAGCCGAGGGACGTCAACCCAATTCCCTCTCGGACAACCGTGGTAACCCCTTCAGTGAATCCGCTTACCTAGCCGCCAACCCCGACATCCGGGAGGCAGTGTCGAAAGGCTGGTTCGACAGCGGCTATGATCATTACCTGGCCTATGGTCGGGCGGAGGGACGCACGGCTTATCCCAGCCAGTCCTTGCTGCGGACGGGGTTTGATGAGACGGCCTATCTGGCGGCCAATCCTGACATTGCCCAGGCGGTCGGGCGTGGTGAATTTGCCAACGGGTATGAGCACTACGCTCGCTTCGGCGCTGCGGAGGGGCGTAACCCCAATGCATTCTTCGATGCCACTTGGTACTTGGCCCGCAACCCCGACGTTGCCGCTGGTGTAGCCCAGGGCAAGGTGGCCAGCGCCATTGATCATTACATGCTGTACGGCTGGCGGGAGGGACGGGACCCGTCCGCCTATTTTGATACCAGCGCTTATCTGGATCGTAACGCCGATGTCGCGGCGGCGGGCATGAACCCGCTGCTGCATTTCCTGGGCTGGGGGCAGGCGGAGGGACGCGTTGTGTCCGCCGTCGATATCAACTGGATGTGATGATCAAGTATCGCGGCGGCCTTGTATTGCGCGTCCTGATGGCGGATTCGCGATTTTAATCAGTAGCTGGTACCTGCATGGTGACTGGCAGATGCAATCCTTTGCCGGACTGCTGAGTTCCGGAGCATGTCAGTTTAGAGATTTTTATTTGAAATATATGAAACTTTATTCTTCAAAAATATATGTTGCGATGCAGTTTTGAGGGAATTATTTTGTAGAGATAGGGGCGTTCATCACCTGGGGCAGGTGATTGCACGGGCGATGGTTGACCCAAATGAACCAGAATTCCAAATTCTTTTACAATCCCAATTTTGGGATAACTACCCTAGTGCCCACCACCCTTGGAACCAGCGGCGATGATTCCCTGCGTGGCGATGGTGATCGCCAAGTGTTTTTGGGAGGGCTTGGCAACGACACACTGGACGGCGGCGGTGGCGCCGACATCGCCAATTATGTCGTGACGTCACGTGATATTGGCGTCTTGGTGGTGATCGACGACACCGGCTTAACCAACGGCACCGAACGCGATGTTTTGATTGGGATCGAGCAGGTCAACGTCTACGGTGGCGCCGGTTCCGACGTTGTCAGAGGTTCGTTCCGTGACGAGGTCATCGTGGGAAACTCCGGTGATGACACTCTCGACGGCGGCACCGGTAACGATGTGCTGTCTGGTGGCGTTGGTGTTGATCTTCTGATCGGAGGTTCCGGTTACGACCAGTTTGTGATTGATCCGTTGGCTAATGGCGGTACTGACGTCATCTCTGATTTTGAGGCCGGGGATCGTCTGGTTTTTCAAGCTTTAGTGAATGGAGGCGAGCGCCAAGTTGCCATGCCCGTCAATCGCGTGAGCGTTGGTGATGGGAGTGGTCTTGCCATGGGTGAGATTCATGTGCAAGCCACCCAAGGGGGTGTCATCATCCGTGCTGGCATTGACGATCGCCCGGGTTATGACACATCCGTTATGTTGAAAGGCACCTTTGATCTGGGCCGTTTCTTTTCAGCGGGCCGCGGCGTTGGGTATGGTCTTGATCGGCCCGTCGATGGCGGTGCCGGTAATGATACAATACGTGGCACCCCCTACGATGACAGGGTGTCTGCTGGTGCAGGCCACGATAGTATTGTTGGTGTTTCCGGGGCCGATCAGATTGATGGCAGTTTGGGCATTGATGCGTATGCGCTCCAATACAGGCTGGACGAACTGGTCGTGCGGTATGTTGATGTCGATTATCCAGGCATGGCTGATTATGTCGCCATTACTCCTTATTTGAATGGTGAGGTGGAACCTTCGCAGATTTATAATGTAGAGCTGCTTTATCTTCGTGATCGCGTCATCTTGCTGACGCCGATGGAACAAGGCGGGTCTGTCGCACTTCCTTTAGGGTTCTCTGAGGCGGGATACCTCGCGGCAAATGCCGATGTGGCTGCAGCCGTTTCAGCTGGTAGATTGTCCAGCGGCTGGGCCCACTACCAAGCTTATGGAATTGCTGAAGCGCGCTCACCATCTGTGCTTTTCGATGTGGATTGGTACCTCTCACATAACCCAGACGTCGCCGCCGCAGTGGTGAGTGGCGGCACGACGGCACTGAGTCATTTTATGACTTACGGCTGGCGTGAGGGTCGGGATCCTTCGGGAGCCTTTGACGTGAGTGCTTATCTGGAACGGTACCCTGATGTGGCGGCAGCAGGTATTAATCCACTTGTCCATCTCCTCAGTTGGGGACTGACCGAAGGCCGTGTATTCACGGCTGTGGACAGCGGGTGGATATGATGGTTTGGCGGGAACAACGTCGGTGTTGTTCCCGCCAATCTTTAACGGTCGCGTCGTCGGGGGGGCAGCCGACGCCAAGTTTGTTCATTTTTTATAGACGAGTGGGACCTTGGCGGTCGGGCCGTAAATGATTTTCTTGTAAGCTTGCTATTCCGCCCACCGTTTCCTACGGTGCGCTCGCAGGGGTGCAATACCTGGGACGTGTTACCGTTCCGGGAACGGGTGGATTCGGATGAGCGTGTTAGCAGCGGCTGCGGCCGGTTCCGTCATCAATGGCGGCAACATCAACGACAACCTGAACGGCACCATTGGCAATGACACGATCGACGGCGGGGCCGGCGATGACATCATCAATGCTGATGCCGGGGACGACAGTGTCCTGGGCGGTGTCGGCATCGACGAGTTGCATGGCGGCCCGGGTGCCGATTTCCTGTCGGGCGGGACTGGCGATGATGTGCTGGAAGGCGGTGCGGGTGATGACACGCTGGATGGCGGCGATGGCGACGACATTCTGTATCACCGTATTCTGGCAACGACCACGGCAGCCCCGCCGGTGGTTATCGGCGATACGACGGTAACCAGCGACCAGGGAACCGATACCCTGCGCTCCATTGAGCGGGCCTGGATCGAGGGATCGACCTTTGGCGACCATGTCACCGGTTCCTGGCGCCAGGAAGTGATGTTTGGTGGCGATGGCGTGGATACGCTGATCGGCGGTGGCGGCAATGATACCCTGCTGGGTGGCAAGGGTGCTGACATCCTGACGGGTGGCAGCGGCGAGGATCTGTTCGAATTCCATGCCCAGGAATTCGACACGGTGGATACGATCACTGATTTCGCCATGGGCGATATGCTGACCTTCCTGACCTATCCGGCGGGCAGCCCCTATCTGGCTAACAAGACTATCACCACCGTCACGCAGGGCAATGGCACCGGTCTGCTGGATGGGCAGGTGCATGTGCAGGCCGTGGCGGGTGGCGTGCGCGTCTATGTGGGGCTGGACAGCAAGGCCGGGTTCGATGCCTCTGTCACCCTGACCGGCACCTACGATCTGTCGCGCTTCATCTCCACGGGATGGGGGGTGGGTTACCGCACCACCGATGTTCCGGCGGGCACAGCTGGCAACGACCTGCTGGTCGGTTCCGTCTATGGCGACACATTGCGCGGCGGGGCCGGCGATGACCGGTTGGTCGGCGGCGGTGGGCCGGACCTGCTGGATGGCGGCGCCGGTCTGGATGCTGTGGGGCTGAAGACGACGCTGGATCAACTCTATCTGGCGCGCATGGCCAATGGTTCCATCGCCATGGGTGTGAAGGCCTGGGGCGATCCGGTCGTCAGCGAACTGGCCAATGTCGAGTTTCTGTATCTGGCCGACCGCGTCCTGCTTCTGACGGTCATGGAACAATCGGTGTCCGCCAACCTGGCGCTGGGCTTCAGCGAACAGGGCTATCTCGCCGTCAATCCCGATGTGGCGGCGGCGGTGACGGCGGGCGTCTTCGCCAGCGGCTGGCAGCATTATCAGTATTACGGGCAGAAGGAAGGGCGCAGCACGACGGCCCTGTTCGATATCAACTGGTACCTGAAGCAGAACCCCGATGTTGCTGCCGTGGTCGCGACCGGCAAAATGACGGCGATGGATCACTTCATGACCTATGGCTGGCGCGAGGGACGCGACCCGTCGGCGGCCTTTGATGTCAGCGCCTATCTGGAACGCCATGCCGATATTGCCGCCGCCGGTATCAACCCGTTGGTCCATCTGGTCGGATGGGGGCTGGCGGAAGGGCGTGTCTTCACAGCAGCCGATAGTGGCTGGATCGGCTGACATCAAATTTGATCTTCAGGAGTTACGTTGATGACCAAGGCCATCTGGGATATTGAAACACCGCGTGGGCGGTTGCTGCCGGCTTTGTCGGCAGGGCTGGTGCCCGTGCTGGTTGCCCTGGTAGCCGTGGGTCTGCTGTTGGTCCGGCCCGCCTTGCGCGGGCTGGATCACGCGCAAGAGGTGCTGTCCGCCGCTACCGAACTGCGCTCCACCAGCCGCGCCCTGCAACGTGACGTGCTGTTGCTGATTTTTGACGAAGGCACGCGGGAGAAGACGAACGGACGGTTGGTAGCCCGCGTGCCGGAGTTCCGGGCCATGGCCAATCGACTGGGGGTCGCGCTTGATCCCGTGGACCCGGAGAAGGCCGTCCGTATCCGTGACACGCACAACGCCCTGGCCGACGGGGTCGAGGCTGTGGTGCGGTCGGTGCAGGCGCGGGAAGGGATCGACGCCAACTGGCGTGTTCAGCAGGACAAGGTTCTGGCCAATGAAATTCCGGCCGCCCGCACCAATGATCCGATCATCGCGCAGTACCAGACTTTCGTGACCGCCTCGCTGGGTGAGGTGCGGATAGCTTTCTGGATTTGCTTTGCGGTGGTTCTGGTGGCGCTGGGCTTCGGTGTGGCCTCGGCGGCGGTTGTCTTACGCCGATAACATTATTCAGGCGGGGTGATGCCCGCTCAGCAATTCCACGGCATTGGCCAGGACGCGCCCGTCATTGCGGGCATAAAGCGTCGTGGCCCGGCCATAAATGGCGCTGCCCGGTGTCAGGCGCAGCAAACGCGCCAGTT
This sequence comes from Niveispirillum sp. CC-CTL257, assembly GCF_059489915.1. Taxonomy (NCBI): domain Bacteria; kingdom Pseudomonadati; phylum Pseudomonadota; class Alphaproteobacteria; order Rhodospirillales; family Azospirillaceae; genus Niveispirillum; species Niveispirillum sp. CC-CTL257. The sequence continues at coordinate 785,102 of NZ_JCAJXE010000001.1, forward strand.
CCTCATTCGCGACCAGACGCAGGAAACCTGCCGGCTGACTGCGGAAGGAGACACCGCAGGCCGACAGGATGGCGCCGAAGGGGATGCGCCGCTGGCGTACCGCGAACAGGGCACCAGCGGGAAGGGCATCCAGGCGTATTTCGATCAGTCCCAATTCAGCCGGCGTGCCGCTATCGGCACCCGACAGCAGGACATGGCGACGCAACAGAGTGCCCGCTTCTTCCGTATGCAGCACGGATAAGCGCATCTGCTCGCCCCAGAACGCCTCAAGCGTCGCTGTCATACCATGATCATGCACCAGAAGCCGGCGCGGCACATCGGGCAGCCCGTCAGCCTCCAGCCAAAATGGCGGGGACAGGTCGCGGCCCGGCGAAAGCTGGCGTAGAAAACCCGTCAGCAGATCGGGCGAGGCATCGGTCGGTCGGGCTGTGAGGGTCATTCTTACGGTACTTGGGCCATGCCAGGAGCGCGGACTATGGTCAGCGCGGGGCGGACCATAGCTACCCGCCGGCCGATTGCCAAGGCATGGCGGACCTGCACCACCAAGGATCGCGATAATGGCACCCTAACGCCACCATTCCGCCACAGCGTGCCGCCAAAAGGTTAAGGAACCTTAACCCTTCTGGATAAGCCTATGCGCCTCTCCCTGTCCGCTGCCGCCCTGTTACTGCTCAGTCTGGCCGGCACCGCCAGCGCCCAGACCGTCCCGGCTGACTACGCCGCCCTGGTGGAACCGGTTGATCGCAAGGATGCTGCCGAAGCACCATTGAAGGCACTATTGGCCGCCAGTCCTGGTGATGCCGAGGCCGGTCGTGAACTGCTGCTGGTCTATCAGCGGTTCGGCGATACGGAGGCTGGCTTGCCCCTGGGTGCCAAGCTGGCGGTGGTCATGCCCGATGATCGACAGGTGCTGGAGGCGCGGATGGTGCTGGCGACGCATCGCATTAACGAAGCCTCGCTCTTCTCGAAAAAGTCAGCGGCCGCCGAACTTCTGAACCTCTGCGAGGGGGAATGGGCGCGTGACCCGCGCAGCGTTCCCGCCATCAAGTGCGTCGCACAATATCATCTTGTCGCCCCCTCCATTGCTGGTGGCGACAAGGCCAAGGCGGAGGAGGCGATCAAGGCCATGCAGCCGCTGGATGAAGGGCAATATCTGATGCTGCGTGCGACTCAGGCATTCAGCGATGATAATGAGGCGTCTGGAAAGGCATTGCTGAAGGATGCCGCATCGAAGTTGACCGACGTGTCTGAGGTGGCGAGCGTTGCAATCGGGCTGGCCCGGGCGGGCGAAAACGATGCAGCTTTCGCAGCGCTGGACAGGGCGGCGTCAATTGATCCCGCTGATCCGTTCACGCTTTATCAGCGGGGCCGAGCATCGGCGGTCACGGGTCGGCATCTGGAAAGTGGGCGCGACTCGCTGCTTCGCTTCCTGTCGGGTCCGGCCTGGATCAGCGGCACCAACTACCGCCCGGCGGCCCATTGGCGCTTGGGCATGATCTACCAGGCGATGGGCGATAGGGCGACGGCAGAAAAGGCCTATAAGCGCGCCTTGGAACTGGAACCCAAACATAAGGAAGCGCAGGCTGCGCTGAAGGCGTTGAAAAACGCCGGCTGAGTCGTGAAAGGTTCCGCCATGCGATGATGGCGGGGGAGGGCGTGCGCAAAACGCGGCTGGGTGGGGTTGCAATGCGGCGCTGCCTGCGCTATTCCACCGCCCGTCGTTAATCCCACACGTGGGCTTGCGGTGTGTTGGCTTTTACCCGGACGTTGGTTGTGCGGGGCGGGTCATCCCATCGATCCGGTGTTCGGCGGGCATAGTGCCCAATGGACATTGCTCACGGAGGCCAAACCGGAAAAGGAAGTTTTCCATGGCTATGCCGACCTTTACCATGCGCCAGCTCCTGGAAGCTGGCGTCCACTTCGGTCACCACACCCGTCGCTGGAACCCGAAGATGGCCACGTACCTCTTCGGCGCCCGCAATGGCGTGCATATCATCGACCTGGAACAGACCGTTCCGCTGCTGCACCGCGCCATGCAGGCCGTGCGTGACGTTGTTGCCGGCGGCGGCCGCGTCCTGTTCGTCGGCACCAAGCGCGCCGCGCAGGAGCAGGTGGCTGCTTCCGCCAAGCGTTGCGGCCAGTACTATGTGAACCATCGCTGGCTCGGCGGCATGCTGACCAACTGGAAGACCATCTCCCAGTCGATCCGTCGCCTGAAGGAAATGGACGAGGCGCTGGCCCACGGTGAAGGCTCCGGCCGCACCAAGAAGGAGCTGCTGAACATGACGCGCGACCGCGATAAGCTGGAGCGCGCGCTGGGCGGTATCCGTGACATGGGCGGCCTGCCCGACCTGCTGGTGATCATCGACACCAACAAGGAAAGCTTGGCCATTCAGGAAGCCAACAAGCTGGGTATTCCGGTGGTGGCCGTCCTGGACAGCAACAGCTCCCCCGACGGCATCACCTTCCCGGTGCCGGGTAACGACGACGCCCTGCGCGCCATCGAGACCTATTGCGAGCTGCTGAGCGGCGCCGTCCTGGACGGTCTGCAGGCTGAGATGTCGGCTGCCGGCATTGATGTCGGCGCCCAGGAAGTCGCCCCGGCCGAGGCTCTGCCGGCTGAAGAGGCCGTCGAGGCCTGAGTTTAAGGTGCGACGGCCGGGCCGCATCCGCTCCGGGTGCTGTCCGGCCGTTGTGCTGTCCGGGCTTGGCGCGAAACCGCCATGACCCTGTGCTAAAAGATATCCCGTCACACCCCGACGATTTGAGAGAGGCGAAAATGGCCGAGATCACCGCTGCCCTGGTGAAGGACCTCCGTGAGAAGTCCGGCGCCGGCATGATGGACTGCAAGAAGGCGCTGACCGAAGCGAATGGCGACGTGGAAGCCGCCATCGACTGGCTGCGCAAGAAGGGCCTCGCCGCCGCTGCCAAGAAGGCCGGTCGCGTTGCCGCCGAAGGTCTGGTCGGCGTTGCCGCCAATGGTCTGTCCGGCGCCGCTGTCGAGCTGAACGCTGAGACCGACTTCGTTGCCCGTAACGACGCCTTCCAGGCCGCCGTTGCCACCGTCACCAAGCTGGCGCTGGAAACCGACGGCACGCTGGAAAGCCTGCAGGCTGCTGCCTATCCGGGCACCGGTCGCACCGTTGCCGAAGAGCTGCCGAATCTGGTCGCCACCATCGGCGAGAATATGAACCTGCGCCGCGTCGCCAAGCTGTCGGTCACCGACGGCGTGGTGTCGTCCTATGTTCATTCCGCTCTGGTCCCAGGCCTGGGCAAGATCGGCGTGCTGGTCGCTCTGGAGTCGACCGGTGACAAGGCAGCACTTGCCGATCTGGGCAAGCAGATCGCGATGCATGTCGCCGCCGCCCGTCCGGAGGCCCTGGACATCGCCGACGTGTCGACCGCTAACCTGGAGCGCGAGCGCGCCGTTCTGGTCGAGCAGGCCCGTGCTTCCGGCAAGCCCGAGAACATCATCGAGAAGATGGTCGAAGGCCGCGTCCGCAAGTATTATGAAGAAGTGGTCCTGCTGGAGCAGCTGTACGTCATCGACGGCGAAACCAAGATCCGCAAGGTCGTGGAAAACGCCGCCAAGGCCGTCGGCGCCCCGGTTACCCTGACCGGCTTCGTCCGCTTCCAGCTGGGCGAAGGCATCGAGAAGGAACAGTCCGACTTCGCCGCCGAAGTGGCCAAGATGGCCGGCTGAGGCGGTCCGGGGCCGGACCTCGTGCCGGCTCTGGAGCGTTATTCTGTCGGGGCCGGCCCGCCGGCCCCGATATGATCTGTTGAAGACCGGATTTCCAACCGAGAGGACAAACCCGTGCCCGAAGCCCGTTACAAGCGCGTTCTTCTGAAGCTTTCAGGTGAAGCCCTTATGGGGGAGAGGGAGTACGGGATCGATCCCAACGTCGTCAGCCGCATGGCGACGGAGATCAAGTCCGTGATTGACATGGGGATCGAGGTCTGCGCCGTCATCGGTGGCGGCAATATCTTCCGCGGCATCTCCGGTGCTGCCTCCGGCATGGAGCGCGCGACCGCCGATTACATGGGCATGCTGGCCACCGTCATGAACGCGCTGGCTGTGCAGAACGCACTTGAAAAGGCTGGCGTAGAGACCCGCGTGCAGTCGGCCATCCCAATGGACAGCGTCTGCGAACCTTATATCCGCCGCAAGGCTGAGCGGCACATGGAAAAGGGCCGGGTGGTGATTTTCGCCGCCGGTACCGGCAACCCCTTCTTCACCACGGATACGGCCGCTGCACTCCGCGCTTCTGAGATGAGCTGCGATGCGATGCTGAAGGCCACCAAGGTGGATGGCGTCTATAGCGCCGATCCCAAGAAGGTGAAGGACGCCATCCGCTATGACCGCCTGACCTATCTGGACGTGTTGTCGCGCGACTTGGCTGTCATGGATGCTTCGGCGATTTCGCTTGCCCGCGAGAACAAGATTCCCATCCTTGTCTTCTCCATCCAGAAGGACGGCGGTTTCGCCGAAGTGATGGCCGGACAGGGTAAATTCACCATCATAACCGAAGAGGCATAAGGTGGCCGCTCCCGAACTGATCAAGGACATTGAGCGTCGCATGGCCGGCGCGCTTGAGCAGCTCCGCAAGGAATTCGCGGGCCTGCGCACCGGGCGCGCTTCCGCCAACCTGCTGGAGCCGGTGACGGTTGAGGCCTATGGCACCACCGTTCCGCTGAATCAGGTTGCCAACATCTCCGTGCCGGAGCCGCGCCTGATCTCGGTGCAGGTGTTCGACCGTTCCACGGTTAAATCGGTTGAGAAGGCCATCCGCGATGCCGGGCTGGGCCTTAACCCGCAGACCGAAGGATCGACCATTCGTGTGCCGATTCCCGAGCTGAACTCCGAGCGCCGTAAGGAGCTGTCCAAGGTTGCCGCCAAATATGCTGAGCAGACCCGGGTGGCTGTGCGCAATGTGCGCCGCGACGCCATGGATGCCCTGAAGAAGCTGCAGAAGGACGGTTCCCTGTCCGAGGACGAGCAGAAGACCTGGTCCGACAAGGTCCAGGGCGTGACCGACGCCCACATCAAGAAGGTTGATGAGGCGCTTGCGACCAAGGAAAAGGAAATCCTGCAGGTCTGATCGTTTCCCGGTACCCAAGGGTAAGGACCTGCTGCCATGCCGGGCCCCGACACATCCGTATTTCCGCCGCCGCCCACGCACATTGCCATCATCATGGATGGCAATGGACGCTGGGCGACGGCGCGGGGCCTGCCGCGCACGGCCGGGCATAAGAAGGGCGTGGACGCCGTCCGACAAGCGATCGAGGGCGCACGCGAGCTGGGCGTGCGCTACCTCACGCTCTACAGTTTCTCGACCGAGAACTGGAGCCGTCCGGAGGATGAGGTATCCACCTTGATGCAGCTGCTGCGCTTCTACCTGCGCGGTGAAATTGCCAAGCTGCATAAGAATGGCATCCGGCTGCGGGTCATCGGCGACCGTTCCCGCCTTTCCTCCGACATTCAGGCACTGATCAGCAATGCTGAAAGCCTGACGGTCGGTAATACCGACATGACCCTGGTGCTGGCCCTGTCCTATGGCGGCCGCCAGGAACTGGTCGATGCGGCCCGCAAGCTGGCGCAGGCGGTGGCGCGGGGGGAGATGACCCCCGACGACATCACGACCGACGCCTTCGCCCGTGAATTGTCCACGGGGGGCACCATTCCCGACCCCGATCTGATGATCCGCACCAGCGGCGAAAAGCGCATCAGCAACTTCCTGCTTTGGCAACTGGCCTATGCGGAGATGGTTTTTCTGGATACGCTCTGGCCGGATTTCACACGCCGCGATCTGGAAGCCGCCATCCAGGAGTTCCACCGGCGCGACCGGCGCTTCGGGGCCACGGCTGGAAGTCGTTGATACCGTGACCGACAGCCAACACCCCCCCAAACAGCCCCGGTCCAACTTCACGCAGCGCGTGATCTCCGCCCTTATTCTGGCCCCACCTGTATTGGGGGCTGTCTGGTATGGCGGGTTGCCGTTCCAAGTGCTGGTGCTGGTGCTGGCCGGGTTGTCGGCGTGGGAATATTTCCGCCTGGTCATGCCGGGTCGGCATCGACCGGGCCATTTCGCCTTCATGCCGTTCTATATCGGCTTGCCCTTCCTGGCCATGCTCTGGCTGCGGCTGGAAAGCGGTCCCTACGGCTTGGCCCTGTTCCTTTTCCTGATGCTTGCCATCTGGGCCACCGACATTGGTGCCTATGCCGCGGGCAAGAGCATCGGTGGTCCAAAACTGGCACCGCGCATCAGCCCCAAAAAGACCTGGGCTGGCCTGATCGGCGGCATGGTGGCGTCGGCCACCCTGGGCGGGCTGTTCGGGGCAGCGCAAAGCGGGGATTGGCTGCCGGGCTGGCTGGTGCCGCCGGCGGCGACCGATGTGCCGCACCATGTGCACGCCACCGCCGTCCTGGCCTATGCCGCCATTGGCGCCGTGCTGGCTGTGGCGGGGCAGGCGGGTGATCTGTTCGAGAGCTACATGAAGCGCCGGGTGGATGTGAAGGACAGTTCCAACCTGATCCCCGGTCATGGTGGTATTCTGGACCGGATCGACGGGCTGCTGTTCGCGGCACCGCTCTATGCGCTGTTCGAGATGACGGCGGGTGAATGGGTGCGATTTTGGTGAAGCCTGAGATGATGCGCCGCGTGACCGTGCTGGGTTGCACCGGATCGGTGGGCACCAACACGGTTGAGCTGCTGGCCGCCTATCCTGAACGGTTTCAGGTGGAGGCCCTGGTCGCCGGCCGCAACGTCGCCAAGCTGGCTGAACAGGCCCGACAGCTGCGCCCTGCGCTGGCGGTGGTGGCCGACGCGGGTGAGTATGCCGCACTGAAGGACGCGTTGGGCGGCACTGGTATTGAGCTGGCGGCGGGCCCCGCAGCAGTGGTGGAGGCGGCCAGCCGCCCTGCCGCCGACTGGGTGATGGCTGCCATCGTGGGGGCAGCCGGGCTGGCGCCGACCCTGGCTGCGGTACAGCGCGGTGCGACGGTGGCGCTGGCCAACAAGGAAGTGCTGGTCTGTGCTGGGGAACTGGTGATGGCGGAAGTGCGCCGCTGTGGCGCCACGCTGCTGCCGGTCGATAGCGAGCATAGCGCCATTTTTCAGGTCTTTGACGAGGCGCAGCGTGACCGCATCTCCCGCCTGATCCTGACCGCGTCCGGCGGACCCTTTCGCACCTGGACGCGGGAGGCCATGCAGGGCGTGACGCCGGCCCAGGCATGCGCGCATCCCAACTGGTCCATGGGTGCCAAGATCAGCGTCGACAGCGCCAGCATGATGAACAAGGGCCTGGAACTGATCGAGGCTCACCATTTGTTCGCCATGCCCGAGGACCGGATCGATGTACTGGTCCACCCGCAATCGGTGATCCATTCCCTGGTCGAATATGTCGATGGCTCGGTGCTGGCCCAGTTGGGGACGCCCGACATGCGCACGCCCATCGCCGTGGCGCTGGCCTGGCCGGACCGGGTGGCGACGCCGGGGGAGAGACTGGATCTGGTGAAGGCCGCCAGCCTGACCTTCGAGTCGCCCGATCCGGTGCGCTTTCCGGCCCTTGGACTGGCGCGGCATGCCTTGCAAAGCGGGGGGGCGGCCCCTACAATCCTGAATGCGGCGAATGAGGTGGCGGTTGCCGCCTTCCTGGCTGGAAGTCTGGGCTTTCTGGATATTCCGCGCGTCGTTGAGAAATGTCTGGCCACCCTGGCGCATGCCCGGTTGGGTGTGCTGGCGGATGTGGAAGCGGCGGATGCGGAAGCGCGTCGCCATGCCTTTGCCGAAATTGCGGTTTTATCTCACGCGAACTGAACGCGGCCCTTGGAGGCGCATTGATGGAAGTCCTGGGCTTCATCTGGAATTACGGGGTGATGTTCCTTGTCGTGCTGACCATTCTGGTCTTCGTGCACGAGATGGGGCATTTCCTGGTGGCACGCCGCAACGGTGTGCGGGTGGAGGTCTTCTCCATCGGCTTCGGACCGGAGATTTTCGGTCGCACCGACCGCCTGGGCACCCGCTGGAAGTTCAGCCTTATCCCGCTGGGCGGCTATGTGAAGATGTATGGCGATGCCGGTGCGGCCAGCACGCCCGGTGCCGGGCTTGACCGCATGACGCCGGCGCAGCGCGCCGTGTCTTTCCACCATAAGCGGGTGGGGCAGCGTATGGCCATCGTGGCGGCCGGGCCGGCGGCGAACTTTCTGTTCGCCATTCTGGCCTTGGCCTTCATGTTCATGGTCTATGGTCAGCCCTATACACCACCCGTGGTTCGCGAGATCCTGCCCGAGGGTGCAGCGGCCGAAGCTGGCATGAAACCGGGCGACCGCATTGTCTCCATGGATGGCCGTGACACGCCCCGGTTCGAGGATGTGCTGGGCGTTATCGTCATGAATCCGGGCCGCACTGTATCGATGGTGGTGGAACGGGTTGAGGCGGAAGGGGCGGAGCCAAAGCGCCTTGAGCTGACCGTGACGCCGCGCGCGGAGAAGATGGAAGACCGGTTCGGCAATATCCATACGATAGGCCGGCTGGGGGTGATGCGTGGTAATGACGAATATCGTCGCCAGACGCCCCTGACCGCCATCTGGGAGGCCGGCAAGGAAACGCTTCGATTGACGGAAGGCACCCTGGACGCTGTCTGGCAGATGGCGTTGGGCATGCGCAGCACGAATGAGCTGGGTGGGCCCATCCGTATCGCACAGATGTCGGGCCAGGTGGCGCAGACCGGCTTCGTGACCATGATCTGGTTCGTTGCTGTTCTGTCCATCAATCTGGGCCTGATCAACCTGTTCCCCATTCCGATGCTGGACGGGGGACATCTGCTGTATTACGCAGTGGAGGCCGTTCGCGGACGGCCGCTTGGCGAGAGGACTCAGGAATATGGTTTCCGGGTCGGTCTGGCTTTGGTATTGACCTTGATGGTTTTCGCGACCTGGAATGACTTGGTTCAGCTCCGCGTCGTCGATTTCGTCAAGGGTGTCCTGTCTTAGCCTTTTTGGGGGAACAGTTGGTCTCGGTTTCCAGGTTCGCGCTGTGCCTGCTGCTGGGCGGCACCGCAACATCCGTCATCGCGCTGTCGAACGGCGCCATGGCCCAGGAGGCGTTTGATGGTGGCATCATTCGCGAAATCCGCGTCGAGGGCTCGCAGCGCATCGAGGGCGCGACCGTGCGGTCGTACCTTACGGTGCAGCCGGGCGACAGCTTCGATCCTGAAAAGATCGACCAGTCGCTGAAGTCGCTGTTCGCGACCGGCCTGTTCGCGGACGTGTCGATCCGGCGCGAAGGCGGCGTGATGCTGGTGCAGGTGGTGGAAAACCCCATCATCAACCGCATCGCGTTTGAAGGGAACAAGCGCATCAAGACCGAGGATATCAATCCTGAGGTCCAACTGCGCCCGCGCACCGTCTATACTCGCACCCGCGTGCAGAATGACGTTGAGCGCATTCAGGAATTGTATCGCCGTAAGGGCCGCTTTGCCGCGCGTATCGAGCCGAAGATCGTTCAGCTTGAACAGAACCGCGTCGATCTGATCTTCGAAATCGAAGAAGGGCAGATGACTGGCGTGCAGGCCATCAACATCGTCAACAACAACGTCTTTGACGATGATGAACTGCGTGAGATCATGATCACCAAGGAATCGCGCTGGTGGCGGTTCCTGTCGTCCAATGACAATTACGATCCCGAGCGTCTGCGTTACGACCAGGAGCAGGTGCGCCGCTTCTATCTGCGAAATGGCTATGCCGACTTCAAGGTGCTGACCTCGGTTGCGGAACTGACGCCCGACCGCGAGGAATTCTTCATCACCATGACGGTGGATGAGGGCAAGCGCTACAAGTTCGGCAAGATAGAGATCCAGTCGGAAATTCCCGACATTGATGTTACGCCGCTGTATGACGCTATCAACGCCTATACCGGCGAATGGTACAATGGCGACAAGATCGAAGAGAGCATCACCGAGCTGACCAAGCGGCTGGGCGATCTGCAATATGCCTTCATCGAGATCGATCCCCTGCTGGAGCGCAATCAGGAAGACCAGACGATCAATCTGGTTTTCGAACTGAAGGAAAGCCCGCGCGTCTTTGTTGAGCGTGTCGATATCGTCGGCAATTACCGCACCCTGGACAAGGTGATCCGCCGTGAGATGCTGCTGATCGAAGGTGATCCGTTCAGTGTGTCGAAGCTGAAGCGGTCCGAACAGCGCATCAAGGATCTGGGCTTCTTCCTGGACCAGGGTGTGGAAGTGAAGACGGAGGAGGGCAGCAGCCGCGACCAGTCTGTCATCACCATCGAGGTGGAGGAACAGCCCACCGGTGAAATTCAGCTGGGTGCCGGCTATTCCTCTACTGACGGTGCGCTGCTGGACTTCTCGATCCGCGAGCGAAACCTGATGGGCAAGGGCCAGGATCTCCGCCTGTCGACCCTGCTGTCCTCGCGCAGCTTCGAGGTTGATCTGGGCTTTACTGAGCCATATTTCCTGGACCGCGATCTGGCGGCCGGCGTTGATCTGTTCCGCGTGGTTCGCGACAATCGCGATACCATTTCCTACGATCTGGAATCGACCGGTGTCGTGTTGCGGGCCGGCTATCCTTTGTCGGAAAAGCTGCGCCAGCGCCTCAGCTACTCGCTGGTCCAGAACAAGATCGACAATATCTATTTCGGCTCGTCCCTGTTCCTGCAGGACCAGCTGGGCACCACCATCACCTCGTCGGTGGAAAGCCAGCTGCTGTATGACGACCGTGACAGCAAGATCGAGCCGACCAGCGGCTATTACTTCCTCTGGTCCGTGGAATTCGCTGGTGTCGGCGGTGATACCCGTTATCTGCGTAACCGCGTCACGGCGGGCCAGTATTGGGAGCCGTTCGAGGAGGTGGTTCTGGGCCTGACGACCGAGGCGGGCTACATCTGGGGCATGGGTGAAGACCTGCGCATCAATGACCGCTTCTTCATTGGTGGCGACACGCTGCGCGGTTTCGAGATTGGCGGTATCGGTCCCCGCAACGTGCCCGATCCCAACAATCCGGAGAACAGTGATGCGCTGGGCGGCACGATCTTCAGCCGCGCCAGCCTGGAGCTGACCACAAAGCTGGGTCTGCCGGACGAGTTGGGCGTGAAGGCGCACGCCTTCTATGACGCTGGCACCTTGACGGCTGCGAAGGAAACGCCGGGTGCAGGCGACGTGTTCCGTGACAGCAACAAGGTTCGCATGTCGGCCGGTGTCGGCGTTTCGTGGAAGTCGCCGTTTGGTCCGATCCGCCTGGACTTGGCCTATCCGATCGCCAAGGAACCGTATGACCAGACCGAGACGCTGAAGTTCAGCTTCGGTACCCGGTTCTGATGGGGGACTGGGCATTGGCGCATCGCCTTATCGCCCTTTTCTTTGCCGGCCTGGCCCTGCTGGCTGGGCCGGTGGCGTCTTATAGCCAGGAAGTGGCAGTGCCGCAGGGGCAGACGGTAAAGCGTCTGCCCTATGCCCAGGTGGCCGTGGTGGACATCCCCACCATCCTGCAGCAGGCGACGGCGATGCGTACCATCCAGCAGCAGCTGGATGTGCAGAAGGAGCAGCTGCAGCGCGACGTGGCGCAACAGCAGGAGGCCTTGCGGACAGCCGAACAGGAACTGGCCCGTCTGCGTCAGACCGTTTCGGTGGAGGAATTCGACCGTAAACGGACAGAGTTCGAGACCCAGGTGTCCGCAACGGGCCGTGCCTTGCAGGAGCGTACCCGCCGCTTGGACATTGCCTTTAATCAGGCCCGCAACAGCGTGATCAACACGCTGGATCAGGTGATTGCCGAAGTTGCCCGCGAAACAGGAGCCACCCTGGTCATTTCCCGGCAATTCATCGTCTTTCAGGCGGGTGGCGCTGGCGATATTACCGCAGAGGTGCTGGAGCGACTTAACGGTCGCTTGCCGCAGGTAACGGTCAGCGTTCCGCCACCGACCTGACCGGGGCTTGTTACAGCCTCCCGCAATTCGGAAGGAACCACCATGGCCGATCCTCGTTTCTTCGACCGTGCCGGCCCCTTCACGCTGGCCGAACTGGCAGCCAAGTCCGGCGCAACGGTCGCGCCAGGGGCCGATCCAGCTTTACTGCTGCACGATGTTGCGCCGCTGGATCAGGCAGGCGAAGGACAGATGTCCTTCCTGGATAACCGCAAATATGTGGAGGCGTTCCAGGCCAGCCGGGCGGCCGCCTGTGTTGTGCATCCGGCCCTGGCCGACAAGGCACCGGCGGGCATGGCGCTGCTGCTGTCGCCCAAGCCCTATCGTGCCTATGCGCTGTGTGCCCAGGCCTTCTATCCACTGCCGGCGTCGAGCGGTTTGATCTCTCCCGCAGCGCATGTCGATCCGACGGCGGTCCTCGGTTCAAATGTTGAGGTTGCGGCGGGCGTGGTGATCGAGGCGGGGGCCGAGATCGGGCCGCGTACCCGCATCGCCGCCAATGCCGTGATCGGGCGCAATGTCCGTATCGGTGCCGACAGCATCATCGGCGCCTGTGCCTCGCTGTCGCATTGTGTGGTCGGTGACCGGGTCGTGATTTATCCGGGAGCGCGCATCGGGCAGGATGGGTTCGGCTTTGCCATGGATGTGACGGGTCATGTCCGCGTACCGCAGATGGGCCGTGTCATCATAGAGGACGATGTGGAGGTGGGTGCCAACAGCACCATCGACCGGGGGGCCGGGCCCGACACCTTCATCGGGCGGGGCACGATGATTGATAATCTGGTCCAGATCGGGCACAACGTCACGCTTGGTGCCGGCTGCGTCATCGTGGCCCAGTCTGGCATTTCGGGTAGTACGAAGTTTGACCATCACGCCGTGCTGGCAGCGCAGGCGGGGGTGGCCGGCCATCTGACCATCGGGGCGGGGGCCCGCATTGCTGCGCAAAGCGGCGTGATGCGGGATGTGCCGCCGATGACGGAGGTGTTCGGCACGCCGGCGCAACCGAAACGGCAATATTTTCGCCAAGTCGCCATGATGGCGCGGCTGGCGAAGGGGAAAAGTGGACGGGGCGATGAGCACGACGGAAACGAATAAGGTCGCGGTGACCGAGCTGGATATCAACCGGATCATGGAACTGATCCCGCACCGGTATCCGATGCTGCTGGTCGACAAGGTGAAGGATATCGTCCCCGGTGAATGCTGCACCGGCATCAAGAATGTGACGATGAACGAGCCGCAGTTCACGGGCCATTTCCCGCAGAAGCCGGTATTTCCCGGCGTCATGATCGTGGAAGCCATGGCCCAGACCTCGGCCATTCTGGTGATGCAGACCCTTGGACAGGAAGCCGAGGGTCGCCTCGTGTATTTCATGGGGATCGAGGAGGCGAAGTTCCGTCGCCCCATCGGCCCCGGCGATCAGATCCAGATCAAGGTCCAGAAGGTCCAGAACCGCCGCAATGTCTGGAAGTTCAAGGGCGAGGCTTGGGTTGACGGCAATCTGCATGCCGAGGCGACCTATACGGCCATGATCGTCATGGGTGATTGAGGTCGGCTTCCCCACCACCGGGTGGACATGGGGTCGACTTATTTTTGTCAAACGCCTTTGCTAAAGGCGGTGTGAAGGGCGGGCGACCGCCCTTTCGCATGTCAGGAAGAAGAAGGACCGGCCCATGAGCGCCAATATCCATCCCAGTGCCATCGTCGATCCCGGTGCCCGCATCGGCACGGGCGTGGAGATCGGACCGTTCTGTGTGGTGGGACCGCATGTGGTGCTGGGCGACTATGTGCGCCTGATCAGCCATGTCGCGGTGGATGGCCGCACCAGTATCGGCGAAGGCACGGTGGTCTATCCTTTCGCGTCGCTGGGGCACGCGCCGCAGGACCTGAAGTATAAGGGTGAACCGTCGGAACTGATCATCGGGCGCCATAACCGCATCCGTGAGAATGTCACCATGAATACCGGCACCGAGGGTGGCGGCATGGTGACACGCGTCGGCGACGGTGGCCTGTTCATGGTGGGCGTCCATATTGGCCATGACTGTATCGTCGGCAACAATGTGATCTTCGCCAACAATGCCACCTTGGGCGGACATGTGGTGGTGGGTGATCATGCCGTTCTGGGCGGCCTGTCGGCGGTGCATCAGTTTGTGCGCATCGGTGCTCATGCCATGATCGGCGGCATGTCGGGCGTGGAGGCGGATGTCATCCCCTATGGTCTGGTCAAGGGTGACCGCGCCTTCCTGGCCGGCCTCAATCTGGTCGGGTTGCAGCGGCGCGGGTTTGCCAAGGAGGACATCCACGCCTTGCGCGCCGCGTTCCGACAACTGTTCGAAGGGGAGGGGCAGATGGCCGACCGTATCGCCGCGGTCACGGCGGAGGCGGGCGCTGTGCAGGCCGTGGCCGATCTTCTGACCTTCCTGGCCGACCGGGGCAGCCGCGCCCTGACCCTGCCGCGCTGATCCCGGCATGACGGGGCGGCTGGGCATCATTGCGGGCGGGGGCGACCTGCCGAGGCAGGTGGCGGACACCTGTCGGCAGGCCGGACGTCCTTGTTTTGTCATCGCGTTAAAGGGGCAGGGTGCCGAAGCCTGGCTGACGCCCGATCAGCCCCATGCCGTTTTCCGCATGGGGGCAGCGGGCGCGATGCTGGAACGGTTGCGGGTGGAGGGAGTGACGGAGATCGTCCTGGCCGGCGGCGTGCGCCGCCCGTCGCTGACTGACCTGCGGCCCGACTGGTATGCTGCCCGCTTTTTCGCCCGTCTGGGACTGAGGGCCCTGGGTGATGATGGCTTGTTACGGGCCGTCGCTACCTTGCTGGAGGAAGAGGGATTCCGCGTTGTCGGTATTCAGTCCCTCATTGCCGACCTTCTGATGCCGGCAGGTTCGCTGACGCAGGCCGTGCCGGATGCGCAGGCGCTGGCGGATATTGCGCATGGCCTGACGGTCGCCCATGCCCTGGGTGCCGTGGATGTCGGGCAGTCCGTCGTGGTGCAGGCAGGGCTGGTCCTGGGTGTGGAGGCCATTGAAGGCACGGACGCCCTGATCGCCCGTTGCGGTGCGTTGAAGCGGGAGGGTCCGGGTCCGGTCCTGATCAAACGCGCCAAGCCGGGGCAGGACCGCCGCCTGGATTTGCCGACCATTGGGCCGGACACGGTGGCCGCCTGTATCGCCGCCGGCTTCGCGGGTGTCGCGGCAGAAGCAGGGGCAACCCTGTTCGTGGGGCGGGAGCACGCCTTGCGCGTTGCCGATGCGGCGGGCCTGTTTGTTACAGGCGTATCGGCATGACCGGCCCCCTGATCTAC
Source organism: Niveispirillum sp. CC-CTL257 (assembly GCF_059489915.1). Taxonomy (NCBI): domain Bacteria; kingdom Pseudomonadati; phylum Pseudomonadota; class Alphaproteobacteria; order Rhodospirillales; family Azospirillaceae; genus Niveispirillum; species Niveispirillum sp. CC-CTL257. Next base: position 800,349 of record NZ_JCAJXE010000001.1, read on the forward strand.
CTGATCGCAGGCGAGCCGTCGGGCGATGTGCTGGGCGCGCGGTTGATGGCGGCGTTGAAACAGGCGACGGGCGGGCAGGTGCGCTTTGCCGGGGTCGGTGGCGACCGGATGATCGCCGAAGGTCTGAACAGCCTGTTCCCCATGGAGGAACTGACCCTGTTCGGGCTCGCGGAACTGCTGCCCAAGCTTCCCAACCTGATCCGCCGCATCGGGCAGACGGCGGGGGACATCCTGTCCTGCCGGCCCGATGCAGTGCTCACGATTGATGCGCCGGATTTCTGTTTCCGGGTGCTGAAGAAGGTGCGCCGGACCGATCCATCGATCAAGCTGATCCATTATGTTGCCCCCACGGTCTGGGCCTGGCGACCGGGCAGGGCGCGGAAGATCGCGCGGTTCCTGGATCATCTGCTGGTGCTGCTGCCGTTCGAACCCCCTTATTTTGAGGCGGCGGGACTGCCCGCCACCTTTGTCGGCCATTCGATTGTGGAGGCGGGGGTGGAGCAGGGGGATGGTCCGGCCTTCCGCGCTCGCCATGGTATCGCCGCCCATACGCCGCTGCTCTGCGTCCTGCCCGGCAGCCGGCGTAGCGAGATCAAGGTGCTGTTGCCGGACTTCGCGGCTACGCTTGCCATCCTCAAAGAACGCCATCCGGGACTGACCGTCGTTGTGCCAACCCTGGGCAAGGTGGCGGCCCCTGTGTGTGCCGCCGCTGCATCCTGGCCCGTGCCAGCCATTGTGGTGGAAGGGGATGGGGAAAAGTATGACGCCATGGCTGCCAGCGTTGCAGCACTGGCCGCCAGCGGCACCGTTGCGTTGGAACTGGCACTGGCCCGGCTGCCTGCGGTGATCGCCTATCGCATCCACCCGCTTACCTACCGGCTCTACCGCCGTTTGATCCGTGTGAAATATGCCAATCTGGTCAATATCATGCTGGATCGGATGCTGGTATCGGAGCGGCTGCAGGATGATTGTACGCCGCAGAAGCTGGCTGAGGCGGTGTCGGTGCTGCTGACCGATCCCACCGCGCGGCGCGAACAGATTGAGGGTGTGGCGCAGGTGGCGCAATGGCTGGGCCAGGGTGGCGATCAGACACCCAGCCAGCGTGCCGCCGACGCGGTTTTGAAGGTTGCCAGGGGTTAGGGCAGCGCCTGCAGGCCCAGCAGCTTCTCTGCATCAGGTGCCGGCACGGGGCGGGAGAAGTAATAGCCCTGACCATAGCGGCATTCCAGGCCGCGCAGGAAGGTAACTTCCGACGGGTTCTCAATCCCTTCGGCCACCACATCCAGATCCAGGCTTTTGGCCAGCAGCAGAATGATGCGGGGAATTTCCTCCCGCCGGTCGCCATTGCCGGCCCCGCTGATGAAGGCGCGGTCGATCTTCAGCGAGTTGACCGGGTAGCGGTGCAGATAGGAGAGCGAGGAGTAGCCCGTGCCGAAATCGTCCAGCGACAGGTGGACGCCGAGACTACGGATCTGCTGCATCATGGAGACCGCCCGGCCGGGATCGTCCATCAGCAGGCTTTCCGTGATTTCCAGCTTCAGCGTGTCGGGCGCGATGCCGGTATCGCCCAGGACGGTGCGCACACATTCGACCATGTCATCGTCCAGCATCTGCCGACCGGAGACATTGACGCTCATGAACAAGCCGCTGTCATGCGTCTTCTGCCAGCGCGAAAGCTGTTCCGCCGCCTCCTGCATGGCCCAGCGGCCGATTTGCAGGATCAGGCCCGTATCCTCTGCCAAAGGCACGAAATCGGCGGGGGAGATCAGGCCGCGTTCGGGATGCTGCCAGCGGATCAAGGCTTCGAAACCGGCGATCGACTGATCCGACAGGCGCACGATGGGCTGATAGAACAGGGTCAGTTGGTGGCGGTCGGTGGCCAACCGCAGGTCGGCCTCCGTCCGCAGGCGCGACATGGCCCTCGCGCGTAGCGCGTCGTCGAACACCTCCACCCGGTTGCGGCCCGCCCCCTTGGCCCGGAACATGGCAAGGCTGGCATCGCGCAGCATGTCGGCCGCCTGCCCATAGCCCGTGTGTGACATGGCGATGCCGCCGGATGCGGTCAGCACCAGTTCCTCATGCATACCGGGCAGGCGGATGGGCTCCGCGATGGAAGCAGCCAGACGCTGGGCCGCCGTCATGGCCGCCTTCACATCCACGACGCCGTCCATCAGCACGCCGAATTCATCGGCGGAAATGCGTGCGATGGTGTCGCCGGCCCGGCGCTGATTCTCCAGCCGTTTGGCCAGGACGCGCAGAACCTCGTCCCCGGCATTGGGACCCAGGCTGTCATTGACCGTCTTGAAATGATCCAGGTCGAACAGGATGACGGCACAGGGCGGATCGTCCGGCCGGCGGCGGCGGTCGATAGTCTGACCGATACGGTCCATCAGCAGCGACCGGTTGGGCAAGCCAGTCAGGCCGTCATGGAACGCGTCGAACAGGATCTGCTGTTCCGCACGCTTGCGGGCCGTGATGTCGGTCATGGAGCCGGCCATGCGCACGGCATCGCCCAGCGCATCGCGGATGGCGACACCCCGGATCAGCACCCAGAGTTCCGCCCCGCTGTCATGCCGGATACGAACCTCATGTTCCAGATGGTCCAGACGGCCAGACAGATGCAGTTCAAAGGCGGCCCGCAGGCCCGGCAGGTCGCTGGCATGCACCAGGGCGAACCAGTCCTCCATGGTGCCGACCCATTCGCCGCCGGGCAGGCCCAGCATGTCGGACCAGCGGGGGGAGTAATAGACATCCCCCTCCTGCACGCGCCAGTCCCAGAGGCCGTCATTGGCACCCTGGGCCGCCAGCGCGTAGCGTTCCTCGCTGATGCGCAACTGTTCCTCGGCCACCTTGCGGTCGGTGATGTCGGATTGGGAGCCGACAAGACGCACCGGCTCGCCATCGGCATCCATCACCGCGATACCGCGGCAGAGCATCCAGCGCCAACCGCCGCGTCCATGCTGGATGCGATATTCGATCTGGAAAGGCTTGCCGCCTGCCGACATCTGCGCGTCGAGCGTCGCCTGCAACCAGATCAGGTCCTCGGGATGCACGCGGTTCAGCCACTCCTCCGGCCCGTCCGCGTCCTCATCCGGCAGCAGGCCAATCAGTGCCCACCAGCGGGGTGCGTAATAGATGCGGTCGGTACGCAGGTCCCAGTCGTACAGACCGTCATTGGTGGCCGCCGCTGCCAGGGCTAGCCGTTCCTCACTGATGCGCAGGCGATCCTCCGCCTCCTTGCGCTCTGTGATGTCGGCAGCGGTGCCGATCAGGCGGTTGACGGTCCCGTCCGGGCCGGCGATGGCGGCACCCCGCACCAGCAGCCAGGTCCAGTCGCCCCGCCCGTTGCGCACGCGGTGTTCAATAATGAAACACCGACCACCTTCGTCATGGCGCGGGCGTAATGTCGCCTCCAGCCATTGCAGGTCATCGGCATGCACGCGGTCAAACCAGTGGCGGGGGCCGATATTGCCGCCATCCATCGGTAGCCCCAGATGGTCCCGGAAACCCGGCGACAAGAACAGCGTATCGACGGTGAGGTCCCAATCCCAGACGGCCTCGCCGCTGGAAAGTCCCGCCAGCATGTAACGCTGGGCCAATTCGTCATCGGGCGTCGTCTGGGACAAGGGCGGATCGGCTGGCAAGGGAAAGGTGTGTGGTGGAAACTCTATACCACTTTCCACCGGTGGGGCCATGCCCCATCGCAGCAGGTCGTTATTTATACTACACTTGGTCCCATGGACTGGAATGACCAAGCGATTCTGCTATCCGCACGCCCGTATGGGGAAACGGCGGCATTGGCCCTGGTGCTGACGCGGGAGCACGGGCGTCACGCGGGCCTTGTACATGGGGGGCAGTCGGCCCGGCTGCGGGCCAGTTTGGAGCCGGGAAACCTGTTGGCGGTCGGCTGGCGGGCCCGGCTGGCGGATCAATTGGGTACGTGGTCGCTGGAGCTGGAACGGGCCTATGCGGCCCCGCTGCTGGACGACCCGCTGCGACTCGCCTGCCTTGCCTCGGCCTGCGCGCTGCTGGATGGGCTGCTGGCCGACCGGGAGCCGCATCCCGGCCTGTTCGACGCCACCCTGGCCCTGTTCGATGCGCTCTCAAGCGAGGTCTGGGCCGAGATCTATGTGCGCTGGGAGATCGGCCTGCTGGAGGAGATCGGATTCGGCCTGGACCTGTCGCGTTGCGCCGTCAGCGGGCGAGCGGCGGCGGAGCTGTTTGCCGGTAATGATGGTCTGTCGCATGTCAGCCCGCGCACGGGCCGCGCCGTGTCGATGTCGGCGGCCGAACCCTATAAGGACAAGCTGTTGCCTCTGCCGCCGTTCCTGCTGGGCTTATCGGATGGCGGACCGGCGGAGGTGATGCAGGGCCTGCTGCTGACGGGCCATTTTCTGGAGCGCAGCGCTTTTGCCCAGCGGCATGCGGAGGTGCCGGCAGCGCGTATCCGGTTCGTGGAACGGTACGCACGCATCAACGGCCTTTCGGCGCCCGTGTCGCCCTGAAGGCAATTACCGGAAATAAACCGCCGACCAGACCAATCCGCCAACCACGCCCAGCATCAGCGTCAGGTTCCAGGCGCGGCGCAGCCGCTTGCCCCAGGGAGCGGGATTGTCATTGACAGGCGACGGGCGCCGCCACAGGAAGGGCGGGCGCGAAGGGAATAGAAAAGCATCGCGGGCGATCCCGATGGGACCGCCCGCTTTGCCGGATTGGCTATGCTTACGCTCAGCCACGCTTCTCGACCGGGACATAGTCGCGCTGCGTATCGCCCTTGTAGAGCTGACGCGGGCGACCGATCTTCTGACCCGGATCCTCGATCATTTCCTTCCACTGGCTGATCCAGCCGACGGTACGGGCCAGCGCAAACAGCACAGTGAACATGCTGGTCGGGAAGCCAATCGCCTTCAGGATGATGCCCGAATAGAAATCGACGTTCGGGTACAGCTTCTTCTCGATGAAATACGGGTCAGACAGGGCAATCCGCTCCAGCTCCACCGCGATGTCCAGCAGCGGATCGTCCTTGATGCCCAGGCTCTCCAGCACTTCCTTGCAGGTCTGCTGCATGACCTTGGCGCGCGGGTCGTAATTCTTGTAGACCCGGTGGCCGAAGCCCATCAGGCGGAAGCCGCTGTTCTTGTCCTTGGCCCGTGCGATGAATTCCGGAATGCGATCAACGGTCTTGATCTCTTCCAGCATCTTCAGCACAGCCTCGTTCGCACCACCATGGGCGGGGCCCCACAGGCTGGCGATACCGGCGGCGATACAGGCGAACGGGTTGGCACCCGAGGAGCCGGCCAGACGGACGGTGGAGGTCGACGCGTTCTGCTCGTGGTCGGCATGCAGGATGAAAATCTTGTCCATCGCCTTGGCGATGACCGGGTTCACCTTATACGGCTCGCAGGGCACGCCGAACGTCATGTACAGGAAGTTTTCCGCATAACCCAGATCGTTGCGGGGATACATGAAGGGCTGGCCGACCGAATACTTATAGGCCATGGCGGCGATGGTCGGCAGCTTCGCGATCAGGCGATGCGATGCGATCATGCGCTGCTTGGGATCGTTGATGTCGGTGCTGTCATGATAGAAGGCCGACAGGGCGCCGACGACGCCGCACATCACGGCCATCGGGTGGGCGTCGCGACGGAAGCCGCGATAGAACTGCGTCAGCTGCTCATGCACCATCGTGTGGCGGGTGATGGTGGCCTCGAATTCCTTTTTCTGCGCGGCGTTGGGCAGTTCGCCATGCAGCAGCAGGTAGCAGACTTCCATGAAGTCAGAGCTTTCGGCCAACTGGTCGATGGGATAGCCGCGGTGCAGCAGCACACCCTCGTCGCCATCAATGTAGGTGATGGCCGAGTCGCAGGACGCAGTCGACGTGAAGCCGGGATCGTAGGTGAAGCAACCGGTGGCGCCGTAGAGCTTTCGGATGTCGATGACATCCGGCCCCGTCGAGCCCTTCAGGATCGGCAAGTCAATCTTCTTACCGGTCCGGTTATCGATCAGGGTCACCGTCTCGGCGGTTCCATCGCCCGCCGTCTGGGTTGTCTGGCTCATGTCGGCACGTCCTCAAGGGTTTCGTTTGGGGTTATCGCCCCGTTTTTGAAAGTGGGGCGGAGTTTAGTGCCGCGCCGCAGCGAGTGCAACGCAACAGCACTTTTTTAACCATGGTTTTTGACATCTTCTAAACGTGACAGGCTCTCTTCGCGCCCGAGAATTTCCGCCACCTCAAAAATCGGGGGCGAAACCGTGGTTCCGGTCAGGGCAGCGCGCAGCGGCTGTGCCACCTTGCCCAGCTTCAGACCGTTCGCCTCCGCGAAATCACGGACAATGGCCTCCAGCGCACCCGCCGTCCATTCGCCAGTCTCGGCGAACTTGGCGGTCAGCGCACCGATCTGGCCGCGTACCTCTGCCGTCAGTAGGGCGCCGGCCTTTTCATCCATGGCAAGCGGGCGGGCCGCGAACAGGTACAGCGACCCTTCGGCCAGCTCGATCAGCGTCTTCACGCGCGGCTTGAAGCCGGGGATGGAACGCCGCAGCCGGTCCTTCTCCACATCCGTCAGGGTGCGGCCGATCTTGGCCTCAATGAACGGTGTGGTCAGGGTGACCAGACGCGCATCATCCGCTTCACGGATATAATGCGCGTTCAGGTTCTCCATCTTGGCGAAGTCCAGACGCGACGGGGAACGGCCGATCCCTTCCAGCGTGAACCATTCGATGGCCTGTTCGGTCGAAATGATCTCTGCATCACCATGGCCCCAGCCCAGGCGCAGCAGGTAATTGCGCATGGTTTCCGGCAGGAAGCCCATGTCGCGATAGGCTTCGATCCCCAGCGCGCCGTGGCGCTTGGACAGCTTGGCCCCGTCCGGCCCATGGATCAGGGGGATATGGGCGAATTCCGGGGTCTTCCAGCCCATGGCATTGTAAATCTGGATCTGACGGAAGGTGTTGGTCAGATGGTCGTCACCGCGCACGACATGGGTGACGTCCATGTCATGATCATCGACCACAACCGCCAGCAGATAGGTGGGCGTGCCGTCGGAGCGCAGCAGGATCAGATCATCCAGCTGGCTGTTCTGCACCCGCACTTCGCCCTGCACATGGTCCTTCACCACCGTTTCGCCCTCACGCGGAGCCTTCAGGCGGATGGCCGGCGCGACGCCGGCGGGGGCCTCCGACGGGTCGCGGTCGCGCCAGCGACCGTCATAGCGCGGCTGCTGGCCAACGGCCTTCTGTGCCTCGCGCATCGCGTCCAGTTCTTCCGGGGTGCAATAGCAGCGATAGGCGGTGCCGTTGGCCAGCATCTGTGCCACTACTTCTGCATGCCGGTCCTTGCGCTGAAACTGGCTGATCGCTTCGCCATCCCATTCCAGACCCAGCCATTTCAGCCCTTCCAGAATGGCTTCCACAGCGGCATCGGTGGACCGGGCGCGGTCTGTATCCTCGATGCGCAGCAGGAACTTGCCCTGGTGATGCTTGGCAAACAGCCAGTTGAACAGGGCCGTGCGGCCGCCGCCGATATGAAGGTAACCGGTGGGCGAGGGGGCGAAGCGGGTGACGATCATCGCGAAACTCTTATGGGCCCATAAGGGCAGAATGATTGTTTGCGCGTTGGTTTAGCACAGCCGTGCGTCTTGTGAACAGCATTGGACCGCAGATGCTCCCCCCTCGAAAAGTCGTGGGTGCGCCCTTGCCGGGTGGGTTGACGCAACCTACCCATGATCAAAATTAAATAGTGAAGCGCAGTCTATTTTCATCTAATTGTATTCATCCCCTGGCAAGGATGGTTGCATGCGGTTGGATGGGCTGGCGCGGCGGACCGGGTTATCCTGGCTGGTCGCTGGCCTGCTGGCTGAAAGCGGGCGTTGGGTCCTTTGGTTTCCCGTCTTGCTCGGGGTGGGGATCGGTGTCTATTTCGCCCTGGATCATGAGCCGCCGGTATGGGCGGGGGCCGGGGGCATCCTCCTTGCGGTGGCGGTTGCCGGCTTTGTCCAGGTCCGGCGACCCGATTGGGCACTGGCTGCCTGGATATTGTTGCTGGCGGTCCCGCTGGGCTTCGCGGCGGCGCAGTTGCGCACGTCGCTGGTGGCGGCCCCGATGCTGCGGGAGAGTATCGGTCCCGTTGGGGTCAAGGGGCGGGTGGTACAGATCGACCGGTTGGACAAGGGTATGCGGTTGTTCCTGACCGACCTGACGGTGCCGGGTCTGGCAATTGCCGATACACCCAACCTATTGCGCATTTCCATGCGGAATACCGAAACCATGCCTCTGATAGGGGAACGGGTGCGTCTGTTCGCGGCCATCGGCCCTACATCGGACGCCGTCGAACCGGGGGCCTTCGATTTCCGCCGCCATCTCTATTTCCTGGGAGTAGGAGGGACTGGCTTCGCGCTGGGCCGTGTGCGGCGGCTGGCGGGGCCGGCGGATGACGGGGTGTTGCTGGAGCAATGGCGGCATGTGATTGCTGATCGCGTTGCGGCACGGTTGCCCGATCAGGCCACGGCTGGGATGGTCACCGCCCTGTTGAATGGACAACCGACAGCCATTCCGGAAAGGGATATGGAGGCGATGCGGCAATCCGGTTTGCAGCATCTTCTATCCATCTCCGGCCTGCATATCGCGCTGGTGGCGGGGCTGGTCTTCTTTCTGCTGCGCGGTGTCATGGCTCTGTGGCCTGCATTCGCCCTGCGCCACCCCATCAAGAAATATGCGGCGGTGGCGGCGCTCGTCGCGTCCATATTCTATATGCTGATGGTGGGATCGCCCGTGCCGACGCAGCGGTCGGTGCTGATGACCGGCGTCATGCTGCTGGCGGTGCTGGTGGACCGCAATCCCTTCTCCCTGCGGGTCGTGGCGGTGGCGGCCCTGGTGGTGATGCTGATCCAGCCGGAAAGCATGATCGGCCCCAGTTTCCAGATGTCGTTCGCCGCCGTCATCGCGCTGGTCGCCGCGTTCGAGGTGGCGACGCCCTGGATGGCCGCACGGCGGAAGGAAGGCGGACAAGGGTGGGTTGGCCGTGGCCTGACCTATGCCGGCAGCTTGTCGCTGACCTCTCTGGTGGCGGGTCTGGTCACCATTCCCTTTGGTCTGCATCATTTCCAGCAGATGTCGAACTACGGCCTGCTGGCCAACATGATCGCGGTGCCGGTGACCAGCTTCTGGGTCATGCCCTGGGGGCTGCTGGTCTACCTGCTGATGCCGCTGGGCCTGGAAGGCTGGGCGATCACGGCCATGGGATGGGGGGCGGAGGCGATTCTGTGGACGGCGCATTGGGTCGCCGACATGCCGGGGGCGGCCTTGCATCTGCCGCTGCTGCCGGCGACAGGGCTGGTAATTTTTACCCTTTCCTGCCTTTGGCTGTGCCTGTGGCAGGGGCGGATCAGGCTGCTGGGTTTGGCCGGCATGCTGGCCGGTCTGATGTTTCTGCCCCTGGCCCCGCAGCCCGATCTGCGGATCAACGGGGATGGCAAGGTGGTGGCTGTCCGTCTGGCCGATGGTTCCCTTGCCGTCTCCACCCGGCGCGCCGGACGGTTCGACAGTGCTGAATGGGCGCAACGGGACGGACTTCCGGGTGAACCCCAAACCTGGCCCAAGAAGGGCAGCAAAGATGGCCGCCTGACCTGCGCCACGCCGGATGCCTGCCTCTACCGGTTGAACGGTCGGCGAGTCGCCATCGCCCTGTCCCCCGCGGCTGTCAGTACACTGTGCCAGCCCGGCATTGACGCCTTGGTCACGCGCCACCCTGTCAGTGAATGTGCCGCCCCGATTGTGGTTGGGCCGCAGGCCCTGGCTGACAGGGGCGCGCATGCGCTCTACCTTGATGGAGATATCAGGGTGGATGCCGTCCGGGCTGGTGCGTCAGCGCGTCCCTGGAACTGATTCAGGCCTCCAGATCATCCGTTCGCCGACATAAATCCCGTGCCAGCGACCCGAGGCCCGGCGGCAGTTCGGCCTGTGCCTGCCGCCAGAGCGGGATCGCCATGGCCAGCGCACGGGCGCCGGTTTCGGTCAGCCAGGCGGCGCGGCGCCGGCGGTCAGGACCCGAACTGGTCACCTCCACCAGCCCCTGCCGGGCCAGTCCCTCCAGATTGCGCGTCAGGGTGGATGGGTCCAGCCCGGCCTTTGCGGCCAGCGCCGACAGGTGATCGTCATCGGCAGCGGCGACAAGTGACAGAAGGCCGAACTGTGTCGCCCCCAGACCGGACGGTTCCAGCCATCGGTCAAGATGACGGGTCAGGCGCCGCGCTGCCAGACGGGCCAGGGCGGAGAGGTCGGTGGCGAAGGCTTCGGCAGCGTCATCGCGCAGCGTGAAGCGGGGGGGCTTGTCAGATCGGCTCATCACTTGTATATACAATATTTGTAGATACAAGAAAATGACAAAACAATGTAAGGCCGGCGGCGATACGTGTCGCCTTTGTGGCCCTCTGACGGGGAAGTGAGCATGGATGTCAGGGTGAAACGTGTCTATGCGCCGCCGGCTGATACTGATGGCCTCCGGGTGCTGGTGGATGCGCTCTGGCCGCGCGGCATTTCCTGGGAAAAATCAGCCATTGATCTATGGATAAAGGAAGTAGCGCCCAGTCATGCCCTGCGCAAACGCATCCATGGCGATCCTGACCGCTGGCACCTTTTCCCTCCGGCCTATAGGGCGGAACTGGCCGTGGGCTCCGGTCGGGAAGCGCTGTACCGTTTGCGTGAACTGGCCGAACGCGGGCCGGTCACTCTGCTTTATGCCGCGAAGGATGAGGTGTGTAACAATGCCGCTGCGTTGGCTGACATTCTTCGTGGATAGGGGCCTGCCGACGATACGACAGGCCCCAGTACGCGCTTACTTCTTACCGTAAAGGTTCTCGCGTTCCTTGTCGGACAGCGGGGTGCCCGCCGGCTTCACCTTGTCAGCCAGCAGGCCCAGGCCGCGTTGTACCCCCGGCCGGGCGGCGATGGCGTTGAACCAGCGCTGAACATTCGGGAACTCGTTCAGGTCAATGTCATATTTCGGCGCATTGCGGACCCAGGGGAATGTGGCCATGTCGGCGATGCCGTAATCATCACCACCCAGATAGGCAACTTCGCCCAGGCGGGTATTCGCCACTTTCAGCAGGCGCCGGGATTCGTTGCGATAGCGTTCGACACCGTAGGGCACCTTCTCCGGCGCATAGATTATGAAATGCCCGGCCTGACCAAACATCGGCCCGACGCCGCCCATCTGCCACATCAGCCACTGAATATGGGTGTACCAGACGGCAGGGTCTTTGGGTCGGAACTGCCCGGTCTTCTCCGCCAGATAGATCAGGATGGCGCCGCTTTCAAACAGGCTCAGCGGCTTGCCCTCCGGTCCTTCGGGATCGACAATGGCCGGCATGCGATTATTGGGCGCGATCTTCAGGAAGTCGGGATTGAACTGGTCACCAGCGCCGATATTCACGGCATGCACGTCATACGGCAGGCCCATTTCCTCAAGCGCGATGGAGACCTTGTAGCCGTTCGGAGTCGGCCAGGCATGAAGCTGGATGGTCATTGACGGTTCCTTGCAATGACGGGTTGGGTCAGATGGCGCTCACCCTATCGGCATTGATCCCACCCCGAAAGTGAGGGCGCGCACAGCAAGGATGCATCACCCGATGCGCATTTCGCGGGCCAGGAAGTCGATCACCGCACGGATGCGGGGTGGCATGACGGGGCCGCCCTGAAACACGGCATGCACCATCTCCAGTTCTCCCGTCGAATAATCCTCCAGCACGGGCACCAGCCGCCCTGCGGCGATGTCGGCGGCCACATGGAAAAGGCCGTGGCGCGCCAGCCCGTGCCCGGCCAGGGCCAGATGCCGCATGCTTTCGCCATCGCCCAGGCGGATATTGCCACGTACCGGCACCTCAATCCGGCTGCCATCGGCCAGGCGGAAGGGCCAGGGCCCGACGCTGCGCACAAAGCCAAAAGCCATCAGATTGTGGTGGGCCAGATCGTCGGGCGTGCGCGGTGTGCCGTGGCGGGCCAGATAGTCGGGGGAGGCGACGACCACCACCCGGCCTTCGCCCAGTTTGCGGGCCAGCAGATTGGCACCCTTCAGCGGGCCGACGCGGATGGCGATGTCGGCGCGTTCCTGCATCAGGTCCACGACCATGTCGGTCAGGGTAATGTCCAACTGGATCTCAGGGTAAAGTGCCGACAGCTTCGGTACCAGCGGCAGCAGATAGAGCATGCCCAGCGGCACTGAACTGTTGATGCGTACTGGTCCGCGCGGGGTACTGCCTGCTGCCACCTCCTGCTCGGCTTCCGTCATGTCGGCCAGGATGCGGCGGCAGCGTTCATGGAACAGGTCGCCCTCCGGCGTCAGGCGCAGTTGCCGGGTGGTGCGGTTCAGCAGGCGTGCGCCCAGCCGTGCCTCCATCCGCGCCACCAGCTTGCTGACCGCCGACGGTGTCATGTTCAACGCCCGGGCAGCGCCGGAGAAGTTGCCTGCCTCCACCACGCGGGCAAAGACCTCCATCTCGCCGGCCCGGTTGATCTCCAATCGCGACATGTGATCTGAACTCACAAATCATGTTCCGATGGGCAGTCTAGTTCATGGATGTGGATGCGTCCATCTTGCCGCCCATGTCATCCGCTTCATCCGGAACCTGAAATCATGCCAATCGGATTATTTGCCCTGACGGCTGGTGCCTTTGGCATCGGCACGACGGAATTCGTCATCATGGGCCTGCTGTTGCAGGTTTCTGCCGACCTCGGTATCTCCGTTTCCACGGCGGGTTTGCTCATCTCCGGCTACGCGCTGGGGGTGTTTGCCGGCGCGCCGCTTCTGACCCTTGTCACGGGCCGGCTGCCGCGCAAGGTGCTGCTGGTCGCCCTGATGGTGGTGTTCACCATAGGTAATATCGCCTGCGCCATTGCACCGGACTATCCTTTGCTCATGGTAGCACGGGTCATCACGTCGCTGGCGCATGGCACCTTCTTCGGTGTCGGCTCCATCGTGGCTACGGGTCTGGTGGCCCCTGACCGCAAGGCATCGGCCATCGCCATCATGTTCACCGGACTGACCATGGCCACCTTGCTGGGTGTGCCGTTCGGGGCGTGGCTGGGCCTGCATTTCGGCTGGCGTTCCACCTTCTGGGCGGTGGCCCTGATCGGTGTCGTTGCCACGCTGGTGCTGGCTGTTTTCGTGCCGGCGGATAAGGCGGCACCGCGACCCCTTTCCATCCGTCAGGAACTGACGGTGCTGACCAAGCCGCAGGTCTGGCTGGGGCTGGTGATGACGGCTTTGGGTTTCGCCGGTGTATTTGCCGTCTTCACCTATATCCAGCCGATCTTGACCCGCATCACCGGCTTTTCCGATGCCGCCGTCTCGCCCATCCTGCTGGTGTTCGGCGGTGGTCTAGCCATCGGCAACCTGCTGGGCGGCAAGCTGGCGGACAAGCGGCTGATGCCCACGCTGCTGGGCACTCTGATTGCGCTGGCCCTGGTGGAGGGCGTGATGGGCTTTGTCATGCACGACAAGATCGCGGCCATCATCTTTGTCGGCCTGATGGGTGTCGCCGCCTTCGCCACGGTCGCTCCCTTGCAGATGCGCGTGCTGGAAAAGGCGGAAGGGGCGGGGCAGGGGCTGGCCAGCAGCCTCAACATCGCGGCCTTCAATCTGGGTAATGCCCTGGGCGCCTGGGTCGGTGGGGTGACCATCGATCAGGGGCCGGGCCTGGGTGCCGTCACCTGGGTTGCGGCCCTGGTGACGCTGGCTGGTCTTGCTGTGGCACTGGTCAGCCGGGCCTTGGATCGGGGGGCGGTCAGTGTCCGTCCTGTCATCGCGACGCCGCTGCATTGAGGTGGGCTGGGGATGGCGGGACTGGACCGCCATCCCCGCTTGCGACTATACCCATGGCAGATTTAGCAACCATCCTGCGGCGCCATGCTGATTTATCGCCATACCACCGACCTTCCGGCAGCCATTCGCGGCTGCGCGGTCGCGCTTGGCAATTTCGACGGCGTGCATCAGGGACACCGCGCCGTTATCGAGGCCGCCAAGGATGCCGCCCGCGCCAATGGCGTTCCCGCCGCCGTCCTGACCTTTGAGCCGCACCCGCGCAGCCTGTTCCGTCGCGATGACGCCCCCTTCCGCCTGACGCCCTGGCGCATCAAGGCGCGGCTGGTGGAGGCGCTGGGCATCGACGCCCTGTTCGAGGTGCGGTTTGACGAAGCTTTCTCCCACCTGACCGCAGACGAGTTTGTGCAGCAGATCCTGGTGGAGGGGCTGGCCGCGTCGCATGTGGTGGCCGGGTACGATTTTGTCTTCGGGCACAAGCGCGGCGGGGATATGGCCTTTCTGCGCGACGCTGGGGAAAGGTTCGGTTTCACGGTGACGGAGGTCCGCCCGGTCGCTGGTCCTGACGCCACCGCCTTTTCCTCCACCCGCGTGCGCCAGCATTTGCAGGCGGGAGAGGTGGAGCAGGCGGCATCCATCCTGGGCCATGATTGGGAGATCGAGGGCCGGGTGGAGCATGGCGACAAGCGCGGGCGCACCATTGGCTTTCCCACCGCCAATGTCGAACTGGGTACCTATCTGCGCCCGCGTCTGGGCGTCTATGCCATCCTGGCCGGGGTGGATGACGGGGCGCGCACAGTCTGGCACAAGGGTGTCGCCAATATCGGTCGCCGTCCGACTGTCGGCGGGGCGACCGAACGGCTGGAGGCCCATCTGTTCGATTTCGAGGGCGACCTGTATGGCAAGCATCTGCGCGTGCGCCTGTGCCGTTTCATCCGGCCGGAAATGAAGTTCGACAGTTTCCAGGCGCTGAAGGACCAGATCGTGGCCGACAGCGCCAAGGCGCGCGAACTGTTGGGCTGAACCGGCCTTACGGGGCCGGTGTTCCTTCCGCCTTCACCGTCGTGATCATCCCGTTCTTCAGTTTGGCCTCCGCCGACCGGCGCAGGCCATCATCCTTCTCCGCCTGCATTGCGGCGCGGGACCATTGGAAGCGCGCCTCGTCACGGCGGCCCACAGCCCAATAGGCATCGCCCAGATGGTCATTGATGGACGGGTCGCCGGGTTCCAGATCCAGCGCCTTTTCCAGCAGCTCCACCGCCTGTTCGACGTTGCCCAGCTTGAACAGGGCCCAGCCCAGGCTGTCGGTGAAGAAGCCATCATGCGGGCGCTGTGCCACGGCCTTCTCGATCATGGCCTTGCCCTGATCCAGGTTCACACCGCGGTCGACATAGGAATAACCCAGATAATTCAGCAGGCTGGGTTGATCCGGCTGCAGCTCCAGCGCCTTCTTCAGCGCTGCCTCCGTCCCTGACCAGTCGCCCTTGGCGTCCAACGTCATGGCGCGCGCATAGTGCAGCATCCAGTCGCGGGGCTTCGCTTCCTTCACCCGTGCCAGGGCCTGATCATAGGCGGCGAGCGCCTGATCATGGCGTTTGGCGAGGCGGTGCATGTCGCCCAGCCGCAGCAATGCGTCGGTGCGCGTCGGGCGTTCCGCCGCCATCTTCTGCAGCAACGCGGCGGCTTCGTCATCGCGGTCCAGCTGTCGCAGGACATCCACCTGCCGCATGCGGGCCATCCACAACATGCCCGCCCCGCCCGTGACGGCGCGATACTCCGCCAGGGCTGTCTCGTCCCGGTCCCGGTTGGACAGAATGTCCCCGACCAGCATGCGAGCCAGGGGTTGTTCCGGCGTCAGATGCAGGGCCACCCGGCCATAGAGCAGCGCCATCTCCGCCGCCCCTTCCTGATGAAGTGCCGACGCCAGTTGAAACAGCGCTTCGCCCAGGCCGGCGCCAGCATTGGCGACCAGCGGGGCAGGCACGCCGCCCTTGTCCATGCGCGCCAGCGCGTCTTCCACCACCATACTGTCGGGATTGGCGTCGAGATACTGACGGTAGAGACGACGGGCCGCGTCGGCGGCACCTGAACGCTCCTGGAAATTGCCGATCAGCAGGACAAGGCGCAGGGGCATGCCTTGCCTTGCCGCTTCCGAATAATACTGGAACGCCGCGTCCCGGTTGCCGCGCAGGTCCTCGATCACGGCCAGTTGCTGCGTGCGGATGGATTTGAACCCTTCATGCGCGTTCAGCGGGTCCAGGATTTTGATGGCACGGTCATTATCCCCCTCCGCTACGGCAATCCAGCTGGACAGCAACGGGCCGATATAGGGACCCATGCCATCTGCGGGCAGCTTGGCGATGCGCGACGCGGCTTCCGTCGTGCGTCCGGCGCGCAGGTCGTCGGCGATCAGCAGGGCATGGGCAACAAAGCTGCCGCCCTGCTCCTGCGTCACCTGACGGCGAGCCAGGGCCAGCGCTTCCTGCTGACGTCCCTCACCCAGGGATAACAGGAAGGTGCGACGCAGCAGGGCAGGGTTGTCCGGGTCCTGTTTCAAAGCCGCACCCAGATTGGCGCTGGCAATATCCCAGGCACCGGCATTTTGGGCGATGCGGCCGGTCAGATATTGGGAGATCGCGCTGCTGCCGGTTTTCGGCGCCGTTGTGGAGGAGGAAAGAGAGGATTGCTGGGCCAACGCCGTGCCTGAAAGGGCCATGGTCAGCATCATCAGGTTCAAGGCCGCCACCGACGACCGCAAGCCCACAACACGCACGGTTCCACCATCCTTCCCACAGGGACGGCATTGGCCGCACTTCCCTGTCTTCAACCAGTCTCACGAAATAGCATATCCCGTGCCATCGGCCAGCATCGCAAAAGGATGAGTGCCAGCAAAAGGCCCGCTGCATCGGCGGCCAGATCTCCCAGACTACCCTCCCGTCCCGGCACGGATGCTTGTATCCATTCGATACCCGCGCCGAGAAGCAGGAGCAGTGCGACAATCACACCGCGCGCAAGTACAGCCCTGACAGCCCAGAATCCAACCAGCGCCAAGCCGGCGAAGGCGAGCAGGTGCAAATACTTGTCCGCGCCGCCTTCTCCCGGTGGGGCCAACTCTGGCTGCACCGCCATCCAGGGCAACGCGATAACGGCGAAACCAAGGATCAGCCCGCCGACGGAGCGGCGAATGGCAGCGGGAGGATTCAGCAGCGTTGAAAGCAGGATAGACTCCGATCATCCCCGCAGCGTTGAGAGCGGTCACGATATCGGAAATCCGCCATTTCCACGACAGGTGGGTGTAAACATGTCACCCATGCATAATTTGCGGGCTCGCTGCGCAAATTCGTGACAGGTTGCTGCCTGATTTTTAACAGATTTCGGCGTAAGAAAAGGCTTGCTGACGGAGAAGTCGTCGGCTGCTCGAACCCAGGGACCTTGCATGTTTCCCGCAGTGGCGACCGGAGCCCTCAATCCGGCAAACGGCATGGTGGTTGCCGCACTGTCCACCCAGGCTTTCGAAACGACTGCGGCGCATACGCCGCCACCGGCCAACGATCCCGTGTTCGACGGGGTCGAGGTCCTCAGTGATCAGATCCTCAACGCCGTGGCGCGCAGCCGGGCCTTGGGCCATCGCGATACACGCATCACCCTGACACGCCCCACCGAGACGGTCGAAGGTGTCCGCAACCGCTTGTTGATGGCGGGGCTGACGCCGGTTGTCCGGGCCTCCAGTGTGGGCGGCACGTCGGTTCTGACGGTCCGCTGCTGATCTGCGGACTGCCGCGAACAGACTTGCCAGATCGCGCGGACATGTTCATGATCCGTACTCATGAGCATTTCTGTCGCTGACCGCGCTTTGCCTGCTGCCGAGATACCATCGACCCCGATGGTGCCATTGCCGCGACCACAATCGGAGGCGGCGGCGGCCATCACACGTGGTGTCCGGCGCATGCTGGCTGAACGGGGCGTTCGGGGGCTGGTCGAGTTTTGTCTGGCCAATGGCAGGCGGGCGGACATTCTTGCCCTGTCCGACGACGGCGAGGTGACCATCGTCGAGGTCAAAAGCAGCATCATCGATTTCAAGACTGACCAGAAATGGCCGGAATATCTGGAATTCTGCGACCGGTTCTTTTTCGCCGTGGACGCGGATTTCCCGACCGATCTGATCCCGGCCGAATGCGGCCTGATCATTGCGGATGCCTTTGGCGCGGAAATCATCCGCCCGGCACCGCTTGCCAAACTGGCGGCGGCCCGGCGTAAGGCATTGACGTTAAAGGTTGCCCATATCGCCATGGCCCGCCTGCACCGGGTGGAGGATCCAGGCCTGCGGGTGGGGGAGTAAACGGGGGAACCCGCTTACTCCAGCATCGGCTTGCCCGTCTCAATTTCCACCAGTGCAGCCAGCAGGGGAACCGCGATATCGCGCCGCTGACCGGAGCCGCGTTCAGCCTCTGAAATGGCAGCCTGGAAGCTGCCACGCCAACGGTTGTCGTTGTAGAGCAGCCTGTCCGCCCGCGCCCGTTGAGCCAGCGTGATGGGCGTGCGGCTATCAGTGACGGTCTTGTCCAGCCGGGCGGACAGGGCATCGGCCTGCCCCCGGTCCTTGGCCTTCAGCGAGCCTTCGATAAGCTCGACATAGGTTTCGGCCTTCAGGTCATTATCCTGCAACTGGTCGGCATAGGTCAGGGTCAGGACCTTTTCGCCCCGCGCCTCCAGCCGCCCCAGCACTTGCGGGATGGTCCAGGGGCTTTCTTCCTGAACGGTCCGCAGCAGACCCAGCGCCAGATTGGTGTCACCCAGATCGCCCGCAGCCACGGCCAACTCCGGCGGACAGCAATTACCCTGGCGGTCCTTGAAGCGGCTGAACTGTTCCTCCACCGTATTGAGGAATAGGGTGCGCGCCCGCGCCTCCAGCCCGACATGCAGCAGTGATTGGGCAACCAGACCCAGTTCCCAGGCGCAGCCCTGGGTGCGCGCGAACTCCGTCACCTCTTCGGTGACTTCCGTTGCCCTGGCCATGTCGCCGCGCCAGACCAGCGCCTCGACAATATCGGACAGGTTATAGACGCGGGTGGCGCAGTCCTGGAACTCACGCGTGATGGCCAGCGCCCTGTCCACCTCGCCCGTCAGGGCCAGGGTACGGCTGACGAACAGGTCGGGGCTCACGTCCCCCTTGGCCCCACCCGTCCGCAGGGCCTGCACGAAAGGGGCGACGATGGGTCTCACCCGTGCCTTATCTCCCATCTGATGATGGGCGATGGCCAGCGACAGCCAGTCCCAACGCGGGGCCGCGATGGGATATTCGATGGGCGTCACCAGCGCCTCGATCCGGTGCAGCAGGCAGGCATTCGATTTCGGATCGGCACAGACCAGCCCGCGCAGCCGGTTCTTGAACTCGACATAGTCGAAATCGCCGATGAACTGATTGGTCATCAGCTGTACGGCCAGCGTGCTTTCCGGCAGGCGGGTGATGATGTCGGCCAGAAGCGCATCAGCCTGTTGCAGAAGCTTGGTCTGCTCCACCTCGTCATAGGACTGATCGGCCTGCCGGATGGATTGCATGGCCTGCACGAACTGCCGGTTGGCCTGCGCATTCTGGTCGCTGGTCTGCGCCCAGGCGACGCTGGGCGCCATCAGCAGCGCAATGGCCAGCAGGGCAGGGACGAACAAGGCCTGTCCCCACAGGCGTGCGGCGTCAATTTGGAACTTGGACATGGCTCACCACCCGCCGGACCCGCGCGATTTCACGCGCATGGTCGCGTACCCGTTCCAGTTCCTGCGGCGAGCGGGCGCGGCCCATCAGGTAGATGACCTGATTGACAGTCTCGATCGTGTAATTGCCGGACGTGATCTCCGAATCCGTCATCAGATCCTTACGCAGCTGCGCTGTGATCCACATGTCCGTGGTCCGGTCGGACAGGCTGCTTTCATCGCCGATCCCGATCTCGTTGATCACTTCCTTCAGGCCATCGACCTGCCAGGCCAGCTTCACGGCGTTCACCCGTTCGTCGGGGTTGGCGGCACGGCCGGTCAGCAATGCCCGGCTGTCGCGTACCTCTACGCGCAGCCGTTCGTCCAACCCGCCATTCTCCCGCCAACGCTTTTCAACGGCCTTGCGCAGGCCGTCATCATCCAACGCGGCAACGGCCGGATTATTCCCCGCATCGGTCTGTGCAATGGCCGGGGCGGTCAGGGCAAAACCCACCGCCAGCAGCATCGCCATCCCCAGACCCCTGGGCGCCCAAAGGCGCATGTTCCCCATCGTTCATGCCTCCTGCGGTCGTGAATTTCCCGTGTCACGACCGGACTTTAACGGTGAAATGTGGTGAGAACCGGGCCGGGGGATGCGGTTTCCGCCCCGGCGGGGTGGTCAAGGGGGCCTCAGGCGAAGGGGGCGGCTGTCATCACCGCAGTCAGTTCACGGGCCAGGATGCCGGCGATGTTGCGGCGTGCCTTGGCATCGCGCAGCAGCGTCTCGTCCTGGGGATTGGACAAAAAGCCAGTTTCGATCAGCAGCGATGGGATATCCGGCGCCTTAAGCACCGCGAAATTCGCCGACCGCATAGGGTTTTCCAGCAGGCGGACATCCTTGCCCGCCCCCTGGATGATCGATTGCTTGGCATGCAGCGCCGCCGTGACGGTGTGGCGGGCGGCAAGGTCCAGAAGAATACCGGCCACCTTCTCATCCAGGCCCGACACATCGACGCCCAGACCGCCGGCAATATTCTCCTGCTGGGCGATGGCGGCGGCGAATTCGTCGCTGGCCTTTTCCGACAGGGTATAGGCGGACATGCCGCGCGCAGCCTTGTTGGGCGCGCTGTCGGCATGCAGGGAGATGAACAGGTCGGCCTTGGCCGACTGGGCGATGCGCACCCGTTCCTTCAGATCAACGAAACGGTCATCGTTGCGCGTCAGTTCCACCTGCCAGCCCTTGGTCTTGCCCACCTGGCGGGCAACTTCCTTGGCGATATCCAGCACGACGTTCTTTTCATAGGTGCCCTTGGCCCCAATGCAGCCGGGATCGTGGCCGCCATGACCAGGGTCCAGCATGACAAGACGGGGCGGTCGTGGCTTGCGCGATGGCGGCTTCGGCTTACCACCCTCCTGCGCCTGGGCATGCGACGCGGGGGCGTGCAGCAGCGTGACCGATGCCATCGGCACAGCAACCGGGACACCCAAAGCAAAACGGAGCAAATCCCTGCGATTCATCGACGCGACCACCAATCGGGCCCGGAATGGTCTGGCCCTTCGTCAACGGACAATGTTTGGACCCCGGCGCACCGTTGCGCAACAGAAACATGCGTGCCTGTTGCGCAACTGCGGCATTGTGTGCCTGCAAAACCACGATAGCAGGTCAGGGCCACGTTCGTGGAAGGGGCAGACACAGCCATTGCGCGACCGGTACGGATCTCTGGCCTGCTTCTCCTCCGACAAACTGGAGGCTGCCGACAACGCACACGCTGCGTTATCCTCATGTCATGACAGGCGTAACGAATAAACCCGGTGCCGAGTCCCGGCGGCAGGTCACCCAAATGATGGCCTTGGCGCAATATCTGCGGCAAGTAGAGCGGGCGCAGGAAGGCGCTTCCATGGCGCAGGCGCGCGACCGGCTGGAGGCGTTGTTCCTGGAGGAACTGGGCCGGTTCGCCATCGGCCAGTACAACATCACCATCCGCCATCTGCTGCGGCCTGCCGACGATGGCGTGGCCTGGTCCATCGACGGCAATCTGGGTGTCATCCCGTCCTATATCCGCAAGCCCTTCGCCTTTCTGGGGTCCCCCATCCTGCGGCAGACCATGGTGCGACGGCATGAAACGGCCATCTTCTGGACCGGCGCGCCAGAGGCGCATGAACGCCCGCTTCTTTGTCCCCGCACCCTGGCTTTTGAGGATTTTTTCGCCGATCATCAATATTTCATCGGGGCCAGCCTGACCCTGCCAGACCTGATCGAACCTTCACCCTGGCGCATTACCATGGGTCTGCGGGCAAAGTCTGGCGTGCCGCGTGAGGTATGGGAGCGGGGCTTTCGGGATAATGAGTGGTATATCTATGAAATCGCCCAGCATTTCTGCCACATGATGCTGTTGTCGCCTGGCTATATCGCCGGGATGTACTACCGCAGTGTCGGCGAGCGCAGGGCGGCGGCGGAGGGTAGAGGACGGCTTCTGTCGCTGTTGGGACGACGGTCGGATAAGGTCAGCCCGCCGACACCCAATGTCCGGTTCTTTGGCTGGACTGCACCGGTCCCGCAAAGCCCCAAGCCTGATGTTGATGCTGTGGCGGCGGTGCTGGCCGATCTGGGTGACAGTATCCGCCGGCATCTGCCTGACCATCGGGACGGGGAGCAATTGTTGTCCTGGGTTGGCCGCGTCCTGGCGGGGCAGGCGGCGGTGCCAGGGATGGACCAGGGCTTGGCTGCCCTGCCGGATCGCGCACCCCTGCTCTATGCCGACCGTCCTGACCGCAACCAGGATATTGTCGGGTTCCTGCGCTCCGTCTGGATGCCCTGGATCACGGCAGGGCACCTCACCCGCCCGGCCCTGCGCCAACTGGATCCCCAGGCCTATATGGCCATGGCCAACTGGTTGCGACACCGGGAATGGCCTTCAGACCTGCCGATCCCCAGCAAATCGGACATGGTCACCGCCGACCTGTCCGACCCGGAGCGGCTGCGGCAGGCACGGCGCCTTGTTCAGGCCCACCACGCCCGCCGCAAGCAGGGCTGAAGCTTAGCTACAGCCCGTGGTCCCGCCGCACGTATCGCATTTCAGGCAGGTGCCGTTGCGCACCAGGGTCATGTTCTGGCATTCGGGGCAGGGGTCACCCTCATAGCCACGGGCGCGGGCTTCGCGCACCTTCTCAAACCGGGCGTCATGCCGGCCAACGGTGCCACCGCGTAAGGCGGTGCTGGACAGGCTGTCGGAATGGACCGAGGTGCCGCCGCCAAAGTTGGTCACATCCGTACCGGTGGCGGCGAAGGCTGTCGTCGCCTGCTGGAACCCGGCCAGAACCCGCCCCTGCTGCCCGCCGGGAACCACGCGAAGGTTGGACCGGACATAGCCGGTTGATGCAATGCGCGCGACGGCGGCGAGCGTCTCCTGCGTCATGTAGGCAGCATTGTCCGGCAGTTCCTGCGCGGTATTGGCCGCCTCCGGCATGCCGGCCAGATCGGCCTGGGCGTCGCCTCGGCCCATTGTATCGGGCAACAGATCCTCCGGCGTGGCGTGCGCCAGATCGTTACGGCCCAGATAGGAGATGGCCAGTTCCCGGAACACATAATCCAGAATGCTGGTCGACATCTTGATGGCGTCGTTGCCCTGCACCATGCCGGACGGTTCGAAGCGGGTGAAGGTGAAGGCCTCCACATACTCCTCCAGCGGCACGCCATATTGCAGGCCCAGTGACACCGCGATGGCGAAATTGTTCATCATCGACCGGAAGGCGGCACCCTCTTTGTGCATGTCGATGAAAATCTCGCCCAGGCGGCCATCCTGATACTCGCCGGTACGCAGATAGACCTTGTGTCCACCGACCATGGCTTTCTGGGTATAGCCCTTGCGCCGCTGCGGCAGCTTCTCCCGCCCGCCGGACCGCACGACCTTTTCCACCACACGCTCCACGACGCGTTCGACCACCCGTTCGGCGACCAGGGGAATGCGGGCGGCAGCCGGGGCCTCCACCACGCGTTCCAGCAAGGTCGGCTCCTCACCCGTCAGATCGTCCTCGTCCTCGTCCTCTTCCAGGACCTGGGCGTTCAACGGTTGCGACAGTTTGGAGCCGTCACGGTACAGCGCATTGGCCTTCAGTCCCAACTGCCAGGACAGCATATAGGCGTCGGTGCAGGCCGTGACCGATGCCCCATTTGGCATGTTGATCGTCTTGGAAATGGCACCGGAGATGAAGGGCTGCGCCGCCGCCATCATGCGGATATGGGCTTCCGCCGACAGGTAACGCTTGCCGATCTTGCCGCAGGGACTGGCGCAGTCGAAGACCGGCAGATGTTCATCCCGAAGGCCGGGCGCGCCCTCCAGGGTCATGGCGCCGGAAACATAGACATTGGCCGCCTCAATCTCCTTCCGGGTAAAGCCCAGATGGGCCAGCAGATCGAAGCCGGTACTGTCCAGCAGGTCTGCCGGGATGCCCAGCGTGTCGATGCAGAAATCGGCGCCCAAGGTCCATTTGTTAAATACGAACTTGATATCGAAGGCCGATTCCAGCGCGCTCTCAACCTTTTCGATCTCCGCATCGCCAAAGCCCAGCTTGCGCAGCCGATCATGGGTGATACCGGGTGCCCCGATCAGGGTGCCGTGACCGACGGCGTAGCGTTCGATCTTGGCAATGGCTGCATCTTCATAACCCAGGCGCGACAGCGCCTCCGGCACCACGCGGTTGATGATCTTGAAATAGCCGCCGCCGGCCAGCTTCTTGAACTTCACCAGCGCAAAATCGGGCTCGATCCCGGTCGTGTCGCAATCCATGACCAGGCCGATGGTGCCGGTGGGGGCGATCACCGTCGTCTGGGCATTGCGGAAGCCATGGGCACGGCCCAGCTCCAGCGCTTGATCCCAGGAGGTGCGCGCCGCCACGATCAGGTCGGCATCGGGGCATTCATCACTGACCAGCGGTACCGGGGCCACCGACAGGCCCTCATAGCCTGTGCGGGCACCATGGGCGGCGCGGCGGTGGTTGGCGATGACGCGTAGCATCGGTTCGCGGTTGGCGTCAAAGCCGGGGAAGGGGCCCAGTTCCCGCGCCATCTCCGCCGACGTGGCATAGGCCACACCTGTCATCAGTGCCGTGATGGCGCCCGTCAGTGATCGGCCCGCGACACTGTCATAGGGGAGGCCGGCAGCCATCAGCAGGCCACCGATATTGGCAAAACCCAGACCCAGGGTGCGGAAATCATAGGAGAGCCGGGCGATTTCCCGGCTCGGGAACTGCGCCATCGCGACCGAAATTTCCAGGACGATTGTCCAGAGTCGGCAGGCATGCGTGAACGCATCGATATCGAAACGACCGTCGGGACGTCGGAACTCCATCAGGTTGATGGAGGCGAGGTTACAGGCCGTGTCGTCCAGGAACATATATTCACTGCACGGATTGGACGCGTTGATGCGGCCGGATGCCGGGCAGGTGTGCCATTCATTGATGGTTGTGTTGAACTGTACGCCGGGATCGGCCGACTGCCATGCCGCATAGCCGATCTTGTCCCACAGGTCGCGCGCGCGCAGCGTCTTTGACACTTTGCCGTCGGTGCGGCGGGTCAGGTTCCAGGGGCCGTCGCTCTGCACCGCCTCCAGGAAGGCGTTGGGCACGCGCACCGAATTGTTGGAATTCTGGCCGCTGACGGTCAGATAGGCCTCGGAGTCCCAATCGGTATCAAAGGTGCGAATATCAATGCCGGCATGGCCCTGACCCGCCAGCTGGATCGCGCGCTGGATATAGTTCTCGGGCACCAGATCACGCCGTGCCGCGATGATGGCGCGTTTCAGGGCACGGTTCTTGGCGGGGTCCAGCCGTTCCGCATCCGGACCGATCCCCTCATTGCAGGCGGCCATCACCATATTCAGGTGGCGCGACACCTGCTTTGACCCGGTCACCAGGGCGGCGACCTTCTGCTCCTCCACCACCTTCCAGTCGATATAAGCCTCGATATCGGGGTGATCGAGATCGACCGTGACCATCTTGGCGGCCCGGCGCGTGGTGCCGCCGGACTTGATCGCGCCTGCCGCGCGATCACCGATCTTCAGGAAACTCATCAGGCCGGAGGACTTGCCACCGCCCGACAGTTTTTCATCCTCCCCACGCAGGCGGGAGAAGTTTGTTCCGCTACCGGAACCATACTTGAATAGGCGCGCCTCACGCACCCACAGGTCCATGATCCCGCCTTCATTGACCAGATCGTCGGCCACCGACTGGATGAAGCAGGCATGCGGCTGCGGTCGCTCATAGGCGGAGTTGGACGGGCTGACGGCACCGGTGGTGGGATCGACATAGAAATGCCCCTGGGCGGGACCGTCGATGCCATAGGCCCAGTGTAGGCCGGTATTGAACCATTGCGGGCTGTTAGGGGCCGCCATCTGGCGCGCCAGCATGAAACGCATTTCATCGAAGAAAGCCGAGGCATCGGCATCCGAATCGAAATAGCCGCCTTTCCAGCCCCAATAGGTCCAGGTGCCGGCCAAACGGTCGAAAACCTGCCGGGCAGAGGTCTCCCCGCCCATCCGCTGATCGGCAGGCAGTTTGGCCAGGGACTTCTCGTCCGCGACATGGCGCCACAGGAAGGAGGGAACGCTGTTCTCCTCCACCGCCTTTAGGGACTTGGGCACACCAGCACGTCGGAAATATTTCTGAGCCAGGATGTCACAGGCAACCTGACTCCATTCAGCCGGCACCTCGATATCCTTGGCCTGAAATACGGTGGAGCCATCGGGATTGCGAATCTCGCTTGTCGCCGTTCGGAACGGGATATCCGTATAGGCATCCTGACCCTCAACGGTGAAACGGCGCTCGATACGCATGGTCCTGGCCCCTTTTTCCCAAACAAGGCGGCGATCCTGGCCGGTCCCGTCCACGGGGGACAGGCGTGACCACACCGCAATATATGGTGACGGTCGAGAGGCTAGGCTACCGGGGGCAGGGCCGGCAACCAGATTTTGTTGGGGAAAACAGAGCTATACACCGCTTATTGTGGTTGACGTTCCCGACCCGCCGGAGTCCATTTCACACCCCCGATCAACGGCGGAAATGCTGGATTACGTACCAACCCCTCTTGCGTGAGTCGCAATCATCCCCACATCGGGGTGACGCATAAGGTCAGGTGCCCCGTCGCAGGGCATATCCACACCGGACAGGGGGTTTCATTCCGTCCTCAACGGTGGCAGGGTGCGCCCGCCAAATGTGGCCGGTATCATTTCCAAGTCGTGCCCTGAATGCCCCTGACGCCTGATCCCGATTCTCCTGCAACTGAAGCCGCTCCCGCCAGCGATGGTATCAGCCGGCGGCAAAAGGCGTTGTTGGGGATCGGCACGGTTCTGTTCCTGGGCGTACTTCTGGTCTTCGCCGTGCGCCATGTGGTGGCAGAGGTGAATTTTGGCGAGGTGCTGGCCTATCTGGAGGCGTTGCCGCTGTCCAAGGTGATCAAGGCTATCGGGTTGACCGCCCTGGCCTTCTGGCTGCTTACTCTCTATGACCTGTCAGCGCTGCTTTATCTGAAGAAGAAGGTGCCCTACCGCACCACGGCCTTCGCGGCGGCATGCGGCTATGCCATTTCCAATAATGTCGGCTGGGCGGTGATCAGCGGAGCAGGGGTGCGTCTGCGCGCCTATGGCACGGCGGGTCTTTCCGCAGGCGACGTGGCCAAGGTCGTGGTGTTCTCCACCACCACTTTCACGCTGGGCCTGACCTTCACTGGGGCCGTGGGCATGATCGTGGGACCGCACCCGGTGTCGGTCCTGCTAAAAATTCCGGAACTGGCGGTTCAGGGGATCGGGGCCGCTATGCTGTTCGGCCTGTTGGCCATCTGCATCATCACGGCAGTGACACACAAGCCGGTGAAAATCTGGCGCTGGTCGATCCAGCTGCCCAGTTGGGGCGGCGTCGTTTCCCAAATCACCATCTCATCAGCCGAATTGGTGGTGACAGCAGGTATCCTGTGGATGCTGCTGCCCGTGGATGTGCAGGTTCCTTTCACCTCCTTCGTGGCCCTGTTCTGCGCTGCGCTTATCGTGGCGATCTTCAGTCATGTGCCGGGCGGCCTGGGTGTGTTTGAAAGTATTATCCTTCTGGGCATGGCCGACCATGACGCCGCCAGTTCCATTCTGGGTGCCTTGCTGGCCTACCGTTTCATTTATTATGTGCTGCCCTTGGCTGTCGCCGGCGTTGCCATTGCTGTGTGGGAAATCCGCCATCATACTGGCCGGTTTGGGCGTGCTGCGGATCGCTTGCGTGGAAAGAAGTAGGGTATTCGACTGCCTTTCAATTGTAATAGAATTGTATCGATAGACAGTTGGTCTCTTGTGATCTTTTGGGTGCTGTCCTATCAATGTTTCGGTCAATCATGCTTACATGCCATGTCACATGATTGACATGTTCCGTTCTCTGTACTGTTGGTGGCACCATGCCCATCGATCGCGTTACTGGACAAACTCTTTCCTACACTTCTGCAATACCTCGTACAAAAGCAGCTTTGGAAGCGGCGCCATCAGTCCCTCCGCCGCCTCCGCCCCCGCCTCCCAGCAACAATGTCACATCATCCCCCAGCGCGGTTAATGTGCTGGTCTGACAGATTTGCTTCCGGCCCTTGGTGCCGCATCCGATGCCTGTGACACAGGATATCGGATGCGGCCTTTTCTTTTTGGGCGTTTAGAAGCCAGCAAACACATCTGAGTTTGCCGCGTTGCAGTGGACAAGCTCCCTGCCGCCGGTGCATAGTCGCCGCCGATCTTTGTTCCGCATCACGGAAAAGCCATGAGCGACCGTATTTCCCTGGCCACCTGGATGGCCAACATCCAGATCAAGCTGCTTGTCTGGCGCGCTGGCCGTCTGGTTGGCACCGACGGTGCCGGGAACCGCTACTTCGAAGAGAAGAAGTCGCGTCCCGGCATGAAGGCCCGCCGCTGGGTCCTTTATAAGGGTGAGCCTGAGGCGACCAAGGTACCGCCGGAATGGCATGGCTGGATGCATTACAACATGGCGGCCCCCCTGCCGGTCGACAGCGCCTTCCACAAGTCCTGGCAGTTGCCGCATCAGCCCAACCCGACGGGCACCACACAGGCCTATCGTCCGCCCGGCCATTTGTTTGCCGGTGGAAAGCGTGACAAGGCGACGGGTGACTACGAGGCCTGGACGCCGAACTGATCATCCCTATCTTTGGGATGTCGCATGGCGGCGCCGCAAAAGCGCCGCCATGATCGTTTAAAGGGTCGGGCATGGTTCCCGTCCGGCAGGAGTTGATCTGTCCCATGCGCAAGAACGTGATCGAGACCGTCCTGGGTGCCGTCGTCCTTCTGGTCGCCGGCTTCTTCCTGTTCTTTGCCTACACGACCAGCAGCGTGAAGGCCGTGTCGGGATACCCGCTGGAAGCGCGGTTCAGCAGCACGGGCGGTCTGGCCGCCGGTGCCGATGTGCGTATCTCCGGCGTGAAGGTCGGGACTGTCACCAGCCAGCACCTGGACAAGCAGACCTTCCAGGCTGTGGTCCGCATGGATATTGACAGCAATGTGCAGCTACCGCGCGACACGACAGCCAGCATCGCCAGCGAAAGCCTGCTAGGTGGCCGCTATCTTCAGCTGGACCCCGGTGGGGAAGAAGACAAGCTGAAGGCCGGCGAAACCATCGAGTATACGCAGTCCGCCGTGAACCTGGAGGAGTTGCTGGGCCGCTTCATCTTCAATTCCGCCGGTGGCGAGAAGAAGGGCGAAGCGCCGGCTACGCCCTGATCGCCTGGGCCATGAAGCCGCCGCAAAGCTCTGCTGTTGCTGTCTGCCATTATTCCATTGCCTGCGGTCCGCCCCATGTCCATCCGCCTTGTCCTGATCGGTTTTGCCTTTGCGGTTGTCCTGCCGGTCGGCGCACAGCAGGTTCCGCCGGCTGATCCCCCCGTTGGTCCTCCTTCCCCGCTTCCAGATGTTCAGGCTCCGCTGAGCGCCGTTCAGCGTCCAGCGCCCCCGCCGCCGCCCGCCCGCAAGTTTGATGCAATGCCCGTGGCCCTGCTCCAGGGGCTGGACAAGGTGACGGCGCGTACCAGCACGTTCGAGGCCAAGGTGGGCGAGCCGGTGTCCTTTGGTCAGCTGACCATCACCGTAAAGGCCTGTCAGAAAGCGTCGCCCATCGATCCGCCCGAATCCGCCGCGTTCCTGGATGTTCAGGAAAAACGCTCCGACGCCACCGTGGCACCGGTCTTCCAGGGCTGGATGTTCGCCTCCAGCCCGGCCTTGTCGGCCATGGAACACCCGGTCTACGATGTCTGGGTCAAGGATTGCAGGAAATCGGACACCAAGGCCCGTTCACCCTCCAGGCAATAGAAATCGGCCGGGGCACCGACCGCCTTGGACAGCTGTGCGCGATAACGGTGGCGGGGGATTTCCGTGGCCCCGAACTGTGACAAATGTTCAGTCAGGAACTGCGTGTCCAGCAGCAGATAACCGCCGGCCTTCAGCCGTGCCACCAAATGCACCAGGGCGACCTTGCTGGCATCCGTCGCGCGGGAGAACATGCTTTCCCCAAAGAAGGCACCGCCCAGCGCGACACCATAGAGCCCGCCCACCATCTGTCCGTCTTGCCAGCATTCCACCGAATGGGCCTTGCCCATGGCGTGCAGCTGACAATACGCCTCCATGATCTCTTCATTGATCCAGGTCTGTGGCCGGTCCGGTGCCGGTTCAGCGCAATGCATCATGGTGGCGCGGAAATCGCTGTCGATACGGACATCGAAAGGAAAGTGGCGCAGGGTCTTGCGCAACCGCCGCGGTACGTGGAACGCATCCAGCGGCAATACCCCCCGGAACGGCGGATCAAACCAAAGTAGGTCTTTCGCATCCGCGCTTTCCGCCATGGGGAAAACCCCACCGGCATAGGCACGGATCAACAGCTCGGGCGTCAATATACCCATCATTCCCCGGCGCGTGGTGGCAAGGGCCGACTACAACCATAGCAAGTTGCGGAGGCGCTTACAAATCCTCACGCCGAGAACAGCATGTAGCAGCTGATAAGCCCCAGCATCGAAAAGGCCTGACCAGAGCCGGTCAGCCGTCCCAGCAGCAATGCGACAGCTGGTGCCAAAACGGGGGCAGCCATCAGCCAGGGATCCGGCAAGCTGCCCCCACGCATCAGCGTTCCCATCAGCAGCAGCATTTGCGGTGCCATGACCAGCACCAGCCCCGCCAGATATCCCGCCATCAACCGGACCCCGGTAGCGGTCGGCACCGCCACGGCCAGCGGCAACAGGGACCGGCCCGAAGCCCGCACGCCAAGGTCACCCAGCGCAAACAGGGCAGGCAGCAGCAACAGCGCCACGGCACGCCGCATCGCATCCGGCCCATTGGTCAGCAAGGCCAGTGCGATTGCACCCACGGACCAAGCGACCAGCAGCTTCCATTCCGGTCGTAAAAGGCGCATCTCGGCCAGCAACAGGATCGTCAGGCCGGTCCCGTGATGCGGGTGTACGCCTTGAAGGGTGCCTAGTGGCGGCGCTACCTTTCCGGGGGGCTGCGTGGTTACGCGGGTCCGCCCCGTATGTGCCCGACGACGGAACCGATCACCCAGCAGGCCGGCAACTACGGCCAGGCCTGCGCCTGCCAGGAACCAGAAGCCACGCGCGGCCAGGTAAGGGCCGCTGGTCCAGTCAAACCCGTCCCAGGTGAAGCTGCCTTCGATGGAGCGTGTGATGTGGATGCCGAAGGTGGTGCCGTGCTTTCCTGGAACCATGCTGCTCATGTCATGCATGGGCTGGCCTACCCCCAGCGGATCGGCAGTTGGACCCAACATGCCGCGTGACACCGAGGTGGTCAGGGGCAGGACGATCAGCCAGGCGACCATCATCAGAATGCCGGCGACCACGGGGCCGCGCGTCCAGCGCCGTGCTTCCGCCAGCCCCCGGAACCCTGCCAGCAGTGACGCGCTGGGTACGCCCAGCAGCAATAGCGGCCCCAGCAGCGCCAAGGGCTGCTCCACCGGAGCCTCCGCCCGAACCACCTGGATGAACACAGCCCCCAAGCCGAAGCATAGCAGGAAGCCCGCCAGAAAGGCAGTGTCGGCCAGCCAACGGCCCAGAGCGAAGGCGGTATCGCTGACCGGCGTGGCACCCGTCAGCAGCAGCGGGTGGCGCATAGGCGGAAAAGCGATCCGCAGGGCGATGAAATGGGCTGGCAGCAGCAGGGTCACCCCCAGCGCGCCGACGACCAGCCCGACCGTTTCCGCCGTGTGGAGCGGCCGCAGGGGGCCAACGGATACCGTGACATAGCCGGCGTCAGCCGGGGGTAGGGCCAGACTGGCCAGCATGCAGGCCAGCGCCAGCCAAGCCCAAAGCCCGCGCCGGCGTGTGAAGCCGGCCAGTTGGAAACGGGCGACTGCCAGGATCGCGCCGAAGCTCATGTCCCGTGCTCCGCGACGGCGGCCAGATAGGCATCCTCAAGGCTTGGCGCCTCCGGTACCGCGCCGGGCGGTGCCGCCCTTCCCGCATGCAGCACGAGCCGCAGGCGGATACCGTCCGCCATGCGCTTACGTCCCGTTACGGTGCCAAATTGCAGGGCATGATCAATGGTCGTGGCCGGCACCGTCAGGCTGATAACCCGCCCTTCCAGGGCGGCAGCCAGCATTTCTGGCTGCCCAAGCGTGATCGCCTGTCCCCGCGAAAGGATCAGCAGATCCTCCGCGATGGCTTCCAGATCGGAGACGATGTGGCTGGAGAACACGATCACGCAGCGTGACGCCATCTCCGTCAGAATGGATTGCAGGGCCAGCTTCTCGAACCCGTCCAACTCCGCCGTCGGTTCGTCCAGAAGCAGGATCTCCGGTTGCCCCAGAAGCGATTGCGCCACGACCAGCCGGCGGCGCATGCCGCCCGACAGATCGCCCACCGGCGTATCCAGCTTGGGCGCGATATGCAGGGCGTCGGCCAGCCCCTCCGCCTGCCGGGCCGCATCACGCGCGGGCAGGCCCTTCAGTGCCGCCATATAGGCCAGTAATTGGCGCGGGGTGGCATGGGGTGGCAGGTCCACCGATTGCGGGGCATAACCCAGGTGGGCATGATAGGTCCGCATTGCGCCGGCAATATCCCGGCCACCGCTTTCCACCCGTCCCTCGCTGGGCGGAAGGGTGCCGGCTAGCATCGACAGCAAGGTGGACTTGCCCGCACCATTCGGCCCCAGCAGCCCGTGGATACCGGGCCCCAACTTCCAGTTTACATCATGAACGGCCCGGAACGTGCCGAAGCAGCGACCGAGGCCGATCAGTGTCAGGGACGGCGCGGCGGAGGGGGCATGGGTCAAAATGTCTTCACCAGGATGGGGGCGTTGTCGTGAATATACCGACGCCGCATGGGGGGCATGCGGATCATGGTAAACCGCAGGGTGCCTGGGTGCAACGTCATGACCCCTGGTTCCGTCACGGAAACTTCACAGAACTGCCGCCGATCCTTTACCAGCGGGTTCCTATGTGATGGGACCGAAGCCCCGCGCGGCGGCGAAACCGTTGCCCCCGCGCGGGGGAGGGAAAACGGGATTTGCTGGGATTTTAGCAAAACCCCATCAATAGGATGCGCGGCATGACTGAATGGACGCTGTCCGGCGACACACTCTCCCCGCAGACGGAACCGGCGGGGCGACCGCGCCCTGTCTGGCAGCAGCACCTGTTGGCCATGGTCGATGCCGTGCGGGCGCGTCTGCCGTCCCGGCAGGATGTGGGGGAGGGGGGCTGGCTGGCGCAGCTGTCGATCTCCACTCGCATCGGTTTTCTGGTCGGGGCGGCCCTGTTGACGGTTCTGCTGACAGCGGGGCTTTTCCTGTTGGGGGATGCCAGACGGGAAAGTGCCACGGGCCGCATGACCGGCCTGTCGGGCTTTGCCGAGACGGCAGCCGATCTGAACCGGGGCATGACGGCCCTGCAGCTGCACGTCACCCGCTTCCTGCGTGAACGTGACCCGGCGGCGGGCGCAGCCTTCAAGACCACCGTGGCGGAGGTGGAGCAGGCGGCGGCGGCCCTGACGGCCCATTCGGCAGCGGCCGATCAGGCGGAGACGATCACAGCCCTGACCGCCAGACTGTCCAGCCTGGCCGCCGCCTTTGATACCGTGGATCAGGCGACCCGCGCCGTGGGCTTGACGGACGAGGAAGGCCTGCGCGGGCAGATGGCGCGGTCGGTGGCAGCCACCGAGGAGGAACTGAAGAAATGGCCCGCCACCATGGGGGCGCAGCTTTTCATCGGCATGGCGGAAATGCGCAATGCCGAGAAATCCTTCCTGATGACGGGGGATGACAAATATGTGGGCCAGCACCGCAAGGCCTTTAATGAGTTCTCCTTCTTCATCCCGGAAAGCCAGTTGGACCCGCAGACCAAGGACGCCATCGACACCCTGTCCCGCCAGTACCGCCAGGATATGGTGGCCCTGTCCAGTGCGGTGGCGGCGCAGGATAAGGCGGTGAAGGATTTCAACGCGGCCTTTGCCGAGACGGCCCCCCTGATCAATCAGCTTTTTGACTATACGCGCGCCGGGCTGGCCGATGCCAAGCAGGCGGAAAGCAGCATCCGCACCCAGACCCAGCGCCTGACCATGGCCATTGGCGGCGTCCTGGTGGCCCTGTTCTGCGGCCTGTCCCTGCTGCTGGTCCGGTCCATTACGGGGCCGCTGGCCCAGATCGAGGCGGCGATGGAGGGGCTGGCGCGGGGGGAGCGGCTGTCCTTCATTCCCGGCACGGCACGGCGGGACGAGATTGGCGACATGGCCCGCGCCATCGACGTCTTCCGTGGCAATGCGGAGGAGATGGACCGTCTGAAGGTGGAGGAACAGCAGCGGGAGCGCGCCCACCAGCAGGAGATGGCCGACCGTCTGGGCGGCCTGGCCCAGGCGTTGGAGCAGGAGATGACACGCCGGGTGGAGGCAGTGCTGGCTGAGGCGGCGGGCATTGCCGCCATGGCCGAGCGCATGACAGGTGCCGCCACCCGCACGGGCGAGCAGTCTGACGGCGTGGCCGGGGCCGCGGGCGAGGCGACGGGCAATGTCCAGGCCGTGGCCGCCGCCACCGAACAGCTTGCCACCTCCTCCCGCGAAATCGGTCGGCAGGTGACGGAGGTGGCCGACATGGTCCATGCCGCTGTGGAGCGGGGGGCACAGACCCGCGCGGTAGCCAGCCAGCTGGCCGACGCCGCCCAGAATATCGGGCGGGCGGCGCAGCTGATCGGCGATATCAGCGGCCAGACCAACCTGCTGGCGCTCAACGCCACCATCGAGGCGGCGCGGGCTGGTGAGGCGGGACGCGGCTTTGCCGTGGTGGCCGCCGAGGTCAAGACCCTGTCGAACCAGACGGCCGCGACGACGGAGGAAATCGCCTCCCAGATCGCGGCGGTCCAGCGGGCGACGGAGCGGGTGATCACCGACATCCATCAGCTTCACGATGTCATCGCCCGCATCGACGAGATTGCGGGATCGATCAGCGCCGCCGTGACCCAGCAGGGCAGCGCCACCGAGAGCATCAGTGCCAGTGCGGCCAGTGCCGCCGACGGCACCATCGAAGTGTCCGACCGTATCCGCACCGTGGCCGCGGATGCCGCCGAGACGCGGACCCTCTCGCAGGATTTGGGCCAGCGGGCCACACAGGTGACGGCGGAGATGCGGGCACTGCGCGAGCGGCTGGCCGTAATTCTGGACCAGGCGGCTTGATGGCAAGCCGCCCTCAATCGCCGGGCGCCGCCATCCGGCGGCTGGGCTGCGCGCCCACGAGGGCGCGGGCGCTCAACGCGCCAACCAACATGCAATGAGTTCTACTCATTACATGTTGGTATGATGCCCGATTACCCGGCTGCCGGGGCTGGCTTTTCCGGCTTCGGCGGCTTGGGCGGGGCGGTCAGGGAGGCGACGCGGGAGGCGTATTTCTCCGGCTCGCCCTTGACCAGCAGGGGCAGTTCGGCGGCCAGCACGTCCAGCAGCTTGGGCAGCCAGGACTCGTCCGCCTTGGCGAAATTGCCCAGAACCCAGCCATGCACCCGGTCCTTGTCGCCGGGATGGCCAATGCCAATCCGCACCCGCCAATACTCTTTGCCGATGTGATCGTCGATGGAGCGCAGGCCATTATGCCCGCCATGGCCGCCGCCCTGCTTGACCCGGATTTTGCCGGCGGCGACATCCAGCTCATCATGCAGGGCGATGGTGTCGGCGGGCGTCAGCTTGTAAAAGCGCATCGCCTCCCCGACCGACTGGCCGGACAGGTTCATGAAAGTCTGGGGCTTCAAAAGGAAGCATTTCTCGCCAGCGGCGAGGCCTTCGGCGACCATGCCCTGGAAACGCTTTTTCCAGGGGCCGAAGCCATAGCGGCGATGGATTTCGTCCACCGCCATGAAACCGACATTGTGACGGTGCCGTTCATATTCCGGGCCGGGATTGCCCAGTCCGACCAGAAGCCGCATCGCCCTATTCCATAATTAAATCAGTGACTTAATTTAAGTCGCCGTCGCATCTCCGGGCATGAGGCCCGGAGATGCGGGTACTTATCGCGACTGAACGATTAAGCGTCGGCCTTGACGGTCGGGGCGGCAATCGTGGCGACGGTGAAGTCGCGGTCGGTGATGGTCGGGCGCACACCTTCCGGCAGCTTCACGGACGAGATGTGGATCGACGAACCAACCTCGAAGCCAGCCAGATCGACGGTGATCTTTTCCGGCAGGTCGGCGGCCTTGGCGAACACCTCGATATCGTGACGGACGATATTCAGGATGCCGCCCTTCTTGATGCCGGGGCAGGTTTCGACATTCACAAACTCCACCGGCACCTTCAGGGTGATCTCGGTGGTGTCGCTGACGCGCAGGAAGTCGGCATGCAGCGGACGGTCATAGACCGGGTCCAGCTGCACGTCGCGCGGCAGCACGCGGTGCGTCACGCCGTCGACCGTGATGTCGAACAGGTGGGTGAAGAAGCCCGGACGATGGATCTCACGAGTGAACTTCGTGGTGTCCAGGGCGATCATCACCGGCTTTTCCTTGTTGCCGTAGATCACAGCCGGAATCGAACCAGCACGACGCGTGGCCCGGGCGGTCCCCTTTCCGGCCCGGTCGCGAGCCGTGGCGGCGAGCGCGATAATCTGGGTCATGGTACTCTCCTAGTACGAAAAAAGACCCGTGCGCGGGCATCCGCGTCGGGTCCGGTAGTGGCGCCAGCCTCCAGGGGTGCTGTACGCCGCGAAAATGGTCCGGCCTTTTAGGCGGAAACCCGCCCGGAGTCAAGGCACGGCCCTGCCTTGCCCCCTGCATCCCGCTCGGGTCCGGGTCGCGCCTGCGCAACGCTGTGAAACATGTGCGGCGGCGATGTTTCATTGGGCCTGCCCCCGCCAAGTCTGCGCATGGCCTTACCGTCGCCGCCTTGTGAAACATGACGCAACCCGGCTTCGCGGCATGTCGCGCAGGTCCTGATCCAGGGTCAGGGACGGCTCCGCGCAACCCTGTGAAACATGCGCCTTGTGCGTGTTGCACGGATTGTGTCCGGGAAAAGTCGCAGTTTTCCCGGGTTTGCGGGAGATGTGAAACATTGTGCAACAGGATGGTGTGTCGCGTTGCGTGGGTGCGGCCGGGGGCAGGGCGTGGCTTTGGCGGTGAGGCGTGCAGGATAGCACGGGGCGGCGGGAAAGTCAGCGGCTGGGGTGAGCGTTGTCCCCCGCTACCACCGGGATGGTGACGCGGGATAAGCCGAAGCAAACAAGATAGGCCTAACGCGATGTCCCCACGACCGCCGGTGCGGGCTGAACCGCCGCACGCGGGGCGGCGGCGGGCGGGGCGGTGCTGCCGGCACCATCGGGGGCCGGTGTCGGTGCGTTGGCGGGGCGGTTGCCCGCCATCAGGCTGTCACGCAGCAGCACGATGGAGATGCGGCGGTTGCGGGGGGAATTGGGATCATCCTTGAACAGGTGGTCGCGGTCGCCACGGCCCACCACGGTTTCGATCCGTGTGTCGTTGACGCCCATCGCTTCCAGCGCGCGGCGGGTGGCGTTGGCGCGGTCGGATGACAGTTCCCAGTTGGTGTAGGACGCGCCAGCCCCGAACGGGATACTGTCGGTATGACCGCTGATCGACAACTTATTGGGCAGGTTGGAAACCGCCTGCGCCACCTGGGACAGAAGCTGGGCCGTCTGCGCCTGCATCTTGGCACTGCCCGACGGGAACATGGAATAGCCTTCCTGGTCGATCAGCTGGATACGCAGCCCTTCCGGCGTCTTGTCGATGATCAGGTTCTGGGCTAGGTTGCGCAGTTCGGGGATCTGCTGGATGGCCTGCCGCAGCTCTGCTTCGGCCTTGGCGAACTGGGCATCCTCATGCTTGGCCAGCGCTTCTTTCAGCTCCTGCTCGTCAACTTGACCATCCTTGTTCTTGTCGGCGGCATCCTTCTCCCCGGCGCGTTCCAGAACGGCCAGACCGTTCACCACATCGCCACGGGTCCAGCCGCCTTCCTTGTCCCCGGCGCCCTTGCCGGTAGAGTCCTTTTCCGTCGGACGTCCGCTGGAGCTTTCCTGCATGTCGTCCGTCTGCTCATCCGAATTGGCGGCGGCGGGCATGGTGGGGGTGGGGACAGTGACGCCGGGTGGGCTGCTGGCGTTGACCATGGCACCATCCACGCGGATGGTCTGACCGCCCAGGATGCCGCCGGAGCCGCTGGTCTGTTTCGACGCGCTGGCCGGGCTGAAATAATCGGCGATGCCCATCTTCTGTTCGGCCGTGGTCACGTTCAGCAGCCACAGCAACAGGAAGAAGGCCATCATGGCCGTCACGAAGTCGGCATAGGCAACCTTCCAGGCGCCGCCATGGTGCCCTTCACCGCCTTTGTTGATCTTCTTGATAACAATGGGGGCTTTTTCTTCGCCGCCTGCCACGATGCCATCCCGGTCACTGATCGATGATGCAGTGTAGCAAGCCATTTGGCGTGGGTCACGACCCTTGCGGCCTTGCGCGTATGCCCTACCTCGGGTTAACCCCTATTTATGTGAGGACAGGAGCTTGCCCGGCATGAGTTTCGACCAGCGCGCTTTTCGTGACACCCTGGGCTGCTTCGCCACCGGCGTCTGCATCGCGTCGGCGACCGGCGCCGATGGCAGGCCCGTGGGGCTGACAGTGAATTCCTTCACCTCGGTTTCCCTGGACCCGCCGCTAGTGCTGTTTTGTCTGGATAACCGCTCGGAGAGCCTGTCGGCCTTTCTGGAGGCGCCGGGCTTCGCCCTGTCCATCCTGTCCGCTGAACAGCAGGCCCTGTCCAACACCTTCGCCCGCACGCCGCATGCCACGCGCTGGGACGGCGTGGCGGCGGTGGTGGGGCAGGGCGGTGCCCCTCTGATCCAGGGTGCGCTGGCCGTGCTGGATTGCACCCGCCATGCAATCCATGAAGGCGGGGATCACACGATTCTGGTGGGCCGCGTGCTGGGCTTCGCCAGCCAGCCCGGCGCACCGCTGCTCTATTACCGGGGTGGCTACGCCATGCTGAACGATGGTCGGGGTTGAAACCTGAATCATGCTTCAGTAATTTGCAAACCCGTCAGCCCGCCGGAGTGCGTTTCCCATGTCCAGCTTTGTCGAGAAATCCTGCCAGGGCCTGTCGGCGACCGGGTTCCACCGTATCGCCTATCGGGAATGGGGCACGGGTGACCGGACCATCGTCTGTGTTCATGGGCTGACACGCAATGGCCGCGATTTCGATATCCTGGCCGCCGATCTGGCTGACAGCCTGAAGGCGCGGGTGATCTGTCCTGATGTGGTGGGGCGCGGACGGTCGGGCCGGCTGGCCAATCCCGACAATTACAGCTATGCGCAGTATCTGGCCGACATGGCGGTGCTGCTGGCCCGTCTGGATGTGCCGCAGGTTGATTGGGTGGGCACCTCCATGGGCGGCCTGATCGGCATGATGCTGGCCGCACAGCCCAACAGCCCCATCCGCCGGCTGGTCATCAATGATGTCGGTCCCTTCATCCCGAAGGCGGCGCTGGAGCGGATTGGCGATTATGTCGGGCTGGACCCGTTCTTCGCCGATCTGGACGCTGTTGAGGCCTATCTGCGGCGTCGTTATGCCGGCTTTGGCGCCCTGACCGACGCACAATGGCGGCATATGGCGGAAACTAGCGCCGATCCGCGCGATGGCGGCTACCGTCTGGCCTATGATCCCGGTATCTCCCGTATCTTCAAGACCAGCGCCATTGATGATCTGGACATGTGGCCGCTCTGGTCAATGATCCGGCAGCCTGTGCTGGTGGTGCGGGGTGGGCTGTCAGACCTGCTGCTGGCCGACACGGCGGACCGGATGACGAAGGAAGGCCCGCGCGCCAGCCTCTATACCGTCCCCGATGCCGGCCATGCCCCCGCCCTTATGGCGGCGGATCAGGTGGCGGCGGTGCGGGGTTTCCTGGCCCATGGCTGACGGCGCGCCGGCCTTCACGCCGCCGCCTTTTCGCCCCCGCTTTCCCTGGTGGGGGCGGCATTTACAGACCATCCGCAATACTGTGGTGAAGCCTGTCCACCCCTTGCCACCGGGGCAGGCGATGCGGTTCGCTATGCCCGACGGCAGCGGTGATGTGCTGCTGGCCCGGCTCAACCCGCCAGCGCTGGACGCGGGCAAGCCCCTGGCCGTGCTGCTGCATGGCCTGACGGGCAGTGAAGAAAGCTTCTATGTCCGCGCCACCACCCGGCTGCTGCTGGACCGGGGGCATCCCGTGCTCCGCCTGAACCTGCGCGGGGCGGGGCCGTCGGCGGGGACCTGTTCACGCCGCTATCATGCCGGGCGCACGGGTGATGTGCGGGCTGTGTTGGCGGCTTTGCCGGTCGATCTGGCAGCCAATGGCGTCATCCTGGTCGGCTGGTCGCTGGGTGGAAACTGCACCTTGAAGTTCTTAGGCGAGGGGGATTTCCCCGTGCCCGTGGTCGCGGGTGCCGCCATTTCCGCCCCCATTGACCTTGCCGCCAGCAGCCGCTTGTTCGGTTCGCCCCCCAACCGGCTCTATCATCGTCGCCTGCTGGGCCAGATGAAAGCGGATATGCAGGCCAACCGGGCCCTGGTCGGGGACCGCTGGGCCGATGCCGCACTGGCCGCACACGACCTGTGGGATTTTGACGACAAGGTGGTGGCCCCCTGGAATGGCTGGGCCGACGCCCCGGAATATTACCAGGTCAATTCGGCCCTCTCCTTCCTGCCCCGGATCGCCGTTCCGACCCTGGTTGTCCATGCCCTGGACGATCCCTGGATACCGCCCGCCGCCTATCAGGATTTCCGTTGGCCCGCCAATCCCTGGCTGTCCCCGGCGATCAGCCGGTGGGGCGGCCATGTCGGTTTCCATGGGGTGGGCGGTATCTGGTCGGACCTGTGCCTGGGCCGGTTTCTGGACGGGCTGTAACACGCTTGTCATATGGCACCGCTACCCTGTCCACCCTGACCAGAGGGGGATCGGATGGGTGTCTCGCGGGCCTTGCTGCTATGCTGCCTTTTGGCGGCTGCCCCACTGGCGACGGCCCAGGAGAAGCCGGTGGACCCGGCGCTGACCGGCTGGCTCACCACCACGCCCGTAACCCTTCTGGATTGGGGCATGCTGCGGCTGGACCGGGAGGTGCGGCAGGCGGTGACGGCGCTGGGCCTGAAGGATGGGCGGGATGGACCGGTGAAGGTCGGCACCCTTTATCGCCCCTTTGACCGCCGTGTGCTGGCCTATCTCTCACTGCCCATGACGGCGCGGGAACGCAGCCTGCCGCGCTGCCGGGAGCTTTATACGCTGCTGCGCGATCACCTGCTGGCCGGCGCGCCGGGCGGCATGTCGGCGGCGGGCTGGTACCTTCAGCGCATCTTCGGGTCCGACACGCGCGGCCCCGGCGGGGGGCGGCCGGAGCCGTTCGCAGACATGCTGACCAACATGGTCCTGCTGGAGGTGACCTTGCGCGTGCCCGAAGCCGACGCTTTTGGCAATGGCCCGCCCAAGATCACCTGCGCCGGCCGCCTGGATCAGGATGAAGCAGCGGCGGTGCCGCCCTGGCGACCGCCGGGGTAAGGCTCAGCCCCGCTGCCGCAGCAGCCGGGCGGCATCAATGGCACCATAAGTCAGGATGGCATCGGTGCCCGCGCGCTTGAAGCCCAGCAGGGTTTCCAGCAGTGCCGCCTCATAGTTCAGCCAGCCATTGGCGGACGCGGCCTTCAGCATCGCGTACTCCCCGCTGACATGATAGGCGAAGGTCGGCACGCGGAACTGATCCTTCACGCGGCGGATAATGTCGAGATAGGGCAGGCCCGGCTTCACCATCACCATGTCGGCACCCTCGGCAATGTCCATGCCGACCTCGCGCAGGGCCTCGTCGCTGTTGGCGGGGTCCATCTGATAGGTCTTCTTGTCGCCCTTCAGCAGGCCACCCGTCTGTACCGCGTCGCGGAACGGACCATAGAAGGCAAACGCATATTTGGCGGCATAGGCGCAGATGCGGGTCAACGTATGGCCCCGGTCCTCCAGCGCGTCGCGGATGGCGCCGATCCGGCCATCCATCATGTCGGACGGGGCAACGATGTCGCAGCCGGCATCGGCCTGAACCAGCGCCTGCCAGACCAGCGCCTGTACCGTCTCCTCATTCAGGACATAGCCATCCTTCACGATGCCGTCATGGCCGTGGCTGGTATAGGGGTCGAGTGCCACATCGCCCAGGATGCCGATATCCGGCACTTCCCGTTTGATGGCGCGGATGGCGCGACACATCAGATTGTCGGGGTTACCCGACTCACGTCCTTCCGGGTCCTTTTTGTCAAAGGGCAGAACCGGGAACAGGGCGACGCAGGGAATGCCCAGATCGCGGGCCGCCGCCACGGCGGGCACCAGCAGATCCAGCGACATACGCTCCACCCCCGGCATGCTGGCGATGGGCTGCCGCTGGTTCTCCCCCTCCACCGCGAAGATCGGCCAGATCAGGTCATTGACCGTCAGATGGTTTTCCGCCACCAGCCGGCGGGTCCAGCCATCGACACGGTTGCGGCGCGGGCGGGTGCGGGGAAAGCTCTGCATCATGGGACCTGTTCGGGACAACAACGCCTGGATGCTACGCCCGCCCGCCCCCCGGCGGCAACAGTGACACCTGCGGCCTACAGCCCCAGGAACTCATGAATGGCGTAGAGCATGATCTTGATGGTCAGTGCGATGAAGCCGAAGGCGATGATCGTGCTGGCCACAGCAGAGATATAGCCGGCGATCAGCGCGATCCCGTCCCGCTCCATGAGGGCCAATGCAATCAGGGCGATGGCGATGGAGGGAAAGATATTACCCATGAAGATGGGCAGGATCAGGACGATAGACAGGAAGAACACGACAAAGCCGACGAAGCGCTCCATCCGCCCATCCACCAGATGGGTCAGGCGCGGCCGGGTGATCCGCTCCACCCGCCGCAGCCAGGGTTCGGCCTTGGTCAGGACGGCCATCAGATCGGTGCGCAGGATGCTGCGGCGGCGCAGGAAGGCGGGCAGCCAGGGATGCGGGTGTCCGATCATCAACTGCAAAGAAAAGACGACGATAGGCATACCGGTCACCGCTGACATGCCGGGAGGTGCCGGCAGGATGGTGGGCAGTGCGAACAGCAGCATCAGGATGCCGTATGCCCGCTCCCCCAGCCCATCAATCAGCTGACCAATGGATATACGCTCACTATCCACATGCGCAATGGTGTCGAACAGCAGGTCCGTGGTTCGCTTGACATGCACATCGGAGTCTTCGGTCATGAATGGGATCAATGCCATGGTGTTTCGGCCAGCGCGCTGACCCCTGTCATGAAATAGCTGCGGTGGTCACAGCCAAATTGCAAGTGCCGTTCCCCCGGTCATAGCCCAATCCAGTTACCGAAATGTGAACCGATACGTGACCTGACAATGATTTAGATGATCAAGAGAGCGAAATCCTCGCGTG
The DNA here is from genome assembly GCF_059489915.1 of Niveispirillum sp. CC-CTL257. NCBI lineage: Bacteria > Pseudomonadati > Pseudomonadota > Alphaproteobacteria > Rhodospirillales > Azospirillaceae > Niveispirillum > Niveispirillum sp. CC-CTL257. The sequence goes on from NZ_JCAJXE010000001.1 coordinate 843,759, forward strand.
AAAAGTCAGCAATGCCGGTCAAGGATATGCTCGAAAACGATAATAACAGATAGGCGGCTGGCTGGCTGCCGGCCATGGCCGTATCGGTGTCGGCATCCGCAACATAATAGAGTTCAGTCTGTGACGTGCTGGTGTTGAAGAACACGAGCAATCCAGCCTCTCCGGCATTGCCGCCATTATTGGTCAGGGCATCGGCCACCCCTGCATACCCGGCTTCGGTGATGACATTGACGGCATTTGCCTTCATGTCCAGCCGTCCTCCGGTCGCCTCGTTATAGTCCTCCTCGCCCAACCTGGCGCTACCAGAATGCGCCAACTGTATTTGCGAGGCACCGAATATACTGCCTTTTGTGGGGCCTGTACTGGTGACCGCAAGATAGATGTAGTCGGAGTTCGTATCGGCAACGGGGCCGCCCGGATAATGCGAGTGCTGCTCGAAGCCGCTGACGGCGACGGGTCTGTCGGTGAAGCCAGACAGAATCAGCTTGTCCACGCCGCCTGCTGAAATATCGATCTTGCTGGCAGATACACCGGCGAGGGGAATGAGTTCCGACCCGATGCTGTTTTGTGGTTCAGGCCAGGTGAGGTTCAGATTGGTCCGGGCAATTCCAGGTGCCGCTCGGTCTTCTGCGGCACCGTACAGGACAAAATGTTGGAGAGCGGAGCGGAAGGCCCCCTCTTTCACCGCGGCGGCAACGTCGTTGTTGGACCTCAGATAAGCCGCCGCATCGAACCGTGCCAGGGTGGCGCTTGCAGCGCGTCCTTCCGCCAACCCATAGGTGAGCCAATGGTCCCAGCCGCTGGCGATTTTTCCGGATCGGACCGCTTCCGCCACATCGGCATTGTGGGACAGATAAAATGCCATATCCACCATGGCGTTAGGATTGCGCTGTTCCCTGTTGCCGTGAAGGTCGAAATGCTGGCGACCAGTGGAAAACTGTCCCTTTTTGACAGCGTCTGCGACATCGGGATTGCTCTGAAGGTAATACTGCTCGTCGAAACTGCTTATTACTCCAGGCATCACCGGCATCCCGAAATATTTCAATTGTTTCTTGACGCGTAAACTGAGAAATTCACGCTTCAGTATTTGATGAAATACAGCCGAATCGGCCCAGTGTCACTGATCATTTGGACATGACAAAACTCCCGGCGACTGTTATTGCCGCTGGGATTGGTGTTTTTGAATGCAAAGCGGGTATTATCCCAGATTGAAACGGGTAATCGTCGCAGCGATGTCGTCACCGAATGTCGCGCCCAGGCGGATGATGCCGGCATCGGACGGCACGCCCTTCAGCTGATCCGCCCCCATGCTGGTCATCAGGGCGGCGGGGACATGCTGCGTCACCGATATGGCGCGCAGGCCGCGGATCAGATCGATGCCGCCCAGACCATCCATGACAGCGGACGCGATGATCATGTCCGGCGGCATGCGCACCGCGATGGAGATCGCCTCGATCGGGTCGGACACGATATTCACGCGGAAGCCACAGGCCGCCAGTTCGCCGGCCGCTTTGCGCGCCACCAGCTTGTTGGGCGTGACCAGCATGATTTCGACATCCCGCACCTCGACATCGGTGATGTCAAATTCGAACCGGGTCGGCAGACGGCGGATGATCTGGTTGGTGGCCGCGATGTCGGGCTGCTCCTCCAGTTCCGCCATTTCCGCGATGCGGTCGGCGAAAATCTGGATGGCGGCAACCTGCTTCTCATCCAGGTCCTTCAGGTCGGAGCAATAGGTCTCCAGACGCTGCGCGATCAGGGAGACGATGGGATAACCGAAAGTGGAGCCGGAGCCCTTTAGCGAGTGGATTTCACGGCGCAGTTCGCGCAGTGCGTCCCCGCCCTTGACCGTGCCGGCCTTGACCTGATCCAGCGTGGCATAGATGGAGGACAACCGGTCGCTGATATAGTCGCTGAATTCCGACTTGAGCTGTTCAAGCAGCTCATCCATATCGACTTCGGCCATCCTGTTATTCCTTCTATTCGCAAGACATATCCCTGTACCCCAGCGACCCTGCCGGTATCAAGGGCGGCGGCGTAACCGATGGGTTACACCGCCCATACCACAAAAGCCGAAGGCCCGGACACGCTGCGCATCCGGGCCTTCCTGCAACCATACGCGACATCCGGCGGATCAGGCGGCGCGCTTCAACTCCAGGTTCTTCCAGACGGACAGCAGGGCATCGACCAGATGGTCCATCTTGCGGTCGTCATGGAAGGGGGTGGGGGTCAGGCGCAGCCGTTCGGTCCCGCGCGGCACGGTCGGGTAATTGATCGGCTGGACATAGATGTCGTGATAGCGCAGCAGGTCATCGCTGGCCTGCTTGCACAGATGCGCGTCACCCACCAGCAGCGGCACGATATGGCTGACCGACGGCATCACGGGAAGGCCGGCCTGCGCCAAGCGGCGCTTCAGCGTGGCGGCGCGTTCCTGATGGCGGATACGGATTTCGTTATGTTCCTTCAGGAACATGACGGAGGCGAGCGCGCCAGCCGCCAGCACCGGGGCCAGTGAGGTGGTGAAGATAAAGGACGGCGCGAAGCTGCGCACGCAATCGACCAGTGCCGTGGACCCGGTGATATAGCCGCCCATGACGCCATAGGCCTTGCCCAGCGTCCCCTCGATCACCGTCAGCCGGTCCATCACGCCTTCGCGTTCCGCCACGCCGGCGCCGCGGTGACCATACATGCCGACGGCATGCACCTCATCCAGATAGGTCATGGCACCATGCTTGTCGGCGACGTCACACAGTTCCTTGATCGGGGCGATGTCGCCATCCATGGAATAGACGCTTTCGAAGGCCACCAGCTTGGGCTGGTTCTTCGGATAGCGCGACAGAAGGGCGTCCAGATGGGCCACGTCATTGTGCCGGAAAATATGTTTTTCCGCGCCGGAGTGACGGATGCCCTCAATCATCGAATTATGGTTCAGCGCATCGGAGAAGACGACGCAGTTGGGCAGGATACGCGGCAGGGTCGAAAGCGTCGCCTCGTTGCTGATATAGCCCGAGGTGAAGAGCAGGGCCGCCTCCTTGCCATGCAGATCGGCCAGTTCACGTTCCAGCATCACATGATAGTGATTGGTGCCGGAGATGTTGCGGGTCCCGCCGGCGCCGGCCCCGCACTTGTGCAGGCTGTCGACCATGGACCCGATGACGACGGGATGCTGCCCCATGCCCAGATAATCGTTGGAGCACCAGACGGTGACATCCTTGGGCGGCGCATCCTCCCCATGGAAGGTGGCGGTCGGGAATTCGCCCACGCGGCGTTCCAGATCGGCAAACACGCGGTAACGGCCTTCGCGCTTCAGACCGTCAATCTGGCTCTTGAAAAAATTCTCGTAATCCATGGGCCGCTGTCCCGTCTGCACCACTTAAAGGAATGTCACGCCGACCGTGCCTTTTGTCCACCCTTGTTTATTACTTCAAAGGTATCACCAGCAAAACCCCGCGCGACGGCTTGTCGCGCCGGCTCCCGACAATGCGGACGGGCGACAGGACCGTAGAATGCCGACACGTCGTCATCTCTGCTTTGATTTCGGTCAATTCATCATTCTGTCCAAGAGGCTTTCTGCGCATGGCTCGGGTGCGGCAGGGCGGCGGAATAAAGCCCCGACATATTTAGTCCAGCCTCACTCCCTCCCGCACCAGCCAGTCGGCCGTATCGGCCAGCGACTTTTCGAACCGGAACAGCAGGGTCTCGATCTCTTCCTCGTTGATGATCAGGGGCGGGGAGAAGCCGATACTGTCGCCGATGGGGCGCAGGATGGCCCCGTGCTGATGGCTGAAAGAGACGAGTTTTGCACCCACCGCCAGGGCCGGTTCGAAGGGGCGCTTCGTCGCCTTGTCGGCCACCAGTTCCACACCACCGATCAGGCCGATGCCCCGAACCTCGCCTACCAGCGGGTGATCGCGGAAGGCGCGCAGACCCGTTTGCAGGCGGGGTGCCATGGCGCGGACATGGCCGATAATGTCCCGTTCCTCATAAATCTTCAGGGTTTCCAGGGCGACGGCACAGCTGACCGGGTGGCCGGAATAGGTGTAACCATGACCGAATGTGCCGATCTTCGCACTTTCGGCCACGCAGGCCTGATAGATGGCGTCCGACACCAGCACAGCGGACAGGGGCAGATAGGCCGAGGTCAGCGCCTTGGCCGAGGTCAGGATATCCGGCTTCATGCCATAGGTCTGGCTGCCCCACATATTGCCGGTGCGGCCATAGCCACAGATGACCTCATCCGCGACCAGCAGCACGTCGTACTTTCTCAGGACCGCCTGGATTTTTTCAAAATAAGTCGCGGGTGGCAGGATGACGCCACCCGCCCCCATGACGGGCTCGGCGAAGAAGGCGGCCACCGTGTCCGGCCCTTCGCGCAGGATCAGCGCCTCCAGATTATCGGCCAGCCGCGTGGCGAAATCCGTCTCGCTCTCCCCCTCCTGCCCGAAGCGGTAGTAGTGCGGGCAGTCGGTATGCAGGATGCCCTGGATGGGCAGGTCGAAATCACGGTGGCAGTTCGGCAGGCCCGTCAGGCTGGCCGCCGCGACGGTGACGCCGTGATAGGCCTTCTGCCGCGCGATGATCTTCTTCTTCTGTGGTCGGCCCAGGGCGTTGTTGTAGTACCAGACCAGCTTGACCGCCGTGTCATTGGCCTCTGACCCGGAGCAGGCGAAGAACACCTTGCTCATCGGTACCGGGGCCAGGGCGATCAGCCGTTCGGCCAGATCGATGGCCGGTTCATGCGATTTATGGGCAAACGCGTGATAGAAGGGCAGGGTGCGCATCTGGCGGATGGCGGCATCAACCAGACGCGGTTCGTCAAAGCCCAGGCTGGTACACCAGAGGCCCGCCACCCCCTCGATATAGTCCTTGCCCGTCTCATCCGTGACAGTCACGCCCTTGCCCGATGCGATCACCAGGGGGCCTGTCGTCTCATGCGCCTTCAGGTTGGTGTAGGGGTGCAGGTGATAGGCGATATCACGGCTGCCGGCGGAATTTCCCAGATGCGTCATGATGGTGGCGTCCTGTTGCAGGGTGCCGCCATGGTGATGCGGGCCGAGGCTTGATTGCAACCCCCTTAGCCGATCCGTCGTGCCGCGCTGGGCGGGGCGTCGTGCAGGCGGCCCCAGGCGCGGCGCAATTGCCGGGTCGAGCCGAAGCCGGCGCGTTCGGCCACAGCCTCCATATCCAGGCGCGAATTCTCGATCAGGCGGCGGGCAAGGCCGACGCGCAGCCGGTTCACATAGTCGGGCACCGTCATGCCGGCATGTTCGCGGAACAGGCGGGACAGGTGGCGGGGACTGGCATGGGCGATATCGGCCAGGGCGGCCAGCGACCAGTCGCGGGCCGGGTCGGCGGAGATGGCATCCTGGACCCGATGGATGGCGGGATGCAGGTGGTTGCGCCCCTCCAGCCAGGGCGACAGCTGTGGATCGGCCCCGGCCCGGCGCATGTAGACGACCAGATAGCGCGCCACCGCCGCCGCCACGCCAGGGCCGCAGCGCCGCGCGATGAAATGCAGGGCCAGATCGATGCCGGCGGTGATGCCGGCACTGCTCCAGCAATTGCCATCCTCCACGAACAGCCGGTTTTCCAGGACGCGGCAGCCGGGGGCTGCCTGACGCAGCTCCTCATAGGAACTGTGATGCGTGGTGCAGGCCCGCCCCTCCATCAGGCCGGCGCGGGCGGCAAGGACGGCACCCGAACAGATGCACAGGATCAGATGGCCGGGCCGCACGGTCCGGCGCAGCCAATCGATGATCACCTGTTCCTGCACATTGTCGGCCCGCACATCCTGTCCCGGCAATGGATCGATATTGCCTGACAGCATGATGATGGCGTCATCGGGCAGTCGGTCGGGCAGGGGGGCGATATGGGAGAGGACCAGACCGACGGAGCTGGACATTTCCGGCACAGGCCCGACAAAGTTCAACTCGAACCGCAGCCGGTCCTGTTCCACCCCGGCGCGGCGCAGCACCTCTGTCGGGCCGGCCACATCCAGCAGCATAGCGCGCGGCGGCAGCACGACATGCACGGGAATGATCTGCCGGTTCTGGTTCGCCCCCTCCGCCATCATCACGCCGCCTCCCGTTCCCCGCGACCGTCCATGGCGCGGGCCAGCGCCTGTTCCACGCTGGTGATGGTGGCGAAACGGCCGGCCAGCACCAGTTCCGTCCGCGCCCGGATCTCATCAGCAGACCATGTGCGGCCCGCCGCATCGGTCATGGCGAAGGTCAGCGTCGCCTCCGTCACATAATCAACCTCATACCCCAGGTCCGATGCGTGGCGCGTCGTCGTCTCACAGCATTGTTCGGTGCGGATGCCGCAGACGATGACCCGCCGCACGCCCCGTGATACCAGCCAGACATCCAGGCCACTGCCCACCAGGGCGCTGTGGCGCGGTTTTTCGAACACGGCGTCGGGCGTGATCTGCACGGGGGACAGCAGCTTCACATGGCCGGATGCCTTGGAGAACGGGCCGTCGGGATCGACATGGAAAATCTGTGCGATGGGAATGCCGGCGGCCTTGGCACCATCAATCAGGGCCTGCACCCGGTCAAAGAAGGGTGCCGCCTCCTCTTCCCGCCAATAGGCGCGCTGACGGAAGCTTTCCTGGACGTCAATGACCAGCAGGGCGGTATCATGGGCGGACATTTCATGCTCCGGTTCCGGGTTGCGATGGCCGGCACAGTAGCGGGGCATTAATCTAACCGAAAGGCGCGCGCCGGACCAGGAGCGGACGGAAAAAGACATTGCCTTTTCGCCCCGACGATGCCGATGCAGCAAAATGTACGGAATTTCTTCCTGAATCGCCGTAAATGCATGGAAAGCGTTGAATCGGCTTGGTATCATTCCGGTTCGACAGCGATGCCGGAATCCCTTGGGCGCGCCCTGGGGGCTTGGGGCCGGAGGCTGGCCGGGTCAGGGGTGGTTCAGTATGACGTCGATGGAGACTGATGGCGGCTCGTCCGAAATGGAGGTCCCGCGCAAGAAGTTGAGCGGCAAGAAAATTGTGCTGTTTTTTGTGCTGCCCATCCTCCTGATCGTGGCAGGTGCGGCAGGCGCATACTTCATGGGCGCGCTCGACGGGCTTCTGGGTAAGAAGCACGCGGAGGGCGAGGAGCATGTCGAGGAAGAGCATAAGGAGCCGGAACTGCCCGAGTATAAAGGGCCGCCTCAGTATGCTGAGGTGCCGGACATGTTGGTCAACCTGAATACCGGTGAGCGGCGAGCAACATTGCTTAAATTGGGTATTTCGCTGGAAGTTTATCGCCCGGAAGACAAGGCTGTCGTCGATCTGGCCATGCCACGCATTACCGATGCCTTCCAGGTTTATCTGCGCGAACTGAAGGTGGATGACCTGCGCGGTTCGGCGGGCATGTATCGTTTGCGTGAAGAGCTGCAGCTGCGGGTCAATACGGCAGTCGCCCCGGTCAAGGTGAAGGACGTATTGATCAAGGAATTCCTGGTCCAGCAATGATGCGAGAGGATGCGTAATGGCCGGGCCCGAGGAGCTTAGTGAAGAAGAACGCATGGCGGCCGAATGGGCCGCCATGGCTGATGAAGGGGCTGGCGACGCCTTTGGCGACATGGGCGGCGGCGGTGGCGGCGGTGCCACGCGCGTTCTGAACCAGGACGAAATCGACAGCCTGCTGGGCTTCGACAAGGACGGGGCCGGCGACGGCGACAATACCGGCGTCATGGCGCTGGTGAATTCGGCGCTGGTCAATTACGAACGTCTGCCCATGCTGGAGGTGGTGTTCGACCGCCTCGTCCGCATGATGTCGACGTCATTGCGTAACTTCACCTCTGATAACGTTGAAGTCTCGCTGGATCAGATCAGCTCGGTGCGTTTCGGCGATTACCTGAACTCCATCCCGCTGCCGGCCATGCTGGCCGTGTTCAAGGCGGAGGAGTGGGACAATTACGGCCTGATGGTCATCGATTCGGCGCTGATCTATTCCATCGTGGACGTGCTGCTGGGCGGACGGCGTGGTACGGCGGCCATGCGTATCGAAGGCCGCCCTTATACGACCATCGAACGTAATCTGGTTGAACGCATGGTGCATGTGGTCCTGTCGGACCTGTCGGCCGCGTTTGACCCGCTGTCGCCCGTCACCTTCCGCTTCGACCGTTTGGAAACCAATCCGCGTTTCGCCACCATCGCGCGCCAGGCCAACGCCGCCGTGCTGGTCAAGCTGCGCATCGACATGGAAGACCGTGGCGGGCGCCTGGAACTGCTGATCCCCTATGCCACCCTGGAACCTGTGCGCGAACTGCTGTTGCAGATGTTCATGGGTGAAAAGTTTGGTCGCGACAGTATCTGGGAAACTCACCTGGCGTCGGAACTGTGGCAGACGGATGTGCATCTGTCGGCGGTCCTGGACGAGATTGTCCTGCCGCTGAACGAGGTTCTGTCCTGGCGTGTGGGCAGCCGCGTGTTGTTGAATGTCGCGCCGGACGAAACGATTGAACTTCGATGCGGCGATGTGCCGATGTTCCTGGGCCGCATGGGCCGCAAGGGTGGTAACATCGCGGTGCGTATCGACAAGGAATCACCCAAGCCGGAGGGCCAGCCATGATCGCCTCGATCCTGTCCTTATTGCTGGACGTGGCCATTGTCGGCCTGCTGGTGGCCACCATCATCTACGCCCTGCGCCTGAACAAGCAGCTGTCGGCGGTCAAGGAAAGCCGCGCGGAGCTGGAGGAGCTGGTCAAAGGCTTCGCCGAGGCGACGGCCCAGGCCGACAGTTCCGTGAAGGGCATGCGCAAGGCAGCGCATGAATCCGGCGAAACCCTGTCCTCCCTGATCAACCGCGCCCAGACCCTGAAAGAGGAGATGGAGCTGATCGTGCAGGCGGCGGACGGTCTTGCCAACCGGCTGGAGGCCGCGTCGGGCAAGGCGCGGGCCGCCGTGATGCCGGCCCAGGGCGGGTCTGCCCCCCTGACTGCAGCACCGGCCCCGCGCCCGGCCGCCGCCGCGCCACGTCCCGCACCGGCGGCGGCACCGCCCCCGCAGCAGGCCGCAGCACCCGCAGCAGGGGGCGCTGAACCCCGGTCGCGGGCGGAGAAGGAATTGTTGCAGGCGCTGGAGAATCTGCGGCAATGACCGACGCGCCGACACCAGCCGCCGGGACCACGCCCGGCCCCGCCAAACCGGCGACCAAGCCCGCCGCGAAGCCCGCCCCCAAAGCGGCGGCGAAGCCCGGTGCGCGCCCCGCCGCACGGGGCAAGCCGGTGCCGCAGCCGCCCAAGGCCCGCCGGTCCCTGATGCGCCCCGGCCTGCTGCCAGCCACGATTTTTGTGGCGACGCTGGTCCTGGGCTTCAAGGTCGGGGATATCTGGCTGACGGTGACGACGGGCAAGGGCCTGTCCCTGATACCCGCGTCGGTTGCCGAGGAGACGGTGCCACAGGGCCTGCCGGAGACGAAGCCGGCCAATGCCGTTGCCGTCGCGCCCGCACCGGCCAAGACCCCGCCCGCCGTTCCGTCCGCACCGGTACAGGTGGCATCGGCGGAACAGCAGCCGGCACAGACCCCGCCGGCCGCCGGTGGCGAGCATGGCCACCCAGCAGCCGCAGGGGGTGAGCATGGGCAGGCCCCGGCCGCCGACCCCAACAGCCCGGCCCCATCTGGCGCGCCCGGTCAGGGCTTCACCCCCACCGAGGTGGAAATCCTGCAAAGGTTGCAGGAGCGGCGTGAACAGCTGGACAGCCGGGGACGCGAACTGGATCAGCGTGAGGCGATGCTGACCGCCGCCGAGACGCGATTCGACCAGAAGATCACCGAACTTCAGAACCTGAAGAAGGAAATCCAGGGTCTTCTGACCCAGGCCAATGCCGAACAGCAGGCGCAACTGGACAGTCTGGTGAAGATTTACGAGACGATGAAGCCGGCTGATGCGGCCAAGATTTTCAACAATCTTGAAAATGATGTGCTGTTGAACGTGATCAGCCGCATGAAGGAAGCAAAGGTTGCCCCTGTATTCGCCGCCATGGACGAAAAGCGTGCGCAGGAGGTCACCATCCTTCTGGCTGCACGGAAGAGGCTGCCAACGGTGCCCGAATGATTGTATGAAGGCCCCGGGGGAGCCTGTCCCCTGCCTGTCCCCGGCGATCGCCGGCCCCGAAGTACTCGCGCTTTGAAGGTGTTCTGATGTTCCGCACCGCCACCGCTGCCGATCCCGTGCTCCAGGAACGGCTGGACAATGCCCGCGCCGAGGCGCGTCAGCCGCTGTCACGCGAGGAAGTGGCGACCATCGTCGCATCCGTCCTGTCATCCATGGGCGGCGACATGGGCCAGCATGATCTGCATCTCTATGCAGAGCTGGAGGGGTTGGCCCGGTTCATCAATAATGCCAAGAAGGAAATCGCCAGCATCCAGCCGGCAGACATCCATTCCGAGCATATCCCGCTCGCCACCGACGAGTTGGACGCCGTGGTTGGCGCCACGGAGGATGCCACCAACCGCATCATGGATGCCTGTGACCAGATGATGGCGCTGGCCGGCGACGTGCCGGCGGAAGTGTCCAACAAGCTGATGGACATCACCACCGGCATCTATGAGGCCTGTAACTTCCAGGACATTACTGGCCAGCGCATCACCAAGGTGGTCCGCGCCCTGAAACATATCGAGCAGAAGGTGGAGGTGCTGCTGGTCGCCCTGGGCGAGGAGGTGCAGCGCCGCCACCCCACCATGGAAACGGCGGCACCGACCGAGGCCGTCTCCGATGCCAAGCTGCTGAACGGTCCGTCCATGCCTGGCGCTGGCATCGACCAGGCCTTCATCGACAGCCTGTTTGATTGAGGTTGAATGCCCGAGACGCACACATCCGGCAGCACCGATCCTGACATGGCGGTTCCCCTGCGGTTCGGCGCGTCCGGTGACCGTGGCGAGGGCGGGGAGGGGGCGACGCTTCTTTATCTCGGCGTCTTCATTCTGCTGCTGGCCTTTTTCATCCTGTTGAACAGCATCTCGCATTTCCATGACGAGAAGGTGGGTGCCGTCATCCGCAGCGTGGATGACGCCTTTTCCACGCAAGCGCTGCTGACAGGGTCTCCCGGCGACCGGCAGCAGACCCGGCGCGAGGCGGCGCGCGCCTTGCAGGATCTGGGCGACCTGATCCGCGCCGAACTGCCGCTGGCCAAGGTGGAAGCGGGGACCGAGACGGGCACCCTGCATGTCACCCTGCCGGCATCCAACCTGTTCGCAGGCGACGGATTGACCGTCCGGCCCAGCCAGCAGGGGTTGATGGACCGTATCGCGCGTGCGCTGGAGATCCGGCCGCGCGGCGTGTCGGTGCGGGCGGAGTTCCTGTTCGCCACGAAGGGCATGCAGGATACGGCCCCGCTGGTGGCGCGGGCCGGGGCCCTGGCCCGTGCCGTGTCGGCGTTGGGTGCCAATCCGGCCTGGATGTCGGTCGGCCTGGAAAAAGGTGAGGAGGCGGGGCAGTTGCGCCTGCTGTTCCGCGTGCATGAGGAGGGTGCCTGATGCGCCCGTCCGCTCGTTTTTCTCCCTTTGGCTTCGCGGCACCGGCAACGCCAGCGGGCAAGGCCTGGCTGGTGACCTTCACCGACCTGATCTGCCTGCTGCTGACCTTCTTTGTCATGCTTTACGCCATGTCCGACCCCGATCCCGCGCGGTACAAGGCACTGGCGGCGGGTGTGCCAGGGGCAAAGCCCGAGCAGGTGGGGGATGAACGGCCCGAGGCCGCCTTTTCCGCCGCCAGTCTGGACCGGGCCAAGGCCATCGATCTCGGCTATCTGGGCCGGGTGTTCGAAAGCCAGATGGCGCGCAACCCGGAACTGGCCGATGTGCGCATCAACCGTATCGACGGCACCCTGATCCTGTCGCTGCCGTCCGATCTGCTGTTCGAACCCGGCGACGCCACCCTGTCGGAAGGGGGCAAGAAGGCCCTGTTCGTGATGGGCGGTGTGGCGGCCAATATCGGCAATGCCGTGGATGTGGTCGGCCACGCCGACGCCTCCCCCACGGGCCGCCGCTGGACCAGCAATTGGGAATTGTCGCTTGCCCGTGCCCAGGCCGTGGCCGACGCCCTGCGTGATGCCGGCTATCTGCGCGACATCACCGTGCGCGGCCATGGGGACGGCCAGTCGGGCGGTGAGGTCAAGGCAGCGGCGCGGCGCGTCGATCTGGTGGTACGCGAACATGGGGTGACGCCATGAGGGCGGCCCGCATCCTGGCAGGCACGCTGGCCCTGTCGGTGGCGGCGACGGCGCTACTGCCCGCCCCGTCCTGGGCACAGCAGCCCGCGCCCGCCGCCGCTGCCAATGCGGCTCCGCGCGTGCCGGTGCGTAGCGGCGTGCATCCCGATTATAGCCGTCTGGTCTTCGACTGGCCGCGTGAGGTGCCTTATACCGTTGAGCAGAATGGGGCGGGGGTCAGCATCCGGTTCCCTGTCGCGGCGCAGATTGATCTGGCCGGTGTTTTGCGCGCCCGACCCAGCCGCGTCAATGGCCTGACCCAGGCGGCGGCGGACGGGTCGGTGACGGTGCGGTTTGACATTCCCGCCGGGGCCGGCATCAAGCATAGCCGCGCCGGCAGCCGGATCATCGTCGATATTCTGGACAAGCCGCCCCCCGGCAGCACCCCGGCACCCGCCAGCCCGCCGCCGGCAGCGCAGCAGACAGCCGCGGCCGCCCCCGCCCCGGCTGCCGCCACGCAGACGCCGCCTCGTCCCGCCGATCCCCGCGCCACCCGTGAGGGCGCGCCCCTGTATCAGTTGCGGGGCAATGCCGCGCCCAACGGAACGGCCACGGCGTCGGGCGCTCCGACCCCGCTGACCGCCAGCCCACCGCCGGCCCCGGTTGCCGCCAACCCGGCGCCCGCGCCAGCACCGGGACCAGTCGCCGCGACGCCTACACCCGTCGCCCCACCGCCACCCCCGCCGGCGCAGGCGGCGGCACAGCCAACGGCCACACCTGCCGCCGCCCCAACCGCCGCCAATGCGGCCCCGGCACCGCCCGCCGAGGTGGCGATGGCGCCCGTGACTCTGTCGTTTGATCCCAAGGCGGCACGGGCGGCGGCGATTTTTGAACGCGCGGGCTATCTCTATATCCTGTTCGATGACACGGTGCCGCCGGATACGGCACCGGCGTTGCCCGCCGGCCTGCAATCGGTGATCGAGCCGGTCGCCGTGCCGGGCGGCGGGGGCTTCCGCCTGTCGATGCCAGCCCTGATGCAGGCCTCGGTGAAGCGTGACGGCACCTCTTGGCAGGTGACCCTGAGCCAGGGCGCGTCCGCTGCGCCATCGGGTACCTCGATCCTGCCCAAGCCGGACCCCGACTTTGCCCTGGGTCCGCGTCTGGTGGTGCCGGCACAGGAGGCGGAGAAGGTCATCGCCTTCAAGGACCCGGTGGTGGGCGACACCTTGTCCATCGTGCCGCTGCCCCTGCCGGGACAGCATATGGAAACGCCGCTTCGCTACAACGAGGTGCAGTTTCTGGCTACGCTGCAAGGTCTGGCCTTGCGCCCGCTGGATGACCGTCTGGCGGTACAGCCGGTCCGTGAGGGTGTGGAAGTGACGGTGCCGGGCGGTCTGCGCCTGTCGCCAGCGACCGACGCCCAGGTCGCCATCCCGCCGCCGCCACCACCTGTCGAACAGGAAAAACTGTTCGATTTCAAGCGCTGGGGCCAGGTGGCGGCCCGCGACTACAACAAGATGCGTCAGGCAAAATGGGATCGGCTGACGGCGCTGCCCGATGCGGAAAAGACGCGCGGTCGCCTGGATATCGCCCGCTTCTACTTGGCCAATGGCATGGGGTATGAGGCGCTGGGCATGCTAACCCGCGTGCAGTCCCTGCAGCCCGATGTGGACCGGCGGCCCGAATTCCTGGCCATTCGCGGCATTGGCCGGGTGCTGACCGGTGATTTTGCGGGCGGCATGGCCGATCTGTCCAACCGCCAGCTTGCCAATGAGCCGGATGCCGCGTTGTGGCGGGCGGCGGCGCTGGCGGGGCAGGGCGATTATGCCGGGGCGCATGCCGCCTTCCAGGCCTCCAAGGACCTGCTGGACCGTTATCCGGAGCCTTTCTATACGGGCCTCGCCCTGTCCGCCGCCGACGCGGCCCTGCGTGCCGGACAGCCGGAGGCAGCAGCCCTGACCATGGATCGGGTGGCCAAGCGGGGCGGCGAAAGCGGCGATCAGGCGCCCGCGGTTCAGTATTTCCGGGGCGCTGTGTTCCGCGCCCTGGGCGACAATGACAAGGCCCTATCCTATTTCAAGCAGGCGCAGGGGGGGCGTGACCGGCTCTATTCCATGCGGGCCAAGCGCGACTATATCGACACGGCGCTGGCCGCCGGCAAGATGCCGCCCAAGGAGGCGGCCAAGAAGATGGAGGAGATGCGTTTCGCCTGGCGTGGCGATGCGCTGGAACTGTCCAACCTGCGCCGCATCGGGGAGGTGCATGCCATTGCCGGCAACTATCCCCAGGCTTTTGACACGATGCGCCACACGATCTCCGCCTTCCCGGATACGCCGGAGGCCAAGGAGATCGCGGCGGACATGACCCGGACCTTCACGGACCTGTTCGCCACCGATGGGGCCGCGAAGATGACGCCGCTGGAGGCGATGGGGCTTTATGAACAGTATCGCGAGCTAACGCCGCCTGGCCCCGATGGCGACCGTATCATCCGCAAGCTGGCTGAACGGCTGGTGGAGATCGACTTGCTGGACCGGGCCGGACAACTGCTGGACCATCAGGTGCAGTACCGGTTGCAAGGTCTGGAGAAGGCACAGGTCGGCACGCGGCTGGCCGGTATCCGCCTGCTGGATGGCAATCCTGAACAGGCGGTGGCAGCGCTGGACAAAAGCAATGTGCCGGAGATTAACCCAGAGCTGGCGGAGGAGCGCAAGCTGCTGCGCGCACGCGCCCTGTCGCAGATCAATAAGGGCACGGACGCGGTGCAGCTGCTGGCCGCCGATCAGTCGCGCGACGCCAATCTGCTGCGTATCGATATCGCCATGCGCGATAAGCAATGGAAGGCGGCGGCACAGGCCATGGCCGATGTCATCGGTCCGCCACCCGCCGCTGGTGCAACCCTGGACCCACAGGTTTCCAGTCTGGTGGTGAACCGTGCTACAGCCCTGTCGCTGGCGGGCGACAATGCCGGGCTAGACGCTCTGCGCCGTGATTTCGGTCCGGCCATGGAAAAGTCGAAGGATGCGACCTTCTTCCGCCTGCTGACCCGACCGGGGGAATCGGCAGGGCTGGCCGATGCCAATACCATCCGCCAGCGCATCACCGAGATCGACCTGTTCCGCAATTTCCTCGAAAAGTATCGGGAGACGCGCCAGGAAGCCGCCACCCCACCGCCCGCCGCCGCCCCGGCGACCCCGCCCGCAACGCCGCCATCGTGAGTGATTGCATCCGCCGCAGTCCATCTGGGATAGTGGCAGGGGTTGAGCGGGTTATCGGGGACATGCCACGTGTCAGGTTTGTTTGAAGCGCAGGCACCCAGGCCGCTGGCTGACCGCTTGCGGCCACAGAGCCTGGATCAGATGGTGGGGCAGGATCACCTGCTGCGCCCCGACGGCCCCATTGGCCGCATGATCCGCGCGCGGCGGCTGGTCTCCATGATCCTGTGGGGCCCGCCCGGATGTGGCAAGACCACGCTGGCCCGCCTGCTGGCCCAGACCACCGACCTGCATTTCGAACCGCTGTCAGCGATTTTCAGCGGCGTGGCCGATCTGCGCAAAGTGTTCGAGGCGGCGAAATCCCGCCGGCAGGCCGGGCAGGGCACGCTGCTTTTCATCGATGAAATCCATCGTTTCAACCGGTCGCAACAGGATGGGTTCCTGCCTTATGTGGAGGATGGGACCGTCACGCTGGTCGGGGCGACAACGGAGAATCCCAGTTTTGAGCTGAACGCCGCCCTGTTGTCGCGCGCGCAGGTATTCGTGCTGAACCGACTGGATGATGCGGCCCTGGAAAATCTGCTGCAACGGGCAGAGACGGAGGAGGGGCGGCCCCTGCCGCTGGACGGCGATGCCCGCGCCTCGGTCAAGGCGCTGGCCGATGGTGATGGGCGCTATTGCCTGAACCTGTGTGAGGAACTGTTCGCCCTGCCGGCGGACAAGGTGCTGGACACCAACGCCCTGGCTGCCGCCGTTCAACGGCGCATGCCGCTTTATGACAAGGCGCAGGAAGGGCATTACAACCTGATCTCCGCCCTGCATAAATCCCTGCGCGGGTCGGACACGGATGCGGCCTTGTACTGGTATGCCCGCATGCTGGCCGGGGGCGAGGACCCGCGTTATATCGCCCGCCGCCTGACCCGTTTTGCCGTGGAAGATATCGGCATGGCCGACCCGGCGGCCCTGACCCAGGCGACGGCGGCGTGGGAGGCCTATGAGAGGCTGGGCAGCCCGGAAGGGGAGCTGGCCATCGCGCAGCTGGTCGTCTATCTGGGCACGGCACCCAAATCCAACGCTGCCTATACCGCCTATAAGGAGGCCGTGCGGGCGGCCAAGGAGACGGGCAGCCTGTCGCCGCCCAAACACATCCTGAACGCGCCGACCAAGCTGATGAAACAGCTGGGCTATGGCCACGGCTACAATTACGACCATGACACGGCGGAAGGGTTCAGCGGTCAGAACTATTTCCCCGAGGAGATGGGACGGCGCGAATTCTACCGCCCCGTCGAACGCGGTTTTGAGCGGGAGATCAAGAAACGCCAGGAATACTGGGCGCGGCTCCGGGCGGAGAAGGGTGGGGGGTGATTGCGTCCCGTGGCTTTCCGTCCTATCCTGAAATGAATGATTGCTGGACAAGAATGGCATGAATTTCGTGGCAGCAAAGGCAGACGGACCGAGCCTGATCGGTATCGGCCTTTACACAGCGTCGGAAGCTGAAAAGCTGATCGCTGTGCCTGCTACGCGCATCCGCCGTTGGCTTTTGGGCCATGCTTATCGGCGTGATGGGCAGCGTCAATGGTCTGATCCCTTGTGGCAGCCGCAGGTACCGCGTCTAGGCAAAGATGTAGAGTTGGGCTTTCGCGACTTGCTGGAACTGCGCTTTGTAGAGGCATTTCTGCAAGCTGGCTTGTCATTGCATGCGATCCGCAAGGCATTGTGTGTTGCGCGAGAGGTGACGGGGCTTTCCCATCCCTTTGCCAGTGCGCAGTTCCAAACCGACGGTCGCTCCATCTTCTTGCGGGTGGCGGATGAGTTTGAGGGTGAACAGGTTGAACCCGTATTGATCGACCTGTTGCGCAAGCAATATGCGCTTGGTCGCGTGATCGAGCCCAGTCTGAAAGACCTGGATTTCGACGCCGACGGCATTGCTGCCCGGTGGTGGCCGATGGGAAAAGCCAAGTCCGTGGTGCTGGACCCCGCACACGCATTTGGCCGTCCCATGATAGCAGGTGCCGGCGTAACCACCCGGACCCTGGCGGATGCTGTTACGGCGGAAGGTTCCGTCGATCAGGTGGCCCGGCTCTATGAAGTGTCGGTCGCCGCCGTGCGCGAGGCTGTCGCCTTTGAAAGGCGGCTGGCGGCGTGAAGCTGTTGCTGGATAACAACCTCCCGCCTGTCATGGCCCGGTCGATGCAGCTTCTGGTGGCTGGTGACGGTCACATTGTCGTGGCCTTGCGGGATAGATTTCCCGCCAATACGCCGGATGTGGAATGGCTTGGGATTCTTGGTGCGGAAGGCGGCTGGTCCATCCTGACACTGGATCAAATGATTGCGCGGCGCCCTGCTGAACGCCTTGCCCTCCATCGCAGCCAGGTTACAGCCTATTTTATGGCTGCGGCTTGGCAGAAGCTCACCACACTGGAGAAGACGGCGCGTCTGCTGTTGTGCTGGCCTAAACTATGTCAGGCGGCGACGTTGGTTCGTGC
The DNA here is from genome assembly GCF_059489915.1 of Niveispirillum sp. CC-CTL257. Classification (NCBI taxonomy): domain Bacteria; kingdom Pseudomonadati; phylum Pseudomonadota; class Alphaproteobacteria; order Rhodospirillales; family Azospirillaceae; genus Niveispirillum; species Niveispirillum sp. CC-CTL257. The sequence goes on from NZ_JCAJXE010000001.1 coordinate 861,617, forward strand.
CGGTGCGCTGTTCGAACTGCCGGTCAATGCCGGCTCTACATTGCGTCAGATCAGGCTTTAACCTTATGCAACGCCGCACCTTCCTCCTGTCCGCCGCCGCCCTGTCCGCCGTGCGCCCGGCCATCGCTGTTCCTTCCGGCCTGTCGCTGGGTGAGGTCCTGCATGCTGACGACTTCCGCGATGGGTTGGGCCAGTGGCTGTTGCAGGCCCATCGGCCGGGTCGGGTGACCGCTGCCGATGGTGTTCTGGATATTGATGTGCCGGCTGGAACGTCGCTGTGGTTCAAGCCCCGCCTGTCCGGTCCCATCGCCATCCGGTATGAGGCGTTGATGGTGGCGCAAGGGGGGCCGAATGACCGGTTATCGGACCTGAACGCCTTCTGGATGGCCAACGATCCCGACGCCGCCAATGGTGACGCACTGGCCAAGGATCGTTCGGGCAAGTTCGAGGATTATGACGATCTGGTCCTCTATTATGTCGGCCAGGGCGGCAATTCCAACAGCACCACGCGGTTCCGCCGCTATACGGGCCGGGCAGGGGAACGTCCCCTGCTGCCGGAGAATGACCGGCGGCTGCCGGCGGATATGCTGGTCGGCAATGTCTGGCAGACGGTGACGCTGGCCGCTGTCGGGTCGCGCATCCGTTATTGGCGTGATGACCGGCTGCTGTTCGATTTTGATGATCCCGCACCCCTGACCGCCGGCCATTTTGCCCTGCGGACGACGCAGAGCCATTTCCGGGTGCGGAATTTCCGGGTGTACCAGGCGGGTTACATCTGATTTGGTCAGGCCACGCCTGCATTAACCGGTACTTGCGCCGAATGGGTTGGCACCCCAATCTTAGGACGCCCGTTGCCGGAGAGCCTGCCCCTTGAACGCCTTCCTGTCCGACCGCGTCCGTTCCATCGCCGACTGGTTGCTGCTTGAAGGCAATCAGCTGTTCGATATCGATCAACTGTTCGTGCAGCTGGTGGATCGGGTTGCCCAGTCGGGCATACCCATCGGTCGCGTCTCATTAAACCTGGAGCTGCTCCATCCCGAAGTGGTGGGAGAGGGGCGTGTCTGGCTGTGTGGTCAGGCCACCGGCACGCACCGGCTGAACCGTGTCGATACCGACATGACGGAATATCTGAACTCCCCCGTCCACCGGGTGGATGAAACGGGGGAGCCGTACCGTCTGCGCCTGGCGGTCGAGGATACCGACATGCCGCTTCTGGCGCGGCTGAAGCGGGAAGGGTTCCAGGATTATTTAATCGCGCCCATCCAGGTGCAGGACAGGCACCGGTCGGCGGCCATGTCGTTTGCATCCAAGCGCACAGCGTTCAGCGATCAGGACATTATCGACCTGACCCATATCGTGGCCGCCGTGTCACCGATTCTGGAAGCCCGCGTGGTGCGCAACACCGCGCGCGACCTGCTGGCGACATATCTGGGCGCTGGGGCTGGCGACCGCGTCTATGCGGGGCAGATCTCGCGCGGCGATGCCGACAATATCTTTGCCGCGATCCTGTTTGCCGACCTGCGCGGCTTCACCCGTTTCACCGCCGACAATTTGTCCACCACCGTCCTGGAACGATTGAACCATTGGTTTGATCTGGCCGTGGACGCGGTAGAGGCGCATGGCGGCGAGGTGTTGAAATTCATGGGCGATGGCATGCTTGCCATCTTCCCCGCCGACATGCTGAACCCGCGAGAGGCGTGCGGCCATGCCCTCGCCGCCGCCGCGACACTGCATAATGCCGTCACGGCCTGGAACGAGGCCTGCCCCAACGGGCAGAGCCGCATCGATTACGGCCTGTCGCTGCATCTGGGCCATGTCGCCTTTGGCAATATCGGCGGCAAGCGCCGGCTGGATTTCACCGTGGTCGGCCCCGCCGTCAATCTGGCCAGCCGGTTGCTGGAGGTGGCGAAGGTACTGGACAGCCATTTCGTCGTTTCCACGGCCTTTGCCGGTTGCTCCGGCCGCATGATGCGGTCGGTCGGGGTGCATGAGGTGCGGGGATTGGATCAGCCGGAAGAGATTTTCGTGCCCTGTTGATGGTGCCCATGCTATCGCTGCACGCCCATCTTTTCCCCTGACAGCCTGATCCCGAGCCATGAACGTCGCCGTCCGCTTCGCGCCCAGCCCGACCGGCCATCTGCATATTGGCAATGTCCGCACCGCCATCATGAACTGGCTGTTCGCGGCCCGGCATGGCGGCAGCTTCATGTTCCGTCTGGACGATACCGACGAGGAACGGTCCACCCAGGCCTTTGCCGATGCGATTGCCGAGGACCTGACCTGGCTGGACCTGACCTGGGACCGCTTTGCCCGCGAGTCCGACCGCTATGGTCGCTATGCGGAGGCGGCGGAAGCGCTGAAGGCGGCCGGACGGCTTTACCCTTGCTATGAGACGCCGGAAGAGCTGGGCCTGAAGCGCAAGGCGATGCTGGCCCAGCATCGCCCGCCCATTTATGACCGTTCCGCCCTGCGCCTCACCGAGGCCGACCGTGCGCGGCTGGAAGGTGAGGGGCGGCGTCCGCATTGGCGGTTCAAGCTGAACCACGCCGATATCACCTGGGACGATTTGGTGCAGGGGCATAAGCATTTCCGCGGTGCCGACCTGTCGGACCCCGTGCTGATCCGCGAGGATGGGCGCCCGCTTTATACCCTGACGTCGGTCGTGGATGATCTGGATTTCGCCATCACCCATATCGTGCGCGGTGAGGACCATGTCACCAACACGGCGGTGCAGGTGCAGCTGTTCGAGGCCATGATCGGCGTGGAGGGCAAGGGGAGCGTCCCGACCTTCGCCCACCTGCCCCTGGTGGCGGGATCGGAGGGGGAGGGGCTGTCCAAGCGCTTAGGCTCCCTGTCCGTGCGCTCGTTGCGCACCGAGGAAGGGGTGGAGCCGCTGGCCCTGACCGCTTATCTGGCGCGGTTGGGCACATCGGACGCGATCGCCGCCGCCGGCAGCCTGTCCGAACTGGCCGAAGGTTTCGACTTTGCCAAGTTCGGGCGCGGCACGCCGAAATTCGATGCCGATGAGCTGATGCGGCTCAACGCCCAGGTCTTGCATGCCGCACCTTTCAGCGCCGTTGCCGACCGTCTGGTGGCGCTGGGCATGGATGGGGTTGATGAGGCGTTCTGGCTGGCCGTGCGACCCAACCTGTCGCGTCTGTCGGACGCCAAGGAATGGTGGGCCGTGACCAAGCAGGCGGTCACACCGCTGATCGACGATGCTGGCTTCCTGTCCAAGGCTGCCGAACTGCTGCCCGATGGCGTGTGGGACGACACGACGTGGGGTGTCTGGACCAAGGCGGTGTCGGCGGCCACGGGGGCCAAGGGCAAGGCCCTGTTCCTGCCGCTGCGCCGCGCGCTGACCGCCCATGATCACGGGCCGGAGTTGAAGACCCTGCTGCCGCTGATCGGGCGGGAACGGGCGCTGGCGCGGCTGTCGGGCTGTACGGCCTGATCCGCTGCCTTTATCTCTATTGATGATCTTTCTGCTGACGGAAAGCCTGCTCCCATGACCCTGTCGCTCTACAACACGCTGCTGCGGACCAAGGAAGCGTTCGCGCCCATCGACCCGGCTCATGTGAAGCTCTATGTCTGCGGCCCCACCGTTTACGACTATGCCCATATCGGCAACGCCCGGACCTTCAGCGCCTTTGACCTGCTGGCCCGGCTGCTGAAGCACCTGTACCCGAAGGTCACCTACGCCCGGAACATCACCGACGTGGATGACAAGATCATTGAGCGGTCGAACCAGTCCGGCGAACCGATCGACAGCGTGACGGCGCGGACCACGGTGCAGTTCCACGCCGATATGGATGATCTGGGCTTGCTGCGCCCCGATATCGAACCGCGCGCCACGCGGCATATCGGCGATATGATCGCCATGATCGAGGCGCTGATCGCCAAGGGCTTCGCCTATGCCGCCGAAGGTCATGCCCTGTTCCATGTGCCCGCCATGTCCGATTACGGTCAGCTGTCACGTCGCAGCCAGGACGAGCTTATCGCCGGCGCGCGGGTGGAGGTCGCCCCCTATAAGAAGTCGCCCGCCGATTTCGTGCTGTGGAAGCCGGCCAAGGACGGGGAACCCGGTTGGGACAGCCCCTGGGGCAAGGGGCGGCCCGGCTGGCATATCGAATGCTCCGCCATGACGGCAGCGCATTTCGGGGAAGTGTTCGATATCCATGGCGGCGGGTTGGACCTGATCTTCCCGCACCATGAGAATGAGATCGCGCAGAGCCGGTGCGCCCATGGCACGGCGGTGATGGCCAATGTCTGGCTGCATTCCGGCTTCCTGACCATTGCCGGCGATAAGATGTCCAAGTCGTTGGGCAACTTCTACACGGTGCGCGAACTGCTGGACGAGTTTCCGGGCGAGGCGCTGCGTCTGGCGATCCTGTCGGCCCATTACCGTCAGCCGCTGGATTTCACCAAGGAGAAGGTGGCCCAGGCGCGGCAGACGTTGGATCGCTGGTATGGCGTGCTGCGTGCGGCGGGTGATGTGCCGGCGGGGGACATCCCGGCGGAATTCATGTCCGCCCTGATGGACGATCTGAACACGCCGCTGGCCATTTCGGTCCTGCATGAACTGACCAATGCCTACCACAAGGCCGGGGACGATGCCGGGCGTCTGGCCGCTGCATCGGCACTGAAGGCGGCCACCAACCTGCTGGGCTTCCTGACACAAGCCCCGGAAGCCTGGTTCAAGTGGCAGCCGGCGGGTGCGTCGGGTCTGGATGATGCCGCCATCGAACAGGCCATTGCCGACCGTCTGGCCGCGCGCAAGGCCAAGAACTTCGCCGAGGCCGATCGTATCCGCAACGATCTGGCCGCACAGGGTGTGATCCTGGAGGACGGGCCGAAGGGGACGACCTGGAAGCGGGGATAACCCGCTTCCTTCCCTTCACCCCACCAGCGCGTCGCGCGCCAGATCCAGCATCGGCAGGAAAGCCGTATGTTCCTGCGCCCCGGCCAGGGCATAGCGACGGTCGAAAATGTAGCAGGGGACGGCCTGTACGCCCAGTTGCCGGGCCGTTGTGTCGGCCCCCTTTATGGCGGCGCGGTCGGCCTCGCCGTCCAGGTAATCGCGCGTCTCCCCCGTATCCAGCCCCTGTTCTTCCGCAATATCCACAAGGGTGTCCAGGTCGCCAATATCCAGCCCACGCTGGAAATGTGCTGCGAACAGGGCCATGGCCAGGGGTGTGGCTTTCGCCCAACGTTCGGCGAAGCGGATCAGGCGATGGGCCTGCAGGGTGCTGGGGATGCGGCGGATCAGGTCCTGGCGCAGGAACAGACCTTCACGCGCCGCCGCCTGCTCCACCACCGCATGCATCTGCCGCACCCGTTCCGGGCCGCCGAATTTCACGGTGAAATAGAGGTCGCGATCCATCCCCTCGGCCGGGAGGTCGGGGTTCAACTGGAACGGCATCCAGCGCAGATCGACGCGCACGCCCGGCCGTTCGGCCAGGGCCCGGTCCAGCCGTACCTTGCCCAGGAAACACCAGGGACAGATCAGGTCCGAATAAATCTCGATCAGCATGTCCGCCCCGATGCCCCCGCGCCACACCTTCACCATAACCCGAAATGACAGGGTGGGCGAGGGGGCGGCACCGCGCAAGAGTCGTTGCGCCGACAACCGCACGGGTCCATGCTGTGAAAAATTTATGACGGTCCGGCGGGTGGGGACCCAGAATGACCAAAATACTGACCGCACCGCAATTGGCATCGGCCTTTGTCGGCCACGCCACCCTGCTTCTTGCGGTCAATCTGACGCATGATCTGGACCCGGTTCTGGCCGGGTTCCTGTCGGACGAGGTGCCGGCGGCGGATGAATTGCTGGATGATCAGGTCCTGATCGGACAGGTGATCCGCGCGCCGCGCGGTGATGCGCGCCTGGAGCGCACGCTGGCCTGGCTGGAACAGGTCTGGTTCAATCTGGCCGACCGGTCGGCGGTACATCCGCTAGTCTGTCAGGAACTGGACGTGCGCCGCCATTCACCGGTGATCTTTGATCTGGATGACGGCCTGATCCGGGCCGCCAATCTGCTGGACCTGCTGGTCCGGCAATGTGCAGGCTTGAAGGATATGTCGGCCCTGTCGGGCATCCTGTCGCTGCTGCGGCAATGGCAGACGGACCGGCGGCGCGAAACCTTGCTGGAACTGGAGCGGCGCTGTCTGCCGGCCCTGGAACAGGACGATGTGACGCCCGCTGCCGAACAGGTGCGGCGCATCCGTTTCCTGGCGATGGAGGGGGCCTTGCCGGCGGATGAATATCTGGGCCTGCATTTCGATCCGCAGGCGCTGCCTGACTGGGACATGGCGGAGCTGACCCGCCTGATCCGCACCCGTTACCCATTGTTGCGCCGGTCGGATGTGGAAGCCATGGCTGCCGCCCGCACGCCGGTGGCGCGGGCGGCAGTGGCTTAACCTTTACATGTCCTCAATAATCGCCGGCGCTGCCTTTGCAGCTTGGCTTACGCGGCACGTGCCGCGCGGCGGCGGTCGCCGCCGGAGCGGTTTTCGGATAGCCGAAAACCGCTCTTTCACTCACTGCGCACTCAACGCGGTCGCCAGGGCCTGTGCCTCTGGCCGGTAGAAATGCCGGTCCACCAGGATGGCTCGGGGTTCGGTCTTCTGACCATAGAACTTGTCGTTGAACTCATTACGCGGGGCGATGACCGAGCCTTCGACCGCCATGCCGCCGAACAGGCCGCTGGTCTTGGCATAGACATAAATGTCCGCCGACAAGCCAACACCATAGGATGCGCCGACGCCGGTGCCCAACTCGCCAATGGCGACATTCGCGTCAGCCCCCAGCTTCACCTTGCGGTCGATGACCGCGTCCAGGCCCTTCTGGGTCATGATCACCATCATCATTTCCGACGCCTGTCCGCCGAATTGCAGGCCGAAACTGGCCTCTGCCAGGGTGTAGAAGGCGGGACCGCTCCACGCACCATCGTCGCCGCGCGCCACCATCACGCCGGTGCCACCGCCGCCGCCCACGAAAAAGCCGGCCTGGATGACGTTCGGCAGGATCAGGACGGCGCGCGCCCGGCCCACCAGGTTCTTCAGGTCCTTATATTGCGGATCGGTCAGCAGGGTCAGCGCCGTGACCCGCGCCCGTTCCACCATCAATTCGGGTTCCGTCAGGGCCTGGGCCGGGCGCACCAGGGCGGACACCGCCAGGGTCAGGCCGAACAGGGCCATCACGAAACGCTTCATTTCTCCGCTCCCTTATTTCGCGAACATCTTCTCAATGCCCGCAATGCTTAATCAAAGCAAGCGGCCCCGACATGGCGGAATATTGGCACCGATAAGGCGCCATTGTCCGTCGCCATCGCCCAGGGCCAGATGATCCATGCGGAACAGGTGCCAATGATCGACCGCGACCGACAGCACCCCCGCCGGCGACAGGCCCAGCGCCAGCGCAAGGGCGGCACGGATGGGGCCCGCATGGCCGATCATGATGATGTCCCGACCCTTATGGACCGCCGTTTCGCGCATCACCGCCGCCGATATCCGCGCGCACAGGTCTGCGAAGCTTTCGCCCCCCGGCGGGGTATTGCCGGCCGGGTCCTGCCAAAAATGTTCGGCGCTCTCCCGCTCGCTCTCCCAGATTTCCGCATGGGTGCGGCCCTGCCACGACCCGAAATCCTGTTCGGTCAGATCGGGCACGCAAAGGGTCGGTTGATCGGGCGTCAGCGCCGATGCCGACCGGATACTGCGCGACAGCGGTGTGGTCAGCCAGATGGCGTTGTCGGGCAGCCAGGAGCGGGCACCATAAATCATTCCGGTATTGGAAAGATCGATATCCGCATCCATCTGTCCGGCGATGGTGCCGGGGGGCAGGGACAGGGGCGCATGCCGCACCCACCACCAGCGTGTGACAGTGTCACCAACACTCATGTCGATGCCGGAACGACAGCAGCCAGGGCCAGGAGGAAGCCGATTTCGGCCATCTGCTGTCCGGCACCCAGCACATCGCCCGTCACCCCGCCAATCTGTTTCTTCGACAGTCGCGCCACGCCCCAGACGGCGGCGGCGGACACGGCCATGACCGACAGGCTGATCATGCCTGACGCCAGATGCAGTTTGTTCAAGGCCGTGGCCGCCAGGGTGAAGCCGATCAGCAGGGCGACCAGGGCGCGCGCGCTGTCGGGCTGTCCCTGATCCGCCGACACGCCCTTCAGCCGCGCATCGGGCAGGGCCAACTTTACCAGTGGCAGCAATCCGCGTGAGAAGGCATGCGCGCCGATCAGGGCCAGCGCCACGGTACGCGGATCGGCCAGGGTGGCCAGCACCCCGACGCGGGCCAGCACCACCAGGATCAGGGCCATGGAGCCATAGGTGCCCACACGGCTGTCCTTCATGATGGACAGTTTGGCTTCCTTGTTGCGCCCGCCGCCGAATCCATCGGCGACATCGGCCAAACCATCCTCATGCAGCGCGCCCGTCAGCCAGGTCAGGGCAGCGACGGTCACGATGGCCGCCAGCAGAGGTGCGAGACCGGCGACGGTGAGCGCCCAGTAGAACACACCGCCCGCAACCCCGATCAGGCAGCCCACGATGGGGAACCAGGACAGGGCGCGGCGGTTCAGGTCGTCCGGCCAGTCGCCTTTCCAGCGCAGGGGCAGGCGGGTCAGGAAGATGGTGGCCGCCATGAATTCCGCGAGCGGTTGGGGCCTGTGCTGCTTTGTTGCATCGCTCATGACATCGGTATAGGCCAGTGTGGCGTTCACCGCCAGCACCGTTCCCGCCCCCATCCAGGGGGCCAGACGGTAACCTTGGAAACAATCGCTTCAGGAACAGCCATGTCCGGCCATCACGACCATTCCCATCACCACCACGATGATGAAGGCCTGCCCAGCCTGGAGGAAATCCGCCGCGTGCTGGCCGATCTGCCCGGACCTGATCTGGAGTCGGCGACGGCGGCGATGCAGCGTGAGCAGACCCTGCTGAAGCCGCCCGGTGCCTTGGGCCGGCTGGAGGAGCTGGTGCAATGGCTGGCGACGTGGCAGGGCAAGGCACCGCCGGAACTGACCCATCCGCGCATTGTGATCTTTGCCGGCGCCCATGGCGTGGCCCAACGCGGCGTCTCGGCCTATCCGCCCGCCGTGACGGGGCAGATGGTGCAGGCCTTCATCAATGGTCATGCCGCCATCAACCAGTTGGCAGAGCTGCATGATGCCGATCTGCGCGTGCATGAGATGGACCTGGACCATCCGACCGCTGACTTCACCCAAGGCCCGGCGATGAGCGAGGAGGTCTGCGCCCGCGCCGCCGCCTATGGCATGATGGCGATTGAACCCGGCTTGCACCTGCTGTGCCTGGGCGAAATGGGCATCGGCAACACCACGTCGGCCTCTGCCCTTTGCGCCGCCCTGTTCGGTGGCCCGGCGTCTGACTGGGTTGGCCCCGGCACGGGCGTGGACAGCGAAGGCATCAAGCGCAAGATCGCGGCGGTGGAGGCGGGCTTGGCCGCCAACCCCTCGGCCCTGACCGATCCGTTTGAGGCGCTGCGCTGCCTTGGCGGGCAGGAACTGGCCGCCATCATGGGGGCGATCATCGCCTGTCGTCTGGCCCGCGTGCCGGTGGTGCTGGACGGTTTTGCCTGCACCGCCGCCGCCGCCGTGCTGTACAAGGCCGATCCCAAGGCGCTGGACCATTGTATCGTGGCCCATCGCAGCGCAGAGCCGGGCCATGCCCGCCTGCTGACCGCCATCAACAAACGCCCGCTGTTCGAATTCGACATGCGGCTGGGCGAGGCGTCGGGCGCGGCCCTGACCATCCCCGTCCTGCGCTCCGCCCTTGCCTGCCACCTGAACATGGCGACCTTTGCCGAGGCTGGTGTATCGGCCAAGGGCGATAAGCCCGCCGGGTCGGTGCATTGAGGATCAAGCCATGACCCCGATCATCCTCGACCGCGCGCTGCGCGCCCGTTGTGACACGTTCCTGCACGGGCATGGGCCGATCACGCCGCGTCTGTGGATGGAGCGGATGCTGGCGATGCCGGAGATTGATCTGGCGGGCGATGAGTATAATGCCGGTCCCGGCATCGACCTGTTGCAGGGGCAGGTGGCGGATCTGCTGGGCAAGCCGTCCGCCCTGTTCTTCCACAAGGCGGTGGTGGGGCAGCAGGCGGTGCTGTTTTCCCATCGCGAGCGCACGGGCCGGCGGCTGGTGGCGGTGCATCCGAAAAGCCATATCGCGGCGGATGAGTCGGACGCGGTGGAGCGGCTGTCGGACATCAGGCTGGTCCGCATCGGGCCGGATGACGCGCCGTTCACGCTGGCTGACTTGCAGGGTGTCAAGGAACCTCTGGCGGCGGTGGTGGTGGAGCTGCCGCTGCGCAATGCCGGGTTCCGGACGCTGTCCTGGGAGGAACTGGCTGCCATGTCCGCCTGGTGCCGGGGGCAGGGGATTGCCTTCCACCTGGATGGTGCGCGCCTGTGGGAGACGCAGCCCTTCTATGGCCGCTCGCTGGCGGAGATTGCGGCCTTGGCCGACAGTGTCTATGGCAGCCTGTACAAGGGCCTGGGCGCGCCGGGTGGGGCGCTGATTGCCGGCGATGCGGCGTTTTTGGACACGCTGAAGCCCTGGCGATCGCGCATGGGCGGCAATCTCTACACGGCGTTTCCGTTTGTGCTGGGTGGGCTTTATGGCCTGCGCCATTTTCTGCCGCGCATGGGGATCTATCACACCCGGGCCGTTGCTCTGGCCGACGCGCTGTCCACCCGCGAGGCCCCCTGGGCTGCCGACCGGGTGATGTGCAATTCCTTCCGGCTGGTCTGGCCGATCGCAGCCCCGGCGCTGGCGTCAGCCCTGGAGCGCATGGCGCGGGAGGAAGGGGTGTGGTGCTTTGGCCGCGTCATCCCCCTGCCGGTGCGCGACCATTGCTGTACGGAGATGGTGGTGGGGGAGGCGACCATGACCCATGACACGGGTGCCCTTGCCGACCGGTTCGCCCAGCTGCTGACCGCCGCACGCGGCTGAACGCATTGGCGCCATCCCACACCGCCGGGTGACCCATCCCCCAACCCATGCTAAGCAACCGCCGCCAAACGGGCGCAGGAGGGGGATTGAGCCATGAAGATTCTGGTCGTGGGTTCCGGTGGTCGCGAACATGCGCTGTGCTGGGCCATCAAGCGCTCCCCCCTGTGCGACGCCCTTTACTGTGCCCCCGGCAATGCCGGGATCAAGGATGTGGCGACCCTGGTGCCACTGTCGGCCAATGACGTGGCCGGCATCACCGCTTTTGCGACCGCCGAAGGCATCGACTTTGCGGTTGTCGGGCCGGAGGAGCCGCTGGTCCTGGGGCTGGCCGATGCGCTGCGCGCCGCCGGCATCCCCACCTTTGGTCCGTCACAGGCGGCGGCAGCGCTGGAAGGGTCCAAGGGCTTCATGAAGGATGCAGTGGCCCGCTTCGGCGTGCCCACCGCCGCTTATGGCCGCTTCACCGATATCGGTGAAGCCAAGGAATTCGTGGCCCGCCACGGTGCCCCCATCGTGGTGAAGACCGACGGTCTGGCCGCCGGCAAGGGTGTCACCATCTGCCAGAGCGTGGATGAGGCCTATGCCGCCATCGAGGAGGCCATGGTGGGCCGCCGCTTTGGCGATGCCGGGGCCGAACTGGTGATTGAGGAATTCCTGGATGGGGAGGAGGCCAGCTTCTTCGCCATCTGCGACGGCAGCAACGCCGTCGCCCTGGCCGGCGCGCAGGATCATAAGCGCGCCTATGATGGCGACCAAGGCCCCAATACCGGCGGCATGGGCACCTACAGCCCCGCCCCCGTCCTGACGCCGGCCATTGAGGCGCGGATCATGGAAGAGATGATCCTGCCGACCGTGCGCGGCATGGCGGCGGAGGGCAAGCCCTTCATCGGCGTGCTGTTCGCCGGCATCATGGTGGTGGACGGGCCGGATGGGCAGCCGGTGCCCAAGCTGCTGGAATATAATGTCCGCTTCGGCGACCCGGAATGTCAGGTGCTGATGCGCCGCCTGAAATCCGATCTGGTGCCGCTGCTGCTGTCGGCGGCCCAGGGCGACGTGTCGGGGCAGGTCCCCGAATGGCATGACGAGGCCGCCCTATGCGTCGTCATGGCTGCCGAGGGCTATCCGGGCGACTATGTGAAGGGCACCCGCATCGGAAACCTGGGCGAGGCGGGACAGGTGGATGGTGTGGAGATTTTCCATGCCGGCACCAAGGAAGGGGCCGACGGTGCCATCCTGGCCAATGGCGGCCGTGTCCTGGGCGTCACCGCCATTGCCCCGCGTGTGGCCGATGCCCGCGCCAAGGCCTATGAGGCGGTGGACCGGATCGACTGGAAGGAAGGCTTCTGCCGCCGCGACATCGCGTGGCGGGCCATGGCGCGGGGGCTTTAACCCTTCTTGTCGAACATGCCCATCGCATAGGCCGTGTGCAGGGCCAGTGGCCCCATCCAGCCGACCAGCGGCCAGAAGAACCAGACCTTGTCCGGTGTGATGAAGAAGTTCACCGGCACGATGATGACGGCGAAGATGAAATAGGCCAGCAGGTGGTTCAGCAACTGGCTGCGCCGCTTCTTCACGGCCGGGTGCGCATCGGGCAGGGGCATGGCAGGGGCGTCCATAATGGGGAACCGAATGGGCGCGCAGCATAGCGCCAACGCCGCGTGTTGCCAGTACCGATCATGGTTGATTGGCCGGCATCGCCTGGGCCACAATCGCGCATATCCCCTTGATCCAAAAGCAGCCGCCATGGACCTCAACCGCATCTTCGCCCAAGCCGTTTCTCGCCAGAATGATGGAAGCTGGGTGGAGGCCGAGAAACTGTACCGCCAGATCGATAAGCTGCGCCCCGGCATGGCGCCGGTTTCCTGGAATCTGGGCCTTGTTCTGAAGGCGCAGGAGAAATGGGCCGAGGCGCTTACGGCCTTTGAGAAGGCGGGAAAAGCCGATCCGAGTTTTCGGGGCCTGAACTTCAATATCGGTCTGTGCCACCAGAAGCTGGACCGCATGGACGAGGCGCGGGTTTCCTTTGAGAAATCAGTGGCGGTGGAGCCGGATGACCCTGTTGGCCGCTTCAATCTGGCCGCCACCTATCGCGAGCAGGATAAGCTGGAAGACGCTCTGGAGCAGGTCGGCCAGGCCCTAGCCCTGAAGCCCGATTTTGTCGAGGCGCAGCTGCTGCAATCCAAGCTGCGCACCCGCATGCTGCCGCTTTGGCATGTGCCGATGGTCAATGACGCGCCCCGCAATGATGCCTATGAAGCGGCGATCAAGGCGCAGGTGAAGCCCGGCGATCTGGTGCTGGAGATCGGCACCGGCTCCGGCCTGCTGGCCATGATGGCGGCGCGGGCGGGCGCACAGGTCGTGACCTGCGAGGCGGTGCCCTGGATCGCGGAGACGGCGCGCGCTGTCATCGCCGCCAACGGCCTGTCGGACCGGATCACCGTGGTCAATACCCTGTCGACCGCCTTGCAGGTGGGCGACGTCCTGCCGCGCCCGGCCGATGTGCTTTTGTCAGAGATTGTGGCCAGCGACTTCCTGTCCGAGCGCATCATTCCGGCGGTGGCCGATGCCCGTGCCCGCCTATTGAAGCCGGATGCCCGCATCCTGCCGGCGCGTGGCGGCGTGCGCTGCGCCCTGGCCGGTGGTGCACTGCTGGAAATGCATCTGTTTACGGGACCGACCAGCGGCTTTGACCTGTCGGCCTTCAACCGGCTGTACCCACGGTCGGTGCGCTATGATGCGCGGCTGGTTCAGCCGGTTGCTTTGTCGGTGGCGGCGGATCCTTTCGTGTTTGATTTCACGGGCGATCCTATCCCTGCATCGGAACAGGTCCGCTTCATCCTGCCCGCCAACGCCGAAGGCCGATGTGCCGCCCTGGCGCAATGGGTCTGGCTGGATTTCGGCGGCGGCGTGACGTTCGAGAACAGCCCCTTCGTGGACAGTCCGGCCAGCGGCTGGCAGCCCGGTTTCTACCTGCCGGATCGGCCGTTTGCGGTGAAGCGTGGACAGGGCATCACCATTGATGCGCTGCATGACAGCTTTAACGTCTGGCTGTCATTCCATGCGTGAAATTTGCTACGGGGCTGTGTCCATTTGAGAAACGACCGGTTTCCAGGAATGGCAACTCGTATCGAGAGTTACAAAAAACCTTAGCCGGTTTTGTTGTAAATATTCACCACCAGTTAATTGGCGACCAATATAAAAAAGCCCCGGTGACTTTCATCGCCGGGGCTTTCGTATTTTCAGTCAGGGCTCAGTCGCCTTCGCCTTCGCCATAGTCGCGAATATCAGCCGGGTCCCAGATGGCACCACGGCGCCGGCGGCCATTGGATGCGGCTGCTGCGGCATCTTCCTGCACCTTGGGCTGGCGCTTGCTGCCGGGGACCGGGCCACGACGGCGGGGGGCCTCAACCACCGGCGCTGCCGATGCCTCTACAGGTGCGCTGTATTGCCGGTTGGCGGCGGCGGCGGCGGCAGCTTCCTCGTCGTAACCAGCATTCGGGGAAACGGCGCGCAGCAGGGAACCCACAGCGTCGGCCACCTCTTCGGGGGCGGATTTCCACGCGCGAAGCAGATCCAACTCGCGGCGGGACAGGATCGGGGAGGAACCTTCAGCCGTGGCGGCGAAGCTCTCCGGCGGTCGCCGCATGTCGGGAACATCCAGACCATCGAAGAAGAAGGTCAGCGGTACATCCAAGATGTCAGCCAGTCGATACAGCTTGCCGACAGAAACGCGGTTCGACCCGCGTTCGTATTTCTGAACCTGCTGGAAAGTGATGCCCAGTGCCTTTGCAAGGTCAGACTGGCTCATTCCTAAAAGGCCGCGACGAAGTCTTATACGGCCGGCCACATGGTTCTCGATCACCGTCTCAAGCGCAGCGACCGCTGCATTTTTGCTCCGTCTCGGCATAGAACTCTATAGCCCCCTATTCCGCGTTCCTGTGAAACACCGCGTCACGCAATTTGTTCCGTGACGATCAGAGATCACCATTCTTTGCATCATCTCGACCCTGGGGCGGTACTTCGCCTCCAACGTCATCAAAAGCACTCAGACCTTCTTTGGTCACTGGACCACATGGATCGCTCACGCAAGTACGCGGCCCAAATCGCCCGCATGCTATGGTATGGCAATATCTGTGATTTTAGCCGGACTGTCCATCACTTGTATGTTCCGCACACACACAAGCGACTTTGGTCAGCCAATTCACGGCAGCAAAACCAGAATGCGCCTCAAATTCTATTAGGATAACCTCCCCTCGGTTGTCTTGCGCGGCAAATTGAACAACCAGACGCCGCAATAAATCCAACGCGAACTGCCAGAGCGGGGGTTCTTCGGCCCATGCGGGTATTTAACATCAATTATACTACCACATCCGCGCCGCTTGTCGATAAATCAACTTCGCGAATCCGGACATTGAGCGAATTTGCCACATGCCTAGCGTTAGAACCGAATTTTCAAGATGAAAATCCGGAATCTAGGGCCCGCGTCAAGCGGCATTTTCAATGTCGCTGACAAGAAGTGTCGAAGCCATGCCATAGACTTGGCGTTCCGCCCGCAGGACGCCCAGCCATTCCCGCAGACTTTCTGAAACGAAAGGCTTGTGATCCCGGGCAATTTCCATCTCCGTCTCGGCGATGAGCCGGTCGAGCAGGCGGGCATGGACCAAAGCGGCCTCGCGGATGTGATGGGTAATCGGCTGGGCCGGCATTGAAGGCTCCGGACGGCGGGAATGATGGCAAAGCTGTGACCATCATCGCCTGCCGCCCGGATTTTGGCGCGCGGAAATAGGGATTAGTCCCTTCGTGATCAGCCGTTGGTGGCGGCTCCACGTTCCAGATCCAATGTCATCCGAATCGCCGGGTGCCCGAGATGGGCCCGATAGAGGTGAACATTTTCCAGAACACGCTGTACGTAGTTCCGAGTCTCATAGATCGGCATGGTCTCGATCCAGTCGATGACATCGACTCCGGGGCCGCGCGGGTCGCCATAATCGCGCAACCACCCGGCCACCCGTCCGGGGCCGGCATTGTAGGCCGCAATGGCCAGAACATAGGACCCGCCGAACCGGTCCACCAGATCGGCCAAATAGGCCGACCCTGTCTCGACATTGTATCGGGGGTCGGCGGTCAGGCGGTTGGCCGTGCTGCTGGTCTTGGGTGGCTGTTTGGCGGGCGGCTTCTTTGTCTTGGCGTCCTGCTTCTTGTTCTTGGCGTTCTTCGACCCGGCTGCGGCGGGCTTGGGCTGCGGCGTGCGGTTCACGCCGGCCGCCGTGGTCGGCATCACCTGCATCAGACCGCGCGCCCCGGCTGAACTGACGGCATCGGCCACGAAATTGCTTTCCTGGCGGATGATGCCATGGATCAGGGCTGCTTCGGGCCGCGATGGCGGCTTCATGTCCAGCAGCGGGAAGCCCGCATGGCGCAGCACAAAGCCATCCTGCCATGCCGCACGCGAGGTGGTGACGGCCAGATCCTTGCGCTTCAGCGCCAGGGCCAGTTCGCCCACCATCCGGTATTCCTCGCCCGTCTTGGCATCGGCGGCCAGTTTGCGCAGGAACAGGGTGGTGCGGTCGCTGTCCGGCCCCTCGATGCGGGCCAGCAGGCGGGTGAGGCGCACCATCTCTCGCTTGTCGAAGGCTCGGCGCTGTTCGTCTGTCGGCTCCGGCTCCACCGGCAGGGCGCTGCCGGGCAGGCGTTCCAGATGGTCGACGGCCAGCAGGCCATAGAAGGTGCCGCCATAGGTGGTGGCGGTATCGAACCAAGTGGCGGCCCGTTCCTTGTCACCCATCGCCTCCAGCGCCCGACCCGCCCAATAGGCGCCGCGTGACCGGCTGACAGGGGAACTGGTGCCCCGGAACAGGGCTTCGAAATGCTTCAGGGCCTGATCGGGCTGGTTCAGCTTGCGCAGGGCCAGCCAGCCGGCCAGGAACTCTGCTTGCGCAAAGCCCAACCCATCCTTGGTGGCATGCCCCGCCACCAGTTCATAAGCACGGGCATATTGTTCCTTTTCCATCAGCCGGCGGGCCAGGATATGGCGTTCGACCCACCAGTCGGCGGCATGGGCCTGTTCCTCCGCCGGCTTGGTGGCCAGCACCTCCATGGCGCCATCGTCCATGTCCTTGCGGCGGCGCCAGCGGGTCCGGTCATATTGCAGTCCGGGATCGTTTTGCAGGCTGGCCGGCACACGGCGCAGCGCGCCATCCACGCCGGGCGACTGCGCCGCCATGGCGATCCGCGCCTCCGCCACCGCCTGCCGGCCGGGATCGACCAGGGGCATGACGCGCCGTGCCTCATCGATCTTATCCGCCCAGATCAGTTGATCCAGACGGGCAGCATGGTCGGACGGGCGCAGCAGGCCGACATAGCGCTGGCGGTAATCCCGCTCTTCCTGCGCGCCGAAACTGCCATTGATGTAGCGATCACGGATCAACTCGATGGCCTTGTCCGACGATCCCGTCTCCATCAGCGCGTCGGCATAACGGCCCAGGCCAATCAGGGTCAAAGGCGGGTTCTTCTCAAACCATTCCCGGACCTGCGCATAAGGCATGTCCGACGGCATCTTTGCCTCGGCATTGCGGCGCAGGGCGGCCTGATTGGGCCAGTCGGGATGGCGCTTCATGAATCCGGTGACGGAATCCCAGCTGGCGTCGCTGCCGCCCTGGGTCAGGCTCATCCACAAGATCAGCTGTGAGGCCAGATCGTCGGGCGCGCGGCGAACGATGCGCTGTGCCTCGTCCAACTTGCCCTGATCGGCGGCGCGAAGGGCCTGTTTATAGATGCCGACATCGCTGGTCGTTCCGGCCGCCTGTGCCAATCCGGTGCCGCCAAGCCCGATACCCAGACAGATCAGCATCGCCGCCAGGGCACGGCCTGCCGCCTTGTTTCGGGGATTGCGGCTGTTTAAGGTTCGCGCCTTCATTCGTTCTGACCGGAGTGTCTTGCCATGTTCAAGGGTTCCATCGTCGCACTGATCACGCCGTTCCGTGAGGGGAAGGTGGATGCGGTGGCGTTCAAGGACTTCGTGGACTGGCAGATCAAACAGGGGACCCACGGCGTGGTTCCCGTGGGTACGACCGGCGAATCGCCGACGCTCAGCCATGAGGAACATCGTCTGGTCGTCTCCCTGACCGTTGAGGTGGCGAAGGGCCGGGTGCCCGTGATCGCCGGCACCGGTTCCAATTCGACGGAAGAGGCCATCGCCCTGACCCGTCACGCCAAGGAGGCTGGTGCCGACGCCGCCCTGATCGTCACACCTTATTACAACAAGCCGTCGCAGGAAGGTCTTTATCAGCATTACAAGGCCATCCATGACGCCGTCGATCTGCCCATCATCATCTACAACATCCCCGGCCGCAGCGTCATCGACATGTCTGTCGCAACCATGGCGCGGCTGGCGAAGCTCCCCAATATCGTCGGTGTGAAGGACGCGACGGCCGATCTGGCCCGCCCGCTTCGCACCCGTGTCGAGATCGGGCCCGACTTCTGCCAGCTTTCGGGCGAGGATGCCACCGTTACGGGCTTCCTGGCCCAGGGTGGGGTGGGTTGCATCTCCGTCACGGCCAATGTCGCACCCGCCCTGTGTTCGCAGCTGCATGAGGCGTGGCAGCGCGGCGATCTGGTCGAGATGGCCCGTATCCGCGACATCCTGTTGCCGTTGCATCAGGCCA
The DNA here is from genome assembly GCF_059489915.1 of Niveispirillum sp. CC-CTL257. Lineage (NCBI taxonomy): Bacteria > Pseudomonadati > Pseudomonadota > Alphaproteobacteria > Rhodospirillales > Azospirillaceae > Niveispirillum > Niveispirillum sp. CC-CTL257. The sequence continues at coordinate 880,267 of NZ_JCAJXE010000001.1, forward strand.
TGTTCGTGGAAACCAGCCCGGCCCCGGTCAAGTACGCAGCCAGCCTGCTGGGCAAGTCTACGCCGGATGTCCGCTTGCCGCTGGTGCCCTGCAGCACCGAGGGCCGGACGGTCGTTGAGGCCGCGATGCGCAAGGCAGGCCTGATCTGATCCGCTGATTCCATTGAACTTACAGATGCGTCCCCCCATAACAGGGGGGACGTTTTCTTTTCTGATCGGATTTTTCCAGCGATGGCGAACAACGCGCCCGAGCGCAAATTGGCGGCACAGAACCGCCGGGCCCGCTTCGATTACTTTATCGAGGATACGGTGGAGGCCGGCATCATGCTGACCGGCACGGAGGTGAAGTCACTGCGCGGCGGCAAGGCCTCCATCCTGGAAGCCTATGCCGGTGAAATCGGGGGCGAGCTGTTCCTGGTCAATTCCTACATTCCCGAATATGGCCAGGCCGGGGCCTGGCTGCAGCACGATCCCAAGCGTCCGCGCAAGCTGCTGGTCCGCAAGCGGGAACTGGTGAAGATGCTGACCGCCATCGCGCGCCAGGGCATGACCCTGGTGCCCATGTCGATCTATTTCAACGACCGGGGCAAGGCCAAGGTCGAGATCGGGGTGGCCAAGGGCAAGAACAAGGGCGATAAGCGCGAGACGGAGAAGGAACGCGACTGGCAGCGCGACAAGGCCCGCCTGATGCGCGCGCGGGGGTAAGCCCCTGCGCCTATTGCGTCACACTACTGCAATATTAACAGCCGGTTAAGCGTCCTCACCTTCCCAACAGACCAGGATAAGTTATCGTTCCTGGGTGCTCAGTCGTTCCAAATGGGGCGGCGACTGAAAAAAGTTGGGAGAAGAACTCATGAGTAAGCAGTGGCTTATGGTTGGTACGGCGCTGGCCGGGTTCCTCACGGTGGCGGGGGGCGCCCAGGCGCAGCAGCCCGCGAGCGATATTGAGGAAATTGTCGTTACCGGTACGCGCCGCGCCGACCGTACCCTGGCTGAATCGCCGGTGCCGGTGGACGTGATCAATGCAGGCGAACTGGAGCGGTCTGGCCTGGGCGAGGTCAACAAGGTCCTGAACGCACTGGTGCCCTCCTTCAATTTCCCGCAGCCGACCATCACTGACGGCACCGACCATATCCGCCCGGCCACGCTTCGCGGCCTGTCGCCCGACCACACCCTGGTCCTGATCAATGGCAAGCGGCGTCACAATACGGCGTTGCTGAACCTGAACGGCTCGGTCGGTCGCGGCTCTACCGGTGCCGACCTGAACGCCATTCCCGCTTCCGCCATCCGCCGGGTCGAGGTGCTGCGCGATGGGGCGGCGGCACAGTACGGTTCCGATGCCATCGCCGGCGTGATCAACATCATCCTGAAGGACAATAATGAGGGCGGGTCGGCCTTCGCCTCCTATGGTCAGACCTATGAGGGCGATGGCGACGTCTATCATTTCGCCTCCAATGCCGGGGCGACCATTGGCAATGGCGGCTATCTGAACCTGACCGCTGAATATCGCGACCGCGCCCATACCAACCGTCAGGCCGCCGATATTCGCCAGCAATATAACAATCTGGCCGGTGGTGCGCCCGACCCGCGTGAGGCGACGATCAACCGCACCGACAATTTCTGGTACGGCGACAGCGACGTCACCGACTATAATATTGTCTATAATCTGGGCTTGCCGCTGGGCGGTGCCGAACTCTACTCTTTCGGCAATTACAACAAGCGCGAAGGTAAGGCCGGTGCCACCTGGCGGCGTCCGCGCGACCCGAACAATGTCCGCGCCATCTATCCCGACGGTTTCCTGCCCTTCATCACGTCGGACATCGACGATATGTCGGTGGCGGTGGGCGTGAAGGGGGATGCTGGCGAAACGCGGTACGACATTTCCGGCACCTATGGCCGCAATGATTTCCCGTTCAGCGTGGAAAACACCCTGAACGCCACCTATGGCACCAACAGCCGCCGCAGCTTCTATGCCGGTGATCTGCTCTACACCCAGGGCGTGATCAATGCCGACGTCTCGCGCGATATGGATGTCGGTCTGCCCTCCGCCCTCAGCGTCTCCGCCGGTCTGGAATACCGCACCGAAGGCTATGAACTGGGGGCAGGGGATGAGGATAGCTGGAAAGATGGCGGCGTGAAGGTGCTGGATGGCGGCTCCACCAGCGCCGTCGGTGCCCAGCCGGCACCCGGCGCCCAGGGCTTCCCCGGCTTCCGACCCAGCGATGAGGTCGATGTCGATCGCCACAGCTATGCGGCATATCTCGACATGGAAACCAAGCTGTCGGACATGCTGTTGGTCAGCGTGGCAGGCCGTGTCGAACATTATTCCGATTTCGGCTGGACCGGGTCGGGCAAGTTCGCCTTCAAGTACGATGTGACGGATGCGTTCGGCCTGCGTGGTGCGGTGTCCAACGGCTTCCGCGCGCCTTCCTTGCAGCAGAGCTACTTCTCCTCCACGGCCACCAACTTCATCGGTGGTGTGCCGTTTGAAATCCGCACCTTCCGCGTCAATGACCCGGCGGCCCAGGCCTTGGGTGCTGAAGACCTGAAGCCGGAAAAGTCGATCAATTACAGCCTGGGCTTCACCTCCAACCCGTTCCCGAACGCCAGCCTGACGGTTGACGCCTATCAGATCCGTATTGATGACCGTATCGTCCTGTCGGAGAACCTGACGGGTACGGCGGTGCAGAACTTCCTGACGGCGCGCGGCTTTGCCGGCGTGACCGGTGGGCGCTTCTTCACCAATGCCATCGATACCCGCACGCGCGGCGTCGATATCGTCGGCACCTACCGCGCCGATCTGGACAGTGCCGGCACCCTGAACCTGACGGCGGGCGTCAATTTCAACGATACCAAGACGTTGAACGTGAAGCCCAACCCGTCCACGCTCAGCACGGTTGGCCTGCAACTGACCCGCTTCTCCCGCGTGGAGGAAGGTCGGTTCGAGGAAGCCCAGCCGGAGAACAAGATCAACCTGTCTGCCAGCTGGCAGTATGAAGATCTCAACGTGACTGTCCGTGGCACGCGCTATGGCAAGTTCACCTCACGCAATGCCAATGCCGCACTGGATCAGACCTTCGGGGCTGAATGGGTGGCCGATATCGATGTCGGGTACGACCTGACGGAGAATCTGTCGATCTCCGCCGGTGTGAACAATGTGTTCGACAATTACACTGATCTGGTCATTCCGGGCGCCAACCCGAACGGCTTTGCTCAGTATTCCAATTTCTCGCCGTTCGGTTTCAACGGCGGCTTCTACTATGCCAAGGTCAAGATGACTTGGTAACGGCGGCGGTTCCGGCGGCGGCGGATATTCGCCGCCGCCGGGATCAACCTCACCGTTCAAACAGCCAATTCATTTTGCTGCTGCCGAAGCTCCTGTATCCCGCCGCCTTAAATCGGCCCAGCAGATCACCGGTCCAGCTTTCTTCCGACCGTTCGATGATGATCACGCGCGGCCAAAGGCTCTCAGGGGCCTGATCGAAGAAGGGCAGCAGGGCCTTGTCCTCCGCCCCTTCGATATCGATCTTCAACAGGTCAATGCGGGTGATCCCGGCCTCTGCCAGTACATCAACCAGGGGGCGCACGCGCACGGGGGTGGATTTGCCGCCATGGTCGCGAACCAGGGAGGAACCGCCCAGGTTGCTGTCATCCAGATAAAGCCCCATCACGCCTTCCTCCGCCCCGATGGCACAGTCGGCATGGGTGATGGCGGCGTCCGTGCGGTTCAGCGATAGATTGAAGCACAGGCGGCGTGCCGCCTCCGGCCCCGGCTCCACCGCCAGAATACGGCCCGCCGGCCCCAGGAAACGGGCGGCGTTCAGGGTGTAGAGCCCGACATTGGCCCCGATATCGACAAAGGTGCCGTCGCGCGGCAAACGCTGCGACAGCAGCGCCATTTCTTCCGGGTCAAAGAATTGCGGCATGAACAGGAACTTGCGTTCCCCGACATTGTCGCCGGGATGCAGACGCAGATGGATGCCGCGCACTGCCACATCGAACACCGGGCCTTGCAGCACCATCGCCACCTTGCGCAGCCACAAGGCCAGCCGCCGGCCCGCCGGCGTGACGGGCAGTCCCTGGCACAGATCGGTCAGCAGCCGGGGCAGGGTGCCGGGGGCGTGCGTGCCGAAGGGCGGCTCCTGTATGTTGCGCAAAACATGACCTCCAGACAGCAGAAACTGCCCCCGGAAAGGGCATCTGCGGCACGCTTATGCCATAGGACATAGGATGTCGCATCCCCTTACGACACAAGGCAAATCCATCATCATTGACAAGGCACTGGCGGCTATGTGCAATGCCCGCTGTCCAGGGTGCTGCGGGCAGCAGCACCCACCTACCGGGGCGGTCCCGTGCCAAGCGGGCGTCCGATCTGATTGGGGGTCCTTGATGAAGCTGAAGCATGTGATCGGCGCCATCGGCATGGTTGCCGCCATCGCCGTCGGCCATACGGCCATGGCCCAGGAAAAGAAGGTCAATATCTATAACTGGGCCGATTATATCGGCGAGACCACGCTGGACGATTTCACCAAGGCGACCGGGATCAAGACGCAGTATGACGTCTTCACCGATCTGGAGACGCTGGAATCGAAGCTGCTGGTTGGCAATTCCGGCTACGACGTGGCTGTGCCGTCGGCGGAACCGACGATGCGCAAGCTGATCCAGGCCAAGGCCATCCAGAAGCTGGACAAGTCCAAGATCCCCAATCTGAAGAATGTCGATCCGGCCCTGATGAAACTGGTCGAATCGACGGACCCCGGCAATGAATATGGCATCATCTATCAGTGGGGCACCATCGGCATCGGCTACAATGTCGAGAAGGTAAAGGAGCTGCTGCCCGGCGTGAATGTTGATAGCTGGGATGTGGTCTTCAAGCCGGAAAATGCCAAGAAGCTGGCCGCCTGCGGCATCGTCTTCCTGGACAGCCAGACCGACGTTCTGCCGTCCGTGTTCAAGGCACAGGGCCTGGATCCGAATTCGGAAAGCCCGGAAGACACGAAGAAGGCCGAGGCGGCCATGCTGGCCATCCGCCCCTATATCAAGACCTTCGTGCCGTCGGTGATCGACCCGCTGGCCACTGGTGACGCCTGCGTCGCTGTGGGCTATTCCGGTGACGTGTTCCAGGCCAAGGCCCGCGCCGAAGAGGCCAAGGCCAAGTTCACCATCGCCTATTCCATCCCCAAGGAAGGTGCCCAGGTCTGGTTCGACATGATGACGATCCCGGCCGGTGCCAATGTCGCGACCGCCAGCGCCTTCATCAATTACGTGCTGGAGCCGAAGGCCATGGCCGGCATCTCCGACTTCGTGGCCTATGCCAATGCCGTCCCGGCCTCCTGGCCGCTGATGGATCAGGAGATTGCCAAGAACCCGGCCATCTTCCCGCCCAAGGATGTGATGGCTAAGTTCTTCACCGTGAAGCAGATCAACCAGAAGGCGGAGCGTGAACGCACCCGCGCCTGGACCAAGATCAAGACCGGTCGCTGATCGATCCTTTGCAAATATTGTGTTTGAGAACGCCGGCGGGCTTCCCGCCGGCGTTTTTCGTTTTGGTGCCTTCCGTCCAGGGAAGGTTGATCAAGGCGAGGCCTTAAAGTGCGAAAAATATGGTTGTAAATAATCGATAAAATAAAATCTGAAAGTCAGATTATATTTCATATGTTTCAGCGTCTATTAATAATTTTAGCATAAAATCCAATATAACATCTCTATTTCGTATGTAGTTGCATCGTAAATATTGACAGTAATGCCCGGCATTGGCCAGATGCGGCAGGCGCGATCAGATTTTATTCTATGATGATAGAAGGTCTGCGCGCCTGTACCAGCATTGTGCGTGACCATTTGTGGTGAGCAGAAAATGGCGACCTTGGAATCGGGACAAAGCGTTCTTCGGCTGACGGCATCGCAGGGGACCAGCGGGTCAGCCGGCGCCGTGGTGTATCTCCTGGTCAATGGGGTGCGGGTCGGGACGCCACAGACAGTGTCGGCATGGCGCTGGGGTGGTACGACGCAGGAACTGACCTTTACCTTCGATACGCCCGACACGGTATCCAAGGTGGAGCTGGAGTTTGTTGACGGCGTGAATGGCGATACCAGTCTGCATGTCCACGGCCTGTCCATCAATGGTGTGGCCCTGACAGCCGCGCAATCCTCCGTCATGGCACCCTGGGGTGTGCAGGCGGGTAGCTGGGACCTCTGGTTCAGCGCCAAGTTGGGCTACGATCTTTCCGGTCGCACAGACATTTTCGGTGGCCGGTCGCAGAATGCGGTGACCGGCACAGCCGGCAATGACACACTGACCGGCAGCGCCGGGGCTGACCGTTTCACGGGTGGGCAGGGGGCGGATCTGTTCCGTCCCGGTGGCGGTGCCGATGTCATCACCGATTTCAACGCCACGGCAGGCGACCGCGTTGATCTGCGCGGAACCGGGGTCAGCGGTTTTGACCGGCTGACCCTGTCGCGCGACGCCACCGGCACGTTGGTCAGCCTGCCGGGCGGTGGCACGATCCATATTGACGGTACGGCCACGCCGGCGACCGGCTGGTTCCTGTTCGACGGGCCAGTCCGGCCCGGTGCGGAAAGCGTCGTTCGGGTTCAGGCCTGGGCCGACCTTGCCAATAATATCGGCGCAGAGGTCTATCTGCGCGTGAACGGGGAACGGGTGGGACCCGCCCAGTATGTCACCGCCGCGCGGTGGAGCGGGGCGGCACCGCAGGACTTGCTGTTCACCTTCACCACCCCCGCAGAGATCACCTCGCTGGAGATTGAATTCAGCAATGACGGGGTGGGGGGCGACCGCAATCTCTATATCCAGTCGCTGACCGTGAATGGTGCGGCGGTAACCGCTGCCGATGGCCGGATTTTGACCCCCTGGGGAGAGAACCTGTCCGGCTCCTGGGACCTTTGGTACAATGCGCGCCTGCGTTACGACGTGTCGGAACGTGCCGACATGTTCGCACCGGCACCGGGCGTCGCACTGAACGGCACGGAGGGTGCCGACAGCCTGACCGGCGGTGCCGGGCCGGACAGCATCATCGGTGCCGGTGGTGACGATACCCTGACCGGTGGGTCCGGTGCCGACAGCATCACGGGCGGCGATGGTGCCGACCGCCTTTCCGGGGAGGCGGGTGCCGATACATTGGCTGGCGGTGCCGGTGACGACGTGTTGTCGGGCGGCGATGGCAATGACAGCCTGTTGGGCGGTGCCGGCAACGATATCCTGGATGGCGGGGCTGGTGCCGATCTTCTGTCCGGTGGTGATGGTGACGATACCTATATCCTGGACAGCGCCGCCGACAGCATTGCCGACAGCGCCGGCAATGATCTGGTGAAGGCTGGGTTTTCCTACACGCTTGCCGATGGGCTTGAAAACCTGACCCTGACAGGGACAAGCAATATCAATGGCACCGGCAATGGTGTGGCCAACATCCTGACCGGTAATGCCGGGGCCAACCGTCTGGATGGCGGTGCGGGTGCGGATACCATTGATGGCGGCCAGAATGTGGCCGGTGTGGCCGACACGCTGGTCGGCGGTGCCGGCAACGACACTTTCATTGTCCGCAACGCCGGTGATCAGGTGGTGGAGAGTGCCGGGCAGGGGGTGGACGAGGTTGTGGCCTATGTCGACCATGTCCTGGCCGCCGAGGTCGAGAACCTCACCCTCGCAGGCAGTGCGCCGTTGCAGGGCCGGGGCAACAATCAGGACAATGTCATCACTGGCAATGTCGGTTCCAATGTGCTGCACGGTCTGGCCGGTAACGACACGATCACGGCGTCGGACGGGGCCGACACGGTCGATGGCGGTGTGGGCGATGATGTTCTGTCAGGCGGCACTGGCGGCGATGTCTTCCGCTTCGGTCTGAATAACGGCCATGACCGGATCACCGATTTCAACGCGGCCCAGGGCGACCGTATCGACCTGACCGAACTGGGCATCACCGGTCTGGCGCAGTTGCAGATCAGTGCGACGGCGACAGGCCGCAGCATCGCCCTGCCCAATGGTGGCAGCATCGAACTGACGGGTGTCAGCGAACCGCAGGCCAGTTGGTTCACCTTTGCCAATCCGCCCCCCGGCGGCGGGGACAATGGCGGCGGCAATAATGGTGGCGGCACAGGCGGCGGCCCCGTGGCGTCCGGCACGCAGATCTTCAGCTGGGAGGGGATCAGCTTCCCCTCCTATGTGCAGAACCGCTATGCCGGTGCCGGCTCCGACGCGGCCCTGACAGAAGTGGTGGCGACGGGTGCGAACAGCGTCGCCATCATCCCCACCTTCTATGCCCAGAACCTGACGTCTACCAGCATGGGGCCGGTGACGGGGCGCAGTGAAACCCTGGACAGCACCCGTCATGCCATCGATCAGGCGCATGAGGACGGGCTGAAGGTGATGCTTAAGCCGCATGTTGACACACAGTCCGGCGACTGGCGTGCCGAATTCAGGCCCAGCGACCCCGCCGCCTGGTTCGCCAGTTACAAGCAGAACATGCTGCAATGGGCAGCACTGGCGCAGGAAACCGGGGCAGAGATGCTGTGCATCGGCACCGAGTTGGACAGCCTGACGGGCCCGGCCTATTACAATTACTGGGCCGATCTGGTGCAGGCTGTGCGTGCCGTCTATGACGGTCCCCTGACCTATGCCGCGACCTATATGGATGTGCTGAAGGTCAGCTTCTGGGATCTGGTCGATGTCATCGGCGTCGATGCCTATATCCCCCTGACCCATGGCGACAACCCGACGGTCGAACAGATGGTCGCCGCCTGGACCGACATCAACAGCACCCATGACTGGGTCAAGATCCTGTATGGCAACCGTACCGCCATGGAGGCCTATAAGGACCTGTCGGAACAGTATGGCAAGAAGGTGGTTTTCACCGAGGTCGGTTTCCGCAGCCTGGATGGCACCAACAAGGATCCCGGCGTGTTCGGCGGTGGCGGCATCGTCGATCTGGCTGAACAGGCCGATGCCTACACCGCCCTGTTCCAGGTGATGACGAAGTTCGGCGGCCAATGGCTGGACGGTTCCTTCATCTGGTCCTGGCACGCCATCCCCGTGGATCAACTGACCGCGCAGGGTGTGAGCGCCACCGACTACACGCCGCAGGGCAAACCGGCGGAACAGGTGATCACCAATGGCTATAACCACGCCCAGCAAGGGCAAGGCTTGCTGCTGTTCGGCGATGCCGCCGCCGACCGGTTGGATGGTGGTTACCATCATGACACGCTGTCCGGCGGCATCGGCGATGACAGCCTGTGGGGCGGGGCCGGCAATGACCTGCTGACAGGCGGCCCGGCGTCGCTGGTTCAACCCACCCACCATACGATCAGCATGGTGGCGGCGGGCGATCTTGCCGGCGGTATCGGCCCCCAGGTCTATCTGCGGGTCAATGGCGAACGGGTGGGACCCGCCCAATTCGTCACCGCCGTGAACGGTGCCGGGCAGACCCAGACCCTGACCTTCACCATCGATATGGCGGTGACGGTCAATTCACTGGAGATCGAGTTTGCCAATGACGGTGCCGTGGGCACCGAGGACCGCAACCTGTTCATCAAGTCACTTGCCATCAATGGCTTTGCCCAGAATGCGACGGATGCCACGCTTTTGACCAGCTGGGGCGCGCAATGGGAGGGGCGGTTCGACCTTCTGGTCGGCGGTCGGTTGATTTTCGACACGCATGACCGGCAGTCACTGTTTCCGACCAGCGTGACGGACAAGGATACGCTGGTCGGCGGGCTGGGTGATGACACGCTGATGGGTGGGGCGGGGGATGATGTCCTGTCCGGTGGTGCCGGGGCTGATCATTTCCTGTTCACCGGCGGCAGTGGCGCCGACCGGATCCTGGATTTCACGGCAGGCGGCGGCGATGTTATTGTCCTGTCAGGAATTTCGGGCATCACCAGCTTTGATCAGGTTCTGGCGGCTCTGTCTGCACAAGGCGCGGATTGCATCATCGACCTGGGTGGAGGCAATTCCATCCGTCTGGTCGGTGTCGAACCCGTCGCGCTGAGTGCAGCCAATTTCGCCTTCGTATAGGCGGAAACGGTCCATCCCTGCGCCTTTGCATGAAAAGCCCCGCCGGTTCGTGCCGGCGGGGTTTTTTCATTCAGGCGACGGATGGTGCGGCGGCTTTCCGATACCGCGCCGGGGCCACCCCGATCCGGTTGCGGAAATGGTAGCGAAGGGCGGCGGCGGTGGGAAACCCGCAGGCCGTCGCCACATCCTCTACGCTGGCGTCTGTTTCTGTAAGCAACTGTTCGGCCCGCGCCACCCGTTCGCGCAGCAGCCATTCGCCGGGTGACAGACCCGTCAGGTCCTGGAAGCGGCGGATGAAGGTGCGCAGGCTCATGCCTACGCTGTCGGCCAGATCGCGCAGGGCGTGGTCGCGGTCCAACTCCTGACGCAACCGGTCCAGCAGGGGGGAAAGCCGCCGACCCTCATGTTCCGTCGGCACGGGTCGGTCCAGCACCTGTTTCTGCGCGCCGTCGCGGTGGGACGACAGGACCAGACGTTGCGCCACCTGATTGGCGATGGCGGCCCCGAAATCCTTGCGCACGATATGCAGGCACAGGTCCAGACCCGCCGCACTGCCAGCGGAGGTCAACACATCGCCATGATCGATATAAAGAAGGCCGGGGCGGTAGCGGATGTCGGGATGGCGTTCGGCCAGGATCGCCTCATACCGCCAATGGGTGGTGGCATCCCGTCCTGACAGCAGCCCCGCCGCCGCCAGTACGAAGGCACCGGAGCAGATGGACACCAGCCGCGCCCCCCGCTCATGGGCGGTGCGCAGGGCCAGACATAAATCTTCCGGCACCGGCGCGCCCGCCGACCGCCATCCCGGCACGATGATGGTTCCGGCCCCGTTCAGCAGTGACAGGTCGCCATCGACCGACACACGGATGCCGCCCATGGCCGATAGCGGGCCGGGTTCGGCGGCCACCACCATGGAACGGTACCAGTCAGGCCCCAGTTCGGGCCGGGGCAGGGCGAACACCTCCACCGCGATCCCGAACTCGAAAGTGCAAAGCCCGTCATAGGCCAGGATGGCGACGGTGCGGTTGGGTGGATCGACGGGGGGCTTTTGCTTTGGCATGATTTCGACATTTTATGGCAGCGCGAGTGTTTTGCGAAGGGGGGATTGACGCCATCCTGCGCCCATCGAAACCCAGGACAGGTTGATCCGATGTCGAACGAAGTGACCCGCATTCCCGCCGCCCCGTCAGAAGACGCTGTCGCCCATTTCCAGAAGCGGCTGTCGCTGGAAACCGATTGCGCCGATGTCCATGCCGCCTTTGCCTCTGGCACACCCGGATTCGTCCTGGTTGATGTGCGCGGGCGCAAGGCCTTTGCCGCATCGCATGTGCCGGGTGCCATCAACATTCCCGTCCTGGATCTGACGGAAAAGCGGCTGGCGGAATATCCCGCAGATACGCTGTTCGTCGTCTATTGCGCCGGCCCGCACTGTAATGGTGCCGACAAGGGTGCGCTGCGGCTGGCCGGGTTGGGGCGACCGGTGAAGCTGATGATCGGCGGCATGACGGGCTGGGCCGATGAGGGGTTCAGCTATGAAGGTGCCAGCGCAGAGGCGGCGGCCTGATCATGGTGTCCGCCGTCACGGTGCGTGATTTTCAAGCCGCCGACATCCCGGCCCTTCTGTCCCTGATGCAGGCGGTGGCATCCTATGCCTGCACCATCGGTGCCCCGCGCCTTCACTGGCTGGTGCTGCCCGACAATCAGGCCGCCATGCGATTCTACAGGTCCCTGGGGGGCCAACCGGAGGCCGGATGGCAGTCCTGGCGTATGGATCAGGCGGCATTAATGGCCTTGGCCGGCGGGCTTGCGTGAAAAGTGCCGGTTTGCACACGCTCCCCCTATCCGTCTGGCTATCGTCGCGTGTAGAATTGTGCGGTGCGTGAAAAGCCACGCCACCTACCGATATCGCCAACCGGACAGGGACATATACGGACATGGCCAATGCGCAGCCCTCGCGGACCCAGACCAAGCTGGAACCTTGGCGGGACCCGAATGAGAAGCCCTATGTCCGTATCGAGAAGGTGACGAAGAAGTTCGGCGATTTCACCGCCGTCGACGATGTTTCCCTGTCGATCTATCGCGGAGAATTCTTCTCCCTGCTGGGCGGCTCCGGCTCTGGCAAGACCACCTTGCTGCGCATGCTGGCGGGGTTTGAGCGTCCGACCGAGGGCAAGATCTTCATCGATGGCGTCGATATGTCCAACGTGCCGCCCTATGAGCGGCCCGTGAACATGATGTTTCAATCCTACGCCCTGTTCCCGCATATGAGCGTGGAGGCCAACATCGCCTTCGGCCTGCATCAGGACAAGGTGCCGGCGGCGGAGATCAAGGAGCGGGTGGCCGACGCGCTGAACCTTGTGCAACTGGGGCAGTTCGGCAAGCGCAAGCCGCATCAGCTTTCGGGCGGGCAGCGGCAGCGCGTGGCCCTGGCCCGTGCCCTGGTGAAGCGGCCCAAGCTGCTGCTGCTGGATGAACCGCTGGGTGCCCTGGACAAGAAGCTGCGGGAGCAGACGCAGTTCGAACTGGTGAACATCCAGGAGAAGGTGGGCATCACCTTCGTGGTCGTGACCCATGACCAGGAAGAGGCGATGACCATGTCGTCGCGCATTGCCGTGATGAACCGTGGCTATATTGCGCAGATCGGCACGCCGACCGAGATTTATGAATATCCCAACAGCCGGATGACGGCGGAATTCATCGGGTCGGTCAACATGTTCCATGGCCGTATCGTGGAGTCTGAACCCGACCATTCCCTGATCCGCTCGGACGAGGCGAATTGCGACCTGTACGTCTCCCATCCCGGCCATCTGGCACCCGGCACCGAATGCTGGGTCGCGGTACGGCCGGAGAAGGTGACGATCTCCAAGGATGCGCCGGCGGGCAGCGATGGCCGCAATCAGGCGACGGGTGTCGTGAAGGAAATCGCCTATCTGGGCGATGTCTCTATCTATGAAATCCTTCTGGATACCGGCAAGCGGGTGCGGGTGACCGCCCCCATGGTGACGCGCCGCACCGAAATGCCCATTACCTGGGAAGACCGGGTGTACCTGTCCTGGCGGCCGTTCGCCGGCAGCGTCCTGACCAACTGACCGGACGGGAAGGGGGGCTGACCGATGGCCGAAACGGTTCAAAGCGAAATGCGCCATACGGGCTTTCTGGGCCTGTTGCAGCGGGTGGGCCTGTCGGGCCGGGCACTGGTGGTGTCCGTGCCCTATGCTTGGCTGCTGCTGTTCTTTCTGGTGCCCTTCCTGATTGTGCTGAAGATCGCGCTGGCCGAAAGCCAGATGGCGATCCCGCCCTTCACCTCGCTGATCGAGAATGTGGAGGAGCTGAAGTACCAGATCACCGTCACCTTCTATAATTTCCATTATATGGTGACCGACGATCTCTACATCGTCGCCTATCTGAACAGCCTGAAGATCGCCTTCATCTCCACCATTTGTTGTCTGTTGCTGGGCTATCCGGTCGCCTATGCCATCGCCAAGGCCGATCCGAAATGGCGCGCCCCGCTGCTGATGCTGGTAATCCTGCCCTTCTGGACCTCGTTCCTGATCCGCGTCTATGCCTGGATCGGCATCCTGTCCAACAATGGCGTGCTGAACAATGTGCTGATGTGGCTGGGCATCATCGATCAGCCGTTGCAGATCCTTTACACGCCCGTCGCCACCTATATCGGTATTACCTATTCCTATCTGCCCTTCATGATCCTGCCGCTCTATTCGACGCTGGAGAAGCTGGACAACACCCTGCTGGAGGCGGCAGCCGATCTTGGATGCCCGCCCTGGAAGGCGTTCCTGTCCATCACCCTGCCGCTGTCGATCCCCGGCATGATTGCGGGGGCCTTGCTGGTCTTCATTCCGGCCACGGGTGAATTTGTGATCCCGGAACTGCTGGGCGGGCCTGACACGCTGATGATCGGGCGTACCTTGTGGACGGAATTTTTCAATAACCGTGACTGGCCGCTGGCGTCCGCCGTGGCCGTCGCCTTGCTGCTGTTCCTGGTCGTGCCGATCATGATCTTCCAGAACGTGCAGGGTAAGCAGGGGGGGCACCCGTAATGCCGAAATCCTGGTTCCTGCGCTTTGGCCTGATCACCGGCCTGCTGTTCCTCTATATCCCGATCATTCTGCTGATCGTGCTGTCGTTCAACGACAACCGCTCTGTCTCCGTCTGGTCGGAATTCTCGTTCCGCTGGTACGGGGAACTGATGCGCGATGATCAGCTGCTGTCGGCGGCCTGGCTGTCGGTGCGCGTGGCCTTCATCTCGGCCAGCTTCGCCGTCGTGCTGGGCACGCTGGCGGGTATGATGCTGGCGCGGTTTGGGGCGTTCAAGGGCCGTGCCCTGTTCTCTGGCATGGTGTCGGCGCCGCTGGTCATGCCGGAAGTGATCATGGGCCTGTCGCTGCTGCTGCTGTTTGTCAGCATGGAACAGGTGCTGGGCTGGCCCGAAGGGCGTGGGATGCTGACCATCATCCTGGCCCATATCACCTTCACCATGTCCTTCGTGACCGTGGTGGTGCAATCACGGCTGGTCTCCATGGATGCCAGCCTGGAAGAGGCGGCGATGGATCTGGGGGCGCGACCCGCCAAGGTGTTCTTCGTGATCACCCTACCGCTGATCGCGCCGGCCATCGTGTCCGGTTGGCTGCTGGCCTTTACGCTGTCGCTGGATGATCTGGTGATCACCAGTTTTGTGTCCGGTCCCGGTTCCACGACGCTGCCGCAGATCGTGTTCTCGTCCGTCCGCTTGGGCCTGTCGCCCAAGGTGAACGCGCTGGCCACCATCGTGGTGACCATCGTGGCTATCGGCATCATCTGTGCCGGCATCTACAACGCGCGCCAGGAAAAGGCCCGGCAGCGGGATGAGCAGATGGCGCAACAGGGCGGCTGATCGCCCTCCAGGCTATCCGCTGTACAAACCCCGGTGCCCGCCGCACCGGGGTTTTCTTTTGTCAACGGCGCGTCAAACCTGTGACCTGAACGGAACCTTTTCGATGCCTCTGGTGTTTCCACTCTGCCAACCACGACAGGAAGGATCCCCATCATGGCCATCAGTGATGTCGCACGCAGCGAGACCAATACCTGCATCAGCGCCGGCAAGGTGAACGGCACCGACGTCTATGGCGTCAATGGCGACAAGATCGGCCATGTCGAGGACGTGATGCTGAACAAGCGCACGGGCAATGTCGCCTATGCCATCATGGCGTTCGGCGGTTTCCTCGGCATTGGCGAGCGTTACCACCCGCTGCCCTGGTCAGTTCTGAAATATGATCCGGATATGGGCGGCTATGTGGTGCCGCTGGACCGGGCGCGGCTGGAAAGCGCCCCCTCCTATTCGGAACAGGAACTGGGGGCCGATGACCGCACCTGGCGGGAACCGGTTTCCACCTATTACAACGTCCCGCCCTATTGGATGTAATCACCATCCCCATCGGGAGGAAAAGACATGCCCAGCCAGACCCAATATCCAACCACGCCCAAACAGCCGCGCCAGCCCACCGAACGGGAGCTGGACCGCGATCTGGATAATAGCTTTCCGGCCAGCGACCCGGTCGCATCGGAACAGCGCGTGACGGCCAAGCCGCCCCCGCGCACCGATGGCACCGGACAGGATCAGGGCATCCTGCCCACGCCGACTGATGAACAGAAGGCGCAGGCCGAGAAAAACCGGCGCCATCTGGAGGCGGATCAGGAACGGCGTCACTGACCCCGTCTCGATCCTCCCTTTTTGCCCCCCGTTCAACTGGGTCCCCCAATGACCAACCCCCGGCGGAATTGCTTCCGCCGGGGGTTTTCTTTGTCATTTGGCTTTGGCAGAGCGGCTTTCCTTTCCCGGAAAGCTGCTCCGGCGGCGACCGCCGCCGCGCGGCACGTGCCGCGTGAAGCCAAGCGGCGGATGCCGCGCCGGCGCATGAGGACAATGCAAGCCTAAATGATGTTCCGGTTACCGGAACATCATTTAAAACTTCGTGCTGACCTGCGCGCCGAAGGTGCGGGGCTTGGCGACCTGATAGGCCACGCGGGCGCGGAAGCCGCGTTCGCGGTCCAGCGACAGCTTGGCATTCTCGTCAAACAGGTTGTTGACGTAGCCGGCCATCTCCCAGTCGTCTTTCTTCACGCCGAAACGCAGATTGACGCTGCTATAGGAAGGCAGCTTCGGATCGAAGCTGTAGGATGTGCCCGGCTGGCTGCCGATCGGAATGCGGGTGAAGGTGCCGACGGCTGCGGAATCCTGGTCCACCGCCTGGGTGAAGCGCGAACCGATATGCTGGAACGTCGCGATGGCGAAGCCCATCAGATCGTTGCCGATATCGTCTTCCCACTTGGTCTGCGCGCTGAACTGATAGCGCGGGACGGTGGGCAGGCGGTTGCCCTTCTTGATGCCGCCCACGACGCTGGCGGCACCGGCGGCCCCCTGCGACGTCACGGTTTCGGTGAATTCGCTGTCGTTGAACGAACCGGACAGCGACAGGTTGAACGCGTCGGTCAGCTGATAGCTGAATTCCGCCTCTGTACCCCGCGTGCGGGCATCGGCGTTGAAGACGATGCGCGAGGAGCAGGTGCCGGCATCCAGCGTAACCTGGAGGTTGGAAATGTCGGTGTAGTAGCCGGCAATGTTCAGCGAGCCGCGGCCACCGCCAAAGCTCACCTTCGCGCCCATTTCATAGTTCCAGACGCCTTCATTCCCGAAATTGTTGCGCCCGCCAAAGGTGGTGCGGTCGGTAGCGGAACAGAGCGGCAGGTTGAGCGGATCGTTGATGCCGCCCAGACGGAAGCCCTTCGACACCTGCGCATTGACCGTCACGTCTTCCGTGGCGTCATAGGACAGGATGGCGCGCGGGGAGAAGCCGTCGCTGCTGGTCTCGCCCTTCACACCCTGGGCGCGGTCGGCGAAGATGCCGTCGAAATTCAGGGTGCGCTTTTCCTTGAAGTCGAAATAGCGCAGGCCCAGCGTGGCCGACAGCTGTTCGGTCAGGTCATAGGAACCTTCACCGAACAGGGCGACCTGCTTGAAATCATACGGGATACGGGACCAATACAACTCGTCCAGGCCGTTCTGCGCGTTCGGTCCGTTGCTGTCGATGCCGGTGATCGCCTCGAACCCGTCCACATTCAGGGTCTGGGCATATTTGCGGTCGATCTTGGAATAGAAAGCGCCGGCCACCCACTGGAACGGACCATCGCCGTTAGAGGCGAGGCGGGCTTCCTGCGTGAACACCTTCACCTTGGTCTCATCCGACAGCGGCGTGTCCAGGGTATAGACCTGACGCGACAGGCCGGTCGGCGACAGCACGCCCGGCTGGCCCGTGATCGAACCCGTCAGCTGCGAGGCGTCGCGATAGACCAGCAGGTCGCGGTCGGTAATGGACGTGACGGAAGTGGCCGTGACAGCGCCCAGGTCGGCCTCGACCGTCAGGTCGGCCAGCATGAACTTGTCTTTGAACTGCTCCTCCAGCTGCGTGAACTGCTGGCGTTTGTCGAACTGGAACAGGCGGTTGCCGGTGGTCACCAACTCATTGGCCAGGATGTTGAAGTCGTCTTCACGGTTGAAGCCATCGGCCTCGATCTCCTGATAGACGACGCGCGGGGTGATGGTGACATTCTCGGTCGGCTGCCAGCCCAGCGACAGGCGCAGGCCCGTGCGGAAGCCGTCATTAACGTCCTTCTTCACGCTGCGATTGGGCTGGACCGCATCGATGAAGCCGGCATAGCGGGTGCCATAGCCGACGGCGCGCAGGGCCAGCGTGTCGCTGACCGGCACATTGATCATGGCCTTGGCGCTGTAGCCGGTGCCGCCCCCATCGATCTGTTCGACCGACAGTTCCGTGGTGCCTTCCTGTGTGCCCTGGGCCGGCTTGTTGGTGATGTAGCGGATAGTGCCCGACAGCGAGCCCGAGCCATACAGCGTGCCCTGCGGCCCACGCAACACTTCGACGCGGCCCAGGTCATACAGGTCCAGATCCGGCGTGAACAGCGACAGCGAGATCACCGATTCGTCCAGATAGACGCCAACCTGTTCTTTCACGCCCGGCTGGTCGCGCACGATCTGGCCCGCGGAGATGCCGCGGATGGCCACCTGGCTCTGCCCCGGACCCAGATTCTGGATCGACAGGCCCACAACGCTGCGCGACACATCCTCAATATTGGTGGCGCCGGCATCCTTCATCGAATCCGCGCTCATGGCGTTGATGGAGAAGGGGACGTCCTTCAGGGTTTCGTCACGCTTCCGGGCGGAGACGATGATTTCCTCCAGCATCGGGCCGGAAGACGGGGCGGGGGCCTGCTGCGCCATGGCGGGCATGGCGATGGCGGCGGCACCGCACAGCAGGACGGACAAGGCAAGCGGGTGGCGACCGGGCGCACTGCGTCCGGTGGTATGGCTGAACATTCTGTAACTCCTCCCACGCGTTCTTCTTATCGGGGCGCAGCTTTGGTGTTGCGCACTTACCGTATCCTGACGCTGTCATAACCTGTTAACGTCGGCAATATGCCTCAAATGCAGGCGCGTGAATAAAAAAGGCCCACGGCATCTGCTGACGCCGTGGGCAAAGGAAAACTGCGCTTTCGTGCTTTTCAGCACGCGTGCTTTTGCGACGAATTCGCCTCAGTCAAGCAGTTCTTCTTCATGCGACCCAAAGAACTCATAGCGAATCCGGTCTACGGGCACCCCAGCGCCCCGCAAACCCTTGATCACGCTGGCCATGAACCCTTTGGGACCACAGACCATGAAGTCGGCATCGCGGGCCTGGGGCAGGGCGGCGACAGCGGCGGGATCGACGCGGCCGGTGGCATCGTGGTCGATACCGATCTGGTCGCCATCTGCCACTTGCTCATAAAAGATGCTGACCGACAGGTTGGCGTGGGTGTGGGCCAGATCGCGCAGGCGCGGGCCAAACGCATGATGGGCACGGTCGCGCACGGCATGGATCAGGTGCAGTGACCGCGTCGATCCGCCGGCCAGCTCCGTCTCCGCGATGGACAACATGGGCGTGATGCCGACCCCGCCCGCCAGCAGGAACAGGGGCTTGGTTCCTTCCGGTGCTGAGAAGCTGCCCGCCGGGGGGGCGACCTCTACCACATCGCCAACCGACAGGTGGCGATGCAGGAAGCTGGACCCCAGGCCATCGGGCAGGCCCGCCTCGGGTGCCGTCTCATGCTTGACCGAGATGCGGTATGACCGGCCATTCGGTGCGCCGGACAGGCTGTAGTGACGCAGCAGCGACCCATGGCCCGGCACATTCAGGCGCAGGGTCAGATATTGACCGGGGCGGAAGGACAGGATGGGGCCGTCATCCTCCGGCTCCAGATACAGGCTGCGGATCACCCGGCTTTCGGTGACGGCATCCGCCACCTTGAACCGGCGCCAGCCATACCAGCCGCCGGGCGCACCGGCGCTGTCACGGTATTTGGCCTGTTCCACGCCCACGAAAATGTCGCGCAGCGCCATCCAGGCCTCGGTCCAGGCATGGATGATGGCAGGCGTGGCGGCGGCACCCAGCACTTCGGCGACCGAGCCCAGCAGGTTGGTGCCGACAATGTCATAATGATAGGGCTGCACATGCAGGCTGACATGGCGTTCCGCGATGCGCTCCACCGCAGGGCCCAGGGCCGCCAGATTGTCGATATTATCGGCATAGGCGGCCACGGCTCCGGCCAATGCCTTGGCCTGGGTGCCATTGCGCTGATGCGTGGGGTCGAAGATGGCCCGGATGGCCGGATCACGCAGCAGCTTGGCATACATGTGCCGGGTGATCGTCTCCCCATGCTGGTGCATGACGGGCGCGGTGGATTTTACGATGGCAATGGTCTGGGCGGAAAGCATCGGATTCTCGCTTTGGGTCAGGTCAGAACGTTAAAGATGCATCTAAAAAGCCTCTTATCCCGCCCGGCCTTGAAAAGCAACATTTTGAATGTATCTTTTGTTTCAGGTGCCGACATGTCAGCCCTCCCGACGCCAGGGCTTGCCCCAGGCCGGGTGCGGGTGGCATGCAGGAGGTTCTGACCAGGGGGATTGGACGATGCGGTTGACCCGCTACACCGATTACGGATTGCGCGTGCTGCTTTATCTGGGGATGAAGCGTGAGGGCCTGTCCACCATCCCCGAGATCGCGGCCCGCTACGCGATTTCCGAAAACCACCTGACCAAGATCGTCAATGAACTGGGCCGGCTGGGCCATGTGCGGACCGTGCGCGGCCGCAATGGCGGTCTGGCGCTGGGCCGTCCGGCGGCGGAGATCAATCTGGGTGCGCTGGTGCGGCAGCTGGAAAGTGACATGGCGCTGGTGGAATGTTTTGAGACAGGAAACACCTGTCCCATCACCAGCGACTGCCGCCTGCAAAAGATTCTTGGCAAGGCCCTGGCCGCCTTCCTGGCGGTTTTGGACGAGGTGACCCTGGCCGATCTGCTGACGCAGCCGGCGGGGATGATGCAGATGTTGAGGTTGGGGGAGGGGGCAGCCGCACCCTGAAACGGCTGATATCCCGATTCCCCGCGTGTCCGGCGGCCTCTATAGCGCCTCGATAGTATAAACTGTGATCGCTCTTGGTTAATGGATCAATCAGCCCGTGTTCCAATGTATGTCTATTGCATGGAACTGTTCATCGATCTGAATAGAATCGCGTTCTCGGGTCACGTATCATCCCTGCCGGGTCTGTGTTCATTGACAGTAAGGTCGCCATGACGGCGTTGCAGTTCCTTTCCTCCATTGGAAAGGAACGGACACCATGGATATGACAGCGGCCATCGCGGCTTTTCTTGCGCACTGCCAGACCGGGCGGAACCTGTCCGCCAATACCGTGCGGGCCTATGGCCAGGATTTGGCGGAGGTGACGCGCTATCTGGCCCTGCCATCCTCCGGCGTGGTGACGACGGTGGCGGGGTTGGGGGCCTATGCGGAATGGCTGGGCAAGGCGCGGGGGCTGGCACCAGCCACGGTAAAGCGGCGTCTGGCCTGTTTGCGGGCGCTGATGGCGTGGGCGGAACGCCGGCGTCTGATCCGCGTCTCCCCCTTCCGCCGCGCCGAAATCCGCATCCGGTTGCCCAAGCGGCTACCGCGCTGCCTGACGGCGCCAGAGCTGCGCAGCCTGCTGCGGGCTGCCGACACGGCCAAGCCCGTTCTTAACCTTGCGGTGAAGCTGATGTTCACCACCGGCTGCCGCGTGGGGGAACTGGTGGCACTGCGTCAGGATGATGTGGACCTGGAGGCCCGGACCCTGCGGGTGCGCGGCAAGGGCGACCGGGAACGACAGGTCTTCCTGACTGCCGACAGTGTGGTGGCGGACCTGGGGCAACTGCTGCGCCAGCGCCGCATGCAGGGGGCCGCCGGCCCCGATCCGTTGCTGGCCGGTCTGGATGGTCAGGCGCTGACCACCGACTGGGTCCGCCGCCATCTGCGCCGTCTGGCCCAATCCGCCGGCCTGACCCGCCGCATCACCCCCCACATGCTCCGCCATTCCGCCGCCACCAGCCTGCTGGAAGCCGGCGTCGACATCCGCTTCGTCCAACGCCTCCTGGGCCACCGCTCCATCGCTACGACCGAGATCTACACCCATGTCAGCGACGAGCGCCTGAAAAAGGTCGTGCTGGCCGCCGATACGCTGGGGAGGGTGGGGTGATAACTGGGAATTATCAAAATGCCATCTCCACTATTTAGAAACTCCGATAAATTTTACTCTGCACTTGTAATATACACCCCCACTCTTGCGGGGATATTTGCACTAATTGTTACAACGTACCTAAAATTGGTGGATTTGGCCATAGCATCAGCCACTTTAACTTGCGTACTATCCGTGCTCTCGCTGACAATTATTACCCAAAAAAGCCTAAGAACAGCCCTTCAATATGCGGATGAAACACAGTGGAGCGTAAAAAAACATCTTCATGCGACACCTATTGGCTCACCGGAGAAAGCGTTAGAGTATGTAACCGCTAGACTCCCGGTGCTTAAGGAAGTTAAAAATACTTCATTCAATATGGAAAACATTGAAGTGATAGATCTTAAGCTATACACAAAGAAGGCTTACGAAGCTTTCTGTGAAGGAATTTCCGAATATTCTGCTAAAGAGATGGTGTGGCAGGATATTGGAGATAAGCATTCTGTGGAAAGATTCAGAAAGATAAGATTAAGCGCAATAAAGCTTGCATGTAATGGACCTGCCAGATACTCGTACCGTTTGTTGAACGAATCTTGCCCACATATGAATTTTATAATTATATACTATAAGGACGGTGCCATAGACTCCAATTCTGGAGATGAAAAATACGCTGAAGTTTTGTTCAATTGGGACTATCGCAGCAATGAAAGGGATCCTGTAGTTTACATGTCTACGGACAAAGAACTCATCAGCATGTATTCTATACATTTTAGCAACATGATGAATGTTGCGAGCAAAGACTCAGATACTATATAAAGCCATTCAAATCTCAATATCTGATAGAAAACCCACTAGATCCACGCCAAGAAAATAGGATTTTTTTACACCATCGGCATTCAAATAGGTATCGGTAATATGCGATATTATTTCCGCTGCCTTATCACTTGATACTGAAGTTTCCCACTCTAGTGTCCGAGCAATATATTCCCTAACCGCCTCTTCATATGGAGAGAATTTTTTGTAAACTTCAAAATCAAATTTTTTGAACTTGAAATTTGAATCCACTAGTATGGAGAAAACGTTGTCCATATCATAATGCCTAAATTGACTTGATAAAATTACAGAAGATTGAATTGAGTTATCGATAAACAATCTATCCGACTGGCTCTTGGGGCCGAATCTCAGCAAGCCTCCATCGTACTGGCGGACAACAAATATACAATTTTTGCTTCTCTCTCTAATTCTATCTATAAAATAGGAAACATTTGAAATATATGGGAAAATATTAAACGCCAAATACATGTCAGCTTCTGGCACTTCATCAATATCGGATTCAACATTGAGAGCATTGAATTTAATTCTATCTCTTTCTCCAATTATGCTGTTTTTAGCCAAAAATATGGAATTCTCGTCACTATCGAGGCCGATAAGCTCACAGTCACTGTTCAGGAATTTAGATATAGTTTTTATCCACAACCCAGGACCACAACCCAAGTCGACAATTTTCTTTGGGGACATGCTTGCGATTTTTTTAGCGAATTCTTCTCTTTCTTTTAGCTTGGCTTGATGGTGAATCTCCAGCCATTCATTGGAACTCAACGGGTGGCCTGATAAATTCCTCCAAGTTGACATGATAATTCCCAGTTATATGAAGTGGCGCACTTAAATTATTTTCATTCCAATGAAATTTCAACCTATTAAATGCATAGAAAAGCCCCGACCGCGCTTTCTGCGGTCGGGGCTGCTCTTGTGCAAACCTATGAGTGCCAGCGCTTACTTCGCGCGCGCGGCCTGCAGGTTCTCGTCCAGTTTGGCCAGGAAGTCCTGGGTGGTCAGCCACTTCTGCTCAGGCCCGATCAGCATGGCCAGGTCCTTGGTCATGAAGCCGCTTTCGACCGTGTCCACGCAGACGCGTTCCAGGGTCTTGGCGAAGTCCACCACGTCCGGCGTCTCGTCGAACTTGCCGCGATAGGTCAGGCCCTGGGTCCAGGCGAAGATGCTGGCGATCGGGTTGGTGGAGGTGGGCTTGCCCTTCTGATGCTCACGATAGTGGCGGGTCACGGTGCCGTGGGCGGCTTCCGCTTCCACCGTCTTGCCATCGGGGGTCATCAGGACGGACGTCATCAGGCCCAGCGAACCGAAGCCCTGCGCCACCAGATCGGACTGCACGTCGCCGTCATAGTTCTTGGCGGCCCACAGGAAGTTGCCCGACCACTTGAGGGCCGAGGCCACCATGTCGTCGATCAGGCGGTGTTCATAGGTGATGCCCGCCGCCTTGAACTTGTCGGCAAACTCCGCCTCGAACACTTCCTGGAACAGGTCCTTGAAGCGGCCATCATAGGCCTTCAGGATCGTGTTCTTGGTGGACAGGTACACCGGATAGCCGCGCAGCAGGCCATAGTTCATGCATGCGCGCGCGAAGCCACGGATCGATTCGTCCACGTTGTACATGCCCATGGCAACGCCCGGCCCGTCGAAATCGAACACGGTATGGCGGATGTTGCTGGTGCCGTCGGCGCTGGTGAAGGTGATGGACAGGCGACCGGCACCGGGGATGATGAAGTCCGTGGCCTTGTACTGGTCACCAAAGGCATGACGGCCGATGACGATGGGCTGGGTCCAGCCCGGCACCAGGCGCGGCACGTTCTTGCAGATGATCGGCTCACGGAACACGGTGCCGCCCAGGATGTTGCGGATCGTGCCGTTGGGCGACTTCCACATCTGCTTCAGCTTGAATTCCTTCACCCGGTCTTCGTCCGGGGTGATGGTGGCGCACTTCACGCCCACGCCGTAATGCTTGATGGCTTCGGCGGACTCGATGGTGACCTTGTCGTCCGTGGCGTCACGGTGCTCGACACCCAGATCGTAATATTTCAGGTCCACATCCAGATACGGAAGGATCAGGCGGTCCTTGATGAACTGCCAGATCACGCGGGTCATTTCGTCGCCGTCGAGTTCCACGATCGGATTGACGACTTTGATCTTCGACATGGGGGCGCTCTCCCAGGGGTGAAAGGTACCGGCGGCGATCCAGCGTCCGGCCCGGCGGTGTCAATAAAGCCCATTCACGACAGGGTCGCAACCGGGCCTGCTCGGGTAATTTTCGTTCGGAATGCGGGGCTGGCCTGCGACAAAGGCAAAGCCCGCACCCTCACATGCGATCAGTTTGAACCTTATGCGCCGCCTCCTTCAGGCGGGCAAGCAGATCGACGGCTTCTTCCACACTGTCCACCACGTGGTACAGCCGGTCCTCAGCCCCGGGCAGGTTCGGCTTGCGCATGAAGCCCGTCTCGGTCATGTGCTCCATCAGCGCCACCAGCGGGTTCCAGAAACCGTCAGTATTGATAATGACCACCGGCTTGCCATGCAGGCGCAACTGCCGCCAGGTGATGATCTCGAACATCTCGTCCAGGGTGCCGATGCCGCCGGGCAGGATGATGAAGGCGTCCGACCGCTCCACCATCATCTGCTTGCGGATATGCATGCTCTCGACAACGATCAGTTCGGTCAGGCCGGTATGGTCCACCTCGTACCGCTTGATATGGTCGGGGATGATGCCCACGACCTTGGTCCCACCCTTCAGGCCGGCATCGGCGACGATGCCCATCAGGCCGACGCGACCGCCGCCATAGACGATGTCGTAACCGTTGGCGGCCAGCAGCGCGCCGGTGCGGTGCGCCGCTTCCTTATAGCTGTCGGCGACGAAGTCGGAGGAACCGCAATAAACACAGACCGATTTGATGGACGACATGGGTAAAGACTTTCCTGACCTGACCGGGCGGCACCCCTGTGGTGCTGCTTGCAAACGGACCTCGACAACGGGCACTCTGCGCTTCGTGCGAAAGGCGTGCGCTGTCGATCCCTTCGGCCCTACACCATCTGTTGACGGGACACAAGCGCACCCCATCTCCAAAGGTGACGTCCCTGACCGGACGGCGCCCCTTGTCACCCCCCGGCCCGGGCCGTCTCTGGCGCCCCTGGCGATCTGATGGAGGATTTCGAGTGATGAAGCATCGTTTCGGCGCGCTTGCCGCCGGTATCATCGCTGCGACCAGCCTGACCGGCTTCATTGTCACCGCCCAGGCCCAGGACCCGACGGCGGTGATCGACGCCCGTAAGGCGGAGTTGAAGAAGGCCGGCGGTGCCACTAAGGCTATCGGCGCTTTCCTGAAGGATGGCACCGGCACCGTGGCCGATGTGCAGGCCGCCGCTGCCACTATTGATGCAGCGGCCAAGGCATTCCCCAACTGGTGGCCGGCCGGCACTGCTGTGGGCGTCGCCAAGAGCGAGGCGAAGCCCGAAATCTGGACCAAGATGGACGATTTCAAGGCCAAGACCGTGGCGTTCCAGACGGAGTCCGCCGCCCTGGTGAAGGCCGCCGCCAGCGGGGACAAGGCCGCCATCGGCGCGCAGTTTGGTAAGACGGTCGGTACCTGCAAATCCTGTCACGAGGCGTACCGCGCCGACTGATCGGTTCCTGTCCGGTCCGTCCCCCGTTCATGATTGAATGGGGGATGGTTCCCACAATGCCGGCGGAGATCGGCCCATGCGCAAGATTTTGGTCTGGGACCTGCCCACGCGGCTGTTCCACTGGCTGCTGGTGCTGTGCATTGCCGGCGCCTGGATCACGGGCGAGCGTGAGGCCTATGATTGGCACATGTGCTTCGGCTATGCCGTTCTGGCCCTAGTGCTGTTCCGCCTGATCTGGGGTTTGGTGGGTAGTGAGACGGCGCGTTTCGCCCATTTCGTGCGCGGCCCCGCTGCCATCCGCCATCATATTGATGAGTTGCGCCAGCCGGGCCGGCTGGCCCCGCATGCCGGGCATAATGCGCTGGGTGCGCTGGCGGTTCTGGGCCTGCTGCTGCTGGTGACGGTCCAGGCGGGATCGGGCCTGTTCACCAGTGACGGCGTGTTGACCGACGGGCCGCTGGTGGACCATGTCAGCGGGTCCTTCGCGGCGCTGGCGCGTAGTATCCATCTGAACAATTTCGACATCTTGCTGGTCCTGGTCGGCGTGCATGTCGCGGCCATCCTGGCTTATGCGCTGTTCAAGCGGCTGGATCTGGTGCGGCCCATGGTGACGGGGCGGGCGGCACTGCCGGGGAACATTCCGGCCCCCCGGATCGTTTCCCTTGTCCGCGCCATCCTTGTCGCGGCAATATCGGCGTCCGCCATCTGGGCGCTGGTCAGCTACGCCTGACCCGTCCCGCCGGTGCCGCATCCGTTCCCGTTCCGGGGCCTTACGAAAGGTTTTTTGCCTGTGAACCGCAAGCTCCTGATCCCCGTCGCCGTCCTGGCCGTCGCCATCGTGGGCATCGCCGCATGGCAGCTTCAGGCACCGGGGACGGGCGGTTCGTCCAAGCCCTCGGCCCAGGCCCCGGCGGCGAAGAAGGCCAGCCTGCCGGCCTTTGACGTGGTGCGGGTGGAACCGACCGGCACCGCCGTCATCGCGGGCCGCGCGGTACCGGGGACCAAGGTGAACATTCTGGACGGGGACAAGCTGCTGGGCAGCGTTACCGCCGATGCGCGCGGTGAATGGGTGTTCCTGCCGCCCGACGCACTGCCGCCCGGTGCCCGCGAACTGCGCCTGGAACAGGTGGCCGGCGACGGTACCGTGACCAAGGGCGAGGCAACGGTGGTCCTGGCCGTGCCGGAACGCGACCGCGATCTGGCGGGCCGCAAGGGCGACGGCGACGCCCTGGCCGTGCTGTCCGGCAAGGACGGCAGCCGCGTGCTTCAGGCCCCGCGCAGTCTGTCCCAGGGCGGCGCACCGCGCCCGGCGGGGGAGGTGACCATCGACACGGTCGATTATGACCGCGGCGGCAAGGTCAGCGTGGGTGGTCAGGCCAAGCCCGGCACAGAGGTGATGCTCTACCTCCAGAACTCCCTGGTCGGCCGCGCCAAGGTGGGCGACGATGGCCGCTGGTCCATCACGCCCGACCGCGTGTTCGATGATGGCCAATACAGCCTGCGCATTGATCAGGTCGGCCCCGACAGCAAGGTGATCAGCCGGGCTGAGGTGAATTTCGACAAAAAACCCATCCCCGAACAGGCCCTGGCCGGTCGCGCGGTCGTGGTGGTGCCCGGTAACAATCTCTGGGCCATCGCGCGCCGTTCCTATGGCGAGGGTATTCGCTACACGGTGATTTTTGAGGCCAACCAGGGCCAGATCCGCGACCCCGACCTGATCTATCCGGGTCAGATTTTCCTGGTGCCGGACGGGAAGTGATCGCGGGCAGGGGGGCGCTTTGCACACCACCAACTATGCCAACACCCTGATCACCGTCGCCGCCGATTGCCCTGTCGCGGTCGGCACCCCGCCGGCCAAGCCGGGCACCGTGGCAGAGCGGCAGTACGCCCTGCTGCGCGACGCGCCCTATACAATGACGTCAGACGAACTGCTGCTGGCCGTGGAGTGTGACCGCAAGGGGGCAGTGACGGCGGAACGCTTCTTCGCAAAGCCGCAGGCCTGTCTGCGCGCCTCACCACTCGTCAAGAAACAGGGCTATGGCCTGCACCATGACGCGGTGGGCCGTGTGGCTCTGGTGGCGATGGAAAGCCCAGACTATGAGCGGTTGCTGGCCGACACGGCGACCGTGAAGCGGCCCGGGATGCGGAGTGCGCGGGGGTAGGGGGGGTAGGTTGGGGTTGGGCCAGAAAGCCACCATCACAAGCCGCGATTGTCGCAGCAATCCGCCGTGTGTTCCCCGTTTTGTGGGACCTCTCTGAACAAGTTGAGAGCGAATTGTCGGACTGCGCGGTCTTCGTCGGCGAGCAGGTTTTCCATGAGGGGTTCGATGGCCTCTGGCATGAGGCGGAGGAGGGCGAGGAGCTGGTTGCGCAGGGTGGCTTCTGCGTGGTCTGGCTGTCGCAGCAGGGCTTGGATGGCGGTCTGTGTTGGGTTGACGATGAGGGTGAGGATGACGGCGTGTCGCACGGCCCGGTGCGTTTCGCCCGGCAGGCGGCTGCACAGGGCGCGGGCGGTTTCCAGCATGCCTGTGACATCGGGGGCGGGTGGCCCCTCTTCATCGGCTATGGGGATCAGGGCGAGAGGAGAATGCATGCTGACTTCCCTTCGCTGAGCCGGTTCTGGAGAGCCTGCCCCCGCTATGCCGTGCGTTGCTATGCCGTGCGCTGCTGGTCGGTGTCGGTATTTTCGGCCAGGGCGCGGATGGTGCGCAGGAATTCATCGACGGCCTTGGCCAGTTCGCCGGTATTCACCTGGGCGAGGCCTGTGGCGTCGGAGACTTTGCGGGCACGGTTGCCGGTGGTGCCGACGGCGCCGCCGACATCCTCGATCTCGACCGACATGGTGCGGGTGGACTGGGAGGCTTCCTGCATGTTGCGGGAAATCTCCTGGGTGACGGCGTTCTGCTGTTCGATGGCGCCGGCGATGGCGACCACCGTGTCGCTGACCGTGTCGACCAGACTGGTGACGGTTTTCAGGTCGCTGACCGCCTCGTCCACGGCGGCGCGGACATTATGGACCTGACCCGAGACTTCATCGGTGGCGGCGGCGGTCTGCTGGGCCAGGCCCTTCACCTCGGCGGCGACGACGGCAAAGCCGCGTCCGGCGGCACCGGCGCGGGCGGCCTCGATGGTGGCGTTCAGGGCCAGCAGGTTGGTCTGGCGGGCAATTTCATTGATCAGGACCACGACCTCGCCGATGCGGTCGGCAGCGCGCTGCAAGGTGCCGATATTCTCATTGGCCTGCCTTGTGCGCTGGACGGCGTCGCGCACCAGTTGCGATGAGTAATCGGCATTGCGGCCGATCTCCGAGATGGAGGAGGAGAGTTCCTCTGATGCGACCGAGACGGCCTCGACATTGCCGGCGGCATTGGTGGCGGCGCTGCGGACGCGGTCGGACTGGCTGGCGGCACGGGTCGCCAGATCGGCCATGCCGTCGGCCTCTGTGCGCATGGACCCGACGGCGTCGGAGACCAGCCGCAGATTGGCCATGACCTTGCTTTCAAAGCTGGAGGCCAGATCGGAGAGCAGGGTGCGGCGCTCCTGCTCGGCCTTCTCGCGCTGCTGGCGCTGCGTTTCGTCCAGCTGACGCATGCGCAGGGCATTGTCGCGGAACACATGCAGGGAGGCGACGACCTGGCCCAGCTCATCCTGGCGTTCCTGCGCCTCCAGATCGACATCCAGGGTGCCGCCGGCCAGCTTGCCTGTGGCCTGGGCGATATCCAGGACGGAACGGCGCAGGGCCATACTGGCGGCGATGGACAGGCCCAGAAGGCCGGCACCCAGCAGGATGGCGGTCCAGATGAACAGGCGCGCATCATCCTGGGCACCCTGGACGGCGCTGGTGACCTCGCGGCTGCTACTGGCCACCTCGGCGGCGACCATGGCGCTCAGCTCCTCTGCCACGGCCTGATAGGTGGCCTGGAACGGCTCCACAAAGGAGACGGCACTCTGGAAATCCACGTCCAGCATGCTGGAGACCCAGACGACGGCACCGTTGAACTCCACCAGCCGCGCCTCGATGGCTTTCAGTTTGGCAGCTGTCTCGGTGCCCTCCAGCTCGGCGGCCAGCGTGTTGACGTCCTTGATCAGGGCCGTCAGCTTGGCCGCGACAGGGTCCAGTGTCAGCTTGCTGTTGCCCGTCGATTTGGCGGTCAGCACGGTATAGAGATCGCCATTCACATCGCGGATCTGTCCCACCATGGCGGCGATCCGGGCCGTCCGGGCCACGGCCCGGTCCAGGCCGGGCACCGTCTGTCCCGCCAATTGGTTGATGGTGCCATTGGCCATCAGGAACTGGGTCAGCAGGATCAGCAGCGCCAGGACGGGCACGGCCCCCAGCTTGACCGCCAGGGGCCAGTCACGGAAACGCCGACGCGCAACCATGGCGCGCCGGACATGATCAAGCAGCCGGACCGGACGGGCAAGAAGGTCGGTTGCCAGATGCTGGCGGACGGGCGGGCTGAACATGGGGCCACTCCGGCACAAAGGGTTACGCCGTAACAAGGGGAGGGGTGGGCAAGAGAAAATGGTCCAGGCGCGCGGAGCCGCGTGCGGGGCGGCCCGCCCGTCCGAGGGCGCGGACAGGTCAGGTCTGTCAAAGAAATGCGCGCCTGGACCACCGTCAGGGGGGAACCTGGGAGAGGGCAGAAAAGCTCCCCCCGACGTCGGATGGCACGGGTTAGAACTTGGCCTGGACACCGACCGAATAACGGCTGCCCATACGGATGCCGTTGGTTTCGATGTGGTTGCGGTCCAGCAGGTTCCAGCCTTCGGCCGAAATGGTGAAGGTATCGTTCAGGCGATAGCCGACGCGGGCGCTGACATTCACATAGGAAGGCACGGGCACCAGATAGGTTGTGCTGCCTGCGAAGCCGTTGCGTCCGGAATAGGTGCGGGCGGAAACATCCACATCCCATTTGCCCTGGGTAATGCCCAGAAGGCCGCCGAACTTGTGCTTGGACGTCGTCTTACCATAGAGAAGATTATGGTGCAGGACGGGGGAGCCGCCGATCATCCGGGTCGTCGGATGGTCAGTGACGTCGATATAGGCGTAATCGACCTGCCAGCGCAGGAAGCCTGCGGCCAGGCCCTGTAACTCCAGTTCCAGACCCTTGGCGTTGGATACGCCGGTATTCACGAAGGGGAATACCAGGGGCATGGACGTGAAGTCCTGCGGAACCGCACTGGAGGCGATATTGTTATAGGTATGCTGGTACCAGATGGCCGACCGGAAGCGGCCATTGATGCTTTCCAGCGAGCGATCATACGCCAGTTCATAGGCTTCGATGGTGGTCAGCGGCAGGTTCGGATTGCCCAGGTACAGGACCACGCCGCCATCCGTCTGACAGGCCGCCTCACAGGCGGGTGCTAGCTGTCGGGCATAGCCGATGGTGGCGCGCAGCGTATCCTGCTCCGTCGGCTTCCAGGTCGCGTAGGAATTGAACGACGGTGTGGTGATGTTGCGCTTGTAATCGTCGTTCGTGACATAGGGCTGGGCCGATGGCACGGACAGACCGACGCGCCACTGATCGGTGAAATCGGCGCGCGCGGAATTGGTGAAGGTCAGGGTCGGCGTGGCCGCCCAGTCCCATACGAGGCCGCCTGCGAAGGTCTCCTTATTCACCGAGGAGCCATCCTGACCGAAAATGTCGCCGCCTAGCGTACCACCAACCTTGCTGCGCCGATATTCGGCCGACAGGCGGAACGTATGGTCGGCACCGGCCTTGACCAAGTCCTCGAAGCGCAGGGCATGGACCTTGTTATCCGCCCGCACGGGATATCCCGAGAAATTCGGCGTCCACATCTGCTTGAGATTGTTGGTATAGCCGTTAACGTTGATCAGGCCCCAGTCGCTGTCGACCGTGTAAGAGGCGCGGGCCGCCCAGATCTTGCTTTCTGTATAGACATTATTCCAGGTCGACCAGGCGCTGCCCTGTTTGCCGGCGATGTAGCTGCCTTCGACCCGCAGGTTGGACTTGTCGTCGATCTTCCAAACCAGATCCCCGCCAACGCTACGCCGCGACGCCTCACGGCTGTTTAGCGCGTCGTCAATCGGCTTCTGATAAGGGTTGGGACCCGGCAGTTCCTTGGCAAAGAACTGGTTGGACCGGGAGAAACCGGCGCTGATCCGGGCCGCGACGGTCGGGCCGAGCGCCAGCGTCTTGACCAGGGAATATTCCTGGAACCCGTGATTGCCGAACCGCACGGAAGCGGAATTGACGGGGCTCAACAGGGCATCGCGGGTGATGATATTGATCACGCCCCGGAAGGCGTTGAAGCCGAACAAGGCCGTCGCCGGCCCCTTGACCACTTCGATCTGCTGAATATCGGCCATTTCGATGGGAATGTTGTTCCATTCCACTTCGAACAGCACCTCCCCGAACAGGGGGCGGCCATTGACCATGATCAGGGTCTGGGTGGCGAACGGGCGGGCAAAGCCACGGATGCCCACGGCCTGATAGGCGATATTGACGTTCAGTACATCGACGCCGACAACGCGTTCCAGCAACTGCGGAATGCTGTAGGCGCCTGACCGCTTGATCTCGTCCGCCGTGATGATCTGCATGGTGGACGGCGCATCGGAGACGCGCTGCGGCTTCCCGATGGCCGATGTCGTGACGGGTTCGCCAAACAGTTCGTTCAGGCTGTCATAGTCGAACTGCTTCGCCATGGCGGGCGCGGCGGACAGGGCGGTGCCCAACAGCAGGGCCGCCACGCGACCGGCATGGCGGGTGGATGGGTGCAGATGGCGCTTCATGGCTCAGCGCTCCTTGATCATCATACGGAAGGAAGCGGCCAGGCTGATGCCGGCCGCGTCGGCGTCACTGCGGCTGAGCGTGATCTGCACCTTGGGGTCGCTCTGGATGCTGAGGATGCAGGATTTCGTGTCGATGCATCCGGGATCGGTGGAAATGACTAGGACCTTGCGCCCGCTGGCAGCCTTTACCAGCGGTGCGCCGACATTGGCCATCGGCAGCAGGACCTTAACCGCCGATGACTGGGCGGCGTCCGCTGTCATCAGTTTTGGCACCAGGGTAACGGCGCCGGCGGCGAATCCGGCCCCCATCTGGCTGGCCAATGCCTCCGCGTCCGCCTTGCTGGCCGCGTCATAGACGATGCCCACCTCGACCGAACCATTCATCGGTGGGTCGAGGAAGGTCAGCGCACGACCAATGATCTGCATGTCCTTCGGAGTGACGGCGGCGTCCGCCACCGGGACCGGCACGCTCAAAAGCAATCCCGCAAGTGCAGGCGCTCCCCAGCGGGCAATTCGCCGTACCCCAAGATAAGTTGAATGGTCGCTCAACATCAGCCCTCTCGATGTTTGGATGTCGTTGTGTGAGTAATTAAATAAACACTGGAGTATGTTTATATTTATTGTTTCTAAGGTTTCCGGATTTTTCCGCGTTTTCCTGAAAAATTTCCGTTGATTTAATAAATGTTAATTTAATATATATTCATCAATGATCATTTTTACTTCGTTTCAATGTTTTCACATTTGCCTTCTTAAGGTATTTTTCATATTTGCACCTATCAGTGTTTGTGCATAATCATCGGCGTCAGCGCAGAACCGTCTCTGGTTGCGAAGGGACGCCGCATCGTTGAGGGTAGAATGCGTCTTTACATGACCAGGCTTGCCACCACCTGCCGGGGCATCTTGATGTGGATGGCGGAAAACGGCGTGACGATGGAGCTTGTGCCCGTCGATATCATGACGGGTGCCAATCACGATCCTGGCTACAGGGCCGTCAATCCCAACGCTCAGGTGCCCACCTTGCAGGATGGCGATTTCGTTCTGACGGAAAGCATCGCGATCCTGTTCTATCTGGCGCAGCTTTATGGCACGCCGGATCTGCCGTCAGATCCACGGGCGCGGGCCAGGGTCCATGCCGCCATCGACTGGTGTACCAGCAGCCTCTATCGCGATCTGGGCTATGGTCTGGTTTATCCGCAGGTGTTGCCCCCCTATGCGGTCGGGAATGAAGAGGGGCAGTTGGCGCGGCTGAAATGGTCGGCCGATCGCACGCGCGAAAGGCTCCGTGTGTTGGACAGCCATATGTTGGGCGACGGCCGCCCCTTCATCTGCGGCGAGACCATTACGCTGGCTGACTATATAATATCGACCTATGTCACCCTGGGTGATCTGATCCGGTATGATTTCACGCCCTACCGGAACCTGACGGATTGGCTGAACCGGATCAGGGCACGGGAAAGCTGGGTACGGACAGACGGTGATTTCCGCGCATGGGTCCGCAGCCTGGAGGGGAAAGCCTTCATTCTGCCCTGACGCCGTCCCCAATCAGCACTGATTTACGCAGCCTGACGCCATCCGCGATGAATCGCATCATCGCGCGGACGTCCGGCTGTGTTTTCAGTTCAAGTCGCGTGATCAACCATAATTGCGACGCGAGTTCCGCAATGGGGGAAATGCACCGGGTAAGGGCTGCGTCTGTATCCCCCAGGAAGCAGGGCAGGGCCGTCACCCCCAGCCCCGTCCGCGCGGCGGCCACCAGGGAATAAAGATTGTTCGTCTGGCAGATTTGCGGGGCGTCGGGGGCGTGGTTCCGCATCCAGCGGAACGGGCAACGTTCCCCGAAACTGCCCTGATGCATGATCAACGTATGCTGTGCCAGGTCCGATGGTATCGTGGGAACGCCGTGACGTTGGGCATAATCCAGTCCGCAATAGGTACCCCAGCCGATTTCCATCAGCTTGGACCCATAAAGCAAAGGGTCGCTAGGGCGGGAACCGACGCGCAGGGCGATGTCCGCCTCCCCCTTTGTCAGGTCCAGCCGGCGGTCGGCAATGATGAGTTCATATTTCAGATCGGGACGTTGTCTGGCATATTCGGCCAGGATTGGCATCAGCACCCCTTCGCCCAGGGTAGGACTGGTCGTGATCCTGAATATGCCGGCGCTGTGCCGCCGCATGGCCTCGGCCCGAACCTGGACCTCTTCGACACTGCGCTCCACCTCTTCCGCCGTGGGGACAAGGGCGGCACCCGCCGGGGTCAGGACATAGCCGGTTGACCGCCGCTCAAACAGGCTGATGCCCAGCCGTTCCTCCAGTGCCGCGATGCGACGGGCCGTGGTCGTCTGGTTCACACCGGTTTCGCGGGACGCCGCCAGCGTGCTGCCCGTGCGCGCCACCGCCAGGAACTGCCGAAGGTCATTCCAGTCAAGCATTGAACCACGCCCATGATAAATTTCATGCCATAGTATTCCAAATCAGCGCCGGAAACGCCAGATTTCATGGTATTCACGTTGTCATTCGGGTTTCATGGTGATCGGCCTTTTATAAAATCAGCGGTCTTTGATTGCCGATTGGATAGGCCCGACGGCATCGGGCGAGCAACTGCGGACAGGGACATTTCCCACCTGATTGCGGCTTCATCCTGATGAGCCGCCTTCGCAAAGGTTGGCGCATCAAATCGTATCCCGGTTGACCTGAATCAGTTACCGCACTGCGCAATGGGATTAACGTATGGTTGTCTCTTGTTGCGATGAGATCAAACCGTAATGACCGTTGTCGATCCCCAGGCAGGAACAATTCAGGCCATTCATGGCTCGGTGCTGGACATCCGTTTTCCACACGGACTGCCGGGTCTGGATGAAATGTTGCTGGTCGGCGGTGCCGTACCGGCGGAGGTTCGGGCGCATCTGTCGGCGGATAGGGTCCGGGCTGTAGCCCTGGATGTCACAGCAGGTCTGAAGCGTAGCGACCCGGTCGCTCGCACGGGAGGCGGGCTGTCTGTGCCGGTTGGCCCTCATCTTCTGGGCAGGGTCGTCGATGTTGTGGGGCGGCCCCTGGATGGTTGCGGCCCGCTGCCTGCCGATGCGCCACTTCGGTCCATACATCAGCCGTCGCCGCCTCTCTCCCGGCGATCCGCCCGACTGGAACCGCAATGGACCGGCATCAAGATCATCGACCTGCTGGCCCCGCTGGCGCGCGGCGGCAAGACGGCACTGTTTGGCGGTGCTGGCGTTGGCAAGACCGTGTTGATCATGGAACTGATCCGCACGGTTGTGGAGCGTGACGACGGCCTGTCGGTCTTCGCAGGCATCGGGGAACGGTCGCGGGAGGCGGCGGAACTGCTGGAGGATATGCGCGGGTCGGGCGTCCTGGAACGCACCGTCATGGTGCTGGGGCAGATGGCGGAACCGCCGGGTGCCCGCTGGCGCGCGGGCCTGACCGCCCTGACACAGGCGGAATATTTCCGGGACGTCATGGGCCGCGACGTGCTGCTGCTGATGGATAATGTCTTCCGCTTTGTGCAGGCAGGCGCGGAGATTGCCGGCATGCTGGGCCATATGCCGGCCCGCGTCGGATATCAGCCGACCATGGCGGGCGAGATCGGGATGCTGCAGGAACGCATCGCCTCGGTCGCGGGTGCCGCCATCACTTCCATCCAGGCCGTCTATGTCCCCGCCGATGACTTCACCGATCCCGCCGTGGCCGAGCTGTTCAGCCATCTGGACGGGTCCATCGTGTTGTCGCGTGCCGTGGCGGCGGAGGGGCTTTATCCCGCCGTTGATCCGCTGGCATCATCCACCCGCCTGATGGACCCGGATTTGCTGGGCCAACGCCATTACCGGGTGGCCGCTGCGGTACGGGCAGCAATCGCACAGTACCGTGCGCTGGAGGACATTATCGCCCTGCTGGGCGTGGATGAATTGTCGGCGGCGGATCGGCAGGTGGTGGCACGGGCCCGCCGTCTGCTGCGGTTCCTGACCCAGCCCTTCCATGTCACAGGCGGTTTCACGGGCCGCCAGGGTGTCAGCGTCGATATTCAGGACACGTTGGCCGGGTGCGAGGCCATCTTGAATGGCGATACCGATGGCTGGGCCGAATCCTCCCTCTACATGACCGGCACACTGGCCGACGCCCATGCACGGGAAACCGGGGGAGGAAGAGGATGAGACTTCATATTCTGACACCCCTGGCCACCATCCTGGACCGAACGGACATTGCCGAGATTTCAGCACGGGATGAGAGCGGGGCCTTTGGTATAAGACCGGGTCATGCGCCGTTCCTGACTGCCCTACCACCCAGCGTTCTGACCTTGCGCACGGAACATGGGGCCGTCCTCTACGCCGCCATCGCGGGGGGTATGTTGCGGGTGGATCGTGATGGCGTGTTGGTGACCAGTCCCGATGCGGCCATGGGGTCGGAACTGGCCCCACTGGCGGCGCGGGTGTCGGCGGACAAGGCCGCCGCCCTGCACCGGCAACGCGAGGGCGCGGCGCAGGAGCGCACATTGCATGCGGCTCTGGTGCATCACCTTCTGGACAGTGTCACTGGTGACAAGGCGGGTGACGCATGACCGATCCCGATCTCATCGACCCGATCCGCCGCGCGCAACGCGACCAGGAACGGGCAGCGGCAGAGAAACGGCGCGGCACGGGGGCGACCCTGGCGCTGATCGGCACCTTGGGCTGGCTGATTGTCCTGCCGCCGCTCGCCGGCCTGTTCCTTGGCCGCTGGCTGGATCGGACGGGCGATGGCCGGTTCTGGACCCTGTCGCTGCTGTTCACCGGCGTGTTCGTGGGCTGCTGGGCGGCATGGCGGCGTATTGATGAGGGGCATCATGATGACTGAAACCTGGATCGGGGCGGCCCTTGGCCTGGTCGCGGGGGCCGGCCTGGGTTGGCTGTTCTTCCGCCTGCTGGCGCTGAACACGCGCCTTTACGCAACCGGGCAGGCAATGGCAGCGGCGGCCTTGCATCTTGGACGCCTGGGCGGTGTCGCCGCGACGCTACTGGGAGTGGTGCTGATCGGGGGTGCCCTGCCGCTGTTGGCGGTCCTGGCTGGCTTTCTGCTGGTGCGCCCCCCGCTGATGCGGCGATATGGGAGGGCGTGATGGAGCTTTCAGCCCCGTTCGACGCGCCGGTTGCCTTTGCCCTGGGTCCTTTTCCCATCACTTGGCCTGTACTCCATGCCTTGCTGTGCAGCCTGTTGCTGACGCTTGTTGGGATCGGCCTGTCGGCCCGCGTCGCCACCGAACGGGCGGGGCGGCTGGGCACGGCCATTGAGGCCGTTGTCGATCTGCTGCGCGCTGAGCTGGATCAGGTCATGCAGACCGACAGCCGCCCCTTTCTGCCGCTGCTGGGCGGCCTGTTCCTGTTCATCGCGACCGCCAACCTGATGGGGCTGGTGCCGGGTCTGGGGGCGCCGACGGCGCATCTGGAAACGGCCATCGCCCTGGGTCTGGCTGTGTTCGGGTCGGTGCATGTGCTGGGCGTGTACCGTCGCGGCTGGCGGGCCTATCTGGGCAGTTTCGCGCATCCGCGCTGGTGGATGCTGCCTTTGAATCTGCTGTCGGAACTGACCCGCACCCTGTCCCTGATTTTGCGCCTGTTCGGGAATGTGATGAGCGGGGAATTCGTCATCGCCATTGTGCTGTCGCTGGCGGGGTTCCTGGTGCCGGTGCCGTTGATGGCGCTGGAGGCGCTGCTGGGCCTGATCCAGGCCTACATTTTCACCATTCTGGCCGCCGTCTTTATTGGCGGGGCCATCGGTTCCATTGAGAAGGGCTGACCCCATGACCATTGAGATGATCAGTATCCTGGCCGCCGCCCTGGCCGTCAGCTTCGGTGCCATCGGCCCCGCCCTGGCGGAAGGACGGGCGGTTGCCGCCGCCCTGGACGCCATCGCCCGCCAGCCCGATGCCGCCAACACCATTTCCCGGACCTTGTTCGTGGGGCTGGCGATGATCGAAACGACGGCCATCTATTGTCTGGTGATCGCACTGCTGGTGCTGTTCGCCAATCCGTTCGTGGGCTGACGCCATGCATCTGGACCCGACGACACTGGCGTTGCAACTGGTCAACTTCCTGGTGCTTGTCCTGTTGTTGCGGCGGTTCCTGTTCCGGCCTGTGCTGGCCGCCATCGACCGGCGTGAGGCAGCGCAAACGGCCAGACGGCGGGACGCCGAAGGTGCCCTGGCCGAGGCACAGGCGGCGCGGGATGCCGTCGCGGCCGACCGGGCCGCCCTTGCCAGCGATGCCGCCCGCCTTCGGGCCGACGCCCATGAGGCGGCAGAGGCGGAGCGGCGGCGCATCCTGGATGCCGCACGGCAATCGGCGGACGCGTTGCGGCAGGCGGCAGCCGACCGGATCAACTCAGAACGGCGACAGGCCGAAGCGGAGCTGACCGTGCGGGCGGGCGAGTTGGCCGTGACCCTCACAACGCGTCTGCTGACCGATGCGCAGCCGGATGTGGCGGATCAAGTCTTCGCCACCGCCCTGACCACCGAACTGGCGGGCATGCAGCCTGACCAGAAGGCAGCACTGCTGGGCCTGGATGGACCGATAACCCTCACCATTGCCCGCCCCTGGCCGGAGGAACGGCGTCGGGCGCTGCTGTCCTTACTGCCACCGGACCGGGTGGAATGGGTGGTCGATCCTGACCTGATCGCCGGGGTGGAACTGTCCGCGCCCCATAACCTTATCGAGCATAGTTGGCGCGCTGCGCTGACGGCGGCGCGTGAGGGGCTGCAAGCATGACTGGCACACTCTCCCTGGCACTGACGGAATGGACGGGCCGACAGCGGAACCGGCTGCTTGCCGATCCGCTGCCGCCGCCCGGCTGGCGGCAACGCGGTCGTGTCAGCCATATCGGTGACGGCATCGCCCTGATCAGCGGGCTGGAGAACGCGCCGGCGGACGGCATGCTGACCCTGCCGGGCGGCGTGCCCGGTCTGGTGCTGGACCTGGATCAGGACCGGCTGGGCTGTCTGCTGCTGGGCGATGGCAATGCCATCAACGCCGGCGATCCTGTGTCCGTGGCAGAGGGCGTTCTGCGCGTGCCGGTGGGAAACGGGCTGCTGGGCCGGGTCATCGATCCGATGGGCCGGGCGCTTGACGGCGGGCCGGACCCCGTGCCCGACCGGATGGACCCGGTCGAACGGGCGGCCCCTGCCCTGACCGACCGTGGCACGGTGGCCGAGACATTGCCAACCGGCACCACCATCATCGATGCGCTGTACCCGATCGGACGCGGGCAGCGTGAACTGATCGTGGGCGACCGGGCCACCGGGAAAACCAGCATCGCTGTCGATGCCATGCTGGCCCAGGCGCGAACCAACATCGTCCCCATCTACTGCGCCATCGGGCAGCGGGCCTCCGCCGTCGCCGATGTCATCACCAGCCTGAAGATGGCGGGGTTGATGGAGCGCGCCATTGTCGTCGTCGCTGCACCCGATGCAGCACCTGGATTGCAGTGGATCGCCCCCTTCGCGGCCATGACCATGGCAGAGTTCTTCCGCGACACGGGCCGGCATGCCCTGCTGGTGCTGGACGATCTGTCGAAGCATGCCGCCATGCACCGTCAGATCAGCCTGCTGCTGCAACGCCCGCCGGGGCGCGAGGCCTTTCCCGGTGATATTTTCCATCTGCATGCGCGCCTGCTGGAACGGTCGGCGAAACTTTCACCGGCGGCGGGCGGCGGATCGCTCACCTGCCTGCCGGTGGTGGAGACGCAAGCGGGCAACCTGTCCGCCTATATCCCCACCAATCTGATTTCCATCACCGACGGGCAGATCGTCCTTGATGCCAGACAGTTCCAGTCGGGCCAACGC
Source organism: Niveispirillum sp. CC-CTL257 (assembly GCF_059489915.1). NCBI lineage: Bacteria > Pseudomonadati > Pseudomonadota > Alphaproteobacteria > Rhodospirillales > Azospirillaceae > Niveispirillum > Niveispirillum sp. CC-CTL257. The sequence continues at coordinate 920,933 of NZ_JCAJXE010000001.1, forward strand.
CCCGCCGTGGATGTCGGCCGGTCCGTCAGCCGGGTAGGGGCACGGACCCAGCCCAAGGTGCTGCGGCAACTGGCTGAACAGCTGAAGCTGGAATATGCGCAGTTTCTGGAACTGGAGGCCTTCACCCGCTTTGGCGGGCTGGTGGATGAACGCACGCGCCAGACCGTGGAACGGGGGCGACGGCTGCGCCTGCTGCTGGCACAGCGCCAGGGCCGACCCCGCAGCTTAGGCGCGGAAGTGGCCCTGCTGCTGGCCCATGACGAGAACCTGACGGATGGGCTGGACCTGACCACTGTGGAACGGGTGCGCGATGCCATCGCGGCCCATGTGGATGGCACGGACCCGACCGACCTGGATGCCCTGCGCCGCATCATCGCCAAGGCCAAGGACGCCGCCGAATGAGCGTGGCCGCCCTTGAATACCGGCTTTCAACCCTGAACGCCCTTCTGGGTGTGGTGGAGGCGCTGCGGTCCCTGACGGCAGCCAAGCAGCAGAAGGCCTTGTCCCTTCTGCCCGCGCTTGACGCCTATGCGGGCGAGGCGGCGCAGGTCATGGCCCTGCTGCACCCCGAACCGGCGGCGACAGAAGGCGTGGTGACGCTGGTATTGGGACCCGATGGCGGCTTCACCGGCGGACTTGCTGGTCGCATCGCGGCAGCGATACCCGACGGGTGGTGCCCGTTGGTTGTCGGCACGCGCACGGAGGCTGCCTTGCGCGCCCGGCACTGGCCCGTGGGGGAGGTCAGGGCGGCATCGACCAGCGTGGATGCATTGCCGGCCCTGGCCGCGTCCCTGGCCGATACACTCCCCGCCAGCGCCAGCATCACCGTGCTGTCGCCGCAGGGACATGAGATTGTGCGGACCGATCTGCCGCCGCTCCCGCGCCGGACGGGCCGTTACGACCTGCTGACACAGATGCCGGGTCCGGCACTGCTGGCCGCCGCAGGCCGGCAGGACCGCGTGGCGCGGCTGCTGCGCCTGCTGTTGGCCAATCATATCGCGGAACAGATGGCGCGACTGGCAACCCTGACAGGGGCCAGGGAACGTATCCGCGACCGTTGCGCGTCGCTGTCGGTACAACTCTCCATGGCGCGCCAGGACGGTATCAGCCAGGAGATCGCCGATCTTTGGGCAGGCCGGCGGGTTATGCAACATTGAGATGAATCATGGTTGCTGATCGCATACGGTGATATTCATTCCGCAGGTAAATTTTTATGGTTTCCCTCTGATGGCCCGTTCAGGTTCTTCCCGTTTCATCCTGACATCCGTTCTGGGCATTCTGGCTACGATCGGCCTTCTCTGGTTCGTGACCCATGCCAGCGGCGATGCTCGCTTTTTCTATAACGAGGAAGGGCTGGTCATCGTTGGCGGCGGTGTCATCTGCGTGGCGCTGCTGGCCTTCCGGGGTGATGAGATCCGGGCCGCCCTGTCCGCCCTTTCCGCCGTCTTCCGGGGAACCGGGGGACTGGAACGGGAGGTTGCGGACCTGCTGGATGTGTCCAAGCTGCTTTATGGCAAGCAGATCGCCGCCGCCGACGAACGGGTGCGCAAGGTCAGCAGCCCCTTTCTGAAGCTGGGCCTGCAGATGGTGGTCGATGGTGCATCCCTGGACGACCTCATGCATGTCATGAACTGGCGCATCCAGAAACAGGCGGAGGCGGAACAGGCACAGTCGCGTTTCTTCCGGGTGCTGGCATCTTTTGCCCCGGCCTTCGGCCTGCTGGGCACGCTGGCCGGCATGGTCGGCATGCTGAAGCAACTGGGCGGCGGCGATATCGGCCTGATCGGGTCATCCATGGCCATTGCGATGCTGGCCACGCTCTATGGGCTGATCCTGGCCAATCTGGTGTTCAAGCCGCTGGCCATCAAGCTGGAACAGCGGACAACGGAGCATGTGGCGCAACTGAACATCCTGCTGGAAGGGGTGGTTCTGGCGCATCTGAACCGCTCCCCCTCGGTCATTCAGGAAACGCTCGCCACCTACCTGATGGATGTCCATGAGGAGGTGGGCCGTGGCCGCTGAGCCGGAACGCCGCCCCAACGCAACCGCTCCCCGCCGGGATGCCGACCGGGCGCGCGTCGCCGCCCGTTGGAACAGCAGCGCCAGCGTCCGCTCCGCCGAACCGGCGGAAGAGAGCGAGGAATGGGTCATCAGCTACATGGACATGGTCACGGTGCTGATGACCGTGTTCCTGGGCATGCTGGCTATTATGGGGATGGATGGCCGCCTTGCCGCCCCCAATGAGGCGGAACGTGCGGCAGCAACGGCGGTGACAGAGGCGCTGCAACCGGAAGTCCAGGTTCAGGCACCACCCGTTCAGACGCCGCCTGAACCCGCCCGCGCCGCAGCGCCCGCACCTTCCCCACCGACATCGCCCGCCCCCCCGTCGCTGACGCCCGGCAACAAACAATGGCTGGACCGGCTGGAGGCGCTGGGCCTGCCGCCGGAGGTCGATATCAGCGCCACGGAACGCAAGGTAACCATCGTGGTGCGGGAGCGTATTCTGTTCGCGTCGGGTTCGGCGACATTGCAGCCGGCGGCGATCAACCTGCTGCGCACGCTGGCACCGTCGCTGGCTAGCCTGCCAGGCAGCATAACAGTTGAGGGGCATAGCGATGATCTGGCGATCAGCACTATCCGCTTCCCCTCCAACTGGGAACTGTCGGCAGCCCGCGCGGCAGCGGTGGTGCGCGCCCTCGCCGGCATGGGCATTCCCGCTGCCCGGCTGGGTGCCCTTGGCCTTGCCGACAGCCGCCCGGTGACGGGTGATCCGGCGCGGCGGGCGGAAAACCGGCGTGTGGAAATCGTGATCGATACCGATGCTGTAACTGCCAGTGCAGCGACGCAATAAAGCTCAGCCGCCGGACCGACCGCCACCGCCGAACAGCCGTGACCACCAGGAGGATGGCTTGGCCGGCTCATCCGGCGGCTCGACGCCTGCCTTATCCGTCGGGCTGTTGCCGGGTGCCGTGCGTTCCCGGCGCTGATCGTCGCCAACCTTCAGCCCATCATGATAGGCGCGGGTAGCCGCCGCCCCCTCGACATAGCGGAACCCCAGGGTCCGGGCATCCTCCAATGCCTGATCATCCCGGCATCGGGTCAGGATGCAGCGTGTGCGGGCCACCGGCCCTAGCCAGGCAATCCCGCCGGACAAGTCCACCGGTGCCCCATCGTCCCCCAGCCAGGGGATGCGATACCAATCCACCACCGGCAGCTCAGTATCCGATGGGGCCAGGGCCGGGACGTGGTCAACGGCAACCGCAACCTCGTCCGCCTGCGCCTGATTGATGGCCTTACGGTACAGTTCCCGGTCGGCGACCCATTCCAGGAAAGGCATCTCCACCACCAGCTTACCATGCAGCCGGGCCGGGAAGCGGGCCGTCATCTCCCGGAATTCCTCTCCCGCCACCGTGGCGGCATGCAGCTTGACGGCGATGGGCAGGGTATGGACGGCATCATCCCGCAGCAGGTCATAAAGCATGCGGCGATCCAGCAAGGCGGTGGCCTGATCAAACAGCCAGGGTTCACGCCGCATATGCGTCGCGAACAGTCGGTCCAGCGCCTCGATGGAAACCGTCCGTTCCACCATCACGGGGACCAGCCCCTGCTCATCATCCAGCCGGAAAATGATCTGTTCACGCAGCAGGGAAGAGAGATCGACCGCGTGCAGCGTGCGCTCCATCTCCATGAACTTGTCCAGGGCGTCGGCGGCGGGCGGCGCATCTGGATATTGCTCGCTGCCCATCTGTTCGACCAGATCGCGCACCGCATCGGCGAAGTCATCAGCCTGCCGCGACAGATCGAACCATGCTGTCCGCAACTCCCCCCGGTGATGGGACGCCAAAGCCTCGGCCACCCTTCCCAGGGCCTGACGGCGCTCTGTCAGCAGGCTGTCGGGAATGGAAAGGACCAGCTTGTCCTTGCCGGTATCAAACAGAATGACATTGGCACCATCAGCCGCCGGCTTCTCATCACCCACCAGCCAGCGGCGCAGGGTACGGCGGAAAACCGGTTCATCGATATGCAGTAATCCGGACAGGTCGAGCATGACGGCATGGCGATGCGGTTTGTCCCGCCGATAATGTTCTACCGCCCCAAGTAATCCGGACAGGTTCTGCATCAATATCCGCCCTTCCCAACAGTGCCTATGAATACCCTCTTATTCACCACAATACAGTATATCGAGCCTCGCCGTCATGTTCCGACAGAAGTTGGAGTGCCATTATGCGGCAGGCAGGCAGGGCACCGTCCTGCCCCTGGCTTACCCCCGTACCACCAGCGCCCGTCCTCCCCCTGGCTTTTCCTGATCCAAGGTCGGTGGCGGTGCCGCGCCCGTGCCACCATCAAGAAACGCCAGCAGCACCTTATCCCCCCCGGCACCCAGCATTCCTTCCATTGCCACGCCACCGGGCCGGAAGGCGCGCGGCGGGGCGGAGAACAGGGGGTCCAGCCGTTGGCCCAGCGTCACCGGCACGCCCTTGTCCGTACCCGCATGCAGGATAAGGACGGGGGCCTGGACCTGGGGCAGGGCGGATTTGATCTCGAACCGGTGGCGCAGCAGGGCGCGCAGCGGCAGCAGGGGGAAGCGGGACCCGAGCAGGTCGGGGAGGCTGGGGAAGGGGGCTTCCAGGATCACGTGGGCGACGGCGCGTTCTGCCGCCAGGGTGGCCGCGAGATAGGCCCCCGTTTCTTCGCCATAAAGGATCAGGCGACCGCCGGAAATGCCCTGGCCCACCAGATGGTCGGCCCAGGTGCGGGCATCCGCCATCCAGGCGGCCTCGCCGCCCTGACCCGGATTACCCGCTTGTCCGCGTAGGCCCGCCAGCAGCACGCCGAACCCGGCATCGGCCAGCAGCCGGGCCAGGGGACCATGCGCGCCTGGATGCCGGCGGCGGCCATTCAGGATCAGGACCGTGGGTTTTGTGAACCCGTCCGCCGGGCGGTGCCAGCCTTCCAGCGACAGACCGTCCGCCGTTTGCGCCCAGACGGTACGGAAATCACCCAGGCCGGCATCGGCCAGGACCAGGGGGCGCGGGTCGGGCCGCAGCAACAACCGTTCCTGCCCCCGCCGGAACCAGACGGCATAGGCAATCCAGATCAGCAGGAGGAGCAGGAGGGTTGTCAGCATGGGGGCTGCCTGATGGCGATGGTGCGGTTGGTGTTTGTCTGACTCGGGTGAAGCCCGCCCCACCGTCATCCCCGCGAAAGCGGGGATGACGGTGGGGCGGAGCGGGACCGTCCCGCTTCCATCTAACTCAAACACGCCCCTCAGAAACTATAGACCAGCGTCGCGCGGCTCAACGTGTCCGTTGCTTTGCGGGCGTCGGGCGGGTCGGTTTCGTGGCGCAGGGTGAAGGCGAGGCGGGCGGAGAACAGAGCGTTGATGCGGGCCGTCAGGCTGCTGGTTGCCTCAATCGTCGTGTTCTTGGCACCGATCAGCGTCTTGACCGTTTGCGCGAACTTGGCGCTGTCAGACAGGTCCTGGATGAAGTCGGCGGCGGCGCGGAAGACGAATTCATGCTGTTCGCCCGGCTCGCCCGGCGTGTCGACGATGAAGGTGTGGCGCGCACCGGGGCCGCCTTCCACCGACAGGCGGGTGCCGTCGCCATCCAGCACCACATAACCCGCACCCACGGTTTCGGTCAGGCGGTGGCGGTAGCCGGCGAAGGTGTCGCGTTCCCAGCCGAATTCACCGGCGGCATAGAAACGCGGGCTGATGAAGTAATTGGCCTCATAGCCGGCTTCGAACCGTTCCTTGGAATTCTCGCCATCGGCGCGTTGCAGGTCGGCGCCCGCCGTCACCTCATGCCGCCATTTCAGCGTCTCCTTCAACAGATCGACGCGCAGGGACAGGGTGCGGTCATCGCTGTTGCCGGTGGACAGGGCCGCACCCGCCTCCGCCTCGCCGGACCAGCCGGCCAGGATGTCGGAGGCCGCCTGCCGCTTCACGGCCCGCTCCGCCTCCTTCTTGTCCTTGCGCAAGGACCCGGCCAGGGCGGCGATGGGGTCCGCCTGATCGGGGAAGGCGTCACGCGCCAGGGATTCGGTCAGGTCCAGGGCGGCGGCATCACGGCCCGCCGCCTGCCGCAGCATCGCCTCCACCCCCGCCGGCAACGCATCCTGTGAAAGGGCGGCAGTTGGGGCCGCCATGATCAGGCCTGAAAAGGCCAGCGCCGCGAGAGGCGGCGCTGTCTTGAACTTTGGCATTGTTCGTTCGGTCCCCGACTATTCCAGCAGGGAGCGCAGCATCCAGGCGGTCTTCTCGTGGATCTGCATGCGCTGGGTCAGAAGGTCGGCGGACGGTTCGTCGCCGGCCTCATCCACGATGGGGAAGATGGACCGGGCCGTGCGGGCCACTGTCTCATGCCCCTCCACCAACTGGCGGATCATGTCCTGGGCCTTGGGCACGCCGGTTTCTTCTGCCACGCTGGTCAGCTTGGCGAACTGGCTGTAGCTGCCGGGGGCGTGAAAGCCCAGGGCGCGGATACGTTCGGCGATATCGTCAACGGCGGTGTGCAGCTCCGTATACTGCGCCATGAACATGGTATGCAGCGTGTTGAACATCGGGCCGGTGACGTTCCAATGGAAATTATGGGTCTTCAGATACAGCGTGTAGCTGTCGGCCAGAAGCCGGGAAAGACCGTCCACGATCTTGGCGCGGTTATCATCGGAAATACCGATATTGATGGCAGGTGCGCTGGCCATGTCCTTGCCTCATCCTTGTTTCATCGCAGTAACAGATAGTCAGTCTGACGATAAAGCCAAGGGGACGCAAGGAGAGGATCGTCCTATAACCGTTTGAAAAATATGGGGGAGGCCGAAAGGCCGCAGAAGACGGCTGGCACTCCCCCAAAGTCGCAGAGGGACATCATCCCCCTGTATGGGCCGGCTGAAGGCATGCGAATTCCCAACCGGACCAAACCGTGACCACGCGCTGCTTGCCGTTCAGGCGGCCCGCTGTGTGGTGGAACCGGATGTGCTGGAACTGGTCTTCTGCGAATAGCTGCTAATGGCGCTCTGCAACTGGCTGATCAGGGTGCCCAGCGCATCCTGTTCTGTGCTGCTGCCGGAACTGCCGGAGGACAGAAGGCTGGCGATGTCGCTGCTGCCCGTGGTGGCGAATGCTTCCGTGCCATCTTCGCCCGGCGGCGGGCCCGGTGGGGGACCACCGGCACCACCCGGACCACTCCCCGGCGGCGGGCCGGGCGGACGACCACCACTGGCCCCACCAGCCTCTTCCTGTGCAGCCAGCAGGGCGCCCTTGGTCTGCGACCGCATGCTCTGGAACGCGGTTTCCATCTCCGTCTGGGTCAGGGAACCGTCACCATCACTGTCCATGCGGGAGAACATCTCCTCCGCACTGGGGCGGTTGCCGCCGCTGCGACCGACCTTTTCGCCGTCTTTCGGTCCGGCTGCCTGGAATTCCTCCAGCGACAGACCACCCGACTTGTCGGCGTCCGCCGCCTCGAACCGCTCCTGCGCCCGCTGCTGGCGGCTGACGCTCGCGGCGGCATAGGGGCTGCTGCTACTGATGCTGCTGATGCTCATGGGATTGCTCCTTGACGGGTTTTGCCGGACCCATCCCTTGAACGGGCGGGAACGGCAAACCCTGTCGGCAATCCCTGCTTTTTTCAGATCGCCTGCACCAGACGCCGCACGATCATCGCGGCATTCAAGGCGGCATTGCGGGCAAAGGTGGGGAAGTCCAGGTGGCTGTCGCTGCCGGCCAGGTCCGACAGGGCGCGCACCACCACCAGCGGTGTGCCGAACTTGGCCGCGACCTGGGCCAGGGCCGCTCCCTCCATCTCCACCGCCTGGGCTTGGAACCGTTCATGCAGGTCCTGACGCGTGGCCGCACAGTTCAGGAAATGATCGCCGGTCAGCACCGTGCCGAAGCGCCAGACGGGTGCCCGCGTGGCATCCGTCATGCCGGTCAGCACGATGCCTTCCAGGGCCTGTGCAATCCGCCCCGCCAATCCATCGGCCAAGGCATAGCCATGGGCATCGTCAAAGCCGGGCAGGGGCGGCACGCCCGGCTGATAGGGCCGTAACCGCCCATCGCACAGGGCGCCGTAATCATGCTGGATCAGGCGTTGGGCGACCACCACATCGCCGACATGCAGCGCCGGGTCCAACCCGCCGGCCACGCCGGAGAACAGCAGCCCCCGCACCGCGAACCGGTGAAGCAGCAGGGTTCCCACCACCGCCGCGTTCACCTTGCCGATCCCGGCCTCCACCAGCACCACCGGTTTTTCATCCAGCCGGCCCGTGGTGAAGGTGAAACCGGCGATCTCCTCCCGCTCCATCCCGCTGAAATGTCCGGCCAGGGCCGCCGTTTCCTCCGGGATGGCGCAGATCAGGCCCAGGGGCCGTTCATCGTGCAGCCTCATTTCTGCCGGCCATTCTTGATGAGGGTACGGATGCGCACCTCCAGCTGCGCGGCGCTGTAGGGCTTGACGATGAAGGCATCCACGCCCTGGGCGCGGGCGGCCAGGACATGGTCCTTGGTGCCGTGGCCCGTTTCCATGATGAAGGGCAGGTCGGGGCGCCGGCTGCGGACGGCGGCCAGCAGGTCCATGCCGTTCATGCGCGGCATGGCCCAGTCGCAGATGATGATGTCGATGCCGTTGATATCGCGATACAGGATGTCCAGCGCCTCAGTGCCGTCATTGGCCGTATGCACCTCACGCACGCCCATCTGTTTCAGCACATCGGCGATCCACACGCGGGTCTGCTGCTGATCCTCCACCACCAGGATGCGCAGTGATTTGATCGGGTCTTCCGGCATGTTCATGCGCATCAGAAGCGTCTCCGGTTGGCCAGGGCGTCCGCCACGGCCCGGCACAGGGTCTCGGGATCAATGGGTTTGTAAAGCACAGGGATATCCGCTGGCAAATCCTCCACCTCGACATGGCCGCGCCCGGGATAGCCGGTCATGAACAGGACCACGACGCCGGGGTCCAGTTCCATCACCAGATGCGCCAGCCGCACCCCGCCCAGCGCAGGCATGACCAGATCGGTCAGCAGCAGGTCGATGCCTCCCTCTTCAAACCGTTCCAGCGCCTCTACCCCGTCGGCGGCACGGCGGACCTGATGGCCATCCTGTTCCAGGAAGCCCGACACCAGGGTCAGCAGCTCCGGCTCGTCCTCCGCCACCAGGATGGTTGCCGGCTTGGCACCCGTCATGCTGGTGCGCGCCGGTGCCGCCGGTACGGTCACCGTTGCAGGCGGCGGGGACAGCGGTAACCATACTGTGAAACAGGTGCCACGTCCCGGCTGGCTGTCCACCAGGATGGCGCCGCCCGCCTGTTTGACGGTGCCATAGACCATGGCGAGGCCAAGGCCCGTTCCCTGGCCTGGCGGCTTGGTCGTGAAGAACGGGTCGAAGATGCGGTCCAGCAGTTCTGGTGGCATGCCGGTACCCCGGTCGCTGACCGACAGGATGGCAAACCGTCCGGGAGCCAGCCCCACGGGCGGCATTGCCCCCTCGGCGGCACTGTCCAGCTTCACTGTCAACGGCCCGCCGCCGGGCATGGCGTCGCGGGCATTGATGGCGAGGTTCAGTAGGGCCTGAGCCGCCATGTCGGGATCAATGGCGACCCAGACGGGCCTGTCCGGCACCGCCAGCGACAGCTCGATCGTGGCACCCAGCAGCGGTTTCAGCAGGAATTCCTGTCCGCGCAGCACGGCACCCAGATCGATCACCTCCGTCCGCGCCACCTTCTGGCGGGAGAAGGTCAGCAATTCGCGGGTCAATGCCGCCGCCCGGTCCACGCCCTGGCCGATCTTGCCCAGATACCCGGCCAGGGTTCCGTCGCGCGGCAGCCCCTGCTTGGCCATGCTGGCATAGCCGCCGATGACCGACAGGATATTGTTGAAATCATGCGCGATGCCGCCGGCCAGCTGCCCCAGCGCCTCCATTTTTTGGGCCTGGAGAAGCTGGCTTTCCAGCTTCTTCTGTTCCGTCACATCGGCGAACAACACCACGAACCCGCCGCCTGGCATGGGGAAGTGCCGGACCTGCAGCCAGGTACCGTTGGGCCGCTGCCTTTCGCCGAAATAGATGCCGTCATGGCGGATACGGTCATAATCGGCGAGGCTTTCCTCAACCGTCTCGCCTGGATATTCCCCCTGTTGGGCCAGCAGGATCACGAGATCCCGATCCTTGAGGCCCGGCACCATGATACCCGGCGGGATGTCCAGCAGTTCCGCCACCATGCGGTTGGCGACCAGCAGATGACCGTTGGCGTCATACACCTCAATGCCGATGCCGACATTGTCCATCATGCTGTCCAGGATGCGGGTCTTCTCCCATATCTCATGCTCGGCCTGACGCCGCTCGGTGATGTCGCGCAGATAGGCGGTGTAGCGCTGGCCTGGCCCCAGCGGCACCGCCGTGATGGCTAGTTCGATGGGGATGATGGTGCCATCGCGGCGCATCGCCTCGGTTTCCACGCGCCGGCCCAGCATGGTGCCGCCCGCCCCGGCTTTCAGGCGCGCCAGCCCGTGATCATGCCCCTCGCGATGAATGGGCGGCACGATCAGATCGCTCATCCGCCGGCCCAACGCCTCTGCCCGCTGCCAGCCGAAGGTACGTTCCGCGGCGGGGTTGAATTCCAGGATATAGCCGTCCTGATCGATGGAGACGATGCAGTCCAGAGCGGTATCCAGGATTGATCGGGCCCGTGCCTCGCTCTCCCGCAGGCGCAGGCTGGATGCCGCCTCGTGGGTGGCGTCGCGGAACAGGCACATGACCAGCCGCTCGCCCTCGCTCTCAAACGGCACCGCCGACAGTTCCGCGATGATGTCCCGCCCGTCCAGACAGCGCAGATCAATTCGCATCTGGCTCAACGGTTCGCCGCCCACCACCCGGCGCAACAGCATTTCGGCCAGGGGGCGCGTTTCCGCGGTCACGACATCCAGGATGTGGAAGCCGGACGCATCCTCATCCGGCCTGATGCCCAGGATGACGCGACCGGCGCGGTTGATGAAGCGTCCCCGGCCCGTGGCATCATGGACCGCGATACCATCGGGCGACAGGTCCACCAGCTGGCGATATCGCTGTTCGCTCTCCCGCAATTGCTGCTCGCCGTGCTTCAGCGCGGTAATGTCGGTGCGCACACACAGGGTGCCGCCTTCCGGCAGCCGGCGGTCATGCACCCGAATCCAGTGCCCATTGGACAGCAGGAATTCGCCGGGCTGACCGGTCGGGTTGCGAAAGGTCCACATCCGCTCGGCGACATATTCCTCAATATCGCGGCCCTGGGCGTGCAGATTGTCGCCGGCGGCGATGCCATAGCGCAGCAGGGCCTCGAATGTGGCACCGCGCACCATCTGCGCGGCTGTCACTGGGAACAGGGCCTTGAACGCCGGGTTGGCGACAACCAGCCGCTCCTGCGTATCGAAAACGGCCACGCCATCGGTCAGCATGTCGAAGGCAGTCGTCAGACAATCCAGGTCCAAGCGCGTCTCCGCCGTGCAGGGCTTGCGATAGGGCTGATGGTGCCCCGCCGCGCCGCCGCGATCAAGCCGGCAACGCCACAGCGACGCGCGACAGCAGCCCCGCCCAGTCGCCACAGTGCTGCTGCCGGAACAGGCGCATGGACGGATACCATGCCGTCTTCGTCCCCTGGTCCAGCCAGCGCCAGTCCGTATCGGTGGCGATCAGGGTCCAGACAGGCCGGCCCATGGCCCCGGCTAGATGGGCCAGCGCGCTGTCCGGTGTGATCAGCAGGTCCAGATGCGGCAGGATCGCCGCTGTGTCGGCCCAGCCGGCAATGCGTTCGCCCAGGTCGGTGACATGGCCGGGCAGGGGGGTGACCGTCATTTCCCGCCGCCCGCTGGCCACCTGCAACGCGTACCAGTCCGCGCCCGTCCGCGACAGCAGCGGCAGCAGGCTGGCAAGGCCTGGCGAACGCCAGAAATCGCCGGGATGGGCAGGATTGCCGGCCCAGCTGAACCCGATGCGCATCCGCCCCGACCGGCGGGGCAGGGCATCTGCCCAACGTGCCGAAAGGGCCGCATCCACATTGATGTAGGGGCCGTTCCAGGGAATCGTGGCCGGCGTCAGGCCCAGTATGCCCGGCAAGTCCAACAGGGGGACCTGCATATCGACGGGGGGCAGGGCATGGTCGCGGGCCACGACGGTCCCGTGCCGGCCATCGGCGAACAGGGGCGTCAGGGTGTCCGGCACCTCCAGCATTACCTCCGCCCCCGCCTCCATCAGGGCGCGCACCAGCCGCGCACACATGATGGTGTCGCCGGCTCCCTGTTCATCCCAGACCAGCAGGCGGCGGCCCCTGATATCCTCACCCCGCCAGGGCGGAAGGTTGCGGTGCCGGGGCGGGCGGGCGGACACCGACCAGCGGTGATGATATTCCCGGAACCCCTCGTCCCAGCGGCCCAGGCGCAGCAGGGTCAGGGCGCGGCCCAGCTTTGCCGATGCATCGTCCGGCGTGATCGACAAACAGCGCTCGAACGCCGACAGGGCACCCGCCGCGTCGCCGGTTACCCGCCGCCACAGGCCCGTATCGCGCCAGACATAGGCGTGCTGCGGCCCCTGTTCCTGGGCGATGGTCAGATGCGCGCCGGCCTCGGCCTCCCGCCCCGTATGCAGCAACAGATTGGCCAAGGCGCAACGCGCGGGCACCAGGGACGGCGCAAGCGTCACCGCCCGTGACAGAAGGGTTTCGGCTTCGCCCAGGTCTCCTGTCCGGCGCGCGGCGTCGCCCAGGGTCAGCAGCGCCACCACATGGCCGGGATCGGTGTTCAGGACCTGTCGCCACGCCGCCAGGGCCGCGGCCCCGTCGTTCCGGACTTCCGCCGCTTCGGCTGCACGAACCAGATCCGCCACGCTTACCATTGTTTCTCCGTCAGGGTCGGTTTGCCCTGGACCGTGCTGCTGATCGCCTCCGGCATGCGGACCAGACGGTCGCTGCGGATGACGGGAAGGGGATCGGGATCATAGATGGCTTTCAGGCGGCGGTATTCCTCATAATGGAATTCCTGCTGCTCCTGAAAATCCGGCTCGCCGTTGCGTCGGCCTGTGACGATCACTTCCTGTTCCATGGGCGGGCTGTCTGGGTTCCTGGCCTGTGCCGCCGGATCGGCATTCTGGGCCTCTGCCGGGGGGCAGAACAGTGCCAGTGCCAGCAGGGCCAGACAGAACAGCCCGCGATTCCCGTTCTTGATGATCATGATGCGCACCGTTGGACGGCCATGAAGAGGTACATCATACGGGATTCCCTGCCGTTTCGCATGTGAACTTTGTTCATGTTCGTATTGCTCCCCATTCTCTCCTTGGAAACGGGATGGTAAAAAGTGAACATAGTGAGAACATTTGCGCTTGGCGGATGAGAACAAAAAATGTACAACAGGTGCAGTTGAACGGGCATGCACATCCGTGCGAGAAGGAAGGGGACAATAATGTCGGCAGCTCCACTCCGTCTGGTTGAAACACCCATGGACAAACAAAAAGCTCTGGATGCGGCTCTTGGCCAGATCGAACGCGCGTTCGGCAAGGGCTCCATCATGAAGCTCGGCGCCAAAGAGGCGATCTCGGAGACGGAGGTGGTTTCCACCGGCTCTCTCGGCCTCGATATCGCGCTGGGCATCGGCGGTTTCCCGCGCGGCCGCATCATTGAAATCTACGGGCCGGAAAGCTCGGGCAAGACCACGCTGGCCCTGCACGCCATCGCCCAGGCACAGAAGAATGGCGGCGTCTGCGCCTTCGTTGACGCCGAACATGCGCTGGACCCTTCTTATGCCCGCAAGCTGGGCGTGGATGTGGACGAACTGCTGATTTCGCAGCCCGATGCCGGTGAACAGGCGCTGGAAATCGCCGATACGCTGGTGCGCTCCGGTGCCATCGACGTGCTGGTGGTGGACTCGGTTGCGGCCCTGGTGCCGCGCGCCGAACTGGAAGGCGAAATGGGCGACAGCCATGTCGGCCTGCATGCCCGCCTGATGAGCCAGGCGCTGCGCAAGCTGACCAGCTCCATTTCCAAGTCGCGCTGTCTGGTGATCTTCATCAACCAGATCCGCCTGAAGATCGGCGTGATGTTCGGCAACCCGGAAACCACGACGGGCGGCAACGCGTTGAAATTCTACGCCTCCGTCCGCCTGGATATCCGCCGCATCGGCGCCATCAAGGACCGGGAGACGGTGACCGGCAACCAGACCCGCGTGAAGGTGGTGAAGAACAAGATGGCGCCGCCTTTCCGCGTCGTCGAATTCGACATCATGTATGGCGAGGGCGTGTCCAAGGTCGGCGAACTGCTCGATCTTGGCATCCAGGCCGGTGTGGTGGACAAGTCGGGTTCGTGGTTCTCCTATGACGGGCAGCGCATCGGTCAGGGTCGTGAAAACGCCAAGACCTTTCTGCGCACCAATCAGGCCGTGGCCGACAGCATCGAACAGAAGATCCGTGCGAATGCCGGCATCGTGGCAGGCGCCATGATGGGCACGCCGGAGGCCGATGGCGACGCATCCAGCCCGGAATAATACCGGACCGCATGTCAATGCACGTTCAGCAAGGGAGGCGGGAAACCGCCTCCCTTTTGCTTTTTGGGGTGCTTCGATCCCGATAGTCCGTGCAACACACCCTGTTTTTGTGTTGCACGATGTTGCATCTGGCCGCTGGCGGACCGTTTTTTGCCCCCCGACATGGCCCCCATGGGCAGGCGGGCATGGACAGGGCGGCACTGGCCACGGTAAAACCCACACCCCATATCGTCGCGACCCAAGCAGCTGCCAGGCCGTCATCCCATGTCCAAGAAGACCGTCAACGAAATCCGTTCCACCTTCCTCGACTATTTCGGGAAGAACGGCCACGCCATTGTCGACAGCTCGCCGCTGGTCCCGCGCAACGACCCGACGCTGATGTTCACGAATGCCGGCATGGTGCAGTTCAAGAACGTCTTCACGGGCCAGGAACTGCGCCCTTATAACCGCGCCACCACCTCGCAGAAATGCGTCCGCGCGGGCGGCAAGCATAATGACCTGGACAATGTCGGCTTCACGGCGCGCCATCACACTTTCTTTGAGATGCTGGGGAACTTCTCCTTCGGCGATTATTTCAAGGCCGACGCGATTGAGCTGGCCTGGAACCTGATCACCAAGGAATTCGGCATCTCCCCGTCCAAGCTGACGACCACCGTCTTCCATAATGATGACGAGGCGTTTGACCTCTGGAAGAAGATCGCGGGCCTGCCGGATGACCGCATCATCCGCATCCCGACGTCGGACAATTTCTGGATGATGGGCGATACCGGCCCTTGCGGCCCCTGCTCGGAAATCTTCTACGATCACGGCGACAAGATCGCCGGTGGCCCGCCGGGCAGCCCGGATCAGGATGGCGACCGTTTCATCGAGATCTGGAATCTCGTGTTCATGCAGTATGAACAGCTGCCGTCCAAGGATGGTGGGTATGAACGCGTACCCCTGCCCAAGCCGTCGATCGATACCGGCATGGGCATGGAGCGTCTGGCCGCCGTCATGCAGGGCGTCCACGATAATTACGATATCGACCTGTTCCAGGGGCTGCTGGAAGCCTCGGCGGAGGCGACGGGCGCGTCGTTGAAGGGGCCGCAGGCCACCTCGCACCGCGTCATCGCCGACCATCTGCGCTCCTGCTCCTTCCTGATCGCCGATGGCGTCATGCCGTCGAATGAAGGGCGTGGCTATGTTCTGCGCCGCATTATGCGTCGCGCCATGCGTCATGCCCATATGCTGGGTGCCAAGGATCCCGTGATGCACCGTCTGGTGCCGGCCCTGGTGCGCGAAATGGGCGGCCATTATGCCGAACTGGTGCGCGCTCAGGCACTGATCACCGAAACGCTGCGCCTGGAAGAAACCCGCTTTAAGCAAACGCTGGACCGTGGGTTGAAGCTGCTGGACGAGGCGGAGGCCCCTCTGGCCGAAGGTCAGGCATTGCCCGGCAATGTCGCCTTCACGCTTTACGACACCTACGGCTTCCCGCTGGACCTGACCCAGGACGTGCTGCGCACCCGCAACCGTCCGGTCGATGTGGACGGCTTCAACGCCGCCATGGAAGAACAGCGCAAGAAGGCGCGCGCCGCCTGGGCCGGGTCGGGCGAGGCCGCGACGGAACGCGTCTGGTTCGAACTGAAGGACGAGGTCGGGGTGACCGAGTTCCTGGGCTATGATACCGAGGCCGCCGAGGGTGCGGTGACCGCCATCCTGGACAAGGAAGGCAACCGCGTCACCAGTGCGGCTGAGGGTTCGGAAGTGCTGGTCGTCGTCAACCAGACCCCATTCTATGGCGAAAGCGGCGGTCAGGTCGGCGATGCCGGTATCATGATTTCCGCCAAGGGGGCCGAGGTTACGGTCCGCGATGTGCAGAAGAAGCTGGGCGCGGTCTTCGCCCATGTTGGCACGGTGACCAAGGGCACGCTGGCTGTTGGCGATGCGGTCGAACTGAAGGTCGATGGCAGCCGCCGTGGCGCCATCCGCGCCAATCACAGCGCCACCCACCTGTTGCATGAGGCGCTGCGCCGCCGTCTGGGTGACCATGTCACGCAGAAGGGGTCGCTGGTCTCCGCCGACCGTCTGCGTTTCGACATTTCACAGCCCACGCCCTTGGCCGCCAATGATGTGGCCGATGTTGAGGCAGCGGTGAATGCCCGCATCCGTGGCAATAGCGAGGTCACCACCCGCCTGATGACCCCCGATGCCGCCATCGCCGTCGGCGCTATGGCCCTGTTCGGGGAGAAGTATGGCGAGGAGGTGCGCGTCGTCTCCATGGGCGGTGTGGACGAGGCCGGGAACAAGGAATTCTCCGTCGAATTGTGCGGCGGCACCCATGTCCGCCGCACCGGCGATATCGGCCTGTTCAAGATCGTGTCCGAAGGGGCCGTCGCCGCCGGCATCCGCCGGATCGAGGCGCTGACCGGTGCCGGCGCGCTGGCCTATCTGGAACAGCAGGAAGGCCGTCTGCTGGATGCCGCCCAGGCGCTGAAGGTGCCGGCGGGCGACGTGGTCGCCAAGGTCACAAGCCTGCTGGACGAACGCCGCAAGATGGAAAAGGAACTGGCCGACCTGCGCCGTCAGGTGGCGCTGGGTGGCGGCGGTTCCGGCGGTGCCTCGGAAGTGAAGCAGATCAACGGCCTGGGCTTCATCGGCCGCGTCGTCGCCGACCTGCCGGCCAAGGACCTGAAGCCCTTTGCCGATGAACTGAAGAAGCAGGTTGGCACTGGCGTCGTCGTCGCCATCGCCGTGGCCGACGGCAAGGCGTCGGTCGTGGTCGGCGTCACCGAGGATGCGGTGGGCAAGGCTAGCGCTGTCGATCTGGTTCGCGTCGCGGCGGCGGCGCTCGGCGGCAAGGGCGGCGGCGGCCGCCCCGACATGGCCCAGGCCGGCGGCCCCGACGGCGACAAGGCCGCCGACGCCATCGCGGCGGTGGAGGCCGCACTGGCCGGTTGAGGAAAGGTGGTGGCGGTGGAACCGACAAGCTTTCCACCGCCACCCTTCTGGCGCACGCGCTATTGTGCGTTCGAGGTGATGGCCCGTGCTGAACGGCGCGCCATAACCCCGGATATGGTTGTGTCGGTACTTGAAAGGCCAGTGCGCAGGCTGGCGCAACCCAATGGCCGTGTGCGATATTGGGGCTTGGTTCGGGAACTGGGTGCCTATCTCAGCGTCATTACGCTGACCGATGGCCGCACTGTCCATACCTACTATATTGATGAGGAGTTCAGGCCATGAGCAGCAATGCCGTCTCCTACGATCAGTCGACCGACAGCCTCTATGTCAAAATCCGTCCCGGCGCTTCGGTTCGTCAGCGTTATGATGACGCACGGGATGTGATCATCGACTTGGGTGCGGATGGAGAACCCGTCGGCTACGACATCCAGTTCGCCAGCCAGCACGCCGACGTGATTGCCGAGGCCCTGGCGTTGTTGCAGAACTATTCGCGCGTGGCGGCCTGACCTCACGCCCGCTCCACCTCGTCCAGCGCCCAATCGAAGGCCGCTGCCTCTTCTTCCTCGTCCCCTGGCAGGGTGACATCCTCGTCCAGCGTCTCCAGTGTGATGCGCAAGCGCTGGCCCGGTTGGATGCCAAGCCGTTGGAAAATTTCGGGCATTTGTTCGGGGGTAACGTCGTTCAGTACCTGCCGCATGTTCAGGACCTCCGCGTAACGGTGTTTTCAGGGTAGCCATTCCGGATCGTTCCGGCAATGATGCTGCGCAAACCCAATGGCCCCAGCGCAGCAGAGACCATGACCCGTTTCCAAGGCACCCAGGATTACGTCGCCACCGATGACCTTCGCGTCGCCGTCAATGCTGCCATTACCTTACAGCGCCCGCTGTTGGTGAAGGGGGAGCCCGGTACCGGCAAGACGGTACTGGCGCAGGAGGTGGCGAAGGCCTTGGGTCGATCGCTGCTGTCCTGGCATGTAAAATCCACGACCAAGGCGCAGCAGGGACTTTACGAGTATGACGCCGTCTCCCGCCTGCGCGACAGCCAGCTGGGCGACCCGCGCGTCAAGGACATCAAGAACTATATCCGCAAAGGCCCGCTCTGGAACGCGTTTGAGGCCGACGAGCCGCCGGTCCTGCTGATTGACGAGATCGACAAGGCCGATATCGAGTTCCCCAACGACCTGTTGCAGGAACTCGACCGTATGGAATTCTTCGTCTACGAGACGGGGGAGACCATCAAGGCGGCCAAGCGTCCCGTGGTCATCATCACGTCCAACAATGAGAAGGAACTGCCCGACGCCTTTCTGCGCCGCTGCTTCTTCCACTATATCCGCTTCCCCGATGCCGACACGATGGCCCGGATCGTGGAGGTGCATTTCCCCGACCTGAAGGCCGAACTGCTGCGCGATGCCCTGACCCTGTTTTATGAAGTGCGCGACGTGCCCGGCCTGAAAAAGAAGCCCAGCACGTCGGAGCTGCTGGACTGGATCCGCCTGTTGCTGGTGGAGGATGTGTCGCCAGAGACGCTGCGTCAGCGCGATCCCAAGAAGCTTATCCCGCCGCTGCACGGGGCCTTGCTGAAGAACGAGCAGGATGTCCACCTGTTCGAACGTCTGGCCTTCTTGGCGCGGCGGAACAACGGCTGAGGCTTTGGAGTTTGGGGAGGCTATATCTCCCCGAAACTCTGCACCAGCGATCCGACGATCAGGTACCAGCCATCGATCAGCACAAAGAAGATCAGTTTGAACGGCAGTGAGATCATCGCTGGTGGCAGCATCATCATGCCCATGGCCATCAGCACCGACGACACCACCATGTCGATCACCAGGAACGGTACAAACACCAGGAACCCGATCTCAAAGCTGCGCTTCAGTTCCGACAGCATGAAGGCGGGGATCAGCACATGGATCGGCACATCCTCCGGCTTGGCCACCGGAGCTGTCTTGGACATATCCATGAAAAGCTGCAGGTCACGTTCGCGCACATGCCGGGTCATGAAGGCGTGGAACGGCTCGACCGCCCGCTTGAAGGCGGTGATCTCGTCGATCTCTTCATTGATCAGCGGGCGCAGGCCGCGTTCATAGGAGGCCTGGAGCGTCGGTGCCATGATGAAGAAGGTCAGGAACATGGCCAGACTGACCAGCACCTGATTGGGCGGCACCTGCATGGTGCCAAGGGCCGACCGCAGGAAGCTGAGCACGATGGTGATGCGCACGAAGCAGGTCATCATGATCAGGATGCTGGGTGCCAGCGACAGCACCGTCAGCAGCATTACGAACTGAATGATGCGGCCTGTGCCGCTGGCCCCCTGATCACCCAGGTCAAGCGACAGGCTTTGCGCCGCCGCCGGCCCCACCGACAGCAGCAACAGGCCCAGCAGGGGCAGGAGGGTACGGCGGATCAGCATCAACAGATGCGCCATCATGATGCGGCCCCCGCATGTTCCTGGCGATCCAGGGCCGTCTTGAAATCCCCCGGCGGAATAATCCCCGTCTCCACCACCCGGTCCTCCCCAATCCCCAGCAGCAGCAGATGTTCCACCCCGTCACGCCGCACCAGCACCAGCCGGCGGCGCGCGTCCAGTGCCATCACCTCCACCACGCTCAGCCTTTTATCACCTTTCCGGCGGACCGCCAGCCCGGCGGCGGGGCCGTAACGGCGCAGCAGCAGCGCGAAAACCGCGATCAGCGCCAGGACAACGCCCAGCGCCAGGATCAGCCGCAGATAATTGGCCGCGTCCATTCACATATCCTTGCCGGTGCGGTAGGCCTGGGCGGCGCGCATGCGGGTGGCATGCGTTTCCCGCCCGCCCAGCTTGTCGCCATGCACGCGTTCCAGGGTTCCCGCCACCTGATCCAGCGCCGCCATTACCTGTTCCAGTTTCGGCAGCAGGGATCGCGCCTGCGGTGGGGGCAGGGCCAGGATCGTGTCCAAGATGGGCTTCACCTCCCGCTCCAGACCATAGAGATCAACCATCTCCCCTTCGCCCAGGGTCTTGTCGCCCTGGGTCAGCAGGGACAGCAGACTGTCCAGCGTCTGACCGATATCGTCGGGGGCGGGCAGGGTGGGGATGGTGGGATTGTTGGTCATGGCGTTGTCGGCCGATCCAGGGGCTTCAGGTCAAGTTCACCCGCGCGTTCGTTCAGCGTGCCATTGGCGCGGTAAACATGGGCAAGGATTTCCGCCACGGCGGCAATGGCTTCAATGGGAATTTCACTTTCCACATCGACGGCGGCAAGAATTTCCGCAAGGTCGGCATCGGTGCGCACCTTCACGCCATGGGCAAAGGCCAGTTCCAGGATCTGTTCGGCCACCGCGCCATGCCCGCTGGCCACAATACGTGGCAGGTTCGGGTCGCCCCGTTCATGCCGCAGGGCCACGGCCACCTGTCGGCGGGCGGGGGCGGGCGGGGGGCTTTCAGTGGGTGGAGGCAACGGCGTGGCCCTTGTCGGATGTGCCATTCCGGGCGCGAAACCACCCTTGCGGCAGAAAGCATCTTAGCAGATGCGATTGTCCTGTGCGAGCCGGCTTCGCGCATGCGATTTCACGTTCCTTGGCGTCGCACTTGCGCTATGTTGGGAATGAAAACCGCTGGGCCGCCCCCGGCCCTGTGGTTTCGTCCCCGCAAAAGGCGGGCGCGGTGGCCGAAAGCCCACCCAAACAGCCAAAAATGGCGCGGAAATTGCATTAAATTTGGTCTGGAGAAGGTGCCTGTCAGGTGCCTTCATGGGCAAGGATGGAAGAAGGGTATCGCCATGGATCTGAAGGATAGCGGCATATTCCGCCTGATGTCGGACAAGATGGCCTGGCACAATCAACGGCAGGAGGTTCTGTCCAAGAACATCTCCAACGCCGATACGCCGGAATTCCGTCCCCATGATCTGGTGCAGTTCGACTTCAAGAAGCAGCTGCGCGAAACGGCCCGTATGCCGCTGGCGGGTGGGGAGAATGGTCATCTGTCGGGCACCATCGTGTCGAAGACCGGTTTCAAGGATGGGCAGGAACGCAGCCCGTATGAAACCGCGCCCGCCGGCAACGCCGTGGTTCTGGAAGAACAGATGATGAAGGTCGGCCAGAACGCCATGGAGTACCAGACCGTCACCAACCTGTACCGCAAGCAGGTTGGCATGCTGAAAACCGCGATGACGCCGCCGCGTTAAGACGCGCCGCTGCTGGCTGTTAGGGGGACCGGAATATGGATCTGATGAATTCGATGGCGGCATCGGCCGCCGGCATGAAGGTGCAGGGTACCCGCCTGCGCGTCATTGCCGAAAACCTGGCCAATGCCAATTCCACGGCCCCGTCGCCGGGCGATCTGCCGTACCGCCGCAAGGTGGTGATGTTCCAGAACGCGCTGGACAAGCAGATGGAAACCGATCTGGTCAAGGTCAAGAAGATTGATGTGGACCGCAGCGACTTCCAACGCCGCTATGATCCCGGTCACCCCTCAGCTGATGCCGACGGCTATGTGCTGCTGCCCAATGTCAATTCGCTGGTGGAAAGCATGGACATGCGCGAGGCGCAGCGTTCATACGAGGCGAACCTGAACACGCTGGACGCCACCCGTTCCATGATCATGCGTACCATCGACCTGCTGCGTTCCAACTGATTAACCCCATCCCCCGGACGGAAGAGACAGAGCCATGGCCATTCCCTTCAGCGGTGCCGCCGCCGCCTATGCCAGTGCCGCCACCCGCGGTCTCAGCGCGCCTTCCCGGTCCGGCCCGACGGAGGGGCCGTCCTTTGGTGACATGCTGGAAAGTGCCGTGGGGCAATCCATCCAGACCATGCACAAGGGCGAGGAGATGACGGCCAAGGGCGTGTTGGGCAAGGCCGATCTGGCCGATGTGGTCAACGCCGTCACCAATGCCGAAGTGACCTTGCAGGCGGTGGTCAATGTGCGCGACAAGGTGATTTCCGCCTATCAGGAAATCCTGCGCATGCCGATGTGACGGCAGGCCGGACCTATCATCATGAATGAGGCCGAGGCCATCGAGATTGTGCGCGATGCGCTGTTCACCACGATCATCGTCAGCTTGCCGCTGATGCTGATCGCACTGGTGGTCGGCCTTGCTATTTCCCTGTTCCAGGCGCTGACGCAGTTGCAGGAACAGACGCTGACCTTCGTGCCGAAGATCCTGATCCTGTTCACGGCCATGGTGTTTCTGCTGCCCTTCATGAACGGGCATCTGAAGGTTTTTACCGAGCGGATCATGGACCGGATCATCGCGGTGGGGACAGGCGTCGATAACGGGGACGATGGCTGATGTCGCTGGATGCGATCCTGGGCGGGTCCGTCTATGCTTTTCTGATGATTTTTGTGCGGCTGGGTTCCGCCTTCCTGATCATGCCCGGCTATGGCGAACAGTTCGTGTCGCCGCGTATCCGCCTGCTGTTCGCGCTGGCGGTTTCGTTTATTTTGCTGCCGATCCTGCTGCCAATCATGCCCAAACCGCCGACCAGCCCGGCTGATCTGACCTTGCTGATCATCGCCGAGGCGATGATCGGTATCTTTCTGGGAACCATCACCCGTATGCTGATGTCGGCGCTGGAAACGGCGGGTATGCTGATCGCCAATCAAGTGGGATTGTCAGCGGCACAGGCCTTTAACCCGGCCATGTCATCGCCCGGAAACGCGATATCTTCTATCCTCGGCGTGCTGGCCCTGATGCTGATTTTTGCCACCGATATGCATCACATGCTGCTGCTGGCTGTGGTGGACAGCTACTCTCTGTTTCAACCGGGGCAATGGCTACCCATTGGCGATGTGGCACAGCATCTGACCCGCGTGCTGGCCGACAGTTTTCTGATCGGCATGCAGCTTTCGGCGCCTTTCACGGTGATCGGGCTGCTGTTCTATCTGGGGCTTGGTCTGATCTCCCGCATGGTGCCACAGATCCAGGTGTTCTTTGTCGGTGCGCCAATCCAGATCGTGCTGGGCCTGATGCTGCTTGGCCTCAGCCTGACGGCCCTGATGACCTTCTGGCTGACCCGGTTCGAGGGTCAGCTTGTCAATATCCTGCAGCTGTGACGGGGAGGGCTCGCCATGGCTGAAGACCAGGATGATGACAGCAAAACAGAAGAACCTACTGGTAAACGGCTTCAGGACGCGCGCGAAAAAGGCCAAGTCCCGAAGTCGCAGGAATTCACCCACCTGTTCGTGCTCAGCGCCTCGCTGGTGCTGATCCTGATGGTGCTGCCCTGGTCATTCGGGCGAATAACGGCATCAATCACACCGTTCATTGAGCAACCGCACGCCATCATCATGGATGGCGGGGCCTTGACCACGGTTTTCACCGACCTGATCACCAGCACCTTGATCTCCATGGTGGTGCCGCTGGTCATTCTGCTGATTGCCGGTGTCACCGCCTCCATCGTGCAGGTCGGCTTTCTGGTGACGACCGAGAAATTCATGCAGTTCGATTTGAACCGCCTGAATCCCTTGCCGGCGTTGGCCCAGAAATTCTCGATGAAGAATCTGGTGGAGTTTCTGAAATCGCTGGCCAAGCTGGTGATTGTTTCCATCGTCGTCTACGTCATGCTGCGACCACTTTGGGATTCGGTCGATCACTTCATCTCGATGGCGATCATCGACATTGTGAAGGAGACGCAGCATCTGGCCGCCAAGATCATCTTCGCCGTTATTCTGGTTCTGCTGACGCTGGCGGGCGCCGACTATATTTATCAGCGCTATACGTTCATGAAGCAGATGCGCATGACGAAGCAGGAGATCAAGGAAGAGTTCAAGCAGGCGGAAGGTGATCCGCTGATCAAGGGCAAGATCCGGCAACTGCGTATGGAACGCGCCCGCAACCGCATGATGGGTAATATCCCCACCGCCGACGTGGTGGTGACCAACCCTACGCACTATGCTGTGGCGCTGAAATATGATCCCTCCGTCATGGGTGCGCCGACGGTTGTGGCCAAGGGCGTGGATCATCTGGCCATGCGCATCCGCGAAATCGCGGAGGAGCATGACGTGCCATTGATCACCAACCCCGCCCTGGCTCGCGCGCTCTATGCCACGGCAGAGGTGAATGAGGAAATCCCCACCGACCATTACAAGGCCGTGGCGGAAATCATCTCCTACGTCTTCAAGATGAAGCGCAAGCCCATCCCCCGGTGAGGCAAGCCCCCTAACTGTTTGTCGCGTCTGACATTCCCCTTCGTGTAGAATGATGGCCCGCCGACAGACACGACCGGTGTTCCCATGCGCAAATCCACCCCCGTCGCCCGTTCCGGCCTGAACCCGACCGCGCGCGCCGCCGGTCTCTGGGCGCTGGTGATGGTGTTGGCCGGTGTTGCCGCCATGGTCTGGCTGGCCCGGCTGGATGGACCGCCGCCGGCGGAATGGGCCGCCGGTCTGCGGGGGGGCGTGGCGGTATGGCTGGGGGGCGGGGTTCTGGCCTTTGCGGCGATCATGCTGGTCCGTACCGTGGCGGAACGGGCAGGCGGGGTGGAGGAGCGGCGCCACCTGCTGGCCCGCGCGCTGGAGGCGGCCCCCGTGCCGATGGTGATTGTGGGCAGCGATGGACGATCCCTGCATTACAACCCGGCTTTTCGTGATCTGGCGCAACCGGGAACACAACCGCCCCTGTCGGCGCTGGGTGCTGCGGCGGGAACCGGCCTGGCGCCCCTGGAGATCAAGCGCTTGCTGGCAGCGGTGGAGCGCGGACTGGACGGGGATGCAGAAATCAGCTTTGCTGATGGTCGCCGGTTTCGTGTGACGGCGCGACCGCTAGATGGCATTCCCGGATGTTCTGTCTGGCAGGTTCCGCCCCTGGAGACAGCATCTGCCCCTGTGGTGCAGACGCCGCCCCCAACAGTTCCGGCAGCGGATCTGGCGGAGATTGAGCGGCTGCGCTGCGATCTGGCCCGGATTGAGGAGCGGTTTCGCCGTTTCTTTGACTATGCGCCCATCGGCATTGCCTTGATTGATGCCGATCTGCGGCTGGCGGAATGCAACGATACCGTCTTGGCCCTGTCCGGCCTGTCGCGGGACGACGCCCAGGGTCGCCCTGTGGTCAACCTGTTCAAGCGGGATCAGCGGACGGCCATTCAGCAGCGCCTGTCCGCCATCCGCGACGGGGGCGAAGGTGGCCCCGCGCATGAGGCGCAGCTGCGCGGGGCCCATGGCCCGATTGTGCATCTTTATGCCCGCCGGGACGATGGCGCGCCCGCCGCCGGCGTTGTTCTGCACATGGTCGACATGACCAATCAGAAGAACCTGGAGGCGCAGTTCGTCCAGTCACAGAAGATGCAGGCCATCGGGCAGCTGGCCGGTGGCGTGGCGCATGATTTCAACAATCTGCTGACGGCGATGATCGGCTTCTGTGACCTGCTGCTGCTGCGGCACAAGCCGGGCGACCATTCCTTCACTGACATCATGCAGATCAAGCAGAATGCCAACCGCGCGGCCAATCTGGTGCGTCAGTTGCTGGCCTTCTCCCGGCAGCAGACCTTGCAGCCGCGTGTTCTTTCGGTCACCGATGTCCTGGCAGAACTGTCGAACCTGCTGCGCCGGCTGATCGGTGAGAATATCGAACTGAAGATGCTGCATGGCCGCGACCTGGGACTGGTCAAGGTCGACCAGGGGCAGCTGGAGCAGGTGATCATCAATCTCTGCGTCAATGCCCGCGACGCCATGGCGGAGACGGGCGGCCGCCTGACAGTCGTCACCTCGAACCTGAACGTCATCAACCCGGTGCAGCGGGCGACGGAGACGATGCCGCCTGGCGATTATGTGGTGATCGAGGTGATCGATACCGGTGTCGGCATCCCGGCTGAGAACCTGCAACGCATCTTCGAACCGTTCTTTTCCACCAAGGAACTGGGGTCCGGCACGGGGCTGGGCCTGTCCACAGTCTATGGTATCGTGCGGCAGACGGGTGGGTTTGTGTTCGTCGACAGTGCGCCCGGCGATGGTGCCAAATTCTCCATCTACCTGCCGCGTTACCAAGAAGAGGGCGTGCAGGCCGCCACCCTGGATAAGGGCGAAAAGGGCAGCGCCGACCTGACCGGGACGGGCCGTATCCTGCTGGTGGAGGATGAGGACGCCGTCCGCGTCTTCTCCGCCCGCGCCCTTCGCAACAAAGGGTATGAGGTGGTGGAGGCCAAAAGTGGGGAGGCGGCGCTGGACCTGCTGCGCCGTCCCGACCGGCCCGAGGTGGACCTGATCGTCACTGATGTGGTGATGCCGCAACTGGACGGCCCGGCCATGATCCGCGCGGTGCGGGAGTTCATGCCCGATGTGAAGGTGATCTTCATCTCCGGCTATGCCGAAGAGCGGTTCCGCAGTTCCGTCGGCGGCGGGGAGGTGGTGGAGTTCCTGCCCAAGCCTTTCAGCCTGAAACAGCTGGCCGGCAAGGTGAAGGAGGTCATGGAGCAGTGAGGGATTGCCTCACCGGGCCAGTTTCGGTCCAGCCTGTACGCTGACCTCACCCGTCCGGTTCAGCGCCTTGGCCAGTGCGTCCAGCCGGCGCTGGACGCTGTCGCCCGTCAGCATGGCGGCGTCTTCGGGCAGGAACAGGGTCAGTTTCTGATCACCCAGACGCAACAATGTCCGCTGCAACAGGGTTGCCGCACCACCAGTCAGCGTATGGGCGAGGCGAAGGGCAAGACCGACAATATAGGCCCGCGTCAGCGCCCCTTCCTTCAGCAGGCCACGGGCCGGCGCCAGGATGGGACTGTCCAAGGTGCCAGCATAGCGGACATGGACGGCCGTCGCCAGGAAGGCGCGTTCGGCATGGTCCACGCCCGCGAACGGCATGCGCAGGATACGCAGGAAGGCATGTTCGGCGCGGTAATCGGGATGTTCGGCCCAGCCCAGATCGGACAGCAGACAGGCCGCCTGACGCAGACGCCGGGCCGTCGGGTCTTCCCCCACAAACAGCGGCGCGGTCCAGCCGGTCAGGATTTCGGCATGGCCGAAACGGCCAATGCGTTCGGCCACATCCTCGCACGCCGTGATCAGCGGGTCCTGCCGCTTTTCCGGCGCATTCAGCAGATCGTAAAGATGCCCTTCGCGCAGGCCATAGGCGGAGAAGGTGACGCGGGATGGCTGCACCGCCTTCAGCACCCGTTCCATGACCAGGGCGGCCAGTGGCAAGGTGTCCAGGCGGCGCTTTGATACGCCCTGCATCTTTTCCAGGTTGCTGCGTCCGGCACGGGCCACGGCGCCCGCGAACTCCGCCATGGCGGCACCATCCACACTATATTGATGGATGATGTGCAGGGGGTGGTTCACCTGTTCCAGATGCATCTTGGCCAGCGCGCGCCAGGCGCCGCCGACCGGGTAATAGGTGCGGCCTTTACCGCGGGCCAGCCAATCCAGCTTGGACAGATGCTGATCGATCAGCTTGGCGGCGGGGCCGGGCTTGCCCTCCGTCGCCTCCAGCAGGCGCAGCGGACCCAAAGGCGTGGTCACCTGCGCCCCGATCTCCCCCTTTTCCAGCAGCACCAGTTCCAGACTGCCGCCGCCCAGGTCACCGGCCAGCCCTTCGGCATTGGGGGCACCGGACAGCACACCCAGTGCGGCCAGCCGCGCCTCTTCCTCACCGGACAGGACATCGACGTGAAAGCCGGTGCGGCGCGTGATCTCGGCGACGAAATCGGCCCCGTCGGCGGCATCACGGACAGCCGCCGTGGCCAGCACATCGACGCGACGGACCTGCATGCCTTCCAGCAGGCGGCGGAACCGGACAAGATTATCCAATGCCAGCACGACGCCGTCGGGGTTAAGCTTGCCCGTCCGTTCCACCGTTTTGCCCAGGCTAGGCAGCACCTTTTCATTGAAAAGGGCGACGGGCGACCGGGTCAGCTTCTCATAGACGACGCAACGCATCGAATTGGAACCGACATCGATGACCGCGAGACGGTCGTCGGCATGGGCGTGATCCACGTTCGGGTGATCCGCTTTCAGTGACAACATCGGTGAGAATGCCGGGTTACGGGAAATTGCTCAACACCAGTTTCGGCGGCAGACGCGCCTCCGTCGTGGCACTGCCCCGGCCCGAAAGGCTGGGGTTGGTCATGAAATAGGTATGGGCGTTAAAGCTTTCGAGGCAAGCCTCCACGCGGCGGTATGTCGCGTCGGGTTGCAGGACCCAGCTCTGCGTATTGTCCTTGAGGTTGGCGACCATGATCTGGTCCAGCACCTGCTGATGCACCGTCGGGTTTTCGATGGGCACCAGGGTTTCGATGCGGCGATCCAGGTTGCGGGGCATCCAGTCGGCGGACGAGATGAAAATCTTCGCCTGCCGCGAGGGCAGGCCATGGCCGTTGCCGAAACAGATGACGCGGCCATGTTCCAGGAACCGGCCCACGATCGACTTCACATGGATATTCTCCGACAGGCCCGGCACGCCAGGGCGCAGACAGCAGATGCCACGGATCACCAACTCGATCTTCACGCCGTTCTGCGATGCCTCATACAGCTTGTCGATCAGCTTGGCATCGACAAGGCTGTTCAGCTTCACCCAGATCTGGGCGGGGCGGCCGGCATGGGCATGCGCGATTTCCGCGTCGATCAGTTCGACCAGACGCTGGCGCAGGGTGATGGGCGCGATGGAGATTTTCTCCAGCGCCTTGGGCGTGGCGTAACCGGTCATGTAATTGAACATGTGGGCCGCGTCATGGCCCAGTGCCACGTCGCAGGTGAAGAAGGACAGGTCGGTGTAAACCTTGGCCGTGATCGGGTGGTAATTGCCGGTGCCGAAATGCACATAGGTGCGCAGCCCATGGCTTTCGCGGCGGACGACCAGCGACACCTTGGCATGGGTCTTCAGGTCCACGAAGCCATAGACCACCTGCACGCCGGCGCGTTCCATGTCGCGGGCCCAGCGGATATTGGCCTCTTCATCGAACCGCGCCTTCAGCTCCACCAACGCCGTCACCGACTTGCCCTGCTCGGCGGCGTCGATGAGGGCGGCCACGATGGGGCTGTTCTTGGAGGTGCGGTAGAGGGTCTGCTTGATGGCGAGCACGTTCGGGTCGGCAGCAGCCTGACGCAGGAACTGCACCACCACGTCGAAGCTTTCGAACGGGTGGTGGACGACAATGTCCTTCTGCCGGATGGCGGCAAAGCAATCGCCACCGAAATCACGGATACGTTCGGGGAAACGGGCATTATAGGGCGGGAACAGCAGGTCGGGCCGGTCATCGCCGATGATCTGCTTGGTATCAGCCAGCCCGATCAGCCCATCCAGCACGAACACATCGTCATTGGAAACGTTCAGTTCATCGACCAGGAAGGCGCGCAGCTCCTTCGACATGCCGGCATTCACGGCCAGCCGGATGACGCTGCCGCGCTTGCGCCGCTTCAAGGCTGACTCAAAGGTGCGAACCAGATCTTCCGCCTCTTCCTCAATCTCCATTTCGCTGTCGCGCAGCACGCGGAACACGCCATGGCCCTTCAGGACGAAAGGCGGGAACAGGCGGGAGATGAAGGTCAGGACCACCTGTTCCAGCAGGACATAGCGCGTCTCATTGCCCGGCAAGCGGATGAACCGCTCCAATTGCGTTGGCAGCAGGACCAGCGCGTCCAGGTTCGTCCCCTTCTGCGGATCGAACAATTGCAGGGCCAGCGCGAAGCCGCTGGAGGGCAGGAAGGGGAACGGGTGGGCCGGATCGACCGCGATGGGGGTCAGGACGGGGAAAATCTCGTCAATGAAGCGGGCTTCCAGCCAGTCATGCTCCGACGCGGTCAATTCGTCAGGATCGACGACGGCGATGCCGTTGGTGCGCAGCAGCTTGCGCAGCATCAGCCAGCACACCTGCTGGTCGCGCATCACCTCCGTCACCCGGTAATTGATGGCGGCCAGCTGCTGCGCCGGGGTAAGGTTGTCGTCGGATGGGGTGGCGACCTTGGCCGCGACCTGCGCCTTCAGGCCCGCGACGCGGACTGTGTAGAATTCATCCAGGTTGCTGGCCGAAATGGACAGAAACCGCAGCCGTTCCAGCAGTGGATGCTGGTTATTGTACGCCTCTTCCAGCACACGCTGGTTGAAGGCCAGCCAGGACAGTTCACGGTTGATGAACCGTTCGGGGCTGTCAGCATCAATGCCGCTTTTGGACGGGATCAGCGCATTGGCGATCAGCGTGTCGGCCAGCAAGGCATCGGGCTGTGCGGCGGTCGGCAGCGTATCGGGGGCGGCGGTCACGGCGATCTCGTCCTTCTGGTCCTGCGGGGCGGCGGCAGTATATGTTGCTTCTGTGACGGTTTTGGGTACACGGGTCCCGCGCGGGCGGCGACGCTGCCCTGCTGTTCCAGTTCCGCCATCCTTGCCATGGGTCGTCATGAAGACACTCTATCTGCTGCGGCACGCCAAATCGGACTGGGATGACCCGCGCCTGGCCGATCATGACCGGCCGTTGAGCGCGCGGGGCCATCGCGCCGCCGCGACGATGGCGAATTATTGGACCGCGCGCAAGGGTGGGCCGCCCCGTCCCGACCTTGTCGTCTGTTCCACGGCGGTGCGGGCGCGTGCCACGCTGGAGATTGTGGCGGCTGCCTGGGGCACGGACCTGCCGCCCACCAGCTTTGACCGGTCGATTTATCTGTGTGGGGAGGAGTTGCTGCTGGACCGGGTGAAGGCCCTGCCGGAACAGGTGGAGGCGGCCCTGTTCGTGGGCCACAATCCCGATTTCCAGCTTCTGGCCCGTGACCTGTGTGGCCTGGGGGATGCAGGACTGCGTCAGTCCCTGGCGACCAAGCTGCCCACCTGCTCCTTTGTAGAAATCACCCTGCCGGATGGGATGAATTGGCGGGATCTGACATGGGGAAGCTGTACCCTGTCTGGCTTCACGCGGCCGCGCGATCTGGAAGAACGGTAACCGAAGGTCATTGCCCCTTCCGTCCCATGCCGCACTGCGGTATGTGAAGGGGGACTTCCCTGACGGAACCGACGCGCGAGCCCCCTTGAACGCAAAGCCCAAGGCCCCCCGCATTCCCCGCCCGGAGCGGGAGGTGGAAATCAAACTACTGGCCGATGCGGCGGACCTGCCCCGTATCGCGGCCTTGGCCCTGGTGCGTGACCGACTGGTCACGCAGGCCGAACCCGCGCGTCAGCACACGGCCTATTACGACACGCCCGGTCTGGCGCTGGCCAAGCGCGGTCTTGCCCTGCGCCTGCGTCGGCAGGGGATGAAGCGCGAACAGTCGGTCAAGACCCTGTCGTCGGGCGAGGGCGGGGATGGTGCCGGCATCGCCGTCCGCCGTGAATGGCGCTGGGATGTGGCCGGTGACGGGCTGGATACCAGCCTGCTGCGCCAGGGTGACCTGTCGGAACTGATCCCGCCGGATGCGCTGGGCAATCTCTCTCCGCTCTTCACCACCGATGTGCAGCGCACCATCCTGCTGCTGCGCGCCGGGGATGAGGGGCGGGTGGAACTGGCGCTGGATCTGGGCCAGGCAATGGTTATGTCGCCCGATGGTCAGCCCGCCGCCCGCCACACGATCAGCGAGGTGGAACTGGAACTGAAACAGGGGGAGGTGGCGGACCTGTTCCGGCTGGCAGCCGATATCCATGCCCGCGTGCCGCTGCGCCTGTCCACGCGCAGCAAGGCCGACCTGGGTCTGGCCCTGCTGACCGGGGCGCAGCCGCGCGCCCATCCGGTACGGCCCCTGGGCATAACGCCCATCACCACCGTGATGGAGGCGTTCCGGCATATTGGGCGCAATGGTCTGGCCCATCTTCTGGACAATCAGCCAGCCTTTACGGAGGGCATGGGCGATCCGGCGGCCCTGCGTGAAATGGCGTCGGCGGTGCGGCGGCTGATCACGGCCTATGGCCTGTTCGCCGACCTGATCCATACCGACCAGGGCGATGCCCTGCGGGACCAGTTGAAGGCGCTGGGCCGCAAGCTGGAAAAGGCGCGTGACTGGCAGAAGCTGGCCATGGCCCTGACCGAGTTGCCGCCGGAGGCGCGCAAGGGCGCCGTCGGGCCGGTTTCGGCGGCCCGGGCCAAGGCGCTGGACAAGGCCATGCGGCTGCTGGCCTCGCCGGAATGGACAGGCTGGCAGCTTGAGTTTGCGGCATGGCTGGAGGCCGGCGACTGGGCGCGGCAGCCCCATGGCTGCCCGTTCGGTACCACCCTGTCGGAAATCGCCGGCGACATGCTGCGCCTGCGCCTGGACGCGTTGCGGGCAGTTGGGTTGCCGGGTGACGTCGCCACCGCCGTCAAGGCCCACAAGCGCCTGCGCAAACTGCGCTATGATCTGGATTTCTGCCGTGCCGTCTGGCCCGCCGAACGGGTGGAGCCGCTGCAGCGCGCCGTGGATGCCCTGCGCGCACCTTTGAAGCAGGTGGCGGATGACATGAACGCGGTGGGTTTGTTGGATAAGATTGAACAGACAGCCGCCGCTGACGCCCTGCGCAAGCGGACGGCTGCCGCCTTGAAACCGCTGCCGGCTTTGTGGACGGCGTTCCTGGCGGCAGATGTGATGGCAGCGGTGGCGGCCTAGCGCTCGATACCGAACCGATACTCGCTACGGGACCGGAACCGCTGCCCCGGTCTCAGCACCGTGCCCGGAAAGCCGGGCTGGTTGGGGCTGTTCTGGAAATGCTGGGGTTCCAGGCAGACGCCGCAATGCGGCTTGTAGACGGCCCCCCCGCGACCGACCATGTCCACGGCATTAGCGGTGAATAGCTGCACGCCCGGTTCAGTGGTCCAGAGTTCCATTGTGCGCCCGCTGCCGGGATGGTCCAGGCGGACGGCCTTGCGGGGCTTGCCGCCATGCGGGGCACGGATCACGAAGCAGTGATCGTAACCGCCGCCTATACGCATCTGTTCTTCGGTGGAGGCGATATCGTGGCCAATGGGCTTGGGCGTGCGGAAATCCAGTGCTGTGCCCGCCAAGGGGCGGATTTCACCCGTCACCATCTTGTCAGGTCCGAAGGCGGTGAAGCTGTCAGCCTCCAGGGTCAGCAGGTGATCATGGACCAGCGATCCCGGCACGCCCGACAGGTTGAAATAGCCGTGATGGGTGGGGTTCACGACCGTGGGCCGGGTGGTCAGCGCCTCGATCTCCAGGCAGAAGCGGTTATCCGGCGTCAGGCTATAGATGACGCTGATGCCCAGTTCGCCGGGGAACCCCTGATCCCCATCCGCCGACAGCAGGGTCATGCGGACGGCGGCACCATCCAGGATCTGGCCTTGCCAGTTGCGCTTGGCGAAGCCGACCGGTCCGCCATGGACGGAATGTTTCGACCCGCCCGTCTCCAGCACCACCTCCCGCCCATCCAGCGGAAAGCGGCCATTGCCGATGCGCCCGGCGTAACGGCCGACCAGCGTGCCGAAATTGCGGGACTTGGTGCGGTAGCTCTCGAAATCATCCAGGCCCAGGACGATATCGGCGAAATTCCCCGTCTTGTCCGGCATGACAAGGTTGGTGACGGCGGCGCCATAGGTCATAACGCGCAGGCTGGAACCCGTTCCGTTGGCCAGGGTGTAGAGCGTGACCGGTGATCCGTCCGGCATCCGCCCGAACACCTGCTCCGTCACGCCGGGGCGTCCCGACATGCGCGTGGCGCACCCGGCCAGCGGCAAGGCAGCCAGGGAGGAGAGAAGGGCGCGGCGGGACAGAATGATGGTCATGGACGAAACGGTCCCCAAATCCAATGGAAAAGGGGCCGGGAAGCGGCGTGCATCCCGGCCCCCCTTGAACCAATCAGCTTATAGCTTGTAACGGGCGCCCAGATAGAACTGACGGCCCGTATGGTGATAAACGTAGGTGGAGTTACGGACGCCATCCAACTCGCCATGATACTGGCGGTTGGCCTCATCCGTCAGGTTCAGCGCCTCAAACGACACTGAGAAATTCTCGGTCACGTTATAGGAGGCCGAGGCGTCGAACGTGGTCGTCGCGGACTTGCCGATGGCCACGATGCCACGTGTACCGGCATTGGCCGCCGGCACCTGCTGATAATAGCCGGACCGGTAGGCGACGGAGATGCGGGCGTTGAACTTCTCCCCGTCATCGTAATAGAGCGTGCCGTTCCAGGCGTCGGGCGACAGATTGACCAGATCCGCCGTGACATAGGCGTTGCAGGCCGAGGTCGAGCAATAGTCAATCTTCGACGACACATGGGTGTAGTTGGCCTGCACACCCAGATTGTCGAACCCTTCCGGCAGGAAGCTGAACGGCGCCTGGAAGCTGACTTCAAAGCCTTTCAGCGGGCCGCCCGGCGTGTTGGTCGGCGTGCTGAACACATAGGTCAGGTTGGGGTCGCGCCCACCGCCAGCCGGGAATGCCTCGGCATTCATGGCGGTCAACTGCGCATAGGTCAGCGTCTGCTGGGTGGTCTGCACGAAGGTGGAGATGTCCTTGTAGAAATAAGCGACGGAGATCAGCGATTCCGGCGCGAAGTACCATTCAAGCGACAGGTCCGCCGTATCGGCGCGGTACGGCTCCAGCGTGACATTGCCCAGCGATGCGCTGGGGTTCGGCGCGTTCAGCGCCGACAGGGTGAAGACCGGCGTCAGGTTGGTGACAGGCGGCCGCGACAGCACCTTCGCGGCGGCAGCGCGCAGAATCACGTCGTCCACCGGTTCCAGCGACATGTTGATGGAGGGCAGGGTGTCTTTGTAGCTGTTCTTGCCGGTCACGGGCCGGGTAGCGTTGTTGATGAAGGAATAGCCGGTGGCGGTGACGTCCGTCTTCACCTGACGCACGCCAACATTGCCGCGGAACGGCATGTCGCCCAGTTCGGTATTCCAGTCGACCTGCGCCCAGAAGCCCAGGGATTCTTCCTTCACACTCCGCCAGTTGGCCAGGGTAGCGCTGTTCTCCAGTCCCAGGCTGCGGAAATCGCCACCCGCAATGCCGGTATCGCAGTTGCAGTTGATGTTGAAAACACGCTCAAACGCAGCCAAATCGGGGACCAGCCAGCTGGTCGGCGTGCCGGTGGGCAGGTTCAGACCCTTGCCAAAGCCGGTCAGCAGCTTGGTCACGCTGGCCAGAGTGGTGCCGGCGGGCAGGGCGGGGGCGACATTACTGGTGGCGGACGGACGGGCGAAGGCCTGGGCGTCGGACTTGAACCGCTTCCAGTTGACGCCGCCCTTGGCGCTGAACGTCTCGCTGATATCCCAGGCCAGATCACCCTGGGCCGTGTCGTAGGTATTGGTCTGGAAGGTCGGGTTCATGCGGATTTCCGACCTTGGATTGGCACCGGTCGGGCCGGTGAACGTCCAGCTGGACGGGTTGGTGACATCAAACCCGTAATCGATAAGCGGCAGGTTCGAATTCTCGCGGAAATCCCAGCTGTAGCCATCGGTATTCTGCCGGTCCATGAGGACCGTTGTCTGGACCGGATTGTCGAATTTCGACTTGGCCCGGCCACCCGTCACGCTGCCGCGCACCGTCTCGCTGAATTCATGATCCACGTTCAGCGTGTATTGCGTGAACTCGGTCTTCAGCACGTCGAAGCGCTGTTCAGACCGGATGTCCATGTCATCCAGCTTGGCATAGACCATTTCGCCTGTCTGCGGATCAACCACAGCCTGGACAATGTCCACTTCGGGCTTACCGCCCTGCGAGGCATTGCGGCTGAGCGACCAGGCTTCCAGGAAGTTTTCCTGACGCGTGCTGTCCAGCTTGGAATAGAGCACGTCGAAGCTGACGGTGGTGTTGCCCTCGCTCGGCTTGGCCTGCAAGGACAGGGTAGCACCGGTGCGTTCCTGATTATGGACCAGACGGCCATAGCGCGGGATGCGCGGGTGGAAGACACCGCCAGCAGAAGAAGCCCCGCCGGGCAGGGCGGCCGGATTCTGGAAGCCGTTATCGCCATTGGCGGGGCCCCAGCGCACGGAGCTGAACCCTTCTTCCAGCAGGTCGCGCTCCGAATAGGCGACCGACAGCAGGGCACCCACCTGATCATCCAGCCATGTGTTGGACAACAGGACCGCACCGCGCGGGTCCACTTTTTCCGACAGATCATTATAGCCGGCCTGGGCAGAGGCGGCGGCGGTGAAGCCATTGAAATCGAAGGGGCGCGAGGTTTTCAGATCGACCGTGGCACCCAGCGAGCCTTCCTCAACCTCAGCCGACGCCGTCTTGCGCACCGTGATATTGTTGAACAGTTCGGATGCGAAAACATTGAAGTCGAAGCCGCGGCCACGATTGGTGCCGCCAGAGCTGTCGGTGGCACCAGTGGTGGCCTGCGCCTCAATGCCATTGATGCGGGTGCGGGTGAATTCTGATGACAGGCCGCGCACCGTCAGTGACCGGCCCTCGCCGGCGTCGCGGTCGATGGAAACGCCGGGGATGCGCTGAATGCTTTCGGCCAGATTGGTATCGGGGAAGTCAGCGATATCCTCGGCACTGATCGCGTCAACGACGCCGGCCTCATTGCGCTTGATGTTCAGCGAGTTGGCAAGGCTGGCGCGGAAACCGGTAACCACAATCTCCTCCAGCACCGCGCCGCTGTCGGTCTGGGCCGGGGCTTGCTGGGCCTGCGCGATGCCGGCGGAAACCGCCAGCGACAGGGCAAAAGCGGAGACACCACAAGGGATTGCGCGGCGAAGGCCACGATGGATACGGGACATGGGATTCCTCCTCCTGTTCGGGGCCTCGATGCTTTGCCGCACCGTTCATCCCCTTTTTGCACCAGCGACAGGCGATTTCGCTTGCCAATTGTCACCGGTGTCATAAGAAACTATGCATGGTTTGAAACGGAACGCAAGCGGTGGGAAACAGGAAGCCGAACAAACTTCGTTCCTGTGGCGCGGATGCGAACCAGACGACCGGCGATAAACAGGGCAGGCGGATGAACCGTCGCCATGGCCAGGGAAGGACACCGAAAATGGCGCATGCGAAACGGTTACGGACAGGGGTGGCGCTGATTGCCCTTTGGACGGTGGTCTTGCCTGTGGCGGGGGCGGATGCGACGGACGGGCTGCTGTTCAAGGTCACGGGTGACAAGGGGCTGGTGGCCGACCGTGCCGTGGGCGACGCGCGCCCCACCTTTGCCGACAAGGTAACCGTGGTGCCACAGGGTGGGGCGTCTGGTGCCTATCTTCAGGCCGCCGACGATCAGGTCCTGGCCTGGGCGGCCCCTGGCAATATAAGGGCGCAGCGTGGCACGCTCAGCTTCTTCTGGCGCTCCCGCTATCCCGTTGGCAGCAATCAGTTTCCGCTGTTCCGCGTGTCTTTTGCCAATCACAGCAGCTGGGACATGGTGTTCCTGCGGCTGGATTGGAACGGCAAGGGCTTCGACGGATTCGTGACCGACACGAATCTGGCGCGCGTGCGGGTTTCCTGGGAGATACCTGCCGCGCCGGCCCCTGACGCCTGGACCCATATCGCCTTTGCCTGGGATGAGGCGACGGGGGTGCAGCTTTATGTGAATGGCGCCCTGGTGGCCCGCAAGGATCAACCGGCCTCCCTGGATGCCAGCCTGGATCAGTTCGGGCCCCACAGCCGCATCATCAGTCCGATCCAGGTACAGAGCCGGTATAATTTCCTGCGCGGCGGCGATATTGATGATATCCGCATCCATGACCGCGCCCTGGACGCCGCCGCAATCAAGGTGCTGGCGCAGGGTGGGGAGCCGGTGTCAGTGCCAGCGGCTCCCGATGGCTGGGCCGCATGGTCGCATCGCAACGGCTTTGACCGGGTCGACGATCCGCCGCCCTATCTGGCCGATGCCAGCACCCGTATCCGCAAGGTGGAATTCACCGAGCAGCGCGATATCGCGCAGCGCATGTGGAAGGGCAATGACGGTATCCGGGAAACCACTTGGCCCGGCGTCTATAACCGCTCCCGTCTGGCGGGGCGGCACGATTACTTCACCTTGCCCGACTGGAATGTCTATTCGATGGGCGGCAAGTCTGGCTCCTGGTTTCTGCCCGATGAGCCGTTCAATCAGGTGGAAATCCAGGGGGCTGCCCATGGTAGCCTGGACTGGGTTAAGGGGGCGACGGTTCCTGACGGCAGCGGCCAGATCACCGCCTATGGCGACCTTCTGGCCAAGCGCCGCATAGGCACGGAGCGCAGCACCACTCGGCTGAAGCAGGAGGCGACCGGGGGTGCCCTGCGCTTCGTAAACGCGGTGCAGGAAACCCCGATCCAGGAGATTGGCGCCTATCATGTCGGCCCCGGTACCGCGCCGGACGGCATGGGTGATTTCCGCTTCACCCTTCGTTTGGGTGTTGAGCCGGACTTTACCGGCATCCTGCCCCTGCGCCGCTTCATCGACGGTCGTTACCCGGAGGGTGAACGTGGTCTGATTGTGGCGATCCCCGATGCGGGCGTGCCGGTGCGCAAGCGTACCACGCCGCCGTTCAGTGGCCGTCCCGTGGCGCATATCGCCATTCCGATGGATCATCGGCGGCAGGAACCGGGGATGGCCCTGTATCGCGGCGCTGTTCAGGGGTTTGAGAATGTCGGCGGCCTGGACGGGATCGAACTGGTGATCCCGGCGCTGGACGTGAAGCCGACGCATAAGGGCGGGCTGATCGCTCTGAACATCCGGGTCAAGGACCCGCTGACGCCTGAGCGTGATCTGATGGATGTGAATGTGTCGGTCAAGCCAGGGGAAGCACGGACCCTATGGCTGGACACGCGCGACCGCATCCTGCCGTCTGACAAGCCTCTCTACCTGACCATTGCCTCGTCAGCGCCAGACTTTTCGGTGGCGAAGCTGGACGGGGCGGCGCTGCGTCTGGTGTTCAAGACCAAGGGGGAGGCCAAGGCCGAACATGCGTTCGACCGTGAACGCCAGATTCAGGATAATTACGGGTTCCTGGTGGAGGAACGGCAGAGCAGCCGGAACCTGGGCCTATTCCAGCGCTTCTATGAGGATATGAGCGACCTGCTGCGCATTGATCCTGATAATAAGGTTGGCAATGCCTATTGGTCGGAATGGAACCCGCAGCAGCCCTTGCCGCCGGTTGCTCTGGACCCGGCCCCGGCGGGTGTGCCGGCCTGGGCCTGGGGCCAGACCCGTTATCTGGCGCAGGTCCGGTCCTTCGTGAACTGGTGGATCGACCATCGGCAGGTACAGGGCGAATTCGGTGGTGGTTTGTCGGACGATACCGACCTGACCAACCAGTGGCCGGGTCTGGCCCTGATGGGCGTGGATCGGGAGAAGCTGACCCGGTCGCTGTCCGAGATGATCGAGGCCATCCATGCCAATGGCATGCTGACCAATGGCCTGGGCACCATCGTCACCGATGAACTGCATGTTTATGAGGAAGGGATCAATGCGCAGTCGCAGCTGTCCCTGCTGACGCCAGGTGATCCGCAGGTCGTGGAACGGCTGATGGAGACGGCGGCCAACTTCCCCGACCTGACGGCGGTCAACCCCAAGGGCAACCGCCTGCTGGTCTCCAACTATTTCGGGGCGGGGCACATTGTCAAGGAAGCGCCCTGGCAATGGTCGAAGCCCTATTCCTATCTGATCTTCCATCCCGGTATCCGGTTGGTGGAAATCAATGGCGATCCGGCCACGAAGAAACTGCTGCTGGAAATGGCCGATGGCTATCTGGTCCATGGCAAACAGGCGGCGGATGGCACCTGGACCTTCCCGTCGGAGATCAACTGGCCCGATGGTGCCACGCGCGGCAATGCCGGGCCGGAACAGACCAACCTGCTGATGTGGGCGGCGTATCGCTGGACGGGTGACGCCAAATATCTGCGGCCCATCGAACAGGTGCTGCGCAAGGGCGGGCTGTCGGCGTTGGCCGGCATCGTCAGCAGTGACCTTGCCATCGACCTGAACCGGCCCGACCTGCGCGCCGCCGTTCTGGAGCAGGCGAAGGCCGACCGCTATGCCGGTCCCTATATATACCACACGGCCTGGGTCGCGACCGGCGACAAGGGATGGCTGGAAAAGCAGTATGACAGCCAGCGGCAGTTCGCGGCGTTGCGCATGGACATGATGACCGCCGATCACTGGTGGACTGACCGTGTCGAACTGCCGACCCAGGAATTGCAGCGTCAGCGTCTGGGCGGTGTCGCGCTCTATCGTAACGCCATCGTGCGCGGCAACCGTATCGAATGGGATTTCGACGACAAGGATGGGGCGGAGAAGGCGGCCATGCTGGTGAAGGAGCCGACCCGAACCGGCTTCCGTGTGCTGGCTCATAACTTGTCGGACAAGCCCATCACGGCCCGCATCATCGGTGCGGACGTGGCCACGGGCGACTGGGCTGTGGCTGAAGGCATTGATGCCGACTTTGATGACAAGGCGGATAGCAGCAGCTGCCGCAAGATCGCCTTCGGCGAAGGGCAGGCGGTTTCGGTCACCCTGGCGCCGGGCCGGACCAGTGTGTTGGACTTTGCTCTGTCAGGACCTGAACAGGACTTGACCCAGCGTCCAGACATTGCCATCGCAGCCCGTGACGTGGTGCGGGTGAAGGGCAGGGTGGATGTGACCGTCCATAATATCGGTTCGGTGCCGGCCCCCACGGGCCGTGTCAGGATATTGGCCGCTGATGGCTCCGTCCTGGCGGAGGCACCGCTGCCGGCCGTTGCGGCA
The DNA here is from genome assembly GCF_059489915.1 of Niveispirillum sp. CC-CTL257. Taxonomy (NCBI): domain Bacteria; kingdom Pseudomonadati; phylum Pseudomonadota; class Alphaproteobacteria; order Rhodospirillales; family Azospirillaceae; genus Niveispirillum; species Niveispirillum sp. CC-CTL257. Next base: position 961,854 of record NZ_JCAJXE010000001.1, read on the forward strand.
CCGCTGGACCTGAAGCCGAAGCTGGCGAAGGTCACTTTGAAGGCGCCGGCAGGGGCTGTGTCGGTGGATGTCGTGCTGGATGGCGGCGTGGCGGAGGCACGAGCCGATAACAACAAGGTGACGCTCCGCTGAGATATTGGGGGCTTGGCAATGTCCATTGGACTTGTCACCCCCACAACAATCGGATTGGACGCACCGGGGAGCGGGTCTATAGGCTTGGATCCTGATATCCGCCACCGGTGTCTTCATGCCCGTCAATCTCGCGCTGTTCTTCTGCTCCGTCCTCATCTGGGGCTCGACCTGGTACGCCATCACGTTCCAGCTGGGGGCGGTACATCCGGCGGTGTCGGTGGCTTACCGGTTCCTGCTGGCGGGCGGTGTGCTGCTGGGCTGGCTGGCGTTGCGCCGGCAGTCGATCCTGCCAAAGCGGGGCGGCTGGGGTTTGATCCTGGCGGCGGGGCTGCTGAACTTCTCCCTGAACTATTTCATGGTCTATAAGGCAACCGCTCTGCTGCCCTCCGGTCTGGTGGCCGTGGCCGGGTCGGTTCTGTCCTTGATGAATGTCGTCAATGCCCGGCTGTTCCTGGGGCAGCCTATGCGGCCCGCCGTCCTGGCCGGTGGTATCATGGGGGTGACGGGCGTCTTGCTGCTGTTCACGCCGGAACTGGATGGCGGGGCGCTGACCGGCGGGGCCTTGATCGGATTCGGCCTGATGATGGTGTCGAACTACTCGGCATCGCTGGGTAATATGGTCATCTCTAAGACGCGCAAGGCGCAAATGCCGCTGATCGGCACCACGGCCTGGGCCATGCTGGTCGGTGCCGGGGCCATGGTGGTGGTGGCTTTGGTTCAAGGGGCCAGCTTCACCATCGTGCCGTCGGCCCCTTATTTCCTGTCCCTGGCCTATCTGGCGCTGTTTGGTTCCATCGCGGCTTTTCTCTGCTATTTCACGCTGTTGGGGCGCATCGGGCCGGGGCGGTCTGGCTATGTCGCCATTATGACGCCGGTGGTTGCCCTGGTCATTTCCACGCTGTTTGAGGATTACCATTGGACGCCGGCCGGCATTGCCGGCCTGATCATGGCCATTCTGGGCAATCTGCTGGTCATGGCGCCGGCCTCATTGGGTGCCCTGCTGCGGCGTCAGCCGGCCTGAGCGACATAAAGATTGGGGCCATGCGCACTTCGCGCGTGTTCGGATGCTTGCCCCCATGCTTTCGGTGGTGTATTCCCACCGCTGAATTGGCGGAGCGTAGCGCAGCCTGGTAGCGCGGCTGGTTTGGGTCCAGCAGGCCGGAGGTTCGAATCCTCTCGCTCCGACCATTCCCTTTCGGTTCAACCATCAGTCACAAGGTTCGCCATGAAGGTCCGGATTTATCAGCCGTCCAAGACCACCATGCAGTCCGGCCGCGGCAAGGTCGGTGACTGGGTGTTGGAATATGAGCCGGTCACCCCGCGCCGTCCCGAACCCATGATGGGCTGGACCAGCTCCGGCGACACGCTCAATCAGGTGCGCGTCAAGTTCCCGACCAAGGAGGCAGCATTGGCCTTCGTTGCCAAGAAGGGTTGGGACGCCGATGTCGCCGAATGGCAGGAACGTCGGGTGATCCCCAAGAATTACGCGGATAATTTCCGTACCGACCGTCCGCGCATCGGCCGGTTCTGATCCCTTACCCTATCCGGCCCCATAGCTCAGCTGGATAGAGCACTCGCCTTCTAAGCGAGCGGTCGCAGGTTCAAATCCTGCTGGGGTCGCCATCCATATGGCCGAAAGGGCCGCCCGTCCGACGTGACGGGCGGCCCTTTTTCGTTTCCCGATCGGCTCACGCTACCCCGTGCCATACGGCCAAAGCCACAGCCGGCATGCCGTGCCAGCCTGTTTCCAGAACCCGGCAGGAAATGCCTGTCTAGGCAAAAATCGCCCATTCCCCCCGGCTTGACCCACCCCAAGGCGGCAAGAATGCGCCGTTTCTGCCCCCGCAGACCCCTCAATATACCTCTTAAGTATAGGTCTCCGGGCTTCATCAAACTTGGCACGCTTCCTGCTTATCCCCTGTCGAACCCAATCGTGTTCACCCTCAGGAGGAAGAGACCGAAGCTCTGGACAAGGCGTTGAGCGAGTAGCGGTGCAGACCAGCCTTTAAGGCGTAAGCCAAGCAAGCCTGATACCGCGATCAGCAAAACGGATTGCCCGATCCGATAAGAAACTGCCGGTCATGCACTGCACCCGGCGTCTTCCACGGGTTACGGCGACGTCCTTCCTGACAAGTCCACGAGATCGATTTGGGCCGAAACGGCCCCTCTCACGGCTCAAAAGGAGATATACCATGTCGACCAGTGACGTTCAGTTGACCGCAGGAATGCGTAACAACCTGCTGCTGCTCCAGAAGACCAACAAGCAGGTTGAAAGCATCCAGAACCGTCTGTCCACGGGCAACAAGATCAATTCTGCCCTTGACGGTCCCACCAACTTCTTCGCGGCCAAGGGCCTCAGCGTTCGTGCCACCGACCTGTCCAAGCTGAAGGAAAGCATGGGCCAGTCGATCAGCACGATCCAGGCTGGCGACAAGGGTATCACGGCCATCGAGAGCCTGATCGAGCAGGCGAAGGGCTTGACCACTACGGCTTACGGCAATCTGGGTACCGACGCTGCCAGCGTCGCCACCCGTAAGTCGCTGGCTGACCAGTTCAACCGCCTGAAGGACCAGATCGACAAGATCGCCCGTGACAGCGGCTATCAGGGCAAGAACCTGCTGGTCGGCAACGGCCTGACGCTGGATAGCACGGCTGGCAGCCGCGCCAATGTGAACTCCATCGAAGGCATGTCGAACAGCCGCGTCACCAACGTGGTCAGCGCCGACACCTACTCCATCCGCGTCAGCGGCACTGGTGCCATCAGCGCCGATCTGGAGGATATTGCAAAGGCCGAAACCGCACGCGGTATCGCATCGCTGAAGGTCTCCGGCACCATCTCGGCAACCGCCGGCAACTTTGCCGATGTCAGCATTGAAATGCGCGGCAATGTTGGTCGTGAGCGTACCCTGGTTATCTCCGAGGGTAGCGAAAGCCGGACGGTGAAGTTCTTCGACAACACCCAGGCCGCCGTGGCAAGCACCACGACGGCTGGCACCTCCGGCACGCCGCAGACGTCCCGTGTCACGATCAGCGGCTCAATTGAGGAAGGCGACACCTTCACGGCAACCGTCAACGGTAAGGCCTACAGCTACAAAGTCACCGAAGACGATCTCACCACCAATGCGGGCGTTGCCCGCAACCCCGACGAACTGCGCCGCCAGGTGGCCAGCCAGCTGGCCAACGAAATCGCCAAGAGCACTGATTTCGGTGGTGATGGCTCCACGGCGGTGACGGCTCCCACGACCCTCGCCGCTGCCGATGGCACGGGGGCCCGCTTCAACATCGCCTATGACGCCGCCAACGATTATTTTGAGATCGGTTCGGACTTGTCGACGGGCACGGGTGCCAGCTTCAATATCGGTGCCACCTCCACCAACACCTTGGAAAAGGCGGTCTCGATCACCTTCTCCTCGGGTACTGTGGTGACCTTCACGGTTGACCGTACGGCCCTGGATAACCTGGGCACCAGCGGCAACGGTACCTCCACGGTCGAAAAGAATGTCGACCTGACAGTGTCCGCTACGAACCTGAACGGTGTCACCATCGAACGTTCGGCGGCCAACGCCCGCGGTTCGGGCAAGCTGTCGGATGGCGAGAACTCTCTTGCCTTCGACAGCGGTACCGTCCGCTTCGAGGTCGATAGCGCCACCTTGAAGCAGGCTGCTTCGGCCCAGCGGTCGAATAACCTGATCACGGTCCAGCGTACCGATGCCAACACCGAGAATGACCTGACGGTGCAGTTCAACGAGGCCAACACCTCCACCATCTCGGTCGTCTCACAGAACATCCAGACGGACGGTCAGGGCCTGCGCCTCGACTATGCCCAGAACAACTTCCTGGATCGTGCTGACATCGACAAGGCCGTGTCCAGCCTGGACTTCGCCACCGCGAAACTCCGGTCAACCTCACAGGCATTGTCGACGAACCTGAACATCATCCAGACGCGTGAGAACTTCACCAGCGAGTTCTCCAACGTCCTGACGGAAGGTTCGAACAAGCTGATCCAGGCCGATCAGAACGAGGAAGGTGCGAACCTGCTGCTGTTGCAGACCCGTCAGCAGCTGGGCACCATCTCCCTCTCGCTGGCCAACCAGGCCCAGCAGGCGATCCTGCGTCTCTTCTAAGAGGCGGGGTGGAGTGAAGAAGAGGGCGGCGACCGCGAGGTCGCTGCCCTTTCTTTTTGAGAGGCAAATTTCATTGAAAAATACAAACAAATTAAAGATAAATTAGCTTGATAAATGCAAATGAAATTCTCTCATTGCCCAACGATGGGCATTAAGGTACAGCCGATCATATGCGCTTCGTGATCCGCATCCTGATCTGGTCGTTGCTGGTGGGATTGGTGTTGGCTTGGCTTGGCTGGACGCCAGCTGAGCTTATTGGCCGTCTCTGGGGTCTGCTGGGCCACCTGCCGGCCTGGGTGCTCGGCATTGCCGACTGGGCCTGGCCCTATATCAGGCAGGGGGCGGTCATTGTGGTGCCGCTGGCCCTGATCGGCCTGTTGCTGGAAATGCGTCGCCGTCGCCGCCGGTCACTGGATGGCCGCAGCGTCGATTGACAGTTCCCGCCGGCAGGGGGTGTCAGTTAGGCAGACCGCGCTTCTCTGCCGCAGCGACATGAACCAACCGGGCCGCCTTGTTGAAATTGATGGTGATCATCAATGTGGCGCGTCCGCGGATCAGGTGGACATTCTTTTCCGCATCCACCGGCAGCGGCACCTTGCGGGCCATGCACAGCGCGATCAGGGCGGCCTGCAGCTCATTCTCGGGAACGGTGAGGGTTTCGCGCCCGTGGTCATAACTCAGGGTACAGGTGACACCCTCATCCCCGCTATCCATCCTCAGACCACTGATCTGGCCCAGCGGCAGTTCCTCCTTCAGGCGGCGCTTGCGGTCCAGCACGGCCGCGAGCACCTCGCGGTCGGTGAACAGGATGCAGCGTAGTTCCTTCATTGGGCAACGTCCGGTAGCAAGGTTATGGTGTCACCTTACGCTGATCCAATCGCATGGCCCAGCCCTGAACCTATGAACTTATGGATGGCTGCCCCGACAGGCCATTCAGAAACCGGGTGTCTGGCCCTTGTTGCCGTAGAGGGCGTCCGGCGACAGCAGGACCCGATCGGTGGTGGTCAGGCCGTCGGCATCGGCACGGCGATAGAAGCAGGAACGCCGGCCCGTGTGACAGGCGGGTCCCTGCTGATCGACGCGCAGCAGGATGGTATCGCCGTCGCAATCGATCCGCCATTCCACCAGCATTTGTACCTGGCCGGAGCTCTCCCCCTTGCGCCAGAAATTCTGGCGCGAGCGGGACCAGTAGCAGACGCGGCCCGTGCGCAGCGTCTCAGCGATGCTGTCGCGGTTCATCCAGGCCATCATCAGCACTTCGCCGCTATCATGCTGCTGGGCGATGGCGGGGATCAGGCCGTCGGCGTCGAATTTCACGGCGGCAATCGCGGCCTCGATGGCGGCATCAGGCAGGGGGAAATTGCTCATCATGCCTCCAGCGCCGCATTCATCCGGGCAAAGCCCGCGTCCAGATCGGCGATCAGATCATCCACATCCTCCAGCCCGATATGCAGGCGGATCAGTTCCCCGCCGGTCCAGGAGACGGCGGTACGGATGGGTGCGGGGTTTGAAGGCAGGATCAGGCTTTCAAAGCCGCCCCAGCTGTATCCCATGCCGAAATGCGCGAGGCCATCCACCATGGCGGCCAATGCCTTGCGGGGGGTAGGGGCCATTTCGAAGGCGAACAGGCCGCAAGCACCCGTGAAGTCGCGCTTCCATAAATCATGGCCGGGACAGGCGGGCAATGCCGGGTGACGTACCCGCGTCACTTCCTTGCGTGTCTCCAGCCAACGGGCCACCTTCAGGCCGGATTCATGGTGGCGGCGCATGCGCACCGGCAGGCTGCGCAACCCGCGCAGGCCCAGGAACAGTTCGTCCGCCGAGGCGCAGGCACCCAGTTCCACCGCGGTCTTCTTCAGGCGCAGCCAATGGTCCTGCCGCGCACAGACCGCGACACCCAGGCTGGCATCGGAATGGCCGCCCACATACTTGGTCGCCGACTGGATGGAGATATGGGCGCCATGTTTCAGCGGTTTGAACAGCAGGCCCGCCGCCCAGGTATTGTCGATCATCACGACAATGTCGGCATTGGCGGTGGTGACGGCGGCGCTGATGGCGGGCACGTCCTGCACCTCAAAGGTCAGCGATCCCGGGGATTCCAGGAACACGATCTTGGTGGTCGGGCGCAGAAGGCCGGTGATGCCTGCGCCGATGCCGGGATCGAAATATTCCACCGTCACGCCGGAACGCGACAGGATGCCGTTGGCGAAGTTGCGCGTGGGGGCGTAGGCGGTGTCGGCGATCAGCACATGGTCGCCATGGCGGGTGAAGGCCAGAAGGCTGCTGGTGATGGCCTGCAGGCCCGACGCATAGGAGACGGCGGCGTGCCCTTCTTCCAATTCCGTCATCGCCGCTTCGAAGGCATGGCTGGACGGGTTGCCCGTGCGGCCATAACGCACGGTGCGCAGGCCAGGGTCATAGGCGTCCAGCTCTGCCAGGGTCGGGAACAGCACCGTGGAGGCCCGGAAAGGGGGGATGTTCACCGCCCCCCCGAACTTTTCCGGCGCGCGGCCCGCGTGGATCAGGCGGGTATTCTCGGCAAATGGCTGGTCGCGGTCATGCTTGCTCATGCTTGCGTGGCCTCTGACGGGGGCAACTGCCGGTCGGGCAGGGGGATGTGGGAGCCGGCGGTCAGCGGGATCAGACCGGCCAGACGCGGATCGGGATCAAAGCGCACTTCCTGCTCCACAGGGCGGAATCCCGCCTTCTGATAGGTCATCAGGGCGCGTGGATGGTCCAGGTCGCAGGTATTGACGGTAACTTTCTCCACACCAGCCCCGTTCCATGCCGCCTCGATCGCCCAATCCAGCAGCCAGGGACCGATGCCCCTGCCGATGAATTCAGGGATCAGGCCCAGATACTGGATGTCGCAGGTTCCGGGATTGGTGCGGCTCAGTTCAACATAGCCGGCGGGAACGCCGCTGATATAGGCGACATAGATCTCCACCCGCTCATCGGCCAGGATCGCGCGCAGCTCGTCTGCCGGCATGGCCCGGCGGAACCACCACAGCCATTCCTCCCCCACAGTGTCATAGAGATAGCGGTAGAAGGAGAAGGTGCAGTTCTCCGCCCGCAGCAGCGACAGCCCGTGCGGATGCGGCCTCTGCCGGCGCGGCGGCTTGGCCGTCATCTCCAGATAGGTCACCGTAACCTTGATATGGCCCGGCGGCGGGGCGGGGAGGCTGTCGGTCATGCCTGCTTCTCCTGTAATCAGCCCACAATAACGCCTGTGGTGCGCTGATCGACCCCGTGTCCGTCAATCCTCCCCTTACGCTTCAAGGGGTTGACAGGTCATGCCGTTGCCCCTGTCGCGACCGGCAGATCCTCGCGCCCACCCCATTCGGTCCAGGAACCGTCATAGAGCGCCACATTGTCCACACCCAGCCGGTGCAGGCCCAGCGTCAGGACGGCGGCCGTGACACCGCTGCCGCAGGAGGTAGTGATGGGTTTGGACATGTCGATCCCCGCCTGGGCGAACCGTTCACCCAGGGCATCGCCGGTCAGCATCAGTTTGGTTTCCGGGTCCAGGATATCGCCGAAAGGCAGGTTGCGGGCACCGGGAATATGGCCGCCGCGCAGACCAGGGCGCGGTTCGGGGGCCGTGCCTTCAAACCGGCCGGCGGTGCGGGCGTCCAGCACCTGTTCGGCACCGCTTTCCAGATTGGCCCGCATATCCTCCACCGACCGCACCAGATGGGCGCGGTAATGCGGGGTGAAATCACCTTTGGCGAGTGGTGTCAGGGGGCCGGTTTCCACCGGGCCGCCAATATTGATCCAGCCGGGCAGGCCGCCATCCAGCACAAAGACGTTATCGTGCCCAAAGACGCGGAACATCCACCAGGCGCGCGCCGCACTGGATAGGCCCATCACGTCATAGACAACGACGATATTGTCGGACCCGACGCCCAGCGCCTCCACCGACGCCTTGAAGCTCTCGGCGGTCGGCAGCATGTGGGGCAGGGGGCTGTGCGGATCGGAAATGGCGTCAATGTCAAAGAACTGCGCGCCGGAGATGCGCTTGGCCACGCATTCCACCTTGGGGTCGCGCTGGGCCGTCGGCATATGCCAGGACGCATCCAGGAGACGGAGCTTCGGGTTGTGCAGTTCCGTTTCCAGCCATAGCGGGGAAACCAATGGGTCCGTCATCAAACGCTCTCCGATCCTGGAATGATTTCAAACAGGTATCTGTTCAGCCCTTGGTAGCGCGCGTCTTCGGCTTGTTCAATGCTGCTGCCGCAAGGATCAACGCTTTGAAGGCCTCTGCGTCGATGACGCTGTCCTGGAACAGGTCCAGGGCGCGGCGGGCATTGCCATCCAGGCTGGAATTAAACAGCTTGGTCGGGTCCTCCACCGATGCGCCCTTCGCGAAGGTCAGCTTGACCTTGTCCTTGTAGGTCTCACCGGTGCAAATGATGCCATGGCGTTCCCAGACCGGGACGCCACCCCATTTCACCGTTTCCACGACATCGGGCAGCGCTTCATGGATCAGAGCGCGCACCCGCCCCAGCGTCTCGCCGCGCCAATCGCCCAATTCGGCGATACGCGCATCGATCTGCTGGGCGGCGGTGGGTGCTTCGGTCATGGCGGCAGCCCCCTTAATCCCGCAGCGCCAGTTGTACGCGCCGGTTCTGCTTACCCTTGTTTTCGATCTTCACGATGGTGACGCCGCCGATCTCCCCCGTCCGCGCGACATGGGTGCCGCCACAGGGCTGCAGGTCGATGGTGGCATCATCGGTGCCGATCTGAAGCAGGCGGACGGAGCCCGACCCGGTGGGCGGCTTCACCGACATGGTACGGACAAGGTCGGGCGTGGCTTCCAGTTCCGCATCCGTGATGGTGCGTTCGCGCACAGGATGGTCGGCGGCGATTAACTCGTTCACCGCCGCCTCGATCTGTTCCTTGTCCAAGCTGGCGGACGGTACGTCGAAATCCAGGCGAGACCGGTCGGCCCCCACCTGTCCGCCCGTTACGGCACCCGGCACCACGGCGCACAGCAGGTGCAGGGTGGTGTGCATGCGCATATGCCGGTGGCGGCGGTCCCAGTCGATCTTCTGCGTCACCCGCGCACCGACCGGTGGCAGGGCCGTATCCGGGGCCGGGATGTGCAGGACCTGATCGCCGCGTTCCACCAGTGCCTCGGCCTTGCGCGCATCAATGATGGTGGTGCTGCCGCCATTCCAGGTCAGGGTGCCGGTATCACCCGGCTGTCCCCCGCCATTGGGGTAAAACAGGGTGCGGTCCAGAAGGATTCCTTCCGGCCCCGCCGCCACTACTACCGCCTCAGCTTCCACCTTGTACGGATCGTCACGGAACAGCAGGGTCATGGGCATCCACCTTCAATTCATTCCAGCCAAGTTGGCACCGGCAACCCTTTTTCGCGCAGGAAAGCGGGATTGAACAGCTTCGATTGATAGCGTGAGCCGCCATCGCACAGGATGGTCACGACCGTGTGGCCTGGCCCCAGGGCCTTTGCGACCCTGATGGCGGCACCAACATTGATGCCGCTGGACCCGCCCAGCACCAGCCCTTCATTTTTCAGCAGGTCAAAAACGATGGGCAGCGCCTCTTCGTCCGTCACCTGAACGGCGTCGTCGATGGGGGCATCGACCAGATTGGCCGTGACTCGGCCCTGCCCAATACCTTCTGTGATGGAGGTGCCTTCGGACTTCAGCTCGCCGGTCTTTTTCCAGCTGAACAGGGCCGACCCCATCGGGTCGGCCAGCACGATCTTCACGTCCGGCTTGCGTTCCTTCAGGGCCAGCGCGATGCCGGCCAGGGTGCCGCCGGTGCCGGTGGCGCAGGTGAAAGCATCGACCTTACCGCCCAACTGTTCATAAATCTCCGGCCCCGTGGTGCGGCGATGGCCTTCACGGTTGGCCAGATTGTCGAACTGGTTGGCCCAGATGGCACCGTTCGGTTCCGTCGCGGCCAGTTCCTCGGCAATGCGGCGGGAGACATGCACATAATTGCCCGGATCCTTGAACGGCACGGCGGGCACCAGCCGCAGGTCGGCTCCGCACAGGCGCAGCATGTCCTTCTTTTCCTGGCTTTGCGTTTCCGGCATCACGATGACGGTGCGGAAACCCAGGGCATTGCCAACCAGGGCCAGGCCGATGCCGGTATTGCCGGCGGTCCCCTCAACAATCGTACCGCCGGGGCGCAGCTGCGCGCGCTCAATCGCGTCCTGGACGATGGCCAGGGCGGCACGGTCCTTCACCGACCCGCCGGGGTTCAGGAATTCGGCCTTGCCATAGATATCGCAACCCGTCAGGTCCGACGGGCCCTTCAGGCGGATCAGGGGGGTGCGACCGATGCTGTCCAGGAAACCGTTGCGTACATCCACGGTAAATAACCTTGGTTCATGTGTGAAACTTGGGATCAAATATGGCGGTGTGATTGCGGAATTACCAGGGGTGGTTCCGCACCGCAGATTATCGGTTGCTGCAATGCGGAGTGTAGAATTCCTTAAACCACACCAGCTTCGCGACGCAGGGCATCGCGGTGGCGCGCGAACCAGGAGAGACCCAGAAGGGTGAAACCGCTGGGCACTCTGTTCTCATCCATCAGCGCAATGGCCTTCTCGGCAGGGACCAGATGGACGCGGATATCCTCTACCTCCTCTTCCACGCCGTGGATGCCGCCGATACCGGCGCTGTCCACCAGACCTGCGAAAATCTCCACGATCTCGGTACAGCCGCCGGGGCTGGGCAGCATGGAATAGATGAGGCGCACATTGTGGGGCACACAGCCCGCCTCCTCCTGCGCTTCGCGGATAGCGACATTGGCTGGGTCTTCGCCTTCCTTCACCATGCCGGCCACGAATTCCAGCATCCAGGGATTGACCCCGGCGGCGAACGCGCCCACCCGGAACTGTTCCACCATGACCAGGACATCCGCCTTGGGATCGTACAGCACGATGGCGACGGCGTGGTTGCGGTAGCAGACATCGCGTTCGATCACCGGTGTCATGCCGCCCGCGAACCGTTCATGGCGCAGCTTCATGACGGAAAAATCCATGAACCCCCGGTGCCGGAAGTCGTTTTCCGCCATTTCCACACTCGTGGGGCTGTCCTGGCCGGGCAGGGGCGGGTGAAGGGGCAGGCGGGTCATCGTATATCCGTCGGTTGGCAAATCACTTGCGCCCGCCCCCGGCCCCGGTCCAGCTTAGGGGCCGGACAGGTAAACTTGGGCAAAAGCAGACGGGGGCCACGATGGCGCGCGTGACGCAGGATTTCAACTTTGCCGGCTCGACCGGTGCCACGCTTTTCGGACGGATCGACCTGCCGGACGGACATCCGATCGCCACCGCGATCTTCGCCCACTGCTTTACCTGCAACAAGGATTACCACGCATCGGCGCGAATCAGCCGGGGTCTGGCCGAACGCGGCTGGGCCGTTCTGCGCTTTGATTTCACAGGGTTGGGGGCCAGTGGCGGCGCCTTTGACGAGACGAATTTCTCTACCAATGTCGCCGACCTTCTGTCGGCCGCCGCCGCGCTGACGGTGGAGATATCGGCCCCGCGCCTGCTGATCGGACACAGTCTGGGGGGCACGGCGGTGATGCGCGCGGCGCGGGACCTGCCATCGGTGGGGGCGGTCGTCACCGTCAATTCCCCCTCCGGTCCCCACACGCTGCTGGCCAAGATCGCGGGCCGCGATGCGGAGATGCAGCGCGACGGGCGGGTGCACTTGAATGTCGGCGACCGCGAAATGCCAATCACGGCGGATTTCGTGGCCGATGTCGCCCGCCATGATATGGCATCTGTCATCGGGGGGCTGGGCCGTCCCTTGCTGGTCCTGCATGATCCCAAGGACCCCGTGGTGCCGCTGGCGGAGGCGGATCGCATCATCGCGTTTGCCCAACATCCGAAAAGCTTTGTGGCGCTGGATGGGGCTGGGCATCTGGTGGCGGACCAGCGCAATACGGCTTTCGTGGCTGGGCTGATCGACGGCTGGGCCCGCCGCGCCCTGCGCCTGGACGCCGCCAATGCGCCCAAGCCGGTTGGGGTGGCGCATGAAGGCCCGGTTACCGTCGCGGAGACGGGGGAGGGCACCTTCCACAATCTGGTGAAGGCGGCCGGCATCCGCTTCACGGCGGATGAGCCGACGCATGTTGGCGGCACGGGCCTTGGCCCCAATCCGTATGAGCTGTTGCAGGCCGCACTGGGCGCCTGCACCTCCATGACCATCCGCATGTACGCCAACCGCAAAAACCTGCCCCTGACTCGCGTCTCCGTGACCGTCACGCATGAAAAGCGCGACCCGCAGGAGGGGGAGGTGACGGAGAATGCGGGCGGCAAGGTCGATCATTTCACCCGCACCATCACGCTGGAAGGCAACCTGGATGAGGCGCAGCGTCAGCGCCTGTTGGAAATCGCCGGCAATTGCCCGGTCCATCGCACCCTGCGCAGCCGGGCCAGCATCGACAGCCTTCTGGCCTGACGGTCGCCGGGAACCCCCTTCCTTCTTCACTGTTATCTGAGGGGACGAAGAAGGAAGGAGCGGTACATGGCCATCCGGACCGATCACGAACTGGAAAACGCCGTGCAGGAATATCAGCGGCTGCGCAACGCCCCCGAAGGGTCCGACAGCGCGGCACGCCGGGATTGTCTGAACGCGGATATCCAGACCTACTATCACCAGAACCATCAGGATCTGCGTCCGGCCAAGCCGCGCGAACAGTCGCTGCTCGACAACGATATCCCCGACCCGCCCTATACGCCGGCTGATCCGACGGGCCAGCGGCGCACCCGCGCCAAGGACTGATCCGCCGTGCCGGCCCTTTGCAATCCCCCCATCAGCGCTTAGGATGCGGCGTCCGTCATCAAGGGGGAGAGGGCGATCTTGCGTCGCGGCGATAATTGTTACAGCTGCCGGTTCTGGGTGGGGCACGGTGTGCGTGAGCGCGGACCGAAGGGAACCTGCCGCCGGTATCCGCCGGTCGTGACGGATCGTTACCCGTCGGGCGCCATGCCGACAACAAACTTCACCGACTGGTGCGGGGAGTGGCAGCGCAATGCGGGCGTTCGTGATGCGCCGGAGCCGGATATGCCCGGCACCTCCACCCTATATGACGAGATGTGACGGGATAGACCCGCAAAACACACAATCGTCTGTAAAACTCTTGGCCTATGAAACTGGGCATAGGTCGCGTTTACCCGTTGCGTGACGCCGTCGGTTGGTGCGTACTCATTCCATTCAGGTTGCGGTGGCAATCGTTTCCCGAGTGGACGGAAAGTGGATTTGCGCAGATTTGGCATCAACGCGCGGGGCATGGGACGGGTTGCTGTCGGGCTTTCCGTTCTAATGGGCTTGCTGTGTTCGGGTGCTGTCGGCGCGCAACAGACGCGCAAGCCGGAGCCCCCGCTGCTGCTGCTGACCGAACCCAATCCACCGGTCAATTTTCTTGACCCGCTGACGGGCCAAATCATCGGCCTTGCCGCCGATAAAGTCCGGTTGATCATGCAGGAATCTGGATTGCCGCATGAGATGCGCATCCTGCCCTGGCCGGAGGCGCAGGCCATGGTCGATAGCACGCCCAACGCTTGCATCTTTCTCATGAACCTGACCGATGAACGGCGTCCCAATTATCAATGGGTGGTGCCATTGATGGAGGGTGGGTGGGCCTTGTTCGCGCCGTTGGGGTTCCAGCGTCGGATCAATAGCCCGGCCGATCTTTCCGGCCTGCGCATCGCCGTGCAGGGCGGTGGGGCCGTGGAGAAACATCTGATCGAACTGATCCGCGACGTGCCCAATGTCACCCTGGTGGCGCAGGAGGGGGCGGCAGAGATCGGCAGCATTTTCAATGGCAAGGCTGATCTTTACGCCGGTGGAGCCTGGGCCGCCCCCTATCAGGCGCGGCAGGTGGATATGCCGGTGCGGATGGTCATGCGGCTGACCCGGTCAATCGGGGCCATGGCCTGTAATAAGAAGGTCCCCGCCGCCACCATCACCCGCCTGCAGAAGGCACTGGATACGATCATCGCCGATGGCAGGGCCGGTGTCGTGGAACGGCGTTACAGCACGCCCGGCTCCTGGGGCGGATGGGGCCAGGATCGGCGTCCCCCATCCTGACGGTGCTCGACTATCAGACCCAGTCGATGCACATCATCAGTTTATCGACCCGCTGCCCGTCGCTGGCCAGCGGCAGACATAGCCAGTGGAAATGCCGATGACTTCGGCTCAGCCACCACAGGTTCTCTTCCCCGCTCAGGGGCCGGCCCCGGCGTCGCACCGTTTCCAACCGGCGGAACCAGCCGGCAAAGGCGGAACCCAGTAACTCTTCGTCAAGAATCCTGCCGGTCAGTTCCTGCCCAAGCCCCTCGACGACGGCCGTTCCCGCCAGTCGGCAACGATACTGACCATTCGTATAGTCCAGGATCAGGATATAGGGGAGAAGACCGGGTATTGCCGTCGGTTCGATATGTTGACGTCCTGGTATTACCCCGTCTGTGCCAAATCCGGCCCAGTAATCATGAAAGTCCCGCAGCCGGCCTGTTGCTGGTTCTGGCGGTGGCTCAGGGGGTGAACGCTGCAATAACTTGAACATGATCGTTTCCATTCCCGTGTGAAGGAACCATGATCCTGTTCCACCCTCCGGGCAACTAACCGTAGGGTCAGGAATGGCCCTTTGCCCGGTGAACTATGCGGGAGGATAGGCATGCGTTGCGAACATAAGGAACGGGTTCAGAAATGCGAACGAAGTGAGAACAAACCTCTTGTCGTTCACATTTTGTTCTGACATTGTGGCTTCACGAAAACGAAGGAGGCTCACATGAACCGCGTTGCTTACGTTCGTGATTTCCTGGCCATCACCGGGTTCTTTGGCACCATGTATGCGTGGTTCGTGGTCGGCGCTGCCCTGGGGGCATGACGATCCGTTCCGGCCCGCAACATCCTATGCGGCGGGGCCAGTGTTTCCGGTTTTGTTTCCCGAATGGCGCGTCAGCCGTTCCGGTTGATATGCTCCCGCACGGCGGAAAACACCGCCTGGAACATCTCCGTCGTCAGACGGCCTGTGTTCGTGTTGTAGCGGGAGCAGTGATAGCTGTCGAAAAGCACAACGTTCTCCCGCACGTCATGGCGCGCGCCATGGCCGAAGGCGAAGTGCGCCGGACGGCGGCCTAGTGCGGTCAGCGTGCTGGCGTGAGAGACGGTGCCCAGCGCCACGATGGCGCGCAGGTTGGTCATGGCCGCGATCTCCTCTGACAGGAAATCACGGCAGGTGGCAACCTCCGCCGGTGTCGGCTTGTTCTCCGGCGGGACGCAGCGCGCAGCGTTGGTCAGGCGCGTGTCGATCAACTGCACCCCGTCATCGGGCCGCTTGTCATAGGTGCCGGTGGCAAAGCCGAACCGGATCAGCGTGTCATACAGAAGGTCGCCGGCATAATCGCCCGTGAAGGGGCGGCCCGTCTGGTTGGCCCCATGCAGACCGGGCGCCAGGCCCACGATCAGCAGCCGGCCGTCCAGCGTGCCGAAGGCCGGGACAGGCGCATTGTGATAGGTGGGAAAGGCGGCGCGGTTGCGGGCGCGGAATTCCGCCAGACGGGGGCACAGGCCACAATCGCGCCCCGGCACCGCCGGCTGTCCGCCCGTCATTACCATCGCCTTGCCCGCCTGCTGTACCGCCATGACCCACCCCGTGATCCCTGTTGATTGCCGCTCTGGGGTTATGGGTTGATGGCGGCCGGGTCAAGGGGAAGCACGGTTCCGCCCTGCCATGTTTCCGCACCAATACCCGATTTTATGCCGGGCCGCCCTGCGTGCCCGGCTGTTGTGTCATGGGGACGGGTGCCTATAATCCGGCGCTTTCCGGAAACGTCGCATGGAACGACAGGGGAGCCGGCAGCCGTGACCTTCGATATCACCCGCGACAGCCAGGGCACGCCCGTGCCCGTCGGTATCATCATGGGCAGCCAGTCCGACTGGGTCACGATGAAGCACGCTGCCACTGTCCTGACGGACCTGGGCGTGCCATTCGAAACCCGAATTGTGTCGGCGCACCGAACGCCACAGCGGCTTTATGATTATGCGACCTCCGCTAAGGAGCGGGGGATCAAGGTGATCATCGCCGGTGCCGGCGGTGCCGCCCACCTGCCGGGGATGGCGGCGGCCATGACCACGCTGCCCGTACTGGGTGTGCCGGTGGAAAGCCACGCGCTGAAGGGTCAGGACAGTCTTCTGTCCATCGTGCAGATGCCGGGCGGCGTACCCGTCGGCACGCTGGCCATCGGCAAGGCCGGGGCCATCAATGCCGGCCTGCTGGCTGCCTCCATCCTGTCCCTGTCGGATGCGCGCCTGGATGCCGCCCTGACCGCGTGGCGCGCCAAGGCGACGGATGGCGTCGCCCTGGTGCCCGTGGACGAACCTGTCTGATCCAACTGGCCATGCCTGAAGGAACAAAGACCATGACCGTGATCCCCCCCGGCTCCATCATCGGCATCTTGGGTGCCGGCCAGTTGGGCCGCATGACGGCGCTGGCCGCCGCCCGCCTGGGCTACCGTGTGCATGTCTTCGCGCCCGAAAGTATGGACAGCTCCTGCGGTCAGGTCGTGGCCTATCACACCCAGGCTGGCTGGCATGACCTGCGCGCCCTGGCCCGGTTCGCGGATGACGTCGATGTCATCACGCTGGAATGGGAGAATGTGCCCACCTATGCCGTGGATTTCCTGGCCCGGCATGTCGGTGTACATCCCGGCTCTAATGTGTTGTCCGTGGCGCAGGACAGGGTGGCGGAGAAGAGCTTCGCCAACAAGCTGGGCATCGGCACGGCACCCTTCCGCGCTGTCCGAACCCTGGATGAACTGAAGCAAGCGGTGGCGCAGATCGGTCTTCCTGCCATCCTGAAATCCACCCGCATGGGTTATGACGGCAAGGGGCAACTGCGCCTCAATCCTGGCGACGATCTGTCTGGTGCCTTCGATGCCATTGGCAGTGATGAGGCGATCCTGGAAGGGTTCGTGGATTTCGAGCGGGAGATTTCGGTGATCACGGCGCGCCGCGCCGATGGCACCATGCTCTCATATCCGCCCGTGGAGAACCGGCACAAATCGGGCATCCTGGACACCACCATTGTTCCCGCCGGCATTACCCCCGACATCGCCGCAGAGGCAGTGCGCGTGGCGGAGTTGCTGGCGGCGGAGTTGCATGTGGTCGGCCTGCTGGCGGTGGAAATGTTTGTGGCGCGGGATGGCCGTATCCTGGTCAATGAAATGGCCCCGCGCCCCCATAATTCCGGCCATTGGACCATCGATTTCGCCGAAACCAGCCAGTTCGAACAGTTGGTCCGCGCCATCTGCGGCCTGCCGCTGGGCCCAGTCGGGGTTACGGCACCGTGTGTCATGACCAACCTGATTGGCGATGATATTGACGGGTGGGCGGCGATGCTGGCCGAACCGGGTGCCCGCCTGCATCTCTATGGCAAGGGCGAGGCGCGGCCCGGCCGCAAGATGGGGCATGTGACGCGCCCGGCATAATGGCCTGCGGCCCCTTGTCTGTGATGGGGCGCACAGGTATGCAGGATGTCACCGTTGCGGTTATCTTCGCGTCCGCAGCAATGTCACAGCAAGAATATGGAATTCATCCCCGCAAACCCTTGTCATGCTGAAAACTGACCGGGTTTGTTGGGGTGGAGGGTTCCATGGGTGCGCGCCATGTCGGCCGGGCGGTTTTGCTGGCGGCCGGACTGTCGGGATTGATCGCGCTGGCCGGATGCGGACAGGGTGGACAGCAGGCGGGCGGGGCGCCCTCGGCAGCACCGCAGGTCGTCGTCTCCCAGCCTGTGAAGAAGAATGTCCAGGAATGGGATGAGTATACGGGCCGCTTCGCCGCCGTGGAGGAGGTGGAGATCCGGGCACGCGTCAGCGGTTACCTGACGGCAGTGAATTTCCAGGACGGGCAGATTGTCTTCAAGGGCGACCCGCTGTTCGTGATCGACCCGCGCCCCTATCAGGCGGCGGCGGATATTGCGCGGGCCGGGGTGGCACAGGCGCAATCGTCAGTGCAGCTAGCGCAGCGGGAGTTGGACCGCGCCCGCGACCTGCGGCAGACGCAGGCCGTGTCGCAGGCCGTGCTGGATACCCGCTCCCAGCAGCTTCAGAACGCACAGGCACAATTGCTGGCGGCACAGGCACAGGTGCGTGCCGCGGAGCTTGATCTGGAATTCACTGCCGTGAAGGCGCCCGTCACGGGCCGTGTCTCCAACCACCGCGTCTCGGTCGGCAATCTGGTCAGCGGCGGTTCGGCGCAATCGACCCTGCTGACCACCATTGTCTCACTGGACCCGATCCATTTTTATTTCGATGCCGATCAGGCCTCTTACCTGCGCTACACGCGGCAATCGCGGTCCGGCGAACGGGCCAGCAGCCGCGACAACCCCAACCCCGTCATCCTGGCCCTGCCGGACGAGAAGGATTTCGTCCATAAGGGCCATATCGATTTCGTGGATAATCAGATCGATGATGGCACCGGCACCATCCGGGCGCGGGCCGTGTTCGACAATCCCGACATGGTGCTGACGCCCGGCATGTTCGCGCGCCTGCGGCTGGTGGGCCGACCCCGCTATGACGGGCTGCTGCTGCCCGACGCCGCCATCGGCACCGATCAGAACCGCCGCTTCGTCTATGTCCTGGACAAGGACAACAAGGCAACCTATCGCGGCGTGACCACGGGCCCCTTGATTGATGGGCTGCGTGTCATTCGTGACGGGTTGATCGAAACCGACAAGGTGGTGGTGGGCGGCCTGCAACGGGTGAAGCCCGGTGCCACCGTCACCCCGGTTGAACAGCCCATCACCGCCCCGGCGGGAGGCACGCCATGAGGATCGGTCGTTTCTTCATCGACCGGCCGGTCTTCGCCGTCGTCCTGTCGGTCCTGCTGATCGCCGTTGGTGCCATCGCCTATTTCACCCTGCCGGTTACCCAGTATCCGGAGGTGGTGCCGCCCACAGTCACGGTCAATGCCCGCTATCCCGGTGCCAATGCCCAGACCGTGGCCAATACGGTCGCCGCCCCTATTGAGCAGGAGGTGAACGGGGTGGAGGGCATGTTGTACATGTCGTCCAACTCCACCAGCGACGGTCAGATGAACCTGACCATCACCTTCAAGCTGGGCACCGATCTGGATAAGGCGCAGGTGCTGGTCCAGAACCGGGTGGCCGTGGCGGAACCGCGCCTGCCGGAGGAGGTGCGCCGCAACGGCGTGGTGACGCGCAAGGACAGTCCCGACCTGATGATGGTCGTGCATCTGCTGTCTCCTGATAACACCTATGACCAGCTCTACATCTCCAACTACGCCCTGCTGCGGGTGCGCGATGTGCTGAACCGGTTGGAAGGGATCGGCAATATCAACCTGTTCGGTGCGCGCGATTACTCCATGCGCGTCTGGCTGGACCCGCAGAAGATCGCCTCTCTGAACCTGACGGCGGGGGAGGTGGTGGCCGCCATCCAGCAGCAGAATGTGCAGGTGGCAGGTGGTGGCCTGGGTCAGCCGCCGCTGGATAATCCCCGCGACTATCAGCTGAACATCACCCTTCAGGGCCGCCTGACCGAACCGCAGGAGTTTGAGGGCATCATCGTCAAGCATGGCGAGGATGGGCGTATCGTGCGGCTGAAGGATGTGGCGCGCGTGGAGCTGGGTGCCCGCGACTATGTCACCAATTCCTTCCTGGATGGAAAGCCGGCGGTGGTGCTGGCCATTTCGCAGCTTCCCGGCTCCAACGCCCTGGAAACGGCGGCGCGGGTGCGTGAAGCGGTCGCGACCCTGGCCAAGGATTTCCCGCCCGGCCTGGAATACCGCATCGTCTATGACACGACCGGCTTTATCGCCGAAAGCATCCATGAACTGATCAAGGCCATCGGCGAGGCCATGGTTCTGGTGGTTCTGGTGGTGATGCTGTTTCTGCAGCGCTGGCGTGCCGCCATCATTCCTGTGCTGGCCATCCCGGTATCGCTGATCGGTACTTTCGCGGTCATGTCGGCGCTGGGCTATTCGGTCAACAACCTGACCCTGTTCGGGCTGGTGCTGGCCGTCGGCATCGTGGTCGATGACGCCATCGTGGTGGTGGAGAATGTTGAGCGCAATCTGGCGCTGGGTCATTCCCCCATCGAAAGTGCGCGCATCACCATGGATGAGGTGGGCGGGGCGTTGGTTTCCATCGCCCTGGTCCTGTCGGCGGTGTTCATCCCCACCGCCTTTATCGAGGGCATCCAGGGTGCCTTCTATCGGCAGTTCGCGGTGACCATCGCGGCGGCCACCATCATTTCCGCCTTCAACTCCCTGACCCTGTCGCCAGCCCTGTGCGCCCGGCTGCTGCGACCGCACACGGAAGGGCACCGGGCCGCGACCGCGCGGCTGGCGGCAGTGTCGGCGCTGATCGACCGGTTCTTCGCGGGCTTCAACCGGCTGTTCGACCGGATGGCCGATTTCTATGGCCGGCTGGTGGGGCGCATCACGCATCTGACGCCCCTGGTTGTGGGTGTCTATGTGCTGCTGATCGCCACTACGGGCTTCCTGTTCACCCGCATTCCCGGCGGCTTCATTCCGGCGCTGGATCAGGGTTATCTGATCATGGCCATCCAGACGCCGGAAGGCACTTCGCTGGCGAACACGACCAAGGTCATCCAGAAGGCGGCGCAGATTGCGCGCGAGACGCCGGGCATCGCGCATTCGGTACAGTTCGCGGGTTTCTCCGGCGCCACCCGCACCATTGCGCCCAATGCCGGTGCTATCTTCACACCGCTAGACCGGTTTGAGGAACGCTTGCCCAAGGGTCAGACGGCGGTGGCCGTGCTGCAGAACCTGCAGAAGCGGGTGGCTATGGCTATCCCCGAGGCGCTGATCTTCGTGGTGCCGCCGCCGCCCATCCGGGGGCTGGGCACGTCCGGTGGCTTCACCCTGCGCGTTCAGGACCTCGCCAGCGCCGGGCCGGCAGCCCTGGAACAGGCGACCTGGGCCCTGGCCATGGCGGGTAATCAGGTGCCGGGCCTGATCAATGTCTTCACGCCGTTCAGCGCGCGGGCACCGCAGGTCTATCTGGATGTCGACCGGGTGAAGGCGCAGATGCTGGGTGTGCCGGTAACGTCCGTATTCCAGACCTTGGGCATCTATCTCGGCTCTGCCTACGTCAATGACACCAACCTGTTCGGGCGTACCTTTCAGGTGACGGCTCAGGCCGACGGGCCGTTCCGGTTGGATCCGGAGAATATTGGCCGGCTGGAGACGCGCAACGACAAGGGCCAGATGGTGCAACTGGGTTCATTCGTCGATTTCCGCTTCGTCACGGGGCCGGACCGCGTGCTGCGCTATAACCTGTATCCGGCGGCGGAATTGCAGGGCAACAACCTGCCGGGCGTCAGTTCCGGCACCGCCATCAAGGCCATGGAACAGGCGGCGGCGACAGCCTTGCCGCCGGGGTTCAAGGCGGAATGGACCGACCTGTCATATCAGGAGAAGAATACGGGCAATTCCGCCCTCTATATCTTCCCGCTCTGCGTCTTTTTCGTCTTCCTGGTGCTGGCGGCGCAGTATGAAAGCTGGTCCTTGCCGTTTGCCATCCTGCTGATCGTGCCCATGTGCCTGTTGTCGGCGGTGGCGGGGCTGATGATGCGGGGTATGGATAACAATATCCTGGCCCAGATCGGATTCGTCGTGCTGGTCGGTCTGGCGTCGAAGAATGCCATTCTGATCGTGGAGTTCGCGCGGCAACTGGAGGCTGAAGGCCGTGACCGCTATGACGCGGTGATCGAGGCCTGCCGTCTGCGTCTGCGTCCCATCCTGATGACCTCGTTCGCCTTCATCCTGGGCGTCGTGCCCCTGATGATCGCGACGGGGGCGGGGGCGGAGATGCGGCAAAGCCTGGGCACCGCCGTGTTCTTCGGCATGCTGGGCGTTACCTTCTTCGGCCTGCTGTTCACGCCCGTCTTCTATGTCGTCATCCGGCGTTTCGCCGGACGGGACAAGGCCGTGACGGTATAAAATCAAAAAGGGGCGCCCACTGGACGCCCCTTTTTATCTTCATCTGAGAAAGGCCGACCTCAATCCTTGCGCTTGGTCAGGCTTTCCATCTGGGTCTGCAGCTCGTCCAGCCGCTTTTGCAGCTCGGAGAACTTGTCCTCGGCCTTCGGCTTGGCCTCCGGCGTGGCGGACGGGGCCGGGTCCGTCGTAACGCCAGCGGCACCTTCGGGATTGAACGGGCTGAACATGCGCATGGCGCGTTCGAACAGGGCGATGTTCTGCTTGCTCATCTCCTCGAACCCGCCGAAGGGGAACATGCCCCCGAACGTGTTCTGGAAATAATCCTTCATCTTGTCCTGGTTACCCGTGAACGACTTCATTGAGTGTTCCAGGTAGCGCGGCACCAGCCACTGCATATTGTCGCCGTAAAAGCTGATCAGCTGGCGCAGGAACGGGATGGGCAGCAGATTCTGACCCTTCGACTCCTCTTCCACGATGATCTGCGTCAGGACAGAGCGGGTGATATCGTCACCGGTCTTGGCGTCATAGACCACGAAATCGGTCCCGTCCTTCACCATCTGGCAAAGGTGGTCCAAGGTCACATAGCTGCTGGTCGCCGTGTTGTACAGCCGGCGGTTGGCGTACTTCTTGATGGTGACCGGTGCGGGCTTGGTGTCTTCTTTTTCAGCCATTTGGCGTCGCTTCCCCCGGACAATGCTGCGAACCGTTATATCAAGGAGTACGTCATTACGCGGTCGCAGCGCAAGCCTTCCGCAATGCCGAACGTTGAAAGCGTAACTATTGTTCTGCGGCCATGCCGGTATGATCTATGCTGAACGGCAGGCGGGGACCAGTCCGGCCCCGTACCCTTAGACGGGAATGCGATGGTGAGCGAACGCGACGAACCGCCCGCGATGGAGGACCTGGCCCGGCGCTATCTGGACCTGTGGCAGGATCAGTGGGCTGCCGTCTGTGCCGATCCGACGGTGGCCGACAGTATGGCGCGGACCATGACGGCTTTCGGACAAACGGCGTTGACGATCAATGGCATGTTGGAACAGACCCTGGGATCGGCCAATGCCGTGAACCCCTGGGCGGACATGATGAAATCGCTGTGGCCCATGGCGGCCGCCGCGAAGGGGGCGGAAACCCATGACGAACGCCAGGAAAAGGCCGGAAGAACCACCGGGGCCCAAGCCGATGCGCCAGGGGCCGAGGCCGCTGGGCCTGCATCTGGGGATGGGGACGACACTGTTGCTGAGCTCGCCGGCCGCATTGCCGCTCTTGAACGCGAACTGGCCGCATTGGCACCCGACGGTTCGCCAGACGGCGGAAAACCTGCGGTGGGAACTGCGCCAAAACCTCGCGCCCGGCGCAAGCCAGCCGGCAAATCCGCCTGACGCACCCCTGCCGACGGAGGCTTTCGCGCCCTTTGCAATGGCGGTGGACAGGGAGATGCGGCGGCGACTCGACCGGTTCCTGACCGGACTGGAGCGTTACCGCCACCACCCGTATCAGCGCGATATTGAGGATGCCCCCACCATCTGGCGCGAGGGTGCCACACGCCTGCTGGAGGTGGGGGGAACGGGCAGGCCGGTTCTGTTCGTGCCGTCGTTGGTCAATCGCGGCTATATCCTGGACCTGTCCTGGCGCAAAAGCCTGCTGCGCTGGCTGGCCGGGCAGGGGGGCGGTGCGGCGGGCGGGGGCGGCATCCGGCCTTTCCTGTTGGAATGGGGGTATCCGGGGGCCGTGGAGCGGGGATACAGCCTGTCCGACGTGGTGGCGGGCCGTCTGATCCGCGCACTGGAGGCCACCTGCGCCCGTGCCGGCGGCCCGGTGACGCTGGTCGGATATTGTATGGGGGGGCTGTTGGCGCTGGGGGCGGCCCTGCGCCGGCCCGATCTGGTATCGGGTTACGTGGCATTGGCCACGCCCTGGGATTTTCATGCCGATGATACCGCGGCAGCACAGCGCACGGCAGCCCTGATCAATCCGTTCGATCCCGTCATGCGCCTGTTGGGCGAACTGCCGGTGGACGCGGTACAGACCCTGTTCGCCACGCTGGACCCGCTGTTGGCCTATAAAAAGTTCAGCCGGTTCGCGACCTTGGACATGGCCAGCGACGAAGCGGATGATTTCGTGGCGTTGGAGGACTGGCTGAATGATGGGGTCACCCTGCCGGCGGCCATTGCGCGGGAATGCCTGACGGGCTGGTACGGGGAGAACACGACCGGGCGGGGCGACTGGCGCGTGGCCGATGCACCGGTCCGTCCCCAGGCGTTGACCTGCCGTTCTTTGGTCATTGTCCCGGCGCGTGACCGTATCGTGCCACCCGCCTCCGCCGCAGCTTTAGGCGGTGCCTTGCCCGGTGCCACCGTCTGGCAGCCCTCCCTGGGTCATATCGGTATGGTGGTCAGCGGCGGTGCCAAGGCTAAGGTCTGGGCGCCGTTGCGGGACTGGTTGCTGGGGGGAAATTGATACAGCCATCAACGCCCGTCGACGCCGCCGTCAGTTCCCCTTACACTGCCCTGCGGATGGTGATGGGAATGATGCAACCTATGAAATTCAAGCAGTTGCTGTAATTTCCTCATCTCAAATCTCGTGCCGATTCGGGAATCACCTTTCTTGTCCCTGCGTTCTGCCCCTGTCCCCCTGCTTTTGCTGCTGCCGGCGCTGCTGGTGGCACCCGTCCTCGCGCAGGAAAAGAAGCCCGATCCGACTAAGCAGTTGCAGCAGGTGGAACGCGACCTGAAGGAGGCCGACAAGGCCAAGGCAGAGCTGGACGCCAGGGCAGAACAGCTGGAAAAGGACCTGGCCGACCTGCGTGCCCGTGCCATTGAGGCGGCGGACCAGCAGCGCACCCAAGCGGACGAACTGGCCCGCCTGGAGAATGCGCTGGGCGATCTGGGGTCGGAGGAGAAGGCCCGGCTGGAGAAAATCGAGGCCGACCGCGCGGCCCTGGCCGATCTGCTGGGCGCGTTGCAGCGCTTGTCGCGCCTGCCGCCGGACACCATGATCGCCGCCCCGCAATCACCCAGCGACACCGTCAAGAGCGCGCTGTTGCTGCGCTCTGCCGTGCCGGAACTGAAAACCCGTGCCGATGCCTTGGCCCAGGAACTTCAGGGGCTGGTCGATCTGCGCCGGCAACTGGCCGAACAGAAGGACAAGGCCGCTCGTGCCGCCGAAAGCCTGACCCTGCGTCAGAAGGATTTGGCGACCCTGGTGGCAAAGCGTGAGGAACTGTCGAAGACGACCGACAGCGAGCGGGCACGGCTCGCGACCGAAATGGCGTCCCTGGCTGACAAGGCCGGCGATCTGAAGGAGCTGATCGAGAAGATCGAGGCGGAGCGCAAGGTCGCCGCCGCGCGCAAGGCCGAGGCCGAGCGCCAGCGTCAGGCCAAGCTGGAGGCCGACCGGGAGCAGCGCGCCCGCGACAAGGTGGCCGGCCTGAAACGCGCCCCGCAGGAGCCACAATCGGCCGGCATCCTGGGCGGTATGGTGGCACCTGTCAGCGGCAAGGTGGTCCGGCGATACGGACAGACCGACGATGTGGGGGCCACCAGCCGGGGCCTGACCTATAGCGGCCGGGCCGGTGGCCCTGTGGTGGCGCCGGCTGACGGAGCGGTGATGTTCGCGGGACCGTTCAAGGGTTACGGGCTTCTCTTGATCCTTGAACATTCCAACGGATATCATTCACTTCTGTCTGGTCTGGGTCGTATCGATGCCCAGGTGGGACAGCGCGTGCTGGGCGGGGAGCCGGTGGGACTTCTGTCGGGGGATGGGGACCCGACATTGTATTATGAGCTGCGGCGCGGTGGTCAGCCGGTCAACCCCGCGCGCGGCCTTGCAGCCTCCGACGGCAAAGGACAAGGTTGAACATGAGCAAGCTCCTCTCCACTGCCGCCATCGCGGCCCTGCTGGCCTTCACACTACCCCTTGGCCCCGTCAGCGTGAGGGCGGATGCCCTGGCGCGTGAGCCGCTGAAATCGGAAACCTACAAGCAGCTGGACCTTTTCGCCGACGTGTTCGAACGCGTCCGGTCCGAATATGTAGAAGAGGTGACAGACGAGCAGCTGATCGAGGCGGCCATTGACGGCATGCTGACCTCACTCGACCCGCACTCATCCTACCTGAACAAGAAGAATTTCGCCGACATGCGGGTGCAGACCCGGGGCGAGTTCGGTGGCCTGGGGATTGAGGTGACAACGGAGAATGGCTTCGTCAAGGTCATCTCCCCCATGGATGACACGCCCGCCGCCCGCGCCGGTGTGCAGCCCGGTGACTTCATTACCCACCTGAATGAGGAGCCGATTGTCGGCCTGTCCCTGAACGAGGCGGTTGAGAAGATGCGCGGCCCTGTGGGCAGTGACATCAAGGTCACCATCCGCCGCGTCAATATGGCGGAACCGATCCAGCTGAACCTGACACGCGCCAGCATCAAGGTGCAATCGGTGCGATTCCGCGCCGAACAGAATGTCGGCTATATCCGCATCTCCAGCTTCAATGAGCAGACGCAGCCCGGCCTGGACAAGGCCATGGCCAAGCTGAAGGAGCAGATGGGGACGAAGCTGATCGGCTATGTCCTGGACCTGCGCAACAATCCTGGCGGTCTGCTGGATCAGGCCGTTTCCGTCTCCGACACGTTCCTGGATAAGGGGCGGGAAATTGTCTCCACGCGCGGGCGCGGCGGCAAGGAGGGCGACCGTTATACGGCCAAACCCGGTGATGTAGCCGATGGCCTGCCCGTCGTGGTGCTGATCAATGGCGGTTCCGCATCGGCGTCGGAAATTGTCGCGGGCGCGCTGCAGGATCACAAGCGGGCCATCGTCATGGGCACGCAGAGCTTCGGCAAGGGATCGGTGCAGACCATCATCCCGTTGCAGGGGCAGCAGAGCGCCATGCGCCTGACCACCTCGCGCTATTACACACCGTCCGGCAAATCGATCCAGCAGCTGGGCATCACCCCGGATATCGAGGTTCAGCCCGCCAAGATTGAAGAACTGGCCGCCGCTGGGCAACGCCGGCGTGAGGCCGACCTGCCCAACGCCTTACGCAACACCGATCAGGGGGCGGCAAGGCCCGCCCCGGCCCCGGCTCCCGCCCCCGGTGCAGCCGCGCAGCCGCCGGCACCCGCTGTCGCCCCGAACCCCGCCGCCACGCCCGTTGCCGCCAATAACAACGCCGACGCGGCGCCCGTGGATTATCAGCTGGCGCGCGCCGTCGATCTGCTGCGGGGGGTGTCAATGTTCAACCAGCCCAAGCACACCAATTAACCCGCAAAGCATCTGAACCGTGGCCTTGTTCCCGCTCGCCAGGAAGAAAAAGAAGGAAGCCGACCCGGCGGATGGCGGAAGTGCCGCCGTATTGGCCTCCCGTCTGGGGGCGAAACGGGACAAGCCGGCCAAGACGCATGACCGCGCCGCCAAGAAGGACCGTAAACGCTGGTCGTTTGGCGGCAAGGGCAAGAAGGCCAAGGGGGGTGACGACCTGGATCTGGCCTTCATGGCTGATGATGCCGGGCCTGCCGACGATGGCGATGATGCCACACCCAAGAGCGCCCGAAGACTGCCCAGACCATCGCCGCCGGCAATTGCCGCCATGGCCCTGGTCTTGGTACTGGCCGGTACCGCCGGCTGGCTGGCGATTGAAGCGCCGCACACGATGGAGCGGTTGAGCGCCGCGCGGGGGCCGGGGCGGGCCGTTCCCGTGCTGCTGCCCGATGGCTCGCCGCGCTTTGCCGATATGGCGGCGGTGGCGGCCCCGGCGGAAGATGCGCCGCTTGACCCGGTCGATGTGCCAGTGACCCTGACCCCGTCGCGCAATGATCAGTTGCTGGAACGGTTGCGGGTGGGCCGGGTGCCACGGGTGGCAGCGGATGGTACGACCGCCTGGCAATATTACGCGCGCCCCTTCCCACAAGATGACAAGCGCCCGCGCATCGCCATCGTGGTGACGGGCCTGGGTCAGGTGGCGGCGGCCACGCATGAGGCCATCGACCGGCTGCCCGGCGCCGTCACCTTCGCCTTCAACCCCCTGGGTGAGAATTTGCAGGCGCAGGTGGATGAAGCGCGCGGCAAAGGCCACGAAGTGCTGCTGTCGGTACCGATGCAGCCCCTTGGATATCCCGCCAACGATCCCGGCCCGAATACGCTTCTGTCCAACCTGTCGGATGAAGAGAATGCCCGGCGGCTGGAGGCCAGTCTGGCCGCCTTCACCGGCTATGTCGGCGTGACGTCGAAGACCGACAGCGGCACCGATTTCCTGACCCAGCGCGAAAGCCTGCGCGGCGTGCTGTTACAGGTGCAGCGTCGGGGGTTGGTCTATCTCGACCTGTGGCAGGTGTCGGGCAGCAAGGCGGCATCGGTCGCCAAGGAACTGTCTCTGCCCCGCGCCATTAGCGATTTGCAGATCGACCGCATCCCGTCCGGTATCGGCATCGACGCACAGCTGGCGCAACTGGAACGGTTGGCGCAGGCCAATGGCGTTGCTGTTGGTTTTGTTGAAGTGACCAACCCGGTCAGCATGGAACGCCTATCGGCATGGTCGGCCAGTCTGCGTGATAGGGGTATTGTCCTGGCCCCGGTGACAGCCATCGTCAACCGGCAGGCGGACCGCTGATCCGTCAAGCGCTCACGGGCCGCTGCATCATCATCGCCTTGGAAACGACCAGGGCAATATTCTCCCCATCCACCTCAAACGATTTGTTGGCGGTGCGGGGCAGGGGGATTTTGATCTTGCGGCAGAACACGATCAGCATGGCGGCGATCTCATTCTCATCCATTTCCACTTCGCGATAGGTGGTGGACCCCATCGCCTGCACCTTGACGCCCAGCACCAGCGGATCGGAACCCCGTATGACGATGGGACCCAGCAGACCCGGCGGCTGCTTGGTGGGAAACAGTTCGCGATAGGTTTTCACGGCCTCCCGGATGGCTTCCGGGGAAAACATGATGTGGCGGCTGTCGACGATCATCGGGGGGAATATTTCCGGTCAGGCAATGAATGGCACGAATGTCGCAGACCAAGGTCGGGGATGAATTTACACACGGCTTCCGGCGATTTTGGGCGCAGAATGTGGCGTGGTGATCGCTGGCTTTTCTATCCCAATCGTACAGGTCGATCCATAAGCGGATGGGAATAGACTACCTGGCGCTACTACCCCAAGCGGAAAAATAAGGGGAGGCTACAAAATGACCGGTCGCTATCAGGCCATGCATGCGCAGTCGCTTTCGGACCCGGCGGGATTCTGGGCGGATGCCGCACGGGCCATCGATTGGGATGCCTTTCCCACCACCATCCTGGATGACAGCGACAAGCCCTTCTATCGCTGGTATCGCGGCGGACGGCTGAATATCTGCCATAACGCGCTGGACCGGCATGTGGCGGGCGGGCGGGCGGATCAAGCCGCCCTGATCTATGACAGCCCCGTCACCGGCGTGAAACAGACCCTGACCTACGCTCAGTTGCTGGACAAGGTCGCGCGCTTTGCGGGTGTCCTGCGCGATCTGGGGGTGGGGAAGGGTGACCGGGTCATCATCTATATGCCCATGATCCCGGAGGCGGTGATGGGCATGCTGGCCTGCGCCCGCATCGGGGCCGTACATTCCGTAGTATTCGGCGGCTTCGCCCCGCATGAACTCGCGACCCGCATCAATGACGTCACGCCGAAGGCTATCCTTTCCGCCTCCTGTGGGATCGAGGGGACGAAGGTCCTGCCCTACAAACCCATGCTGGATGCCGCCATCGACCAGGCTAGCCACAAGCCCGACCATTGCGTGATCTTCCAGCGTCCGCAGTCGGCAGCAGGCCTTGTACCCGGCCGCGATGTCGATTGGGCCATGGCCGCCGCCGTGGCGGAACCGGCGGCCTGCGTCAGCATGGAGGCAACGGACCCGCTCTATGTGCTCTACACCTCCGGCACGACGGG
Organism: Niveispirillum sp. CC-CTL257; assembly: GCF_059489915.1. NCBI lineage: Bacteria > Pseudomonadati > Pseudomonadota > Alphaproteobacteria > Rhodospirillales > Azospirillaceae > Niveispirillum > Niveispirillum sp. CC-CTL257. The sequence continues at coordinate 991,988 of NZ_JCAJXE010000001.1, forward strand.
ACAACCCAAGGGGGTGGTGCGGGATACCGGCGGCTATGCCGTTGCCCTGAAATGGACCATGGAGCATTTTTATGGCGTCAAGCCAGGGGAAGTATTCTGGGCTGCCAGCGATGTCGGCTGGGTCGTGGGGCACAGCTATATCGTCTATGGCCCGTTGCTGCATGGCTGCACCACCCTGGTTTATGAGGGCAAACCTGTGGGCACGCCGGATGCGGGTGCCTTCTGGCGGGTGATTTCCGACCATAAGGTGTCGGTGCAGTTCACAGCCCCTACAGCCTTCCGCGCCATCAAGCGAGAGGACCCGAACGGCGAATTGCTGGGCCAGTACGACATGTCGTGCCTGCGCGCCCTGTTCCTGGCGGGTGAACGCTCAGACCCCGACACGTTGAACTGGGCAGAAACCCACCTGAAGGTGCCGGTCATTGATCATTGGTGGCAGACGGAGACCGGGTGGCCAGTCGCGGGCAATCCGCTGGGCATCGACCTGATGAAGGTGAAATATGGCAGCACGGCTGTCCCGCTGCCCGGATGGGATATCCGTGTGCTGGCCCCAGACGGAACAGAGGTGAAGCGGGGTGACATCGGCGCCATCGTGGCCAAACTGCCCCTGCCGCCGGGCACCCTGCCCACGCTTTGGAACGCCCGCGACCGCTTCTTCAAAAGCTATCTGGCCGACTTCCCCGGTTACTACCAGACGTCCGACGCCGGTTTCATCGACGAGGATGGATACATCTATGTCATGGCCCGCACCGACGACATCATCAATGTCGCGGGGCACCGCCTGTCGACCGGGGCGATGGAAGAGGTGCTGTCGGGCCACCCGGACGTGGCGGAATGCGCCGTGATCGGCGTGGCTGACGACCTGAAAGGCCAGTTGCCGCTGGGGTTTGTCGTATTGAAGCGCGGTGTGGACCGGCCCCATGCCGACATCATTAAGGAAGTGGTGAAGAAGGTGCGGGACGAGATCGGCCCCGTCGCCGCCTTCAAACAGGCCCTGGTGGTGGAGCGCCTGCCCAAGACCCGGTCGGGCAAGATCCTGCGCGGCACCATGCAGAAGATCGCCGACAGCGAGGCATGGAAGATGCCCGCCACCATCGATGACCCCGCCATTCTGGAGGAGATCGGCGAAGCGCTGAAATTCGCCGGCTATGCGAAAGGATAGGACAAGGGGTGCGTTAATTCGGCAACAATGATGACGATTTCTTTACGGTTATCGTTGTCATGCCGACAAGCCCCGTTGACCGGACCGCCGCCCACACATAGGGTCCTCTTGCTCGTTCGGCAGAGTTGAACGGGTGGGGCTTCAGGGAAACGGGTAAAAAATAGAGGGCCGCCAACGTAGCGGCCCTCTTTTTATTTGGCACTTGCTGTCAGCGCCGGGAAGGTGCCTTTGCAGCATCTTCCGGCAACAGACCTGACATTACGCAGCTGCTGCCGCTGTGGCTGGCAGGGCGACCGGCGTCAGATTGTTGATCTGAATGGTGCGGGGCTTCATGGCTTCCGGCACCTCTCGCACCAGCTCGATATGCAGCAGGCCGTTTTCCAGGGCGGCATTGTTGACGCGGATATGGTCGGCCAACTGGAAGCGTCGTTCGAAAGCGCGGCCAGCGATACCGCGATGCAGGAAGGTGCCGCCCTGCTGTTCCTTGGCCTTGCCCTGCACGATCAGCAGGTTGGGGTGTGCGGTGATTTCCAGATCACCCATGCCAAAACCGGCGACCGCCATGGTGATGCGGTAATTATCGTCGCCCAGCTTTTCGATATTGTACGGGGGGTAGGCGTTCTGGCTGTTATCCTCGCCATTCAGCGCGCTTTCCAGCAGGCGCGTCACACGGTCGAAGCCGACGGTGGAACGGAACAGCGGCGACAGGTCATAGCTACGCATAGGTATCCTCCAAGAGCGATACGTTTGAGATACGGGGTTCCCGACATCGGCCAACCCCTTGTTTTTGTGAAGGTTTCCGGCCCCTTCCAAGGGCGCCGTCCTCACACTGCAAGACTTAAGAAACCTCCAGCACCCCTTCAAGGGGCGTCAGCCAAAAAAATTGGTCACATGATGCAAAGGCACAGGCGGACGCCCGGTACCTACTTTCGCCGCAATTGTCAGCCGGGATGGAAGGCCCCACACTGATGTAACGACACGGGCCTGCCGAATGGCGGTGGGCCGGGAAGGAGCAGCGGGTGAACGGACCGACAGCCTTCTTCAATCGCGCCTATGACGAGACCATGACCCTTCTCGTCGAGGCGCGGAATTATGTCGCCTACCAGGAGGCGGCGGATCAGCGCGGCCTGCCGCCCACCGTCCGTCTTCAGGTATCCTATGAAAGCATGCGGGTGACCAGCCGCCTGACCCAGGTCATGGCTTGGATGTTGGCGCAGAAGGCCGTGCATGCGGGGGAACTGACCCAGGCTCAGGCGGTGGGTGATGATTATGCGCTGTCGGGCGGGGCCATCTGTGCCGACCCGTCGGGGCCGGACAATCTGCTGCTGCCATCGGCCCTGCGTTCCCTGCTGGAGCGTAGCCACAGCCTTTACATGCGCACGACGCGCCTGGAAGAAATGGTCCGGCGCGCCGTTGCCTGACGGGCGGCGCGATGCCGCCCGTCTGTCAGTCGAACAGGGCGTCGATATCCGCCTGGGAGATGCTGGCCGGCTTGCCTTCCTGCGGGCCGTGCAGCGCCAGACCATCGTCATGCTTGGAAATATCGGGCGGCAGGGGCAGGGCCTCGAATTCCTTGCTGTTCCACACCGACATCATGCCGTCGATACGTTCTTCGATGAAGGCCAGGGCCTGCACCACCTTGGTGATGCGCTGGCCTGTCAGATCCTGGAAGTTACAGGCTTCGAAGATGCGGAGCGTGACGTCGTTCAGGTCCTTCAGGCGGCTGCTCTGGTAGCCTTCGGGCAGCTGCGACCGCACTTCGTTGACAATATCCTCAATCTCCTCGGCGGCGGAGATGATACTGTTCGTCGCGGTTTCGGTGGCGCGGACCACGGCGGACAGCTGCTCGCTGGCCTCCATGAACGTGTCCTGGTTCGACAACGGATGGCGAAGGGCCGCCATCTCCACCTTCGTGGCCTTGATGCGGCCTGCGATATCGGAAATTTCGATCTGAATTTTTTCGATCTGGGTATGATCGACGGTCAAGAAGCGGTCCAGCTTGGCACCCAGCGCGCCGATGGCCGCCATCACCTCGCTATTGTCCATTTCCACATGGACGGGGGCCGGCGGCGGCGGGGGAAGGGTGGGGCCAAGGGCTGCCACGTCACCGCCACGGTTTGGTGCCTTCTTGGCCATCTGGATTTCCGCCATGAAGGGCCGTCGCGGCGTCTGCACCATTCCCATTTCTCCCCCGTCACACAAGAACGCCGTCACCCGACCTGTCCAAAAGACTTCATACCATCGGGTGCGGTAACTGCTTTTGCACTGTGACCGATGCGGCGGGCGCCTGCAAGACGGGATCAATGACCAAAAGATGAAGATGGTGAACCGGCACTCACGCCGTTTTTCCGCCTTCATCGCGGATCCAGCGGCAACCGGTCGGGCCGGTGCCCGCCGCCAGCGCCTTTGCAAGGGCGGGCAGCAGGTCGGACAGGCTCTCTTCCGTCTTCCAGGGCGGGTTCACCAGGATCAGGCCGGACCCGTTCAGCCGGTCGGACCGGTCATCATCGGACCAGCAAAGTTCAGCCGCCAGCATCTTCGGGATGCCGGTATCTTCCAGCATCTGGTGGAACCGCCACACAGCGGCCCGGTCCTTCACCGGGTACCAGAGCAGATATTGCCCCGTGGCCCAGCGGCGATGGGCCAGCGCCAGGGCTGCCACCATCCGCTCATACTCGTCCGGTGCCTCGAATGGCGGGTCGATAACGACCAGACCGCGTCTTTCCTTGGGCGGCAGGTGCGCCTTCAGCGACAGCCAGCCATCCATGTGGTGCACCGCCACCTGCGTATCGCCCCGGAACAAGGTCCGCAGTGTCTGCACATCCTCGGCATGGAGTTCGGCCAGCAGCAGCCGGTCCTGTTCCCGCATCATCATGCGGGTGATCAGGGGGGAACCAGGATAGGTGCGGATCGGGGCCACACCGTCATTCAACCGGGTCAGTAGATCGAGATAGGGTTTTGCTGCTTCCGGCAACTGATCGGCACCGCCATCGGCCAATACACGGCGAATGCCGCGCAGCGCCTCCCCCGTGCGGGTGGCGGCCTGATCATCCAGGTCATAGCGGCCGATGCCGGCATGGGTGTCCAGCACGAAGAAAGGCGTATCCTTGGTCCGCAGGCGGTCCAGCAGCCAGGCCAGTACGGCATGCTTCATGACATCGGCGGCATTGCCGGCATGGAAGATATGGCGGTAATTCATCTCAGGCGTTCTTCGTGATGGTCTGCGCCTTGACCGGATTGGTCACGCCCAGGCGGGTTTCGCGGACTGTGATGTAGACGCCGCTGGCAATCACGATCAAGGCCCCGACCGCCACCGCCGGGTGCGGCACCTCACCCCAGATCAGGAAGCCATAGCCGGTGGCCCACAGCATGGCAGTGTAATCGAACGGCGCGATCACCGCCACCGGTGCCCCGCGATAGGCCGTGGTCAATAGTACCTGCGCCAACCCGCCGACAATGCCCAGCAGCGCCAGCATCGCGGCATCCTGAGGCGTCGGCACCACGAATTCCCGCGACATGGCGATGCCGGCCACGATGATACCCGTGGCCATGAAATAGAACACGATGCTGGTGCTGGGTTCAGTGGCGGAAAGCCGCCGCACGGAAATCATGGCACAGGCCGCCAGGAAGGAGGAGGTGAGGCCAAACAGACTGCCGACCGCCTGCGTCCCGCCCGTCATGATGCCATGGATCAGGGTGGCGTCGGGCCGCACCATGATCAGCACGCCGGAAAAGCCCACGATCAGGGCCAGCGTGCGCCGCCACCGCACCTTTTCGCCCAGAACCAGCACGCCCAGCGTGGTGGTCCATAAAGGGGCGGTGAAGGCCAGCGCCGAGGCATTGGCCAGCGGCAGATAGGTGATGGCGGTAAAGCCGCAGGTCATGGAAATGACGCCGATGATGCTGCGCGCCAGATGTCCCAGGGGCCGTTTTGTGCGCAGCGACGTCAACCCGCCCGCCCGCCAGATCAGCGGCAGCAGGACCACCATGGCGAACAGGGCGCGGAAGAAAATGATCTGGCTGACCGGATAGCGTCCGCCCAGCCATTTGATACTGGCATTCATGGCGCTGAACAGGGCGACAGCGGCAATCATCGCCAGGATGGCGCGGACGACAGGGGACAAGGTGGAAAGGCGCGGCATGGACAGGCGGTTTCAGCGACCGTGATGACAGAACATCATGGGTGCGCCAAACCATGACCTGAAACCAGCCGAGCCTTCACATGGCTGACATGGGCGACGGCATTGATTTTATTTTAAAGATTATCCCGTCGGCGCCATGCGCCCAGCAGGAAGGGGTTCAGCCGACGGGCGTCGCCTCGTCATGCTTTTCAAAGGCGCGACGGGTACGCGGGCCAACGGCGGGCGGATCGCTGACATCGCACTTGCCGGCGGTGCTGATCAGATCGGCGCTGCCCTGCGCACCCAGGCTGACCAACTGGTTCTTGACCTTGCACTGATACGCAGCCGCCTTGATGCCCGTCGACCCGTTATAGCGGGTAACGGCGGCGGCCCAGCTGCCCGTTTCGCGGCGCAGGCTGACCAAATACTTGGCGGCATAGCGGACATTGGCTTCCGGGTTCACGATCTTCTCGACCGGGCGGAAAGCCTGCTTGTGATGGGCCAGCGACAGCTGCATGCAGCCGGCATAGACATTGCCGCGCAGGTTGCCCTGATTGTCGCGCAGATAGGTGGCGGCCTCCGCCTCCGTCCGCGGGAACATGACGCGACCGCGCACATTCATGATGAACGGGCTGGGTGTGCCACCGCCGCCGCTTTCCACAAGCGACACGGCCATCAGGATACCCTTGGGAATGTTGAATTCCTTTTCCGCATCGACAATGTGGTCCAGGCAACCAGCGCGGGCCGGAATAGCCAGTATCATCAGGCCGATCAGGAAGGTAAAGGCGAGGAGCAGGCGGGAGTCCGGGCGGGAGCGGGTGGCAACGCGGGATTGGCGCATCGTCATCTCAATCGTCCCCTCTGGTTCCGGTCATCCGTGACGGGTTGCCCCGTCGGTTTTTCCCGCTTTCCTGCGGGCCCTGCAATCAGGCCACCGTTACTCAAATGCGGCGGCCGCTCCCTCAAAGTCACCGGCTTCATGCACCGGCCGCATAGCAATCCCAGAATTGGCGCATTGGGTCAACAAAGAATCGTCCTGATTGATGCGTCTTTGTCACAGATCAAAGAAAATAGGGTCTGGAACGCCCCTGCAAGCCGCCTGTCAGGGAACGACGGACATGCTATAGGGCGGTTGAACAGGTTTCATATTTCCATGCCCGCCCCAGGATTCGCCATGTCCGACGCTATCGCCCGTGCCTATGACCTGCTGGACGCCCAGGATCGCGCCGGTGCCATCGCCGTGCTGCGGGCCGATGACGGGGCAGAGGCGGCGGGCCTGTTGGGTGAGTTGCTGTTGGAAGAAGGACAGGCGACGGCGGCAGCGGACGCCCTGTCCCGCGCCGTGGCGGCCGATGCCGGCCACATCCCGTGGCGCCGCGCGCTTGTAACCGCTTTGATGGCTGCGGGGCAGGGCGAAGCGGCGCTGGCCCAATGCCGGGACCTGCTGACCCGCCGGCCTGACGATGCGGTGGGGCAGGTGCGGATGGCGCGGCTGCTGCTGGACCGGGGTGACCGTGATGCCGCCCTTGACCATGCGCGGGAGGCCCGGTTCTTGGCCAAGGGCGATCTGGAGATCACCACGGCCACAGCCGCCATTCTGACCGACGCGGATGAGGCGTTGAGTGCGGTGGAGATGCTGGATGCCGCCCTGCGGCAGGTGCATCCGGCTGACCCGGCGCAGCCCTGGGGCTGGGTGGCGCTGGGCAAGGCCTGGCTGCATCTGGGCGAACCGGAGAAAGCGGCCAAGGCCTGGCAGGAAGCCCTGGACCTGGACGAGGCTGACCCCGCTGGCGCTGCACCCCTGCTGGCCGGTTTGGCTGGGGCAGGGGCACAGACCAGCCTTCCGCCGGCCTTTGTCCGCGCCCTGTTCGATACCTATGCCGACCGCTTTGACCGGGAACTGGTGGGCAAGCTGCGCTATGACGCGCCGCAGGCCCTGCGGCAATTGCTGCTGGACCAGGGCAACCTGACGGGCCTGCGCGTGCTGGACGCTGGCTGCGGCACCGGTCTGGCCGGTGTAGCGGTTCGCGACATGGCCGCCTATCTGGCCGGGTTTGACCTATCCCCGCGCATGGTGGACAAGGCGCGTGGCCGGGATGTCTATGATGCGCTGTGGGTGGGGGAACTGGTGGCGTCCATGGCCGATCGTCCCGACGCTTTCGATCTGGTCCTGGCGGCGGATGTGCTGGTCTATGTGGGCGATCTGATGCCGGTGATGGAGGCTGCTGCCAAGACCCTGGTTTCCGGCGGTCGTTTCGCCTTTACCTGTGAACGCAGCGACGGGCCGGGATTTCAGCTGCATGAGGGTCGGCGCTTCGCGCATGGGCAGGCACATATAAAGGATGCAGTGGATGCTGCCGGTCTGACCTTGACCCACCTCACCCATCACAGCACCCGTATCGACCGGGGACAGCCGGTTCCGGGCTGGATCGCGCTGGTCACCAAGGCCTGATCAGGCGACGGTGACCGTCCAGGGATCATCCCGCCCTTCAATATGCCATTCGGCCAGCAGGTCGCCATTATCCAGGCCCGTCAGGGTCAGGTAGTTGCGCTTGGCCATCAGCCGGTTGCCATCCGCGTCCATTGGTTCCATGGACAGGGTCAGCCGGTCGAACAGGCTTTCGCGCCGCCCGGCCAGCCGTTCCATCACGCTGACGCCAAATCCCTCCGGCGGTGGGTGGACGATGCCGGAACTGACCAGCTGCCGGATGCGCAGGCCGGGTGCAGACAGCAGGCCGTGGGCCGCCAGATGCACCTCCCCCGACAGGATGGTCACGCGCACGCCGCTGCGCCGCGCGAAATCGGCGATCATGCGCAGGACACGCAGCCACTCCTCCCGGTGCGCTGGGCTGCGCCATTGATCGCGCAGGTCATCTTCCATGGCCTGCCGCCCCGGCAGCAGGTTCAAGAACCGTTCCGCCAGCCCGAAACTGGGGAAGATCAGCGGCACCGACGACATCAGCAGCAGGTGACGGCAGGACGCGAACCGTTCCAGCCACTCCGGCAGGGCGGCCAAGGTCCCGGGCGACATCACCCGGTCCTCTGTCCGCTCACTGCGCAGGTCGGGGGCCAGCACGCCGACACCGTTCAGCATCACGGCCTGGCTGAAGGATGGCGGCCCATCGGCCAGCAGGGTGTCGGCGGGATCATCATCACCCATGCCAATCTGAAACAGGCGAAAGGCGCGGCGCGCCGCCCCATAGATTGCCTGATAGGCGGGGCTGTCCAGCAGCTCCGGCGGGTGAGAGCCCCAGCCGTCAATAATGTCATGGTCGTCCCACATGCACAGCGCCGCGACGCCGCTTTGCAGGGCCGCCGGCTCGGCTTGAGTCCAGGCATGCAGGTATGTCGCCAGATACCAGGCTTCCAGCTGTGCCGCCAGATCAGGGCCGGCGGACAGGCCCAGCCGCTTCATCAGCTTGGCCACCGACAGGCTGCGCAGGGCCGGCACCCGTTCCCACAATCCGTCGGCATAGACCTGATCGCCGCCCATCAGCAGCAGATGGACGGGGCTGGCCCGATGCCGGCTCAGCAGGCGTGCCCACAGGGCGTTGCGTCGCAACCCCGCCGCCTCGATACTGTCCTCATCCTCGCAGCCGCCACAGCTGACAAAGCTGATGCGCGGCGCAATGGCGGTTCCAGGAACGGACAGCATCCACCGTCGCTCTTCCTCCGCGAAACCATAGGAGGCGCGGCCATCCTGAAGTCCGCGCGGCACCGCGAAATCATACCGCCACAGGCGTAGCGTGCCGGGCGGGCAGGGCACGCCCACCGGACCCACGGGCGGCATGTCCTTCCATTCATGCAGGAAGCGCGGGGGTACAGCCAGGGTGACGCCTTCTACCCGCAGGTCGGGCGGCTCCGCATCGCCGGCCAGCAGGAACAAGGCCGACACGCGCCAGCGCTGCCCCGACCCGGTCGCCCCCTGGGCACCGCGGGCGCGCAGCAGGGGCCCCATCAGAATGACGGGCGGTTCCATCTTCTGTCGGGAACGCCGGGGTGAAGGAGGGGGCGGGGAACTCATCATCCTCGAAATGCGGTGGCGGGCGGGAAAGGTCAAGCCTGTAACGGTTTGACAAGGCTCACAGGCCAAGTCGACATCCCCGCTTTTTCCCATTGCCAAGCGGTCGGCGGCAAGGCGGAATGGTGACATCTTTCTGTCATTGGCCGCTGTTGAAAGTCCGCCTGCTCATGGATGCCCGTTATCATTCGCGTGAAATTGGCCGAAAGGCTGAAGATGTCGATGCGTTGAAGCGCTCATTCCTGGAATGGCTGGTCTATTCGGTGGGTAAGGACGCCAAGACGGCGACCCGCCGCGACTGGTTCACCACCGGCGCCCTTTCGGTGCGCGACCGTGTCGTTGATCGCTGGATGGATACGACGCGCGGGGTCTATGCCGCCGATGCCAAGCGCATCTATTATTTCTCCATGGAGTTCCTGATCGGCCGGCTTCTGTCCAACAACCTGGACAATCTGGGCCTGACGGAGGTCTGCCGGGAGGCGGTGGATCGTCTGGGCCTGCGCCTGGAGGAGGTGCTGGATGCGGAACCCGATCCGGCCCTGGGCAATGGCGGGCTGGGCAGGCTGGCCGCCTGCTTCCTGGACAGCATGGCAACGCAGCATCTGCCGGCCTATGGCTATGGTATCCGGTATGAATATGGCCTGTTCGAACAGCGCTTTGATCAGGGCTTTCAGGTCGAATTCCCTGACAATTGGCTGCGGTTCGGCAACCCATGGGAATTTGCGCGGCCGGAGGTGCTGTACCCCATCCATTTCCATGGCCGGGTCGAAACCTATATTGATGGGGCCGGGGTGGAACGGCGGCGCTGGGTCGATACCGAAACCGTCCACGCCATGGCCTTCGACACGCCCATCGTCGGTTACGGTGGCGAAACGATCAATACTCTGCGTCTTTGGTCGGCCCGCGCTACCAGCGATTTCAACTTCCACCATTTCAATGATGGCGATTATCTCAAGGCCGTGGAAGGCAAGGTCCTGTCGGAAAACCTTTCACGCGTGCTCTATCCCAATGACGCGACGGAGGTGGGGCGCGAACTGCGGTTCAAGCAGGAATATTTCTTCACCAGTGCGTCGATCCAGGACATTCTGCGCCGCTATATGCAGCATCATAAGGATTTTGATGCACTACCGGAAAAGGCGGCCATTCAGCTGAATGACACGCATCCGGCCATCGGCATCGCCGAACTGATGCGTATCCTGATCGATATCCATGGGCTGGAGTGGGACAAGGCCTGGGACATTACCCGCCGCACCTTCAGTTATACCAACCATACCCTGTTGCCCGAAGCGCTGGAAAGCTGGCCGGTGGGCATGATGGAACATGTGCTGCCCCGGCATATGCAGATCATCTACGACATCAATGCCAGGTTCCTGGAGGGGGTCTGGTCTCGTTGCGATATCGATACGATCCGCCGGTTGTCACTGATTGACGAGAATGGTGGACGGCGGGTGCGCATGGGAGGGCTGGCTTTCCTGGGCAGCCACAAGGTGAACGGAGTTTCGGCCCTGCATACCGACCTGATGAAGCAGACGGTCTTCGCCGATTACCACCGCCTGTTCCCCGACCGCATCACCAACAAGACCAATGGCATCACGCCCCGCCGCTGGCTGCATCAGGCCAACCCGGCTTTGTCCCGTCTGATCAGCAGTCGTATTGGCGATGGCTGGATCACCGATCTGGAACAATTGTCGGTCCTGAAGGGCAGGGCAGGGGACGAGGTATTCCAGGAGGAGTTCCGCCGCGCCAAACGTCAGAACAAAAAACGTCTGGCCGCCTATATCGCCCGCCACCTGCGCATCGATGTCGATATCGACAGCCTGTTCGACGTGCAGGTGAAGCGCATCCATGAATATAAGCGTCAGCTGCTGAACCTGTTACAGACGGTGGCGCTCTATAATGAGATCCGGGACAATCCCAAACGGGATCACACGCCTGTCACCAAGATTCTGGCCGGCAAGGCCGCACCCGCCTATCATCAGGCCAAGCTGATCATCAAACTGGCCAATGACATTGCCAAGGTGGTGAACAATGACCCGCTGGTGCGCGGTCGGCTGAAACTGGTGATGCTGCCCAATTACAATGTCAGCCAAGCGGAAATCGTCATGCCCGCCGCCGACCTCTCGGAACAGATTTCAACGGCGGGGATGGAGGCGTCGGGCACCGGCAATATGAAGCTGGCGCTGAACGGTGCCCTGACCATCGGCACCCTGGACGGGGCGAACGTTGAAATCCGCGACCATGTCGGGGCCGACAATATCTTCATTTTCGGCCTGACGGCGCAGGAGGTGCAGGACCTGCGGCAGAATGGGGGCTTCGATCCGCGCGCCGTCGTCGGAGCCAATCCGCACCTGAAACGCGCGCTCGACATGATCGGTAATGGTGCCTTCAGCCCTGATGATCCGGGCCGCTTCCGCCCCATCGTCGATGCGCTGCTGCATGGTGACCATTTCCTGGTCACCGCCGATTTCGAGGATTACCGGAACGCCCACGCCGCCGCCCGCGCGCTCTATCGCGACAAGGCGGAATGGACGGCCAAGGCCATCCTGAATACCGCCAGCATGGGTTGGTTCTCCTCCGACCGTACCATCATGGAATATGCGCGCGAGATATGGGGCGTGGCCCCCGTGTCGCCGGTGGGCGGGGAGGCGGACTGAGCCGCTGACTTGCCCGTCAGTTCCGCCGCTTGAACCGGGAACCGATCTCCGCCTCTTCGTTCTCGTACTGATAGCCGAAGGTCTGCACCTGCCGGATCAGGGCTCCCGGATCACCCACCGGCACTGTGGGCTGATAACGCCATGTCCGGACAGCCTTTTCGACCGATGTGGCATATTGCGGATTGCCGGATTTTTGCAGAATCTTGGTTTCCTTGACCCGCCCGTCGGCGGTGGACACCATGAATTCTATGGTAACCTGACCTGACACCGATATGCGGTTGTCCGGCGTGTCCGGCACCTCCCGGAACAGCGGCTTCACCTCGCCCGGCGGCACGGGAAGGCTGCGCGTCGCTTCGACCCATTTATCTTCGCCCGCAGGGTCGCCGCGCTTAAACGCGATGTAGGCCAGCATGCCATAGGTGGGGCGCAGGATCGCCTTCACCGCCGCGTCATCCTGGCCTTCGCCACGGTCGGCGATGGAGATGAACATAGGCTCGGCCTCATCCTTGCGACCGCTTTCCATGGTCAGCAAGGCATGTTCATAATCCACCATCAGGCGGACGACATGGTTGGCGGGCACGGCCTGCGCCACGGTTGAGGCGCGGTCCAGATACTTGCGGACGTCGACGATATCCATGGCGCCCTTCAACTGCCGAGCCTGGGTCAGCAGGGCGTTGACATGGCCAACCGATTCCACGCCGAAATTCTTAGCGTAGAGATTAATAACCTGATCCTGCGCGTCACGCGCCGCCTCGAAGTCGCCGGCATTGATCAGGGCCAGCGACAGCTGCTCATGAACCGCGATCAGGGTCCCATCCTCTGGCCCGACATGGCGTTTCAGCGCCACGATGGCCTTGCGGATGGTGCTGGGCGCGGCGCGATCCTTGCCCGTGCGCAGGAAAATGTCGATGGCGTTCAACAGCAACCGTTCATGGCTGGCTGGTTTGTAGGTGGGGGATTGTTCGTAAAGTTCTGCCGCCTGCCAAGCCAGATCGAAGGCCTCCGTCAGTTTGCCTTCATTCATCATGGCGACGGAGGCCTTGTTCGCCTCCTGCCATGTCATGGCTGATGCCGGCAAGGATGACAGCAGCAGGGCACAGATAGCCAAACCGGCAACACGCATGGAAACCCCCGGAGAAACATCGCGGATCGCACGATATCTTTCCGGGGGCTTGTATTCAACGCGGGAGATTGCGCGATCGCAACGACATGCAACCGTATGATGCTGTGCCGATGGGTCAGCTGGCGGCGTTGCTGACGCTCTGCCGCACTGTGACCATTGATCCCGCTGACCCTTCCGTGGCGGTGGGCTGGAACCGCCAGTTCAGGATGGACTTGCTCATCACCGCCACATATTTCGGATCGCCGGAGCTTTCCAGAACGCGAACTTCCTTCACCTTGCCATCGGCCGTGGAAACGCGCAGTTCCATGGTGGCGGAACCGGTCAGGCCAGTTTCAATGCTTTCCGGGATGGAACGGAACAGCGGCTGCGGACCGCCGGCATGAGCGGGCAGGCCGCGCGTGGCCTCAACCATCCGGTCCTCGGTCTGCGGGTCGCCCTGACGCTGCGCGATGAAGGCCAACATGCCGTAGGCGTCGCGGGCCAGGCTGCGCATGGCAACACTTTCTGATGCGCGGGCCTGCTTCACGATGGAACGCAGCTGCGCGCCGGCGGCGCTGTCGCGGCCGGCATCAATGGCGCCCATGGCCTGCTCGAACTCCACCTGCAGACGGATCGGGTGATCGGCGGGCAGGCCCTTGGTGAGACCGTCGATCCGGTCCAGGTACCGCTGGGCCGTGGCGGCGTCGCGGGCGGCTTTGGCGGTGCGGACCAGTTCCAGCTGCGCATTCACGCTGCCCACGCTGTCGGCGCCATAGTTCTTTTCATAAAGCGTGGCCACACGCTCATAGATCATCTTGGCCTTGGCCTTGTCGCCCAGGGCCAGGTAGGACTTTGCCAGCTGCTCATTGAGCGCGATGGTTTCCGGCGCGCCGTCGGGCACGTGCCGGCCAATGGCCGTCAGCGCCTTTTGCAGCATGTCGGGTGTCTTGGCCGGATTCTGGATCTGCAGGAAGATATCGGCGGCATTCAGCAGCAGCCGCTCATGATTGCTGGGTTTGTAGTTGGGGGCCTTCTCATACAGTTCTGCGGCCTGCCACGCCAAGTCGAAGGCCGGCTGCAACTTGCCCTCCACCATCAAAGCCACAGAAGCCTTGTTGGCCTCCTGCCAGCTTGTTGCCGCCTGTACTGGACCGGCCAGCAATAGCGCGCATGCCGCGACGGGGATCAATTTCGTTGCAAACATGCAACCTCCTGGAAATGTCAAGTAAAAAGCTGAATGTAACTTACGATGCTTTACATCTCCGCTCAAGCGGGGAAAGTTCGGTTCGTGCAATGTTTCTCCCTTTGCATCCGCCCTGCGCCCCGCGCTGCCCAGCCTTGACGGAGGGTGTCTGCGATTTCGCTGGTGCAACAGGATGGTTTCCGGCATGGTCCGTCCCGTAACCGAGTGGCTGTGGGGCCCCCGGTGGCCAACCATGCCACCATCAAGATATGCCCCGAATGATGAGAGTCGGGTCGTGTCGCTGCCCATCGCCTTGATGGTGCCGCCCTTCGCTTTCCGAACCAGCAGAAGCCGCTCCGAAGCGCAACCGCCAGCGCCGGGATGATCCCGACGTTTGGCATCCCTTGCGCTCCAGCCGCGTCCGACCCCCAAGTAGGGCCGGCGGTGCGGAGCGTTTGGCTTTGTCCGAAGAAAGCTCGTTCCTTGACCATTACCTTTTCAGAACTCGCCCTTCCCGCCTCGCTGATGCAGGCTGTTGCCGAACTGGGCTATGTCAACCCGACCCCGATCCAGGCGCAGGCCATTCCCGCCGCGCTGGAGGGCAAGGATGTCGTGGCGTCTGCCAATACCGGCACCGGCAAGACGGCGGCCTTCGTGCTGCCCGCCCTGGCCCGTATCGCTGCATCGGAGCGTCAGGCCGGTTCCTGGGGCCCCCGCGTCCTGGTTCTGACCCCGACGCGCGAACTGGCCAGCCAGGTGCTGGATCAGGTCCGCCTGCTGTCGAAGTTTGGCCGCATCCAGACCGGTACGGTTCTGGGCGGCATGCCCTATCGCGCCCAGATCGAGATGCTGCGCCGTCGCGCCGACCTGATCGTCGCCACGCCGGGCCGCCTGATCGACCATCTGGAAAATGGCAAGGTCGATCTGTCCTGCGTTGAGATGCTGGTCCTGGACGAGGCCGACCGCATGCTGGACATGGGCTTCCGCGATGCCGTGGAACAGATTTCCGGTGCCTGCCCCGAAGGCCGCCAGACGCTGCTGTTCACCGCCACGCTGGACCGTACCGCCGAAAAGCTGGCCTCGGCCCTGACCAAGGATCCGGTCCGCGTCGATGTGGCCGGCAAGGCCGTCACCAATACCTCCATCGAGCAGCGCTGGCTGCGTGCCGACGGGCTGGACCACAAGCACAAGCTGCTGGGCCGCCTGCTGGAAGATGAAGCCTTCGGCAAGGGCATCATCTTCATGGCCACCAAGGCCGATTGCGACGTGATGGCCGACAGCCTGTCCGAACAGGGCCACCGCGCCATGCCGCTGCATGGCGACATGCAGCAGCGCGAGCGTAACCGCGTGGTGCAGTGGCTGCGCGATGGCCGCATCAATGTGCTGGTCGCCACCGACGTTGCCGCCCGCGGCATCGACATTTCCGACCTGTCCCACGTCATCAATTTCGATCTGCCGCGCGTGGCCGAAGATTACGTTCACCGTATCGGCCGTACCGGCCGCGCCGGTGCCACGGGCATCTCCTACAGCCTGTTTACCCGCCATGACCGCAATCTGGTCCGCGCGATTGAGCAGTATACCGGTCAGCCGCATGTGCAAAGCACCCTGCCGGGCCTGGAGCCGATGCCTGAGCCGGAGCGTAGCAAGTTCCGTCCCGGTGGCCCCAAGCCCTACGGTGCGCGCAGCAATCAGGCCGGCAAGCCCTATGGCAACAAGGGCGGCTTCGGCGGCCAGCGCCGCGAAGGCGGCTGGGCCGGTGAGCGCCGCGAGGGTGGCTATCAGGGCGGCGAGCGCCGCGAGGGCTTCCAGGGCGGCGGTGCCCAGGGTGGCGAACGCCGTGAAGGCGGCTTCCGCGCCGAACGTCGTGACGGCGGTTACCAGGGCGGCGAGCAGCGTTCGCAGAGCGAGCGTCTGGGCGGCTGGCAGGGCGAACGTCGCGAGGGCGGTTTCCAGGGTGAGCGCCGTGAACGCCGCGACTTCCAGGGCGAAGGCCAGCATCAGGGCGGCGACCGTCCCCAGCGCGCTTGGTCCCCGGACGCCACCCCCGTCGCCGGTGAGGGCCGTGGCCCCCACCCGCATAAGGCCAACCCCTACAAGCCCCACGCCGGCAAGGGCCGTCCCCACGGCCATGGCGGCGAAGGCCGCGCCGATTTCCGCGATGCCGGCCAGGGCGGTGAAAAGCGCCGCGAATTCCGTGGTGAACGCCAGACTGAGGCCCGCGCCGAGGGCGGTGCCGCACCGACGCGCCGTCCGTTCCGTCAGGCGTAAATTTTCGGCTGACATTGCTTTGTGAGTGAGAAAAGCCCCGGACAATTGTCCGGGGCTTTTTCTATGGGTGGTGGCGTGTCACGGGCGAATGATTTCCAAGCCCTTCTTCATTTTCAGCACACCATCATCCTTGACCGCTATGTTGCGGCGGTAGAGGGGGGCGGGTGCCTGTAAAGTCAAGCTACTCCCTGATCCACTTCGATATTAACGTGTGTTACTGTCCTATCGGTGCCGATGATGGGGTACGACGTGGCAGAGTTGGAACGATTGTATGTGGGAAGGGAAGATGCACCCGCCCTGATATTCGTCCATGGTTTGGGTGGCCACCCCAAAGATAGCTGGCGGTATGAAAAATGTCGGTCGGATGATTTCTGGCTGCATTGGGTGGGGCGCGATACAGGATGCGATGTCTGGACACTGAAATATGACGCAAAGCCGTCAGCATGGACGGAAGAGGCAATGCCGTTGCCCGACCAGGGTTCTCACATCATGGACAGGCTTTCCACTGTCCGTGAACTGCACAATAAGAGATTAATTCTCGTTGGCCATAGTATGGGTGGCCTCGTCATCAAGACGATGCTAACCTACGGATTATACGAGGATAATCGCTTTAAGGGGCTGGCAAAGCGCATACAGGGGATTGTATTTATTGCCACCCCCCATGGTGGGGCGCAGTTAGCCAGTCTGTTTGAAGCAATCAAAATTGTATCAAGAGCTAATCCACAAGTCGGTGATCTTTCGAAGCATGATCATCATCTGGAAGGCCTCAATAGGCGATTTTTAAATAGCGTCGGTGAATGGGGGGTCAAGGTCCTTATTTTTGCGGAAACGCATGGTGTAACGTCAAAGCGTCGCTGGTTCCGCTGGTTTCGTGGTCCGTCGGTTCTGGTGGTGGATCGCGGCAGTGCCAATCCTGGTGTCTCGGATTGTCACCCGATCAAACTGCCTGAAGATCATTTCAGTATTTGTAAGCCGAAAGATAGAAAAGCACAGATACATGCGTCCGTCTGTAAGTTTGTGAAGGAAATCGCAGCGACACCCGTCGAGCGGCCCCGTGTGCCGCCTACAGAAGTCGTTGAATTACAACGGTATCCCGGTCAATTGAGCGGTCCAGGCGACAACCTGCTGCAACCACGCGACGGCCGGTTTTATGGCCGTGATGAGGAGGTGAAACAGGTTCTGGCATTCCTGCGGGGGACAGAATCAGCGCGTATGGTCAGCACGCTTGTCGGCGGGGTTGGTGGGGCTGGCAAGACGGAGGTTTGTAAGGCCGCACTGAAAAGCTGGTTGGCCGAGCAGTCGGGTGCCAGGGCCTTTTATGTGGGGGTTCCCGACGGGGCGGGGCTGGGTGTGTTTATCGCACAGATTGGCCTGGCCATCGGCAAACCCGATTGCGCCACGCCGCAAGAGCTTCTGACCATAATGCCATCGGGCCTGTGGTATTTGGACAATCTGGAAGGGATTGCCGATGACGGGGCGGCGCGTGACCTGTTGAGGGCCATGCGTAATAAGGATGGGGTGCGGTTGCTGGCATCCTCCCGCACCATGTTGAACAATATTTTCGGGACGCCGATTAAAATTGATCAATTGCCAGCGGACAGCGCCCTGCGCCTGTTCCGGGAATTATGGGGGGAGAGGGCGCCCAGCTTCCCGATGATCAGGAGTTGGCCGATTTCGTGATCGGCAAACTGGGGGCACATGCCCTGAGCATTACATTGATGGCCCGATTGGGAAATAGCCGATCTTTTGTGGCCCTGGTCCGGGATTGGGAAGTGCTGGGCACCGATATTGTTGATGATGGTTTGGACGCCGATGATCGGCAGGGGAGCCTGAATGTCAGCCTTCGCCTGACCGCAAACGCCCTGGCCAGCATCCCTGGTGCCCTGCATCTCTGGACCCTGGTGGCTCTGTTTGATGATGGTGTGTTGGAATCTGACCTGGAGAGGTTGGAAACGCGCGGGGGGTGGACCAGTACTGCTCGCACGCGTTTAGCGGATCATCATGTGCTGTTCCAACGTAACGGGCGTTGGCATGTCCTGCCGCCACTGGCCCGTTACGCTCTGCGCGCGGCACAGAAAGACCAGGACGGTTTTTCCTGGCCCCTGGCACGCAAACCAGCCCATGACCTGTTCAAGGCGATGGCAGAACAGGCAAGCGCGACAATATCGAACGCAGAAAATTTGGGCGCAAGGGAGTGGCTGCTTTCGCATTTTGCGACTTTGGCCAACCTGATGACGCAAGAGATGAATGCACCAACAAGGGACAATGATTGGCTACGACAGATAAACCGGCGTTTATACAATTTATACCAATTCCGCATTGCCCTGAGCCACCCTCTTCTGTGTAAGTTACGTGATGCCGGGCTGGGTGGGGCGATTACGCTGAAGAGCCTTGGTGATCTGGAAAGTCGGCTTGGGCAGGTTGATGCGGCGCGCCAACGCTATGACGCCGCCCTGGTGCTTTATCGGCAGGAGAAGGACGGGCTTGGCGAGGCGAATACGCTGAAGAGCCTTGGTGATCTGGAAAGGCGGCTTGGGCAGGTTGATGCGGCGCGCCAACGCTATGACGCCGCCCTGGTGCTTTATCGGCAGGAGAAGGCCGGGCTTGGCGAGGCGAATACGCTGAAGAGCCTTGGTGATCTGGAAAGGCGACTGGATCGGTTTGATGCGGCGCGCCAGTGCTATGACGACGCCCTGGTGCTTTATCGGCAGGAGCAGGACGGGCTTGGCGAGGCGAATACGCTTCAGAGCCTTGGTGATCTGGAAAGGCGGCTTGGGCAGGTTGATGCGGCGCGCCAACGCTTTGCCGCCGCCCTGGTGCTTTATCGGCAGGAGAAGGACGGGCTTGGCGAGGCGAATACGCTTCGGAGCCTTGGTGATCTGGAAGGTCAGTTGGACCAGTTTGATGCGGCGCGCCAACGCTATGACGCCGCCCTGGTGCTTTATCGGCAGGTGCAGGACGGGCTTGGCGAGGCGAATACGCTTCAGAGCCTTGGTGATCTGGAACGTCAGTTGGGGCAGGTTGATGCGGCGAGGGGGTATTATAGTCAGGCCATTGCCCTATATCGGATCGAACGGAATCCAACGGGCCTCGCCTATTCATTGGCGGATCTGGCACGCTGCCTGTCAGGGACTGAGGAAAAGGCAAGGCGGGATGCAGCACTTGTGGAGGCGGAGGGTTTTGCCCGCGCGTCCAATGTACCCAGCGTGGTTGGGTATGTGCTGGCGGCCATTCAGGAGCTACGTGGGGGGTAAGGTAGCGGCCCATCATGACCGGAAGATGTTGCCGGGATTGGAAGTTTTGGGGTGCATCCGCGCCCTTTCACAGGCCCCCTGCAAAACTTTCCCCCCTGTGCGGGTCTCAAATCGGCTATTGAACCCGCTTGATCCGCGTCCAGCCGTCAGAAGTGCCCCATGCCCGACAATATCCTTGAAACCGAAGTCGCCAAGCGTCGTACCTTTGCCATCATCGCGCACCCGGACGCGGGTAAGACGACGTTGACGGAAAAGCTGCTGCTGTTCGGTGGGGCCATTCAGATGGCGGGGGCCGTGAAGGCGCGGGGCGAGCAGCGGCGTGCGCGGTCGGACTGGATGAAGGTGGAGCGGGAGCGCGGGATTTCGGTCACCGCGTCGGTGATGAATTTTGATTATGCCGACCGCACCTTCAACCTGGTCGACACACCAGGCCACGAGGACTTTTCCGAAGATACTTACCGCACCCTGACCGCCGTCGACAGCGCCGTCATGGTCATCGATGGGGCGAAGGGTATTGAAAGCCAGACGCGCAAACTGTTTGAAGTTTGCCGCATGCGCGACGTGCCCATCATCACGTTTGTGAACAAGATGGACCGCGAGGCGCGTGACCCGTTTGAGTTGATGGACGAGGTGGAGCGTGACCTGCAGCTTGAGGTGACGCCCGCCTCCTGGCCCATCGGGTCGGGGTCGGATTTCCGGGGTTGTTATGACCTGATCCGTGACCGGTTGATCCTGATGGATCGTCGGTCGGGCGATGTGGCGACCGATGGCGTGGAATGCAATGGCATCGACGATCCCAAGATCGACCAGATGCTGCCCGCCGACCAGGCCGCCAAGCTGCGTGAGGACGTGGCCATGGTGCGGGAACTGTGCCCGCCCTTCAACCTGGAAACCTATCGCGAAGGCCACCAGACGCCCGTGTTCTTCGGCTCTGCCATCAATAATTTCGGCGTGCGCGAATTGTTGCTGGGTCTGGCCGAATATGCCCCCCCGCCGCGCCATCAGAAGGCCGATGGCCGCATGGTGGAGCCGGACGAGGGCAAGGTGACGGGCTTTGTGTTCAAGGTCCAGGCCAACATGGACCCAAACCACCGCGACCGTATCGCCTTTTTCCGCCTCTGTTCCGGCCATTTCAAGCGCGGAACCAAGCTGAAACATATGCGCAGCGGCAAGATCCTGGCCGTCAATAATGCCGTGCTGTTCCTGGCGCGCGACCGCGAGCTGGCGGAGGATGCGTTCCCCGGCGATATTATCGGCATCCCCAATCACGGCACCCTGCGCATCGGCGACACGCTGACCGAGGGGGAAGAACTGCGCTACACCGGCGTGCCCAGCTTCGCGCCTGAACTGTTGCAGCGTGTGCGTCTGGACGACCCGATGAAGGTGAAGCATCTGCGCAAAGCACTGGAGCATTTCGCCGAAGAAGGGGCGTCGCAGGTGTTCAAGCCCATCGTGGGTGCCGACTGGGTCGTGGGCGTGGTTGGTCAGTTGCAGTTCGAGGTGCTGGCGGCCCGGATTGAGGCCGAATATGGCATGAAGGCGCGGTTTGAAACCGCCGGCTATGACGCGGCCCGCTGGGTGGAAAGCGACGATCCCATTGCGTTGAAGAACTTCATCGACAGCCGCCGCGCCGATCTTGCCGAAGATCATGATGGCGCGCTGGTCTATCTGGCCCGCAATGGCTGGCAGTTGAACCGCGCGCAGGAGGATTTCCCGGCCCTGCGCTTCCTGAAGACGCGTGAGCAGAACAAGAGCGTGACGACGGTGGCGGCCTGACCGGGCGGCCACTCAATCCCGGCGGTTAGAACACGCCGATGAGATAAAGAATAATGATGATCGGGATGGGGATACCGAGCGCCCATAGCAGGATGCCGCGCATGTTCTTTCTCCTTTGACCATTGGGGTCATGGAGAGTGAACAGCGCCGGGGGCGGATAGTTCCATCTCACCGCGCCGCAATCGCCACCGTGATCGTGTCGGAATAAGTGCCAGCGATGGCCTGCGGGCTGGCGGGGATATTGACCTTGAAGCTTTTGGTGGAGACCGTCTTCTTGGCACTGGTCCGGGTCAGGACGACGGGGTTGGCCAGCGATTTCACGCCGGAATTATCATACTGCACCGTGTAAGCGGCGCGGGCACCGGTGGCGTTCACCAGGGCACCGGCATTGGCGGACGAGATGGTGACGGTAAAGCCGTTGCCACGGTTGCACTTTTCACCCACGGTGCCGATGGTCAGGTTGCTGGTGCCTTTGACCAGATCGACGCTGTTGGTGTTTGTCTGATTGATCTGCACGAAGCAGATGGTTTCCATGGTGCCACGCAGGCCGATGCTGCCATTGGACTGCGCCAGTGCCGGAAGGGCGCTGGCGGCCAAAAGCAGGGTGGCGGCCAATGCCGCGCATGCGTGGTCTTTGCGGACCATGTGATAACCTCGGTTCCTGGCCTTCAGGCCTTGCAATGCCGGCTGATGCTGGTCGTTCCTATCCTAAAGCAAGTCTGATTCCAGGTTAGGTAACCCCAGGAATGCCGTCGCGATAATGCATTATGCAATGGATGTGCAAATCCGAGGGCATTGGCATTGCATTATTCAGAATAGTGGCTTTTGCATATTGCAAACAATATGAGGCTTTTCCCACAGCGGGCAATCCGCTATGACAAGGTTGTCACATAGCTGGACGATAGAATGACCCAGCGGTGAAACAGGGAGGATCGACAATGACCCCTACGCGTCGTTCGGCATTGGGGATGCTGGCTGCGGCTGCATCCGCCCCCCTGGCCCCTTCCTGGGCGTCCAGCCCGCCCCCCTGGCATTCCCTCATCCCGCCTGCCGCTGCGCTGGGCGGTTCCATTCCCGGCTGGCGTTCCCTGGGTGGCCGCGCCACCTACCGGCTGGAGGCGGGGGAGAT
Source organism: Niveispirillum sp. CC-CTL257 (assembly GCF_059489915.1). NCBI lineage: Bacteria > Pseudomonadati > Pseudomonadota > Alphaproteobacteria > Rhodospirillales > Azospirillaceae > Niveispirillum > Niveispirillum sp. CC-CTL257. The sequence continues at coordinate 1,014,658 of NZ_JCAJXE010000001.1, forward strand.
TATCGGGACATCTGCGGAGAAATCGCCCAATACCTTCCTGTGTACCGAGGAACTGTTCGGCGATTTCATCCTGGAATTTGAGGTGAAGACCGATCCGCGCCTGAATACCGGCGTAATGATCCGCGCGGAATCCAAGCCTGAATACCGCGACGGCGTCGTTCATGGCTATCAGGTGGAGATCGACCACGCGGCCCGCCGGTGGACGGGTGGGCTGTATGACGAACAGCGCCGACTGTGGCTGGCGACACCAGCCCACCGCCCGGAAACCCAGGCCAGCTTCAAATCCGGTGATTGGAACCATCTGCGGGTGGAGGCGATGGGCACGCGCTTTCGCACCTGGCTGAACGGTCTGCCGGCCATTGTCATGGTCGATGACATGACGCCGCGCGGCTTTATCGGGTTGCAGGTGCATGACGTCGGGCCAGACCCCGCCAATGCCGGGCTGGAGGTGCGGTTTCGCAACCTGCGCATCATCACCGACGATCCCGGCCGTTACAGGCGTAAGCCACTGGACGTAACGGATGAACAGGATTTCATTGCCAACCATATCAGCGCCGAACGCGCCGCCCTGGGCTGGCGTCTGCTGTGGAACGGACAGGATGGGGCGGGATGGTCCGGCCTGTCGGCTGCCGGCTGGCGCATCGAACGGGGGGTGATTATCCGCGACGGTGCCACGGCCCCCCTGATTGCCGCCGACCGGTTCACCGATTTCGATCTGGAACTGGACGTGCGCGCGGGCGAAGGCGCCGAAGGCGCCGTCACCTATCTGGGCAGTGCCGATTATCGTCTGGCGCAGGGACCGCAAGGGCAGGGGGACGCGGCCAGCGGCACGCTGACCGGCAAGGTGCCGGCCCGCAACCTGACCGACCCCAACCCCGATAAGCCATCGATGAAGCCTGCCGGCCATTGGAACCGTGTCCGTATCCTGGCACAGGGGGACCGGCTCGAACATTGGCTGAATGGATCGAAACTGCTGGCGGGCAGCCGGGCGGCCCTGGGTCTTCCGTCCTCAGGCCCTATCCTGCTGCGCCCCGGTCAGGGCCGACTGGAATTCCGCTCACTTCGCATCCGCCCCTTGTAAGGACTGCTGATCATGAACCGGCGACAGGCCCTGCTGGCCGCCATCACGCTTTTGGGCGGTATCGTACTGGACGGCCCGCCGCCCGTTTGGGCTTATGAGGGAACAAGGGCGGCCAGGGGACAGCCGGGCCGGTTCTTCAACGCCCGCGAAATGGCGCTGCTGACCGATGTGGCGGAGATCATGATCCCCGCCACCGACACGCCGGGTGCCACTGCCGCCAATGTGCCGGGGGTGATCGATGGGCTGATGCTGGATTGGGCGGTACCGGCGACGCGGATGCAGTTCCGTCAGGCCCTGGCCGATATTGATGCCAAGGCGGCCCCCCATGGCTTCATGGACCGCCCGCCCGCCGAACGCGCCGCCCTGCTGACGGGCATCGATATCGCGGCCTTTCAGGGGCAGGGTCCTGCCGATCAGGCCTACCGCCGCCTGAAGCAACTGATCTGGTACGCCTATTTCACGTCGGAAGGGGCCGACCCCGACTACGTCGCCGTTCCCGGCCAATATCGGGGCGACCTGACGCGGGGGGAGATGAAACAGCTGGTGATGGGGGCGCGCTGATGGAATGGGACGCCATCGTCGTCGGCTCCGGCATCACCGGCGGCTGGGCGGCTAAGGAACTGTGTGAGAAGGGGTTGAAAACCCTGGTTATCGAGCGCGGTCGGCAGATCGAACATGGCGGCCCCGACTATACCGATATGGAAGCGCCGTGGGAGGTGGAGTTCCGCAATCTGGTGCCGGAGGATTGGCCCGACAAGGGCTGGCAGTATATGAAGGATAAGGGTGACTGGATCTATAAGATGCAGCACCTGCAATTCTTTGCCGATACGAGGACCTATCCCTTCTCCTATCCCGAGGACCGGCCCTTCATGTGGACGCGGGGATATCAGCTGGGCGGACGATCGCTGACCTGGTATCGGCAATCCTATCGCTGGGGGGAGGCGGATTTCACGGCCAACCTGCGTGACGGCCACGGGGTAGACTGGCCCATCCGTTATGCCGATCTGGCCCCCTGGTACGACCATGTCGAGCGGTTCGCGGGCATTTCCGGCAGCCTGGAAGGGCTGGATGAAGTGCCCGACGGGGTGTTTCAGCCGCCGTTTGAGATGAACTGCGCCGAACGGCATGTGTCGCAGATGCTGAAGCGCACCCGCCCCGATCTGCATATGATCATGGGCCGCACCGCCAACCTGACGGCACCCACGGCGGAGCAGGAGGCGCTGGGCCGCTCGCACTGTCAGGCGAGGTCACATTGCAGCCGGGGTTGCTCCTTCGGTGCCTATTTCAGCAGCCTGTCCGCCACCCTGCCGGCGGCGCAGAACACGGGCAACCTGACCATCCTGACCGATCAGATCTGCCACAGCCTGGAGCATGACGCCGCCACGGGCCGCGTCACGGGCGTGCGGGTCATCGATGCCAACAATATGGCGACCAGCACGCACCGTGCCCGGCTGGTGTTCCTGTGTGCGTCGGCTATCGGTTCCGCCCATATAATGCTGAATTCCCTCAGCGAGGCGCATCCGCGCGGGCTGGCCAATGGCAGCGACGCGCTGGGCCGTTACCTGATGGATCATGTCGGCGGGGCCTGGGCGGCGGGGCGGGTGCCGGGAATGCTGGACCGGTACGAATTCGGTCGCCGTCCCAACAATATCTACATCCCCAATGTCCGGGCCAAGGGTCAGAAGCCGGGCGACAATTTCATCCGGGGCTTCGGGTTCCAGGGCGGGGCCTCACGCGGCCGGGTCCTGGAGGGGGCTGGGCGGCAGACGGGGTTCGGTGCCAAGGTCAAGGAAGCCGCCACGCAGTACGGCCCCTGGACCATCCGCATCGATATGTTTGGGGAAATGCTGCCCCATGTTGATAACCGCCTGACCCTGCATCCGAACCAGACCGACCGCTGGGGCATCCCGCTGGCGCATCTGGATTGCCGCTTGCGCGACAATGAAAAGGCGATGATCGCCAGGGGCCGGGACGAAGCGGCAGAAATCCTGCGCGCTGGCGGGTGCGAGGATGTGACGGCGGGTGCCCGTGTCGACCATCCGGTCGGTTTCAAGACGCATGAGATGGGGACCGCCCGCATGGGCCGCGACCCCGCCACCTCGGTCCTTAACGCCTGGAACCAGGCGCATGAGGTGGCGAACCTGTTCGTCACCGACGGGGCCTGCATGACGTCGAACGGCACGCAGAACCCATCGCTGACTTACATGGCCCTGACGGCGCGCGCCGCGAACCATGCGGTGGAGCTGTTGCGGGAGGGTACCATTTAGGAATATCTGGCCGTTTGTAGCGCGGATTAGCGAAGCGTAATCTGCGGAAATCCCGGCGCCGTCGGCCCGCGGATTACGCTTCGCTAATCCGCGCTACACCAAGCGGCAATACTTTACTCCTTCGCCTTCAACAGGTCGCGGATTTCGGACAGCAGAACCTCGCTCTTGGTCGGCTCCACGGGCTTGGCCTCTTCCTTCTTCTTGAAGCGGTTCACCTGCTTGACCAGGATGAACACGGCCCAGGCCACGATGAAGAACTTGATCACGGCATTGATGAACAGGCCGTAATTGATGGTGGTGACGCCGGCATCCTTGGCGGCCTTCAGGGACGGATAATCCCCGCCCGACAGGCTGATGAAATAGTCGGAGAAGTCGATCCCGCCCATGAGATAGCCGATGGGCGGCATCAGGATGTCATTCACCAGCGACGTGACGATGGCGGTGAAGGCCGCCCCGATGATGATACCGACGGCCAGATCCACGACATTGCCGCGGCTGATGAAGGTCTTAAATTCGTTCAGCATGGGTTCCCCGTTCCCATCGGCAACGGCCCCTGTGGCCGTGCCAGTGGGATCAGCATCCTGCATCGTGCCCGGAATGGAAAGCCCCCATGTGCCCGCTGCACTTGTCCCGGCCCGTCCCGGCCCCGACACTGGGGGCCTGTCCAATTCCCAAGGTGACGCGCCATGCCGCATCCCGTCCGCCCGGTCCCGCCCGGCCTTGTCAGCGATATCTCGGTGTTGGAGGCGCTGTATGGCCCGCCGGGCGCGCCGTCGCTGGCCAAGGTGTCGGACCGGCTGACGCCGTCGTACCGCACGTGGCTGTCGGCCTCGCCCTTCTTCGCGCTGGGCACGGTGGGGGCGGGCGGGCTGGACGTGTCGCCGCGCGGCGATGCGGGCAGGGCCGTCACCATCCGGGATGACCGGACCCTGCTGATCCCCGACCGGCGCGGCAATAACCGCATCGACAGCTTGCGCAACATCATTGCCGATCCGCGCGTGGCGCTGATGTTCATGATCCCCGGCGTCAATGAATGCCTGCGCATCAATGGCCGCGCCGCCATCAGCATTGATGCTGACCTGTGCCAGTCCCTGGCCATGGAGGGGCAATTGCCCCGGTCTGTGCTGTGGGTGGAAATCGATGAGGTCTATTTCCAATGCGCCCGCGCCCTGATCCGCTCCGACCTCTGGGCCAGGGGCGCGCTGGGCCGGCCCGACGGCATCCCCACGGCGGGACAGATGACGGCGGAGGCCAGCCAGGGTGCCGAAGGCGGCCCCGCTTATGACGCCGCCCTTCCCGAACGCCAGCGCCGCACATTATGGTAGGGGCCGTGAACAGGGCGAGGGGGGAAGAACGGGAATGTGGGGCCTGCTGCGCTTTATCGCCACGATGATCGGCGTGACGCTGTTCCTGACGCTGCCCATGGTTTTCCGGGACGCCATCCCCGATGGGCTGTTCGATGCCTGGGACAGCCTGCTGCGGCCCCTGCGCGATCCGGTCACCCAATTCTGGTGGCAATATTTCAACCGCCTGGATCAACAGCCGCTGTTCCAGCTCTCCACCCTGCTGACACAGGCGTTGCTCATCACCCTGGTGATTTCCGCCATCCAGTGGGTCTGGCGGCGCCGCGCGGCGTAGCGGCGGTGAACGCGTTACAGCCAGTCCTGTAGCCGATACCACAGCATGCCCAGCACCAGGGCCGGCATCTTCAGCCCCGGCGGTCCCGGAAAGGCCCGGTGCGGCACGCGGGCGAAAATGTCGAAGCGCCCCGCCTGACCGGCAATCGCCTCTGCCATCACCCGCCCGGCAATGGCGGTCAGGGCCAGGCCATGGCCGCTGTACCCTTGCGCGAAATAGGTGGTGGGACTGACGCGGCCCAGATGCGGCATGCGGTTCATGGTGATGGCGACATAGCCGCCCCAGCAATATTCCACCCCCACATCAGCCAGCTGCGGGAAATATTTCAGCATGGTCCGGCGCAGCGATTGTTTCAAATCGGGCCGATCAAACCCGGAATAGCTGACCCCCCCGCCGAACAGGAACCGGTTGTCGGGGCTGCGCCGGTAGTAATTCAGCACAAAATTCACATCCGCCACGGCAATGTCGGACGGGATCAGGGCCTGCGCCCGCTCCGCCTCCATGCGCTCGGTACCAATGATATAGGTACCCGCCGGCATGACCCGGCTGCGGATCGGCGGACACAGCCCCCCCAGATAGGCATTGCCGGCCAGGACCAGGAACTTCGCCGACACCGACCCTGTGGCGGTAAACGCCTTGGGTGCGGTCCCCGTATCAATGCGCACCACCCGGCTGCCCTCATGGATGCGCACGCCCAGCTTCTCCGCCGCCACCGCCAGCCCCAGCGCATAGTTCAACGGGTGCAGATGCCCGCTGCCCGCATCGAACAGCCCGCCCAGATAGGCATCGGTCGCCACCATGGACCGGATTTCATCCCGCCCCACCATGCGCGTCCTTCCATAGCCCAACCCCTGAAGTTCCGCCTGATGCTCGGCCAGCCCCTTCATATGCCGGGGTTTCAATGCCGCCAGCAGATAGCCCCATTTCAGATCGCAATCGATGCCATGCCGATCCACCAGATCGGACAGCATGGCCTTCGCCTCTTCCGACATGTCCCACAGGTGCCGGGCATCCGCCTTGCCCACCCAGCCTTCGATCTCGGCAATGCCCTTGTTGAACCCGGTGATCAATTGCCCGCCATTACGGCCAGAGGCACCCCAGCCCACGGATTCGGCCTCCAATATGGTGACTGACATGCCCTTGCCCGCCAGCTCAATGGCCGTGACAAGGCCCGTATAGCCGCCACCGACGATGCAGACATCGGTGGTGACGTCGCCGACCAGCGGCGGGCGAACGGGGGCAGGGTGGGCCGTGGCGGCGTACCAGGAGGGGGCGTGGGGCATGGGAAACTCAGCGGTCGACGGACATACCGTCGTTGCCAAGGCATCGTGCAAGGACGTCCACGATCATTAGTTTACCAGTGAAAATCAGCATTGTCGTTCTTGGAATCGTCAATCGCTACCTCCGAATGGCCGCTGCGATGTTGCTACTCACGATAAAGCTGTGCTATCATAAATTTAGCTACGGGCTGTGTGCCGTAAGGCTCAACGCGCTACACGGCTAAACAATGTCGATTAGAGGTTTGTCTCGCAAAGCGGGCCTTTAACGATAGACCATGTGAGCAGGCGTTGGCAGCCCGTAGTCATTTCATTTCTTTGTGATAAGCTGACTTTAAAACTACTCTCCTTTCAATCTTTTGGCTTAGCATCGATGTGTTAATCCAATCTTTTGGATATCGTATCTCTTCGACAACTCTTGCAACTACTTGGTTGTTTTTCTTTTGAGTTTTTTCTTTGTCTAAAATAGTTACATTAAAATATTTTAAGATAATTTCAGTTTTCCGATATATGTAATTGCTCATTTCCTCTTCGCTGGTGTCTGCAAGGGCGATTTCACTTGGATTTCTTTTTAGTAATTCTGGTAAATATGGGATTGTATCAAGACTTGACTGCTTATTTTCAAGCGCTCGATCTCTACGAAGCATGTGCCTCCATCCGGTTCGGGTAAATTCGATGTGTCCCACTGCTGGAGATAGAATTTTTTCTACTTTCTGGTAAATCGATCTTACATGTTTCCTCCTTTTTCTGATGTCGCCGATTCTTTGCCTTATTATTACGCCTCCCCCGCCTTTGGGAGTGTGTGTTTTGTTCATACACCTCGCTAAATCATATAATGTGGCTGGGCTAAGGGTGTGATATGAGCGATATTCGTGAGTAATTGATTTTGTATTGTGATGAATATACGCCCAATATCCACAATTATTTTCTCTGTCCACCCAAATCACGCATATAGAATGCGATGTTCTCTTGGCGGCTGATACAGCTGCCATCTTTAACTTAAAGCCATTGGCTACTTTTTCCCCATAACTCTGACCGGATTTAATCTGAGACAGAATAAACATTCTTTCATTCTCAAACCACGGATGTTCACAGGAGACGATAACGTCAATCTTGTTTCCATCTTCTTCACGAGACCCCCAGCGAACCTCACCTCGACAAGCTACAGCCAATCGCATAGCAGCAAATGTTTCGGCATCCCTGCCATTAATGGGGTTTGACTTTCTTTTTTGATCGGGAATCGGCAAGGGGAGGCTTTTTAGTAGTGAGTTCATTGTTATTCTCTTGAATTTGGATTCTTCAATAATGTGTCCAATAGACCCTCTCTGCGTATATAGTGCCTGTAATTTGCTATTTCAATATTTTTAGCTTTTTTAAGTGAGTCCAACCCTCACCCTGACCGCAGATACTTCACCGCCGCATCCCGCTCAAACAGATAGAGCAGCGTCCGCAGTGCCTGCCCGCGCTCTGTCTCCAAGTCCGGGTCGCGGGTGATGATCAACCGCGCATCATCCCGTGCCACGGCCAGCAATTCGCCATGCACCGCCACATCGGCCAGCCGGAATTCCGGGATGCCCGACTGTTTGGTGCCCAGCATTTCGCCGGCACCGCGCAGTTCCAGGTCCTTCTCCGCGATGATGAAGCCGTCTTCGGTGTCCTTCATCACCTGCAACCGCTGCCGCGCCACCTCTCCCAGTGGTTGGTAATAGAGCAGCAGGCAGGTACTGGCCCCCGTGCCGCGCCCCACGCGGCCGCGCAGCTGATGCAACTGGGCCAGGCCGAAACGTTCGGCATGTTCGATGACCATGATCGTGGCTTCGGGCACGTTCACGCCCACCTCGATTACTGTGGTGGCGACCAGGACGTCCAGGCGGCCTTCGGCGAAATCGGCCATGACCTTGTCCTTGTCCGGCCCCTTCATCTTGCCATGGATCAGGCCGACGCGGTCGCCCAACCGTTCCACCAGGGTGGCGTGGCGGTGGGTGGCGGCGGCCAGATCGACCTGTTCGCTTTCCTCCACCAAGGGGCAGACCCAATAGATGCGCTGGCCCGATGCGATGGCGCGGTTGAGGCCGCCCGCCACCTCCTCCAACCGGTCGGCATGCATGACCACGGTTTTCACCGGCTGCCGCCCCGGCGGCTTTTCGTCCAGGCGGGATACGTCCATGTCGCCATAGACGGTCAGGGTCAGGGTGCGGGGGATGGGGGTGGCGGTCATCACCAGCGTGTCGACCCCGCGCCCCTTGGCCGCCAGTTGCAGGCGTTGATGCACGCCGAACTTATGCTGTTCATCGATGACGGCGATGGCCAGATCGGCGAACGTCACCTCGTCCTGAAACAGGGCGTGGGTCCCGACCAGAATGTCGATCTCCCCCGCCGCCAGCCGCTCCAGCAAGGCCGCCCGCGCCTTGCCCTTGTCCCGCCCTGTCAGGACGGCCATGCGCACGCCCGCCGCATCACAGAGGGGGGCCAGCGTTTCCGCATGCTGCCGCGCCAGGATTTCCGTGGGTGCCATCAAGGCTGCCTGTGCGCCGGTTTCCACGGCGTTCAGCATGCACATCAGGGCCACGATGGTCTTGCCGCTGCCCACATCGCCCTGCAACAGGCGCAGCATGCGCGACGGGTCTTCCATGTCGGCGTAAATCTCCGCCAGGGAGCGTTCCTGCGCCCCCGTCAGGCGATAGGGCAGGGCGGCGGTGACGGCATCGCGCAACCGCCCATCACCCGCCGTCACCCGGCCCGACAATTTGCGCTGCTGTGCCCGGACCAGAACCAGGGCCAGCTGATTGGCCAGCAGTTCGTCAAAGGCCAGCCGCTGACGCACCGGCCCCAGCGGGTTGATATCCGCCTCATCCACCGGGTGGTGCAGGCGGGTCAGCGCGCTGTGCCAGTCCGGCCAGTCCCGCGCCTTTAGCCACGCCGCATCCTGCCATTCCGGCAGTTCCGGGGTGCGGGTCAAGGCCGCCTGGATGGCGGTGCGCAGGGGCTTGGGGTTCAACCCGCCGGTCAGGGGGTAGGTGGGTTCGGTGGCCGATGGCGGCGCGCCTTCATCGGCGGGGGCGGCATGGTCGGGATGGGCGATCTGAAGATGGTTATTGTAATATTCCGCTTTGCCGGAGACGGTGATTTTGGTCCCCACGGGCAGCTTCTTTTCCAGCCAGTCGCCCTTGATATGGAAATAGACCAGATCCATCGACCCCGTATGGTCGGTACAGCGGATGCGATAGGGGCGGCTGGGCGTCAGCGATGGCATATGCCCATCCACCCGGACCGTCAGCACCACATGCCGCCCGTCGGGCGCCTCGGCAATGCTGGGCACCTGGATACGGTCCACCACGCCTGTGGGCTTGTGCCACAGCAGGTCCACCACATGCGGGCCGGCCAGCTTTTCCGCCAGCTTGCCAAGGCGTGGGCCCAGGCCGGGCAGGCTGGTCACGGGTGCGAAGAGGGGAAACAGGATGGCAGGACGCAAGGGCTTGACCCTATCTGACACGAACGGGGCAGGGGACGGCTGACAGCCGCCCCACCACGTTCTATATCAAAGCCCAGCTTCAAACCGGAACCAAGATGATGATCGATCTTCCCGATGCCGACCTGTCCCCCCGCCGCAAGCGTCTGATCTTCCGCAGCGACCATCGCGGGACCAAGGAGATGGACCTGCTATTGGGCAGCTTCGCGCGCAAGCATATCGCGACGATGGATGAAGCGCTGGTGGACCGGTTCGAGGTGCTGTTGGAACTGTCTGACCCCGATCTCTACAACTGGATCACGGGCCAGGAACCGACCCCGCCGGAATGGGATGATGCGCTGATGGACATGCTGAAGGCGCATCGGTATCGGTAAGGGGATTTTCGTCCCCCTTTTGTTCCCATTGCCTGTGTTCCCTGCTATACAGGCGGCCCCCGCGCCGATAGCCGCAAAGCCACGCGTCATGACCATGATCCCCACGCCCGATATTGCCCTGAACCTGGGCCATCCGCGCCGCCTGCTGCTGTCCGGCGCGCCGGACGGGCAGGATGCGCGCCTGCTGGCGGCGCTGGCCAAACGCGGGGGATCTGCGGGGCTGCTGCATATCGCCAACGACGATGCCCGCGCCGCACGGCTGGCCGATGTGGTGTCCTTCTTCGCGCCGGATGTGGATGTGCTGCATTTCCCCGCCTGGGACGTGCTGCCCTATGACCGCATCTCTCCCAATGGGGAGATCGTCGCCCAGCGCATCACCACCCTGACCCGCCTGCTGCGGCCCAATGCCGGCAAGCCCTTCCTGGTGCTGACCACCGTCAATGCGGTAGTGCAAAAGCTGCCCCCCCGTCTGGCGTTCCGTAATGCCAGCTTCGCGGCCAAGGTCGGGGCCCGCATCAATGTGGCGGAGCTGCAGCGCTTCCTGTCTCAGAATGGCTATATCCGCGCGCAGACGGTGCGGGAACCGGGGGAGTTCGCCATTCGCGGCGGTATCATCGACCTGTTCCCGCCCGGCAGCGGGGAGGCCCTGCGCCTGGACCTGTTCGGCGATGACCTGGACGGGGTACGCAGCTTTGATCCCATGACGCAGCTGACGGTGGAAAAGCGGGACGGCTTCCTGCTGACGCCGATGTCAGAGGTGTTCCTGGATGAAATGTCGATCCAGCGCTTCCGCACCGGCTATCGCGAACATTTCGGCGCCGTCATGGATGATGATCCGCTGTATGAGGCGGTGAGTGCGGGGCGTAAGCATGCGGGCATGGAACATTGGTTGCCCTTGTTCCACAGCTCCATGGAAACCCTGTTTGATTATCTGCCCGACGCGTCGGTGACGCTGGACCCCAATGTCGAGCAGGCCAGGGACGAGCGGCTGGAACAGATCCAGGATTTCTATAACGCCCGCCGGACGATGGTGGAGGCGGAGAAGAAATCCGGCAATCCGGCCTATAAGCCCATCCCGCCCTCCCTGCTGTTCCTGGATGGCGACACGTTTGATCGGCATCTGGCCGTGCGCGCCGTAGCGCAGCTGTCGCCCTTCGCCGCCATTGAAGGCGAAACGTCCAACAAGGACATGGTCGATGGCGGTGGGCGCAAGGGCCGGGATTTCGCCGATGCCCGCGTGCAGTCCGGCGTCAATGTCTATGACGTGCTGCGCGAGCATATTGAGGCGCTGACCCGCGATGGGCGCACCAGTGTCATTGCCGGCTACACGACCGGGTCGCGCGACCGGCTGCTGTCGGTGCTGAAGGAACATGGGCTGACGCGGCTGAAGACTGTGGACGCCTGGGCTGAACTGGCCACCCTGGACAAGGGCACCACGGCGCTGGCCGTCCTTCCGCTGGACCATGGCTTTACCGCACCCGGTCTGGCCGTGATCACCGAACAGGATATTCTGGGCGACCGTCTGGTGCGGGCGGGATCAAAGAAGAAGCGCCGCAACGCCAATTTCATTGCCGAGGCGGCGTCGCTGAACCAGGGCGATTTCGTGGTCCATATCGACCATGGCATCGGCAAATATGATGGGCTGGAAACCCTGACCGTCGGCGGCGCACCGCATGATTGCCTGCGCCTCATCTATGATGGCGGCGACAAGCTGTATGTGCCGGTCGAGAATATCGAGGTCCTTTCCCGCTATGGCAGTGAGGAGGCGGGGGCCACGCTGGACAAGCTGGGCGGAGCCGGCTGGCAGTCGCGCAAGGCCCGCGTCAAGCGCCGCCTGAAGGACATGGCCGATGCCCTGCTGCGTATCGCCGCCGAACGCGCGCTGCGCCGGGCTGATGCTGTGCCCATTCCCGATGGCGCCTGGGATGAGTTCTGCGCCCGCTTCCCCTATGCCGAGACCGACGACCAGTTGCGGGCCATCGACGATGTGATCGAGGATATGGGGTCGGGCAAGCCGATGGACCGCCTGATCTGCGGCGATGTCGGTTTCGGCAAGACGGAGGTGGCGCTGCGCGCCGCATTCCTGGCCGTCATGGCGGGGCGGCAGGTGGCCGTGGTGGTTCCCACCACCCTGCTGGCGCGACAGCATTCCCGCACGTTCGAGGCGCGGTTTGCGGGCTTGCCCGTGCGCATTGGTCAGCTGTCGCGCATGGTGACCACCAAGGATGCCAACCTGACCAAGCAGGGCGTTTCCGACGGCACCGTGGATATCGTCATCGGGACGCACGCATTGCTGGGCAAGAGCCTGGATTTCAAACGCCTGGGCCTGGTGATTGTGGATGAGGAACAGCATTTCGGCGTGAAGCAGAAGGAACGGTTGAAGGAACTGCGTGCCGATGTGCATGTGCTGACCCTGTCGGCCACGCCGATCCCGCGTACCCTGCAACTGGCTTTGTCGGGCGTGCGCGAATTGTCGGTGATTGCCACGCCGCCTGTGGACCGTCTGGCCGTGCGTACCTTCGTCCTGCCTTTTGATCCCGTCGTGATCCGCGAGGCGATTTTGCGCGAACATCACCGGGGCGGGCAAAGTTTCTATGTCTGTCCGCGCGTAGAAGACCTGGATAAGGTGCGGGTGCGGCTGGAAGAGCTGGTGCCAGAGGTGAAGCTGGTCACGGCCCATGGTCAGATGGCGGCGACTGAGTTGGAGGACGTGATGACGGCCTTCGACGATGGCAAATATGACGTGCTGCTGGCCACCAACATCATTGAAAGCGGCCTGGATATTCCCCGCGCCAACACCATGATCGTCCACCGCGCCGACCTGTTCGGTCTGGCGCAGCTTTACCAAATCCGGGGCCGCGTGGGCCGGTCCAAGGTGCGTGGCTATGCCTACCTGACCTATCAGCCCAAGACAGTCCTGTCGGCCACGGCGCAGCAGCGTCTGCATGTGCTGGAAACGCTGGACAGTCTGGGGGCGGGCTTCCAACTGGCCAGCCACGACATGGATATCCGCGGGGCTGGCAATCTGCTGGGCGAGGAACAATCGGGCCAGATCCGTGAGGTTGGCGTAGAGCTTTACCAGCAGATGCTGGAGGAAGCGGTGGAGGCCGCCAGAGGCGGCCTGTCTGACCTGCAGGTGGCGGAGGATGCCTGGTCGCCGCAGATCGCGCTGGGCATGCCCGTTCTCATCCCTGACAGCTACGTTCCCGACCTGGGTGTGCGCCTGACCCTCTATCGCCGCCTGTCCGACCTGGACAGCAAGGAAGAGGTAGAGGCGTTTGGCGTGGAACTGATCGACCGGTTCGGCAAGATGCCGCCGGAGGTCGACAATCTGCTTCGCCTGATGGAGATCAAGCGCCTGTGCAAGGATGCGGGGGTGTCTAACCTGGACGCGGGGCCGAAGGGTGCCACCGTCGGCTTCCGCAACAACAGTTTCAAGAATCCAGCCAAACTCGTTGAATTCATTCAAAAACAGGCCGGTACCGCCAAGCTGCGTCCCACCGACCATAAGCTGGTTTTCCTACGCCCCTGGGACAGTGATGAAACCCGCATGGCCGGCGCCCGCACCCTGATGCAGGCGCTGGCCCAGATGGCGGCGGGCGAACGGGTCACCGCCGATCTACCTCCCCCACCGCCGCCTCCACCCCCTCCGCCACCAAAGCCGCTGGTGAAGCGGCCGCCCTTCGGGGCTGCGAAGAGAAGCTGGTGAGATCATGAGCAGTAAAATTGCCAAGCCGAAAAAGCCCAACAAGGAAACGCTCGCCGCAATGGCTGAGGTCGAAGCCATGATTGCGGAGAAGCGGAAGCAGGAAAGTGCAACAAACGCCAGCTAAAACTAGCTATTATCATTAATTAATTTTGCAGAGATTGTAGTTGTGTAGGAATTTTGCAAAACTCTATATTCCACGACGATTTTGAACGAAGCGCAAGCTCGTAGCGTCACGGTCGTAGACGTACTGTTTAGCCTGTCTGACAGTGGCATTATTCACTCGGGCCACGAGCGATGTCGGTTTAACACGAGGCAGACCATTCGCCAAAATTTCTCCTCGTGTGGCGACAAACAGTCTGTTCGGGGCAATTGGTAGTGCCACGGCTAAGTTTGGGCTCTCAATGTCGCCAAAGAAAATACAAGGGCGATCTCCTAATAAAAGGGTATTCCTTGCCTCTGACACATCACATATCCACCAACGCAATCGTAAAAGGTAATTTCCTATTTTTTGATCATTCAATAGGTCGGGAAAGAACGATAGTCCGAAATTCTCGATGAGTCCTGGGAAACACTGCTCCGTCCATTCTTCCAGTGAGGGTAATTCCTCTTCGGATATAATTTGTTCATATTCTTCTGGATTTTCAGAAAGTGATTTACGTAGATGCCTATCTGCATCTTGGATTAAAGAATGTACTATATTTGGATCACGTATACGGAGTGACATGACGAACCGGACCCAAGAACAACGTTCATCATGCGAGAGTGACTTAATCTGTCCATTGCATAGTCTTTTGTGAACTAGGGCAGCGTCATTATCAACTTTGCTAAATACGATTGTTTCAATGTCATACTTTTTTATGCCGGCGACCTCATCGCGGGTGAGCGATAGCATGTCCTCTTCGTAACCAGTGCTTTTGGGTGCTTTACGGGTTGGATGAATACCGGTACCTGTAATGTGATAAATCTGCAAATGTCTGTCTTGAGGCGAAGTCCAAAATCGCAGCAAAAACTGTGGAACATAGTGATTGCGCACAATGACCTCCTGTGCCGTTCAGGTTAATCTTTCATTCGCAAATAGTTTTCTCATCTTATCTTCCTGTTGGTGCGACATTCACAGTTCTATGGTTAATATTAAATCGTGGATGGAAGATTTTTTGCGATGCTTTTAAATATATTATAAGTATTTCTTGAAATCTAGAGGGATCGTAAAGAACTTTCACGGCGACGGTGCCATTGATGTCAGGGCTCGGGCTTTGCCCTCGACCTGACCTACGGCCCATCACCGCACCCCAGTCCCGCTGATCCACCCGCCACCCAGCATGCGTTCGCCGTCATAGAACACCGCCGCCTGCCCCGGCGAGATGCCGTACTGAGCGGCGTCCAGCTCCACCACCGCGTTGCCGTCCCCATGCAGCACCAGTGTCGCGGCGGCCGGGCTCTGGGCCGAGCGCAGCTTCACCGATACCGGCATGGGCACACCGACCGCGTCCGGTCCCAGCCAGTTGAGTTCGCGCACCATGACCTTGTCGCGGGCCAGGGAGGCGCGGGGACCCACCACCACCTGATTGGCGACCGGATCGACGCGCACGACATAAAGCGGATCGACATCGTCGCCGGCTTCCGTCTTGCGTCCGCCAATGCCCAGACCCTTGCGCTGACCCACCGTGTAGTTGATCACGCCGTCATGACGGCCCATCACGGTACCATCGACATGCACGATCTCTCCCGGTTGCACGGCACCGGGGCGCAGCTTTTCCACGACCTTGGCGTAGCCGCCCGTGGGCACGAAGCAGATATCCTGGCTGTCCGGCTTGTCCGCGACGGCCAGACCCAGGGCGTCGGCGATGGCACGGGTTTCGGTCTTCGGCTTATCGCCCAGGGGGAAGCGCAGGAAATCCAGCTGTTCCTGGGTGGTGGCAAACAGGAAATAGGACTGGTCGCGGTTATGGTCGGCCCCGCGCAGCATGGCGGCCCGGCCATCCACCAGTTCGCGCCGGGCATAATGGCCCGTGGCCATGCAATCGGCCCCCAGTTCACGGGCCTGATCCAGCAGATCCTTGAACTTGACGGTCTGGTTGCAGCGGACGCAGGGGATGGGCGTTTCGCCCTTCAGATAGGTATCGACGAAATCATCCATCACCGATTGCTTGAACCGGCTTTCGTAATCCAGCACGTAATGGGGAATATCGATCTGGTCGGCCACGCGGCGGGCATCATAGATGTCCTGGCCGGCACAGCACGCACCCTTCTTGCCGACCGTCATGCCGTAATCATAAAGCTGCAAAGTGATGCCGACGACGTCATAGCCTTCGCGCTTCAGCATGGCCGCAGCCACAGAGCTATCGACGCCGCCGGACATGGCGACGACGACACGGGTATCGGCCGGGGCCTTATCAATGCCAAGCGAGTTCATGGCCCCTATATAGCGGCAAACCGGGCCAGGGCAATTGCGCATCCCTTGCGGGGCCGCCATTCGCCAAGCGTCTGGTCCTGCATCCCCCTCTCGTGTAAAACGCTTGTTTGAATAACCATCGGGGGAAATCGCCCATGCCCGGCATCAAGGCCAATGGCATTACCATCGCCTATCAGGATGAAGGCCAGGGCCCGGCCCTGTTGCTCTGCCATGGTTGGCCGGAACTGGGGCATAGCTGGCGGCGTCAGGTGCCGGCCCTGGTGGCCGCCGGCTACCGGGTGATTGTACCCGATATGCGCGGCTTTGGCGGCACCGACGCGCCGGACGCGGTGGAGGATTACACGATCCTGCATCTGGTGGGCGATATGGTCGGGCTGCTGGATGCGCTGAAGATCGAAAGCTGCGCCATCATCGGCCATGATTGGGGTGCGCCCGTCGCTTGGCACGCCGCCCTGATGCGGCCGGACCGGTTTCGCGCCGTGGCGGGGCTGGCCGTGCCCTGGTCGCCGCGCGGGTCCCACGGCAGTCTGGTCGGCATGGCGCGTGCCCAGGGGCTGAGCCGCTTCTACATGGTCTGGTTTCAGGAACCGGGGGTGGCGGAGGCCGATCTGGAACGCGACCCCTATGAGACCCATCGCCGCCTGCTGGTCGGTGCGTCGGGGGCCTCGGCGGCGGCCGGCAAGGGCTGGCCCCTGGTGATCCCGGACGGGCAGGGGCTGATCGAAACCTGCCCAGCGGTCGAAACCCTGCCTGATTGGCTGACCGAAGACGACCTGCAGACCTACGCCGCTGCCTATCGCCGGACGGGCCATAGGGGCGGCTTGAACTGGTACCGCAACCTGGACCGCAACTGGGCGCTGACGGCCCCCTGGCATGGCGCACCCATCCGCGTGCCCGCCTGCTTCATCGCCGGTGCGTTGGATGGGGTGCTGCGCATGCCGGGCATGGACAAGGCGCTGCGGGCCATGGATGGCACGACCTGCACCGATTATCGCGGCACCACCCTGATCGACGGGGCCGGGCACTGGGTGCAGCAGGAAGCACCGGAGGCCGTGAACAAGGCTCTGATTGCTTTCCTGCAAGGCTTGTAAAAAGATCGGAGTCCGAATATAGATCGGGGTGCAACCTATGCGCGGGGCATCGTGATCAATGATATGTTCGACCGGTTGAGCGAGCCGGCGGCGAACCGGCTGGCCGACGGGTTTGTGCGGGTGGCGGCGGCGTTGAAAGCCAATGACTGGCGCGATGCGACGCCCCACGGCCTGACGGCCACCCAGGCGCGTATCCTGACCCTGCTGCGTGACAATCCTGATGGCCTGCGTCCCGTCACCATCGCGGCACGCATCGGGGTGAAGGCCCCCACCGCCAGTGAGGCCACGACCACCCTGATCCAGAAAGGGCTGGCGACGCGCGTCGCGGCCCCGGATGACGGGCGCGGCAATCTGGTGCTTGCCACCCGCGCCGGGCTGGCATTGGCCGACCGGTTCGGCGGCGGCCCGGTGTTCCTGATTGATGCGTTAGGCGATATGCCGGCATCGGATCAGCTGTCGCTGCTGCGTCTGATGCTGCGCCTGATCCGCACGCTGCAACGGGCCGGCCATATCGCCCCCAGCAAAATGTGCTTGGATTGCAAATACTTCCAGCCGAATGTGAATCCGGGGTCTGATCAGCCGCACCATTGCCATTTCGTCGGTGCGCCGCTGGGTGACCGTCATCTGCGCCTGGATTGCCCCGAACAATCCCCCGCTCCCATACCCGTCGCGGATGAGGTCTGGGCCGGATTCCTGAATGATCGGGGAGAGGTGCGATGAGCGTTCTTCTGTCCCACCTGCTCGCCGGTACGCCACAGCCGCTGGGTGACAAGGCGGTGCCCAGTTCCATCGCCGCCCGCCGTCCCGTCACTGGCCCCGTTCGTGCCACATTCCTGGGGCTGGCCGGCGATGCGGTGGGCGACACCAAGGTGCATGGCGGCCCGGACAAGGCCATCCATCTTTACCCCCATGACCATTATGCCGCCTGGGCTGCGGAGCAACCGTCCATGGCCCCGCACCTCTCAGCACCGGGGGCGTTTGGGGAGAACCTGTCCGTTTCCGGCCTGACGGAGGCCGATGTCTGTCTGGGCGACGTGGTGGCGCTTGGGGGCGCCCGTCTGCAGATTGCCCAGGCGCGGCAGCCTTGCTGGAAACTGGGCGTGCGCTTCGGTTTGCCCATCCTGCCGCGTCTGCTGCAGAAGACGGGGCGCACCGGCTGGTACTATCGCGTGCTGGAGGAGGGCGATGTACAGGCGGGGGACCTGCTGCGCCTGATCGACCGGCCCAACCCGGCTTGGACCCTGGCCCGTGCGCTGCGAACCCTTTATGTCGATACGCTCAACACTGAGGCCTTGGCCGAGCTGTCCACCTTGCCGGGTGCCAGCGCCGGATTGCAGCGTCTGGCCGCCAACCGGCTGGCCAATGCCTCCGTGGAGGATTGGGAGAAAAGGCTGTCCGGCGGTTGATCAGGCTCGGTGGTACGGGTGCCCAGCCAGGATCTGCTGCGCCCGGTAGACCTGCTCGGCCAGCATGCCGCGCACCATCATGTGCGGCCAAGTCATGGGGCTGAACGCCAGGACCAGGGCCGCCTTCTGCCGGATGCTGGCATCCAGCCCGTCGGCCCCGCCAATGATAAAGGCCAGATCGCCCACGGCGGCGTCGCGCCACTGGCCCATGCGGGTGGCGAAATCCTCCGACCCCATCATGCGACCGCGTTCGTCGAGCGCCACGATGGTGGCACCGGGGGGAAGGGAGGCCAGCAGCAGTTCCGCCTCCGCCCGCTTCAACTCATCGCCGTCCAGCCGCTTCTTGGTTTCCACCTCGCGCAACTGAAACGGCCAGGTGATGCGGGCCTTATATTCCTCGAACAGGTCGCGGGCAGCACCAGGTTTGGCCTTGCCGACAGCGGCCAGCCAGATGCGCATTACTGGGCCGGCCCGCCGTCGAAATCAGCCGTCAGCGTCTTCAAAGAGGCCGGCGGTTCCACGCCCCACATCTTCTCAATGCAATAGAAGGCGCGTACTTCCGGGCGGAACAGGTGGACGATGACGTCACCGCTGTCGACCAGGACCCAGTCGCACTGCGGATAGCCTTCGGGGTTGCCGACATGGATGCCCAGGTCGCGCAGGCGGCGGGCCACATGGTCGGACATGGCACCCACCTGACGGGCGGAATTGCCCGTGGCGACGACCAGATAATCGGCCATGCTGGTCTTGCCGCGCAGATCGATGGTGATCGTGTCCTCGGCCTTGTCCTCGTCCAGAACGGCCAGGATCAGTTCAAGGGTGCGCTCCGGCATGTCCGCGTTGGCGGCGGCGCCGGCGGCCGGGTTGTGGGAAGTCTCTGCGCTCACGATCTGGTTCACCGAAATCAATCCTTAAAGGCCTTTGCCATCCAGCCCCTGCCGGATCGCCGTTGCCGATGCTGGGTGCAGAGGAACGTCCAGGAACACCCAGACCGGCGGCGGCAGGTCGGCAAGGCCACCCGCCCGCCGCGCATCCACACGCGCAACGGCAAAACGCCGGGAAGCCTTGCCGCCCAGCGCAATGGTAGAATAGGGATGTCGCGGGAAGATCGCAACCGGCACGCTGTCAAAAATCCGGGTCCAGTCGCGCCAGCGCGGCACCTGACACAGATTGTCGGCCCCCATCAGCCAGACGAATTTCGTGGCCCCGAACCGTGCCTTCAGCGCCGCCAGCGTATCGACCGTGTAGCGGGTGCCCAGCCGTGTTTCGATGTCGCTGACCACGATACGCGGGTGGTTGGCGACCTTGCGCGCGCCGGCCAACCGGTCGGACAGCTTCCCCATGCCATCCAAGGGCTTGAGCGGGTTCTGCGGGCTGACCAGCCACCAAACCTGATCCAGGTTCAAGGCCCGCAGCGCCATCAGCGACATATGCCGGTGGCCTGCATGCGCGGGGTTGAATGACCCGCCCAGCAGGCCGACGCGCAAGCCCCGCCACAGCGTGCCCGCCCCCGGTTTCGGCGGGGTGGGTAGGCGGTGGCCATGCGTCATCGGCAGGGCAGGGCGGGCGTGATCAGGGCCGGGTGTGCCCATCACCGCGTACCACATATTTATAGCTGGTCAGCTGTTCGGCCCCAACCGGCCCGCGTGCATGCAGCTTGCCCGTCGAAATGCCGATTTCGGCCCCGAATCCGAACTCACCGCCATCGGCGAACTGGGTGGAAGCATTGTGCAGGACGATGCCGCTGTCCACCCGCGTCAGAAACCGGTCGGCGGTGGCTTCGTTCTCTGTCACGATGCTGTCGGTATGGTGGCTGCCATGGCGGCCGATATGATCGATGGCTTCGTCCACACCGTCCACCAGCTTCACCGACAGAATAGCATCCAGATATTCGGTGTCCCAGTCTTCGTCCGTGGCCGGCTTCACCCGCGCATCCAGGGCCTGCACGCCGTCATCACCGCGCACCTCGCAACCCGCCTGGATCAGGTCGTTCAGGATGGGGGGCAGCAGGCGGCCCGCCACATCACGATGGACCAGCAGCGTTTCTGCCGCCCCGCAGATGCCGGTACGGCGCATCTTGGCGTTCAGCGTGACGCGGCGCGCCTTGTCGGCATCGGCATCCTTGTCCAGATAGACATGGCAGATGCCGTCCAGGTGATAGATCACCGGCACCCGGCTTTCGGCGGCCACCCGCCCCGTCAGCGATTTGCCGCCGCGCGGGATCACCACGTCGATCCAGCGCGTCATGGTCAGCAATTCGCCCACGGCGGCGCGGTCGGTGGTAGGCGGGGCCTGGATGGCGTCACGCGGCAGCCCCGCCGCATCCAGCCCCGCATGCAATGCCGCCAGGATGGCGCGACCGGAATGAAAGCTTTCCGATCCGCCGCGCAGAATGGCGGCATTACCCGATTTCAGGCACAGGCCACCGGCATCGGCGGTCACGTTGGGCCGGCTTTCAAAGATAATGGCGATCACGCCCAGCGGCACACGCACCTTCTCAAACCGTAAGCCATTGGGCCGTTCCCAGCGCTCCAGCACGGCACCCAGCGGGTCGGGCCGGTCGGCGATCTCTTCCAGGCCCTTGGCCATGGCCTCGATGCGGGCTGGGTTCAGCATCAGCCGGTCCAGCATGGCACCCGACAGGCCCTTTTCCGTGGCCGCATCCATATCCATGGCATTGGCGGCCAGGATGTCGGCGGTGCGGGCGCGCAGAGTGTTGGCGGCCACCCGCAATGCCTTGTCCCGCGCGTCTGCTGGTGCCGTCGCGACAATCGCAGATGCGGCGCGGGCGCGGCGGCCCAGGGCATCCATGATGGTGGCGATATCCTGGCGGTCGATGCTGTCCATGGCGGTCAAATCCCGTTGCGGTGTGCGGCACGCAGCCTACATCGTCGCAAGGTCTGTTTCACCCCTGCCACACCGATGCCGGCCATGCTATCCTGTGCATCATGTCGATCTCATCCATCACCAGCACCCCGCCCGACCTGACCCGCGCCAGCCTTGAAGGCTTTCAGGACGCGCAGGCAGCGCTACAGGTGGCCGCCGATGTCGTGGCCAGCGGCAATGCCGACCCCGCTGTGATCCTGGATGTGAAACAGGCAGAAGTTACGGCAGGCATCAGTGCCGCCGTGATCAAGGCCGATCAGCAGAATTTTGAGCGGCTGCTTGATATCCTGGCGTAGGCCGTCGCATGCGCTTCGCTTATGCGACCTACGAAACAAGGCGTTATCGTAGGTCGCATAAAGGCGAAGCCTGCATGCGACGCTTAACGGGTCACTTCAGGCTGCCGCAGAAGCGCTGAATGCGCGTGCAGGCTTCCTCCAGCACGTCGGTGCTGGTGGCATAAGAAATGCGGAAGAACGGGGACAGGCCAAAGGCCGCGCCATGCACCACAGCCACGCCCTCGGCTTCCAGCAGTTCGGACGCGAAATCCTCATCCGTCTCAATGACCTTGCCGGTCGGTGCCGTCTTGCCGATGGTGCCGGCACATGACGGATAGACGTAGAAGGCGCCTTCCGGGTTGGGGCAGTTCAGGCCCGATGCCTGGTTCAGCATGGACACGACCAGATCGCGGCGCGTCTGGAAGACGGCGGCGCGTTCCTTGATGAAATCCTGCGGACCGTTCAGCGCTTCCACGGCGGCGGCCTGGGAAATGCTGGTCGGGTTGCTGGTCGACTGGCTCTGGATGATGCCCATGGCCTTGATCAGGGCCTTGGGACCCGCCGCGTAGCCGATGCGCCAGCCGGTCATGGAATAGGACTTGGACACGCCATTCACCGTCAGGGTGCGGTCATAAAGGGCCGGCACGACCTGGGCGATGGTGGTGAACTTGAAATCCTCATAGACGAGATGTTCGTACATATCGTCGGTCATGATGTAGACATGGGGGTGCTTCAACAGCACCTCACCCAGCGCCTTCAACTCGTCTGCGGTATAGGCCGCACCCGTCGGATTGGACGGGCTGTTCAAGATCAGCCACTTGGTCTTCGGCGTGATGGCCGCTTCCAGGTCGGCTGGCAGCAGCTTGAAGCCGTTTTCCGCCGGGCAGGCGACCGTGACGGGCGTACCTTCGGCCAGCAGTACCATGTCCGGGTAGGAGACCCAATAGGGGGCGGGGATGATCACCTCGTCACCGGGGTTCAGCGTGGCCATCAGGGCATTGTACAGCACCTGCTTGCCGCCCACGCCCACCGTCACTTGATCGGGCGTGTAGGTCAGGCCGTTCTCGCGCGCGAACTTGGCACAGATGGCCTTTTTCAGGTCCGGCGTGCCGTCCACGTCGGTGTAACGGGTCTGGCCCTGCTCGATGGCGCGGATGCCGGCGGCGCGGATATTTTCCGGCGTATCGAAATCGGGTTCACCAGCGCCCAGACCGATCACATCGCGGCCAGCGGCTTTCAGCGCGCGGGCCTTGCTGGTCACCGCGATGGTGGGTGACGGCTTAATGCGGGACAGGCGGTCGGCAAGGAACGACATTTATTTTCCCCTGGTTGGGACGGATTGTGACCGGGCAGGGACCTTAAAGCGCCCGATCATTGTCGCCAAGCACAGGATTGTTATAGGACGCGCGCGTTTTGGGCAGGGGTGGGGAAGGGCTGCCTTGATACAATCGTAACCTGCCCGGTCGTGACATCGGGATCATTCTGGGTTATTTCCTGCCCCATGCTGACGGAACTTGCGAAATGGTTTGGGGTCGCGGTTGTCGATCTCATCACCTTCTCGGCGATCGCCCTGGTGGTGATTACGCTGGTGGTGACGTTCGCCCTCTCGGTAAAGCCCAAGCGCGCCAAGCCCACATCGGTCAAGCAGTATAATGCCGAGCTGTTCAAGCGCCGCATGGAGCTTGAAGAACTTTCCTACCCCATGCTGAACGATGTGAAGATCGGTGGGGGCAAGGCGGGTCTGGTGCGCATCGACAATGTCCTGCGCCTGCCGGCCAGTGTGCTGTTGATCATGTCGGCGCCACCCGACGTGGCGGGACAGGTCCGCTGCAACCAGAATGCGGGGCAGTGGAAATATGTACGGCCCGACCATACGGTCGGCACCTTCATCAACCCCGTCCTGCAGCTGCACCCACTGATCACGGCCATCCGCAGCCGTTTCCCGTTAGTGCGCGTGCGCGTGCTCTGCGTGTTTCCGCGTCAGGCCGATTTCGGTGGTCGTGCTGTGAAAACGGCCTGCGTGCCCGACGATATGGTCAAGATGATCCGGGAAATGGCGGCAGAGGATGGCGCCCAGAATCAGGCCATGGACGCCGCCTGGGACAGCCTGTCGATCGCCCTGAAGCAGGGCAGCGCCGAAGCGGAAAGCAACAGCAATAATGCCAAGGGCCGCCGGGCGGGCTGATCCGCCGCCCGGCCTCCTTGGTTTCTTGTTCCCTCAAGCGCCGGGCGCCGCCATCCGGCGGCTTGGCTCACGCGGCACGGGCCGCGCGGCGGCGGTCGTCGCCGATAATGTTGACCGTTGCCTTACTCTTCGCTGCCGCCATCTTGGGCGATGTCATCGGCCAGCTCACCGGCCATTTCGACAAACAGTTCCGCGTCGGCGGTGATGCCGTTTGCCTCGCAGATGCGCATGAAGACGCGGTAGCCGTGCAGGATGGCGACATCCATGGCGGTCTGGTCGCCTTCCTCGCTGTACCGGTCCTTGATGCCCTGTTCCTCCAGCGTGCCGAGGATATCCATCTCGGCGGCTTTCAGGACGGCTTCCATTGCCTGCTTATGAAGTGTGGACATGGGTCCGGTTCCTATAACTGAAATGAGGTGGGGCACATAGCCCCTCTGCGCCGCTTCATACCATCGAATGGCGGCGACGCAACCCCTTGCGTGACGGTGCTATTCAGCTTGCCCGGTGGTTAGCGCCGGAACAAACGCTCAATTGCGCAGATTGATAGCTTGCGGCTTGCGGGTCTTGCGGTTCATCTCGACCTCATATTGCAGCCACTGCCCCTCTTTCAGGGTAGGCAGGCCGATATACTGAACGGCGGAAATATGGACGAACACGTCCTCGCCGCCATCCTCGGGCGTGATGAAGCCAAAGCCTTTGGCGCTGTTGAACCATTTGACGGTGCCCGTGGGCATGGCGCTCTCCCCGGCGCTGTCGTAACGATGGCCGGCACCATGACCCCAAGCATCCGTCATTGCAAGGGGCGGCGACAGGGGACGGGGTTGCGCCCGCTTACTGCGTGCTGGCCGAGGCGGGTGTGATCAGGGTGGCAAGCGTGTTGCCATCCACCCGCCCGTCAAAGCGGATATCTGCACGCATGGCCCAGCGGCGGGTGGTGCGCAGCAAGGGGATATAAGGCAGATCATGGCTGGCGATCACGGCCACCTGCTGCAACAGCGTCTCACGCTGGCTAGCATCCGGTTCCACTATGGCCTTTGACAGGATCTGGTCCAGTTCCGGGTTGCTATACCCGCTGTCATTTTGGCTGCCGGCCTTGATGTCGGCCTGCGGCGAGTGCAGCAGTTCCCAGTTGGAATAGCCCATTTCGCCGGTGAACGGCACCCGGCTGCCCAGGAACAGGTCGTAATCCCGACCGCGCAGTAATGGCAACGCCTCGCCCACGCTGGCGTAGCGGATATCCAGCTGTACCCCGATGGCCAGCAGGTAACGGGCCACCCCTTCCGCCACCCGCGCGAAAGGTTCCACGGTAATCAGGCGGAGGCGAAGACGCTCTCCTTCCCCCACACCTGCCTGCCGCATCAACCGCTGTGCCTCCGCCTGATCAAAGGGAAGGGCGGCTGCGGGCGTATATCCGGGAATGCCCGGTGGGGCCATCTGGTCCGCCGGCTCGGCGCTTCCCGGTGCGGTGCGGCGGCTTAATGCCGTCCGGTCGATGGCGATGGCCAGGGCGCGGCGTATTCTCACGTCCGACAACTGTCCGCCAAGATTGACGGTCAGCATCAACATGCGCAGGGCCTTGCTGTCCACGACCTTGATATCTGCGCGGGTATTCAGGAAATCCAGTGTTTCCGGCACCACCTGATTGATGATATCGACCTCTCCCGATACCAGTGCCCGGGCACGGGCCGCCCCGGTATCAAGCAGGATCTGTTGCACCCGCTCCCAATGCGGTCGTGCACCCCAATAACCATCGGCACGGACCAGATCTGCACTGACACCGCTGCTGAAGGCGGCCAGACGATAAGGGCCGGTGCCCGGCACCTTGCCGTCCATGAACTGCTGTTCCGTCAGCGCCGCCAACCCTTGCCCCATCCCGGCGCATCCGCGCGGCTGATAGGAACCTTTCCAGCCGTTCGGGGCCGGAACAATGGGCAGCAGGGTCAGGACGTGCGGCAATAGCGGCATGCTTCCACGTGTTGTGATGACCAGGGTGTTGGCATCGCGTGCCACCGCCTGTTCCACGCCGGTGATCAGCCCGGCCATTGGCCCATTCTCCAGACTGTCCAGCCGGCAGAAGGTGAAGGCCACATCATGGGGTGAGAGAAGCTTGCCATCATGGAACCGGACATCGGGGCGCAGCCTGATGACCCAGGTCCGATCTCCCTGCATCTCCCAACCGGTGGCAAGCCAGGGCACGATCCCCAGCCCGTCATCCGGCATGACCAGCGGTTCGAAAACATGAAAGGCCAGATTGCGACTGTCGACGGAATAAAGCCGATGGGGATCGGCGGACGCGGCGACCGCGTCCAACCCGACACGCAGCACCTGCGGCTGCGTGTCTGCTGCCGCAATGCCCCCATGCGCGCTCAGCACGATAGCGGCGAGAAGCGCGAGCCGTTGCAGCCCGCGCCGGATCAACCTCTCACTGGTCGCCACCGATCTATCGCCCTCACAATTTATTAAGATTTGACCGTAAGCTATTGGGATAGCGCTGAACAGTGGTCATTGGGATAGAATTGAACGGTGTTTCAGATCACCGTTGCGGCTGTCACCCGATCCCGGCCAGCAGGTCGCCCTCCGCGCGCGTTTCCACAGCCTCCAGCGGGTCGGGGGCGTTGGGATCGCCTGCCGCCGTTTCACGGCCCAGATGCGGCAGTCCGATGGAGCGCAAGCCACCGATAAGTGTCCGCTGCACGATCACGCCGCGCTGTTCCATGTAGGACAGAAGCCGTCGGGCACGGCCCGGTGACCGGCTGCCGCAGGCCCGCGCCACCTCGGCATCCGACGGGCAGGGGGCCTGTGACAGGGCGGCCCGCGCCAGCAGCAGGAACACGCCCTGCATATCCTCCGGCAGGGTTTTGGCGGCCTGTTCGGCGGCGGTCCAGTCGGGATCGTCCGCCCCTTCGGCATCCACCCCGGCCCGGATCACCGACAGGCGGCGGCGGAAGGCCGGCATGTCCAGCGTCTCCCCGCGCAGCCGGTGGATACGGCAGCGGACCAGGAAATCCTGATACAGTACGGCATCGGTGCGGAAGGCGGCATCCGGGTCGGACAGGACCTGACGCAGCACCTCGTCCAGCTTCTCGTCATTCTCTGCCGCCTCGAACAGCGATGGTTCGGGGTTCAGGGCGGCGGTGGCGGCCATTTCCGCTTGACGCTGCCCGGCCAACCGCAGGGCGGCGTTGATGTCTGGCTGCGGCGTCGGCGGCGCGCGGCGAACGGGCGGCGGCGGGGCGGTCAGTTCTTCGGCGGACGGTGTCAGGATCAGGTCGCGCGCATCGGCATGCGGCTGGTCGGGCAGGGGCATCAGCTTCGGGCTGCCGCCCCGGCCAGAGGTTTCGACATGGCCGATCTTGATGGGCAGGGGGCGGCGGGACACCGCTGGCCCCAGGGCCACGAAATGCCCGCGCTGCAAATCGCGGAACATCTCTGCCTGACGGCGCTCCATCCCCAGAAGGTCCGACGCGCGGGCCATGTCGATATCCAGAAAGGTACGGCCCATCAGGAAATTGCTGGCTTCGGCGGCGACATTCTTGGCCAGCTTGGCAAGACGCTGGGTGGCGATGATGCCCGCCAGCCCACGCTTGCGGCCACGGCACATCAGGTTGGTCATGGCGCCCAGGCTGGCCTTGCGCGCCTCGTCTGACACTTCACCGGATGCGGCCGGCGCGAACAGCTGCGCCTCGTCCACCACCACCAGCATCGGGTACCAGTAATCGCGCTCCGCATCGAACAGCCCGCCCAGGAAGGCGGCGGCCAGACGCATCTGCCCCTCGATATCGGCCCCTTCCAGGGACAGCACCACCGATACGCGGTGCTGGCGCACGCGGGCTGCGACCTTCTGCAGGGACGACTCGGTATGCTGGGCGGCATCGACCACCACATGGCCGAACTTGTCGGCCAGGGTCACGAAATCCCCTTCGGGATCAATGACGCATTGCTGAACCCAGGGGGCGGATTGTTCCAGCAGACGGCGCAGCAGGTGCGACTTGCCGGACCCGGAATTGCCTTGCACCAGCAGGCGGGTAGCCAGCAATTCCTCCAGGTCCATCGTGGCGGCGCGCCCTTCCGCCGTCAAACCCATGTCGATGCCGACCTGCATCTCAACTGCACCTGCTAAATTCTGTGAAGCGCGGTCTATAGCGCATTGGCGGCAGGGGGGGAACCCATCTGGCCTACGACCCTGCGTCGCCCGGCACCTTTTCGGGTTCCGTCTCCAGGATGACCAGCTGTGTATTGCCGCCACGTACCGCCAGCACGCTCCAGCTTTCGCCCACGCGCCGGTCGGTCAGATTCAGGCAGTTTTCTTCGCCTTGAATGGGTTCCGTCTGCCGGCTGCACACCATGGTGTCAGACACCATGCGCCAGCGCCCCGTCCGGATGTCCTTCGGGTTCAGCACGGCCAGCATGCCGACCGGACGAAGCACATAGGTGCCGTCGGCGCGGAACCGCTGTTCCGTTGTGCCTTCGTCGTTAGAGACCATCAGCATCTTGCCGGCCATACGGATGGGTTCAGCCAGCGGTTGCTGCGCAAGGGCCACAACCGATGCCGATCCGGTGGCCAGAACAAGCAGAAGGATCAAGCGGATGGGCAACAAACTGGCGGTCATGGACGGTGCCTCCCTGCCAGATGATGCTGACAGGAGATTACATCCTATGCGCGCTGGCAAGGGGATTCAGGCACCCACTGGTTCCACATCGACGGCGACCAGAACGCCATGGCTGCCCCCGCCCATGATCACGCCGCGCAGCGGGCAGACATCGTCATAATCCCGGCCCCAGGCCAGGGTGACATGGTCTGTGTCGCACTGCCGGCCATTGGTGGGGTCCAGATCGATCCAGCCATCGGCCTCGCCACACCAGATCTGTACCCAGGCATGGCTGGCATCGGCCCCTTTCAGCTTTTCCTTGCCCGGCGGCGGCAGGGTGCGCAGGTAACCGGAGACATAGCGGGCGGGCAGGCCAAGCGCGCGCAGCGCACCGATCATCAGATGCGCGAAATCCTGACACACACCGCGCCGCCGGGCCAGCACCTCTGAGATCGGTGTGCTGACGGTTGTGGCGGTGGGATCAAAGCTGAAATCATCATGGATACGGCGCGTCAGGTCCATCGCCCCGGCACCCACAGGCCGCCCGGCAGGGAAGAACGCCGCCGCGAACAGGGTCAGTGCCGTATCGGCCAGCGGCACGCGGGCCGACGGCCGCACGAATTCGAGCGCTTCGGCCAGACTTGCCGCCTGGGCGGCGATCTCTTCCCAAGCTGGTGTCGCATCTGGCGTGAAGGGTGGGGGTGGTGCGACGGTAACGTCGATCTCCGCCGTCACCTTCAATTCCCGATGCGGGGTGTGCAGGGCCGCGTAGGTGACGGGATTGCCGAACCAGTCACTGCGGCTGGTTATGACACCCGGTCGCGGCAGGACGGTCAGGTCAGCATGATGGTTGGTCTGGCGCGGATGGGCACGGGGGGCCAGATGCGCCAGCATATGGGCGCTGATCACTGTGTCGCCATAGTCATAGCGGGTCACATGGGTGCATCTGTACCGCACGCAACCGCGTGTCACGCTGTCTTCGCCGTTCACGGCATCCTCTTCACGTCGTGCGGGCAAAGACATGGCTGAAATAAGCCTGGCTGAGCAGGTTGGAGATTTCCGGCAATAGCCGGCCCAACCGGTCGGTCAGGTCGGCCAGCGCCGTCGGGTCGCGTGTCGGCTGCGGGTCCGCCACCATGCCGGCGGCGGTCTCCAGCAGGTCATTGGCCAGCTTGGTCGGGCTGACCTCCAGCCCTTCCGCGTCGATGGGCGGCAGCTTCACCAGTTGGCGCTGCACCGTTTTGATCTGGAATGCCAGAGAGCGGGGATGTTCATCATCGGCCAGCAGCAGCGACAGCACCGGTTCACGCCGGATGCCGACGGGATGTTGGTCGCGATAGGCGGCACCCGCCGCCGCCAGTTCCAGCAACACCGACAGGGACGCCACGGTCCCCGCCGTGCCCGATCCCAGGCCACAACCATTGAAGGCCCCGACAATGCCTATGGCGCGTTCCAGCCGCCGGCCAAGCACCAGGAACCGCCAGGCCGGCCCGCGCGACATGCCGTCCAGTTCCAGCCCGATCAGGGAGGCGAGAAGCCGCGACACCTCATCCAGGCGCAACTGCATGGCCGCCGGCTCTGCTTTCAACGGCTGTGAGGCGACATCGCCCAGCACCGTCAGCACACGGCTGAATTCCCCCGGCAGCCGGTCGCGCACGCCCGATGCCGCACGGCGCAGCC
The DNA here is from genome assembly GCF_059489915.1 of Niveispirillum sp. CC-CTL257. Lineage (NCBI taxonomy): Bacteria > Pseudomonadati > Pseudomonadota > Alphaproteobacteria > Rhodospirillales > Azospirillaceae > Niveispirillum > Niveispirillum sp. CC-CTL257. The sequence goes on from NZ_JCAJXE010000001.1 coordinate 1,044,998, forward strand.
GTTCCATGGTGGCACGCAATCCACCGGGATTGGCGGGATCGGCCACAATCTCAAGCGCCTGACGCATGCCGCGCGCGGCATCGGCCTGCGGCAGGCCCGAAATCTCCATCGGGATCATGCCGGTAAAGCCCATCAGGCGCAGCAGGGGCACCAACTCCTCCTCCGCCCCCGGATGGGCATCATCGGTCAGGCGGCGGGCGGCGGCGCGCAGCGTGCGCACAGCGGCATCGGCCCGTTCGGCGTAACGTCCGACCCAGAACAGGTGGTCAGCGGCGCGCGAAGGCAGGTCACCGGTGCGCGGACCCGTGTCCCCGCCGCCATCCGGCATCATGGCCGCCGAACCGCGCCGGCGCTGCGGCTGCCCGATGGTGGCCCCGATGATCCAGACATCCTTGGCACCGGCCCCCGTTTGAAGGGTTACGGAGGCAAAGCGTTCATCGGCGGAAATGCGTGCCAGACCGCCCGGCATCACCGTCCAGTCGCCATCCGGCGTGGCGCAGGTAAAGGCACGTAGCACCAAGGGCCGCGCCACCTTCTTGCCCTCGCGCCAGACAGGCGCGGTGGAGGGGACGATGGGTTCCTGTGCCACCCAGTCCTGTGGCCGGCGGCGCAGGCTGGCCGCCAGTTCCTGGCGTGCGGCCCCATTCAGTTCGGGGCCGAAGCTGGTGCGGTGGCCCAGGCTGGAAAAGGCGGGGCGGAAGACCAGCCGGTCCAGCCCTGCCACCATCTCCGCCCGCTGCCGCGCATCCCCGCCCCAATAGGTGGGGACATCGGCCAGCAACGGCGCCTCGCCCAGCACATGCCGGGACAAGGCCCCCATCCAGGGGATCAGGGCCACCGAATCCGTCAACCCGCTACCCAGGCTATTGCAGACCATGACATTGCCGGCGCGCACCGCCTCCAGCAGGCCGGGCACACCCAGGATGCTGTCTGGACGCAGCTCCAGCGGGTCGCAGAAATCATCATCGACGCGGCGCAGGATCACGTCGATCCGTTCCAGCCCGCCCAGGGTTTTCAGATAGACGGCCTGATCGCGCACCGTCAGGTCCGCGCCTTCAACCAGGGTCAGGCCCAGATGGCGGGCCAGGAACGCGTGTTCGAAATAGGCCTCGTTCAGGGGGCCGGGTGTCAGCAGCGCCATGCGCGGGCAGCCATCGGGGCCGGACCGGCGCGGGGCCAAGGTGATCAGCGTCTGACGCAGCTGCTCAAAGAAGGGCGAAAGCCGTTCGACATTGCAGCCCCGGAACGCCTCCGCCAGCGTCTGGCTCATCACCACGCGGTTTTCCAGCGTGTAGCCGGTGCCCGTGGGTGCCTGTGTCCGGCTGGCCAGCACACGCCAGATGCCGTCGCGGTCGCGCACCATGTCGGTAGCGATCAGGGTCAGGCGCGATCCGGCGGGCAGGTTCAACCCGTGACAGGCGCGCAGGAAACCCGGATCCCCCAGCACCAGGGCCGGCGGCAGCACACCGTCGCGCACCAGCGTCTGTTCACCATAAAGGTCGGCAAGCACCCGATCCAGGAGCCGCGCCCGCTGACGCAGCCCCTCCGCGATCATATGCCATTCCGACTGCGGCAGCAGCAGGGGGATGGGGTCCAGCGGCCAGGGCCGCTCCACGCCCTGCGGGTCGGCATAGGCGTGATAGGTCACGCCATTCTGAAACAGCAGGCGCTGGCCCGCATCCCAGCGCTCCGCCATTGATGCGCCATCGGCGGCACCGGACGAGATGAAACCCTGCCAATGGGCGCGCACATGCCCGTCACCGGTGACCATCTCGTCCCAGGGTTCGGCATGTGCGGCCGCATTGTCGCGGGAAGGTTCAGCCAAGGCGTAAGTCAAGGGTCAACGGGAACTCGGGGTTTCTGATCTCAATCGGGGCCGCCATAGGCCCCGGCGTGTGGCCGAACGGGAAGAACCTAGCCAGCCGCCGCCCCTCTGCCTCGTTGGCATTGACCGGGAAGGTGGTGAAGTTCCGCCCACCCGGATGTGCAACGTGATAGGTGCAGCCGCCAATCGAGCGACCCGTCCAGCTGTCCACGATATCGAAGATCAACGGCGTATGCACGGGGATCGTTGGGTGCAAACAGGTAGGGGGCTGCCATGCGCGGTACCGCACCCCCGCCACGAACTCCCCTTCTGTGCCGGTCGGATGCAGGGGAACCTTACGTCCGTTGCAGGTGACGATGAACCTTTCGTCCGTGGCACCGGCCAGTTTTACCTGCACCCGCTCCAGGCTGCTGTCCACGAAACGGACGGTGCCGCCGCCGCCCGGCTCCTCCCCCAGCACATGCCAAGGCTCCAACGCTGACCGCAGTTCCAGCGTCAGGCCGCGCTGGCTGACATGGCCCAGGGTGGGGAACCGGAAATTCAGATGCGGCTTGAACCAGCTTTCCTCAAACGCATAACCAGCGCCGCGCAGGTCATTGACGACATCCTGGATATCCTGGCTGACGAAATGCGGCAGCATGAAACGTTCATGCAGCTTGGTGCCCCAGCGCACCAGCTTGGCGCGGTAGGGCTGTTTCCAGAACCAGGCGATAAGGGTGCGCAGCAGAAGCTGCTGCACCATGCTCATCTGCGCATGCGGCGGCATCTCGAAGCTGCGCAGTTCCAGAAGGCCCAGGCGGCCCGTGGAACTGTCGGGGCTGTACAGCTTGTCGATACAGAATTCGCTGCGGTGGGTGTTGCCCTGTACATCGACCAGCAGATGGCGCAACGCGCGGTCCACCAGCCAGGGCGGGCAGTTGGTGCCGGCCTCGTCCAGGATTTTGAAGGCGATTTCCAGCTCATAAAGGCTGTCATGCCGCGCCTCGTCCACGCGCGGATGCTGGCTGGTCGGGCCGATGAACGTGCCGGAGAACAGGAAGGACAGGGCAGGGTGATTTTGCCAGTAGGTCAGGAGCGAACGCAGCACGTCTGGCCGGCGCAGGAACGGGCTGTCGCCCGGCGTTGGGCCGCCCACCACGACATGGTTGCCACCGCCGGTCCCGACATGCCGTCCGTCCAGGGCGAATTTTTCCGTCGCCAGCCGGCTTTGCCGTGCATCCTCATACAGTTCCGTGGTGTTGCGGACCAGTTCGTCCCAGCTGCTGGCCGGGTGGACATTCACCTCGATCACGCCGGGATCGGGCGTGACGGCGATATTGGCCAGACGCGGGTCCTTGGGCGGGCCATAGCCTTCCAGGACCACGGGCATGTCCAGCTCGACACAGGCCGCCTCAATCGCCGCGATCAGTTCCACCCAATCCTCAAGATAGGAGGTGGGGGGCATGAAAATATAAAGCCGGCCGTCGCGCGGTTCCACGCACAGGGCGGTGCGCACCACCCACCAGGCCGACTGCCCCTTGTCGGGCACGCCCTCACGGACATCGGCCATGCGGCGATGCTGCTCGCTGGGTTCGGTACGGCCTTTATTCTCTGCCACCAGCTGCGTCAGTTCCTCATACGCCGGCAAGGGCGTGCGCGGATCGAACGGGTCCTGTTCGTAATGGTAGGGATACTGGGCCGGTGCCACCCACGGCAGCGACCCCAGCGGCAGGCGGTACCCGACCGGACTGTCGCCCGGTGCCAGGAACAGTTTTTCCGTTCGTGTTGCCCAGGCGGAAGACAGCCAGACCGGCCCCGTCGCCTCATGCCGACGGTTGAGCGGCAGGGCAAAGCCGATGGGCTGATCCAGCCCGCGCTCAAACACCTTGGCCAGACGCGCGCGCTCTTCCTCATTGTCCAGCTTGCTGTCGAACGGATCGACATTGACCGGCAGCTTGCGTTCCTTGTTGATATAGTACCAGGGGTCCTCAAACGCGGCGCGCGCGTAATCGCCGGGGATACCCAGCTTCTCGGCCAGGGTCTTGATGAACAGCTCGGCATGGTCGGCCTTGAAGCCGTAATCCCGGCGCTCGTCCGCTTGATATTCCTCATGCGTCCACAGCGCGTCGCCATCCTTGCGCCAATAAAGCTGTAAGGCCCAGCGCGGCAGGCTTTCGCCGGGATACCATTTGCCCTGGCCAAAATGCAGCAGGCCGCCCTGGGCAAAGCGCCGCTTCAACCGGCGGATCAGGTCGCCGGACAGCAGGCGTTTGGTGGGGCCCAGGGCGGATGTGTTCCATTCCGCGCCGTCCATATCATCGATGGAAATGAAGGTGGGCTCTCCGCCCATGGTCAGGCGGATATCGCCGTCCACGATCTCCCGGTCCACCTGCCGGCCCAGCGCGTCGATGGCGGCCCATTGTTCGGGCCAATAGGGCTTGGTGGTACGCGGCTGTTCGCGGATGCGGGTGACCGACATCTGATGTTCGAACGACACCTCGCACAGTTCCAGCCCGCCCGTGACGGGTGCGGCGCTGAACGGGTCGGGCGTGCAGGCAACGGGAATATGCCCTTCACCGGCCATCAGGCCGGAGGTCGGGTCCAGCCCGATCCAGCCGGCACCCGGCAGATACACCTCGCACCACGCATGCAGGTCGGTGAAATCCGCCGTCGGCCCTTCCGGCCCTTCCAGCGGCTTCTGATCGGCCACCAGTTGGATCAGGTATCCCGACGCAAAACGCGCAGCCAGACCGAGGTGGCGCAACGCCTGCACCATCAGCCAGGCGCTGTCGCGGCAGGACCCGGTGCATTTCTCCAGCGTCTCTTCCGGCGTCTGCACGCCGGGTTCCAGGCGGATGACATAGCCGATGGCGCTTTGCAGCTTGGCATTCAGGCCCATCAGGAAATTGACGGTCGGCTGTTCCGACCGGTCAATCTCCGCCAGGAAGGCCGACAGCAGGGGGCCTGCCGGCTCGGTTTCCAGGAACGGCTTCAGATCCTTGGCCAGCAGCGGATCATAGGTGAAGGGCACCTTCTCCGCCGCTGGTTCCAGGAAGAAGTCGAACGGATTGATGGCGGCCATATCGGCCACCAGATCAACCTCCAGCGTGAATTCCGTGGTCTTTTCCGGGAAGACGAACCGGGCCAGCCAGTTGGATTGCGGGTCCTGCTGCCAGTTCAGGAAATGCTTCTTCGGCGTGACCTTCAGCGAATAGGACAGGATGGGGGTGCGCGCATGCGGGGCGGGCCGCAACCGCACGATCTGGGGTCCCAAATTTACGGGCCGATCATAGCGGTAGATGGTCTTGTGGTTCAACGCGACATGAATACCCATTCGCCCCTGTCCCCCACCAAAATGCGACCGCCGGATGACGGTGCGATGACGGTAACACCAAACCGTAAACTGGTTAAGGTGCGTTGCAGCAATTGTTGTCTGGCTGGCCGAATTCCGTCGGTTCGCCCGCCACATTCCCGCCCTTCATTTCTGTATGCTGTGCGGATGCGGGGGTTCGGTGTAGGGTGCCGGATACCTTCGCGGATCGCTCGATTCCGTGATGGTTGCTTCACGCCCGGATACACTTGATCAAGTTTGGAAAAATGAACGTTTTCAAAGACTTCGAAGCCAAGATTCATGATGCGCTGAACCAGATGGTTCAGGCAGGCGACCTGCCGTCCGGGCTGGACTTCTCCCGAATCACCGTTGAACCGCCGCGCGATCCCAGCCATGGCGATGTCTCCACCAATGCCGCCATGATCCTGGCCAAGCCTGCTGGCAAGCCGCCGCGCGTTATTGCCGATGCGCTGGTCGCCCGGCTCAAGGACGCCGCCAAGGTGACGGAGGCGGCGGTCGCCGGCCCCGGCTTCGTGAATTTGCGCATCGATACCGGCTTCTGGCTGTCGCGCATGGCCGACATCCTGAACCTCGGTGCCGGCTTCGGGTCTAGCAACCTGGGCCAAGGCAAGCCGGTCAATGTCGAATATGTCTCGGCCAACCCGACTGGCCCCATGCATGTGGGCCACACCCGCGGCGCCGTCGTCGGCGACGCGCTGGCCCGTCTGTTGGTCAAGACGGGCTTCAAGGTCACGCAGGAATATTACATCAATGATGCCGGCGCGCAGGTTGATGTCCTGGCCCGGTCCGCCCACCTGCGCTATCGCGAGGCGTTTGGCGAAACGATTGAAATCCCCGTCGGCCTTTATCCCGGCGACTATCTGGTCCCCGTGGGGCAGGCCCTGAAGAACCAGTATGGCGACAAGTTCCTAAACGCGGAGGAGGGCGAATGGCTGCCCCTGTTCCGGGAATTCACCGTCGCGCAGATGATGGTCCGCATCAAGGAAGACCTGGCGCAGATGGGCGTGAAGCATGATGTCTTCTCGTCCGAACGCGCCCTGGTCGATGCCGGGTCGGTGGAGGTTGCCCTGAAGGCACTGGAAGATCAGGGCCTGATCTATACCGGCGTGCTGGAGCCGCCCAAGGGCAAGAAGCCCGACGATTGGGAGCCGCGCCCCCAGACCCTGTTCGCTGCAAGCCGTTTTGGTGATGATGTCGATCGCCCACTGAAGAAGTCGGACGGTTCCTACACCTATTTCGCCAATGACATCGCCTATCATTTTGACAAGTTTCGCCGGGGTGGCGGTGACCTGATCGATGTGCTGGGTGCCGACCATGGCGGCTATGTGAAGCGTATGCAGGCCGCCGTCACCGCCATCACGGGGGGCAAGGGCGCCCTGGACGTCAAGATATGCCAGCTGGTCAACCTGATGGATGACGGCCAGCCGGTGAAGATGTCCAAGCGTGCGGGCCGGTTCGTTACCCTGCGCGACATTGTCGATGAGGTCGGGGCCGGCGTTGTCCGCTTTATCATGCTGACCCGCCGCAATGATCAGACCCTGGATTTCGACGTGGCCAAGGTCACCGAACAATCGAAGGAAAACCCGGTTTTCTATGTGCAGTACGCGCATGCCCGCTGCCATTCCGTCCTTCGCCATGCGGCTGACGCGGGTGCTGATCTGTCATCGGCATCGCTGGCGGCAGCACCCCTGACGCGTCTGTCGTCGGAGGAGGAAGTGGCGATTGTGAAGCAAATGCTGTCCTTCCCCCGTCTGGTGGAAGCGGCGGCGGAAGCGCATGAGCCGCACCGTGTGGCCTTCTATCTGTACGAACTGGCCTCTTCCTTCCATGGCTTGTGGAATAGGGGCAAGGATGACGCCAACATGCGCTTCCTGATCGACGGCGATGCCGACCTGACCCGCGCCCGTCTGGCGCTGGTTACTTCCGTGGCCCAGGTGATTGCCTGCGGTCTTGATATCCTGGGCGTCGAGCCCGTCAAGGAAATGCGTTGAGGCGCCATTCCCATGACCTATTATGATGACGAGGACGATAACGGCCAGAACCCGCCCCCCCCGGCGGGCCGCCCGGCCCCACGCGCGGAATTCCGCGCCGATCCGTCCTTTAGCCCCCGTGCCGGCTATCCGCAGGCAACGCCGCCGCAGCCGCATCCGCAGGGTGAACCCAACCCGATGGATGAATATGTGCAGCCGCAGCGCCATGCCGCCCCGCCACCCCTGACGGCGCATGCGGCCGCTCCCCCGCCGCCGCCTCAGGCCCCGGCACCGGAGACTTACGCCGATCCGGCCGCCGCCGGGTACCGCGCCCCGGCCCAGGACCCCTATGCCGATCCGCAGTACCAGCAGGGGTACCACCAGGGTCCGGCGGCACAGCAGGCGCAGGAAGCCTATTATCAGGAATATGAGCAGCAGCATGCCGGCTATTATCAGGCCGCCGCACCGCGCCGCCGCAACCTGTTGAATATCGGCGTGATCGCCGGTGCCGTCATCGTGTTCGGCGGCATCATCTTCTACGCCTATAATCAGGGCATGCGGGCCGGCACCGAAAGCGTGGCCCCCATCCTGCGCGCCGATACGGCCCCCACCAAGATCCGCCCCGAACAGCCGGGCGGGATGGAAGTGCCGCATCAGGACAAGCTGGTTTATGACCGGCTGAACCCCGCCAGCAACGCCCCGCCGGGCGAGGTTGAGCGCTTGCTGCCACCCCCAGAGGCACCCATGGAACGGCCCCGCGCCGACGCCGTGGAGCCGCCGGAAGAACTGCCGATGGCGGAGGAAGGTGAGGGTGCGGTTTCCGCCCTGCGCGAACCGCCGTCCGAAGAGGTCACCCGTCAGGCCCCGGTGGCGCCGGCCCCGGTGCCCACCTATGCCCCGCCCGTGGCAAGCGCGTCACAGCCGCCGCAGCAATTGCTGCCGCAGCAGCAGGCCCCGTCCAGGCAGGTGACCCAGGCCCTGGTGGCCCCGCCGCCCGCCGCGCCGGTGGCCAAGCCGGCACCGGCCCCCACTGCCACCGCGACGCCAGCGGCAACGCCGCCCGCCGCCACTGCCGCAGCGAAGCCCGCCACTGGTGGCCCCGCCGTGCGCATCCAGGTGGCCGCCGTGGACAGCGAGGCCAAGGCCACTGCCGAATGGCAGCGTCTGCAGCGCAAATTCGCGGGCGAACTGGGCGGCATGTCCATGCGGACCGTGCGCGTTGAGCTGCCCAAGGGCATTTTCTACCGCATCCAGGGTGGCCCCGTGGATGAGGCGCGGGCCAAGCAGATCTGCGCCACCATGTCGGCCCAGGGTGCGGGGTGCAGCATTGTCCGCTGATATCGCGGCCCTGGTCCTGGGATGTGAAGGCACCATCCTGACGGCGGTGGAGCGGGATTTCTTCCGCGACGCCAACCCGCTGGGCTTTATCCTGTTCCGCCGCAATATCAACAGCCCCGATCAGGTGCGGGCCCTGGTGGACAATCTGCGCGAAACCGTTGGCCGCCACGCCCCCATCCTGATTGACCAGGAAGGCGGGCGGGTGGCCCGGCTGCGCGGGCCGCACTGGCCGGAACTGCCGGCGGCTCGCTCCGTGGGCGACCTGACCGACCCGGAGAAGGCGGGGCAGGCCGCATGGCTGCATGGCCGTCTGCTGGCTGCCATGCTGGCTGACCTTGGCATCGATGTGGATTGCGCGCCCGTGGCCGATGTGCCGGTGGCGGGCGCGCATGACGTGATCGGCGACCGCGCCTTCGCCATGGATCCGGCCCGTGTGGCGGCCCTGGCGGCGTCGCAGGCTGCGGGTCTGCTGGCCGGTGGAGTCCTGCCTATCGTCAAGCATATCCCCGGCCATGGCCGCGCCTTCGCCGATAGCCACAAGGAACTGCCCGTGGTCAACACTCCGCGGGTAGAACTGGAAGCCTGGGATTTCGCGCCGTTCAAGGCTCTGTCCTATCTGCCGGCCGCTATGGTCGCCCATGTCGTCTATACCGATATCGACGCCGACCGCCCGTCCAGCATCTCCCCCACTGTGATCGGCGACATCGTGCGCGGCCATATCGGCTTTGACGGACTGCTGTTCAGCGATGATCTGTCGATGCAGGCTTTGTCCGGCACCCTGGGTCAGCGCACGGCCGCCGTTCTGGCCGCCGGCTGCGACGTCGCTCTGCATTGCAACGGCCAGATGGCGGAGATGCTGGACGTGGTCGCCAATGCCCGCGCGCTGGACGCAGCTGCCCTGCGGCGCTGGTCCGCTGCGTCCGCTCTTGTTACGGCGGTGCCGCCAACCGATATCAATGCCTTGCGGGCCGAATTCGACCGGCTTCTGGCGGGGTGAGGCGATGCCCGATTTTCAGGAAATCCTGTTCAAGCTGTCGATCATGGCACTGCCGGCCCTGTTCGCCATTACCCTGCATGAAGCCGCACACGGCTATGCCGCGTTGAAGTTTGGTGACCGGACGGCGCAGATGTTGGGCCGCCTGTCGCTGAACCCGTTGCGCCATATCGATCCCATCGGCACCGTTCTCCTGCCCATGACGATGTTCATCTTCACGGGCTTTATGTTTGGTTGGGCCAAGCCGGTGCCCGTGGATTTCCGCAACCTGCGCAATCCAAAACGCGACATGATCTGGGTCGCCGCCGCCGGGCCGGGGGTGAATTTCCTGTTGGCCATCATCTCGGCCCTGCTGCTGCATGTGGCGCCCATGGCGCCGGATTTCATGGCCCAGTGGATGGTGAGCAATCTGGCGGTGTCGTTACAGTTCAACGTGCTGCTGGCCCTGTTCAACCTGATCCCGCTGCCGCCGTTGGATGGCGGCCGGGTACTGGTCGGTATCCTGCCCATGCGCGCCGCGATGGCCGTGTCCCGGATTGAGCCCTATGGCATGGGTATCCTGATGCTGGTGGTGTTCCTGATCCCGTTCGCGGCGGGCCATGCCGGTTTTGATTTCAACCCGCTCTTCATGATCCTGGGGCCCGCCACGGACTGGGTCGTGAATGCCATTGCCGGGCTGGCTGGCCTGACATCGTGAGCGATGGGTTCGACGAGAGCCGACCCGTCGATAATCCGACCGCCGGTGAGACGCTGCTGCTGGATATTGACGGGTTTGAAGGGCCCATCGACCTGCTGCTGACCTTGGCGCGGGATCAGAAGGTGGATCTGACCCGCATCTCTATCTTGGCATTGGCCGAACAATTCCTGTCCTTTGTGGCGGAGGCACGGCGGCTGCGGTTGGAGCTGGCGGCGGATTATCTGGTGATGGCGGCATGGCTAGCCTATCTGAAATCCCGCCTGCTGCTGCCCGATCCGCAGCCGGACGAGCCATCGGCAGAGATGCTGGCCGCCGCCCTGACCTTGCAGCTGCAGCGGCTGGAGGCGATGCAGGGCGTGGCCGCCCGCCTGATGGCGCGTCCGCGCCTGGGCAGGGACCGTTTTGCGCGTGGCGCGCCGGAAGACCTGCCGATCTTCGCCAAGCATCGCCATGACCTGTCGCTGTACGACCTGTTGAAGGCCTATGGCGACATTTCCGGCCGGCAGGCGCGGCAGTCACCCTTCACCATTCCGGTAACGGAATTATACTCGATCGAAGAGGCCGTGGCCCGGCTGGAGGCCATGCTGGGCCGCATTCCCGACTGGTCCTATCTCTCCACCCTGCTGCCCGGTGGCTGGCGGGGGGAGGGGGTGAAGGCAAGGTCGATGCTGGCCAGCAACTTCGTTGCGATCCTGGAATTGGCCAAGGCCGGCAAGCTTGAACTGCGTCAGGACGGGGCCTTCGCGCCCATCCAGCTGCGCGCCCGCCGCGAGGGGGAGGGGGGAACGTGACCGATCTTTTCAATGCCGACCATCAGTTGGTCCGTCTGCTGGAAGCGATCCTGTTTGCCTCTGCCGATCCAGTGACGGAAGACGCGCTGCAGGCCCGTATCGGCCCCACGCCGGTGCGTCCCCTGCTTCTACAACTGGAGAATCTCTACCGCCATCGCGGCGTCAATCTGGTTGCGTCTGGCGGACGGTGGGCCTTCCGCACGGCCCCCGACCTGGGCGATCAGCTGCGCACAGAGGTGGAGGTGACGGCCAAACTGTCCCGCGCCGCCGTGGAGACGCTGGCCATTGTCGCCTATCACCAGCCTGTGACGCGGGCGGAGATTGAGGCGATCCGCGGCGTGGCTACGTCCAAGGGCACGCTGGATATCCTGATGGAGGCCGGTTGGATCCGACCGGGACGGCGGCGCGAAACGCCGGGCCGTCCCCTGACCTGGGTGACGACGCCCCATTTCCTGGATCATTTCGGCCTCGAATCCTTGCGCGACCTGCCCGGTGTCGATGATCTGCGCGCCGCCGGCCTGCTGGACAAATCCACGCCCTTGCCCACCCTGCCGGGGCTGGAGCCGGTGGGCGAGTAAGGTCAGGCTATTGCTACTTTTTTCCGATAATATTACCTTCCTCAAGCTCGTAAGGCGGGAGGATATAATATGCGTAATGCGGTTTTGCTGGCGGTCCTGTCCTTGTCTCTGACGGCCTGTGCCGGTACGGGGGGGAAGCCGACAAAGGCGGATGCATCGTCCGCTCAAACCCCAGCGCAGCTTTACGCGACCTCGCTTTATGAAGCGGCGATCCCGAAGCCTTCGACCATCGGGCCGGGCCTTCTGCGCATCGCGCCCGACAATCCCAAACTGTCCTGGCGCGACGGTCCCAATGGCAAGCAGGTGCTGATGGCCTCCACCATGTCCAGCTACGCCTACGATAAATACTATAAGAGTCAGACGACGGGTGGGCCGACCGGCTGGGGCCAGATCTGGGTGACCGCCGTGCCGCAGTTGAAGGAATTCTGCACCGAGGCGCCGGGCGACGCGGCGGCCAAGACGGAACGGGTGGTGCAATGGCTGGGCCTGAACCCTGCCAACCCCTATGCCCAGGTGGTGGAACTGTGGATTGAGTCGACGCAACTGGTTCGCCCTTGTCCCATCACCGATATCACGGCCGCCACCTGCACGCTGGACACAGCCGATCAATGGGGTCCGCCTGCTGTTCCGGGCACGGCAAGCCGTCCCGTCTGTATGGCGGGTGATGCGGCTTGCACCGAGAAACAGTCCTATTGGGACTGGTTTGCCTCCAACATGCGCCTGAACCTGAAGGAGGGCGGGGCACCGTGGACCCGGTTGGGCTATACGTTCGACTGGAAACCGGCCAAGGATGGCGGCTTCGTGCGCTATGGCGCGTCGGAATTCGTGATGAAGCCGGGGGCGAAATATCAGATCCACGCGGCCTATACCTTGGCCGAGTATTGCGCAGCCCCTGGCTCTTAATCCCCCAACCGCCAGTCGGCGGGGGCGGGGCGGCGGTCGCCGGCCATGAAGCGACCGCCATAGGGCTCCAGGCACAGATCGACCAGCGCCAGTACCTCGGCGGCGTCCTTATCGCCGAACAGTTCCCCGAACGCATGCTCGAACGCGCTGGCCAGCATCGGGTCCAGCCGCAGCAACGCCTTGGCCAGCCCCTTACCGCTGCCGGTCCAGGCCCCGGCGGCGCGCACCGTGAAATCCGCCAACTCGATATAAAGCCGCGACCCGATGGCGAGCTGTTCGGCCGCACTGCGCGGCTGCGCCAGATCGGCGGCCAGGTCGGAGATGGAATAACGCCGCGTGCGCAACTCCTCCTCCGTCAGCGGCGGCGGGCCACCATCCAGCACGGCCTGCGCCTGCCGCTTCAGCTCCTCAATCAGGGCGGGGTCGCCCGCGATGGGCAGGCCATTGGCCACCATGCGGGCCAGCGAGGGCTTGCCCTGCTTGCGGTCGGCTTCCCAGAAATAGGCCAGCGTGTCCGGGTCATGCAGGAACAGTTCCACCATCACACCCTGGCGTTCATGCGTTTCCCGCACCGCCGCCGGCAGATGATGGTGGATCAGTACGGCGTCGATGTCCGATCCCGGCCCGGCATTGCCCTTGGCCACCGATCCCGCCAGGAAGGCGGCAATGATGTCCGGCTGTTCGGTCCATTCGCGCAGGATGGTGTCGGCCAGATCGATGGTCGGGGTGATCGCACTCATCCAAGGCTTTCCCGAAGCAATTCTAGCGCCCGTTTCACGGTGGCAAGGCGCACTGCCCCGCGGTCACCGGCAAAGATATGGCGCTCCACCACCGTATCGCCACCCCGCATGGCCCGCGCGATGAAGACCAGCCCCACAGGCTTTGTCGCTGTCCCGCCTGTTGGCCCGGCGATGCCGGTGACCGCCACCGCCACATCGGCGCGGCTGTGCGCAACGGCCCCTGCTGCCATTGCGTCCGCCACCGGGCCGCTGACCGCGCCCAACTCGGCAATCAGGGATGCCGGCACGCCCAGCATCTCTGTCTTCGCCTCATTGGTGTAGGTCACGAACCCCCGGTCCACCACGGCACTGGACCCCGATACATGTGTCAGGCAGCCTGCGATCAATCCGCCGGTACAGCTTTCCGCCGTGGCCAGCCACAGGCCACGGGCCGCGAACCCGTCGCGGATATCCTCAGCCAACTGCACCAGATCGGGCGGGAACATGGGCCTACTCCAGGATCAGGGGCAGGCGGACGGTGGCGGCGGCCTGTGCCGCGATGCCTTCGCGCCGGCCCGTGAAGCCCAGCCCCTCTGTCGTCGTCGCCTTCACCGACACCCGCGCCGGGTTCAGGCCCAGGATCTCGGCCACCCGCGCCACCATGGCTTCGCGATGCGGGCCGACCTTGGGCCGTTCGCAGATGATGGTGATATCGACATGCGCAATGACCCCGCCCTTTTCCGCGACCAGGTCCGCCGCATGGCGCAGGAACTGCGCGCTGTCTGCCCCCTTCCATTTCGGGTCGCTGGGGGGGAAGTGCAGGCCGATATCGCCCGCCGAAATGGCGCCCAGGATGGCGTCGGTCAGGGCGTGCAGCGCCACATCGGCATCCGAATGCCCGTCCAGCGTCGCGTCATGCGGCACGGATACGCCACACAGCCAGACCTGATCACCGGGCGCGAACTTATGCACGTCAAAGCCAGTGCCCGTGCGCACATCGCCCAGACGGGCCAGGAACAGCTTTTCCGCGCGGGCCAGATCGTCTTGATTGGTCACTTTTAGATTGTCCGGGTCACAGGGCACAAGGGTGACGGGAAGGCCAGCTTCCTCCGCCACGGCGGCATCATCGGTCAGGTTCAGGCCGGCGGCCCGGCGATGGGCGGGCAGGATATCGGCAAAGCGGAAGCCCTGGGGCGTCAGTGCCCGCCACAAAGCCGTGCGGTCTACGGTCCCGCCGCTGACAATCCCGGTTCCCGCCACCGTCCCGCGCTTCAGCGTATCGGCCAGCGGTGTGGCGGCGATGGCGGCAGGCCCGCTGTCCAGCGCCGCGATGACATCGCTGATGGCCTGCGCATCAATCAGCGGCCGCGCGGCATCATGGATCAGCACCAGATCGGTTGGGTGTCCAGCCATCGCCTCCAGCCCGTTCATCACCGAATCCTGCCGCGTCGGCCCGCCGGCGATGGGCGGGGCCAAATCCAAGCCATCGACCGCCTTGTCATAAAGGTCGCGGAACGCCGGATCGATGACGACGCGCACGGCATTGATCTGTGGATGGCGCAGAAATGCCTCCACCGTGCGGCGCAGGATCGGCTGTCCGGCCAGCGCCAGATATTGCTTGGGCAGATCGCCCCCGAAACGCAGGCCGCGTCCCGCGGCGACGATCAGGGCGGTGCAGGTGGGCATGGGGCCACATCTCTTGTCATGAACGACCGGGGCGACCCTAGCGCGGATGCTAGGCCCACGCCAATGCCCCCGCATCATGGGTGGCCCCTGTGCGGGGGCGAAAACCGCCATGCGGTGGTGAATATTGTGTTTTTACAGACCTGTGTTAAGCTCTGTGCCTAAAATTCATGCATTCGCGAAAATTGCACAAAGAAAGTGCATATTCGTGACCCAAGGTCAAGGTTCCGCGTCCCATGGTCAAGCCGCTTGCCCCGCTTCAGATCGGTTCCGTGCGTATCGACGACCCGGTGATCCTGGCACCCCTGTCGGGTGTCACCGACATGCCCTATCGCCGGCTGGTAAAGCGCACGGGCGCGGGGCTGGTCGTGTCGGAAATGATCGCCAGTCAGGCCATGATCCGCGCCACCCGCGAAAGCCTGCTGAAGACCGAATGGCACCTGGACGAAGCACCCATTTCCATGCAATTGGCGGGGTGTGAACCGGAGGTGATGGCGGAGGCGGCGAAGCTGAATGTGGATCGCGGCGCCCATATCATCGACATTAATTTCGGCTGCCCCGTGAAGAAGGTGGTGAACGGTTTCGCCGGTTCGGCCCTGATGAAGGACGAATTGCTGGCCGGGCGCATCATGGAGGCGACGGTCAAGGCCGTTTCCGTTCCGGTGACGATGAAGACGCGTAAGGGCTGGGACGCCAACAACCTGAACGCCCCCAACATGGCCCGCATCGCGCAGGAATGCGGCATCCAGATGCTGACCATCCATGGCCGCACCCGTTGCCAGATGTATAACGGCACCGCTGATTGGAAGTTCATCCGTCAGGTGAAGGAGGCGGTGAAGATCCCCGTCATCGCCAATGGCGACATCAACAGCTTTGATGATGCCGTGCGCTGCCTGGAGGAATCCGGGGCCGATGGCATCATGATCGGGCGCGGCACCTATGGCCGCCCCTGGTTCATTTCCCAGGTCATGCATTACCTGCGCACCGGCGTGAAGCTGCCCGACCCGCCGCTGGCCGAGCAGATGCAGACGGTCCTGGAACATTACGACGCCATCCTGGCCCATTACGGGGTGGAGGCCGGCATCAAGATCGCCCGCAAGCATGTCGCCTGGTATTCCAAGGGCATGAACGGATCGGCCGATTATCGCAATCAGATCATGACCAGCGAGGACCCGGAACAGATGAAGCAGCAGATCATCGCCTTCTATTCCGCGGCACTGGATCGCGGCGTCACCGAACGGATCGCCGCCTGATGGCGCGGATGCCGCCGACCCGCCGCATCGGCGGGGATATCGACCCGACCTCCATCCTGGCTGCACTGCCCGACCCCGTGATGGTGGTGGATGGGGAGGGGCTGATCCGCTTCATCAATCTGGAAGCCCAGGAATTTTTCGACGTGTCGGCCACGCGTGTCCTGGGCACGAAACTGACGGAGCTGATCCCGGAGGACAGCCCCGTCCTGGGCCTTCTGGAACAGGCGCGCATCACCCATGCCACCGTTTGTGAATATGGTGTTCAGGTGGAAACGGCGCGCATCGGCCCGCATTCCGTCACCATGCAGGCGGCCCCCCTGGGCGATCCGCCGGACTTTGTCGTGCTGACCATCCATGAACGCTCCATCGCGCGGCGCATCGACAAGCAGCTGAACCATCGCGGCGCCGCCCGCTCCGTCGTCGCCATGGCGGCCATGCTGGCGCATGAGGTGAAGAACCCGCTGTCCGGCATCCGCGGTGCCGCGCAGTTGCTGGAAGAAAACGCCAGCGAGGATGACCAGATCCTGACCCGCCTGATCTGTGACGAGGCGGACCGTATCGTGGCCCTGGTGGACCGGATGGAGGTGTTTACCGATGGCCGCCCGCTGGAGCGGCAGGCGGTCAACATCCATGCCGTCCTGGAACATGTGCGCCGCATCGCCCAGACCGGTTTTGCCCGCCATATCCGCTTTGTCGAGAAATACGACCCGTCCCTGCCGCCCGTCCTGGGCAGCCGGGATCAGTTGGTGCAGGTCTTCCTCAATCTGGTCAAGAACGCGGCAGAGGCCTGCCCCGAACAGGGCGGTGAGATTCTTTTGACCACGGCGTACCAGCATGGCGTGCGTCTGGCCGTTTCCGGATCGGACAGCCGGATGCAGTTGCCGCTCTTGGTTTGCGTGGGCGATAACGGCCCCGGCATACCCGAGGATATCCGCGCCAACCTGTTCGATCCCTTTGTTACGACGAAGATGAATGGAACCGGCCTGGGTCTTGCATTGGTCGCCAAGATAATCGGTGACCATGGTGGGGTCATCGACTTTGAAAGCGTGCCAAAGCGCACGATCTTCAAGGTCTCCCTGCCGGTCACCGACCAGAACGGTCACGGAGAGGGTGCCTAAAAAATGGGCGCAACCATTCTCGTAGCAGATGATGATCGGGCCATTCGGACGGTGCTGACCCAGGCTTTGGCCCGCCTGGGACATGAGGTGAAGACCACCGGCAACGCCGCCACGCTGTGGCGGTGGGTGCAGGAGGGGGAGGGCGATCTGGTCATCACCGATGTGGTGATGCCGGATGAGAACGGCCTCGACCTTGTGCCGCGCATCAAGAAACTGCGTCCCGACCTGCGCATCATCGTGATGAGCGCGCAAAACACGCTGTTGACGGCGGTCAAGGCGGCGGAGCGCGGGGCCTTTGATTACCTGCCCAAGCCCTTCGACCTGAAGGACCTGATGGCCATTGTGCAAAAGGCGTTGTCCGCCCCCGCACAGGCCCCGGCCCCCGTCGCCGCCCCGGTGGAGGATGCGGAGGAGGAGGCGCTGCCCCTGATTGGGCGGTCGCCGGCCATGCAGGAGATTTACCGCGTCCTGGCCCGCCTGATGGGCACGGACCTGACGGTGATGATCACGGGCGAAAGCGGCACCGGCAAGGAACTGGTGGCCCGCGCCCTGCACGATTATGGCAAGCGCCGGGGTGGCCCGTTTGTCGCCATCAACATGGCGGCCATCCCGCGCGAACTGATTGAGAGCGAGCTGTTCGGGCATGAGAAAGGGGCCTTTACCGGGGCCACCATGCGTTCGACGGGTCGGTTTGAGCAGGCGCAAGGCGGCACCCTGTTCCTGGACGAAATCGGCGACATGCCGCTAGAGGCGCAGACGCGCCTGCTGCGCGTGTTGCAAGAGGGTGAGTACACGACCGTCGGCGGGCGCACGCCCATCAAGACCGACGTCCGCATCGTCGCCGCCACCCACCGCGACCTGCGCACCCTGATCCGCCAGGGCCTGTTCCGGGAGGATCTGTTCTACCGCCTCAACGTCGTGCCCATCCGCCTGCCGCCGCTGCGCGAACGCACAGAGGATGTGCCGGCGCTGGTCCGCCATTTCCTGAACCAGGCCGCCCAGCAGGGATTGCCCGCCAAGAGTGTGGACAATGCCGCCATGGACCGGCTCAAGCGTTACCGCTGGCCCGGTAACGTGCGCGAGTTGGAAAACATGGTCCAGCGTCTGGCGGCGCTTTACTCGCAAGAGGTGATCAGCCTCGACGTCATCGACACCGAACTGGCCGAAGCCAACCCGGCGGCGGCCCCGGTGCAGGAACCGGTGAACGAGGGCCTGTCAGCCGCCGTCGAACGCCACCTGCGCGAATATTTCGCGGCGCATAAGGACGGTATCCCGGCGGCGGGCCTCTATGACCGCATCCTGCGAGAGGTCGAACGCCCGCTGCTGTCCCTGTCATTGACGGCGACACGGGGTAACCAGATCAAGGCGGCGCATATGTTGGGGCTTAACCGGAACACGCTGCGCAAGAAGATCAGGGATTTGGATATACAGGTGGTGAGGGGGTTGAAGTAAGTAAAAAATAAACCGGCACTGTACGGTGCCGGTTTTAATTATTGAAATAAACTCACGATTTATTAGGTGACTTGCTTTCATTTACAATCTGCATGATCACTGACTTCATTCCATTTGGCTGGTAACCTGAGTCAACCATTCGACTTACGATAAGGTTTCTTAGTGACTCATACGGTATTTGCAGTTTTTCACTAGCCACAAAAGCTTTAAGGATTTCTCTTCCGGGAAGTATTTTTACCCACGATCCGTCTCCAAAGGCCTTCTCTATTTCGAAATTCCACTCCCTCTGCCTCTCAGATAGTATTTCATGACTTATTTCGTTCTTCACTATCTTTTCTATTCTAGAAAAAGATCGTGAAGCCGCCTCAGCAGTCAATCGTGATATTTCTTCAGCGGCTGGATCGAATCCTAAATCAACGCATCTTATAATTCGTGAATTTACATAGTCGCGCATCTTGTGTCGAATTACCTTTAATACAACTGTACGTGCGCATTGACGTAAAGCTTCAAGCGCCGAGTCTGCATCCAATCTTCGATTGGGCTCTAATGAGTTAACGACTTCAGCAATAAAATTCGGCTCTAGTAGGTAGTTTTCGATATGATAAACATCCCAACTAAATCTTCTTATACCCTTATGGGTATCTTCTTCCTCTGAATCACGGTCAGTGATTGCAAAAAATCGTATTGGCAGGTCACCTTTGGAGTATGCCCTATTCAGAATTTCATGAAGCGCTTCAACTTTTGTTTTATTGCTGCCGGAGAGGAGATTCACCCCAGAAAGTTCATTCGAAAACAGTCGTGAAACTATACTTTGATCAAAATCGGTATCTCCACCGCCTTCAAAAATTATCGCCACACCGTCGGGCCTATAAGCAGCGAGATCGCCAACCAAGTCAGCCATCGCCAGATCAAGATCTTCGCTTGCATTTAGCTTCCGCAGTTGCCCTTTCCCATTATCCAATCCACATGGGAACATGTGGAAAACATTAAATCCAGGTTTACCCACAGCCTCTCTAAGCAACGAGTCGGAATGGGTAACAAGCCATAATTGATTATTGAGTGCTTCTCCCAAATGCTTTCTGTAGAACTCAGGCAAATTTCTTATCAGCCGTGGATTGAGGTGGAGTTCCGGCTCATCCAGTAATATGATAGAATTTTTTGGGGCCGAGCTTCTGATCCGAAGATATCCATAGAGAATCTCTTTCTCTCCAGCAGAAAGCTCGTCAAGATCATGGACTTTGCCATTTGCAGTGCGAACAGGGAATTCAAGGCGGCCGTCAGTTGTTGGCTGTGGCCCAAGAAACTCTTTTCCAGGAAAGAATGTAAAGAATAGTTCCTTCAAGGTTTCTGTTAAGCTATTGGCTTTTGCCTTTTCGTTTCCACCTTTCTCTGACAAGAGTTCACGAACAAAAGTAGATGCCATCTCACTTTTTACGTTTGCATATTTATTCGAGTAATTATAAAGAGCACTTTGGCTATATGATTGGCTATTGTTTTCTAAGTTAAGATTAATCCCCTGCACCAGCTCCCTTCCATAGTGTCTTTGAGCGCCATGATAGTCAATAACGCCAAGATCGTTTGGTCTAAAATTTGTGAATACTGTTGATAATAAGTTGGACGGTGTCAACTGCAGTCTTCCCCCTTTTTGCATTTCTACATGCCCAACAACATATTCCTGATTAAGTTCATGCCTTAAAATGGGTAGAACCTCCTTAACCTTTGCAGATACTTCAGGGGCTCTTTCACGAAACTGGGCAGCAAACATAGCCATTCTGTGCCCACCCCAGTGAAATGCCTCAGGAAGCAGTGTCCGCCAAATAGTATCCTCCAGTAGAGTTTCAGCATTGTGATTAATAAATAGTTTCTCATCATCTTTAAGTTTAAAGAGACAATTTATTGTCAAAATTTTATTTGGATCATTAAAAAAGCTTTTGAGTTCATCGGATTTGCTGTTCGTATTAACCTGAAACTCACCAAACCAATTCTGCCATTCATTATGGTGATATCCACCATATACAGATTTCAAAAGTCTTATCGCATCAAAAACACAAGATTTGCCCGATCCATTCTGTCCAGCAATAATAATTGTATCTCCCGCGTTTTGGATTTCTGCAAATTCTATCCCACGAAAATTTGTGACTGTTATCGTATGGATTTTCATTGCCTTTTCCTCTTTTCGTTCATTTTTCGGTTGTAATTGTAGCATGTGGCGCGGGACTATAATAGCAAGATTTGTTGCCGGATTACGTCTGCATAAACATGCAATCCAAACGGTAATCTCAAGAAAGTAACCTTATCTAGTGGGTCTGACAGACGGCTATTTTGAGTCCAGTTTGAAAATTCTTATTGGACTACTCAGCCAGACAATGTCACCCGCATCCGGCACATAGCACATTTAGAATCTCTCCCGCCCCATCGGCGGACCCAGGCTAACCTCCCCATGCAGGTTCTCCGGCGTGATCGCCTCAATCATCGCGGCGAGGTCGGGTTCATCATGGGAAGCCGGTTCGATCACGATCCGGCCCGTTTCCTCCCGGACGTCAACGATGGCATCCATCTCCAGCTTGGCGGCGCGCAGGATGGCGGCGGGGATATGGACAGACGCGCTGTCGCCCATCTTCTTCATCGTCACCTGCATGGCGAACCTCCTGGGCCATGTACTAACCCGAAACCCACATTATCATGAGGAAATGCGGCCCGCCACGCCCCAGGCATAACGCTGCCCCCCACCACACCCTGTTGCAGCTTTATCACGTTGCGGGCTGGCGTCCGGTGTAGCTTTCTGGTAACAGTGTCCCCCTGGTTCCGACAGCCCAAGGCAGACGCTTTGCCCCGTTCTGGATCGTCACATTTCCGCAGCCACTTCCCCGGTGTCCCCGCATGACGGCAACGGCACCCGGCATCGCCCCCCGGTCGGATGGGCTGTGGCGGCGCATTGTGCGCTGGTCGCGGGGGCGGCATCTGTCCACCTTGGCCGGTATCCTGCTGATCATCGCGGCCATTGCCGCCGGGGCGGCGACCTATGCGGCACTGACGGAGACGCTGCCCGTCGCCATTGATCAGAATACCCTGATGCTGCTGCTGACGCTGGATGGCGTGCTGCTGCTGCTGCTGGGGGCGGTGGTGGCGCGGCGGATTGTGGCGCTGTGGGTGGAGCGGCGGCAGGGGCTGGCGGCGTCACGGCTGCATATGCGGCTGGTGGCCGTGTTCTCCATCCTGGCGGTGGCGCCGGCCATCATCATGGCCATCTTCTCGGCCCTGTTCTTCTATGTCGGCCTGCAAAGCTGGTTCTCCGACCGGGTGCGGCTGGTGGTGGATGAAAGCCTGGCGGTGGCCGAAGGCTATCTGAAGGAACATCAGCAGACGCTGTCGCGCGACGCCGAGGTGATGCGCAACGATCTGGCGCGTCTGCCGCTCAACATCTATTGGGACCCGCCGCGCTTCCGGCAATATTTCCAGTCCCAAGCGCTGATGCGCAATGTGACGGAGGCGGTGATTTTTGACGGCACGGGGCAGGTGACCGCCGTGTTCGGCCTGGGCTTCGCCTTTGATTTCACCACCGTACATTCAGAGGATCTGGAGCGCGCGCGCAAGGGTGAGGTGGTGCTGATCGTCAGTGAGGGTGGCAACCGCGTGAATGCCATCGTCCTGCTGGACCAGGATTTCGACCGGTTCCTGTTCATTGGCCGCCCGGTGGAAAGCCGGGTGCTGGAACATATGGATGTGACGCAGAGTGCGGTGCAGGAATATCGCCATATGGAGGAGCAGCGGTTTGCGCTGCAGACCCGCATGGCGGTGATCTTTGTCGGCGTGGCGGTCCTGCTGCTGCTGGCCGCCATCTGGCTGGGCCTGAATTTCGCGACATATCTGGTGGCCCCCATTTCGTCGCTGATCGCCGCCGCCGAACGCATCCGCGCCGGCGACCTGACGGCGCGCGTACCCGATAGCGGGCTGGAGCCGGAGGATGAGCTGGTCACGCTGAGCCGCGCCTTCAACCGCATGACCAGCCAGCTGGAAAGCCAGCGGTCGGAACTGGTGGAGGCGAACCGGCAGTTGGACCTGCGACGGCGGTTCACGGAAGCCGTGCTGGCCGGTGTGTCGGCGGGCGTGCTGGGCCTGGACCAGAATGGCCGCATCAACCTGCCCAACCTGTCGGCGGCCAATCTTCTGTCGGTGGGCGATCCGTCCTCCCTGATCGGGCGCGACCTGCTGGAGGTGGTACCGGAACTGGATGAACTGTTCGCCAATATCCGCCGTCGCGGGGGCAAGCAGGTCGAGGGACAGGTGCAGATCCGCCGGGGCGGACAGCAGAAAACCCTGTTGGTGCGTGTCGCCGCCGAAATGGTGGCGGGGGAGGTCAAGGGCTTCGTCGTCACCTTTGACGATGTCTCCGAGCTGATGTCGGCGCAGCGCAAGGCCGCCTGGGCCGATGTGGCGCGGCGCATCGCGCATGAGATCAAGAACCCGCTGACGCCCATCCAGCTGTCGGCGGAGCGGCTGCGGCGCAAATATCTGAAGGAAATCAGCAGCGATCCCGACACGTTCAAGGCCATGACCGACACAATCGTGCGCCATGTCGATGATATTGGGCGCATGGTGGATGAATTCTCCGCCTTTGCCCGCATGCCGCAACCGGTGATGAAGCCGACGGCCATGCAGGACCTGACAAGGCAATCGGTGCTGTTGCAGGCCTCGGCCTATCCGGCGATCAAATTCACCTGTGAGATGCCGGATGCCCCGCTGGTCGTCACCTGCGACAGCCGGCAATTGGGACAGGCGCTGACCAATCTGTTGAAAAATGCCGGCGAAGCCATCGAAGGCCGGTTGGAGGAGACACCCCCTGGCACTGACAAGGTGCCGGGTGAAATCACGGCCCGCATCCAGGTGGATGATGAACGGGTCCTGCTGGCGGTTGAGGATAATGGCAAGGGTTTGCCGCAGTCCGAGGAACGGGACCGGTTGACCGAGCCTTATGTCACCACGCGGGCCAAGGGCACGGGCCTTGGCCTCGCCATCGTGAAGAAGATCATGGAAGACCATGGCGGCTCGATATTGCTGGAGGATCGGCCGGGCGGTGGCGCCCGTGTCACACTGGTCCTGCCGCGCAACATTGCACCCACGGCCACGGTCACGCCGGATATGAACACCGCCGACGCGCGGAGGGGTTGAGAAGACATGGCGCACGACATTCTGATCGTCGATGACGAGGCCGATATCCGTATGCTGATCGCCGGCATCCTGGAGGATGAAGGCATGAAGACGCGGGAGGCGGCGGATGCGGACCAGGCGCTGGCCGCCGTCGCCGCCCGCAGGCCCAGTCTGGTCATCCAGGATATCTGGCTTCAGGGCAGCCGCCTTGACGGGTTGCAGGTGCTGGCCGAACTGAAGCGCGACCACCCGGATGTGCCGGTCGTCATGATCTCCGGCCACGGCAATATCGAAACGGCGGTCGCGGCCATCAAGAACGGGGCCTATGACTTCATCGAAAAGCCGTTCAAGGCCGACCGCTTGTTGCTGTTGGTCGAACGCGCCATCGAGGCGGCACGCCTGCGGCGGGAAAACCGCGAGCTGCGGGTGAAGGTCGGGGCCGATTTCGATCTGATCGGCCGCTCCCTGCCGGTAAACCAGTTACGCCATTCGGTGGAAAAGGTAGCCCCCACGGGGTCCCGCGTCCTGATCTCCGGCCCGCCGGGCAGCGGCAAGGAGGTAGTGGCCCGCATGCTGCACGCCAAGTCGCGCCGCAATGATGGGCCGTTCGTGGCGCTGAACTGCGCCACCATGCGGCCCGACCGGCTGGAGGTGGAACTGTTCGGCACCGAACATGGGTTCGAGGGTGGGGGTCGCAAGGTCGGCACCTTTGAACAGGCCCATGGCGGTACCCTGTTCCTGGACGAGGTGGCGGATATGCCGCTGGAAACCCAGGGCAAGATCGTCCGCGTGTTACAGGAACAGACGTTTGAGCGGGTGGGCGGCACCTCGCGGGTGGAAGTGGATGTCCGCGTTATCGCATCGACCAACCGCGATCTGACGGCGGAGATTGAGATTGGCCGCTTCCGCCAGGACCTGTTCTATCGCCTGTCGGTGGTGCCCCTGAAGATGCCGCCCCTGCGCGAACGGCGGGAGGATATCCCCCTGCTGGCCCGGCATTTCATGCAGCGCACGGCGGAGACGGCGGGCCTGCCGGTCCGTGTGTTCGGGGAGGATGCAATGGCGGCGTTGCAGGCCTATGACTGGCCCGGCAATGTGCGTCAGCTGCGCAATACGGTGGAATGGCTGCTGATCATGGTGGCCGGCGATCCGTCAGAGGCCATCCGAGCCGACATGCTGCCGCCTGAGATCGGGGCCATCACGCCCACCGTCCTGAAATGGGAAAAGGGTGGGGAAATCATGGGCCTGCCCCTGCGCGAGGCGCGCGAGGTGTTCGAACGCGAATATCTTCTGGCCCAGGTCACCCGCTTCGGCGGCAACATCTCCCGGACCGCCAGCTTTGTCGGCATGGAACGGTCGGCCCTTCACCGCAAGCTGAAGTCACTGGGCGTGCATGGGTCGGACAAGAATGGGTTGAAGCTGGTGGAGTGACGGGGGAATGAACCCGGAGAAGGTATGGCGTAAGCTATTAGCCGGACATTTCGCCAATATCGCCTTCGCGGATATGGTTGCTTTGCTCCGTGAACTTGGGTTTGAACTGGACCATATTTCGGGCAGCCATCACATTTTCCGGCATGCCAATTTGGCTGTTCGTGTCAATCTACAGCCGGATCAGAGCGGTGACGCCAAGCCCTATCAGGCGCGTCAAGTGTTGAACGAAGCGAAAGCAAATGGCTTATCGTTGCGTAGCGGGAGGCAGTAATGGAGCATTACCATATCAACGTCTTCTGGTCTGACGAGGATGGGTGCTGGATTGCGGACGTTCCCGATCTGCGGTCCTGTTCCGCCCATGGTGACACGCCCGAAATTGCTGTGCGCGAGGTCCAGGTCGCGATAGATGCGTGGTTGCACTCCGCGCGCCAGCATAGGGACCCCATCCCACCCCCCACCTATCGTCCCCAATCGGCCGCCTGACAGGGTATTCTTCATGAAAGTCATCGTCTGCGGCGCGGGTCAGGTCGGGTCCAACATCGCCAGATATCTGGCGTCGGAGGGCAACCATGTCACCGTCATCGACCAGTCGCCCGAACTGATCCAGAAGATCAGCGATACGCTGGACGTCCAGGCCATGGTGGGCTTCGCCTCCCACCCCAATGTGCTGGAGGCGGCAGGGGCGGCGGATGCCGACATGCTGATCGCCGTGACCCTGGCGGACGAGGTGAACATGGTCGCCTGTCAGGTGGCGGCCAGCCTGTTCAACGTACCCACCAAGATCGCGCGCGTGCGCCATCAATCTTACCTGCAGCCGATCTGGCGCGACCTGTTCTCGCGCGAACATCTGCCCATTGATGTCATCATCTCGCCCGAGATTGAGGTGGCGCGTGCCGTGTCGCGGCGGCTGCAGGTGCCGGGCGCATTCGACATGATCCCCCTGGCCGATGGGTTGGTGAAGGTGATCGGCGTCGTCTGCACCGACAATTGCCCCATTATCAACACGCCCCTGCGGCAGCTGACGGGCCTTTTCCCCGATCTGGCCATCGAGGTGGTGGCGATCATCCGTGGCGACCGGCAGTTCATCCCCGGTGGTAATGATCAGATGCTGCCCGGTGACGAGGTTTATTTCGTTGCCGATACGAACCACGTTGCCCGCGCCATGGCCGCCTTCGGGCATGAGGATCGGCAGGCGCGGCGTGTCATCATCGTCGGCGGCGGCAATATCGGCCTGTGTTTGGCCGAAGAGATTGAGCAGAACCAACCGGGCGTGTCGGCCCGCATCATCGAGGTGGATCGCCGCCGCGCCACCCATGTGGCGCAGAAGCTTCAGCGCACCATGGTCCTGCATGGCGACGCGCTGGACCCCGCCATCCTGGACGAGGCCAATGTGGCGGCGTCAGAGACAGTGGTGGCCGTGTCCAACAGCGATGAGGGCAATATTCTGGCCAGCCTTCTGGCCAAGCGCAATGGCTGCAAGCGCGCCATCACCCTGATCAACAAGACAACCTATCAGCCGCTGGTCCTGCCGCTGGGCATCGACGCGGTCGTCAGCCCGCGCTCCATCACGGTGTCATCCATCCTTCAGCATGTGCGCCGTGGCCGGATCAAGGCAGTGCATTCCCTGCGCGAGAATTTTGCCGAGGTGATTGAGGCGGAGGCGCTGGAAACCTCCACCTTGATCAACACGCCCCTGAAGGATATCCGCCTGCCCGCTGGCATCATTGTCGGCGCCATCGTGCGTGCCGGCAAGGTGATCATCCCGCGCCCCTCCACCGTCATCAAGCCCAATGACCGGGTCATCATCCTGGCCGAGGTGGGGCAGGTGAAGAAGGTGGAGAAGATGTTCGCCGTGCGGCTGGAGTTCTTCTGATCCACCTACAGGAGCCTGTCCAGCAACGCCCGGCCCCAGGGCCAGCCTTCCAGTCCACTGGCCCCGTTGATGTGCCCCAATGCTCCCGCCAGCGCCAGATCGGCGTTCCATGCGCTGGCCAAAGCCACGGCATGCTCAACACCGCCATAGGGATCGTTGCTGCTGGCTACGATAATGGTGGGAAAGGGCAGGGGATGGCGGGGGACGGGTCCGAAACCGACTGCTTCCGCCGGAAAGGCCGGGCCGTTGGGGTCTGGTGGGGCGACCAGCAGCGCGCCCGCGACCGGAGCCCGGCCCGCCCAATGCGCCACCAGCAGACAACCCAGACTGTGCGCCACCAGAATGGGCGGCTGCTCGAACGCAGCGACCAACTGGTCAACCCCCGTGATCCAGTTGTTCAGATCGGGGCGATCCCAGTCCGCGACAGACAGGCGGCGCGCGCCGGGGAGGCGGCACTCCCAGTGCGTCTGCCAGTGAGCCGCCCCCGAATTGCCGATCCCCGGAATGATGGCAATGCCCCGCATGTGATTAACCCTTCAATGGTCTGGAGATCAGCAGAACCCAGCGGTGCTACAAGTACAAGTGCCACAATGACAATTCCGCCCCTTGACCATGCGGTGCCGGACGCGCGACATCTGGTTCAGCTTTCATCACCGGAACCCGCCCGCCATGCCCCGCATCGCCTATGTCAATGGCCGCTACGTCCCGCACGCTGATGCAAGCGTGCATATTGAGGACCGGGGGTTTCAGTTCGCCGACGGCGTTTACGAGGTGGTGACCATCGTGGATGGTAAGCTGGCCGATGCCGATGGGCACCTGACCCGGCTGGCCCGGTCGTTGAAGGAGTTATCAATCCCGTGGCCGGTGAAGCCCGCGACCCTGCGCTTCATCATGGGCGAAATGGTCCGCCGCAACCGCCCGCGCCATGCGCTGCTCTATATCCAGATCACGCGCGGTGTCGCCCCGCGTGATTTCAAGTTCCCGAAGAACCCGGCCCCCAGCCTGGTGCTGACCTGCCGCCGAACCGCGTTTCAGCCGGCTTCGACCCTGGAAAAGGGGGTTGCCGTCATCACTATGCCGGACATCCGCTGGCTGCGTCGCGATATCAAGTCCATCAGCCTGCTGCCGCAGGTGCTGGGCAAGCAGAAGGCGGCTGAGGCTGGGGCGTTTGAGGGCTGGCAGGTTGACGAACGAGGGCTGGTGACGGAGGGCTGTTCGTCCAACGCCTGGATCGTCACTGAACGCGGTACCCTCGTCACCCGCCAACCCAGCAACGAGATCCTGAACGGCATCACGCGCCTGTCCATCCTGGACTGCGCCCGTGACCTGGGGATCGCGTTTGAGGAACGGGCCTTCAGTGTCGAAGAAGCCTATGCCGCGCGCGAGGCCTTCATATCCAGCGCCAGCACCTTCGCCCTGCCGGTCACCCGCATCGACGACAAGATCATCGGCAATGGCAAACCCGGCCCGCTCTGCCTGCGTCTGCGTCAGGCCTATATGGACCATATCGCTTCCACCGACCCTGTGAGTTCCAAGTGACCATCGACACCCTGTCCCCGCCGTTCGGCCGTCTGCCGCGCGCCATCCTGTTCGATTGGGACAACACGCTGATCACCAACTGGCGCTGCGTTCATGCCTCCGTGAATGCGGCGCTGCGCGCCTTTGGCAAGCTGGAATGGACGCTGGAGGAAAGTTACGGTCGCATCCGCAAATCGCTCCGCGACAGTTTCCCGG
Source organism: Niveispirillum sp. CC-CTL257 (assembly GCF_059489915.1). Lineage (NCBI taxonomy): Bacteria > Pseudomonadati > Pseudomonadota > Alphaproteobacteria > Rhodospirillales > Azospirillaceae > Niveispirillum > Niveispirillum sp. CC-CTL257. The sequence continues at coordinate 1,073,836 of NZ_JCAJXE010000001.1, forward strand.
AAATTTTCGGGGAGGAATGGCCGCGTGCCCGCGATATTTTCTACGCGCATTTTGAGGCCAACCACCTGACCCATACCGATGTGCTGGCGGGTGCCGAGGACATGCTGCGCACCCTGCACGGTATGGGCATCCGGTTGGGGGTGGTTTCCAACAAGACGGGCCGCTTCCTGCGGGCAGAGGCGGAGATGCTGGGCTGGGCGCCCTTGTTCGATGCGCTGGTGGGGGCGACCGATGCGGTGGCGGACAAGCCGGACCCGGCCCCCGTTCATCTGGCCCTCAAACCTATGGGATTCGAACCCGGCCCCGACATCTGGTTCGTGGGCGATGCCGATGTCGATATGGAGATCGCGCACCGCACCGGCCTGACGCCTGTCCTGGTGGGCGACACGCCGCATGTCGGCGATGGCTTGAACCGCTTTCCCCCTGCCATAAGTCTTGACGGGTGTGCGGCGATTTCATCCTTGGTTAAGCGGATTGCTGCTACCATATCGACGGATATCCGCACTGTTGGCTGAAAGGGCGATTGTCGGATATCCTATGCAAACTTGGGCCCCCGTCTGATGGGTCCCCAATAACCTGAGCATAAGCGAGGCTGCTCCAATGTCAGAAAAATCCCAGAACGTACAGGACGTGTTCCTGAACCATGTCCGCAAGAGCAAGACACCAGTGACCGTGTTCCTGGTCAATGGCGTCAAGCTGCAGGGCATCATCACCTGGTTCGATAATTTCTCCGTGCTGCTGCGCCGTGACGCCCATTCGCAGCTGGTTTATAAGCACGCTATCTCGACCGTGATGCCGGCGCATCCGATCCAATTGTTCGATCCGCCGGCCAAGGAGACCGACCACGACTGAGTTGGTAAATAACGAGGGGCGCGGGTCATCCACCCGCGCCCTCGTGCTGCATCCCGTCCTGCCCGAGGACCGGAACGACGCCCGCGGCCCCGAATCCCGCCTGGAAGAGGCGGTGGGTCTGGCCGCCGCCATTGAGCTTGAGGTCGCCTACGCCCGCACTGTCCGTGTCACCCGCCCGCGCCCAGCCACCCTGCTGGGAACCGGTGCGGTGGAGGAGGTGGCTACGCTGATTAAGGAGGCGGAGATCGGTCTGGTCATCGTTGACCAGTCGCTCACCCCCATTCAGCAGCGCAATCTGGAGCGCGACTGGAAGGCCAAGGTCATCGACCGTACTGGCCTTATCCTGGAGATTTTCGGCAAGCGTGCCCGCACGCGTGAAGGCCAGCTGCAGGTGGAACTGGCGGCGCTGACCTATCAGCGCTCCCGCCTTGTCCGCTCCTGGACCCACCTGGAACGACAGCGTGGTGGCTTCGGCTTCCTGGGCGGTCCTGGTGAAAGCCAGATCGAAATGGACCGCCGCCTGATCAGCGACCGGATCGTGAAGCTGAAAGGCGAGTTGGAGGAGGTGCGCCGCACCCGTGGCCTGCACCGCAAGGCGCGGGAAAAGGTGCCCTATCCCGTGGTCGCCCTGGTCGGCTACACCAATGCTGGCAAATCGACCTTGTTCAACCGCATGGCCGGGGCGGATGTCTTCGCCAAGGATCTGCTGTTCGCGACGCTGGACCCGACCATGCGGTCGATCATGCTGCCGTCGAACCGCAAGATCATCCTGTCCGACACGGTGGGTTTCATCTCCGACCTGCCGCACGGTCTGGTGGAGGCGTTCCGCGCCACCCTGGAAGAGGTGATGGCCGCCGACATCATCCTGCATGTCCGCGACGTGTCGCATCCCGATACAGAGGCGCAGAAGGCCGACGTGGAGTCGGTGCTGAAGGGCCTGGGCATTGAGGTCGATACGGACGAACGCGTCATGGAGGTCCTGAACAAGCTGGACCGCCTGTCTGAGGAGGATCAGCAGACCCTGCTGCGTCAGGCGCGGCGCAATGGCGGTATCGCCATCTCCGCCCTGACCGGCAATGGTCTGGACACCCTGTTCGACGCCATCGACCGCCGCATGGTGGCGGGGCGTGAGGTGGTGGAGTTCGATATTGATGTCAGTGATGGGGCCGCCATTGCCTGGCTCTATGGCAAGGGCGAGGTGCTGGATCGTCAGGATGACGAAACCTGCGCCCGCCTGCGCGTCGGCCTTGATCCTGCGGATGTGGCCCGGTTCCAGGACCGTTTCCCCTATCGTGCGCGTGAACAGGCGCTGGCATCATGAGGCTTCCTGATCCCGAAAAGGTGGCCGCCATCATCCGCGATGTGGCGGCCACCGAAATCGTCCCCCGTTTCCGCAGCCTGTCCAAGGCTGATATCCGGGAAAAGGGACCGGGTGATCTGGTGACCGTGGCGGATGAGGCGGCGGAGCGGGCATTGACCGCTCGCCTGCCCGATCTGTTGCCAGGATCATTGGTGGTGGGCGAGGAAGCGTGCGCCGCCGATCCCACCGTCCTGTCCCGCATCACCGCTGGTAATGCTCCGGTCTGGATCATTGATCCCGTGGATGGGACCAGCAATTTTGCCAATGGCCGCCCCGTCTTCGGCGTGCTGCTGGCCCTGTCGGTGGGCGGGCGCACCGTCGGCGGATGGATCTATGATCCCATGGGCGACCGCATGGCGATTACTGAGATCGGGCAGGGTGCCTGGATGGGCGGTGAGCGGCTGCGCGCCCTGGCCGGCGGCCCGGTGCTCAACCTACGCGGATCGCTTTCCACCAAATTCTTCCCGCCGGAGGAGAAGAAGCGGATCGAGGCGTTGCGCCCGCATTTCGCCTCCACCTACCGCTTGTTCTGTGCGGCGCACGAATATCTGAATCTGCTGACGGGTAAGGGTCAGTTCGCGCTTTATAACCGCACCATGCCCTGGGACCATGCCGCCGGCGCCCTGGCCTATGCGGAGGCGGGGGGCATGTCGCCAAATGGGACCGCACCCCCTATCTTCCTGGTGACGTGACCGGTGGTATCTTACTGGCCCCCGATCAACCGACCTGGGATGCGATCCACGGGTTGGTGTTTCCGGAATAGGTTACTTCGGCGTGCGATGAACGCCGAGCGCCCCCGGCCCCTGCGTCGTCGGCATGATTTCCACCCGATTCACGTTGAAGTGCGGCGGCAGTGTCGCGGTCCAAGTTACTGTTTCTGCAACATCTTCCGCTGTCAGCGGTACCGTGTCGGCATAGACCTTGGATGCCCGCTCGGCATCGCCCTTGAAGCGCACCAGGCTGAAATCAGTCTGCACCATGCCGGGTTCGACGCAGGTGACGCGCACGCCGGTGCCGATCAGGTCGGCACGCAGCGACAGGCTGAACTGCGTCACGAACGCCTTTGACGCGCAATAGACATGGCCGCCCGGATAGGGGTAGGAGCCGGCGGTGGAACTGATATTGATGATGTGACCATGGCGGCGCTCCACCATGCCGGGCAGGATCAGGCCCGTGATGATGGCCAGCGCCTTGTCATTGGTGTCGATCATCACCTCCCAATCATCCAGGTCGGCCTTGTAGGCAGGGTCCGCCCCCAGCGCCAGACCGGCATTGTTGATCAGCAGGTCGATATCGCGGAATTCCGCCGGCAGGGCGGCCAGTTCCGCCTCCACCGCCTTGCGGTCCCGCACATCAAACTTCATCAGATGCACCGGTGTGTTGATGTCCTCCAGCAAGCCATTGAACTTGCTCAGATCGCGGCCCGTCAGGATCAGCTTCGATCCCAGTGCGGCGAAACGGCGGGCGAAGGCCGCACCAAAGGCGCCGGTGGCACCGGTGATCATCACCACCTTGGGCGCGTAGGGAACATTGGTCATTATCTGCTCTCCGGTCTTCTGATCACGCCTGACGTTCAGTCTTCTTGGCCTCAACCCATAATGCTTCCATCTCGTCGAGGGTGGAGGTTTCGGGCTTTTTGCCTTGGGCACCAAGGGCTTGTTCGACAAAGCGGAACCGTCGGTCGAACTTGAAATTGGTCCCACGCAGCGCCGTTTCGGGATCGACTTCCAGGCGGCGGGCGAGGTTAACCAGGGCGAACAACAGGTCGCCCAGCTCATCCTGGACCCGCGCCTTGTCCTGCTGGCGCGCCTTGATCTCGGCCCGCAACTCCCCGATTTCTTCCTCGATCTTGTCCAGGATCTCATCCGCCTGGGTCCAGTCGAAGCCGACGCGCGCCGCGCGCTTTTGCAGCTTCACAGCGCGCGTCAATGCGGGCAGGCCGGGCGTGATCCCGTCCAGCGCCGAGGGTGGAACACCGCTGGCCGCCGCCTTTTCCGCCCGCTCCCGCGCCTTCAGCTCTTCCCAATGCTTGACCTGATCATCGGCGCTGTTGACTGACACTTCGCCAAAAACATGGGGATGGCGGCGGATCATCTTGTCGGCGATATGGCCCGCGATGGCATCGAAATCGAACAGGCCGCGTTCCTTGCCCATCTGGGCATAGAATACCGTCTGGAATAGCAGGTCACCCAACTCATCCTTCACGGCCATCATGTCGCCCGACTGGATGGCGTCCGCCACCTCATAGGCTTCTTCGATGGTGTGCGGGGCGATGGTGGCGAAGTCCTGCTCCAGGTCCCAGGGGCAGCCGCCATCGGGATCGCGCAGCTTCGCCATGATGTCCAGAAGGCGGGTGGTATTGTCCGTCATCGCACCGCATCCATTATCGGGTCTGCCGCGACCTTATCGGACAGGGCGCTGTGAAGCCAGGGGCGGGGACCCCAGGCAACCGAATTGGCCCCATGCGCATGGGGCGAAGCGACCTTGTCCGGCGGGGCAATCATGGTTAACTGAAAAGAACGTTGTTCAAATTGAGCGGTGATCTTCATGAAGCGGCGTGTCGGTTGGATGATGGTTGCGGCCCTGGCGCTGCTGCCGGGCTGTCTTGTGGTGGATGCGATGCGGTTTCAGAACGCGCGGGACGCGGCGGTCGCCGTGCCATCCGGCCCCCTGCCGCTTGATTTGCCCATCCAGGATGGCAACGGCCTGATCACCTTTCGCGGATCGGTGAATGGCAAGGCCGACCTGCTGTTCGCACTGGATACGGGTGCGCCGGTGTCGGTCCTGCTGGCGGGGGCGGAGACGGCACCCCTGGCGCTGGACCTGTCGGATGCGCAGAAGCTGGGCGATAGTCCGGCCAGCCCCATCGGCTCCTTCCGCTATGGATTCTCCCTTGATTTCGGGCCAGTGTCCCTGCGCGACCTGCCGATGGTGGCCGTACCCATCGACACCATGCCCTGCCGCGAAAGGCTGGATCAGCTGGGCATTCGCGCCATCGTCGGGGCGGACCTGCTGCGCCATTATGTGGCGGAGTTGGATTTCGATATGAACCGCCTGCGCCTGCATGATCCCAAGGTCTGGGTGCCTGATGGCGGGACTGTCCTGCCCCTGGAATTCAAGGATGGGCACATTTATGTGCGTGCCGGTGTAACCCTGCCGGATGGCACGCCCGTGAACGGGCTATTCCATGTCGATAGCGGCAAGAACACGGCCCTGCTGCTGCGCGTCGGCACCGATCCGGCCCTGACCCTGCCGCCGCCGGGCGGCAAGGTGCGCAAGGCCTGCTATATCAACGGGCTGGAGGAACAGCGGGAAGGAGCACCCGTGACCCTGCGGGCCGGCACCGCCGCCATGTCGGACGTGCCCAGCCTCTACAGCCCGCCCGGCAGCCTGGAGATGAGCAGCAGCATCGGCACCATCGGTGCCGCCGCGCTGCGCCGCTGGAACGTCACCATTGATTATCCGGGCAAGCGTCTGATCCTGAAGCCACGCCGGGGATAATCCGGGCTCACTCCGCCGCCGGTTCCAGCCACCCGGCCAAATCGCGCAAGGCCCGCGTGCTGTAGGCCTTCTTGCGGTCCTTGCCGTGCAGCTCCTTGCCGTTTGGCTGCCGTTCTGTCACTGGCGGGAACAGGCCGAAATTGACGTTCATGGGCTGGAACGTTTCGGCCTCGGCCCCGCCGGTGATGTGGGAGAGCAGGGCGCCCAGGGCTGTGGTGCGTGGGGGAAGGGAGGGTTCACTGCCCAGGCGGTCGCTTGCGGCGAACCGCCCGGCCAGCAGGCCGACGGCAGCACTTTCCACATAGCCTTCACAGCCCGTGATCTGGCCTGCAAAGCGCAGGCGCGGCATGGCCTTGAGGCGCAGGGAGCCGTCCAGCAGGCGCGGGGAATTGATGAAGGTATTGCGGTGCAGCCCGCCCAGCCGTGCGAATTCTGCATTCTCCAGGCCGGGGATCATGCGGAACACCCGCACCTGTTCGGCATATTTCAGCTTGGTCTGGAACCCGACCAGATTATAGAGCGTGCCCAGCGCGTTATCCTGGCGCAACTGCACCACGGCATAGGGTCGCTTGCCCTCGTGCGGGTTGGTCAGGCCCACGGGCTTCATGGGGCCATAGCGCAGGGTATCGACCCCGCGTTCGGCCATCACTTCAATGGGCAGGCAGCCTTCGAAATAGGGGGTGTTCTTCTCCCACTCCTTGAAGTCGCCCTTCTCCCCATCAATCAGCGCCTGGATAAAGGCCTGATATTGCTCCTTGTCCATGGCGCAGTTGATGTAGTCCTTGCCGGTGCCACCCGGACCGACCTTGTCATAACGCGACTGGAACCAGGCCTTGGACAGATCGATGCTGTCAGTATGGACAATGGGGGCGATGGCGTCGAAGAAGCTCAACTGCTCCTCGCCCGTAAACGCCCGGATGGCCTCGGCCAGCTTCATGCTGGTCAGCGGGCCAGTGGCGATGATGGTATTGTCCCAGTCTTCGGGCGGAATACCGGCCACTTCGCCGCGTTCCACCGTCACCAGCGGGTGGCTGGTCAGGGTCTGGGTCACATGTTCGGCGAAATGGTCGCGGTCCACGGCCAGCGCGCCACCGGCTGGCACCTTATGCGTATCGGCCGCTGTCAGGATCAGCGAGCCGCAGCGGCGCATCTCCTCATGCAACAGGCCGACGGCGTTATATTCGGCGTCGTCGGACCGGAAGGAGTTGGAACAGACCAGCTCCGCAAAGAAATCCGTCTGGTGCGCGTCCGTTTTCTGAACGGGGCGCATCTCGTGCAGGATGACGGGGATACCGGCCTGGGCGATCTGCCATGCAGCTTCGCTGCCGGCCATGCCGGCGCCGATGACGTGGATGGGGTTCTTCTGGGTCATGGGCCGTGATGTCGCGCGCCACGGCCCCGCCGTCAAGCCCCCTGCATGCATGCGCCCCCGGACATGCGAACTGGTGTGGGTTCGGGGTCCGGTTCTGGCACGGGCGGCGGTTCGGGCGGCCCGCCGGGCTGCGGTGTCGGCAATTCGTCCGGCGGCGGCACTTCGGTCTGGTCGGGCGGGGTGGAGCCGGGGAGCGGTGGCACGATACCCATGGGTCGGGTTCCTTCCTTGGTGACGGTTGCCATCAATCAACCCCGTCGCGGGGTGAATTGTTCCCCCAACATGGTCGCACTGGACATTTCCGATATCGGATGTATCGTGCGCGGCGTTTCAAGCTCATTGGACCTATTCCGCAAAATGACCGTCGCCGCCCTTCAGGCCGAAATCCTGTCCCACCGCATCCGCCGCCACGTGCGGGAACTGTTCCACCTGGCTATTCCCGTGATTATCGCGCGGGCGGGGATCATGGTGATGGCCCTGACGGACACCTTGATGGTGGGCCGGTTCGGGGCGCAGGAACTGGCCTATTACGGCCTTGGCAACATGCCGGTCGGCGTGATGATGGGCGTCATGGTCGGCCTGCTGCTGGGCGTGGTGGTCATGGTGTCCCAGGCGGTGGGACGGGGGGAGGATGCCAGCACCGGCACCATCTGGCGCCGCGCCATTCCCTATTCGCTGCTGGTCGGCGGGGTGATGGCCGGACTGTGCCTGTGGGGGGAGGAGTTCCTGCTGCTGACGGGGCAGGCCCCCGATCTGGCCGCTGGCGGTGCTGGCGTGATGGCGGTGATCGCCATTGGCATGCCCGCGGCCGGACTGCATCTGGCCACCAGCCTGTATCTGGAGGGGATGAAGCGCCCCTTGCCCGGCATGGTTGCGATGCTGATCGGCAATGTCCTGAATGTCGGGCTGAACTGGGTGCTGGTCTGGGGCCATTTCGGTTTTCCCGCCATGGGGGCGGAGGGGGCGGCCTGGGCGACCAGCATTCTGCGCTGGATGGGGGCCATCGGCCTGATCGCCTATGTCTGGTGGCTACCGCAGCGGGACGCCTGGGGCATTCGCGGCGGATTCAAGGGCTGGTGGCGCGACAGCGGCGCACAGCGTCAGGTTGGTTATGCCGCCGGCCTGTCCAACGGCCTGGAGGGTTCGGCCTTCGCCGCCCTTGCCCTGTTTGCCGGCTGGCTGGGTGCCATGTCGGTCGGGGCCTATACGATCGGCCTGAACCTGATCGCTCTGCCGTTCATGTGTGCCCTGGGCCTTGCAACAGCCACTTCCGTGCGGGTGGGCAATGCCTATGGTGCCGGGGATCGGGTGGAAACCAAGGTCGCGGGCTGGACCGGGTTGGGCGTGACCAGCGCCATCCTGGCCCTGGTGGGTGTCATCTTCTTGTTCTTTCCCACCTGGGTCGCCTCCCAGTTCACCGCCGACCCGGCCCTGATCGCGCTGACCGCCCCATTACTGGCGCTGTCTGCCTGGCTTCTGGTGGCCGATGGTGGGCAGGTGGTGATGGCACAGGCCCTGCGCGGACGCAGCGATACCTGGGTCCCGACGGCTATGCATTTCGTCAGCTATTACGCCATCATGATGCCCCTCGGCTGGTTCCTGGCGTTCCCCATGGGGCATGGGGTGCTTGGCCTGTTCATGGGCATCCTGATCGCCAGTTTCGTGGCTGTCAGCTTTCTCATGGCGCGGTTCTGGTGGCTGTCGCGGCGCGATGATCGGGCGGCGGTGGGGTGATTTCCCCTTTCGTTGTTCGCACCCGCGAATGGTGCTACAAGGGGTGCCCGATGGCCCGGCACGCCCAGCCGTTGGTTTTGTAGACCCGTAATGACGAGTTCCGCTCGGTGACTTCCACGCCCGCTCTGCCGTCCGATATCACGCCCATCACCATCGAAGATGAGATGCGGCGATCCTATCTCGATTACGCGATGAGCGTGATCGTGAGCCGAGCCTTGCCGGATGTGCGCGACGGCCTCAAGCCTGTGCATCGCCGCATCCTGTTCGCCATGAAGGAAGGCGGGTACGACAGTACCAAGCCCTACAAGAAGTCGGCGCGTATCGTCGGTGACGTGATGGGTAAATACCATCCGCATGGCGACAGCGCGATTTACGACGCCATGGTCCGTATGGCGCAGGATTTCTCCATGCGCCTGCCCCTGATCGACGGTCAGGGCAATTACGGCTCCATGGATGGCGACGCGGCGGCGGCCATGCGTTATACCGAGGCCCGTCTGGCCAAGGTCGCGGAATTCATGCTGGACGATATCGACAAGGAAACGGTCGATTTCCAGCCGAACTATGACGAGTCGGAAGAAGAACCCACGGTCCTTCCGGCCAAGTTCCCCAACCTGCTGGTCAATGGCGCCGGCGGTATCGCGGTGGGCATGGCCACCAACATCCCGCCCCATAATCTGGGCGAGGTGATCGACGCCTGTCTGGCCTATATCGACAATCCCGACATCTCCATTGATGAGCTGATCGAGATCGTTCCGGGTCCGGATTTCCCGACGGGTGCCCTGATCCTGGGCCGGTCGGGCATCCGGTCCGCCTTCCACACGGGCCGTGGCAGCGTGATCATGCGCGCCAAGACGGAGGTGGAGGAGATCCGCAAGGATCGCTGGGCCATCGTCGCCACTGAAATCCCGTTCCAGGTGAACAAGGGAAAGCTGTTGGAACGTATCGCCGAATGCGTGAACGAGAAGCTGGTCGAGGGCATCAGCGATGTCCGCGACGAGTCGGACCGCGATGGCGTGCGCGTGGTGGTCGAGTTGAAGCGCGATGCGGTGCCCGATGTGGTGCTGGCCCAGCTTTTCCGGCACACCGCCCTGCAGACCAGCTTTGGCGTCAATACCCTGGCGCTGAATGGCGGCCGGCCGGAGCTGATGGACCTGAAGACCATCATTTCCGCCTTCGTCCGCTTCCGCGAACAGGTGGTGACGCGGCGGACGGAGTTTGAGCTGGGCAAGGCCCGCGAGCGCGCCCACATTTTGGTGGGGCTGGCCGTTGCGGTCGCCAACCTGGATGAAATGATCGCCCTGATCCGCAACGCGCCCGATCCGCAGACGGCACGTGAGCAGATGATGGCCCGCGACTGGCCGGCGGCGGACGTGGCCCCGCTGATCGCGCTGATCGACGAACCGGGCCGTGGCCTGTCGGAAGCCGGCACCTATCGCGTGTCCGAAGCCCAGGCCCGCGCCATCCTGGACCTACGCCTGCATCGGCTGACCGGTCTGGAACGTGACAAGATCGGTGAGGAACTGACCGGCGTCACCGATCAGATCAAGACCTTCCTGGCGATCCTGGCCGAACGCACCCTGCTGCTCGACGTGATTCGCAACGAGCTGGGGGAGATGAAGGCCCGCTTCGCCACCCCGCGCCGCACCCAGATCGAGGAATCGGAGTTCGAGTCCGACATCGAGGACCTGATCCAGCGCGAGGATATGGTCGTTATCGTCACCCAGGGCGGCTATATCAAGCGGGTGCCCCTGTCCACCTACCGGGCGCAGGCGCGTGGCGGCAAGGGCCGCTCGGGCATGCAGTTGAAGGCGGAGGATCAGGTCTCCGACCTGTTCGTCTCCAACACCCACACGCCCATGCTGTTCTTCACCAGCCGCGGCATCGTGCACAAGCTGAAGGTCTGGCGCCTGCCGCAGGGCACGCCGCAGACGCGCGGCAAGGCCCTGGTCAATCTGCTGCCGCTGGAGGAGGGGGAAACCATCTCCACTGTCATGCCGATGCCGGAGGATGAAGGCACCTGGGGCGATCTGGAAATCGTGTTCGCCACCAGCAAGGGCGGCATCCGCCGTAACAAGCTGTCGGATTTTCAGAATATCCGCGCCAACGGCCTGATCGCCATGAAACTGGAGGAGGAGGGCGAGACCCTGATTTCGGTGCGCACCTGTACTGATCAGGATGATGTGCTGCTGGCCACGCATCTGGGCCGCTGCATCCGCTTCCCCGTGACAGAGGTGCGCGTTTTCTCCGGCCGCACCTCCACCGGTGTGCGCGGCATCAAGCTGGCAAGCGGCGATGCGGTGATCGGCATGTCGATCCTGCACCATACCGATTACAGCATGGAAGAACGCGCCGCCTATCTGAAGCAGGCGCGCGAGCTGCGCCGGGCGGAGGGCGAGGATACCGACGATGCGGTGGATGTGGATGCCGAGCCTGTGGGCGAGGCGACCTTGTCGCCGGAGCAGTTCAAGGAAATGCAGGACCGCGAGGAAATGATCCTGACCGTGTCCGAGCAGGGCTTCGGCAAGCGCACTTCGGCCTATGAATACCGCCTGACGGGCCGTGGCGGCCAGGGTATCTGGAACATGGATATGGGCGACCGCAACAAGGCCATCGCGGCCGTGTTCCCCATCCATGAGACAGACCAGCTGATGATGGTCAGCGATGGTGGCCAGGTCATCCGCATGCCGGTCCACGATATCCGCCTGACGGGCCGCAAGAGCAAGGGCGTCACCCTGTTCCGCCTGTCGGGGGAGGAGAAGGTGGTGTCCGTCGCCCGTCTGGAAGATGACGGTTCCGAAACCAGCGAGGTTGTCGAGGCAACGGCGACCGAGTGAAATGAGGACGACCCGCGCGGCATCGGGAAAACACCCTCGATGCCGCACGGTTGACCGGAAAAGTGCGCGGGCCATGGACCCGGGCCGACGGTCAGTTGAGAGAGCCTTGAGGGGAAGGGGAAGGGGAAAAGGACCATGGCGGCACCGCGTATCGGCGTCTATCCGGGCACATTCGACCCGGTGACCAACGGTCATTTCGACATTATCCAGCGCGCCTGCCGCATGGTGGACCACCTGATCGTGGGCGTAGCCAGCAATGCCGGCAAAGGTCCGCTTTATACCACTGATGAACGCGTGGCCCTGGTGGCGGGGGAGCTAGCAACCCTGAACCAGCAAGGGTTCAGCGTCGAGGTGCGGCCCTTCGATCAGCTTCTGATGAAATTCGCCATGGATTGCGGGGCATCGGTGATTATCCGGGGCCTGCGTGCCGTTTCCGATTTCGAATATGAGTTTCAGATGGCCGGCATGAATGCCCGTCTGAACCCCGCTATCGATACCGTCTTCCTGATGGCGTCCGACAAGCATCAGTTCATATCGTCGCGCTTCGTGAAGGAGATCGGGCGTTTGGGCGGGGACATCAGTCAGTTCGTCAGCCCGCGCGTTGCCGCCAGTCTTCAGGCGCGTTTCGATGCCGAACGGGCCAGCCGGGCCACAACGTAACCTGCTTATCCTCTATCGCCGCCGCGCGGTCGGCGGCATTACACCTCATTCAACTGAAGTGTTAAATTATTTGTGTGGCTGATATAGATTTGAAATTATTTAGCTGGTTATTAAAATATTTGGCCTGATAATCCCCTGATATATAGAATGCGTATTTATTGTTGTCCCATGTGGGTTATTTTATAATATACATACCGTCATTAAATGTCCGCGCGACATGGTGGTGATCGTATGTTTCATCGAATTTCTGCTGCTGTACTTATTTTTGGCAGTCTGTTTATGGCGATGCCTGCGGCGGCAAGCTCTTGCACCCTTCGCGCGGCGTGGGATGAAAACCCACCTATGTCGATGCGTGGCACGGACGGCACTGTGAACGGCCTGAATGTGGATATTGTCCAGGCGCTGGGGGAACGCTGCGGTTGTCGGGTTGATTGGCGTGAAATGCCATGGCCCCGCGCTCTGACCGCTCTGTCCCAGGGACGCATTGATCTTTTGCCCGGTGCCGCCCTGACCCCTGAACGCGAAAGGTCGGCTTTCCCGTTGGGCCCCTATGGTCCCGCCCGAAGAATCGGGATCGTCGCCCGCACCGATGATCAGGGGCAATCGCTGGTCCCGAACACAATGGCAGCATTGCTGGCACGGCCGGACCTGCGTATCGGCATGATTCAGGGCGCCACCTACGGTCCTGAATTCAACAAGGTCCGGCAGACGCTGGAAGCTCGCCAGCAGCTGGAACAGGCCCGCAGCTTTGAACAGCTTTATGACATGCTACGTGCAGGTAATATTGATGGCCTCATCGTCGATATGGACTATTTTGAACAGAATATCCGTCGGACAAAATCCCTGGATCATATTGTCGACAGCGGCCTGACGCTTGCCGAATTACACGGGCATCTCCTGCTTTCCAGGGTATCACCGCTGGCGGGATGGAGTGTTGAACTGAACAGCTGTCTGCGGTCATTGGATGAAGACGGCACTATTGCCAAGATCATTGCACGCTGGCTGCCTTAATCCCCCCGCATATTGGGAAGGCGGATTGTGCGATGCACACTGTTGACGGACGCGATCCGCTTGCCTATGGTGCGCGCCACCTCGCGGACATGATTCCGTAGCTCAGTCGGTAGAGCACGTGACTTTTAATCATGGGGTCGTGGGTTCGAATCCCACCGGAATCACCATTCCGCGACATCAGGTTGTTACGAAAGGCCCGGACATTGTTCCGGGCCTTTCGTGATTCCGGGCAATCTGCCGGTACCGGTAACCTGAAATTGCCATCGACCTGACCGAATGAGGTAAGCCGGCGATTGCGCGGGGCGTTCGCGACCGACATACTATGCTGTGTGGAAACCATCCACCAGGAGCAGCGGCGAAGGATTTCGCGCCGGTTCAGTGGTCATGTTTCCACCTCTTTCGTGGACGGAAGGCCCCTTTGTTAAGCCCTTGGTACCGTATCCAGGACGATGAGACGATCAGGGCTGCCCAATCGGCGGCCTTCGTGCGGCAATTGCCCATGATCATCCTGGGGAACCTGCTGGGAGCGTGGATCGGTGCCATTGTCCTGTGGCACGATTTCTCGTTCCTGGCGCTGACGCCCCTGTTGCTGGGCGTGCCGCTGCTGATGCTGCCGGCGGTGCGGGGGCTGATGCGCAGCCGAGGACGCCGGCCGCCCCGTGCCGTGTCGCGGCGGCGAATCCGGATGATTATCGTCAGTTCGAGTGTCATGGGCCTCTATTGGGGCGGCATGATGCTGTTCTACCTGTCCCGCGCCCCGCTGGAGGCGAAGGCGTTGCTGCTGGGCGGCTGTGCCTTTCTGGCGGTGGGGGCCAATGCGGCCCTGGCGGTGGTGCCGCAAGCCTGCGTTGCCTATGCCGGTCCCATGATGGCGGCGGCCTTGTGGCTCAGCGTTTCCGATCGCAGCGACCCGATCTGGTTAGGCACCTCGCTGCTGATGCTGCTGATGAGCATGGGGCAGATCTTGTTCCTCCGCGGCAACTGGGAAGGGTTTCGCACCTTGCGCTGGGGTGAGGAACGGATGGCAGCGGCACAGCGCGTCGCCAATCTGGCCTGGCTGGTGGAGGATGTGGAGGGCGGCTGCGAAATTTCCGGCAATCTGCCGGCTCTGATGGGGCTTTCCCCGGAGGAGGCGTTGTCCACCGACCAGTTGTCGGCGATGATTGCCCAACGGCTGGATGCGGGGGAAGAGGCAGAAGCTCTGCGTAGTGCCAATGGCATCGTCAATCGTCTGTGCCGGCTGAGCCTGCCCGATGGCGGTCACCGCTGGATACGGGAGGAAAGCGCCCCCGTCCTGGGCGATGGTGGCCGCGTCACGCAATGGGTCCGCACCTTCCAGGATGTCAGCCTACTGGAAGAGACGCGGGCGACGGCCAGGTCGCGGGAAACCATGCTGGCTACCGTGCTGGATACGGTGGATCAGGGGATTGTTGCCTTCGATGCCGATCTGCGGGTCCTGGCCTTCAACACCCGCTTCGTTGCCATGCATGGCCTGCCGCCCGGCCTGTGCCGACAGGGTGTCAGCATGCGCGACCTCATCCGCTGGAAGTCCCTGCGCGAGGAATATGGCCCGGTGGCCCCTGACGGGGTTGAGGCGCTGATCGACGAAAGACTGCGTGCCACGGCCAATAACGAGCCGCATCATTTCGAGGTCACGCGCCCCGATGGCACGGTGCTGGACGCGCATGGCAACCCCATGCCCGGTGGCGGTTTCGTCACGTCCTATGCCGATGTTACGCAGGCCCGCCGACGGGAGGTGGAACTGCAACAACTGGCTGAGGCACTGGGAGAGGCAAAACAGGCCGCCGAGGCCGCAAGCCGCGCCAAGTCGGAATTCCTGGCCAATATGAGCCACGAGATCCGCACGCCCATGAATGCCGTGATCGGCATGAGCTATCTGGCCTTGCGCACCGACCTGCCGCCCAAGGCACGCGAATACCTGACCAAGATCGAGGAGGCGGGAAAGTCGCTGCTGGGCATTATCAACAGTGTTCTAGACCTGTCGAAGATCGAGGCGGGCCGCGTCACCATCGAATGTGTGGATTTCCTGCTGGATGAACTGCTGGACGCCGTCGCCTCCCTGCATGCAGATGAGGCGCGCCGCCATGGGCTGCAATTCATCCTGCGCCGGCCCACAGGCGCGCCGCGCGTGCTGCTGGGTGATCCGCTGCGCCTGACGCAGGTGATCAGCAACCTGATCGCCAACGCCATCAAGTTCACCCATGAGGGCCGCGTCACCATCACCGCTGCGTTCGAAGCGGTGGAGAATGAGACCCTGCGCCTGTCGGTGCAGGTGGAGGATACCGGCATCGGCATGGATGCCGAGCAGATGCAGCGTCTGTTCATCAGCTTCTCGCAGGCTGACAGCTCCACAACCCGCCGCTACGGTGGCACCGGGCTGGGTTTGGCCATCTGCCGGCAGTTGGTGGAGATGATGGGCGGCACCATCGGCGTCGACAGCGCGGTCGGCCGGGGCAGCCGGTTCTACTTTACGCTACCATTGCGCTGGCGCCCGGCCGTGTCCAACGATCTGCTGCACAGCGATGTGGACCTGACGGGCAAACGCGCACTGCTGGTCGATGACAGTGCGCTTGCCATCGACGTGCTGGTCAGCATGCTGGAACAGTATGGCGTGGTGGTAGAGGGTGTGCAGACGGTCGAGGCAGCGCTGGAGCGGCTGCGCGGTGCCGAAGGGGCCAGTTACGATTTGGTCATCACCGATTGGCGCATGCCGGGCATGGATGGGCTGGACCTGTGCCGCGCCATCATGGCTGCCGCCTCACCGCCGCCGCCGATGTTGATGGTCACCGCCTATGATGTGGATGAACTGGCCGCCGCCACGGCGGGCACGCCGGTGCGCAACATCCTGGCCAAGCCCGTAACCCCCACGGCCCTGCGGGAGGCGCTGCGTCAGGCCTTCGCCCAGGCGCGCGGACCGGCGTTCCCGGCGGCACGGCCGGAGGAAAGGCTGGCCCCCGTGGCCGGTGGGGAGATCCTGCTGGTAGAGGATAATCCCCTGAACCAGCAGGTGGCGTTCGACATGCTGACCCGCTGGGGCATGCATGTGACCCTGGCGGAGGATGGGCGTCAGGCCGCCGACAGGGTAAAGGCCGGTCGCTTTGATCTGGTCCTGATGGATATCCAGATGCCGATCATGGATGGATATCAGGCGACCCGCGTGATCCGGGAGGAGGCGTTGGCCATTCCGGGCAAGCCGCGCCTGCCCATCCTGGCCATGACCGCCCACGCGCTGCAAAGCGACCGGCAGAAGTGCCGGGAGGCGGGCATGGACGGCCATATCACCAAGCCCGTGGTGGTCGATGAACTTGTGGAGGCGCTGCTGACCTGGCTGCCGCGCCGCGACCGGGCGAAGACCGTGCTGTCGATGCCGGTGACGGCACCACCCCGCCCCATGATCAATTTCCTTCGGGAACTGCCGCCGCTGCTGGATGTGGAAGACGCACTGAAGCGGGCAGATGGCAATCCTGACCTGCTGCTGCGGATGCTGGATGGATTCGCACGGCAGCAGGGGGCGGATTTCCTGCATCTGCGCACGGCGATCCAAGCGCGCGACGCTGGGACCGTCCTGCCCATTCTGCACACCCTGGTCGGCACGGCGGCCAGCATCGGCGCCGGCGATCTGGGGGAACAGGCGCGGATTGTCGAGGATATGATGCGGTCGGGGTATGAACAGTGGGATCAGGCGGTTGAACCGGTGCTGGACCGGCTGTCCGCCATCCTGGCCCGGCTGGCGCAGCGGCCCGCCCAGATGGCGGACGAAGACGCGGCGTCCCCCGCCGCTTTGCCGCCGGTGGAGCCGGAGGCCCCCCATATCCTGGTGGTCGATGACAGCGAGATGAACCTGACCCTGGTCACCAGCCTGCTGACCCGTGCCGGATACCGGGTCAGTCAGGCCATGTCGGGGCAGCAGGCCATTGATGCCGTTGCGGCCGCGCCCTTCGATGCCGTCCTGATGGACGTCCAGATGCCGGGTATGGATGGCGCTGCGGCGACGCGGCGCATCCGCGCCCTTCCGGGGCCGGGCCGGCATGTGCGCATCATTGGCATGACGGCGGCGGAACGGTCGCGCGCCTGGCCGGCTCTGGCGGTGGCAGGCATGGATGGCTTCATTGGAAAGCCCTTCACTCCCACCTCCCTGATCGAACAGGTGCGTGCAGAAATGTCCGCGCCCCTCATCCGGGAAGAGGAGGATGAGGAGGACGTGACGGCCTGATTGCCGCTCACGGTGCCAATGATGCCAGCGGCACGCGTGTTACCTGGATGTCTTCCTTGTTGGTGCTGTAGGCGACATAGAGGTAGCCGTTCCAGATCAGGCTCTTGGGGTAATGGTATCCTGGGCGCTTGAACCGACCGGCATAGCGCAGGGGCGGCAGGTCGCCCGCCCCGCGCAGCAGGAAGGATCGGTCGAAAACCCGCCCGTCCGCTGACAGGGTCAGGGCCAGGGGGATACGCGCCTTGTCATTGCTGACGGCAGTCGCCAGGAAGGCGGTGCCGTCCGGCAGATTTCCCGCACTCTGATTGGCCCGCGCATCCGGCATCTCGGTCAGCATCGGCCTTGTCCAGCTTTCATCCCTGTCGCAGCTTTCGGATGCCAGCTGGCGGAAGCTTTCGGCCTGATCACGGAACACCATGATGGCGCACTCCGCGCGCAGGAACAGGCTGGGTTCCAGTTCCCGACTGACCCGCCCCTCATGCGCCAGATTGTCGAACCGCCCGCGCACCCAGCCGCTGACGGCCAACGGATCGTCCGTATACCAGGGGGCGGCGATCATGCCTGGACGCTGATGGAAACCCGTGATGATGCGGCCATCCGGCAGCGCATGGGGGTCCTGTTCGATGATGCCTTCCACAGGCTTGCCATCGCGGCCCATCACCCGGCGCGGCGCTGACCATGTCCTTCCATCCTCGCTGATCCGGTATTCGGCGTAACCGCCATCACAGGACTGGAACCCCGTCGGCCAGACATTGGTGAAGGCGACCAAACGCTGCCCATCAGTCCACCACCCCCCATTGGACCGCATCTCCCCTGGCACCTGCGTTGGCGGTGACAGCGCGGATGGAGGGGACCAGCTGCGTCCGTCATCATCACTGATACTATGCGCAATCCAGGTGTCCAAGGTGTCCTCGTCGCGCTGCAAGACCTGCCACTGCGCATATAGCCGGCCTTTGAAGCCGATCAGGACGACCCCGTTATGGAACTTGTCGGGCGTGGCGGGGCCGGGGGCGAAGATTGTGAAGGTCTGCGTCCCCGCGGCGGGGCGCAGGCCCAGATCGCCGGGCCGCTCATGGTTGAAAAGCCCCGGTGCAACCGTATAGGGCACATTCTGCGCCACAGACACCGGTGTCATGAGGCAGGCCGAAAGCAGATACCCGAACAGATGGCGGTGTTTCACAGGGTTCCTCCCGATGCCTGCGATCCATCCGCCACGCGGCGGCGCAGATTGCCCACTGTCTGTGGCGACACACCCACGCGCCGCGCGATTTCCCGGTCGGGAAGGGCGGCCATGGCAGGGTCGGACAGCAGGCGCATCACCTCTTCCCGCCGTTCCGACGCGGTGCGGAAATGGGTGGGTTGGGCGATATCGGCATCCTGGCCATCGCGCTTCCGGCTGGCGCGGTCAATACCGGCCAGATGGCGCAGATCTGCCAGGATCGCCGCCTCAACCCAACTGCCGCGCCCGCTATGGGCGCGCCAATATTCCGCCCGTGCCAGGGCATCCTGGATATTGGCGGCACGCAGCCCATGTTCGACCAGACGCCGGATAACGATGGCCCGCGCATAGGCCGGCAGGTCCAGATGCCGCGTCGGCTCGATATCGTCTGGCACCATCTGCCCGTCCAGGCCGCGCATCGACGCGATCTCAAAGCCCCGCTTCTCCCAATATTCCAGCTCGGCCAGACAGCCGGCGACAGTGGTCGGCAGGGAATAGGCGGTTTCCACGGCACGGCGAATCTCCGGTGGCATATGCCGGGGCAGGCTGTCGGTGGTCCAGCCGGACAGGCTGCGCGTCCAGCGCTCATTGGGGGTGTCATGCGCCACGGACCAGCGGGCGACTGCCCCACGCAGCAGCTTTTCCCGCGAACAGGGGGCCATCACCGCCTCGCGGTCGCCGTGCCGTTCCAGCACGGCCTGTGCGTCGGGTGCCGCCGCCCGTGCGCGCCGACTGCGGAAGTCCGGGCGTGGGGGCTGCTGCGGCGGCGCTGCAGCGGGTGGTGGTGGCGGAGGGGGAGACGGCGGCGGCGGAGGCGGAGGGGCCGCCGTTTCCATCAACATCGTGGCCAGATCGGCGAAGCGCTTGCCGTCGCGGGCCAGCAGCCGGCGCGCGCTTTCAATGGCGGCGGCGGCCTCACCCTCGTTCGAACTATCGACCAGGGCCAGCACTTTGCCCAGCTTCACCAGATCCAGCATGCCCAGAACCGTCCATATTGGACGGCCAGCATAGCAGCCCGTGATCCCCTGTCCAGTTAACCTGCATCGCGCCGCACAAAATCTATCCGCCCCTTGGTTGCGGGAAGCTTCGGCGGCGTTCAGGAAAGGGAATGAAGGGCCACGCAGCGAAAGTTTCGTAAAGCATGGCGTCCAAGTGATCGCATACATACGCAGTCAAATTCATAGCCGTCTGGAAACCCCGGAAAATGCCGGCCTCCCACGTCATGGACCATGGCAAGCACTGCACAGTTGGGGACGGGCGGCCTGTGATATGAGGATTTGAAGGCGGTCGATAAAATCCGCCACGTGAACAGGCGCAATCATTTGCTGCGCTTACCCGGATGGTGGTAGCAATAAGGCGGGCCGGGTTACCAATCGCGTGGGGCGGTGGGACCGGGTAACGGCCCGACATCAAGGAATGGTGCGGCATCTTGCACGAAATGGGTAACATTCCGGGTCTGGCAGAAGCGGACTATACCGCTCTTTACGACCGAATCGCACAGTCACCGCAAGGACTTGCCTTTCTGCGCGAACATGCCCGCCGCGCGGGCGAGGCCGGCCAGACCAAGGTCGACTCAGCCTTGCGCGATCTGCGCGAGCTGTTTGAAAGCCAGACCAGCCTTTTGCAGACCTCCGGCCGGGCCGAGGTGCTGCGCAATGAACTGCTGGAGATGGCGGCCTCCATCGAACATGCCCGCCGGGAAATCGCGGCGCTGCGGCCCAAGGATCAGGCGAATAATCGCCTCGATATCGCCACCAACGAACTGGATGCTATCGTCTCCACGACGGAGCGTGCGTCCATTGATATCCTTCAATCCGCCGAGCGGTTGATGGAGGTTGCGGGCCGTCTGAAGCGCCTTGGCGCAGATGCCGATCTGGTCAGCGATATCGAGAATGAAGTCACCAACATCTTCACCGCCTGTTCCTTCCAGGATCTGACGGGGCAGCGCACCAGCAAGGTGGTCAATGCCCTGCGCTATGTGGAACAGCGCATCAACGCCATGATCTCCATCTGGAGCATTGAGGGTGTGAAGACGCCGGCCCCTGCCGGCCCTGTTGATGCACGTCCCGACGCCCATCTGCTGGGTGGCCCGCGCGACGATGGTGTCAACCAGAACGATGTGGATGCGCTGATGTCGGGGGCGACGCCAGCCCCGCGTGCAGCCCCGCCACCGCCTCCGCCGCCAAAGCCGGCAGCGCATGCCGCTGCTGCCGCGGTGGATGGGGATCCGCCGAACCCGCTTGACCAATCCGAAATCGACAATCTGTTCGACTGATTTAACGGAGACTTCTGATGGACTACACCGTCCACACCGCCGCTGATGGGTTGCGCGTCACCCTGTCTGGCCGTATGACGCTGATCGACCATGAAAAGTTCCGCAATGTCGTTGATGCGATCGAAAAGGCGGAAGGCACCGTCTGCATTTTCGATCTGACGAAGCTGGAATTCGTCGACAGCTCCGGCCTGGGCATGTTCCTCATCGCCCGCGACGTGGCCTTGCCGAAGAAGATGGAGATCGAGCTGTTCGGCGCGCAGGAATCGGTGAAGCGTATCCTGCAGATCGCGAAGTTCCAGACGCTGTTCCGCGTCACCCCCTGATCCCGGCGCGCCAATGGTGATCGCCGCCGAACCATTGACCCCGCACGCCCACCCGCCATCCATCGGCGGGGAGGTGGCATCGGCCTTGCTATGGCGGTTGGCCAGCGGTCACGGTTTGCGCGTCACCGATTGGGCGGTCGAAGCGGCGGAAATGGGGGAACTGTCGGCAGCACCGGATATTCTGGTGGCTGTGCGCGGCAGTGTGCGGGATATCGCTGCTGGTCTGTCGCTGGGTGGCTCGGCCTATGTGGAACTGGGCGATGATGGCGACCTGCCGGCGGGGCTGCTGCCCCTGTTGGCGGGGCCGCCCTGCCTGCACCTATCCCTATCGACCGCCACCTGCTTCAGCCTCGATCTGGCGCCCCTGCTCTGTGGTGCAATGGTGGCGCGCGGCTGGCTCTCCCCTGACCGCCGCGCCGATGCAGAGATTTGCCTGCATGAGGCGATCAGCAATGCCATCGTGCATGGAAACCTGGATATTCATCAGGGGCCATCGGCGGATGCAAGCGCCTTCGACGGCTTTTTTCGGTCCATCCAGACCCGATTGACCGACCGTGACCATGCCAGCCGTCGCGTGACGGTTGAGGCGACGGCAGCCGCCGATATTCTTTGCATCACCATCCGGGATGAAGGGCGGGGTCATCCCGGCCATGTACCGACGGCGGTGGAGCAACTGGAGGCCAAGTCGGGCCGTGGCATCCGCATCATGGGCGAACTGGCCGACCGCGTAACCTTTACCGAGGGCGGGCGCGCCGTCCACCTGCATTTCCGCCGATGACGGAGATACCGCCCCTTCCACCGCAGGGACCGAACCGGATCAGCTTCGCCGATTGCCGCGTCCTGATCATTGACGACAGCCGGTTCAACCGCGAAATCCTATCCCGCTTCATGCAATGGGTGGGCATTGGCCGCATCGAATTCGCGGCCAATGGAGAGGATGGGCTGGCGAAGCTGCGGGCCTCCAACTACGACTTGGTCCTGCTGGATATCGATATGCCGGTGATGGATGGGCTGACGCTGTGCCGTCGCATCCGCGATGAGCCGGCCTGGGCCGACCTGCCCGTCCTGATGCAGACATCGGCCAGCGCCGACCCCGCTGGCGTGAAATGCTTTGAGGCCGGTGCCAGCGACATCGTCACCAAACCCATCAATCCGGGCGAATGCATGGCGCGCGTCCGCCTGCATCTGGAAAAGCAGTTCTTCTTCCGTAACCTGTCGGATTTCCACCGCCGCCTGCAGAATGATCTGAAACTGGCGCGGTCGATGCAGAAATCCCTGATCCCCGACGCCCGCACCATCGCCGCCGCCGGCCAGCGTCACAAGCTGGCGATTGAAGGGCATTTTGAGCCGTCGGACGAGCTAGGGGGCGATTTCTGGACCCTTTTCGACCTGGGCGATGATCTGGTGGGGGTGCTGGCGGCGGACTTTTCCGGCCATGGCATTTCCGCCGCCATCAACACCTTCCGATTCCATACCTTGATTGAGCGGATACCCCCGCAAGGCTTCGAACCGGTGGAATGGCTGACTATGCTGAACCGGCCGCTGAAGGATCTGCTGCCGGTCGGACAGTTCGCCACCTGCTTTTATGGCATCATCGACAGCCGCATCGGCACGCTTTCCTACGCCGCCGCCGGCGCGCCCAGCCCGATGATGTTTCACAATGGTCATGTCACGATGCTGGATGCCAGCGGCCTGATGCTTGGGGTTTCCAACAATCCATCCTTGACGGCCGACACGGTTCCGTTTCCCCGTGGCGCTTCCCTTCTCATCTACTCCGATGCGATGACGGAGGCGGATGACCGGAACGGCCACCTGATCGGGGAGGATGGGTTGCTGCGTCTTGTGCGCCAATGTTTCCCCGGCGGCGAGAACAGGCTTGCGCGATTGCTCGCCTCCTTCGACACTATGGCTGCGCGGCCTCTGGCCGACGATCTGACGGCCATTTGCATCAGCAGGGTATGACCATGCCGGCGATGTCCCTACCCAGTTGGTTGACAGGTTTATTCAAGCCCAACCGCCGCCGGTACGACCGGCACGCGGTACAGTTCGGGGTCAGGCTGCTTGCTGGCGGTCAGACCCATGACTGCAACATGCGCGATGTCTCGCCCAGCGGTGCGTTGCTGGTGGATGCGCCTGATCTGACCATCGGGACCCTGGTGCAGCTGGAGATCCCGCAGATTGCGCTGACCGCCAATGCGCGTGTGGTGCGACGGACGGAACTGGGCATCGGCATCGAATTTTCCAAGGACGGCGTCGGTGCCATCGTTGCCGGTTGGGCGCGGGGACAAAGCCCCGTGACGGAATAGCCAACCTGCCGGGAATGTCTGGGTCCTGGATGCTGCCCTTGCGCCGCCGCGTTGGCCGGTCCATGTGCTATGGTCTTTGGTATGGCACCGACGGAACCCGACCTTGGCTAAACCTTCTCCTGTGCCTGTGAAACGTTCCACACCGACCGGCACCCTTCTGCGCCGTCTGTCCGGGGACTATCTGGGGCCCTACAAGCCGAAATTGCTGGCGGCCCTGCTGCTGATGGCGCTGGAGGCGGCGGGGACCGGGGCGGTGGGGCTGGGGTTCCAACCCCTGCTGGACCGTGCGTTTCAGCCAGACAATCAGGGTTTTCTGCTGCCCTTCGCGGCCCTGATCATGGCGGCCTTCGTGGTGCGCGGTACGGCGGCCTATGGTCATTCGGTGCTGGTCAACCATGTGGGGCAGCGCATCGTGGCGCGCATTCAGGGCCAGGTTTACGGCCACCTGATTCGGTCCGATCTGGCCTATCTGCATGGCCGCGCCTCGGGACAGTGGATTTCGCATCTGGTCAATGATGTGAACCAGATGCGCCTTGCCGTGTCGGAATGTCTCACGGGGGCCGTGAACCACAGCCTGACGCTGGTCGTGCTGGTCTGCATCATGTTCTATCAGGATTGGCGGCTGGGCCTGATCGCCTTCACGGTGTTTCCCGTGTCGGGCTGGTTCCTGGGCCGGCTGGGCAAGCGTCTGCGGCGCATCGCGGCCAGCCAGCAGACGGAACTGGGCAATTTCTCCGCCGTGCTGGGCCAGACCTTCCAGGGGGCACGCCATGTGAAGGCCTATGGCATGGAGGCGTATGAGGAACGCCGGGTGGGTGTCACCATCGACCGGCTGCGCAAGCTGACGGCCAAGAGCTACCGTACCGGCGCGTCCATGCTGCCCATCAACGAGATTTTCAGCGGTGCCGCCGTGGTCGGCGTCATCATCTATGGCGGTCTCGCCATCGCCGACGGCACCCGCACGGCGGGCCAACTGGTCAGCTTCATCGGCTCCTTCATGCTGGCCTATCAGCCGATGAAGGCCCTGACCAAGCTGAATGCCCAGTTACAGGTCGGGCTGGCGGCGGCTGAACGCGTGCTGGCGGTGCTGGACACAGCGCCCACCATTACCGACACGCCCGGCGCCCTGGCTTTGCGGGTCGACGCCACCCACGACATCCGCTTCACCAATGTCCGCTTTTCTTATGATGGGGAGAAGGAGGCGCTGGAAGGTGTGGATATCATGGTGCCGGCGGGTCGCACGGTGGCGCTGGTCGGTGCGTCGGGGTCGGGCAAGACCACCGTCCTCAACCTGATACCCCGCTTCTATGAGGTGACGGGCGGGTCAGTGACCGTGGCCGGGCACGATGTCCGTGATCTGACCCTGTCCAGCCTTCGCGCCTCCATCGCCCTGGTCAGTCAGGAAACCGCCCTGTTCGACGACACGATCCTGGCCAACATCGCCTATGGCCGCCCCGGTGCCAGCCGGGTGGAAATTGAGGCGGCGGCCCGCGACGCGGCGGCCCATGAGTTCATCATGGAACTGCCCCATGGTTACGACACCGTGGTCGGCGAGATGGGCCTGAAACTGTCGGGCGGGCAGCGGCAGCGTATCGCCATTGCCCGCGCCATGCTGAAAAACGCCCCCATCCTGTTGCTGGACGAAGCCACCTCGGCTCTGGACAGTGCGTCCGAACGCGCGGTGCAGGATGCGCTGCGCCGTCTGGCGGCGGGCCGCACCACCCTGGTCATCGCCCACCGCCTCTCCACCATCGCCGACGCCGACCATATCTATGTGATGGATCAGGGCAGGGTGGTGGAGCAGGGGACCCATGCCGACCTGCTGGCCGCCGGCGGTGCCTATGCGCGGTATCAGGCGTTGCAGGGTGGGGCGTAAATTACGCCGCTTCCTTCTTCTTCGCCCCGATCTTCGGCTCCTCGCCCTTCAACAGGCGGGCGATATTATCCTTGTGGCGGATATAGACCAGGACGGCGATAAACAGGCACAGGCCCGCCACGGCGGGACCGGCCAGGAACCACGCCACCACCGGGCTGGCCCCCACGGCGATCAGGGCTGACAGGGAAGAGATGCGGAACAAAACCGCCGCCAGCAGCCAGGTGCCGCAGGCCGCCAGCCCCACGGGCCAGGAAATGGCCAGCAGCACGCCCAGCGAGGTCGCAACACCCTTGCCGCCCTTGAAGCCCAGCCAGACCGGGAAGCTGTGGCCCAGCATGGACCCCGCCGCCGCCGCAATCCCGGCCTCCGTCCCCGCCACATACAGCGCGATCAGGGTGGCAATCGCCCCCTTGCCGCTATCCAGCAGCAGGGTAGCCAGCGCCAGCGGCTTGTTGCCGGTGCGCAGCACATTGGTGGCGCCGATATTGCCGCTGCCGATCTGGCGGATATCGCCATAGCCGGCCAGCCGGGTCAGGACGAGGCCGAACGGGATGGAGCCAAGCAGGTAGCCGCCGATCAGTGCGAGGATCAGCGGCAGCGGGGAGAGATCGGCCATGGTCTTGCTTCTTGTTTGTGGTCGGTCTGCAATCAGTCGCGGGCGAACACCGTGCGCCCATCCACGATTGTGCGCAAGACCATGCCCTGAACCGGGCGGCGGTCAAAGCAGCTGTTCTTGGACTTCGACGCCAGTTTCTCGGCCTCCACGCGCCAGGGCCGGTCCAGGTCGAACAGCACCAGATCGGCAGCCCCGCCCACCGACAGCCGGCCAAGCTGGCGCAGGCCCAGGATATCGGCGGGAATCGAGGTGACCGCCGCCAGCGCACGCGACAGGGGCAGCGCCCCCTTATGCACCAGCTCCAGCGTCAGGGGCAGCAGCGTTTCCAGACCCACCGCGCCAAAGGCCGCCTGGGCAAAGGGCACGCGCTTGCTGTCCTGGTCATGCGGGTGGTGGTCGGATGCGATGGCATCGATGGTGCCGTCGGCCAGCCCCT
Organism: Niveispirillum sp. CC-CTL257; assembly: GCF_059489915.1. Taxonomy (NCBI): domain Bacteria; kingdom Pseudomonadati; phylum Pseudomonadota; class Alphaproteobacteria; order Rhodospirillales; family Azospirillaceae; genus Niveispirillum; species Niveispirillum sp. CC-CTL257. The sequence goes on from NZ_JCAJXE010000001.1 coordinate 1,100,445, forward strand.
CAATGATGGCGCGGCGGTCCATTTCGCCCCGCAGCGGTGGCGACAGCTTGAAGAAGGTGCGGTAATCGCCGACATCGACTTCGCTCAGCGCGAAATAGGGCGGGGCGGTGTCGCAGGTGACCTTCAGTCCGCGCGCCTTGGCCCGGCGAATAACCGCCACGGATTCGGCGGTGGAGATATTGGCGGCGTGATAGCGTCCGCCCGTCATCTCCACCAGACGCAGATCGCGTTCCAGCATGATGACTTCCGCCATGCCCGGAATGCCAGCCAGTCCCAGGCGCGTGGCAATCTCGCCCGCATTCATGACGCCGCCGGCCAGCCGCGGCTCTGACGGGTGCTGGAAAATCGTCTGGCCGAAGCCGTTGGCATAGGCGAGCGCGCGGCGCATCAGGGCCGGGTCGGCGATGGGGCCGCCATCGGTGAAGCCCACGGCCCCGGCTTCGGCCAGCAGCCCGATCTCGCTGATCTCCTTGCCCGCCGTCTCCCGCGTGACGGTGCCATAGGCGAAGATCTTCACCAGCTTGGTTTCCCGCGCCCGTCGCGCGATGAATTCCAGCCCGGCCTCGTCATCAATCACCGGGTCGGTATTGGGCAATGCTGCCAACGCCGTGATACCCCCGGCGGCGGCACTGCGGCTGGCGGTCTGGATCGTCTCATTATGCTCCAGCCCTGGCTCTCCGACCTGGGCACGCAGATCGACAAGGCCGGGGGCCAGCACCAGACCGTCCGCCTCCACAATCTCCGTGCCGTCGGGCAGGCTCTGATCGGCATCCGCGCCGATGGCGGCGATCTTCGTCCCGACGGTCAGCAGGCTTCCCACCTGGTCAAGGCCGCTGGCCGGGTCGATCAGACGGGCATTGCGGTAAAGCACGGGCTGGGTCATGGCGCACTGGTCTCCCTGGCGTGGTCGGGGCTATTTACCAGAGGCAGCGGCGGCGCGGCGTGCTGATTTCGCGGGCTGTGGTTGAAAATTGGCCGGCTCATCCCTTTGCGCTGCTGTTATCAGCCCGTTCAATTCTGTTACGCTATCGATCTGTATCGGCGTTCACGGGTATGGAACATCATGTGCGTTCTGTGTGGCAGGTTGGAAGACACACATGAATTGACGACGGAGGAGGTGGCCGCCCGGGTCGCCGGCTCTGTCAGCAAACCCATCCTGTCCGATGCGGAAATCGTTGAGCGGCTGCAGGACGATGACGGTTCCTGGTCGCCCAACAAGACCATCGGTATTTCTTTCCTGACCTCCCGGCCGGCTATCAGTACCGGCAAGGACTATAACGGGTTCAATGTCCTGACCGACCAGCAGAAGGAAACGGTGCGTCTCGCGCTGCAACTCTGGTCCGATGTCGCCGGTCTGACGTTCAAGGAAGATGCCACCAGCGCGGAACGACAAGGACAGATCACCTTCGCCAATTCCGATACGATCACGGAAGGCGTCTGGGGTTTTGCCTACACCTCCGGCACAACGCGCCCGGTCTGGATTAATTTCAACGGCAGCACCGACACCTGGAGCCGCACGCCGGGAAATTATGATCTCCAGGCCACGCTGCATGAAATCGGCCATGCCCTGGGCCTGTCGCATCCCAGCGATTACAACGCCTCCGACAGCGGGGAAGAGACTTACGCCAACAGCGCGGATTTCCTTCAGGATAATCGCCTGTACACCATCATGTCCTATTTCAATGCGACGGAGATTGGCGGCAATCACGGGCGCAAATATGCTGCGACGCCCATGGTGTACGACCTGCTGGCCGTGCAGGATTTCTATGGCCGCAATTATGCGACGCGTGCGGGCGACACGGTCTATGGCTTCAACAGCACGGCCGACCGTTCGGTCCTGGACTTTAATGTCAACACCCAGCCTGTGGTGACCATCTGGGATGGCGGCGGTCGCAACACCCTGGATCTGTCGGGCTTCACCAATGCCTCGACCGTTGATCTGCGTCCCGGCTCTTATTCCGATGTCGCGGGGCTTCGCAGCAACCTCTCCATCGCCTTCGCGACCTATATCGCGAATGTGGTGACCGGCACGGGCACGGATGGGGTGCGTGACAATGCCTTGGCCAATCGCATCGCCACCGGGGCCGGTGATGACGTGATCACCCTGACGATCGGCAATGATACCGTCGATGGCGGTGCCGGCACTGACATCCTGCAATTGCAGGGCAGCAAGGACCTGTACCGCACCATCACCAATTCCGATGGTACCCTGACACTGCGCGGCCCCACCGGCAGCATCCTGGTCAGCAATGTTGAAAGCTTCACCTTCAGCGGCAATGCCGGACAGACCCTGACACGGGCGCAGGTGGCGGCGCTGGATTTCAGCAGCATGCTCTATGTTGCCGCCAATCCAGACCTGATCCTGGCATTCGGGGGCAATCTGGCGGCTGCCACCAACCATTGGCAGACATTGGGCAGGTTTGAGAGCCGCCTGCTGGATGGGTTCAACGCGTTGGATTATCTGGCCAGCAACAAGGACCTGATCGCCGCCTTCGGTTACGATCTGACGGCCGCCACCATGCATTACATCAGCTATGGCTATCGCGAAGGTCGCGCGGTCAGCGGTTTTGACGGGCTCGCCTGGCTGGCCTCCGACACCACGCGCCTGGACAAGATCGGGATCAGCGCTGCCGCCGGTCAGATCGACTATATTCAGAATGGCGCGCCCAAGGGATTGGGCATCACCTTTGACGGTCTGGCCTATGTCGCTTCTTACGCCGATCTGCGCGCGTCCATCGGCATGAACGCCGCCGCCGGTTTGCAGCACTATCTGAACACGGGCGTAAAGGAATATCGGGAGGTGCGGTTCGACGTTGCCAATTATCTGGCATCGAACACCGATCTGGCCCGTGCCTTTGGTTACGATCTGGATCGCGCCTACTTCCATTACTTTTACTACGGCGTGGTGGAGGGGCGAAGCGACGACACTTTCAATGTCTATGATTATGCCGGGTCCAATCCGACGGTCGTGGCTTCGCTGGGCTATGACGTCGCGGCCCTGACCAAGCATTACATCACCACGGGGCTGGCGCAGGGGTTGGGTACGGCAAAGTTCGACGTCACCGCCTATGCCATTCAAAACAACATCACCGGCGATGGCTGGCAGGAGCGGGCGACAAAGGCCTATCTGGCCGGCAATCGTACCAACGGCACCCCCTTCGGCACCGATCAGGACAAGCACATCCTGACCGTCGGCACCGCGACCACCGGGAATTTCAGCAATATCGATGATATCGACTGGTTCAAGTTCAGGGGCGACGCCTACAAGAACTACAAGGTGACAGTCGAATTCCTCACCGCGTCAAGCAGTCCGACCCTGGCGGAACTGGCCCTTCGGGGCGAGGACAATGTCCGTGTCACTTACGATTACGGACGCTATCCGTCGATGTCGATTGAGATTTTTACGCACGAAGCCGAAGACGTCTATATTACGCTGGAGGCATGGAGTTCGACGGCCAAGGATTACAAGATCACTGTCGCCCTGGTGACCGGCAGCAGCAGCGCCGCAGCCGCGCCCTTGGCCGCGGCACCCGACATGGATCTGGTCGGTCAGGTCGCAGATATGGCAACGGATAATTACTGGCTGGCCTGATCCAGGCGCGGCTGACCATGGTCAGCCGCGTCGGCGCCGTTGATCAATCTTCCAGCATATTGGCCAGCTTCAGAGCGATGCCCATGCTGCCGCTGACCTTCAGCTTGCCCGTCATGAAGGCCAGCGTCGGGGCCAGCTTGCCTTCCGCCAGCTTGGCCAGGTTCTCCGGCGAAATGGTCAGGGTGGTGTCGGGGGTGCCGCCTTCGCGGCTGATGGTCGGCGGGGTGGCGCGGCCATCAATGAACAGGGTGCTGCCGCCGCCCAGGTCGAATTTCACCAGCGCGCCCAGGCCGACGAAATTCAGCGCATTGGCCTTCATCTGGGCTTCGATCTGGTCGATGGTCATGGCGTTCCTCTTAGCGTTCTAACGTTTACGTAAGCGGAACTTATAGCGCAAATACCTTATTCAGGCAAGAAGACCCGGCAATCACGCATCAGCGGGCGGCGACGGCGACCGCGACACCGGCCATCAACCCGCCTGTGGCGCGGTTGACGGTCCGCATGCGTTCCGGCGTGGCGATGAAGCGGCGGGCGCTGTCGGCCAGCATGGCATAGCCGGTCATGATCCCGCCCAGCACCACCACCATGATGGCGCAAAGCTCCACAATGGCCAACGGCGTGATGGCCTGGAGCGAGATCACCTGTGGCAGGATGGCCAGGAAGAAGACCATGGTCTTGGGATTGCCGAGCGTCAGGCCCAGCCCGCCCATCACCAGCTTGAAGCCTTCGCCCTTGATCTGGGGCTGCTCCTCAATGCCCTTGGCCGGGGCGCGCCACAGCTTCCAGGCGAGATACAGCAGATAGGCGGCACCGGCATATTTGATGATGGTAAAGACGATCTGGAAGCTCTGCGCCAGAACGGCCAGACCGCCAACCACCAGCGCAAACCAGACAAGATCGCCGATTACGATGCCGGCGATGAAGGGCAGGGTACGGCGCGTGCCGCTGCCCATGGCACGGGCCACCACTGCGGCCACGCCCGGACCGGGGGACGCGACGGCGACGGCATAGATGCCGACAAAGATCATCAAGGCGGTCAGTTCCATGGCACGGCACCCGCAAACAAGGTCACAGGTGCCAGCCTACCACGAAATGGGTTCAAAACCGCAGCGTGAAGACCGAGCCGCCGTCGGGATCAGGCGACAGGTTGATACTGCCGCCATGGGCTAGCATCACCTGACGGGCCAGCGACAGACCGACCCCCGATCCGTCGCGCTTGGTCGTGTAGAAGGGGATGAAGATCTTTTCCGCCACCTCCGACGGGATGCCCGGTCCATTGTCCCCGACATTGATGACGACATGCCCGCCTTCATCCAGGTGGGCCGTCAGGCGGATACGGTGGCCGCCGTCGCGCGCCTCCATGTCGCGCATGGCCTCCACGGCATTCTTCAACAGATTGATCAGCACCTGCTCCACCATGTCGGCATCGGCCATCAGTTCCAGCTGTGGCGGCAGGACCAGCACCTCCAGGGTCACGCCATGGCTCTGCGCGGCGGGTGCCATCAGGCGCTGCAAACGTTCGGTGATTTCCTTGACCTTGATGCGCGACAGCTGCGGTTTGGGCACTGAGGTGAATTGCCGATAACGTTCGACAAAGCGCAGTAGGCTATTGGACCGGCGGGCGACCGTATCGATGGCCATCTCCGCGTCTTGCATCTCCTCCACCAGATCGCTCTGCCCCTCGACTTTCTCCTTCAGGTCGGCCAGAACCCCCTGCGCCGTGCGCGTCAGGGAAGAGATGGGGGTGAGCGAATTCATCATCTCATGTGTCAGAACCCGCACCAGATCCTGCCATGCCCGAACTTCCGTCGCTTCCAGATCGCCCGCGATATTCTGTAAGGACAGCAGCAGCCGGCTTTCCCCTGCCAGGATCAACTGCGTCGCCGTCACGGTCAGCTGCTGCGGCCCAACTGAACTGCCGGCGGCCACGCGGATCAGGGTGCGCGTGCCCGGCGACAGGCGGCGCAGGGCATCGGCGATCAGCACACCGTCCGTCGTCCGCCGGCTCAGCTCCTCCGGCCCCAGCAGGCGGTGGGCGAAATTGTTCAGCAACTCGACACGCCCATCCTCATACACGGCGGCCAGCGCCACCGGCACATGGTTCAGCATGGCGTTCAGGTAGTCAGCCTGCCGTTCCGACGTGGCGCGGCTGGCGCGGAACTTGTCCATCACCTGCGTGATGGAGGCGCCCAGTTCGTCAAAGGCTGACCCCTGGCCCAACTGGCTGAAGGTTTGGCTGAAATCGGAATGGGCGATGGCACCCAGAAACCGTGCCAGCTCCCGGTTGGTTTTGGTGACAGTGCGCAACAGCCCGCCCACCTGCGCCAGGATGGCCAGTCCTATTAGAAAACTGGTCGCCCGATAGGATGTCGTCACCAGCATGATGCCCAGCAGCATGGAGGACAGCGCCAGTGCGGCCACTCGCAAGGTGACATTCAGCTCAAACTGCCTATAGCCCATGCTTTTCCATCCGGCGATAGAGGGAAGCGCGGGTAATGCCCAGATCCTGGGCCGCATGGCTGATATTGCCTTGATGTTTGGACAACGCCTTACGGATCGCCTCCCGCTCTACCGCTTCCAGGTCCAGCGTATCGAGGACCAGCGCCCCTGCCGGTGCCGCTGCGACAGCCGGGGTCGCAACGGGAGCGGCCGGTGCCTGCCCAGCGGTGGAGGGCAGGGAGAAATCCTCTGCCTCCAGCATCGGCCCGCCCGACAGGATCATGGCGCGTTCCACAGCATGGCGGAGCGCGCGGACATTGCCGGGCCAGCGCCAGGCCATCAGGCGGGGCAGGGCCGATGGCGACACTTTCTTCACCGGCATATTGTATTTGCGGGCATAGATAGTGACGAAATGGTCGATCAGGGCCGGAATGTCATCGGCCCGGTCGCGCAGGGGCGGCAGATGCAGTTCCACCGTATTGATACGGTAGAGCAAATCCTGACGGAACACATCTTCCCGGCCCAACTGGTCCAGCGGCATGTTGGTGGCGCTGACCAGACGGACATCAATGGGGATGGGTTTGGTCCCGCCCACCGGGATCACCACCCGCTGCTCCAGCACGGACAGCAGTTTCGATTGCAGATACAGCGGCAGATTGCCGATTTCGTCCAGGAACAGCGTACCGCCATTGGCGGCGACCAGACGGCCGACCCGGTCCTCCTTGGCGTCCGTGAACGCCCCCTTCTTGTGGCCGAACAGCTCGCTCTCGAACAGGCTTTCAGAGACGGAGCCCAGATCGACCGACACGAACACCTGCGTCGCGCGCTTGGACCGGCGGTGGATTTCGCGCGCGATCACCTCCTTGCCCGTCCCGTTCTCACCCAGGATCAGGACATTCGCCTCCGTCGGCGCGGCGCGGTCCAGCAGGGCGAAGATACGGGCCATGGCGGGGGATGAGCCGATAATGGTATTGGGCGTGCCATCCATGGCCACACTGGCCAGTTCCTTGGTTGTCGCTGCCGATTGCTGTGCCTCGCGCCGTGACGCAGTCAGCTTCAGGGCCGATGACAGGGTGGCCAGCAGCCGTTCATTCTGCCAGGGCTTCAGCACGAAATCGGCGGCCCCCTGCTTCATGGCCTCCACCGCTGTCCCGACATCGCCATAGGCGGTGATCAGCACGACCGACAGGGTCGGGTCGATCTCCACAATGCGCTTAAGCCACTGAAAACCCTCGCGCCCTGTATTGGCACCAATGGCGAAATTCATATCCAGCAGGACCGCGTCGAAGGTGCCATCCTTCAGAAGCTGCGGAATACGGTCGGGCCTTGGCTCCGTATGGCAAAGGATGCCTTCGCGTTTCAGCATCAGGCGGGCGGCGACAAGGATATCCTCGTCATCGTCAACGATCAGAACGCGCGGCTGCTCGGCCATGTCTCACCAGAAGGCAACGGAACTGTCCGGAAACGTACAGTCTTTGTCGATTGATGGCGAGGAGATATGGGTAACGGGCGCGCGCGACAGGCTGATATGTTTTGGCACCGCATTTACCGTCCGGAAACAAAATGCCCGTCGCCGGCGGCGGCGGTAGAGTTATCTTGTGACACAAATAATCCCAATGGCAGAGGGTAAGGCGATGATCGAACTGACCATCAATGGCAAGGCGCACCGGCTGGATGCCGATCCTGACATGCCCTTGCTCTGGGCCATCCGCGACATTCTGGGCCTGACCGGCACTAAATATGGCTGCGGCGTCGCCCAATGCGGGGCCTGTACCGTTCATGTCGATGGTGTCGCCACCCGTTCTTGCTCCATCCCGTTGGAATCGGTCGCCGGGTCCAAGGTCACGACGATTGAGGCGCTGGGCGGCAATCATCCGCTGCAAAAGGCGTGGGAGGAATTGCAGGTGCCGCAATGCGGCTACTGCCAGTCCGGGCAGATCATGTCCGCCGCCGCCTTGCTGAAGGATACGCCCAAGCCCACCGATGCCGATATCGATGCCGCCATGGATGGCAATCTCTGCCGTTGCGGCACCTATCCGCGCATCAAGGCCGCGATCAAGCGCGCCGCCAGCGTTGCGTCCTGAAGCGGGAAGGGAGGATTGTTCCATGGATAGCCATCTGATCCACGATACCGACCTGTCCCGCCGCGCCCTGCTGGCCGGCATGGGCGGTCTTGCTGTCGCCATCGCCCTGCCGCTGCCGGTCCTGGCGCAGAATGCGCCGCCGGCCCCGCCACCGCTGGGCGCTGCTGCTGCCGGGGCCAATGTTCAGGCGGGCATGGTCACGGCCCATCTGGTGGTAAAGCCAGACGGCAAGGTTGTCATTATCTCCCCTACCACGGAAATGGGGCAGGGCACCCACACGGCCCACGCCGCCATCATCGCGGATGAGGTGGGGGTGGATTTCCCTGACGTGTCGGTTGAAACCGCCATCCCCGCCGATGCCTATCGCTGGGGCGGCTCCATGGGATCGGGCGGCAGCCAGGGCGTGCGCCGCTGGAACGACCATCTGCGCAAGGGGGCGGCGCAGGCCCGCGCCGTCCTGATCCAGGCGGCGGCCAACCGCTGGCAGGTTGATCCCGCCACGATCACCCTGGAAAATGGCCGCCTGACCCATGCCCCTTCCAAGCGCAGCCTGGGTATTGGCGAGGTCGCGGAGGATGCCGCCAAGCTGACGCCGCCCGACAATCCCACCCTGCGCGATCCCAAGACCCGCCGCTATGTCGGCAAGGATATCCCCCGCCTGGATATTCCGCCCAAGGTGCGCGGTGAAACCATCTACAGCATGGATTTCCACCTTCCCGGCATGCTCTATGCCTGCGCCCGCCTGAACCCCGTCTTTTATGGCGACGTTGCCAGCTTCGACGCCGCGCCGGCCCTGAAGGTCAAGGGCGTGAAGAAGGTGGTGAAGATCACGGGCGGCGTGGCCGTGGTCGCCGACAGCGTCTGGGCCGCCATGAAGGGGGCCGACGCCGTCACCGTCACCATGGCCCCCTCACCGCAGGATGGCATCAGCAGCACCGCCCTGACCGCCGCCATGGTCGAGGGGTTAAGCGCCGATAACGCCATCCCCGCTACCGAACGTGGCGATCTGGCGGCGGCCCTGAAATCTGCGGCCAAGATGGTGACCGCCGATTACGCTGTGCCCTATGTCTGCCACGCCCCGATGGAGGTGTGGAGCTGCACGGGCCTGTTCAAGGATGGCAAATTGGAACTCTGGGCCCCGACCCAGGTGCAGGACCGCTCCCGCCGTACCGCCGCCACCACGCTCGGCATCGATGCGGAGGCGGTGAAGGTCAACACCCTGCTGCTGGGTGGCGGCTTTGGCCGGCGCCTGATGGATGAGGGTATTCCCGGTGCCGCCCAGGTCGCCAAGGAAATGGCCGGCACGCCCGTCAAGTTCTTCTGGCGGCGGGAGGATGAATTCGACCGTGGCTATTACCGCCCGGCCCAGATGGCCCGCCTGACCGCTTCGCTGGACGCCAAGGGGCAGGTCACCGGCATGGCCATCCGCATCTCCGGCCCCTCCATGCGTGCCGAATTCACCCCCGGCAGTGTGAAGGAGACGGACCTGGATGGTTCCTCCGTGCAGGACCTGTCGAACCTTCCCTATAACCTGCCGAATTTCAAACTGGATTGGGCGCGTCGGCATGTGCGCGTGACGACGGCTCCCTGGCGGGCTGTGGGTGCCACTCACAATGCCTTCTTCCTGGAATGCTTTATCGATGAGCTGGCCGCCGCCGCCGGCAAGGACCCGGTGGCCTTCCGCCGGCAATTGCTGGCCGGGAACAAGCGGGCGCTTGCCGTGATCGATCTGGTGGCCGCCAAGTCCGACTGGGGCAAGAAGCTGCCCAAGGGCCATGCCCAGGGAATCGGCTTCTTCGCCAGCTTCGGTTCCCTGTCGGCCCATGTCGTGGAAGCGTCGGTGTCCGACGGACAGCCGAAGATCCACAAGGTCACCACGGTGCTGGATTGCGGCGATGTCGTCCTGCCCGATGGTGCACGCAGCCAGATGATGGGCGGCGTGATCATGGCCCTGTCGGCGGGCCTATATGAGGCGGTGACGGTAAAGGATGGCCGCGCCGAACAGCGCAATTTCGATAGCTACCGCCTGATGCGCCATTCCGAAGCACCACCCGTCATCGATGTCCACTTCATCAATTCAGGGGAGGCGCTTGGCGGCGTCGGCGAACCCGGCCTGCCGCCCACCTTCCCGGCGGTCGCCAACGCCCTGTCGGCGGCCACGGGCAAGCGGCTACGGCATTTGCCGCTGGTGGAGGCGCTGCAGGCCTGATCAACCCCGCAGCACCCATATTTTCAACATCGGCCGGCCCTGGTGACGCTCCCATTTCGGGTTCAGCGCCGCCAGGGCCGCGTTGCCTAGAACATCAATGCTCTGTTCCACGCAAAGCCCGGCCTCTGCCGCCGCCCGCTCCACATCGGCAGCGCTGTGCGGATATCCGGCCAGCGCCACCTCGTCCCCGTCGTCGGTTTTGAAATGCGCGAAGGTGCCGCCCGCCGTCCGCTCTGGGTGGATTTCGGAGATGTAAAAGCGCGCACCGGGTTTCAGAAGGGCTTTGATCCTTGCAAAGAATCCCGGCAGATCGCCGATATGTTCGATGACCAGTGCCGTCAGCGCCGCATCGAATGGGCCGCCGGGAATGTCGATCCCGGCCATCACGTCGCCCTGAATAAGGGTTACGGGCAAACCTGCCAGCTTCTGCGCGGCCTGGGACAGCATGCCGGGCGACAGGTCCACGCCCGTGACACGGTTGCCGGCCTGTGCCAGCCGCCGGGTATGCCGGCCCGTGCCGCACCCGATCTCCAGGATGTTCAATCCCGTCAGATGGGCCCAAAGCGGTGGGAAGGCGAGGTCATCCGCCGCCACCGTCGGGTTGGGATAGCGGTCATAGAAATCTGACCAGCGGTCATAGCCGGCCTGATTGGTGCTGACGGTTCTGTTGTGATCACTCATGGCGCATCTCTCCCCATCTTGCGTTCACCTGTACGCAAAGGGGCGTAGATTTAGATCCGGCAGGCGGAAAGCAGCGCCACTGCGGGGCTGAAATTATCCAGCCCCGCAGGAATGGTCAATCCCGTTTACTTCCGGTCGATACGGACCAGCTTGCCATCCGTCCCCGGCGCTTCGATCAGGGCATAAAGGCGGCCATCCGGCCCCTGCGCCACGTCGCGGGTGCGGGGCAGTTCGTCGACCAGCAGGCGCTCGGTGGCCACCACCTTCTCGCCCTCCACATCCAGACGCGCGATACCGCCGGCCAGAAGCCCGACGATCAGGTCGCCGCGCCAGAAGGGCAGCGAGCCGCCATCATAGAAGGTCATGCCATTCACGGCCAGCGACGGCACGAAATACAGCTCCGGCTGCGCCATGCCTTCCTTCTCGGTGCCCTCGCCGATCTTCAGGCCCAGACCATAGGTCTTGCCATAGGTGATGACGGGCCAGCCGTAATTGGTGCCGGGACGGATGATGTTGATCTCATCCCCGCCCTGCGGCCCATGCTCGCTTTCCCAGATCAGGCCCGTCCCCGGCTGGGTCGCCAGACCCTGCGGGTTGCGGTTGCCATAGGTGAAAATCTCCGGCAGCGCGTCGCTGCGGCCCACGAACGGGTTGTTGGCGGGCACGCTGCCGTCGCGGTTCAGGCGGAACACCTTGCCGGCGGCATCCATCAGGTCCTGCGCCCGGTCCTGCGACCCGCGTTCCCCGATGCTGAAATAGATATGGCCTTCCTTGTCAAAGGCGAACCGGCTGCCGAAATGGAAACCGCTATCGACCAGCGCGCCCTTATACAGGACCTTCATGTCCTTGAAGGCGGTGCCATCATCGGTGAAGCGGGCGATGACGGTGCGGTTGCCCTTGTCCTGATCGCGCGGCTTGGCGTCCGGTCCCTTTTCCGCCTTCTCCATGAAGGACAGATAGACATAGCGGTTCTGGGCATAATCGGGGTCCAGGGCGATATCCATCAGACCGCCCTGCTTGAACTCCTCAATCTTGGGCAGGCCGGCGACAGGCTCCGGCAGCAGCTTGCCATCCTTCACGACGCGCAGATTGCCCGTGCGTTCGGTGACCAGGATGCGCCCATCGGGCATGAACGCGATGGACCAGGGCGTGTCCAGCCCCTCAGCCACCACCGTCACCTTCACATCATGCCGGGTCTTGGGCACCGGGAAGGTGGTGAACTCTTTGGGTGCGGCAAGGGCGGCGGTGCCGGTCAACAGGGTGACGGCAAGGGCGGCCAGGGCCTTCCTGGTCAGGGACATAGGGGCAATTCTCCCGTCGGAACATGAACTTGCCCGCAATGTGGGGGTTCCGCCCGTCCCTGCCAAGGGTAATCACACCTCAGGCCGCGTTTGAATGGCCACCGTTAGGCGTTTCTGGATATCGGTCAGCGATACCGGCTTCACCAGATATCCTGATGCCTGATACTGCACCGCCTGTTTCACCAGATCGCTGGTGGCGTGGCTGGTAACCATCACGATGGGGGTGGTGGCAATCTGCTTGATATCGACCGACCGGATACGTTGCAGAACCTCAATGCCGTTCACCGGCTCCATCTCAATATCGCACAGCACCGCGTCGGGCTTCAGGCGCGTGATGGAGGTGATGGCCGCCTCGCCATTCTCGGCCTCCGCGATCATCCGCACGCCCGCCTGAAACAGCAGGCGTTTCAGGATACCGCGATAGAACTGATCGTCATCGACGATCAGGACCTTCAGCTTGGTAAAATCCACATCGGCCATGATGTTCAGCCTTTCACGATTCTGATCTGATGGCGCAGGTCTTCAAAGGCCGGCGCGATGTTCCAGCGCAGGTCCTGCGCCATATCCTCGTTCCCCTCTTTCAGGGCCGCCTCGATCCGGGCGAACAGGTCGCCCAGGGCCACGGCCCCGACCCCGTTGGCGGACCCTTTCAGCGAATGGGAACCATCCTTAGCCGCTTTCAGGTCGCCATTGTTCAGCGCCTCTTCCACGGCGGACGCCCGCGCCTCCGCCTGCATCAGGAACTCGTCCAGAAGGGTGATGGCCTCGGCATCCAGATGCCCGAACATCTCCTTCAACCGGTTGGCGTCGAAAATGGCGGGATCGGTTTCGGCCTTCGGGACAGGGGCCGTGGGTGCAGGGGCCACGGGTCGCGCATGCTTGGCCGACACACGCCGCCGCATCTCCGCCGTAACCGGTGCCCAGCGCAGGATGGCCGCTTCCAGCTTGGTCAGCTCGATCGGCTTGGTCAGGTAATCATCCATGCCGGCATCGCGGCATTTCTGGGCGGCATCGCTGACCGCGTCGGCGGAAAGCGCGATGACGGGCACGTGCCGGCCATCGGCGGCGGCCCCCTCATCCACGCGGATGGCGCGGGTCATGTCGTACCCGTCCATTTCCGGCATATGGCAGTCGGTGACCACCACGCCAAACCGCCCCGAGCGCCAGGCCTCCAGCCCCTCCACGCCATTGCCCGCGATCTCGGCGGCAAAGCCCAGCTTGCGCATGGCCTGACGGATAACGATCTGGTTGGTGGCGTTATCCTCCACCACCAGGACCAGCGCGCCATTGGCCGCCGCCTCGTCGATCTCCGGCGCCTGCCAGACGGTTTCGCTGCTGCCCGTCGTGGCCGTGATGTCCAGGGAGGCGCGGCCATCGGCGGCGGCCACCACCTTGATCAGGCGGGCTTGGCGCACCGGCTTGGGGATGGCCGCGAAGATGCCCTTGCCCCGCCCCGCCTCCGACAGGGTGGAAACCAGCGATACCGGTGCTATCAGCACCGTGCGCGTGCCCCCCGTGCCGTCGGCCACGCCCAGCCTGCGGGCGATATCCAACCCGACCCCGTCGCCCGGATAGGCATCTATCAGTATGGCGTGGAAATGCATGCCGTCGGCGGCGGCCTGGCGCAATGCTGCCAGGGCCGACGCCTCGTCCGCCATCTCCACCACGTCCGCCTCCCGTGCCGTCAGGGTACGGGTCAGGCTGGCGCGTTCGGCGGGAAGGCCGCCCAGGATGCCAACGCGCATGCCCCACAGCGACGGCTCATCCGCCGCCCCCTCATCCGCCTTGCCTTCGTCCAGATGCAGTTCGAACCAGAAGGTCGATCCTTCACCCGCCTCTGACGTAACGCCGATCGTCCCGCCCATCAGTTCGACCAGACGCCGGCAGATGGACAGGCCCAGCCCAGTGCCACCGAAACGCCGTGCCGTGGACCCGTCGGCCTGGGCGAAGGGCTGGAACAGTTTGGCCTGCTGTTCCGGAGTCAGGCCGATACCCGTATCCACAATCTCCGCCCGCAGACCGACCCTACCGTCGTCGCCCTTGGGCATGCGGTTCAGGCGGACGGTGACGCCGCCATGTTCGGTGAACTTGATGGCATTGCCCGTCAGGTTCAGCAGGACCTGACGCAACCGGGTGGGATCGGCCACCAGATGGCGGGGCAGGGCGGGATCGACATCCACGGTCAGGGCCAGGCTCTTCTCCTCCGCCCGGCGGGCCAGGAGATCGCCCACCCCCTCGGCCAGGGACAGGATGTCGGTATCGATCCATTCGATATCCAGCTTACCCGCCTCGATCTTCGAGAAATCCAGGATATCGTTGATGATGGTCAGCAGCGCGCCGCCGCTGTCGCGCACCACCTTCACCATACCCTGCTGATCCTCGTTCAGCGGGGTATCGGCCAGCATTTCCGCCATGGCCAGCACGCCATTCATCGGCGTGCGAATCTCGTGGCTCATGGTGGCCAGGAAGGTGGACTTGGCGCGTGTCGCCTGTTCCGCCTCATCCCGCGCGCGGGCCAGATCCAGGTTGGTGGCGGCCAGGATGTCGGACTGTTTGCGGATGCGGGCGTCGGTGCGGCGGCGGAATTCCATGCCGCCGATCAGGCCCAGCAGCATCAATGCCACCAGGATGGGCGGCGTGCTCTCCTGCATGACGGCGCGCAGATGGCCCGTGCCATCCTGGGCCATCACCATGCGCCAGGGCGATTTGCGCAGGATATGGCTGGTAAAGGTCCAGCCATCCTTTTCCAGTCGTATCTGACCGTCGCGGCTGATGGTCTCCTGGATGGCGGCCTTCAACGCGGCTTCGGGCGGATGCCGCCGCCCCTCACCATGCGACACGCCGATCACCTGCCCGTCGGGTGCCACCAGCGCCAGCGTGCCAAACCCGGACGGAAACCCGTCCAGCAGGGAGGTAAGATAGCCGACCGTCATGTCCAGCGCGACCACGCCCAGATGCCGGTCGCCCTGATAGACCGGCATGCCGATGGTGGCCATCATCCCCTTGCCGCCATCATCCTCGTACAGTTTGGAGAAGAACAGGTCCCCCGACGGGTTGTTGGTAGGCAGGGAAGCCTGGAAATACTCCATCTCCAGGTCTTTGTCCGCGAAGGTCAGTTCCGTCGACGCGACATAAGGATAAACAAAGCTGAACCGGCTTGCGGAGATGTAATACACCCAGGGAATGTTGGGCAGCCGGCGCTGCGCCTGGGCAAAGGCGGTGTGCAGCGACAGGGCCGCCTCCATTTCCGCCTCGAAGGCTGGGCCACGGCTGTTCAGCCCACCCAGGCCCGTGATGTTGCCGACCAGATCGCGCTGATAGGGGCCGGGCGGATTGTCCAGGTGGTAGGAACCGTCGTCCCCCGCCTGCAAGGCGCGGCGCAGCGGGGAGGGCGGGGCGCCCGGCACCGCCTTGACCAGCCCTTCCTCCATCTGCGCATGCATCAATTCCAGGAAATCCAGCGCCGTGCCCACGGCCTGTTCCACACGGCGGGTCACGTCGATGCGGGCTGTCTGGCGCTGCTCCTCAAGGCGCTGATTGGCTTCTGCCACCTGCAGCCAAAGGAAGGTCACGACCGCTGCAATGGCCGCCACGTAAAACAGGAGATGCCGCACCGGTATCCGCACGTCGCGCGCCCCGTTCTCTATTTTCGATAGTGAACGGACCATAAAAATCGCGGAAATTCAACCGGGCGTTCTCTTTACCGCCGCCACATGGTCACATGCGGGATGCCGCCATCATCATAGGGCGGGCCTTCGGCGACAAACCCGAAACTTGCATAGAAGTCGGACAGATGCTGTTGCGCGCCAATCTCGATCGGTTGCCCCGGCCAGGTCCGGTCCATGAAGTCCAGCCCTTCCTGAACCAGCCGCCGGCCCAGTCCCGTGCCGCGCCCCGCCGGCCCCACCACGATGCGCCCGATAAAGGCCGGATTTTCGCCATCGGGACCACGGGCGCGCAGGTACGCGACCAGCCCCCCCGCCGGATCCGTGACCAGCAGGTGCTGACAGAACGGGTCCAGCCCGTCCAGATCGGGATAGGGGGACTGCTGCTCCACGATGAACACGTCCTGACGGAAGCGCAGCATGTCGTAGAGGCTGGCCGTTGTGAATGCGTCGAACCCCTGCCAGCGAAAATTCAGTTCACCGCTCATCGCCGGGTGCTCAACAGCACGGCCAGCTTCTCCCGCAGGCCGATCACTGTCACCGGCTTGGCGATAAAGGCATTTACGCCCAGATCGCGGGCCTTCAGCACCATGTCCTTCTGGGCGTGGTTCGTCAGGAAGATAACGGGTGTGCGCCGCCCCAGCTCTTCCTTCTGCCGCAGTTGCTGCAGGAAGGTCAGCCCATCCATGGGCGCCATCTCGATATCGCAGATGATGACGTCGGGCTTGCGCTCCAGCGCCAGGGACAGCCCGCCTGTCCCCTCATCCGCCTCGAAAACTTGATTGAATTCAAGCTGCTTCAGGATCCGGGACACGACGGTCCGGATGAAGGCCTGATCTTCGACGATCAAGGCATTCATCCGGCTGAAGCTGCTGAAACCCGACATCGCACTTTTCCCCATGGACGCGCATGCATACGGGGTCTTGCGACCCTGTACCGCCCTAGTTGACTACAAGGCGTCGATGGCGGCAACCACCCGATCAATCATGCCGGGTATTTTCAGGGCATTTGTGCGCGCATCCGCGTGATCGCCCTGCTTAAGGGCGCGTTCAATATCGTCTGCCAGGGCACCCAGCGCGGGGGCACCGCCATTCTTTGCGACCCCGGCCAGGGCGTGGATGCCGCGCCGTGCGGCCTCCATGTCGTCGGCCGCAAAGCCTGCCGCCGCCTCGTCCGACAGCGACTTCAGAGAACTGGTGAACTCGGCCAGGAACCCGCGCGCGTCATCATCCAGACTGCCGAAAAGATCGATGGTCATGCCGGGGTCGAAGATTGCCACCGCCGCCGGGGCTGCTGTTGCCGGTGTTCCATGTGCCTCTGTGCCCAGCCAACGGGACAGGCAGCGTTCCAGTTGCGTCAGGTCCAGCGGCTTGGACAGGAAATCATCCATGCCGGCATTGATACAGCGCTGATCCTCGCCGGCCATGGCATTGGCCGTCAGGGCGATGATGGGCAGGCGCGGCAACCCATTCTCGGCTTCCTGCGCGCGGATGGCGGCCGTCAGCTCATACCCGTCCATCACCGGCATATTGCAGTCGGTCAGCAGCAGCCCATGCGCACCGGGACGCCAGGCGGCCAGCGCTGCCGCCCCGTCGGCATGGATTTCGACCGCGAATCCAAGGATGGATAGCTGCCGGCTGATGACCATCTGGTTCACCCGCTGATCCTCCGCCACCAGAATCAGGCGACCTTGCGCCGCCGCTTCCTGCGGCGTAGGGGCGCTGACGGCGGCACGCGGGGCGGCGGTTGCCGTAGGGGTGCTGCCCGACAGCCGGTTCCCGGCGACGGCAACGGCCCGGAACAGGGCTGCCCGGCGCAGGGGACGGGCCACCAGTTGCGTTCCCGCCGGAATGTCGCCGGCCCGCCGCGAATCCGCATCGGCAATCACGACGGCGGGCAGGGGGCCTTGCGGCACGGGCCAGGGCGCGCCGCTGCGCCCGGCACAGATGATCAGGTCTGCGGATGGTGCGCCGGCATCCATCGGCACGGCACCCGCATTCACCAAATAGGCGCTGACCGTCTGCGCCAGTTCTGGTTCGGCGATGTCCAGCGCGACATGCAGGCCAGCAATATCGACTCCACCGGTTGGGTCGGGCATGTCCTGCGCCGATACATCCAGGTCCAGCGTGAACCAGAAGGTGGAGCCGTGACCCGGCACACTGTCCAACCCGATATGGCCCTTCATCAACTCGACCAGCCGGTGGCTGATCGACAGGCCCAGACCCGTGCCACCGAACCGGCGGCTGGTGGACACTTCGGCCTGGGTGAAGGGCTGGAACAGCTTGGCCTGCTGGTCTGGGGCGATGCCGATGCCGGTATCGATCACCGACACGCGCACGCGGGCCACGCCGGGGGCCGGGTCGGGATAGCGCTCGGCCCGGACCATGACGCCGCCTTGTTCCGTGAACTTGATGGCGTTGCCGGTCAGGTTGAACAGGATCTGGCGCAACCGCACCGGATCGCCCATCACGGCAACGGGAATGGCCGGGTCGACATGGATATCGAAGGACAGGCCCTTCTTGCGCGCCGCCGGGGCCAGCGTGTCCGCCACCCCTTCCATGATGGTGCCAAGCTCGACCGGATGCCGGTCGATATCCATGCGCCCGGCCTCAATCTTGGAGAAATCCAGGATGTCATCGATGATGCGCAGCAGGGCACCTGCCGAATCCTGCGCGGTCAGGAGCATGTCTCGCTGATCGGCGTCCAGCGGCGTGTGGCCCAGCAGTTCCAGCATGCCCAGAACCCCGTTCATGGGCGTGCGGATCTCATGGCTCATGGCGGCCAGGAAGCTGGATTTCAGCTTCGACGCGCTCTCCGCCATGCGGGCGCTGCGGATATTGTCATAGGACCGTAGACCCGTGATGATGGTGATGAACAGCTTTTCCGACGTCAGCTCGGTTTTCGACTTATAGTCGTTGATGTCATAATTCACGATGACGTCGCGCACCGGTGCCTGTCCCGGCTGCCCCGTGCGCAGAATCAGGCGTGTATCGCTGTTGGCGAATTCCTCGCGGATGCGCCGCGCCAGCCGCAGGCCGGCATCATCCGTCTCCATCACGATGTCCAGCAGGGCGACGGCGATATCCTCGCGCCGGCGGAAAACGTCATCCGCCTCCATCCCCGACCGCGCGGCCAGCAGTTCCAGTGGTCGGTCCTTGTAACGCAGCTTGGACAGGACCAGCCGCGTCATGATGTGAACCTCCTCGTCGTCATCAACGACCAGGACGGGCCAGGGGGAAGGCGGCGGGGGGGCGGGCTGTGCCGCGCTGTTCACCCCTTCGGATGCGCTGAACAGCACATCATCCTCTTCCGGGGCGAACAGGTCATCCGCGTCATCACCACCCATGAATGCACAACCTTCCCTGCCAATCATGCGGCGCACTATGCGTGGGCAATCCTAAACGCACCGTTAACCAAGCAATGTGCGTCAAAGCGTCCATCCTATGCGCGGCATGCAGCATATCAGGGCTTTGTGTAGATTTCCCGTGCGAACGCGACGGGGGACTTGCCCCTGCCGCGCGTTTCGGCTAGGCGTGTTGGCACCGGATGGGTGGCCGAGTGGTTTAAGGCAGCGGTCTTGAAAACCGCCGTGGGGCAACTCACCGTGGGTTCGAATCCCACCCCATCCGCCACCTTACCGCGCATCGTGAAAGATAATGCCCAGCGTATGGCGCTGGCCGGTTCGTATCCGGCTGACCCCATGGCGCATCGCCACGCGATAGGGGCCGCGCGTGCCCTGTGTGGGCCGTTCATTGACAGCGAAGATGACGGCGTCGCCCTGCCGCAGGGGCACCACCTCCACCCGGCTCTGCATGCGCGGCCGCTGTTCGGTCAGGACAAACTCGCCGCCCGTGAAATCGCGCCCCGGTTCTGACAACAGAATCGCCGCCTGCAACGGAAAGACCAGATCGCCATACAGGTCCTGATGCAGGCAGTTATAGTCGCCGGGACCATATTGCAGCAGCAGCGGCGTGGGCCGTTTCTGTTCTGCCGCATGGCACTGCGCCAGGTAATCTGCATGCGCCGCCGGATAATGCCGCTCCCGGGCCAGTCGCGCGTTCCAGTCATTGGCGATGGTGGCCAGACGCGGATACAGCGCCGTGCGCATGGCTTGTATCAGATCGGGCAATGGATAGCGGAAATACCGGTATTCCCCCCGCCCGAATCCGTGTCGGGCCATGATGACATGGCTGCGAAACTGGCTTTCGTCCGGGTACATCCTGGAAATCCGCGCGCATTCCGCCGCCGTCAGCAGGCCCGGCAGAACGGTGCTGCCCTGGTTGTTCAGTTCATCCGTGATCAACGGCCAGTCATATGCATCCAGGCGCGACATCGCCCCACCATCCTTTGAGATCGTGACAGATGACAGCATGACTGAGGGGAAGGCCGGGCGCATTCCGATCCTTGCGGTGGGTGCCTGCGTGGAAGGGGAACATACGTCCGTCTGTAACGGCGCCTTCAACCCGCCTTGTCAATGTTCCTGAAATGTTCTATATTG
This sequence comes from Niveispirillum sp. CC-CTL257, assembly GCF_059489915.1. Taxonomy (NCBI): domain Bacteria; kingdom Pseudomonadati; phylum Pseudomonadota; class Alphaproteobacteria; order Rhodospirillales; family Azospirillaceae; genus Niveispirillum; species Niveispirillum sp. CC-CTL257. The sequence goes on from NZ_JCAJXE010000001.1 coordinate 1,120,914, forward strand.
CTGTCCGATCAAGGGAGGATGCCATGGATCAGTACGACGTTGCGGAACGGCCGCTGCCGAAACCGTCTGACTTCACGGGAAGCCCATTCCGGCTGCTGCCCCGCATCGGGGACAAGATGTACCGCCCCTCGCGGGTCGTGGTGGATATGGGCACCGCCCCGCCAGCCCCGACTAAGATGGAAGGTCTTCGCCGGCGCGAACCCGGCGTCTGGGACTGGGGCTAATACTAACGGTCAGAATTCTTGACCGTTAGTATCCGCGCCGACTGGCGCGGCGGCGGCCCGTGCCGCCGAAGCTTGAAATGCCGACCTATCGGCATTTCAAACCGCTGGTATAAGGGCGTTCAGGCGGCCTTGGGTGCCGCCGTCAGCAGGTCCAGGCAGGCCATGCGCACCGCCACGCCCAGTTCCACCTGCTGGAGGATCACCGACCGGTGGATATCGTCGGCCACCAAGCTGTCGATCTCCACGCCCCGGTTCATCGGGCCGGGATGCATGATCAGGGCACCCGGCTTGGCAACGGCCAGCTTCTCGTAATCCAGACCGAAGAACCGGAAATATTCCCGCTGGCTGGGCAGGAACTGGCCCTGCATGCGCTCCAGCTGCAAGCGCAGCATCATGACGATGTCGGCATCCTTCAGGCCAGTGGCCATGGAATGATGCACCTCCACCCCCATCCGGTCCACGGCACCGGGCAGCAGGGTGGGCGGGGCGACGACACGCACATGTGCGCCCATGATGTTCAGCAGATGGATGTTGGACCGCGCCACCCGGCTATGCAGAATATCGCCGCAGATGGCAACCGTCAGGCCCTTCAGCGTGCCCAGACGGCGGCGGATGGTCAGCGCGTCCAGCAGCGCCTGGGTCGGGTGCTCATGCTGCCCGTCGCCGGCATTGATGACGGCACAGTTCACCTTGCTGGCCAGCAGCTTCGGCGCGCCCGATTCCTGGTGCCGCACCACCAGCGCGTCCAGATGCATGGCGTTCAAGGTCAGGGCGGTGTCGATCAGGGTCTCGCCCTTCTTCACCGAACTGCCATCGACTGACATGTTGATGGCATCAGCGCCTAAGCGGCGGGCCGCCAGTTCAAAGCTGGTGCGGGTACGGGTGGAGTTCTCAAAGAACAGATTGACGATGGTCTTGCCGGCCAGCTTGTTCGTCACCCGGTTCTCACCGCGATTCTGCTCGACATAGCGGTCGGCGGTATCCAGCAGCAGATTGATCTCCGGCGCCGTCAGCCCCTCGATCCCCAGCAGGTGGCGATGGGCGAACGTCTCGGCGCGGGCATCGATATCATGCGGATGGACGGCCATGGAGCGGGCTTTCGGCTGACGGCGTGGATCGGCGGGGCGGGACTATGCTGTCCCGCCCCCATTGCTGCAAGCGTCAGAAAAACCGGTCGGGCATGATCCGGGCGGGGTTCACACCACCCCGTTCGCCCTGAACCATTCCAGACAGCGCTTCCAGCCATCCTTGGCGTCGTCGGGTCGGTAGCTGGGGCGGTAATCGGCGTGGAAGGCGTGGGGGGCCTCGGGATAGACATGGAATGTGCTGCGGGAATTCACGGCGGCCAGCGCCTTCTGCATCCGCTCCACATCCGCCATGGGAATGCCGCCATCCTTGCCGCCATAAAGACCCAGGACGGGGGCGTTCATCTTCTGCACCAGATTGACCGGCACCATGGGCTGCAGCGCCGTCGGCGCGCTGGTCAGGCGACCATACCAGGCGACACCGGCTTTCAGCTTCGGGTTATGGGCTGCATAAAGCCAGGTGGCGCGCCCGCCCCAGCAGAAGCCGGTAATGCCCAGCCGGGCCGCGTCGCCACCATCCTTGGCTGCCCAGGCGGCTGTCGCGTCCAGATCGGCCATGACCTGCGCATCCGGCACCTTGTTCACCAGTTCGCGGATCAGGGCGCCGGTATCTGTGAAGGAAGCGGCATTGCCCTGCCGGGCGTAAAGCTCTGTCGCGATGGCCAGATAGCCTTCCTTGGCAAAGCGGCGGCAGACATCCTTGATATGCTCATGCACACCAAAGATTTCCTGCACCACCAGGACGATGGGGAATGGGCCGTTGCCCGCCGGCTTGGCGCGATAGGCGGGAAGGCTGCCACCCTCCACCGGGATCGACACCTCACCCGCGACCAGACCGTCGGCGGGCGTGGTGATCGTCTGCGCGGAAACGGGCAGGGTGGACAGGGCGAAACCGCCCGCCAATGTCGTCATGGCGAACATCCGTCGCGACAGGGTAGGGTTGATGGGCGACAGCAGGCACTGGGCTTCGGCGTCAACGCGATCCATGGGGTTTCTCTCCCGTATCTATCCCGGCACTGGCCGCCCAAGATAGGGCAAGGCGGCGGACGCGCAACCCTTTGCGGACCGGGCCGGTTGATTTCATCCGTGATTTCAATGCCCCTTGCGGCGGCGGGCCGGCACGCGCATCCTGTCGTCAGTACCAAACCGGGGCCAACAGCAATGTCCAGCGACGCGAAAGCCGAACTGCTGCGCCAGATCCGTACCATCCGGCGGCGCATCGATCCCGATGTTCTGGCCCGCGCCCAGAAGGCTGCCGAGGCGGCGGAAGCCGCGCGCACCCTGCCGCCCGACCACGTGCCCTATGACAAGGATGCGGCGCGCGACGTCGTGGCCAGCTTCCTGCAATCCCGCAATGATGGCGGGCGCTTCGCCATGGCCCTGATGGAGAACCTGAAAAAGCCGGAAGCGGCGGCCAAGGCCTATACCGACCCCCGCCACCTATCCCGCCCCGGCGGCAAGCGGGTTTAATCCTCCGCCTTCGGTGGCGCTTCCCACAGCTCGATCTTCAACCCCCAGGGATCAATCAGCCAGCCGAAGCGGCCATTGGGGTCGCTGTCGTCACGGCCCAGCGGTTCCACGCCCTCCGCCCGCGCACGTTCCAGCACGCCGTCAAGATCGTCCACGATCAGGTTCAACATGACGGGCAGGGGGCTGGGATCGAAATAGCTGCTGCTTTCCTTGAACCCGCTCAGCAGGGTGAAGCCACGGTCGGGATGGGGGAACATGGCACCAAAATCGCCCCAGTCGATTCCCAGCACCCGCCGATACCAATCGCCCATGGCCGCCGGATCGGAAACCTTGATGAACAGACCGCCAATGCCCAGAACCGCCGCCATGGCCCCCTCCATCCTCAGATTCAATTGGTTCCCAGCGTCGCATATCGACCGGTCCGCCAACAAGTCTTGGCATCATCCCCAAACAACCGTACATCCTTTGCGGGTCGATGGTTAATGACGGGACGAAGCAGCGTATGGCCGGGATGGGCATTGCACGCGTTGGGCTGTTGCCCGCCATCCTCTTGCTGCTTCTGCTGGCAATCCCCGCCGGTGCTGTGGGAAAGCCGCTGCGTCTGGTCATCGCCGACAGTTTGCCGCCCCCCTACCTGATCCTGGATGAGGATGGGGGAGAGGCGAAGGGCCTGGCCATCGACCTCTGCCGCAAGGTGGCCGAACGGCTGGGCCACGGGGCAGAGGTGCGGCTGGCCCCGCCCAAGCGCCTGCCCGAACTGGTGCGGGCCGGAGAGGTGGATATGGTCTGCCATGTCGCCCCCGGCTGGTATGCCTATCCCGACGATCTCTGGTTTGGACGCCGTCTTTACAGCGCCGACAATGTCTTCATCGCGGCACAGGGCGCGCCCAGCATCTGCGACCAATGCCCCCTGCCGCCGGAGGTGGCGACTGTCATCGGCTATGAATATGGTGACCGGCTGCGTCAGGGATTTGACAGAGGGACCGTGTCGCGCCGCGACGTGCGCTCAGAGGAAAATGTCTTCCGTCTGGTTCAGCATGGCCGCGTGCCCTATGGCATCATCTCCGAATATACGTTCCGTTATTTCGCGAAGGGTCAGCACGATCTGGCGATCAAGGGCAGCGTGGCCCGATTCAACATCACCGTCGGCGTGCCCCGCACCGGGCTGATCAGCGAGGCGGAATTGAAGATCGCATCCGCCTCAATCCGGCTGCCGCAGGATGTGGCACCCGAATACCGGGCCTATCTGGGCAGCCCCGCCGCCAAACGTTGAAATCCTGTTGCAACCAATATCGGCATGATACGCTGAGCGTCTGTTGAAGCCTTCCTGGGATTACCGGCATGAAGAATGTTCCGGTTCTGTCCGTCCCCTTGCTTCACCTTATGCGCCAGGGCCTTGCCGGGCTGCTGCTGGCCGCCGGCTTCTCTGTGCCCGTCCTGGCCACCCCGCCACCGCCGCTGCGCCTGATCATCAGCGACAGTATACCGCCGCCCTATCTGATCACGGGCAAGGGCGCGGTTGCCGGCATGGCAACCGACCTATGTCGGGCTGCGGCGACTCGCCTTGGCTATATGCCCGTGCTGACGGTTGTCCCGTCGAAGCGGGTACCAGAGATGATCAAGGCGCGGGATGCCGACATGCTCTGCCATGTGTCCCCGGATTGGTATCCCGATCCCGGCAGCATCGAATTCGGCACGCCCATGTATGTGGTGCGCAATGTCTTTGTCGGTCCGGCCAGTCAGCCGCCCATCTGTGATGATTGCGCCCCGTCGGGGGATGTGGTGACCGTCATCGGCTATGTCTATGGCGACGCCATGAACCGCGCCTTCGCCGACGGCACGGCCCGCCGCCGCGATGTACGGACGGAGGAGGGAGTTTACACCATGGTCCGGCGCGGACGCGCCCCCCTGGGCATCCTGTCGGAACAGACCTTCTATTACCTGGGTGGCAAGGATGATGGCCTGTCGGTGAAGGGGGTGACGGCCCGCTTCACCGTCACCATGGGCGTGACCAAGGTGGGGCCCGTCTCCGCCGCCGATCTGCGTCGTGTGACGGCGGAACTGGCGCAGGCCGACACCAGCGTGGGGCAATAATCTACCGTCCCGGTGCCACCCGGCGATAGGACAACGCCTCGGCCACATGGATGCGGCGCACCTGATCGGTATTGTCCATGTCGGCCAGGGTGCGGGCCACGCGCAGCACACGGTGATAGCCGCGCGCTGACAGTTTCAGCCGCTCCGCCGCCTCGGTCAGCAGCGAGCGGCCCTGCGGGTCCGGTGCCGCCGCCTTTTCCAGCAATTCCCCATCCGCCTCGGCATTGGTGCGGATGGGCGGATGGCCGGGCAGCAGCATGGCCTTGTACCGCTCCCGTTGCCGCTCCCGTGCGGTGGCGACGCGGGCCGCCACCTCAGCCGTGCCCTCACGCGGCGGCGGCAGCGACAGGTCCGATGCGCTGACCGCCGGCACATCGACATGCAGGTCGATACGGTCGAACAGCGGCCCGCTGATTTTGCTCTGATAATCCAGCGCGCATTTCGGTGCCCGGCCACAGGCCAGTGCTGCATCATCCAGATGCCCGCAGCGGCAGGGATTCATAGCCGCCACCAGCTGGAACCGCGCCGGATAGGTGACATGGTGGTTGGCGCGGCTGATGGTGGCGCGCCCGGTTTCCAGCGGCTGGCGCAGCGCCTCCAGGGTCCCACGCGCGAATTCCGGTAATTCGTCCAGGAACAGCACGCCCTGATGCGCCAGACTGATTTCCCCCGGCTTGGCGCGCGTGCCGCCGCCGACCATGGCGGCCAGCGTAGCGGAATGGTGGACCTCCCGGAACGGCCTTGTGCGGATCAACCGCCCTTCCTCCAGCCCGCCCGCGATGGAATGCACCATCGACACTTCCAGCGCCTCCGCCGCGTCCAGTCCCGGCAGCAGGCCCGGCAGCCGTGCAGCCAGCATGGATTTGCCCGACCCCGGCGGCCCCAGCATCAGCATATTGTGCCCGCCGCTGGCGGCAATTTCCAGCACGCGCTTGGCCGTCTCCTGTCCCTTCACATCGCGCAGATCGCGCACGGAACCGGGCAGGTCGACCTGCAGCTTCGGTTCGGGGCGGGTCAGAACCTGCGTGCCCTTGAAATGGTTGACCAGGGCCAGAAGCGACGGCGGGGCAAGGATGTCCAGCCCATCCCCCGCCCAGGCCGCCTCCCCGCCGCTGGCCGCCGGACAGATCAGGCCTTTGCCGGCGGCCAGCGCATTGATGGCGGCCGGCAGCACCCCGGCCACGGGCGCGATGGACCCGTCCAGCCCCAGTTCGCCCAGCGACTGATACCCGGCCATGGCGTCATCCGGCAGGATGCCCATCATCACCAGCAGGGCCAGCGCGATAGGCAGATCGAAATGCGACCCTTCCTTCATGACATCGGCAGGTGCCAGATTGACCATCAGGCGCTGGGCGGGCAGGGCGATGCCCAGGGCATGCAGGGCCCCGCGCACCCGTTCCCGACTTTCTGCAACCGCCTTGTCCGGCAATCCCACCACCAGAAAGGTGATGGGGCCGCCCGTCATCTGCACCTGAACGTCGATATCCAGCACATCAATGCCTTGAAAGGCTACCGTCGATACACGCGCCGCCACCCACACCCCCACCGCACACAAGTTCAGGTTAGTATAGATGATGAGACTTGCAGGCGGAAAGGGTCGGCTTCCGACTTTCTTTCTCCCGCGGCGTCGAGGATGCTGCTCAAGATTTCATCGATATATTCATTCGTATATTACGATGGATGCCAAGTAACAAACCTTTCACGCCAAGGCCTGTGTGCCGTCTCTGAAATGATCGAAATCTGGAAGACTTCCAAACCCTTGCCCCTCATCCTCACGGGCGATGTCAGGCTTGGCGAGGGCCTGATGATTTCATTCTTGATTGGGGTCAGCGATGATTAGCCTCGATATCAACGGCAAAGTCCGCGAAGTGGACGTGGCCGACGACATGCCGCTTCTGTGGGTCCTTCGTGACGAATTGAATATGACGGGCACCAAGTTCGGTTGCGGCGTCGCGCAGTGCGGTGCCTGCACGGTGCATGTGGATGGTCAGCCGACGCACTCCTGCCAGTTGCCGGCATCGGCGGCGGTCGGGGCCAAGATCACGACGATTGAGGGCCTGTCCGGCAAGGCCGCCGCTGCCGTTCAGAAGGCCTGGGCCGATCTGGACGTGGTGCAGTGTGGCTACTGTCAGTCCGGTCAGGTGATGGCCGCCACGGCCCTGATCGCCGAGAACCCAAACCCCACCGATGCCGATATTGAGGCGGCGATGGACGGCAATGTCTGCCGCTGCGCCACCTATGTGCGGATCAAAGCAGCCGTGAAGCAGGCTGCCAAGCTGGCGAGGACCTGAGCCATGATGCTGCGTCAATTGCTGCGACAGGCCGCGTCCAACGTGGCTGAACCCACCCCCAGCCGCCGTACCTTCCTGAAGGGCACCGGCGGCGCCCTGATCATCAGCGCGACCGTCCCGCTGGGGTCCTTCGCGGCGGAGGCTGCCGGCCCCGCCATCGTCGGCCCGGCCGACCCGCGCCCCAACGTCTTCGTGCGCGTGGCCAAGGACAATACCGTCACCGTTCTGGTCAAGCATCTGGACAAAGGCCAGGGCATCATGACCGGCCTCACCACCATCGTGGCAGAGGAACTGGACGCCGACTGGTCGCAGATGCGCGGTGAGCATGCGCCCGCCGACAGTAAGCTCTATGGCAACCATTTCTTCGGCATCCAGGGTACCGGCGGCTCCACCGCCGTTGCCAACAGCTGGGATGAGCTGAGGATGGCCGGTGCCGCCGCCCGCGTGATGCTGGTGAACGCCGCCGCCGCCGAATGGAAGGTGCCGGCGGATCAGATCAGCGTGGCCAAGGGCGTGGTCAGCCACAAGTCCTCGGGCAAGTCCGCCACCTTTGGCCAGTTGGCCGAGGCCGCGTCGAAGCAGCCGATTCCGCCCAAGGTGACCTTGAAGGAACCCGGCCAGTACAGCCTGATCGGGAATGAGACGCTGCACCGTCTGGACCATGTGTCGAAGACCAATGGCACCGCCATCTTCGCCATGGATATTCGGCGTCCGAATCAGGTGACGGCGGTCCTGGCCCGCAGCCCGCGTTTCGGCGGCACGGTCAAGTCGGTGGACGACAAGGCCGCCCGCGCCGTTCCCGGCGTCATCGACGTGCTGACCCTGCCGGTGGGCGTGGCGGTGGTGGCTAAAAACACCTGGGCCGCCATCAAGGGGCGGGAGGCGCTGTCCGTCCAGTGGGACGACGCCAAGGCGGAAAAGCGCGGCACCGACCAGATGCTGGCCGAATACCGCGCACAGGCGAAGAAGCCCGGTGCCAAGGCCGCCCGCAAGGGCGACACCGCCGCCGCCTTCAAGACCGCCGCCAAGGTGATTGAGGCGGAATACAGCTTCCCCTATCTGGCCCATGCGCCGATGGAACCGCTGAACGCCACCCTGGAAATCACCGCCGATGGCGGGGCAGAGATCTGGGCCGGGTCGCAGTTCCAGGGCGTTGAACAGCCGGTCGTGGCTGGCATCCTGGGCACCACGCCCGACAAGGTGAAGATCAACACGCTCTGGGCCGGTGGCAGCTTCGGTCGCCGCGCCACCACCAATGCCGACTATTTCGCGGAGGTCGCCCTGATCGCCAAGGCCCTGGCGGCCAAGGGCCGGAAGGTGCCGGTGCATCTGGTCTGGACACGCGAAGACGACATCCAGGGCGGTCGCTACCGCCCCATGGTCGTTCACCGGGTCAAGGGTGGGTTGGACAAGGCTGGCAAGCTGGTGGCCTGGGAACAGGCGATTGTGACGCAGTCCTTCATTGCCGACACGCCCTTTGCCCAGGTGATGATCAAGGATGGGGTGGATGTAACGGCGGTGGAGGGGGCGTCCGACATGGCCTATGCCGTGCCGAACCTGTCCGTCGATTATCATCAGATGGCTTCGCCGGTCACCACCCTGTGGTGGCGCTCGGTCGGCCACACCCACACCGCCTACGCCAAGGAAGCCTTTATCGAGGAACTGGCGGCGGCGGCTGGCAAGGACAGTGTGGCTTTCCGCCTGGAACTGCTGGGCGATGCCCATCCGCGCCTGACCGGCGTGCTGAAGCTGGCCGCGGAAAAGGCCGGCTGGTCGAAGCCGCTGGCCCCGGCCGCCGACGGGTCAAAGCGGGCGCGCGGCGTCGCTGTCCATGAAAGCTTCCAGAGCTTCGTGGCCCATGTGGCCGAGGTGACGGTGTCCAAGGACGGCAAGATCAAGGTGGATCGTGTCGTCGTGGCGGTGGATTGCGGCCAGGCCGTGAACCCCAACGTCATCAAGGCGCAGATTGAGGGCGGCACCGGCTTCGGTATCGGCCATGCCCTGCGCGATCAGATCACGATGACTGACGGTCTGGTCGATCAGAGCAATTTCGACGGGTACGAGCCGATGCGCCTGTCGGACATGCCCGATGTCGAGGTGCATATCGTGAAGTCCACGGCCCGCCCCACGGGCGTGGGCGAGCCCGGCGTGCCCACGGCGGCCCCGGCCGTCGCCAACGCCGTCTTCCGCGCCACCGGCCAGAAGCTGCACGACCTGCCGTTCAGCAAGGCCGGGGTCGTCTGATCTCTTCTGTCAGTACAAAAGAAAAGGCCCCACGGTGACGTGGGGCTTTTTTTTATGGGAATTCGCTGGATATGATTCTAAAGGCATTTCCGAACTGAGTTAATTTGATTTTCTCTTCAATCCAATTCCAATCAAAATAAATCCAATTGACATCAAAATTCCTGTAAATAATTCATTATTGATTCCAATTTCTAAAGAGTATGCAAGACTGCCAATTAGTGAAAATATACCCATACCGAAAAATACACTGCTACTTTTTGTCTGCCAACCTGCCCAAGACATGATTAAAAATATTATCAATCCGTGAATATATTCTTGCATATTTAGCCTCCTATCTGAAAAAGTCATAATGTATCAAAATAAATTCGCTCTGCGTAGGGGGCTGAGTTTACATAAAAACTATGGTTCCGACTGTAATCGGAACCATAGTAAATTTAAGAATCCTATCAAGTCGCCTTCTTCTGCGCTTCCAGCTCATCCAGCAGCGCCTTGCGCGACAGCTTGCCGATCATGGTTTTGGGCAGTTCGTCGCGGAATTCGTACAGTTTGGGCTGTTCAATGGTGGACAGTTTGTCCTCCAGGAAGGCCTTCATGTCTTCCTTGCTCAGCTCACAGCCTTCGCGCTTCTTGATATAGGCCTTCACCGTTTGACCACGGTATGGGTCCGGCACGCCCAGAACGATGCATTCGGCGACGTTGGGATGCTGATAGATGGCTTCTTCCACATTGCGCGGATAGACGTTGTAGCCGCCGGCCAGGATCATGTCCTTGATGCGGTCGACAATGAAGATATAGCCATCCTCATCGAAGTAACCGACATCGCCGGTATGCAGCATGCCGCCATCCAGCGTTTCGGCGGTGGCTTCCGGCTTGTTCCAGTAGCCCTTCATCACCTGGGGGCCAATGATGCAGATCTCGCCGCGCTCGCCCTGCGGCACCTCTGTCTTCCGGTCCTCCAGGCTGACGATCTTGATGATCGTGCCGGGAATGGGCAGGCCAATTGAACCTGCTCGGTTGTTTTGCGCGGGATTGCCTGTGGCAATGGGGGCGCTTTCCGACAGACCATACCCTTCGACAAGCAGGCACCCGGTCAGTCGCTCAAACTCATGCTTCACCTCAACGGGCAGCGGCGCGCCGCCGGAGAAGCAGAGATTGATGGACGAAAGATCAAACTTCTTCACGTCCTTATGATTGTTGATGGCGGTGTAGATTGTGGGGACCGCCGGGAACAGGGTCGGCTTCTTCTTGTCGATGACATCCAGCAGCTGATCCAGATCGAACCGGGGCAGCAGAATGATTTCGCCCCCCAGGTTCAACGTCCAGTTCATGACGCAGGTCATGGCAAAAACATGGAAGAAGGGCAGCACGCCCAGCATCTTCTCCTGGCCCAGGCGTGCCTGTGGGAACCAGTTTGCGGCCTGCTTGGTGTTGGCCACGATATTGTGGTGGGTCAGCATGGCACCTTTCGGCACCCCGGTGGTGCCACCGGTATATTGCAGGACCGCGACATCATTGAAGGGGTCGCAAGGGACCGGCGTCACCTTGCCATCATTGGCGATCAGGTCCTTGAAGCGCACATGCTGTTCATTCCGGGGAATGTCGGCGATCTCTTTGCGCTTGGCGATGGGGAACAGCCAGTTCTTGGGAAATGGCAATATGTCGGCCATTGGCACGACGATAATCTTTTTCAGGCGCGTCTGACCGAACATCTTGGCCAGCTTGTCATAGGTGACCTTCAGATCAAGGCTCACCATCCAATCGGTTTCGCTGTCATTGATCATGTGGGCAATTTCGCGCTCCGCATAAAGCGGATTGAAATTCACCACCACGCCACCGGCCTTCAAGATTCCGTAATAGCAGATCACGGAATAGGGGGTGTTGGGCAGAAACAGCCCGACCTTCTGTCCGGGGGTGAGGCCCATTTTCTGCAGCCCGGCGGCGAACCGGCCGATAAGCGCCCCAACCTGGGCATAGGTATATTTCTTATCGAGAAAATCGAGACAGGGCTTCTCCGGCCAGGTCCTTACCGAATGCTCCATCATTTCCGAGGCCGACATCGCTTTCAAATCGATGTCCCACGAAACACCGGCGGGATAGCTCTTCTCCCACAGGAAGGGTTCGCGTGTGGTCATCTTGATGGCGGCTTCGGCCATGTCCGGTCCTCCCGATATGCTCTTGGCGCACTCCAGCGTCGCGCCTTTGATTGACCTATATCGGGAGCCAAAACGCAACCTCAAGCGATTATTCGAGGTGACGTAACGGAAGGTCTGTCGTTTTTTTGCAGGGCGGAAAGCGCGCGCAATATAACGACGCCTCAGCCCATGTTCCGTAGCGCATGCGTTGTGATGACTGACACCATGATCCCCAGGTTGCCCAGCCCATGGATTGCAGTGACGGCAACGATCGCGCGAATGTGACCCAGCCTGGGCAACACCCAGACAAAAAATGCCGCCTGCGTTGCGAAGAAGGTGAAATACCAGACGACCATGACAAGCATCCCGTGCCGGTGCAGCAGTGCCGCCCCCGCTCCGGTGACCAGGATGAAGACTACATCGCCCGACCGCCCGGGTCGGATCACGCGGCTGGCGGCATAAACACCGCCCACCATCAAGGTCTCAATCAGCGGCGCGAACAGCAGAACTCGCGGCCCCCATGACGCCATGTCTGGGACCGCTGCATGGCCGCTATAGTCCATCATCAGGTGAACCAGCGATTGCCCGGCCCAGGGCAGAACAAGCGCCGCGCAAAAGACCAATGCCAGCCTGGACATCTCCAGCCGGCGGGGTGGCCATAGGCTGCCGGAACCGATCTTCGCCACCAGATAACCGCCATAGACGATGATCAGCGACAGTACGAGGAGGAGGGTGGCGATCGGCATCAGCCCTTCACCCTCTCCCCCGGATCATTCTTCGTCCCCCGCAAATCATCCCGTCCTGTGCCGGACCACAGCTTTTCGCCGCTGGTATAGATGGCGCGGCCGATCATATGGGCGGACACGGGCGTGGTCAGCAGCAGGAACAGAATGGCCGCCACCACCCGCGCTGTCACATCCACCGATGGGAAATACAGCGCCAGCGCCACCAGGACCAGGCCACAGCCCAGCGTGCCGGCCTTGCTGCTGGCATGCATGCGGGTGATGGCGTCGGGCAGGCGTGCCACCCCGATAGCGGCGATGGCACAGAAGGCGGCACCCGCGACGGCCAGGATGCCGATCAATGCCTGATAGGCTTCATGCATCGCCATCCTCCTCGGGCTTCCGGGCCGCCTTATGTTCCACGAATCTGGCATAGGCGACGGTCCCGAAAAAGGCGACCAGGGCCAGCGCGATGGCCGCGTCCAGGAACACCACCTGTTCCATCCACAGCGCGAACAGCGCGATCAGGGCCACGGCCAGCACGCCGAACAGGTCGATGGCGACGATTCGGTCGCCCTGCGCCGGACCTGTCAGCACACGGAATGTCGCCAGCGCCAGCGACAGGATCAACAGGCCAAGCGCGACCGCCAGACAGGATTCCAGAAACGGGGTCATCGCAGCACCTTCAGGATGCGGCTTTCCATGGCGGCCTTGGTATCGTCGCGCAGCTGGTCGGGATCGGCGGCGAACATGGCATGCATATAAAGCACCTTGCGGTCGGGCGAGATATCCAGCGTCAGCGTGCCCGGCGTCAGAGTGATGGAGCAGGCGAACAGCGTGATCTCCAGGTCGGTTTTCGCCTCCAGCGGCACGGCGATGATGGCGGGCCGGATCGGCGCGCCGATGCCCATCACCCCCTTGGCCACGGCCCAGGCGGATACGAAAATCTCCTTCACCAGCCAGATGGTGTAAGCGGCCCCGCCCCATGTGCGGCGGAAATAACGCTGGTTGGGGAACAACGGCCGCGCCAGCCACAGGATCAGGTGGCCCAGGACGAAGCCCGCTGTGAAGCCCATCAGGCTGAAATCGGCATTGATCGCCATCCAGGCCAGCGCCAGCAGCACATTAAGGGCCAGTAGCATCATGGCATCTCTCCCGTCGGGTGCGGCAATTCACCAACCAGGGTCGGCTCCGGCTCCGCCCTGCCGCCCAGGACCGCCTCCACATAGGCGCTGGTGTCATGCAGGCTGCCGCCCACCTGCGACGCGATGTTCAGCAGCCGGTCGGGGTTCACCCCGATGCTGACGGTGATCATGGACAAGAACAGCAGCGGCAGAACCAGCGCATAGGCACGACCCAGCGGCAGGCTTGTCAGAAGATCGGCCGGCGGCTCCGCTGGTGCCTTCCATACCATCTCCGCCCAGACACGGCCCGCCAGCCAGATGGTCAGCAGGCCGCTGACCAGCAGGGCCGCGACCATCACATAATGCTGTGTCTCCAGCCCCGCCTTGACCAGCAGCAGCTTGCCCCAGAAGCCAGACAGCGGCGGAAACCCGGCCAGCGAGGCCAGCGGCACGAATAGCAAAATGCACAGCCAGGGGGCGGCCTTGAACAGCCCGCCCAGCCGCGCAAACGCCGTGTCCGGCCCGCCCGACAGGCGGCGGACAAGCCCGGCGCCTAAGAACAGGTTGGTCTTCACGACGATGTCATGCACCAGATAGAAGGCCGTGGCGGCCAGGGCCAGCGGGGTGGCGATGGCCAGCCCCATGACCATGCTACCAATATGGGCCACCACCTGCCAGGACCAGGCCCGCGTCAGGTCCCGTGCCGCCAGCGACCCCAGCGCCCCCACGATCATGGTGATGCCCGCCATCCACAACAGGATGGAATGGGTCCATCCGGCATCGCCGGTGAAGATCAGGGTGAAGACGCGCAGCAGGGCATAGACGCCGACCTTTGTCAAAAGCCCGGCGAAGATGGCCTGCACCGACACGGCGGGCGTGTGATAGGCGGCGGGAAGCCAGAAGAAGAAGGGGAACAGCGCCGCCTTCATCCCAAACGCAATGATGAACAGCACGGCAATGGCACTGACCAGCCCCTGATTGACGACCTGGGGCAGGCGCTGCGACAGGTCGGCCATGTTCAAGGTGCCGGTAACGCCATACAGCAAGGCAACGGCCAGCAGCAGGCAGGCCGTTGCCACCAGATTGATGGCAACATATTTCACGGCCCCGTCGATCTGCGCCTTGGTTCCGCCCAGCGACAGCAGCACGAAACTGCTGATCAGCATCACCTCAAACCAGACATAGAGATTGAACAGGTCACCGGTGATGAAGGCACCGCAGACGCCGACCATCAGAACCTGAAAGATCGGATGGAATCCGCCGCGTTCCCGTACCGGGTCAATATCGCCCAGCGCATAGAGCGCGCAGCAGAAACCCATGATCGACGCGATCATGATCATCAGCGCCGACAGAGGATCGGCCACCAGGGTGATGCCGAACGGGGCCGCCCAGGCTCCCATCTGCACCACCTGGATACCCTGATCCAGGGTCGTGGCAGCCAGGATACCGGCCAGTACCATCAGCGCGAAACTACCGGTCAGCGACAGGACGCGCTGCGCCACCGGATATTTCCAGGCCACCATGCACAGCGCTGCCGTGGTCAGCGGCGTCAGGATGGGGGCGGCGGTCAGCCAGGTATTCATGGCATGTCCTCCGGTTCCGCCACGCGCATTGCGCTGGTGTCCAGGGTCCCCATCTCCTGATAGGCCCGCCAACCCAGTGCCAGCGCGAAGGACAACAGACCGAAACCGATGACGATGGCGGTCAGGATCAGGGCCTGGGGCAGGGGGTTCGACACGCCCTGCGCCATGATCTCGACGTTCTTGCCGATCAGGGGCGGCTGCCCCGGTGTCAGGCGGCCCACGGTCAGGATCGCGACATTGACGGCGTTCGACAGCAGGATGACGCCGAACATGATGCGCAGGAACTGCCGCGACAGGAACAGATAGACGGCACCCGCCACCATGCCGCCCACGGCCAGGGACATGATCACCTCCATCACGCCCCCCCTCCTTCCATCAGCGCGCAAACCATGGAAAGGATGCCGCCGACGACCACCAGATAGACGCCAATATCAAACAGCACGGGCGTACCCAGCCCCACCGCCCATTGCGCCGTCATATAGGGTTCGCCCGTCGGCGCCCCGATGAAGCCCGACAGCACGCCCAGCAACAGACCCGCCCCCAGGATCGAGCGCGGATCGGCTTTCAACACCTGGCGCATCGCCCCAACACCAAAGGCCAGCGCATGCAGGGCAAAGCCGACGGCACAGATCAGACCGCCGACAAAGCCGCCCCCCGGCTCATTATGCCCGCGCCACAGAATGAAAATGCTGAACAGCATCATCAGCGGCAGCAGGATGCGTACACCGGTGCGCAGGATCAGACTGTCCATCATGGCCGGTCCCCCTTGCCCATACGGGCTTTCATCAGGGCAAAGACGCCCAGGCCGGCGCTGGCGATCACCGTGATTTCGCCCAACGTGTCAAACCCACGGAAATCAACCAGAATGACATTCACTACATTGCGCCCATGCGCCTCCAGCCACGATGTGTCGCCGAAGAAACGGGTCAGGTCGAGCGGCAGCGGCTGGCCCAGGATCGAGAGCATGATGGCCGTCACGCAGGCACCCAGACCGATGGCCAGAACCGTATGCAGCAGTCTGGCCGCCACCGGCCGGTCGGCCCCGGCCGGCAGGAAGGGCAGGCGGGCCAGAACCAGCACCAGGATGATGGCCGTCAGCGTCTCCACCATCAATTGCGTGATGCCCACATCCGGCGCGCCATACAGCAGGAAGAACAGGGCCACCGACATGCCATTGATCGACAGCGACAGGATGGCCGCCATCCGCGACCCGGCCCGTATGGCCCCGACCGTGCCGGCCAGCATCAGAACCGCCAGCGCCAGACCCAGCCCATCCCCCGCCGACAGGCTGATGCCCGGCCACGACACCCCGCCGCGCAGCAGCAAGGTGGACCCCAGCAGCGTCAGCATGCTGGCAAAGGTGATGGCGAGATAGCGGGTCAGCACACCGTTCTGCAGCCAGCCCGTCACCGCGCGGGCCAGCACTTCCACCAGGGCCAGCAGGCAATCCCAGGCCCGGTCATGGTCGATCCGGGTGATCCGCTGTACCCACGCCATCACCTCTTTGACGGGCATCAGCGCCAGGAACAATACAGCACCCAAAGCGACCGTTACCGCAGACAGGCCCAGGGCCGGTGTCAACCCATGCCACAGATGCAATTCCATACCCACCGCGGCGCCGCGTACCGCATCTGCCGTCGCTGCCAGCAAACCCTGCGGCAACCCGGTCCACAATCCGAACAGCAGCGACAGCAGGGCCAGAACCAAGGGTCCCGCCAGCAATGCCGGCCCCCCTTCATGGGCATGCGCCGCCGCCTTCGTCGCGGTGCCCAGGAACGGCTTCACAAAGACCATGGCGGCAGCGGCCACCATGGCGGCATTGGCCAGCAGCAGCACCGCCAGCACCAGCCAGCGTTCACCGCCAATGGCGCTGTCATAGATGATTTCCTTGGCGATAAAGCCGAAAAAGGGCGGCAGTCCGGCCATGGAGCAGGATGCCAGGACCACCGCGACGCCCGTCACCGGCATCTTGGGCCACAGACCGCCCAGTTCGCCGACCTCCCGCGTGCCGGACCCGTGATCGACCGACCCGGCCCCCATGAACAGCGCACCCTTGTAAAGCGAATGCGCCAGAAGGAAGCCCGCAAAGCCTTTCAGCGCACCATCACTGCCCACCCCGACCAGCAGAACCAGCACACCCAGCGCCATCAGGGTCGTATAGGCCAGGATCTTTTTCAGATCGGTGGAACGCAGGGCCATGGCCGACCCCCACAACGCTGTGACGCCACCCGCAATGGTCAGGGCCCAGAACCACGGCTCCGTCCCGCCCAGGGTCGGGTTCAGCCGCGCCAGCAGATAGACGCCGGCCTTCACCATGGTGGCGGAATGCAGATAGGCGCTGACAGGCGTCGGCGCATCCATGGCGTTGGGCAGCCAGAAATGGAACGGCACCTGCGCCGATTTGGTGAAGGCCGCCAACAGCAGCAGGACCAGCATGGCGGGATAAAGCGTATGGGCGCGCAGATCGGCCCCGGACGCGGCAATGGAAGACAGGGTCCAATGACCCGACGCCATACCCATCAGCACCAGCCCCGCCAGCAGCGCCATGCCGCCACCGCCGGTTACCAGCAGGGCCTGCAGCGCCGACCGCCGCGACCGCGCATCCTCATGATTGAACCCGATCAGCATGAAGCTGGTGATACTGGTCAGTTCCCAGAACACGAACAGGCTGATCAGGTCATCCGCCGTCACCAGCCCCAGCATCGCGGCCATGAAGGCCAGGATGAACAGATGGAACCGCCCCTCGCGCGGATGCCCGCGCAGATAGCCGCCGGAATAAATGACGATGAAGCCACCGATGCCACAGATCAGCAGCGCGAACAGCAGCGACAGCCCATCCAGCCGGAAACTGAGCTGCACGCCCAGTGTCGGCGCCCAGGCGGCACTTTCCAGAACGGGTACACCCGCCGTAATGCCTGGAATCTGGGTGGCAAACCATACCGTTGCCGCCAGGGGAACCAGCGCCAGAAACCAGTGGGAGAGGGCAGGAAAAAGCCGATTAAGCGTCGGGGCTGTTGCTGCTGCCAGGGTGATGGCAAGGATCGCCGTCAATATCACGCCGCTGTCCGCCCGTTCGCTGCCATGCCTTTATTGCAGCCCAATATAGGGATTGATGGGACAGCTTCAACCGAAACCGGACCGGACGGGCGTCGTTTGCGGTCGATTATGCCTTCGGTTTCCAGGCCTTGGCCAGGGCGACGAATCCCGCCACGTCAATTTCCTCCGCCCTCGCTGTGGGCGCAATGCCAACCGACAGCAGCAGCGGTTCCGGCTCCTTCATCAATGATTTCAGGCTGGCGCGCAGCATCTTGCGCCGCTGCCCGAATGCCGTCCCGACCAGCGTCTCCATGGTGGCGAAGTCGGGATCATCGGCGGGCCGTTCGCGCGGGGTCAGATGCACGACCGCACTGTCCACCTTGGGCGGCGGGGTGAAGGCGCGGGCCGGCAGATCATAAAGATTGCGGCAATGGGCCAGCCATTGTGCCATCACAGCCAGACGGCCATAGGCCGGGGTGCGCGTGCCGGCTACGATCCGGTCGGCCACTTCCTTCTGGAACATCAAGGTCAGGGACCGGTACTCCCCGATCCGCTTTAACCAGCCGATCAGCAGCGGCGTCCCGACATTATAGGGCAGGTTGGAAACAACGGCGCGCGGGGCCGGGACCAGATCGACCGGATCAACGGTCAGGGCGTCCGCCTCGATCAACCGCATCCGCCCCGCCGACGCCGCGACGATATCGGCCAGTGCGACGGCAAATCGCGGGTCGCGTTCCACGGCGGTGATGCTGGCTGCCGGGCTTTCCACCAGCGCGCGGGTCAGGCCGCCGGGACCCGGCCCCACCTCCACGATATTCACGCCCGTGAAATCGCCCGCCTCGCGCACGATGCGGCGCGTGACATTCAGGTCCAGCAGGAAATGCTGCCCAAAGGCCTTCTTGGCCGCCAGTTCATGGGTGGCGATAACGTCGCGCAGGGGCGGCAGATGGGACAGGTCGCGACCATCACTCATATCAAGCACTCTTCTGCCGCCGGGCGGCGATGCGGGATGCAGCGTTCAGCGCCGCGATCAGGCTGCTGGCATTGGCCTGTCCGGTCCCGGCCAGCGACAGGGCGGTGCCATGGTCGGGGGAGGTGCGGACGAAGGGCAGGCCGAGCGTGATATTCACGCCCGTGTCGAAATCCAGCGTCTTCAGCGGGATCAGACCCTGGTCATGATACATGCAGACCACGGCGTCATACCGCGCGCGCGCGCCGGCATGGAACAGGGTATCGGCGGGGAAGGGACCTGCGGCATCGATACCTTCGGCTTTGAGCAGGGCGACGGCGGGCGCGATCACCTCGATCTCCTCCCGCCCCATGGCCCCGCCTTCACCCGCATGCGGATTCAGCGCGGCAACGGCCAGGCGGGGCGTTTCGATGCCGAAATCACTTTTCAGGGCGGCATGGGTGACGCGGGCCACATGCAGGATGGCATCCGACGTCAGATGTTGGGCCACATCCTTAACGGCAATATGGATGGTGGCCAGCACGACGCGCAGGCCCCCGCCTTCCAGCAGCATGACCGTACCGTCATCGGGCAGGCCCGCCAAGTGCGCCAGATATTCGGTATGGCCCGGCCAGCGGAAGCCGCTGGCATAAAGCGCACTTTTTTGGATCGGATTCGTAACGACACCGGAAAGCCGACCATCTTTCGCCAGTGCCACCGCCCGGTCAATGGCCGCGATCACCGCCGACCCGTTGGCAGGGTCGGGGCTGGCATAAGTGACAGGGGCGGGCAGGGGAACGGGCAGGATGGGCAGCGACGTGCCGAACAGATCGGCCACGCTTTCCAGCTCCGTTTCCTCGATAACGGTGACCGGCACGTCGAGTGTCAGCATGGACGCCAGCGCCCGGATACGGTCAGGGTCGTCCAGCAAGACGAAGGGCGGCACTGATGCCGCCCTGCGTTCCATCCAGGCCTTCAGGGCGATATCGCCGCCGATGCCTGCCGGTTCCCCCATGGTCAGGCCCAGTGGCGCCGCCATGGCTTACATCCTGGTCTCGATGGTGGCATTCCGGCGCAGGTCGCGCAGGTAACGGCGCTGCTGCAGGTCCATGCGTTCCTGGAACAGGGCGTTGCGCACCTGATCGGGCGGCGGCAGGCTGCCCTCCGGCACGACGCGGTCACAGACCATCAGCAGCATGGCACCACGGTCGGTCATCAGCGGGGCCGTCGCCTGACCGACGCCCAAGGCACCCACCATTTGC
This sequence comes from Niveispirillum sp. CC-CTL257, assembly GCF_059489915.1. NCBI lineage: Bacteria > Pseudomonadati > Pseudomonadota > Alphaproteobacteria > Rhodospirillales > Azospirillaceae > Niveispirillum > Niveispirillum sp. CC-CTL257. The sequence continues at coordinate 1,141,130 of NZ_JCAJXE010000001.1, forward strand.
CCGATCTGTTCGGGAATATCGCCCAGGCGGGTCAGCGGCTGGGTGAAGACCTGCGATCCCGGCACCAGCTGTGTGGCCTGCTCCAGGGCCTCGCAGCCGCGCGCCTGTTCGCTCACCTGCTTGGCGGCGTTGAAGGCGGCATCCTGCTGGGCCTGTGCCTCGCCGGCGATGGGCACCACGAACTGGCGGATGGCGATCTGGATATTCTTCGGATCGCCGGCGGCCACGATACGCTGATCACGCAGCCACAGAATATGATAGCCAGCGGAACCCCGGATGGGGCGGGAGAACTGGCCCTTCTGCATCTGCTGCAACGACCGGTCCAGATTCTCTTCCAGCTGACCCTGCTGGATCCAGCCCAGGTCGCCGCCATTGGCGGCACCGGCGGATTGCGAGAACTGGCGGGCAACCAGACCGAAATTGGCACCCTGACCGATCTGTTCCACCAGACGCTCACCCAGGCGCAGAACCTCAGCCTCGTTAGTATTGTTGTCGATGGCCAGGAAAATCTCCGCGACTTGATATTCCGGCTTGCCGGCATTGGCGCGGATACGTTCGATATAGGAATTCACTTCGCTGTCGGGCACCGTCACCTGCTGGCGCACCACGCGCTGCACCACCTTGCTCCAGGCGATCTGGGCCAGCATCTGCTGACGCATAGTGTTCCACGGCACGCCGGCTTGGGCCAGGGCGGCCTTCAGCTGCTCCAGATCCATGCGGTTGCGCTGTGCAGCGGCTTCCAGATCCTCGGTCAGCTCATCCTCGGTGACCGTCAGGTTGCGTTCGCGCGCCTCTTGGATCTGCAATGCCTCGTCGGTCAGCAGGCGGATGACCTGCGGCAGCAGTCGCTGGCGCGTCTCGGCATTGTCGGGCAGGCCGGAGGAAACGATGGCCAGTTGCAACCGGCCCTCCACGTCGGAGACCGTGATCGGTTCCTCGTTCACGATGGCGGCGATACGGCCCAACTGGCCCTGGGCCCCGTTGGCGCCCTGTGCATGCACGGCCAGGGGCGCGGACAGCAGGGCGATGGACAGGGCGGTCGCCCCCAGCAGGGTGTTGCGCGCAAGGCTTTTCATGGTCGGTCGGATCACAGGCTGCATCATGGGGCGTTCTTATAGAGGCTTGGAGGGCTAAACGCAAAGCGTACCGCTGCTCATCCGTCTTCGGTGTGCAGAAGGGCCGCCACCGACAGCATCACCGTCACCCCGGCGGGCGCCCAGGCGGCCATGATCACGGGCACGGAGCCTGACAGGCCCAGCGCCATGATCACATCCTTGACGATGAACAGCAGGAGGGCGGTGACGATCCCGGCCCCCACCATGGTCAGGGTGCCGCCGCCCCGCATCTGCCGAAGCGAGAAGGCCGCCGCCAGCAGCACCATGGCCGCGAACAGGAAGGGCTGGGCCAGCAGCGTATGCCAATGCAAACGGTGCCTTACGGGCGACAGGCCCGTCAGTTCCAGGGTGCGGATAAAGTCCGGCAGTTGCCAGAAGGACAGGGTGTCGGGGCTGGCGAAACTGTTCTGGATGCGCTGTTCGGTGAGGTCGGTGGGCAGGCGGTAACGGGCCAGGAACCGTGCCGGCTCCCCCGGTTCATTGTACCAGACCTCGCTCAGGTCCCAATATCCGGGCACCAGCTCCGCCGAAACGGCGTCCAGCCGTGCTGACAGCTTCTGTCCCGGCACGGACAGCAGCACCATGACCCGCCGCATCTCCAGCGTGCCCGGCACCACCGACTCCGCATGGATGCGGTACGCCCCCTCCGGCGTCAGCTGTGTCAGCCAAAGGCCGGACCGACCGACATCCAGCGAGGAGGTCTGACCGCGCAGATACCGGTTCTCCAGCTTCTCAAACCGGGTCAGCATGGCGGCGAAGATCGGGTTCAGGACGGTGACCAGCAACACGCCGATAATCATGGCCCAGGCCAGGACCGGGGCCGTGAACTGCCAGACGCTGATGCCGCTGGCCCGCGCCACCACCAGCTCATGCGTGCGGGTCAACCGCCAGAACGTATACATGGCCCCGAACAGCACCACGAAGGGCAGCACCTCCTGCCCGATCTCCGGCAGTTTCAGCAGACCCATGGTGACGACGATATCGAATGTCGCCTCCGGCCGGTTGGCGGCGCGGCGCAGCAGTTCGACCGTGTCCAGCAGATAAATCAGCGCCAGCAGCGAGGACAGGCCAACGGCGAACCACAACAGGAACTGCCGCCCGATATAAAGCGCAAGGGTAGAGGAAAGGCGCATCACCCCACCCCCTTGCCCGGCGCGGCGGCCGTGGGACGGCCCATGCCGTCGCGCCGCAGATACCAAAGGCAGAACGGCACCGGCGCCAGAACGAAGAGATAGAGTAGACCCGCCAGCACCGGCACCTTGCCGATCAGGCTGACAATGCCCAGGAACGCCGCCTGTAACACCAGGGCGCCGATGGCAGCGATGGTGATGCGCCGGCCCCGGCCCCGGCGGGAAAACTCGCCCGGCAACAGGGCAGCAAGTGCGATGGTGGCAAATGACAGCACCAGGAATGGGCTGGCCAGCCGGTTATGCAGCTCCGCCCGCAACCGGCCAGCAAAGCGCACATCAATCGGGTCGTTCGCGTCGGGGGTCCAGAGCTGCTGCAAGGTGCGTTCACGCGGCTCCACCCAGCGTGGCGCGAATTCACGCCGCAGCGATTGAAGATCGACGGCATAGCGTTCGAACTCCAGCCATTCCGCCTTGCCGGTGGCTTCGGTGAATTTGCTCTGGGTGCCGTCATGCACCAGCACGCGGGGCGTGCCGTCGGCATCGGTGATGGTGCCGCTGGCGGCCACGATGGTGGTGGTCACGCCCGCCTGCCGCCCGTCATGGATCAGGATATCCTCCAGCGACCCATCCGGCTGCCGGTCGCGGATATAGATGGTCAGCTTGTCCGACAGTTCGTTGAACGTCCCTTCACGCAGCAGCATGGCCGACACGTCACTGCGTACCGATTGGCGCAGCGCCACCAGACCGCGCTGCGCCGCCGGACCCAACCAGACGGACAGCAGAAAACAGAACATGGTGCCGATCAGTGCCAGAATCAGCACAGGCCGCGCCAGCGCCATGGGGCCAAGCCCTGCCGCCCGCATCACCACCAACTCGCTGTCCTGCGTCAGGCGGTTATAGGTGAACAGGACTGCCGTCAGCACCCCGAACGGCAGCACGATGGACAGAAAGGTGGGAAAGGACAGCAGCGCCAGATGCGCGAAGGCTCCGAACCCAGCACCCCCTTCAACCACCAGTTCGACCAGACGCAGCGACTGCGTCAGCCAGATGGCTGCCGACAGGGCCCCCGTCACCACGAACGTGGCCAGCAGAAGGTTGCGCAGAAGGTAACGGTTGATCTGAGACATCATTTCCCAACAGGTCGGGGCACCGTCGCGGCCCTGCACCCACCATATAACGTATCGCCCGATTGCGACCTGTTCGTGGCGGACCGACAGATTTTGGCCCAAGGTGACCTTGACATGGGTACGTGGCTGTTCTTTATCGACTCCTTGCCATGCACACAACCGCCGGCGCTGCAATTCGCCGGTCCAACGATAAGAGAGCACCGGAATGAAAATCGCCTTCGCTTCGCCCGGTACGCCGAAATCCGGCATCCTGGCCGTCACTGTCGTCGCCGACCGCGCGCTGGGCGCCCTGGGGCGTGAACTGGACCAGAAGACCGGCGGCCTGCTGACGCGCGCCATGGAACAGGGCCGTTTCAAGGGCAAGCCGGAAGAGGTGCTGAACCTCGTCGCCCCCACGGGTCTGGACGTCGCGCGCCTGCTGCTGGTCGGCATCGGTGCCGCTGGAGAGTTTGATGGCACCGGCGCCAACAATGCCGGTGCCGCTGCCTGGGCCGCCGCACAGAACACGGGCGAGGCTGACTTGGCCGTCACGCTGGACGCCCATGACGGCGTGACCGGCGACGCCGGCGAACTGGCCGCTGAGGTGGCGTTCGGCGCTGTCCTGCGCTCCTACCGGTTCGACAAGTATCGCACGACACTGACCGACGACAAGAAGCCGTCGGTGAAGAAGGTGACCGTGCAGACCGATGCCGCCAAGGCGGCCAAGAAGATCTGGGAAAAGCTGGAAAAAGTCGCCGACGGCATCTTCGTGACGCGCGATGTCGTGTCGGAGCCGCCGAATGTGATCTACCCGGAAACCCTGGCCGACCGCTGCGTCGATCTGTCCAAGCTGGGCCTTGAGGTCGAGGTGCTGGACGAAAAGAAGATGAAGAAGCTGAACATGGGCGCGCTGCTGGGCGTGGGCCAGGGTTCGGTGCGTCCCCCGCGTCTGGTCATCATGAAGTGGAATGGCGGTGCCAAGGATGAGGCCCCGGTGGCCTTCGTCGGCAAGGGCATCACCTTCGACACGGGTGGCATCTCCATCAAGCCCGCCGCCAACATGGACGAGATGAAGTGGGACATGGGCGGTTCCGGCACCGTCATCGGCCTGATGGCTGTGCTGGCGGGCCGTAAGGCCAAGGTCAATGCCGTTGGCGTCGTGGCGCTCGCCGAGAATATGCCCGACGGCAATGCCCAGCGTCCGGGCGACATCGTCACCACCATGTCGGGCCAGACGATTGAGGTGCTGAACACCGACGCCGAAGGCCGCCTCGTGCTGGCCGACGCGCTCTGGTACACCCAGGATCAGTTCAAGCCCAAGTTCATGGTCGATCTGGCCACCCTGACGGGTGCCATCATCGTCAGCCTGGGCAATGAACATGCCGGCCTATTCTCTAACGATGACGATCTGGCCGCCAAGCTCACGGATGCCGGTCTGAAGACGGGGGAGAAGCTGTGGCGTCTGCCGCTGTCGCCCGCCTATGACAAGGATATCGACAGCGACGTGGCCGATGTGAAGAACATTGGCCGCCCGATGACCGCCGGTTCCATCATCGGGGCGCAGTTCCTGCAGCGCTTCGTGAACAAGGTGCCGTGGGCGCATCTGGACATTGCCGGCACCGCCTGGGCCAAGGCCGATAAGGGCATGATCCCGAAGGGTGCTACGGCCTTTGGTGTGCGCCTGCTGGATAAGCTGGTCGCCACGCATTACGAAGGCTGATATCTGATACAGGGTCAGGGGCCGGCAGAAGGGCCGGCCCCTTTTCTACAGTGACTTCCCGACGGAGAAGGTTTCATGCGTCGTCCGGCCCTTGCTCTCTCCCTTGCCCTGCTGGTTTCCCCGCTGGCCCTGTTGCCCGCTGCCCTGGCAACGGCCCAGGAAGCGGTCATCAAGCCGAACAGCCAGATGGAGGATGTTCTTCCTGGCGGCCATGATGGCTGGAAGAAGAGCGACGTTCGCACGGCCGGCGGTGCCTTGCCGATGTATTCGGCGGCAACGGCAGAGGCCTCTTACCGCAAGGGCAAGGTAGAGGTTGTGGTGGGTGCGGCGCGCAGCCCGACCTTGTTCAAGGCCGTCATGGGCTCCATCAAGGTCCCCAGCACCCTGCCGCCGAACGGCACGGTTGAGGTGCTGCACGGCAAACGCGCCATCGTCATCACCTATCCCGAGGCGCAGGTGCCGCTGCACCAGATCCAGATTCCCGCCGGTGCCGACGGCATTGTCATGCTGACCACGCGCACCGGAACGCTCGATGACCTGCGCGCCATGGTACAGGAAGTGGATTTCGATCCGTTCCCGCCGCGCTGATAGGCTTTTGAAAGACATATTTATCGTATAATACTACTCCCCAAATTGAATTTGGGGAGGAAGTGGTTATGCGCGTCGAAACTGGCCGTCTGCTGGGTCTGGGTCTGGCCGTCATGCTGCTGTCATCCGGAACCGCGCGGGCAGAAACCATGCTCAGCGTGGATGCCACCGCGCCCGCTCCGGCTTTGGAAACCGGTTACCTGAAGATGGGGCAGGGGTTTAGCCCCAGCGGCGGGACCATTGGCATCAATAACCGCTATCTGACGCTGGATGGCAGGCCGTGGATGCCGACCATGGGGGAGTTCCATTACACCCGCTTCCCCGCCGATGGCTGGGAGGAACAGCTGGCCAAGATGAAGGCGGCGGGCATCGACATTGTCGCCACCTACATCATCTGGAACCACCACGAGGAGGTGGCGGGTGCCTTCACTTGGACCGGCGACCGTGACCTGCGTCGCTTCGCACAGCTATGCGCGAAACATGGGCTGAAACTCCTGGTCCGCATCGGCCCCTGGTCGCATGCGGAGGTGCGTTACGGCGGCATTCCCGACTGGGTGGTGGACGCCATGCCCACGCGCGGCAATGACCCCCAATATCTCTCCTACGTTGATCGCTTCTATCGGCAGATCGCGACACAGGTGTCCGGCCTGTTGTGGAAGGATGGCGGGCCGGTCATCGGGGTACAGCTTGAAAATGAATATAATCTGACGGGGCCGGCGCAGGGGCGGGACCATATCGCCGCCTTGAAACGTCTGGCGCTGGCCGCCGGCTTCGACGTGCCGCTCTACACCGTCACCGGCTGGGATCAGGCTGTCTATCCCAGTGGGGAGGTTGTGCCCGTCTTCGGCGGTTACCCGGACGAGCCGTGGAAGGCGAGCCCGGAAATCCTGCCGCCGAAGGAGACCTACGCCTTTCGCTTTGACAGTCGGGTCAGCGGCAATCTGGGGGCGCAGACGGTGGCCGCACGCCGGGGTGATGCCGATCCCGACATCCCGCACACGCCGTTCCTGGGCGCTGAATATGGGGGCGGCGTGCCGGCCATGTATCGCCGCCGCGCCGTCATCGACCCCGCCGATATCTCGGCCATGCTGCCGGTGCAGATCGGGTCGGGCGTGAACCTGTTCGGCTATTATATGTTCCATGGCGGCCGTAACCCGGTGGGGCGCACGACGCTGGAGGAAAATACCGCCATCCACGGCCATAATGACACGCCCATCATCGGCTATGATTTTCAGGCCCCGATTGGCCAATATGGCGATATGCGCCCGGTCCTGCGCCGGGTGCGGCCCTTCCACCTGTTCACCGCCGCCTATGGGGATCAACTGGCCCCCATGGTGCCGCATGCGCCGGCCCTCCTGCCGACGGCGCTGGACGATCTCTCCACGCCCCGCTGGTCTGTGCGCAGCGCCGGTGACGCCGCCTTTCTGTTTTTCAACAGCCATATCCGCCAATATCGGATGCAGCCGGCAAGCGATGTCCGCTTTACCATCAATCTTCCCGGCGGCCCCGTTCGCTTTCCATCCGTACCGATCACCATCCCCGCCGGATCACATTTCATCTGGCCGGTGAACATGGATCTTGGGGGTGCCCGCCTGTCCTATGCCACGGCGCAACCGGTCACACGGATCCTGGTGGACGGTATCGAAACCCACATCCTGCAGGCCGAACCTGGCGTGCAGGTGGAACTGGCCCTGGCCGGTGCCACGGACGTCAAGGCTCCGGGGGCCAAGGTGGCTGATCATGACGGGGCCACCCTGGTCACGGGCCTGAAGCCCGGCCTGGGCACCATCATCACCTTCACCGCCGGCGGTATCGCCAAGCGACTGCTGATTCTGACGGAGGCGCAGGCCGAATCCATGACCCTGCTGCGTCGGAACGGGCAGGACCGGGTGGTCATCAGTGATGCCGACCTGTTCCCCACCGACACCGGCTTTGACCTGCGCAGCCGGAGGAACGCCCGCTTCCGCTATTCCACGCTGCCCTCTCTGGGCCAGGGCGGCAAGGCGGACGGGCTTTTCACCACCTATGAAAAGGCGGTGACGCCCAAGCCGGCTATGCCCGTGACGATAACCAAGCTGCGGGCGGAACAGCCTGCCCCCGCCATCCGCATCGGCGGTCCGGCCAAGGCAGCGATGCAGCCGGCACCAGAGGCCTATGGACGCGCCGCCGCCTGGACGATCACCGTTCCCTCTGATGCCCTGTCCGGTGTGGCCGATGCCTGGCTGGAACTGGATTATCAGGGTGATGTCGGGCGGCTGTTCAGTGGCGTGCGCATGATCGACGACCATTACTTCAATGGACCCGCATGGCGCATCGGCCTGAAACGCTTTGCGACCGACATCGCACAGCCCCTGACCCTGACCATCATGCCGCTGCGTGCCGACGCCCCGATCTATATCCAGCAGGAATGGAAGCCGGTACAGCCGACGGGCGGGCAGGTGGCCCTTTTGAAATCGGCGCGCATCGTGCCGGAATATGGGCTGTCGGTGGCCGTGCCTTGATCGTTCCCGTGACGTCGCTTCCATCTTTCATGCTAAAGCAACGGTGGTGAACCAGCATAGGGTCCTGTCGATGACGGAACGGCGTTTCTATCACCTGACGCGCAAGACGCTGGAGCAGACCCTGCCGGGCCTGCTGGAGAAGTCGCTGGAACGCGGCTGGCGTGTGCTGGTGATGGTGGGCAGCCCGGAACGGGCAGAGGCGCTGAACCAGCATCTCTGGACCTACCGTCCCGACGGGTTCCTGCCGCATGGCACGGCCAAGGACGGGCATGTGGCGCTGCAGCCGGTGCTGATCCACGCCATGGCAGACGGCCCGCTTGAGGCACCGCCCAACGGTGCCACGGTCCTGTTCCTCACCGATGGGGTCGATCAGGCCGGCATGCCGGGTGTCACGCTGATCTGCGATCTGTTCGACGGCAATGACCCCGACGCCGTGGCCGCCGCCCGCGACCGCTGGCGCAGCGCCAAGGCCGCCGGGGACGAGCTGACCTATTGGCAACAGAATGATCGCGGCGGCTGGGAAAAGAAGGCCTGACGCGGGTCGCCAGCCAAGGCGGCGGCATCCGCCGCCCGGCGTCTGAGGGAACACATAAAAAAAGCCGGGCATCCCGACGATGCCCGGCCCTTTCCGACCGCCAAGGCGGTCACGGTACTGAGATTACTTGTTGCCTTCCGGCGGGGTCGCCGGCGGGGTGCCTTCGGCCGGGGCGGCCGGGGCAGCATCAGCCGGAGCGGCGGCCGGCGCTTCCGCAGGCGCCGGGGCGGGTTCGGCGGCGGGGGCCGGTGCCGGCTGCTCAGCGGCCGGGGCCGGAGCCGGGGCGGCAGCCTCTTCCTTCTTGCCGCAGGCGGCCAGGCCGACAACCATCAGGCCGGCAAAAACCATGGGAAGCACGCGCATTGTTTCGCTCCTTCGCTTATATGTGGCCGGTTGGCAGGGGCCCATCCCCCCGTTACCGGGTACGCTTCAACGCTCCAACCTTGAAGCCTTGAGTGCATTATGACAACAGCGTCGATGGGTTTTCCGGAACTTTTTGCGCATTTTTCCGGCAATCCACCGTGCCGCTGCCGTCTTCACCTTCAATATCCCGTCCAAATGCGGCAATGGCGTGCCGTCAGCAGGGAATTTCAGAGGCTTAAGCAGCCGGACCGTCTTCCGCCAGACGGGGGCGGGCCTGTTCCAGGGCCGTTTTCAACTGCTGCGCCGAATAGGGTTTCTGCACAAAGCCAAGCGGCCTTGTCTGTGCCACGCGCTCCATCGTCTGCTCGTCGGCATAGGCGGACAGGAAGATGCAACGGACGCGCAATTCCTGCCAAAGCCGCTGCGCCACCTGCACACCATCATTGGCACCGCGCAGCCGGATATCCATGAGGGCCAGTTGCGGTCGCTCCACCTGTGCCAGGGCCAGGGCCTCCATCTCCGATGCGGCGATGCCCACCACCTCATGCCCCAATTCGCTGAGGGTCAGTTGCACGCCCATGGCGACCAGGGCGTCATCTTCCACGATCATGACCTTCAAGGGCGGATGGGCGGCGGAGGACACAGTCACCACGGTTCCTTTTCGGGGAAGGGGGGGAATCGGCCGCGCGTTTCACTGCCTTGCGCATTGAACGGCGTTGATGACTTGGGATAGGGCAACAACGGGGCACGCGCAATTCGGCCAGTCGTCGCTGGTCCTTATACTAAAGGTATGCTCTTGGACGAAAGCGATAGTTCCAAAATCGAAACGCCCCCGGCTCCTGTCGGGGCCGGGGGCGTTTTCATCCGGGATTACTGGCCGGGAATCGGGGCATACTTGCCCGATGCCCAGCGATAGACGACATAGTCCGTGACTTTGCGGTCGCCCTTGGCGTCAAAGGACAGGGGGCCGATGACGGTGGTGTAGACGCCATCGCGGATGCTGGCCGATACCTTGTCGGCATCCACCGACTTGGCCTTGATCGCGGCATTGGCCCACACCTGCACGGCGGCATAGGTATAGAGCGTATAGGCTTCGGGTTCGAATCCGGCGGCGCGGAACCGCTTCACGACATCGGCGGCTTCCGGCTTGTCGCGATATTCATTGCCGAACGTGACCAGCGCACCTTCGGCGGACGCGCCGGCAATGTTCCAGAATTCCTGGTTCACGGTGCCGTCGCCCGACATGAACACAGCCTTCAGGCCGGCATCAGCCATCTGGCGGACCAGAAGGCCGGCTTCGGTATGCAGGCCGCCGAAATACACGACGCCGATACCGGCATCCTTCATCTTGGTGACCAGGGCCGACATGTCGCGATCGCCGACATTGACGGCGTCGAACATGGTTTCCTTTTTGCCGCCCTTGTTCAGGGCGCTGCGGGTCGCCTCCGCCAGACCCCGGCCATAGGTGGTCTGGTCATGGATGACGGCGACCTTGCCATCCTTATGGTTCTTCAGCAGCCAGGCTGCGGCCACGTCGCCTTGCTGATCGTCGCGTCCGCAGGTGCGGAACACGGTCGTGAATCCCTGCTCGGTCAGCTGCGGGTTGGTGGAAGCCGGGCTGATCATCACGATCCCTTCATCGGCAAACACCTTGGAGGAGGGAATCGAGACGGCGGAATTGAAATTCCCGAAGGCGGCGACGCCGCCCTGGGTCGCCAGCTTGTTGGCGATGGCCACGCCCTGGCTGGGGTTCGACGCATCATCGAGATTGGTCAGAACCAGCTTCTCACCCAGCAGGCCGCCCTTGGCATTGATGTCGGCAACGGCCATTTCGGCACCACGGCGCATCTGTTCACCGAACACTGCGTTGGGTCCGGTCAGGGGGGCCACCAGCCCGACAACCGTGTCGGCCAGTGCGGGCAGCGAGCTCAGCATGGTCGCTGCGGCCAGCACCGCGGTCAGGTTCTTCTTAAGGTTCATTGTCGCCAATCTCCCATCGGGGCGTGGAACGTGGGGCAGAAGCTAGCACGCGTGACCGGCCCGTCAAATCCGTTGCGTGGTCGTGAGGAACTGAAATGCCGCTTGAACCCGGTAACGCGATTTGCTATCCACCCCTCCACCGGACGGCGACCCCGTTTGGTTTCCGACATGTGCTTGCGGCCGTGGCGGAATTGGTAGACGCGCAGCGTTGAGGTCGCTGTGGGGCAACCCGTGAAAGTTCGAGTCTTTTCGGCCGCACCATGATTTCGCGAAAGCCCCGGAACAGCGATGTTCCGGGGCTTCGTGCTTTCAGGGCCACAAGTGCCAACGCTCAAAACATCAGCCCCAGTTACGGCGGCGACCGCCGCCGCGCGGCCCATGCCGCGTAGCCAAGGGCGCGGATGCGCCCGCCCGGCGATTGAGGGGCATCATGGTTGACCGAAGGGCAATCATGAATGCGGACGTTGCAACGCGGCGCGCACGCCGGCTGCCAGCACACGTAGCGCCGCCGCCATACCCGCATCCTGTTGCCGGCCCAGCAGGACGATCTCCGATGGCTTCAATTGTGGCAGCCCCAGGCTGGCACCAATATCGGGCAGGTCACCGCCGGCCAGCGCGCCCATGGGCGCGATCCCCAATCCGGCGCGCACCCCCTCGGCCAGCATGGCACAACTGCCCGCCACCAGACTTTCCCGCCAATCCAGGCCTGCCTGTTCCAGCACGCGGATGGCCTGTGCCCGCACCCCGCACGGTTCCCCAAGCGTGGCAAGGCGCAGCGGCTCCCCCGACACGACCGCCGACGCCACGCCGCGCCAGCCCAGCCTGTCCAGGCCCAGCACTTCTCCCTCCTGGCCGCCGGCCTCCCGCCGGATGACGACGGCATCCAGAAGGCCGGCATTGAAACTGCCGCGCAGGCCCTGCGACAGACCCACGCGGATATCGAGGCGGCAGCGCGGGGGCAGGGCACTCCGCAACCGCTGGAACAGCAGCCCCGCTCCCAAGCCCAGAGCATGATCGCTGATGCCAAGCCGCAGTTCCGCTGTTTCCCCCTCATCTCGAAATGCCACTGCCGCCTCATGGGCCGACAGAAGCTGTCGGGCGCGGGGCAGAAAGGCAGTTCCCTCCGGCGTAGGCGTCACACGGCGCGGGCTGCGGTCCAGCAGGCGACACCCCAGCCGCTCCTCCAGCAGCCGCAGCCGCTGGCTGACCACGGGCTGTACCGTTCCCGCCGCCTCTGCCGCACGGGTCAGGCTGCCCAGATCAACCGTCAGCACGAAAAGCCGGATGGACTCGAGATCAAGCATCATAGCAGATCACTATTATATCTATACTAAGACATATGATTACACGATTTATGGATTTCCGCCATCCTCCCGGCATCGCAACATGATCGGGGAGATATCCGATGCCGATGATTATCGTTCGCTATGCCACGCCACGGCCCGCCCAGGGGCTGGACAGCCTTATCGCCGCCGCCGTCTCTGGCTGGTCGGCTGACCATCTGGGCAAGGATCCGGGCGTGACGGCCGTGCTGGTGGAAGAAGCGGCGGGCAGCAACTGGTGGGTGGCCGGGCGCCGTCCCGTGGAGGACGGGCTTGCCGTCTTCTGGATGGACATCAAGATCACGGCCGGCACTAATGTGAAGGCGGAGACGACACGATTCATCCGCGCCGCGTTTGACGGCATGTCGGCCTTGCTAGGGCCAACCCACGCCGAAAGCTATGTCCTGGTCCATGCCGTCGACGGACATGCCTATGGCTATGGCGGCCGTACCCAGGAAGGGCGCTGGTCGGCGGTCAATCCCGGCTGATTTTGCTCAACGGGTGGGAAAGATTGGGTTCTGGGGTATCAGCGCCAGAACCCGAAATCGGCATTGCGACCGGCACCCGGAATCCTCACCGCATCATCCTCGGAATCGAGATAAGCGATGATGTCTTCGGTCGTCAGCTTGACGTTCAGATCGTTCAAATTGACCTTATTGTCGTATTTATTGAGGAAGGCGATGAACTTCTCCCGATCAAAATCGGGCTTATCCATATGGGCGATCTCAAATACACCGCCAACGACATTGTCCCAAAATGACAGGGGCAGCAGGCAGATGATCTGCTCATCATATCCCTGTGTGTCGGATTTATAGAAGATTGGCTGCCCGTGTGACATCCATCGCCGGCATTCCGCTTCTGCCGCCACGACGCGAACTTCTACGGTCTTCTTATCTGGGGCGCCGCTAAGATCGTCGCTGACAAGGCTGTTATTGCCACAGTTCCGCAAATCCACGTGGAACTGCGCATTGCCCATAGTCTCGCCGATGGCACACATCTCAAGATGAGCGTTATTGAACGGCCTCATATTGTGAACCAGGCACGCGAAATTCTCTGGCTCCGGCTCATAGCAATATGAACGGGTCACACTGGGGCAGTGGCTTAAAACCTGACGGGAGTACAAGCCCATATTCGCGCCGATATCAATCAGCATTACGGCTGGGTACAGATCAGTAACACCCCTGGTAAAAATCAATTCTTCGGGTTGCCAATTATGATTGGCCAACGTCATGGGGCTGATGGCCGTATCCCAGCGAAGCCGAACGGTATAATTATTCGGATCCGGTACAGGCGCAGCGAAGAGCGGACTGTCGTGTCGTGGAAGAAATTCAAAATGGGTAAGATTGCATAAAACTTTTAAATACATTATGGTATATGGATAATTAGTCCAAAATGACTCTATATTTTTCTGATCTCCGAGATTCATAATATATCCCTAAGCTAAAGACGATATTCATTGAGGATGAAAGGTGGATTGCTGAGATCGTATGTTTGACTGAGATGTTTCATGTAATGGCCTTCCTGTACTGCCACACAGTCTGATATCCATCATGGATAGGACGCTGGCCGATATCAGAGAACCATTGCTGAACCAATAACCCTTTACCCGTTTTCATGCCATTTGGCATAAAATAGTTATCGTCCACACTGACAATTGTCCCATCATCCAACAGCGTCATTGCTGACAACAGTTCCTTCACGTGGTGAAAAGCACTTGGGAACGGGTTGCTCTCCTCGAAATCAAAGCTGTCGAGATACAGCAGATCCGCCGTCTGACCATTGGCACCCATGGCGATCTTATGGAGCGCCGTAACGGAATCATCGACGATGGATGTCACGAGATCACTGCAATTAGCGACAACCACCTGTTGCGCTTCCGGATTGATGTCAATCGTGATGACAGAGCCGCCGGTGTGGGCGGCATACATGTCAAACAGCCGGGTGCTTTGGCCGTCGCCAGCCCAATTGTTCATAACCCGCAGACTGCCGGTCTCAATAATCCAGGGGCGGTAACCGGGGCCACGGCTTTGACGACGTTCTTCCAGCTTTTCGAATATTACCCGGAAGCCATCGGCACGGTCGGCCAGCAACGGTGCGTAAATCTCATTATATTGCTTAAGAAAGGTGCTTTGCATCGCAAATCCCGATATGCCGCGTAACGTCTCTCAACGCCCCCCTACTATGCCAACGTCCATTGAACCTGTCCAATGATCGCGTGGGCCGCCGTTGATTTTACGGGGCAATTAATCTATCCGCCAACCTACCGGAAAAAGCCGATATTGTTGCCGTGCTGACCACGATGTTCCATAAGGGCCAGTACATCGTCCGTTGTCATCGGCACATGCATCCCTTCCGTGCTCAGACTGATCTTGTTTGGAAAAAAATCAAGAAATCTACGGAACCGCGCCATGTCGATCTCCGGCTTGACGCACTGCTCGACCTCGATGAAGCCTCCGATGATGTTTTCGCAGACATCCTCTGGCAATAATGAAATCAGATACTCGTCATACCCCTGCGTGTCGGATTTGTAGAATATCGGCAGGCCGGAGGCCATCCAATGACGGCTTTCCTGTACAATATCCTCCAGCTCGACGCTGATTGCCCTATACCGGTCGCTTGCCGCCTTGCCATGGGGCATCAGGCTGCTGTTGCCGCAATTCAGCGCATCAATGTGCAGAACGGACTGACCACGATGTGCCGCCAAACCGACCATCCGGGTGACCTTTTCTGGGAAGCAGGCCAGATTGTGGGTCAGGCACGCGAAATTTTCGGGATCGGGTTCGTATGCGAAAAGCTTCCTGATGCCATTACACCAACCTAGCAACTGACGCGAGAACAATCCCATATTGGCACCGACGTCAACGACATTACAGGCGGGATATCTGGCGATCACGTCACGGGCGAACAGGATCGTATTGATTTCCCAATCGTGATTGACGAGAACATGGGGGGCAATCGCCTGATCGCATCGGACGCGCACGGTATATTGATCGGGATTGAGGCTTCGCGCTGCGTAAAGTCCACGACCTTCATTAGGTTGAAAATCGATTGTGCGAACATTCATATCTGATCGCATGAGCCCCATAAATACTCTAAATAATCTCGAATCAATTTTTTCTATATTTTCAATATTAGACATAGTTGTTTCCCATTTTTCGAAACGCCGAATATTGAGCGATGATATACTTCCGCGCGCCACAACTCAATGACCAAACCACCTTGCCGGCTGTCCGGCTTGAAATCTGACCTGCACGGGGCTGCTTCCCGCCCTGGACATTGTCCGCAGGCTGGACAGCGACGGTCCGGCGGGCCTAACTAGGGCCAATAAAAATCCGTTCAGGTTTGTTGGGAGTTCACCCTGAAATGACCGATGCCTTCCGTGATGCGGCCCTGGATTACCACCGTCTTCCTGTACCCGGAAAAATCGCCGTAACGCCGACCAAGCCATTGGCGACACAGCGTGATCTGGCGCTGGCCTACTCCCCCGGCGTGGCCCATGCCTGTGAGGCGATTGTCGAGGATGAGGCGAACGCCGCCAAATATACCAGCCGCGGCAATCTGGTGGCGGTCATCACCAACGGCACCGCCGTTCTGGGGCTGGGCGATATCGGCCCCCTGGCGTCCAAGCCGGTGATGGAAGGCAAGGGCGTCCTGTTCAAGAAATTCGCCGGCATCGATGTCTTCGATATCGAGATCAGCGAGAAGGACCCCGACAAGCTGGTCGATGTCATCGCGGCGCTGGAGCCGACCTTCGGCGGCATCAATCTGGAGGATATCAAGGCGCCCGAATGCTTCTATGTCGAGAAGCAGCTGCGCGAGCGCATGAAGATCCCCGTCTTCCATGATGATCAGCACGGCACCGCCATCATCGTGGCCGCTGCCATCACCAATGCGCTGAAGCTGACGGGCCGGGATTTCGCGTCGGTCAAGCTGGTCTGCTCCGGTGCCGGTGCGGCGGCGCTCGCCTGCCTGGATCTGCTGGTCGATATGGGCCTGCCGGTCGACAATGTCTGGGTCAGCGACATCAAGGGTGTGGTCTATCAGGGCCGTACCGAACTGATGGACCCACGCAAGGAACGTTACGCCAAGCCGACCAACGCCCGCACCCTGGACGACATCATCGGCGATGCCGACATCTTCCTTGGCCTGTCCGCTCCCCGTGTCCTGACCCAGGACATGGTGAAGAAGATGGCGGCACGCCCCATCGTCATGGCGCTGGCCAACCCGACGCCGGAGATCATGCCGGATCAAGTGAAGGAAGTGCGCCCCGATGCCATCGTTGGCACGGGCCGGTCGGACTTCCCCAATCAGGTCAATAATGTCCTGTGTTTCCCCTTCATCTTCCGCGGTGCGTTGGATGTGGGCGCGACCACCATCAACGAGGCGATGAAGATCGCCGCCGTCAACGCCATCGCCCGGCTGGCCCAGGCGGAGGTGCATGATGTCGTCGCCATGGCCTATGGTGAGGCGCCGCCCAGCTTCGGCCCGGAATATCTGATCCCGCGTCCCTTTGACCCGCGCCTGATCCTGGAAATCGCCCCCGCCGTGGCAAAGGCCGCGATGGATAGCGGTGTGGCGACCCGCCCCATCCAGGATTTCGACGCCTATCTGGAACAGCTGGGCCAGTTCGTCTTCCGCTCCGGCCTGCTGATGAAGCCGGTCTTCGCCAAGGCCAAGGCCGATCCCCGCCGCGTCGCCTATGCGGAGGGTGAGGAGGAGCGGGTGCTGCGCGCCGCCCAGCAGGTGATGGATGACGGTATCGCCCAGCCGATCCTGATTGGCCGGCGCGATGTTGTGGCTCGCCGTATCGAAAAGCTGGGCCTGCGCCTGCGCCTGGATGACAATGTCCGTCTGATCGATCCGCAGAACGATCCTGCCTATAATGACTATTGGCAGACCTATCACCGCAAGATGGAACGTGGCGGCGTGTCGCCCGACCGCGCCCGTCAGGTGGTGCGCACCAACAGCACCGTGATCGGCGCGCTGATGGTGGAGAAGGGCGATGCCGACGCCCTGATCTGCGGCACGGTCGGTCTCTATGACTGGCACCTGAAGCATGTGAATGACGTGATCGGCAAGAAGCCGGGCGCGCGCGTCATGGCGGCCCTGTCGGTGCTGATCCTCAATCGCGGCACCTTCTTCCTGACCGATACCTATGTGAACGCCACGCCCAGCGCGTCGGAACTGGCGGACATCACCGATCTGGCGGCGGAGGAGGTGCGGCGCTTCGGCCTTTCGCCCAAGATCGCGCTGCTGTCGCATTCCAGCTTCGGCAGCCATGGAGACGCGTCCGCCGTGAAGATGCGCGAAGCCTTGCAGGCCATCACCGCCCGCTATCCGAACCTGGAGGTGGAGGGCGAAATGCACGCCGACGCCGCCATTAGCCCGGAAATCCGCAGCCGCATCTTCCCCAACAGCCGTCTGCACGGGTCCGCCAACCTGCTGGTCATGCCCGACCGCGACAGCGCCAATGTCTCCTTCAACCTGCTGAAGGTGCTGGGCGATGGTCTGACCGTCGGTCCGGTCCTGCTGGGCACGGCCAAGCCGGCGCACATCCTGACCCCGTCGGTCACGGTGCGTGGCATCGTCAATATGTCGGCCCTGGCGGTCATTGACGCCCAGATGCACGGTGCGTCAACGGGTGGCGCATGACCGAAAAGGCCGATCTCCAGGAACAGGATCGGCCTAAATCCTCCCCCCGCCGCGCGGTCGATATCGAGGCTGACGGCGGGGAAGGGGAAATTGCGTCCGTAAACCGTCTGCTGGATACGGATGAGTTGTCGGCCGCCGCCAACGCGTTGGCCGATCTGCACCCCTCGGACATCGCCGACCTGCTGGAACAGGCGGATGAGGAACGGCGCGAATTGCTGATCGCGCTGCTGCGGCCACAGTTCGACGCCGAAATCCTAACCTATCTCTCGGTCGATCTGCGCGACGAGGTGGTGGAAAGGCTGGAGCCGAAGGCGCTCGCCGCCGCCGTTGCCGAACTGGATACCGACGACGCCGTCGATGTCATCCAGGATCTGGACGAGGATGCGCAGCAGACCATTCTGTCCAACCTCCCGCCCGAGGCGCGGGCGTTGGTCGAGGAAGGCCTGACCTTCCCGGAATATTCCGCCGGCCGCCTGATGGGCCGGCAATTCGTGTCGGTGCCGGAATTCTGGACCGTGGGCGGGCTGCTGGATTATCTGCGCGCCGCCGCGACCAGCGATGACAGCGATCTGCCGGAAGAATTCTACGACATCTTCGTGGTGGACCCGATGCATCGGGTCATCGGCTCGGTGCCGCTGTCGCGCGTGCTGCGGGCCAAGCGGGGGGTGAAGCTGGCGGACATCCTGCACGAGGATATTCACCGCATCCCCGTCACCATGGATCAGGAGGAAGTGGCCCGCCTGTTCCGCAATTATGGTCTGGTTTCGGCCCCCGTGGTGGATAAGGGCGGAAGACTGCTGGGTGTCATCACCGTCGATGACGTGGTGGACGTGATCGAGGAGGAGGCGGAGGCCGACATGCTGGCCATGGGCGGCGTCGGCGAGGACGATCTGTACCGCGCCGTCCTGTCCACCGCCCGCTCGCGCTTTCGTTGGCTGGCCTTCAATGTCGTCACGGCCCTGATCTCCGCCACCGTTATCAACCAGTTCACCTCCACCATCGCCCACGTCGTGGCCTTGGCTGCCCTGATGCCCATCGTGGCCAGCATGGGCGGCAATGCCGGGACCCAGGCGCTGACCGTCGCTGTGCGCGCTCTCGCCACCAAGGAACTGACCACATCGAACGCCGCCCGCGTGATCGGCAAGGAAGTGCTGGTGGGCCTGCTGAACGGCATGGCGTTGGCCGGCATTGTCGGCGGCATCACCTATTTCTGGTTCGGCCATTCCATCATCGGTTTGGTCATTGCCGGGGCCATGATCATCAACCTGATCTGCGCCGGCCTGTTCGGCGGCCTCATCCCGTTCCTGCTGGACCGGATGAAGATCGACCCCGCCGTCGCTTCCGGCGTTTTCCTCACCATGGTTACCGACGTCGTCGGTTTCCTGGCTTTCCTGGGACTGGCGACGCTGTTCCTGCTGTGAGCGTTCGAAAACTGATCACGGACAAAATCATTGCCGTGCGGATATATCCAGCCTTGCTATAATACATTTCTGGAATGTTGCTTGCTGTGATGAGGGGAGGCCATTTGAGCGTCAAAAGTTTTTATTTTTGCAATCATTGTTTTCTTGAAAGAACTTTCGGCATGCGATCATCCGCGATGGAAAAATATTCTTTCCTTTTTTGATTTTTAATGGACCGTAAATTTCAATTTAATTGTATAACTAAAGATATATTACATTTTGGCGTAAGGCTATTTTAGTATTTTTTGTCAAAAATTGAATCATGAACGCAATAATTGTTCAATATTTTACATAAAAATAACAAAATGTTACATATCGACCTTGGTATTGCAGCATTGCAACAGGTGTAAATCTCTTTGCACGTAGCACGTAAGCTATCCTTGTCGCAAAAATTTCGGCGTCGTTAACTGCTGGGAACCTGCGTGGCATCGGACAAGCCGTATGGAGTGGGCCATCGGTCGCCGCGCGGGGATAAAAATGGGGTAAGAGATGACAATTCAAAAGAAGTTGCCGGGACGCGCGGTTCGTGCGGCCCTTCTGACAGGCGTTGCGGCCACGATTGTTACTGGCTCCACCGCTATCGCGCAGAACGCGCCCGCTGGTGGATCGACGCTTCAGATTGAAGAAATCGTTGTGACGGGCTCGCGCATTCGCCGCCCGAACATTGATTCTGCCGTGCCGGTCACCACCGTTGGCGCTGAGAAGTTCCAGTCCACCGGCAATGTGTCGATCGGTGATGTGCTGAACGAACTGCCGGCTCTGCGTTCGACGTTCAGCACCGGCAACTCCACTCGTTTCATCGGCACCGCCGGCCTTAACCTTCTTGACCTTCGCGGCCTCGGGACCAGCCGCACGCTGGTGCTGCAGAACGGACGCCGCCATGTTGGCGCCTCCGAAGGCACCAACGACGTCGATACCAACATGATCCCGACGGACCTAATCGAACGGGTTGACGTCGTGACGGGCGGCACCTCGGCGATTTACGGTTCCGACGCCATCGCCGGTGTGGTCAACTTTGTCCTGAAGGATGATTTCGAAGGCTCAGTGATCCGCGCTCAGTATGGTTCGTCTGATAAGGGCGATGCCGACAGCTACTTCATCAGCGCCACCACGGGCGGAAATTTCGATGAAGGCCGTGGCAATGTCGCGTTGGCCGTCGAATATGCTGATCAGAACGAACTGAAGATGACCGACCGCAGCTGGGCGCGAAACCGCCGAGTGTGGGTCATTTCAGAACCGACGGCGGGCGAGCCGGGTGGCACCGACGGTATCCCGGACCGCAGCTTCATCAAGGACGCGCATTCTGTCCTGATCAGCGAGGGCGGCACTTACGCGCCTAGCTGCACCGCCGCCCTGACGGGTACGGCGCGTGACCTGCGCTGCAAGCCGGGTGGGAACATCGCCCGCGTCTATCGCTTCCGCCCCGATGGCACGCTGACCGAGGCTGACTACGGCACCACTGATTTCCGGCCGAACGCCAACACCACCGACGGCGGTGATGGTTCCACCCTGCGCCGTTACGGTCAGCTGCAGCCCGGTATTGAGCGTCTGGCCATCAACAGCATTGGTAAATACGAGGTTTCTCCGGCTTTCGTGCCGTTCTTCGAAGCCAAGTATGTCCGTACTGATGTCGTCCAGGAAAGCAGCCCTAGCTTCGATCAGGGTACGCTGATCGTTGGTCTGGACAATCCGTTCCTGTCTACGCAGGCCCGCACGCTGCTGAACCAGATCATCCCGGGGACGTCGCCGTCGCGTACCTTCTCCGTGAACCGCAACAACCTTGACTTCGGTTCCCGCGCCGAAGAGATCACGCGTGAAACCTATCGCGCTGTGGTCGGCACCAAGGGCGAGTTCAATGATGACTGGTCTTACGAAGTTTCGCTGAACTATGGCGATTACAAGAAGAAGCAGCTGTCGGGCGGCAACCGCGTTGAGCAGCGTTTCTACTTCGCTACCGACGCTGTCCGCGACAGCACGGGTAAGATCGTCTGCCGCGTGACCGCCGACCCGTCGGCCCGTGAGGCGCTGTCTCCCAGCCTGGAGAAGTACTTGGCCGCCGACGTGGCTGGTTGCGTCCCGCTGAACCCGTTTGGCGAAGGCGCTCCCAGCAAGGAAGCCATTGATTACGTGATGACCACGTCGCGCGCGGACGGCAAGCAGTCGCAGTTCGTGGCCTCGGGCTTTATTTCGGGTGACAGCTCCGATCTGTTCGAGCTGCCGGCCGGCCCGATCGGCTTCGCCGCTGGTGCGGAATATCGTCGTCAGACCTCTTACGAGGAATATGACGAGCTGGTCCGCGCTGAGGGCACGTTCCTGAACGCCATTCCGATCTTCGATCCGCCGGCGTTCGAGGTGAAGGAAGCTTATGCGGAAGTGAACGTTCCGCTGATCAAGGATACGCCGTTCTTCGAGGAACTGACGGCCCAGGGCGCTTTCCGTGTCGCCGACTACAAGGGCGCTACCGGTACGGTTTACGCCTGGAACGCTGGTGGTGTCTGGTCTCCGCATGACTGGGTCCGGTTCCGTGGTAACTACTCCGTGGCCGTCCGCGCCCCGGACCAGTCGGAACTCTACTCCGCCCAGTCCCAGAACTTTGCCTCGCTCAATGACCCCTGCGACGTGAATTTCATTTCGTCCGGTAACCCGAACCGCATCGCAAACTGCGCTGCGGCCGGTATCCCGACCGGTTTCATCAACGCGCTGGCTCGCCAGCAGACAGCTGAAATCCTGTCGGGCGGTAACCCGCTGCTGACCGAGGAAAAGTCGAAGTCCACCACCCTGGGCTTTGTGCTGACCCCGACCGATCTGATTGATGGCCTCTCGGTCACTGTCGACTATTTCAAGATCGACGTGGACAATGTCATCGCGTCGGTGTCGGCGCAGCAGATTGTCAATCTCTGCTACGACAGCGCGTCGCTGGACAATGCCTTCTGCGCTCTGATTCAGCGCCGCCCGGCGGGCAGCACCGATCCGCGCACGGGTGAAAGCAACGCCTTCTTCTTTGTGCCGCAGGGTATCCTGCAGTCGTCGCTGAACTTCGCCCGTCGTACCTCCAAGGGTATCGACGCCGAGGTAAATTATACGACGGACATTGGCGATCTGGGCACCCTGGATATGCGTGGCATCACCACCTATATCAAGGAGCGCAACAACTACCCGAACGTCCAGGATCCGAAGTTCATCGACCAGATCCTGCTGGAACTTGGTGACCCGAAGTGGGCGGCTCAGTTCTCGGCTGACTTCAAGACCGGCAAGTGGAAGTTCGGCTATGAAATGAGCTACATCGGCAAGATGGCCATTTCCCCGGCCATTGAGGCGATCCGCTCCGTTCAGGGTCGTCCGCCGGAAAACGCGGACTATGCGTCGGCTGAATTCTATCCCGAAGTGTTCTACCACGACATCCGCGTGGGCTATGACCTGACGGAAGAAATCAACCTGTATGCCGGCATCGATAACCTGACCGACAAAATCCCGCCCTATGACGGCACGGGTGTCGGCGCGGGTTCGTCGATTTATGATAATAAGGGTCGCTTCATTTACGCCGGTGGCACCTACAAGTTCTAATCAACCCCGGTTGATTGGATGATGAGCCCGCCCCTGCAAGGGGGCGGGCCTTTTATTTGTGGCGAGTGCCATCCGCCCAAAAGAAAACCCCGATCCCAGCCTCACGCCAGGATCGGGGTTTTTGTTTTCCCGTCGCTGATCTAGCGGCGGGGAAGGGCGCTTACTTCTCGTCGTCCTTGGCGGGCTCTGTCTTGGCCAGGACGGTGGTGATGGTGGAGCGCAGGACGCGGACGCGGACATTTTCCGCGATTTCCACCGTGGCTTCGTCATCGGCGACCTTGACGATGGTGCCGACGATCCCGCCGCCGGTCACGACCTTGTCACCCCGGCGCAGCGCCTCCAGCATGGTCTTGTGCTCTTTCAGCTTCTTCTGCTGCGGACGGATCAGCAAGAAATAGAAGACCACGAAAATCAGCACCAGCGGGGCCAGCGACATCAGGGATTCCATACCGCCAGCCGGCGCACCGGCGGCGGCCTGGGCATAGGCCGTGGAAATGAACATCAACTGCTCCTCAAATTCTTCAAAGCCCGGCGACGCCGGATGCGGGGACTATACAAGCCAGCGGCACCGTTGCAACCGAAACCGGCCTTCTGCCATGCGGCAAGCGGGCTTCGGCGCGGCACAGGCACCGTGATAGCGTGCGGGCACCACATCTGGCCCCGCGTGCCGCCGCGCGCAAGGGGCGCCACCGCATTTTCGAGCGACCGACCGACATGGCCGACCCGGATATCCTGCCCCTTCTGTCCCGCATCGCCGACGCCCTGGATCGTCTGGCCCCGCCGGCCCGCGCCACCGGCGACCTGTCCGCCGCCGACGCCTTTGTCTGGCATGCCGACAGCCTGTCCCTGACGCCCGTGTCCCGTGTCGCCTATGTCGATTACGACCTGCTGAAAGGCATCGACCGGCAGAAGGCGCAGTTGCTGGAGAATACGGCCCGCTTCGCGCGCGGCCTGCCGGCCAATAACGCCCTGCTCTGGGGGGCGCGCGGCATGGGCAAAAGCTCCATCGTCAAGGCCGTGCATGCCCGCGTGAACCGGGACGCGCCGGGGTCCCTGGCGCTGGTGGAAATTCACCGCGATGATATCCCGACCCTGGGCAAGCTGCTGGAGGTGCTGCGCGGGTCCGATCGCCGCTGCATCCTGTTCTGCGACGACCTTTCCTTCAGCCATGATGATGGCGATTACAAATCGCTGAAGGCCCTGCTGGAGGGCGGGATTGAGGGGCGGCCCGACAATGTCGTGCTCTACGCCACCTCCAACCGCCGTCACCTGATGCCACGCGATATGATCGAGAATGAGCGGTCAACCGCCATCAACCCGTCAGAGGCGGTGGAGGAAAAGATCAGCCTGTCCGACCGTTTCGGCCTCTGGCTAGGCTTCCATGCCTGCGACCAGGACAGCTATTTCGCCATGGTCGAAGGCTATGCCGCTGCCCATGGCCTGGACCTGAGTGTAGAACAACTGCGCGCCGCTGCCGTCGAATGGTCCGTCACGCGCGGCAACCGCTCGGGCCGCGTCGCCTGGCAACTGATCCAGGACCTGGCCGGCGCTGCGGGCCGGAAGCTGGTTTGAACAGGGCCGGGGCTCTTACCGCTCCATCAACTCCGGCCGTGCATCTTCATCCATCTGTCCCGGCCGGCGTTCACCCCGGCGTTTCACCTCCATGTCGCTGCTGGACACGGCCAGCGACATGGCAAAGCCGGTATCGGGGCAGGGGTTGGGGGCATAGCCACGGGCCAGCGCCTTGTCATCCTTGCCATAATCCAGGCGTGCGCCGGCATAGGTGCCGCTGACCCCGCCCATGGCGACGCCGGCTTCCACCGTCTTGCGCACCCGGCACTTGGCTTCCTGCTCCGCCTGCTGCGCCTCTGCCACCGGCACGCCCTGGCTGTAATCGGGTACGGCGCGGGCCGTGGGGCCGCCGCCCACCGGCTGCGGTGCCGGCTTCTTCTCCAGCAGGGTGAAGGTATTCACAGGTGCCGTCGCCGGGGCCGCCTGTTCCTCCGCCGTCGCGGAAAGGGCGATGATCGACAGGACCAGGCCGGTCAGAAACAGGGTGCGCATGGGGCCCTCCAGGGTGCTGATACCCTTTATACGGCTGAACATGGTTCACCCTGTCTCTGTTTGCAAGCTTACACCTTGGCTTTTTTCACCACACTGGTCTTGGCCGCCGGTTTCTTCGCTGCCGCTGTTGCCGTCTTCGCCGCCGGCTTCTTGGCCGACGCCGCCTTGGGTGCGGCGGCTTTCTTGGCCGGTGCCTTCTTCGGCTTCTCCTCGGCCTCGCCCTCCGGTGCCGCACCCTTCTTGGCGCTGTCCTTGGCCGCCTTGGCAGCCAGCAACTCCACCGCCTGCTCCAGCGTCAGCGTATCGGCGTTGTAGGCCTTGGTGATGCTGGCAAACAGCTTGTTATGTTTCACATAAGGCCCGAACCGGCCCGACCCGATGGAGATCGGCTTGCCATCCTTGGGATGGTTGCCCAGTTCGCGCCCCGCCACCGCCTTCTTCACCGGCCCATCGCCCAGCAGGACGACGGCCCGGTTCAACCCGATGGTCAGCACGTCATCATCCGGCGGAATGTTCTTATAGGCATCGCCATGCTTCAGATACGGCCCAAACCGCCCGATGCCGGCCTGGATTTCCTGCCCCGATGACGGATGCGTACCCAGCGAACGCGGCAGCGACAACAACGCCAGTGCCGTGTTCAGGTCCACATCCTGCGGGTTCAGGCCACGGGGCAGGGAGACGCGTTTTGGCTTTTCCCCCTTAGCCACGGCCTCGCCCAGCTGGACATAGACGCCATAGGGCCCGCGCTTCATCACGACATTCTGGTTCGTCTCGGGATCGCGCCCCAGATCGCGGTCGGCATCCGCCTCCGCCTCTTCCCCGGCCACGGCCAGGGGGCGGGTATAGCGGCAGTCCGGATAGTTGGAACAGCCGATGAAGGCACCCGTCTTGCCCAATTTCAGCGACAGCCGCCCGGCGCCGCAGGTGGGGCAGACGCGCACATCGATCTTGTGCCCCTCGGCATCGAACCGGTCGGGGAAGAAATGCGGCCCCAGCGCCTCATCCAGGGCGTTCAGCACCTGGGTGATGGTCAGGTCCTTGGTCTCGTCGATGGCGGCGTGGAAATGCTTCCAGAACTCGCGCAGCACATCCTTCCAGAAGATGCGCCCACCGGAGATATCGTCCAGCTTCTCTTCCAGCGCCGCCGTGAAATCATACTGGACATAGCGGTTGAAGAAATTCTCCAGGAAGCTGGTGACCAGCCGGCCACGATCCTCCGGTTCAAACCGCCGCTTCTCCAGCCGCACATAATTGCGCTCCTGCAAAACCTGCAGGGTGGAGGCATAGGTGGAGGGACGGCCGATGCCCAGCTCCTCCATCTTCTTCACCAAGCTCGCCTCGGTGTATCGCGGCGGCGGCTGGGTGAAATGCTGATCGGATTTCAGGGCGCCGCGCGTCAGGTCGTCGCCATCCTTCATGGGCGGCAGACGGCGGTTCTCCTCATCCTCGCCATCATCATCCTTATCTTCCTGATAGACCTTCAGGAAGCCGTCGAAGCGGATAATGGAACCGGTGGCGCGGAACACGGCCTCCGCACCCTTGGACATGATGTCGACGGTCACCTGATCCATGATGGCGCTGGCCATCTGGCTGGCCACCGTGCGCTTCCAGATCAGCTCGTACAGCCGCAACTCATCCTTATCCAGATAGCGCGACAGCTGGTCCGGCCGCTTGAACAGGTCGGTCGGGCGGATGGCCTCGTGCGCTTCCTGGGCGTTCTTGGCAGCGGTCTTATAGATACGGGGCTTTTCCGGGACGTAATTATCGCCCCAGGTCTGGTCGATCAACCGGCGCGACCCCTCGATGGCCTCCTGGCTGAGCGACACGCCATCGGTACGCATATAGGTGATGAGGCCGACCGTCTCCCCACCGATATCCACGCCCTCATACAGCTTCTGGGCCGTGCGCATGGTCTTGACAGCACCAAAGCCCAGCTTGCGGCTGGCTTCCTGCTGCAAGGTGGAGGTGGTGAAGGGCGCATAGGGGTTGCGCTTCACCTCCTTGCGCTCCACCCGACCGACCTTGAACAGCATGGGGCGGATGCGGGCCAGGGCGGCCTCGGCACCTGCCTTGTTGTTCAGGCTGAATTTCTCCAGCCGCTTGCCGTCCAGCTGCGTCAGGCGGGCGGTGAAGGTGGAACCGTCGTGGGTTTTGAACTCCGCCTCGATGGTCCAGTATTCCTGCGGCTTGAACGCCTCGATCTCGGCCTCGCGCTCACAGATCAGGCGCAGGGCCACCGACTGCACGCGCCCTGCCGATTTCGATCCCGGCAGCTTGCGCCACAGAACAGGCGACAGGTTGAAACCCACCAGATAATCCAGCGCACGGCGCGCCAGATAGGCCTGCACCAGTTCCTGGTCCACATCGCGCGGCTTGCCGATGGCGTCCAGAACCGCACTCTTGGTGATCTCATTAAAGGTGATGCGGCGGATCTCTGCCTTGCCGGCCAGCCGCTTTTCCTTCAGCAGCTCATGCACATGCCAGGCGATGGCTTCCCCTTCGCGATCCGGGTCAGTTGCCAGGAAGACGCGGTTTGCACCCTTTACGGCGCGGGCGATTTCATCGACATGGCGCTTGGACCGGTCACCCAGCTCCCAATCCATCTCGAAATCCTCTTCGGGGCGCACCGACCCATCCTTGGGCGGAAGGTCGCGCACATGCCCGAAGCTGGCCAGGACCGTGAAGTCCGACCCCAGATATTTGTTGATGGTCTTGGCCTTGGCCGGGGATTCGACGATGACGACACTGCCAGCCACTGAAGGACCCGCCTTTGCAAGAACGATGGACGACCGGACGGCAGAACAGGGTCAGATCAGACTGACCTGTCCACCGGGGTGACGTTGCAGCCGCCCCGCCAGCTCCAATTCCAGCAGGACAGTCAACACCACTCCGGCAGACAATTGGCAGCCGCGAACCACTTCGTCAATGAGAACCGGGGTAGGGGACAGGCACTCCACCACCTGACGGCGCGCTTTTTCCAGTTCCGCCTCGTCCTCGCGGGCAGGATTGGTGGGCCGGAACAGCCCGCCCGACGGCTCGCCCAGGGGCCGGCGCAGCGCCCCTTGCAGGTGGCTGATCACATCATCGGCATTCTCAACCAGCCCCGCCCCCTCCTTGATCAGGCGGTTACAGCCCTGGGCGCGCGGGTCCAGGGGCGATCCCGGTACGGCGAATACTTCCCGCCCCTGTTCCCCAGCAAAGCGGGCCGTGATCAGCGATCCTGATTTCACCGCCGCTTCCACCACCACCACACCCAGCGACAGGCCGGAGATCAGGCGGTTGCGCCGGGGGAAATGCCGGGCCTGCGGCTCCGTCCCCAGGGGTGATTCGGCCAGCACCGCCCCGCGTTGCGCGATGTCACGGTAAAGACCCTCATTCTCCGGCGGATAGATGATATCCACCCCACCGGCCACCACGGCCACTGTCCCGCCGCCATTGACCCCACCGGCCAGGGCACCTTGATGGGCCGATGTATCAATGCCGCGCGCCAGTCCCGAAACGACAGTGAACCCCGCCTCGGCCAGATCACGGCCCAGCTTATCCGCCATCTTGCGGCCAACAATGCTGGCATTGCGGGCACCCACAATCCCCACACAGGGCCGCGACAGCAGCGCCGGGAATCCCAGCAGCGTCAACACCGGCGGCGCGTCATCCAGAACCGCCAGCGGCCCCGGATACTCCGCCTCGCCGCGAAACAGCCACCGCCCGCCCATCCGCTCCAGCGCCACCGCCTCCCGCTCCACCTCCGCCTTGCCCGGCACGCGCAAGGGTGCCGTCCGTCCGCCGCGCTTCGCCAGTTCCGGCAGGGCGGTCAGGGCAGCGGTCGCCGTCCCGAACCGCTCCATCAGCCGCAGAAACGTCACCGGCCCGACATTCTCCGCCCGGATCAGGCGGACACGGTCGATACGCTCGGCATGGGAAAGGGGAGTGATTGAGGATTGCATGCAGATATGCTTCTGCAATTGAATGCTAGTGTCAACGGTGATGCGATGAACGCTGGCTGGTTTTATCGGATGGTTCAGCGATCATGCCGAGCAGTGGTAAAAATAGGGCCTGTCGGATCGATCATCAGGTGTGCGCGCTCACATCCTGTCGTACAGGAAAATTGTTACCCGATCCCGAGAACGGTCGCACAGCAAACAGCCCATGGTCCTTGGGTCCATCATCAAAATGGCTCTACTTTGGGTGAGACTTTCGTGTTACCAGCTATCCAACGTAAGTAATGCGGGAAATAAGATGTGAAGAACGCTGCCACTTTTGTCCTTTCTGTACTGCTGATGTCATCAACAACTGTTCGGGCCGATACTCTGTCCACGCCGGTTCTGGAGACCCGCGCCGGTGCCAGCAGCGCGTTGAACGATTATAATTTCAATATATCAGCCGATGGCAGGACCTTGGTCTTTGCCCGATCCAAGGCGAATTTCGGAGAAGCGCGCATCATGATTGCGGACCGGGATCGCGATGGTAATTGGGCGGCTGCGATGCCCATATCGTTCAGTGACGAGCGCTACAAAGACAGCGATCCGTGGCTGACGCCAGACGGCAACACGCTGTATTTCGTTTCCAACCGCCCCACCTCTGCCCGTCCTGATAAGAAGGATACCGATATCTGGCGTGCCCGACGCAAGGATGGCGTCTGGCAGGCGCCCGAACATCTTGGCGATGCGGTGAATGGCCCGTCCGTGGAGTTGGGACCGGAAGTCCATGGGGATCGGATTTACTTCAACTCTAATAGAGGCGGGAACCTGGATATTTACGCGGCCCCCATCGGCATCGATGGCAGCGTCGGTACGGCGGAGCTGCTACCGGCCCCCATCAACAGTCCGGCGCAGGAGGGTGACTTTACCTTGACGTCGGACGGCCAGGTTGCGCTGTTCTGGTCACTGCGGGATGGGAATGGCAAACTTTATGCTTTACGTCGCGTTGGCGACGGCTGGGGGCCTGCTGTCGTCCTTCCTGATACGATCAACAAGGGCGATTTCCAATTTACACCCCAAATCATGATGGACAGAACCGGCCCATCCCTTGCCTTTGCAAGCACGGCGGAACGGTCGGGTCAGGATAAGGGCATGGCCGATATCTATACGGTTCCGCTGGCGACCGTTCTGCAGGCATTGCCGCAGCGGTGATGGCGCGCCGTTCGTCTCCCTGACCGACCAGCATGCGCCAAACGGCCCTGCCTCCGCCCTGGCGCTGGGCTGGCCTGCGCCGTTGGCCGAAGCCGGGGGCGAAGGCGACACTGTCGCGCACGCCTTCTTGTGGCATAAGGGGGCCAAACACGCCCCTGGAACCCGGCCCCATGATCCGCTTCGAAAATATCAGCAAACATAATGGTCACCGCATTCTTTTCCTGGAATCGTCCGCCGCGTTGAACCGGGGGGAGAAGGTGGGGCTGGTCGGTCCCAACGGGGCCGGCAAGACCACCCTGTTCCGCATGATCACAGGCGAGGAACAGCCGGATACGGGCCAAGTGTCGGTGGAGAAGCAGGTCTCCATTGGTTACTTCAACCAGGATGTGGGCGAAATGGCGGGCCGCAGTGCCGTCCAGGAAGTGATGGACGGTGCCGGCCCGATCAGCGAGATCGCCAAGGAACTGGCAAGCCTGGAAGAAGCCATGGCCGACCCCGATCAGGCCGACCAGATGGACGCCATCATTGAGCGCTACGGCGAGGTCCAGGCCCGTTTTGACGAGCTGGGCGGCTATGAGCTGGAGGGCCGCGCGCGCGAGGTGCTGGCCGGCCTCAGCTTCAGCCAGGAAATGATGGACAAGGATGTCGGTGCCTTGTCGGGCGGCTGGAAGATGCGCGTGGCGCTGGGCCGCATCCTGTTGATGAAGCCCGATGCCATGCTGCTGGACGAGCCCAGCAACCACCTGGACATTGAAAGCCTGATCTGGCTGGAAGGTTTCCTGAAGGATTATGAGGGCGCGCTGCTGATGACCTCTCACGACCGGGAATTCATGAACCGGATCGTCAACAAGATCATCGAAATCGACGGCGGCTCGCTGAACTCCTATTCCGGCGACTACACCTTCTATGAACAGCAGCGCGCCCTGAACGAGAAGCAGCAGCAGGCGCAGTTTGAGCGTCAGCAGGCCATGCTGGCCAAGGAGATCAAGTTCATTGAGCGGTTCAAGGCCCGCGCCTCCCACGCCAGTCAGGTGCAAAGCCGCGTCAAGAAGCTGGACAAGATCGAACGGGTCGAGCCGCCGAAGCGCCGTCAGATCGTAGCCTTCGACTTCCCGCCCGCCCCCCGCTCGGGCGATGATGTCGCCGTCCTGCGCAATGTCCACAAGGGCTATGGCAGTCGTACCATCTATCAGGGCTTTGACTTCACCATCCGCCGCAAGGAACGCTGGTGTGTGATGGGCGTCAATGGTGCTGGTAAATCAACCCTGCTGAAGCTGATCGCCGGCGCTGACCGGCCCGATAGCGGGACCGTCAATATCGGGGCCAGCGTCAAGATGGGCTATTTCTCCCAGCACGCCATGGAACTGCTGGACGGCGAACAGACCGTGTTCGAGGCGTTGGAAAGCGCCTTCCCGCAGGCGGGCCAGGGGTCGCTGCGGGCGCTGGCCGGCTGCTTCGGCTTTTCCGGTGATGATGTGGAAAAACGCTGCCGCGTTCTGTCAGGCGGTGAAAAGGCGCGGCTGGTGATGGCGATCATGCTGTACAACCCGCCGAATTTCCTGGTCCTGGACGAACCGACCAACCATCTGGATCTTGACACCAAGCAGATGCTGATCACGGCGCTCGCCGCCTATGAAGGCACGATGCTGTTCGTCTCGCACGACCGGCATTTCCTGGCGACGCTGTCCAACCGCGTGCTGGAACTGACGCCAGATGGCATCCATCAATATGGCGGCGGCTATACCGAATATGTGGCGCGCACCGGACAGGAAGCGCCGGGTTTGCGCAGCTGATCCCGCGTGGCGGCGTTGCACCCCCGTGACGCCGCCGCCCGTCGGCGCTATGCTGCCCCCATGACCTATCACGGCCCATGCCCCAAGGAAGTGATGCTGTTGCTCTGCGCCCGGATTGGGTTCAACCCGCCGGCCTGACGGTTCCCGCCTGCGCGCCCGTCATCTGCATCACTATTGCTGGGGAAGGTTACCCATGTCCGCCGTTGATACTGACGCCTTGAAGCGCCTGTCGGGTGCCCATCACTGGCACCCCTTTACCGACCATCAGGAATTGGCCGCATTGGGTGGTCCCCGCATCATCACCCATGCCGATGGCGTGTGGCTGACCGACAGCAGCGGGGCGCGCATCCTGGATGCCATGGCCGGGCTGTGGTGTGTCAATGTCGGCTATGGGCGGCGGGAACTGGCCGATGCGGCGTACCGGCAACTGACCGATCTCAGCTTCTATCACGGCTTCTTCAAGACCACGACGGAGCCGACGGTGCGGCTGTCGGCCAAGCTGGCGGAACTGACGCCACCGGGCCTGTCGCGCGCCTTCTTCGCCAATTCCGGATCAGAGGCGAACGACACAATCGTGCGCATGGCCCGCCATTACTGGGCCTTGAAGGGCAAGCCGGAAAAGCGGGTCTTTATCGGGCGCGAACATGGCTATCACGGCACCACCATGGCCGCGACCTCGCTGAACGGCATGAAGGTGATGCATGAACAGGGCGGCCTGCCGCTGCCCGGCTTCGCCCATGTCATGGCCCCGTACCCGTTTGAGGGCCAAGGGGAGATGTGTGGGGAGGCGTTTGGCCGGCTGGCGGCCCGCGCCGTGGAAGAGAAAATCCTCGCCATCGGCCCCGAAAACGTCGCTGCCTTCATCGGCGAGCCGGTACAGGGGGCGGGCGGCGTGATCATCCCGCCCGACAGCTACTGGCCGGAGATTAACCGCATCTGCAAGGAACACGACATCCTGCTGATCGCGGATGAGGTGATCTGCGGCTTTGGCCGGCTGGGCCACTGGTTCGGGTCACAGCGGTACGGCATCCGCCCGGATTTCATGACCCTGGCCAAGGGCATCACCTCGGGCTACATCCCGCTTTCCGCCGTCATGGTGGGCGACCGCGTGGCAGAGACCCTGATCCATGAGGGCGGGGAGTTCTACCATGGCTTCACCTATTCCGGTCATCCCGTCGCTTGCGCTGTCGCCCTGGCCAATCTGGAGGTGATTGAGCGGGAAGGGCTGGTGGACCGGGCACGCAGCGAGATCGGACCGTACCTTCGCGAAAAGCTGGAAGAGGTTCTGGACGGTCACCCCATCGTGGGTGAAATCCGTTCCGAAGGCATGATCGGCGCCATTGAGGTCGTGAAGGACCGCCGGACGCGGGAGCGGTTCCCCGGCGGTGGCAAGGTCGGCCTGATGGCGCGCGACCATTGCTTCCACAATAACCTGATCATGCGCGGCATCCGCGACAGCCTCGTTTATGCCCCCGCCCTGACCATGACCAAGGGGGAGGCGGATGAGGTGGCGCGGCTGGCCAAGCTGGCGCTTGACCTCACGGCCCGGGATTTGGGCGTGATGTAAGAAGGGGTGGGGGCGGTCAAATCCGCCCCCGATCACCCGACCTTACTTCTTCGCCGGGGCAATGTTCGGCAAATCTTCCGACAGGATGGTCATGTTGAACGCATAGGACACGTCGCCATCATCCTCGTCGCGGTAGAGGGTGCCGATGAACTCCTCCCCGATGGTCACTTCAACGGGCTGGCCCTTCTTGGCCGGCGGGTTCACGGTGATCTTGTCGTTGCCGAAATTCTTGCGCAGATAGGTCTGAAGCCGCGCGATCTCGTTGGGGGTCATGTCCATCTGCCCTTTCTTGTGGCTCTTAGGGTTCAAAGAAAAGCCAGGGGCGCCGCTCCCGCCGGAACGGCGCCCCTGCTGTCGATCCGGCCAGCGGTCAGGATAGCCTGATCGCTGGCAAAGACCAGTCGGGAAATCAGCCCGCGTTCGCCATGGCGATGACGGTGTCGCCCATGCGGTTGGAGAAGCCCCATTCATTGTCGTACCAGGTCAGGATACGCACGAAGTTGCCTTCCATGACCTTGGTCTCGTTCAGCGCGAAGATCGAGCTGTGCGCGTCATGGTTGAAGTCGGTGGACACCAGCGGCTCGGCATAGGCACCCAGGATGCCCTTCAGCGGGCCGGACGCTGCGGCGTCCTTGATCAGCTGGTTGACCTCTTCGACCGTGGTGTTGCGCTTGGCCACGAACTTGAAATCGACGACCGACACGTTCGGGGTGGGCACGCGCAGCGAGGTGCCGTCCAGCTTGCCCTTCAGTTCCGGCAGAACCTTGCCCACGGCCTTGGCGGCACCGGTCGAGGTTGGGATGATGTTCAGGGCAGCGGCACGGGCGCGGTGCAGATCCTTGTGGAACGTGTCCACGGTGTTCTGGTCGCCGGTGTAGCTGTGGATGGTGGTCATGAAACCATGGGCGATGCCGATGCCATTGTTCAGCACATAGGCGACCGGGGCCAGGCAGTTGGTGGTGCAGGAAGCGTTCGACACGATCTTATGCTCGGCCGTCAGCTTCTGATGGTTGACACCATAGACGACCGTCAGGTCTTCGTCGGTGGCGGGTGCAGAGATCAGCACCTTCTTGGCGCCGGCGGTCAGGTGCTTGGACGCGGCTTCGCGGCTGGTGAAAATGCCGGAGCATTCCAGCGCGATATCAACCCCCAGCTCGCCCCAGGGCAGCTGGGCCGGGTCGCGCTGCTGCACGGAACGGATCGTGTGGCCATTGACGACCAGATTGCCATCGACAACCTCGACCGTGCCGGGGAAGCGGCCATGGACGCTGTCATATTTCAGCAGGTGGGCATTGGAATTGGCGTCGGCCAGATCGTTGATGGCGACGACCTCGATATCCTTGCGGCCGCTTTCGATGAGCGCGCGCAGAACCAGACGGCCGATACGCCCGAACCCGTTGATCGCAACTTTGACAGCCATGCTTTCCTCCGATTGAACGACGCCCGCGCCGGCTCTGGCGCGGGGGCCGATGGGCCGTGGGACGACCCAGGTTCCCTTGCCCGAATTAACCCTTGAACCCCCCGCATACAAGGGCGCAACCGTCCCTTCCGCCATGCGTGAAGCGCACGGGTTGCAGCTTAGTTTTTTTGCGGGAAGCACGCAATTCAGGTAACGGCGTTACCGGCATGACTCTTTCGGGGCAGGGTTTGTGCGGGGGTGGGGCAGGAGGGGCCGTAGCAATCCATTTTGCTCCCGTTTCATTCTTCAACGGGTGGCAAGACGCCCAAATGCTGGGAGATGTCGCGGCCACCATACAGGATGCCAAGGATTGTGACTTCGTTGCCTTCTACCTTGAACAGGATGTTTGTCCAACGACCATGACCGACAACCCTGATGCCCTCTCTTGCAAGCCGACCACGCTGCGGGAAGGTGTCCAGGTTCAAGCATGTCCGCCGAATGGCCTTCAAGAAATTCTCTGCGCGCTGCTCGCCAGAACGTTCAGCAACGTAATCTTCGATCTCGGATAAATTTCTTCTCGCATTTCTGGAAAATATGACGCGGAATTTCATTGTGCTTTTGCCGCGCGCCGGTTGCGGCGATGGATTTCCAATTCCTGATCGAACTCCTCAAGGGTCAGCAACTGGCTGGGATCCCGCCTGATCTCTTCCAACAACGGAATGCCGACCTTTTCGATCCAGCGGTCGATTTCCGGATTCTCATCATGTGGCCGAAACATATCCAGCGCCGCTGAAACAGAGGCAGCATTGGATGGATAGGCCCCGGACGCCACCAACTCGTCCAGCAAAGCCGCATCCTCTTCCGGCAGTTCCAGGACCACTCTGCGTGTAGCGCCCATCAAATTTCACTCCATTTCAGTCGAACCGAAAGATAACTCAGCTAGGTTCAAACGTCACCTCCGCACCGGAGCAGGATGGCCGGGGAGATCTTCAATGATCGTCGCTGAGTCGGATCCTATTCCATATGAAAACAGTGGTTGGGTTTCATCAAAGATTTTGGAATGAATATGCCTCATAAATTTTTCGCCATCGTAAATAGCCCTTTGTGCAAATTTAATGTTACTTATTTTCGTCTGTCAATCGGCCTTCAAAAAACCTCCATACATATCATAATGCAAACCGCTTGATTCAATTTCTTTTTCTTCTTTAATGGGATGCGTCTTTCCATGGGCAACCATGTTGCGAAATTTAAAAATCTCCCTGATCGTACTGAGTGGTGTCTTTCCAGGGTCCAGTTTATCAATATTGGCTATATCGCAAATGAGAGAAAATTTATCCAACGGTGATAGAGATTTTTCCACTTGTTCCCATGAGTTCAGTATCTCTCTTCCAGCGTGATTCAAGTACGCCTCAAGGGCAAACGCCGTGAGTATGATGCTCGAAAGGTAGTGATGCGATGCCCCGTTCTGATCGCGCCGTCCGCATTCAAGCATAAATTCACTGGAGGTCCACAGGTGCGCATAAGTCCGCACATCCATCTCACGTTGAATTCTAATCCGCACCCCCTGTGCCTGCTTATTCTGCATTTCATCCTGCTGCTCGACAAAACAAAACATTGCCACGATACACCCAGGTGCCGTCCGCGTCACACCCGTTCAACATGGAACGGGCGCGCTTTCGCCGACGCCGGGCATGCCGATCCCCACTTGCCAGCGGTGCCAAATGGGCCTTTGCTGGTGGCGCGTCGCCCGAGGCACGAGGTTTGTGAATGTCCCTGCTGATCTATGGTCATCCCCTGTCCCCGTTGACCCAGAAGGTCCTGATCGCGCTCTACGAGAATGCGACGCCATTTGAATTTCATCAGAATCCGGTGCCGTTTGAATTTGCGGGCCTGCCGGCCCGGATGCCGGACGGCATGGCCCCATGGCTCCACGGTTGGCCCCTGCGCAAATTCCCGCTGCTGGCCGAGGGCAAGATCCACATCGTTGAAACCGGCCTGATCATCGAATATCTGCAATTCGCCCATCCCGGTCCTGTCCGACTGCTGCCGGACGGCATGATCCCCGTGCTGGAAACACGGCTGATGGACGGCTATTTCGAACAGCATGTGCTGGGCGTGGTGCAGCAGGCGGTGGACAGCGTGTTGAACGATGACCCGGCGGCGCGCGCCACCGGGCTGGCGGCGGCGTCCGAAGCCTTGGACAGCACCTATGTCTGGCTGGAACGGGAACTGGCGGGCCGGCAATGGGCGGCGGGCAGCATCTTCACCATGGCCGACTGCGCCGCCGCCCCGGCCCTGTGCTTTGCCAACTGGATACGTCCCATTCCAGATGAAATGACCACCCTGCGCGCCTATCACGCCCGCCTGATGGCGCGCCCTTCCATCGCCCGCGTCATGGAGCAGGCGCTGCCCTACCGGCATCTATTCCCGGTCCACGCGTCAAGGTCGGCTTGAAATGCAAAACGGCGCCGGATCATTCCGGCGCCGTTTGCATCATTTCTGACCAACTTGTTTACAGCCGTTCCTTGGCCGCCTTCACGATGGCATCCGCCGTGATGCCGAAATGCTGGTACAGTTCCTGGTAGGGCGCGCTTTCGCCGAAGCCGGGCATGCCGATGAACACACCCTTTTCGCCCAACCAGCGATCCCAGCCGAAGCGGACCATGGCTTCCACACCGATGCGCAGCCCATCGCCCAGCACGGCCTTCTGATAGGCCTCGGGCTGTTCGGCGAACAGTTCCCAGGACGGCATGGAGACCAGGGCCGTCGGGATGCCTTCCGCCTCCAGCTTTTCACGGGCGTTGAAGGCGATCTCCACCTCCGACCCCGTGGCCAGCAAGGTGACCTTGCGGGGGCCCGACGCCTCACGCAGGACATAGGCACCCTTGGCCGACAGGTTCTCGTCCGTGTGGTCCACACGCATGGTTTGCAGGTTCTGACGGGTCAGGGCCAGGACCGACGGCCGCGTCTTGGCATCCAGCGCGATTTCCCAGGCTTCCGCCGCTTCCACGGCGTCGGCGGGGCGCAGGACCAGCAGGTTGGGGATTGAGCGCAGGGCCGGAATATGTTCCACGGGCTGGTGCGTCGGGCCGTCTTCACCCAGGCCGATACTGTCATGGGTCATGACATGGATGACCCGCTGCTTCATCAAGGCACCCAGGCGGATGGCCGGGCGGCTATAGTCGGAGAAGGCCAGGAAGGTGCCGGAATAGGGGATGATGCCGCCATGCAGGGCCATGCCGTTCATGATGGCGGCCATGCCATGCTCACGCACGCCATAATGGACGTAACGGCCATCCCAGCTGTTCTTCTGCACGGCCTTGGACAGGGCCTTGACGCGGGTATTGTTGGACCCGGTCAGATCGGCGGAACCGCCCATCATTTCCGGCATCAGCGGGACGATGACGTCCAGCGTATTGCCCGACGACTGGCGGGTGGCGATCTTCGGCTTGGTCTCCGACACGGCCTTCTTATGGGCATGCAGGGCGGCCCGCGCCTCATCCGACAGGTTGCCGGCGATGGCGGCCTTGAAGGCCAGACGGTTGGGCGACCGGGCCAGACGCTTGACCCAGGCATCGACCGCCACATGGCCCCGGTCGCCGAAATGGCGCCAGGCGTGCAGGATGGCCTCGGGGATCTCAAACGGCGCATGCGGCCAGTTCAGGGCTTTGCGCGCGCCCTCGATCTCGGCGGCACCCAGGGGGCTGCCATGGCTACCGGCGGTGTTGGCCTTGGTCGGCGCGCCATAGCCGATGGTGGTGCGGCATGCGATCAGCGACGGCTTGTCCGTCAGCTTGGCTGCCGCAATGGCCTTGGCAACCGCGACCGGGTCATGGCCGTCAACGGCGGACACGTCCCAGTTATAGGCGGCATAGCGGGCCTTCACATCCTCGGTGAAGGACAGGTCGGTGGAACCGTCGATGCTGATGCGGTTGTCATCCCACAGAACGATCAGCTTGGACAGGCCCAGATGACCCGCCAGCGAGCAGGCTTCGTGGCTGATACCTTCCTGCAGGTCGCCGTCGCCGGCGATGACATAGGTCGTGTGATCGACCAGATCGTCGCCAAAGCGGGCATTCAGGATGCGCTCGGCCATGGCGAAGCCAACAGCGGTGGAGATGCCCTGGCCCAGCGGGCCGGTGGTCATCTCGATGCCGCGCGCCATGCCGAATTCGGGGTGGCCGGCGGTCTTGGCCCCCATCTGGCGGAAGCGCTTGATCTCGTCCAGCGTGATGTCTTCATACCCGGTCAGGTACATCAGGCTGTATTGCAGCATGGAGCCGTGACCGGCGGACAGGATGAACCGGTCGCGGTCGGCCCAGTCGGGGCGCTTGGGATCGAACTTCAGGAACTGCGTGAACAGGACGGTCGCGACGTCGGCCATGCCCATCGGCATGCCGGGATGCCCGGACTTGGCGGCTTCCACCGCGTCCATGGACAGGGCGCGGATGGCGTTGGCGAGATCGGCGTGGGACACGCCAGCGGTCAGATCGGACGACATTGCGCGAAGGGCCTTTCATGCGGGGCGCCGGCCTTTGGGTCTGGCCGGACATTGCTCTAATGAAGCGCTGTACCGTGACACAGACGGGTCGCACCCACCGTCCCGGTCCGACGGCCAATACCCCCCGAATGGTGGCGGCAAATTGGCCAAAAGCGTCGGGGGGGTCAAGCGACAGCCAAGCATGGCGGATGCCCGGCCATGGGGGTGGTCCAAAAGGCGGTTTCCAGCGTTTTTCGCGGTGCGAATGTTGACGTGGGGGGAGGGCGGCCCCTAAGGTCTGTCGTCTGTGCCTTGAACGGTGCCGACATTCGTCCACCCGCCCTGAATGAGCCCCGCCTTGGACAGCCTCACCGCCGCGCTGGAGCGCCTGGATAAGTCCATCGGCCTGCTGGACCGCGCCTTGACGCGCCGGCTGGAACGGCTGGATGCCGGGGCCGGGACGGCGGGCTGGCTGGCGGAAAAGCTGCGGCTGGAGGCGGAACTGGCGGCGGCACGTCACGGCGAACGTCAGGCACAGGAACAAGCCCGCGTCATGAAGGTTCGCCTTGACGGGGCGATTTCACGCCTGCAGGGCGTGCTTGAGGAAGGTTAATCATGCGTCGCGTCGATTTCACCCTGAATGGCCGTAACCACTCGCTGAATTGCGAGGATGGGCAGGAAAAGCGCCTGCTGGAACTGGCGGCCTATGTCGATGCCCGCATGCAGGAACTGACGGGTGGTGCGGCGGGGCACGAGGTACAGAATCTCATCGCCACCTGCATCGTGCTGGCGGATGAGTTGATGGAGGCAAGGGCGGAGTCGAAGGCGCTTCGTGCCGGCCACAGCCCGGCCCCGATCGTGCATCAGCCGGCTCCCGCGACATCCCCCGCGGATGAGGCAAAAGTGGTCGCCGCTGTCGATACGCTGGCAAAACGCATCGAAGACATTGCAGCGCGGCTTGAACGCGCCTAAGTTATGGACAGGAAGTTGGCTGCCTGGCGCGTCAGGTCGCTTTATCCCCGGGGCCGATAATCATTCCTCGAGGGGGCTGTCCCTACCGGTGCCGTGGTGCCGGCATATGGCTCCCACCTGTTTGCACAGGTCACGAGGGATAGCAAATACCAACGGCCAAGGCGGCCATCTTCCGCTTTTCCCCGCCACTGAACTTGGTTGACCAATGACCGACCTGGACGTCGATCTGATCGCCCAGGCCAAGCAGGCCGCCCGCATCCAGGCGCGCGAAGCCCGTGCCCGCGCCCATGTGGCATCTGGTTCCGCTGCGGCGGCTGCCATCGTCCCCCATCTGCTGTCGCTGCTGCCGGGCCTGCGCCCCGGTCCCCTGACCATCGCGGGCTATCATCCCAAGGGGGATGAGGTCGATGTGCTGCCCGCCCTGTCGGCCCTTTCCGCCGCCGGCCATGCGACCGCCTTGCCCGTGGTGACGGGCCGCGCCTGGCCGCTGGTCTTCCGGCTGTGGCGGCCCGGCCATCCGCTGGTGCCCGGCGCTTTCCGCGTCATGGAACCGATGGGTGATGCCCCGCTGGTACAGCCCGACATCGTGCTGGTGCCGCTGCTGGCCTTTGATCAGGCGGGATACCGTCTGGGCTATGGCGGCGGCTTCTATGACCGCACGCTGGAGGTGTTGCGCGCCGAGGCCCCGACCCTGGCTGTGGGCATCGGCTATGCGGGGCAGGGGGTGGATAAGCTGCCCATCGACGCCTACGATCAAAAGCTTGACTGGATCGTGACGGAACAGGGCGCCTCGCGTCCCACGTGAATAATTCGGGGTATCAGATGCGGTTGCTTTTCCTGGGCGATATTGTGGGGCGCAGCGGGCGGGAGGGCGTGTTGCGCCACCTGCCTGACCTGAAGGCCAAGCTGAAGCCCGATTTTATCGTCGTGAACGGGGAAAACGCCGCCGGTGGCTTCGGCATCACCGAAAAGATCGCACAGGAACTGTTCGACGCTGGCGTAGATTGCGTGACCCTGGGCAACCATGCCTGGGATCAGAAGGAATTGCTGGGCCAGATCGGCCGCCTGCCGCAACTGGTGCGCCCCATCAATTACCCGGAAGGCACACCAGGCCGTGGCTTCACCATCCTGCCGGCCAAGAATGGGCGGCATAAGGTGATGGTGATCAATGCCATGGGCCGCGTCTTCATGGACCCGCTGGACGACCCGTTCCCGCCCGTGGAGAAGGTGCTGAACATCCACCGCCTTGGCGGGGCGCGCATGGGTCCGGCGGGCGTGGACGCCATCATCATGGACATGCATGCCGAGGCCAGCAGCGAAAAGATGATCATGGGCCATGTCCTGGATGGCCGCGTCAGTCTGGTGGTCGGCACCCATTGCCATGTCCCCACCGCCGACCTTCAGATCCTGAATGGCGGCACCGCCTATCAGACCGATGCCGGCATGTGCGGTGACTATGACACCGTCATCGGCATGAAGAAGGACGCCGCCATCCACAAGATGCTGCGCAAGACACCCGGCGAACGCTATTCGCCGGGTGAAAATGACGCGACGGTCAGCGTCTGCGGCGTCTTTGTTGAAACCGACGACCGCACCGGCCTTGCCAAGCGGGCCGAACCCGTGCGGATTGGCGGGCGGCTGGGGCAAAGCCTGCCTGCGGTCAGTTGATATCGTCCTGGGGCGTCTGCGTCTCCGGGGCGTCCTGCAACGTCAGGACAAGGCGGTTTCGCATATCGACCGCCTGCCGCAGGTGGCCGAAATGCTTGTCCAGCAGGGCGGCAAACCGGCCATTCTGTTGCAGGATGATCAGCCCCCGTTCAAGGGCGGGTGCCAGAGCGGCAGCCGCTGGCGATAGATAGAACTGCTGATCGCGCGCATATTGCAGCACAAGCCGTTTCTCGATCGCCAAATTCGGACGTTCGCGCGCTTCCGCCACGATTTCTGTGATGCCGCGCGGGATGTAATCCACATTACGGTTGCCGGCCTCCAGCATGGCATAAAGCAGGCGCCAATCCGCTTTCGGTGCCATGGCCGGCAGCCCGTTGACGGCCCATATGGCGCGATCGACCCAATCGCGTCCCATGCCGGCAAACATGCCCAGCTTGCGCAGGTCCTCCAGTGACCGCACCGTGTCGAACCGCTGCTGATCTTCCGGCCGGATCAGCAGCACGCGCTGGCCGATCAAACCGCCGGTCAGGGGGACCGGGACGGGCACGAACTGTTGGTCCCGCGTCTCGCTGCGCACCATCCACAGGATCGTGATGTCACCACGGGTCAGCATGCGCGACAGGCGCAGCTTGGTCGGTCCCTCCGCAACCTGCACCGCGACCGTCACGCCCGCCGCATCAAAGGCCGCGACCAGCAATTCATGATAGAAGACATGATTGCCGCTGGGCGTAACCGGCAGACGCAGCACCACCGGATCGGCGCGCCCGGCGCAGGTCCAGAACAGAATGGCCCACAGGCCCAGCAGCAGACGGCTCAATGTCACGATGTGAACAGCCTCGCCATGGCCCACAAGGGGGCGCAATGACCGGAATCATACGCCCTCAGGTGGTGAACACGGAAGGCCCATTCGCCATGCCCGCCGGCAATCCCGTTCCGGTACGGTGTCACGGTGGGGCCAGGAATGGAAAATCCGTATCCGATACCGGCTTCTCATCCCCATCCACCCCGTCATTGATGCCGGTTTCCATGCCCGTGGACAGAAGCGAACGATAGATATCAACGGCATCCTGTCCGGGGCCACGCCCGCCGCAATCCCCCGCATGGTCGCCCCGTCCCGCCAGCGCCGTCAGTTCAACAGCCGCGAAATGCCGGCATTGTCCGGACCTTGCGTTGATCCATAACCGATCATCGGCCAGAAGTGCTGCCAGCCGGCCATAGCGTCCGCTCGGCCCCGCACCGCTGGTCAGCAGCGCATTGCCGCACACCCCGTCAAACCCATCATAAAGGCCCAGATTGCGGGCGATCTCCGGCGCGAAATCCGCCCATTGTCCTGGACCGGCGGCATTATACGCCTCCTTCAGGGCATTGGCCGTCTCCGCCGGGTCCAGCGTGCCCAGCAAGGCATTGCCGGTCAGCGGCCTTCCCATACGGTCGATCCGCCGCTCCGGCCCCTGCGTGGCGGCCCAGACCGACAGAAAGGCACCGCCGGCATTGACCGCCGCCACATCGATGGACAGCACGATGCTGGCCGGTGTCCAGCCTTTCAGGAAATTGGTCGCCGGCCCGCCATCCACCTGCCGCCAGCGTTCCCGGATCGCCGCCACCGTGGCCGCGTCAAAGGCAGGGCAGCGATCCCCATCCAGTGCCGCACCAGCATTCAGCGCCGCCTGCGCCACGCGATAGGCATCGCGCGTGCCCCGCACATTGTTGAAGAACGGATCATCGCGCAGACCCGCGAACATCCGAAACCGGCCATGGCGCGACATCGCCCCCGCCGTATCCCCCAATGTCGCTTGCGCCCGGTCATCGCCACCCAGCCGGCAATCGCCCTCGTCCGGCCTGGGAAAGCGGCAATAGACGCTGATCGACCGGGTGGTCTCCCCGAACCGCGAACCGCTGCCGATATGAAATTCATAGGCGACATCCGGCGCGAACCCATGCCCGACAATGGTCATGGCAAGGTTCAGCCGCTGCGCATCCGCCGACATCCAGGCATACACATCGCCGATATCGGCGCGCGGGTCGGCGATGACGGTGGGGCTGTCCAGATGATCCGCCGCCCCAGCCCCCGATGTCAGGGACAGGCAGGACAGCAGCGTGGCGAGGATTGATCGGCAACGCATCATTTCTCTGATCCTTGCTCGCCCGTCGCAAAGGACAGGCTGGCGAAACGGGTTTCAAAATCGGCCACGATCCCGTCGGGAACAGGCTTGGTCCACACAACCGACAGCAGCCAGCGACCCTGCCGGGGAAGGGTGAAGCGGGCGCGGCCCTCCGGGTCCGTCACCTGCTGATCCACCGGCTTTCCCGCCGCATTCAGGTCGCTCAGCCGGACCTGTGCGCCGGCCAACACCACCCCATCGAACAGCACCCGCACCGGCAGGGCCTGACCCGGCCGCAGCAGACCGGGATGCATCTCCGGTACGATCTCCAGGTTCAGGCCGGTGGCCCGCGTCACAATCCCGGCGCTTTCGGGATGAAGGGGGCCTGCCTGCAGGATGGATTTGGCCCGCCGGCAATAGATTTCCCGCCCCGGCCTCTCCTCCTGCCCCCTGTCGCGACGCCAGGAAATGGCGGGCGTCAGCCCTTCCTGACGCAGATACTCATTGAACCGGTCGGCAGGCAGGGCGATGGGCGCGTGGTCGGTCTCCAAGATCAGCAGATGCGTGCCCGGCTCCGTAAGGGTCAGGCGCATATCGGCACCATCCCCGCCCATGCTCAAACCCGGCAACTGATCGCGCCCCCCGCCCGGCCCGACACTGCGCAGCGTCACGATGCGCCGCGCCTGGATGGGGGAGCGTTCCCGGCTCCCATGATCACCGACCCAGA
Source organism: Niveispirillum sp. CC-CTL257 (assembly GCF_059489915.1). NCBI lineage: Bacteria > Pseudomonadati > Pseudomonadota > Alphaproteobacteria > Rhodospirillales > Azospirillaceae > Niveispirillum > Niveispirillum sp. CC-CTL257. The sequence goes on from NZ_JCAJXE010000001.1 coordinate 1,186,067, forward strand.
TCATGGCCGACACCGCGTGCCCCGGCTCCGTCTGGAACCGCAGCGGCTCGACCCAGAAATCATGCGCCCGCACCGGCCCCGTCAGCAGCAATAACGCCACCAGCAGCCCCCGGCCCAACACAGGCAAAGCACCCCCGTTCCCCGCCATGGCGTGGTCTCTCTTCATTTGACATTGTCGAATTTGAAAGGGGCCGGCGGGGGCACCCCCGCCGGCCCGGCCCTCAGGCGATATTAATCACCCTGGGCGGAGGCGTGGGCCTCGTTCAGCTTGATGGCGCATTCATCACAGCAGACTTCGACGGTACGCCCGCCCACCGTCACCTGGATCGGCTGTTCATCCAGGTCACAGTCACAGGCGGCACAGGTCCTCTGGTTCATCATTCCCTCCAACATCGTCGATGCCGGGATGAAACCAGTTCGCGCATATCCGCGCTGTCGAAATCTTTAGCGTTTCAGGACCGACTGCCGGAATTCCGTGGGCGACCGTCCATAGGCCTGACGGAAGGCCGCCGTAAAATGGCTATGGCTGGAGAAACCCAGCTCCAGCCCCAGCGCCGTCAGATCATCACAATCCGCCATCAGGTCCAGCGCGCGGGCCAGCCGCAGCCTTGTCTGATAGCGATAAAGCGGCACCCCCTCCACCTCACGGAACATCTGCGTCAGATAGACGGGCGACCCGCCCACCTCCGCCGCGATATCGGCCAGGGTCCAGCGCCGGGACAGGTCCGCCGACAGCACCAGCTTGACCCGATCCACCAGCTTCTGCTGCCCCTGTCGCCCCTCTGCCAGATGGGCCGTGCGTGGCCCCAGCGCCCGCTGCGCCAGGGTCAGGGCCAGACTTTCCGCCTCCAGCGGTTCCGCGATCCCATGGATCAGGGAGTAACGCAGCATGGCGGTCAGCGCCTGTGCCCGTGGATCAATGCGCAGCCGGTGCCGCGTGAACCGCACCATCTCCCCATCTTGCAACAGCCCCGCCGGCGGCAGTTCCCGCAGAACCGACGGATCGATGGTCAGATACAGGCTGGCATGCCCGCCCGGCACCGGATGGCTGAACCGTACCGGCTCATCGGCATTCAGCAGCAGGACCTGATTGGGCTCCGCCACCACCCGTTCATCTGCAATATGGCATTGGAACAGCCCGCGATAGGGCAAGACCAGCGTGGCCGCCGCCATCTCCTGGTCAACCTCGCCGCCCTGTCCGTCATGCACGGCATCGGCAACCTCCACCAGTTGGGTGGTAAGCAGGCGGGTGACCTGGAACAAGGCAAGCCGGCATCCATGGGGGCAGGGGCCTACACCCTACGCCGCCCCCGCCATTTCCGGCAATCGCTTACAGATCGAACCAGACCGTCCCCGTCGGGTAATCCACGATGATCCGCCCGCTTTCCAGCAGGTCGATGCCCAGGATCATGGCCGGCTGCTGGTCCAGGTCGAAGACCTTGAACACCGGCAGGTCGCCTACGCGCAGGGAGAAATCCTGCCGCACCGTGCCGGCCAGTTCGACCGGACCCAGCACGCCGCGCTTGGCCGCGACGGGATTGTTGGTGGCCCCCTGCACCACGCCGTCGGCGGCCAGATTGTTGCGGGCCGGGTCGATGCCCGCCGCCTGGGCAAAGCGCCAGTTCACGATGCTCTTGCGCGCACCCGTATCCAGAACCGCCACGCCTGTCGCGCCGCCCACCGTCACGGGCAGATAAAGGAACCCGTTCTCCGCCTTGCGCGCCTTGATGGCTTTCGCACCGGGACGCAGCAGACGGGCAATGTCGGTGCCCGGATCACGCAGGGCGAAACGCCCGCCTGTGTAATCAATATCCACCACATAGGCGCCCATGACATCCACGCCCAGGATGCCGGCCAACGGCACACCATCGGCACGCGGCGGCAGGATCACCGTTTCAAACGGGGCCTTGGTCCGTCCATCCACCATCAGCGGCGGCATCATCGCCGTGGGCAAGTCCGCACTTCCCGTCTGCCCCTGCAGCGCGGCACTGGCGCCAAGGGTCAGTTTCAACTGATCGGCCAGACCCTGATACAGCACCGTGTCCGACGCGCCCGTATCCATCACGAACTGCACCGGCTCCGCCCCATCCAGGCTGACGGGCACCGTCGTGTGGCCGGACGCCGCCACCACCATCGGAACATCCGCACGGGCGCCGGCACAGATGCTGCCCAGGGCGGCCATAACGAACAGAAGGTGATGGCGGGTGATCATGAAACACTCCATGGAAAAGTCAGCGCTGATGATAAGGTTTTTCATCGATAGATAAATCGATTTGAGGTTTCATGTATTTCAAAGCGGGCAATTAACTGAAATATATTGCATATATGAAATCAATTACTGCGCAACCTCTGTGGTCGCACCTCCATGGCTGCATCCCCGACATGCCAGCAATGACCGCAGCGGAATGGTTCTGTGGGCACCGTCACAGCCCCTGATCCCGCACAGCGCCATAACAGTCCCATGCCAAGGGGGCGACAAGCCCCATGCCAGTGCATGCGAAGAGACACACCATGAAGACCGTCCTGCCCATCGGCGCCCTTCTGCTGGCCGCCGTCCTGTCCGTTCCTGTCCATGCCGCGCCCGCCGATGATCTGGGCCTGCGTCTTGATCGTGTCTGCGCCGCCGTGCCGGCACCGGGTCTGGATGGAAAGCCGGTGGAGCAGCAACGCATGGCTGTTGATGCCTATGCCGCCGCCATCGCGGCCTATCAGGATTGCCTGCATAAGGAACTGCGCGCGTCGCGCGACACCCTGACCCAGTCCGAACAGGCTGTGATCGCCGGCCGGCTCAGCCGCAGCGCCTATGACCTGACCGCCGCCCGCCTGGACTATGCCAGCGCTGTGCGCGCCTCGCGCGCCGCCTCGGTTCAGGTGGCCGAACGCGCACCGTAAAACAGCTTTCCCACGCCTCTCCACAGGGGGGCCATGGAAAAGGCCGGGTCCCGCGACAGGACCCGGCCTTCTTTCTTTTCAGCAGGGCGGCCCGATCAATCGGAGCCGCCCTGGCTATCCTCAACCCAGAACGCTGTCTGCGCTGACCACGGTGCCCAGATGGGCGATACCGGGATATGTCAGCTGGCCCTTGGCAACATTCAGGCCGTTGCGCAGATGCACATCGTCCTTCAGCGCCTGGACCCAACCCTTGTCGGCGAGCGCCAGCACGAACGGGGCCGTGGCATTGTTCAGCGCGAAGGTGGAGGTACGGGCAACGGCACCCGGCATGTTCGCCACGCAGTAATGGATTACGCCATCAACCACATAGGTCGGGTCGGCATGGGTGGTGGCATGGCTGGTCTCAAAGCAGCCGCCCTGATCGATGGCGACGTCGACCAGAACCGCGCCCTTCTTCATGCGCTTCACCATGTCGTGGGTCACCACCTTCGGCGCTTCCGCACCCGGCACCAGAACGGCACCGATCACCAGATCGGCTTCCAGAACGGCATGCTCAATGGTTTCGACATTGGCATAGACGGTGTTCAGGCGGCGGCCAAACTGCTGATCCAACTGACGCAGCCGGTCCAGCGACTTGTCCAGAACCGTGACATGGGCTTCCAGGCCCATGGCCATGCGGGCGGCATTGGTGCCGACCACGCCGCCGCCGATGATGGCGACCTTGGCCGGCGGCGTACCGGGCACGCCGCCCAGCAGGATGCCGATACCGCCATAGGACTTTTCCAGGCAGTGCGCGCCGGCCTGGATGGACATGCGCCCGGCGACTTCCGACATGGGTGCCAGCAGGGGCAGGCCGCCATTGCGGTCGGTCACGGTCTCATAGGCGATGCAGATGGCGCCGCTCTCCTGCAGCATCTTGGTCTGCTCGGGATCGGGCGCCAGATGCAGATAGGTGAACAGGACCTGGCCGGGACGCAGCATCTTGCATTCGACCGGCTGCGGCTCCTTCACCTTCACGACCATGTCGGCGCGGGCGAAAATCTCTTCGGCCGTGTCAACGATGGTGGCACCGGCGGCGACATACAGATCATCGGTCAGGCCGATGGCCGTACCGGCGTCCTTCTGGACGATGACCTGATGGCCATGGACCGTCAGCTGACGCACATTGCCGGGGATAAGACCGACGCGATATTCGTGATTCTTGATCTCTTTCGGAACGCCGATGAGCATGTTTCTTCTCCCTGTTCGGATGTGGGGAGAGAATACGCGCGAACCCCACCGAATGTCCTTGCAAAGACCGGGTTTCGCATGGCCCTATTTCGATGTTTCGTGCATGAATTCTGGCACTGACGGTGGATTATGCGGCCAATCGATCTTGACGCCATTGATCGTAAGATTCTGATAAAGGTGCAGGCCGATGGCCGCATCTCCGTCGCCGACCTCGCCGACCATGTCGGCCTGTCGCCGTCCGCCTGCCACCGCCGCCTGAAAAGGCTGGAGGATGAGGGCGTGATCGAAGGTTACGTGGCACTGGTCAGCCCGGCCGCATTGGGCCGTGGAACCTCCGTCTTCGTGCAGATCACGCTGGACCGGCAGCAGGATCAGGACCTGCGCGCGTTTGAAGCCAAGGTGATGGAATGCCCGGAGGTCATGGAATGCTATCTCATGGCCGGCGATGCCGATTTCATGCTGCGCGTTGTCGTCGCCGATGGCAGCGATTATGAACGCCTGCACACCCAGACCCTGACCCGGCTGCCCGGCGTGGCGCGCGTCCGGTCCAGCTTCACCCTGCGCACGGTGGCCAAACGCACCACCGTGCCAATGCGCTGAAAGAACAGCCCATGTCCATGATCCGCGTCGGCTGCGGCGCCTTCATCACCGATGATCAGGGCCGCCTGCTCCTGGTCAAACGCCGCCGCAATCCAGAGGCGGACCATTGGGGCCTGCCCGGTGGCAAGGTCGATTTCCTGGAACCCGTTCCCGACACGATCCGCCGCGAAATCGCGGAGGAGCTGGGGGTGACCATCGCGCTGACCGGTCTGCTCTGCGTCGTGGATCAGATTGATCCCAGCGGCCCCAGCCACTGGGTCAACCCCGTCCACCGCGCCCGCATCGTGGCGGGAGAACCCAGGGTAATGGAGCCGGACGCCATGGCCGACTGGGGCTGGTTCGCGCTGGACGCACTGCCGGAACCGTTGACGATCTCCACCCGCACCGCCGTGGCGGCCCATGTTGACGCCAACGGGCAGGCCTCCTGATCAGACAGAGACCTTTTACAGCCCCGCCGCCGCATCCTTGGCCGCTCGGCCCTTCTCAATGCGCCGCGCCATGAACACTGACACTTCGTACAAAAGCAGCAGCGGGATGGCCAACCCCACTTGGCTGATCACGTCGGGCGGGGTCAGGATGGCGGCGGCCACGAAGATGATGACAATGGCATAGCGCCGCTTCGACGCCAGCCCATCCGCCGTCACCAGCCCGACGCGCGCCAGCAGGGTCAGCAGCACCGGCAGCTGGAACGCCAGACCGAACGCGAAGATCAGGGCCATGATCAGCGACAGGTAATCCGCCACCCGCGTTTCCGCCTGTACCGCCAGGGTGGTCGCCGTCGCCTCCGCCTCAAAGCTGAAGAAGAATTTCAACGCCATGGGCATGATGAAGAAGTAGACCAGCGACGCGCCCAGCGTGAACAGCACCGGTGTCGCCACCAGGAACGGCAGGAACGCCTTGCGTTCATGCTTGTACAGGCCCGGTGCCACGAACTTGTAGATCTGGGTGGCAATGATGGGGAAGGCCAGCATGGCCCCGGCCCAGAAGGCCACCTTCACCTGCGTCAGGAAGAATTCCTGCGGGGCGGTGAAGATCATGCGCCGTTCCGCGGCCTTGGCGCCCAGCGCCTGCACCAGCGGATGCATCAGGAACTGATAGATATGGTCGGCCACGGCAAAGCAGGCCAGGAACGCCACGATCAGCGCGCCGCCGCTCCACATCAACCGGTTGCGCAGCTCGATCAGATGGTCGAGCAGCGGCATCTTGCCGGCGTCCAGCTCATCTTGTTGCATCGGTTCGCTCAAGGCGTCTTATCCTTGGTGGGTTCCATGGGGGCTGCCGTCGCGGCGGCAACGGCGCTGACGGCATCGGGGGCGGCGGTGCCGGTCTGCACCGGAACGGGGGCAACGGGAAGGGCGGCACTGGCCATATCGGCCACATCCTCGCCACTGGCATCGACCGTCGGCACCGGTGGCTTACCGTCCTGGGTGGCGGGTTTGGCCTGGGCCGGGCTAGTGAAATCCTCAACAGCCAGCGTCTTGCGCACGCCGCCATCGGGATCGATGCTCTTTTCCAGCTCGTCCGTCAGGTTGAAGTCGCGGGCCTTCTGAACCTGCTGGCGCAGTTCGTCCAGTTCGGCCTGACGCACCATGTCATCGACATTATTCTGGAATTCGCGGGCCATGGCACGGGCGCGGGCCACCCATTTGCCCATGGTGCTCAACGCCTTGGGCAAATCTTTCGGACCGATGACGATCAACGCCACCACCCCGATCACAAGCAGTTCGGACCAGCCGATATCAAACATAGTGTCAGGCCTTGGGGGTATCGTCGGGCTTGGCTTGGGTGGTATCGGCCTCAGCCTTGGCACCGTCCGACAGGTTGGATTTGAAGTTGCGGATACCCTGACCCAGGTCGCCCATCACCTTCGGCAGCTTCCCCGCCCCGAAAATGACCAGGACGATCACCAGGATCACCAAGATCTCCCAAACGCCCAAACCACCCATGTCTCAACTCCGCCTGCAAAGGGGCCATCGCCCCGTACCATCGGAAAGGCGCGGGATCATGGCAGAAAGGCCCCGTGGCCGCAATCGCGCCACCACTCACATCTTTTCAAATACAAAGGCCTGGCGGGGTTCCAGCGTTACGCTGACATGGCTGCCATCCTCGGGCAGGAAATGGCCCGGCGCGCGGGCATGCAGGTGGTGCGGCCGACCGTCACGGTCGTTGACGCGCAGATGCACCAGACTGGTGCGGCCCAGCAGCCGGGACGCCTCCACCCGTGCCAGATTGGGCACGCCCGTGACATCCCCGTCCGCCGCCATGGTCAGGCGCAGCGCTTCCGGCCGGATCAGCACATCGACATCCGCCCCCTCATTCAGGTGCGGCACCGTCAGACACCCGACGGGCGTATCGACCCGCCCGTGGCGCACAACGCCCGTCAACTGGTTGACCTCACCGAAGAAGCTGGCGGCGAACGCATCGACCGGCTTTGTATAGAGCGCTGTCGGCGATCCCACCTGCACCAGCCGGCCATCGCGCAGCAGGGCGATGCGGTCGGCCAGGAACATGGCCTCTTCGGGATCATGGGTGACGATCATGGTCGCCGCCCCGCTGCGCTTCAGCACATGCAGCGTCTCATCGCGCACGCTCTCGCGCAGCCTTGTATCCAGGCCGGAGAAAGGCTCATCCAGCAGCAGAACCGAAGGGCGTGGGGCCATGGCACGGGCCAGCGCCACCCGCTGCTGCTGCCCACCCGAAAGGGCATGCGGGAAGGCCTTGACGAAGCCCGCCATACCCACTTGTTCCAGCGCGGCCAGGGCGCGCTCATCCCGCTCCGATGCCGGCAGCCGGTTCAGGCCGAAACGGACATTGTCCAGCACGTTCAGATGCGGGAACAGGGCGTAATCCTGGAACACCAGCCCGATGCCGCGCCGTTCCGGCGGAAGGGACGATCCCGGCTGCGCAATGGTCTGCCCCGCGATGGCGACGCTGCCTTCCTGAATGGTCTCCAGCCCGGCGGCCAGCCGCAGCAGGGTGGATTTCCCGCATCCCGACGGTCCGACCAGACAGACAATCTCCCCTGGAGAGATCGACAGCGACACATCGCTCAACGCCTGTTTGGTGCCATAGCGGTGGCTGACCTTGTCCAGCGACAGCGAGGGCAGGGGCAGGGGGGCCATGCGGGGAGCGGCCATGTCCAGCGGCGGGAATTCCGCCTTGCGGTTCCGCCCGACCGCGTCCCGGATCATCGCCTCATTGATCGTCGTATCCATTTCCGGGCCGACGCCTTCCACCTTGTCTCACGACCCCGAAAGGGTCACGCATGCTTCATACTTAGGATGCCGGACAATCCTTTGCAAACCGTTATTAGTCGCGTATCGGACATGCGACCAAACGTACCGGCCCGTTATCCTCCCGGCCCAGCCATTGGCGAAGCGGTGCGCACCGCCCCGGAATGCAGATCGTATGGTCCCCGCCGAAATGGCTGCCCGCCAGCACCAGCTCGGGCAGGGGCGGCAAGCTGGGATGGCTGACCCACCAGCCATCGACCACTCTGGCGTCCGGCCCCGGCTCCATGCCTACGCCGCTGCCCTTGACGCGCGACACCTCAAGAACAAGACCCGGATCGGTGACCCGATATTCCTCCCGCCATTCCACCTTCTCGATGGAATGGGTCCAGGACAGGGTGAAGCGATCGGTGGGCACCGTCACGGGCGGCTGCATCCCGGCAATCAGGCACAGGGCCAGCACACCCGCCATCAGGCGGCGGCCCCCGCCATCTGCCGCCCGCGCCAGAATTGGCGGCCTAAGAACAGGGCCGCCAGCGCGAACCCCGCCTCGTCCGTCATCGGCATGGCCAGGACCAGCAGCAGCGCCGCCGCAAAGGCCCAGACCATCTCCCACACGGCCAGCTTGGTCTTGTAATGCCCGACCGTGACGATCCCCAGCAGCCCGATCCCCAGCAGCGCCTTCACCACCATGTAGGCCGTGTCCAGCCAGTCGCCCGATTGCAGCATCAGGGCCGGGTCGAACACCGCCATGAAGGGCACCAGATATCCGGCGATGCCGATGCGGGTGGCCAGCCAGGCAATCTCCATATGCCCGGCCCGCGCGATGGGCGACGCGGCCAGTGCCGCCAGCGCCACGGGCGGCGTCAGATCGGCCATGATCCCGAAATAGAAGCAGAACATATGGCTGACGATCAGCGGCACACCCAGCTGCTGCAGCGCCGGTGCCGCGATGGAGGCGGTGATGATGTAATTGGCCGTCGTGGGCAAACCCGTGCCCAGGATGATGCAGGCCACCATGGTGAGGAACAGCGCCAGCAGCAGATTGCCGCCCGACAGTTCCACAATAATCCCGGCCAGCCCCGATGCCAGACCCGTCAGCGTCAGCATGCCGATCAGAATACCGACCAGGGCACAGGCAATACCCACCGCCACCGCCGCCCGCGCCCCATCGGCCAGCGCCTCCATCAGTGCCGTCAGCAATCCGCGCCCCGACTTGATCAGGAAGCAGGGCAGGGCCAGCAGGCCGATGACCAGCATGGCCATCTGCTCCGTCCGCAGGCCCGCCTGCGTCAGGCCCCAGGCCCCCAGGCCCAGCCCGATCCAAAAAGCGACCCGCAGCGCCACCGGCCCCATCTGCGCCACCATCATCAGACCCATCATCAGCACGACCGTGCCCGCAATGCCGACAACGCCCGCGAACAGCGGCGTGCGCCCCGACAGCAGCAGGGTGACCAGCGCCACCAGCGGCAATAGCAGATGCCAGCCCCGGCGCAGCGACGGCCACAGCCTCGGACACTCGGCCTCCGGCAACCCGCGCAGGCCGGCGCGTGCGGCCTCCAGATGCGCCATCCAATAGGCGGAGACGAAATAGAGGATGGCCGGGATCGCCGCCGCCTTGCACACCTCCAGATACGAAACACCCAGCGTTTCGGCCATGATGAAGGCGGCAGCCCCCATCACCGGCGGCATGATCTGCCCGCCCATGCTGGCCGTGGCTTCCAGGGCGCCTGCGAATTTCGCGGAATAGCCGAAGCGCTTCATCATCGGAATGGTGAACTGCCCCGTGGTCAAAACATTGGCCACGCCCGACCCGTTGACCATGCCCATGAAGCCCGACGACACGACCGCCACCTTGGCCGCCCCCCCCAGCCGCCGCCCGACCAGCGCCATGGACAGATCATTGAACAGGCCGATGACCCCGGCCTTCTCCAGAAACGCCCCGAACAGGATGAACAGGAAGATAAAGGTGGAGGAAACAAAGGTCGGCGTGCCGTAAATCCCCTCGGTGGAGAAATGCAGCTGCTCAATCACCTGGTCCATCCCGTACCCGCGATGGGCCAGGATATCCGGCATATATTGGCCGAACATGGCATAGGGCACGAAGATCAGGCACAGGGCCGGCAATCCCCAGCCCATGATCCGCCGCGCGGCCTCTGCCACCAGCAGGGTATTCAGCGCCCCCACCCACAGATCCAGGTCTGTCGGCGTGCCCGACCGCAGGATCAAATCATGCTCGAACACCCAATGATAAAGGCCCATCAGGAAGGCGACCCCGCCCAGGAACCAGTCATAGGCAGGCACCTTGTCCCGCTTCATCCCATCCCGCGCGCCGATCAGCAGGAAGGCCATCAGCAGCAGAAACCCCACATGCACCGACCGCACGACAAGGCTGGACAGCGGGTTGAAGGTCGCGGTCCATAGCTGGAACAGCGCAAATGCCACGCCGATCACAAAAATGACCTTCCGATCACCCCCGCTCAGCCGCGCAATGGCCGATGTCGGATCATCCTTCTCCACCGCCCGACGGACGGCTTCTTCATCAATATCAGCGGTATGGGTCATGTGGGGGGCCTGTCTGGATTGATGTGGGGAACGCTTCCCCTTCGTCATCCCGGCGAAAGCCGGGACCCAGCGTAAGCAGCGATAGCTGCGACATGACTCATATCAGCGCTAACCGCGCCTTGACACTGGGTCCCGGCTTTCGCCGGGATGACGAAAGTGGGGGGCGTAACAGGATCGAAAACCGTTACCGCCCCCTCACAACAACCCTTTCTCCTGATAGAACCGCTTGGCCCCCGGATGCAGGGGTGCAAACTCCGCTGCCGCATCCTTGGACAGGGCGATCTGCTTGGCCGCCGCATGGGCCGATTTCATGGCCTCCAGGTTGTCGAACATCAGCTTGGTCATCTGATACGCCGCCTCATCCGACAGGCCGGCATGGGTGGTCAGCGCGTTGCCTGTCACCACCGTCGGCACATCCGCCGTCTGGCCGTTATAGGTATGGGCCGGGATGACGGCGGACCGGTAAACCGCCTCGCCGATCTTCGCCACCGTTTCTGCCGGCACCGACACGACGGTGATCTCAATGGAACTGGCCAGATCGCGCAGCGATGCCACGCCCAACCCGGCGGATTGCAGGGTGGCGTCCAGCTGCTGATTCTTCATCAGATCGACGCTCTCTGCGAACGGCAGATACTCGACCTTCTCGAAATCGGCATAGGACAGGCCGGCGGCCTTCACCACCGCCCGCGCGTTCAGTTCCGTGCCCGATTTCGGTGCGCCCACCGAAATGCGTTTGCCCTTCAGGTCGGCCAGCGTTTTGATGCCTGACGCCTTCGACGCCACGATCTGGATGTAGTTCGGATAGATCACCGCGAGGCTGCGCAGCTTGTTCAGCGGTGTGGTGAACCCCACCTCCGCATCGCCGCGCACGGCCTGAACCAGCGTGTCGGTCTGGGTAAAGGCAATCTCGCCGCGCCCGGCCTGCAACAGGTTCAGGTTCTCCGCCGATGCCTTGGTGGCCTGCACGGTGAATTTCGTCTCCGGCATGGCCTTGCCATAGATCTGCGACAGGGCGACGCCCAGCGGGTAATAAACCCCGCTGGTCCCGCCGGTCAGGATGGTGACGAAGCGCGGGGCCTGTGCCAGGGCCGGCATCGCGCCGCCCATCGCCGCCGCCATGCCACCCAGACCCAGAATGCCGAATTGCCGCCGGTTCAACCCATTCATGAACCATCCTCCCGTTGATTGTTGCTGCTGCCCGTTCGCCGGTGCGCCGGGGCCTGTCCATGGCCCCTTTCTTGACCATTGATCTTTCAGAAAATTCCGGCCACACGCAATGCGCTTCATGCCGGATTTTCCTTTTGGCCCCGCTTTGTGGCAGGCTGCGGCACCCTGGTTTGAATTTTGTGGGAACATCCCGATGGATATGGAAGGCGAATACGCCATCCCGGCCCCGCGATCCGTTGTTTGGGACGCGCTGAACGATACCGAAACCCTGCGCCTGTGCATTCCGGGCTGCGAGGAACTGGTGCGCGACGCGGACAATATCCTGTCGGCCAAGCTGAAGCTGAAAATCGGCCCGGTCAGCGCGAAATTCGCGGGCCGCGTCACTCTGTCGGACATTGATGCCCCCAACGGTTATCGCATTACCGGCGAAGGGCAGGGTGGGGCCGCCGGCTTTGGCAAAGGCGGGGCGGCGGTCACCCTCACCGATGGTCCCGACGGCACCACCATCCTGCGGTACAAGGCGGAAGCCACCGTGGGCGGCAAGTTGGCGCAATTGGGTGCCCGCCTGATCCAGGGCACCGCCGCCAAGCTGGCGGACGAATTCTTCGCCGCCTTCGCCGCCGCCCTGACGCCGGCCCCCTGACAAGCACCGTGACAAGAAGCGTGACCATCCCCATATCCGGCTGATCCCAACTGGAACCTTTCATGATCCGCGACGATAACGAAGCCATCCTGGCCCAGGCCGCCTCCTGGCGCGATGCCGGGCAATCCGTGGCCCTGGCCCATGTCATCGCCACCTGGGGTTCCGCCCCGCGCCCTGTGGGCAGCCTGATGGCCGTCTCTGCCAGCGGTGCCATGGCAGGGTCCGTCTCCGGCGGCTGTGTCGAAGGGGCGGTGGTGATGGAGGCGGGCAAGGTTTTGGCCGATGGCGAACCGCGATTCCTCTCCTTCGGGATCAGCAATGAAATGGCCTGGGAAGTGGGCTTGGCCTGTGGCGGCAAGCTGGAGATCTATGTGGAGCCGATCCAATGAAGGCCCGGATTTTTGACGCGTTGCGCGCCGCCCTGGCCGACCGGCGCGCCGTGGCCCTGGTCACCGATCTGGGTTCGGGCCTGCAGACGCTGGTCGAACCCGACGGGCGGCAGATGGGAGATGCGGGGCTGGAGGATGAATTCCTGCCGCAGGTTCTGGACGCCATCCGGGAAAACCGCAGCGGTACCGTGGAATTCTATGATGGCCGCTTCTTCATCAATGTCCATCCGCCCGCCAACCGCCTGTTGATCGTGGGCGCCGTACATCTGGCGCAGGCCCTGGCCCCCGCCGCCCGGCTGGCCGGGCTGGACGTTACCGTCATCGACCCGCGCGCCGCCTTTGCCACCCCCGAACGGTTCCCGGACACCACCCTTGTCACCGACTGGCCGGATGAGGCCTTGGCGACACTTCGCCCCGATGCCCGTACCGCTGTCGTCGCCCTGACCCATGACCCGAAATTCGATGATCCGGCCCTGATCACAGCGCTCGGCAGCGAGGCCTTCTATGTCGGCGTGCTGGGCGGGCGGAAGAACCAAGCCGCCCGCCTGGAACGGTTGCGCGGGCACGGGGTGACGGAGGCACAGTTGGCCCGCATCCATGGCCCTGTCGGTCTCGATATCGGGGCCGTCACACCCGCCGAAATCGCTGTCTCCATCCTGGCCGACATCATCCTGGCCCTGCGCGGCCAAAAGTGGAAGGCATAGGCTGATGCGTTTCGGTCCCGTACCGGTCGCCGCGTCTGTCGGTGCCATCCTGGCCCATGGCGTCCACCACACCCATGGCCGCTTCGCCAAGGGACGGGTGATCAGCGCGGATGACATCGCCCTGCTCACCCAATCCGGTATCGAAACAATCACCGTGGCGCAGTTGGAACCCGGCGATGTCGGCGAGGATTCCGCCGCCACCCGCATCGCGGCCCGTCTGGCCGGCTCCAACCTGACGGTCAGTGCCGCCTATACCGGTCGCGTCAACCTGTTCGCCGCCGCCGACGGCCTTGCCACCATTGACACGGCCACCATCCATGCCCTGAACCGCGTGGATGAGGCGGTGACCATCGCCACCGTCCCGCCCTTCACACCCGTGTTGAAGGGCCAAATGCTGGCCACCATCAAGATCATCCCCTTCGCCGTGCCTGACAGCATCATTACGAAACTGGAATGGATGTTGGCGGGCACTGGACCCGTCTCACTGTCACCCTGGATCGGCCTTTCCGTCGGCCTGATCCAGACAACCCTGCCCGGCACCAAGCCATCGGTCTTGGAAAAAAGCGTCACTATCACCGCCGACCGCCTGTCCGGTATCGGGGCCGACCTCGCCGAAGATATTCGGTGTCCTCATGAAGTGAACGCACTCGCCGCTGCGCTGCGCGAGATGGAGGGCGATATCCTGCTGGTCATCGGGGCGTCGGCCATCACCGACCGCCGCGATGTCATCCCGGCCTCGATCCTGGCGGCGGGTGGGCGCGTGCTGCATCTGGGCATGCCGGTGGACCCCGGCAATCTGCTGCTTCTGGGCGACCTGGATGGGCGGCCCGTGCTGGGCCTGCCCGGCTGCGCCCGCTCGCCCCGTCTGAATGGCGTGGATTGGGTGTTGCAGCGGTTGGGGGCGGGCCTGTCCGTCGATGCTGCCGCCATCATGTCCATGGGCGTGGGCGGCCTGCTGGCCGAAATTCCGAGCCGGCCCCTGCCGCGCGCGCTCGCCACCGCCTTGCCCCGCGCGCCGCGTATCCACGGCCTTGTCCTGGCCGGTGGCTTCGGTCGGCGCATGGGCGGGGCCAATAAGCTGCTGTGCGAATGGCACGGCAAGGCCCTGGTCCGCCATGTTGTGGACACGGCCCTGTCGTCGCAACTGACGGGCGTCACCATCGCCACCGGCCATCAGGCCGACGCCGTCCGCGCCGTCCTTGCCGACCTACCCTTGGAATTCGTTCACGCCCCCGACCATGCCGATGGCATGTCCGCTACCCTGAAGGCTGGCCTGTCATCGCTGCCGGATGATATTGATGGTGTTCTGGTCCTGCTGGGTGACATGCCGCGCCTGACGCCCGCCACCATCAATCGCCTGATCGCGGCCTACAGCCCCGATGATGGCCGCGCCATCGTGCTGCCTACCTGTGGCGGGCAACGCGGCAACCCCGTCCTCTGGGACGCTGCCTTCATCCCGGAAATGCTGACTTTGACGGGCGACAAGGGTGCCCGCGCCCTGATCGCGGCACACGCACCCGTGGTCTGTGAGGTGGCGGTGGAAGATACGGGCACCCTGCTGGACGTGGACACGCCTGACGCCTTGATCGCCCTCACCAGTAGGTCAGGTCGAACCGAAGGTGAGCCCTGACAGAACAGGCCTTCAATCCATATTGAAGGCTGGCGACTGCCAGCCCGGCGCTCGTGCGCCGTGAGCCAAGGGCGCGGATGCGCCCGCCCGGCGACTGAGGGAACGGGTATAAGTTACAGATACTGGCCCAGCACCTTCAGATAGGGCCGGGCCTCCTGCACGAATTGCAGGATTTCATACATGAAATCGGGCAGGGTGACATGGCCGTCAACGCGGGCCTGACCCAGCACCATGATCATCTGCTTGTTATCCACCACGAACCGGGCGTTCTGCAGGTGGCCGGCGGCGCGCATCACCTTGGACAGGCGCATGCGCTTCTCGGGCGATTCGATGGTGAAGGGCATGTACCCCACTTCGGCCCAGATCTGCAGCAAGGTGCCATCCTCGTCCGGCGTCAGGCTGACATGGAACATCAGCCCGTCCAGGAAGAAATGGTGGCGCGACGCTGTGGTGGGGCTTGTGACGCTGACATTACCGTCTTCGCCCATGCGCACCGCACCCGGACCGATGGGCAAACCCTTCTCCGCTGCACGCGCCAGCTGGGCAACCGTTTGAAGCGCCTGAGACACGAGCGTCACTCTCCCCACACCCCGGCCGGCCCTCTGCCGGTCAGACATAGAATATTCGTTATAGGCGTCATGGGCATCAGGTCCAGTGATTTTGCACGGACCCTATCTCTATGCACCCCGCGTCGCCCGCCACGCGGCGGCATAGCCCAGGGCCAGCGCCGCTGCTGCCGTCGGCGCGAACCATACCGGATGTTCCATCATGGTCAGGTTCATGACGGTGCCCAGGGCCAGGACGCCCGCGACGATGGCCGGCAGCCACCAGCGCCGCAGCCCCGCCACCTTGATGGCGACAAACCCACCCGCCGCCGCCGCGATCAGATAGGCTACAACCGGCCCGGCGAACAGCGCCTCCCCGGTCAGGACCATATGCCCCGCCATCTCCACCCCCATGATGATGATCATGGATAGGATGATGCCTACCACCACGCCCGCCACCTGTCGTCCGACCGCCGCCATTTCTGCCTCCCCGTTGCGCACCTCAGTTAACCATGTTCCCCGGCCCCGCACCATGGTCCTGGCGGCAAAGGGAACAAAAACAGATCAAGCCCCTTTTCGCCGGCCGCCGACAGGCATAGATTACCGGCCATGACCCAGACCGCCGCCCCCGCCGCCGCCCTGTCCGCCCCGGAAGCCGCCATGCCCTGGCGCGTGAAGGTGGAGGAAAGGCCCTTCCTGGAACCGCTGACCGTCGTGTCGGAATACACACCGGCGGGCGATCAGCCACGCGCCATTGAGGAACTGACCGAGGGTCTGGTGCGGGGGGAGAAGGATCAGGTCCTTCTGGGCGTCACCGGTTCGGGCAAGACCTTCACCATGGCGCATGTGATCCAGCGGGTGCAGCGCCCGACCCTGATCCTGGCCCCCAACAAGACGCTGGCGGCGCAGCTCTATGGCGAGATGAAAAGTTTCTTTCCAAACAACGCCGTAGAGTATTTTGTTTCCTACTACGATTATTATCAGCCCGAGGCCTATGTGCCCCGGACCGACACCTATATCGAGAAGGAAAGCTCGATCAACGAACAGATCGACCGCATGCGCCATGCCGCCACCCGCGCCCTGCTGGAACGGCAGGACTGCATCATCGTGGCCTCGGTCTCCTGCATCTACGGTATCGGTTCGGTCGAAACCTATTCGGAAATGACCATCCCATTGCAGGTCGGGCAGATGCTGCAGCGTCAGGCCTTCCTTCAGAGATTGGTTGAGCTTCAGTACCGCCGCAACGATGCCGGCTTTGGCCGTGGTTCCTTCCGGGTGCGTGGCGACACGATCGAACTGTTCCCCGCCCACCTGGAGGATCGCGCCTGGCGCCTGTCCCTGTTCGGGGATGAGTTGGAGGCGATTAACGAGATCGACCCCCTGACGGGGGAGAAGCTGGCCTCCATGAAGGAGGTGCGTATCTACGCCAACAGCCACTATGTCACGCCCAAGCCGACCCTGTTTCAGGCCGTGGAACAGATCAAGCGCGACCTGAAGCTGCGGCTGGATGAGCTTGTTCCACAAGGAAAATTGCTGGAGGCGCAGCGCCTGGAACAGCGCACCACCTTCGATATTGAGATGATGGTGGCCACCGGCTCCTGCGCCGGCATCGAAAACTATTCCCGCTACCTGTCGGGCCGCAATCCGGGGGAGCCGCCGCCGACCCTGTTTGAATATCTGCCGGAAAATGCCCTGCTGATCGTGGATGAAAGCCACGTGATGGTGCCGCAGGTCGGCGGCATGTACCGGGGCGACTTCATGCGTAAATCGACCCTGGCTGATTATGGTTTCCGTCTTCCCTCCTGCGCCGATAACCGCCCGCTGAAGTTCGAGGAATGGGACGCCATGCGTCCGCAGACCGTCTTCGTCTCCGCCACACCGGGTGATTGGGAGCTGGAGCGCACGGGCGGCGTCTTCACCGAACAGGTGGTGCGCCCCACGGGTCTGGTCGATCCGCAGGTCATCATCCGCCCCACCGACACGCAGGTGGATGATGTGATGGCGGAGGTGCGGGAGGTCACGGCCAAGGGCCTGCGCGTCCTGGTCACCACCCTGACCAAGAAGATGGCGGAGGCGCTGACGGAGTACATGATGGAGGCGGGGATCAAGGTCCGCTACATCCACTCCGACGTCGAAACCCTTGAACGGATTGAGATTATCCGCGATCTGCGCCTTGGCGTGTTCGATGTGCTGATCGGCATCAACCTGCTGCGCGAAGGCTTGGACATCCCCGAATGCGGCCTCGTCGCCATCCTGGATGCCGACAAGGAAGGCTATCTGCGCAGCCGCACCAGCCTGATCCAGACCATCGGGCGTGCGGCCCGTAACGTTGAAGGCCGCGCCATCCTCTATGCCGACCGCGAGACCAACTCCATGAAGGCAGCTTTGGAGGAAACGGCCCGCCGCCGTGCCAAGCAGCTGGAATACAATGCCGCCCACGGCATCACCCCGGAATCGGTGAAGAAGAACATCTCCGACATTCTGGGCAGCGTCTATGAGCGCGGCGACCGGGTGGAGGTGGATACGGGTGCCGCCGAGGGGCTTGGTCTGGCCGGCAAGGACATCAAGACCATTATCGCCGAGCTGGAAAAGAAGATGCGCGCGGCAGCAGCGGATCTGGAGTTCGAGGAGGCGGGCCGCATCCGCGACGAAATCCGCCGCCTGGAAGCCATCGACCTCGGCCTCGCCCCCGGTGCAAGCCCCATCCGCGCCTCGGCCCAGGGCGAAAGGCCGCGCAGCCCCGCCAAGCCGGAAAAGGGTGGTCGCACCAAGGGCGCCGCCAAGACCAAGGATGGCGGCCTGAATGTCGGTGGTATCGAGTTCGGGGGCAAGAACACCAGGAAGCGGCGTTAAATCCCCTAAAGAATCCGCGTTCCTCCGCTGCCACCCGTCACAAACCGGTGTTACGCTTCCATCGCAAAACTTTTCCTGATGGAGACGCAGCGATGGCCCAGATCAAGCGTACCGCCAATGCCGTCTGGCATGGCACCGGCAAGGATGGCAGCGGCACCCTGTCCACACAGAGCGCGACCTTGGCCAATGTGCCCTACAGCTTCGTGGCGCGCTTTGGCGATGGCAAGGGCACGAACCCGGAGGAACTGATCGCCGCTGCCCACGCCGGCTGTTTCTCCATGCAGCTGTCCTTCCTGCTGACCGCTGCCGGCTTCCCGCCGGAGGAGCTGAAGACCGGGGCGGTCCTGATCATGGAAAGCGATGGCGGCGGCTGGAAGATCGCCACCGTCGAACTGACCCTGACCGCCAAGATCCCCGGCATCGCCGCCGACAAGTTCCAGGAAGTGGCCGCCCAGGCCAAGGCCATGTGCCCCGTGTCCAAGGTCCTGAACGCCGAGGTGAAGCTGTCGGCGACGCTGGCGTGATGTCCTTTCAGGCCGTAGGTCAGGTCGAGCCGTAGGCGAGCCCTGACGACAAAAGCTTTCAATCCTTATCTGTCAGGGCGAGGCTTACGCCTCGACCTGACCTACGCCCACAACAAAAACCCCCGGCGGCCATCCAGCCACCGGGGGTTTTCATCTCAACACTGAACCGAAACTTCAGCCCTGCTGACGCTTCATCCAGCCTTCCATCCACTTGATATCATAGTCGCCGTTGATGAAATCCGGCTCGGCGATGATCTTCTGATGCAGCGGGATGGAGGTATCGACACCGGAGATGACGAACTCCTCCAGCGCGCGGCGCAGGCGCATCAGGCATTCATTGCGCGTGTTGCCATGGACGATCAGCTTGGCAATCATGCTGTCGTAATAGGGCGGCACGCGGTAACCGTCATACAGCGCACTGTCGACGCGCACGCCCAGGCCGCCCGGCGCATGATACTGCTTGATCTGGCCCGGCGACGGCATGAACGTCTCGGGATGTTCGGCATTGATGCGGCATTCGATGGAATGGCCGTGGAACCGAATATCCTGCTGCGTGTACCCCAGCGGCGCCCCAGTGGCGACGCGGATCTGTTCGCGCACCAGATCGACGCCCGTGATCATTTCCGTGATCGTGTGCTCGATCTGCAAACGGGTGTTCATTTCAATGAAATAGAACTGCCCATTCTCGTACAGGAACTCCATGGTGCCGACGCCGCGATAGCCCAGAAGCTTGGCGGTGCGGGCGGCCAGCGACCCGACCTTCTCCCGCTCCTCGGCGTTCAGCGCGGGCGAGGGGGCCTCTTCCACCACCTTCTGGTGACGGCGCTGCACGGAACAGTCGCGTTCGCCGAAATGCACCACATTGCCATGGTGATCGCCCAGCAGCTGCACCTCGATATGGCGCGGATTGGCGAGGTACTTTTCAAGGTACACTTCGTCATTGCCAAAGGCGGCGCGTGCCTCACCACGGGCCAGGGAATAGGCTTCCTTCAGCTCGTCACGGCTGAAGGCCACCTTCATGCCCTTGCCGCCACCGCCGGCGGCGGCCTTGATCAGCACCGGATAGCCGATCTGGTCGGCCACGTTGGCCGCCGTTTCGAAACTGTCCACCGGACCGTCCGAACCGGGCACACAGGGCAGGCCGCGCGCAATCACCGTCTTCTTGGCGGTGACCTTGTCGCCCATGACGCGGATATGTTCCGGCGTCGGCCCGATCCAGGCGAAACCATGCTCGATCACCATGTCGGCGAACTGTGCATTTTCGGCCATGAACCCGATGCCGGGATGGATGGCGTCGGCGCCCGTGATGGTCGCCGCCGACAGGATCGCGGGGATGTTCAGATAGCTGTCCTTGGCGGCCGGCGGGCCGATACAGACACTTTCGTCGGCCAGACGCACATGCATGGCGTCGGCATCGGCCGTGGAATGCACGGCCACGGTCTTGATCCCCATCTCGCGGCAGGCGCGGTGGATGCGCAGCGCGATTTCGCCGCGATTGGCGATCAAGACTTTTTCGAACAGCCCGTCCTGGGATTTCGCCGTCATGGGTCGATCACTCAATGATCAGCAGGGGCTGGCCGAATTCGACCGGCTGGGCATTGGCGACCAGGATCTGGGTCACGGTGCCGCCCTTGGCGGCCTTGATCGGGTTCATGACCTTCATGGCTTCGATGATCAGGATGGTCTGACCGGCCTTGACCGTGTCGCCTTCCTTCACAAACGGCGGGGCGCTGGGTTCGGACGCCAGATAGGCGGTGCCGACCATGGGCGACTTCACGGCACCCGGATGCTGGGCCGGGGCAACGGCGGCGGCGGGGGCCGCAGCAGCCGGGGCAGGGGCGGCAACCGGTGCCGCCGGGGCGGGCGCATAGGCCGGGGCATAGCCCATCGGGGCCGGCGGTGCGGCGCGGCTCAGCCGGATGCGACGCTCGCCTTCCGAATATTCCATCTCCGTCAGGCCGGACTCCTCCAGGAGTTTGGCCATGGTGCGCACGAACTTGGCATCCAGATCGAAGCTCGACATGGTGTTTTCAACCTTATGATAGGGGCTTGGACGTCAAGACTGCGCCGCGGCACGGATCAGACGGTCAGCCGCCTGCAGCGCCAGGACATAGCCATGGGAACCCAGGCCACAAATGACCCCCCGCGCGGCCATCGAGACATACGAATGATGCCTGAACGGTTCACGACGGAAGATGTTGCTTAGATGCACCTCGATAACCGGCAGTTCAACCGCCGTCAACGCATCCAGGATGGCGACCGAGGTGTGGGTATAGGCTCCGGCGTTCAACAGGATGGCGGAACGGGTCCCGCGCGCCTGCTGGATCCAGGTGACCAGCTCGCCCTCATGGTTCGACTGGCGAAAATCGATCTCAAGGTCCAGGCGCGCGCCCTCGGCACGGCACAGGGCCTCGATATCGGCCAGCGTCTCCGCCCCATAGATCTGGGGTTCACGGGTGCCGAGCATGTTCAGGTTCGGCCCGTTCAGGATAAGGATCGAAGGCTGTTGGGCCAACTTGGCCGCCCCTTGTGATGATCGCCAAAAGCCGGGCGGTTATAGCATGGCTGGCCGCATCGGCAATGGAGATCGACATTACGTTACGGAAGGTGGTCAACCACCCCCCTGTATGATGGGTTCGCCCCGGGCCTCCTTAAAGACGCTGGCAACAAATGGCTGACGCCAATATTGGTCGAAGATGCGGGACCGGAAGGCATCACCGCCGCTGAACATCTGCGCCTGCGCCGAAAGATCGATCTGTTTTTGAACATCGTCCAGTGAAAGCCCCTGTGACACCATCGGCGCTACCTTGGCGCGCGTTTCGGCGATCAGGACGGACAACCGGTCCAGGTAGGTGGCGTCTTTCATCACCATGCCATGACCGGGCACCAGCATCTTGAAATCAAAGGCTTTCAACGCCGCCAGTGTGGCCTCCCAATCCTTGGGATAAGAACCGAAACCATAGGGGATGGGGGAGACCACGATATCCCCGCTCATCACGATCCGCTGTTTGGGCAGCCAGGCGACGGCATCCCCATCCGTATTGGCCCGGCCAAGGAAGCGCAACTCCACGGGCCGCTGCGGATCATCGATCAACAGCCTGTCATCGAACCCTTCGGCCGGCACCAGCATGGCCCCGCCCAGCAGTTCCTGACCGTAATGTTGCAGCTCCCTGGCCCCCTGCGCATTGCCGGCACGCACCGCTTCCGGCAGGTCGGTCCGGGCCGCCTGGGTGCGCAGATGGCCCACCGCACCCTCCAGATTGCGACGAATCGCATCGTCGGAAGCGGTATCCCCGGTGGGCATGAACCGCGCGACCTTGGGGTCGGTAAGGGTGCCGCGGGTGGCATTGGTGGCGATGGTCCGCACCTGCGGCCAGCGCTGCTGAATGGTGCGCAGCCCGTTAATATGGTCGCCATGCCAGTGGCTGACGATGACGGCCTTTACCGGCTTGGGCGACAGGGATGCCAGCATGTCCAGAATGCGCGCCGCCCCCGCCGGCGTACCGCCACTATCGAACAGGACAAACCCGTCAGCCTGTTCCACGGCGACGACATTGCCATAGGGCTGAACATGGAACGGTTCCGGCGACGCGAACAGCCAGACCCCATCGGCCAGTTTCGACGCCTCATAAAGATACCCATCCGCCGACGTCACCGTGCTGCCCGGCGGATAGGGCAGGCTTGGAACCTCATGCGCGCCTGCGGGAACGGCCAGCGCCGTCAGGATCAGGGCGGTACGGCAGGCATATTTCCACATGGGCGGGGCCTCCGGGCGGTTGATCCTCTGATCCTACCGCCCGCAGGCCCCTCCCTCTCGGGCCAATTCACCCCATGAGAATGGAACCGCCCAGAACCTCATCCCCCAGCCTTCTTCGCCGCCCGCGTTGCGTTGAACAGGGCAACGAACTGTTCCGTCTCAATGGCACCCGGCACCACCGTATCGCCGATCACGAAACCCGGCGTACCACGGATGCCCAGCTTCTGGGCCAGCTCGACATTGGCCTTGATCTCCGCCTCGATGGCCGGATCGCCCATATCCTGTTCCAGCTTCTTCAGGTCCAGGCCCACATCCTTGGCGGCGGCGCGGATGGCGTCGCTGTCCAACCGGCCCTCATGGGTCATCAGGGCGGTGTGGAACGCCTCATACTTGCCCTGTTTGTTGGCGGCCAGGGCGGCCTTGGCGGCTTCCTTGGATGAAGGGGCCAGGATGGGGAATTCCTTATAGACGACGCGGACCTTGCCATCACCCTTCACGGCGGCGCTGCGCTCCGGATGGGTGCGCTTGCAGTACCCGCAATTGTAATCGAAGAACTCGACCAGGGTGACATCGCCCTTGGGATTGCCGCCGACCGGCGACATGGCATTCTGTTCCAGCGCCTTCCGATTCGATGTCAGGGCCTCGGCCACTGCCTTGTCGCCCTCGGCCTGCTGTTTCTTCTCCAGCGCCTCCATGGCCTCCAGCAAAATCTCCGGATGGGTCAGCAGATAGTCGCGGACGATCTGCTCCACGGCGGCCTTGTCCAGCGGCTTATCGGCGGCGGAAACGGGCAGGGCGGTTGTGCAGGAAAGCGCCAAGCTGAGCGCCAGAACCGACCCGGAAACGCGAAGACGAGAGAACATTGATCACACATCCATAAAGTGGTTGTCCGCAACATGAACTGCTCAGACCACGTGCGCAACCGCCGCGCGGAATGAAACCCCTGTTTTCAAGGGGCTTGCCTCTGGGCACGAGCTATGCCGTGATACGTAAGTGTGCATTGGTATTGCCAATGGCAATGTGCGAACGTGACCATATGCTGATACGCCCGGCAACAGGGCGGGGTCACGGACGATGACAGGGAGCTTTGTACGGTTGTGATGGCGGGCGACGACGACGAATTCCTCTTTAAGGAGGAGGGGCCGGAACTTCCGGCTGCCGTTGACGCGTCCGCGGCTGCGGCCCGCCCCTGGTTGATCCTGATCGTCGATGACGATCCCGAAGTGCATGCCATGACCCGTCTGGTCATGAAGAAATTTGCCTATCGGGATCGTCCGGTGCAGTTCCTGTCCGCCTATTCGGCGGAAGAAGCTCTGGGCATGCTGCGCCATGATCCCGGCATCGCCATGGTCCTGCTGGACGTGGTGATGGAAACGGACGATGCCGGCCTGCGCCTGGTGCCGCGAATCCGCGATGAACTGGGCAACAGCCAGGTGCGCATCATCCTGCGCACCGGACAGCCGGGACAGGCGCCGGAAGATGACGTCATCCACGCCTATGACATCAATGATTACAAGGCCAAGACGGAACTGACGGCGCAGAAGCTGGGCACCGCCACCGTCGCGGCCCTGCGGTCGTATGAGCATATTACCGAACTGATGCGCTCGCGTCAGGGCATGGAACGCATCATCGATGCCTCCAGTAACCTGTTCACCCTGCGCGCCATCGACCGCTTTGCCGAGGCGGTGCTGCACGAACTGGCCCGCGTGCTGGATGTGGCCCCCGATGGTCTTGTCTGCGTGCCGCGCGGCAATGCGCGGGCCGATGCGCAGATCCTGGCGGGTCAGGGACGCCATGCCGACAGTGTGGGCCTGCCGCTGGGGCACAGTGTCGATGCCGATCTGGCCGCCAAGGTGATGGAGGTGCTGCGCGCGCGGCACCATCATTTCGATGACAACGATGCCATCCTCTGGCTGCGCACCGCCGATGGCCGTGATGCCGCCGCCTGCCTGCATGTCGGCCGCCCCCTGGACGGTCTGGAACGCAAGCTGACGGAGGTGATGGGCGCCAAGATCGCCATCGGCTTCGACAATCTGCACCTCTATGATCAGGTGAAACGCTCGCACAAGGCCGCCGTCATCGCGCTGGCCGGGCTGGCGGAATACAAGGACCCCGATGGTGGCGGCGATCATGGCTTGCGCCTGTCGCGGCTGGTCACCGAAATCGCCTTTGCCCTGCGTCAGCAGGAGGGATGGGACCGGATCATCGATGATGAGTTCCTGGACCAGATCACCATGGGTGCCATGCTCTACGATATCGGCATGGTCGGCGTGCCCGACAGCGTGATCCGCAAGGAAAACATGCTGGATGAGGAGGAGCGCCACCAGATGGAGCTGCACTGCGAACGCGGTGCAGCCATCCTGGAAAAGGCCTCGCGGCTGGTGGAAGGCAGCAATTACCTGTCCTTCGGCGCCGCCATCGCGCGGGCCCATCACGAACGCTGGGACGGCAGCGGCTATCCGCATGGCCTGTCGGGCGCGGACATTCCGCCCGCCGCCCGCATCATCGCGGTGGCCGATGTCTATGACGCGCTAACCCACCGCCGCTCCTGGCGTGATGCGGTGCCCCTGGCCGATGCGCTGAAATCGATCGAGGAAGGGTCTGGCACCCTGTTCGACCCGTCCGTCGTCGCCGCCTTCTTCCAGGTGCGGCAGGCGCGGGGCCGGACGCGGTAATCACCCCCGCATCCAGCCCCGTCGCCCCTTAATTATATTCCCGCACGCCCGGATGGCTTTCGACCATCACGCGGATATCCTGCGCCCGGATCCATTCCGGGGACCCAGCGGGCAGCATGCGTTCGGCCCGGTCGGCATGGTACTTGGCCGCCCGGATATCGCCGCGCGCCAGCGCTTCCTCGGCGCGGGCATAGGCCAGCTGCGGCTGCTGATCGGCGCGGCTATAGGCGGATGACAGCAGCCGCCAGGTCAGCGCCGAATTATGCTCCAGCCGGGCCGCCGCCGTCAGATGCGTAATGGCCTCGTTCAGGAACCGGTCATTGCCGACCTCCAGCAGCGCATGGCCCAGCGCGTTGCGCAGCAGGCCCGATTCCGGGTCCAGCCGCACGGACTCACGATAGGGGATGACCGCTTCCGCCGCCTTGCCATCCTCGAACAGGATTTGCCCTTTCAATTCATGGAAATAGGCATTGTCCTTCTCGGCTTGGATCAAGCCGTCGGTCAAGACCAGCGCCTCCTTCACATTGCCGCGCTGATAAAGCGCGATGGCGCGGGCATAGCGGGCGGGAATGGCCGTATCGGTCGGCGCATAATGGCGCAGCGCCACTTCCGGCCGCATGAAGCCCATCAGCTTGGCCACCATGCGTTCATGCATCGCATAAAAATTATCCGGCAAGCGCTTGCCGTTATTCTTGGATTTCGTTTCCACGAAATTGCGGATGGCTTCGATGCGGTTGCGGGTCAGGGGGTGGGTGCGGACGAACTCCACCTGCCGGCTTTCGGGCAGAAGCTCCTGGCCCGCCAGCCGCTGCATCATCTTCATCAACCCTTCGGACGACCAGCCCAGCTTTTCCAGATATTGCATGGCCGCCTCGTCCGCCGACCCTTCCTGGCCGCGCGTGAAGGCGAAGAAGGTGCGCATGGCCGCTTCCTGGCCGCCGCCCATCAGCCCGATGCCGACATCGGTGCGCCCGGCCCCGATGGCCGCCGCCATGCCCAGCAGGGTGAAGATGCTGGCGATGGTGGCGGCGTTCGACATGGCGTCACCGGCGCGGGCCAGATGGCCGCCGGCAATATGCCCCGTCTCGTGCGCCGTCACGCCGACCAGTTCTTCGACCGTGGTATCCATCAGGAAGCCGGTATGGAAGAACATGTTCTGCCCGCCCGCGACAAAGGCGTTCAGGCTGTCATCATTGACCATGGCGATGGTCACCGATTCCGGCACGACACCCGCCACCTGCAAGATGGGGGTGGAATAGACGCGCAGGATATGTTCGATTTCCGTGTCGCGAATGAAACTGATCGACCGCTGGGCAATGGCTGGCTGTACGGCCAGCGTCGCCGACATCAACAACGCCACGGCCGCACTGGCAATCCGCTTTGGAACCGCAAACATGTCTTTATCCATCGGCAAGGCCCCTCGGCCCGACACTAGCCACGAAAAACATGGCGAGGGAAGGGCGAGTTTAAAGGCTCCCGCCGGTGAGGCGCTCTGGGCCCCCTCGCAACGGGGTGCTGTTTCGCCCTTCATCGTGATGGAGGTGATGCGTGCGGCCAATGAACGCGCCGCTGCCGGGGGCGATGTCCTGCATCTGGAAATCGGCCAGCCGGGCACGCCCGCCCCGCGCGGTGTCATCGCGGCGGCCCATGCCGCGCTTGATAATGACCGCATCGCCTATACCGACGCGTTCGGCCTCCCGCCATTGAGGGAGGCCATCGCCCGCTGGTATCGCGACCATTACGGTGTATCGGTGGGGGCGGAGCGGATCGCCATCACAACGGGTTCCTCTGCCGGCTTCCTTCTGGGCTTCCTGGCCGCGTTTGAACCGGGCGACCGCGTGGCGCTGGCGGCCCCCGGCTATCCCGCCTATCGCAACATCCTGCGCGCACTTGGCCTGGAGCCGGTGGAAATCCCCACCGGCCCCGAAACGCGGTTCCAGCCGACCCCGGCCCTGCTGGCCGCCTTGAACAAGCCTGTGAAGGGCCTGATCGTGGCCAGCCCCTCCAACCCCGCCGGCACCATGCTGTCGCCCGACGCCCTGCGCGAGCTGGCCTTGTGGTGCGAGGCGAACGGCGTCCGCCTGATCTCCGACGAGATTTATCACGGCATCGAGTTCACACCCGTGAAGGGCCAGACGGCCCTGGCCTTCAGCGACCGCGCCATCATCATCAACAGCTTTTCGAAATATTTCAGCATGACAGGCTGGCGTCTGGGCTGGATGGTGGTGCCGCCGGAACTGGTGCGCTCCGCCGAATGTCTGGCCCAGAACCTGTATATCTCCGCCCCCACCCTGTCACAGCGTGCGGCCATCGCCGCCTTCGACTGCACTGACGAGGCCGACAGCCATGTCGCCCGCTACCGTCGCAGCCGCGACCTGCTGCTGAACGAGTTGCCGCGCGCCGGCTTCGACAATCTGGCACCCGCCGACGGGGCCTTCTATGTCTATGCCGATGTCAGCGGCCTGACCGACGACAGCGAAGCCTTCTGCAAACGCATCCTGGCCGAAACCGGCGTTGCCATCACGCCGGGCCTGGATTTCGACACGGCTCGCGGCCACCGCTACCTGCGGATCAGCTTCGCTGCGGCCGAGGCGGAGGTGGCCGAGGCCGCCCGCCGCCTCGTCGCGTGGCGGCGCTGATCATTCCGCCGCCACCGCCGCCAATCGGCCATTCACCAGATCGCTGTAATCCCCGATCATGGCGCGGCAAACGGCACCGGGGGTGAATGCCCAATCGCCGATGCGGCGCACGGGCGTCACCTCCGCCGCCGACCCCGTCAGGAACACCTCGTCAGCGTCCTTGACCTCGTCCAGGGTGAAATGCCGTTCCAGAACGGTCAGGCCCCGGCGGCGCGCCAGATCGATGATGGTCTGGCGCGTAATCCCGTTCAGGAAGCAATCGGGGATGGGTGTATGCACCACGCCCTCCTTGACCATGAAGAAATTGGCCCCCGTCGCTTCCGCCACAAAGCCCCGGTAATCCAGCATCAACGCATCCTGCCGGCCATTCTGCTCCGCCTCATGCTTGGCGATGGTGCAGATCATGTAGAGACCCGCCGCCTTGGATTCCGTGGGTGCCGTATCCGGGGCGGGCCGGCGCCAGCGGGCGATTTCCAGATCAATGCCCTGCATCCGCGCTTCCGCGCTGAAATAGCTGGGCCATTCCCAGCAGGCGACGGCCAGATGGATGCGGTTCTTCTGCGCCGCCACGCCCATCATCTCGCTGCCACGCCAAGCGACGGGCCGCAGATAACCATTGGTCAGGCCCGCCGCACGACAGACCTCAACCTTAGCCGCCTCAATCTCGGCCACGCTGTACGGGATCTCGAACCCCAGCAGTTCCGCCGACCGGCGCAGCCGCACCGCATGTTCATGCGACTTGAAGATCACGCCGTTGTAAATGCGCTCCCCCTCGAATACACAGCTGGCATAGTGCAACCCGTGCGTCAGCACATGGACCTGCGCTTCCCGCCAGGGCACCATCGCCCCGTCGAACCAGATATGGCCATCGCGGTCATGGAAAGGGATGACGGACATTTTGGGGCTTCCTTGTTGTTTTATGTCGTGTACAACAGCATCCACGATACGGAATTGCGGAAATAAGTCAACATGGCTGACATAAAATCGGGACCGAACCCGCTTTTCCTGCGCGAGGAGGATCTTCGCCAGGGCATTGAGCTGCTGTTTTATGCCTATCGTGACTTCACGGCGGAACCCGACGCCATGCTGGCAAAGATCGGGCTGGGCCGCGCGCATCACCGTGTCGTCTATTTCGTGGGCCGCTATCCCGGCATCACCGTGACCGAACTTCTGGGCATTTTGCAGATCACGAAGCAGAGCCTCAGCCGCGTCCTATCCGATCTGGTCGATCAGGAATATATCGCACAGCGTCCGGGCACCAAGGACCGGCGCCAACGTCTGCTGACCCTGACGGACAAGGGCGTGGACCTGGAACGCAGCCTGTCGGACGCCCAACGCGCCCGCATCGCCAGCGCCTACCGCGCCGCGGGTGCCGCAGCGGTGGAAGGTTTCCGCACCGTCATGCTGGGCATCATCGACGCCGAAGACCGCGCCAAATTCCCGCCCCCCGGCAAGCGGTGACCATCGCGCCCTTCCATGCTATGTGAAGGGCCATGATGAGTGACGATCCCGCTGAACAGCCCCACATCCTGGTCGTGGATGATGACACGCGCCTGCGTGAGGCGCTGCGCCGGTACCTGGGCCAGAACGGCTTTCTGGTCACCGGGGCCGCCGACGCGGCCGAGGCCCGGGCCAAGCTGGCGGGGCTGGCCTTTGATCTGGTGGTGCTGGACGTGATGATGCCGGGGGAAAACGGCCTGTCGCTCTGCCGCCATCTATCGGCCAATGCCGGCCCGCCCGTCCTGCTGCTGACCGCGCGGGTAGAGGCGTGCGACCGGATCGACGGGCTGGAGGCGGGGGCCGACGATTATCTGTCCAAACCATTTGAACCGCGCGAGCTGGTTCTGCGCCTGAACGCCATCCTGCGCCGCACCCTGCGGCCCCGCGACCGTACCGCCGGCACCGCTGTGCCCATCCGCCTGGGCCGTTACCTGTTTGATGCGGATCGCGAGGAATTGCGGGCAGGGGATGAGATCATCCGCCTGACCGCCATGGAGGCCGGCCTGCTGCGCGTGCTGGCCGCCGAACCCGGCATGGTGTTCAGCCGCGAGGCCTTGGTGGAAAAGGCTGGCGTTGACGCCGCCAATGAACGCACCATTGATGTTCAGGTCACCCGCCTACGCCGCAAATTGGAAGATGATCCGCGCGAACCGCGTTATCTTCAGACGGTGCGTGGTGAAGGTTATGTGTTGAGGCCCGATTGACCGGCTGGTTGCAGTCCTTGTGGAAAAACCGTCCCCGGCCCCTGCGCGGGCTGAAACGGATGGTGCCGGCCACGCTCTTCGCGCGCTCCATGCTGATCATGATGACGCCCGTGGTCCTGGCCCAGGCCATCGCCACCTTCGTCTTCTATGACCGGCATTGGGACACGATGACCAACCGGCTGGCCAACTCGGTCGCCGGCGAAATCGCCCTGGTCATTGAACAGCTGTCGCGCGACGCCGACGAAAAGTCGCGCGAAGAAACCCTGTCCATGGCCGCGCGCCATACCGACATCCTGTTCACCTGGACCGCGGGGGAGGTGCTGGATGACCCGCCCGCCCGGCTCTATAGCGGGTTGGAGGAAACCCTGGGTCAGGCCCTGGACGACCGTGTCCGCCGGCCCTGGCGCATCAATTCCAATGTCGCCCATAAGTGGATCGAAATCCGGGTGCAGATGCCGGACGGGGTTCTGTCGGTCCTGTCGCCCGAACGCCGGCTCTACAGCTTCACCTCCTACCTGTTCATCATCTGGATGCTGGGCAGTTCGCTGGTGCTGTTCTCCATCGCCACCCTGTTCATGCGCAACCAGATCCGGCCCATCCGCCGGCTGGCCGTTGCCGCCGACGCCTTCGGCAAGGGCCGCGATATCAGCGATTTCCGCCCGGAAGGGGCGTTGGAGGTGCGGCAGGCGGCCCATGCCTTCCTGATGATGCGCGACCGCATCCGTCGCCAGATCGCGCAACGCACGGAAATGCTGGCCGGCGTCAGCCACGATCTGCGCACGCCCCTGACCCGCATGAAATTGCAGCTCGCCATGATGCCCGACATGGCAGAGGTGGAGGAGATCAAGGCCGACGTGGCCGAGATGCAGGTGATGATCGACGGCTACCTGTCCTTTGCGCGCGGTGATGGGGAGGAGGAGGAACGACAGGTCGATCTTTCCCTGCTGCTGGCCGAAATCGCCGGCAATGCCAGACGGGAAGGGGCCCGCCTGACGCTGGACCCCACGGTGACACAGGGAGAGGCCGTGGTCCTGCCCTTGCGCCTCTTATCCCTGCGCCGTTGCCTGACCAACCTGATCGGCAATGCCGCGCGCTATGGTCGCCATGTCTGGCTCAGCCTGGAACGGCGCGGTAATTTCGTGGAAATCCTCATCGATGATGACGGTCCCGGCATCCCGGAGGATCAACGCGAAGCCGTCTTCCGCCCCTTCCACCGCCTGGAACCGTCGCGCAATCAGAAGACGGGCGGCGTCGGCCTGGGCCTGACCATCGCCCGCGACATCGCGCGGCGCCATGGCGGCGACATCCTGCTGCGCGACAGCCCGCAAAAGGGCCTGCGCGCCGTGGTGCGGTTGCCGTTATAGGGTCAAAACCCATCATCATGGACGGTAAGGGGGGGCGGTGTAGCGCGGATTAGGCGAAGCCGTAATCCGCGGAAACCCCGGCACCGTTGCGCCGCGGATTACGCTGACGCTAATCCGCGCTACCCACTCTGCTGATCCACATCCATGGATTAAATTCCCAAATTCTGATAGGATCATGGACCCATCCCCATTAACAGGAGTGCTGCCCCATGTCCCTGTCCCATAATCCCTACGACACCGACCATCCCACCCTGACGAAGCAGGAACAGGCGGAGGCTTGGTGGCGCGGCTCCTCCGACCTGCATACCAAACCCTTCACCGAAGATGTCCGCTTCGCCGCTGATGAAGACCTGACGGCGGGTTATACCTCTCGCAAGGTGACGGACATTGCCTGGGCCAAGATCGCCTTTCACATCGCGGCGGGCCGCAAGATCAAGGAGATCACGGCGGAATATGGCGTGTCGCGCACCACCATCTGGCGCGCTTTGCAGCGATCCCACAATCTGCGCCGCCGCATCGCCGAAGAACGCGCCCTGCTGCGGCGGGAGGCGGAAAGCCGTTTCGTCTCGCTGCGCACCCTGGTGGTGGACAGCATCTATCATGCCGTGGCCAGCGGCGACATGCGCGCCACCCTCTGGGCCGCTGACCGTCTGGGCCTGGGCGGGGACCTGCTGCAACCGTCGGAAAAAAAGCCCAAGCCCGGTCACGCCCGCATCCCCGACGGCTGGTGGTCGCAGGGTGCCGATACCATCCGCCTCGACCCCCTGACCGCCCCCACCGTCGAAGACCCCGACCTCGCCGCCGACCTGCCCGACCTCTCCCCGCCGTCGGCTCCGTCCATCCAAACCGATCCCCTCTCTTCGTCATCCCGGCGAAAGCCGGGACCCAGGGGCCGCACGCCCGACCTCTCCGCCGATCACGAAGACGCAGAAGACCCCATCCCCGGCGCGCCCCCACCCACCGCCGACGCCATGGGCCAGTCCGGCGATTACCCGCCCGATTATCCCCCCGAACTTCGCTTCGCCCCACCCAGGCCGCCGGCCCGCGTCAGGGCCGCATGCCCGCCCATGCCCGCGAACCCGGCAGCACCCTTCCACCCCGCCGCCCGCCGTCGGCGAGCGGCCCCACGCTTGCTGCTCTGGATTCTCCATGAAACCCAGGCCGTGCTGGACAATCTGCCCACCACCCCCGGCCTGACCAACACAGTCTGGGCCGAACGCCCCCGCTGGCTGTCCTGGGCACCCAAGCCCGGCATCCTGTGAAACCAAACCCGAAGGGCGGTTACAGAATGTTTCACAGGAGATAACGCCATGCCGTGAATTCCGAGCGCTTTACGCGCCGCCTGCCGTGCATCTATAAACGGGGCACCGTTTGACCCTTTGCTTCTGGTTTTCCATGCACGACATCCGTTCCATCCGCGACAACCCCGCAGCCTTCGATGCCGGCATGGCCCGGCGCGGTGTGGAACCGCTGTCTTCCCGCGTCCTGGAACTGGATCAGGAACGCCGTGCCTGCCAGACGCAGGCGCAGGAGCTGCAGGCCCGCCGGAATGAGGCGTCGAAGCTGATCGGCGCCTACAAAAAGGACGGCAAGGACGCCCAGCCGCTGCTGGATGAGGTGGCGGCCATCAAGGAAAAGATGCCGCAGCTGGAAGAGCGGGAAAAGGAGCTGGGGGCCGAACTGGACCGCATCCTGGCCTCTTACCCCAACATCCCGGCCCCGGAGGTTCCCGACGGCAAGGATGAGCATGACAATGTCGAAATCCGCCGCATCGGCACACCCACCGACATCGCCAATGCCAAGCAGCATTTCGAGCTGGGCGAAGCGCTGGGCCTGATGAGCTTTGATCTGGCGGCCAAGCTGTCAGGCGCGCGTTTCACGGTGTTGCGTGGACAGCTGGCCCGGCTGGAGCGGGCTTTGGGCGACTTCATGCTGGACATCCACACGACCGAATATGGCTATGAGGAAGTGTCCCCGCCGCTGCTGGTCAAGGATGATGCCGCCTTCGGCACGGGCCAGCTGCCGAAATTCACCGAGGACCTGTTCCAGACCACCAACGGTTTCTGGCTGATCCCGACCGCAGAGGTGCCCCTGACCAATCTGGTCAACGACGCCATCCTGGACGGCGAAGAACTGCCCCTGCGCCTGACCGCCCGCACACCCTGCTTCCGGTCGGAAGCCGGTTCCGCCGGTCGGGATACGCGCGGCATGATCCGCCAGCATCAGTTCTATAAGGTGGAAATGGTCTCCATCACCCGGCCCGACCAATCGGCGGCGGAGCATGAGCGCATGACCGACGCGGCGGAAACGGTGCTGAAGCGTCTGGGCCTGCCGTTCCGTACCGTCACGCTTTGTTCCGGCGACATGGGCTTCACGGCGCAAAAGACCTACGATATCGAGGTCTGGCTGCCGGGGCAGGGCGCTTATCGCGAAATCTCCTCCTGCTCCAATTGCGGCGACTTCCAGGCCCGCCGCATGAAGGCCCGCTTCCGCGCCAAGGGGGAGAAGTCGACCCAGTTCGTGCATACCCTCAACGGTTCCGGCACCGCCGTCGGCCGCTGCCTGATTGCCGTGCTGGAAAATTATCAGCAGCCCGACGGCTCCATCCTGATCCCTGAAGCCCTGCGCCCATACATGGGCGGGCTGGAGCGGATTGCCCTCAATGGCTGATTTCGACTTTACCGGCACCCGCATCCTGATCAGCAATGATGACGGCATTCATGCCGCTGGCCTTGCTGTGCTGGAGGCGATTGCGCGGGAACTGACGGATGATGTCTGGGTGGTGGCACCAGAGACGGAGCAGTCCGGCGCCTCCCACTCGCTGACCATGCATCGCCCCCTGCGTGTCCGCGAACTGGGGCCGAAGCGGTTCGCCGTCGATGGCACGCCCACCGACTGCGTGCTGCTGGCCATCAACCATTTCATGGCGGATAAGAAGCCGGCCCTGGTCCTGTCCGGCATCAACCATGGCAGCAATCTGGGCGAGGATGTGACCTATTCCGGCACCATCGCCTGCGCCATGGAGGCCACATTGCTGGGCGTTCGCGCCATCGCCATGAGCCAGCGCATGCCCCATGGCGGCCCGCCCAACTGGGCAGTCGCTAAGGAGCTGGGCGCGCAGGTGGTGCGCAAAGTGATGACCGCTGACTGGCCCAAACTGGTCCTGATGAATGTGAATTATCCCGACGTGTCGGTCGGCGATGTCACTGGGGTGCATGTGGTCCGCCACGGCAACCGCAAGATCGGGGATGAGCTGGACGAGCGGATTGACCCGCGTGGCCGGCGCTATTTCTGGATCGGGGCCGCGCGCGGCGATGATGATGTGCCCGCCGACACCGACGTGCATGTCGTCAATCATGGCGGCATCGCGGTCACGCCCATCTTCCTGGACCTGACCCATTATGGCTGCCTGGAGAACCTGAAAGGGGTCTTCGCATGACCAGCGGGGCGGCGCGCAAGATCAGATTGCTGATGCTGCTGCGCCGCCAGGGGGTGACGGACGTCAATGTCCTGCGCGCGATTGAGCTGATCCCGCGAGAGCTTTTCGTCCCACGCCTGTTCCGCGATCAGGCCTATGAGGATACGGCCCTGCCCATCGGCCATGGCCAGACCATCAGCCAGCCGCAGGTGGTCGGCCTGATGACACAGGCGCTGGAGCTGACCGACCGGCATAAGGTGCTGGAGATCGGCACCGGTTCCGGCTATCAGGCCGCGATCCTGGCCAAGATCGCGCGCCGGGTCTATACAATCGAACGCCATCGCCCCCTGGCGCAGGAGGCGGAGCAGCGATTTACCGCCTTGCGTCTTCACAACATGACGGCCAGGGTAGGGGATGGCATCAAGGGCTGGCCGGAAGCGGCCCCCTTTGAACGGATACTCGTCACCGCAGGTTGCATCGGCAATCCACCTCATGGTCTAGTGGAGCAACTGGCGGTTGGTGGTGTCATGGTGATCCCGTTGGGGCCGGATCATCGGGCCTTGAACGTGGTGCGTATCCGCCGTGACGAAGATGGATTGAAGCGAGAGGTACTGTGGCCCGTCAGGTTCGTTCCCCTGCTGCCGGATATCGCGCCGGAATCGGTGTCGGCATGAAGGCCCGGTCTGGCTTCGCCCTGGCGGCCTTGCTGCTGCCCGGCCTGATTCTGGCCGGCTGCTCGACAGAGGGCGACCTGCCCAGCAAGGCGGCCCGCGCCCCGGCGGCCCCCATTAATTCCATTTTCGTTTCCCGTGGCGACAATCTCTACAAGCTGGCGCAGCAGTATAATGTCCCCGTCCGTGATCTGATCGAGGCCAATGGCCTCACCGCCCCCTATGTGCTGCTGCCGGGGCAGCGTCTGGTGCTGCCCTTGCCCAAGGTCTATGTGGTGAAGCCCGGCGACACGCTGTACGGCCTGTCGCGGCAATATCAGGTCGACACCGCCGAACTGGTCCGCCTCAATAATTTGCAGCAGCCCTACACGCTGAAGGCCGGTCAGACCCTGCGCCTGCCGGGCCAAAGCCCGGTGCCGGCCAGCACGACCGCCATTGCTTCGGCTGCCCCCGTCGCCAAACCACCCGGCATGCCGGCACCGGGCCGCAAGCCGGAGGCCCCACCCGCCGCCAGTTCCATGCCCACCGAACGGGCGCAGCGTCCAACGGTGGAGGTGACGCCCCTGCCGCCCCCGCCATCCGCCAACCCGGTCACAACGGCGCCCACCCGCCCCCCCGCCGCCGCGCCGACGGCCACCGCTTCCGGTGCCGCCCCCGGCCGCAAGGGCGTCGAGGCGGAAAGCTTGGCTCCGCCGCCGCCCACCGCACAGCCGGCTCAGGCCCAGGCAGCCCCCGCCGCCGTCGCTCCCGACCGTCGCCCGGCACCGCCGCCGGTCAGCACCACACCCCCATCCACTGCCGCCCCGGTGGCCGATCCGCCCCCTACCCAGGTCGCCGCGGCCCCGCCGCCGCCTCCCGCACGGGAAGAGGCGGTGCCCGCCCGTTCCGGCAACCGTTTCCTCTGGCCCGTGCGCGGCACCATCCTGTCGGGCTTCGGGGAAAAGCCGGGTGGTCTGCGCAATGACGGCATCAATATCGGCGCCCCGCGTGGCACGGCGGTCGCCGCGGCCGAGAATGGCGTGGTCGCCTATGCTGGCAATCAGCTGAAATCCTTCGGTAATCTGGTGCTGATCCGCCATGATGGCGGCTGGGTCACCGTCTATGCCCATCTGGACGCCATCGGCGTGGAGCAAGGGCAACGGGTGACGCGCGGGCAGGGGATCGGCACTGTCGGCCAGACGGGCAATGTCCGCTCACCCCAGCTGCATTTTGCCGTGCGCAAGGGTGAACAGGTCCTCAACCCTGTTGATCAGCTGGAAAAATGATGGCGCGGGGCAGGGCGCCCCTTGCCATCCCCGGACATCATTCCTAAATCAGGTCTATATCGCGCTCAGACCGGCTTGGCGGCGTGCCGGATGAATTCGGCGAAACCTTCGGCTGGCATGGGGCGGGCGAACAGATAACCCTGTCCTTCCTCAACGCCCAGCCGCTTCAGGATTTCCCACTGCGCCGGCGTCTCAATGCCTTCGGCCACCACCTTCAGGTCCATGGCCTGCGCCATGGCCACAATGGCCTCTACGATATGGCGCGTGCTCTGGTCCCGCTCCATGTCCATCACGAACTTGCGGTCCACCTTCAGGCAGTCCAGCGGCAGTTCCCGCAGATAGGAGAGGGAGGAATATCCGGTTCCAAAATCGTCCAGGGCCAACGCCACGCCCCGGTCAGCGATCCAGCGCATCTGCTGCAAAGCACCTTCCAGATCTTCCGGCAGGATGGTTTCCGTGATCTCAAGCTGCAGAAGATGCGGCGGTATACCGCTCTCGGCCAGCAGCACATCGATCAGGGCCGGCAGGTGGCCCCAGCGGAACTGCCGTTCCGATACATTGACGGCGATCTGGATGGGCGGATATCCGGCATCCAGCCATTCGCGGATCTGCTTGATGGCGTTGCGCAGCACCCATTCGCCGATGGGAACAATCAGACCCGTTTCCTCTGCGGTCGGGATGAACACGCCGGGCGGCACCATGCCGCGCACGGGGTGACGCCAGCGCAGCAAGGCCTCGCCGCCCACCGGTTCTCCGCCCTGGATGGCAACCTTGGGCTGGTAATGCAGGACAAGCTGGTCGTCGCGGATGGCCGCGCGCAGTTCATCCTCCAGATCCAGGCGTTCCTTCAGGTCGTCACGCATGGTGCGCGTAAAGTGAAGGTAATTGGCCGTACCCGACTTGACCGCCTGATGCAGCGCCACGCAGGCATTGCGGATCAGGGAAGCGCCATCGGTGGCGTCGTTGGGCGACACGGCCACGCCGATCTTGGCGGACACGAAAAGCCGCTGCCCCTCGATCATCACGGGTTCAGCCATGGAATTGGCGATGGCCGACGCCGCGAACAGCGCCTTGCCGGCATGATCCAGGCCGGGCAGGAAGATGGCGAACTGCGTCTGGGCGAATCGACAGATCAGGTCATTGGCACCGCAGATCGGCATCAACCGCTTGACCAGCGTCGCCATGGCCAGATCCAGGGCCTGCTGCCCATGGACGCGGAACAGTTGCGGCATACGGTCAATCTCAATGACCAGCAGTCCGGCGATCAGCCGTCCTTCATGCTGGGCCAGGATTTCCGCAACCCGGTTGGCGAATGGCCGCATTTCCCAGACGCCGGTAACGGCATCCCGGGGAATGAAGTCGGCGGCCTGATCGCCATCCGGTTTCAATATCTTGGACAATGTCACGACGGCTTTATTCCGTGGTCCCGGATCAGACGAGAGGAAGTGTGGTGGATGAAAACTCTGCCTTACACATCAAGCTTCGCGCTGCCCGCATCTGTCGGTTCCACGGAGGATAGGGCATCGGTACTCTCCGGCTTTCCATTCATCGACCAGCCTGCCACCTGTTAATGCCGGGAACCGCATGTCCGATTGGCTGACCGGGCAATATCATTGCACATCCATCCCCCTGATGGAACGCATACATGGTGATCAGCGCTATTTTCTGACACTCTTTGCAAGCAGCGTCTTTCGCAGTTGCAGAAGAATCTGGCAATGGGATTGTCGATCTTTTCGGGGTACTGGTCATGGGGTTCAGCCTCGGCAAACTGTTCGCGGCCCTGACATCGCCGGGCAATCTGTTGCTGCTGCTGATGTTGGCTGGACTGATCGCGATCTTGGCCCGCCGGCGATGGGGCGTGGGGCTGCTGGCGGCGGGCCTGTTGCCGCTTTTTCTCATTGCGGTGACACCCGTTTCCATTTGGGTGACGCTGCCGCTGGAAGAACGCTTCTCCGTGCCGCCGCTGGCGGATATGCCAGCAATTGACGGCATCATCGTGCTGGGCGGTGCCCTGATGCCGATCGCGTCCAGGGAACATGGCAGCCCGCAGCTGACCCGTGATGCGGAGCGTTTGACGGTTTTGCCCGGCCTGATGGCCCGTTTCCCGGATGCCGACGTGATCTTCTCCGGCGGCAGCGGCGATCCCCGCTATCCCGACGACCGGGAGGCACCCTTCGTGATGGAGCTGCTGGCGGGCTGGGGGGTGGATACGGCCAGGGTGCAGTTGGAGGGCGCCTCTCGCACTACCTGGGAAAATGCGGTGAATACCGCCCCGATGGTCAGGGCGGGCCAACACTGGCTGCTGGTAACATCGGCGGCGCATATGCCCCGCGCCATGGGGGTGTTCCGGTCGGTAATGCCTGATATCCAGCTGGTGGCCTATCCCGTCGGCTTCAACGCCAACCGGACGGAGGCTGGGCGGTTCGGCCTGAACCTGTCGGACAATCTGGACCGGTTCGACAATGCCGCACATGAATGGCGGGGATTGGTCGCCTACCGCCTCGCCGGGCGTATCCCGACAGTATTACCCTCTCCCTGACCCTTGCTCCCATCCGCCTGCCCATGCCACAACCAGTGGGATCAGGCACGGTGTGAGGGCCCCAGATG
The DNA here is from genome assembly GCF_059489915.1 of Niveispirillum sp. CC-CTL257. NCBI lineage: Bacteria > Pseudomonadati > Pseudomonadota > Alphaproteobacteria > Rhodospirillales > Azospirillaceae > Niveispirillum > Niveispirillum sp. CC-CTL257. The sequence continues at coordinate 1,225,639 of NZ_JCAJXE010000001.1, forward strand.
ATGATGCAAGCGATGCAAAGCCGCCGGTTTCCGCGCTTTTTGCCGGCTTGCCTGATGCTGGCGACGCTACTGGCGCCTGCCGCCCATGCTGCGCCGGACTTTCAGCAATGGTTGGGCGAGCTGAAGGCGGAGGCGCTGCGCGAAGGGATCAAACCCGCCATCATCGATACGGCGCTGACCGGCATCACGCCCATTCCCCGCATCCTGGAACTGGACGGCAAGCAGCCGGAACGGACCATCACCTTCGACACCTACCTGTCCCGCGCCGTCACCAAGGCGCGGATCAAAAAGGCGCGCGAGCGGATGGTCACCCACAAGGCGCTGCTGTCGCGGATATCGAAGCAATATGGCGTGCCTGCGCGCTTCATCGTGGCGCTCTGGGGGATGGAGACGGATTTTGGCGGCAATATGGGCGGGTTCAAGGTGGTCGATGCACTCGCCACGTTGGCCTATGACGGGCGGCGCAGTGCGTTTTTCCGGTCAGAACTGCTAAAATCACTGCGGATTCTCGATGAAGGCCACATCACGCCCGACCGCATGCTGGGCTCCTGGGCCGGCGCCATGGGGCAGTGCCAGTTCATGCCGTCCAGCTTCTTCAAATACGCCCAGGATGGCGATGGCGACGGGCGGCGGGATATCTGGACCAGCCATGCCGATGTCTTCGCGTCCGCCGCCAATTATCTGGCCAGCGTGGGCTGGAAAACCGATCAGACCTGGGGCCGCGCCGTGCGCGTGCCGGCCAAGGCTGATTCGACAGCCTGGGCCGGTATGGACAAGCCGCCGCAGCCCCTGTCGGCCTGGGCCAAGCGCGGCCTGCGCAGTGCAGACGGCAAACCGCTGCCCAAGGCCGCACTGGATGCCTGGCTGGTGCAGCCGGACGGGCCGAAGGGCCGGGCCTTTCTGGTTTATGGCAATTACAAGACGATTATGAACTGGAACCGCTCTACCTATTTCGCGACTGCGGTCGGAATCCTCGCCGACCATATTGGCGCGGGCAAATGAGTTGATGTAGGCTGCGACCACAATTGGTTGGGGTAGGGAAGTATGGCGCGGGCAAATCTTGTGAAACTGGCTGTCCTGGGTGTCACCATTGCGGGGCTGGCCGGCTGCTCCTCAGCGCCGCCGCCCAAGCCCCCGGCTGCTGCACCTGCACCAGTGGAGCCCAAGCCCACGCCGGGCGGCAGCTACAAGGTCGGCAACCCTTATCAGATCGACGGTGTCTGGTATTACCCGCGCGTCGATTATTCCTATAACGAGACGGGTATCGCCAGCTGGTACGGCCCCGGCTTCCATACCAAGGTCACCGCCAATGGCGAGGCCTATAATGAGAATGAGCTGACGGCCGCCCACCAGACTCTGCCCATGCCCAGTCTGGTGCGCGTCACCAACCTGGAAAATGGCCGCTCCATCGTGGTGCGGATCAATGACCGCGGCCCGTTCGTGTCGGGCCGCATCATCGATATGTCCCGCCGTGGTGCGCAGTTGCTGGGCTTTGACCAGCAGGGTACCGCCAAGGTCCGGGTTGAGGTGCTGGCGGAAGAAAGCCGCGCCATCGCCGCCGCCGCCATGAACGCCGCCTCACAGGTCGCCGGCGTCTCTCCGGACGGCGGTCCCGTGCCACAGGCGGCCCCGCGCCCCAGCGTGACGGTAGAATCCACACCGCTGGCCCCGCCGGCGGGCACCAAGGCTGCCCCCGGCAGCGCCATTCCGCCCAGGGTGGCGCAGGCGACCCCGACCCCGGCCCGGACCATCGCCACCCCGACCAGTCTGGCCGGCACCACCACAGAGGATGGCCGCTTCCTGCCGGCCCCGGTGGTTGAACAGCGCGCGGTGCCGGCCAAGCCGGGCAAGATCTATATCCAGGCCGGTGCCTTCGCCAGCTATGACAATGCCAACAAGCTGCGGGCCAAGCTGAACTCTATCGCGCCGACCAACCTGTCGAACGCCATGGTCAACGGTACGCAGTATTTCCGCGTCCGCGTTGGTCCGTTCGATCAGGTCGAACGCGCCGATCAGGTGCTGGCCCAGGTGCTGCAGGCCGGCACGTCGGAGGCGAAGATCATCGTGGACTGACCTTGGCGCCCGGCCAATGAAACCGTGGCCGGGACCATGTTTCACGATGTTGCACAATGTCGCGGTGGCGCGCAGGACTGGACAGGTCCATCCCGCCCGTCCCACTGTCGCCGGGGGCAGTGCCCCCACCTGTTCCTGTAGTGAAGGGTTGATGAAAGAGATGGATATTCGGATCGCACATCGGATGAAGGGTGCCGCCCGCAGCTTTGCCGCGGCCCTCCTGTTCACCGTGTCGGCACTGCCTGCCATGGCGGTCGATCTGGACACCATCGCCAAACAGGCGATCCTGGTCGATGCGGAAACCAACACGGTCCTGTTCGAAAAGAATGCTGACGAGCGGATGCCCACCTCGTCCATGTCGAAGGTGGCCACCGCCTACATGCTGTTCGAACGCGTGAAGGAGGGCCGCCTGTCGCTGGACGACACGCTGCCCGTGTCGGAACGCGCCTGGAAGGTCCAGGGCTCCAAGATGTTCGTGGAGCTGGGCAACAACATCAAGGTCGAGGATCTGGTCCGCGGCATGGTGATCCAGTCGGGCAATGATGCCTGCGTGGTCCTGGCAGAGGGCATGTCGGGCACCGAAGAAGCCTTCGCCGCCGCCATGACCAAGCGGCTGAAGGAACTTGGCCTCAACAATACCAATCTGATGAACGCCTCGGGTATGCCCGACCCGAACCATTATTCCACGGCCCGCGACCTGTCGATCCTGGCCCGCCACCTGATCCGGGATTTCCCCGATCATTATCACTACTATTCAGAGCTGGATTACACCTATCACGGCATCAAGCAGGGTAACCGTAACCCGCTCCTGTACCGGAACATGGGTGTGGACGGGATCAAGACCGGCCACACGGAAGCCGCCGGCTATGGGCTGATCGCGTCTGGTGAACGCGATGGCCGCCGGCTGGTGCTGGTCGTCAACGGCCTGCCCAACATGCAGGCCCGCGCCGACGAAAGCGCCCGTATCCTGGAATGGGGCTGGCGCGAGTTTGACAATTTCACCCTGTTCAAGGCTGGTGAAACGGTGGACAGCCTGCCCGTCTGGCTGGGTGTGGCCGAAACCGTGCCGCTGGTCATCCAGGATCAGGTGAAGGTCACCATGACCCATGATCAGAAGCAGAAGATGAAGGTCAGCTTCAAGGCCGACAGCCCCGTGGCTGCCCCTGTCACCAAGGGTGCCAAGTTGGGCACGCTGACCATCACCGCACCGGGTCTGGAGACGCTGGAACTGCCGCTGCTGGCTGGTGCTGATGTGGCGCAGCTGGGCTTGTTCGGTCGCATGGGTGCCGCCCTGTCGCACTTCTTCGGCGGGTCCAGCCAGCCAGCGGCGACCCCGGCTCCGGCACAGTGACGATCGGCATGGGACGCGGGCGCTTCATCACATTGGAAGGCGGCGAGGGGGCGGGCAAATCCACCCAGATCCGCCTGCTGGCCGACGCGCTGCGCGCCGCCGGCATCGATGTGGTGACCACCCGCGAACCCGGTGGTTCACCGGGGGCCGAGGCGGTTCGTGACCTGCTGGTGAATGGGGAGCCGGGTCGTTGGCTGCCGGTCAGCGAGGCGATGCTGCTGTCCGCCGCCCGCCACGACCATGTCATGCGCACCATCCGGCCCGCGCTGGATGCTGGACAATGGGTGCTATGCGATCGCTTCGCTGACAGCACCATGGCCTACCAAGGTTATGGTCATGGCATGGATCATGGCGTGCTGACGGCGCTCCGCGATATCGCCGTGGGCGACACGACACCTGATCTGACCCTGATCCTGGATATCGATCCCGCCCAGGGGCTCGCCCGTGCCGCCTCCCGTCGCGGGGGTGAGGACCGGTATGAGCGGATGCAGATCACGTTTCACGAGAAGTTGAGGGAAGGGTACCAAGCCATTGCAAAGGCTGAACCTTCTCGCTGTGTGGTTATCGACGCCTCATCCGGGATTGATGCCATTCAGTCTGATATCCGCGCCGCCATCGCCGACAGGCTGGGGGTGGTGCTGTGAGCGGGCAGCCGCATGAGGCGGATGACGCGTTCAACCCGCGTCGCAATACCCATCTGGAAGGCCATGGTGCCGCACAGAAATTGTTGCTGGACAGCTGGAATTCAGGCCGCATGCATCATGCTTGGCTGATCGGTGGTCCGCCCGGCATCGGTAAGGCCACGCTGGCCTTCCGCATGGCGCGCTTTGTCCTGACCAAGGGACTACCGGGGGAACAGGAAATGGGCCTGTTCGGCCCCCCGCCAGACCCGACCAGCCTGATCGTTGATCCCGACAGCCCCGTCTGTCACCGCATTGCATCTGGTGGTCACGCCGACCTGCTGACGGTGCAACGTACCTGGGATGAAAAGCGCAAGCGTTTCAAACGTGATCTGCCCGTCGATGAAATCCGCAAGATCGCGCCCTTCCTGCGCCTGACATCGGCAGAGGGCGGATGGCGCGTGGTGATCGTCGATGGTGCCGATCAATTGAACACCAGCGGTCAGAACGCCATTCTGAAAATCCTTGAGGAACCACCCTCCAAGGCGTTGATATTGTTGGTGGCTGACAATGTCGGCGCCATGCTGCCCACCATCCGGTCGCGCACGCGCAAACTGGCGCTGGAACCGCTTAGCGAGGCGCAGGTCAAGGCCCTGCTGTTCCGGTATCTGCCCGATCTGGAAGACGCGGAGCGCACGGCCCTGGCTCGCCTGTCGGAAGGCAGCATCGGTAGAGCGATGGAGCTGCACGCCGCTGGCGGCCTGACGCTCTACAAGGCCATGCTGGGCGTCTTCGACAGTTTGCCGCGCCTGGATATTGTCGAAGCCTATACCTTCATCGACGCCACCTTGCGCGGCGGCAACGAGGAGGCGAACTGGGTTGCCGTCACCGAACTGATCGGCTGGTGGCTGGGCCGTGTGGCCCGCGCCGGGGCGCGTGGCACCATCCCGCCAGAGGTGGTGCCCGGTGAAGCCGCGCTTGTCCATCGCCTGATGCAGGGGAGCCAACGGTCGGGTAACCTTGATCGCTGGGTAGAGGTGTGGGAGAACACGAACCATATGTTCGCCAAGGCGGAATCCGCCAATCTCGACCGGCGCCAGACCCTGATGTCGGTACTGTCGCGGATCGAAGCGGCCGCCGCCGGCTGAACACCGTCCTATCGCTTCGCGGAGAAGTCCCATGTCCGGGCGCACGCCCTATTACATCACCACGCCGATCTATTATGTGAACGATGCGCCGCATGTCGGCCACGCTTACACGACGATCGCCTGCGACGTGATGGCCCGCTTCAAGCGGCTGGATGGTTTCGACGTCAAGTTCTTGACCGGCACCGACGAGCATGGCCAGAAGGTACAGAAGTCGGCGGAGGCGTTCGGCACCACCCCGCAGGAGCTGGCGGACAGGAATTCCCAGAATTTCAGGGACTTGGCCAAGCTGCTTAACGTCAGCAATGATGATTTCATTCGCACGACCGAGGCCCGCCATATCAAGGCGGTGCAGTTCCTGTGGGAACGGCTGCTGGAAAGCGGCGATGTCTATCTGGGCAGCTATAGCGGCTGGTATTCCGTCCGTGACGAGGCCTATTACAACGAGGATGAGCTGACGGAACGCGATGGCCAGCGTTTCGCACCCACGGGGGCGCCCGTCGAATGGGTCGAGGAACCCAGCTATTTCTTCCGCCTGTCCGCCTATGCCGAACCGCTCTTGAGGCTGTACGAAGAACAGCCGCAATTCATCATGCCGTCGGGCAAGCGGTCGGAAGTGATCAGCTTTGTGAAGGGCAGCCTTCGCGACCTGTCGATCAGCCGCACCACCTTCGACTGGGGCATCAAGGTTCCGGGCGATGAAAAGCACGTGATGTATGTCTGGCTGGACGCGCTGGCCAATTACATCACCGCCGTCGGCTATCCCGATGAAAGCGCTGAGTTTTCCAGGTTCTGGCCGGCCGACCTGCATATGGTGGGCAAGGATATCCTGCGCTTCCACACCGTCTATTGGCCGGCCTTCCTGATGGCGGCCAAGCTGCCGCTGCCCCGCCGCGTCTTCGCCCATGGCTGGTGGACGGTGGAAGGCGAGAAGATGTCCAAGTCGCTGGGCAATGTGGTCAAGCCCGCCGACCTGATCGAGACCTATGGCCTGGACCAGACCCGCTACTTCCTGATGCGGGAAATCCCGTTCGGCAATGATGGCGACTTTTCCAAGCGCGCCATGGCACAGCGGATCAATGTCGATTTGGCCAATGGTTACGGCAACTTGTGCCAACGCGTTCTTTCCATGATTCAAAAGTATCATGGGGGTCAGTTGCCCGCACCAGACGCGCTCAGCGGTGATGACCACGCCCTGCTGAATGCCGCCAAGGGCATGCTGGATGCCGTGCGGGCCGAACTGGACGTTCAGGCCTTTAACAAGGCCTTGGATGCCATCTGGCACGTCGTGGACGAGGCCAACCGCTATGTTCAGGAAATGGCTCCCTGGACCCTGTCAAAGACCGACACGGTGCGGCTGGGCACGGTGCTGTACACGCTGGCCGATGTCATTCGCCAACTGGCAATCATGACCCAGCCCTTCATGCCCGAAACCAGCAACCGCATCCTGGATCTGCTGGTGGTGCCGACTGACCAGCGTGGCTTTGCCAATCTGGCCGCCAATCCGCTGACGCCCGGCACGCCGCTTCCGGCACCGACGCCGGCTTTCCCGCGCTATGTCGCGCCGGAGGAGGCGAAGTGATGCTGGTCGACAGCCATTGCCATCTGGATTTCCCCGACTTCGCGCCGGAGCGTGATGCCGTGGTCCAGCGTGCCCGCGATGCGGGTGTCGGCCTGATGCTGACCATCTGCACCCATATCAGCCGCTTCGGCCAAGTGCATGATATCGCCATGAATTATGACGATGTCTATTGCACCCTGGGCGTTCACCCGCATCAGGCGGCCGAAGAGTTCCCGCTGTGCAGCGAGGCTGAACTGCTGCGTCTGGCGGGGCAGCCGAAGGTGGTCGGCATCGGGGAGACGGGGCTGGATTATTTCTACGAAAAGTCGCCGCGCGACGTGCAGCAGGAAAGCTTCCGCCGCCATATCCGCGCCTGCCTTGAAACCGACCTGCCCATCATCGTCCATACCCGTGACGCGGATGAGGATACGATCCGCATCCTGCGGGAAGAGGGGCAGGGGCGTCTGCGGGGTCTGCTGCATTGTTTCAGCAGCAGCCGGCAACTGGCTGAACAGGCTTTGGAAATCGGCTTCTACATCTCGCTGTCCGGCATCCTGACCTTCAAGAAGTCGGAAGATTTACGGGATACTGCCGCCATTGTGCCAATGGACCGGCTGCTGGTGGAAACCGATGCCCCCTATCTGGCCCCGGTGCCCATGCGGGGCAAGCGGAATGAGCCGGCCTTCGTCGCCCATACGGCGGCCACGCTGGCCGACGTAAAGGGCGTGGACGCCGCCACCATGGCCAGCGTCTCCACCGCCAATTTCCTGCGTCTTTTCAACAAGGTGCCGGCATCGGCTCTGAAGGCGGCGTAATGTCCGCGATGGATGATCTGCGCGTCACCATCCTGGGCTGCGGCGGGTCGGGCGGGGTGCCACTGGTCGGCAATGTCTGGGGTAATGCTGACCCGGCAGAGCCCCGCAATCGCCGCCGCCGGCCCTCCATTCTGGTCCAGAACCGGGACACGACCATCCTGGTCGATACCGGTCCGGACATGCGCGAACAGCTGAACGATGCCGGGGTGAAGCGGCTGGACGGGGTTCTTTACACCCATGCTCATGCCGACCATGCCCATGGTATTGACGATCTGCGCGCCGTGAACTGGCTGCAGCACGCGCCGGTGCAGCTCTATGGTGATCCCAGCACTATGGACATCCTGACCCGGCGCTTTGATTACTGCTTCGCGGCGGCAGAGGTGAAGCCGCCTTTTTTCCCGCGTCCTGTCCTGATACCCAATGTCATCACCGGTCCACTGACCATTGGTTCCATTGAGATTTTACCGTTCGTGCAGGATCACGGCTTTTCCGAAAGTCTGGGCTTTCGCTTCGGACCCATCGGCTATTCCACCGATGTCGTGAACCTGTCGGATGAGGCATTTGATATCCTGGCTGGGGTCGACACCTGGATCGTCGATTGCGTGCGGGTGTCGCCGCCGCATCCTGTCCATGCCCATTGGGAGATCACGCGCCGCTGGATCGAACGGCTGCGCCCCCGCCGGGCTGTTCTGACCCACATGAACCAGACCATGGATTACGCCACCCTGCGTGCCATGCTGCCGCCGGGCGTCGAACCCGGCTATGATGGCATGGTGCTGGTGCCGGGCGGGCAGGGGGACTAACAATTCAAGCTAATAAGCTGTTTTGAAAGGAATAAGCATGGCCCCGCTGCGTACCGCCCTTGTCGGTTTCGGCTATGCCAGCCAGACCTTTCATGCTCCGCTGATTGCCGCCACACCGGGCCTTGAGCTGGCTTGCATTGTCTCCTCCAATGCCGGCAAGGTGCGTCTCCATTGGAAAGATGTCGCCGTCGCGCCAGATATCAGCACCATCCTGGCCGATCCCGACATTGATCTTGTAGTGATCGCCACTCCCAACGATACCCATGCCGATCTGGCGCGGCGTGCGCTGCGGGCCGGCAAGCATGTGGTGGTCGATAAACCCTTTACCGTGACCCTGGACGAAGCGCGCTCGCTGGCAGCGTTGGCGCAGCAGACCGGACGTGTATTGTCCGTTTTCCATAATCGGCGCTGGGATGCCGATTTCCTGACCCTGTCAGCCTTGATCAAGGATGGCGCCCTGGGCCGGGTGACGCAGTTCGAAAGCCATTTCGACCGCTTCCGGCCCGTTCCGCGTGATCGCTGGCGGGAAAGGGCCGGGGTTCCGGGGGCCGGTCTATGGTACGATCTGGGGCCGCACGTCATTGATCAGGCTCTTTGCCTGTTCGGTCGACCGCAAAGCCTTTGGGCCGATATCGGGACACAACGGCCCGGCGGCGGTGCCACTGACTATTTCCACGCCATCCTGCGCTACGCTGACGGGCTTCGCGTCATCCTTCACGGCTCCATGCTGACGGCGGATAGCGGCCTGCGCTTTGCCGTCCATGGGGACACGGGCAGCTTTGTAAAACATGGCCTCGACAGCCAGGAGGAGATGCTGAAGGCCGGGAATGTGCCCGGCAGCCCTGACTGGGGCCAGGACCTTCAGCCTGGACGACTGACCCGAACCGCTTCTGATGGGGCGCTTGAAGCTGTGGTTTATGCGGGATCTCCCGGTGATTATCGCCGCTATTACACAGAAGTGGCGGACGCCATCAGAGACGGCAAACCAAACCCTGTGACTGCCGGTCAAGCTATCGACGTTATGGAGTTGATTGAAGTAGGCATTGACAGTGCATCGACAGAACGCACCGTAACACTTTGATTTGGCTTGGATATATTTTCCATAATCTTAATTATCGATCTACGCAATGTAGGCGCAAAGTTAAAATGTCAGTCCTGGGCAAGATAGAAATGTCAGTCTCTGGATCGGTTTTGGCCGGTTTGGAGGCTGCCATGGGAGAGCACTATTCGCACCTGAGTTTGGCGGAACGGCGCCGGATTGACGAGATGTTCCAGGCAAAGATCGGGCCGGATGGTCGCCCATCCGGCCCAGTTCTCACCTGTTTCCGGGAGCGTGAACCGGTCAGGCGGCGCGTGCCTCGGCGAGGTAACGTTCGACCTGCTGCGACAGCCTGCCAGCACCGAAGCTCAGTTCATCAGCGCTCCCCCGCACCTGGGCAGCAGCTGCTCCCGTTTCGCCAGTCGCCTGATTGACGCCGCTGATATGCTCCGTCACATCACGGGTACCGGCGGCAGCCTGGGTGATATTGCTGGCGATTTCCCGCGTGGCGGCCTGCTGCTGCTCCACGGCGGCGGAGATGGCGGCGGCGGTCGAATGCAGTTCGCGGATCATGTCCGTCATGCCACGCAGCGCGCTGCCGGCCCGGCCCGATGCCGCCTGAATCTCCTCCACCTTCTGGCGGATACGGTCGGTGGCCTGGGCGGTTTGCGTGGCCAGGCCCTTCACCTCCCCCGCCACGACGGCAAAGCCCTTGCCAGCTTCCCCGGCACGCGCTGCTTCGATCGTGGCATTCAGGGCCAGAAGGTTGGTCTGGCTAGCGATGGCTTTGATCAGTTCGACCACCTCACCCACTTCCCGTGCGCTGTCGGTCAGCTGACGCATCATCTCATCGGCCTGCGAGGCCTCCTGTTCCGCCATGCTGGTCCGGCTGTTGGAGGCCTCCGCCTGCCGGCCGATTTCCTGGATGGAGGCCGCAAGTTCCTCTGTGGCACTGGCAACGGCCGCGACATTGGCGCTGGCCTCCTCGGCAGCGGCGGCCACGGCCACGGACTGGCCGCTGGCATTATTGGCCGTCATGCTCAAGGCGTCGGCAGCACGGGCCATCTCCTCGGCAGCCTGGGCCACCAGATCGACCACACCCTTCACATTCATCTCAAAGTCATTGGTCAGATTGACCTGCTGCGTCACCAACGACCAGGTGAGCATAGGGGCGACATACCGGCCTTCGCTGTCCAGGATGGCTGTCACCCTCAGATCCATAACCTCGCCACCCAGCTTGATCTTAGCACGGTGAGGCAGGTTGGCGGGGTTGGATAGAAGCCGGCGTTGATGTTCGGGATGCTTGTGCAGAATGTCGATGGACTGGCCCACCAGTTCCTCGACCTTGCACGGCAGCAGATGCTCAACCGTCTTCAGCACTTCGACACTGCGCTTGTTCATATAGTTGATGCGGAAATTGTCGGCCGGGTCACAAGTCATCACGCCCAATGGCGCATCGGCGATCATCTGGGCCTGGGCAAAAGCCTTGGCCACGGTCCCTCGCAGCGTATCGAATGCCTGCGCGATCCGCCCGATCTCATCCCGGCGGCTCCAGCCCATCGCACGGGTAGCCTTACCGGCTGCCAGTTCGGTGATGGCCGCACTGACCCGGTTCAACGGCACCACGACCGCCCGTGCCAGCCCAACGGCGGAGAGCAGCGCCACCAGCGCCGCCGCCGCGATCACTGACCACAATATGTCCAGCATGCCGTGCAAGCCCTCATCCGCGATCATCGACCGGTCCGCGAGCTGTGTCCGTTCCGCCCCTTCCACCGCATCCAGGGCCTTGCTCAACCGCGCCATGATGGGGGCGCTGACATGCTGGGCCACCATATTCCGCGCGGCCTGAAGTCCACCGGTCTGCACGGCCAGTGCGATCTCGCGGTCGGCGACCTGTGTCTGCCAATCCGCCGCAGCCGCCCCGATCTCCCGCAACTGCGCCTGCATCGACCCGTCGCCGTGGGACAGCGTCATGGCTTCCGCCATGGCCTTGTCGAAGTTTGTGCGGGCCGGCGCGATGGGCGCTAGAAATTCCTTATCCCCCGTCACCAGAAAGGCGCGCAGGGCGCTTTCCTGCTGCTGGATTGATTGCTGCAGGGTCGAGACCTTATCCAGTACCTGATAGCTTTCGGTATTCAGATCGACTGCTTCATGGGTACGGTTAAGGAAGCCGGTGATCCCAACGCCCGACAGGGCCACCACGCCGATCACCACACCGAATGCCAATGACAACTTGCCCGTAACGGAAATATTTGAAAGATAAGACCGCATAACACGCTCCCTTTTTGGTATGGCGATTTCTTCGCCTGGGTTCAGCGTGCGCCCTGATTATTACCTGAATTTTAACAGAATGGGTTGACAAGGTTGAAAGGATGGAAACTATCCATTTGCACACGTATTACTGGAAAATAGTTCGGCAGGAACAGCAACCCTTAATAAGAAACCCCGGCATCTTTCGATACCGGGGCTATCCTTATCACCGTTCAGTCAGGGGCCTTCAGGCCACGCCCAACTTGCGGTCATCTTCGCGCTTACGGGCCGGCTGATAGGCGATGGCCGCATGTTCCGCGCAATAGGGCAGACCGTTCAGTGACGGCTTGCCGCAGAAATGGAAGTCCGGCGACTTCGGGTCGCCGACCGGCCATTTGCACATACGTTCCGTCAGGGACAGGATCGTGGCGCCCTTGGTCGGCTTCTTCTTAATGGGCGACGGCCGACCGGACAGGCCCAGACGGTGCGCCTTACCGATCACGGCATTGCGGGTAACATTGCCCAACAGCTCGGCGATCTCGCTGGCACTCATGCCTTGACCCCAAAGCTGGCGCAGCTTCTCAACGCGCTCTTCGCTCCAGGTGCTTTCCGTCGCTTCCACGCTCCAGGTCCCCTTGTGCTATGGCAATTACCGAAACCGGAACAGATAGTTCACCACATTGACGGGTCCAGCCCCGAACCCTGCGGATCGCTGTCTTATCCATTATCCGGCCACTAAATATGGTGGCCTGTTGGATGTGAACCTACCAAATTTGAGTCGCCTTGGGTAGGGGGCGCGGTACGGATTCCTGTGGGTAACTCCGTTACCTATCCGAAGGGGGAAGAAGGACTATATGCCCCCTTCCCCACCCCATCCTTTGCGCTTATTGCCCGGCAGCGGCAGAGAAGCCGTTGGCGCCGTCAAAGCTGTACAGGCTGGCCGTCTGCACCACATCCAGGCCGGCATCAGCGAAGCGGCCCAGCAGGCTGATGATGGCGGCATGGCTCACCGGTGCCTTGCCATCGCCCAGCAGGCGCAGGCGCCAATGGTCGGTGCAGAAAGTTTCCGGTGCCCCGTCGGGCCAGACCTTCTGACCACGGTTAGAGATCATGGACAGCTTCAGATCGCCGCCGACCAGACCGGCCACGCGCTGGGCCATGTCGTCGCCATTGCCGCCCTTGTGATCCAGGAACACATCCACGCCGATCAGCTTCTTATCAGCCCGCGGATAGTCCTTCAGCGCGATGCCGGCAAAGCTGGACTTCTCGCCCACCTGATAGGAGGCGGGGATGAGCTGGTTGGGACGCTCACCCAGACGGTCAATCAGATTCTGCGCGAAATCGCGGGTGCCGACACGGGCCTTGGATACGCCGCGCTTAAAGATATCGACAGTGTGGATACCATCCTCAATCATGCGCAGCCAGGCATTGTGGATCTTCTCCGCCGCCTCCGCCTGACCGATATGGACCAGCATCATCACCGAAGCCAGGATCAGGCCCGACGGGTTGGCAATGTTCTTGCCGGCGATGGTGGGGGCAGAGCCGTGGATGGCCTCGAACATCGCGCACTGGTCGCCGATGTTGGAGGACCCGGCCAGACCGACTGAACCCGTGATCTGGGCCGCAATATCGGAGATGATGTCGCCATAGAGGTTCAGCGTGACGATCACGTCGAACTGCTCCGGCGTGTCGGCCAGACGGGCGGCACCGATATCGACGATCATGCTCTCATGTTCGATATCGGGATATTCGGCGGCAATCTCGTCGAAGACGCGATGGAACAGGCCATCGCTGATCTTCATGATATTGTCCTTCACGAAGGCCGTCACCTTGCGGCGATGGTTCGCGCGTGCATATTCAAAGGCGTAGCGGATGATCTTTTCCGAACCGGGCCGGGTGATCAGCTTTACCGCCTGCGTCACTTCCTGCGTCTGACGGTATTCGATACCGGCATACAGGTCTTCCTCATTCTCGCGCACGATGACCACATCCATGGTCGGGTGCTTGGTCGATACATAAGGATGATAGGACACGCACGGGCGGATATTGGCGTAAAGGCCTAGCGCGCCACGGATCGTGACGTTCAGCGACTTGTACCCGCCTCCCTGCGGCGTAGTGATCGGGGCCTTCAGGAACACCTTAGTCCGGCGCAGGCTTTCCCAGGCGCTGGGCTCCATGCCGTTCATGATGCCGCGCTTATAGACGCTTTCACCGATCTGGATTTCCTCGAACGCCAGATTAGCACCCGATGCCTGCAGCACTTCAAGCGTGGCGTCCATGATCTCGGGGCCGATGCCGTCGCCGCGCGCGATGGTAATGGGGGTAGGTTCGGTCATGTGATGGTTCCTTTCGTCAATGCCCGTCCCCTTCAGCGGGGTTTGCCGGGCCTGGCGGACGCGAAGTTAATCCCGTTACCGTTTTCGCACAATCGCACCGAAGGTCGGGGCGGCCCTGACCCGGCGGCGCAAGTCACGGATCACAAAGAACTTTTGTGTCTAAACCACCCCTTCCCCCGATATTTTTCGTGACGGGGCGACGAACCGCCCTGTGAAACACTGTGCAACATCCCGGCATCGCGTGTTTCATAGGACGTGCCGGACAAGCCCGTGAAACGCTGTGCAACATCCTTGTCTCAAGCTTGGGGAGCAGTCCACGGCGGATGTGAAACCCTGTGCAACATGGTTTCGCGGCGTGTTTCACAGCGGATACAGTTGTAGCGGTGCGGGCTTCAGCCTAACAAAAAACCGATGCCGGCGGGAGAGTTGATCAGCGCATCAGTTCCCGCATGCCCGCATCCAGCCCGGCCAGGGTCAGCGGATACATGCGGCCCGCCATAATCTTCTGGAAGATGCCGATCGACTGCGTATAGGACCAGTAGCGCTCATCCGCCGGGTTCAGCCAGATGGCGTGGGTGTACTTGTCCAGCAGGCGGCGCATCCAGACAATGCCCGCCTCCTCATTGAAATGCTCCACCGATCCGCCGGGCTGCGTGATCTCATAGGGACTCATGGAGGCATCGCCGACAAAGACCAGCTTATAGTCAGGGCCATAGGTGTTGATGACGTCGAAGGTGGACAGTTTTTCCACATGCCGGCGCTTATTATCCTTCCACACGCCTTCATAGACGCAATTGTGAAAGTAATAATATTCCAGATGCTTGAACTCCCCGCGCGCGGCACTGAACAGTTCCTCACACAAGCGGATATGGTCATCCATTGAGCCGCCAACATCCAGGAACAGCAGCACCTTCACGGCGTTATGCCGTTCCGGCACCATCTTGATGTCCAGCCAGCCCGCATTGCGCGCCGTTGAACTGATCGTGTCAGGCAGGTCCAGCACATCGGCGGCCCCCTGGCGTGCGAATTTGCGCAGACGGCGGAGCGCCACCTTGATGTTGCGGGTGCCCAGTTCGACGCTGTCATCCAGATTGCGAAATTCCCGCTTGTCCCAGACCTTCACGGCCCGGCGATGGCGGCTGCCATCCTGGCCGATGCGCACGCCTTCTGGGTTATAGCCATGGGCGCCGAAAGGGCTGGTCCCCGCCGTGCCGATCCATTTATTGCCGCCCTGGTGGCGCCCCGATTGTTCGGCCAGTCGCTGCGCCAGCGTCTCCATCAGCTTGTCCCAGCCGCCCAGCGCCTCGATCTGCGCCTTTTCCTCCTCGGTCAGGAATTTCTCGGCCAGCTTGCGCAGCCATTCGTCGGGGATACGGGCTGTCAGTTCCTCAGCGCCGATGGCAGCAGAGCCTTCCAAGCCCTTGAAAACAGTCGCGAAAACCCGGTCAAACTTGTCGAGATTACGCTCATCCTTCACCAGGATGGCGCGCGACAGGTAGTAGAAGTCCTCCACCGCATAGCCGGCGATGCCGGCCTGCATCGCCTCCATCAGCGCCAGATATTCCTTCAGGCTGACGGGCACGCCGGCCTTGCGCAGGTCATAGAAGAAGCCGGTGAACATGGGTCGTCACGCATTCATGCAGGGGCTGATGAGAGGCCAGTCTAACACGCGTTTGGTTCAGGCCGCGACATCGTCGCGCAAAACCAGGGGCCGGTACCAAAGCGCGATGGTGCCTTCACGGCCCCTAAGGGGCATTTCCTCCACCCGCCGGTAACCCGCCAGGGCGGTCTCTCCATCGGTCACCAGGGCGGCCCCCGCCACCTCGTCAGAGATGACGATGCCAGCTTCCAGTTCCCGGGTCAGATGCATCAGGCGGCTGGCGACATTGACGGTATCGCCGATGACCGTAAATTCCAGCCGCTGATCCGATCCGATATCGCCGGCCACCACGGCCCCGTAATGTACGCCGATGCCCAGCCCCACCAGGGGCAGGCCCCGGGCTGCGCGCTCCCGGTTCCAGTCGTCGATGGCATCCTGCATGTCGTGGGCGCACGCTAAAGCGGCGGCGGGGTCCCGGCCGCTGGGTGCCAGCAGGCCAAAGGTGGCCATGACGCAGTCGCCGATATATTTGTCGACGGTGCCGCCATGGGTAAAGACGGCCTGCTCCATGCGGATGCGGAACTGACGCAACAGGTCAATGATCTCACCCGCCGGCGCATTCTCGCACAGGCGGGTGAAACCCGTCAGATCGGCGAACAGCACGGAGACGACACGGGTATTGGGCTGTGACAGGGGACTGTCGCTGGCGGCCAGCCGTTCCACCATGTCCGGCGAGAAATAACGGGCCAGGTTTGCCCGCTCACACTCGGTCGCGGCCTGACTGACCAGCAGCATTTTGGACCGTCGCACTGCCGCCGCCAGGGTCAGGGCCACCAGTATCAGGACCAACACCTGACTGAGCCAGCCAGGCAGGTCCACATAATAGGGGTCCAGCATGACCTCGAATATCTCGGTGAGGCTGGTGCTGTGATAGGGCCAGTCCATCGGCATGGTGAAGGTTCGCGGCTCCCGCAGCGCGTGCACGATGACCGCCGACCAGGACAGGGCAGCGGTCAACCCGCTCCACACCACCAGGGCCGGGCGCTGCAACGTGGCCGAACTCGCCACCATCAGGAAGAAAACGGCAAACCAGACGCTGCGCGTGGTCAGGGCGGCTGGCATCACCTCCCCGCTGAAAATAACGGGGACCGTCATCACCGCAGCAATGGTGGCATTGTCGAACGCAACCGAGGCGAACAGGTGCCAGGGCCGGAACAGCCGCGTGCGGTGCAGGGCCCACAGCCCCAGGCCGTTACAGGCCAGGATCGCGATGCAGATGTAGGCCGCAATGTTCCCGACCGACTGGTCCAGCGCGGCAATCCAGCTGAGGATAGCGCCCAGGCCGATCAGCCGGGCCCAGGTGGCCATTTCGATCCCGCGCGACTGCTCACGCGCGAACACGGCCTTCAGCCGCGCTTCCGCCCCCAGATTGCGATCTGACAGGTTGCTCATGCCACCCTTCCCCACCGCCATTGCAAGCGGCTTTGTCCCCTGATCACCAAGCTAACGCGACAACGGGTCTTTATGACAGGGCCAAGCATCAACCCACCCCAGCCGATCCCGCAAGCTGGGCGACCATGAACGGCAATCATGGAAGGTTGATGGCAAGGATATGGTTCTTCACATCCTCCATTTGCAGCCGTCGTTGCTTTTTGCAAATTCCCGCGCACTAATTGCCTAATGCATTGCATATTTTAACAAACCCTCCCTTGGGCGCGCGATTTTAACCCCGGATTCTGCCCTTATCCGATTGGCATACTCCGTGCAGCAGGAGTGATCAGAAAGGCCGATGCCTTCCCAGAAATAAAAGCTCAGACGGAGCCGACATCATGACCAAGTTCTTCGCCAAGACCGCCGCCGCTGCCGCCATCGCCGTTGCTTTCGCTGCTCCGGCCATGGCCCAGAACGCGTCCGGTACGATCCAGCTGAAGGGCAATGTCGCTCTGTCCTGCACCATCGCCGTCCAGGACCTGAACCAGTCGCTGGCCCTGAAGGCCGGTGAAACCGCCAAGACGGTCGGTTCGGTCACTGAGACCTGCAATTCCGGCTCCGGCTACAAGATCACGCTGGCCTCCGCCAACGCCGGCAAGCTGAAGTCCGGCAACTTCACCATCGATTACTCCGTCAATTATGACGGCCAGGGTGGCGCGCTGACCAGCCAGATGGTCGTTGACCGCTCTACCGCCCAGTTCGGCAAGAAGTCCGACCTGAAGGTCACCATCGCCGCCTCCGACCAGTATATCGCCGGCGACTATGCCGACACTGTCACGGTCACCATCGCCGCCAAGTAAGCTTACCGACCAAACCCCGCCCGAAACCGGGCGGGGTTTTCCATATCCGGATGGAGAGGTGCAGAATGCGCCATATGCTGGTCCGGGCCATCCTGGCCCTGCTTTTGTCGTCAACCGCCCTGATGCCCGCCGCGAAGGCGCAAGGCACGGGTGGCACTTTCTCATTGCGGGGCAATATGCCTATGTCCTGCGCCATCAGCGTGCAGGACAATAATGTCATCTGGAACCTGACCAGCGGCGAAGGGTCGAAAACGGTCGGGTCGGTGACGGAAAGCTGCAATGCGGGCAATGGCTATTCCATCAGCCTGGCCTCGGCCAATGGCGGCAAGATGAAAAGCGGTGCCAATGAAATCGCCTATTCTGTCGATTACGACAGCAATGCCGGCACCCTGACCAGCCAGATGGTGGTTCAGCGTTCGACGGCGCAGTTCGGCAAGAAATCCGACCTGAAGGTGACGGTGCCGATCTCAACCGAACGCGTCGCCGGCGATTATGCTGACACGATCACCGTAACCATCGCCGCACGGTGAGGCGGGATTATACCGTCAGCAAGGCGGCGGCCACGCGCCGCCCCTCGGCAAGCAGCACATTATAGGTGCGGCAGGCGGCGGGACTGTCCATGACATCCACGACCAATCCCTGCTCCCGCAGCGCCTTGCGCAGTGCCGATGGCAGCAACTGCATGCGGGCACCGGAACCCAGCAGCAGCACATCCGGCTTAGGATCGGCGGCAAGCACGGTCGTGAAATGATCGGCGGTCAGACCGGCGAAGCCGGGCGTATCCCAGGCAACCGTCCGGTCAGGAAAAACGATCACCGCCCCTTCATGCACCACATTCGACACCCGGAAACGGCCAGGGCCATAGGTATCGATGACCTGACGGTCAGCAGGGATGATGGGAGTGATATCGACCATGTCGGGGATATTCCGAAGAGCCCGTCAGAACGGGCCAGGTTGAAATGGCTCCCAGGGAGGGATTCGAACCCCCGACCGGGCGGTTAACAGCCGCCTGCTCTACCTCTGAGCTACCTGGGATCAGGCCATTTCCAACACTGGAACTACTATGGTACGCGTGCCAATCGCACCCCTGAATGAACAGGGCCGGACGCTTTTGGGCATCCGGCCCTGCCGATTGGCTCCCAGGGAGGGATTCGAACCCCCGACCGGGCGGTTAACAGCCGCCTGCTCTACCTCTGAGCTACCTGGGATCAGTGCTCACAACGTGGCGCGTCATCGGCGCCGCATCGTGCGGTGGGCGGGCTTATAGCCAACCCGATCCAGGTTTGTAAACCCCTGTTTCGCGATTTCGCGCATTTTCTTGATCGGGCTGGAAAATCCCTGTGATTCCAGTAGCCTGAACCCATGTCTGACAAGGGGGACACGCATGCGCGACCACGATCCGGACGCCAATCCCTGGCGCACGCTGACCCGCCGCACGGTTTATGAGAATCCCTGGATCCGCGTCGATCATCATGATGTGCTGAAACCCAGCGGCGATCCCGGCATCTATGGTCTGGTGCATTTCCAAAATCATGCCGTCGGCGTGGTCCCGGTGGCGGCGGATGGCGCCACATGGCTGGTGGGACAGTACCGCTTCCCGCTGAACCGCTACAGCTGGGAAATTCCCGAAGGCGGGGTGCCGGCAGGTGAGGACCCGGCCTTGGGTGCCCTGCGCGAGTTGCGGGAGGAAACGGGGCTGACCGCCGCCCGCATTCTCCCCATCATCCCCCGCGTCGCCTTATCCAACAGCGTGTCGGACGAGGAAGGCACGCTCTATGTCGCCTGGGACCTGACGGAAGGTGCGGCAGAGCCCGACGATACCGAACAATTGCGCCTGCGCCGCCTGCCACTGCGCGCGGCGCTGGAGATGGCCCTGTCGGGGGAGATCACCGACAGCCTGTCCATCATGGCGCTTCTGCGCCTGCCATTGCTGCGGGACGCCGCCGACACACCGGCAGACCTGCGAGCAGCACTGGAGAAAGGGTTGAGTGGTCAATGAAAACAAAAAAGCCCGTCACGAGGACGGGCCTTTTTAAATCTGGAGGCACGGCCGGGAATCGAACCCGGATTCACGGATTTGCAGTCCGTTGCATCACCATTCTGCCACCGCGCCATCGGTGCCACCGTCCGGCATCGCCGTCCGGGGTGGGGCCGGTATATAGACGGGTGCCGCCACCAAGGTCAAGGGTTTGGATTAAGAATTCCATCACAGATGTCTGTGGTGCAGGCGCAACATTGTGTTCCGCGGACGGGACGGATATATAGCAGCGTGGGTTGGGCGCTTTCCGGCGGCCGAACCCACCCGCCCTTCCTTTCCCCAGCGCGACAGACACGTCCATGATGGCCACCACCGAATATAGCGCCGCCCGTCTGAACATGGTCGAAGGCCAGATCCGGCCCAACAAGGTGACCGATCAGCGTGTGGTCGATGCCTTCCTGGCGGTTCCGCGCGACCAGTTCGTGCCCGACAGCCTGCGTGGCGTCGCCTATGTCGACAAGAGCATTCCGGTGTCGAAGGGCCGCTACCTGCTGGAACCGATGGTTCTGGCCCGCCTGCTGAACGATGCCAAGATTGAAGCAACCGACATGGTTCTGGATGTGGGCACCGGCACCGGCTATTCCGCCGCCGTGCTGGGCCGCCTCGCCGCCACCGTCGTGGCGCTGGAATCGGACAGCGAACTGGCTGCCTTCGCCAATCAGGCGATGCAGACCCAGGGCGTGGACAACGCCGCCGTCATGCACGGCCCGCTGAATGCAGGCTGGGCAAAGCAGGCCCCCTATAATGTGATCATCCTGGAGGGTGCGGTCGCCGCCGTTCCGGCTTCGCTGCTGGATCAGCTGGCCGAGGGCGGGCGTCTTCTGGCCGTTGTCCTGCCGGAAAGCGGCCAGGGCGTGGCCCGTCTCTATCAGAAGAATGGTGGACAAGTGTCCAGCCGCATCCTGTTCGATGCATCGGCGGCCCTGCTGCCGGGCTTTGAAGCCAAGGCCGATTTCCAGTTCTGATCCAGTATCCGGAGAACTCCTGTGCGCCCCATCACAGACAATGAGCTGACGGTGGAGGATTTGGCGGACAGGCTCCGGGTGGATGACGGGGTTGTCGTGCTGGATGTACGCGAACCCTGGGAAGTGGAACTTTGCCAGATCATGCAAAGCATCCACATTCCGCTCGGGCAATTGCCGTCGGCCGTGGCGGCATTGCCGAAGGATCGTGATATCGCGGTCCTTTGCCACCACGGCATGCGAAGCGCGCACGCCACACAATGGCTGCGCACCCAGGGTTTCGACCGGGCTATCAATCTTGCGGGCGGAATCGACGCTTGGGCCCGGCGTATCGATCCGACCATGAAGGTGTATTGACCATGGACTCCAGCCGTCTGAAGCCGTCCCCGACCAGCCTGATCCTGCGCCGCGTGGCGCGCGCCGCTCTGCCGGCCGTGGCCCTGGCATTCGGACTTGGCCTTTCCCCCGCCAATGCGCAGTCCCTGCAGGACGCGCTGGTACAGGCCTATCAGTCCAACCCCACCCTGGACGCCGCCCGCGCCCAACTGCGCGCCACCGATGAGCTGCTGCCGCAGGCCAAGGCTGGCTACCTGCCGACCATCACCGCCAATGGCAGCGCCAGCCGTAACCTGCAGAAGAACGGCCCGGTTGAGACGTACTGGACCGAAAAGTCCGCAAGCGCCGAAATCATACAGCCGATTTTCCGCGGTGGCCGCACCATGGCCGGCATGAGCCGCGCCGAAGCCCTGATCCAGGCGCAGCGTGCCAGCCTCTTGTCCACCGAACAGTCGGTGCTGCTGGCCGCCGCCCAGGCCTATTCCGATGTGGTCCGCGACGAAGCGGTGTTACAGCTGACCATCAACAACGAGCAGGTGCTGAAGCGTCAGCTGGAAGCGGCCAATGACCGGTTCCGCGTGGGTGAGATCACCCGCACCGACGTCAGCCAGTCCGAGTCGCGTCTGGCCCTGTCGACCTCCAACCGCATCGCCGCCGAAGGTGCCTTGAACGCCAGCCGCGCTACCTTCGCCCGCCTGATCGGTGCCGTGCCGCAGGGCGTGAAGCAGGCAGCCCCCCTGACCGGTCTGCCGGCGTCGCTGGATGCCACCATCGCGTTGGCGGAACAGAACAATCCGCAGGTCCAAGCCGCCAAGTTCTCTGAACGCGCCGCCGATGCCGCTGTCGATCAGGTCGCCGGTGAGTTGCTGCCCACCGTCTCGCTGGTCGGTTCCTACAGCCGTACCTGGGACCGTCCGGGTACCTTGGGCGATCTGGACAATGGCGCCATCATCGCCCGCGTCTCGGTTCCCATCTACGAAGCTGGCGGCACCACCGCCCGTGTGCGCGAAGCCAAGCAGACCGCGTCGCAGCGCCGCATCCAGATCGATGAAGCGGTCCGCAACGCCCGCGAGACCGGCATCCGCGCCTGGGAAGCCCTGAGCACGGCCCGCGCCTCCATCAAGTCGCGTAATGAGCAGGTGCGCGCTGCCAACATCGCCCTGGAAGGCGTGCGTCAGGAAGCGACCGTCGGGTCGCGCACCGTTCTGGATACGTTGGACGCCGAACAGGAACTGCTGAACGCCCAGGTCGAGCTGGTGCGTGCCCAGCGTGACGAGGTTGTGGCCAGCTTCCAGGTGATGGCCGCCACCGGTCAGCTGTCGGTCGGCAGCCTGGGCCTGCCGGTTCAGGTCTATGATGTGGAGGCGCATTACAACAGCGCGTCCAGCAAGATTTGGGGTCTGTCGGCCGATTGATTCGGCGGCATTTGACGCAAATCAGCATCAGCGGGGGAGGCCAAACAGCCTCCCCTTTGCTTTTGGGCCTGCTGCAGGGCCGATTATTCAATCCTGTTAACAAGTTCGTGGAAATTTCTCGCGTTCTGCCCTAGGCTTGCCAACGAATTCGTGGAAGGTCAGGTTACGCGCGAAATGGCCGACAAAGGGTCCTCACAAGAACCATCGATGGAAGAGATCCTCGCTTCCATTCGCAGGATCATTTCAGAAGATGGCGACACGCCAGGGGAAGAGGCAGCGCCACCGCCTCCTCCCCCGCCGCCGCCACCTCCCCCCCCGCCACCGCCGCCACCTCCCCCCCCTCCGCCGCCGCCTCCCCCGCCGCCACCGCCTCCCATGGCGATGATGATGGACGATCCGGAGCCGGAGCCGGATTTCGGCCCGATGGAAGAAGAGCCGCTGGAACTGACCCAGATGGTTCAGGAGGAGCCGGAATATTACAGCCCGCCGCCGCCACCGCGCCGTGCACCGCCACCGGACGATGGCGGCCTGATCTCCGACTATGCCGCCGACGCGGCCAGCCGAGCATTTGCCTCCGGTCTCGCTGGCTATCGCCGTGGCGGCCCGAGCCTGACGGGCGATGGCCCCATCGGTCGCGCCGACGTCACGCTGGAACAGATTGTTTATGAGATCGTGCGTCCCATGATCCGTGAATGGCTGGACGACAACCTGCCCTCCATGGTGGAGCGTATGGTCAAGCGTGAGATTGAGCGGGTAGTACGGCGCGGCCTCGACTGACGCGCTTGCCTGCTTTGACGTGAACAAAAGGGGCGGCGCCTTGCTGGTGCCGCCCCTTTTCCTTTATCTAACCCGATCCCCCTTACCCGGAAGGTCCGGCCATCATGTTGGAAAAGACGTTCTCCCCCGCCGAGGTTGAAGCCAGCCATTACCAGCGTTGGGAGCAGACGGGTGCCTTTGCCGCACACGTCGATTCGAACCAGACGCCCTATACCATCATGATGCCGCCGCCCAACGTAACGGGCAGCCTGCATATGGGCCACGCGCTGACCTTCACCTTGCAGGATATCCTGATCCGCTATCAGCGTATGCGCGGCAAGGATGCCCTGTGGCAGCCCGGTACCGACCATGCCGGCATCGCCACCCAGATGGTGGTGGAACGCAATCTGGCCAAGGAAGGTGTCAGCCGTCAGGCGCTGGGCCGCGAAAAGTTCCTGGAGAAGGTCTGGGAATGGAAGGCGGAATCCGGCGGCACCATCACGACACAGCTGCGTCGCCTGGGCGCCTCCACCGACTGGGCGCGTGAACGCTTCACGATGGATGAGGGCCTGAACAAGGCCGTCCGCAAGGTGTTCGTGGAACTGTACCGCCAGGGCCTGATCTATCGCGACAAGCGTCTGGTCAACTGGGACCCCAAGCTGCACACCGCCATCTCCGACCTGGAGGTCGAGCAGAAGGAGGTGAACGGCAATCTGTGGCACTTCCGCTATCCCATCGACGGGCAGGAAGGCCGCTATATCGTGGTCGCCACCACCCGGCCGGAAACCATGCTTGCCGACACCGCCGTGGCCGTTCATCCTGAGGATGAGCGTTACAAGGACCTGATTGGCAAGTTCGTGCGCCTGCCCCTGGTCGGCCGCCTGATCCCCATCGTGGCGGATGAGTATGCCGATCCGGAGACGGGGTCGGGTGCCGTGAAGATCACGCCCGCCCATGACTTCAACGATTTCGAGGTGGGTAAGCGCCACAAGCTGCCGCTGATCAACCTGCTGGACCGCGATGCCCGTATCGTGCAGGCCTTCGAAGGGTACAAGCCGGACGCCAATGGCCGTCTGGAAGCCTTCAGCGAGCCGGTGCCCGAGTCCTATCGCGGCCTGGATCGGTATGAGGCCCGCAGACAAGTCGTCGCCGATCTTGAGGCGCTGGAGCTGCTGGAACAGATTGTCCCGCACAAGATGACCCAGCCGCATGGCGACCGGTCCGGCGTGGTCATTGAACCCTGGCTGACCGATCAATGGTATTGCGACGCCGCAACGCTGGCCAAGCCGGCCATCGAGGCCGTTGAAACCGGTAAGACCGTGTTTGTCCCGAAGAACTGGGAAAACACCTATTTCGAATGGATGCGCAACATCCAGCCCTGGTGCATCTCGCGTCAGCTCTGGTGGGGTCACCAGATCCCCGCCTGGTATGATGCGGACGGCAATGTCTTCGTGGCGGAGACGGCGGAAGAGGCCCAAGCCCTAGCCGGTGCCGATGTTTCCCTGACCCGTGACAGCGACGTGCTGGATACCTGGTTCTCGTCGGCCCTGTGGCCGTTCAGCACCCTGGGCTGGCCGGAAAAGGTGCCGGAGCTGGATCGCTATTACCCCGGCGACGTGCTGGTCACCGGCTTTGACATCATCTTCTTCTGGGTTGCCCGCATGATGATGATGGGCATCCATTTCATGGGCGATGTGCCGTTCAAGACGGTCTATATCCACGCACTGGTCCGCGATGAGAAGGGCCAGAAGATGTCGAAGTCGAAGGGCAATGTCATCGACCCGCTGGAAGTGATCGACCAGTATGGCTGTGACGCCCTGCGCTTCACCCTGACGGCCATGGCGGCCCAGGGCCGCGACATCAAGCTGGCCGTGAACCGCGTCGAAGGCTATCGCAACTTCGCCACCAAGCTGTGGAACGCTGCCCGCTATGCCGAGATGAATCAGGTGGCGCAGGTGCCGGGCTTTGATCCGGCGGCTGTGAAGCTGACCGTCAATAAATGGATCGTGGGGGCGGTACAGCAGGCGGCGGGCCGTGTCACCGACGCGCTGGACGCCTATAAGTTCAACGAGGCAGCCAATGGCATCTATCAGTTCGCCTGGAACAGCTTCTGCGACTGGTATCTGGAATTCACCAAGCCCATCCTGAATGGTGAGGATGAAGCCGCTAAGGCCGAAACCCGCGCCACCACCGCCTGGGTGCTGGACCGTATTC
This sequence comes from Niveispirillum sp. CC-CTL257, assembly GCF_059489915.1. Lineage (NCBI taxonomy): Bacteria > Pseudomonadati > Pseudomonadota > Alphaproteobacteria > Rhodospirillales > Azospirillaceae > Niveispirillum > Niveispirillum sp. CC-CTL257. The sequence goes on from NZ_JCAJXE010000001.1 coordinate 1,251,244, forward strand.
TGCACCTGTTGCATCCCGTCATGCCCTTCATCACGGAGGAACTGAACGAGAAGCTGGGTGGTGCGGGCCAGACGCTGATCTCCGCCCCCTGGCCCCTGCCCCAGGCGACCTTGGTCGATGCAGCGGCAGGCGATGAGATGGAATGGGTCGTGCGCCTGATTTCCACCATCCGCACCGTCCGGTCGGAAATGAACGTGCCGCCGTCGGCGCAGTTGCCGCTGCTGCTGAAAGGCGCGTCGGAGGTCACGCGTCAGCGTCTGGCCACCCACCGCGACCTAATCCTGCGTCTGGCCCGCCTGTCCGGCGTAGAAACGACCAGCGAAGACGCCGCCAAAGGCTCCGCCCAGGCCATCCTGGACGAAGCCACCCTGATCCTGCCGCTAGCCGACTTCATCGATGTGGAGAAGGAAAAGGCGCGTCTGGCCAAGGAAATCGGCAAGCTGGAACAGGACATCGCGAAGATCGACGCCAAGCTCTCCAACAAGAACTTCGTCGACAAGGCCCCGGAAGAAGTGATCGAAGAACAGCGCGACCGCCGGGCCGAAGCCGACACGGTGCGGGCCAAGCTGGCGGATGCGCTGGCGCGGCTGGGGTGACTTGCGCTGTTTTCGGTTGACCCAAAACAGCTCCGGCCGGCGCTGGAGATGAAGGGTGGAGCGTGTTTCCGGTCGTTGGAGGTAAGCTCTGGAATGAGGGAGGCAGGGGAACCTGCCTCCCTCATTCCAACAGAACCGATGCTGAACTCGGCATTGATCGACACGGTTCAGATTGGGAAGCGATGGGTGATGGTTTCCATATCCAGAATCTGACCTGCCGGATACGTGCTATTCTCCAGAAGCCCTCTCCTTTCGGCTGGCGTTCTAACGATAATAAATCGTGTCTTTCCGTCCTCTTTCAAGACGTCAATGTTCTCTGCCAATGTATCTGACAATCGTTGCACAGATGCTTTCACTGAATGCATACTAAAAGCATGCTTTATGTCATCCAACGTTACTTCAGTATCCAGATTGTAAAAATACACATTATCGCAGGTTTCGTCATTTTTTATCAGTCCAATAACATACATCCACTGCACAACACCAGGAAGTCTACTTGTTGCAACATTGTAATTTTCCAATGGAGACAGGTCAATATTTTTCAACTTAGAAAAAATTTTCATTCTTATATAAATTTCATACACACTTACAAGATCATTAACTGCCAAGTGTGCATTCAGCGCCACTTCCATTCTCCTAAGCTCAAAAGCATCGAGCTTATTGTTGCACACATCCTTAATTTCTCCATCAATGCCGATAGAGGCCCGCGCCATCAACATATTGATCATTTCTTCCATGCCGCCACGCCATTCTGACCAACCGCCTCGACTTTCCTTGACGCTGGCATGGGTTCGCTGATCTGGTGTCTCAAACTCAGTAACCCAACGATAGAATGGCTCACGGAAATATGCAACGTTACCCTGCAGTAATAGGCTCGTCATATCAAAATAGCAGCCATAGCAGAATTTCGTGTTACTAAAAGCCAAATTTGAAACTGTGTTTCTATAAACCATCGCCTCCGGAGGCAAAATCATACTAAGAAAAAATTCCAGTGTCGCAAAAACATTATCCACAGATAAGGTTGTTATTTCTGGAAAATTTTCATTTTCAACTGACAGACATTGCCTTGATATTGTCTTATCACTATAGAATTCAAATGGCGCATATGCAGCGACAAACTTATCATTTATCTGAAGAAACTGAACAACTTTCGAAAGCTGTTCAGGTATCAGTCTGTCGTCGTCAGCCATTACAATCAGAAAATCTCCGGATCCCTGACGAATTGCATTGGAAAAATTCACGACCCCACTGACCAATGTTTCGTTCTTCCTATATTTTACAGGATGGTTTTTCTTAATAAATTCGGCCACGACTTCAGTCGTTCCATCCTCGGATACGTTATCAGATACGCAAACCTCATATTGAAATGGGAAATGTATTTCTTCCAATAGATATCGCAAAGTGCCGCGCAATATCTCTGCCCGTCTGTGGGTAGGAATACAGATGCTCAACGTAGGCCGGGACATAACTGATCCTCACTCGATGAAAATTACGTTCATTGTAATTGCATTTCCTGACGGCACCAATTCCGAATCATTCTCAGGAACAGAAAACCTGTTTTGATTGAGGTGCATCGCGCCTCTTGAGATTTGACAACAGCCAGAGCCGACGTAAATGCCGCTGATCATATGGCCTGTTCATTGGTCTGTGAACCAGAACGGACGGACTGCTGAAATCCCGACCAGAATATGCTATATAAACTCAATCAAAGGGCGGACTCTGCGGCTGCCGCCCGGCGCATCAAGTGAAACACGCCTTGAATTTGTGTTTCACAGCGTTGCACGGACGGTCGCTTCACCACCGCCCGATGGTCGCGGCCCACCCCACGGACAGCGGGCGGCGCACGCTGGGGCGTAGCAGGATCGGGTTCATCAAATCGTACCCGACCGCCGCCATACGGCCCAGGTAATGGTCGGCCAGGGTGGCCGGCAGCAGGGCCGGCAGGGCCGCCTTCGCCACGTCGCGTCGCATCCGGCGGGCATCGGTCAGCAGTGACCGGGCGGCATCGGCCACGGCGGTCGCGACCTTGGACAGGCCCGGTTCGGGCTTGCCATCGAACAGGGACGGTTCCGTCACTCCATGTTCGACCATCAGGGTCAGGGGAAGGCGCGAACGGTGACCGCGCGCCAGAAAGGGTGCGGCGCGCAGGATGCCGGTCAGCGCCCAGGCTGTGCCGACCAGCCGGGCCGCCTCCATCGTCGCCGGATCGCCGGCACCCAATGTCTGACAGGCCAGCCGGGTCAGGGGCGCGCCCGTCACTTGCGCATAGTTGATCAGGCACTCCATGTCGGCTGGTGCCTCATCATCCAGGTCGGCCTCCCGCCCGTCGATCAGAAGGTCGAACTGGGTCCGGTCCAGCCCGTGGCGGAGAATTGCCGTCGCCAGCGGTTCCACCACGTCGTGCCGGCGGGGACGGCCCTCAAAGGCGCCCTCGACGCTCTCCCGCCACCATTGCAGGCGGATCTGGCCCAGGGTCGGCTCCGTCACCACCTCCCGCGTCTTGGCAACCTCATGGTTGAAGGCGTAGAGCGCGAACAAATCCTCCCGCACCCCGGCGGGCGCGAACAGCGCGGTCAGGAAGCGGTCATTGTCATGCTTGCGGACCGCCTCGGCACAGGCGGACAGGGCGGGGGGCGCCATTCTTGCTCAATCCAACAGGGGTGATTGCCGCCTTATAGGCGCTCTGCCCCTGTTCGCAAAGCCCAAGCATCCCATATGGTTGTTCCGACAATTATTCAGGGGTCGAGCAGGTTGACCCGCGCGCGGCGCGGTCGTATCTCTCAACCCCGTGTCCGGTCGTCCCCGCGTCAGGGGCGACACCCACCCCGAGAGAGAACAGGAGCCATCATCATGGCCTTCACCCTGCCGGCACTGACCTATGACACCGCGGCGCTGGAGCCGCATATCGACGCGCTGACCATGGCCACCCACCATGGCAAGCATCACCAGACCTATATCACCAACCTGAACAACGCCCTGGCCGACCACAGCCAGCTGCATGACCTGTCGCTGGAAGACCTGCTGAAGCGTCTGGGCGAGCTGCCGGAAAGCATCCGCACCGCCGTGCGCAACAATGGCGGCGGTCACGCCAACCATTCCATGTTCTGGTCCATCATGGGTCCGAATGGCGGTGGCGACCCGACCGGTGAGGTGGGCTCCGCCATCACCCGCGATTTCGGCAGCTTTGAGGACTTCAAGAAGAAGTTCAACGAGGCCGGGACCAAGCAGTTCGGCTCCGGCTGGGTGTTCGTCACCGCCGATACCGCCGGCAAGCTGGCCATCGTGGCGCAGCCGAACCAGGACACGCCGCTGTTCAACGGCACCCCGGTCCTGTTCGGCAATGACGTCTGGGAACACGCCTACTACCTGAAATATCAGAACCGCCGCGCCGACTATCTGGCCGCCTGGTGGAACACGGTCAATTGGGACGCCGTGAATGCCCGCCTGGACAAGATCAAGGCTGGTTCGGTGATTTAAAACTTTTCATATTCTCTCAGGCACCGGATGGCAGTGCCCTGTGGCTGAGGGAACATGAAACGTAATGCAAACCCCGTCGGCCCAACCGGCGGGGTTTGTCATATCGGGGTCGCGCCCCATTATCGCCACTTCTCCCTGTCGCCATGTCGTGGCAAAGTAGGGTGATGATGATGAAGAGCGCCGGGACCCATGGCTGAATTCCGCCTGTCAGCACAGAACCCCGCCCAACCGGGCGATCCTGCCGCCCGCAAGGGCGCGGAGGCGGAGAATTTTCCCGTCGCTTCCCGGCTGATCCCGGCCCCCTATCGTCCGCATGTCATGGCCTTCTATGCCTTCGCGCGGCTGGCCGATGATATTGCCGACGACCCGCATGTCGAACCCGACATGAAGATCGCACAGTTGGACGCGCTGGAACGCGCGCTGGTCAGCGGCATCGGCAACCAGCCCTGGCTGGCCCCGGCCCTGACCCTAAAGGCTACGCAGACCGCGACCGGCGTGTCGGGTCTGCATGCCCGGCAGCTGCTGCAGGCCTTTCGTCGGGATGCCACGGGCAGCCATTGCAAGACCTGGCAGGACCTTGTCCTTTATTGCCGTTACTCCGCCAACCCCGTGGGCCGGTTCCTGCTGGAACTGCATGGGGAGGGGATCAACGCGGCCCCACCATCGGATGCGCTTTGCACTGCCTTGCAGATCCTGAACCATATTCAGGATTGTCGGCATGACTGGGTGGAGCTTGGCCGCTGCTACCTGCCCACATCCTGGTTCAAAGAAGCGGGTGGGTCGGTCGAACATCTGGTGGAGACGGAGGCGACGCCGCCGGTACGCGTCGTCATCGACCGGACGCTGGACAATGTCGATTCGCTGCTGCGCCGGGCCAGCGCCCTGCCCCGCCTGATCGCCAATCCCGGCCTGCGCATGGAATCGGCAGTGATCATTGAGATGGCAGTGGCCCTGTCGAAGCAGCTGCGCCGCCGCGACCCGCTGGCCGGCAAGGTGCAGTTGTCGGCATTCAGCCGGATCGGCGCGGTGCTGTTGGGCGTGCTGCGCGGCATGTCGCGCCGTCCACCACGCCTGTCGCCGGAAAGCGGACTGGCCAAGGCCGGAAGCTGCGGCACCTCCACCTTCTACTGGCCACTGCGCCTGCTGGGACAGCGCAAGCGCCGGGCCATGTTCGCCATTTATGGCTTCTGCCGTGCCGTGGACGACATTGCCGACGGCAAGGAGAATAACGAGGTCAAGCGCGGTGCCCTGACCGACTGGCAGCGCCGCATCGACGCCATGTATGGCATGCCGGGTGCCGGCCGCCACCATGGGCGTCTGCGGGATCTGGCCTCCGCCGTCCGCCGCTACAACCTGCCACAGGCGGAATTTCAGGCGGTGATCGACGGCATGATGATGGACGTGGACGGCCCCATCCGCGCCCCGTCGCTGGGCATGCTGGCGCAATATTGCCGGCGCGTGGCGGGGGCCGTGGGCCTATTGTCCGTCCGTGTCTTCGGCAAGGGCGATGCCAGCGCCGATGCCTTCGCGCTCGCTCTCGGCGAGGCGTTGCAGCTCACCAACATCCTGCGGGATGTGGAGGAAGATGCACGCGATGGCCGCTGCTACCTGCCGGAAGAGATGCTGGAGGATGCGGGCGTCGATATCTATGCGGTGCAGTCCGACCCCGTCGCGGTACTGACCGATCCGGCCCTGCCGCAGGTCTGTGAGGCGTTGGCGGCACGCGCCGAGGCCGCGTTCCATCAGGCCAACAGCCTGTTGAAGCAGCCGCATCGCAAGCTGTGGCCGGCGGCCGCCATGATGGTGCTGTATCACCGCATCCTGTTGCGCCTGCGTCTGCGTGGCTGGTCACCCGACGTCCTGTCCCGCCGTCCGCGCCTGGGCCGCTGGGAAAAAATCAGCGTGGCGCTATCCTGCGCCCTGGGTCGCGCACCCCGCCTGTGACGGGCACCGTCCATATCGTCGGGGCCGGCCTGTCGGGCCTGGCCTGCGCCACCGCGCTGGCGGCGGCGGGCCATTCCGTCACCCTTTATGAAGCCACCGACCATGCCGGCGGTCGCTGCCGCTCCTGGCATGACAGCGTGCTGGACCGGACCATCGATAATGGCAATCACCTGATCCTGGGTGCCAACACCGAATGTTTCGCCTATCTGGACCGAATTGGCGGGCGGACGGGCCTGATAACGGTCGATCCGGTTACCCTGCCCTTTCTGGATCTGCGCGATGGCCGGTCCTGGTCCCTGCGTCCAGATAACGGCATCCTGCCCCTGTGGCTGACCGATTCTGCACGGCGGGTGCCCGACAGTGGCCTGTTGGCCTATCTGCCGGCACTCAAGCTGGCCTTCGCCAACCCGGATGCACGGGTAGCGGATGTGCTGCCGGAAGGGCGGGCGTTAACGGACCGGCTGTGGAAGCCGCTTGCCGTCAGTATCCTGAACACGCCCTATGAGTCCGGGTCGGCCCGTCTGCTCTGGTCCGTCTTCCGCCGCACCCTGCTGCGCGGGGCAGACGCCTGCCGACCCTGGATCGCAGGGCCGGACGGGCTGTCGGCGGCATTCGTCGATCCGGCCCTGGCCTTTCTGGACAGATCGGGGGCAAGGGTTCGGTTCGGTACCCGCCTGAAAGGAATGGAACGTGCGGCGGATGGTCGGGCGGTGCTGCTGGATCTCGGGTTGGATCGGGTGGCCCTGAAGGCCGGCGACAGCGTGGTCCTGGCGCTGCCCCCTGACACGGTATCACGCCTGCTGCCCGACCTGCCGGTGCCCAACCGGTTCCATGCCATCGTGAACGCCCATTACCGGCTGGACGCCCCCGCCACCCTGCCGGGCGGCCTTCCCCTGGTCGGGTTGGTGGGTGGGGTGGCGGAATGGCTGTTCCTGCGCGATGATGTCCTGTCCGTGACCATCAGCGCCGCCGACGCCCTGATCGACAGCGACGCGGATGCGCTGTTGCGGCTGATCTGGCGCGATGTGGCGGCGGCCATCGGGCGTGATCCCGACCGCCCGGCACCGGGCCGCATCGTGAAGGAAAAGCGCGCCACCTTCGCCGCCGCCCCCGACCAGGAACGCCGACGCCCAGCGTCGCAGGTGGCGCAGAATCTGTATCTGGCCGGCGACTGGACCAACACCGGCCTGCCCGCCACCATTGAAGGCGCGGTACAGTCAGGACATCGGGCGGCCAGCCTTATTCATCAAAACGCAGCCCGTCGGCTTTAACCGCCTTGTCATAAGCGTCAGCCTTCACAGGACCCCAGCTGTCGGCGGCAAAGGCCCAGGTGCCATCCGGGCGCTTCACCGGCATGGTGATGAACGTGCCCGCCATAACCTGCGCCGGTTTGCCCTTTGGCGTAACCGTCAGTTTAAAATGGCCGATATCGGCGGCGGCATCATCGCCCTGTCTGGTGCGCTTCACGATGCGAAAGCGGATATCCAGTGTATCTCCGCTGACCTTTGCGGCATCGAACATCTGCTTGAAGCCGCCCATGACATCCGCACGGCCCGCCTGCCATTGCGCGTCACCGGGACCGGCCTGCAAGTAACTGACATCCTGGGTATAAATGCGCTCCATCGCGCCGACATCCAGCGCCTTATAGGCCGCACTCATGTCGCCATAGATGCGGTTGATCGCGGCGTCATCGGCCCGGGCCGGAACCGCCATGACGATACTGGCCACAAGGGCAGCGGCGGCAAAACGCATGTCATCGACCTCGTTCGGTTCAACGAAAACGGGCGGCATGATGCCGCCCGCGCGTTTCCCGTGGATGTCGAAATGGTTAATGGCCGGTAACGTCAGGGCTTGCCCTTCACCACATCCCCGCCCTTGACCACCACATCGACCTTTTCCAGGACCGAGATATCGGCCAGCGGATCACCCTTCACCGCGATCAGGTCGCCATAGCGGCCCACGGCCAGGGCGCCGACATCGGCGGACGCGCCTAGCGCGTCGGCGGCATTGACGGTGGCGGCCTGGATAGCCTGCATCGGCGTCATACCGAACTGCACCATGCGGCTGAACTGCTTGCCATTGTCGCCATGGGGATAGACGCCGGCATCGGAGCCGAAAACCATCTTCACCCCGGCCTTGACGGCGCGGGTGAAGCTTTCCCGCTGGGTCTTGCCGACCACCCGTTCCTTGGCCAAGCTTTCGGGCAGGAAGCCCGCCGCCTCTCCCGCCGACAGGATATATTCGGTGTTATAGATATCCATCGACAGGTAGGTGCCGCGCTCCTTGGCCAGCTTGATGCCTTCATCATCGATGAAGCTTGCATGCTCGATTGTGTCCACGCCAGCACGGATGGCGGCCTTGATGCCGGCGGTGCCGTGAGCATGGGCGGCCACCTTCAGGCCCAGGCGCTTGGCCTCCGCCACGATGGCGTCCATCTCTTCCTGCGCCAGCTGTTGCGCGCCTACCTGCGTGCCCTTGGACAACACACCGCCGGTGGCGCAGATCTTGATCAGGTCGGCACCGTATTTCTTCACCTCCCGCACCTTCTTGACCACGCCCCAGGGGCCGTCAGCGGCACCCTGGCTGTGCGCATCATATTCGGGCGGCAGCAGGTTATTGTCGCAATGCCCACCCGTAGCGCCAATGGAAGGGCCGGAGACATAGAGGCGCGGGCCGTTCAACCGGTTGGCCGCCAGGGCACGGCGCAGGGCGACGTCGGAAAAACCGGCCGCGCCCAGATTGCGCGCCGTGGTAAAGCCGGCCATCAGGGTCTTTTCGGCATGGATGACGCCATTGATGGTTTCATCCCCCGTCGATTCCGCCAGCCCTTCATAGCCGTGCATGTCATGCCGGCCCGTCAGATGCACATGCATGTCGATCAGGCCGGGCAGGATGGTCATGCCCGTCAGGTCCAGCCGTTCCGCCCCCGCCGGCACCGTCACCGACCCTTGTGTCCCCAGCGCCGTGATACGGCCATCAGTAATGACAAGGGCCGGCTTCTCCACCGTTTTTCCCGACACGACATCGACCATGCGGTCGGCCTGGACATAGGTGGTCCCGGCCTGTGCAGACAGGGCCGTGGCGGACAGCAGGATGGCGGCGAGCGTCTTTTTAATGGTGGCAAGCGACGGCATGGAACCCTCTGAATTGCTGTTTTGCCAACAGAGGTACCATGCGGATGCCGAAAAGATAAGCAGGGCTGAGGGGACGATGGGCTTACTCAGCCGCTGCCCCATGGGGTTGCCCAAGTGACGGCTGTCCGCGCAACATGCCGGCCAGGGACAAATCCTCGTCAATATCCGGCCAACTGACCCCGAGACCTGCCGAGACAATTTCCCAGCGTTGCCGTTCCAAATCAGTTGCATTGTGCAACCGGGGATACCACGACAATGGGGTCGACAGCACACGACCGTCGTCCAGATGAACAGTCAGGAGGTCCTGTGTCACCACCACATCGATAATGGACGGGTCATGCATGGCTCAGTATCCAAAATGCCTGTACCAGGATTCTAAGCAGATTGAGGCGTTGTCCGCCACCAGTTTAAGCACAAGTTGCTGTTCATGACCGGCATATCCGCGGACCATCGATATCGATGGCTGTGGCAGCAGCCAGATTTTGGCCGTGCATCCCGGACGATCCACATGGACATGGGGCGGTTCCCCATTCTCGTTACTGAAGAAGCGGATCGTGTAGGGACCAGAGCGGAAGACGACAGGCACGGTGCATCCCTGAACACAACAGGCGATGCTACTTATATGTTATTTCATTGAAGTTCTTCAATCGATGATGCCGGACGGCGGCAGCAGCCCACCGCCGTCCGGTCTCACACCTTACTCCGCCGCCACGCGGGTACGCGGCTGCCCATCACGGACGGCCTTCAGGGTTTCCGCGATCAGGAAGGCCAGTTCCAGCGACTGGCTGGCATTCAGGCGCGGGTCGCAGGCGGTGTGGTAGCGCAGGGCCAAGGCATGATCGGTGATGGCCTGGGCACCGCCGGTGCATTCCGTCACGTCCTGGCCGGTCATTTCGAAATGCACACCGCCGGGATGCGCACCTTCGGACCGGATGACCTCCATGAAGCCCCGGACCTCGCCCAGGACGCGGTCGAACGGCCGCGTCTTGAAACCAGTGGAGGACTTGACGGTATTGCCATGCATCGGGTCGCAGGACCAGACCACGGTGCGACCCTCGCGCTGTACCTTGCGGACCAGCGGTGCCAGCTTATCCGCGACCTTGTCCGACCCCATGCGCACGATCAGGGTCAGACGACCAGCCTCGTCCGCCGGGTTCAGGATATCGATCAGACGCAGCAGATCATCCGGGTCCATTGTCGGGCCGCATTTCAGGCCGATGGGGTTCTTCACCCCGCGCAGGAATTCCACATGCGCGCCGTCATGCTGGCGCGTGCGGTCGCCAATCCACAGCATATGGGCCGAGACGTCGTACCAATCGCCACTGGTGCTGTCGATGCGGGTCAGCGCCTGCTCATAGGGCAGCAGCAGTGCCTCATGGCTGGTGAACAGCTCAGTCTCGCGGATCTGCGGCGTCGTCTCCCCCGTGATGCCGCAGGCGGCCATGAAGGACAGCGTCTCATCCAGGCGGTTGGCAAGGTCCTGATAACGCTCGCCCTGCGGGCTCTTCTCAACAAAGCCCAGGTTCCACTGATGCACCTTGTGCAGGTCGGCATAACCGCCCTGGGCGAAGGCGCGCAGCAGGTTCAGGGTGCTGGCCGACTGGTTGTAGGCCTGGACCATGCGGTCAGGATCGGGGATACGGGCGTCGGGCGTGAAATCGAAGCCGTTGATGATGTCGCCGCGGTAGCTGGGCAGTTCGACGCCGTCAATCACCTCGGTATCGGCCGACCGCGGCTTGGCGAACTGCCCGGCCAGACGGCCCACCTTCACGACCGGCGTGGCGGCACCAAAGGTCAGCACGACCGCCATCTGCAGCAGAACGCGGAACGTATCGCGGATATTGTTGGGATGGAACTCGGCAAAGCTTTCGGCGCAATCGCCACCCTGCAGCAGGAATGCCTCTCCCCGCGCCACTTTGCCCAGATGATCCTTCAGCCGTCGCGCCTCGCCCGCAAAAACCAGCGGCGGATAGGCCGCCAGCTTGGCTTCGACGGCCTTCAACCGGGTTTCGTCGGGATAAGACGGGACCTGCCGGATCGGCTTGGCGCGCCAGCTGTCAGGCGTCCAGCGCCCAGCGGTCCACACCTTCTGCGTATCCGTCGACATGTCCTGCTCATCCTTCTACTGCCATCGCCGCACCGGCCTCTTCCCGGCGGCGGGATGTGCATATGGGTTACCCAGCATCGGATTTCACCGGTGGGTCGAACTTTGTAAGCGGAGAGCGTGGGTATTTTCCAGTCCAAACGACCTGCATTTTGCGCAATGTTCGTGCGCAAATAGGCCGCGCGGGCCGGCAAACCCTTGCCTATACTCACCCCCATCAATCCGCAGACAGAACAGGACCCGCCCATGACGGCCGATGCAGCGACCCAGGAGCAGAAGAAGGCCCCCATCGGCTGGCGGCAGGTACTGCGCTCGCTGGGACAGCGCAAGGTGCTGGTCATGCTGTTGCTGGGCTTCTCCTCCGGCCTGCCCTTTCTGCTGACGGGCAATACGCTGGGCTTCTGGCTGCGGGAAGGTGGGGCCGATCTGGCGACCATCGGCTTCCTGTCCTGGGTCGGACTGGCCTATTCGCTGAAGATGCTGTGGGCGCCCCTGGTGGACCGGCTGGACGCGCCGATCCTGGGGCGGCTTGGTCGGCGGCGCGGCTGGATGGTGCTGTCGCAATTGCTGATCGGGGCCGGTCTGTTCGGCATGGCCGCCGTGGGGCCGGACGGGGGCGACCTGTGGAAACTGGGGGCCTTTGCCCTGCTGGCGGCATTCGCATCCGCCACGCAGGATATCGTGGTTGATGCCTGGCGCATTGAGAGTGCGGAGGATGGAGCAGAACAGGGCCTGCTGTCCGCTGCCTATCAGACCGGGTACAGGGCCGCCATGCTGGCCACCGACAGCCTGATCCTGCTGCTGGCCGCCGGGATCGGCTGGCAATCCTCCTACGGCGTAGCCGGTGCCGTCATGGCGGTGGGGATCGTCGCCACGCTGATGGCGACGGAGCCGATGCGGCACGCGCCGACAGGCGGGATGGCGTCGGCCCCGCTCTGGACGCCGGCAGGCCTGTTCGACGCTATTGTCGGGCCGCTGCTCAGCTTCCTGCGCACCTATGGAGCGCTATCGGTGCTGATGCTGCTGGTCGTCATGACCTTCCGGCTGGGCGATTTCATGATTGGGCCCATGATCAACCCGTTCTATGTCGATCTGGGCCTGACGAAGGAAGTGGTGGGAACCGTTCGCGCCTCGGTGGGGCTCTGGGCCTCCATTGCCGGCATCGCGCTGGGTGGCATCGCGTCGGTCCGACTGGGGTTTCGGCGGACCTTGATCTTGGGCGCGGTCCTGGGCCCCTTCTCCAACCTCGCCTTCTCTGTCATGGCGCTCAGCGGGCCGGATATCGGTGTGTTCACTGCGGCCATCATCGTGGACAATATCGCCACGGGCTTTGCCGGCGTGGCGCTGACCGCCTACATGTCCAGCCTGACCAGCCTCGGCTATACCGCCACACAATATGCGCTTCTGTCCTCGCTCTATACCGTGCTGGGCAAGGTGCTGAAGGGTTTTTCAGGTCAGATGGTGCAGGGGCTGGAGCCGATTGCCGGACAGATGGGGGCCTACGCCCTGTTCTTTGCTGGTACCGCCGCCATCGGTATTCCCGTCGTCGCCCTCTGCCTGTTCCTGGACCGCGCCGCCAGCCGGCAACGTAAGGCGTGACTGACCGGGTGGAGACAGTCTCCACCCGGTTCCAACCGGTCAGAAGCCGCAGGGACAGCTACACATCGGCGGGTTGGTGCCACCGCCACCGGGGTTGCTGCCACCACCGCCGGGGTTCGTGCCGCCGCCACCAGGATTGGTGCCGCCACCGCCGGGGTTTGTACCACCGCCACCAGGATTGGTGCCGCCGCCGCCGGGGTTCGTGCCACCGCCGGGGTTCGTGCCACCGCCACCAGGATTGGTGCCGCCACCGCCGGGGTTTGTACCACCGCCACCAGGATTGGTGCCGCCACCGCCGGGGTTCGTTCCGCCGCCACCGGGATTGGTGCCACCACCACCAGGATTGGTGCCGCCACCGCCGGGGTTCGTGCCACCGCCACCGGGATTGGTGCCACCACCGCCGGGGTTCGTGCCACCGCCACCAGGATTGGTGCCGCCACCGCCGGGGTTCGTACCGCCGCCACCACCGGGATTGGTGCCGCCACCACCTGGGTTGGTGCCACCGCCACCCGGATTGGTGCCGCCGCCACCCGGATTGGTGCCGCCGCCGCCAGGGTTCGTGCCACCGCCACCGGGCAAAGTCCCACCGCCGCCCGGCAATGTGCCTCCGCCGCCTGGTAATGTACCACCCCCACCCGGCAATGTGCCGCCACCGCCCGGATTGGTGCCGCCACCGCCGGGGTTAGTCCCGCCGCCGGGATCGGTGCCACCACCGCCAGGGTTCGTTCCGCCGCCACCAGGATCAGTGCCACCACCGCCGGGATTTGTGCCGGGCACCCGCCCACCGCCGCTGGTGCCGGCAATGATGCCACCGCCAACACCAGCCGCCACACCGGCGACCACGCCAGGGGCAATGGCACCGGCACCGACGCCGGCACCCGCCGCCGTGGCACCCGTGGCACCACCTGCACCCCCGCCCCCGCCACCAAAGGTGGATGTAGCACCGCGATCGTCCTGGGGCACCACCTCCGCCACTTGCTGATCCTCGCTGGAGCGCGAGTTGATATTGGTCAGCGTGTCGTCGCCCAACGCCACGACGGTCCGGCTTCCCGGATTGATCACTTCGCCGCCGACCAGTTGGATCTGCGTATGCAGGCCGGTGGCAACACTTATGGCCGTCGCGATGGCCCCCAGGTTCAGGGGCTGGTTGGCATAGATAACAGGGTTTTCGACCATGGCGGCCAGCACCACCCGACCGCGCACAATGCTTTCCATGACGTTGACGACAACGCGAACCTTTGCCGCCGTCATCGCGGTGGCTGTCACCCCCTGTGGTCCGGGAACCGTCACGCGCAGATTGCTGATTTCCAGCTCGGGCGGAAAGCCGCTCACCGATTCCGGCAGGGCCTGCACCCGCATGCCACGGAGGTTGCCATTATTCATGCTGGCCAGAACCTTTTCGGCCCGTCCTGGTATGTCAAAGGCAAAGGGCGCCAGCAGCACCAGCAGGGTGAGAATCACGCTGGTATAAAGCACGAAGCGAAAGAACCAGCGAAGCGGGGTCAGCACGAGGCGCAACATGGCGGATAACCGGCACGGGTTGGCGGGTGGCGCATCCTACAGCGGCATAACCCCCAAAGTCTTGTGGTCGATTGACAAACCCACCACCAAACTTGGACAGGGTGGACAGGAATATCGATGCAACGCATCCTGCACCCTGTGAAGCCGCCGACAGGTCCCCTACCCTATGCCATCGCCCCCAACGCCACAGCTGTTCGTTTTCCGCTGGCGCAACGATGCCGGCAAAGAGACGGAGCTGTCCTGTTGGGCCATCAATGAACGCGAGGCCGAATTATCGGCACTGCGCGCCGGTTGGCCAGGCCATGACGGGTCACGCATGGGCCGCTACCGGGCGCAGTTGAAACGGCACCTGCTTTATGACGAAGATTTTTGAAAACAGATATTGACAGGCTGGGCGCAGTTTCATAAATAGCGGCTCCCGTTCGGGACCACCCGGACGGACGAGTTTCGGCACCGTAGCTCAGCGGTAGAGCAGGGGACTCATAAGCCCTTGGTCGCGTGTTCAAATCACGCCGGTGCCACCATCTAAAACCCCGCTGGAGATACCTCCGGCGGGGTTTTCGCTTTTCCGGGCCTGGATGATACGATCCGCTTTCCGCTTCATCAGCCGAAAGGGCAGCATCCATGTTCAAGTCCATTGACCGCAAGGGGGCGCTGCGTGGTGCCATGCTGGTGCTGCTGGCAATGTCGGTGGCGGCCTGTGCCAACCAGCCGGCACCGGAGGTGACCCATCCCCTGCCCGGTTTGCTCTGGGGTCTGGTGCATGGGTTCCTGGCCCCGATTTCCTTTATCGGCAGCCTGTTTCTGGATATGCGGATGTACGCGTTCCCCAATGACGGGCTTTGGTACGATTTCGGATTCGTTGTCGGCTCCGGTATCCTGTTCAGTGGTGGCAGCCGGGCCGTCTGATATTACGCGGCAATCAGGCTGCCGGCGGACAGGTTCGGGCCGACCTTCATGCCATAGCCGTTGGTGGCCTTGCCGCTGCTCTGATCGCCTTCATCGCTGTCGCGGGCACCAGAACCGGTGGAGCGCTTCCTTTCTTCCTCGTCATCTGACGGGACGGCAAGACTGTCCAGCATCATGATGGTGAAGGTAGAGATCGGTTCCTTGCCCGACACGGCGGACCGCATCCCCGTCAGCCATGGCTGGGAGGAAGTATCCGCCGGCTGCACGGTGCCCAGCGTCGTGGACCCGGCAAATTGTGCCGGGGCATCATCGAACTTGGCGGCGAAATTATCGAAGATCTGACCGACCGACTTGGGCCGTGTGCCGTCATAGAATACGTTCAGATTGGCCTTGGCCGCATCGGGCAGAAGGTTGGCGGCCGGCTGGTTGGGGTTCTTGTCCATGGCTTTCAGGAACTTGGCGGCCCCGCCGGCACCCAGGAAATGCGCCATGTACAATTCGGTCTTACCCACCGGGCGGCCCAGCTCATTCTCCAGATGGGCCTTGTTATCATTGGCCAGTTCGGCGGCAAAGATGGCGGACAGGCGCGGATCCTTGCGCAGATTCAGGATTTCCTTGCGCGTCTGAGGGTCGGAGACCGAACCATTATTGATCTTGTCGGCATAGACACCCAATCCGTACTTGGCCCCGTGCTGTTCCACCATGTTTAGCCAGGTTCCTTCCGTGAACTGAAACAGGCCCGTGGCGCTGCTGGTCGAAGCCTTGATATCCGTGCGATAGCCGCTTTCAACCCCGGCCTTATCCATCAGATAGGCAAAATCGACCCCGGTTGCCGCACTGGCCTGCTGGACCGCGCGGACGACATGGGCCGGCGCATTGCGCGAGGCGCCCTGGCTGGCGGCGCTGTTGCCCTGCTGGTTCAAAAGGTTGAGGCTGCTGGTCGTCACGGCACTTTACTCCACTCACGCACTGGGGTCGTGACTAAGGAAAGCAATCGCCGTGCCAACCGTCTGTGACATGCAGAAACAGATGACAAAGCCAGTGACGCAAGTTTCCTTTTACGTTAACGTAATGACAGAATCGCTCACCGGTTTTGGCAGACCTTGTCGGAGCCGCGGGTGATCTTTCATGATATGAACCGATGGCGGGGCGCTGGAACCCGCCCTGAAATTGAAGCCGGGAGGACAAGGCGAAATGACCGCTTACAACGCACCCATCCAGGATATGCGCTTCACGCTGAACCATGTGGTCGGCCTGGCCCAGGTGGCCGGTCTGCCCGGCTATGACGTGGTGACGCCCGATCTGGTGGATCAGGTCCTGGACGAGGCCGGAAAGCTGGCGCGTGACGTGCTGGCGCCGCTGAACTGGGTCGGCGACCAGAATGGATCGAAGCTGGAGAATGGCGTGGTCACCACGGCCCCCGGCTTTCGTGACGCCTACTGGAAATATGCCGAGGGTGGTTGGAACGCGGTGCCGTTCGATCCGGATTTCGGTGGTCAGGGCCTGCCCTGGACGCTGGCCCTGCCGATCCAGGAAATGTGGACCTCGGCCAATATGTCCTTCTCGCTCTGCCCCATGCTGAACCAGGGTGCGGTGGAACTGCTGCAGGCCCATGGGTCGGAACAGCAGAAGAAGCTGTATCTGGAAAAGCTGATCAGCGGTGAATGGACCGGCACCATGAACCTGACGGAGCCGCAGGCCGGTTCCGACGTGGGTGCCGTCCGTACCAAGGCCGTGCCGAATGAAGACGGCACCTGGCTGATCACCGGGCAGAAGATCTTCATCACCTATGGTGAGCATGATTTCACCGACAATATCATCCATTTGGTCCTGGCCCGCACCCCCACGGCCCCGGCGGGCGTGAAGGGCATCAGCCTGTTCGTCGTGCCCAAGTTCATGGTGAATGAGGATGGCAGCCTGGGCGCGCGCAATGACCTGCGCTGCGCCGGCCTGGAACATAAGATGGGTATCCATGCCAGCCCGACCGCCGTCATGGCCTATGGCGATAATGGCGGTGCCGTCGGCTTCCTGGTGGGCGAGGAAAATCGCGGTATCGAATATATGTTCACCATGATGAATAATGCCCGTCTGGGCGTTGGTCTTCAGGGCATGGCGATTGCCGAACGCGCCTATCAGCAGGCGGTGGAATATGCCAAGGGCCGGGTGCAGAGCCGGGCCTTGACCGGCAAGGACCCCGCCCCTGTCGCCATCATCAAGCATCCCGATGTGCGCCGCATGCTGATGTGCATGAAGTCTCAGATCGAGGCGGCCCGCGCGCTGGTCTATCTGACGGCGTCTGCCCTGGACAATGCCCACCGCAATCCGGATGCCGAAGCCGCCAAGGCCGCCAACGCCCTGAACGACCTGTTGACCCCCATCACTAAGGCTTGGTGTACGGACCTGGGCGTGGAACTGACCAGCCTGGGCGTGCAGATCCATGGCGGCATGGGCTTCATTGAGGAAACGGGTGCCGCCCAGCATTACCGCGACGCCCGTATCGCCCCCATCTATGAAGGCACCAACGGTATCCAGGCCAACGATCTGGCCTTCCGCAAGGTGCTGCGTGATGGCGGTCAGGCGGCGTTCACTTTGATCAGCGAAATGCGCGCCACAGCCGCCGCCATTGCCGCCCAGCCGGGCGACGACATGGCAACCATGGGTGCCAACCTGACCGATGCCATCGACGCCGTGGAAGCGGCCACGAAATGGGTGGTGGAGACCGGCAAGGCTGACATGACGGCGGTCGCGTCGGGTGCCGTCAGCTATCTGCGTATGTTCGGCGTCACCATCGGCGGCTACCTCACGGCCAAGGCCATGATGGCCGCCAACAGCCTGATGCGTGAACCGGGGGCCGATGCCAAGTTCCTGGATGCCAAGATCATCACGGGCCGCTTCTATGCGGACCAGATTCTGCCCCAGGCACGCGGCCTGCTGACGGTGGTGACCCATGGTCACCGTGCCGTCATGGGCCTGTCGGACGACCAGTTCTGATAATCCGTCCCGTGGGTGGCGCTCCCCTCGCCACCCACGGCTTCTTACGAAGGGCATAGGCCCAACGTTTGCGTGTTTAGGCTATGGGTCAAATGGACTTGAGGGGGCGACCGGTTCCACAGTGCCTTATCGATTAAGGGCTGGAGGAACCCCCGATGACCGAGACGCCGACGGATCAACTGCGCCTGTTGGCCGCGAGGATTGCGACCGCTTATATACAGGCCAACCCGCAGGCGCCGGATCAGCTGACAGGCGTGATCCGACTGGCGTATCAGGGCCTGCAACGCTGCATCGCCCCACCCCCACCCGCCGCACCTGAACCCAAGAAGCGCCGTCGGCGGGGCCGCCCACCCGCGGCCTGGTCCCAGAGCTGACGTCAGGCACGACCTTCCACAATCTCGCCATCCATCAGGCGGCGCAGGGTGCCGCGTGCCCGCGACAGACGGGACTTGACCGTCCCAACCGAGATATTGGCGTTCAGGGCCGCCTGTTCATAACTGACGCCACGCAAGGCAACCATCACGACCATGTCGCGCTGGTCCGACGGCAACCGTGCCATGGCGCGGCGCAGGTCGCGGACCTGCATGCGCCCCATCTGGCGTGCCGGCGTGCCACCCAGTTCGGCACCATCGCAATCATCCAGTGCCACATGCTGACGATTCCGGCGCAGGCCATTGATGTGCAGGTTACGCAGCATGGTTGACAGCCAGGCCCGCAGGTTCGTGCCCTCCTCCCACAGATGCAGGCGGGTCAGTGCGCGTTCCATGCATTCCTGTGCCAGATCGTCGGCAAGCGTGCCGTCGCGGCACAATCCCAATGCATAGCGGCGCAGATATTCACGCTCGGCTGCCACCTGTGCCGCAAGGTCGGGGCGGGCGGAGGCAGTGGTGATATTATAGTGGCTGCTGGCCATGTTCATCTCCTTCGTCCAAGGCTGAAACGCAAGGTCTGCTTCGCCATATGTCGAATATCGAAATATATTCGACTTGTTATTGGCACGACCCAAGTGTGAGCCGATTTATTGGAGTAGTTGTTCCCCTTCGTGATTTAGAGAATTTTTCTCTGGACGGTGTCATGATTGTGGCAGCCGGCGTCTAACATCTGATCTCTTTAGTCCGAGCCGGATGGATATAGTCCTTCCGCTACAGAAATTACGGCTGGTTGGAAAAATGGCGCGGATACGCTATATCCACCGGACAGGTGGAACCTGGCCGTATCGGCCGGTCGGCCAGGGCCTAACCCTCCGGTTGGGTGGCGGTTCGGCCGGTTAAGGCTTAGTGTTCGCGTCTGAAGCGGCCATAACCGGTGACCGCCGTCTTTGCCGCTACCACGTGCCCTGCCAAGGACCCGTCATGTTGACGCCCCCCTACGAGCCGTCCAAGTCCCCGACCCCGCTGCGCCCCTTGAACGAGGCCACGGTGCTGTCCGTCGTTCTGCCCATGCATAACGAGGGGGAGAATATCGACGCGCTGTTCGCGCGGTTGGCCCCGGTCATGGAACGGCTGGGCGTGCCATATGAGGTCGTGTGTGTGGATGATGGCTCGCGCGACGACACCTGGGCCCGCCTGCAGGCGGCGCACGCCGCCAATCCGCGTATCCGGCTGGTCCGGTTCAGCCGCAATTTCGGCAAGGAAATGGCCATGACGGCTGGCCTGCGCCATGCGTCGGGCCGTGCCGTCGTCCTGATGGACAGCGACCTGCAGCACCCGCCGGAGGTCATTGAAGAGTTCTATGCCCATTGGCAGGCCGGCGCACAGGTGGTTTACGGCGTCCGCCGTTCCCGCGATACCGATCCGCCGCTGCGCCGTTTCCTGACCCGCCGCTTCTACCGCATGCTGGATGCGATGTCAGAAGTGCCCCTGCCCCGCGATGCCGGCGATTTCCGCCTGATGGACCGCGCTGTTGTCGATGCGTTGAACCAGATGGGCGAACGCACCCGCTTCATGAAGGGGCTTTATTCCTGGGTCGGTTTCCGCCAGGTGGCGGTTCCGTTCGAAACGGCGCCGCGCCATGCGGGCACAACCACTTTCAGCACCTGGAAACTGTTCCGTTTCGCCATGGATGGCATCGTTTCCTTCTCCACCCTGCCGCTGCGCGTCTGGTCGTGGCTGGGGCTGGCGGTGGCGGCCATCGCGGTACTCTATGGTGCCGTCATCCTGCTGAAGACCATGATCTTCGGGATCGACGTGCCGGGCTATGCCTCCTTGATGGTGGCGACCCTGTTCATTGGCGGCGTGCAACTGATCTGTCTGGGCGTGCTGGGCGATTATCTGGGCCGGGTCTTTACCGAGGTGAAGGGGCGTCCGCTCTATCTTGTCTCGGACAGTATCGGCTTCACGGCCAGCGCCGGTATGGACGCCGCCGATCATCGCCATGCGGCGGCCGCCATGCCCGACCGGCGCAGCGGCGTGAACTGATCTGTGATGGGCCCATCCGGCACAAGGGACGAAGGCCCTTCGAATTTCTGGGATATCGTGGCGCAGCTGGTTCTGGCTGGCGCGCTGCTGTTCGTCGCCTCCACCTTCAAGCAATATGGCATCACCTGGGACGAGCCGCTGCATCTGGAAAATGGGCGGCGGGCGCTGGACTGGTACATGTCCCTGGGCGCGGACCAGCGGGTGCTGAATTTCCAGAACCTTTATCTCTACGGCGCGCTGTATGACACGGTGACGGCAGTGGCCGGGATCCTGCTGCCGTTCGATGCCTATGAAACGCGGCGGCTGGTTGGCGGGCTGGTCGGGGTCGCGGGGCTGGCGGCGGTACGGGCGCAGGCGCGCATGTTGGCCGGTCCCCGTGCCGGCGCCCTGGCAGCGCTGCTGCTGCTGCTGACCCCGGAATGGATGGGGCAATCCTTCGCCAATCCCAAGGATGTGCCCTTTGCCACCGCAGCCGCCTGGATGGGCCTGTATCAAATCCGCCTGATCCGCGATCTGCCGCGTCAGCAGGCGCGCACCCTGCTGGCCTATGGCGCGGCCTTCGGGGCGGCACTTGGTATTCGCGTGGGGGGCGTCGTCCTGATCGGGCCGCTGGGAATTGCCTGTCTTTACTGGCTTTTCCTGCGGCTGCGTGAACGTCCGGCGGCAACGGCGCTGTGGGAAGGGATAACGGCGGCGGCACGGCTGCTGCCGGCCTTCGCACTGGCCTGGCTGATCATGCTGGCCTTCTGGCCCTGGGCACAGCTGGACCCGGTATCACGCCCGCTGGAGGCGCTGGCCGGCTTTTCCCACTTCCCGCTGCAATTCAGTTTCCCCTTCGCGGGTCAAACGCTGGTTACGACCGACCTTCCGTGGTGGTATGTGCCTGTAGCGTTCAGCGTGAAATTGCCGGAGGTCACTCTGGCCGGCCTGCTGATCGCCACCATCATGGGTGTACAGGCGCTGCGCCGACCGCTGGCCCTGTCACCGGAACGGGTGGGGCTGGCGGCTGCCATTCTGCTGCCGCCGCTGATCGTGATCATCACGGGTGCCGTTCTCTATGACGGTATCCGCCATCTCCTGTTCCTGCTGCCGCCGCTGTCGGTGGCCGCTGCCATGGGCCTGGATCGGCTGGCGGCCCTGCTGGCCACACAGAAGGTTACTGGCCGTTTCCCACAGGCGGGCCGGATTGTCGGTGGCGTACTGGCACTCTGGGCTGGCTGGCAGGTGCTGACCGTGGCCCGCCTGCACCCCTATGAAGCCATCTGGTATAATTCCCTGGCCGGCGGCGTGCGCGGCGCGGAGGGGCGGTTTGAGCTGGATTATTGGGGCAGCCCCCTGTCAGAGGCGGCGGACCGGTTGCGCAACCGCATCGTAGCGGAAGAAGGGGGCGGGGCCGTCGCCCACCCCTATCGCATCCGCATCTGCGGCCCGCATGACAGCGCCTTGCACTATCTGCCCCCCACCTGGAAGGCACCCAAGGATGGGCATGGCGAAGCCGATTTCTACATCGCCTTCACGCGTGGAACCTGCGGTCCGGTCCCGGCGGGGCGGGAATTGCTGCGGGTGGAGCGGATGGGCGTTGTGCTGGCCTATGTGCTGGACCTGAGGACAAGGCCATAGGTCGGGGCCTCCCGCCCCGACCTGATAGGAATCTCAGAACCCGGCCGCCTGCTGCGTGCCCGGAACCGGTTCGTTCTGCAACCGGTCCAGCTGTGCCACGACGCGTTCGGATGCTTCCTCCACCAAGGCGATTTCTTTCATCGCCCCGTCAAGATCGCCGACATTGAACAGTTCGACGGCACGGATGCCATGTTCATGCACTGACTTGTGCGGTGCCTCCAGGCCGGCGAAGGCCGGGTGGCCGCGCAAGGGCAGTGAGCCGGCACCGTAATACCATTTGCCCAGGCGGCAGGCGTCGTGGCGGGCCAGTTCAGCGGCGTTCAGCGTCTGCAGCCCCACCACCATGTCGGCCAGCCGCTTTTTCCACATGATGTGATCGACCTTGGCGATCTTCACAATCTTATTGGGGATGTCCTGCTTCATCAGGTCGGACAATTGCTTGCCCAGCAGCGATTCCACGCCCTTGGTGGCGTCGACATTGCGCATGATGGCCTGGCTGTTGCGCGCGGCCCGGCTGGCAATGTCAGTCACACCCTGGGCCACTTCCTGAGCTGCTGCCGTCTGCTGGTGCAGGATGGCGGCAATTTCGGCCATGCGCTCCGTTGTGGTGTCCACACGCGCCGTCACATCATCAATTCGGGCCGACACTTCGCGCATCTGGTCTTGCCCCGCCGCCACCGCACGCGTGCCTTCCTGCATGGAGCCGACGATGGTGGCCATTTCAGCGCGCAGATGCGCCAGACGGGAGCGGATATCCTCCGTCGCTTTCGCCGTTTGGTTGGCCAGGCTCTTCACCTCTGACGCAACGACGGCAAAGCCCTTGCCGGCCTCCCCCGCCCGCGCCGCCTCGATGGTCGCGTTCAGCGCCAGCAGATTGGTCTGGGCGGCAATGGCCTCAATGCTGGCCAGGATGTCCTGAATGCGATCAGACGCTTCGGACAGTTCGGACACGCGCGACGCGCTCTGCGCCACGGCATCGGCGATGGCATCCATGCCGCGCACCGCGTTGGCAACGGCCTGACGCCCACCTTCGGCCACGTCATGCGCCTCCGACGCCAGCCGAGCCACATCCTGGCTGCGGGCGGAGATTTCATTGACACCGGCCACCGTTTCCTCGGTCGCGGCAGCGATGGCCTGGGCTTGACTGTCCACGGCCCGCAGTTGGCCCACCATCTCTGCGTTGGCAATGGAAGCGTCGTTGATGGCGGTCGCCACATCAACGGTGCGATCCATCAGGCCAGTGATGAAGCCCGCCGTATCCGGCACCGGGTGCCCCGCGGTCGCCGTTGCAGCAGCTGGCGGTGACAGCAGTACCGACAAGGCATCGGACAGCGCAGTACCCAGAACCCGCACGCCGTCCACGGCAGCGGCATGTTTCCAGCGCGAAGCGGTGACCAGGGCCGCGGACAGATCACCCTGGACCGCCGCAAAGGCCGCCGCCGCCATTGCGGGGGACTTGCCCGACGCCCGGAAAGCGGCGGCCAACTCCGCCTGTTTCTCCGAAGGCAATCCCCCTTCGATCAGGGAACGCAGGTTGGATGTGGTTAATCCATTAACATCCAGGCGGCGCTGCAAAGCATTTATGGCTTCATCGACAGCATTGCCAATACGCGCCAATACGGCGCGACCCTCACCATTCCGCATTCCAACCAATCCCCCAGGAAACCAGCAAGTCTTTGTTCGCGACAGCTTGTATCAGGTTTGATGAAGACTGGAAATGCCACCTGACATTTTGCGCAATGCGGCACGGAATGCTTCAGCGCAGCAAATCAAGGAACCGGACGGTGTGGGCCAGATCCGCCCGTTGTATGGCGCGGCGATCTGCGGCTTCCCAATCCTCGCCCCATTTCTCGATCTGATAATTCTCGTCCAGCTGGGCCAGATCAAAGGCCTGCTCCGCCGTGATATGACGGTCGATCAGGGCCAGCGAGACCAGCAGCGACCCGGTGATGCCGATGGTGTTTTGCAGCGCCGTCAGATGCCATTCATCCAGCTGATCCACCGCCGACCGCAGGGCCTTCAGGGCCCCTTCCGGCTGTGCCTTGTGGATGATGCCGGTCGCGATCAGCAGGTGCGCGTCATAACGATGGGCGGCCCAATCCAGAAGCGGGTTCCACAGCATCGCCTGCCGTTCCACCAGCTCCGCCGGCTCGTCGGCACGGTAACAGACCAGCTCGCTTTCGCCATAAACGGCGGACGCCTCTGCCACCGCCTCCAGGCGACCGCGCACACCATCGATGCTGGTGCTGGCCAGCTGCGTCAGCGGCATGGTGGCGGGCTTCACCTCTTCCCCCTGGGCGGCCCATTCGGCGGCCATCGCCTCTGCCAGGACCTGGGTCGGCACGACGAGCGGTAGCTTGGCCGGGGTGCGCACCGGCTTTCCATCCAGTGCCAGGGTGAAGCCACCTTCGGCGGCGATGGTTTCCACCTGCTTGTAGAAGCGCTTCATGATCCTCAATCCTTAACAAGCAGGCCCGTCACCGCGTCGGGCAGGGCCGCATATTCATGCACCAGAAGGTCCGCACCCGCCGCCAGCAGTTCCGCCCCCTCGTGATAGCCCCAGGACACGCCGACGGAACGGACGCGGGCATTGCGGGCCATCAGGATGTCAAAGCTGGTATCGCCGATCACGACCGTGTCCGCCGCGTTTGCCCCACTCTCGGCCAGGGCTGCGAACACCATGTCGGGGCTGGGCTTGCCCGCCACCCGGTCGCTGGTCTGCAACGTGACGAAACGGGGCGCAAGACCATGGTGGGCCAGCGTGGCATCCAGGCCGCGCCGGCTCTTGCCCGTCGCGATGCCCAGAACGAAGCCCGCTGCCTCCAGTGCGTCAAGCGCTGCCACGACGCCGTCAAACAGCGGTTCCGGGTGGGTGCCGGCCAGACGGTTGCGGTAAAAAGCGGCTTTGTAGGCTTCTGATATCGCCTCATGCGCGTCGGGCGTCAGGGTTGGTGCCAGGGTGGCGACGGCAGGCACCAGCGGCAGACCGACAACACGGCGTATGTCCCGCGCCGGAGGCGGGACCAGGCCATGAGCGGCAAACCCTGCCTCCATGGCGGCGACGATGGCGTGCTGGCTGTCCACCAGAGTGCCGTCACAATCGAACAGGGCAAGTCGTAAGGGCATCATGTCTCAGGCGCAGGAACGGGCATGCCCTTAGCTACCCCGCGTCTTTCGCGCTGTCGAGGGGGCGGGGCAACATGCGCGGCATGCTGGGCACCTGATCCAAAGGGATAGGTGGCGGCGGCTGTCCATCGGCATGAAATCCTGGATATAAGCAGGATAACTATGTTTGCACCTGGAATCACACGTTCGAATGCGGTTGTTCTATGCCTTGATCATCGCCCTCAGCCTTTTGACCGCGCCGCAGGCACGGGCAGCGGGGGATTACGGGGTGATCTACAGCGGACAGAAGGACGATCAGGTTTACAATTCCATGGTTGTTTCCGCTATCGAACGGTTGGAGGCGGAAAGCGGCATCCGGTTCCGGCAACGCGTCATCAATAATGAACATGACAGCGCCGAGGCGATCCGAGCCTTTGTTGACCGGGGAATCACCACCTTGCTGCTGATCGGCTATGTGCATGATAAGGCGTTGATTCAGCTGGCCCCCATCTACCCGCATGCCCGTTTCACCATCATCGACAGCGCCGTGAAGGCCCCCAACGTGCAGTCCATCCGGTTCCGTGAACAAGAGGCCGGGTTCCTGGCTGGGATGGCCGCTGGCTTTGCCAGCAAGGCCGGCAAACTGGCATTCATCGGTGCCGTCGCCACCCCACCGGTGCAGCGTTTTGGCTGCGGCTTTGTGCAAGGCGCACGGGAAACGGGGCGTCCCTTGACGGTCGTCACCCGCTACATGTCCAAGGACATGGAAGGGTTCCGCGACCGGCGGCTGGCGCGGTTGGTGGCAGAAGAACTGCTTCAGGATGGGGCCGACGTGCTGTTTCCCGCCGCCGGCATCGCCAGCCGCGACGCGCTGGTGACCGCGGCCCAGGCAGGGCATCTGGGGATCGGTGTGGATAGCGATCAGGAGATGCTTGCACCCGGCCATATCGTCACCACTGCGCTGAAGCGTGTGGATGTGGCGGTCTACAAGGCACTACGGGATCTGACTGATAACCATTGGTCGGCGGGCGCACTGGAACTGGGCATTGCCGAGGGCGGCGTGGATTGGGTGCGCCAGGGTGCCGACCGTTTCCTGACCCCCGATCAGATCAACGCCATCGAAAGCGCTAAGCAGCGGATCAGGAACGGTCGCCTGACCATCCGCCAGACCGATGCGTCCTGTGAACAGCCAGAACTGCGGTTGGCGGCACATAGCGAGCCGCCAACACGTCTGCAATGAGGCCTCAGTCCAGGGCCAAGAACGGGTCTTCCTTCAAATTGGCGCTAAACCCGAAATAATCCCAGGCGGGTCGCATATGTTCCGGTAGCGGTGCGGTCACATCGACCGTGCCGCCGCGCGGGTGCGGGATGATGATGCGGCGTGCATGGAGATGCAGCTGCCGCTTCATATCGGCCCCGTCGATAAAAGCCCCCTGCCCGGCATATTTGCCATCGCCCAGGATCGGCGTGCCGATAGCGTCCATATGCACGCGCAGCTGGTGCGTGCGGCCCGTGCGCGGCCATAGGGCCACAAAGGCCGCCTTGCGATGCGCATGTTCCAGGACGGTGTAATAGGATTGCGCGCGCTGGCCATTGCGTTCATCGACCATCATGCGCTCACCACCTGCCGACATTTCCTTGGCGATCGACAGGTCGATGCGGCCCTGATGCGGTTCGGGCACGCCAACGGTGATGGCCCAATAAATCTTGCGCGCGTCGCGGCCCCGGAAACTTTCGGTCAGGCGCGTGGCGGCGAAGGCGTTGCGGGCCAGGACCAGACAGCCGCTGGTATCCTTGTCCAACCGGTGGACCAGCTTGGGTCGTCCCGGAGCGTCGAATTTCAGCAGATCCAGCATGGCGTCCAGATGCTTTGCCTGCCCCGTGCCACCCTGCACCGCCAGCCCAGCGGGCTTGTCCAGCACGATGACATCGGCGTCGCGGTACAGGACACAGGCGCGCAGGGCCGCCACTTCCTTGTCGCTGAACAGCGGCTTGGCAGCCTTGGCGGCCGGTCCCTGTTCGTCTGCCGGTGCAGGGGCGGCATCGGGCAGCGGCGGGATGCGGACGGTCTGGCCCGCCAACAGGCGGGTATTGGCGTCCGCGCGCTTGCCATCCACCCGCACCTGACCGGTGCGCAGCAGCTTCTGCAGCACGCCATGGCCCACCTGCGGGTAATGCCGCTTGAACCAGCGGTCCAGGCGGATATCGGCCTCGTCATCGGCCACCAGCTTCGTCTCTACGATCTTCGCGGGACCGCGCACTTCATCGGCATCGCTCATGCCGCCACCATCCGTACCAGATAAAGCCCGGCGAACAACCCGCCGATGCCGACAATCAAAGACGACAGCACATAGGCCGCCGCCATCCCAATATCCCCCCGTTCCAGCATCACCGCCACGTCCAGGGAAAAGGTGGAAAAGGTCGTGAACCCGCCGAGTATCCCCACCGTCAGAAAGGCGCGAACCTCCGCCGGGGGCGACCAGGCATGGGCCATCAGCCCGACCAGCAATCCCATCACAAACGAACCGACGATGTTGACCGTCAGCGTCGCCCAGGGAAAGCCCGTGCCGAACAGCCGACCGAACCATTGCGCTGTCAGATAGCGCGCCACGGAGCCGAACGCACCACCGATTGCGACATAGAACACCATCTTCATGCGCCGACCCCGAATATCCAGCCCTCACGCCGGGCGATGTCTGGCGTCAGGCCGGCGGGATTCCAGGCCGAGGCCTGCCCCGCCAGCCGCGACAGCCCGGCCGCCGTGATGATGGCATCCCCGATATGATCGTCAAACTGTTCCGGCAGATCGGACGACAGGGTGCAGCCGAAATGCGCCACCGCGTCGGCCATCGCCGCCCGTCCCGTGATCTTTCGCACGCCCCCCAGCGCCTGTTTGCGAAATAGGGTGGGATAGATTTCCATCACCACGCTTTGCCCCGATCCTGGCTGCTCCGCCGGCCAGACTGCCAGCCTGTCGCCCGCCATGGTGCGCAACCGTTTCAGGGTGCGCATGCCGGCCAGCGAGGCCTTGCCTACCTGTTTCGACGCCGCCGCCAGCTTGAACAGCGATACGGGCGTGCCGGCTCCCGTCTCTGCCGCCACCACTTCCACCCGGCGCCGCTTGGTCGAACCATCGCCCCAATGAACCGGCGTGGGGCCGTTGATCCAGAAGCTGGGGAACAGACGCGGGTCATGAACGGCGGCACCGGCGAAATCATCCTCCGCGCCTGCGCTGGCCTGATCAATCAGGTCCCATAACGCAAACATGTCGGTGATATCCGGCACGCGGCCATCCAGATAGCCCACACCATCCACCCATGGCATGGCGAATCCGAAATCGAACCCGGCCAGGATGCGGCGGCCCGATATGATTTCCGCAGCGATCCAGTCCGCCACCTCCTGCCGCCGCCAATAGCGCTCCCTGGGCCAAATAGGGTGGACAAGACCCGACGGATCACAGGCGGCGACAGCCACGGCGCGGGCCGGTTGTGCGCCGGTCCAGTCAATGCCCACGAAAAGATCAAATTCCATCCCTGCCCCACATTGCCAACCGCCCCGTCCCCATCGCATCATCGCGCACGGATCAACGGGGAGAGTGTCCATGACCAGCATCTATGACTTCACTGCCAAAACGCTGGATGGCAAGGATGTGTCACTGGGTGACTGGCGCGGCAAGGTCATGCTGATCGTGAACACCGCCTCCAAATGCGGTTTCACCTATCAGTATCAAGGTCTGGAAGCGCTGCACCGTGATTATGCGGCGCGCGGGCTGGTTGTCCTGGGCTTTCCCTGTAACCAGTTTGGCAAGCAGGAGCCCGGCGACGCGGCGGAAATCGCCAATTTCTGCTCCCTGACCTATGATGTCACTTTCCCTATGTTCGCCAAGATCGATGTGAATGGGGAGAAGGCCCATCCGCTGTACAAGTGGATCACCAAGGAAAAGCGCGGCTTCCTGGGCAGCAGCCGGATCAAATGGAATTTCACGAAGTTCCTGGTGGACCGGTCGGGCAAGGTGGTGGGCCGGTTCAGCCCGACGACGAAGCCCGACGCGCTGCGGGTGGCGATTGAGGGGCTGTTGTAACCCCTCACCCCGCGATCAACTGAGCCTGCCGGATGGCGAAGCGGTCGGTCATGCCGGCGATGTAATCCATTAAGGACCGGGTCCAGCCGGCGCGGTCGTAGGGGATTTGTCGGATGCCGGGCACGGTTTCCAGCAGCGAGGCAAAACGCCGGGGCAGGTCTCCACCCGGCCCCGCCTTCTCCCGCGCCAGCAAGGCCTCGCCATAGGCATCCAGCAGGGTGGTGACGGTGCGGGCGGCAACGATGTCGGTCTCGCAGCGCTGATGCCCGCGATAAATCTGGGTGTAGGAAACGTCGGAGATTTCCTTAAGCGCGTCCGTGCGCTCAATCATCTTCAGCAGCGGGCCGACCGGCTTGCCGTCCATGATGTCGGGCAGCTTGTCCAGGAAGGCCGCCGCCGCATCGGTGACCAGCCGGTCGATGGCGCGGGCGCGCAGATAGATCAGGCGGCGATCCTCATCCTCGATCCCCTCATATTCCGCGCGGTCCCAATCGATCAACGGTTCCAGCAACTCCTCCGCATCGGCGAAGGACAGCATGCGCATCTTCACCGCATCCTCAATATCGACGACGGAGTAGCAGGCATCGTCCGCCGCCTCCACCAGATAGGCCAGCGGGTGTCGGCACCAGGCATCGCGGCCAATGGGGATCAGGCCCAGTTCGCCCGCCACCTCCGCCATCAGTTCCGTCTCGCTGCCCAGGAAGCCATATTTGCGCTTATGGGGTCGCTCCTCGCCCGCGAAGGCCGGGGCGGCCCAGGGGTATTTGCCATAGGTGCCCAGCGTCGCCGCCGTCAGTTGCAGCCCGCCCTGCGCACGCCAGCCCTGCAGGCGGGTCAGCACGCGGAAGCCCTGGGCGTTGCCTTCGAAGTTCGACAGTTCGGCGGCCTGCTGTCCATCCACACCTGACAGAATCTCACGGCCCAGACTGGTGCCTTCGAACCAGTCGGAAATCACATCTTCGCCGGTATGGGCAAAGCATGGCGTGCCCAGATCATGGGCCAAGGCCCCCGCCCCGACCACATCGCCAATATCGGCCGCACTGGCCGGCACGGCATCCTGACCATAACGGGCGATGATCTCCGACCCGGCCCAGCTGCCCAGAGAGCGGCCCACCCGTGCGGCCTCCATCGAATGGGTCAGGCGGGAGCGGACATAATCCGACCCGCCGATGCCATGCACCTGCTGCTTGTCCGACAGGCGTCGGAAGCTGGTGGAGAAGGTGATGCGGTCGATATCGATCTCAAAGGCGCTGCGATAGGGCAGTTCCGGGGCCAATCCGTCCTTGGCCAAACGCTTGCGGGACAACAGGGACTGCCAACGCATCATCATGCTATCTCCAGCGCATGCCATGCCCACCTTTGACGGACACGCCTTCGCCGCTTACATAGGGTGTAAGCGTTTGTCCAGTCGTTAGCAGACAGGAACCATTCAATGACCATCACATCGGCCAGTACCGGCGACGCCGGAACCCCGCCGCCCGGCAGCAGGTCCATGACCCTGTCCGACAGTGCCGCCCGCCGCATCGCCAAGCTGGCGACGCTGGAAGGCAATCCCGATCAGATGCTGCGCCTGACCGTCTCGGGCGGCGGCTGCTCCGGCTTCCAGTATGGTTTCTCCTTCGACACGGTCACCAACGAGGATGATCATGTCTTCGCCAAGGACACGGCCAAGCTGGTGGTTGACGATGTCTCCCTCGACCTGCTGGCGGGTGCCGAGCTGGATTTCGCGGAAGACCTGATGGGCAGCTACTTCAAGGTCAACAATCCCAATGCCGCCTCCTCCTGTGGCTGCGGCACGTCGTTTTCGGTTTGAGGGTAGCCCATCGTGAAGATCGCCACCTGGAACGTCAATTCCGCCAAGGCCCGCCTGCCCAACATCACCGAATGGCTGGCGGAGGCAGCGCCCGACGTGGTGCTGTTCCAGGAGATCAAGTGCGAGACGGCATCCTTTCCGGCATCAGCGTTCGAGGACCTGGGCTATCACGTCCAGGCAGTGGGTCAGAAGGCCTATAACGGCGTCGCCATCCTGTCGAAGACACCTGTCACCGACATCATCACCCGTCTGCCGGGAGAGGTGGAGGATGAACAGGCCCGCTATGTCGAGGGCACGATCAGCGGGGTGCGCATCGCCAGCATCTATCTGCCCAACGGCAATCCGGTGGGGACGGAGAAATATCCCTACAAGCTGCGCTGGATGGAGCGGCTGCGCCTGCATGCGGCGGAGTTGCTGAAAAGCGGTCAGCCCGTGGTGCTGGGCGGTGACTACAATGTCATCCCCGCACCGGAAGATGTGTATGATCCCATCGGCTGGCGCGAGGATGCCCTGTTCCGGCAGGAAACGCGGCTGAAGTTCCAGGAAATCCTGGCGCTGGGCTACACGGAGGCGTTCCGCACCCTGCATCCGGGGCTCGTCCCCGCTTACAGCTTCTGGGATTATCAGGCCGGCGCATGGCCCCGCAATAACGGCTTGCGCATCGACCATTTCCTGCTGTCACCT
Source organism: Niveispirillum sp. CC-CTL257 (assembly GCF_059489915.1). Classification (NCBI taxonomy): domain Bacteria; kingdom Pseudomonadati; phylum Pseudomonadota; class Alphaproteobacteria; order Rhodospirillales; family Azospirillaceae; genus Niveispirillum; species Niveispirillum sp. CC-CTL257. Next base: position 1,283,239 of record NZ_JCAJXE010000001.1, read on the forward strand.
CGGGCCGCCGACCGTATCGTGGCGTGCGAGATCGACAAGGGCCCCCGCGCCAAGGAGAAGGCGTCCGACCATACGCCCGTGGTACTGACTTTGGCGTAAAACCCCTCCCGGTTGCATATGGCATACACCCTGAATTCTGTTATCCTCCCGGCACCGGTGTCGCTGCTCGGGGGGATATGGATATGCGTCTGGTTCTGAACATGGGCGTGGCCGCCCTGTGCCTGTCGTTCACCACGGTCGCTCTGGCCGACGAACTGCAAAATCCGCCCGATATGCGGCGTAATGGCGACGGGCAATATCTGCTGGTCGCAAAGACTGCGGTCTATCCGTTCAACGGCACGCTGGTGCAGACACGCAGCTTCGTGACGGAGGGGACGACGGCGCGGACGGGGAAGGACACGCGCCTGATCGCCCCCACCCTGCGCGCACGCCCAGGGGAGCATGTGCGCCTGAAGCTGCGCAACGACATGCCCCCGACCACCGCGCTGGAGCGGCCCACGCCCGCTGCTGCGCGCAAGGCGGAGGAGAAAGAGGCGGGAGACTTCTTTCCCGAAGCACCAAAGCTGGGCCATGGGCCGGGTTCAGGAACCTATGTCGATACTCTGCCGCATGGGTTCGACGTCCTGAACCTGCACACCCACGGGCTGCATGTCTCGCCTTTGGGCAACAGCGACAATGTGCTGCTGAATATCCTGCCGACAGGGGCAACCGCCGACGATCTGAAGAAGGCCTGCCACATGGAAACCGACAAGGACGTGGCCCATCGCCATGTCTGCGTGGAGGGGGCCTTCGACTATGAATACAAGATCCCCGAAGACCATCCGGCAGGCACCTACTGGTATCATCCGCATAAACATGGGTCGGTGGCGATCCAACTGGCCAGCGGAATGGCCGGCGCCCTGATCATTGAGGATGAGAAGCGCGGAATCGACAGCCTGCCCGCCGTGAAGCACGCCAAAGCCTATGACGGCGAACGCATCCTGGTGATCCAGGAGATCGGCTATGTCACGTCTCCCACCTTCCCCAATGGACCGACCCAGGAGGCACCGAATGCGGTCAACTGCTTCGCCACCTATGGCCAGGCCATCTGCCAGACGCTGGGCTATCAATACCCTGCGAACTATAACCCCACCGCCAATGCCCAGTTCTCCGTCAACGGTCAGGTGAACCCCACCATCTCCATGGCACCGGGAGAGGCCATGCTGTGGCGGGTGGTTAATACGACGGTCGGCAATGTCCAGCCATTCTGTCTGGTACCGGCGGCTGGCACGACGGCTCCCGTCCCCGGCGTCTACGCACTGGCCGCTGATGGTGTTCCCATCCATCGCACGCTGAAATCCGGTGCGCCGGACCTGCCCTTCGCGCTGGGCAATCCCGTCTACAAACTGACGACGTCCACCGCCGGCACCGATGTAATCACCAATGAACTGGTGCTGATGGCCCCTGGTCAGCGTATGGACCTGATGGTCCAGGCACCGTCGGCGGAGGGACAATATTTGATCTATCAGGCGCCGGCGGCCAGCACGGCGACCCCGACCACCGCCAATCCCAACCCCAATCCCACCACCAACCTGTGCAGCGCCACGCCGCCCAGCGGCACGCAGACCCTGCTGACCGTCAATGTCACTAAGAAGCGCAAGGCCAAGAACGTGAACAAGGCCGTGCCGACCCAGACGGCTCTGAACGCGCTCTACACCCCCGCCGATCTGGTGACGGCAAAGGATGTACCCGACGGGCCGACCCAGGGCGTCGTTTTCGGCTTTACCAACACCGAATATGCCCCATCCGCCATCGGCGGTGCCTCGGTGGTCAATGGCCGTCCCTTCAACCTGGAACGGGTGCAGCGCCGGCTGAAACTGGGGCAGATGGATCGATGGGGGGTACAAAGCGCATCCGACACCCACATGTTCCATATCCATATCAACTCGTTCCAGATCGTGCAGCGCGGTGCGGTCGCCTATGATTTCCCTATCTGGCGCGACACGGCCCTGATCAACTGCGCCCCCGGCCCCGGCGGCTGCACCTTCCCGTTTGGCAATACCGCGCAGCCCAATGACAACCCGCCCGGCGGCAATGGCGAGGTCTTGCAATTCCTGTCCCGCGCCCTGGACTTCACCGGCCCCATGGTCATGCACTGCCACAATGTGAACCATGAGGATAACGGCATGATGGAACTGCTTGAACTGGTGAGGTGACGGCCAAGCCTGCTATCACTCTCCCCATTACCAATCTGTCACGGATCAAGCCCGCAACAGATTGGAGGCAGGCGACCGCCAGCCCGGTGCCTGAAGGGACATGAAATTTCATTCCGGGGAGAGTGACCGTGCGCCGCAATCCGATCCGCCTTGCCACCCTATTGCTGGGCGCTACCCTGGCCCTGTCCGCCTGTGCCACGCAGAAACAGGCGGCGGCCCCGGCCCGTCCCGCCTGGGCGCTGGCCATCCATGGCGGCGCGGGCGTGATGGACCGCGAAACCATGGGGCCGGAAACGGAGGCGTCATACCGCGCCGCCATGCATGCCGCCCTGGATCGCGGACGGGCGGTTCTGGAAAAGGGCGGCACCGCCATGGATGCCGTGGTGGCGGTGGTGCGTGGGCTGGAGGATGACCCGCAGTTCAATGCCGGAAAGGGTGCGGTCTTCACCGCCGATGGCCGCAATGAACTGGACGCCGCCATCATGGATGGTGCCACATTGAAAGCCGGTGCGGTCGCCGGCATCACCGGCACCAAAAACCCGATCACCCTGGCCCGCGCCGTCATGGAGAAATCGCCCCATGTGATGCTGATCGGGGCCGGTGCTGAAAAATTCGGGCAGCAGGCGGGTGTGGAACAGGCCGACGCGTCCTGGTTCTTCACCGAACGGCGCTGGCAGTCATTGAAGAAAACCTTGAAGGAACGTGGCCTGTCCGTCCCGGCCCGGCCGGCGGGCGTAGGCCCGGAACCCATACCGCTGGCTGCCGCCGATATGCCGTTTGAGGATCGCAAATACGGCACGGTCGGCGTCGTGGCGCTGGACAATGCCGGCCATGTCGCCGCCGGCACCTCCACCGGCGGCACCACGGCCAAGCTGTGGGGCCGCGTTGGTGACGTGCCGATTATCGGTGCCGGCACCTATGCCAATGACAGATCCTGCGCCGTGTCAGCCACGGGTACGGGGGAATATTTCATCCGCCTGGGCGTGGCGCGGGCCATCTGCGATCTGGTCGAATTGAAAGGGATGAGCCTGCAACAGGCCGCCGACGAGGTGATCCAGGCCCGTCTGACGGCACTGGGCGGCGATGGCGGCATTGTTGCCGTCGCGCCGGACGGTCAGGTCGCCTGGTCCTTCAACACCTCCGGCATGTACCGCGCCCGGCAGGTGGCCGGGGGGCAGCCGGTGGTGGGTATTTTCAAGGGCGAACCTTGATACGGTCCTGACCGAACCAACGGCCCGTCCGCCCGGCATAGGTTGGCTTCTTCCAGTAACGGAGCCACCATGTCCGCCACCCATGTCACCATCACCCCATCTGTGCTCTATTTCGGCACACCGGTCATTCTGTTGACCAGCCTCAACACAGATGGGACCAGCAATATCACCCCCATCTCATCCGCGTGGGCACTGGGCGACCGGGTTGTGATCGGGTTGGGGCTGGATGGCTACGCCATGTCCAATCTGCGCCGCGATGGGCGCTGCGTGTTGAACCTGCCCTCGGCCGACCTCTGGCCGCAGGTGGAACGCATCGCCCGCGCAACGGGCAGCAACCCGGTGCCCGACCATAAACAGGCCATGGGCTATATGCATGTCGCGGACAAGTTCGCGCTGGGCAGCCTGACCCCGCAACAGGACCCGGACTGGCCGGTGGCCCGCATCACCGAATGTCCGATGCAGTTAAGCGGCACCGCCAACATCATCCATGAGGATGCGGATGTCGGGTACGCCATTGTGGAGGTAACGGTTACGGAGGTGCGGGCCACCCCCGATATCCTGCTGCCCAATGGCCGGCATATCGATACCGCGCGCTGGCATCCGCTTTTCTATGTGTTCCGGCACTATGTCGGCGGGACGGCGCCACTGGGCCGGAACTTCCGCGCAGAAACCTGATCAGCAGGGCGGCTTGATGGCCTTTTCCAGGGTCTCCAACTCCATGGAGACCCGGAAATCGCCGTAATCGACCAGCATGGAACGGACCACGCCATTTTCCTGCAAAACCATGCTGGTTTCATAATCCGGCAGCGGTTCGCCCGGATTGATGGGGAAGAAGGCCAGCGACACCTGCCACGCCTTGGCGGCCAGCAGGTCGGCATCCTTCACCTTCATCACCGCGGGGGAGCGCAGTTTGCCGACAATGGTGTTGACGGGACTGGCCCCCTCTGCCTCCGCCCCATCGAAGACGGGAACGGAAAACAAGTTTTCCGGCGATCCGGCCTGTTTCAGAACACGCAGCGTATGGGCAGTGGGAAACATGGTGCCCGGCTTTAGCGGCATGGACCGCGCCTCCGGCTTGTCATAGCGGACATTACCGCCACCCTTGCCATCCAGGTTGGCACCACCGGACAGTTCCTCATCCATCTCGCCATTCACCAGCTTGCGCACATTGAAGCGGTAGGCAGAGCCGTCCTTCGCCTCCCATGTTGCGTAGTTAGTGATCAGGTTCATGTCCTCCCCTTCGGCATAGGAGAAGCGGACCTGGAAACGCTGATCGATGGTCCAGCCATCGCAGGCGTCATTCCAGGAAAAGCTCATCTGACCGCTCACATCCGTGATGCCGCTTTGCAGCCGCGCATGATCCAGCTTCAGCCGGTATGTCGCCTTGTGCGGCGCGATATCAATGCCGGAGCGGGCGAAGGCAGGAACGGTCCCCGCACTGCCCAACAGCAAGACCAGGGCAAAGGCGGCGGCGGGACGGGCGGTGCGGCGGGCGCGGGACAGGGCGGTCACGTTGGGCATGCGGCCTTGATATGGAACAAGACACCCATCTTGCGCCCGCGAACGGCCCGCCGCAACGGGCATTCGCACCCCTCTGACGGATGAGGGAGCCACTGGGCAGCATTTGCCACACGGCGCTCATCCAACCGGGCAGAAACTGCCACCCGGAAATGAATGATCAACGAACAACACCGCGCAACCACCTGTTTTTCCGCCGTTTTTCTGATGGCACGGCCATTGCTGATACCGGGTCAGATCAATTACCCATTCAGGGGAGCCGACCATGAGCCCATTCGATAGCGTCCAGACCCGTCCGATGACGATGTCGCGTGGCCTGGATCGTGGCTTGTCCGCCTTCCCCAGCCCGTCCCCGCAACAGACCAACAGCCTGCACAGCCTGGCCCGCAGCGTTGCGGGCAGCGTCGGCAGTGCCGTGATGCCGGATATGGGCCCGGTGTCGATGAATGCGGACACCTATGTCTATCTTTTGCAGGACACAATCATGCGTCTGCGAGAGGCGGAGGCAAAGGTCGCGGAGCAGAAGGAACGAATCGAACATCTTGAAACCCTGTCCATGACGGATGAGCTGACGGGGCTTCTGAACCGTCGCGGCTTTGTGGAGGCATTCCGGCGCGAACTGGCCATGGCCAAGCGCACAGGTGTCGGCGGGGTTCTGGTCATTATCGACCTGGACGGGTTCAAGGCCATCAATGACACGCACGGGCACCTCTGCGGCGACTGGTATCTGCGTCAGACGGCCCGCACCCTGAAGGACAATGTCCGCGCCAATGACATCGTGGCCCGTTTCGGCGGGGATGAATTCGCGGTCCTGCTGACCCATACCGACAAGGTGCAGGGCATGGCCCGCGCCGAAGCCCTGTCGTCGATCTTCAACGCCCAGACGTGTCAGTGGCAGATGCGCACCCTGCCCCTGCGCGGCAGCTTCGGCATGCAGCCCTTTGCGCCCGGCGATCAGGAAGAAGAACTGATCCGCCGCGCCGATGCCGGCATGTACCGCGTCAAGCGCGCGGCGAAGTCGGCAGCTCGTTGATCACTACAACAAACGGCCCTGCCGCTCCGACGGTGGGGCCATCAGTTCGGGCACCGCCTCCTCCAACAGCTCATTCACCGCTTCGTCCAGCAGGGCATCGATGGCGCTGCCCTGGATATGCTCCCGCCCGATTTCCAGGATGACGGGCACCGCCAGCGGCGAAATCCGGTCCAGGCGGCGATGCTGGATGCGGCCCTGCACACGGCTCAGCATACCGGCCACACGCCGCACATCGGTCAAACCTGCCGCCGCATCGGCCCGTGTGGCGCGCAACAGCACATGCCCCGGCTCATGCCGGCGCAGCACGTCATAGATCAGATCGGCGCTGAACATCACCTGCTTGCCTGTCTTCTCCAAGCCCGGATGGCGGCGTTCGATCAGGCCGGAAATGACCGCGACATTCCGGAACAGGCGCTTCAGCATGGATGATTCCTCCATCCACGCCTCCAGATCGTCGCCCAGCATATCCTGATCGAACAAGACCTCCAGGTTCGTCGCGGGCTTCAGCGACCAGATGGCCAGCACATAATCCGTCGCCACGAATCCCAACGGGTGCAGCCCCGCCCGCTCCATCCGCCTTGTCAGCAGCATGCCCAGGGTCTGATGCGCGTTGCGCCCCTCAAAGCAATAGGCGACCAGGTACTCCTTGTCGTTGCGCGGGAAACTTTCAACCAGCAGGCCCGACGCATCCGGCATCACCGATTTATATTGCTGAAGGCGCAGCCATTCCTGCACCGCGTCGGGGAACGCATCCCACAGGCGCGGGTCGGACAGCAGGGCCCGCACCCGGTCGGCCAGATGGGTGGACAGCGGCAGACGCCCGCCTGCATAGGCGGGAACTTTCGGTGTGCCCTGCCCGCCCTTGGCGGCGATCACATCATTCTCGCGGATGCCGACGAATTTCAGCAACTGTCCGGCAAAGATGAAGGTGTCGCCCGGCACCAGACCATTGACGAAATATTCCTCCACCCGTCCCAGCACCTGCCCCCGGTTCAGGCGCACATTCAGCATCACCTCTTCAACAATGGTGCCGACATTCAGCCGATATTGACGCGACACCATGCCGTTGGCCGCCTGCCACAGGCCGGTATCCGGGTCCTTGGTCAGGCGCTTGAACTTGTCATAGGCACCCAGCGCATAGCCGCCCGTGGCCACGAAATCGAAGACATCGTCAAACTCATCGCGCGACAGGTTGGCGTAAGGCGAGGCCCGCACGACCTCTGCATACAGCGCATCGGGGCTGAACGGCCCGGAACAGGCGACACCCGTGACATGCTGGGCCAGCACATCCAGGGCACCGGGGCGCAAGGCTTCACCATCCAGGGTGCCGGCCTTGATGGCGGCCACCGCCGCCTCACATTCCAGCACTTCAAACCGGTTGCCGGGGACCAACAGGGCCTTTGACGCCTCATCCAGCCGGTGGTTGGCACGTCCGATCCGCTGTAACAGGCGCGACACGCCCTTGGGCGCCCCTACCTGCACCACCAGATCGATCTCTGCCCAGTCAATGCCGAGATCCAGGGACGAGGTGGCGACCACGGCGCGCAACTTGCCAGCGGCCATCGCCGCCTCCACCTTGCGCCGCTGCTCCACGGCCAGCGACCCATGGTGCAGGGCGATGGGCAGATTGTCGGTGTTCAGCCGCCACAGTTCCTGAAAGGCCAGCTCCGCCTGCGCGCGCGTATTCACGAAGACCAGTGTCACGCCATGGTCGCGGATGCGCTGGTACACCTCCCCCATCGCATGCAATGCCATATGCCCGGCCCAGGGCAGATGCTCCTTGGTGGCCAGGATCTCCACCTTGGGCGGGGCACCGGGCCGACCGCGCACCACACGTACAGGCGCCAGTTCCCCCTCATCATCGTAAAGCCGCCCGGTGGGCGACAGCCACGCGGTCAGGGCATCCGGGTCCGCCACCGTGGCCGACAGGCCGGCGCGCAGGGCATAAGGGGCCAAACTGGACAGGCGGGCCAGACACAGGGCCAGCTGATCCCCGCGCTTGGTCCCCGCCAGGGCATGCAGTTCATCAATGACGATCCGGCGCAGCGGTCGGAAAATCTCCGCCGCATCGGGATAGGAGACCATCAGCGCCAGGCTTTCCACCGTCGTCATCAGGATATGCGGCGGCTTGGACCGTTGCCGCGCCCGCTTGGCTTCGGGGGTATCGCCGGTCCGCGTTTCGGCCCGGATGGGCAGGCGCAGGGACGCAATGGGCGCTTCCAGATTGCGCTGGATATCGACGGCCAGCGCCTTCAACGGCGAGATGTAAAGGGTGTGCAGCCCTTCGCGAGGGCGTTCGGACAGGTCAATCAGGCTGGGCAGAAATCCCGCCAGCGTCTTGCCGGCCCCCGTCGGCGCGATCAGCAGCGCATGCATCCCGTCCCGTGCGGCCGCCACCATGCCCAGCTGATGCGGGCGCGGCGTCCAGCCCTGGGCACGAAACCAGCCGGCGATGCCGGGCGGGATCAGGTCCTGATCATCGGAAAGGTCGGGTACAGACTGCATCGGCGCATCATGACGGAACGGAGCGCGAACGAAAAGGGGCGTTGCGACGCTGTCTGCACCCACCTATACCGAGACCACACCCTGTCAACCGCGTGAGCCATGATGATCCGCACCGCCACCCACACCGATATCCCGGACCTGATGCGTATCCGTGCCGCCGTGCAGGAGAACCGGTTGAACGATCCGTCGCGGGTGCCGGCATCGGCCTATGAGGAATTCATGTCCGTCAGCCGCATCTGGCTATACCAGGATGAAGGGGGCATCCATGGCTTCGCCGCCGCCGACCCGCGCGATGGCAGCATCTGGGCCCTGTTCACCGATCCCACCGCCGAAGGCCGTGGGATTGGCAAGGCACTGCTGCCCCATGCGCTGGATGATCTGCGTGCCGCCGGCTGGAACACGGCCACCCTGTCAACCGGCCCCAACACCCGTGCCGATGAATTCTACCGCCGTCAGGGGTGGCAGCCAACCGAACTGACCGAGGGTGGGGAACAGGGCTTCACAAAGCCCATTTAAGCCAAAGAAAAACCGGTGGGGAATATCCCCACCGGTTTGATCTTGTTCAGAACGGTTATGTGCACTATGATAGTGTAAATAACATCATAAGTCACTGATAATCATATATTTTATAGACTTTTCTTCGGTTCAATTATTTAAAATGTAAACAAAACTCAAATTTTGGTCTAAAATGTTTACACTGGACGCTTGATCAGCCGCGAATTTTAATTCGCGGCTGATCAAGCGTAAGGGGTGCACGAGGGCACACCCTCGTTTCGTCGAAGACGAAAGTAATCACAACGCCTGCACCGATCACGTCCCGCGGGGTGGTGTAGGAGCGGCGGGATCATCGCTGAACGGGGCCATGGTTTCCAATGTCATGTAGCGGACGCGCTGCACGGTCGATTCAACGTTCTGTTCCAGCACGATGCGATCGACGAGCTTGGTGATGGCAGCTTCGTTTGGAAAGATGCCGACGACATCGGCACAGTGCTTAAGCTAAAATAGAAACACCAGGTGAGGACGAGCCTGACCTGGTGCTCAACGAACTATGTTGGCGGCGCTTAGCGAAGCCAGTGGGGCCGATCAACTGCTCAACAGGGAAGAAAATAGGGAAATTAATAGTGACGAGTCAAGTCTATACCCCACCTCACCTTTTTATACCATGAGGGCTGACAAGGGACTTCGCAACACCTCTCTGCTTATCGCCCGAAACCGCCCTTCACCATCAAAGCCCTTCTCGACCGAGAGGTCTAGGCTTCACATCAGCCATCTTTCCAGGGAACAAGTCGAAGCCGCCTGAGTGTCCGGCTCAAACGGGGCCAGTTCACGCACGACGGCTCCGCGGCCAAGCTTCATGTAGAGACTCTCTTAGAGCGCGCCGAGCAACCGCCGTGTGTCCTGGCCCTCGCACCGCCTTTGGTTAGCGATGGGCGAGGAATTCCGCGAGCTGTTGCTTGTCGGGTTTCTTGTGCTGGAACTCGAGTTCGCCGCTGATTGCCGAACCGTTAAACCGGTAGATACCCCAATATTCGAGCTGGCCACCCCAGCCGCTGCGGTGTGGACGACCGCCGTGAGCGCTCTTCTCTCCTGTGAATACCCAGATCAACTCAAGGTCCTCTCGCGCTAGGAGCGCGACCAGCGCCGTGCGATCAACAACGGCGGCGCTGTTCCCCGGCGTATCCGCAGACGGGTCTTTGAACAGAACACGGCCCTGGGCATCGCAATAGGATAGCGAAAGACCCTCTGCCAAGCGCAGGTCGAGCCCGCGCATCAGACGCGGACCTGGGATGGTCAGATTGAAGCTTTCGACAACCGAATAATTATGCCCCGAACGCTCGACATAGCGGTCGGCGATGGTCGCAAAGGCTTCGATCTTGCGGCGGCCAAGCTCCCATTCGCCGTGAATGCTGTCATAGGCTTGATGCCAGGGATACTCACCCAGATAGGCTCGCCAGGGTAGTTCGATTTTCGGCAAATGATTGCGTTCGCGTTCGCATCGGCGCAGCAGCCGAACCAAGCTATCGGCTTCGCTGCGCGGGACGAGCAGCGATTGGATCTTGTGCCACGTCATGCGCAGCATGACGTGCTCGCCTTCATCGATCACTGACTGATTGCGGCTAGCGGACAGGTCGAGCATGAGCCAGTGCCTGCCATCGGGGTCGGTGACCTCAAGCTGGGCCACAGGATCCGGGACGTCACGGCCTTCATCCTCCATCCAGGCGATACGCGCCTTTGGCGGATCTTCGCGCCACCGCGGCGCATGGGGCGACCACCAAGTGGCAGGTTGCTTGCTCGAATTCCGGGCTTCGGTGTGCGTAACCAGTATCGTCGGGTCCATCTCGCGCGTTCCTACCTGCCATGGCCCTCGATAAGGCTGGGGCTCGTCGTGATAGCTGCCGTCGATGGCATAGAGGTCCGACAGGCGCCCGGTCAGCTCGTGATAGGCGATCCACTGATATTTTTTGCCAATCCGCTCAATAAGGTGATCCATGCGGTCGTGACTGTGCATGTTGCGTTCGGGCACCGCAAAACGCTCAGGCGTCCATCCCAGATCATGCGCACGCCAACCCACCCAGCGCCGCGCCATGTTGTGGCTTATATTGGGATAATTTGGCTGCGCGTCGGAATCCCACATCGCGCGTTCCACCCACCCTTCGGCGTAAATATGGAAGTCGCGATGCTCAGCTTCGTCGAGAAGTGCTTTGAACGCCGCGGCAGCTGTGTCGCGCTCCGCTTGCACTTCGTCGCGAGTCGGACCGTCAGCATTGGTGCCCGCCCCGTTGCGTCGGTCGTCGAGATAGAAGTTGAAGTCATGCGGCATCGCATTCAGCTGGCCAGAAAGACTGATCAGCTTCTTGAGTGCATCCTCGCGCCCGACATTTCCGGCGATCGCGCGCGCATACCATTCGTCATAGCGCACCTCGTTCGACCGTCCGACCTCCTCCCGGGGCAATTCCAGAAACTGGTTTGCGAGTGGATCGATCTCGTACCGCGCAAAATCGCCGTCCTCGACCGCAGAGCCCATGATATCGTCGCGGTAGCATGATCCATTCTCATAGATTTTCACATAGCCAGCGAGCGTGGCATCATCGATGAGCTCGATGGGAGTGCCAACCGGATAGGGCGGCCGAGCTCGATCGAGCGAAACCGATGCCGGCAAGACGCCGCGATACGCGGCAAGCTCGATAATACCGCGGGCATGATCTCGGATCAGCACGTGCGGCGGAATCGGGTCATCCGCAAATACTACGGCATAGGCAGCCTCTGCCAAAGCAGCGAGGCCTTCATTGCTATCACTGCGGGTCGCCGCACCATATGCCGCAGCCAGCACGCGGTCGACGACATAGGCGTCGTTCAGGCGGCCAAAATCTGCAACGAGTTGCGCGGCCAATCCACGGCGCCTGACGAGTAGCACGGCCAGTGCCTTAGTTGCCATGTCGCGAACGGCGCGGTGACTAAGACTCGTAAGCCAGGCCAGCATGATTGCCGCCAGACGGGCACGTGTTTCCTCGATGGGCTTCAGTCCGTTGACAAGTACCCATTGGATCAGGGTGTCGATTGCATTGCCCTCATCTCGGGCATGATAAGTCGCGCGCACCGACCAAAGCTCGTCGCGCTCCGGCAGCGTCATTGGGCGCAACCAGCTGTCCAGATGATCGGCATTGAACGCATTGGCTGGTTCGGTCGCAATGGCAATCATTGTGTCGAGCCAGAGATCGTCGCCCAGACGGTCGGCATTCTCCTCAAGCAGTTCGACTGTACGGGCATTGAAGGCGTGCTGGCGCCGCCATAGCAGGCTGGTGCGAAAGCCTGGCAAGAGATTATAGGATGCCCATTCGTCGTCGATCAGGTCGAGAAGTTCGACTCCGTATCGCTCGGGCAGTTGGACGGCAAAGGCTTCAGCGATCCCAGCGAAGCGATGCGCATATCGTCCCAACACATAGTCACGAAGAGCCCCGCCTTGCGCAAAAGCGGGAGCCGGATTTGTGCCAGTGACCTTGGCTTCCAGCAATGCCTGCGCAATGCGGTGATCGCTCAGCCGCTCGAACGTGAAACGAACCATCTCGGTGGTGACGTCGCCCTCGACCACCGGCTCAATGGTCAGGACTCCTTCATTCTCGAGCTGGAAGAACAGACTTTGCTCGGTCTGGTTGTTTGAGGTGTGCAGAACTTCGAACAGGGCAATCGCATCACCGATCGACAAATGGCCGCTCCGAGCGGTGACCATGGCCGCAGTAATGGCCTCCAAGGCCCGCTCGACGATCCGAAGCCGCGGAAACAGCTTCATCCGAGCCGTGATCGTTTCCGACACGGCGCCGAAATAGAAATCGAACACGCCTGACACGCCAGCAAGCCCGCGCGGCAGTTCGGTCTCGCCGCGGCGCTCCAGCGCATCGCAGCACGTACGCAAGAACAAGGGATTCTCGAATTCGGGCGAGAGATTCGGCGCCGCCATGCGCACGATCCCGCGCTGGTCGAGATAGCGCTGCGCCGCTTCCGCCGCCCGCCCGGCAAAGCCCGGATGAGCGAGACGCGGCAGCTCATTCTCATCGATGTCGGACACGATATAGGGAAGGAAAGTCGTACGGCATGAAAGGACGACTACCACATGCGGGAACCGGTCTGCGGTCGCGAGGAATGCCGCCAAGCGGCTCGTCCAGATGGCGATCCCGCCGCGTTCATTGATCGCATCGACGATTATCAGTGCACGCGTGCCTGCGGCTTCGCCCGCAGCATCAAGGGCACCGAGCAACTCGTCCGGGGTGACGTTGGTCAGCCCGAGCTGGTCGCCGACCTGGCGCCAGATTTCACCATCGACAAAGCTCCCGCCGAGTACCAGCACCGCCGGGTAACCGCACATGATATGGCGCTGCGTCACGTCCGCCAGCAGATGCGACTTACCAACGCCCGCCTCACCGGTCACGAGCAGGCGATGTTCGTTCGCCAACCGCGCCTCATGCCGATCGACTGATTCGGAGATGGCCTGAAGCGCCTCGTAGAGTTGGTTTACGTGGTGATGCCCGCGCTGGATGGCTTCGCGGTCACCGGCCTTCTTGCTGTGCAGATTCCAGACCTCAGTCGCGCAAATTCCCAAAGTCGTGCGGGCCTGATCGACCGCCTGCAACCAGGTGTCAAACGGCACAGTATCGGCCGGACCCATCGCGCTTGTCCGGATGCTAAGGCTGATCGCGCGAAACGCAGCATCGAGCCCGGCGGCGGGGGCGGCCGCCGGACCATTCGCCAGCAAACTCGCGATGTCGCTGGCGGCTCGGTGCCGGGCCGCATCGACATTGTTGGCCAACTCGGATAGATCCTCGATAAAGGCGGGATCGCGCGCGATCGCGAGCAGCCCGCGACGAACGGGAAGCTCGATATTGAGTTCGGGCGTATAACGCTTGCCGAGCGCCGCGCGGGTGATGTCGAAGCGCGTCTGAAACCAGTCCGGCGTGAAATGCAGGAGACCGAACCAGTAGCGGCGGCGGCCGGCATGGCGCGGATCGGTGCGCGTCAGGCGCTCGATCAACTGGGTTTCATCCCATAACTCGATCGTGACTATACGCGGCAGGATCGCCTTGGTGCGTGCCGCCACCCAATCCTCCCAGCGATCCTTCTGCGACTTGCGGTTCACGACGCGCCCGTCCGATAGGTTGAATGGGAGGCTGACGATGAACCGCTTGAGATCGGGATGATGGTCAGTAGCGTGATCGAAGGATTCCTTCAGCTGCGAGGCCTGGTCGCTGCCAAATTCGAAGAAATATTTTGCCTGCCAGCCGGTCTCCGACCCATCGGCTTCGACACGGTAGCATTCCAGTCCTGCATCGGCCCCCGCGCCCTTGCGGTGGAAGCAAAGGCTGGGTGGCGTCTCAAGGGCTGCCATCTGACAGACCAGTTCCTCAAAGCCACTATGCTGGCTCCCATGGTGCGAACGGATAGCGCGGAAATCGATTGCAGGTGAAGGCATCGTTTCTGTCTTCAAATGGTGCTGACGTATTCGATCTGCGAATCTATGGCATTACAATCATGATGAGAAGGCCCAGGGTCGCGGCGAGGTAATGGTGAGTTTTGATTGGCACTGGTTTCAAGTGCGCTGTCGAGGGTCGTCAATCATGTTGGCGTTGATTGTCGCACGGGATGGTGGGAGTGCGGTTCGCCTTACTGGCCGACCTCCAATCCGTTGTCCCTGACTTAACTCAAACCGGCTGGCAGTGGGCGTCTCCGAGCAGAAGGTCAGCACGGGATTACCGGTATTGCAGAGACAGCTACTCAATCAACCCGAAACGACAAGGCTTGCCCGCTCCCGGATCGAAATCCACAAGCATGTGATGATCGTCATGATCGATGAACGCCCGACCATCCTTTCACTCACATTCGTGCCCAGAATGGCTGCTCGTATCAAACATGGCACGGCGGATTGCTTCAATTTCCCTTGCATATGAAGTTCTATCTGTGTCTGATCTGATTTATACTCATCTAATGACAGAATATTTCACCTGGGAGCGAGGACCGTTCGAGCAATGCCCGCGTTGCCTTGAGCAGACGTTTGGCTTACTTGGTGTTGAGCGTAATTTGATAACGCTGCGCTGTACCAAATGCCGCTATAGCCACGGTGAAGTGCTGCCCGAAGTCGAAAAAGCGTGTATATATCTCGACCAATTCGTGTTCAGCAACATCTTCAAGATCAAAGCCGGCGGTCAAGCTCCGCCCGGTCATCGGGATTTTTACGAGGAGTTGATCCCACTCCTGCGCCGCGTCGTTCTACTGCAGCAGGCGATTTTGCCGCACTCGGACCTTCACTCCAACGAGACGATCGTCTTTCATGATCCTCGCGGTTTGCGCGATGCATATGAGGATATCGGGGGTGACGCCTCGTTGCATAACAGTGATGAAATTGAAATGGATCAGGTGCTCGCGTTCGCCCGAGCGTTCCGCGATGGCGGCGAACCCTTGCTTACGTTTACTCCCGACGTGATCCTGCACGGATCACGCAATGGCTGGTTGCCGGACATGCGTGTCAGCGTAAACACAGATTATTCGCAATTCGCAGATGGCATCCGCCGCACGCGCGACGAGGGATTCGCCGCATTGAGCGAGCTAGTCGCGGCCTGGACCGAAGAGAAACCACCGTTTCGTGAACTGCTTCGTCGGGAATCGCAGTTTGGCCAGCATCGGCGCATTGCGCTCCGAAGCGTCATTCGGCGTATGGCAAATGCCGGCACGGACGGTGACGGTATGGACATGCTTAATGCTGCGCTGGCACCGGTCTGGAGGGAATTTCGTATGTTGCACGATTTTCTGCGCCAGGACGCGTCTGAAGATGTGGCGACGTGGCGTGTCGGCACATTCTGGGATTGGCCGCGCCTACACGAGATGCCGTTCAATCGCATCTTCGCCTATTTATTCGCGGCATTCGGCAGACGAGTAACAATGGGGCAGCGCAAATTTACACGCGGGTTGATGACCGACTTCCGGGCTATCGCCGCCTACGCGCCTTATGTAGATGCAATGTTCGTCGATCGCGAGTGCGCGCTACTGCTTGGCGAAGGTGAATTGCGCCGCGAACTTCACTATCGCGCCTGCATCTATAGTTACGCAAATAAGGAGGAATTTCTTGCCTATCTGCGCGAGCTCGAAGCCCGGGCGACAGCGGAAGTTCGAGGGTATGCCGAACGGATTTATGGCATCGCGTAAACGTAGTGTCTGCGGTAAGGCTTCTCTTTAAGCTCGTCGCCAGTTGGCGGTAATTCCAAACGAGTGGATATAGCTGCTTTCAGGAACACGACTGCCCGTCTTGGGTAACGATTATGGGGTGCATTGCGGCGAACGCGAACTGGAAACTAAAGACACGACTCCTGTCAGCCCACAGCGGTGTTTGTGAAACGTGCCATAGCCCGCCATTGAAGCACTTTTAAATTAAGCAGTCTGTTGTCAGACTACTTTAGCGATATAGCCAAGTTGGATTATATCTAACATCCCACCAATCGCTGATCTAAATCCATGCCGCGCTTCGTTCCCCACGGCCCATTGATCCCTGACGATCTCATTCGGACATTGGAGGAGGACAAGGTTGTCCTCTTCTGCGGCGCTGGCATCTCCATGGGCGCAGGGCAGCCTAGCTTCAGCGGGTTGGTGGACTTCGCGTATGAGGAACTCGGACAACCCAGACCCGACGCCCGCGATCCAGTGTCAAGGAAACGCAAGCCGTCGATTCCATTGGACCGGATGCTCCGCAAGCTCGAGGTAGACAGCCCCGCCGGCGCGATGCGGGCCGCAGTTGCACGGCGGCTCCTATGGCAGCCCAAAGACCTAGAGCTGCACAAAGCCCTTTTAGGGCTGGCAAAGCTCAAGGGTCACCCGGAACACCGCTTGGTGACGACGAACTTTGACCGCTATTTCCATGAGGCAGCAAAGGATATGGAGGCCTCGCCAGCTTGGCACGAGGCTCCCGCACTTCCCGTCCCCCGCGCCGACGGCAACCAAAGTTGGAAAAGCGTAGTTTTTCTCCACGGCCTCGTAAATCATAAGGAAGATGACAATCACCACCTCGTCCTGACCAGCGCCGACTTCGGTACAGCCTATCTGACCGAGGGGTGGGCGGCCCGCTTCGTCCAGCGGCTGTTCGACGATTACAGCGTCGTCTTCATAGGGTACAGCCTCGACGATCCCGTGATGACATACCTCACGGACGCGTTCGCTGCGGAGAACGTCAACGCGGATCGGCCGCTTACCCGCCGGACCTCCTACATATTCCGAGCCCACCGTTCAGGTCGGCCCTCCGACGAGGAAGTCCGGGAATGGACGGACCGGGGCCTGGAGCCGATCTTCTACAGGAGCAGGAATAGAAACGACCACAAGCTCCTACGGGACACGGTTATCCGATGGGCCGAGGCAAGGAATGACTGGCTTTCCTCGAAGGCGAAGATGATCCGCCACCCTGCCGGGATCGGACCAAAGGGCGGGGACCCCGAGGACGTCGACAACGTCTGCTGGGCGGTGGCCAGCGCCGACGGAGACGGAGCTAGGGCCTTCGCGCTGGCCGCCCCGCCCCCGCCCGTCGAATGGCTGGAGGAGTTCGACCGACGCGACCAGGAGGCGATCGAGAGGCATGCGGCCTATATCACGGAGGCCGAGGCAGCTGGTATCCACCGGTTGCGACCAAGGCCGGCGATGCTCATCCGCAGACTGACCCTTGGACCATGGGACGAGACGCACGACCTGTCGCTCCAAGAACGACAACTCGCCAACTGGCTGGTGCTGCATCTTGACAAGCCCGAGGCGGTCGGCTGGGCCGCGCGGCAGTTGAGCCGTCATCGGCGGCTGCACCCCGACCTGCGCGACCTTATCCTGGCGCGTGTCAGAGGAAGACAAGCAACGGACACGGCTGTCCCCGCTCCCGCCACCTACCTCAGGTTCTGGACCCTCGCCACGTCCGACCTCGTGGGCACCCTCGACCGCGACTTCCGCGACCCGACGTTCCACGGCCCCGATTTCGAAGGCGACCAAGACCTCCGGCGAGCCAATTTCCTGTCTGCGGCCCGGCCGAGGCTCTGGTTCGCGGAGATGCCGCCCGGCGGCAACCCATGGGTCGACCTGCTCCTGGCAAGAGGCGTGGAGGCCCCGCCTAGGGACCGGCACCTCAGTGACCTGGTTCGAGCCAAGGTAGTGCTCGAACGGGGTGAGGAGATCGGTGGGCAGCGCTGGCACGAGGGCGACCATGGAGAATTCATGTCGACCATGGTCGACGAGCTTGCCCTTCGCCTCAAGGAGGCCCTGGACCTATGGGCGATGCTCGGCTCTAACCAGGAAGACAAAGACCCGGGGGACCTCGAGCGCCCGTCCATCCTGCCCGACGAACAGAACCGACACCGGTCAGACGGGCCGGGCTCGTGGACGTTCCTAATCACGGCGCTCTGGCAGGGATGGGCCTTCCTGAACGGGGCGGATCGAGCTGCCGGCCGCAGGGTGGTTTCGGACTGGCTCCGATACCCTCACAGGACGTTCAGGCGCCTAGCGCTCGCGGCGATGGCCTGTGACGACGAATACCCTGCTAAAGAGGCGCTGGACGCGCTTGCCGACGGCGTAGCCGGCCATTGCTTTTGGCACCCATACATGAAGAAGGAGGCTGTGGACCTCATGGTCGCGCTCATGGGGCGCCTCGACGAGGTAGGGCGGGACAGGCTCGCGACACTCATCGCCGCCGGCCCGCCCGACGTTGCCGAATATCCTGAAGCGGGCCGTACCAGGGAAAAGATCATCAGGGTCCGCGACCGAGAGGTCTACGAGCGGCTTTCCTTACTGTCTGCCCCGGGTTCCGCAGCGCTGCCCGAGGCAGCCTCTGTCGAACTCAGGCGTCTGCGGGCCGCGTACCCTGTCTGGGAACCGAGCGACCCGCACCGCGCAAGGTTCAGCAGCTACCTTTCCTCCCGCGACGGCATCGATTCCAACGGCCTGGGTTCGGCGGAGATGGAGGCGATGGCCGACGGCGAACTGGCCTCGTACCTGGCAGCTGCCGAAGGCGACTTCGACGACCGGCTGGCCGTGTGGCGTTCCATGGCGGCCCAGGTCCCGGACAAGGCGCTCTCGGTCCTGCGGAACGTTCCCGCGGTCCGGGAGGCGGCCGACACCGCGACCTGGCGCTTCGCCATCCTTGGCCTGTCCGAAGACCCCGGCCGCATAACGCCGGATGTCCTCGTCGACCTCATTGACGCGGTTCCCCCGCCGGCGAAGGGGGGCCTCATCCAACCCATTTGCCATTACTTCGCCGGGGACAGGTGGGCATCAGCCGCAAAGTTGGGCATCGAGCGCTTTGCCGGCCTTTGGACCGATTTGTTCAATTCGCTGGTGGAGCAGGCACGGAACGAGCCCCCGGAAGCGGACAGGCCCCAGGAGAATAGGGCGTACACCGACGTGATGCTGCTCGCTGACGGCATGCTGGACACGCTGAACGCGATCGGAATGGTTACGGGTGGCAACATCCCCGCCGCCGCGAAGGGATGGCTCGACCTCCTCTTGGCGCCGGAGCCCGCCATGCTCCGGGACGCCCGCCGGACGCTTGCCACGAGGCTGCATTTCCTCCATGCCGTCGACCCCGCCTGGACGGCTTCGGCGCTCCTCATGCGCATGGACTGGAGGGATGAAGCCGAGGCGCGGGCACTTTGGACTGGCTACGCCACCCGCCCGCACATCAGCCCCAACCTGTGGATGCTGATCCGCACCAGCTTCTTCGCCACTTTCCAGGAGGCGAGGCTGGCATCGTTGGGACCCGATGCGACCTGGCCTCTCGCCCAGTTGCTTATGGTCGTCGGCACATGGCTCCCCCCGGACCAAGTGCCGACTTCGGAGGCACGCAGGGCGATCGGGACGATGAGCGATAAGGACCGGGCCATGGCGTCGGAATGGCTGTACTTGCAGTCCTACGATCCCGCCTTCAGGCTCGACCCAGGACCTGACCGCTTCTGGTCGGAAAGGGTGCGCCCTTGGCTCCACCGCGCATGGCCGCGCCTCAGGGCGCTTGTGACGCGGGATACTGCGATCAACTTTGGCAGGCTCGCCATATCGACGGATGACGCGCTGCCGGATGCCATCCAGATGCTCGGTCCGTTTATGGTGCCCCAGCCGAGCCCGAACCAAGTGCTGGTGGACCTAGCGCAATCCGACCATCCGCGGAAACACCCATCGGAGTCGCTCGAAATATTGGAACGTTTGGTGGACCACCGGCACGTCGCGTTTGTCAGGACGAACCTTCAGAGCATCCTGGACCGGATCCGGCAGTCGGACCCAAACCTTGAAGCCGATCCCAGGTACGCCAAGTTCTCCGTGGCCCTTGGATCATGATCCCCATAGGCTGACCGGATCCAAGTAACTGAACCGCACCAAATTTCCTGGATGCTTGAATTCAGCAGTGAACCGCTCCGGGTTTGCCGGAGGCTCCAACTCTTGAGTAGGATGGAGCCATCATGAGCAAGACGACGAACAAGTTTTCCCCTGAGGTGCGCGAACGCGCGGTGCGGCTGGTTCTGGACAATGAGGGCCAGCATGGCTCACGTTGGCAGGCCATCCTGTCGATTGCGGCCAAGATCGGCTGTTCAGCCCCCACCCTGAACGATTGGGTCAAGAAGGCCGAGGTGGACAGCGGCCGGCGTGCCGGCATCCCGACGGAGATGGCCGAGCGGATGAAGGCGCTTGAGCGGGAGAACCGTGAGTTGCGCCAGGCGAACGAAATCCTGCGCAAGGCGTCGGCGTATTTTGCGATGGCGGAGCTCGACCGCCGGTCGAAATGATGGTGTCGTTCATCGATGCGCATCGCGATGCGCACGGGGTCGAGCCGATCTGCAGGGTTCTGCCGATCGCCCCATCTACATACTACAATCATCTGGCCGGGCGGTCCGATCCGGAACGGCTGTCGGACCGGGCGCGCCGGGATGCGGCGTTGCGACCGGAGATCCGCCGCGTGTTCGAGGAGAACTGGCGGGTCTATGGCGTGCGGAAGATCTGGCGGCAACTGGGGCGCGAGGGGTTCGATGTGGCCCGCTGCACGGTCGCCCGGCTGATGAAGGGCATGGGTATCCAGGGCATCATCCGTGGCAAGCCGCACAGGACGACGATACCCGACAAGAAAGCACCGTGCCCGCTGGACAAGGTGAACCGGCAGTTCCGGGCACCTGCGCCGAACAGGCTGTGGGTGTCGGATTTCACTTATGTCGCCACTTGGAAAGGGTTCGTCTATGTGGCTTTCGTCATCGACGCCTATGCCCGCAAGATCGTGGGCTGGCGCGTCAGCACCTCTGCGCAGGCAGGGTTCGTGCTCGACGCTTTGGAACAGGCCGTCCATGACCGCCGCCCCGCCAAGGCCATGGGCCTGGTTCACCATAGCGACCGCGGGTCTCAATATCTGTCCATCCGCTACACCGAGCGGCTGGCGGAAGCCGGTATCGAGCCTTCGGTCGGCAGCGTCGGAGACAGTTACGACAATGCACTGGCGGAGACGATCAACGGGCTGTTCAAGGCAGAGGTCATCCACCGTCGCGGTCCCTGGCGTGGCGTCGAGGCCGTGGAATATGCCACCCTGGAATGGGTCGACTGGTTCAACAACCGACGCCTGCTCGAGCCAATCGGAAACATCCCGCCTGCGGAAGCCGAAGCCAACTTCTACGCAGCGCTGGAAACTAAAGCCATGGCCGCATAACTATTAAATTCAAGCCTCCGGCAAACTCGGAGCGGTTCACAGCCCTTCATTCACCTTGTTCGTGCTGATCGGTTCGACAAGACAAACAAGGGTGCCTCGCTGGGCATGCAGTTCGTTGGTCCTCATGACCAACAGTGCCTCAGAAAACTTAAGCCCCGTCCGTTGATCGATGATGGGAAACCCTGCCGGCAGCCGTGCCAGGACAGCACGCTCGAATTCCACGAAGCGGACGATGGAGCGCCCCCCGGCTGGCCTGTCATACAGTGGCACATTGTTACCGTCGACCCACTGCCGAGCGGCGGCCACACGTGACAGCCCGAGAACACGGGCCACATCTTCTAAGAACAAATACTCCTGCTGCCGTAGATGCCTGAGTTCCCGGGGCAGGTAAATTTGGCCAGGGTTCTGCTCGTACCAGGCCGCAATCTCGCGGGCAGGCTGTGTTACGTGCCGTAGCTTCTGGACCGCAGCCCTTGCAACCTCCACCATCGTCGGCGCAATCCACTTGACCATCGGATCCGCGCCCTTTTCTGGCCACCAGCGCAAACCGTAGATGGGGTTGCCCCTGTGTACGTCCTCAACCTCACAGTCGACGGGCAAGGAGAAGAGTTCGCCAATTCGATCAGGGGCCGTGCAGAGCAGTGCCGCGACTGACGACACGACGATGGCGCTAGGCTCGTTCGCCATGACGAAACACCGCGGAAGGGCGTCGAGGGCGGCGCTGGAAGGCAGTTTCCCGGCCCGCGCCTCGTCGGCCTCCTTGCCAACCCGGTTCCTGTCCTGGGGACGGTTTATAGGGGCGATCCACTGGAACGGCGTAGCTAGTCCTTTGTCCGAGATGAACCGGGCAAGGGCGGTGATCTCCCTGCCTATCCTGTATGCTGCGCCATCAGAAAACTGCTCAGTCACCAAGAACGCGGCGCGATTGCAGATGGCCGCTGTCGTCCGGTACGGGCTTGAGTCACCATGAGCTTCAACCAGTGCCTTCTCAAGCGCCCTCAGCGCGCTCAATCTATGGTGTATCACCTGTGAAGGACGCATAGACTGCTGATACAGAAAGTACGCCTTCGCGAAGTCAAGGAAGGGTTTGGACATCTCACCCGTTTCCCCGTTTGCGACGGCATCGAAACTTGTGAAGGATACAGCAAGCCGACTTCTGCCTCGCCCGCTCCACTCCACCACTCGCTCAAGATCCCAAGGAGTCTTGTCCCAGCACGTCGCGGCCGGATATCTGGATAGAAGCGGTCGTGTAATATGGATGAACGCATCAAGATTATTCTGGGCGCTCACCTGACATTTCGGGACGAAGTGGACCACGCTTGTCATAGCCGGGGCGCCTTTCTGCTCGCACAGAGGCGAACGACTTCAGCGCACGCCAGGATAACACGGTCGTTGACTGCGGCGATGGTGGCGTCTCCGGTATGTTCCATGATTCGGTCTCGGTCCGCAATCAGTTGCTCCAGAACCTGCTCATGTGGACCATCAAGCCACGGTTGGAAGTTTCTGCACGTGTAGCAGGCAACTGGCGCCATGGCGCCGCAGAAACCGAAGCTGCCGCAACTGCCTACCGGATGCAGGAGATCGCTCGGTGCCGCGATCCTCGCCCTAGGGTCACCTGCACGGACAGCATCCTCCTCACGTTCGATTAGAAGCCCGGTAAACGCCTGCGCTAAAGGGGCCACATGCATCGCAATCGCTTTATCGATACGCTCGACGATGCATGGAACAGCCTCGACGTAGACACCCACGTTCTGGGTATCGCTGTGATCCAGCAACTCAGCGATGACCAGTTCGGATGCGCCTTCCATGGCCGCACGGGTTCCAACGGTGTAGCGAAAGCGACGGGATATGACCTCCAGTGCTTCGCCCGTCCGCTCACTCACCACATGCAGTGCGGCAAAGACCTCCTTGAGTCTCTCCCGGAGATTATCGCTCATGCAGTGATACCTTAGGCTCGGCACAGTATCTTGGTTCAGCTCATTGACGAAGAACGGCAATCCCGCTGCGTCCAGACCGAGATCGGACCACCGATGAAGCATGGACCGGCAGTATTCAGCGACAATGGTGCCGATTTCAGGAACAAGCTTCCGATTCCGGAACTCGGTCCGTGGCGCTTGGTGGCGCTGCTTGGCTCGCGGCAGCCGTAAGATGTAAGTCGTCGCCCCACCCGAGGCCTGGACGACAGAAAAGTCACCCACCTTGAGGGTGGCCAACTGGATGGGGCGAGCACCTAGGGCAAGAAAGAGCCAAACAAGAATGTAGTCTTCGGTCGCGACTTTTCCCAAAGCAAACCCATCGTTGACGGCGCTGATGATCGCCTGCAACTCCAGGTCAGTGAATTGTCCCTTACGTGGGTCAAAGCTTCTTACCGCATCGCCCTTTCTGGCCCCCTTAAAACGCGTTTCGCGCATGACCGAGACGACTTCCGGGTCAAGGCCAGGCAACTTGAGTGCATGCCAAGTTCTGAACAGTGGTCGCAGCGCCCCTAGATACCACTCGGTTCTCGCACCCAACGTAGCTCCGTATGATAGGATGTGTGAGGCGCTGAGAACCTCTAAAGGACCGTTAACAGATGCGAACCGGAGCAGGGCCTTTAGGCGATCAAGTAAACTCGATGCTTGCCCAAGCGAATACTTTTCGATGTAATGAAGTGTCAGCCACCGCACCGAATTATAAATTTCTATCGATACCAAATTTTTAAGTCGCTTAAATGAATAATAATGAATGCGCGATGGGCCGACAATTTTCCAAGTATCTGTAGAAATAGATAACTCAACACCATCTCGGCTAACAGCCGTTTGAGGAAATAAATCAAGTTCAGCGTATCTGCGCGGGTCGCTCATTCACCCCCCCTGCAACAAGTCTCCGCTGATGATCAAGAGAGACCTTTTCTGCGTCCTCCCGGATCTTCCGACGATTGTAAGTGGCCGCAGTTCCAGATGTTGGCGACCACCCCATCATTTCGGAGCGCATTTGAGCCTCACGCGCTGGATCGATTCTGCCTCCATTCGTATCGATCAGGCGGCTGAAGGCATCATTCCAGGCATGCCGGAGGATGTGAGGTGTTAGGTCTTTCGGCAAGTCCGTCACCCGTTCACGAAGGGATCTGAACACCTTGTTAAGGCTGGCGTCGCTTAAAGGGCGTCCCGTTTGATGCGACACGAAGAGGAACTGATGAGCCCTTGTTCCCGGAATCTTGAAGCGCACATGAGTGACATACTCGTGCATCATCTGCATCAAGCTATTCTTCACAGGCAAGAATCGATCTCGGGTTTTGGCAACCGGTTGGCGTCTTCGAGGATCGGTATGGTCATCCGCGTTGCGAGCGATAAGAATCTTGTTCGCCTGCCAATGCACATGATCGCCGATCTTAATACCTAGAGCCTCCCCCCGGCGGATACCAAGAGCGTACAAGAGGTGGATTAGGAGCCGGTTTCGCAGTTGTAGTCCGAGATCGCTCCAGGGATTCTCTGCGGAGGATGGCTCAAGGACAGTAAGCAGCCGGTCGATCACCTCAATCGGCGGGGCCTCCCGGTCGCCAACAACGTTCCGCCTTTTCGCGGGAGGAATCTTAGCCCCCAGGATGGCCAACATCTCCTTGAGCCATCCCCTTCGGCGCTCGGCCTCCGCTATATCAAGGTTTGAGCAGCCCTCCTGTCCTAGCCAATGAAGATACTGCGAGATGGTTCTGAGCCGGTTTGCAGCAGTGTCCTTGGCGACGCTTCGGGCGCCCTTCGGCACCACCATACGAACCCTCTCAAGGGAGGCAGGCTCGGCTGCCGTCACTGGCTTCGCCAACTCGCCGCTGAGTTCGTCCATGTATTGGGATGCCGCACCCGCCAAGCCGGTGAGTTCGTGGCTCTTGAGATAATCGCCAGAGAGCATCCGATCTTCTAGTCGGATGCCGCACCGGTCACTCCACAGGTAGAGGAATTTCAGGGCATAGCAATTAGCTAGCAGGGTATTGCTGGCGGGATGCGCGGGCCTGCGCATCGTGAGAAGCCAGATGGTTGGCCGGAAGAGGGGCACACCGTCTTCGCCAATCAGGAGGGGGAGGCGCTCTCCCCGCTCCATCATGATCACTTGGATACGAAATCCGGGCATTCTTTACAAACCCTCCCGGTACCAATCTCAGACACGTGATATTGGGCCAACCGAGAGGGGGGTGCAACATAGCTTCTCAGTTACTACGCAGTCCTCCGAGCGCGAACTTTACACAAGATTTCTAGGTCAATTTCAGAACGGGATTTCGTCGTCCAGGTCGGCCGCCGGGCTGGGGCGGCTGCCGCCACCGGAGCCGCCGCGCGAACCGCCGCCCCGGCTGGCACCACCGCCGTAATCGCCGCCGCCACCGCCATAGGAGCCGCCGCCCCCACCGCCGTAACCACTACCGCTGCTACCGCCGCCATAGCTGCCGCCACCACCGCCGCCATAATCGCCGCCACGGTCATCATAACTGCCGCCGCCGCCGGCCCCCATGCCGCCGCCTTCACGGCCATCCAGCAGGGTCAGCTCGCCACGGAACTGACGCAGCACGACCTCTGTCGTATAGCGCTCCTGGCCCTGCTGATCCTGCCACTTGCGGGTTTCCAGCTGGCCTTCGATATAAACCTTGCTTCCCTTCTTCAGGAAACGCTCAGCCACGCCGACCAGATTTTCATTGAAGATCACAACGCTGTGCCACTGCGTGCGCTCCTGACGCTCGCCCGTGCCGCGATCCTTCCAGGTCTCCGACGTGGCGATGCGCAGCGTGCAGACCTTGCCGCCATTCTGCAATGACCGGACTTCCGGTTCCTTGCCCAGGTTACCGATAAGGATGACCTTGTTGACGCTGCCCGCCATGCTGTCGCTCTTTCGCAAAAAGGGATCGTCGGCGGAAGTCGCCCGCCGCCGAATGGCTCGCAGCCTACACGCTGCCCCCTGCTGCTTTCTACATTTTTAATGGGAACAATACAAGAACATTGCATTCCGCTAATGGACAGGGCATTGTCAGTGCGTCCTATGACCACCCGGACACGACCATGAGCGACCAACCCTTTGCCGATGCCGAGCAGGCCTTGAAGGATCATGCCCTGACACTGCCCGAGGCGGCGGAGGATTTCCCCTGGGGGGAGCGGGTAATCAAGGTGCGCGGCAAGATATTCATCTTCGTGAACCATTACGAGGGCCTGTTCCGGGTCAGCCTGAAACTCCCCCACTCCCGCGACTTCGCGCTGGACATGCCGGGTGCCGCACCCACGGGTTACGGGCTGGGCAAGGCTGGCTGGGTCACGTTCAAGTTTCAGCCGGGTGACGAGATCGATGTCGAACGGTTGCGCCGCTGGACGCTGGAAAGCTACCGCGCCGTCGCCCCCAAACGGTTATCAGCCCAATTGCCCACATGACGGGGCCGCGTTCGCGTGGCCTTTTCAAACTGACCGCATCGCCTATCCTTAACCGCACCGCAGCATCCGCCCGCCCCACGGGACAGAAAGCCGAAGATCAAAGCCGATGAACAAGCATATTTCCGTCCGTGGCGCCCGCGAACATAACCTGAAGAATGTCGATGTCGACCTGCCGCGCGACAGCCTCGTCGTCATTACCGGCCTGTCCGGCTCGGGCAAATCCTCCCTGGCCTTCGACACGATCTATGCCGAGGGGCAGCGGCGTTATGTGGAAAGCCTGTCGGCCTATGCGCGGCAGTTCCTGGAACTGATGCAGAAGCCCGATGTGGACAGCATCGAGGGCCTGTCGCCCGCCATCTCCATCGAACAGAAGACGACCAGCCGCAATCCCCGCTCCACCGTCGGCACGGTGACGGAGATTTACGACTATATGCGCCTGCTGTTCGCGCGCATCGGCGTACCCTACTCCCCGGCCACGGGCCTGCCCATTGAAAGCCAGACGGTCAGCCAGATGGTGGACCGTATCCTGGCCATGCCGGAGGGCACGCGGCTGTACCTTCTGGCCCCCATCGCGCGCGGCAAGAAGGGGGAGTTCAAGAAGGAACTGGCGGAGCTGCGCAAGCGCGGGTTCCAGCGCGTGAAGATCAATGGCGAGATGTATGAGATCGAGGAGGCCCCCACCCTCGATAAGAAGCTGAAGCATGATATCGAGGTGGTGGTCGACCGGTTGAAAGTGCAGGCGGACCTGGGCAACCGGCTGGCGGACAGTATCGAAACCGGCCTGGAACTGTCTGACGGCCTGATCTTTGCCGAGAATGCCGACAATGGCGAGCGTACCGTGTTTTCCGCCAAATTCGCCTGCCCCGTCAGCGGGTTCACCATTGAGGAGGTGGAACCGCGCCTGTTCAGCTTCAACAATCCGTTTGGCGCCTGCCCGGCCTGTGATGGGCTGGGGTCAAAGCATTATTTCGACCCGATGCTGGTGGTCCCGGATGAGCGGTTGAGCCTGCGGGAGGGCGCCATCGCGCCCTGGGCCAATTCCACCTCGCAATATTACCTGCAGACCCTGGAAAGTATCTGCGCCCATTATGGCAGCAAGATCGACACGCCCTGGGAGAAGCAGCCGGAAGAGGTGCGCAACTGCATCCTGTTCGGGTCGGGCAAGGTGGCGATCACCATGCGCTATGATGATGGCCTTCGTTCCTATGAAACGAAGAAGCCGTTCGAGGGCGTGGTGAATAATCTCCAGCGCCGCTGGAAGGAAACCGAAAGCGCCCTGGTGCGCGAGGAATTGTCCAAGTACCAGTCGTCGCAGCCGTGCGAGGCCTGTAACGGCGCGCGTCTGAAGCCGGAGGCCCTGGCCGTCAAGATCAAGGGCCTGTCCATCGCCGATATCAGCCGCATGTCCATCCGCCAGGCCGGCGAATGGTTCCTGGCGCTGGCCCCGCACCTGACACAGAAGCAGCGCGACATTGCCGTGCGCATCTTGAAAGAGATCAATGAGCGGCTGGGCTTCCTCAATAATGTCGGCCTGGAATATCTGGCGCTGGACCGTGCGTCGGGCACCCTGTCGGGTGGCGAAAGCCAGCGTATCCGGCTGGCGTCACAGATCGGGTCGGGTTTGACGGGCGTGCTGTATGTGCTGGATGAGCCGTCGATCGGCCTGCATCAGCGCGATAATGACCGGCTGCTGGCGACGCTGAAACGCCTGCGCGATATCGGCAATACGGTCATCGTCGTCGAACATGATGAGGATGCGATCCGTATCGCCGATTATCTGGTCGATATGGGGCCGGGGGCCGGGGTGCATGGCGGCACGGTCGTGGCGCAGGGCACGCCGGCGGAGGTGATGGCCCACCCGGACAGCCTGACGGCGCAATATCTGTCGGGCCGCCGCCGCATCGAGATCCCCAAGCATCGCCGGCCCGGCCATCCGGGACAGTTCCTGGAGGTCACCGGCTGCCGCACCAACAATCTGCGCGATGTGTCGGCCAAGGTGCCGTTGGGCACCTTCACCTGCGTCACCGGCGTGTCGGGCGGCGGCAAGTCGACCTTGGTGATTGAGACGCTGTACAAGGCGCTGGCCAAGAAGCTGATGGGTGCGCGGGAGCATCCGGGCGAACATGACGCCATCCATGGGCTGGAGAATATCGACAAGGTCATCGATATTGACCAGTCGCCCATCGGCCGCACGCCGCGATCCAACCCCGCCACCTATACCGGCTGTTTCACCCCCATCCGCGACTGGTTCGCGGGCCTGCCGGAGGCGAAGGCGCGCGGTTATGGGCCGGGGCGGTTCAGCTTCAACGTCAAGGGCGGGCGGTGCGAGGCGTGCCAGGGCGACGGCGTCATCAAGATCGAGATGCATTTCCTGCCCGATGTCTATGTCACCTGCGATGTCTGCCACGGCAAACGCTATAACCGCGAAACGCTGGAGGTCCATTACAAGGGCAAGAGCATCGCAGAGGTGCTGGATATGACGGTGGAGGAAGGGGCGGAGTTCTTCCGCGCCGTGCCGTCCATCCGCGACAAGCTGGAAACGCTGGACCGGGTCGGCCTTGGCTATATCAAGATCGGACAACCGGCCACCACCCTGTCGGGTGGTGAGGCGCAGCGTGTGAAGCTGGCCAAGGAACTGGCCCGCAGGTCCACGGGGCGCACCATCTATATCCTGGACGAACCCACCACGGGCCTGCATTTCGAGGATGTGCGCAAGCTGCTGGAAGTGCTGCATGCCCTGGTGGATCAGGGCAATACCGTGCTGGTGATCGAACATAATCTGGAGGTCATCAAGACCGCCGACTGGATCATCGATATGGGACCGGAGGGCGGCAATGGCGGCGGCGAGATCGTGGCCGCCGGCACACCCGAACAGGTGGCCAAGGTGGCGCGCAGCCACACGGGGCATTACCTGGCGCCTTATGTGAAGCAACCGACGCGTAAGGCGGGGTGAGGATGGAGCGGGGGGCGGGGGCAGAGTGATCTCGCTTTGCCCGCCCCCTCCTCTCTCGTCATCCCGGCTTGTCGCCGGGATGACGTATAAGCTGGGGTTAATATAATTGACTAGGAAACCATATCGATATAGTTTCCTAGTCAATTAATTTATCTCGAAAGGAGAGCCGTCATGGATGCGGAACGGATCGCCATTGCCCGTGAATGCCTGGAGGCCGCCCATACGGGCAGTATGAATTTCCCCGCCATCATCGGCCGCCTGCTCGCGGCGGGGTTCGAGGGGTATCTTGTGGATTATCGCTGCAGCACGCAGAGCTATTACCTGCCCGATGGCGATGCTGTCACCCTGCCCCTGCCGCACAGCGCCGGCACCATTGCGCCCATCTTCGACGCCGCCTCGGTGGAACGCCTGATCCGCTGGGCCCAGGCCGACGGGCCGGATTATTCCTATCCGGCCTTCTGCGAACAGGTGAAGGAAGCAGGCTGCGCCGGCTACCTCGTCACGTTACTGGGCCGCCGCGTCGTCTATTACGGTCGGACGGGCGACATGCATGTGGAGCATTTTCCGGGGTGATGGGGGGTGCCGGGGGCTTTGAGATTGAAGGAATGCTGCTTGCTATACCTTTGAAATTCCTTCACCGCCTCCCCGGCGAAGGCCGGGGCCCAGGGGCCACATGCCCGATCTTTGTGCAACGGACAGCAGACCGGTTGTGAGGTTGATGCTTGCGCCCCCTGGGCCCCGGCCTTCGCCGGGGAGGCAGATACTCATCGGCAGAGTGAGGCTCGACAGCCCCAGATGCGCGGTGGCACGGGACCGCCGACAGGTATATTCTTACCGAAGCATGATCGATAGCGGCAGAGGTATGACATGGCAGCCACGGCCACCCTGTCCAGCAAGTTTCAGATATCCATCCCAAAGGCCGTCCGCGACGAACAGCAGTGGCAGGCCGGGCAGGAATTCGTGTTCATCCCGAAGGGCAAGGGCGTGCTGGTGATGCCGGTGCCCGAACTGGACCAGCTTGCCGGCATCGCCAGGGGTGCCAATAAGGAAGGCTACCGCGATCGCGCGGATCGTTACTGATGGTCCCGGCAATGCGGCTGGTTGATACCTCGGCCTGGATCGAATGGCTGGTGGACAGTGATCTGGGCAGAAGGCTGGAAACAGAGTTCCCGGACAGATCCCAGTGCATCGTGCCGACCATCGTGCAGCTTGAACTGTCAAAATGGCTGGTGCGGGAGTTGGGCGAGGATCAGGCCGATCAGGTCATCGCCTATACCCAGAAATGCATTGTCGTGCCGCTGGACACCAATATCGCCCTGATGGCGGCGGACCTGCACCGTGAACACCGGCTCGCCACCGCCGACGCCGTGGTTTACGCCACCGCGCGCCAACGGGGGGCGGAACTGCTGACCTGTGACGCCCATTTCAAGGGCTTGGCCGGCGTCACACTGTTTGCCAAGTCCGGCCGCTAAAACCAGACAGAACAGGGACAGGAGAAGCTTATGACCACCCGGATCGCCTCATGCAGTTGCGGCCAGTTGCACCTGACCTGCCAGGGGGAGCCGGGGCGGGTGTCCATGTGCCATTGCCTGGAATGTCAGAAACGCACCGGCAGCGTGTTCAGCACCCAGGCAAGGTTCCCGCGCGACGGCGTGAGCATCACAGGCCGCACCAGCACCTGGGCCCGCCAGGGCGACAGCGGCGGCACCGCCACCTTCCATTTCTGCCCCACCTGCGGCTCCACCGTCTATTGGGAGATGGACTGGGCACCCGATTCCCTTGCCATCGCCGTGGGTGCCTTCGCCGACCCGACTTTCCCGCCGCCGACTGTGATGGTCTATGAGGACAGGATGCACCCCTGGGCGCTGTCGGCAGAGGGGCTGGGGATGGAGCGGTTGGGGTGAGGTTTAGGGGTTTGCGCGCCGCCGTGGTCGTTCACTGACCTCTTCGCTTGCTAAAATCGGAAATTGTACCAGCAACAATAAGTTCCACTCACCGCAGCTTGGTATCAGTCGTCAAACGCACCAATGCCATCTGGATTCTTGCCAGACTTGAGCATTTCGAATTCCGTAAGGTACTGCTCTACGGCTTTCTGAGCGTAGTCAGGAATCGTGCCATCCCGCTGCATCTGATAAAGTCGGTTCGCAGCAGCAACGGTGTCAACGTAACTCTCCAACCAAGTCGGATTAAGGCGGGGTTGAATATGAACCGCCCAATCACCTACCGTTTGGGATCTCGAGTGCCGCAGAAAATTTTGCAGCAGATTCAGTAACCCCGTGTCAGTGTTAGTAACGCGGTCACACCATATTCGCACTTCGGCACTGTCTGCCCACTTTTCCCAGGTGGCAAGTAGCCACTGCATTTCCGGATGTTCCATGAAGCTAGGCCGAATTGCAAGACTCCGTACTCGTTCTATCCATACAATCTTCAGTTGCTTGACTTCGTCGGCCGTCAGCAAAGCGGCAGCTTGTCCCTTAGTGACTTGATCGTCCAACGATTTCAAAAGCCACGACTGGACTGCAACCGCATCGCCAGCTCGCATCTTGGCCTCCAAGATGCCAGCACGTTGATCGGCAGACATCCGCTTTAGAAGATGATAGACGAGACGCGAAACCCGCGAGACATTACCGAAGTCGAATCCTACACGCTCGTCAGCAGGATCAATCAACATGTCACCTATATCGAAGAGTACTTGGATGACCACTTCAATCTGCGCGTCTGGGATGTCCTTCTCGACGTGATCCATCAGTCTTTCTAGTAACGCCCGCGCCTTAGATATGCCATCAGGCCGCCGTTCTTCCTTGGACTGAACAAGTAAATTTCGGAAATCTGAAGGTGACGCGATCGACTCTAGCAGTTCTATGATTTCACTACGGCGCATAACCCCGGTTGGTACAGTAAGCCGAAAATAGATATGGAATAAATCTGGATGGCAGGCCCGTAAATTTCTTCGCCATTCTGCAAGCCAATCCGGGCCGTAAATTGTGTTTCCTGCTTTCGGAAATACACGTTCGATCAACGACTGGCAATTCCTTCTAAAATAATCTGGTACGGTCTCTTTCCAACTGGCATGGAAAGCTTCTCTGGCTCGCTCGTCAGCATCATAGCGGGAGTTATGGTGGTAGCCCGAGAACATATCCGGGTTGGTACGAATCACGTCATACAAGCTGGGCAAAAACACCCGAAGTCCTTCTAGTGCAATAAAATCCACAGTATTTACTTCACCACGGACCACCGGATAGGTGACGGCTATGGTATTCGTGAATCGAACTATGTCACGAGGCACCCGAATCAACGCGTCTATTCCATCATAATAGACGTTCTCCCAGTATGACTGATCAAATACCCCTTCTGATGTGTCACCTATTACTTCGCGGAGCCTTTTGAAAAATGCTGAGCGTAGCGCCACACGATCGACTGGCGGCAATTCAAAGGGTACCTGAATGATCTTCTCCAAGTACCTCTCGCCGGGCAAGCCACTATGGCTTTCGATAGCTTTTGCAGCAACCTCTCGATCGAAAGCCATCAAGTAAATAACGTTAGGGAAGTCAGCTAGTGCCTTAATGACCGTAAACAATTGTCGAGTCTCATCAGGCGCCAATCGATCAATATCATCAACGATTACTAGGATACGTCTACCAGCTTTTCGCAGAATTCCAGCAATCGAACTCTTAAGCTCTGGAACATCCTTGGGTTTACGCTTCGCTTGACCCAATAGCTTGCCTATTTTCTCACCGATACCGCCCGAAATCCCAGTGAGATCGATCAGGCCACCTACCCCCTCGGCGAAATCGGCGAACAAATCACCAAGTTCCTTTAACTTCTCACTCTTCTTGGGAAGGACGGCCTGTAACTGACCAAGAAACGCACGTGCAAGATTTTCGTGCCCAGAAAACCACCATGGATTGAAAACTACGATGATTGTCCGCTCTTCCTCTGGACGCTGCTCGAGGAAGTGTTGGACATAACTCAGAACCGTGGACTTGCCCGAGCCCCATGCTCCGTGAAGCGCAAGCACCAATCCGTCGCTGCCTTGATAACGGTAGATGCTCTCAGCTAAGCTCTTTGCAAAAGGCACATGTCCGAAAAGATCATCCTTCGGGTCGTTGCTAGGACGGTCAGCTGACAGAGCAGTCATTTGTTGCCTCATCATGTAGTCACAACAACAAAATTTCCACAGTTGAAGCCACAAAATGATCTTTCATGTTACAATTTACAACTTAAATGGATTGGCAGTTATGAGTTCGCTTCGGCAGAGTTTATCGGTGTCATTCCAGAAACAGTCGATCAGCAAACAGCCCCAAAACCCCCTCACTCCACCCGATGCCCCTCCAACCGCCGCCGTGCGGCCTCTTCCTCGGCGCGGCGTTTCTCTTTCTCGGCCTTGGTCTGGCCGAACTTCACGCGGTTTTCGGCGGCCTGGACCTCACGGTCGGCTTTGGCCTTGGCCTTGCGGGCGCGGTTGAGATTCACGATTTCGCCCATTTCATTCCCTATCCTGTCGGGCACCGGTTCTATAGGTTAAGACCCGGATATGGGGGGATGGCAAGAGGGATGGGCTGGGTGTGAAGCGGATCGCGGTGACCCTGGGGCTGACGCTGGCCCTTCTGATCCTGGTGGTGCTGGTGGGACCGGCGCTGGTGCCCTGGAACGAGTTTCGCTCCCGCGTGGCCGATGGGCTGGCCGGGCTGACGGGGCGGCAGGTGGTCATTGATGGCGATCTGAACCTGACCCTGCTTCCGGTGCCCACCCTGACGGCGGGCGATGTCCGGCTCCTGGATAATGGGGAGCCGCTGGCCCGGATCGGGCGGGTGGGCATGCGGGTGCGGCCCTGGCCCCTGCTGCAAGGACAGGTGCATATCGAGCAATTGGCGCTGGATGACGCGGAGATGCGGGCCATCCTGCCCGCCGACGGGCCGGCACGCTGGCCCATCGCCCTGTCATCGCTTGGCGGGGCGGTGCAGGTGGAGGGGGTGACCCTGTCGGCGGGTTCGCTGGTGCTGGAGCGCGCGGGCGGCGATGTCATCCGGTTGGCGGGCCTGTCGGGTGAATTGACGGCGGGCGGCCCCACGGGACCGTTCGAGGTGACGGCCACGGGTGGGCTGGATGGCGCGCCGGCGCGGTTCAGCCTGAATGCCGCCCGCAAATCGGCCAATGGGGCCGTGCCGGTGCGGGCCTTGCTGGCGCTGACCGATGCCAAGGCTGAATTGCGCTTTACCGGCACCCTGCCGCCCGCCGGTGGCGATCTGCGCCTGGATGGCGATGTGGCGCTGCAGGGGCCGGATGCGGCCCCCGTGCTGCGGCTGGTACAGCATCTGGCGGGCCTGGAACTGCCGGCGGAGGCCTTGGGCGGAACGGGGACGGCGGGGGGCAAGGCCCCTGCCCTGTCGCTGCGCGGGCGGCTGTCGCTGACGCGGCAGAGCATGGGCATGGACGGGATCGACCTGCAATGGGGCGATAGCCGCGCCACGGGCAGCGTGGAAATCCCGCGTGCGGGCGACGGGGTCGGGTCGGTCGTGCTGGCCTTTACCGCGTTGGACCTGGATGGGTTGGGCGCCGACCTGCCGGGCCTGTCGCCCTGGCTGCTGCGCGCCAACCTGACCTTGGACCTGCTGGCCGATCAGGGGCGGTGGCGCGGGGATGTTGTGCGCGACCTGCGGCTGATCGGGCGGTTGGGCGGCGGGGTGCTGGGCGATGCGGAACTGTCCGCCACCCTGCCCGGCGGCACCAATGTCACCTTGAAGGGGGCCGCCGATTTCAGCGGGGAACAACCGCTGCTGGGTGCCGATATCGACCTTGCCGCCAACAGCCTGCGCGACACGCTGTCCTGGGCCGGGGTGGGGATGGAGACGGTGCCCCTGGAACGGCTGCGCCAGGCGCGGCTGACGGGGCGTCTGTCCGGCAAGCCGCAGGATATCGCCCTGACGGATGCCAAGGGCAGCGTCGATACGACCAGCTTCACCGGGGCCATTACCCTGTCGCGGCGCGACCGCGCGGGCCTGGGCCTGCGGCTGGACCTGGACCGGCTGGACCTTGACGCCTACCGCACCAAGGAGGCACCGCCGCTCTGGCCTGTGCTGAAACCGCTGCTGGACGGGGTTGATCTGACGCTGGAGGGCAAGGCGGGGCAGCTGGTGGTGGCGGGTCTGCCGCTGGACGGGCTGTCGCTGGATGCAGGCTGGACCGGGGGCACGCTGACCCTACGCGATGCGGCGGCGGATGGGGTGGCCGGCATCAAGATGAAGGCCAGCGGCCACCTGTCAGATAAGGAGGGAGAGGCATCGCACCTGACCCTGACCGCGTCGGGCGGCACGCTGGCCCCACTGCTGCGCGCCCTGGGCCGGCCCGACCCGGTGCTGGCCGACCGGTTGGGGCCGGTATCGCTGGAGGCGCGGCTGGTCGGTGATGCGGCCAAGCTGGCGGTCGATATCCGCGCCGACGCCCTGGGCGGCACGACGCAGGTGGGGGGCAGCATCGGCAACCCCACCGCCAGGGACGAAGCACAACTGGATGTGAAGCTGCGCAGCACCCTGCCCGACAGCGCCAATCTGCTGCGCCTGCTGATGCCGGACTGGCGCCCTGCCGGGCCGTTGGGTCCGTTGGACCTTTATGCCGGCATCACGGGGCCTGTGCGCGGCGCGCTGGTGATGGACGGGGTGACGGGGCAGTTCGCGGGGCATAATGCCAATGGCACCCTGACCTGGACGCCGGCCCCGACGGATGGGTCTGGGCCTGCGCGGCTGGACGGCAAGCTGTCGCTGTCGGTGCTGGATGCCGATCTGGTGATGCCGGCGTTGACGCGAGAGGGGGCCGCCTGGGACCTGGGCTGGACCCGCCACCTGAACGCAAAGCTGGATATCAGCGTGCCGCAGCTGACATTGGGGGGCGAGAAGCTGGGCACTGTCGCCTTGCCGCTGACCATCGGCAATGGCCTGATCCGGGTGGAGGGGGCGACGGCCCGCTGGCAGGGTGGTGACGTCACCCTGACCGGCGCGTTGGAACAGACGGAACGATCCGGTCTGGCGACGGATGAGGAACCGGGGCCGGTGCCCCTGTCGGGATCGCTGACCCTTTCCGTAAAGGATGCGGTGACGCCCGGCTGGCTGTCCGGCCCGGCGCTGGGGGTCGGCGGTGGTCGCTTCGACCTGTCGGTGACGGGCACCGGGGCCGGGCCGACGCCGCGCGCCATCCTTTCCGCCCTGGCCGGCGAGGGCAAGGCCAGCCTGCGTGATGGCTCCATCACGGGTCTGGATCTGGCGCTGGTGGCCAAGAAACTGGCCGAGGGCGGGCCGAAGGGACCAACGCAACTGCGCACCGCGCTGCGTGCCAAGGGGGTGACGGGCGTCGACAGCCTGTCCCTGTCCTTCACCCTGGCCGATAAGGTGGCGGCCTTGAGCGGGATTGAGGCCGTGGGGCCGGCGGGGCGGATCGACGGGGCCGGACGCTGGTCCTGGCAGGCGCGCACCCTGGACCTGGGCCTGACGGTGAAGGCCGCCACCCCGCCCGACGCGCCGGCCATGAGTGTCAACCTGAGCGGCCCCGACCAGTCGACCGTGCGAACCCTGGACGTGGCCGCCGCCGATAGCTGGCTGGGCAAGCGGGAGGCCGAACGGCTGGCCAAACAGGCCGCCGCCGAAGCAGCCGAGGCCGCAAAGGCGAAAGCGGCGGAGGCGGCCAAGCCCAAGCCCGCCACCCCCGCACCGGCAGCACCCAAGCCAGAGGCAAAGCCGACGCCGGAGCCAAACAAGGACGGGACGGTGAAGGGAATCCTGGACCGGTTGAAAGGGAACCCTTGATTTGAAAGTCGAATAGGTATTCAAGTTCCAACCAACAGAACCATGAGCCAGCAGGGAGTGAGTGCCATCATGTTGAAGGGTAAGGTTGCCATCATCACCGGCTCCACCAGCGGCATCGGCCTGGGTGTGGCGCGCAAGCTGGCGGCCTCCGGCGCCGATGTCGTGCTGAACGGCTTTGGCGATGCAGCGGAGATCGAGGCGGTGCGCAGCGCCATTGAGACGGAATTCGGCGTCAAGACCCGCTATTCCGCCGCCGACATGACCAAGCCGAACCAGATCAAGGCCATGGTGGATGAGACGGTGGCGACCCTCGGCTCCGTCGATATCCTGGTCAACAATGCCGGCATTCAGCACACAGCCCCCGTTACGGAATTCCCCGCCGAACGCTGGGACAGCGTCATCGCCATCAATCTGTCGGCGGTGTTCCATGGCATCCAAGCCGCCCTGCCGCATATGCAGGCCAGGGGCTGGGGCCGCATCATTAATATCGCGTCGGTGCATGGGCTGGTGGCCAGCGTCAACAAGGCTGCCTATGTCGCTGCCAAGCATGGCGTCATCGGCCTGACCAAGGTGGTGGCGCTGGAAAATGCCGAGGGTGGCATCACCTGCAACGCCATCTGCCCCGGCTGGGTGCTGACGCCGCTGGTGCAGAAGCAGATCGACGCGCTGGCCGCGCGCGAGGGGATCAGCGAGGCCGAAGCCAAGGTGAAGCTCTTGTCGGAAAAGCAGCCGTCCAAGCAGTTCACGACGCCCGAGGAACTGGGCGATCTCGCCGTCTTCCTGTCGTCCCAGGCCGCCGCCAACATCAAGGGCGCTGCCCTGACGGTGGATGGTGGCTGGACCGCGCAGTAACTCCCCACTCCCAATTCCCCTCCCCCAGTTAAAGTCCATCATGACCCGATCCAAATCCGTTGTTCGCCCCCGTGTTGGTCTTGCGTTGCAGGGGGGCGGGTCGCATGGGGCCTTTACCTGGGGGGTGCTGGACCGGTTACTGGAACTGGACCGGCTGGATGTAGAGGCCATCTCTGGCACCTCCGCCGGGGCCATGAACGGGGCCTTGATGGCCTATGGCTGGCTGAGCGGTGGACCACAGGCGGCGCGCGATCTGCTGTACCGGTTCTGGCGGCGCGTCGCCAAGGCCAACGCGTTTGGCCCGCTGTCGCCGTCCTTCCTGACGCAGCTGACCGGCAATCCCAATGTAGAGGCGCACCCGGTCTATGCCGGGTTCGACCTGATGATCCGCATGATGTCGCCGTACCAGTTCAACCCGCTGGGCCTGAACCCGCTGGCCGATGTTCTGGAAGGGCTGATCGATTTCAAGCTGTTGCGTGAGGCGGCAGAGATGCGGCTGTTCGTCAGCGCCACCAATGTGGCGCGCGGGCGCATGCGGTTGTTCCAGGGCAAAGACCTGTCGGCGGATTGCCTGCTGGCTGCGGGCTGCCTGCCCTTCCTGTTCCAGGCCGTGCGGATCGAGGGGGAGCATTACTGGGACGGCGGCTATATGGGCAATCCGGTGCTGGACCCGCTGATCAAGCAGTGCCAGACCAACGACATCCTGATCGTACAGGTGACGCCCATCGAACGGCCCGAAGTGCCGAAGAACCCCACGGCCATTGTCGACCGTATCAACGAGGTTAGTTTCAATTCCATCTTCCTGCGCGAACTGCGGTCGATTGAGCTGGTGAATCGGCTGCTGGCCAAGGGGGCGATGACGGAAGAGGCGTCGGGCATGCGGCCCATCCACCTGCACCGGATCGAGGCGGAGGAACGGATGGGCCATCTGGGCGTGTCCAGCAAACTGAACGCCGATTGGGGATTTCTGAGCGACCTGCGCGATACGGGCCGGGCGGCGGCGGATGAATGGCTGGCCCGACATGAGAAGGATCTGGGCAAGCGCAGCAGCTTCGAAACAGGCCCGCTTTTCGTGTGAAATGGCCTGTGACGGGCGTCACAGTTTGTCGCAGTTGCCCCCTATGTCGGGCGTGACAAACATGGTATAGCGGCCATTCCTCAGCATCCAAACACAACAAGGCTGCAATGGCTTGGATATCAAACGACCCTGAACGGGGTTTTTTCGGGCATCCGCGTGGTCTGGCGCCGCTGTTCTTCGCCGAAATGTGGGAACGTTTCTCCTTCTACGGCATGCGCGCGCTCCTGACCCTCTATCTCGTCAAGCATTTCCTCTATAGCGATGGGACCGCTGGCTTCATCTATGCCAGCTACGCGTCCTTGAACTATGCGATGCCGGTTATCGGCGGCCTGATCGCCGACCGGTATCTGGGCAGCCGCAAGGCGGTGATGCTGGGCGCCATCCTTCTGGTCTGCGGCCATATCGGCATGGCCTTTGAAGGATCGCCAGCGCAGGTGATCGACGGTGTCGTCGTGCGTCAGTCGCCCTATGACCAGATCATGTTCCTGTCGCTGGCCTTCATCATCACCGGCGTCGGCTTCCTGAAGTCGAACATCTCGACCATGGTCGGCAAGCTGTATGGCAGCAAGGACGACCCCCGCCGTGACCCCGGCTACACGATCTTCTACATGGGCGTGAACCTGGGTTCCTTCTTCTCCACCATCGCCTGCGGTTACCTGGGCGAGACCTATGGTTGGAAGTATGGCTTCGGTCTGGCCGGTCTGGGCATGGTGTTCGGTCTGATCGTGTTCGCGCGCGGAACCAAGTGGTACCGCAATTCCGAAGCGCCCGATCCGGTGAAACTGTCCAAGCCGCGCGCCTTTGGCCTGTCGCTGGAATGGATGATCTATATCGCCGCCCTGGTCGGTGTGGTCATCAATTGGCAACTGGTGCAGAACCACCATGTCGTCGGCTCGCTGCTGCTGGCCGTTGTGGCGCTGGTCGTGGTTGGCCTGATCTGGTTCTCCATCAGCCAGTGCACCAAGATCGAGCGTGAACGCCTGATCGCGATGATGATCATGATCTCGCTGTCGGTGGTGTTCTGGACCCTGTTCGAACAGGCCGGCACTTCGCTGACCCTGTTCGCGGACCGCAATTCAGACCGCATGCTGTTCGGGATGGTCATTCCGGCCTCGGTGGTGCAGGTCTTCAACCCGATGTTCATCGTGCTGCTGGGCCCTGTGTTCAGCTGGGGCTGGGTGGCACTGGCCCGCAAGGGTCTGGAGCCTTCGACCCCGATGAAGTTCGGTCTGGCCATCATCCAGGTGGCCCTGGGCTTCGGTGCCCTGGTCGTTGGCGCGTCCGTGGTGGGCGAGGATGCCCAGACCGGTATCATCTGGCTGGTCCTGGCCTATCTGCTGCATACGACCGGTGAACTGTGCCTGTCGCCCGTCGGCCTGTCGATGATCAGCCGCCTGTCGGTGGCCCGCATCACGGCCATGATGATGGGTGTCTGGTTCCTGTCGTCGGCTGGCGCGCATTATCTGGCCGGCTTCATCGCCGATGCCGCCAGCGCCAGTGCGGAGGGCGGTGCCGTGCTGTCGCCGCAGGAAAGCCTGAAGGTCTATGCGGGCGTGTTCTATGATCTGCTGGTTTGGGCCGGCGGTATCGGCGTTGCCGTCTGCATTGCCTCCCCGCTGATTCGTAAGCTGATGCAT
The DNA here is from genome assembly GCF_059489915.1 of Niveispirillum sp. CC-CTL257. Classification (NCBI taxonomy): domain Bacteria; kingdom Pseudomonadati; phylum Pseudomonadota; class Alphaproteobacteria; order Rhodospirillales; family Azospirillaceae; genus Niveispirillum; species Niveispirillum sp. CC-CTL257. Next base: position 1,324,584 of record NZ_JCAJXE010000001.1, read on the forward strand.
ACGGACGCCGCCGACATGCACACGGAAGAAAAGGGCAGCAAGGCCGCCTGATCCTTGCGGCTTATGCTGATGTACAAGGGGCCGTCCGGAGCAATCCGGGCGGCCCTTTTGTTTTATCCCCGTAAAGCCGCCAGCATGGCATGGTCCGTCATGTCGAACCCAATAGGCGTGACGCTGATTTCCCGGCGGCGCAGGGCACCGATATCAGTATCGTCAGCCCCCTGCCCCGGATGGCGGCGGATGGAAAGCCAGTGATAGGGAAAGCCGCGCGTATCCTCCCGGCTTTCCACGCCCATGACCATGCTGCCCGGCTCGGCCTGCCGTGTGATGCTGACACCCGCTACCTCACCCGGCTCAACATCCGGGAAGTTCACATTCAAGACGCTGGCCGGCGCCGTGCCAAAGCGGCGGACAATAGCCTCCAGCCCCGATATGGCCGTCTGCCAACGCACATTCTTGCGGTCGCGCCAGGCTTGGCTGATGGCATAGGCGGGCACCCCGCACAGCCGGGCCATCAGGGCGGCGCTGACCGTCCCGGAATAGCCAACCTCTTCCCCGATATTGGCGCCACGGTTGATGCCGGAAAACACGATGTCGGGTGGATTGTCCTTCAGGATGTGGCTTAAGCCGATCACGACACAGTCGCTGGGCGTGCCGGTGACGGCAAAGCGGCGGGGGCCGCGTTCAAGGACACGCAAGGGGCCATGCAGGCTGATGGCGCGCGACACGCCCGACTGGTCATGTTCGGGGGCCACCACCCAGACCTCCGCCGCCAGCGGCGTTACCGCCTCCACCAGGGCCGCCATACCCGGCGCGTCGATGCCATCATCATTGGTCAGCAGCGCACGGCGAAACAGGGGGGCGGTCGGGGCTTGCATGACGGGTCCGGACATGGTGGTTAAAGGCACTATCCATTCAAATCGAACAAGCGTTTGAAGTCGAGCGCGAACAGGACCCGCAGACCATGGAAGAACGCCTGCCCACCCATCTGTTTGTGCAAAGCCACCTCTGGCGGCTGTCGGCGGCAGGCGTGCCGGCCTATGTGCTGCGCAAGGGGGAGCGGGAAAGTGGGCTGATTCTGCTGAAGATCACGGTGCCGTTTCAGGGCAGCCGCATGTTCACCCAGGGCCGCGACATCAATGGCCGGCTAGGCTGGCAACCGGGGGCCAATGGCGAGATGATTGACGAAATGGCCGCACGGGAATTCGTGGAGCGCCATGTCAAGCGTGACCCCGACCTGTGGGTGATCGAGGTGGAAACGCGGGATGGCAGCAATCCGTTTGTCGAAGACAAAACCTGACACATATCTGCCCCCCATGCGCTTTTCCTTGCAGTGGCGGATGATTTCGTGAATTCAGGCGCGGAACCCAGATCGAACCCCAGACATTGGTTCCGCAACCCATGAAACACCCTGCCTACCGCTACGCCCGTATTCTGTCCGCGACGACCGCCCTTCTGGCCCTGTCGCTTCCCGCACTGGCAGAGACGGCCCCCCCTGGCACGAACCTTGACGAGATCGTCGTCACCGCCACCCGCCGCGCCACCACCATCCGCGATGTCCCGGCCAGCGTATCCCGCGTGGACCGTAAAGACTTTGAGCCGAAGGCGACCCGTTTCATCGGGGAAGAGCTGCGCGGCCTGCCCGGACTGGTCATCAAGACCAATGACCAGGGCACCTATACCGACATCACCATCCGTGGCGTGCCCAACCGCGTACATAACGACACCATCACCGTCCTGATGGATGGCGTGCCGTTCGTCACCGGCGATGACGAGGTGGACCTGGAACAGCTGCCCTTTGGCGTCGTGGGCCAGGTCGACGTTGTGCGCGGGCCGACCAGCGCGCTTTATGGCCGTGGTGCCATTGCCGGCACCATCAATTACCTGACCCGCGACATCACCGACGAGCCGCTGTCCCAGGCACAGGCCGGCATCGGTTCACACGATTGGTGGAACGCCGCCGCGATGGTGCAGCGGGCCACCGGGAATGTCGGTGCTATCCTGATCTCTGCCCAGGCGCAGGGGTCGGACGGCTGGCGCGACCGCACGGAGCGGGAGGAACAGACCCTGTTCGTGAAGCAGCGTCTGGACCTGACCGAAGCGACCATCCTGAACCTGACCGGCACTTATGTGAATACCGAACAGGGGTTGGCCGGCGAACTGCCGACCGATGCCAACGGCATTCCGGTATCCCTGCCCGGTGGGCGCAAGGGCAATTGGAACCAAGATGGCGCCGGCTTTGACAAGCGGATGTGGACGGGGACAGGGGTCCTGACCAGCGAGGTGACGGATGATGTCAGCGCCACCACCCGCCTGCACGCCCGCCACGCCAACACCGCCGGCAAACAGGGTTTCTTCAACCCGTATGACCCGGCCAGCGGCACCGTGGATTTCACCGGCTTCCGCGTAGATGGCAGCACCGACACCTATTTTGCCGAACAGCAGGTGGATGCCCGCCTGGACGATACTTGGCGCGTACTGGCCGGTCTGTCGGCGGAACAGGTAAATGCCCATCATATCGAGACCTGGACCGGGGAGTTCGATTTCGGCCCCCGTTTCTACACCCAGCGGCGCAACGCCCTGACCGGCGCGCATGTCGATGCCAGCCTGTGGCAATCGGATTACCTGCTGAACGCCAAGGCCCGCAACCGCACGCAGGCGGCCTTTGCCCAGGTCGATACCGATTGGGGCGACGTGGCCGCCAGCATCGGCGCGCGGCTGGACCGGTTCCAGCGCCGGGTGCATTACGGCCCGTCTGGCAGTGGCTACGGCCCCGACCCGGAAGTGACGGTCAAGGACAGCGACAGCCATATAAGCCCCAAGGCATCCCTGCGCTGGCGGGTTAATGACCTGCTTACCGCCTATGCCGCCTTGGGCGAAGGGTTCAGCCCCGGTTTCGGCCCCATCTGGTCCTTCCGCAACCGCGACACGGACCTGAACCCCGAAATCGCCCGCAATATTGAGGCAGGCTTGAAGGGGCAGTCGCCGGATGGCCGCTTCACGGCCAGCGTGACCGCCTATCAGCTTCGCCGCTCCGACCTGTTGCAGTTGCTGCCCGTCGGCGGATCGGCCCGCACCATCAATAGCGGTCGCCAGCGGTCACGCGGGGTGGAGATGGAGGCAGGCGCCAACCTTGGCAACGGCACCGCCCTGACCCTGACCTATGGCTATACACAGGCCATCTGGACGGAGAATGCCTTCCTCGAACCCGACACCAACCGGCCTTTCGACTTTACGGGCAAGGATGTGGCAGGCGTGCCGCGCCATGCCGGGCGGGTGGAGATCGTGCAGGCCATGCCGGATGTCCCCGTCACCCTGCGCGCCTGGGCCGATATCTCCGGCGATTACGCTTATGACGGGGCCAACAGCCGCAAGGCAGGCGGCTATATACTGACCAATGCCGCGGTTACCTGGGCGGCGTTGGACGGTCTGGACCTGACCCTGACGGGCCGCAACCTGTTCGACCGCCGGGTCAACACTGTCGTCGCCAACAATGATGGTCCCTTCGCCTATTTCCCACAAGCGCCACGGGAATGGGTGCTGACGGGCACGGTACGTTTCTGAACCAAGGGGGAAACGGGGCGACCGCTTCGTTTCCCTGGTACAGGCACGGTCGGACCTGCTATATTTTGTCGCAGTGGGTTCGACCGATCGCCCCTTTGCGGTGTCCCCCCTTCGGAAACACCGCTCCTTCTTCGCCGGGCCAACCGGCCGAACCATGACCGCCGGCCATCCGTGGTGATGTCGGACAGGCCGGCTTTTGGGGAGGTCGAGGATATGGCTTATCGCATGGCCGCCGATCAGGCGGCGATGAACAATGATCGTTCCGTCGTCATGCCGGAAATCCGGCATATCAGTGTGCATGATCTGATGGATGCGCTGTCCATGGGCGTGCGGGATTTCATGGCCGCACCCACACAGCTTCTGTTCCTGGGACTGATCTATCCTATCGTCGGCGGGCTGGCCGCCGCGGCGGCGGCACAGAATGATCTGGTCCCCCTGCTCTACCCGGCATTGGCTGGCCTGTCGATCATGGGCCCCATCGCGGCCTTGGGCATGTATGAATTGTCGCGGCAGCGCGAAATGGGCGTAGAGATCACCTGGCGCAACGCTTTGGATGTCCGCAATTCCGGGCAGATCATGCCCATCGCCTGGCTCGGCGCGATGTTGCTGGCGGTATTCCTGGTCTGGCTTGGTGTTGCGGAACGCATCTATATGGCAACACTCGCCAGCCAGCCGCATGACGGGATCGCCAGCTTCATCAATGCGCTGATCAGCACGCGCGAGGGCATGATGATGTTCATCATCGGCAATGGCGTCGGATTCCTGTTCGCCATGCTGGTGCTGACCATGACGGTCGTGTCCTTCCCCATGCTGTTGGACCGCCGCGTCGGGGTGCTGGATGCCATGATCACGTCGGCCCGCGCGGTCTGGCACAACCCCGTCACTATGGCCATCTGGGGCCTAATGGTGGCCAGCCTGCTGCTGCTGGGCAGCCTGCCGCTGTTTGTCGGGCTCGCCGTAGTCATGCCGATCCTGGGGCATGCGACCTGGCACCTGTACCGCAAGCTGATCGCATAACGTTAGTGAACTTATTGAAATCGCAACGAAAGCATGCAAGATTATCAACACCTGTTAAAAACTGGGGCTTGATCATGCATGCTTTCACAAAGGCTCTGCTGGGCCTTTCTTTGACCACCATTATCGCAACTCCTGCCGCATGGGCCGAGGGGAAGCAGAATTTCACGCTGAAGAACAGGACCGGCTACACGATCTCTGAGGTCTATGTCTCGCCCAGTAAGGCGTCGAGCTGGGAAGAGGACATCCTGGGCCGCGATCAGATGTCCGATGGCGAATCCTATGAAATCCAGTTCAGCCGCAAGGAAAAGCCCTGCATGTGGGATTTGAAGGTGGTCTACGACGACGGCACCCCGGCCGAGTGGGAAGGCTTCAACCTGTGCGAAGTCTCGACCATTAAAATCTTCTACGACCGCAAGAAGGACACGACCTGGGCCGAGTACGAGTAAGTCCAGGACCTGATCGTTCAGAAGGGGCCGCCGGCGGGGAACCGGCGGCCCTTTTCTTTTGGACAGGTGGCTTTAAAGAAAAAAGGCTGCCGGGTCGCACCGGCAGCCTTTGAGTTAAAGAGCAGTCCGAATTGTCAAAATCAGAACTGTTCGACGTCCAGCTCCATCATTGACTTCGCACCTGACATCAGGCTCTTGAAGCGGAAATCCACCTCCGGCAGCATCTTCTCCACGAAGAAGCGGGCCGTCTTGATCTTGGCGTCGTAGAAGCTTTCCTTGCCGTCGCCGCCCTCGGCCAGCTTGGCCTGGGCCACCTTCACCATCTTCAGCCACATCCAGCCCACGGCCACCAGGCCGAAGATGCGCAGATAGTCGGTGGAAGCAGCACCAGCTTCGTCCGGACGGGCCATGCCCTTCTGGGCCACGACGGCAGTCGCCTGCTGCAGCTTGCCGAAGGCCTTGGCAACGGGGATGACGAATTCCAACAGCGTCGGGTTTTCCTGGCTCTGCTCCAGTTCCGCCTGCATCGGGTGGAAGAAGCGGCGCAGCAGGCGACCCAGATTCTGCGGCAGCTTGCGACCGACCAGATCCAAAGCCTGGATGCCGTTGGCCCCTTCATAGATCATGGCGATGCGGGCATCGCGCACGAACTGTTCCATGCCCCATTCACGGATATAGCCGTGACCGCCATACATCTGCTGGCTGTTGGTGGCGACCTCATAGCCCATGTCGGTGAAATAGGCCTTCACGACGGGGGTCAGCAGGGCCACGAAATCGTCGGCCTCCTGACGAACCACCGGGTCCGGGTGCTTTTCCACCAGATCGATCATCATGCCGACCCAATAGCCCAGCGCGCGGCCCCCCTCGGTGAAGGCCTTGGCCTGCATCAGGTTCTTGCGCACGTCCGGGTGGACGATGATGGGGTCTGCGGCCTTGTCCGGGGCCTTGGCGCCCGACAGCGAACGGCCCTGGATACGGTCCTTGGCATAGGCAACAGCATTCTGATAGGCGACGGCGGCTACGCCCAGACCCTGCATGCCCACGCCCAGACGGGCGCTGTTCATCATGGTGAACATGGCGCGCATTCCCTTGTGCGGCTCACCCACCAGCCAGCCCTTGGCGTCATCAAAATTCATGACACAGGTGGCGTTGGCCATGATGCCCATCTTATGCTCGATGGAACCGCACATCACGCCGTTGCGCATGCCGGGTTCATTATTCTCGTTGGGCAGGAACTTCGGCACCAGGAACAGGGAGATGCCCTTGATGCCCGGCGGGGCGTCGGGCAGCTTGGCCAGCACCAGATGGATAATGTTGCTGGTCAGGTCATGCTCACCGGCGGAGATGAAAATCTTGGTGCCGGTAATGTTGTAGCTGCCATCCTCATTGGGGACGGCCTTGGTCTTCATCAGGCCCAGGTCGGTGCCGCAATGCGGTTCCGTCAGGCACATGGTGCCGGACCATTCGGACGACACCATCTTGGGCAGATACTGAGCCTTCAGCTCGTCGCTGGCATGGGCGCGGATGGCGTTCATGGCGCCATGGGTCAGGCCCGGATACATGGCGAACGCCATGTTGGAGGAACACATCAGTTCTTCCAGCACGAAGCCGACCGTGTGCGGCAACCCCTGCCCGCCATATTCAGGATCGAAGGCCAGCCCCTGCCAGCCGCCTTCCTTATAGGTGTCATAGGCTTCCTTGAAGCCCTTGGGCGTGCGCACCACACCGTTTTCGTAGTGGCAGCCTTCCTCGTGACCCGAACGGTTCAGCGGCTGCAGAACGTTCTCGCACAGCTTGGCGGCTTCTTCGAGAACGGAGGCGACCAGATCGGGGGTGGCATCCTCGAAACCCGGCAGCTTAGTCAACTGTTCGGCATTCAGGACGTCATTGAGCACGAAGGAGATATCTTCGAGCGGGGCCTTGTAGACGGGCATGGGAACTCTCCGTGTGGACCGCTACCGCGGCAGACCGTCATCCCCCACCATGTCCGGCACCTGATCAGGATTCAGACAAGATGGCAGATGGGGCACCTCGGGGCGTCGATAGGGTGGACAAAGGAGATGTGAAACAAGGTGCAACACATTTGCGGGGTGTGTTGCATGGGAACGGCCCCTCCCGAAGGAGGGGCCGTAAATGTCAGTTCCGCAGCGGCTTGCCGGTTTCCAGCATGTGTTCGATGCGGTTGATGGTGCCATTGGTCTTGGTCAGGGCCAGGAACCCTTCCCGCTCCAGCGTCAGCAAATCGTCTTCGGTCATCACCTGCGTGATGTCGGTGTTGCCACCGGACAGCACGAAGCCAATGGCCTTGGACACCACCACATCATGCGGGGTGGCCTTGCCCTGCTGGGCGAAGCCGTCGACCGCCATGGAGAAGGCGGCGGCCGCCGTCGGGCCCGGCAGGCGGATTTCCGGTTCCTGCGGCGGGGTGTAGTTCGCTGCCAGTTCCAGGGCCTTGGCCTTGGCATCGGCCAGCAGACGGTCCTTGTTGAAGGTGATGCCGTCGGTCGGACGCAGGATCAGCATGTCGCGCGCCTCGAATGCCGATTTGGCGACCTTGGCGGTGCTGATGGCCTCAAACGCCGCCGACAGGGCCGGCATGGGGCCACCCGGACGACGCTTGTTGGCCAGGTGGCGGATGACCATCTCCTTACAGCCACCCCAACCCGGCAGCACACCAACGCCGACCTCCACCAGACCCGAATAGGTCTCGGCATGGGCCTGCACGGCGGAGCTGTGCAGCAGGATTTCGCAGCCACCACCCAGCGCCATGCCCGACGGGGCAGCAACGGTGGGGAACGGGGCGTATTTCAGGGCCTTGTAGGTGTTCTGACCCTCGGCAATTGTCGCCTCAATCTGCGGCCACAGGCCGATATTGATGGCGAACAGGGCCAGACCCAGATTGGCGCCGACGGAGAAGTTCTGCGCCTCATTATGGATGACCAGGGCCTTATAGGCACCGGACTTGCCATCGCCGATGATGCCCATGGCCTTGCGGATCATGCCCATGATGTCCTGATCCAGGGCATTCATCTTGGACGTGAATTCCAGACACAGGACGCCGTCGCCGATATCCCACAGGCTGGCGGAACCGTTCTTGGCGACCGGCTTCGACCCGCGCTTGATATCGGTCAACAGCAGCACACCGTCCGGACGCTTCACCTCGGCATAATTGCCATCAGTGCCCAGGAACAGCAGCTTGGAACCTTCCACCTTATAGAAGGGACGGCCAGCGGCCACCTTCACCATGTGCGGAACGGCCTTGCCCTCGGCGGTCAGCTTCTCAGCAAACCAGCCGGTGCCCAACTGGTCGATCAGCTCAAACGGGCCGGACTTCCAGTTGTAACCCAGGCGCATCGCCTCATCGACCGCCGTGATCTGTTCGGCAATCTGCGGCACCAGATCAGCGGCGTAGGACAAAGCCTGCGACAGAACGCGCCAGGCATAGGCACCACCGGCATCGGCGGTTTCCACCAGCGCCTTTAGGTTCTTGGCCGAAGCCGAGGCCAGCGTCGCCTTTTCCGACTTGCGATAAACGCCCGTCGTCAGGTCGATGGCTTCCTTCACACGGCGGCCATCGGCGGCCTTTGTCTGACGGTAGAAACCGCCCTTGCCCTTACGGCCCGTATAGCCTTCGGCGATCATCTTGTTGGCCAGCGCGTTGTCGCGATGGATACGGCGATAATCATCGTCAGCCGGCAGTGTGGACAGCAGCGACTTGGAAATCAGTGGCATCAGGTCCAGACCGACAAGGTCGATCAGGCCGAAAGTGCCGGTCTTGGGAATGCCCATGGGGCGGCCCGTGATGGCGTCCGCCTCCTCCACCGTCAGGCCGCCATCAATGGCCTCGTTCACGGCGACGGCCATGAAATAGGTGCCGATGCGGTTGGCGATGAAGCCCGGCGTGTCCTTGCATTCCACCACGCCCTTGCCCAGGACGCGGTCACAGAAGGCGCTGACGGTGTCGAACGCATCCTGGCGGGTCTTGGGACCCTTCACCACTTCCAGCAGGCGCATGTAGCGCGGCGGATTGAAGAAGTGGGTGATGCAGAAATCAGACGCGAACCGTTCCGACTGACCTTCCAGCAGGATGGACAGCGGAATGGTCGAGGTGTTGGACGAGACGATGGAACCGTCCTTACGAACCGCTTCCAGCTTCTGATACAGGTCGTGCTTGACCTTGGGGTTCTCCAGCACGGCCTCAACGATCCAGTCGACATCGGCCAGCTTTTCCAGGTCATCCTCGATATTGCCGGGGGTGACGAGGGAAGCGGCCTTCTTGTGCATGAAGGGGGCCGGATCGGTCTTCAGCATCTTGTCGATGGCGGTCTTGGCAACGACCGAACGGTCGCCGCCATTGTCCTTCACCGCCTGCGGGACGATGTCCAGCAGGTAGACGGGAATGCCCGCATTGGCGATATGGGCGGCGATGCCGCTGCCCATCACGCCGGAGCCGATGACGGCGGCTTTCTTAATGGTCATGGGTGTTTCCTCCCGCTCGAAGCTGCCGATCAGACCGCTTCCAGGACGGTGGCGATGCCCTGACCGCCGCCGATGCACTGGGTGGCCAGCGCCAGGGACTTGCCCTCACGCTGCAACAGGCTGGCGGCCTTGCCGGTGATGCGGGCGCCGGTGGCACCCAGCGGGTGACCCAGTGCCAAGGCACCGCCATCCAGGTTCACCTTGGACGCATCAAAGCCCAGTTCCTTGGCGACCGTCATGGACTGCACGGCAAACGCCTCGTTGCTTTCCACGATGTCGATGTCGGCGATGGTCACGCCGGCGCGGGCCAGCGCCTTCTTGGACGCCGGCACCGGGCCATAGCCCATGATGGTGGGATCGCAGCCGGACACGGCGATGGAGCGGATCTTGGCCAGCACCTTCAGGCCATGGGCCTTGGCGAAATCTTCGGAGCAGACCAGCGTGGCGGACGCGCCATCGGTCAGCGGGGAGGAGGTGCCGGCGGTGACGGTGCCGTTCTCGGCATCAAAGGCCAGCTTCAGGGTCGCCAGACCCTCAGCGGTCGTACCGGCGCGAATGCCGCCATCCTGGCTCACCACCTTGCCGCCCGGCACGGTGATGGGGACGATCTCAGCCTCGAACCGGCCCTCGGCCTGGGCCTTTGCGGCCTTGGCGTGGCTTTCAACGGCATAGGCTTCCTGCTGGGCGCGGGTGAAGCCGAACTTCTTGGCGAGGTTTTCCGCCGTGATACCCATGGCCATATAGGCGCCCGGATTGGCGGCATGCAGGACGGCGTTGGGCATCGGGTTGTAACCGCCCATCGGCACGCGGGACATGCTTTCCACGCCGGCGGCGATGAAGCAGTCACCCGCCCCCATGGCGATGGCACCCGCCGCCTGATGGATCGACTGCATCGACGAACCGCAGAAACGGTTGACGGTGGCACCGGCCACCGACTGCGGCAGGCCGGCAATCATGGCCACCAGCTTGGCGACGTTGAAGCCCTGCTCACCTTCCGGGAAGGCGCAGCCCATGATCAGGTCTTCCACGGCGGCGCCGTCAACACCGGTACGGGCCAGCAGTTCCTTCACAACCGCGGCGGCCAGATCGTCCGGGCGCACCTTCGTCAGTTCGCCCTTGTTGGCGATGTGGAAGGGGGACCGGGCGTAACCGGCAATCACGACGTTCTTCATCTCTGGAGCACTCCTCGCCTTGGGGTTGGCTGCGGCCCGTCTCTGTCGGACGGTACCGTCATATTTTGGGGACAGGATAAACCATTCAAACGAGCGTATGAAATCATTCCGCCCGGGGAAAGATGTTTATTCGGCCGGAACCGACACACCCTTGGAATGGAGATGCGACACGATCATGCCGTCAATCTCATGCAGTTCCTTGAGCGTCTGCTGCACATCGCGCAGCTGCTGTTCCAGATGCACGATGCGGTCGCGCGCCCGGCGCAGCAGAAACATCATCTGCTCCACCTGCGCCTCGTCCGTGTCGTACAGGTCGAGGAAATCCTTTATTTCCCCTATGGAGAATCCCAGCCGCTTGCCCCGGCAGATCAGCTTCAGCCGGGCACGGTCACGATGGGTATAGATTCGCGTCTGGCCCATGCGGGCCGGCGAGATCAAACCCTCATCCTCATAAAACCGCAGCGACCGCAGGGTCAGGCCGAATTCCTCCGCCAATTGACCGATGGTGAAGGTTTGCGCCGGGTTATAGGCCGGCTTGGCCTGATCGATGGTGTTCAGCATGAGAGCTGCCCTTGTCGCTGACAGGTGGCTTACGTTTACGTAATAGTTAAGTTAGCCTTCCGCGCACGTCAAGTGGTTTTTGCATGGCGGCCATCCTTTCGCCGACTTTATCTAATCTGGGGGTGGACAAGGCCGTGCGCCAGTCGCAACTCTCCTGCCCTTACGAATTTTTGACGAAGTGGCGGGTGCGTGACATGTCGGTGATCGGGGAACAGGGCCATTATGTGCTGATCGTGCGGTGCCCGGACCGCAAGGGGATCGTGGCGGCGGTTTCGACTTACCTCGCCAAGCATGATGCCTCCATCACGGAATCGAACCATTTCAATGACGCGCTGAACAACCTGTTCTTCATGCGCACGGTCTTCCGCGCCGATGGGGCGGACTTCCCTGATCTGGACGCGCTGAAGGAAGGGTTCACGCCCATCGCGCGCCAGTACGACATGCATTGGGAACTGCACGATCTGTCGATCCGCCCCAAGGTGGTGATCGCCGTGTCGAAGTTCGGCCATTGCCTTTACGACCTGCTGCACCGGCAGCGGTCGGGCAGCCTGCGCATGGATATCCCGGCGGTGGTGTCCAACCATGACGATATGCGCAGCTTCGTGGAATGGTCGGGCATCCCCTATCACCATCTGCCGGTGACCAAGGGCAACAAGGAAGCGCAGGAAGCGCAATTCACCAAGATCATTCAAGACAGCGGCGCCAATCTGGTGGTGCTGGCCCGCTACATGCAGATCCTGTCGCCGGCATTCTGCGAGGTGCTGTCGGGCCGCTGCATCAACATCCATCACAGCTTCCTGCCCAGCTTCAAGGGCGCCAAGCCCTATCATCAGGCCCATGAGCGTGGTGTGAAGATCATCGGTGCCACGGCGCATTTCGTCACCAACGTCCTGGATGAAGGCCCCATCATCGAACAGGACATCCAGCGCGTGGACCACAGCCACACGCCAGAAGACCTTGTCGATATGGGCCGCGACGTGGAGTGCGCCGTGCTGGCCCGCGCCGTGCGGTGGCAGCTGGAACACCGCATCATCATGGATGGGTCGCGGACGGTGATTTTTAAGTGACGTAGCAAAGGGGGCCTGAACGGCCCCCTTTTTTAAAAACTATCGTCGCCTTCGGTGCGCGCTTCCGGGGGATGGTCGTCTGGTCGATATTCCAGAATATCGCCGGGCTGACAGTTCAGAACTGTACAGATCTGGTTCAGGGTCGCGAAGCGGATGCCCTTCACCTTTCCGGTTTTCAATAGGGAAAGGTTGGTCAGGGATATCCCCACCTCCTCCGCCAGCTTCGTCACCGACATCTTCCGACGTGCCAGCATCACGTCGACATTGATGATGATGGCCATCAGATGATCCCCTCCCCATCTGCCTTCAGATCGCGGCCGATACGGAAAGCTTCTGCCAGGGCAAGAAGAACTAGACCGCAGAGTGCCAGCCAGCCATCGATATCGGTTGCGACCTGAGCATAAGGTGTGGATGGCAAGCCGAATGAAAGAGGGCTGGTTATTAGCGCACGCCCATCCGCCACCGTGATACCGGACAGCATCAGCGGCAATACGCAGGCGGAGACCACTGTCGCTGCATTGGCGGCAATCAACAGCCAACCCAGCCAACGCAGGCGCGGCACCGCCGTCGCAGCAAACGGGTCACCGCCGGCAATCTCCCCGACCAGCCGCCGCAAGGTGATGGCGGCGTAGAGCCACAGCCCGACAACCAGCGCCGCTGAGACGCCAAACGTGAATTTTATCCACATCTGGTCGACTGCGACGTTCAAGGTAGCGCGGTCAGCCGCCAGATGGCCAACCACCGCCTGGGCATCACCCAGCAGGTCTGTGGAACTGGCATTGCTCAAGATGACCGGAAGCATCATGAACCACTGTTTACCGGCCAAACCCCCGTAAAGGCTGGCGGCAAGGATCAGCACGATACCGAGACCGAGCAACCAGATGGATGCCGTCAAAATCCAGTTCAGGACACGCAGTGACATGTTTTGAAACCCCATTCGTTGCAGACATGCATTTTCTATATCTCATCCATATTTTTATGTAAAACATAAAATTTAATACGCAAAATGAATATCACCCCAAGGCCTGAGCAGACGCGCCCAGCCGCCACGACGGCCAGAAGGCGGCGGACGTCGAAAATATCGCTGAGGAAATCGGGACCATGGGCAAGACGCAACGGCGCGAACCGGAAAGCCGTCTGACTGTCCTGTTGCTGCATCTCTTGAAATGGCAATGTCAGCCGAAGCGGCGAGGGCTACGCGGGACGCAATGATCAGGGTTCAGCGCCGCGACCTTGCCCGTCACATCGACCGCAACACGAGCTTAGATCCCAAGATTCCTGGGGCTTTGAGCTACGTCTACAATAACGCAAAAATCGAAGCAGGGGCTGAAACCGGCCTGTCGGAAACGAGTTTTCCGGCTGAATGCCCCTGGCAGTTTGAACAGATCATGGATGTGGGTTTCTGGCTGGATCAGCAGTGACCCTACCCATACAACTGCTTCGCCCGCCCCTCAAACGCCGCCACCATGCGCTTCACCGCCTCGTTGAACAGCGCGCCGATGATGGTCTGCAGGACCTTGTTCTTGAACTCGAAATCCACGAAGAAATCGACGGCGCAGCCGTCGGCGTGGGGTTCGAAGACCCAGTGATTGTTCAGGTAATGGAACGGCCCATCGACATATTCCACATCGATGCGCCGTCCATCGGGGTTCAGCGTCACCTTGGATGTGAACCGCTCGCGGATCATCTTGAAGCCGATCACCAGATCGGCCCAGATCACCGGTTCCTGCCGCTTGCGGATGCGGCAGGCCACGGCCCAGGGCAGGAATTCCGGGTAGCGCTCCACATCGGCGACCAGGGCGTAGAGCTGCTCCGGCGTGTGCGGCAGGATGCGCCGTTCGGCGTGCGTCGGCATAAGGCTTCAGTACCCTGGCAACAGCATCATTCGGCGGCGGGGCGGCTGCCCGCCAGCTTGGCCTCACGCGCGGCGCGCAGCTTTCGGAAATCATCGCCAGCATGGTAGGAGCTGCGGGTCAGCGGGCTGCTGGACACCATCAGGAAGCCCTTGCCGCGTGCCAGGGTGGCGTAGCTCTCGAACTCCTCCGGCGTCACGAAACGGTCCACCGGTGCGTGCTTGGGCGTCGGTGCCAGATACTGACCGATGGTCAGGAAATCGACGTCGGCGGCGCGCAGATCGTCCATCACCTGCCCCACCTCTTCCTTCGTCTCGCCCAGGCCGACCATGATGCCGGACTTGGTGAAGATGGTCGGGTCCACTTCCTTCACCCGCTGCAACAGAGCCAGCGAGGTGAAGTAACGCGCACCCGGACGGATGGTGGGGTAGAGGCGCGGCACGGTTTCCAGATTGTGGTTGAACACGTCGGGCCGGGCCTTGGCCACATGTTCCACAGCACCAGCCTTGCGCATGAAGTCCGGCGTCAGGATTTCGATGGTGGTGGACGGGGCCGTCTGGCGGATGTTCAGGATGGTGCGGGCGAAATGGTCGGCCCCGCCATCGGGCAGGTCGTCACGGTCAACCGACGTGATGACCACATGTTCCAGGTTCAGGCCGCCGACGGCCTCCGCCACCTTTTCCGGCTCATGCGGGTCCAGGTTCAGCGGCTTGCCGGTCGCGACATTGCAGAAGGCGCAGGCACGGGTGCAGATGGCACCCAGAATCATGAAGGTGGCGTGCTTCTTCTTCCAGCATTCGCCAATGTTCGGGCAGGCCGCTTCCTCGCACACCGTATGCAGCTTCAGACCACGCATCAGGTCGCGGGTTTCCGCATATTCCCGGCTGGTCGGCGCCTTCACGCGCAGCCAGTCGGGCTTGCGCTGGATCGGGTTGTCCGGGCGGTTGACCTTTTCCGGGTGGCGGACGCGGGGTTCTTCGATCATCATGGCCCTGACCTTGGGAATTGCCTTGGGGCAGAACATAAGCCGCCCACGCGCCCGAACCAAGCGCGGCGTTCCGCCACCCTCCCCCGCTTACACTGCAACTCGGTCAGGCCCGGTAATTTCATTACCATATTGCGGTGCGATACATACGAATTCAGTCGTGGAACGGGCGAACGCGGCTTGACCGGGGGCACCCCGACAGTGACCATGCCGGCCATCAAGCCCGACACCCAACAGGAACAGCCGGGCACCTTAGGGGGAAACAGCATGAAAAGCGGACTGAAAGGGTCCGCCGCGATGATCGCGGCGGCGATGACGGCGCTCGTCCTCACCACAGCCACCAGCGCACAGCCGGCCCCGCCGGAGCAGCGGCGGGTGGAGGATGAGATCATCTATCTGATCATGCCCGACCGGTTCGAGAATGGCGATCCGTCGAACGACCGTGGTGGTCTGAAGGGCGGGCCGGAGGTAACGGGTTTCGACCCCACGCATAAGGGCTTCTACCATGGCGGCGACCTGAAAGGCGTGACGCAGCGGCTGGACTATATCAAGGGCCTGGGTGCCACGGCCATCTGGCTGACCCCGGTGTTCAAGAACAAGCCGGTGCAGGGCGTCGGCGACCGGCAATCAGCGGGCTATCACGGCTATTGGGGCCTGGATTTCCTGGATATCGACCCGCATCTGGGCACGAAACAGGATTACAAGGACTTCATCGCCGCCGCCAAGACCAAGGGCTTCAAGATTTATTTCGACATTGTGGTGAACCATACCGCCGATGTCATCGCCTATCGTGAATGCCCGGACCGGGGCTGTGAATACCGGTCACAGGGTGAATATCCGTATAGCCGTCGCGGCGGGCTGTCAGGCACCCCCATCAATGATGGGTTCGTGGGCGTCGGGCCGCTGGGCCAGAACCTGCCCAATTTTGCCCGCCTGACGCGCCTGGATTACGCCTACACCCCGTTTGTGCCCAAGGGGCAGGAGAAATCCAAGAATCCGGCCTGGCTGAACGACATCGCCTATTATCACAATCGCGGTGAAAGCATCTTCAAGGGTGAAAGCTCCCAGTTCGGTGACTTTGCAGGCCTGGATGATGTGATGACGGAGCATCCGCGCGTCGTTCAGGGCTTCATCGATATCTACAGCCACTGGATTGATGAATACGGCATCGACGGGTTCCGCATCGATACCGCCCGGCATGTGAACCCGGAATTCTGGCAGGCCTTCATCCCCGCCATCCAGGCCCGCGCCAAGGCGCGTGGTATCAAGGATTTCCATATCTTTGGCGAGGTGATGGAGTTCGACCCCGCCGAACTGGCCCGCTTCACCCATGTCGATGGCCTGCCCGCCGTCAATGACTTTGCCCTGTTCCAGGCCATCAGCGACGTCGTGGCCAAGGGCGCGGCCACCAAGCAGCTGGCCAAGGTGTTCCGGGGGGATGAGCTGTACAAGGGTGGCGAGGCGACGGCGCGGCAGCTGGTCACCCTGATCGGCAATCACGACGTCCTGCGCCTGGGTCGCACACTTCGTGCCGAGAACCCCAAGGCCGGTGAGGCGGAACTGCTGCAACGCATGATCCTGGCCAATGCCATGCTGCTGCACAGCCGGGGCGTGCCCGCCCTCTATTACGGTGACGAGCAGGGCTTCACCGGTGAAGGTGAAGGCGATCAGCCATCGCGGGAGGACATGTTCCCCAGCAAGACCGACAGCTATAACGACAACCGCCTGATCGGGTCGGACAGCAGCACCGCTGTCTCCAACTTCGACCCCAGCCACCCGCTCTACCGCGCCATCGCCGCCATGACCAAGGCCCGCCATGCCGACCCGGCCCTGCGTCGGGGGGCGCAGGTGACGCGCGCCTACACAGAGGAAGGGCCGGGCCTGTTCGGCTTCTCCCGCCTGCTGGACGGCACGGGTGAAACGCTGGTGATGTTCAACAGCGCCACAACGCCGCTGACCACCTCGGTGATGGTGGAGACGAAGTCGATGGTCTGGGACAGCGTGGCCGGCACCTGCGCCGCGAACAGCGCTGCCCCCGGCAGCTACAGCGTCACGGTCCCTGCCCTGTCCTACGTCGTCTGTAAGGCGCGCTGAAAACAAAAGGGCCGGAGCAGTTGCTCCGGCCCTTTCTCAATCAACGACCTGACAAGTCCAATTACATGTGGATGGCGCGGCCATCCACGGCAAGGGCGGCTTCCTTGATGGCTTCCGTCAGGGTCGGGTGGGCGTGGCTGGTACGGGCGATATCTTCGGCCGACGCGCCGAACTCAATGGCCAGACCCAGCTCCTCAATCATCTCACCCGCCGACGCACCGATGATGTGGGCACCCAGGATGCGGTCGGTCTTGGCATCGGCCAGGATCTTCACGAAACCATCGGTGGCATTCATCGACCGGGCGCGGCCATTGGCGGTGAAGGGGAACTTGCCGGCCTTATACGCGACGCCCTCGGCCTTCAGCTGTTCCTCCGTCTTACCGACAGAGGCCACTTCCGGCCACGTGTAGACCACACCGGGGATGGCGTCATAATTGATGTGGCCCGTCTGACCGGCCAGGATTTCGGCGAAGACCACGCCCTCTTCCTCGGCCTTGTGGGCCAGCATGGCACCGGCCACGACGTCGCCGATTGCATAGATGCCGGGCACGTTGGTCTGGAAATGATGGTCGATCTTCACGCGGCGGCGTTCGTCCAGCGCCACGCCCACGGCCTCCAGACCCAGGCCGCTGGTGAAGGGACGGCGACCGATGGCGACCAGGACAATGTCGGCTTCCAGCGTTTCGGCATTACCGCCCGCCGCCGCCTCGATCGTCAGCTTCACCACCTCACCCTCGGTCACGGCGGACGTGACCTTGGTGGAGGTCTTGAAGGACATGCCCTGCTTGCCCATGATGCGCTGCATCTGCTTGGACACTTCGCCATCCATGGTCGGCAGGATACGGTCGAAGAACTCAACCACCGTCACCTGAGCGCCCAAGCGCTGCCAGACGGAGCCCAGTTCCAGGCCGATGACGCCGCCGCCGATGACGACCAGACGACCCGGTACCTTGTCCAGGGCGATGGCGCCGTCGGACGACACGATGCGCTTTTCATCGATGGTCACGCCCGGCAGCGGGGCAACATCGGAACCGGTGGCGATCAGGATATTCTTGGTCGCCACATCTTCGCTGCTGCCATCATCCTTGGTGACGGTGACGATGCCGGCGGCCTTGATGGAGCCCAGGCCCAGGAAACGGGTGATCTTGTTCTTCTTGAACAGGAAATCCACGCCCGTGACGTTGGACTTCACCACCTCGTCCTTGTGCTTCATCATGCCGGGCAGGTCCAGCTCGACGCCGCTGACCTTGACACCGAAAGCACCCAGATGGTGCTTGGCTTCGCTGTACTTCTCCGACGCGACCAGCAGGGCCTTGGACGGGATGCAGCCGACATTCAGGCAGGTGCCGCCCAGCGTCTTGCGCTTTTCCACGACCGCGACGCGCATGCCCAACTGGGCGGCGCGAATGGCGGCGACATAACCGCCGGGACCGGCACCGATGACGACGAGGTCGAACTGCGTATCAGCCATTTGAATGACCATCCGTTTTTGTGCGACCCCGTCCAGGGTCCTGGAATTTGTTCGCGGGATTTATGGCAATCCCTGACGCCCATGTCCATCGCGCGACCTTGGGGACAGATGCCGCCCCCGCACATGGCTGGACATAATCTGCACCTTCGCCTGAAAAAATCTGCAAAATTCTCCATCCCGTTAAGAAATAATCGACTAAAGCCTATATACCTTTGGACAGGAAAGGATGGGATGATCGTCTGTTAAATCAGAAAGCCGGGTTCCACCTGCAAGGGGAACGACAATGGCGCAGGGCACGGGAGGAAAACATGGATCAGGCCACGGGCTGGCGGGACACCGCCACATCCACGCACCGGACACAAAACGCCATTGCTGAACTGGCACAGGAAGTGGGAACGCTTGGCGTCTCCATTGCCGATGTCGCGGGCCATGTCGGCGATGTTTCCGCCCGCATCGCGCGTCAGGCCGCCATTTTTGAGGAACTCCGCCGGCAGGCGCATGACATGGCCGACGGCAACCGGAAGGTGACGGGTGCTGCCTCCGCCGCGCGTGACGCCACCACCCGCGCCCGGCAGGAAGTGGCGCAAAGCCGGTCACAGGTGGACCATGCCCTGGCCGATATCCGCGCCCTGGCAGAGGACGTGAACGGCATCGAGCGGCAACTGTCCGGCCTGACCGACGCCCTGAACCGCGTGGGGCGCGTGGCGGCGGAGATCAACGCCATCGCCAAGCAGACCAACCTTCTGGCACTGAACGCCACCATCGAGGCGGCGCGCGCCGGCGATGCCGGGCGCGGCTTTGCCGTGGTGGCGACGGAGGTGAAGGCCCTGGCCAACAAAACGGCGGAGGCGACGCAGGAGATTGACGCCACCATGCGCGACCTGGGCGAACAGGTGAAGGCCCTGTCGGCCAAGGGGGCCGCCGGTGCTGCCAAGGCGACCGCCGTGCGCAACGACACCACCCGCATCGGTGACGTGATGACCACCCTGGACCGCGCCATGGCGGAGGTAGACAGTCAGCAGGACCATATCGACCGCGCGGCCCAGGCCATCGCCGGCTCCATCGCCACGGTCGAGGGACGCATCGACGGTCTGGCCGGCGACGTGAAGGACAGCGCCAGCAGCCTGTCGGTGGCCGGCGACCGGCTGAACAAACTGCTTACCACGTCCGAGCGGCTGATCGGGCACAGCGCGGAACTGGATGTGGAGACGGTGGACACGCCCTATATCCGCACCGTGCGCGATATTGCCAACCGCGTGGCCGCCACGTTTGAACGGGCCGTGGCGGATGGCACATTGTCCATCAGCGACCTGTTCGACGACAAATATCAGCCGATCCAGGGCACCGACCCGGTGCAGCACCGCACCCGCTTCACCGACCTGACAGACCGTCTGCTGCCCGATATCCAGGAACCGGCGCTGGCCCTGTCGGACAAGGTGGTGTTCTGCGCCGCCGTGGATCGCAACGGCTATCTGCCCACCCATAACCGCAAATTCAGCCAGCCACAGCGGCCGGGCGATGTGGCCTGGAACACGGCCAATTGCCGCAACCGCCGCATCTTTGACGACCGCGTCGGGCTGGCCGCCGGTCGCAACACCAACCCGTTCCTGCTGCAGGCCTATCGCCGCGACATGGGCAACGGCACCTTCGCCCTGATGAAGGACTGCTCCGCCCCCATCATTGTCGCGGGGAAACACTGGGGTGCAGTGCGGCTGGCCTACAGGGTGTAGGAGGATGATTGACGGATCAGCAGGCACTCAATAATGTTATCCAATGTCATTCATTAGCATTGATGGGCATCATGGCCAGTATCAGCCTCGGAAACCATTTTGAGGCCTTTGTGCAGTCACAGATCGAAGGCGGACGTTATCAGAACGCCAGCGAAGTAGTGCGTGCCGGCCTTCGCATGCTGGAGGATTATGAACTGGACCGGCGTCGGCGCCTTCAGGATATAAAGGCCAAGCTGGACGAAGCATGGAACGATCCCCGACCCAGCATCCCGGCAGAGGATGCTTTTGCGGAGATTGAAAAAATCCACGCCGCGAGGGTCGGCAAAACCTGATGCGCAAAATCAGTCTGCGTCCTTCCGCGCAAGAAGATTTGAAGCAGATTTACACATACATTGCCGAACGAAGCGGTGATCCCGCGCGGGCGCTGAACTATATCCACCGCATTCGCCATAGTTTCAAAGTGCTGCAGACCTTCCCAGAAGGCGGCAGGCTTCGAAATGATCTTCGCCCAAGCTTACGAATTTTCAGCTTTGAACGGCGCGTGGTTATTGCCTACCTCATACTCGATAATGGCGACGTCGAAATTGGTCGCCTTTTCTATGGCGGGCAGGATTATGACACGCTGCTGAGCGACCCTGACGAGCCTTAACCCTACCGTCGCAGCCGCCGTTCCAGCTCCGTCACCGCTTCCGCCTTGCCGAAGGCGCGGCACATCTCCATGACCGGGGCGATATTGGCGGCGGTGGTGTGGCGGGCCTGGGGGGCCATTTCGTGGCTGCGCAGATAGCGGTCGACATCGTCCACCGCCTTGTCGCTGAGGCGCATACGTAGCTTGTGAGCCCGGTTCCCGCGCTCGCCATTGTCGATCAGCATCAGCAAGGCCGGGTAAATGCCGGTCAGCGGCCCCACCACCATGGTGGCACGCATGCGCTTGTCCGCCGGCCCCATCAGCAGATCATGCAGCCAGTCCATGATCGCCTCGCCTAGACGCTCGATAGAGTCGAAGCCCAGGCGCTGACGCATCAGCTGCATCAATCCTTCCGACCCCGCCCCTTCCGTCCCGAAAAGCGGGATGCGGCGCAGGCGGATGACAAGGTGGTTCAGGGCAAAGACACGGTCGGCCAGATTGAGCAAAACCTCGGTCGGCTGCGTGCGCGGCGGCCGACCCAACAAGGTGGCGGTATCGGCGGCCAGATTGTCCAGACGATGATGAAGCCACTGCACCGCCAGGCCCGCCGGTTCGGCCATGGTGTCGAAATAGAACGGGAAAGCGTCGATGACATCGACCGGGTTGGGTGTCACCTCGAACAGGTACAGGACATAGAGATCGAACTGTGTATCGAGCAGCTCGAACACGCTGTACCAGTTCGAATAAAGCCGCAGCGCCTGCACCTGATCGCTCTGCCGGGCCTGCGATTGCTGGAAATAGCGCACATTAGGCATGACCAGCCGGTGCCATTTCAGCACGCGCGCGATGAAGCGGACCACCGCCGTTTCCGTCGCCGACAGTTTCAGGCGGGCTGGAATGTTGATGGCATTGTTCAGGATGAAGGCGGCAAGGTCCACGACCTGATGCGCGACCTGATCCAGCGCGATCTGATCACCGTCGAAACAGGCGGTCAAATGCCGGCGGCGCAACTGGTCCACCAGATCGGCATTCGCCGCCTCCACCAGTTCCCACAGCGGCCGCAGCATGCGGCGCGGCACGATCCAGGGTGCCCCCGGCACCACCTCTGTCTGATCGGTCAGGAACCGTTCCAGGGGGCGCCAGCACATGCGTTCCACCGACCCGACCCGTTCGGGGCGCACCTGACGCAGGCGCGGGCGCAGGGGCGACAGAAGGTCAGGCACCTCCCCCTCCAGCACCCCCTGGAACTCCAGGGAGCGGGCCAGATGCCGGACATCGGCATCCGACAGTGCCGCCAGCCCCCGGCGCAATGCATCCGCCCCGCCCGCAGTGCGGACCAGATGCAGGCGATTGAAGGAAAGCGGCGTGGAGGGATCGGCAGGCATGGGCAGCAGTGCGGGCAAAAGGGCCGGCACTATACAAAGACATCAGCCACTGTCAAACAGACAAACGAAGTTGAACAAGGTTAAAGATTGGTTGATATCAAGAGATCGCACCCGCTATCTCTTGACACCGACGGACAACACCTAAGTTGAAAGCCGAGACGGGATTCGGTTTTGAACCGGTCAATAAACCCCGCCTGTCCCGGTGCCCACGGTCGGCTGCGGCGTGGGGGTGGCACCCGTGGGCTGGCCCGGCTGCCCTTGCACAAAGCCGGCACCAGCATCGCCGCCATCAAGCACGCCCTGTTGCCCCTTCGGCTCCGTTCCCGGAATGAAGCCTTCCCAGATGGCGTTGCGTTGTCCGGGCGATGCCGGCTGCCCATTTTCGGGATCAATGCGGACCAGTTGCAGGCCGGGCGGCACGCGGAATGGCGTGGCGGGCGCGTCCTTCAACGCGGCGGACATGAAATCCTTGGCGATCGGCACGGCGATGGTCGATCCGCTCTCATGATCGCCCATGGAACGCGGCTGGTCGTAACCGACAAAGATGCCTACGGCCAGATCGGGGGAGAAGCCGACGAACCATGCATCCATGGCGTCATTGGTGGTGCCCGTCTTGCCGGCCAGCGGCTTGCCGATCTCGCGCAACCGCACGCCGGTCCCACGCTGGACCACGCCTTCCAGCATGGAAACGATCTGATAGACGGTACGCGGATCGGCAATCTGTTCGCGCGGATCGGGGATCAGCGGCAAGGCGTTTGGATCGGCGGCGACAGGGGTGACGACGGGTGCCGCCGGCTGTACCGGCACCGTTCCGGCGGGCACGGGCGCTGCCGCCACGGGCAGAACCGTCTGGCACCCGGCACAATCACGGGTGTCATGGCGATAGACGGTTTTGCCGGCCTTGTCCTGCACCCGGTCAATGAAGCTGGGCTCGATCCGGCGACCGCCATTGACCAGCATGGAATAGGCGGCGGTCAAGCGCAGAACTGTTGTCTCCCCCGCTCCCAGCGCCATGGACAATGTGGGCTGAAGGTCATCCTTGATACCAAAGCGCCGGGCCACCTCCACAATCGGCTCCATGCCGATATATTGCGCCAACCGCACCGTCATGACGTTACGCGACTTCTCGATGCCGACGCGCAGCGGGGTCGGGCCGTAATATTTCTCGGTGTAGTTGGATGGCTTCCACTTGCCCAGCCCCGCCCCCTGATCCAATGCGAAGGGCGCATCCAGCACCAGGGTGCTGGGCGTGAAACCCTGATCCAGCGCCGCCAGATAGACGAACGGCTTGAAGGCAGAACCCGGCTGGCGCAGCGCCTGGGTGGCACGGTTGAACACGCTGATCCGGGCGCTGAACCCACCCGACATGGCCAGGACACGGCCCGTATGCGGATCCATTGCGACCAAGGCACCCTGCACCTCCGGGATCTGCCGCAGGCCCAGGGTGCTGGCTTTCTCGTCCAACGGCTCGACAAACACCACCTCGCCCGGCGACAGGGCGTCGGACGCCTTCTGGATGCTGGGGCCTACAAACTTGCCGTCCTTGACCTTGCGCGCCCATTTCAGTTCCGACAGCGGGATCTGACCCTTGGACCCATCGGCCAAGCCCACTTCCACCGCATCCGCCCCCGCCGACAGCACGACGGCCAGGTCCCATTCCTCCCCGCCCGGCGGGGTGCGCACATCCTCCAGCTGCTCCTGCCAGGCATCCAGGCTGTCAAAGCGGGTGATGGGTCCGCGCCAGCCGTCGCGGCGGTCGTAGGCCAGCAGACCATTGCGCAGGGCCGTGGAGGCGGCGGCCTGGATATCAGGATCCAGCGTGGTGCGTACCGACAGGCCGCCAGCATAGAGCGTCTGCTCGCCATAGAGTTTGGCCAGCTCGCGCCGCACCTCCTCCACGAAATAATCGGCGCGGACATTGCTGTCATTGGAACGGTCGGCGAAGGTCAGAGGCTCGGCCCGTGCGGCCTCCGCTTCCTCCCGGCTGATATAGCCATCCTCTTCCATACGGCCGATGACATAGTTGCGGCGCGCAATGGCGGCACCGCGATGACGCTCGCGGTAATACCGGTCCGGCGCCTTGGGCAGGCTGGCCAGGAACGCGGCCTCGGCGATGGTCAGCTCATCCATCGACTTGTTGAAATAATTCAGGGCCGCCGCACCCACGCCATAGGCGCGGTTGCCCAGAAAAATCTCGTTCATATAGATCTCAATGATCTTGTCCTTGCCCATCGCTTCTTCGATACGGCCGGACAGGATGGCTTCCTTGATCTTGCGGACATAGGAAACCTCGTTCGACAACAGGAAGATGCGCGTAACCTGTTGGGTGATGGTGCTGGCCCCGATGGGGCGGCGGCCCTGGCCGATATTCTTCACATTCTGCACCTGCGCGCGCAGCACCGCGAACCAGTCCACCCCGCGATGGGTGTAGAAATTCTGATCCTCGGCAGAGATGAAGGCGTTGGTCACCCGCTTCGGAATGGCCGCGAACGGCACGAACACCCGCCGTTCGCTGGCGAATTCCGCCACCAGGCGCCCATCGCCGGCATGCACGCGGGTGGCGACGGAGGGGTTGTAATTGGCCAGCGTCGTATGATCGGGCAGATCCTTGCTGAAATAGATCCAGGCACCCCCGGCGGTGGCCGCACCCAGGACGGCCAGCGAGACACCGGCGATAGCCAAGCCCTTCACGACGCGATTCATTATTCCAACCCCTGAAGGCCCCTGTCGGGGCCGTATAGAACAGTGGCGACACCCGCCATGGACGGGCACCGTTCGGTCATTAGTACAAGATGACGCTGATTATGTCGCGGTCATGACCGCGACGGCACCGCATTGCCGGTAAAGTAGCCATCCACGGCACGCAGCAGTGAAGCCGCCATACGTTTGCGGTGCGTATCGCTGCCCAGCAGCTTGGCATCCTGGCTGTGCGACAGATACCCCATCTCCACCAGAATGGCCGGCACGTCCGGGGCCGTCAGCACGGCAAAACCGGCAGACCGCAGCGGGCCGGGCAGGACCGCGACATTGGGGTCCAGGTTCTTCAGCACCAGCGAGGCGAAGCGCCGCGACTGGTTCATCGTATCGCGCTGGGACATGCCGATCAGGATATTGGCGATGTCCGCGGACTGCACCGACAGATCCATGCCGACAATAGCGTCGGACTGGTTCTCACGCTGTGCCAGCATCTCCGCCTCCCTGTCGGATGCCTTTTCCGACAGGGTGTAGATGGACAGGCCCCGGACCTGCTTGCCCGTGATGCTGTCGGCGTGCAGCGAGATGAAAAGGTCCGCCCCCTTGGTTCGCGCTATGGCCGGACGATCACGCAGCGGGATGAACACATCCTTGTCGCGTGTCAGGGCCACGCGGTAACGACCGGTGGCCAGCAATTGCCGCCGCACCTCCTTGGCCATGGCCAGCGTGATATCCTTCTCATAGCCGCCACTGACGGCAACGGCACCTGGGTCCTGACCGCCATGGCCGGGATCGATGACGATCATGGGCAGGGGCGGCTTCGGCTTTTCCTTCGGGATTGGCGGGGTCATGACACTGGCGCTGGCCGGGGTCAGTACGGCACCCGGACCAACCTTTCCCGCCGCCAAATCCATGACGAAACGCGACGGCATGCCGTCGCGCGGCGGAAGGATTTCCGCCAGTTGCACCCGCACCGGACCATTGGTCGCCAGGATAAGGCGCAGATGCCCGGTCTTGGCCCCGGGTCGCACCGACACGGCTTTGACCAGACCCTTGGCCGGCGGCAGCGCGGCGTCCAGCGCCGCCTCCATCTCCACCGCCACGCCATTGGCATCGGGTAAGATGGTAAAGGGCGCATCACGGGTCAGTTCCAGAACGAAACGCGTTTTGTCGCCATGGTCACCCAGCCGGGCCGCCCCGATCCGCGCTGGTTCCGGCAACATGCGCGCGGACGCCACCGACGCCGTCTGTACCGGCGTCTGCGCCCGGGCCGGCACCGCTATGACCGACAGAAGACAAAGCATTCCCATCGTCAGCAGCGCACGCGCCACCGACGCCGTCCTCACGGCCATGGACTGGATTGCCCCCTTCTGTGACAAGCGGCCCTTCCCCCTGGGCGAATCGGTTGTGGCGGATCAATGCAGAAGCACTATAAACACGCCGAATCAGTGACTTCAACGCCTATCATCATCTGCCGACTCAATGGCATCGCTTAAACGCGCTGATACGGCCGCAACGGGCACGACCAAATGCGCTTTTGGCAATTCTCCCATTGTGGAATGGGGGGTGGAGTGTTTATGGTGACTTCCGCGACAGACCGCGCTTCGCCAGGGCCCTGAAACGGGCATCGGCGTCGCCCTGGGGACCCCGCCGCCGGCTGTGATTGCCGGCCCGAGCCGCCCCCAGGATGTGACGCCTCACGGGTTCGACCCCAACGGGGCGCGGTGTAGTGGAAACCTTGGGGCTGGCCAGTCCGGTTCATCCGGTACAGGCCCGGCATCAGCGTTGGTCCATCCTGGCTGCTCCCCCCTGCTTCCCCTCCGGGATAATGGCGGCGGGCGCTGTTCGAGGACCCAAGACGCCGGTACCGACAGGTCCCTCACCGCAATGGTGGCAGGGTCCGCCTTCCGTCCCGTCGCGCGGAAGGGCGGCCGCCCTGGTCACGGGGAAGACATATGGCCAAGCGTATGCTTGTCGATGCCACGCATCCGGAGGAAACCCGGGTCGTCGTGGTGAATGGTAACCGCCTGGAAGAGCTTGATTTCGAGATCGCCTCCAGGAAACAGCTCAAGGGCAATATCTATCTGGCCCGCGTTATCCGGGTCGAACCGTCGCTTCAGGCGGCGTTCGTTGAATATGGCGGCAACCGCCACGGCTTCCTGGCCTTCTCCGAAATCCATCCCGACTATTACCGCATCCCGGTCGCCGACCGCGAAGCGCTGCTGCGTGAACAGCAGGAACTGGCGGAAGAGCGGGAGGCCCGCGCCGAACGGGGCGAGGACCTGGACGATAACGGCCATGTCGAAGATGCGCCCCCCGCCCCGCCGCCGGAAGAGATCGGCGGTGCTGCCCCGGCCCCCATCGTGGCCGATGACGCCGGTGAGCCGGTGAGCATTGATCAAGGCCATGATGTGGTGGAAACCGGCGACGCCGAGGGCGTTTCGGCAGAAGAAGAACATGCCGGCGGTGATGCCGATGGCGAAACCGCCGATGTCGGTGAGACCGGTTCCCCCTTCGTGCATTCATCGGGCCGTGGTGGCCGTGAACGTTCGCGCCGCTATCGTCCGCAGGCAGCCCAGGTCGAAGGCAACGATGACAGCGTCGAAGAGGAAGTGGAAGAACGGCAGCCGCAGCAGCAGCGCCGCCGTCCGCTGAAATCCTACAAGATTCAGGAAGTCATCAAGCGCCGTCAGATCCTGCTGGTGCAGGTGACGAAGGAAGAGCGTGGGAACAAGGGCGCTGCCCTGACCACCTATCTGTCGCTGCCGGGCCGCTATGCCGTTCTGATGCCCAATACGCCGCGTGGCGGCGGCATCAGCCGCAAGATCACCAACCCGGCTGACCGCAAGCGCCTGAAGGAGATGCTGGAAGATTTCGACATTCCGTCGGGCATGTCGGTCATCCTGCGCACCGCTGGCATTGAACGGTCGAAGCCGGAAATCCGTCGCGATCTTGAGTATCTGATGCGCCTGTGGGACAGCATCCGCGAGACGACGTTGCAGTCCGTCGCCCCGGCGCTGATCTATGAGGAAGCGAACCTCATCAAGCGCACCATCCGCGATCTCTATTCCAGCGACATTGACGAAGTGCATGTCGAGGGTGAGGCCGGATATCGTGTGGCCAAGGACTTCATGCGCATGCTGATGCCCAGCCACGCCAAGAAGATCCAGCTTTATAACGATCCTTCGATCCCGCTTTACCACCGTTTCCAGGTGGAAGGCGCGATTGAGACGATGTTCAACCCCATCGTGCAGCTGCGTTCGGGCGGGTACATCGTTATTAACCAGACCGAAGCGCTGGTAGCTATCGACGTCAATTCGGGCCGTTCCACCAAGGAACGCAATATCGAAGAGACGGCGCTGCGCACCAACCTGGAAGCGGCCGAGGAAGTGGCGCGGCAGCTGCGCCTGCGTGATCTGGCCGGTCTGGTCGTGGTCGATTTCATCGACATGGAAGACCCGCGCAACAATTCCGCTGTTGAAAAGCGTCTGAAGGACGCGATGAAGGCGGATCGTGCGCGCATTCAGCTGGGCCGCATTTCGGCCTTCGGTCTGCTGGAACTGTCGCGCCAGCGTCTGCGCCCGTCCTTGCAGGAAATCAACTTCGAACGCTGCCCGCACTGCCAGGGCACCGGCATGGTCCGCAGCCTGGAGAGTGCTGCTCTCGCGGTGCTGCGTGCGGTCGAGGAAGAAGGCATCCGCAAGCGCTCGGCGGAAATCACCGTCACCTGCGCCAGCCATGTCACGCTCTATATCCTCAACCACAAGCGCGAGGCGCTGGCGGATATCGAACGGCGTCACGGCCTGCGCGTCTACCTGCAGGGTGACGACAAGCTGATCGGCCCCAGCCATCAGATCGACCGTATCCGCGCCCGCACGGCAGCCGATGACATTGTCGCCGCCGCCCCGGTCAGCGCCGAACGCGTGATGGCCCAGACCGAGCGCGCCATCGAGATCGAGGAAGCCGAGGCCGAGACCGAAGCCGCCGAGATCGAGGTGGAGGGCGAGGAAGAGGAAGCCAAGCCCCAGGGCCGCCCGGAAGCCCGCGGCGACCGCGATGGTGACCGTGATGGTCGTGGCCGCCGCCGCCGTCGCCGTCGCCGTCGGGGTGAACGCGGCGAGAATGGCACCGGGTCCGATGCCGGCGATGCAGATGGCGAGGATGAAGCCGACGGTGAGGAGGGCGAAGCCCAGACCGACGGCGAAACTGCCGAAGCTGATGCCGCCGATGGCGAAACCCCCGCGCCCGCCGCTGGTGAGGATGACGAGGCTGCCCGCGCCAGGAAGCGCCGCCGAGGCAAGCGTGGCGGTCGCCGCCGTGGCCGCCGTGGCGAGGATGGCGTGATTGACGCCGCTGGCGACGAAGGCGAAGGCGATGATCAGGGTGCCGACGAGGCTCCCGCTGCTGCCGTGGAGGAGGCTGCCGCCACTGCCGAGCCGGTGGCAGAAGCCGCGCCCGTCGTGACCGAGGAAGCCCCCGCCGCACCGGCGGAGGAAGCCCCGGCCCCGAAGAAGCGCGCCACCCGCAGCCGCAAGAAGGTCGCGGAAACGGAGCCGGCACCCGCCGATGCTCCGGTCGAGGCCCCTGCCGCTGTCGAAGCCGCCCCCATCGTGACCGAGGAAGCCCCCGCCGCGCCGGCAGAGGAAGCCACGGCCCCGAAGAAGCGCGCCACCCGCAGCCGCAAGAAGGTGACGGAAGCTGAGGCGGCACCCGCCGAAGCCCCCGCCGCTGTTGAAGCCACTCCTGTCGTGACCGAGGAAGCCCCTGCCGCACCGGCAGAGGAAGCCACGGCCCCAAAGAAGCGCGCCACCCGCAGCCGCAAGAAGGCCGCAGAGGCCGAAGCAGCACCGGTTGAGACCGTGACGGAAGCCGTCGACGCCGCCGCCCCTGCCGCTGAACCGGTGGCAGAGGTCGCACCGGCCCCGACGCCGGCGGAGTTGGCCACCGAGGTGAATCCGACGGTGGAAAAGCCCAAGCGCGGCTGGTGGAGCCGCAAGTCGTAAGGCTTGTTCCGCTGTCGCAATGAATGGGGGAGGTGTTTCGGCACCTCCCCTTTTTCATATCGAATGCGGAATGAAGTCGGATATCGAGAGAGCGGCGATCCGCCGCTTTCCCACGGCATCCGAATGCGCTAAGCACGCCTCCCGAACGGAATTCTTCAGAGACCCGCCATGACCGGTTCCATTCCCCTTTCCTCTCCGCGCCTGACCGGCCGCGTCGCCCTGGTGACGGGTGCCTCGCGCGGCATCGGTGCTGCCGTGGCCGAACAGCTGGCCCGTGAGGGTGCGCATGTCGTCCTGCTGGCCCGTACCTTGGGTGCCTTGGAAGAGTTGGATGACCGTATCAAGGCGCTGGGCGGTGCCGCGACCATCATCCCCCAGGATCTGATGGACAGCGCCAAGCTGGATAATCTGGGTCCCGCCCTCTATGAGCGGTTTGGGCGGCTGGACATCCTGGTCCATGCGGCGGCCCAGCTGGGCACACTGGGTCCCATCGCCCATTCCGATCCCAAGGACTGGGACCGTGTCATGGGCGTGTCGATTGCTGCCGGCATGCGCCTGATCCGCACCACTGATCCGTTGCTGCGCCTGTCGGATGCCGGTCGCGCGCTGTTCCTGACCGACCGTGTAGGCCGCGAGCCCACCGCCTACTGGTCGGCCTATGCCGCGTCGAAGGCCGCCCTGGACATGATGGCCCGCACCTGGGCGGCGGAAACGCTGAACACCAATCTGCGCATCAATCTGGTCGATCCCGGCCCCGTGGCAACCGGCCTGCGCGCCAAGGCCTTCCCCGGTGAGGATGCAGGCACCTTGCCGACCCCCGCCGACACGGCACGCGCCATCGTGGAGTTCACGGTGCCGGCCTGCGCACTGCACGGTGAGTTGATCGATCTACGTACTGCGTGACACGGGTCACAGCGGCGGGGGAATCACGGGCTTAAGTTCCGACCACTGACCGTTCCCCGTTCAGTGGTCGGATGGGTTCCATCCCTTTTCCCATCCCGCCGACGACCCCGCCTTGAACCCGCCGCCCTACCCCGGGCCGGCGGGTTTTCTTTTGAAGCACCCGATGCCGAACGTTCGGCACGTTTTCTAGTTAACAAAAACTTCCGCGTCCCCTGCCCTTCGCACTATAATGCAGGTGGCGGTTTTCGCCGTTGCTGGGGAACCGGTACAATCAAGCATGCTTGAAAAACTGACTGAAGCCGTGATCGCTTTCCTCGTGATCTCTGGCCTTGCCTACATTGTCGGTACAGGGAT
Source organism: Niveispirillum sp. CC-CTL257 (assembly GCF_059489915.1). Classification (NCBI taxonomy): domain Bacteria; kingdom Pseudomonadati; phylum Pseudomonadota; class Alphaproteobacteria; order Rhodospirillales; family Azospirillaceae; genus Niveispirillum; species Niveispirillum sp. CC-CTL257. The sequence continues at coordinate 1,355,990 of NZ_JCAJXE010000001.1, forward strand.
CGCCAGTGCCGCGGAGAACGCTGTGCGCAAGCGGCAGAGCGATGTCGGCCTGGAGGGGCGGCTGCAGAAGCTGGGCATCCTGGGACAACGGCTGCTGTCCCGGAAAGACAAGATGCTGCCCCGGCTGGCCAAGCTGGATGCGGAACTGAAATCCGCCCGCCGCCGGCATTACATGGTCAATAAGAAGCTGCTGGACCTGAAAACCGCGCGTTCGCAGTTGATGCGTGTCCTGGGTGAGGAGGACGCATTTCTGCGCACCGAGCGCCCGGCCCGCAAATTCATCGCCCATATCGTCAATCGCCATGTCCAGCGGGCGCAGATGGACCAGAAGGAACATCCCTTCCTGTCGCGGGCCTGGGCACGGACCCAGCAGGCCACCATCTGGGCCCCCACCATCGGCGATGCCAAGATCATGGTGGAAAAGTCGTTTCCCCCCGCCACAGGCTTCTTCATCGCCTCCATCTCCGAACCGCAGGGGGATGGCGAGGAAGACCTGACCGCCCTGGAAAGCGTGGAACTGGAAGCGGCTAGCCAGGAACGGGGGATCGGCTGATGATGGACAAACTGTTCGACAGCCTGCCGCTGTTTTTCGGCATTCTGGGCGGCGGCGTGGTGGCGGTTCAGATGATGAACCACACGCGCAAGCGCCTGCGCAAAGTTGAGAAGATGCACCAGGGGCAGCAGACGCGCGTCGCCGCCGTCAGCCGGGCCACGCGGGAGCAGGCAGGAACGACCCTGTCGCTGCGGCGCGAGGAACGCCAGATGCGGATGGAGCTGGACCGCCTCAATCAGCAGATCGAACAGGGCGAGCAGGTTGCAGAGCGCGAGCGGCTGGGCGAGTCGCAGATTTATGTCTTTGACGAGCGTAAGAATATGGGCGACGTCGCCTATGTCTTTCAGATTTCGCACCCGGATTTTAACGCGCTGGCCCGCAACGCTCCGGACGAGGTGATCCAGTCCTGGAAGGCGGGACGGCGTTTCATGGTCTGGGCTGCCAGCGAGAAGATGGCCATCGCCAAGGCCAGCATGCGTTTCAATCAGGATAAGGGCTATCGCGTCAGTGCACCGGCCGCATTCGAAGGCGATCCGGAGGCATTCTGAGCGGCGGCGGCATCATCGGCGTTATGTAGCAATGTTACATAATCCATGTCGTTCATCTTTAATCATTATAACCCGCCTGCATGCGGTGAAATTGTTACCTTTGGCGGAATTCACGTGGTTTGCGGCTTGTGGGCGGCTGCCTTCATGCTATCAATCGGAAACAGAGTTTCAGCGTTCGGCCGGAGAGAGAGCCCATGTCCGCCCTGACCCAATCCCCCGCCTGGCAGGCCCTTGCCGCCCATCGCGCCGCCCTGGAAGGCGCGTCGATGCGCGATATGTTCGCCGCCGATCCCGGCCGTTTTGAACGCTACCGCATCGCGTTCGACGGCATGATGCTGGACTATGCCAAGAACCGCGTGACGGATGAGACGCTGTCCCTGCTGGTTGACCTCGCCTATCAGCAGAACCTGGAGGAAATGCGCGACGCCATGTTCCGGGGTGAGCGCATCAACATCACGGAGGATCGCGCCGTCCTGCATGTGGCGCTGCGTAACCGCATCGACCGCCCCATCTTGGTGGATGGACATGACGTGATGCCGGGGGTGCATGAGGTGCTGGCCCGCATGTACGCCTTCTGCCACAAGGTGCGCGATGGCGAATGGCGCGGCTATGACGGACAGGCCATCACCGATATCGTCAATATCGGCATCGGCGGCTCTGACCTGGGCCCCGTGATGATCACCCAGGCCCTGACGCCCTGGCATCATCCGCATCTGGCGGCGCATTTCGTCTCCAATGTCGACGGCACCCATATTGCCGAGGTGCTTCGCCGTGTCGATCCAGCCACGACCCTGTTCATCATCGCGTCCAAGACCTTCACGACGCAGGAAACGCTGGCCAACGCCCACACGGCGCGCGACTGGTTCCTGGCCAATGGCGGCAGCGCCGATGATGTGGCCAAGCATTTCGTGGCCGTGTCCACCAATGCGACAGAGGTGGCGAAGTTCGGAATCGACACCGACAATATGTTCGGCTTCTGGGACTGGGTCGGCGGGCGTTACAGCCTGTGGTCCTCCATCGGCCTGCCCATCGCCCTTATGGTGGGCCCGGAAAAGTTCGGGGAACTGCTGGCCGGTGCCCATGCCATGGACGAGCATTTCCGCACCGCGCCGCTGGCCAAGAACATGCCGGTGATCATGGGCCTGCTGGGCGTGTGGTACGGCAATTTCTTCGGGGCTGCCGCCCATGCCGTCCTGCCCTATGACCAGTATCTGGCCCGCCTGCCTGCCTATCTCCAACAGCTGGATATGGAGAGCAATGGCAAGTCGGTGGACCGGCAGGGCAACAGCGTCGATTACGCCACCGGCCCCATCATTTTCGGCGAGCCGGGCACCAACGGCCAGCACGCCTTCTATCAGCTGATCCACCAGGGCACGCACCTGATCCCCTGCGATTTCATCGCCCCGATCCAGAGCCAGAACCCCACGGGCCGACACCATGCCATGCTGCTGTCGAATACCCTGGCCCAGACCGAAGCACTGATGCGCGGCAAGAATGCCGATGAGGTGCGGGCCGAACTGATCAAGGAAGGCAAGTCAGGCACGGCACTGGACGCCCTGCTGCCGCACAAGATCTTCACCGGCAACCGCCCCACCAATACGATCCTGGTCGACCAGTTGGACCCCTATCGCCTGGGTATGCTGGTAGCGCTCTATGAACACAAGGTGTTCGTTCAGGGCGTCATCTGGAACATCAACAGCTTCGACCAGTGGGGCGTGGAACTGGGCAAGCAATTGGCCAAGGTCATCCTGCCCGAACTGGAGGGCGAAAGCGCCAAGCCGCATGACGCCAGCACGGCGGGGCTGGTCGGCGTGGTGAATGCGGGCGCGGTGGGGTAAAGGTACCCGTTGCATTGTATTGGACCATTATCTGGTCCATATCTATGCGACACGGGAGGTGCCCCATGGAAATTCCAGTCAGTGAGGCCAAGGCACAATTGACGGAACTGGTGCGGCGAGCGGAAACGGGCGAGGACATTGTCCTTACCCGTCATGGACAGGCCGTGGCGCGACTGGTTCCAGCACGGGCGCCCAAGGTGATCGATCGGGATCGCAGAATGGCGTTCCTGCAAAAGTTTGCGAAGGAGTCCGGTGCCATTGCCACGTCAGGGCCGGCAGCACATCAGGCAGACCATTTCCTCTATGGCGATGATGGACTGCCGAAATGATTGTCGTCGATACATCGGCGTTGATGGCGATCCTGCTCAATGAGCCGTCTGCACCCGCCTGCATGGCGGCGCTATGTACCGCAGAGATCATCATTTCCGCTGGAACTTTGGCGGAGTTGCTGATCGTTGCGGGGCAGCGTGGTTTGACTGGCCGTGCAGAGCAGCTTGTCAACGAGCTGGAAATGGAAGTTATCGGTGTCGATGACCGGCTCGCCCGCAATGTGGCGGCAGCCTACACCCGTTGGGGCAAGGGCAACCACCCAGCGGCTTTGAATTACGGAGATTGTTTTGCCTACGCTTTGGCAAGACAACGTGATTGGCCGCTGCTGTTTGTTGGCGACGATTTCAGTCGCACCGACATTCGCCCTGTTGCCCCTCACTAACCCGCCATCTTTCCGCCGCGCCCGCCTGTCAGAACGCCGTCTCAACCTCTCGCCGGCGTCTCCCCCATGCTGAAACCCCATCCCCTCAGCGCCACGCGCGACTGGCCCCTGCTCTCCCGCTTCATCGCGCGGGAGGCTGCCCTGGGCGAGGCCGCAAGGGCACGCGGCCCCTGGCTGGCCGGGCTTTATGAGTTTCTGCGCTTCGGGGTGAAGCAGGCCTGGGCATGCCTCTATGGCGGCTTGATGCTGGCCCTGCTGCTAGGCACCTGGCTGTTCTATCCGCGCGATGCCGCCCTGCCCCGCTATGATTTCCTGACCCTGGCCGCGGTGGTGCTGCAGGTGGCGCTGATCCGTTTGCGGCTGGAGACGAAGGAGGAGGCGCTGGTCATCCTGATCTTCCATCTGGTCGGGACGGGCATGGAGATTTTCAAGACGGCGGTGGGGTCCTGGGTCTATCCGGAGGAGAGCGTCCTGCGCATCGGCGGTGTGCCCCTGTTCACCGGCTTCATGTATGCCGCGGTCGGTTCCTATATCGCGCGGGTCTGGCGCCTGTTCGATTTCCGGTTCCGCCATCATCCCCCGCTCTGGACCGTGCTGCTGCTGGCAGCAGGCATCTATGCCAACTTCTTCCTGCATCATTACTGGTGGGACCTGCGCTGGGGCCTGTTCGCGCTGGCGGCCCTGCTGTTCGGGCGATGCTGGGTTTATTTCCGGGTGTGGGATGTGGATCGGCGCATGCCGCTGCTGGTTGGATTCGCCCTGGTTGCCCTGTTCATCTGGTTCGCGGAGAACCTGGGCACCTTCGCGGGTGCCTGGATCTATCCCAGCCAGAAACAGGGCTGGACCATGGTGTCGTTTGCGAAGTTCGGGTCCTGGTATCTGCTGATGCTGATCTCCTACGCCCTGGTAGCGCTGATCAGGCGGCCACGGGAACGGGACAGCACCCCCGCATTGTGACAAAAGCCGACAGGTTGCCCGCAACCGTTACAAATCACCCGATGGCGCGTTCCGCCTTCATTATTCCTTTGCAACGACCCGCACAGAATGGCTCTCCTTGAGTAAACAAGCGGGGCCGGGAGACAAGCGTTGGCAGAGCAGCGACCACTTTACAAGGTGACGCAGGAACAGCTCGATGCGCTGCTGAAGCGGCATGAGATGTTCCGCAATGCCCGTATGGGCGGTGCCCGCGCGGTTCTGACTAACTATGATCTGTCTGGCTTGAACCTGTCTGGCCGCGATCTGGCCCATGCCGATCTCACCGGCTGTATTCTGCGCCGCGCCAATATGGCGGGTGCCAATCTGGATTGCTGCACCCTGTTCGCCGCCGACCTGCGGGAAGCGAACCTGACCGGGGCCTCCATGGTAAAGGTTGATCTGCGCGGGGCCAGCCTGCGTGGTGCCGACCTGACGGGGGCCAATCTGGTCAGCGCCGATCTGCGCGACGGGTCGCTGGCCGAACGGGCCGCCGATGGCAGCCTGAAAATGGTGGTGGTGGAAAGCGATGCCAGCCCTGCCGACATGCAAGGTGCCAAGCTGGCCCATGCCAACCTGTCCCAGGCCAAGATGTCAGGCGCCATTGCCCAGCATACCGACTTCACCGATGCCGTGATGCGCGGAACCAAGCTGGTGCGTGCCAACCTGCGCAATGCCACCCTGGACGGGGCCATCCTGGAAGGGGCCGACATGTCGGGGGCCGATGTGCGCGGGGCCAGCCTGAAAGGCGCGGTTTTGACCGGGGCCGTCCTGGTGATGACGGAAATGGCAGGTGCCGACATGGCCGGTGCCCTGACCGACAAACCGGCGGGCAAGCCGGCCAGCGCCCTGCCCCGCCCGCTGGAGGAGATGCTGAAGCTCCACGCCGAATGGGTGGGCACGGCGGGACAGGCCGGGCTGGCCCTGGACCTGACCGGCTATGATCTGCGTACCGCCGGCAGCCTGTCCCATGCCTGCCTCACCCGCCTACATGCGCCTGGGGTGATCCTCTATGGCATGGACCTGTCATCGGCACAGATCCAGGTGGGCAATCTGGCCGGGGCCGACCTGCGCGGGGCCAACCTGTCGGGGTGTGATCTGCGCGGCATCAACCTGACCGACGCGCAACTGGGCAACGCCAACCTGTCTGAGGCCAATCTCGGCTATCTGAAGATCGACGCCACCCGCTTCGTGCGCGCCGAACTGGCCGGGGCCAGGCTGCGCTATGCCAACCTGTCGGGCGCACGGCTGGTGAAGGCCAATTTCGCGGGTGCCGACCTCTCCTTCGCCAATCTGCTGCTGGCCGACCTGAAGGAAACTGACCTGACGAGCGCGCGCCTGTCGGGTACCAAGGTTAAGCGGGAGCAGTTGGCGGAGGTAGTGGGGTTTAAAGTGCCATAACTTGTGGCCGGCTTGGCGCGCACCCCCAATCGGTGCTATTACCCCCCCATGCCGATCATCCGCCGCCTCCCCGATAATCTCGTCAACCAGATCGCCGCCGGTGAGGTGGTGGAGCGTCCGGCTGCCGCCGTGAAGGAACTGGTGGAGAACGCGCTGGATGCGGGGGCGCGGCGCATTGATGTCACCCTGCGCGATGGTGGCAAGGCGCTGCTGTCCGTCGCCGACGATGGCTGCGGCATGGACCCGGAGCAGTTGGCGCTGTCGGTGGAACGGCACGCCACATCCAAGCTGCCCGATGGCGACCTGACCGATATCCGCACGCTGGGGTTCCGGGGGGAGGCCCTGCCCTCCATCGGTGCCGTCAGCCGCCTGACCATCACCAGCCGCACCGAAAGTGCCGATCATGCCAGCGCCATCCTGGTGGAAGGCGGCAGCGTGCATCCCGTCGGCCCAGCCCCCGGCGGGTTGGGCACGCGGGTGGAGGTGCGGGACCTGTTCTTCGCCACCCCGGCCCGCCTGAAATTCCTGAAAGGCAGCCGCACGGAAAGCCAGCATGCCATCGATGTGGTGGAACGTCTGGCCATGGCCCATCCGCATGTCGCCTTCACGGTGACGGATGAAGGGCGAACCCCCGTCCGCCTGACCGCCAATAGCGGGGAGGATGAGGCGGCGCGCCTGTCTCGCCTGGGTGCCGTCCTGGGGCGGGAATTTCAAGAAAATGCCATCCCGGTGAATGCCGAACGGGCCGGGGTGCGGCTGGTCGGGCATATCGGTCTGCCCACCTATAACAAGCCCACCGCCGCCGGACAGTATCTGTTCGTCAATGGCCGTCCCGTGAAGGACCGGCTGATGGTGGGCGCTGTACGCGGGGCCTATGCCGATTTCCTGGCCCGTGACCGGCATCCGGTCCTGGCCCTGTTTCTGTCGCTGAACCCGCATGATGTGGATGTCAACGTGCATCCAGCGAAGACGGAGGTGCGGTTCCGCGATCAGGCCCTGATCCGGGGCCTGATCGTCGGTGCCCTGAAACATGCGCTGGCCGCCGCCGGCCACCGCGCCAGCACCACCGTCGCCGCCGACACATTGGCCAGCCTGACCCCGCGCGTGGCCCCGCAAACCAGCCTGCTGTGGGAACCGCAGCGCCCGTCAACGCCCCCGCCCTATGCCCAGACCCACCACGCCCCGCCGCCCGTGAGCCGGGAAATGGCGGAGGCGGCCTGGCGATTCCAGGCACCGCAGCCCATTGCGACACCTGCCCAGGGCTTCGCCCCCGTCGCCCGCGCGGAGGAAACCGACTCCATCGCCGCCACCCCGCCCAGCTTCCCATTAGGGGCCGCCCGCGCGCAGCTGCACGCCACCTATATTGTGGCGCAGACCGAAAACGGCATCGTCATCGTGGACCAGCACGCGGCCCATGAACGGCTGGTCTATGAGCGCATGAAGCGGGAGATGCTGGGCGGCGGTGTGAAGCGCCAGGGCCTGCTGATCCCCGAAGTGGTGGAACTGGACCCCGCCGATGCCGAGCGGGTGGGGGAGCGGGCGGATGAGCTGGCCGAAATGGGGCTGGTCCTGGAAAGCTTCGGGTCCGGTGCCATCGTGGTGCGGGAAGTGCCGGCCATGCTGGGGGCACGGGCCGATGTGCGCGGCCTGATAAAGGATATTGCCGACGAACTGGCAGAGATGGGCGACGCCCACGCGCTGAAGGAAAAGCTGGACGCGATCTGTTCCCGCATGGCCTGCCATGGCAGCGTGCGGGCCGGGCGGCCCATGAATGTGGACGAGATGAACGCGCTTTTGCGCCAGATGGAGGCCACGCCCCATTCCGGCCAGTGCAACCATGGCCGCCCCACCTATGTGGAACTGAAACTGGGCGATATTGAGCGGCTGTTCGGCCGGCGCTGAGCCCCCCTGCCGACCCGGCAGAATTTTCCCAATAAAAACCGGCACATGGCTTGCTTATCCCTCCCCGTCCTTTTCACCGGGAGGGTCTGATATGCACGACCGACTACACCGTCCAGGCGCCAGCAAACCGTCTGGCCTGTTTGCCAAGCCCAGGGAATCCAAGCCCTCTGGCGGTTTTGATGGGTTGCCCGCCGGCCTGCGCCTGCTGGATGACGCGAAGTCAGATGTGGGTCTGGCGGAAATTCTTGCCGCCATCACGGCAGAACCTGCCAAGCCCGACATGCGCCTGCGCGAGGTGGAAGATAGCATCCGCCGCCATTGGGCCGTGCTGCGCAATCTCGTCCGCGAACATGCCGACCTGACGCGCGCCGCCATGCAGCGGGCCGACGCCGAACAGGGTATGATGGCCGACCGCCCCCCGCCCAAGGTGGCGCTGTTCACGCCGGCTTTGCGGAATATTGTGGCGGCGGAGTAAGGCACCCACCCCTGTGACAAGTCCGGTGACGGGGGTGGGGTCACGGCAAATCCGCCGCCCCGCCCCTTCGTCGCCCGGCGCTTGACCGGCTTTCGCCTTAATCTTCCACCATCTTGTTCTCATCGGTGCCGGGGTTCCGGTGCTGTAGATGACAAGGTGGCGGTGCCATGAATTTCACGACGAAGATACTGGTCCTCTCCAGCCTGGCAGCCCTTCTGGGGGCCTGTGCCGGCCTTTGGGACCTGACCGCCGATACGCTGTCCGGCACGCTGGCTATCCTGGCCGCGTCCGCCTTCATGCTGTCCTTGTTCCTGCCGCGCCTCGCCGTGTTCGGCGTGCTGGGATTGGCCGGTGGCGTGCTGCTGGCCCATCTGATGGCCTATCCGCCGCCCGGCAGTTCCATGCCGGTGCTGGAACGCGGCATGATCGCCGCTGCCGTTGCCATGCTACCCGCTGCCGCCGGTGCCATCGCCGGCATTCTGGCCGCCCGCACCGCCGCCAGCATGGGTTGGCGCAGCGTGGAATAGCAGCTCAGTCGCCGACCGCTGCGACGGGTCGTGGCCCGGCCAGCGCCACATTCAGCATGCCGCCCAAGGCGCCGCATTGCCCCTCGCAGGCGCTGACCTCCGACAATATCCAATCGCGGAAGGCCTTGATCTTCGGCTCATCCATCCGACGCTGCGAACAGACCAGCCAGTAGGAACGGTCGGTTACCAGCACCAGATCGGGAAACAGCACCCGCAATCGACCAGACGCGATATCTGCGGCAAAAAAGGCCGGGCAAACCAGGGCCACACCCTGCCCCATCGCCGCCGCCTGCCCCGTCATGGCCTGCATGTCATATTGCGGGCCGGTGCGCATGCCGTCGACCGCCACACCCGCCATGGCAAACCATTGGTGCCAATAGCGAATATCCTCAATATGGTTGTAATCCAGCAGCGGCAGCCGGGCCAGATCGGACGGGTGGTGGATGCCGCCCACGCGGTCGGCCAGGATGGGGCTTATCACCGGGGTCAGCCGATATTCGACCAGCCGTTCAGCCACCAGCCCCGGCCATTGCCCATGGCCCGACCGGATGCCAACATCAAACTGATGGTTCAGATCGCTCAACCCCACTGAACTGTCCAGCCGTACCGCCAAATCGGGGCGCCGCAGCTGAAAATGCCCCAGACGTGGCACCAGCCAGTGTGAGGCAAAGGTGGGCAGGGTTGTCACCGACAGGACCTTGTCCTCCGCCGCGTCGGTCAGCTTATGCATGGTGGCGCGGATACGGTCGAACGCATCCTCCACCGCCACCTGCAGCTCCATCCCCGCCGGGGTCAGTTCCAGCTTGCGCGTCAGGCGGCGGAACAGCTCCCGCCCGATATGCTCCTCCAACTGGCGGATCTGATAGGACACGGCCGCCTGCGTCACGGCCAGTTCATCCGCCGCCTTGGTGAAGGAAAGATGACGGGCGGCGGATTCAAAGGTGCGCAGCGCATTCAATGGCGGCAGTCGCTTGTCCATCACGGCCCCTTATGCACAAAATCAGCTGATGCATCCTATCGGGATTACTCGTTTGTCGTCCAGGCCGGAATGGAGCGATAAAGGGTCCAACAAAAGCATCAACCTTCACATCGGTTCGGAAAGGACCCTATAAAATGCAAAAGCTGAATTTAGTCCATGGGGCAGCGTTGCCGCCGCAAACCCTGCTGCTCGCCCTCACCACCCCGCCCTCGCGTCGGACGACCGCGCTGGCCGGACTGGCCGCACAGTTGCAGTCGGTGCTGACCGAACTGCTGGCCGGGGAAGCCTACCGTTACGGCGTGCCGCCGCAGTTGAAGCGGGATGTGGGGTACTGGGGGTGAGCGTTTGGAATGCTGAGAAAGGTAGAGCGGATTAGGCGCAAGCCGTAATCCGCGGAGCGACAATCGATGTTGTTCCGCGGATTACGCTTCGCTAATCCGCTCTACGCGTTTGCGCATACCTTATCCAAAGAACCCGATGCGCTGTGTCAGGGCGTTGCTGGTGCGGCGGATCAGTTCATAGAGCGAGGCGATGGGCCGGAAAATGTTCTGGTTTTCCTGGCTGTAATCCTGGCTCTCATCGCTGACATAGGTTGCCACCTCCCCGAACCCTTCATCCAGGGTGACATCGGTACGCGCCGGGAAGATGCGGGCCAGCTGGTCCAGCGCCCATGGCACATCCAGATGCAGCAGACGCGTCACCAGCCGCTGGTTGGTGATCGAATGCTGGCTGGAGAATTCCGGGATATGCACGGCCAGCCGATAGACCTGATGGATCAGGGACAGGCGCACGGCGTGCAGCAGCGACAGGTGCCGGTCCAGATCGGGGTTCGGCTTGGGTGCTGCCCCCGCGCGCTCCAGATTCTGCCGCAACACGCCGTAATCACGATACAGCTTGCGGAAGATGCGGATCAGGCGGGCCTGGGTCGGCGTTTCCTCCAGCACGGCCGCGATGCGGCGCATGTCGTCGGCTTCCATGGGATTGTCGGTGCGCGCCGCCCGCGTCAGCCAATGACCGGGGTCCAGCGTATCGACATAGGCCTTCAGCGCGTCGGGGCAGCTGACCGCCGCACCATAGACCACGATGCCGATCAGTTCGCGGAACCGGGCCGAGGTGGCGTAGAGCGTGCGGAACTGTTCCGGATCACGGTCAATGGCCTCGCCCACGCCCGACAGGACATTGGCCGGCAGGCCCATCTGCAAGAGGACTGCATTATGCGGGATGGCGCGGAACTGTCCGGCCATGACGCGGGCCGCTGGATCGGGGGCCGCGTCATGCTGGCGCTTGATGGCGCGGCTGCCGCTGGGGAACAGCAGATTGGTGCCGAACGCGGCCAGCAGCTCACCATAATTCGGGTCTTCAACCAGCCCGACCTGGAAGGCCTTCACGGTGGTGAAGAACTCCCGGATATAATCGCCTTTGGCATAGAAGACGTCATGATCCAGGTCCGGCTTGGCCGTGCCGATCATATATTCCAGAATACGGGTCACGACCGCCAGCGCCGAGGCCGGGGTGACAAAGTAGGTATAGCCGTCGCCGCCCTGGAAGCTGACTTCTTGCTTCAGCTCGATATTGTGCTTGGCGGCAAAGGCCAGCGTGGCCGGCGGGCTGACATAGGCCAGGCGGTTATGCAGGCCGGCGGGGTGACCGCCACGACCGATGCTTTCACCATGCGTGTCGAAGATCACCAGCTGCACATTGGTCAGCGCGTGGCGGGTGAACAGCCGCATCACACGCAGGCGCAGACGCTCAATCGACGCGCTGGCCGGTGTCTGGCCCAGATAGCGGCCGGCGTCGGAATATCCCGTCTGGATGCACAGGCGTCCGCGCTTTTGCACATAGGCGCGGTAATGCGGGTTCTCCAGCAGCTGTTCGATGATGCGGCTGCCGGTTTCCAGCGCCTTTTCGGTTTCGAACAGCGGGCTGATATCGACCCGCTCCTCCACCCCAAACAGCTTGGCGAAATACAGCGCCGACAGGACGGTGAAGGCGCTTTCGCTTTCGGCGATCAGGAAGCGGATGGGCGTGCGCGCATCGGAATATTTCAGCATCTGCGCCACGACCATGAACAGGCGCTTGGCGCTGGTGCGTTCGGCCACGACGGAACCGAAATTGATGCTGACCGGCTCCACCTTGTCCAGAAGGTCGGTCAGGGTCGCCAGATAGGACTGGCGATAACGCGGGTCATCCGCCGCCGTATCCAGGCCCACCGCCTTGCGGATGGCGTTATGGACCTGCGTGCTGTTCAGGCGGACATGGGTGTGCGCCATGCCCAGGCCAAAGGTCGCCAGTTCAGCGCGCAAAACCGCCAGCTGTTCCACGGTGGCCAGCGCCTTGTCGCCCTCGATGGCGGCGGACAGGCGGATGCCACGATTCACGAACTCAATGGCTTCCGACGCATCGACCAGACGCAGCGGCAGGCCTTCATGCATACGCTTGGCGATACGCCGCAGATGGTCCAGATCCTGCGCCTCCGACCCGCCGAAGGCCGCAATCTCGTCCGTCACCTGATTGAGTGCCAGGGCCAGACGGCTTTCGATCAAGGCCAGCGTATGGCGCAGATCCTCCAGCGCCGGGGCACCGGCGCGGATATCGCGCAGGTTGGACAGATAGTAGCGCAGCTGCCGCTGCTGCACGATCAGCCGCTTATGCAGCGTGTCGGACCAGCGGATATCGGAACGGCCATCCAGATCGTAGCCAACCCAGCTTGCCACCGTCAGCAGGCGCGGCGTCAGCTCGGTCCAGCGTTCCGGATAATGCTTGCGGCCCACGCGCAGGACGGCGCGGTAAAGGGTGCGGATGGCGATCTGGATATTGGCGATGGCGTCCAGCGACAATTCATGTTCGCGGGTCAGCGACATATCTTCGGGCGCATGTTCCGCCGTCGCCATCTGGCGGATCAGGCTTTCGCGCGCATCCGCCGACAGGCGCTTGCCATTCTGGTCGCGGCCCGTGGCCAGACAGGCCATACTCGTCATCTGCGCGCCGGACAGGTTGAAGGTTGGGTGCGCGGTAATAACGATACCGAACACCTCCTTCTCCACCAGCTTCTGGAACGCCTCAAAGCTCAACGGTTCCCCGCCGCTGCCGGCGGCGGCGACATCCAGCAACTCTTCCATGCGGCTGGCATTGGCTTCGGGCGATGCCTCACCCAAATAATTGGAAAGACGCGCGGCACGGGCCAGGAAACCCTCCGCCGACAGATACTGGATCAGCTGCTCCAGGGCGCCGGGCGACAATTCACCGGCACCCACGCGGCGGGAAATGTCGAGGGCCAGCAGCATGACGGGATTGGCAAACGGGTCCTGCTTCGCCTCGGCACCATACCGGTCCAACTGCGCCATCAGATCAGCCGCAAGGGCCCGCACATCCAGGCCCTTGGGCGCCGGGAAGCGGGCCTGTTTAGTGGACAGCAACGCCCCTTGGCCGTGGTCGTGCCCAGGAATTCCAGATCGGACGGGGCGGCGGCTTGGGGCATGGCGGGGTCCAGCGGCATGGTGGCTTCCATCTTCTACGGAATGACCGCATTCTGTTGCGGCGCAGCGTCAAAGGGTGCGGTAATTCCGTTACAACTGTCAACGCCGAAAGGGGTATGGCGGACATAATCGATCCGCATTGCCCCCCAGGATTGAAGCGATAGATTAAAGGAGACCAGCTTCTCAGGCGATAGATTACTTGTAACGTCGTTCGCTTACATGTTGGATTGGGACAAGGGTGTTGCGCATGCACAGCAGTCCGGGGGACAGCACGCAGAGTGTCGGAGAGGGGGCCCAGCAACGGGCCATCGCCCTGCTGGACGACGCGTCAACCCATGGGCTGCCGCCCGGCGGCACCGTTGATCGCATCGACACGCATGCCGCCCGCATCTTCATGGCCGGCGACCGCGCCTTCAAGATGAAGCGTGCCGTCACCTACCCTTTCTTCGACTATGCCAGCCTGTCGCAACGCCTGGACGCGTGCGAGGCGGAACTGGTCCTGAACCGGCGGACGGCACCCGACCTTTATCGCGGCGTTGGCGGTCTGGTGCAGGGTGAAGATGGTCGGGTGCGGCTGGTTGAACAGGCACCGGTGGCCACCGATGGCGGGCCGGACCCGTCGGTGCTGGAATATCTGGTGACCATGGGCCGGTTCCCGCAATCGGCCCTGCTGGACAGCATGGCGGCGGCGGGCACCCTGTCGCCCGCCATCATGCGTGACCTCGCCACCATCATCGCGGAATTCCACGACGCCGCCGAACCCAGGACGAATGCGCCCGGTGCCGAGGAAATGGCCGATCTGGCCCGCACCAACATACGGGAGATGCGCAAGCATGCCCTGTTCGATGCCGCCGCCATCGACCGGTTGGAACGCGCGGGGGAGGCGGCGCTGGCGGCGGGTGCCGACCTGATCAACCGCCGCCGCGATGCCGGCTATATCCGCCACTGCCACGGCGATCTGCATCTACGCAACATCGTCATGCTGGACGGGCGGCCCGTGCCCTTCGACTGCGTCGAATTCGGCGACCGGATCGCGGTGACCGATGTTCTCTATGATCTGGCCTTCCTGCTGATGGATCTGGAACATCGCCGCCTGCGCGCCCATGCCAATATCCTGTTCAACCGCTATCTGGATTTGACGGGCGATCTGTCGGGCCTGTCGCTGCTGCCATTGTTCATGTCGGTGCGGGCCGGCATCCGCGCGCATCTGACGGCATCCGCCGCCGCCGGACAGGGGGACGCGGACAAGGCCGCCGCCATGCGGGCGGAGGCACAATCCTATCTGGTGCTGGCCAACCGCCTGCTGTCGCCGCCGCCAGCACAGTTGCTGGCCATTGGTGGTCTGTCGGGTACGGGCAAGACCACCCTGGCCCGCGCACTGGCCCCCTCTCTGGGGCCGGCACCGGGGGCCGTCATCCTGCGATCCGATGCCTTGCGCAAGCTACTGGCCGGTGTGGCGGAGGAAGAGGCACTGCCCGACCGTTTCTATGGCCCCGACCATTCCGCCCGCACCTATGCCGAACTGGCGGGTCGCGCCGGACTGGTGCTGGACGGGCATCACGCCGTCATCTGCGACGCCGTCTATGCCAATGCGGCGCAGCGGCAGACGGTGGAACAGGTCGCGCGGGAGGCCGGCGTCGCCTTTGCCGGCCTATGGCTGGTGGCCGATCAGGCCGTGACCCTGGCCCGCGTGGCGCGGCGGCGGGGCGACGCATCGGACGCCACCGCCGCCATTGTCCGCCGACAGGCCGCCTATGACCTGGGCGAGATGCGATGGGAAGTGATCCCCGCCAGCGGTGACGCCGATGAGACAAC
This sequence comes from Niveispirillum sp. CC-CTL257, assembly GCF_059489915.1. Taxonomy (NCBI): domain Bacteria; kingdom Pseudomonadati; phylum Pseudomonadota; class Alphaproteobacteria; order Rhodospirillales; family Azospirillaceae; genus Niveispirillum; species Niveispirillum sp. CC-CTL257. Next base: position 1,371,188 of record NZ_JCAJXE010000001.1, read on the forward strand.
GGCCATCGCCCGGCGACAGATCGCGCGCTGAGCCGATATCTAGGCCTTGCAGCCCCCGCCCCGCTTTGCCATAACCGACCCACCTCACTGGGGGGAGCCGATGGTCGGCTGAGAGGTCCTGCACGGGACGACCCCTGGAACCTGATCCGGCTGATACCGGCGTAGGGACAGTGATCCATGACCCATGTACCGGGGCGCGCCGCCGCTCCGCCCGCCCCCGCCATCCATCTGTCCGACGCCGCCATCGGCTTTGGCGGAAGGCTGCTGTTCGGCGGGCTGGACATGGTGGCACCGGCAGGGCAGACCACCTGTCTGCTGGGTCCCAGCGGGGTTGGCAAATCCAGCCTTCTGCGCCTGATCGCCGGCCTGCTGCCGGGTCGGGGGACGGTCACCGCCGATGATGGCCTGCCCTTGAAGGGCCGTTTCGCCTGGATGGGACAGCAGGATTTGCTGCTGCCCTGGGCCAGCGTTCTGGACAATGTCATCCTGGGCGCAAAGCTGCGCGGCGGCAAGGTGGGGCCGGAGGTACGCGACCGCGCCATGTCCCTGCTGGACGCGGTGGGTCTGGCTGACCGCCACGGCTGCCGGCCCGACGCCCTGTCCGGCGGCATGCGGCAACGTGCGGCCCTGGCCCGCACCCTGTTCGAGGATCGGCCCATCGTCCTGATGGATGAACCATTCTCGGCCCTGGATGCCATCACCCGCCTGGATATGCAGGATCTGGCCGCGCGTCTGCTGTCGGGCCGCACCGTCATCATGGTCACGCATGACCCGCTGGAGGCGCTGCGTCTGGGTCATCAGGTCCAGGTGTTGGGCGGCAGCCCCGCCCGCCTGTCCCCGCCCCTGACCCCATTGGGCGACACGCCGCGCCCCCCGGATCAGCCCGACCTGCTGACCCTGCAGGGACAATTGCTGCGGCACCTGCGTGGTGGGGGATTGGCATGAGGGGCGCTCGTTTCGTTCGCGGAATGGTGACCCTGGCGGGTCTGATCATCGCCTGGGCTTTGCTGGTGCGGCTGGCTGACCTTCCCCATTATATAATTCCGGGTCCGGAACGGGTGGCGTTGCGCCTTGTCGATGATTGGGCGCTGCTAGCCGAACATGCAGGCTATACGCTGCTGGAAATCGTGCTGGGCCTGATCCTGGGTACGGTGTGCGGCGGGCTGGCGGCCCTCGCCCTGACGGCATCCGCCGCTGCCCGACGCTGGCTGCTGCCGCTGCTGCTGGCCAGTCAGGCGGTGCCCGTCTTTGCCATCGCCCCCCTGCTGGTGCTGTGGCTGGGCTACGGTTTGGCGTCCAAGGTGGCGATGGCAACCTTGATCATCTTCTTCCCCGTGACGGCCAGCTTCTTTGACGGGTTGCGGCGCACCGATCCCGGCTGGCTGGACCTGGCCCGCACCATGGGGGCCGGTCCGTGGGCCATCCTGCGCCATATCCGCATGCCGGCGGCATTGCCCGCCCTCGGTTCCGGTCTGCGCATGGCCGCCGCCGTGGCCCCCATTGGGGCCGTGGTGGGGGAATGGGTGGGGGCGTCGGCGGGGCTGGGCTATCTGATGCTGCATGCCACCGCACGGGTACAGACGGACCTGACCTTTGCCGCCCTTTTCATTCTGGCGCTGCTAGCTGTGGGCCTGTGGCTGCTGGTTGATCTTATCGTTCGCCGGGCTCTGCCCTGGCTTCCCGACAGCGTGATGAACAAGGAAGTAACACAATGAAGATGCGTTGGATGCGCGCGATGGCCGTTGCCGCCGCCATGACCGCCAGTGCCGCAGGCACCCTGCCCGCCCTGGCGCAGGACAAGATGACCGTGCTGCTTGACTGGTTCGTGAACCCGGACCATGGCCCGCTCTATGTCGCGCAGGAAAAGGGCTACTTCAAGGATGAAGGTCTGGCGGTGGAAATGATCGCGCCCGCCGATCCCAACGACCCGCCGCGTCTGGTCGCCGCCGGTCAGGGCGATATCGCCGTCTCCTATCAGCCGCAATTGCATTTGCAGGTCGATGCCGGCCTGCCCGTGGTCCGCGTCGGCACCCTGGTCGCCACGCCGCTGAATACCGTCATCGTGCTGAAGGACGGCCCCATCAAGTCCCTCAAGGACCTGAAGGGCAAGAAGATCGGCTTCTCCGTCGGCGGGTTTGAGGATGCGTTGCTGGGTACCATGCTGGAAAAGCACGGCTTGTCCCTGAAGGACGTGACCCTGATCAACGTGAATTTCTCCCTGTCGCCAGCCCTGTTCGCGGGTCAGGTGGATGCCATTGTCGGCGGCTATCGCAATTTCGAGCTGAACCAGATGGCGATTGAAAAGAAGGAAGGCCGCGCCTTCTTCCCCGAAGAAGAAGGGGTGCCCGCCTATGATGAACTGATCTTCATCACAGCCAAGAACAACGCCAACGACCCGCGCATCGGCCGTTTCCTGAACGCGGTTGAGCGCGGTACGCAGTTCCTGATCAATCATCCGGAAGAGGCCTGGTCCCTGTTCATCAAGGGCCGCAAGGACCTGGACACGGAGCTGAATAAACGCGCCTGGAAGGACAGCATCGCGCGCTTCGCCCACAGCCCCCGTGCGCTGGACAATGCCCGTTACGACCGCTTTGCACAGTTCCTGAAGGCGCGCGGCCTGATCAAGACCACGCCGGATGTCGCGACCTATGCGGTGGAGGTGAAGTAACCTCCCCCGCTTGACAGGGCCGGTCCGGAACACGCAAGACAGGGGGAAAGCCCTGTCCGCCTGTTCCGGCAGCCACCCCAGACGCAGAGCATCCTCATGGCGCTGACCGATCCCCGCCTTCTCTATATCGACCTGATGAAGCGGGTTCTGACGGGCTTGATTTATGAGGATCCGGGCATCGGCCCCTTCGCGCAGCCCTTCAGGCCCTTCGCCCGGCAAATGGGCCATGACTGGCCGATGCAGGCCCATACGATGATTGGCGAGAAGCGGATGGACAATCTGCGCGACGCCGTCATCCATGTGTTGAGCGAGAATATCCCAGGCGACCTCATCGAAACCGGCGTCTGGCGCGGCGGGGCCTGCATCTTCATGCGCGCCATACTGGCGGCCCTGAACGTCACCGACCGTACCGTGTGGGTCGCCGACAGTTTCGAAGGCGTACCGCCCATCGACGCGGCAAACTATCCTGAAGATGCCAAGTGTGACGACCTGTCCAAATACCCCGAACTGGCCGTCAGCCTGGAAGAGGTACAGGCCAATTTCCAGAAATACGGCCTGCTGGATGATCAGGTGAAGTTCCTGAAGGGCTGGTTCAAGGACACGCTGCCCACCGCCTCCATCGAGAGGTTGGCCGTCCTGCGTCTGGATGGCGACATGTACCAATCAACCATGGACGCCTTGGAAAGCCTCTATCACAAGGTCTCCCCCGGCGGCGTGGTCATCATCGATGATTACAACATCATCCCCGCCTGCAAACAGGCCGTCCACGATTTCCGCGACGCCAACGGCATCACCGAACCGATCCAGACCATCGATTATTGCGGCGTGTTCTGGTTCAAGGCGAAGGTATCGCCCTGACCTGCGTCAGATAACAGGCAAGGGCAGGCCTTATGCGGCCAGCGTCCGCGCCACCATTTCCGGGTCCCGCTGGATCAAGGTCAGATAGGCGCGGCTGGCTGCATCCGGCTCCCGCTCACCCCGTTCCCACTTCCGCAAGGTGTCGATGGGCAGCGCATAGCGCGCCGCGAACTCAGCCTGCGTCAACCCCGTCGCCAGCCGGATGGCCCGGACATCGACCTTCGGCACGACCAAAACCTGCGTCACGCGCACACCGGTTGGCTTGCCGTCCAGATAGTCGATGGCTTCATTCAAGCCTTCAAGGATATCGGCGGCAAGGGATCGGGTTGGCTTGGTCATTCCGTATCTCCCATGACCGGGCGGGCAAGGCGTATACGGTTGCGCAGCACCGTGACAACATTCTGTATGGCCTGCTTCTCCGCTGCCGACAAGTTGGCCTTTCGGACTTGCCGTAAAGGGCCAACAGGAACAGCGGCGCATCAGCCGTGTAGAAATAATAGATTATCCTGACACCACCGCTTTTGCCACCGCCCTGCCGCGCCCACCGGACCTTCCTGGCTCCACCAGTTCCTTCGATCAGGACGCCGGCATCGGGGTGGCGCGCAATATAGTCGATGAATGCTTCACGCTCAGCTGCGGTCAGCCAATCGTCAACGTCCCGGCGGAAGGCAGTGGTTTCAATGACGGTGAGGGGGTTCATGAGAGGCTCAGGGATATTCGACAATTTTATACTCAAACGTCCTCATATCCGGTCGCTTCAATTTAAATGTACGGCAAAGAGGGTAATAGGGGAGAAGATTGCGAACAGACTGCTCAAATGCCGCATTCGTGCGACTGCCAAATATCACTCCCGTTAAAGCCAAATGATGAAATGGTACCAAGGAGCGTTGTTCATTTTGGTTTGTGGCCCCAGCTAAAATCCGCCATTCTTTCTCATATTCCCACGAAATATACTTTCCAAAAATAATTGAATTTAGTATTTTTTCCTTCTTATTTTGGTCTAAGCCGCTTTTTCTTGTGGTAATTTCAATAAACTCATCATCGTCAAAAAAAATGTGGCGGTTGGGAGATGTAATTCATTGGTCGGGCGGTAAGAAAGAAATTATCACTGGGATGAACCGTATCAAACTCAAGAACAGCACCCTGTAAATTCTCTGAGTAATGCGCCCACATTGGAGCGGAAACAGGCGTTGCTGAAAGACAAAGTAGCTTTGAGTCAGAGAGCGCACGAACAGCTGAATCTGAAATTTCTTTCACCGTTCGTTCTATGAAGCACTGAAAACTATCGCGAAGCTCTTTGCTATCATCACCAAATACAAGATCCTCCCAAAAATCTAAAGTCGGAGCAAAGTCTTTTGGAGCTATATTCCTAAAAAACCCAACAACAGAAACAACATCATCCATAAAAATAGATGAATCCAGGCCCTCGAACGCAATTTCGGAAATGATTTTAACTAATTTAATATAGTATTTATCAGTATTCGCAATTCCTGGTGAGTAAAAATTACAATCAAATTCATCATTGAATAGCCTTGGAACGGAAAACTGGAGCTGCCCGTTCCCCAAGATCAGCAGCGCAGTCTTCTCGCCAACATACTTGTAGAGTTTCTGTGGCGGGCGCCGCCCCATCGATTAACCCTCACACATCCAAATCCTGCGCAAATTTCGCATTCTCAGTAATAAACTTGAACCGCAGTTCCGGCTTCCGTCCCATCAGGCTTTCCACCAGCGCCTTGGTCTCTTCGACATCGTCCTTCTGGTCCGGGTCGCGTTGGTCCGGGACGACGACGCGCAGCAGGGTGCGCTTGGACGGGTCCATGGTGGTTTCCTTCAATTGCGCAGGCGGCATTTCGCCCAGGCCCTTGAAGCGGCTGATTTCCACCTTGCCCTTGACCGATTTGAAGACGGTCTTCATCAACTCGTCCTTATGCGCGTCGTCGCGCGCATAGCGGACATTGCCGCCGCCGGCGAGGCGATAGAGCGGCGGCAGGGCAAGGTACAGATGCCCCTGCTGGATCAGGCCCGGCATCTCCCGATAGAAGAAGGTCATCAGCAGCGAGGCGATGTGGGCCCCGTCGACATCGGCGTCGGTCATGATGATGACGCGTTCATAGCGCAGCTTATCGACGCTGAATTCCTTGCCCGTGCCGCATCCCAGGGCCTGCGCCAGATCGGCCAGTTCCTGGTTACCGCGCAGCTTGTCCACGCTGGCCGACGCCACGTTCAGGATCTTGCCACGCAGGGGCAGGATGGCCTGGGTGTCGCGGCGGCGGGCCTGCTTGGCGGAGCCGCCGGCCGAATCGCCCTCCACGATGAAGATCTCGGTATCTTCGGCACTCTGGCGCGAACAATCGGCCAGCTTGCCGGGCAGGCGCAGGCGGCGGGTCGGCGTCTTGCGCGCCATCTCCTTCTGCGCCTTCTTGCGCGCCCGCTCTTCCGCCTTTTCGATCAGCCGTTCGATCAGGCCCTTGGCCGCGTCCGGCGAACCTGACAGCCAATGGTCGAACCGGTCCTTGATGGCGCTTTCGGTCAGCTTCTGTGCATCGGCGCTGACCAGCCGTTCCTTGGTCTGGCCCTGGAAATGCGGGTCGCGGATAAAGACGGACAGAAGGATGGTCGCCCCCTCCATCACATCGTCCGCGGTGATATTCGCCGCCCGCTTATTGCCCAGCATTTCGCCATAGGATTTGATGCCACGGGTCAGGGCACCGCGCAGCCCCACCTCATGCGTGCCGCCCAAGGGCGTGGGGATAGTGTTGCAATAGGTGTGGCTGAAGCCCTCATCATCTTCCGGCCAGGCGATGGCCCATTCCACGCGCCCCGCCTCACCCGGAAAATCGGCCTGTCCGGCAAATGGCAGGGGCGTGACGGTGGCCCGGCTTTTCAGGGTGCCGTTCAGGTAATCCAGCAGCCCATTGGGGAAATGCAGCACCTCTGCCGCCGGCACGCCGCTATCGGCGCTGATCAGGGCGGTATCGCAGGACCAGCGGATTTCCACGCCGCGATAGAGATAGGCCTTGGACCGGCAAAGCCGATACAGCCGCTCCGGCTTGAAATGCGCGTCCGGCCCGAAAATCTCGGCATCGGGATGGAAGCTGACGGTGGTGCCGCGCCGGTTCTGTACGGCCCCAGCAGGGGCCAGCGGCCCCAGCGGCACCCCGCGCGAAAAGGTCTGTGTGAACAGTTGCCGGTCGCGCGCCACCTCCACATGCAGCCGGTCGGACAGCGCGTTCACAACGGCCGAGCCGACGCCATGCAGACCGCCGGAGGTCGCATAGACCTTGCCGGAGAATTTGCCGCCGGAATGCAGTGTGGTGAAGATCACTTCCAGCGCCGACTTGCCGGGATATTTCGGATGCTCGTCCGTGGGGATGCCACGGCCATTGTCGCGCACCGTCACAGTCCCGTCGGCGGACAGGTCCAGGTCGATGCGGCTGGCATGGCCTGCCACCGCCTCGTCCATGGCGTTGTCCAGGATTTCGGCCACCAGATGGTGCAGGGCACGGTCATCGGTCCCGCCGATATACATGCCGGGACGGCGGCGGACAGGTTCCAGCCCCTCCAGAACCTCGATGTCCTGGGCGGAATAGCTGTCCTGCTTGGCGGCGGAGTTCTGGAATAGGTCGCTCATGCGCCATTATAGGAATGGGTCGCGGTCTTGTTCAAGGAGATGCGGTATCTCCCGACGACATAGACCCCTACATTTTGATGACAGAGGGAGTTTAAGGGCATGAGCCAGGACCGGATGCCGGATTTCGACCGCGACGCGCCCTCCATGCGCACCTTCGCCATGCCCGCCGATCTGAACGGCAATGGGCAGGTGTTCGGCGGCTGGGTGATGTCGCAGATGGATTTGGCCGGGGCGGCACCCGCCGTCCGCGTGGCACGCGGCCCCGTGGCGACGGTCGGCGTGGAGGCCATGAAGTTCCACCGCCCCGTGGCCGTGGGTGACGAGGTGAACTGCTATACGGAGGTGGAGCGGATCGGCAACACCTCCATCCGCGTGCGCGTCGATGTCTGGGTTCGCCGCTATGACGGCACCGCTTATAAGGTGACGGAAGGCGTGTTCACCTATGTCGCCCTGGGCAAGGATGGCCGCCCGCGCCCCGTGGTGCCGGGGTCGGTGGCGGTTTGACGGACCGCATTCGATGCTTATCGGGCGGTGCAGTGCGTCATAGGTTATGGTGCTGATTGTGTAATCCGTGCCGTCACGCTGCGTAAAGCCCGTTCGGTTGTCGTTGTTGTCGTAAGCTTAGCTCTCCGACGCGCCATCGGCATAGGACGGGATCGACAGTCGCCCGAACCCGTCATAGGCATGGGGCAGGACATAAACGCGCGGGTCAGTGATGGTGCGGACGACACATGCGCCCGTTAGGTATAGCTGGCGCTGTCTTGCACTAGATCGGTGTCCACAGCAGAGCGTTCAATGCGCTTAGGCCCGCCGGGTCTTAGAAAACCTCCAACACGCAGGCCTTTCATGGCCTCCCAGGGGTGGCGTCCCCCGGATCTCACGGCCCCAATATCTGCCTTGGTCGGCGGAAAAGTATTCATCCAATACAACGCCAGTTGACAAGCCATCCAGATTCATAAAAATAGCGCTGAAGCCCCTCCATATTTTCAACCCAGTCGTCATGCCCACCAATAAAATCACTATTATTAGAGGTTATTATAATAAAACCTCCAGTATTATCATTGTCATCAATTATCTTTACGAAATTTCCAATGCAATCTCCAGCAACAATATTGCCAATTGTTCCAATTTTGATATTGATCATCATCCATTATCCTTAAAATTTGAATGAAAGGCGCTATTAGTTATTTCTTATTTCTTACCAATTACATAAGCTGCAAGATGGGGGCGGGAAATAACTGGAGAATGATTTACAGAGAGTGTTGGTCGTGTGTTTCACGGTTCAAACGATACCATTTGAACCGATCACACTCTACCCCCTGCCCTCCATCAGGTCGCGGATGCGCGACAGGTGCTGGCAGGCCCGTCCCACGCCCAGCAGCAGCACGCCCAGCAACAGCCCGACCAGGGCGGGGCCATAGCTGTCGGGCGTGGGTGCGATCAGCATGAAGGCAGACACGATCAGCGCTGCCGCACCGACAAAGTAAAGCACCAGGGCCGTGATGCTGCGCCGCGCGCCCATGGCTCAACCCTCCGCGACGCTGGCGGCGCAGGCCACCGGTTCGCGCGTCACCGCGTCGTCACCAAACACCTCCTCGAACGCCGCCTGCATCGCCATATCCACCTCTGGCATCGTGACGATATGGCCCAGTGCCGCCAGCGAGGTGACGCCATGTTCGCGGATGCCGCAGGGCACGATGCCGCCGAAATGCGTCAGGTCGGGCTCCACATTCAACGACACGCCGTGGAAGGACACGCCGCGCCGCACGCGCACGCCGATGGCGGCGATCTTGTTCTCCACCCCCGGCTGACCATAGGGCGTCATATCGACCCACACGCCGACGCGGCCACAGCGGCGTTCGCCCTTCACGGCAAACTGCGCCAGCGTGCGGATCAGCCATTCCTCCAGCCGCCAGACAAAATCATGCAGGTCGCCGCCACGGGCCTGCACGTCCAGCATGGTGTAGCCGATGCGCTGCCCCGGTCCGTGATAGGTGTACTGGCCCCCGCGCCCGGCCTGAAACACCGGGAACTGCATGGGCACCAGCAGGTCCGCCTCCTTGGCCGAGGTCCCGGCGGTGTAAAGCGGGGGATGTTCCAGCAGCCATACCGTCTCCGGTGCCGTACCGGCCCGGATCTCGGCCACGCGCGCCTCCATGAAGGCAATCGCGTCGGGATAGTCTACGGTCTGGTCGCTGATCCGCCACTCGATCATCATCAACCTGCAAGCTGGGGGTGACGCCTATTTAGGGCAAAACGCGCCGAACACCAATGGGATGTTCAGGTTAAGCCCTCAGGCGCCGGGCGCCGCCATCCGGCGGCTTGGCTTCACGCGCACATGGGTGCGCGGGCGCTCAACGCGCCAGCCAACCTGCCGGTGGCAGGCTGGCGATACCAAGGGACAGCCGCCCCATGCGCACATGCCCATTGATCCGCACGCGCCGATGCGCCACATTCGGCAACGTCATTGCTTATTGGCCCTGTGATTATGAACGAAACGAACCGCGTCTATCTCTACGACACCACCCTGCGCGATGGGGCGCAGACCTCCGGCGTTGATTTCACCGTGGCGGACAAGATCGCCATCGCGCAGGAGCTGGACGCGCTGGGCATTGACTATGTCGAGGGCGGCTGGCCCGGTGCCAACCCCACCGACAATGCCTTTTTCGCCGATCCGCCGAAACTGCCCCGCGCCATATTCACGGCCTTTGGCATGACCCGTCGGCCAGGGCACAGCGCGTCGAACGACCCCGGCCTGTCGGCCCTGCTGAACAGCCCCGCCAAGGCCGTGTGCATCGTGGGCAAGACCTGGGATTTCCATGTCGATGTGGCACTCGCCATCCCGCGCGACGAAAACCTGACCCTGATCGCCGACAGTATCCGGGAGATCAAGGCGCGGGGCCGCGAACCCCTGTTTGATGCCGAACATTTCTTTGATGGCTTCAAGGCCAATCCTGACTACGCCCTGTCCTGTGTTCAGGCAGCCTATGAGGCCGGGGCCCGCTGGGTGGTTCTGTGCGACACCAATGGCGGCACCCTGCCGCATGAGGTGGAGGCCATTGTGGCGGAGGTTGCCAAGCGTATCCCCGGCAGCCATTTGGGCATCCACACCCATAATGACACGGAAAACGCCGTCTCCAACTCGCTGGCCGCTGTGCGCGCCGGGGTGCGGCTGGTGCAGGGTACGCTGAACGGGTTGGGCGAACGCTGCGGCAATGCCAACCTCCTGTCGCTGATCCCCAGCCTGTCTGTGAAGATGGGCTTTGATGTCGGCATCAGCAAGGAAGGTATGGGGCGGCTGGTCCATATCAGCCGCATGCTGGATGAACGCCTGAACCGCACGCCCAACCGCCACGCCGCCTATGTCGGCGAAAGCGCCTTTGCCCATAAGGGCGGGCTGCATGTTTCGGCGGTGGAGAAGGACCCGACCTCCTATGAGCATGTCGACCCCTCGCTGGTCGGCAATCGACGCCATGTCCTGGTCTCCGATCAGGCAGGCCGCTCCAACATCCTGGCCCGCCTGCGCGAGGTGGGGGTGAATGTCGATCCCAAGGATGACCGGGTGGGACAGTTGGTCGATCTGGTGAAGCAGAAGGAATTCGAAGGCTTCGCCTTTGACGGGGCCGAGGCCAGCTTTGAACTGCTGGCCCGTCGCGCGTTGGGCGAAGTACCGGACTATTTCCGCCTCGCCGCTTTCCGTGTCCTCGACGAACGCCGCTGGAACGCCAAGGGCGATCTGGTGACCCTGTCGGAGGCGACGACCAAGGTGGAGGTCCCCGGCCCCAACGGCCCCGACAATGTCATGACGGTGGCCGAAGGCAACGGCCCCGTGAACGCACTGGATCAGGCCCTGCGCAAGGCCCTGATCCCCGTCTATCCGGCGCTGGAGGGCATGCGGCTGGTCGATTACAAGGTCCGCATCCTGAATGCCCAGGACGGGACCAAGGCAGTCACCCGCGTCATGATCGAAACGGCGGACCGGCACGGCAACCGCTGGGCCACGGTCGGCGTGTCGGCCAACGTGATCGACGCCAGCTTCAACGCGCTTTCCGACAGCATCACCTATTGCCTTTACCGGTCCGGTGCCGCACTCGACAGCACCCAGGCGGCCTGATATTCAGGCCGCTTGATGGGCAATCAGGTATCAGTGTGATGTCGAGCGGGACGAACAAGCGCGAACTGGCCAAGATGCAGGCGGACGGGGACGGCCCCGCCGTCATCCTGATCCATCCCCAGATGGGGGAGAATATCGGTGCCTGCGCCCGCGCCATGTTGAATTGCGGCCTGACCGACCTGCGCCTTGTCAGCCCGCGCGACGGCTGGCCCAATGAAAAGGCCGTGTCGGCATCGGCTGGCGCCACCCTGGTGCTGGACCGGGTGCGGGTGTTCGACAGCACCGAAGCCGCCATTGCCGACCTTCATAAGGTGTTTTCCACCGCCGCCCGCGTGCGCGATCTGGTGAAACCGGTGGTGACCCCGCGTGAGGCGGCGAATGAGATGCGCGGCCATTGGTCGGCGGGGCGCAAGGTCGGGCTGATGTTCGGGCCGGAGCGCACAGGGCTCGTCAATGACGATATCACCCTGTCGGACACGCTGATCTCGGTACCGCTGAACCCCGGCTTCTCATCGCTGAACCTGGGTCAGGCGGTGCTGCTTATCGCCTATGAATGGTGGATGACGGGCGTGGATGTGGAGGATCGTTACCTCCATACCGGACAGTCCGAACCCGCCACCAAGGCCGAATTGCAGAACCTGTTCGACCATCTGGAAGGGGAGCTGGAACAGTCGGGCTTCTACACCCACCCCGATAAGCGCCCCTCCATGATCCGCAACGTGCGCAACACCCTGCAACGCTGCGGCATGACCGAACAGGAAGTTCGCACCTTCCACGGCATCATTGCCGCGCTGACGGGCCGCAAGAAGCAGCGGAAGGTGGAGGGGTAACGGTCTCCCGTTACGCCACCGCCTCTGCCTTCAGACCCCATGACCGGAACACCTGTCCCCGGCTGTCCTGCCGCCTGCCCGCATGGCGGGCCTCATTTTCGCGGCGGCGGGCGGCCTTTTCCACGGCGGCCACGGAGTTGAAATGCCGTCCGTCCAGGCTGCTGAACAGCGGATGGGCGGAATAGAAGCGGAAACCCTGGCCATCGGCCACGGCAAGACCGGCCTGATGCCGGCTGGTTTCAATGCTGAATGCCTGGTTCGTCATGATAAACTCCCCCTGTCGCAGCGAAACAACGTCGCCGCGCTGTACAAAGCGCTGATGTGGTGGTTAAGGCGGAAAAGACCCGCGTCAACAGCCCCGCATCAAGCCGTCAGCACCAGAGGTCATGTTGGTATTCTGCGCGATATGGGTAGCCATTTCGCCCTCCTTCACAATGGTTTGAACCAAACCACGAAGGACCTTCGTGGCGCTTTAGCGTTTGGTGACGCGGCGCAAGCTGCTGTTCGTCAAATTCCCGCGAACCCTGCTGGTGGGTCAGGCCGGACCATCTGGTCTGCGTTCAGATTTGGTGATCTGCCCGCCACTGTCAAGTGACAATTCGCGTAGATTTCAAGATGCCTAATTCCGCATATCACACATGTTTTGCGTTATTTAAGATATTCCACAATTCTGATTGACGAAAACCGGTGGATGTAAAACCCTGGGCTGGACGGCGGACATGCCGAACCCAATGCCCCCAAGGAGGCCACCACCCATGTCGCTCTCGCGTTTCGCCACCCGCCTCGCCGCTGCCACCATCCTGACGGGTCTGGCCTTTGCCGGCTCCGCCCAGGCCGCCGATCCGGTGGTGGTGCGCGCCGGCTATATCCCGGTGCTGGGTGCGGCACAGGCCTTTGTCATCGACAATCAGGGCTGGGACCTTCAGAACGGTTTCGACCTGCAATTGAAGCAGTTTGACAGCGGCCCCAACGCCATCCAGGCCGTGGCGTCCGGCACGCTGGACGCCTATATCGCCGGCGTCGCTCCCGTTGTGGTGGCGCGCGGCAAGGGCATCGGCATCCGCGTCGTCGCCTCCACGGCGGTGGAGGAACTGGTGGTGGCCGCCGGCCCCGATCTGGCCAAGACGGGCGGCAGCCCGGCCCAGGCCATCGAGGCCCTGTCCAAGAAGCTGGGCCGCCCGTTGAAACTGGCGACGCAGCCCGCCGGTTCGGTCCCCAACACCTTCCTGCAATACTGGCTGTGGGAAGTGGCCAAGGTCGATAAGCAATATGTGGAACTGGTGCCGCAGGGCATCGACGCCACGCAGCAGGCGCTGCTGGTCGGCGCGGTGGACGGCGCCATCATCCGCGAACCGGCCCTGACCATCATCACGGGCCGCAACCCGGATGTGAAGGTTCTGGCCTATGGTCAGGACATCCTGAAGAATCAGCCCGGCAATGTCATCGCCCTGACCGATGATTTCACGTCCAAGCACCCGGACATCGCCCAAAAGCTGGTCGAACTGACCGCTAAGGCGACCGAGGTGCTGAAGAAGGACAAGAAGGTGGCCGTGGCCGCGATTGAGGCCGCCATCGGCAAGGGCCTGGTGCCCGCCGCCATCATCGAACAGGCCCTGTCCTCGCCCGCTGTAAAGTTCAACACCGACCCCGCTTCCATCCTGAAGGAAACAGCCCTGGTGCAGGATTATCAGGTGAAGCTGGGCACCGTGAAGGAAGCCACCCCGGTGGAACAGATTTTCGACCTGTCCTATTATCAGAAGCTCAAGAAGTAGGTCAGGTCGAGCGGAGCGAGCCCTGACAGAGATGGATTGAAAGCCTTATCTGTCAGGGCTCGCGCGTCGCGCTCGACCTGACCTACGCTATGCTCAAGCCCCTGTCCTTTTTACCGGTCAAACCAAATGGCCCGCCCCCGCGCCCTCCGCCTGTCCTTGTCACTGCTCGGCGTCGTGCTGTTCTTCGCCCTGTGGGAGGCCCTGCCCCGCCTGGGACTGGTGAAATCCATGCTGCTGCCGGCACCCAGCGGCATCCCGGCCAGTTTCTGGCAGGAGGTAAGCTCGGGTGCCTGGGGAGAGGCGGTGCTGCAAAGCCTGCGGCACTATGTGTCCGGTCTGGTACTGGGATCGGCCCTGGGCGTCGCGCTGGGCGTGGCGACGGGCATGTCGCGCACGCTGGAGGACATGACCAACTGGATCGTCCGCCTGCTGCGCCCGATCCCTGGTCTGGCCTGGGTGCCGTTTGCCATCATCTGGTTCGGCGTGTCACCGACAGCGGCGAATTTCATCATCATCGTCGGTGTGTTCTGGATCAATTACTTCTCGGCGCTCAGCGCGGTGCAGGCCGTGGACCGGGACCTGATCGAACTGGCCAATGCCTTCGGCCACCGCTCCCCATTGGCGCGGCTGGTGAAGGTGATCCTGCCCGCCTCGGTACAGCCGATTATGGCGGGCCTGCGGACCGGCCTGGGTCAGGCCTGGATGGCCGTGGTTGCCGCCGAACTGTTTGGCGTGGCGGGGCTGGGTCAGCGGATGATGCAGGCATCGTCGCTGCTGGCCACCGATATCGTCGTCGTCTACATGATCACCATGGCCGTGCTGTACGGCGTTGTGGATGCGGGCTTCGTGGCCCTGCGTGACCGTTTGCTGGCGTGGAAAGCATGATCTCGATCAAGGACCTGACGCTCTCCTTCGACAGCGACCGTGGCCGCACTATCGTCCTGAAGGATTTCCAACTCGACATTGCCGATGGGGAATTCATCGCGGTTGTCGGTGCCTCGGGCGTGGGTAAATCCACCCTGCTGCGAGTCATCGCCGGTCTGGTGAAGCCGACATCGGGCACGGTCACCCGCGACAATCCCGAAACGCCGGGCCGCCGCCCCTATGCGCTGGTGTTTCAGGATGCGCGCCTGCTGCCCTGGCGGCGCGTGGTGAAGAATGTGGAATTCGGGCTGGAGGGGCTGGGCCTGGACAAGGCTACCCGTCGCCGCCGCGCGCTGGACGCGCTGGAACTGGTGGGCTTGGCCGACAAGGCCGACCGCTGGCCGCATCAATTGTCGGGGGGGCAGCGCCAACGCGTGGCCATCGCCCGCGCCCTGGCGGTCGATCCCGATCTGCTGATGATGGATGAACCGTTCGGCGCGCTGGACGCCATCACGCGCCAGGGCTTGCAGGATGAACTGGTCGATCTGTGGCAACGCACAGGTAAGACCATCCTGTTCGTGACCCATGACATTGATGAGGCCGTCTATCTGGCCGACCGCGTCATCCTGCTGGCCGGCAGCCCGGCGGGCGTGCGCTCCACCGACCGGATTGACGCCTCCCGCCCCCGCCTGCGCGATGACGCCACCGCCCGCCATACCGCGAACGCCATTCGCGACCGTTTGTCCGGCACCGTGGTGGATGGCGAAGGCATTTAAAAATTACACGACAGTAAGTCGCTTAACATCCGTGAAAGGGATGATGCCGGCCAACCGGTATCGCCCATCATCCCTTTTCGGAGGTTCCCATGGCATCCCGACCCGCCCCTGTCGGCACTGCTTCTGCCAACCGCCCCGCCCCGTCCGGCGATAACAGCCAGACCAATGCCCAGCATATCGCGCTGGGCCATGTCGGCCTGCATCAGCCCCTGGCCGAGGGGGTGCTGCGTCTCAACCTGCTGGATCTGCTGTCTGATCAAGCCAATCCGGGCGAAACGCACACGGAAAGGCCGGGTATCGACAGCAGTGAAACCGTGCGCAGCGACAGCGGCAGTACGACGACGATAAAGTTCGAGGATGGGTCCAGCCTTGTCGTGGTGCGCAGCCACAATGATGACAGCATGACGACGACCAGCACCCGCACCGCCGCCGATGGCAGCGTCCACACCACGACGCAGACCGTGACCCATGTGGATGACAACACCGTAAAGACGGTCCTGTCCGACAGCAGCGGCACCACCACCACGACAGTGACGCGGGACGATGACACCCGTACCACCGACCGGGTACAGGCCGATGGCGACCATGTCACGCTGGTGCAGACCCATACTGATGATGGTCTGACCGGCACCTATACGCTGGTCCAGGCTGATGGCGATGCCGGCACGCTCGACTATTCCCTGAGCCGCGACGGCGACACCCAGACCTACACGATTGAAGGCACCACCGCCGATGGCGTGGCCGTGGACAGCACCGTGGTGGTCGATCTGGATACCAAGGTAGTGACCGTGACCGACCATCAGGGCGACATCGCGACCTACAGCCTACAGACCTTCCACGATCAGGTGCTGGATGTCGGCCTGATCGGCCTGATCGCCGATGTCGATACGGGCTATTTCGGGTAAGCCTGCGGCTCCGCGGATTACGCTTCGCTAATCCGCGCTACAGACCTCATCGCCGATGCCCGTTAATCTACTCGGCGGGTAGCATTCGTAGCGCGGATTAGGCGCAGCCGTAATCCGCGGAACACCGCGGCCAAACTACCGACAGGACCTCGGATCAGAACAGCATCCCATAGATTTCCGGCTTGAACCCGACCGTCAGGTGGCCGGCCCGGTCCAGGACCGGCCGCTTGATCATAGAGGGCTGTTCCAGCATCAGGGCAATGGCGCGGTCGCGGTCGATATCGGCCTTGGCCGCGTCCGGCAGCTTCTTGAAGGTGGTGCCGGCCCGGTTCAACAGAACCTCCCAGCCCAGCTTATCGACCCAGCCCGTCAGGGTGTCGCGGTCGATACCGGCCTTCTTGTAATCGTGGAACTGATAGGCGACGCCCTTGTCGTCCAGCCAGGTCCAGGCCTTTTTCATCGTGTCGCAGTTCTTGATACCGTACAGGGTGACGCCGCCCGACATGGGTCCGCTCCGTTTCATCGATGCTGGCGCGGGTGTAACAGATCAGACGGCCGAGCGCACCGCCATCTCTTCATACCGCGCATAGAGGATCGCCTCCTCCTTGTGCCAGCGCGACTGAAGCAGCGCCGACATCCGACCGAAATCGACCGCGAATTCAATGCCCGACCCGCCATCCCGATACTTGTCAAAAAAGGCCAGGATCTGGCCGCCCAGAGCCACCATCTCTTGGCTGAACTGGTCCGCCGTGGCGGCGCGCATCGGGTCCTGCCGGGCCAGACGGCGGTAATCGGGATAGAATTCCTCATCCTCCCGCCGGATATGGTCCACGAACAGGTCGCGGGCCGCCAGCAGGGTTTGGCGTCCCGCCGGTGTGCCGATCCCCTGCTGGCGTACTTGCTCCAGAATGGCCTTCAGCTCGGCATGGTCATGTTTCAGTTGGGGGACGATGGGGCGCATGATGCAAACTCCACAAAAGATGCATTTAATATGCATGTTATATGCGGCAACGCTCGCTCACCATGTGGCGGGGTGTCGCGGCGGCACTTGATTGATGGCCCCTGCACAGGCATCATTGTCCACCGGTTACCATAAGAAGAACCTCGGGGGACGGATATGGCGGTGTCACGGCGCGATTGGCTGCGCGGATCGGCGATGCTGGCGGGAATGATGGCATCACCAGGGCTGGCCACGGCGGCGGCAACCACCAGTGAAACCGTGGAAATCTGGCCCGGCGGCGTGGGGCCGGGGTCAAAGGGCGCTTCGTTGCAGCAACGGATGGTGGAACGCAGCCAGGACCCGTCCAAACCCGACCGCTATATGGAGGGGATCACCCGCCCCTACCTGACCATCCACCGCCCCGCCAACCCCAATGGCCGCGCCGTTCTGATCACGCCGGGCGGCGGCTATCAGCGGGTGGTGGTGGATAAGGAAGGGGGCGAATTGGCCCCCATCCTCACCGCCGCCGGCATCACCACCTTCATCCTGACCTACCGCCTGCCGGGGGAAGCGCCGCAACATGGGCCGACCGTGGCGTTGCAGGATGCGCAACGTGCCCTCCGCCTGATCCGCCACCGGGCCAAGACCTGGGCGATCAACCCGGAAATGGTGGGGATCATGGGCTTTTCCGCCGGCGGACATGTCGCGGCCAGCCTGGGCACCCGCTTTGACGAAGCGGTCTATGACCCGGTCGATGCAGCGGACAAGCTGTCGGCCCGCCCGACCCGGCTGGCGCTGATTTATCCGGTCATTGATATGGGAGCCAGCGCACACCCCGGTTCGCGGGATCGACTATTGGGTCCCAACCCATCACCGGATGAGGTGGAGCGACTATCGCCTGACCGCGCCGTCACGGGCCGCACGCCGCCCACCTTCCAACTGCACGCCGCCGATGACAACGCCGTGCCCGTGGAGAACAGCCTGCTGTTCAATGCCGCCTGCCGCAAGGCAGGGGTGGAGGCGGAGATGCATCTTTACCCGCGCGGTGGCCACGGCTTCGGCTATGGGACCCGCATCGCCGCCGACAATCCGCTCCGCCGCTGGCCGGAACTGTTTCTGGAATGGTACGGGCGGGCTTAACACCCCCCCTCAGCCCGCCTTGTCCGCCGGTACCACGAAGCTGTCCATCACCTTCTTTATGCCGGCGACATCGAAACTGATTTCCAGCTTGTCATTCTCTACCGCCTTGACCGTGCCATAACCGAACTTTGTGTGGAATACGCGGTCGCCGGGGTTGAAGGCGCGGTCGGGCCGTTTGCGCGGGGTTACGTCGATGGCTGTCCCCTCGATCAAACGGCCCCCGGCACGCGCCGGGGCTTGGGCCGCCTTCTGGCCCATGCGGTTGAACCGGTCGCCAAAACCACCGCCGCCCCAGCCGCCGCCGAAACCGCCGCCATAGGCGCTTTCCCGCGCGCTGCCACCGAAGCCAGCACCACCAATGCCGGGATTGTTCTCCGTCTCGATATGCTCCCCCGGCAGTTCCTCGACAAAGCGCGACGGGATGGCCGTGGCCCAGGTGCCATGGATGCGGCGGTTGGCGGCGTGGCTGATATAGACGCGCTTGCGCCCGCGCGTGATGCCGACATAGGCCAGCCGCCGCTCCTCCTCCAGGCCGGCGATGCCGTTCTCATCCAGGGTGCGCTGGCTGGGGAATACCCCCTCCTCCCACCCCGGCAGGAAAACCACATCGAATTCCAGACCCTTGGCCCCATGCAGGGTCATCAGCGACACCTGCTCATCGCCCGATCCTTGCGCGTTTTCCATGACCAGGGAGACATGTTCCAGGAACCCGGTCAGGTTCTCGAACTCTCCCATGGCGTTGATCAGTTCCTTGAGGTTGTCCAGCCGTCCGGGGGCCTCCGGGCTCTTATCCTCCTGCCACATGCGGGTATAGCCGCTTTCATCCAGGATGGTCTGGGCCAGTTCCGTATGCGGCACCCGGTCGATCAGGGCCCGCCAACGGAAGAAATCCTGCGACAGGCCAGAAATGGCGCTGCGCATCTTGGGCTTCAGTTCATCCGTCTGCGACAGCTGCCACGCGGCCTCCGTCAGTGGCACACCCAGCGTGCGGGCCGCCACATAAAGGCTCTGGATGGTTGTCGCCCCGATGCCGCGCTTGGGCGTGTTGATGATGCGCTCAAACGCCAGGTCATCCTCCGGGCTGACCAGCACGCGCAGATAGGCCAGTGCATCACGGATTTCCTGCCGTTCATAGAAGCGCGGACCGCCGATGACGCGATACGGCAGGCCCAGCGTAATGAACCGTTCCTCAAACTCGCGCGTCTGGAAACCAGCACGCACCAGCACGGCCATCTGGCCCAGGCTGACGCGCTGACGCTGCAGCGCTTCCACCTCGTCGCCAACCCAGCGCGCCTCCTCCTCCGCGTCCCAGAGGCCGCGGACGCGCACCTTCTCCCCGCCCTCTGTCTCGGTCCAGAGCTGCTTGCCAAGCCGGCCCTGATTATTGGCGATGATGCCATGGGCCGCGCCCAGGATATGGGCGGTGGAGCGGTAATTCTGTTCCAGGCGGATCACCTGGGCACCGGGGAAATCATGCTCAAACCGCAGGATGTTCCCCACCTCCGCCCCGCGCCAGCCATAGATCGACTGGTCATCATCACCCACGCAGCAGATATTCTTGTGTGACTGGGCCAGCAGGCGCAGCCACAGATACTGGGCAACGTTGGTGTCCTGATACTCGTCCACCAGGATATATTTGAACCGCCGCTGATACTCGATCAGCACATCATTATGCTGCTGGAACAGCGTGATATTGTGCAGCAGCAGATCGCCGAAATCACAGCAGTTCAGGGACAGCAGCCGGTCCTGATACTGCTTGTAGATCGCCAGGATGCGGCCATTGGCGGCGTCGCCCGCATCCTCGGGCTTCAGCTTGTCGGGCGTCAGGGCCCGGTCCTTCCAGCGCTCAATAATGGACAGCAGCATGCGCGCCGGCCATTTTTTGCTGTCGATATTCTCCGCCTCCATCAACTGCTTCACCAGACGGATCTGATCGTCAGTGTCCAGGATGGTGAAGCTGGGCTTCAACCCGATCAGTTCGGCATGGCGGCGCAGGATACGGGCGGCCAGCGAATGGAACGTGCCCATCCACCAGCCTTCCGACTGGCTGCCCAGCAGGTTATCGACGCGGTCGCGCATTTCGCGGGCCGCCTTGTTGGTGAAGGTCACGGTCAGCACGTTCCACGGGCTGATCCGCCGCGACAGCAGCAGATGCGCCAGCCGCGTGGTCAGCACGCGCGTCTTGCCCGTTCCCGCCCCGGCCAGCACCAGGACAGGCCCATCCAACGCCTCCACCGCCTGCCGCTGGACCGGGTTCAACCCGTCCAGATAGGGGCGGTGCGCGGTGGCGGGCGGGTGCGCCGGAAACGGCTCGTCGATCAGATCGTCAATCATGGTGGGGAGAACATATACAGAATTCTCGGCCATGACAAAGGGATCACGCCAATCGCATAGCGCGTATAAGTCTATAAAATTCCCCTTATGATCAGCAGCGAGTTCTGTCAAAAACGAAAACGGCGGCCCGGAATTGGCCGGACCGCCGTCAACGGAGGTAAAGCGGCATGAGGAATATGCCCTTTATCCTGTTGCTCCGGTTCACGATCTGGCGGCGGCGTGTCATCCACGTCACCATCACGATCCACCGGGCATAAGGAGGGTGGGCCGGTGTTCCAAGCACCGTCCCACCTTCTCCCGACTATAAGACAAATCTTCCCGTCTGACCAGAAAGACCTGTGCCGGTCACACCAGTTTCACCAGCGCGTGGCGCTTCTTGCCGGCCGACAGTTTGATGACGCCGTCATCGCCGACATGGGAGGCGAACAGCTTGTACGCCTCGTCCGACACCGCCCCGTCATTGACCTTCACGCCATTGCCCTTGATCAGGCGGCGCGCCTCGCCCTTGCTGGCCGAGAGACCAGCCTGCACCATCAGATCGGCCAGATAGGCACCGTCGGCCAGGGCACCCGCCGCCAGCTCGATGGTGGGCAGGCCTTCAGCGGCCGCTCCTTCCTCGAAGGTCCGGCGCGCGGTTTCCGCCGCCTGCTCCGCCGCCCCACGACCGCGCACCAGGGCGGTGACTTCCGTGGCCAGAATCTTCTTGGCCTCGTTGATCTCCGCCCCCTGCAACGCCGCCAGCCGCGCAATCTCGTCCAGCGGCAGATCGGTGAACAGCTTCAGGAAGCGGCCAACATCGGCATCCTCCGTGTTGCGCCAGAACTGCCAGAAATCCAGGTTCGACAGCCGGTCCTCGTTCAGCCAGACGGCACCCGCCGCCGTCTTGCCCATCTTGGCACCCGACGCCGTGGTCAGCAGCGGAGATGTCAGGCCGAACAGCTGCGTATTGGCGATACGGCGGCCCAGTTCGACGCCATTGACGATGTTGCCCCACTGGTCCGACCCGCCGCACTGCAAGGTGCAGCCGAAGCGGCGCTGCAGCTCCACGAAATCATAGGCCTGGAGGATCATGTAATTGAATTCCAGGAAGGTCAGCGGCTGTTCACGGTCCAGGCGCAGCTTGACGCTGTCAAAGGTCAGCATACGGTTGATGGTGAAATGCCGGCCCACATCGCGCAGGAACGGGATGTAGCGCAGTTCGTCCAGCCAGTCGGCATTGTTCGCCAGCTGCGCATCGGTCGGCCCGTCGCCGAAGGTCAACAGATTGTTGAACGGCGTCAGGATGCCCTTGATATTCTCGTTGATGATGTCGTTGGTCAGCAGCTGGCGTGCTTCATCCTTGCCGGACGGATCGCCGATTTTGGTCGTGCCGCCGCCCATCAGGGCGATGGGGCGATGGCCCGCCTGCTGCAACCGCCGCAGGATCATGATCTGGATCAGCGAGCCGACATGCAGGCTGGTCGCCGTCGCGTCGAACCCGATATAGCCGGTGACGATCCCATCCAGCAGTTGCTTGTCCAGCGCCTCCAGGTCGGTGGCCTGATGATAATAGCCACGCTCCACCATCACGCGCAGGAATTCGGACTTGATGTTCGCGGGAACGGTGGTGGTGCTCATCTTTCATAGACCTTGATGTTCGAGAATGGCCCCAATGGCCAAGGGCGTGGTAGCACATCTAGATATCTAGAGCATGGTGCGTGATGGCATTGCAGCGTTTCCTGACGGTCGGTTTGATGAGCGGCACTTCCATGGACGGTATCGACGCCGCCCTGGTCCGCACCGATGGCCATGGCTTTGTGGAGCCTCTGGGCTTCATCTTCACCCCCTACCGCCGCGCGTTCCGCGACCGGCTGCGCGCCGTTCTGGGGGGGGGTGGCGATGTGCAGGGCGTGGAAGAGGAACTGACCGACCTGCATGCCGAGGCGGTGGCAAGCCTGCTGCGCGTGCAGGAGGTTGATGCGGCGACCGTGGATCTGATTGGCTTTCACGGCCACACCATCCTGCACGCCCCCGACCGCCGCCACACCTGGCAGATCGGGGACGGCGCCCGGCTGGCGGCGGCCACAGGCATCGACGTGGTGCATGATTTTCGCACAGCGGATGTGAAGGCCGGCGGCCAGGGCGCGCCCCTGGTCCCGCTCTACCATCAGGCGCTGGCCAGTGACATGGACCGTCCGCTTGCCATCCTGAATATTGGCGGTGTCGCCAATATCACCTGGCTGGGCGAAGGGCCGCTGGATGTGGTGGCCTTTGATACGGGTCCCGGCAACGCCCTGATCGACGATCTGGTCCTGTCGCGCACGGGTGAGCCCTATGATGATGGCGGGCGTATCGCGGGTGCGGGTCATGTCGATGATGACATGCTGGCCCGCCTGTTGAACCACCCCTATTTCGCGGCCCCGCCGCCCAAATCACTGGACCGCGATGCCTGGGCCAAGGCGGCCATGTCCAACCTGTCGACGGAGGATGCGGCGGCCACCCTGACGGCCTTTACCGCCGAAACCATCATCCGCGCCCTGGACCATGTGCCGGCCAAGCCCAAGCGCTGGTTGATCTGCGGCGGCGGGCGGCGGAATGAGACCTTGATGTGGATGCTGGCCGACCGGCTGGATGGGGTGCCCGTCGCCCCCGTGGATGGTCAAGGATGGAACGGCGATGCGTTGGAGGCCGAAGCATTCGCCTATCTGGCGGTACGATCCCACCTGGGCCTGCCCCTGTCGCTGCCCGGCACGACGGGCGTGCCGCAACCGATGACGGGCGGGCGGTTCTGCGCCAAGCCGTAACGCTGATTTGTTTCAGCTTTGTATCACCCGCTTACCCCGCCCGCGCCGCGATGATACGCAGGAAGCCATAAGAACCGTTGGCTTTGGACGGCCAATGGAGGCAACAAAGGATACGCGGATAATGTCAGTACGGAGCGCGTTGATGACGGCGGCGGCCCTTATCGCCCTTTCGGCGACCCCCACCCTGGCGGCCGATGCGCCGGCGGGCCATCCTTTCGCGGAGGCACAGGCCAAGCAGGACCCGTTCTTCTGGCTGGAAGAGGTTGAAGGCCAGAAGGCGCTGGACTGGGGCAAGGCGCATAATGAAAAAAGCTTCGCCCGCCTGAAGAACGACCCGCGCTTCGAAACCATCCGGGCAGAGGCCGAAAAGGTTCTGACCGCCAAGGACCGCATCGCCTATGGCAGCCTGGAGGGCGGCAAGGTCGATAATTTCTGGCAGGACCAGACGCATGTGCGCGGCATCTGGCGCCGCGCCACCCTGGACAGCTACAAGGCCGCCGACACCGCCTGGGACACCATCCTGGATATCGACAAGCTGTCGGCGGATGAGGGCAAGAACTGGGTCTATAAGGGCCATAACTGCTTCGGTGCCGATGCCAGCCGCTGTCTGGTCTATCTGTCCGATGGCGGCAAGGATGCCGTTGTCGTCCGTGAATTTGACGTGACGACGAAGTCCTTTGTGAAGGATGGGTTCCAGACCGTTGAATCCAAACAGACTTTGGATTGGATGGACAAGGACACGCTGCTGGTCGCCACCGATTTCGGCCCCGGCACCATGACCGACAGCGGCTATGCCCGTCAGGTGCGTCTGTGGAAGCGCGGCACCGATCTGGCCGCCGCCCCGGTGGTGCTGGAAGTGGGCGTCAAGGATGTCTGGGCACGCCCCTGGGGCATCCACCGGCCTGAGGGCAGCACCATCCTGCTGCAACGCGGCCCCGACTTCTTCACCGAGGAATGGTTCCAGCTGACAGCCGACGGTAAGGTCGTGAAGCTGGCCCTGCCGCTGGGTGTGGACATGAAGGGCGTCATGAAGGACGACCTGATTGTGGCCCTGCGTGATGACTGGTCCGTTGCCGGCAAGTCCCTGAAAAAGGGTGACCTGATCGCCGTACCGCTGGCCCAGGCGGCGGCGGGCAAGGTGGAAAAGGTCGATGTGATCTATTCCCCCGGTGAGACAGCGGCCATCCAGGGCGTGGGCATCGCCAAGGATGCCATCTATCTGGACCTGCTGGACAATGTCGTCGGTCGTCTGGTCGCCGCCCGCAAGGGCACGTCCGGCTGGACCCAGGCCGACATCGCCCTGCCCGCCAATGGCAGCCTGAACATCGTATCGACCGATGGCAGCAGCACCGATGTGCTGGTCAACTACACCAATTTCCTGCAGCCCGACACGCTGTACATCATGGAAAATGGCGGCACGCCCCAGGCCATCAAGTCCCTGCCCGCCCGGTTTGATGCCGCCAACCTGACTGCCGAACAGCGTTTTGCGGTCTCCAAGGATGGCACCCGCGTGCCCTATTTCATCGTCCATAAGAAGGACATGAAACTGAACGGCGACAATCCGACCCTGCTCTATGGCTATGGCGGGTTCGAGATTTCGATGACGCCGGCCTATATGTCGGTGTTCGGCAAGGCTTGGCTGGAACAGGGTGGAGCCTATGTCGTCGCCAATATCCGGGGCGGCGGCGAATTCGGCCCCCGCTGGCATCAGGCGGCGCTGAAGGCAAACCGTCAGCGCGCCTATGATGATTTCCAGGCCGTGGCCGAAGACCTGATCAAGACCAAGGTGACCAAGCCGGCCCGCCTGGGCATTCAGGGTGGCTCCAACGGCGGCCTGCTGACCGGTGTCACCATGACCCAGCGACCGGACCTGTTCGGTGCCGTCATCGTGGCCGTGCCCCTGCTGGACATGATGCGCTACCACACCATGCTGGCCGGCGCCTCCTGGATGGGTGAATATGGCGACCCGGAAAAGGCCGATGAACGCGCCTGGATCGCGAAATACAGCCCCTACCAGAACGTTCGCAAGAATGTGAAATACCCGGAGGCCTTCGTCTATACCTCCACCAAGGATGACCGCGTCCATCCCGGCCACGCCCGCAAGTTCGTGGCCAAGCTGGAAAGTCAGGGCCACAAGGTTATGTATTACGAGAACATGGAAGGCGGCCATTCAGCGGCGGCCAACCTGAAACAGCGGGCGGAAGTGACGGCCCTGCAGGTCGTGTACCTGACGCAGAAGCTGATTGATCGGTAAGATGCAAAGGGGGGCTGCGGCCCCCCTTTTTTCATGTCCCCGTTTCAACGCGCCGATTGATGATCCACGCTCCCTTCGGGAACAACCATGATCCGTATGAATGTGCCCGCCCCTTGGGCGCTCGCCACGTTGGACTCAGCCCCCCTGAACACTGGGTTCATCCGTACCGTTCTTGACGGCACATCGGACGGTGCCCTGTGGGTGGATCGCGCCGAAGCGCCGCGCGTGCTGCATGCCATGCACACCTACGGCATGTCACTGATCTGGGGCGACGCCGTTGCAGACGGTTTCGAACCGGTCATCGGCCATCTCCGCACCGGGGCCTACCGCACCATTGTCGATGAATGGCTTCAGATCGATCCCCGTTGGCAGGATTTGGACTGGGATCAGCGCCTTGGTGCGGTACCGTCGGCATTGGCCGTCGAATCCGACCCTTGCCGCCGCCACACACGGCTGAATTTCCGCTTCGAGATGGAGGCATTCCGGCAACTCGACGCCAAGCGGGCAGCACCGGATGGATGGCATTTCCGCCTCGCCACCCCCGACGATTTCGACCTGCCCGGTCAGGTCGTGCCCCGATGGTTCTGGCGCGATGCCCGGCGGTTCCTGGCGGCCGGCGGCGGCTGGTGCGCCGAACAGGACGGGCAGGTTGGAGCGATCGCGTTCGTCTCCTACCGGTGGGGTGACGAGTTTGAAATCGGTATTGAGACCTTCCCCCACGCGCGCCGCCAGGGCCTTGGCCGCGCGGTGGCCGCCTGTCTGATCTCCGACATTCTGCAAGCGAATCTACGACCGGTCTGGTCCTGCCGCCTGGAGAATACCGCGTCATGCCAACTGGCAGGGGCGCTTGGCTTTCGTCAGGACCGTGCGATACCCTATTACCATTTGAAGCCGATAGTCCCGTTGTCAACCGGCATCGGCTCCGACGGGCGGCGGTAGCAAACCGTCGTGGCGCTGTTGTAACTCACCCCTCCTTCGCCCGGTCGCTGGCCACCTGCTGCGCTTCCTGCCAGGCGCGGATATCGTCGGGCATGGGCGGGCTATCCAGGTCGATGCCCATATGGTGCATCAGGACCGAGGTATCGATGGAGCGGCCCCGTTCGAGGAACACGCCCTTTACGACAATGACAGCAACCAGATGGCCGTCCATCGCCTCGAACACATGTTCCAGGTAGATCCACTTGCCTTCCCAGCACAACACGCGGGTTTTCAGGCGATAGGGCTGAAACGGCTTCAACTCCCGCCGGAACCGGATCATGGCCCCGCCCAGCACCGGCGCCCATTTGCGAGTCATCAGCATCTTCAACATGCCGGTGCGGATCATCAGATCGACGCGGCCCAGATCGGCGATGGTGAAGTACCGACCATTATTCATGTGCAGGTTCGTGTCGATATCGTTCAACCAGACACGAAAGCCCAGGATAGACGTCCCCAGCGGCTCCACCCGCCGTCCCGACAACAGGGCCGTCAGCAAGACGCGCAGCAGGCGGAAGATCAAATTCATCGACAGCACCGGAACAGCGGAAAAGACAAAGGGCGGCCCCCTTTTGGAGCCGCCCCTTGTTTTGGGCAAGGATGATAGGGGTTGAGGTCCGGCAAGAAATCAAGCCCCAACCATCCTTGCTTTCAGCTGACGCTGACGCCCTCAAACGCCGGGCGGGCGCGTCCGCGCCCTTGGCTTACGGCGCATGGGCGCCGGGCCGCCAGTCGGCGGCCTCCAACGGTCATGGAGAATGACCGTTGGGACGCCCGCATCAGAAGTTCAGATGTAGAAGTGGATCTGCGTCCGGTCATAGCCCGTGCCGATCATCACCGGCTGGCCCTTCACGACGGGCAGGTCGTGATTGAAGAAATACACGGCCTGCTTCCAGTGGTTGGTGCGGGTCGACGACTTGGAATGGTAATCGACCTTCTCATCCATATGCAGGTCGAACCAGAAGGCGATGCCATGGGCCACACCCGTTTCCGAGGCGGTGACGGTCAGGACCTTGGCGTCGCTGTCGGGCATGTTCTTGTAGAAATCGAAGAACCAGGCCTTTTCCGGTTCGGACAGCATGCGATGGGCATCGGCGGCCAGATCAATGGTGCAGTAACCCGGCGTGCGGAACTGGTCAAACTTCGACATATCAAAGCCGGAGACGGTGCGCACGGGGCTGATGCGGCGCATATCATCGGCCTGGATCAGGCTGGCATAGACGGTGGCCGCCGCCGGGATGATCTTGGCATCGGGCTTCAACAGGTTCTGGCGGGCATGCTGCAAAATGGTCAGCATATCGGGGGCCAGCATGCCGACATTGATCAGTTCGGACACGAAGACATCGGCCTTTTCCGGCATGTCCTGGCCCACCACCAGATCGGTGGACTTCTTGCCGATGACGGTGATGTGCTTGTCATAACCGTTCAGCGCCACCGTCTCGCGGGCCACCTCGACCAGCGGCTTGTGCATCTCACAGGTATAGACATGGCCGGCACCGGCGCGCGCCGCCATCATGGCGACCAGGGCGGAACCCGTGCCGATCTCCAGCACCGTATCACCCGGCTTCACATTGTTCAGCAGCGCCGCCTCATAGGCGTCGTTGCGTTCATGATCATTGATCATCGGGATGTGCCAAGCGGGGATCTGGGTGGAGCGCAGAAGCTGCAGGGCGAACAGCACGGCGGCATTGTCGGGCATGCGGTTATGCGCGCCGGTCAGCAACGCGATGGCATCGTCGATGCGGCCCTGACCCTGGAAGACCTGGGCCAGACCGATGGCGGCCTCCGCCCGGCTGGGATCACCGGCCAGGACATTGGCGAACAGGCGGCCTGCTTCGTCCAGACGGTCGGTATAGAGCAGCAGGGCCGCGAGGTTGTAGGCCGCATCCAGGTTCTTTGGACGCAGGGCCAGGGAGTGGCGGAAGCAGAATTCCGCCTCGGCCAGGGAACCCATCTCCCGCAGCGTGTTGCCCAGGTTGTTGTGGGCCTCGGCATAGGACGGGCGCAGTTCGACGGCCTTGCGGAAGCAGGGCTCGGCCTCCGCCAGCTTGCCCTGGGCGCGCAGCGCATTGCCCAGATTGTTGTAGGACAGCGGATCGCTTTCATCCAGGGACACGGCCTGGGCGAACTCAACCTCCGCCTCCTCGAACCGGCGGCAGCCATACATCAGGACGCCACGGCTGTTATGAAACTCGGCCTTGGCACCGTCCAGCGCGATGGCTTTGGAAAACAGCTCGTTGGCTTCTGCGGCGCGGTTGGAACGCAGCGCGATGATGCCCAGCAGGTGTGTGGCCTCCGAATGGGCCGGTTCAGCCTGCAGCGCCGTGCGGCAGCTCATTTCGGCTTCGGCCAGGTAACCGGCCATCAGGTGCTGACGGGAGATGCTGACGCAATCCTGGACGAAGGACATGTTGGTGCTCCTTGGCTTGGCGCTTCACGGCCCATCCGGGCCAAATCGGTTCGAAGCCATAAAAGCAAAGGGTGTGCCAACTGCAAAATACCCAGGAAATCCGCCACTTTTCGATCAAGGGGCAAAAGATGCCGGGTGGGCATTCCCCGACAGGGGCGGAATTTTCCGCGCCCTCCCCGGCAAATCCGTCACGCTTGGCGATAGGGGCTTTCCGCCGTCAGTTCCGCCATATGCGCCTCCATCGCCGCGCGTTCCTTCAGCAGGAAATCGGTAACGGCATAGCGCAGGCCGCGATGGGCGATGTAATGCGCAGAAAAGGTCTTCACGGGCAGATAGCCGCGCTGGATCTTGTGCTCCCCCTGCGCCCCGGCCTCCACCCGTGTCAGACCATGTTCGATGGCGAAATCGATGGCGCGGTAATAGCAGGCCTCGAAATGCAGGAACGGATACGCCTCCGACCCACCCCAGTTGCGGCCATAGAGTGTGGTCTCTCCCCGCATGTTCAGCGCCCCACCGACCCAGCGCGTGCCATCGCGCGCCATGACCAGCACGACACGGTCGGCCATGTCCTGACCCAGTTGGAAAAAGAACTCCCGCGTCAGATAGGGCGAGCCCCATTTCCGGTCGGACGTGGACCGGTACAGCCGGTCGAACGCGTCCCAATGCTCGTCCCTGATGTCGGCCCCGGTCAGGGTGAACAGGTCCAGCCCGCTATCGGCCACCGCCTGCCGTTCCTTGCGCACCATCTTGCGCTTGCGGCTGCTGAAGGCGCTCAAGAAATCATCAAAGCTGCGATAGCCGCGATTGTCCCAATGGTACTGCGTGCCGATGCGCGACAGCCAGCCAGCCCCCACGAACCGGTCATGGTCGGCCTCGTTGGGAAAGGTGACGTGTACGCTGGACAGGTCGTTGCGCCGCGCCAGCCCGGACAGGGTGGCGATCATCGCCCCCGGCACGCCCGGCGGCGCATCGGCGCGGACCAGCAGGCGCGGCCCCGTCACGGGGGTGAAGGGTACCGCCGATTGCAGCTTGGGGTAATAGCGTCCGCCCGCCCGGTCCAAGGCATTGGCCCAGCCATGGTCGAACACATACTCGCCATAGGAATGGTATTTCACATAAAGCAGGGCCACGCCGACCAGACGGCCCGCCGCGTCCCGCACGGCAATATGCCGTGGGTCCCAACC
Organism: Niveispirillum sp. CC-CTL257; assembly: GCF_059489915.1. Lineage (NCBI taxonomy): Bacteria > Pseudomonadati > Pseudomonadota > Alphaproteobacteria > Rhodospirillales > Azospirillaceae > Niveispirillum > Niveispirillum sp. CC-CTL257. The sequence continues at coordinate 1,401,626 of NZ_JCAJXE010000001.1, forward strand.
CGTATCGCCCCCGACCGACCCGCTGCTTTCCAGCGCCGCCAGAAAGGCGTGGCGCAGAAACGGGTTATCGGCCCCGCCGCCCGTGTCCAGCAGACAGGCATCCCAGTCAGCGGCGGGGATGGTGCGAATATCATCGACAAGGTCGATGCTGAGATTGTCCAGTTCCTGACCATCGGGCATGGGCGTCGCCGTGCAGTTGCAAGGTCAGGATATAGAACGGGCGGGGTCAAGGCCAAGCGCCGCGACACCGCCCGTCCAGCATAAAGCCTTATTCTACTTCCAGAATGGCCTCAATCTCCACCGCCACACCGAAGGGCAGCGAGGCGGCGGACACGGCGGAGCGGGCATGCTTGCCGGCATCGCCGAACACTTCGCCGAACAGTTCCGACGCGCCGTTGATCACCTTGGGCTGGTCATTGAAATCACCCGTGGAATTCACGAAGCCCACCAGCTTCACCACCCGCACGATCCGGTCCAGATCGCCCTCCAGCGCCAGTTTGGCCTGGGCGATGATGTTCAGGGCGCAGGTGCGGGCCGCCTCGCGCCCGTCCTCAATGGAATAACCGTCACCCAGCTTGCCGACATGGCGCAGCTCGCCATTCCACATCGGCACTTGGCCCGAGATGAAAAGCTGATTGCCGGTGCGCACGGCAGGCACATAGGCGGCCAGCGGCACGGCGGCCTTGGGCAGCTCGATATTCAGTTCGGCCAGACGCGCATCGATACGACCCGCCATAAAAACCTCCATCACAAGAATACGTGGCGGCCTTGATAGCAGCAGGTGCCCCCGCCGGGAAAGCCCCCTGGCGGCACCTTATGGAGCGATAACCCGGTCTGACAGCGTGTAAAAATGCAGAATGGCTTTCTTGCCACGCGAATAGTTGAAACCTGACAGCTCGGCAACCAGAAACGGCTCACGCCCCGCTGCGCGCAGGGCGGCGCTGAACGCCTCTTCCTCCCGCCCTGTGGTGACCATGCCAATGGCACAGGCCGGATCAGACAGAAGATGAGACGCCACCAACTCCCCGCCGCCCAGCCGCGTCCGGGTCCCCACCAGGAACACCATCGACGGCTCGTTATAGCCGCCGGCGGCCAGGATGCTGCCGGGGCACGGCTTGTTCTCGTCGAAAACCTGCTTCACCTGCGGGCTTAACCACATGGGCGTCAGGTTGGGCAATGCCATGGCAAAGATGCCGACATAGGCAAAGACGGTACCGACCACGGCATAGGCCGCCGCATCGCCACGACCCGACCGGATCAACCAGATTATCAGGCCGGCGACGACCAGGATGGCAACAGCCGCCAGCACCGACCCGGCCTGCACCTGCCCCATCAACTGCACCGGAAAGCCGATAATGGCCCCGGCAAAGGCGACGGAAACGATCACCGTCATCCCGGTGGCTACCCAGACCCAACCGCGCGACAAGACCGGGCGACGGTTATTAATCACCATGGCCGCCGCCAGCAGGGCCAGCGCCGGCAGCACCGGCAGGGTGTAGTGCGGCAGCTTGGTCACCACCGCCTCATGGATCACCCAGGTCGGGATGATCCAGGCCAGACAGAAGCGCACCGCCACCTCATGACGCCGCGCCCAGATCAGGGGCAGCGACAGGAACACCAAGGGTGCCCAGGGCCAGAAGCTGAGCCAGAATGTGGCCAGGAAATATCCAGGCGGCGCGCCGTGGCTTTCCTGGCCCGTCCCGGCCTTGCCCAGGAATTCATGCCCCACCGCCGTGCCGAAAAACGCCCCCTTGGTGGCAATGGCAATGGCGATCAGCCAGGGCAGGATGATCGCCAGGAACAGCGGCAGCCCCAGGGCCGGACGCAACCGGCGCAGCCACCATACCTCCCGATCGATCAGCCACAGGGCCAGGATGGCAGTCCCCACCACCATCAGAATAATGCCCTTGACCAGCACCCCGATGCCCAGCGCCACCCAGAACAGCAGCGCCGTGGACAGGGGCAATTCCCGGTCCGGCCGCATATAGGCCCGTGCCAGTACGCCCATACAGCCCAGGATACAGGCCAGCTGCACCGCATCCGTCTTGGCCATGCGCGCTTCCACGCCCAGAATGACGCAGGTCGCCATCATCATGGCGGCGATACAGCCCGCCCCCGGCCCGAACAGCGCCAGTCCAGCCCAGGCCGTCAGCAGCACGGCGGCAATGGCGCCGATCAGGGACGGCACGCGGTACATCCACACCGGTCCCGTATCCTCGCCCCCCGTCAACAGATGGACGGTGGCGGCCTGCATCCAGTAGATGCCCACGGGTTTCTTATGCCGGGCCTCTTCCTGAAACCGAATATCAATGAAATCACCGGTTTCCAGCATCTGGTGGCTGGCCTGAACATAGCGGCTTTCATCCCGGTCGAACGGCGGAATGGTGAAGAACCCCTGCCCGAAGGCGGCAAAGGCCAGAAGGGCCAGCAGCAGCCAGACTTTGCGCATGGCCCGTTCCGGGCTCATGCCCCCGCCTCCCGCCGTTCACGGCGGATTAGGTGCAGATTGCGGGTATAGATGATCAGGGCCGGCAACTGCCCCGCGATGATCACCAGCTCATGTTTCAAAAACCCGTAAATGGTCAGCAGCAGGCCGCCGCCCAGGCTGAACCACCAGAAGGCCGTGGGCATCACGCTGCGGCCCGCGCGTTCGGAACTGACCCATTGCACGACAAAGCGCATCATGAACATGGCCTGGGCCGCCATCCCGAACAGCACCAGCCAGCCCTGGCCGTCAATGGCGGCATGCCACCAGGCCTCAATATGGGTCCAGATCATGGGGCCTTGATCTCCGTGCTGCCACCCGGCCGCTTCTGACGGCGGATCAGCCACATGACGCCGAACAGGTCGGACAGGCCGACCAAGGCCCGCTGCCAATTGGTATACTTGGAAACACCCGTGGCCCGTGGCCGGTCCTTCACGGGATGATTGGCATAGGTCAGCCCCCTGCCCTTCACCAGGGCCGGGATGAACCGGTGCAGACAATCGATGGCTGGTAGATCCAGGAACAGGTCACGACGGATCAGCTTCAACCCGCATCCCGTATCGGAACAATCGTCCCGCAGCAACGCACCGCGAACCGCATTGGCAATGCGCGATGCCAGCCGCTTGGACAGCGTATCCTGCCGACGCGTGCGGATGCCGTTCACCAGGACAACATCAGGATCTATCTCGCAACGGTCCAGCATGCCGGGAATATCGGCGGGATCGTTCTGCCGGTCGCCATCAATGAACAGCAGCCACTCACCCGCCGCCACCCGCGCACCGGTCATCAGGGCCGCACTTTTCCCGGCGCGACCAGCATGGCGGATCAGACGCAGGGTCGGATATTCGGCCAGCGCGCGCGTCACCCGTGCGGCGGTTTCGTCGGTGGACCCGTCATCGATCACCACCACCTCGAAATCCGGGGCGGCGGCCAGGGCGGCGTAAATTTCATCCAGCAGGGGCAGGATGTTATCCTGCTCATCCAGAACCGGGATCAAAACCGAAAGCTGCACGCGACCTCCCGCCCGCGCCGACGACCATGCATGGCGGCATAATCCGATTGGATGGGAAAGGAAAGTGACGCTTTGATGCGGCGGGGATGCACAGGCGTCGGGATCACAGATCGTGCCGTACCGTCACCCCGGCGCTGTGCAGGCGCGACAGGGCCGCGTCCAGCGATCCGTTCAGGTCGATGGCCCGGCTGGCACCCGACAGCAGCACCGACTCAAACCCTTCCCGCGCCGCATCCTCCGCTGAATAGGCGACACAGAAATCCGTGGCCAGACCAGCGAAGAACAGGCGCGTGAAACCGCGTTCCCGGCAATAGCCGGCAAGACCCGTCGGCGTCCGGCGATCATTCTCGAAAAAGGCGGAATAGCTGTCGATGCCGGAGCGGAACCCCTTGCGCAGCACCAGGGCGGCCATGGGCACATCCAGACCGGGATGAAACGAGGCCCCGTCTGTGCCCTGCACACAATGCGCGGGCCACAGCGTCTGCTCACCATAAGACAGGTTGATGCTCTGGAACGGGGCCATGCCCGGATGGCTGCCGGCAAAACTGGAATGCCCGGGAGGGTGCCAATCCTGGGTCAGGACGACGCCACCGCCGGCGGCATGGAACCGCCGCGCCAGATCATTGGCAAGCGGTACCACCGCATCGCCATCCGGCACGGCCAGGGCGCCGCCGGGACAGAAATCATTCTGGATATCAACAAGGACCAGCAGGTCATTCACGCCCAGCATCGCCATGCTCCCCCTCCGTCGCGGGTCAGTACGGAACCCGGTCCGCCTTGCCAGCCCAGTCGCGGAACACCGACAGGGCATTGTCATTGGGGCGGTGGTCGCAGGGGATGATGCGCTGATCCGGGGCCTTTGCCACCTGTTCATAGATCAAGGCGTCGTCAAAGCCGATATCGGCGGCCTGGAACCGGTCATTGGCATAGACGATGCGGTCCACCCGCGCCCACAGGGCCGACGACAGGCACATGGGGCACGGCTCGCAACTGGCATAGAGAACGGCACCACGCAGATCGAAACGGCCCAGGTTGCGGCAGGCATCGCGAATGGCCACCACTTCGGCGTGGGCGGTGGGGTCGTTGGTGGACGTGACCTGATTGCAGCCGCGTCCCACCACCTCCCCATCCATCACCACGACGGACCCGAACGGGCCGCCCTGGCCACCTTCCATGCCCTGGCGGGACATGTCGGCGGCCAGCGACAGGAAATAATGGTCTTGATCGGACATGCGGACGCACCCTTTGAATTTGGAACAATCACAAGGGATAGCGTCCGCGCCCTCTCCCTGTCACGGGGATATTGCACCGCTTATATCCGGCCCAGCAGGATCAGGATCAACAGCACGATCAGAACGGTACCCAGCAGGCCCGACGGGCCGTAACCCCATCCCCGGCTATAGGGCCAGGCGGGCAAGGCACCGATCAGGATAAGGATCAGGATGATCAAAAGGATCGTGGTCATGGGGCACTCCATCTTCTGTTGTCGTTACGCCCACCTTCTCAACAACACAGAAGCACGGATGGGTGCCGGCAATTACGGGCTACCCCTTTCGCGGCGCGACGTCGCGGCGGGTTGACCTTTCCATTGCCATGATGCTTGCTGGCCTCGGCACCCAGTACCGGGTGCCTTTTCGCATAGAGGAAATGATGAACCGTAAAGTCCAGATTGGCGACCCGCCCATCCGCATCCTGCGCGATGATTTGCAGAAGCTTGAGACGTTGCTTGACAGTATGCACCGTTCCTACGCGCGGATTTCGATGTTCCTGCAGCAGGAGGTTCTGCGCGCCGACATCGTTGACCGGCAGACGCGCCGCCCCTTTGTGGGGCTGGGCTCACGGGTGCATTTCACCGACGATGCCGGCATCGACCATAGCGGCACCCTGCATATGCCGGAAGAAGGCTGTCCGGTGCCACCCGACGCGATTTCGATCCTGACGCCCGTGGGCTGCGCCCTGCTGGGCCTGTCGCCGGGGCAGAGCATTACCTACCAGACCGTGGACCGGCGGGAAAAACGCATCACCGTGACCAGGGTGGTGGACGCCGCGTGATTCCATCCTGAACGGGGCGGGGAAACATCTCCCGCCCCGTCATCAACCGAAATTCAGCAGGCCCGGTGCCTTGTCGATGATCTCTTCCAGGATCAGCTCGGCCGTCTCCAGATCACCTTTCAGCTTGTCGCCCATGGTGGCGGCATATTCCGGGCGGCGCAGCTTCTCCGCCGCATCGTGCAGACTGCGCAGTTCGGAGATGAAGATGTCGCGGGCACCCATGGGCAGCATGGTCTTGGCCGACAGCACGAAGAAGAATCGCATCGACGCGCGGACCAGCAGGCCCAGCATCAGCGTGTCCAGCCGCGCATATTCTTCCTTCAGATCATCGACGCGCGCCGTATCCACGGATTTCAGACGCCCCTCAATCAGGATGCACAGCGCCCGGAACTCCCCCACCTTGTTGCGGAAGTCGTTATAGGCCAGGAAACTGTCCTTGGCGGCCTCTTCCTCGGCGTTCTTGGCCAGACGGATGGCCTCACGCGCCTGACCTTCCAGGGCGCCCAGCAGGTCCTGTACTTCCTTGCGAGTGTAGGTACGCTTCATGATCGGGGTAATCGCCACCAGCCGGAGCATCATTGCGCGACCTATATAGGCGGTTGCAGGTCCGACAGGAAGGGTTCCGAAGGGAATGGCAGAAGCGGTCCTTGCGCGGGCGCAAGTTTCCATGGCTTCATGGCGAAATGGTTAACGATCCGTCAACGCAGAGCCAAGGGGACTGCGAGGACACCGTGATCAGTGACATTTGGGGGAATAATGCTTTCCATCAAGGGCCTGTCTCATATCTATGGCAATGGCGTCCAGGCGCTGACCGACGTGACCCTGTCGGTGCCGCGCGGCATGTTCGGTCTGCTGGGCCCCAATGGTGCCGGCAAATCCACGCTGATGCGCACCATCGCCACGTTGCAGCAGCCGACATCCGGCCAGATCATTTTTGATGGAATCGACGTTCTGGCCGACCCCGTGGCCCTGCGCCGCACGCTGGGTTACCTGCCGCAGGAATTCGGCGTCTATCCGCGCATCTCGGCAGAGGACATGCTGGACCATCTGGCCGTGCTGAAGGGCCTGACCAACGCCAAGGAACGGCGCGAGGTGGTGACCGCCCTGTTGCAGCAGACCAACCTCTATCAGGTGCGCAAGAAGGCGCTGGCTGGATATTCCGGCGGCATGCGGCAGCGTTTCGGCATTGCGCAGGCCCTGCTGGGCGACCCAAAGCTGATCATCGTGGACGAACCGACCGCCGGCCTGGACCCGGAGGAGCGCAACCGCTTCCACAATCTCCTGTCGGAGATCGGGGAGAATGTGGTGGTGATTCTCTCCACCCACATCGTGGAGGATGTGGCCGACCTCTGTCAGAACATGGCGATCATCGTCGGTGGCCGCATCGTGGCGGAGGGGGAGCCGCTGGCCCTGATTGAGGGCATGCGCGGTCGCATCTGGCGCAAGGTGGTGGACAAGGCCGAGGTGGCCGACCATCAGGCCCGCCATCAGGTCATCTCCACCCGCCTGTTCGCAGGCCGCAGTGTAGTGCATGTGGTCAGCGACAATGACCCCGGCGATGGGTTTGAACCCGTACCCGGCAGCCTGGAGGATGTCTATTTCTCCACCCTGCGCGCCAGCCGCGCCGCCGCCTGAGCCGGGGAGCATAGCCCATGTTTGGCAAGATCGCCTGGTTCGAGCTGCGTTACCAGATACGCCAGCCCGTCTTCATCGTGAATGCGCTGGTCTTCGGCCTGATGACCTTTCTGTCGGCGACCATCGACAATATCCAGATCGGGTCCAGCGACGCGGTCCATATCAATTCGCCCTTCGCGGTGCTTCAGACCATTTCCATCCTGTCCATCTTCGGCATGTTCATCCCCGTGGCCATCCTGGCCAATGTGGTGCTGCGCGATCATGAGACGAAGATGGCGGGGATCATGCATTCCCTGCCGGTCGGCAAGTATCCCTACCTGATCGGCCGCTTCACGGGTGCCTTCGCGGCGGTGGTGCTGGCCTTTTCCATGACGGCGGTGGGCATGGCGCTTGGCAGCGCCATGTGGTGGCTGGACCCGGAAACGGTGGGACCGTTCCGGCCCGGCGACTATCTGTTCACCCTGGGTGTCATGGCCGTGCCCAACCTTCTGGCCATGGGCGCCATCTTCTTTGCGGTCGCCACCGCCACGCGCAGCCTGATGCTGACCTATGTCAGCCTCGTGGCCGTCCTGATCATCTATCTGGTGACAGGCCGGGTGTTCAGCGACCCAGAATTCCGCGACATCCGCGCCCTGCTGGACCCGTTCGGCCTGCCCGCCATCGGCAATATCGTGCGCTACTGGACCGTGGTGGAACGCAATACGCAGATGGTGCCGCTGGAGGGCATGCTGCTCTGGAACCGCCTGCTCTGGACCGGGATCGGGCTTTCCGTAACCGCCCTGACCATCTGGCGGTTCAGCTTTGCCGAACGGGTGCCGCGCAAGGCGGAGAAGGCCAAGGCCGATGCTGCCGCCCCCATCGTCGCCCCCGCCCTGCCCCGTGTGGCTACCCGCCACGCCTTTGCCGACACGCTGGCGCAGTTCCGCCTGCGCACCGCGTTTGAGGTGAAGGCCGGCGTGAAGAACCTGGGCTTCATCGTGCTGCTGGCGCTGGGCGCCTTCAACGCCCTGGGCGCCCTGACGCGCATGAGCATGCTGTATGGCACCGACATCTACCCCGTCACGCGGGAGGTGGTGGAGCTGTTGAATGGTGCCTTCTCCATCGTGCCCCTGGTCGTCTCCGTCTATTTCGCAGGCGAGCTGATCTGGCGCGAACGCAGCGCGAAGTTTCACGAGATCATCGACGCCACGCCCACCCCCAACTGGGTATTCGTGCTGTCGAAATTCGCCGCCATGGCCGTGGTCCTGATCCTGCTGATGCTGGTGGGCATGGCCATGGGCATTGGTGTCCAGGTCTTCCGCGGCTTTGGCGGGCAGATCGAATTCGGCCTCTATGTCCGCTATCTGCTGGGTGCCACCGCGGCGCAGTTCCTGCTGTTCGCGGTCCTGTCCATGTTCTTCCAGGTCCTGGCCGGCAATAAATATGTCGGCATGCTGATCATGGTCGCCTGGATGATCCTGAACATGGTGGCGGGCCGTCTGGGGCTGGAGGATAATCTGCTGCTCTATGGCGGTGCCCCCAACATCCCCCTGTCCGACATGAACGGCATGGGCCATTTCGGGCCCGCCAATGCCTGGTTCAGCCTCTACTGGGCCTTCATGGCCGTCATCCTGATGGTCCTGGCACAGCGCGCCTGGACACGCGGCACCATGGCCCCCATCGGTCAGCGTCTGATGTCCCTGGGCAAGGGCTGGACGCATGCACAACGTGGTCTGGTCGCCGTCTGCCTTCTCGGTTTCGCCGCCGTGGGCAGCCATATTTTCTACAACACCCACATCCTGAACGAGATCGTCACCAAGAAGGAGGGCGAGCAGTTCCGGGTGGATTACGAAAAGACCTACCGCGCCGCCCTGGAAAACCTGCCACAGCCGCGCGTGACCGATGTGCGCACCGACGCCGACATCTTCCCCGATGAACGGCGGATGGAGGTGCGCGGCCATTACATGCTGGAGAACAAGACCGGCGGCGACATCCCCGTCATCCATGTGCAGTTCCAGCCGCCGCAATCGGGGCTGGAAGTGCTGAAGCTCGACATTCAGAATGGCGGCGACATCAAAACCGACGCCAAATACAATCTCTATTCCATCACCCTGCCCACGCCGATGAAGCCGGGGGACCGGCTGGCGCTGGATTTCGTGACGCGCCTGCATAATCAGGGCTTCACCAATGGCGGCGGGCCGACGGAGATTGTCCCCAACGGCACCTTCATCAACAACATGGCGGTGACGCCGGGCATCGGCTTTGTCGACGGCATGATGTTGCAGGGCCGCGCCGACCGCCGCAAATATGACCTTCCCCCCAATGACCGCATGGCGGCACTGGAGGATGAAAGCCAGTGGCGCAACAATTACCTGCGCAGCGACAGCGACTTCGTGTCCTTTGAGACCACCGTTTCCACCAGCCCGGACCAGATCGCCATGGCACCGGGTTACCTGGAAAAGGAATGGACGGAGAATGGCCGGCGGTATTTCCATTACCGTATGGATGCGCCCATCCTGCATTTCTATTCCTGGCTGTCGGCGCGTTACACCGTCAAACAGGACAAGTGGAAGGATGTGGACGTCTCCGTCCTTTATCATGCGCCCCACGCCTATAACGTGGACCGCATGATCACGGCGGTGAAGGACAGCCTGGATTACTACAGCACTGCCTTCGGCCCCTATCAGCACCGGCAGATGCGCATCCTGGAATTCCCGGCCTACGCCACCTTTGCCCAGGCCTTCCCCAACACCGTCCCCTATTCGGAAAGCATCGGCTTCATCGCCGATGTGCGCGACCCGGACAAGATCGATTATGTCTATTACGTCACCGCGCATGAGGTGGCGCACCAATGGTGGGCGCATCAGGTGATGGGCGCCAACGTTCAGGGCAGCACGCTGCTGTCGGAAAGCCTGTCGCAATACAGCGCCCTGATGGTGATGGAACGCGCCTATGGGCCGGACAAGATCCGCCGCTTCCTGAAATATGAGCTGGACAGCTACCTGCGCTCCCGCGGTGGGGAGGATCGGGAGGAACAGCCGCTGGCAAGGGTGGAAAACCAGCAATACATCCATTACCGCAAGGGCTCGGTGGCGCTCTATTTCCTGCGCGATCAGTTGGGGGAGGATGTGGTCAACCGCGCCCTGGCCCGTTTGGTGGCGGAGACCAAATACAAAGCCGACCCCTACCCCCGCTCCACCGACCTTGTCCGCCTGCTGAAGGCAGAGGCGGGGCCGGACAAGGCCGACCTGATCACCGACACGCTGGAAAAGATCACGCTATATGATCTGAAGGCCGTGTCGGCCAGCGCCGAAAAGCAGGCGGATGGCCGTTACAAACTGTCGTTGACCGTCAAGGCCGGCAAGGTGGAGGCCGATGGCCAGGGCAAGGAAACCAAGGTGCCCCTGTCCCTGCCCATCGATATCGGCCTGTTCACCGCCAGCCCCGGCGATGACGGGTTCGACGCCTCCAAGGTCGTGGCCCTGGAAAAACGCCCCGTGGATGACAGCACGTCGGTCATCGAGTTCGTGACCGACAAACTCCCCACCCACGCCGGCATCGACCCCTACAACAAACTGATCGACCGCAACTCCGACGACAACATCGTGAAGGTCGAGGTGAAGTAAAACGGACCAGCGGGGGGCGTCAGGGCAGTTTTCAGTCTACGGAAGCATGCTCCGGCGCCCCCTCGTCCAACCACCCCATTCGGGGTGGTGGATGGCAGGACATATTGCACTTGTCATAAATTTGAGACATCAATCGCCGATTGGCACCGGCATCGATGCGGGCGAAAAACCGCCCCACCCATTCGGTATTTTTCACGCCCCTGGAGACCGGGTACATGGCTACCGCTCTGCGCCTTGGGATTATCGGCGTACTGCTGATCATGGTGCTGACGCCATTGGCCCGCGCCACCCCGGCGCCCGACCTCGTTGTCGTGACAGAGGAATTTCCCCCCTTCAGCTATATTGACCGTCCCACGGGAAAGGTCACCGGCGTCTTGACGGTGATGGTGGAGACGGTGCTGAAAAAGGCTGGGGTCCGGTACACGATCAGGGTCCTGCCCTGGCAACGCGCCTATCAGATGGCGCTGACCCAGCCGAATGTGATGATCTATTCCATGGCCCGTCGCCCGGACCGGGAGGACCTGTTTGAATGGGGCGGCCGGCTCACCACGGTCAGCTTCAGCTTTTATCGGCTGCGCAGCCGGAAGGATGTGAACCCCACCAGCATGGAAGATGCCAAGCGCTATCGCGTCGGCGTCACCCTGGGCGATTTCACGCACCGCTATCTGGAACAGCAGGGTTTTGTGCCAGAGACGGCGGGCGGCGGCCTGGTGCCGGTACGGGAGGTGGAGTTGAACATCCGCAAGCTGTTGGCCGGCAATATCGACCTTGCCCCCTTCACGTCCCTGGGGCTGACCAGTGGATGCAAGGCAATCGCCCTGGATTGTGCGCCGTTGGAACCGACGCTGCCGATCCCCGGCCTGCAATCCGACCATTATTTCGCCTTCAGCCGCACGACCGACCCCGCCCTGATCGACAGCGTCCGCCTCGCCTACCGCGACCTGTCCGCCGTCGGCACCCTGACACCTGTGGTAACGGAGTGACCGTGGCGGACGGGCCCGACAACGGTCCCGTCACGCCGCGTAACGGCCATCGCCGCATCAATGGCGCGGTGCAGGTCCAGCAGGACACCGACATGCCCCGCCGCCAGCACCGGGGATGTGAAGGTCAAGGTGAAGTTGGCCGAAAAGGCACACGGGGGGGCACCGGTGGGCACCCCCATGAGGTCGTTCACTCACGGCAACCGGCCCTTCCCCGCCGCCGTTCCCTCTGCCATCACCCCGCCCCGTCCTCCATCGTCATCCCGGCGAAAGCCGGGACCCAGCATAAGGCGCGATCAGCGCCGATATGACTCAATACCGGCGCGAGCAAGCAGCAGGCTCGCCCCGCCACTGAACCAACCCCGTAGCGCGGATTAGCGAAGCGTAATCCGCGAACTCTCCACCACACCATCCATCACCCGCAAATCTTCACAGGCGGAATCAAGCAACCGCATCGTCAGGCCCCCGAACGGCGCACTGCGCACATGTCCTTGCAGACGCAGCCTGTCCGCGACAATCAACAGCTTCAACCGGACATCTCCGGCACATATCGCCCGTGCCGCCGCCAGTTCTCCCACCAGATCGGCCAGCCCCCGGCTACGCGCGGCGCGCTCCTCCTCATCCAATCCCGCCACGGGCAATGACAGGGCCTGCACCCGCCCATAGACACGGCCCACCGATGTCTCATCACCCGATATCATTCCCACCCCGTCACCCGTTCCGCGCACCCGCTCCGCTAGTGGGAAGGCCACGCTCGCGATATCCGGCAAAGACATTAATAGATATCTATTAAATATCAAGGAGGATATCCATTAAATCAGCTCCCGATATCGCCTTGACCCCTGCCCGGATATCGGCGACACACGCCCTATGGCCCGTCCCTTGAAATATGTTCAGCAGATGCTCGCCCGCTTCCCCGAGGGGACCTTTGAGCGGATGGACACGCTCCTGCACCCCGGCGAAGACCGCGCTTCTCTGGTCCGCGCCGCCGTGGAGACGGAGTTACGACGGCGGGAAATGTCGGAGGAGCAGCCTGCTAGGCGGTATCGGATCAGGTGGCGGGGGTAGAGGTAATATGGGGCCGAATGCGGACAGTCCAATGTCCGGGTATCTATAGTCGAAAGCAGGCATCAAAGAATCTGCTGCTGCGGTCCGATTTCGGCCCAAGGTCAGCGATGCTGATCCCATGGAGTATAAGTGTATCAACAGGTTCCGACATCAGAACGGCAGCTATCAATGCACAATTATCGGTCGTTTTGGCTCGCCGCTTTTTTGGGAACAAGCTATAGTGGCCTCGCGGGAAGTGAGGTGATCGATGTACATCGAGAAGGTCAAAATCAAGAATTTCAAATGCTTCGAAGGTTGGTTCGAGGTTGATTTCAATCAGGGCGTTAATATCATTGTTGGCAATAATGAGGCTGGAAAATCCACGCTGCTCGAAGCGATCCATCTGTGCCTAACGGGTATGCTGAATGGAAAGTATCTTCGCAACGAACTATCTCCCTATCTATTTAATAGGATTATCGAGCGGGCGTATCTAGAGAGTCTCGTCACTAAATCCCCTCTACGGCCGCCGGAGATACAGATCGAACTGTTTCTTAACGGTGATGACGAGGCGCTGGAAGACCTTCGTGGAAACGGCAACTCCGAGAAGAATGACAAGGCACGTGGCCTCCTTTTCTCAATCGAGTTTGATAAGAAATACGACGGCGCCTATACAGAGTTGCTGAAAAGCAAAGAGATCAACTCTATACCCTTGGAATTCTATCAGGTCCAATGGTTGGAATTCTCCCGCCAGCCAGCAACAGCCCGCACCATTCCTGTCAAGTCGGCCCTCATAGATTCAACGAACGCGCGTGTGCAAAGCGGTTCGGATATGTACATCTCTCGCATTGTCAGAGAGTTGTTGGACGACAGGGAACGTGTTGCGATATCCCAAGCCCACCGCAAGCTGAAAGACGCCTTTAAAGCCGACGGCAATGTCGGCGCCATTAATGAAAGATTGGCGGAGGCGGCGAAGATTAGCCGAAAGAAGGTCAGTATCTCGGTCGATATGTCGTCTCATAATGCCTGGGAAAACAGCCTTATGACTTATATTGAGGATGTGCCCTTCCACTATATCGGCAAGGGCGAGCAATGCATCGTCAAAACGCGCCTCGCGCTGAGTAGCAAAAAGAATAGGGAAGCGACCGTATTGCTGATCGAGGAACCGGAAAACCACCTCTCACACTCGAAGCTCAATCAGCTCATCAGCGATATCAGCACCGATAATAGCGGCAAGCAAGTCATCATCACCACGCATAGTAGCTTCGTAGCGAACAAACTTGGATTGGACCACCTGATACTGTTGCGGGAAGCGAAGGTCACGAGGATCAAGGCTCTGGACGCGAGCGACTTTTTCCATAAGCTGCCTGGCTATGACACGCTGCGTCTCGTGTTGTCGCAGAAGTCGATTCTTGTAGAGGGCGATGCGGACGAACTGGTCGTTCAACGGGCCTACATGGATGCCAACGGCGGAAAATTGCCGATTGAAGACGAGATTGATGTCATCTCGGTAGGGCTTTCGTTCCTGCGTTTTCTCGAACTGGCGACGGAGCTGAAAATCCCCGTTGTGGTTGTAACCGACAACGATGGGGATATTGCCGCACTCGAAAAGAAGTACGCCAAATACAAGGGCGTTGATCATATCACAATTTGCTATGATACTGTGGTCGATGATGGCGACTTAGTCAGCGGCAAGCCTTTCAACTACAACACTCTAGAGCCGAAGCTGGTCAAATCCAATAGCGTCGAGACCTTCAATACACTGTTCGGCACCAAACATGATCTCGATAATCTTCATCGTTATATGAAGAACAATAAGACTGAGTGTGCGCTGGCGATTTTCTCAGCAAAGACCAAAATCAGTTATCCGAAATATATATTGGATGCGATTGCCAAATGATGGGGCCGAATAAGCTCTTCATTGCTGCGGCAGGCTCGGGGAAGACCACCTACCTCGTCAGGCAGGCGCTTGCGGTTGAACAAAAGCGGGTCCTCGTCACCACCTACACGGAATCGAACGAGGAAGAGATTCGGCACAAATTTTTTGAAATCAATGGCTCGGTTCCGGGCAACGTGCATATCCAAACGTGGTTCAGTCTGCTGATCGAGCACGGGATCAAACCCTTTCAAGGAAAGCTGTTCGATTGGGACGTCGCTGGCATGAATCTGGTTTCTCAAAGGTCCGGCTTTCGCGGGCATGACAAGCAGGGCCGTCCCATGTATTGGGGTGAGGCCGATTTCAGACTCTGCTACTTCGATCGTCGAAATCGCGTCTATTCAGACAAATTGTCGAGGCTGATGATACGGTGCAACAAGGTGTCGGACGGTGCTGTAATCGAACGGCTTTCCCGTATCTATCCCTTTATTTTCGTAGATGAGGTGCAAGATCTGGCAGGCTATGACCTCGACGTTTTGGTAGCGCTCTTCCAAAGCCCCGCCAACGTCGTCATGGTGGGTGATCCCCGCCAGGTCACCTATGTGACCCATCTGGAGGCTCGCCTTAAGAAATACAGGGGTGGAGGCATTGCCGACTTCATTCGGGAGGAACTTCCGCGAAAGGTTACCTGTGATATTGATAATAACAGCCTCATGACATCGCACCGAAATAGCGCCGCTATCTGCGAACTGTCGTCAAAGCTCTATCCAAAATTGGCTGCTGCGACCGTTTGCAAATGTCCTGACTGCCGGCAGCCGGCCCCCGATGATGCGGGTCTCTTCATCGTCCGGCGAAAGGATCTGCCCCGTTATCTCGAGACGAGGCGACCGGTGCAGCTCCGGTGGAGCTCGACCGTCCAGATCGCATCTCCCGATCTGCCGGCGCTAACGTTTGGACGGTCAAAGGGCCTCGGCTTCGACCGTGTCATTATTTATCCCACCAAAGAAATGATCGACTGGCTGAAAAATACCCAATCGGAGTTGAAGCCCGAAACCCGCGCAAAACTATATGTCGGTCTCACCCGCGCGAGGCATGAGGTGGCAGTGGTCTACGACCCCGCCGACGGTGAGGTCATTTCAGGATTTTCCGTTTTCGAATAGGCACATCACCGGAACATGTTTCCGGAGCCACCTGCATGCTAAAAGCTCCAGCCGCAAACTGCCCTAGTCGTGAGTAATGTCCGCTTTGAGGCTATTGCAGTTAAGGGCTCAACGACCACGATGGAGCGCGAAGCAGACCTTCGTCCGCCTCCCTGCTACCTGCGCCTTACCTTGCCCCGCCCCTCCACACCTGACATGATCGGCGTATGACCTCTTCCACACTCCGCCACACCATCGTTGCCGCCACCCTGCTTGCCGGGGCCGTACTGACGGCGAGCGCGCCCGTGATGGCTGCGGCGTGGGAGAGCAAGCCGGGAGAAGGGGTTTTGTGCCTCTGGGCCATTGCCACGACGGCGGCGGAGGTGGGCAAGCGTTGTCCCGTTACGGTCGATCCGGCCTATCAAGCCGCCCTGGAGGAGAATGTCGCCGCTATGGACCGCTATGTCGCGGTGAATGGTGGATGGGACGATGCCCAGATCGCGGCGTTCAAGCGAAATAACGCCAGGGTGGGCGCTGATCCTGCATTTCTTTGCACCCCTAAGATGGTGGGCTTATGGGACAAGTTCCGTACCAGGGGTGCTGAACTCTTACGCGAAGAGGTGGGCAAACTGTTGGAACGGCCGGGCAATCCGACATTCGGTGACTGTCTGTAGCCTGCCAACGCCCCGGCACACCATCACTCCCGCCCCTTCACCACAACACCACCCACCTTTTCAGGCGCATGCCCATTGGGTTACGGCCTACATGCGGATAAGGGAAGGGGTGCCTGCGTCCGGCAACACCCGCACCCCAACCGCTGACTTCCCCCCGCCCCCGTGTTATACTGCGCCCCTCAACACCCCACCCATGTCCGCATCCCGGCCACCGCCGTTGCTGCGAAACAAAACCTGTTTTCGTGTTTCACATGGTTGCGTAGGCCGCCGCCCCGTGGCAGCCCACGCCCTGTGAAACATCCTGTCCTGCGATGTTGCACAGCGTTTCACATCCGCCCTGCCCCGCCGGTGCCGGGGCCTGTCGGGGTCGCCGCCGCCCTTCTGAAACAGACAGGGATTTCGTGTTTCACTTGGTTGCGTGGGCCGGCAAACCCGCCGCTGTCTTACTGTCTCGGCAGGCAAAAAGGGCACAGGCAGTAAAACCGTTGCGAGCGGTCACAGAGCCTCTGGTCAAACCTTACTGATCTGTTAATCTCAATCTCGCGCATGCGAAACGAAACCGGTGTCGGCATCGCCCTCGACAACGGATCGCAAGGCACGAAGGGCGCAGGGGGCTCTGTTGAGCGGGTCTGGAAAAGGTGTTGACGACCTGTTGTCGTCCTATGACGCCAACGGCTTCTATGATGAGCTGTTCGGCTCTGCCAGCAAACCGGCATCGCATACCGAGGCCGTGAAGGACCGGCTTCGACAACTTCAATATGACGATCTGCGACGGCGCGCGTCTGACGCGGAGCGGGAGCTGTATAACCTTGGCATCACCTTTCTGGTGTATAGCGATGCCAAGGCCGTGGACCGTATCCTGCCCTTCGATGTGATCCCCCGCATCATCGCGGCCAAGGAATGGGCCCATCTGGAAAAGGGCGTGCAGCAGCGCATCGCGGCGCTGAACATGTTCCTGCATGATATCTATCATGATCAGCATGTGCTGAAGGACGGGATCATCCCGGCAGAGCTGGTGTTGGGCAATGCCAATTACCGGCCGCAGATGCAGGGCATCACCCTACCCTTCAAGACCTATATCCACATTGCTGGCGTCGATCTGGTCCGCGACCATGAGGGCACGTTCCGGGTGCTGGAGGATAATGGCCGCGTGCCGTCGGGCGTGTCCTATGTGGTGGAGAACCGCCACATGATGCTGCGCGCCTTCCCCGACCTGATGGGCGATATCGGCCTGCGCAATGTGGAGAATTACGGCGCCAAGCTGCTGGAGGCCATGTGCGAGATCGCACCGCCCCGCCCGAATGAGGATGATGGCCGCGACCCGCAGGTCGTGCTGCTGTCGCCCGGTGCCTATAACTCCGCCTATTTCGAACATATCTTCCTGGCGCGCGAAATGGGCGTGCCTCTGGTCGAAGGGCGTGATCTGGCCGTCATCGACGACAAGGTCTATATGAAGACCACCGGCGGCCTGCGCCGGGTGGACAGCATCTATCGCCGCATCGGCGATGATTTCCTGGACCCCAAGGCCTTCAATCCCGACAGTTTGCTGGGCGTTCCGGGGATTTTTGAGGCCTATCGCAAGGGCAATGTGGCGCTGGCCAATGCCATCGGCACCGGCGTGGCCGATGACAAGGCCGTCTATGCCTATGTCCCGCGCATGATCAAATATTACCTGGGCGAAGACGCCATCATCCCCAATGTCGACACATATATCTGCCGCGAGCCTGACGCGCTGCAATATACGCTCGACAATCTGGACAAGCTGGTGGTGAAGCCGGTGGGCGAGGCTGGCGGTTACGGCATCACCATCGGCCCGCGCGCCACAAAGGCCGAGCTGGACGAATGCCGGGCCAAGCTGCTGGAGGACCCGGCCAATTATATCAGCCAGCCCATGGTGCCGCTGTCGGTCTGCCCCACCTTGACGGAGGAAGGGATTGAGCCGCGCCATGTCGACCTGCGCCCCTTCGCCATCACCGCCAAAAGCACCTGGGTGCTGCCCGGCGGGCTGACGCGCGTCGCGCTGAAGAAGGGCACGCTGATCGTGAATTCCAGCCAGGGTGGCGGTTCGAAGGATACCTGGGTCCTGACGGAGGGCGGGGAAGCGGAGGCGGAGCCGGTGGCCGATGACAGCACCGATCCGTTCCACACCCAGTCGCAGTCACAATCCCAGTCCTCGTCATCCCAGTCCCAGTCGCAAAGCCAGTAAGGGGAGAACCGGACATGGCAGCCCTTCTCGCCCGTTACGCCGAATGCATCTTCTGGATGGCCCGCTATATGGAGCGGGCCGAAAATCTGGCCCGCATCCTGGATGTGCATGAGACCTTTGCCCGCGACAGTTTCGGCTCCACCAACTGGTTGCCGATCCTGCGCCTGAACGCCGATGAAAAGCGCTTCTTTGAGCTGTACCCCACGGCCAGCGTCAAGAATGTGCTGAATTTCTACGTGCTGGATCAGAACAACCCCACCTCCATCATCGCGGCCATCGCGGCCGCTAGAGAGAATGCGCGGCAGCTGCGGCCCCTGATCTCGACCGAGATGTGGGCGCATCTGAATATGTTCTATAACCGGCTGCTGGCGCTGGAACCCGCCACCGATCTGGCCCAGCACAATATCCAGCGGCTTTGCGCCTCCATCAAGGAGGCCTGCCAGACCCATACCGGCATTACGGAGGGCACCTTCTTCCGCGATCAGGGCTGGTACTTCTATCAGCTGGGCCGCAATCTGGAGCGGGCGGATCAGGCGACCCGCGTGCTGGACATCAAGTACCACACCCTGCTGCCCAGCCCGCGCGATGTCGGCACCCCCATCGATATCAGCCAGTGGAATAGCCTGCTGCGCTCGGCCGCCGGTTATCACGCCTTCCGCCGCGTCTATCCGCGCGGCATGACGCCGGCGGCGGTGGCAGGCTTCCTGCTGTTCAATGACAATTTCCCGCGTTCGGTCCTGGTCTGCATGCGGGAGGTGGATAGCCTGTTGAACCGGCTGAACAGCAAGTACCGTCTGCGTCGGGGCACCCTGCCGCTGGAACGCTCGGACGAGCTGTTGGGGAACCTGTCGAACCAGACCATCGAGTCCGTCATTTCCGTGGGCCTGCATGAATATCTGGATGGTTTGCAGATCAATTTCGGCAAGCTGTCCAATGACATCGCACAGGCCTTTTTCCTGATCGACGAACCGGGTACGCTATCGGCCTGATCCATCCTCCCTCCACCCCACCCCGCGCCAGGGCCACGAATGAGCGTCATCCCGCCCCTGCACCGGCCCCTGCAGCAATTCTTCCGCTCCGGCCCCATGCCCTGCCCCTACCTGCTGGGCCGGGTCGAGCGGAAGCTGTTCACGCGGCTGGTGGGGCCGCAGGCGGCGGAGGTGAATTCGGCCCTGTCGCGGGCCGGGTTCCGGCGCAGTCATGACATCGTCTATCGCCCCGTCTGTCCGGGATGCAGTTCGTGTGTGCCGGTGCGCGTACCCGTGGCGACCTTCGCCCCCAACCGGACCAACCGCCGCATTCTGCGGGCCAATGCCGATCTGGTGCTGGACGTGGTGCCCGCCGCCTCCACGCCCGAACAGTTCCAGCTCTTCGCTCTCTACCAGGACGCCCGCCACAGCGACAGCGACATGAACCGCATGACGCCGGGCGATTTCGCCTCCATGGTGGATGAAGGCCGCGTCAACACCTTCATGGCGGAAACCCGCGATCCCGCGGGCCGCCTGCGTGGGGCCATGCTGGTGGACCGGCTGGAAGATGGCTATTCCGCCGTCTACAGCTTCTATGATCCCGACGAACCCAGGCGCAGCCTGGGCACGCATCTGATCCTGGCCATGATCGAACGCTGTCGCCAGGAAGGGCTGCCCTATCTCTATTTAGGCTATTGGATCGAGGGCAGCCCCAAGATGGAATATAAGGCGAATTTCCAGCCGCTGGAGGCCTTGGGCCGCGACGGCTGGGCGCCCCTCACGATTTAGGCTTCCATCAGGTCGAAATGGAAGGTCTTGGCAATGATCTGCCAGCGCCCATCCAGCTTCACCAGGCTCAAAAAGTCGGTGAAGAACTTCGGTCCCATGGCGCACCGGGCATGGACCAGGGCCGTCACGGGGCCGGCAAAGGTGATGGAGACCACTTCATCGCGCGGCACTTCTCCCCGGCTGGCGGGGGATTGCCGGGCGGCCACGATGGGCAGATAGGCATCCATGGTCAGATGGGTCAACCGCCCCTCCGTCGCGCAGGCATAGACGGCCTGCGGATGGAAAATCTGGCCAAGACGGGCTGCATCGGAATGATACAGCCCGCCGAAATACTCGGCCATCAGGGCGGTGACCCCGGCGAAGTCGGCATCAGCCGGGGTCGTGCCATCCATCAGATCAGACCTTCCGCCTTCAACGCCGCCTGCACGCCCGGACGGGCCGCGATGCGGGCGCGATAGGCCGACAGGTTCGGCCACTTCACCAGATCCAGCCCGACATAGGGCGACCAGCCCAGCACCGTGAACAGATAGCCATCGGCCACCGTAAAATCGGCACCCAGCAGATACTCACGGCCATCGGCCAGTTGCACCTCCAGCGCGTCGAAGCGGCGGCTGACATTAGTCGGCACGGCGGCCTTGGTGTCGGGGTGCGTGGCCGGGTTGAAGAAGGGGCTGAAGCCCTTATGGACCTCGGTCGCGATGAAGTTCAGGGCTTCCTGCACACGGGCACGGGCCAGTGTGGCCGGCGGCGGCAGCAGCTTGGCCTCAGGCTTCAGATCGGCCACATACTGCATGATGGCCGCACCCTCGGTCAGCAGCTCCCCTTCGTCCGTGACCAGGGCAGGAACATAGCCCTTGGGGTTGATCGTATAGAAATCAACACCGCCAGCGGTCTTGTGCGTCGGCAGGTCCACGGCCTCAATCTCCGGATTGAAACCGGCCTCGCGCAGGGCGATATGGGAAGCAAGGGAGCAGGCACCGGCCTTGTAGTAGAGCTTCATGGTGATCCTCAATTATTGAACGTAAGGCCCCTCAGGGGTTTGCGATGGCGCGGAGGATGGCGAATGAAGTTGCGATTGTATAGCTGGTAACTTCTGGTAACCTGCATTTTGAAGTTTCGAACCGGTAACCGGAATCTCCGCGCCATGGCCTTGAAAATCCGCAAGAACCCCGTTGTGCCAGCACCCTACTGCCCCGTGTCGGAATTCATGAACCTGTTGAGCGGTGCCTGGACCACGCATGTTCTGTGGCATTTGCAGGCAACGCCTCGCCGCTTTGGTGAATTGCGGGTGGACATGCCGGATATTTCGGCCAAGACCCTCACCGCCCGGCTGCGCATGCTGGAACAGCACGGGCTGGTGGCGCGAACCGTCATGCCCACCTCTCCACCCTCCACCGAATATAGGCTGACCGATCTGGGGCAGGAGGTTTTCCCGGTTCTGCGCGCCATTGCGGATGTCGGGTGGAAGCTGAAGCTGGGACGGACGGGCCAGGAAACCTGCGACGAGGCGGCCTGATCAGCCATTACTCTGACACCGGTGACAGTTTGCGACATGATCGTACTAGGAAACCGGTGTCATGTATGATTTACTCGGGACTTGAGAGGTGGCCGGCAGAGCCGCCGATGGAGAGAAGCCCGGAGATGTTCGAATGCCCATTGCCGCTTTCAAGCGCGCCCTGATCTGTGCCTGCCTACCGTTGATGCTGGCACTGCCCGGCCATGCCCAGTCCGCCACCAACAGTCCTGCCAAGCAGGAGGCCGTACAGGCCCCAAGTCGTGACGAAATCCTGGCCACCATGAAGCGGGCGGCCCGGTTCATGATGGAGGAAGCGGCCGTCAATGGTGGCTATGTCTGGCAATATCTGCCCGACTTTTCCCGCCGTTGGGGGGAATTGGAAGCCAACAAGACCATGATCTGGGTACAGCCGCCGGGCACAGCCACGGTGGGGCACCTGTTCCTCGATGCCTGGCACGCCACGGGCGACAGCTGGTATCTGGATGCCGCCATGAAGACGGCGGACGCGCTGATTAAGGGGCAGTTGGAAAGCGGCGGATGGAACTATGTCATTGATACGGCGGGTGAGGACTCGCTGAAGCGCTGGTACGATACTTACGGCAAGAACGCCTGGCGGATGGAGGAATTCCATCATTATTACGGCAATGGCACCTTTGACGATGCCGGCACTGCCGAGGCAACGCAGTTCCTGCTGCGCCTGTATCTGGAGAAGAAGGACAAGGGCCTCAAGAAGGCGCTGGACAAGGCGCTGGGCTTCATCCTGAACGCGCAATATCCCAATGGCGGCTGGCCGCAGCGTTTCCCCCTGGTCAAGGATGGCGGGCTGCATGGCAAGCCGGACTATACCGGCTACATCACCTTTAATGACGATGTGTCAGGCGAGAATCTGGAGGTTCTGATCTTCGCCTATCAGGTGTTGGGCGATAAGAAGCTGATCGATCCTATCCGGCGCGGCATGGACATCTTCATCGCGACGCAGCAGCCACAGCCGCAACCCGCCTGGGGCCTGCAGCACCGCACCACCGACCTGAAGCCGGCGGGTGCCCGCACCTATGAGCCGGAGGCCTTTGCCACCCATACGACAGCCAACAATATCAAGCAGTTGTTGAGCTTCTACCGCCTGACCGGCGATGCCAAATATCTGGCGCGCGTGCCGGAGGCGCTGGACTGGCTGGACAAGGTGCAGTCACCACAGAATCTTCGGACCCAAGGCCGGACGCACCCGACCTTCCTGGAGATCGGGACGGATAAGCCGCTGTATCTGCATCGGCGCGGATCGAATGTGGTGAATGGCGAATATTACACCAGCGACAGCCCGAATGAGGTGATCGCCCATTACGGCTCCTTCCGGTCCATCGACACCGCCGCCCTACGCTCAGAATATCAGAAGCTGGCGGCCACCAAGGGAGAAGAGGCTGCGAAAGGGTCTCCCTTGCTGGCGAAACCCGGCACCTATGCCCTGCCCCGCTATTTCACGCTGCGCGACGTCGATGTGTTCGACATGATGAAGAAGGACAAAGAAGAAAAGGTGGCGGGTGCCGACAAGCTGGCAGACTTGGTCCGAGGCTTGAACACACGTGGATACTGGCCGGTGAAGCTGACCGCGACGTCCAACCCCTATGTCGGCGATGGTCCCGCCACGCCGACGGGCGGGGAATATCGGGCCACGCGGGTGGGTGATCTCTATGACACCTCCCCCTACAATGCTGATTACCCGGTGGAAGGCATTTCGACCGCCGCGTTCGTCAAAAATATGGGCGAACTGATTAAGGCGTTGGGGAAATAAAGACCCGCGTCAGATATCAAGGCTGACCTGATGGCTGTCCGGGGTGACGGCCATCAGGGCGTGGATGTAATTGGATATCTTGGTGGCCCGCTCACTGTGCAGGCCCAGAAGCACCTGCATCTGCCGGCCCAGTTCGACGGCATCCACTCCATCGTTGATTACCGGAGAGACTAGGTCTTCGACCGGCGCAGGCTCATCCGCCGTCATGGCAGCCAATGCCTGTTCCGGCGTGGGCGGCGGCGGTGGCGGCTGGCCGGCGGGATGATCGGGCTGCCGGTCGGCGAAGCGGCCCAGATTGTGACGGATACGCTGCTTCTGCGGCGTTGACAGGTCGGGAAGGCTTTCAACCTCATCCATCACCAGATCAATCAGGCGATGGCGAAGGCTGCGTCCCTCCCTCCCCTTTTCTTCCCGCCGTTGCCGTTCTTCAATCCGGTTTACGCCCAGGACGTGACGATCCTTCGACGGCGGCGTCACCGGCGTGGGCAGTCGCTGCAAAGGGGGCGTATAGAAAACCATTGTTGATTTTATCACGCGCCAGACGGCGGCAGGTCCGTTGATTTCAAGGGATCAACGAACCTCGTCTCCTTTCTGACGCATAGGAAACCTGTGCGAGCAGAGATTGTTTGGTTTCCTGATCTATTCGATTCCAGGCAATGCCGTTCAAGGCGCCATACAGGCCCCAAAGCGCATTGAGCGATACATCGCGTGGCCGGATATGCTTCAGACGCAGATAGGCAGCAACGGCCCCGACCGACCGAAGTGTCGCCACGCTATCGATGTCAGCTTCCAGAAGCCATCGAACGGTCTTGGGACCAAGGCCGGGCAGTTTTTCCAGATCGGTCACTGCGGGCGTTTCACCCCAAAGGCCGGATGCAGCAGCCGGTCCCCCGGCTTGATCCCCAGCTTGGCCGACAGGCCGGCATTCAGCTCCAGCACGGCCAGCGCCGGGCCAGCAGACGGCAGCGGCGTCAGGTCCAGCGGCTTGCCATGCTGGATGTTCAGGATATAGCCGTTGGCGTCGATGAAGATGATGTCCAGCGGGATCAGGGTGTTCTTCATCCAGAAGGACAATGGCCGTTCTTCATCGTTCAGGAACAGCATCCCCTTCTCGTCTGCCATTTTCTCCACGAACATCAGGCCAATGGCCTGCTGCTGCGGGGTCAGGGCCAGATCGACATTGAAGCTGTGGCGCTGGCCGCCCTTGGTTTCGATGACCAGATTGTCGCGATTCAACCCTGTTTGCGGTCCCATCTGGGCAGCGGCATCGGGAATGGCGGCGGGCAGGATGATTGGCGACAGCGACAGCGACAGCAGCAGTGCAAAGGCCAGACGGCGCAGCAGCATGATGGTTCCCAGCGCGGGGTTACGTTCCATCAGACCTTACCACAGGTCGCGCACGGATGCTGCGGCCTGCCGCACCATGTCGCGGATAGGCCCCTCATGCGGTGGATCGACCAGACTGTCGAACCAGCGTGCAGGCGGGTTGCGTCCTTCCCGCCGGTCCCAGGTCAGCGACTTCAGAACATCCACCGCCGCCGGGGTCAGGGGGGTGTCCGTCGGGTCAATGCCATTCAACACAGCCCAGATACCGGCCCAGGCACGGCCCACCGACCAGGGATTGTAGCCGCCACCGCCAACCACGATGGTGCGCGGGGCCAGCCCCACCAAATCGCCCACGGCCCGCCAGAGGGCGCGATTGGACAGCGACAGGCGCGACAAGGGATCGTCGGCCAGGGCGTCGGCCCCCGTCTGGATCATCATGGCCTGGGGCCGGAAGGCGACGGCCAGCGGGATGATCGCTTCCTCCACCACATGACGGAACTCATCATCATTCAGACCGGCAGGCAGCGGGATGTTGCGGGCCAAGCCACCGGCCCGGTCCTCCAGCTTGCCCGTGTAGGGCCACCGCGCCTCTTCGTGGGTGGAGATGGTCAGGACACGTTCATCATCGTGAAAGGCGTCCTGCACCCCATCACCATGATGGGCATCCAGATCAACGTAAAGGATACGATCAAGCCCTTGGTCCAGCAGCGCCATAATGCCCAGCACGGGTGCATTGAAGAAGCAAAAGCCACTGGCCCGACCGGGGCGCGCGTGATGTGTGCCGCTGGCCGGGGAGTGCACTACACCCCCATCACGGACAAGATCGGCCGCCAGGATGGCGGCGCCGGCGGCGATGGCGGGGCGGCGGTACATTTCCGGGAAAACCGGATTCTCCAGTTTGCCCAGCGCATAACGAAGTGCGGTGTCCAGATCGACCTTCTGATCCCGCTCCGCCCGCTGCACCGCCGCGATGTAATCGCGATCATGGAAACGGGCCAGCTGTTCGGGCGTCGCCTGCGGGCTGTCGATAAAGCGGTTATCCTCCAGCCAGCCCATGGCGCGGATCAGATCGGTTGCCACCGATACGCGCGGAATGGAAAGCGGATGTTTCCGGCCATAACTGGAATGACGGTAGATCTCCCCGCCCAGGTAAAGCGGGCGGGCCATGGTGGCGGCGGAAACGATCTTGGCGACGCTGTCGGGCATGATAATCGTAACTTATGTTGCGCCGCCACATGGCACAAGGGTTTGAAAATTATTTCACCGCTTCGTGATCATAGGAAAAGACGCGCGACAGTTTCCAGCCATCGGGTTCCAGCCGCCAGAGCTGGCTGAATCGGGCCTTGCCCGCCAGCTTTTCCGGGCCGTCGCCCTTGCGTTCATAAAAGACGTGGTCACCTTGCTGGAACACGCCGATGCCGGCGATTGGGTGCAGGGTCATGCTGCCCCGCACCAGTTCCCGTCGCGAACGCCAGGCATCGGGGGCTTTGCGGGCTTCACAATTCTTGCGGTAAAGGTCCAGCATGGCGGTGGCGGACCGCGCCACTTCCCCACCCTTGTCGTGATACATCTCGAAATCGGGCGTCAGCATGCGCGCGACCCGGTCGGGGTCGCAGCCTTCAAAGAATACATCGAAGAATTCTGCATCCGCCTTTTCGATGGCGGCGGTCAGCGCCGGCCCCTCCGGCAGGGTGGCGGCAGCGACCGGAAAGGCCAGCGCGGAAAGCAGTGCGGCTATAAGGATGGTGCAACGCATATCATGACCCCTTGATCAATCTGCCCGCATCAGACGGCATCCAATCGCCCACGCCAAGAGCCGGCGGCGGCACTGCCGCAGGGGCCAATACCGATGTGTTCCTTATCGCCCCCTGCCGTTCAACATTTTTCCCGCCAATCTGTTATAGTCGGGTTCGGTGCTGGGTGATCCATGTCAATGCCCGGTTCCGCGTATGGCGTGATGCTGGGTCAAGGATGCGTTTCCAAGCGGCAATGGCCGCGAAACGGCACAAGGGGGACCGGTCATGGCTTTTCGCAAGATCACCTGTTTCGTCACCGGCGGCGCGCGCGACGCTGCTGCCCTCGGATCGGCGTTGCTGCTGGCGGCACCCGCCAAGGGCAATGTCGCCGCCCTTTATCTGCGCGCCGACCCGCGTGATGTGATGCCGATGGTGGGCGAGGGTCTGTCGGGCGCACTGATCCAGGATCTGATGAAATCGCTGGAACAAGAGAATAAAAGCCACGCCGCCAAGGCCCGCGACCATCTGGAGAAGGCCTTGGCCGCCATTGGCGGCGTCTATTGCGACCGCGCCCCCGGCAGCGACCGGGTCAGCGGCAGCTTCGCAGAGGCAGCGGGCGTGACAGAGGATGTGATGGCCGCCGCCGCCCGCCTGTCCGACGTCACCGTCTTCCCGTCGGTTGCCAACGAGGACCGCACCGCCGTACTGGTCGGGCTTGAAGCCGCCTTGCTGGAGGGCGGGCGGCCACTGCTGGTGGCACCGGAACAGACGCCCGCTGTCCTGGGCCGCCGCGTGGCCATCGCCTGGAATGGTCGGACCCAGTCGGCCCGGGCCCTGGCGCTGGCCATGCCGCTGCTGTCGGGGGCCGATGCGGTGCATGTGCTGGGCGTTGATACAATGCGCACCGACGCGGAGGAAGCGGCCCCCGTCGTCGATTACCTCGCCTGGCACAATATCCCGGCGCAATATCACAAACTGTCCGGCGCGGGCAGCGTGGCGCAGCAGCTACAGGATGCCTGCGCAGAGGTCGGGGCCGACCTGCTGGTCATGGGCGGATACGGCCATTCACGGCTGCGTGAACTGATCCTGGGCGGCGTCACCCGCGCCATGCTGAACCAGACGACGCTGTCCCTGCTACTGGCGCACTGACTCGATACCAGCGGCATGAAATCTTGACCTGTGGTCAATCTTTCATGCCCCTCAGGTGCCGGCACCCACATCCGTGGGTTTGGCTAACGCCGCATGTGCGGCGCGGCGGTCGTCGCCGCCGTACCACCGGTCAAATAAATGACCGGTGGTATTATCCGCGTATCACGGCCCGCGCCTGCTGCCGCACCCCTGCCAGGATATTTTCCGAAAGGGCGGGGTCGGTGGCAGCGACGGCGCGGGCTAGGTTCATGCCGCCAACCAGGATGGAAACCAGGGCCGACGCCCTGCCCTCCGCCATGGGCTCGTCACCCGGCAGATGCGCACGGATGGCGGCGATATAGCGGGCCACCCCGGCGGAGAAATGCGCCCGCACCGGCCCGGACAGGCGCGAAACATCGCCTCCCAGCGCCACCATGGGGCACGGCCCCTCCCGGTCGCGATGTTCGACCGACGCATAATAATCGACATATTCCTCCAGGCTGGCCGATGCCTGGACCCGCCGCACGGCATTCCCGAAGCTGAGGTCGCAGACCTCTGCCGCCAGCGCCTCCTTCGACGCAAAATGCCCGTAGAAGCCGCCATGGGTCAGGCCGGCAGCCTGCGTCACCTCCGCCACACCCACCTTGTCAAAGCCGCGGGCACGGAACAGGCGTGATGCCGCCGTCAGGATGGCGTCGCGATGCTCCCCCGCCTTCTGCTTCGACACACGCACAACCCACCTCCCCTAAAAATGCCAACGATCCTGCTTGACCGTTTTGATGATAATCATCATGAATAATTTATCATTATGATCATCATCATTACCAGCGGCTTTCGCAAGGGCTGGTGACGGGGGGTGTGGCTTGTTCCTGTCTGATCGTCTGGCGGCGCGGCTGGCCGCGCGCAACATCCATTATGGCTGGGTCGTGGTGGCCGCGACCTTCCTCACCTCCATCACCGCCGCCGGGGCCGTGGGTGCGCCGGGCGTGTTGATGATCCCGTTGCAGAAGGAGTTCGGTTGGACCGCGTCAGAAATTTCAACGGCGCTGGCCATCCGTCTGGTGCTGTTCGGCCTGATGGGACCGTTCGCGGCGGCACTGATCAACCGGTTCGGGGTGCGGCGCATGGCGCTGACCTCGCTCTCCATCATCGGCGGCGGCATGATCCTGTCGCTGGGGATGAACAGCCTGTGGGAACTGGTCCTGTTGTGGGGTGTGGTGGTCGGGCTGGGCACCGGCATGACGGCCCTGGTGCTGGGCGCCACCATCGCCACCCGCTGGTTTACGGCCCGGCGCGGGCTGGTGATCGGCCTGCTGACAGCCAGTTCGGCCACCGGGCAGCTGGTTTTCATCCCGATGACGGCGTGGTTGGCGGAAGAGATCGGCTGGCGCACCGCCCTGTCGGTGATCTGCGCCATGCTGGCTGTGGCCGCCACCGGTGTGCTGCTGCTGATGCGCGACCGGCCGGGGGATGTGGGCCTGCGCGCCTATGGGGAGGCACCGGGGGCACCGGACCCCGCCCCGCCGCCCCCCGCCGGATCGGTGGCCTTCGCTGCCATCGACACGTTGCGCATGGCGGCGAAGACCAAGGTCTTCTGGGTACTGTTCGCCACCTTCTTCGTCTGCGGGGCCAGCACCAACGGCCTGATCCAGACGCATCTGGTGCCGATGTGCGTGGATTTCGGCATGCCGGCGGTAAAGGCGGCGGGTATGCTGGCCCTGATCGGCATTTTCGATTTCATCGGTACCGTGGCGTCGGGCTGGCTGTCCGACCGCTATGACAATCGCTGGCTGCTGTTCTGGTATTACGGCCTGCGCGGACTGTCGCTGCTCTACCTGCCCTATTCTGACTTCACCTTCTATGGCCTGTCGCTATTCGCTGTCTTCTATGGCCTGGACTGGGTGGCCACCGTGCCGCCGACCGTGAAGCTGACAGCGGAACGGTTCGGGCGGGAAAAGGCGAACCTCGTCTTCGGCTGGGTCTTCGCGGGCCATCAGTTGGGGGCCGCCTGTGCGGCCTTCGGCGGCGGCTTCTCCCGCACCTATCTGGAAAGCTACATGCCGGCCTTCTATGTCGCGGGTGTGCTCTGCCTGTTCGCGGCGCTGATGTGCCCGACCATGGGCCGGAAGGTACAGCCGGCGGCGGCGTAACCCGCCACCGGCTGCGGCCAGCCCTACAACGCCGCCAGGAACCCCGCCACACGGGGGCCGATCAGCGCACGGTGGGTGAAGATGGCGGCATGCCCGCCTTCCTCTACCGTCAGCAACTCCGCCCCCGGAATGCGGCGTGCCAGTTCCACCCCATGTCTTTCATAGGGCAACAGGGGATCGCACGTGCCATGCACCACCAGGGTGGGCACGCCGATCTCCGCCAGGGGGAAATGCTGTCTGCGGGTCACGCCGATATCATTCTCCGTCCCTGGCAACCGTTCCGCCAACCGGTCGAACATGCCGGCCCGCAGGTCACGATACAGCGGCATGGCGACCGCATCGGCGCGCAAGATGCGTTGATGTTCCGGGTCGGGGATTGATCGGCTGGAAATCCGGTCGGGATTGCGCAGCGCCCTGCCCTTCATCCACCCGACAAAGGCGGGCCAGCGGGCCAGCAGCCTGAACAGTTGAAAGCCCGGCGGGATCGGCATCGGCTCCGGCCCCGCACAGGTGGAAACCAGCACCAGCCCCCGGCAGCGTCCGGGATGGCGCAGGGCGAACATCAGGGCCGATGCACCCCCGCCCGATACGGCGATGACCGCGACCCGGTCCAGACCCAGATGGTCCAGCAGGGCGACATAGAGATCGGCCTGCGCCTCCGGCGTGCGGCCGGATGACAGCGGCGTACCGGGATAACCCGGACGCGCCGGCGCGATAACGCGCCCGGCATCGGCCCCGGTGACACGGGCCAGGATCATTCCCTGGTCCGTTCCGCCCATGGCCCCATGCAGGGACAGAACCGCCGGACCTTCCCCGGCATCGGCATAATGGATAAGGCCGCGTGGCGTCGCGGCCGTTGCTTCAGCAATCGACATGGACATGGCTGTTCCCCGTCTGTCGTGCCGATCCATGATGGATGTCGGTGGTCGCCGGCTTCCGACCTGGCACGGCTTTTCAGGAAAAGCGGTCGGTCGATGGAAGAAATGTGGGAATAATCGTGAAAACCATTTCGCGATGGCAGGTTTAGCTTTCCCGGAAGGGAACGGCGACGCCTGGGTGAACTGCCGACCGGGCGGGAGGATAACCCGCCCGGCCCCTGCTGGCAATCCCCCTGCCCACCACACTGCGGTCAGAGGTGCCGTATCTCTTCTGGCGGGTTCCACCAATTATCCCGCCGCCCATCGCAATAGGTAACGGGCGCAGAGACCAGATCCTCAATGCTGAGATCGTCAAGCGCCGCCACCCGTACCGACACCATGGCACCGCCCAGTTCCTCCAGATAGCCATCGCCATGGGTGTGCGTTCCACATTTGGCGCAGAACCTGTGAGACAGCTCAAACGTCTCCGTCTTACGGGCGTAAGTGGACAAGAGATCCGCACCGGACAGCAGTTCGAAATCTTCCGGCTTCAACCCGCAGACATTCCAGTTCCGCTGCTTCCAGCAGAAGGTGCAGTTGCATTTGCTGGTGCCGGAATGGATGTCCAGATGCGCCCGGAACCGGACAGCCCCACAATGGCAGCTGCCATGATACCAATGCTTTGTCGTCATTTTGTGATCCACGCGTTCAGGATTTGGGGGCGGTCAATTGGCGGTCGCTGTGAACCAGGGGGCCGCATCGACCACCCGGCCCGCCACCGCCTTCCGCACCAGGCGTTCCAGCAAGGCGCGGTTCTTATAGCTGGCGATGACCATCACCCGTTTGCCGGGATGGGACCGGACGGTGCGGACCACCTGCCCGGCCATATGGCTGTCCCACCGCGCCTGCGCCGCCGCGAATGACGGGCCGGCCAGGGCGAACTGCGCCGCCTGAACCCCAGCGGCGATGGCAGCCGTCTGTTCGTCCTGCACCTGCGCCGGTGACTGCCAATAGGCCAGCAGAACATCATCCATGGCTTTTTCCAGACGCGACAGGGCCGCCGCCCCCTCTGGATCGCGCTGGCTCAACGCCGCAAAGGCTGCACCCGCTTCACCGGCAAGTTCCTTGAACATCTCCCCACCGGGCTCCATGGCGACCGCGTCCACCCGCATCTCGGTCAGAAGCGGCCACACCATGGCGGGATATTCCGGCCGGCCCGGTGTCGCCTTGCGCTCCGCCAACTCGTCGGGCCGCACCTCCAGCACGAGAATATCGGGTTTGAAGGCCAGGATGGATGCGCGCAGCCGGTCATACCCGAAGGCCGGTTCACGATCGTGCAACTGATGCAACGCGCCGACAATCAGGACCGGGCCGTCCGGCATGGCTGTATCAGCACTGGTCGGCGCCGCCAGCAGAAGCGGCAGGGCCAGAAGCAAGGAACGCAGTCGAAAGATCATGGCAGGTTCCGTTGTGACAATGAACAGAACCAGGGTTCATGTGTCACACCCCAAGCCGCCAGCACGTATCGGCAAGCGGGACCGCCCGGTCGGCAACCGGGATCAGGACGGCAGAAGGGACTTGAAACCGTCGCGATACCGCCGACTGAGGCGCAGAATGTCACCATTATGCAGAATCAGGCTGGCATCCCCCCGGCCCAGGCTTCGCACCTCCCGCACTCGGTCCAACCGCACGATGGCACCGCGATGCACCCGGACAAAGGTGGTACTGGGCAATTCCTCGGTCAGTGAAGTCAGGCTCCGGTCCGTCAGCAGCGTGCGGCCACCAGCATGGATTTCGGCATAATCGCCTGCCGCCGCGATCCAGTCGATGTCCTGAAACGGTACAAACTGCAACCCGCCAGCCACGCGCACCCACAGCCCCTCCGCGCCCACCGGTGCCGGCGATGGCGTCGCCACCACCACCGGTGCCATGACGGGCGGGTTCCATTGTCGGCGGAGGCGGGCAAGCGCGATCAGGGCGATATAGGCAAAGGCAGAATTGTCCAGGTTCGCGAAGAACACCGCCTTCGCCATGGTCAGCAGTGACAGCCCCTGCCCGCCATAGATCGGCCAGTACAGCAGAACGAACAATGTGAGATGCAGAAGGACGGTCAGCGGATAACCCGCCAGCCACACGCAGACGGTGGCGGCCCGACCCAACCGCCGCTGCTCCACCGCCCTTGCCGCCCGCAGCACCGCCGGCGTCAACAGCCCCCAAACTGAAAAGACCGCCACCGTATAATGAAAGGCCGGCCACCATGCCTGCACCCGGCCCGTATAAGCCGCAAAAATCTGCCCCTGCACCGTGCTGATCAGCGCAACGCACAACCAGACTAAGGCTGAAACCACCCATAGCGGCCACCGCCGGGTTTCGGGAACAGGTTCACTGATCGGGGCGTGTTGGTCTGCCTGGGTCACGGCATCGTCCGTGTCGAATATCGGCCCCCGCGCGCATTGTTGCGGCGAACAAGAGCGATAAGCAGCGCCCCTGGCGTCTGCCGAACTGCCGTATATGTCATGGGGAGAATGGCGGAGGGGATGGGATTCGAACCCACGGTACCAGTTTCCCGGTACGACGGTTTAGCAAACCGTTGCCTTCAGCCGCTCGGCCACCCCTCCGCACCGTCTGCAGCAGACCGGTTGAACCGGGGCTGCGTCGGTGAGAGGGGTGTTTAGTGGCATGAAGCGGGCTTGTCAACGGCGCTGCAACACCCCATTCTTAAAAAGTGATCCCGGCAGTGATGCGCGGGACATACCGGGACGGGGGCGGCCCGGTTCTCCGCCGCACAAACGCGGTATCGCACGGGTTCGTCCCCGCGCCCTATGAATGGAGTTCGACACCATGTTCGGACATGAAAAGCCCATCGCCATGACCGACACCGCCGTGATTCGTGCCGATGGCACTGGTTTCAAGGCTGGCCTTCTGGCCGGCATCCTGGGTCTGTCCCTGATGGTTCTGGCTGCCGGCACCGCCGCTGCCGCCGAAAGCGCCTGGGACGGTATCCCATCCAAGAAGGCGCCAAAGCTGGTGACCGAGGGGCTGACCGAACAGGACCATGCCAATCTCGACAAGGTCTTTGTGAAGCCCGGCGTCAATCTCGCCTCTTATGGCAAGGTGATGTTGGCCCCCATGGATACCGCCATTGAGCGCCGCTTTGACGAGGTGCTGCTGTCGGTGCGCGAACGCGACCATGCGTTTGAGTACATGACCAAGCAACTGGAAGAAGCGTTCGGGCCGGCCATGGTGAAGGAGCCGGGGCCGGGTGTCCTAAAGCTGGCCATCACCTTCACCGACTATGTCCCCAACCGCTCCTTCCACGCCGAGAAGGCACGCGGCGGCGGCACCGTTGACCGCGTCTATTCCGTTGGCCGTGCCGCCTTTCAGGCGACCCTGACGGATAGCCAGACAGGTCAGGTGGTGGCCGTCATCGCCGATGCCGATATGGGGCTGCCCTTCCCCGACAATATCAACAGCTACACGATTTATGGCGATGCGGACCGGTTCACCCGCCGCTGGGCCAAGCAGATCGCCAAGCTGGTGACGGGCGACGCCGCCAGCTGACCTTGTTGACAACAGTGATGGACTGATCAGGCGCCGGGGTCACACCCGGCGCCTTTTCTGTGCGTGGCGCACAAGCCACCCCGGAGGAATCGGGACTGCCGCACAACATCCGGGCGCAGGCATAGTGTTCTCCATCGCGGGTCCCCTGCCCGCCCTTGGATGCCTATTGATGAACCATTTCCTTGCTGCCATCGTCGACCCGTTCCTGCTGGCCCTTCTGGCGACAGTGGGGCTGGCGGCCCTGTTACCCGCCGCGGGAACTGTGGCGGGCATTGTCGATATCGTGGCCGACATCGCCATCGCGCTGTTGTTCTTCTTCCACGGGGCCAAGCTGTCGCGCGACGCCATCCTAGCCGGCATGGGCCACTGGCGTCTGCACCTGACGGTACTGGCCAGCACGTTTGTTCTGTTCCCGCTGCTGGGGCTGGCGGCGGGCCTGCTGCCGGCCTCCGCTCTCTCGCCGGTCATCGCCACAGGCATCCTTTATCTCTGCCTGCTGCCCTCCACGGTGCAAAGCTCCATCGCCTTTGTCTCCATCGCGGGCGGCAATGTGCCGGCGGCCATCTGTTCGGCGTCGGCCTCCAACCTGCTGGGCATCTTCATTACCCCGCTGATGGTGGGTCTGCTGATGAATACCGGCGGACAGGGCGGCATCTCACTGGCGGCGCTGGAAGCAATCATCCTGCAACTGCTGGTGCCCTTCATCGTCGGTCACCTTGCCCGCCCCCTGATTGGGCGGTTCGTGCAGAAGCATAAACAGACCATTTCCTACACCGACCGGGGATCAATCCTGCTGGTGGTCTATTCCGCCTTTAGCGCCGCCGTGGTTGAGGGGCTGTGGCATAAGGTGGCCCTTTCCGATCTGCTGGTGATCAGTACGGCTAGCATCATCCTGCTGGCTGTCGTCCTGGGTGTAACGGCGCTGATCGGCCGCTGGCTGGGCTTCACCCGGGCCGACCGGATCGTGCTGGTCTTTTGCGGTTCGAAGAAGAGCCTGGTGTCGGGCGTGCCCATGGCGGGCGTGCTGTTCCCCGTGGCGCAGGTCGGCCTGATCATCCTGCCGCTGATGATCTTTCACCAGATACAGTTGGTGGTCTGCACCTGGCTGGCGGCGCGGTATCGCCAGTCGGCATGAAAAAGGCCGCCGGATCGCGCCGGCGGCCTTCCACTCACCTGTTTGAAAGCCTCAGCCCTTAAGCTTGGCCGCCAGGATTTCATTCACCATGGCCGGGTTGGCCTTGCCCTGACTGGCCTTCATCACCTGACCGACGAAGAAGCCGAACAGCTTGTCCTTGCCGGACCGATATTCGGCCACCTTATCGGGGTTGGCCTCCATCACCTGGGCGATGACGGCATCGATGGCGCCCGTATCGGTGACCTGACGCAGGCCCTTCTCATCGACGATGGCGATGGCCAACTTGCCCGTCTCCAGCATCAGCGCGAACACATCCTTGGCCAGACGGCCGGAGATGGTGTTGTCCGCCACCAGATCGATCAAACCGCCCAGGTCAGCGGCACTGATCGGCGATTCGGTGATGTCCTTGCCCGTCTTGTTCAAGGCACCCAGCAGATCACCGATCAGGAAGTTAGCGGCCATCTTCGGGTCACGACCCTTGGCCACTTCCTCATAGAAGTCGCCACGGGCCTTTTCGGCCACCAGAACGCCGGCATCATAGGAGGTCAGCTTATACTGCTCCATGAACCGCGCCTTCTTATCGTCGGGCAGTTCGGGGAGGGTCGCCTTGATCTGATCCACCAGTTCCTGCTCCAGAACCAGCGGCAGCAGGTCCGGATCGGGGAAGTAACGGTAATCATGCGCTTCTTCCTTGGACCGCATGGAACGGGTCACGCCCTTGCCCGGATCCCACAGGCGGGTTTCCTGGACGATGGTGCCGCCTTCCTCGATCACTTCGATCTGGCGCTGCGCCTCATACTCAATGGCCTGCTGCACATAGCGGATGGAATTGACGTTCTTCGTCTCCGTCCGCGTGCCCAGCGGCCCGCCCGGCTTGCGCACCGACACGTTGATGTCGCAGCGCATGGAGCCTTCTTCCATGTTGCCGTCGCAGGTTTCCAGATAGCGCAGGATGGTGCGCAGCTTGCGCAGGTAAGCCGCCGCCTCTTCCGGGCTGCGCATGTCGGGCTTCGACACGATCTCCATCAACGCCACGCCGGCCCGGTTCAGGTCGACATAGGTCTTGGACGGATGCTGGTCATGCATCGACTTGCCGGCATCCATTTCCAGATGCAGGCGCTCAATCCCCACTTCCCGCGTGGCACCATCGGCCAGATCCAGGATCAGCGTGCCCTCGCCCACGATGGGCTGCTTGAACTGGCTGATCTGATATCCCGACGGCAGGTCGGCGTAGAAATAATTCTTACGGTCGAAGACGCTGCGCAGATTGATCTGCGCCTTCAGGCCCAGGCCGGTCTTAACCGCCTGTTCCACGCAGACCTGATTGATCACAGGCAGCATGCCGGGGAAGCCGGCATCGACGAAGCTGACTTGGCTGTTGGGGGCCGCGCCAAAGGCCGTGGCGGCCCCGCTAAACAGCTTGGCATTGGAAATGACC
Organism: Niveispirillum sp. CC-CTL257; assembly: GCF_059489915.1. Taxonomy (NCBI): domain Bacteria; kingdom Pseudomonadati; phylum Pseudomonadota; class Alphaproteobacteria; order Rhodospirillales; family Azospirillaceae; genus Niveispirillum; species Niveispirillum sp. CC-CTL257. The sequence goes on from NZ_JCAJXE010000001.1 coordinate 1,438,724, forward strand.
TGGGCATGGACCTCCAGCCCGATCACCACTTCCCATTCACCCGTTTCGCCCTGAATCCGGTAAGCCATCGTCTCTGCACTCTGTGATAACGGAAAGACTAAGGGCTTTTCATGGCCGGATTCGGGGCAAAGGGCAAGGGGGTTGGACGCCATAGAGGGTTGAAGCGACACCATTACACGGTCGCTTAAAATCGTTTTGCGCCCCGTACCGCCAGCATGACGGCATAAAGACCGCTGGTCGCACATATATAAAGCCGGTTGCCGCGTGCGCCCCCGAACTCCACATTCGCCACCCATTCCGGCACCAGCACACGGGCGATCAGGCTGCCATCGGGGTGATAACAATGGACCCCGTCATCCTCCGCCATCCAGAGATGGCCCAACTCGTCACAGCGCAGCCCATCGAACCCCGCCTGTTCGGATGTGGCAAACACCTCTCCGCCTGACAAACGCCCCTCATCGCCCACCCGGAAGGCCCGGACATGGCAGGGGCCGTCGGGCCGGTGCGTGCGGCCCGTATCCACCACATAAAGCGTCTTCTCGTCGGGGGAGAAACAGATGCCGTTAGGCTTCACAAAATCATCGGCCACCACATCCACGGCCCCGGTAACGGGGTCGATGCGATAGACATGGCTGCCCCCGATCTCACTGACGGCCTTGTAACCCTCATAATCGCTGTCGATTCCATAGGTCGGGTCGGTAAACCAGATGGAGCCGTCGGATTTCACCACCACATCATTGGGGCTGTTCAGGCGCTTGCCATTCCAACGGTCGGCCAGAACGGTGATGCTGCCATCATGTTCGGTGCGCACCACGCGCCGCCCGCCATGTTCGCAGGTGACCAGACGCCCCTGCCGGTCCACGGTGTTACCATTGGAAAAGCCGGATGGGCGCCGGAATTCCCCCACCGCCCCCGTCGCCTCGTCAAAGCGCAGCATGCGTTCATTGGGAATGTCGGACCAGATCAGGGTGCGGTGCGCCGGGAAATAGGCCGGCCCCTCCGCCCAGCGGCAATCGCCATACAGTTTCTCTACCTTCGCGGAACGGCGGATCACGGCGCGGGCGCGCACCGGGTCATGGATGATGAAATCGGCGTCGGACATGCTGTCTCCGAAGGGCCAGAAGCTACGATGGCGGGGATATTATATGATAAGTAAAGCCGCCTTACGGCTTTTTGCTACCGCTTGCCGCCGCGTTGCGGCCTTGGCCTGCGGTGGCAGCGCCTTTATCCTGCGCTCATGAGCGAGCTCGACCCCTTTGACTGCGCCATCCTGGCCTTGATGCAGGACGATGCGCGCCTGAAATCCGACGCTGTGGCCGAACGGGTGGGCCTGTCCCCCACGGCGGTGCAGCGGCGGCTGAAGCGTCTTCGCGCCGACGGCGTGATTCAGGCGGAACCGCTGGTTCTGTCGCCAGCCAAGGTGGGCCGCCCCCCGACCGCCATCGTGTCCATCACCCTGGCGTGCGGCGGGTCAGTGGTGGTGGACGAGATGGGCCGGCAGTTGCGGGCGGCACCGGAGGTACAGCAATGCTGGTACACGGCGGGCGATGCGGATTTCGTGGCCGTGGTAACCGCCCGCGACATGGCGGATTACGACGCCTTCACGCGCCGCGTCCTGATGGACAATGCCCTGATCCAGAAATTTTCCACCATTTTTGCCCTGTCGCCGGTCAAGTCCGGCCTGTCCCTGCCGCTTGATTGAAGTTTCACGCAACCCCGCCCTTCGCTGCGGCGGGTGGACGGGTCCGCCCTGGCGTGCCATGTAAGCAGCCCTATTCAACCCACCTGGAGCGTCCAGGACATGATGTCGCCCGCCGCCAATGACCTGCTGGTACTGGCCCTGCCCAAGGGTCGGATTCTGGATGAGGTGAGGCCGTTGCTGCATCATGTCGGCATCGTGCCGGAAGCCGATTTCGACAATCCGAAATCCCGCGCCCTGAAGTTCGACACCAATCTTCCACATGTGAAGATCATCCGTGTGCGCAGCTTTGATGTCGCCACCTTCGTGGCCTTCGGCGCCGCCCATCTGGGTGTGTGCGGCAGCGACGTGCTGATGGAATTCGACTATCCGGATATCTACACGCCGCTGGACCTGGGTATCGGCAAGTGCCGCATCGCGGTTGCCGAGCCGGTGGACCTGTCCACCAGTGACGATCCGTCACGCTGGTCCCATGTGCGCGTCGCCACCAAATACCCGGAGATAACCCGCCGACATTTCGCGGCGCGCGGCGTACAGGCCGAATGCATCAAGCTGAACGGCGCCATGGAACTGGCCCCCAACCTTGGCCTATGCTCGCGCATCGTTGACCTTGTCTCCACCGGCACCACCTTGAAGGCCAATGGATTGGTTGAGATCGAGCATATCGCCGATATCTCCTCCCGCCTTGTCGTCAACCGCGCCGCTTTCAAGACGCGCCACGGCGAAATCCAGGGCTGGATCGACCGTTTTCAGGAGGCCATCGGCAATGCCGGTTAAATTCTCCACCCGCGACGCCGATTTCGAGGCCCGTTTTCAGGAGCTGCTGGGTGCTAAGCGTGAGGTTCAGGAAGACCTGAACAATGCCGTGACATCCATCTTGAACGATGTGAAGGCACGCGGCGACGCGGCGGTTCTGGAGTACACCAAGCGCTGGGACCGTCTGGACATCACCGCCGACGCCATGGCCTTCACGGCGGACGAAATCGCCGATGCGGTATCCAAGTGCGACGCCGAAACGCTGGACGCCCTGAAACTGGCCGCCGCGCGGATTGAGGCGTTCCACCGCACACAACCCATCGAATCCTCCTTCTTCACCGATCCCGCTGGCGTGCGCTTAGGCGCGCGCTGGACGCCGGTCGGTGCGGTCGGTCTTTACGTGCCGGGCGGTCTGGCTTCCTACCCCTCCTCCGTGTTGATGAATGCCATCCCGGCCAAGGTGGCGGGTGTGCCGCGCATCGCCATGGTGGTTCCCACGCCCGATGGCGTGATCAATCCGCTGGTCCTGGCCGCCGCCCAACTGGCTGGCGTGACGGAGATTTACCGTATCGGCGGGGCGCAGGCGGTCGGGGCCTTGGCCTTCGGAACCGAAACCATCAAGCCGGTGGACAAGATCACCGGCCCCGGCAATGCCTTTGTCGCCGCCGCTAAGCGGCAGGTTTTCGGCACTGTCGGCATCGACATGATCGCCGGCCCGTCGGAAATCCTGGTGGTCGCCGATGGGCAGAACGACCCCGCCTGGATCGCCGCCGACCTGCTGTCGCAGGCCGAACACGACACCAGCGCGCAAAGCATCCTGATCACCGACGATGCGGCCTTTGCCGATGCCGTGGCAGCGGCGGTCGATACGCATCTGGCCACCCTGCCTCGCGCGGAAATCGCCGGGACCTCCTGGCGCGACCATGGGGCCATCATCCTGGTGGATCGTCTGGACGATGCGGTGCCGCTGGTGGACCGGCTGGCACCCGAACACCTGGAATTGGCCGTGGCCGATCCCGATGCGCTCGCCGCCAATATCCGCAATGCCGGCGCCATCTTCCTGGGCCGCTACACACCGGAAGCCATCGGTGATTATGTCGCTGGCCCTAACCATGTGCTGCCCACGGCCCGCTCGGCCCGCTTCTCCAGCGGTCTGAACGTCTTGGACTTCATGAAGCGCACCACGCTTGTTGGCTGCACGCCTGAAAGCCTCGCGAAGATCGGCCCGGCGGCAGTGTCGCTGGCCAATTCCGAAGGGCTGGGCGCCCACGCCTTGTCGGTGGCGATCCGTCTGCGCTGACGCGTTCCAGCTTGCCAAGCGGGGTGCTGGGCAGGCAGGTTAAGAAAACATAAAGACAACCACCGGGGAGGGATGATGAACGCGCCGCACCACCGCATCGTCCATGTGGAACTGGTGGAGAAGAATGTCATCCGCCGCAACATGGAGGTGGAGCATGAACGCGCCGTCGCCCTGTTCGACCTCATGGATGAGAACCGCTTCGCCCTGGTGGAGACACCGGACGAAGGACCGTTTCGCCTGTTCCTGTCGGCGGAAGATAACCGGCTGATCTTTGATGTCCGCAAGGAAGATGACAGCCCGTTGAACCGGCTGACCCTGCCGCTGACCCCGTTTCGCACCATCGTGCGCGACTATTTCATGATCTGCGACAGCTATTACAAAGCCATCAAGACGGCGTCCCCGTCCCAGATCGAAGCCATCGATATGGGACGGCGCGGCCTGCACAATGAAGGATCGGAACTGCTGCGGGAGCGGCTGGCCGGCAAGGCCGAAATGGACCTGAACACGGCCCGGCGCCTGTTCACGCTCATCTGCGTGCTGCATATCCGGAACTGAGTGTCGCGTCGATGGCCGAAATCAGCCCGACCCGAATCTCCTCCGTCCTGTTCGCCTGCACCTATAACGCCATCCGCTCGCCCATGGCCGAAGGGCTGTTGAAGCATCTGATGGGGCGGCAAATCTATGTCGACAGCGCCGGCGTGCGCGAAGGCGAGCCCGACCCGTTCGTGACGACCGTCATGGCCGAACTGGGCATCGACATGTCGCGCCACCGCTGCAAGACGTTCGACCAGCTGGAGGATGACAGTTTCGACCTCGTCATCTCCCTGTCGCCGGAGGCGCAGCACCGGGCCGTTGAAATGACCCGCACCACGGCCTGCGACGTCGAATTCTGGAATACATTCGATCCCACCCTGGTGGAAGGCAGCCGCGAGGCGCGACTCGATGCCTATCGCCAGGTGCGCGATACGTTGCTCCGCCGCATGAAAAAGCGGTTCGGGGTGGAATAAGCCGGGGGTGCCGTTCGTGCACCCTGCCCAGCGTGTGAAACGCCCTTGCTTTGCGCTGAAAACACTTGACCCGCGCGGCTGTGACGCTCACCTATGTGCGCGTTTTACCATCCCGAAATCAGGAAAACATGGCCAAGGAAGATCTGATCGAGTTTTCTGGCACGGTGACTGAACTGCTGCCCAACGCGATGTTCCGCGTGAAGCTCGATAACGAACATGAAGTGCTGGCCCACACCTCTGGCAAGATGCGCAAGAACCGCATCCGCGTGCTGGCGGGTGATCGCGTCAACGTCGAAATGACCCCCTACGACCTGACCAAGGGTCGGATCACCTTCCGCTTCAAGTGAGCGGCAGGATTTGACGATGAACGCGCGCGCGGCGGCAACGCCCGACCAACCCGGCATTGACCGTCCGCGCCTGATCCTTGCCTCCGGGTCCCCCCGGCGGCGGGAACTGCTGGCCCAGATCGGGCTGGTGCCGGATGCCATTGATCCGGCGGATATTGACGAATCTCCTCTGACGGACGAACTCCCCTCCCCCCATGCCCAGCGCCTGTCGCGGGAAAAGGCGGGGATTGTGGCGGCACGCCACGCCGGGGCCATCGTCCTGGCCGCCGACACGGTGGTGGGGCTGGGCCGGCGCATCCTGCCTAAGGCGGATGATGCGGACACCGCACGCCGCTGCCTGAACCTTCTTCAGGGGCGTCGCCACCGCGTCTATACTGGCATCGCCCTGGTTGGCACGGATGGCAAGGTCTGGAGCCGCGTGGTCGAAAGCCAGGTAATCTTCCGCACCCTGTCGCGGGATGAGATCGACCAGTATCTGGCCACCGGCGACTGGAAGGGCAAGGCCGGGGGCTATGCCATCCAGGGGCTGGCCAGCCTGTTCGTGCGGCAGCTTTCCGGCAGCTACAGCAATGTCGTCGGCCTGCCGCTGACGGAGGTGGCAGGTATTTTGCGCGCCGCCGGAATCGATGCGCTGGCGCTGGCCGCCGCCCAAGCCACATCACGGGGCTGATGCGCCGCCGGCTGCTGATCGACCAGCGCGGGCCCTTGCGGCGCTGCGCCATGCTGTCCGACGGCATCCTGACCGATCTGGCCCTTGACCATACCGAACGCCCGGCCTGGCTGGGTGCCATCGTGCTGGGCCGCGTGACGCGCGTCGTGGCCGGGCTGGACGCCGCCTTCGTGGAATTCGGTGACAGCACCCCAGGCTTCCTCTCCGCCGCCGATATCCGGCCCGGTCGACGCGACGCCCGTATCGGGCAATTGTTGCGCACGGGCCAGATGATCATGGCGCAAGTGAAGGCCGACGCCCATGACGGCAAGGGGGCGGTCCTCACCATGGACCTGTCTCTGCCCGGCCGTTTCCTGGTCTACACCCCGCTCGGCGACGGCATCCATATTTCCAAACGCCTGGGCAAGGGACCGGAGGTTCAGGCGCTGCGCCAGCGTCTCTCCGCCACCCTGCCTAACCAGGGCGGCTGGATCGTGCGGGCGGAGGCTTTGTCGGCTGACCCCGCCTTGGTGCTGGGCGAGGCAGAGGCCCTGCTGGCCGACGCCTACCGGGCACAACGGGCGGCGGGCGGCACATCCCCCGCGACGCTCCTTCCCGCGCCCGACGCCATCCGGCGCGCCCTGGTGGAGCTGCCACGCGACGGGCTGACGGAAATCGCCGTGGAAGGGCCGGAGATGCTGGCGGCTGTGAAAAGCACCGCCCTGACCCTGGCACCCGACCTGCTGCCCCTGATCGTCCCGCACAAGGCCCCCCGCCCTCTGTTCGATCAGGGTGATGCCGACAGCGCCATTGCCGCCCTGACCGACCGCCGCATCGATCTGGGCCAAGGGGGATCGCTGGTCATCGACCGGACAGAGGCGCTGACCGTCATCGACGTCAATAGCGGCGAACGCGGCAACCCGCTGGCCACTAACCTGGATGCCTGTATGGAGATCGCGCGACAGCTCCGCCTGCGCAATATCGGCGGCATCGTGGTCGTGGATTTTGTGAACATGGCCCGCGCCAGCGACCGGGAGGCGGTGATCCAGCGCCTGTCATCGGCGGTGGCGGATGATCCGGTCGCCACCCATGTCTATGGCATGTCGCGCCTGGGCCTGGTGGAGGTCACCCGCGCCCGCCGCGGCCCGCCACTGGCCGATCTGCTGCTGTAAGGATGCCACCCCATGAGTGATGATCCCATTGATTTGTCCGCCCTGCGCAAGCCCAGGAAGGCCGCCGGATGCCCCATCTGTGGCCGCACCCCGGTGCTGGATTTTCGTCCCTTCTGTTCCAAGCGCTGCGCCGACGTGGACCTGAACCGCTGGCTGGGCGAGGTCTACCGTGTGCCTGTGGATGAGGCACCGGGCGACGATGAAGGCCGCTGAAAAAATTTCGCAGATGCGCAATTCAATGCTTTACAGCCCCGGATGCCTTGTCTATAAGGCGCACCACACCGGGCGGCGGTGACAAACAAACGCCTCGGTGGTTACGAAGTACGGTGTGCCCAGGTAGCTCAGTCGGTAGAGCAGGGGATTGAAAATCCCCGTGTCGGCGGTTCGATTCCGTCCCTGGGCACCACTTCGAAATTCAATGAAATCAAAAGCTTCACTGGGCCTGTTAAGCCAGAGCGTCACGCTGCTTACCAAGTTGGTCCTACGATCTTTATACTAACCGTCGCCTGACGCGATGGACGAATGAAAAGCGGCGGCCAATGGGCCGCCTTTTTCGTTTCTGGGCTGTATCGGCAAATTCATTTTATATCAAGATCATCGCCATTGATCTTTCGATTCGTTCCCATCACCGACGAAGGCGTCGCCCGTTCCCGGTCGGAATCCTGTGGCTGATCAACCGGCTCGCCTGGCGCGGGCGGGCAAGGTCATGGCGATAACGGCGGCGACGACGCAGACCAAGCCGCCCAGGGCTGTGCGTGACAGGCTTTCCCCCAGGAACAGGATACCCAGCCCCACGCCGATGGGAACGCGCAGATAGGCCTGCGACGTGGTGCCGATTGATCCCAGCGTCTGCATCAGCCGGAAATAGATGGTGAAGGCGATGGCGGTGGAGAAAACCGACAGGCACAACAGCGCCCCGATGGAGGGCATGGACGGCGCCAAAGTCCAGGGCCGGTCTACAATCAGGCTGACCGGCAGCAAAAGGACAGCCCCGCACAGCATTGACCCCGCCGCTGGCTGCATCGGGTGCAGCCCCTTGAAGTTCTTTCCATAGATGGCGGCACCCGCATAGGAGACAGTGGCCGCTACGATGGCGATCTGGGCAAGAAGCTGATCGCCCAGCCCGTCCAGCGCCTCCATCCCGATGATCAGGCAGATGCCGATCAGGCCGGCTGTCACCCCGAACAGTTTCCGCCATGTCACCGGCTCATGCCGGGTGATCAGCGCCGTCAGCAGGAAGGTGAAGATCGGCGTCGTGGAATTCAGGATGGCGGCCAGCCCGGCATCGACCGACTTCTCCCCCCACGCGACAAGGGTAAAGGGAACGGCGGAATTCATCACCGCCTGGAACATGAATTGCCGCCAGACCACAGGGTCACGCGGCATTGAAATCCCCTGCCACCGCATGACCAGCAGCAGGATGGACCCGGCGATCAGGGTGCGGACCGCAATCAGGGTGACGGGCGGGATGGTCTCCACCCCGATCTTGATGAAGGTATAAGACGAGCCCCACAGCGTCGCCAGCAGCAGAAGCAGCAGCAATTCCTTGATCATCAACGGCCTGTCGCCCATCACCCGATCCACGCACCCGATTGTCCTGCCCTTGTGAATAGCAGAGCCAGTGCCCCCATGCTTCGGTCATGGCCGCAGCATTCAGGCCGGGGCCGGCATGCATACAAACCCTATTCCGGTTTATGACAGACGAATTCCACCAGCCGCCCGTCGGGATCGCGCAGGAACCCCGCATAATAGCTGGCATGGACATGCGGCATCAGGGCCGGTGCCCGGTCCAGATGCAGTCCCGCCGCCTGCCCCACAGCATAAATACGGTCCACGGTGGCGCGGTCGGGGCTGGTGAAGGCGTAATGCACGTCACGGGCGGCGACCTCGCCGGGGGCCAGGAAGAAATCCAGGGTCTTGCCATCGCCAAACCCCTTCACCGCCCCATCCACCTCCAGCCGGTATCCCAGCGGGGCCAGCAGGGTCGCGTAGAAATGCTGGCTGGCCGGCAGGTCAGTGGTCTTCAGTTCGATATGGTCGATCATCTTTCCCTCACATTTTCAAAATTATCCCACCGGTCAAAACTTTGACCGGTGGAGGCCGGCGATTGAGGCGCTTGCAAGAGTGGCCTTCAGGCGGCATCGACATTGCCACCACAGAGCGGGATCAGGATGCGGCGTCCACCCCAGACGGCGGGATCGGCCAGCATGGCCGCCAGACCCGCCGCACCCGCTGGCTCCACCACCAGATCCAGATGCTGGCGCAGCAATTCCATCGCACGCAGGATGGCGGCGTCGGGCACCATGATGGTGCCGTCCAGGACGCGGCGCAGACTGTCCACGGCATAGGGGATGGGCACGCGCACCGCGATGCCATCGGCGATGCTGTCCGCCCCTTCCCGCCCCGTCATCGGCAGGCCGCGCAGCGCATGCGCCATGACGGGTGCGCCGGCCGCCACCACGGCCAGCATGCGGGCCTCTGGTGCGGCATGCTTGACCCAGGTGCCCATGCCCGACGCCAAGGCACCATTGCCCAGCGGGGCCAGAACCATGTCGATGCCCGGCACCGCCTCCATCGCTTCCAGGGCGATGGTCCCCGCCCCCTCAGCGATCAGCACCTCATCCCCATCCACGACCAGATGGTGGTTGTTCTGCGTGGCGAACCGGGTGGCGGCTTCCTTTGCTTCGTCGAAATCCGCACCCTGCAGACGGACATCGGCGCCTAAGTCGCGCATGGCCTGCACCTTGCGCCGCACCGCATTCTCCGCCGCGAACACCGTCAGGCGGCGACCATGGGCGCGGGCGGCAAAGGCCAGCCCCTGCCCGAAATTGCCAGCGGACCCGCAAACCAGAGGCCGGTCATCATCGCCCAGCCCCGTCACAAAGGCACAGGCCCCGCGCCCTTTGAAGCTGCGGATCGGATTGGCGGTTTCATCCTTGAACCAAAGTTCGGCACCGAACAGCCGGTTCAAGGCGGCGGATTTTCTGACCGGCGACCGGCGGAACACCGGGTCGATCCGATCAAGGGCGGCGTGGATGCCGTCGGGGGTTGGGTATCTCATGGCCGGATTTTACGGCGGCTTGACGCCGATTTTCGGCAATCTGCCCCTTGCTGACGCTTTATTTCAGCATTTCTGGCTGTCATTCTGCCGGGATGATGCGCATGCCCGAACTCGACAGTTTCGACCGCAAATTGCTGGCCCTGGTACAGAAGGATGCCGACCAGACGGCGGACATCCTGGCTGAACAGGTCGGCTTGTCTGCCTCCGCTGTCTCCCGCCGACTGAAACGGTTGAAGGCAGATGGCGTCATCACCGCCACCGTCGCCCTGGTCGATCCGGCCAAGGTCGGCAAGCCGACCTTCTTCATCGCAGGTCTGGAGATTGAACGCGAACGGCCGGAGATGCTGGCCGCCCTGCGCCGCTGGCTGTCAACAGAAGATCAGGTGCAGGAAGTGTTCTATGTCACGGGCGGCACCGACTTCATCCTGGTCATCGCCGCCCCGGATGTGGAGGCCTATGACGCGCTGATGGGCCGGCTGATGGCCGATAACCCCACCGTCCGCCGCTTCACCACCAATGTGGCGTTAGGTATTTCAAAGCGCGGGCTGGCCGTGCCCATTCCCGACGCCGATTGATCAGACCTTGATATCGACGCGGGCGGGGGATGCCGCCGCTTCGACCGACGGGCCGGGTGGGCCAAAGGCTTCGTTCAGGGTGCGGTCGCCCTCCGCCATGTCCTGCTCGGCGCGTTCCATTTCGGCCTTGGTGCCAGCAGACCCGTCCTTGCGGGCCAGGTTCTTCATCTGCTGATGGATGGCGCGCAGTTGGTCCATCAGGCCGCGCGTGTCGCTTTCAAACTGGGCATCGGCGGATCGGGCCGCACCATCGCGCAGGATGGCGTCCCGCTGCGCCTGAAGCGTATCATTGGCAGGGTTCTTGGCGGGCGTGTCCGCCGCCGCCCCCTCACCCCCACCTTGATTGGCGGTCTGGGTCGCCTGCTGGGCCACCGCCTGCGCCTCTGCACTGGCGGCGGCATCTCCGCCCGCTGCCGGGGTGGTGTCACTGTTCTGCAACGCGCCATCGGGCTTGGCGGTCGCCGCCTCCCCGCCACCGGCATAATCCTTGGCGGCCTGGCCCAGTTCCTTGGCCACCGATGCAGCTTCCTTGGCGATGCGGGCAGCGGCCTTTTTGTCGCCGCTGGCGGCGGCCAATTGGGCCTGAAGCTTCAGCATTTTCAGCTTCTGCTTGGCCTCCTCCTTCTTGCGGGCGGCGGCCTCCTTGGCATCCTCCCCACCGCTGGACAGCTTGGTGGCCAGCGCATCGGCATCCTTGCGCATCGCGTCCAGCCGGGCGCGCGTATCAGGATCAACCATGTCCTGAACGGTCGTCGGTCGGGTGGCCGACGCAGAAGCCCCATTGGCCGCGTCTTTTTTCAGACCCTGCCAGATTTCCTGCGTCTTGCTTTGAAACTGCCGGGCCGAAACGGCGAAAACACCGCTGGCCGCGCCCAGGACCGACACCATGACATTCCCCATGTCTGCTGTCGGGTCGATGGCGCCCCTCCGCCGGCCCGAATGGATCAAATTTTATCCATTCTGCCCGCTCTCTGCAACCATGTTTCGGTATCCGCCGAACCATGGGGACCGGCCCTGCCCTATGGTAAGGTGGACCACAAGGATGGCGGGAGGAATAATGGTCAGCACGGCAGATTTCGCGGAGATTGCGGCCCTGGCTGGTGATCCGGCGCGGGCCTGCATGTTACAGGCGCTGATGGATGGCCGGGCGTTGACCGCCGCCGAACTGGCCCATGCCGCCGGCATCACGGCGCAGACGGCCAGCGGCCATCTGTCCCGCATGGTGGCGGCGGGCCTGTTATGGGTGGAACCGCAGGGCCGCCACCGCTATCACCGGCTGGCCAGCCCCGCCGTGGCGCGGATGATGGAGAGCATCATGCAGGTGGCTTCCGACCGCGTTCCCGTCCCCCGCCCGGTGCGCACCGGTCCCCGTGACCGGGCGCTGGCCCAGGCCCGCACCTGTTACGATCATCTGGCCGGGCGTCTGGGCGTGGCGCTGGCCGATGCCATGGTGGCGGGCGGGCATGTGGAACTGGCCGATGATGCCGGCCTGATCACGGCACAGGGGCGCGACTTCCTGTCAAACCTGGGCCTGCCGCTGCCCGGCACCGGTACCGCCCGTGCCTTCTGCCGCCCCTGTCTGGATTGGAGCGAGCGGCGGCCCCATCTGGCCGGCGCCCTGGGCCGCGCCCTTTGCACTCACGCCTTCGATCAGGGGTGGATCCGCCGTGTGGACGGCACCCGCGCCGTCAGCGTCACGCCCATGGGCGCGACCCACCTGAAACGGCATTTCGACGTCGATCTGGCCGGGTTCTGACCCTCATGCCAGCGGTACCCAGCAGCAGAACGCCGCCACCAGGAACACGGGCCAGGCCAGATGCCGCCCGCGACCGATCACCAGGATCAAAAGCCCGGTAATCAGGCAGGTCACGCCGGTGCCCGCCAACAGGGCCAGACGCGGTTCCACCGAAAACGGTGCCGCCAGCATCGCCACGGAAATCCCCATTCCCCACCAGGCCAGACTGGTCAGGTGCCAGGCAAAGCGCAGGACATTGCGGGCAAACCGGCTGTGAACCAGCATCCCTGAACGCCCTGCCGGCGACAGCAGCGGCCCGATCAGCTTCACCTCCCCCAGCCAGGAATGCACCAGCCCCAGCCCAAGCAGACACAGGCAAGCCAGCAACAAAGCCATATCCGAACCCGCCATCGCACCCTCCATTCAGCTTTCCATACGGTGCCGTATGGATGCGCCCGCCCCTTGCCTTTGTCAATACGCCACCGTATGGAATACAGCATGAGCAACCGACTGGCCCGCGAAGACTGGATCAATGAAGGCCTGCGCCTGCTGCGCGAGGCGGGGGTGGATTCTGTGCGGGTGGAACCGCTGGCCAAGCGGCTGGGCGTCACCAAGGGCAGCTTCTACTGGCATTTTGCCGACCGCCCGGCGCTGCTGTCTGCCCTGTGTGACGCCTGGCGCGAACGCTCCACCGTGGATGTGGCCGCAAGGGTGGAGGCAGCGGGCGGCACGCCGCACGACCGGCTGGAACGGCTGTTCCGGTTGACCGCGTCGGCGGATGGGCGTCTGGAACGGGCCATGCGTGCCTGGGCCGCCCATGATGCACTGGCACAGACGGTGGTAGCCAGCGTCGATGAACGCCGCATCGCCTATCTGGTGGCCCGCTTCGCGGAAATCGGTTGCGATGCCGACACGGCCCTGGCCCGCGCCCGCTTCGGCTATCTGGCCCTGATCGGGCAATTCACGCGGCAGGAGGCGGACAGCAGCGGCAACTGGCTGTCGGACAGTCTGGATCGGATGCTGCCCTTACTGCTGACCTGACGTTACGGCCCGCACCGAAGCATCGGCCCTGGCCCCAGTGCCAAAACAGGATATCAGCGACAGGAGATATCCATGACCATCACAGTTTTCATCCGCTACCGCATCGACCCGTTCCAGCGGGCGGCTTTTGAGCGCTACGCCCAGGCCTGGCTGCGCATCATCCCAGCCTGCGGCGGGGATCTGTTGGGATATTGGCTGCCGCATGAAGGCACCAACGACATCGCTTTCGGCCTGATCTCCTTCCCCAGCCTCGCAGCCTATGAGGCTTATCGCGAGCGGCTGCGCGCCGATCCCGATGGTGCCGCCAATTTCCAGATGGCGCAGGATCAGCGCTTCATCCTGTCGGAAGAGCGCAGCTTCCTGCGTCAGGTGGAGGTAGCATGATCGCGGTGATCTTTGAGGTGGAGCCCGCCGAAAACGGGATGGAACCCTATCTGGACCATGCTGCCCGTTTGCGGCCGGAGCTGGAAACCATTCCCGGTTTCATTTCCGTCGAACGGTTCCAAAGCCTGACCCAGCCCGGCAAGTACCTGTCCCTGTCATTTTTCGAGGATGAGACGGCGGTGGCGCAATGGCGCAACCATGAAGGGCACCGGGTGGCGCAGGCGGCGGGCCGTGACGGCCTGTTCCGCCATTACCGTATCCGGGTGGCACAGGTCCTGCGCGACTATGCCGGCCCCTGATCGGGATCGGCCTTCTTCTCGTTCCCATCCAGGAACAGCAGGAACACCACCAGCCCCGCCGCCACCGCCAGAAACGCCGCTGGTGCGCGCACCAACAGTGGCAGCAGGACGGACGCGCCAAGCCGCAGCGCGTTGGCCATCATATCCTGCTCACGTTCCTGCTCCCGCCTTTTCTGTTCGGCGCGATGCCAATGGGTCATCAACCCCAGAATGATGGGAATGGGCAGCAGCACGGCACCGGCCACCGTCAGCAAGGCGGGGCCGGTGCCGATCAGAGTGCCGAGCCAGACGATTGCCCCGGCCACCGCCAGCGCGAAGCCAATGAGGCCGAGCAGGGCCATGGCGGCATAAAGAATGCCGTCACGCCCCACCTGCCGGGCGGTGTCACCGATCTCCCGCGACAGAAGCGGCATCAGCAGCGGGACAAGTCGGTCCAGCATCACTGAACGCTTAACGGCGACAGAGCAGGGCCAGCGCAAAGCCGGCGGCGACGGCGATGCCCACCGACTGCACCGGGCGGTCGCGAACATGCGCTTCCACCTTGCCTTCCAGGCCCTTCAATTCTTCGCGCAGGTTCTGGATGGCGGTGACGGACGCATCCTTGACGTTGGACGCCATTTCGCCCACCCGGGCCTTATAGCCATCGGCCTTGTCGGATCCGGCCGCCGCCACGGTGGAGGCAAGCGCCGAGAGATCGGCACGCAGTTGCTTCAGCTGCGCCTCGATATCCGTGGTCGCGTTATCGGCGGTGTCCTTAACGGAAGCCATTTGTTCCTCCTTCCACTTGAGGTCGTTGCACCCTTCCCCAACGCTGCAACGCGGGAAAGGTTCCAACCCTTTGTGGAAGAAGGCTCAATCTCAGGCACCCTGTTCGACGGGCTGCCGCTGCCGGTCATCCAGAACGGCCAGCACCCAGACGGCGAACCCGCCCAGCGCCAGCGCCGACCCGACCCAACCGGTGGAGGCCCAGCCATAACCTCCGGCAATTGCCAGCCCGCCCAGCCACGGCCCCAGCGCGTTGGCGAAGTTAAAGGCGCTGTGGTTCAGCGCGGCGGCCAGCGTCTGTGCATCCCGCGCCACATCCATCAGGCGGGTCTGCAACCCTGTCCCCAGCCCGCCGCCGCAGCCAATCATGAAGATCGTGACCATCACCGACCACAGATCATGGACGGCAAAGGTGAACAGGGCCAGCGACCCCGCACTCCACAACAGGATACCCCCCACCGACGGCATCAGGGCGCGGTCGGCGGCCCAGGCGCCGGCCAGATTGCCCACCGTCAGCCCCACGCCGAACACGGCCAGGGCCAGCGGCACGGTCGCCGGCGCCACCCCCGTCACCTCCATCATGGTGGAAGCAAGGTAAGTATAGACACAGAACATGCCGCCAAACCCGATGGCCCCGATGCCCAGCGTCAGCCAGACCTGCCGCTGCCCCAGCGCGTTCAACTCCCGCAGGGGACTGGCCCCCGGCACCGGCTTATCCTTGGGCGCATAGAGGGTTAGCAGCGTGACGGTGGTGACGCCCAGCGCGCCAACCAGGGCAAAGCCCCAGCGCCAGCCCACCATTTGCCCGATGCCATTGGCCAGCGGCACGCCGATGATGGTGGCAATCGTCAGGCCCAGCATGACACGCGCCACCGCCTGCGCCCGCCGGTTGACGGGCACTAGACCCGACGCGACCAGGGCCGCCACCCCGAAATAGGCCCCGTGCGGCAGGCCCGATAGGAACCGGAAGGCCAGCATCGCCTCATAGGTCGGGGCCAGCGCGGACGCCGTATTGGCCAGTGCAAACACCACCATCAACGCGATCAGCAGGGTTCGCCGCGACAGCCTGGCCGCCAGCACGGCAATCACCGGCGCGCCGATCACCACGCCCAGCGCATAGGCGCTGATAACATGGCCCGCCGTCGGCTCATCAATCCCCAGATCCGGGGCGAAGAAGGGCAGCAGGCTCATCACCGCGAATTCGGTGGTGCCAATGGCAAACCCACCCATGGCAAGGGCGAACAGCACAAGACCGGGGCGGACGACGGAGGCGGACATGGGGCATATTTCCGGGCTTCGGGCCGGCGCATTGCGCCGCACAATCGCCCCTTATGTGAGCATCCAAGGACATGGGTGACAATGTTGCCCCGCGTCGCCGCAGCGCAGCATTAATTGCATGGCTTACGGAATGATTAGCTTTCGTTGCTATCCCGGCGGGCATAATCGCGCGGCGGGCAGCCCAGCACCCGCTTGAAGGCGGTGCTGAAGGCGCTTTCGGACTGGTACCCGACCGACAGGGCAATGGCGGACACAGTTTCCCGCCCGGACAACAGCCGGTCCCCCGCCAGCAGCATGCGCCAGCGCGTGACATATTCCATTGGGGCGTCGCCCACCATCTGCTTGAACCGCTCCGCGAAGCTGGACCGTGACAAGCCGACATGTCGCGCCAGTTCGTACAGGGTCCAGGGATGGGCCGGATCGGCATGGATGGCCGCGATGGCCGCCCCAATTTGCCGGTCGGACAGGGCGAACAGCCACCCCGCCCGGCTGCCGTGCAGGCTATTGTCCAGGTGCAGGCGCAGGGCCTGAACCAGCATCATATGCGCCAGATGCCGCAGCACCAGAAAGGCCCCGGGCCGATCCTCCCGCAGTTCCAGCATCATGCGTTCCATGGACCAGCGCAGACCCGACCGGTCCCCCGCATCGCGCAGATGCACCAGCGGCGGCAGCAACGACAGCAGCAGCCCCGCATGCCGCCCCTCCAGCGCGAAACGGCTGCTGACACAGAAGAAATCATCACCCGTCCCCACCTGTGCCACCCCACCCCGTCGGGCATTGGCAAACACTTCCTGTGCCGGCAGGGGCACCACATCCGGTCCGCTCTCCATGCGGAACGGACGGCCCGCCGGTAGCAGGAAGCAATCCCCCGGTTCCAGACACAGAGGCCCCGCCTCCCCCTCCACCCACAGCAGGCAGCGTCCCCGCACGATGGCCCCGGTCTTGATATTGTCCTGCTGGTTCGGGAACTGGATCGCCCAGTCACCGCCCGCCGCGAACCCGGCCGACAGTAGGTTGCGGGGTTTCAGCAGGGACAGGATGTCGGACAGCGGGTCCATAGTATTTCCGGACGATCACGAAGAAATTATGGATTTCATAGCATGGATCGTCCGCGCCAGCAGCGCCAAGATGCGGCTATGGCCGTTTGGACGCGGCCCTTTCTGATAGGAATGTTCCATGCATATCTTCGTCACCGGCGCCACGGGCTTCATCGGCAGCGCCATTGTCACCGACCTGATCCATGCCGGGCACACGGTCACCGGGCTGGTGCGCAGCGATGCGGGGGCCGACACCCTGGCCCGTCTGGGTGCCACCGCCCATCGGGGTGACCTGACCGACCTCAACAGCCTGCGCACAGGGGCGGAGGGGGCCGACGGCGTCATCCACACCGCCTTCAACCATGATTTCTCCACATACCGCGACAATTGCGAGATGGACCGGCGGGTCATCGCCGCTCTGGGCTCGGCCCTGGCGGGCAGCGACCGACCTTTGCTGGTCACGTCGGGCATCGGTATCCTGCCCGCCGGACGATTGCTGACGGAGGATGTGGAACCCGCCACCGGTTCGCACGCCCATCCCCGCGCGGCGTCGGAACAGGCGGCGGTGGCCTTGCTGGATCAGGGCGTCAATGCCGGCATCATCCGCCTGCCGCCCAGCGTGCATGGGGCCGGCGACCATGGGTTCGTGCCCATGCTGATCGCGCTTGCCCGGCAGAAGGGCGTTGCCGCCCATGTTGGGGATGGCGGCAACCGCTGGCCCGCCGTGCATCGGCTGGATGCCGCGCGCCTCTATCGGCTGGCGGTGGAAAAGGCGCGGGCCGGGGCACGTTGGCATGGGGTGGCGGATGGCGGGGTGCCGTTCCGCGACATCACCGCCATCATCGCCCGCCGTCTGAATCTGCCGCAGGTATCAACCGACGGGGCCGCTGCCGCCGCGCATTTCGGCTGGATCGGGGGCTTTACCGCCATGGATGTACCGGCCAGTGCCGATTATACGCGCGCCCAACTGGGCTGGACCCCGGTTGAAGCCGACCTGCTGGCCGATCTGGACAGCGACGCTTATTTCCCGGTCGCCTGATCACACCAGTCATCGATATGGGTGTCGCGCGGCCAGGGGCTGGCCGTGCGGCCTTCCATCAAGTCCTTCAGGCTCAACAGAAAGATGCCCCATTTCGTGCTGCAATGGTGCATGAACTCCACCGGCTCCCTCCAGCCCTGATGCCGGAACAGCAGGATCGTATAATCCCCCTCCCGCCGCAGGTCCCAGGTGACATGGGTACCGATCCATTCCGCCGGCCCGTCGGTAACCAGCCAGCGCAGATGCGTCGGTGCCTCCACGGTCTCCACCTTCATGTCGAAGAAGCCACGGTCGCCGAAGCCGAAATGCAGGCTGTCACCCACCGCCGCTCCCCGACCTGTGGTTCCCTCGGTCCACCAGCGTGACAGGCCTTCGACACTGACCAGCGCGTTGAAAACCGCCTCCGGGGCGACATTCTTGAAACCGATACGATGCAGGATATCAGGCATGATGCTTCCTTATCATGGGTGAGCAAGGGCGTTTCCGGCGCGGGATCGCGTCGGATGGGATGGAGAACGACTGACGACGGCCTCTTACGAAGCGCTGGTTTCTTACTGGGAAATGGCGTCTTCCAGGCGGCGGACGACCTTTTTCCAGCCCTCGCCCATGTTGGTGAAGGCGGTTTCGTTGCGCGGCAGGTCAAAGCCGGCATGGACGACCCGTAGGCGCGTTCCGCCCGCGACCCTGGTCAGGGTAAAGGTCACGATGGTGTCAAGAAGCGAGCCATAACCGACATTGCGGGCATCACCGCCCCGCCAGGCGTAGGACAGGCGTTCCCCCGGCAGCACCTCCAGCACCTCACACCGGATGGTGCCATCCCAGGCGCCGGCGGGCGTGGTCTGAAAGGTGAATTGCTGGCCAACAATGGCGGCGAAGCCCGTGGGCCGCATCATCCATTTCGCCATCAGCTCGCCATCGGTCAGGGCACGCCAGACGCGCTCCACCTCATAGGGATATGTCGTTTCCTCCACGATGTCGCGGGTGCGGGGCTTGGTCATGCTCACGCTCATGGGTCCATTTCCTCCAGGACGGTGCGCAGATCGGCCAGCCGGTCGCGCCAGAACGCGCGGTAATGGTCCATCCAGGCGGACAGGGGCTCCAACCCTTCCGGTCGGGCGCGGTAATAAACCTTGCGCCCCTCCGGTCGCTCCAACACCAGACCGGCCTGTTTCAAGGCCTTCAGATGCTGGGATACGGCCCCCTGCGTCACGCCGCTGCTGCGGGTCAGGTCGGTGACACTGACCTCGCCTTCGCTGGCGATCCGTTCGAACATGCCGCGCCGCGTCGGGTCCGCCAGCGCGCGCATGATATGGTTGATGGCTTCGGCTTCGATCATGGAGAAATCATTAGCCCAGGCTAAATCATGAGTCAACACTAATGATTCATTCCCGCCGCTTCACCAGCAGGCCCAGCAGGGCGAAGCCACCACCCAGCAGACAGGTGCCTTCCCAGCCAAAGTCAGCCCAGACCCGAATGGCGCTGGCCGATCCCACAGCACCACCCAGGAACATGCCCGTCATGAAAAGGGTGTTGATCCGGCTGCGCGCGGCGGGGTCCAGGGCGAATATCTGCTGCTGATGCGACACCAGCGCCCCCTGGATGCCGAAATCCAGCACGATAACGCCGACCACCAGCGCCGCCAGCCCCGCCCACATCCCGAACAGGACCCACGCAATCAGGGTCGCGGCGGCGCCCAGCCAGATGGCCGGATGGGCCCCATGCCGGTCGGCCAGACGCCCGGCCACGGGTGCCGCCAGAATGCCGACCGCGCCGACCACCCCGAACAGGCCCGCCGCCTCCGCGCCCAACCCGAAAGCCTCCAACCGGAAGGCCAAAACCGTCCAAAACACCGTAAAGGACGCAAACAAGCTGGCCTGCACCAATGTGGCTGTGCGCAGCAGCCGTTCCCGCCGCCACAGATGGATCAGCGAGCGCATGATCGCGGCGTACCGGGGACGCGGTCCTGTGCGCGTCTCCGACTCCACCGGCAGGACCAGCACCATCAGCACAGCACCTAACATGGCCAACGGCACACCCAGCCAGAACATCTCCCGCCACCCGGCATGGGACGCGACGAATCCGGCCAGGGTACGGCTGAACAGAATGCCCGACAGCAGCCCCGCCATCACCGTGCCCACCGTCGTCCCACGCCGTTCCGGGCTGGACAGGCTGGCGGCCAGCGGCACGATCTGCTGTGCCACGGTTGCCATCGCACCGACCAGCAGCGACGACAGCGACAGCATCAGGGGCGATGGCGCCACCGCCGTCAGGGACAGGGCCAGCAACAGCGCCATGAACTGCCCGATGATCAGCCAGCGCCGGGGCAGCATGTCGCCCAGCGGCACCAGAAAGAACAGGCCCAACGCATAGCCCAGCTGTGTGGCGGTGGCGACCGGCCCTGCCCCGCCCTGTCGCTGGAACTCCGCGCTGATCAGGCCCAGCATGGGCTGGTTGTAATAGATATTGGCGACGGCAAGCCCCGCCGCCGTCGCCATGCCGAACAGGGCATCCTTGCCCAGGGGGGCGGCGACGGTCTGTTGATGAAAGCTGGACGATTGCATCTCCGGGTCCTCTTCCCGATTGCTGCGATGCACATCATCTATACCAACCACGATTTTCGTTTTAGTCTGGGAGTTCGTTAAGCCAGTATCACGAAAGTCGTTACAATGGACACGCAGGACGCCCTAGTCTTCACCCATGTGGTCAGCGCCGGCAGTCTGGCCGGGGCGGCGCGACGGTTGGGCATTACGCCCATGGCGGCCACCCGCCGGTTGGCCAGCCTGGAAGCGCATCTGGGTGTCCGGCTTCTGCATCGCTCCACCCGCGCCCTGTCCCTGACACCGGAGGGAGAAACCTTTCTCCCCTATGCCCAGGCCTTGCTGGACAGCGAGGCGGAGGCGCTGGCCCGGCTGCGGTCGGACAAGGCGGCGGCCACCGGTCTGCTACGGGTGTCAACGACGGTGGCATTCGGCACCCGCTATGTAGCGCCGCTGGTGCCGCGCCTGCTGGACCGGCATCCCGATCTGCGCATCGCGCTGGACCTGTCCGACACCATGCCCGACCTGATCGCCAGCGGCACCGACCTTGCCATCCGCATCGCCCGCCTGCGCGACAGCGGCTTGATCGCGCGCAAGCTGGCCGATAATCCCCGCCTGCTGGTGGCCAGCCCGGATTATCTGACCCGCCACGGCCACCCCGCCACCACCGCCGATCTGGCCCTGCACTCCTGTCTGTCCCTGTTCGGGACCAGCCATTGGACCTTCATCGCCGACGGAATCGAAAAACATGTGCGCCTGAACAGCCGCTTTACGGCCAGCAATGTCCAGGGCTGCCGCGCCGCCGCCCGCGCCGGGGGCGGCATCACCCTTCTGTCGGAATGGAACGTGGCGGAAGACCTCGCCAATGGCCGGCTGGTCCGCGTCGATCTGGCCGATGCGTCGCCGGAACCCATCAATATCTGGGCCGTCTATCCCACCAGCCGGCTGCTGCCGCAGAAGGTACGGGTGTTCATCGCGGCACTGCGCGCCGCCCTGACCGTCGACGGAATGAAGGTGACGCCAGAAAAATAAACGCGGACTGATTTTATCCGCGTTTTTACACTTGACGGACCAAACGCGGATCGATACAGTCCGCGTTATGGCACACATCACCGCAAGCGTTGAATATGGGATACACGGCCTGCTCTGGCTGATCGGGAATGAGGATGCGGCTTTGTCCAGCCGTGACCTCGCCGAGCTTCAGGGTATCTCGCCCAGCTTCCTGGCCAAGATCTTCCAGAAACTGGAAAAGGCCGGGATCGTGAGGGCGAGCGAGGGGGTCAGGGGCGGCTACCGCCTGGCCCGCCCGGCGGACGAGATCACGTTCCTGGCGATCGTGGACGCGATCGAAGGGGACAAGCCCCTGTTCGACTGTCAGGAAATACGGGGCCGCTGTGCATTATTCGGCAATAGCCCGCCGGGCTGGGCTACCTCCGGTGTCTGTGCGGTGCATGCCGCCATGATGCAGGCGGAAAAGGCCATGCGCGACAGTCTGGCGTCGCAGACCCTGGGCAAGGTGGCCCAGCGTTTCGGGTCAAAGGCGCCACAAGAATTCTTCACCGATATCCAGGCCTGGATCGGGGACCGTATGCAGGGACGCACCGCGCGCGGCGGTCGCCCACCCCGCGACGACCAGGACTGATTTGATTTCCTTTTGAGAAACTGACGGTAGACCATCGCCCGCCGACGCCACCCCTTTGTCCATCTTTCCCCGACCCGCCACCCGGCGGGAATGAACCCCCATGCCCACCGACAAGAGGATAAGACCATGACCAAGCAGATCATTATCGCCGGGTCCGGCTTTGCCGGCCTCTGGGCCGCCCTGTCCGCCGCCCGTGCGGTCCATCTGGCCGGTAAGGGGGAAGAGGTGGCGATCACCATGATCTCCCCCACCCCCAACCTGATCATCCGCCCCCGCCTGTACGAGGCGGTGCTGGAGAATATGGCCCCCGACATCTCCGCCCTGCTGGCCGCCGTCGGCGTGACGCATCTGGCCGGGATCGTGGACAGTATCGATGCCGACCGCAAGCAAGTGACCTTCCTGCCCCGTGACGGCGCGCCGCGGACCCTTCCCTATGACCGGTTCGTGCTGGCCACCGGCAGCCGCCTGTTCACGCCGCCCATTCCGGGGTTGAAGGGACATGGCTTTAATGTCGATACGCTGGACGGCGCGCAGGTCCTGGACGCGCATCTGAAGTCGCTGGCCAACCGGCCCGAAAGCCTGGGCCGCAATACCGTGGTGGTCGCCGGCGGCGGCTTCACGGGCCTGGAAACCGCCACCGAAATCCCCACCCGCCTGCGCGCTATCCTGGGTAAACAGGCCGCCATCCGCACCATCATCGTGGATACCGCACCGGAGATCGGATCGGAATTCGGCACCGGCCCCCTGCCCGTCATCCGGGAGGCTCTGGCCGAAACCGGGGTGGAGCCGCGTGCCGGCCTGCGCGTTGCCGCCATCGACGCCGAAAGCGTGACCCTGTCGAACGGCGAACGTATCCCGACCCAGACGGTGATCTGGACCGCCGGCATGCGTGCCCACCCGCTGGCGGCCCAGGTACCGGGCGACCATGACAATCTGGGCCGTGTGGTGGGCGATGCCTTCCTGCGGGCACCTGCCGCCGATGGCATTTTCGTTACCGGTGATACCGTGCGCGCCGCCACCGATGATATCGGCAATGTCGCCCCCATGACCTGTCAGCATGGGCTGAGCCTGGGCCGTGTCGCGGGCCATAATGCGGCGGCTGAACTGGTGGGCCTTCCCACCCACCCCTACAGCCAGCCGAAATATGTCACCTGCCTGGACCTTGGCCCCTGGGGTGCCTTGTATACCGAGGGCTGGGACCGGCAGGTTCGGTTCACGCGGGAAGAAGGCAAGAAGATCAAGCAGGAGATCAACCAGATCTGGATCTACCCGCCCGCCCCCGACCGCGACGCCGTTTTTGCCGTCGCCAATCCCGACTATGTGATTGTCCCGTAAAACCAAAACACGCTGTCGGCGCGGGCATCAAAACCGCGCCGACAGACCACCCACGAAGCGCCGGGGGGCACCGGGCGACAGGAAACGCGCATCCTCGAACCCCATCTCATCCGCCTCCCCATAGATGCCGAAGGTCGCGTAGCGGCGGTCGAACCGGTTATCGACCCGCGCATGCAAGGTCACACCGTCCAGAACCTGATAGCGGGCCGACAGGTTGAACAGGGCAAAGCCGCCGATCGGGTCGGTCAGGTTCGCTTCATCCCCGCGCAGATAACGGCTGGATGAATATTGCATCTCCGCCCCCACGGTCAGCCGATCCGTCAGCGCCATATCCGCCCCGATCTTAAGGCTGTGCAGGGGGATGCCGGGAATACGGTCGCCACGTTCCACCGCGATCTCCCCTTCTTCATTCGCCTCCGGATTGTCCGGGGCCTGGATGGACAGGGGCGTGCGGAAGCTCGCCCTGACCAGGGCGTAATCGGCAAACCAGCTGACGGCCCCCGCCTCCCCGGAAAGCCCCGCCTCCAAACCTTGGCGCCGCGTGCGCCCGACATTGTCGAAATAGCCGGTGCCCACAATCGGCCCCGCAGAGATAAAGATGATGTCGTCGCGGTTATCGGTGCGGAAGGCTGACAGCGACCATTCGACGGCGCCATCCGACAGTCGCCCCCGCGCCCCCACCTCCCATGTCCGCGACCGCACATCGTCCAGCGGCGGATCGGCCAGGAAGGCATTGGGGAAGCGGCAGGGCTTTTCCGGATCGGCGCAGGACAGTTCCGCCGGCGTCGGGATGCGGTTGCTCTCATTCACTGCTGCGTAAAGCGTGGTGTCGGCGCCCGCATTCCAGGCCAGCCCGACACCGGGGTTCAACGCCGTATAGGTGTGATCCCCATCCAGATCATCGCCCAACTGGTCGCGCAGGCGCAGATCGGCATGGGTCAGGCGCAGCGCCCCCGTCAGATGCAGATCGGGCGTCAGGGACAGCGTATCGGAAACACTGGCCCCCGCGATCCAGGACCGGGTCTTCAGCCCGACATTGAACTCGTCATTGCCGATGGCGATGCCCAGGCTTTCCACCCCGCGCGTGGCGTCCAGTTCGCCCAGTTCCGTCCCGCTGCCATAGCGGGTGCGGGCATGATCCAGACTGGCCCCCAGGATCAGGATATTGTCCATGCCGCCCAGCGCGCCTGCCTGTCGTGCCTGCCAACTGATCCCCTGGCCGTCGGTGCGGGTGCGGGTACGGTTGAACACGGCGTCCGGTTCCTCATCCAGGCTCGTGACGGGGCGGCCATCGGCCCCGATCACGGGTTCCAGATCGTCGCCTTCCTCAAAACAGATGCCGGTGCCGCATTCCTCAAACTCCCCCTGATCGCCATTCGCCGTGCGTCGTTTCAGGTGACGCCAGTAACCGGCGGCGCGCAAGGTCCAGCCATCGCCGGCTTCCGTCTTCCCACGGAAGGCCAGCGCCAGAAGGTCGCTGTCGGTGGCGTCGGGATGGGTGAACACCCCGCGCCGGTTCTCCGCCAGAAGGTCGCCCGGTGCCGCCCCATTGCCTGTCAGTTCCGATGTCGCCGCCGTCAGGGAGACACCAAACTCCGTCGCCGCATCGGGCCGGTACAGGGCGTCGCCATAGGCGCGCGACAGGCGGTTGGGCGAAAAATCACGCCAGCCATCATCCCGCCCCTGCGACAGGCCCAGATAATAACCGACATCGCCATCGCTGCCCCCGGCCTCTGCCGTGACGGACAGGAAACCATCCGATCCGGCGCTGATATCCCCGCCCAGCCCCTGGTAACCGAACCCATCCTTCATGGACAGGATCACGGCACCGCCCAGGCTGTTGGGGCCGAAAACCGGGTTGGACCCCGCCACCACCTGCGCCTGACCGATGGCGAACACGGGCAACAGGTCCCATTGCACCACATCGCCAAACGCCTCGTTCACCCGCATCCCGTCCTGATAGACGACGACGCCCTGCGGCTCACCCAGGGCCGGGGCCGCCGTGAAGCCGCGCAGGGCCAAACCCTGCTGCCAGGGATTGCCCAGACTGTCGATGGCGGCCACCGCGCCCAACCGGCGTTGCAACCCTTCCGTCGCTGTGACCGTGCCGGGCCGGTTCATCTCGGCGCTGTCCAGGTTGCGGCCATTCGCCGGCAACCTTTCCAGCGGCACGCCTTCGCGCCCACCGGCGGTGCCGATCACAATCACCTCCTCCGTCCGTGCCACGGGGTTGGCAAGGGCAGCCTGCGTCAGCAAGGCGGTGGTCAGCAGGCACAGCGTATGGGTGCGGCGCATTGTTTCGTCCCCGGAACAGGTCTTTGTTGCCGCTATTGGGACGCGGGGCAGGGGTTGGCGGCAATTGGACCATGGGGGCAGCAAAACCTCCCGGCCATGGCGGGATATTCATCCTGATACTTTCGACCAATGGCTAGTGCCGGAGGCAGAGCTTAACCTGGACTTTTTTAGTAACTCCTGAAAGGAAGGGCGGCTTGTCCCTGCGATGGCGGATCATTCTGCTGGTGATGCTGGCGGCGGTCCTGTCGGCGCTGGCGGGGCTGGCGGTTACGGTGGGCAGCGCCCGTGTGGCGGTACGCGCCGAAACCGACGCCGCCCTGAATCTGGCCCATTCGCGTCCGGCGAACATCACGGGCCATGTCCGCCATGTCACCCGCCTGTTCATCCCCGACGGCACCATCATTCCACCGGCCGGCACCCGGCATCCGGGTGTGCCCGACTGGTTCGTGGCCCTGGTCTGGGATGGTGCACCCGACATAATGCTGCCCGCACCCGGTGGACACTGGCTGCTGCGCGCCGACCCGGTGGATGAGGTGGCGGAGGTCTGGTCCGATACGGTAGCGCTGGCCTGGACGGCGCTGGCGACGCTGGCCCTGCTGCTGGCAGCCCTTTACCTGCTGGTCGGCCGCGCGCTGGCCCCGCTGCATGGGTTCGCGCAGGCGCTCGACCGGCTGGCCCAGGGCCGTGCGGCAGAGACGCCAACCGGGGATGGTATCCCGGAACTGGCCGCCATCGGACAGCGTATTGCCCGCCTGGACCGGGAACTGACGGCGGCGCGCGCGGAAAACGCGGCCCTGTCGCACAGCCTGATCGCCCTGCAGGATCAGGAACGCGCCCAGCTGGCCAGGGACCTGCATGATGAGCTGGGGCCCATGCTGTTCGGTATCCGGGTCGATGCCCATGCCATCGCACGGGCGGCCGGCACCGGGCCGGTTCCCGCCGGCGACGCCATCGCGCGGGCCGATGCCATCGCCAACGCCGCTGCCGGTATCCGGGATCTGTCGCGCCGTATCCTGAACCGGCTGCGCCCCATGGGGCTGGACCATCTGCACGCCGCCGACATCCTGCGCGACCTGATGGACGGCTTGGCGCGGCAGCACACGGACATCCGCTTCACCACCAGCCTGGACGACGATGCCTTCACCCGTTCCGAAGCTGCCGACCTGACCCTGTACCGCATCGCCAACGAGGCACTGCTGAACGCCCTGCGCCATGGCAGGCCGACGCATGTCGGCCTTTCAATTGAAGGCGATGATCAGGGCGTAACCCTGCGCGTCACCGACAATGGCGGTGGCCTGGGCAATGACGCGCCGCCGGGCCATGGCATCATCGGCATGCGTGAACGGGTGCGTGCCCTGGGCGGGGATTTCACGATCCTGACTGACGATGCCGGCCTGACCCTGGTGCAGGCCACCCTGCCTATCCCGCTTTCATCCCCCCGAACGCAGGAACATCATGGCTGACGCCGCTCCCCTGATCCTGGTCGTTGACGACCATGCCATCGTGCGTGGCGGCTGCCGGCAATTGCTGGAACCGCCCTTGTCCCGCTTCCGCGTGGTGGAAGCCGCCGATGGCCTTGCCGCCCGTGAACAGGTGGCCCGACACAATCCCGATCTGGTGGTGGCCGACCTGAACCTGCCCGGCACGCCCAGCGGGCTGGACCTTGTCCGGGAACTGACGGGGGCTGGGCGACGGGTGGTGGTGTTTTCCATGCATGAAACGCCGGGCATCGCGGGCCGCTGCCTGGAGATGGGGGCCGCCGCCTATGTCACCAAATCGGACGCGCCCGACGCTCTGGTACAGGCGGCGGAGGCCGCCCTGCGCGGCGACCGCTGGCTGTCCGCTGACATCGCCCGCGCCCTGGCCCTGCCCAACCGCGAAACCGCCCTGACGGAGCGGGAGGCCGAACTCCTGGATATTCTGGCGGACACAACGAACCTTGATGATGTCGGGCGCCGGCTGGGCATCAGCTATAAAACCGTCGCCAATACCCTGGTCCGCCTGCGAAACCGCTTCGGCGTCCGACGCACCGCAGATTTGGTCAGGGTGGCGGTACAGCGGCGGGCGGGGGGTTAGGCCACCACCCCCATCACCACAGCCGCCCCGCTCCCCCCAATCAGGGATGCCGCGCGCGCCGGTGCCGTGGCCGCAATCGCGGTGGACATTGCATCGGCCAAGGTCGCCGTGTTCGCCGCGACACTGACCTGCCGCCAGGCCATCGCCGGCCGTCCCGTGGTTGGGTCCAGAATATGCCCGAACCGTCCCGCCGCATCGATCAAGGTACCGCGCGGGGCGGACGTGGCGATGGCCCGGCCCGACACGGGCACCGTTGACAGGATGCGCCCCACGGCATCCGGGTCGGCAATGCCCAGCCGCCATTCCTGTCCATCCTCGCGCAGGCCGATCCCGCGCGGTTCGCCCATATCGACCAGCATATGCCCCACCCCATGGGACAGCAGCAGATCGGTTACCCGGTCAGTGATATAGCCCTGGGCAATGCCGTTCAGGGTCAGCTGCGTGCCGGGTGCCAACCGCACCCGGTCGCGCGCCACCCAAACCCGCCGCCACCCGACCGTGCCCATGGTGGCGCGAAGTGCCTCCGCATCCGGTTCCCCACCACGGTACAGGTCCCATAGCCGCTGTACCGTCGGATCGAACGCCCCGCCTGTGGCCGCCGCCACCGACAGCGCCTGACGCAGCAGGTCGGTGAAGGCGGCGGGCGGGGCGCCCACCTCCCCCTCCCGGTTAAGGCGCGACAGCAGGCTGTCGGGCCGGTGCAGGCTGAACAGCCCCTCCATCGCATCCACCAGCGCCGCCACGCGCGCGAGGAGCCGCCGCGCCGTCGCCTCCTCCACCCCATGCAGGGTCAGGCTGGCGGGTCCGCCCATGGCCTGCCCCGTCCAGGTGACGGGCGGCGGTTTGCGGGGCCACAGGGCGACACCCGCCCCGGCCAGCGCCACCGCCGACAGGCGCAGCACGCGACGGCGGCTGATCCGGGTTTCAGGTGGCATGAACATTCCCCTTCCCCCCAATGCGCGCCGCCGCCCCGGCCCCATGTTTGGCGGCCACGACCAGCGGCACACAGCGCCCTTCATCGGCATAGATGCCGACACAATCCAGACACTGGAAACATTCGTCATAACGGATGGAGCCATCACGTCGGATGGCCTTGTACCGGCAGCGCGCGGTGCAAAGCTGGCACGGACTGCCACAGGCCGTCCGCCTGGGTATCCAGTCCAGCACCCGCAACCGTCCCGCCAGCGCCAGAAACGCGCCCAGCGGACAGACATAGCGGCAGAACGGCTTGAACATCACCGTGCCCAGCAGCAGCCAGAACCCGGCATAGATCACAAAGGGCAGGTCGCGCAGGAAGGTCAGGGTGATGGCCGTCTTGAACGGCTCCACCTCCGCCACCGTCTCCGCCTCAGTCGGTGCGATCAAGGCGGTGACCAGCAGCACCGCCAGTACCGCGTATTTCAGCAGCACCAGCCGACCGTCCAGCCATCCCGGCACCCGCACCTGCCGCAGCCGCAGCAGGCGGCCCAGCGCATCGGCAAATTCCTGCAACGCCCCGAACGGGCACAGCCAGCCGCAGAACGTCCCCCGCCCCCAGATGATCGACGCAACCGCGACATAGGCCCAAAGCAGCAGGGAGATGGGATCATAGAGCAGGAAGCCGAAATCCATCCCCCGCGCGGCCCCCTTCACCAACCCCTGCACCGTCACGATGGACAGCTGCCCCTGCGCGTAGATGCCGATAAAGCCCAGCGTCGCCGCCAGGAACCCCATCCGCGTCCAATAGAACAGCCGCTCCCGCCGCGACAGGCGCGTCTGCGCGATCAACCCCGCCGTCAGACCCAGCAGCATCAGGCCCAGCACCGATAGTTCCGGCAACCGGCTACTCCAGGCCAACAACCATTCCGGCGTCGGCTCCTCCACCACAGGCCGCGTGAACAGGTCGGGCGGCAGCGCGTAATCCAGGGGGAAATCCTGTATCCCCTGCTCCGGTCGGATCACGCCCTTTTCCCGGATCACCCGCAGCGACAGAGTCCAGGGGCTGGCCGGGTCGAAGGCGGCGGAACCGTCGATGCGGAACAGCCGCACCTCATCCGCCGCCGGCACCCCGGCGGGCAGGGTGTAGTCATGCACCATGTCGCGGATATTGACGGGAAAGCCGGCTTGGCGGACCGACAGCCGGTCCGGCACCGTGGCCGGCACAAAATCAGGGCCGGTGTAGGAATAACGCCCGCTGGACATGACCAGCAGCGCCTCCTCCCCAGGCTGCAACCGCGCCATCAGATGGGCATGCTGCGCGTCACCCAGCAGGGAACGCCCAATACCGGGACTGTTCAGATAGGCGATCCACAGGTCGACAAAGGTGCCGTCGGGGTCTCCTATCCCCTCCATATCCAGCCCCGCAAAGATGCTGCCCCTGTACGCCGCCTCCACCTGCGCATTGCTGAGGCGAAGATGCCGGACAAGGCCCTGTTCTACCAGCGCCGCCCACTCCATGACTTCATCAGCATCGGTGCGCGGCAGGGATTTCGGCTTGGGCGCGATGGCGGCCATCTTGGCCTGCGCCACCTTGGTCGCAGCACCCATGATGCTCAGGTTGGCGATGCGCAGGCTGGCCGTGGCCTTTGCCACCCCATCCAGCGTGACCGACGTGCTGCCCGCCCGATCTGACGCGCCATACTGGCTGCCGATCTTGATGTTCTGCCGGATGGTCAGGCCGCGATACTGGGTCAGGAAATCGGCGAAGGGCTGCGGGCCCAGCCCATCGACGAAGACCGGTTCATGCTGCGACACGATCTGCACGTCCAGCAGCCGGCCCGTATCATCCATGGCGACCGACAGGTTCATGGGCGTACCGGAAAATCCCGGAATGGGCGTCAGGCTCCCCGTCTCAAAGATGTACCCCGCCACCATCCCCGCCTTGATCAGCGGCCAGGCCGGCACCTGCCGATCCTTCTCCCCCAGGCTGTAGCCGTCGGGCAGCAGGCGGGCCATCTCCGCCTCGCTCAACGCCGCCCGCGCCGGCCCGCCAGATATCAGCAGCAGCAGCAACAGGACCCAGCGCAACAGCATCGCATCCCCCAAATGTTGGGGAAAAACTATGACGCTGGCCGGGAAGCGGGAATTGGACTTTGGTTTCAGGGGCGGCCCCTTACCGCCGACACAGGCTCTCCCCCTCATCATCACCCAGACTGTCCAGCGGCGTGCGTTGGTGCAA
The DNA here is from genome assembly GCF_059489915.1 of Niveispirillum sp. CC-CTL257. NCBI lineage: Bacteria > Pseudomonadati > Pseudomonadota > Alphaproteobacteria > Rhodospirillales > Azospirillaceae > Niveispirillum > Niveispirillum sp. CC-CTL257. The sequence continues at coordinate 1,469,910 of NZ_JCAJXE010000001.1, forward strand.
ATAGCCCTCCTGCGGGGAGACGGAGACCAGCAGGCGGGGAGAGGTGATCAGCACGGGTTGCCGCAACTGCCCGTCCCAGGGACGGAAGCTCAACGCCTGTCCCTTGAACGCCGCCAGGGTGAAACCGGGGTCTTTCAGCGTCATCGCCACCGCCGCCGCATCCCCGCTCTTCACCTTGCCTGCCGCCTCTGTCACGGCGCGCACTGCCGTCCAGGCGGCATAGTCGCGTTCGGTCATCACCCGTCCCGCCAACACCTGGAACCGGTTCTGAAGCTGTGTCCCGCCCCATTGCTCAAACACCCGCGACCAGGCGGTGGGTGTCAGTTCGGCGGTGCCGGCCACGGGCCGCGGGCGGGACGTGCGGTAGGACAGGAAGTCGCCAAATGCCCCGTCTTCATCCGCGACGATCAACACGTCATGATCGGCCCCGCGCGTGAAGGTGGACACCACGTCACGTTCATTGCTGAAGCCGTCATCGGTGCGGGCATGGCCCACATCGAAGGTCCAATCCTTCTCCTCCGCGATCTTTGCCCCCAGGCGTTTGGCCGTGCGGCGCACAGCATCGGCAAAGGGCTTGTCCCCCGGCCCCGCACCGGTGACCAGGAACCAGCTGGTCCAGCGCCGGGTGACCAGATACTGACCCAGCGCATCGGCCAGCATTCGCCGGCTGGGGATGGTGTGCAGCAGGTTGGCGCGGCATTGCGCGTTGCGCAGGCCATCATCGCGCGCCCGCGCATTGATCACGATTGCTCCCTTGGCCGCCGCCTTGTCCGCCACGCGCAGCAAGGCATCGCTGGGCAGATCGGCGACGATGAAGCGCACGCCCTGGCCCAGCATGGCATCCACATCACCCTCCCGCCCCTCCACCAGGATGAACTCCTTCTTCAGGAACCGGCCCGTGACATTACCGTCCTGAATACCCAGCCGCGCGCCCATCAGCGCCCCATCGCGGATGACCGGGTCCAGAAAGGAAAGCGGTGTGGCGGGCGGGTCGTCGGTGCCGATGAAGCCGATGGCAAGCCGGGCAATCCCCGCCCCCGGCGTCACCGCCGGATCGGCAGCCAGCGCAGGAAAGGCACCGCATAAAGCCAGGGCAAGGAACAGGGCGCGCAGCATGGAACATCCCCCTCGTCATCGACGCGGATTCTCCATCCCCGGATAGGCCCGCGCGCGCAGGCGTGACATTGCACTATGGTCTAAGCGCCGGTGCGGGTACGACGGCTTGGCAAGTACCCGTCCGTCACCTTACCATCATCGGTCAAAGCCCCCGGCCCGTTGCCGGGGGGTGACAGAACCGAGGTCCAGGGGCGTATGCCGCCAATGCCAACCCGGTCGCTGGTACGGGCCTGCACACATCTGGCGGACCCGGCGGCGGCCATCGACGAACTTCACAGCGATCTGGCAGCCGCAGATCCGGCACTGATCGTGCTGTTCTGCTCCTCCCACTACGACCTGCCCGCCGTGGCGGCCTCGCTGCGCGCCCGCTTTCCGGGCGTACCGACCGTGGGCTGCACGACGTCGGGGGAGCTGACGCCGCTGGGATATATGGATGGCTCCATTACGGCGGTGGCCTTCCCCAAGGGTGATTTCGCGGCCAGCATCGCGCGCTTTGACCATGTCAGCCGGTTTGAGATCGGCGACGCCAAGCCAAAGGTGCGGGAGCTTCTGGCCGAGGCGGAGGATACCGCCATCGAAATGGGCCCCGATGCCCGTCATGTCGCCCTGTTCCTGGTCGATGGCCTGTGCGTGAAGGAGGAACTGATCATCAGCGCCCTGCATGACGCGCTGGGCGGCTTGCCCCTGATCGGCGGGTCGGCGGGCGACGATATGCGGTTTGAGGCGACGCATGTCCTGCATGATGGGGAATTCCATGTCGATGCCGGCGTGCTGCTGATCCTGACCACCACGCGGCCCTTCAAGGTGTTCCGCAACCAGCATTTTGTTCATACCGACCAGAAGATGGTGGTCACCCAGGCAGACCCCACCCGCCGCATCGTCACGGAAATCAATGCCGAACCGGCGGCCCGCGAATATGCCCGCATGGTGGGGCTGGAAGGCGAGCCGCTGACGCCGATGATCTTCGCCTCCTACCCGGTCGTGGTCCGGGTGGGCGGGGAATATTATGTGCGCTCCATCCAGAAGGTGAATGAGGATGAAAGCCTGACCTTCTTCTGCGCCATTGATGAGGGCATCGTGCTGACGGTGGCCACCGGCGTGGATATCGTGCGCAACCTTCAGGAACTGTTCGATGGTCTGACGGCGGAAATCGGCAGGCCCGACCTGATCCTGGGCTTCGATTGCGTTTTCCGCTCGCTGGAACTCGAGCAGAAGCAGTTGAAGCAGGCGGCATCCAAGGTGCTGGCCAGCCAGAACGTCGTGGGCTTCTGTACCTATGGCGAACAATATAACGCCATGCATGTGAACCAGACCTTCACCGGTCTGGCCATAGGTGCGCGATGAGCGCCCTGCCCGATCCCGCCAACGACCTGCCCACGCCGGAGCAGGAGCGTATCGCGCTTCTGGAGCGGGAGAACTGGAAGCTTAAGCGCATCAACAAGGCGCTGATGGACCGGGTCGAACGGTCCATGGACTATCATGGCAGCGCCTTCTCCCTGTTCCAGACGGCCATCGTCCTGGAAAGCCGGGTGCGCGAACGGACCCAGCAGGTGGAAGAAACCCTGCGGGAGCTGGAAGCGTCCAACGGGGAACTGGCCCGCGCCAAGGAAGCGGCGGAAACCGCGCAGACGCGGCTGGCGGAGGCCATTGAAAGCGTGAATGAGGGCTTTGCCCTGTTCGATGCTGATGACCGTCTGGTCCTATGCAACCAGACCTACCTGTCTCTCTGGCCCGCCATCGCCGACCTGATCCGGCCGGGCATCAGCTTTGGCGAGATCGCACAGATGGCGGTGTCGCGCGGGTCGGTGGTGCCGGATACCGCCGGCCCCGACCGCTGGGTCCGCGAACGGGTGGCGCAGCATGCGGGGGCCGACGGCACCCATGTCCACGCCCTGGCCGACGGGCGCTGGATTCAGATCAATGAGCGGCGCACCCGCGATGGCGGCATTGTCGGCATCTATACCGACATCACCGATGTGAAGGAACGCGACGCCCGCGACGGCCAGGAACGTATCCGCCTGATCACCGATGCCATGCCGGCCCTGATCGCCTATGTCGATGCGGATGAGACCTACCGGTTCGTGAACCGCCGCTATGGTGAGATGTTCCGCCGCCCCCGGCATGAGATCGTAGGATCGACCATGCGCGAACTGCTGGGGGATGATGAATATCGCCGCCGCCGCCCGCATATCGGCACCGTCATGGCGGGACAGGAAACACAGTTCGACCTGGAATTCGACACACGGTCCGGCAAGCGCTATTCCCAGGCGACCTATGTCCCACATTTCGCACCCGATGGCGCGGTGCTGGGCTTCTTCTCCCTGATCCAGGACGTGACCGAGCGCCGGCGCGCGGCGGAGGATCTGCGCGAAGCCAATGAAGGCCTGGAACGCCGTGTGGCCGAACGCACCGCCGCCCTGAAGCAGGAGATCGCCGAGCGTCAGCAGATCGAGGCCAAGCTGCGCGAGGCGAAGACCGCCGCCGAACAGGCCAACCTGTCCAAGACCAAGTTCCTGGCCGCCGCCAGCCATGACCTGCTGCAGCCTCTGAACGCTGCCCGCCTGTTCGTGTCGGCCCTGACCGAGGGGGAACATGAGGCTGGCACCCGCATGCTGGTGGAAAAGACCGATGCGGCCCTGCTGTCGGTCGAAGACCTGCTGGAAGCACTGCTGGATATTTCCAAGCTGGATGCCGGCGTGGTGCAACCTCAGTTGGATGATTTCCCGCTGGCCATGCTGCTGTCATCGATGCAGGCGGAATATGCGCCGGTGGCGAAGGAGCGCGGACTGGATCTGCGTGTCCTGCCATGCAAGGCCATCGTCCATACCGACATGCGCCTGCTGCGCCGCGTCCTGCAGAACTTCGTCTCCAACGCCCTGCGTTACACCCGCAGGGGCCGTGTCCTGGTTGGTTGCCGACGGGTAGCGGATGGGGTGCGGATTGAGGTGCTGGACACCGGTCCCGGCATCCCGGCGGACAAGCTGGACGAAGTGTTTGAGGAATTCCGCCGTCTGGAAGGTGCCGACCGCCCCGCCGGCCGCGACCGGGGCATGGGGCTTGGCCTTGCCATCGTACAGCGGGCGGGCCGCATGCTGAACACGCCCATCGGCCTGCGGTCGCGCATCGGCAAGGGATCGGCCTTCACCGTTACCGTGCCGCTGGGCAGCAAGAAGCGGTCGACCCTGCCCAATGCCACGCGCAGCACAACACCCGCCAGCCCCCTGACCGGTGCGCGCATCCTGGTCATCGACAATGAGCAGGCCATTCTGGACGGGATGGGTGCCCTGTTGCGCGGCTGGGGCTGTCAGGTGCAGGTGGCACCCTGCGCCGGCAGCGCCATGGATGCCCTGCCCGCCCTGGGCGGCTGGCCCGATGTGATCATCGCCGATTATCATCTGGAAAACGGCGCTATCGGCGTCGATGCCATCGCCCGCATCATCCAGGCACGCGGCCATGACATCCCGGCCATGGTCATCACCGCCAACCGGACGGCGGATATCCATGAACGGGTGCAGCGCGACGGCTATGCCCTGCTGACCAAACCCGTAAAGCCCGCACAATTGCGGGCCCTGGTGACACAGTTGATCGGGTAGGAAGCGCGAACCGGGGCGCTTCCTACTCGATCTGATCCCCGCGCGGCGGCGGGCCTTCGGCCAGCAGCGCCGTCGCCTCTTCATCCGTGAACACACGGGACCGGGTCAGAAAACGCATGCCCTCCGGCCCTTCCAGGGAAAAACCGGCCCCCCGGCCTGGCACAGCATCGATGATCAGTTGCGTATGTTCCCAATATTCGAACTGGGCGGCGCCGATGAACACCGATGCGCCATGGATATCACCCAGATAGACGTCGCGGCTGCCCACCTTGAACTCCCCGACCGGGTAACACATCGGTGCCGACCCGTCACAGCATCCGCCAGATTGATGAAACATCACCGGCCCGTGGACAGCGCGCAGCCGGTCGATCAACACATCGGCGGTGGGCGTGGACAGAACGCGGGGAACCATAGACACCTCCTCAGGCCATAAACAAAGAAGGCGGGTGACGCCTGTGGACGCCACCCGCTGCCAGTCACCTGAAACCCATACTCTGCTCAGAAGAACCCAAGGGCCTTGGGGCTGTAGCTGACCAGCAGGTTCTTGGTCTGCTGGTAATGGTCCAGCATCATCTTGTGCGTTTCACGCCCGATGCCCGACTGCTTATAACCGCCAAAGGCCGCATGGGCCGGGTACAGGTGGTAGCAGTTGGTCCAGACGCGGCCCGCCTGGATATTGCGGCCAAAGCGGTATGCGCGGCTGCCGTCGCGGCTCCAGACGCCAGCGCCCAGCCCGTACAGCGTGTCGTTGGCGATGGCGAGCGCCTCTTCCTCGCCCCGGAACTTCGTGACGGCCAGGACGGGGCCGAAGATTTCCTCTTGGAACACCCGCATCTTGTTGTGGCCTTCCAGCACCGTCGGCGTGACATAGTAACCACCGGACAGATCGCCCCCCAGATCGGCACGCCCGCCCCCGGTCAGGACCCTGGCACCCTCGCCCCGGCCGATATCGATATAGGACAGGATTTTTTCCAGCTGATCGTTGGACGCCTGGGCCCCGATCATGGTGCTGGCGTCCAGCGGCGACCCCTGCTTGATCTTCTGGACCCGCGCGATGGCCTTTTCCATGAACCGGTCATAGATACGTTCATCGACCAGGGCGCGCGACGGGCAGGTACAGACCTCCCCCTGGTTCAGGCCGAACATGGCGAAGCCTTCCAGCGCCTTGTCCAGGAAGTCGTCATCCTCGGCCATTACGTCGGCGAAGAAGATGTTCGGCGACTTGCCGCCCAGTTCCAGGGTGACGGGGATCAGGTTCTCCGACGCGTACTGCATGATCAGACGGCCGGTCGTGGTCTCACCCGTGAACGCGATCTTGGAAATGCGCTTGTTGGTGGCCAGCGGCTTGCCCGCCTCGATCCCGAAACCGTTCACGACGTTCAGGACGCCGGGCGGGATCAGGTCACCGACAATATCCATCAGCACCATGATCGACATCGGCGTCTGTTCGGCGGGCTTCAGCACCACGCAATTGCCGGCGGCCAGCGCCGGGGCCAGCTTCCACGCGGCCATCAGGATGGGGAAATTCCAGGGGATGATCTGGCCCACCACGCCCAGCGGCTCATGGAAATGATAGGCGACCGTGTCATGGTCGATCTCGGCCAGGCTGCCCTCTTGCGAACGCACACAGGCCGCGAAATAGCGGAAATGGTCGATGGCCAGCGGAATATCGGCGGCGGTGGTCTCGCGGATCGGCTTGCCATTGTCGATGGTCTCGGCCAGGGCCAGCAGGTCCAGGCGCTGTTCCATGCGGTCGGCGATACGGTTCAGAACGGCGGCGCGTTCAGCAACGGAGGTGCGGGCCCACTTGTCCTTGGCCTTGTGCGCGGCATCCAGCGCCAGCTCGATATCCTCCGCCGTGGACCGCGCGATCTTGCAGAACACACCGCCGGTGACGGGGGAGATATTGTCGAAATACTGGCCGCGCACGGGGGCGACCCATTCGCCACCGATGAAATTGTCATAGCTGGCGCGGATGGCGACGCTGGATTTCAGCTTTTCGATGGCCTGGTGCAACATGGGGGCGTCTCCCTTGGGGATGTCATGAACCCCTGTCATGGGGCTCGGGATCGATGCCAACGGTGCGCCCGGCGGCGGTGCTGGTAAATTAGACTTTGTGTGAAGAAACCCGTCCCGGACGGGTTGCCCCGACACCTTGGTGCAATTGCGCAAAGGGATTTGCCTTGGCTTTGTTGAGGCGAAATTCACCCGCAAAACCAAGGTGTTCCGACAATGATGACGCGCCCGTACATTCTGGCCGCCGCCCTGGCCGCACAGGTCCTGATCGCCGCTACGGCAGAGGCCGCGACGCATGAGGTGAAGATGCTGAACCAGGGGCCGGGTGGGGCCACCATGGTGTTCGAACCCGCCATGCTGACCATCGCGCCGGGCGACACGGTACGCTTCATCCCCACCGACAAAAGCCATAATGCCGAGGCCATCAAGGGCATGTTGCCCGAGGGTGTGGAACCCTTTACCGGCAAGATGAACGAAGAGATCACGGTGACCTTTGAACAGCCCGGCCTTTACGGCTTCAAATGCAAGCCGCATTACGCCATGGGCATGGTCGGCGTCATCGTCGTGGGCGATCCGGTGAATGTCGAACAGGCGAAGGCCGTGAACCATCCAGGCAAGGCCAAGGACTTGCTGCTGGGCCTGATGGCAAAGCTGCGCGGATAAGCCTGAAGAGCGGGCGGGGGCAACTGCCCCCTTCCCCTACTGCGCCGCCGCCCGTGCCGATACCTGCGGCGTACTGGGGGCTGGCGCAAAGCTGACCTTATTGGCCAGGATCACGGCCTGGGTGCGGCTGAATACCCGCATCTTTTGCAGGATGGCGGAGACATGGGCCTTCACGGTCGTCTCCGTCACGTCCAGCTCATAGGCGATTTCCTTGTTCAGGCGCCCGGCGACCACCAGTTCCAGCACCTTGCGCTGCTGGGGCGTCAGCGTGTCGATACGGCGGATGATCTCCTGATCCTCGCCCGACGGCGCCGGGGCCGGCGCATCCTCCAGACCTTCGGGCACATAGACATCGCCGCCCAGCACCTGATGCAGGGCCTTGGCGATCATGCCGCGCGCCAGTGATTTCGGCACGAACCCCGCCGCTCCATGGCGCAGCGCCTCGTTCACCACCTGCCGGTCACAGGCCGCCGACACCATGACCACGGGCAGCGACGGATAGCGGGCGCGCAAGGAAGCCAGTCCAGCAAACCCGTTATTGCCCGGCATGTTCAGGTCGAGAAGGACCAGATCGAAATCGCCCTCCCGGTCGATGATGCGGATCACCTCGTCCAGGTCGGACGCCTCGAACAGCTCGCACCGGTCCAGTGCCACCGCGACGACGGTGCGCAACCCGTCCCGCACCAGCGGATGATCATCCGCGATCAGAACCTTGCCCATGCCCTTGATCCTCCCCGTCGCCTTATTGGCCGCGCCGATTTGATTGTTTTTCCGGGCATCAGCAGCCTACTCGCGCGGGCGAAGGTGGACAATCGTGGGAACCCCGGCGGGGTACGGTTCTTTAGTATAAGATGCCCCTCACACGACCAAAACAAAGGGGCCGCTCCCTTTCGGAAGCGGCCCCCTGCACTTGGAAATCCAACCCTCACACCTTCGGCAGCTTGAACACCCAGAGCGAGCCACCTTGGTTGATATGCTGGATGGACTTCGCCACTTCACCACCCCAGAGCGGCACGGCACCGCCCCAACCGGACAGGACGGCCACATACTGTTCGCCATCCTGTTCCCAGGTGACGGGGCTGCCCACCACGCCGGAACCGGTATTGAACTTCCAGACCTCCTTGCCGGTCTGCGCATCGAAAGCCTTCAGATAGCCTTCGGGCGTGCCGGTTAAGACCAGATTGCCGGCAGTGGTCAGAACGCCACCCCAAAGCGGGGCCTTGTTCTTATATTCCCACTTGGTCTCACCCGTGGCCGGGTCGATGGCGCGCAGCACGCCGATATGGTCATCATACAGCGGCTTGATGTTGAAGCCGGCACCCAGATAGGCGGCACCCTTCTTGTAATTGATGCCCTCGTTCCAGATATCCATGCCCCATTCATTGGCGGGCACATAGAACAGGCCCGTATCCTGGCTATAGGCCATGGGCATCCAGTTCTTGCCGCCCAGGAAGGAGGGGGCCGCGAAGACCGACTTGCCCTTCGTCTCGCCCTGTGCCGCCTCCATCGGGTTGCCGGGACGATTGGCGGGATCGTAGATCGGGCGGCCCTTTTTGTCGAAACCCTTGGCCCAGGTGATCTTCGATACGAACGGCGTGGCGGAGATGAACTTGCCGTTGGTGCGATCCAGCACGAAGAAGAAGCCGTTGCGGTCGGCCTTGGCACCGGCCTTGATGGTCTTGCCATCCTTCTTCAGGTCGAAGGGAATGAACTCGTTCACCCCGTCAAAGTCCCAGCCATCATGCGGCGTGGTCTGGAAATGCCACTTGATCTCGCCTGTATTCGGGTCGATGGCCAGGGTGGAGGAGGTATAGAGATTGTCGCCCGGACGCAGATGGCTGTTCCACGGGGCCGGGTTGCCGGTGCCCATATAGATCAGCTTGGTTTCCGGATCATAGGTACCGCCCAGCCAGGTGGCCCCGCCGCCCTGCTTCCACATATCACCAGACCAGGTGGCGTTCTGCTTTCCGGTGACGGTGCTGTCCTTGCCGTTCATCTGGCCCATATGGCCTTCGATGGTGGGGCGGGACCAGACCAGTTCACCCGTCTTGGCGTCGCGCGCCTCCACCTTGCCGATGATACCGAATTCACCGCCGGAATTGCCGGTGATGATCTTGCCATCCACGATCATGGGGGCGGCGGTGTAGGAATAACCCGCCTCGTAGTCGGCCATCTTCTTGGACCAGATGACCTTGCCCGTGTCTTTGTTCAGCGCCACCAACTTGGCGTCCAGGGTCCCGAAATAGACCATGTCGCCATAGATGGCGGCACCCCGGTTCACCACGTCGCAGCAGGGCATGATGCCTTCGGGCAGGCGGGCATCATACTGCCACTTCTCCTCGCCCGTGCGGGCATCGACGGCCCAGAGGCGGCTGTAGGAGCCGGTGATATAGATGGTGCCGTCATGGACGATGGGCTGTGCCTCCTGCCCGCGCTGCTTCTCCCCACCAAAGGAGAAGGAGAAGGCGGGCACCAGCTTGGACACGTTCTCGGTATTCAGCGTCTTCAGCGGGCTGTAGCGCTGCGCCTGGGGGCCCATGCCATAGGTCAGCACGTCGCCGGTGGTGGCGGCGTCGTTCATCAGATCGGCGTCGGTAGGTCCGGCGGCGAAGGTCGGCGTGGCGGCGGCCAGGCCCAGCACGGCGCAGGTTGCCAGCAGAATGCGCTTCATGGCGTCTTGTCTCCCTGTAAAGGGCCGGGGCGATGGCACGATGCTCCGCCCGGCTTCCGGCGAAATCCGCACAAACCTCCGGCCGCCGCGGTCGGGGAAGCGACCGCGCGTGAGCGGATTTTCAATGGGTTGGGATGCGGACTGGTTTCAACGACGGTGCCAGGGTAACGCCCGCAGCCAGGGGAAAAAATTGAACCTTGGTATCAGCAATGACGGGCGCACCCGGCCCGATAACCTTATGGCCGTTTCCAAACAGCATTCGCTGCCTCTAATATGCCGGTCAGCGACAAGATGTCAGGTAGTGGATTGGTGATCTTGCGGAATTGTCGGAATCATGCGGGCTTGGCTCGACGGCTGCTCGGGTCGCTGCTGCTCTGGATACTTGCCGTCACGGCACAGGCCGGTGCCGCCCCCGTCCCTTATTGCGTCGATCCCGACTGGCCGCCCTACGAGATCATCAATCCCGCCGGCATGCATCAGGGCATCGCCGCAGACCTGCTGGCCCTGGCGGCCAGCCGCGTGGGCCTGGAACTGACGTTGGTGCCGACCCGCGACTGGGACGACAGCATGGCGGCGGTCAAACGCGGCGACTGCCTGTTCCTGGATTTCCTGAACCAGACGCCCAACCGTGATGAATGGCTGGTCTTCACCGAACCGCTGTTCATCGATCCCAACGTGATCATCACGCGAGAGGAACAATCCTTCATCGCCGATCCCGCGGCGCTGTCGGACAAGATCATCGTGCTGCCCAAGGGTACGGCGATTGAGGAGCGGGTGCGCCACGACTTCCCCAACCTCACTATCGTCACCACCAATAGCGAGGCCGAAGCCTTTGAGATGGTGTCAAACCGCAAGGCCGACCTGACCATCCGCTCCATGATGGTGGCCGTGGACACCATCAAGAAACAGGGCTGGTTCAATCTGAAGGTTTCCGGTCTGGTGCCGGGTTACGAGAACAAGTTGCGCATCGGCATCCGCAAGGACCGGGCGGATCTGGTCGACATCCTGAACCCCGGCATCCTCAGCATCACGCCGCAGGAACGCAACGCCATTGCCAACCGGCATGTCGCGATCAATGTGCAGACGGCAGTGGATTACCGGCTGATCGGCACCATCGTCGCCGTTTTCCTGGTCATTCTGCTGTCCAACCTGCTCTGGGCCATGAAGCTGCGCAAGGTGAACCGGCAGCTTCAGCATATGTCCCGCCATGATGGCTTGACCGGCCTGTGGAACCGGGCCGGCCTGGATGAACATCTGGAGACCGAGCTGGAACGCGCCCAGCGGCATGGCACGCCGCTGTCGGTCATCATGCTCGACCTTGACCATTTCAAGAAGGTGAACGACCAGCTGGGCCACCTGAAGGGCGACCGGGTCCTGACTGAAACAGCTGGCATCCTGAGCCGCGCAACCCGCAAGCTGGATATTGTCGGCCGCTGGGGCGGAGAGGAATTTCTGGTCCTGTGTCCGGATGCCGATGCCGGACAGGCCCTTTCCGTCGCGGAACGGATCGGCGGTGCCACGCGCGGCCATGCCTTTGTGACCGGCTGGCACCACACCGTCAGCGCGGGTGTGGCGCAATGGCGTCCAGGGGAAAGCGCCCACAGTCTGATCCAACGTGCCGACGCCGCCCTGTATCAGGCCAAGAATGGTGGCCGTGACCGGGTCGAACGCGCCGAATAGGGAGATTTTGCCTCAGCCACCCGGCGGCGCGTGCGTGATGCCATAGGCGGCGAAGATAACGGCGATGGCGCCATCCGCCATCAGGCCGGCGATCACATCCTCCAGCCTGTAGCCAAGGTCGCGGCTGTCGGTCTTTACCGCAATGCCGATATCCCAGCCCTGTTTGGCCAGGCCCGGAAATGGCCCGCGCCGAACGACCAGTTTGCGGCCCGATGCCCTCTGACCCAGCTCTACCTGGGCCAGCGTTGCCATGGCGGCCCCCGCCTGTCCCGTGATCAGGTCGGCCATGGCCGCCGCCGCCGACAGATGATGCACGACATCACCGCGCAGCCGCCCGCCGAACGCCCCGGTCAGATAGAAATCGGGCACACTGTCCGTCTCCACGGCAATCGCGCTGCCTGCCATATCAGCCATGGATCCCCGGCAATCGGTGCGCGCCGGGTCGCAGGCCAGCGCGAAACTTTCCCGGTGATACGGCCCCGTCAGCACCGCCATGTCATTGCGCAGGCCGAATTCCCGGTCATAGGGCACATGCATCATCACATCGGCCACCGGCTCACCCAGGATGGAGCCTTTCCAGACGGCATTGCGCAGGTCGTCATCCATATTCTCGTCGGCGGTCAGCTCCATGAATTCCGGCTTCACACCCAGCTTTTCCGCCATCGCCCGGCCCAGATCGACATCAATGCCGACCAGCTTGCCTTCCTGCCGCCAGGACCAGGGCGGATTATCACGATAGACGGCGATGCGCAGCGTGCCCTTCTGCATCACCTTGTCCAGCGGGGCAGCGGCAGCAAAACGCGAAAACCCCGCCGCAAGCGGCAGGGTCGCGACCATGGCCAGCAATTGGCGACGGTTCATGATGGATGTCCTCACTGCGGCACGGTTTCCAGCCAGGCGCGGATGGCCCATCCGGCCTCCTGTCCCAGCACCTCGCCAAAGGCCGGCATATAGACCTTGCCATCGCGCGCGGCCCCCTTGCGGAACCGTTCGGAGAACCACTCATCGCCAGTATCACCGGCTTCCAGGAAGCGCAGATCCGGCGCGATGCCCCCCGAAATCGCACCCAGCCCGTGGCAACGTGCGCAATTCTGGTTATAGGCCGAGGACCCGATCTCAATGGCGCGCTTGTTCCCGCGATAGGGATTGCTGGCCCGCCAGTCCGGCCCCAGCTTCTCCAGCCCGTCGATATTCACCGGCTGCGGCGTCACATCGCCATGCGCCAGCACCGGCAGGGCGGCGGGGGCGGTGAACAGGGCGGCGGCAATCAGGCCGGCGGCGAGGCGGACGGGCGACGGCATGGGCAACATCCTCAGGAAAGCGTTGGAAACAGGGCGTTTCGAATGGTCGCCAGCGTAACGATTTCCCTGCCCTGCCCTAATTGGACTTTGGTGCCACGCCCGTTTCCACGGCCCGCTAACACCCTTGTCCCATGGTCTAATGGCCGCACCGACAGGGGGCGGGATAGGGTTGCCGGTCAAGGGCCGCCAAGGTCCGCCGCCACCGGGAGGATGAAGAATGCGGACATGTTTGCTGCTGGCGCTGCTGGCCCTGGGCATGGTGGGACCGGCGGGCGCCGGAACGCTGTATGTCTCCAACGAACGCGACAACAGCTTGACCCTGATCGATACCGATACTTTGACGGTCAAATCCACGATCAAGGTCGGTGCCCGCCCGCGTGGCATCACCCTGTCCGCCGATGGCAAGCAGCTTTACATCTGCGCCAGCGACGATGACACGGTGCAGGTCCTGGATATCGCAACGGGCAAGATCCTGCACAATCTGCCATCGGGCGATGATCCCGAACAATTCGCGCTGGCCCCCGACGGCACGCATCTGTTCATCGCGAACGAGGATGACAATGTCGTCACCGTGGTCGATGTCCCCACCCGTTCCGTCGCCTATCAGATCGATGTCGGGGTAGAGCCGGAGGGCATGGCCGTAAGCCCGGATGGTAGATGGGCCGTCAATACGTCCGAAACCACCAACATGGTGCATTGGATCGACACCAGCACCCGGCAGCTGGTGGACAATACCCAGGTCGATGCCCGCCCCCGCCACGCCGAATTCACCGCCGATGGCAAATCGCTGTGGGTCTCCGCCGAAATCGGCGGCACCGTAAAGGTCATCGACGTCGCCAGCCGTCAGGTGAAACAGACCATTGCCTTCGCCGTGAAAGGCGTGCAGGCCGACAAGGTGCAGCCCGTGGGCATCAAACTGTCCAGGGATGGCAAACTGGCCTTCATCGCACTCGGCCCCGCCAACCATGTGGCGGTGGTGGACACGGCCACCTATCAGGTGAAGGCCTATCTGCTGGTGGGCCGCCGTGTCTGGCATATGGCCCTGTCGCCCGACGGCAAGACTTTGTTCACCACCAACGGTGTCTCCAACGATGTCTCCGTCATCGATGTGGAGGGGCTGAAGGTGGTGAAATCCATTCCCGTCGGCCGCTACCCCTGGGGTGCTGTGGTGGTGCCATGAGGGCGGCACTGACAGTTGATCAACTGGGTTTCAGCTATGGCAAGGGCGGCTTCGCGTTAAGCGGGGTCGCCTTTGCCGTTGAACCGGGCCGCTTCACGGCGCTGCTGGGTGCCAACGGGGCCGGCAAATCCACCTTGATGGGCCTTCTGACCCGGCTGTTCACGCCGGACACGGGCGCCATCCATATTGGCGGCCATGACCTGCACCATCGGCCGGGCGCGGCGCTCGCCGCCATGGGTGTGGTGTTTCAGCAGCCGACCCTGGATCTGGACCTGACGGTGCGCCAGAACCTGACCTATGCCGCCGGCCTGCGCGGCTTGTCGGCGCGGCAGACGGCACCACGCATCACCGAACTGCTGGACCGGTTCGCGCTGTCCGATCGGGCGGGTGACAAGGTGCGGCTGCTGAATGGCGGCCACCGCCGGCGGGTGGAACTGGCACGCGCCCTGCTGCACCGCCCGCCCCTGCTGATCCTGGATGAACCGACCGTGGGTCTGGACGCCCCCTCGCGCCGCGATCTGGTGGATCATGTACACCGGCTGTGCACCGACGATGGCGTCGCCGCCCTCTGGGCCACGCATCTGTTTGACGAGGTGCGGGCCGGCGACGATGTCGTGCTGCTGCATCGCGGCCAGGTGCGAGCAACGGGCAGTGTCCCCGACCTTCTGTCCCGCACCGGTGCCGGCACGCTGGGGGAAGCGTTCGGGACCTTGACCAGACCGGAGGGAACGCCATGATGGCTTACCTGCGCGCCCTGAAGGCCGTGATCTGGCGGGAGATGCTGCGTTTCCTGCATCAACGCGAACGGTTCATCTCCGCCCTCGTCCGCCCCCTGGTCTGGCTGTTCATCTTCGCTGCCGGCTTCCGGGCCGCGCTCGGCATTTCGGTACAGCCGCCCTACGACACCTACATCACGTATGAAACCTATGTACTGCCCGGCCTTGCCGCCATGGTCCTGCTGTTCAACGGCATGCAAAGCAGCCTGTCCATGGTCTATGACCGGGAAATGGGCAGCATGCGCCTGCTGCTGACGGCACCCCTGCCACGCGAATTCCTGCTGACGGCGAAGCTGCTGGCCGGCGCGGTGGTCGGGCTGGCACAGGTCGCGGCCTTCCTGGCCATCGCGGCCCTGACGGGGCTGGTGGTGCCCGCGATGGGCTATATCACCGTCATCCCGGCCCTGCTGCTGGCGGGCCTGATGCTGGGTGCCGTCGGCATGCTGCTGTCCAGTACCATCCGGCAGCTGGAGAACTTCGCCGGTGTGATGAATTTCGTCATCTTCCCCGCCTTCTTCCTGTCATCCGCCCTCTATCCCCTGTGGAAACTGCGGGAGGGCAACGAGTGGCTATATCTGCTGGCCCGTTTCAACCCCTTCACCCATGCCGTCGAACTGATCCGCTTCGCGCTTTATGGACAGGTGGATTGGGCGGCGGCGGGATGGGTGGCGGGGGCGACAATGGTCTTCCTCACCCTCTCCTTTTGGGCCTACAACCCCGCCCGTGGCCTGATGCCGCGCAAGGCCGGGGGTGGCGAGGGCTGATCCCCAAAACAATACGGCCACCCGGCATTCACCGGGCGGCCGCAAGGAACGGGGGAGCCGAAGCTCCCCACGGGAGGATCAGAAGAACAGGATGGCGCCCAGCGCGATCGTGTCGGAGGAGGCCTTGTTGGGGCCCTGGGCCTCCGCCGTGGTGTTGATATATTCACCCACCAAGGTTACCCAGTCGGTCAAACCGTAATGGACCGTGCCCACCCAGGACTTGTTGGTGTCCAGCAGGGTCGGGTTGACCTCACCCTTGGCCAGATCCAGATGGCTTTCGCCATAGGATGCGGCAAGCGTCAGCTTGTCGATGACATAGCTGCCCTGGATATAGAAGCCGTCGCTGTCCCGCTTGTTGCCGCGCGCATCGGCGGACAGGATGAACAGGCCCGTGGTCCCGATCCCTTCCCCGGTATAGTAGTAGCCTACCAGGCTGGCATTCCCGAACCCGACCTTGGCCCCGACATCATAGCCGGTGCCCTTGTAATCCGGCCCGCCGGCAACCGCAGGGTCGTGATCCTGGGTCAGCAGGCCCGCCCACAGTTTGGTGGTCACGGCACCCGCCTTGCCCTCATACGACGCCTTGGCCTGGAAACCGGGCGTGTCATTCAGCTCACTCTGGCCGGCGGTGGCCAAAGGCTGGAAGATGCCCGCCGACAGCTTGAAGCCGTTCATGTCCGGCGTGGTGTAGGTGATCTGCGGCTGGAAATCGGTATAGATGTAACCCAGCCCGATACGGCCCAGCGAGGTATTGGACGGGGTGGCATTGCCCGCCGCCGTGCCCACGCCCAGAAGCGTGACATCCGACAGGATGGCATCCGCCCCGAACAGCCCGATATCACGGCCGATCTTGATCTCGCCAAAACCCTTCTTGCCGAAGGTCAGGAAGGTCTGGCGGAAATCAATGCCCGATGTGGACAGCGCCGTCGGCGAGCCGCCGGAATTGGCACCACCGGCCCAGCTGACGCTGTTGATGCCGGGATACATGCCGAAATGGGCGCCCACGTCCCAACCCGCCTGCTGCGTCGTCACATCGAATTTCAGGAAGCCGGGCAGCAAGCCATTGCGTACAGAGCTGGTGTCATTGCCGCCGACGCTGGCCAGACCGCCGACCACATTCCTGGTCGCCCCCGGCTTGTCGGCATTGTCACTGACATAGAAGCCGTTGACCGAGCCGGAGATTTGCACATTCACGGCCCCGACCTTGAAGCCCACGCCCGTATCGGCGGCTTCCAGCACCTTGCCGCTGGCTGCTGCGGGGGCGGCCTTCACCTCCTCCGCGCGGCGGGTGGACAGGGCCTGGAATTCCTGTTCCGTCAGGATGCCCTTGGCCTTCAGCTGTTTCAGCAGCTCATCCGTTGTATCGGCAGACGCCGATCCCACCAGACCCAGACCAATCGCCAGGCCGCACGCCCCCAGCCGCAGAACATTGCGCAGACGCATTTCTCCCTCCCACATGATGATTAGACCGCCGTGGCGGACAAGGACTTGGACTTCGCGCCGCGAATATTTCCGGCACGTTCAAAAACCCAGTTGATTTGGCGAAGATTTCGCACCGTCACTGTAGGGGGCGGGGGAACAGCCCGATATTGGACGTTGGTTCATTGAACTTTAGGGCCAGGAAACGCCCCATCCTTCCTTGGTCTAATATGGCTATCCGGACCGGGGCCGTAGCATGGGGCCAACGACAAGGACTTCCCCGGGAGGAAGCGATGGCCATCAATGTCTGCCGCCGGACCTTCCTGGCGGCTGCCGCGTCACTGGCGGTCTTGCCCGCAGGCGCGGCCCCGGCATCGCCGGTACGTCTGGGCCTGCTGCCCTTCGGCACGGTGCAATGGGAAATGGCGACGGCCAGCGCCCACGGGCTGGACCGCACCGCCGGCCTGTCCCTTTCGGTTCAGGAACTGGCCGGCACGCAGGCGACGCAGGTGGCCCTGCTGGGCGGCGGCGTCGACATTATCGCCTCCGACTGGCTGTGGGTCGCGCGGCAGCGGGCGGCGGGCATCGACCTGTCCTTCATCCCCTATTCCTGCGCCGTGGGCGCCATCATCGTGCCGCCGGGCAGCGCCATCCGGACCACCGCCGATCTGGCCGGCAAACGCATCGGCGTGGCCGGCGGCCCGGTGGACAAGGGCTGGCTGCTGCTGCGCGCCCAGGCCGCACAGCGCCACGGCATCGATCTGGCAGAGGCCTCCACCCCGATCTTCGCGGCCCCGCCGCTTCTGTCGCAGCAGCTTCAATCCGGCCGTCTGGATGCCGTCCTCACCTACTGGCATTACGCAGCCCGGCTGGAGGCGGCGGGAATGCGCCAACTGGCCGGCGTGGCCGATCTGGCGCGCGACCTGGGGCTGGCGACCGAAGTGCCGACCCTGGGCTATGTCTTCCGCGCCGATTGGGCCGCCCGCAACCAGGCCACCCTGTCCGCCTTTACAACGATGACGCGGCAGGCCAAGGATATCCTGGCCCGCGACGACGATGCCTGGACCGCCATCCGCCCCCTGCTGGCTGCCGATGACGACACCATCGCCCGGCACCTGCGCGATCGCTTCCGACAGGGCATCCCCCAGCGCTGGACAGAGGCGGAACGCGCCGACGCCGCGCGGCTGTTCGCGCTGCTGGCGGGCCTGGGCGGGCGGGATTTGGTGGGCGATGCACGGGCCATTCCCGACGGCACCTTCTGGCCGGTGTCGTGGGGGTAATGGGCGTGGCGCGGGCGGGCCTTTCCATCCTTCTGATCCTGCTGGTCTGGCAGGGGGCGGCATTGGCCGTCGCCGGCCCCACCCTGCCCGGCCCCGCCATGGTCGCGGCGGCGATGCTGCGGGAAGCGGCATCGGGTCAGCTCTGGCTGCATCTGGGCGTCACCCTGGCCCGTGTCGCCGCCGCCTTCACCCTGGCCCTGTCCATCGGCACCGCCATCGGCATCGCCATGGGCCGTTCGCCGCTGCTGGATGGTCTGCTGGGGCCCTGGCTGACCCTGGCCCTGAACGTCCCGGCCCTGGTGGTGATTGTGCTTTCCTATCTCTGGTTCGGATTGACGGAGACGGCGGCCATCGCCGCCGTGGCCGTCAACAAGGTGCCGAATGTGGTGGTGCAGGTGCGGGCCGGTGCCCGCGCACTGGACCCCGCCTTATCGCGCATGGCCGCCGCCTATCGCTTCACCCGCAGTGACCGGCTGCGCCATCTGCTGCTGCCGCACCTGTCCCCCTACCTGTTCGCGGCGGCGCGCAACGGCCTGTCGCTGGTCTGGAAGATCGTGCTGGTGGTGGAACTGCTGGGGCGCGGCAATGGCGTGGGGTTCAAGATCCATCTGGCCTTTCAGATGTTCGATGTCGCCACCCTGCTGGCCTATGCCCTGGCTTTTGTGCTGGTGGCGCAAGTGATTGAAATGGCGCTGATGGCGCCCCTGGAACGGCGCGCGGGCCGCTGGCGGGGTGCCCATGGCTGAACCGCTGCTGCGCCTGACGGTGGGTGAGAAGCGCTTTGCCGGCACGCCCGTTCTGGCCGGGCTGAACCTTGATATCGCCCCTGGCGAGCTGCTGGCGCTGGTGGGGCCCAGCGGCTGTGGCAAAAGTACCGCCCTGATGCTGGCCGCCGGCCTGGACCGGGATTTCGACGGCACCTTCACCCCCGCCCCCGGCATCCGCATTGTCCCCCATTTCCAGGAACCCAGCCTGCTGCCCTGGCGCAGCCTGTCCGACAATGTCGACATGGCCCTGCCACCGGCGGAACGAGGGCGGGGGCAGGCCCGGCGCTGGCTGGACTCCGTGGAACTGCCGCGCGACAGCCATGGGCAATTCCCATCACAGGTCAGCGTGGGCATGCAGCGCCGCGCCGCGCTTGCCCGTACCCTGGCCGCCGATGGCGACCTGCTGCTGCTGGATGAACCGCTGGTATCGCTGGACGCGGCTCTGGCCAACCGGCTGCGCGTCCTGCTGCTGCGCCGGATGGTGGAACGCCACGGTCTCGCCATGCTGCTGGTCACTCATGACCTGACGGAGGCGGCGGCGATGGCCGACACTATCCTGGTCCTGGCGGGTCATCCGGCCCGCGTGGTGGCCCGCATCCACCCGCCCGGCCCCCGTGGTCAGCGGCATACCGAACAGGTGGCCGCGACGATCCGGCATATCCAGGCCGCCCAATCTTCGACTATATCCCCGATGAAGCAGCGGCGGCCCCCAACCCGCCCCCGCCGGAAAAGGTTTTGACATGACGCAGCGTCCCCTGCCCGCCCGCCTGTCCCGCCCCCTCTGCGCCGCCCTGGCCCTGTTCGCGGGCCTGCCGGCGCTGGCTGCCGATGACAATCAGGTGGCGGAAATTGTGGTGACGGGCCGGCGCGACGGGGTGCCCACCTATGAACGCGCTTACGCCCCCACCATCATCGACGCGGCCACGCTGGCCACCGCACCGCAGCGGCGGTTGGACGAGGCGTTGCGCGCCGTGCCCGGCTTCGGCCTGTTCCGGCGGTCGGGATCGCGCACCGCCAACCCCACGGCGCAGGGCGTGTCACTGCGCGGTATCGGCCCCAACGGGGCGGGCCGCACCCTGGTGCTGGTTGATGGCGTGCCGGTGAACGACCCGTTCGGCGGCTGGGTCTACTGGTCGCGCCTGCCCACATCATCGGTGGACAGCGTGGCGATCACGCGCGGCGGCGGGGCTGGTCCCTGGGGCAACTCGGCGCTCGCCGGCACCATCCGCATCGACACGAAACAGCGTGACGGGCTGGACATGGAACTGGCCGGCGGCAGCGATGGTACGCTGCTGTCGCAGGCGTCGGTGGGCGGCAGTGCCAACGGCTGGCACATGGGCCTGTCGGGCAGCGCCTTTCGCACCGATGGCGTGAAGCTGGTGGAACCCGCCCGGCGCGGCCCCATCGATATCAAGGCCGACAGCGACGCCTATGCCGTCGATGGCGTTCTGTCCACCCGCGTCGGCAATGTCTCGGCCACCGCCAAACTGTCGGGTTTCAAGGAAAGCCGGGGCAACGGCACGCCTTATACCAACAATGCCACCGACGCGGTCGAAGGCAGTCTGCGTCTGGTCGGTGACGGGGAAAAGGTCGATTGGGAGGCCGTGGCCTATTGGCGCGACTGGTCCTTCGCCAGCACCTTTTCCGGCGTGAACGCCACCCGCACCGCCGAAACCCCGTCGCTGGACCAGTATGACGTGCCGGCCACGGCCAAGGGTGCGATCATGCAGATCGGTTTCACCCCCGCCGACGGTTTTGAAACCGATATCGGCGCCGACCTACGTGAAACCGACGGCAAGACCAAGGAACGGATGACCTACAGTGCCGGTCGCTACACCCGCATGCGCGATGCCGGCGGCACGCAATCGGTGGCGGGCCTGTTCCTGGAACAGTCCTGGACCGGCGTGCCGGGCCTGACCGTCTCCGCCGGTGGTCGCCTGGATGCCTGGAAGAACAGCGACGGCCACCGACTGGAAAGCGACATCGCCACCGGCGCCATCCTGCGCAATGATCGCTATGCAACGCGCGACGGCACTGTCGCCAATGGCCGCGCCGGCATCGACTGGCAGGCCGACGACAGCATCGCGCTGCGCGCCGCCGCCTATACCGGCTTCCGCCTGCCCACCTTGAACGAACTGTACCGCCCCTTCCGCGTCGGCAACGACATTACGGAGGCGAACCCCGCCCTGGCTCCCGAACGCATGCGCGGGGGTGAGGCGGGCTTGCGCCTGACGCCCGGTTCTGGCGTCACCTTGAACGCCAGCCTGTTCCATGTGCGCCTGAAAAACGCCGTCGATAATGTCGTGATCCAAACGACCACCGGCACCAATGCCGAACTGGGTGTGTTCGTCCCGGCGGGCGGCAGTCTGGCGCAGCGCCGGGGCCTGGACCGGGTGAATGTGAAGGGGCTTGAGGCCGACATTGCTTGGCAGGTCAGCGACACCCTACGCCTCTCCGCCGCCTACCTGTTCAGCGCCAGCGAAATCACCGATCCAGGGTCGATGCGGGCGCTGAAGGGCAACCAGCTGGGCCAGTCGCCGCGCCATTCCGGCACACTGGATATCACCTGGAACCCCATCCCGGCCCTGACCCTGCGCACTCAGGTCCGCGCGGCGGGCAAACAGTTCGAGGACAGCCGCAACCTGGGCACGCTCGACAGCTACACCGTCGGCGATCTTTATGCCGGCTGGCGCGTGGATGAGACGCTGGAATTCTATGCCACGGCGGAAAACATCACCGGTGCCCGCGTCGAAACCGGTCGGCGCAGCGACGGCCTGACCAATGTCGGCCCGGGACAGCAATGGCTGGCCGGGTTGCGAGTGCGCTTGTAACGCGGATCAGTTTGTAGCGCGGATTAGGCGCCAGCCGTAATCCGCGGGCACACGGTTCCGGGCTTTCCGCGGATTACGCTTCGCTAATCCGCGCTACCCACCACAATCGCGCCCAGCACCCCCGACAGGCTGTCCAGCCCCGGCGGCACGATGATGTCCTGCGCGAAGGCAGGACTTTGTACATATCCGGCCAGATGCGTGCGCATCGCCGCTTCTGCCGCCGCACGCACGCCGGGCCGCTGCCCCACGCCACCACCCAGGATGATGCGACGCGGTGCCGTGATCAGCAGCAGGCTGGCGCAGAGCTGCCCGATATAATCGCCCACCAGCGGCCAGACCGGGTGATGATCGCCCAGCGTTTCCGCCGGCGCCCCCACCCGCGCCGCGATGGCGGGACCGCAGGCCAACCCTTCCAGGCAATCACCATGGAACGGGCAATGGCCCGTATAGGGGTCACGCACCGGGTCACGGCGGACCAGCAGGTGCCCCGCCTCCGGGTGCAGCAATCCATGCACCGGTGCGCCATTAACCACCAGCCCGACACCTACCCCCGTGCCCACCGTGATATAGGCAAAGTCGCGCAGGCCCCGGGCCGCACCCCACCGTCCCTCACCCAGGGCCGCCCCGTTCACATCGGTATCCAGGCGCACCGGCACCCCGAAGCGTTCCACCAGCGGGGCCACCAACTGCGTCTGCGACCAGCCGGGCTTGGGCGTGTTGGTGATGCGCAACCCGCCCGGATCGGCGGGGTCCAGGCACAGCGGACCAAAGCTGGCGATACCGATGGCATCAAACGGCTTCAGGCTGTCCAATGCCGCGATGACGGCGGCCATAGTGGTGACCGGGTCGGTGGTGGGAATGCGGATGGTCGGCGACAGATCGTCCGGCCCCGTGCCGGCCCCGACCACCACCTTGGTTCCACCCAGTTCGATGCCCGCGACCCGCATGACGCGTCCTTCCCTTAACCGTTCTTGACTACCAGCCAGCGCAGGCCCCACGGGGCCATCGCCACAGACTGCGCGTTGACATCCGTGCCGTCCAGCAGGTCATGCCAGCAACCAGACCCCAGCAGGCCCGACAGATCGGTGATCGTGGCGTCGTCCTTGAACCAACCCAGGCAGATCAGCCGCTCCCCACCCTTATCCGCCCGCTCAAACACCAGCAGCGCAGGATCAACGCTCAGCAACGGACGCGCCGGATTGCCCGCGTGCAGACAGGCCCGGCCCTGGCGCAATTGTGCAAACCGCGCAATGGCCGCGCGGGTCGGCTCGCCATCGCGGGTCCAGTCCATGCGGGGCCGATGCAGCCAGCGGCCATCATCATGGTCGGGTTCCGCCGCATAATCGGGATCATTGGTCAGGGCGCGTTCATCGCCCATATAAATCGCGGGAATACCGTCCAGCGCGAAGGTCACCCCATACAGCAGCCGCAGCCGCGCCAGTGCCGCTGTGTTGTCGCCCCCGTCGCGCACACCGGCCAGCGAGGCCGCCATGCCATTGGTGGAACGCACAGCCCCCGGCTCCGCCTGAAACGCCTGCCCATCGGCAAAGGAGCCGGGAACGACCCCGGCATAGAAATCCGAAATCCAGGCCAGAGTCTCATCGGGGATCACGCCCTTCAGCGCGCCCCAGATGATGTCGTCATGACAGCGGACATAGGTCAGCCACCCCGCCCCCGCCGGCTTGGCCAGCGCCTGGGTCAGGCAGGTCGCCAAGGGGCGCGTGTCGCCAGTCGCCAGTGCGGCCCACAGCGCGGTCATGGCGGTGTTGTTATAGGCCAGATGACATTCCGGCTGCTCCGGCTCGCCCAGGAACGGCAGAACCTCCGCCAGACCGACAATCGCCTCTGCCTTCAACGCCACCGCCGGGGCGACAATAGCCAGGGCCGCGCGCCAGGCCCGCACCACCTGATGCGTCTCCGGCAGCCCGCGGCAATCGCTGCCCGCCCGCTTCCACAGGAATGGCGCGCTGTCCAGGCGGAATACCTCCGCCCCCTGGTTCGCCAGATACAGCAGCACATCCATCATCTCGATGAACACCGCCGGGTTGGCATAGTTCAAATCCCATTGGAACGGATAAAAGGTGGTCCAGACATGGCCGCCCATTTCCGGCACAAAGGTGAAGTTTCCCGGTGCCGTCTGCGGAAACACCTGCCCCAGATGCGCCTCCAGTGCGGCCACCTGCTTCGCACTCTCCACCACATGATAGAAATCGCGGTATTTCGCGTCGCCCGCCTTGGCGGCCAGCGCCCAGTCATGGGTGTCTGCCGTATGGTTGCAGACGATATCCAGACAAAGGCTGATCCCCCGCGCCCGCAGGTCCGACGCCAGCGCGCGCAGATCATCAATGCTGCCCAGCTTGGGATCGACCTGCCGGAAATCAGCCACGGCGAAACCGCCGTCACTGTCCCCTTCACGCGGCTTCAGCAACGGCAGCGGATGGAAATAACGCACGCCCAGGCCCGACAGTTCATCCAGCCTGGCCCGCGTCCCGGCCAGGGTGCCCCCGAACCGGTCGATATAGGTGCAGTACCCCACCATCTCCGGCTTCTGAAACCAGTCTGGCGACGCTTCACGCACCCGGTCCAACGCCCGCAGGTCCGCCGGGCGGGCAATGGCGGCGGCCAGCAGCCGTGCCGCCAGTTCCCCCTCCCACGCCCCTTCGCCGTAAAGCGGGCGCAGGGCCGCCAGCAACCGATGCCAATGCTGCCCGATCCGTGCGGACAAGCGGGCAGACAGTTCAGCATCGTCAGGAAGGGCCAGGGGAAAGACGGACATGGAACGAACCTGTTTCTTAAATTGCACAATGACAATCACAAAAAAGAAAGCCCGGCCGGGGTTCCGAATGGAAGGAGGGGGAGGTTCCCCGGCCGGGGTGCGCCACGTCAGAAGCTGTATTTCAGCGTGGCAGTGCTGGAACGCCCGTTGATGGAACGGGCGCGGATGATGTTATCGATGCCGCTGGTGATGGAGCCTTCTTCGGCTTCCGTCAAACCCTTGGCATTGAACAGATTGTTGACATTGATCGACAGCGACAGGCCATCGGTGATGGCGGCATCGGCGAACAGGTTCACTTGGGCATAGCCGGGCATCACCAGCTCGTTGCTGTCCTGGGCATAGGATTTGGTGGTGCCGATGATGTTGGCACCCAGCGTATAGCCCTCAAAGCTGTAGGACGGTGTCAGCTGATAGACAAACTTGGCCTGACGACGGGGCGTATTGCCCTTGACCGCGGGGGTCAGCGCATCCTTGGAAATCTCCGCATCGGTCCAGGTCGCCCCACCGCTCAGCAAGAACCCTTCATAGCGGTATGTCGCCTCCAACTCGATCCCCTTGGCCGTGTAGGTGCGGTCAAAGAAGCGCTGGCTGGTCGCCTCGAAATTCTGCTCCTGGGTCTCGGCATAGAAGGCGGTGGCAAAGACGCTGACATCCTCGCCGCGCCACTTCACGCCCGCCTCATACTGGTCGACCATATCGACCGCGTCCTGCTTGGCGACCGACCCATCGGCGCGCAGACGACCGAACAGCAGACGGTCGGCATTGGCGCGGCCACCCTGGCTGACGCGGGCAAAGGCGGCCAGATCGGGATCGATCATATAGTTGGCACCGACCGACCAGGACCAATAGCCCCAGTCGTAATTGATCTTCTGCGGGTTGGCGCTGTCGATCACTGATACCGACCGTTCCGGCACATTGATGGTGCCGTCGCGGTTCACATCGACCTGGGCCTGACGGCTGGCGATGTAATGGCCCCGCGCTTCGCCCTCATCCCGGCGCAGGGAGGCGTCCAGGTTCCACTGCCCCATCTCCCACGCCGCCGACACATAGGGCGCGTCGATCGTATATTGCGCGTCATAGCGTCGGGTGCAGCAATTGCCCCAGAGCGGCACACCATAGGCCAGCAGACCATTGCTGGTCAGCTTCTGCCCCGCTGCGTTATAGACATCCAGCAGCCGCCCATCCCGGCCATTGACGTCCATGACATAGGTGTTCCACAGCCAGTCCATCTCAATATTCTGGCGGGCCTTATAGTAACCGGCCGTCAGGTCGATGGTGTTGTCGCCACTGACGATGGATTTGGTCAGCTTGAAGTCGTTGGCCAGGTTGGAGAAATCATTGATCTCCACATCGAACAGCGCCACGCGCGTCGCCAGCCCGTTGCCGTTCAGCGCCGACGGCGTCCCAATGGACGACCCGTCCGTATTGCGCAACGTGGCCCCCGTTCCGCCGATGGCCACCGCCAGCGCCTGCGCCCCCATCACTTCCTGCGGGAACGGGCTGACGAAACGGCCCGACGTATCCGCCACGCGCAGCTTATTGGCGACCGCCCAACCATCGGCCAGATCGAACTTGAACTCACCGCCCACCGCCGTGGACACCGGATGCATCCCGTCCTTCAGGCTGCTGGTGCGGACATTATTGTCGCCATCCAGCCCGACATTGGTCAGGAAGTTCGGCGTGTGCAGGCTGTCGGTCAGCAGGCTGAAATTATTGACAGACAGGATCTTGGGATCGCTGTTCGTGCCGCTGACCAGCACCGGCTGCGGCAGATAGCCGATGGCCCGGTCATTCAGATATTTGAAATAGACCCGCGCATAGCCGTTCTCGAACTTGCGGGTCAGGTTGGCCTTGATCTGGCCGCCGCTCTCCGCGTTGTAATCGGCGTTCCGCACGCCCTCGCCCTCGCGGTAGAAGCCGCCGATATGGGCCGTCCAATTGTCGCCGATGGACCCGCCAAATTCAAAATCACCGCGCGTCGTGTCGTAATCCAGACCACGCGTCACGGCAAAGCTGCCGCCTTCCTTGTCGCCGGTCTTCGAGATGAAGTTGATGACGCCGCCCGGCGAATTGCTGGCCAGCGTGCTGGCCGAACCGCCGCGGATGGCCTCCACCCGCGCCACATTGCTGTCGGCGCGCAGGAAGATGTCGGCATTGCCAAAGGCGATATCGCCGAATTCCATGACGGGCAAACCGTCTTCGTGCAGTTGCAGGAACTTGGCACCGCCGGCCGCCACCGGCAGGCCGCGCACCGCGATATTGGCATTGCCCTCGCCGCCCGTGGATTCCGACCGCACGCCGGGGATATTGCGGAAAATCTCCGCCGTGCTGCGCGGGGCGGACTGCATCAGGTCTTCCGCCGACAGGGCGGAGACAGAGACGGAGCTGCGCATCTTGGAGGTCTGGCTGACCACGGCGGTCACCACGATCTCTTCCATCTGCAGATCGTCGCTCTGCGCCGGCGCTTCGGCCTGGGCCGCGGCTTGCGCGACCTGGGTGTCCTGGGCATGGGCCATCGACAGGCTGAACGCCGCCAGCGCCGCGCCCATGGCGGACGCACGCATCAGAATGCACTTCATTTGGGTTCTCTCCCTCTGGGACCAGTTTGGCCAGAAATCGGGTGCCGTTACCCGGCCCCCTTTTGCTTCGAGGGTGAGAATAAGTCATCTGCAATCGTTTGCAAGTCTGATTTTGCACAATCAGCCTGATCTTGGTCCGGCTGATTGTGCGCTCCGCTGGAAACCCCTTGATCTCAAAGCCTTGACTGCAAACCCGCCGGCCAGACCTGTAGCAGCAAAGCTACAATCGTTTGCAGCGCAGCAGACCTACCGCCACGGCGATCACCTCAGGGGACCGACCGAAAGGCACGGCGTGGGCGAATAACGGATTTTGGCTCTCGGGGCGCTGACCGTGTGCCGCCATGCAGGATAGGGTAGTCCGCCCCCAGAACGGCCTTGGCGTTGGCATCGGAGGATACCAGCGTCATGGCTCTGCCCTTGGCCTGCGCGAAGATCAGACGGTCAACCGGGTCGCCTCCACCCGGCAGGTGTATGGAGTTGGCGTAATCGACTGCCACTGGCACGATCAGGCCAAGCCCACTCGCCCGCACCAACTCCTCGAAATTCTCCAGGAGTTCCAAGGCACCTTCCCAGCGCCCGGAAGAGATTTTCGTCGCAATATCCTGCGCGGACAGCAAGGTTGCGTAGACACGGTTCCCCGGATCGCGCAGTGCCGCCACGGCTTCCGCGCTCAGACAATCGGGATCATAGATCAGCCAGAACAGCACATGCGTGTCCAGCAGCAGACGCGTCATGCAGGCCTATCCGTCGATGGTCAGGCCAAGGTGACGGCGTGCGCCGATGATCACGGGGCCGGTCGGCTCCGCCCGCACCCCCATATCCGGATCGACCCGAAACGGCATAACCGGTCGCCCCTCGTGGCGAGGGGAACGGGCCGGCCCCCACTCCTGGTCAAGCCCCCCACCCTTATGGGCGGCTGCGTCCACACGAAGCGTCGCCTTCCGACTGGGTGTACGCTGTTTCTTGCTGCTGGCGGTCATCCTGGACGCCCTCCTGACAGGGCCAGATTAGGACAGAACCGCCAAACGCGCAATGAACGCAGCGCCACCGACCTACCGCCCCGCCGTCTCCCGCCGCAGCTCGAAAATCCGCTCATAAATCGCCTTACGCATGCGGTTCACGGCCCCCAGCGGCTTATGGTCCGGCAGCGCGTGCCAGGGGTTGTAGGAACTGGCCTCACAGGCGGCATTCTGCGGCTCGGTGTTGAAATCCTGCTGCGGGATGTCGATCCGCGCCACCTCCTGGAACGGCGCTTCACTCTCCAGCCATTCATAGCGCGGGTCCTCCACGCTCATGTCGCCGGTCCGCACCTGCACCATGAAGCGCATGCAGGCCCCGCCTGTCTTCAGGGTCTCCACCATGGCGGCGCGCAGATAGTTGGGGTCCGTGGTCTTCGGGATGACCACGGGCTTCGGCTCGCACGGCATGGCGGAATATTTGACCGCCACCGCGTCCGCCCCGCTGCCCAGCTGGTACGGCACCATGGACCAGTAGCGGGTATTCAGCGGGTTATCGATCCGCGAACTGGTGGCATCCACGGCATTGATCGTGCCTTTCAGCCCGATGGACAGCGGCACCAGCAGGGGCTGCAGCCATTGCGTGATTTTGCTGGGACTGTCGGTATAGCCGACCAGCTTTTCATAATCCTTCGGTTCCGCCACCAGGAAGGTGGGGAAATTGATCATGATGAAATCCTGCGACGGCTCCGCCCCCGGTGCCACCGTCAGGGGTGTGCCGGGCAGCGGTCGTTCGCTGCTGCCCAACACCTTCACCGCCATGCCGCGCCCATCCTTGTCATAATCGGGGCGGTTGGGATTCTCGTTGGAATTGGAATAGCGGATGATGGCGCGATAGGCACCGGGGTTCGCGAACAGCCCATGGCGCAGCGAAGCCGGCACCCCCTCGCCCACCGTAAAGGTGGCGGCGACGCAGCCATGCGGCTTGGGGTGCGCGTCGCGGCGCACCGGCACATTGGCATACATCCGCTCCAGATGGGCATAGATGATGGCCGCCACACGGGCGGCTGCATCCACCTCTCCGGGGGCCAGCTTCTCCCCCGGCCCGTCGGCAACCGGATATGTCGCCGGATCGATGGGCCGGTAATAGGCATCGCCCCGCTCGGCGCACCCCGACAGCAGGGCAACCCCTGCCCCGGCCAGGCAAAGCCCTTCCTTCAACCGCTTGTTCATCATCTCTCCCGGCCTTACAGCGTCTTCAGGAATTCGATCAGCGCCAACTTGTCCGCATCCGACAGTTCCGTGCCATAAAGCTTGCCGGAATGGCCGGAATTCAGGTTGCCGGGGAAGCCCGTGTCAAACTCATAGGTCGGGCGATAAGGGTCCGGCCCTGTCTGATAGCCGACATGCACGGGGTCAAACTCCCGGCTGCCAACATGGAACTTGGTGGGCCGCTTGGCCTCATCCATCAGCAGGGACGCAAGGTTCGGCACCGACCCATTATGCAGATAGGGTGCGGTGGCCCAGATGCCCGTCAGGGGCCGCGCCTTGTAGGACCGCTGGTCGGCCGTGTCGCTGATCGGGCCGGTATAGGTCTTGGACAGCCGGCCGGCGGCGATGGTCTCGCTGAAATCCGACGTCAGCACCCCCACCACCTGGGTGGTCAGCGCATCACCCCGGTTGCCCAGCGTCGCGCCATAGGGTTTCTGCCAGAACAGCAGCGGGCTGATCGGCTTCTGCCCTTCCAGCTTGCCGCTTTCCCAGGAGAGGCCCGTGGCCTTGTTCATGCGCAGCAGGAAATTGTCGGCCATGCCGGGGTCGGTGCCGATCACCGATGTCTGGATCAGGGTCGCCTGATAATCATCGCCCTGCTTGTCGCGCGCAATGACCTGATGGCACAGGACGCAGTTCACGCCATCCTGCGTTTCCCCGCGATAGATCTTGCCACCCTTGGCCGCCAGCTCCTTGTCAATCGCCGGCAGAATGCTTTCCGGCCAGGCGGGGGAGCGAAGGGTGGACAGCCAGTTCTCAATATGGCCCAGATTGTCGGTCAGCACGGTGGAGGCATAGCCAAAGCGCGGGTCCTTGCCCGGCACAGTGCCAAAGGTGCCATCGGGACTGGTCCATTTCGACGGGTCCTTGGCCGTCACCCGGATGCGGCCATAAACGCCCAGCACCTCCCCCACATTGCGGGCCAGCGGGCCGACGCCCAGGCCCAGCACCGATTTGTTGGGCGCAAAGCCGTTCCACTGCACCACGTCCGACTGCGGCGCCCCCCACAGGAACGGATAGCTGACGGGGGCGTTGGACGGCGAGTAATTGGCCTGATCGACGGCAATGTTAAAGCCGGAGACCTGATTGAAAATCGCGCCGATGGCATCGATGCGGCCATTGCCGGGCAGCGGCACATATTTCTCGCGGATCACCGCATCGGCCTGCGCCCGCGCCTCGGGCGAAAGGGTGCGCAGACCCGCCTTCAAATTCTCGTTCTTGGCCTGATAGGCGCCATAGGTGTCGGTGCCCGGCCGTTCATCGACGGGGCATTCCTTGCTGTTATGGCTGCCGCATAGGTTCCGGCGCAGATATTCGGCCAGCCACATCTGATGTTCGGCCATCTGCCCTTGCAGGATGTTGCGCGCCTCCTTCGTATCGGCGGGGATGAAGCCCTTGGACACCAGGGCCGCCACGAACCGGTCAAACTTCTCCGGCGTTTCAGAGGTGACCAGCAGCGCGTCCAGCAGTTCCGCATTGAAGCGGTAGAAATCGCCCAGCGACGGCGCACCATCAATGATCAGCGACTTGCCCTGGTAATCCAGCTTGTTGGTGTGGCACGCGGCACAGTTCGGCCCGGCCCAGGCCATGCCCGGCGTGCCATCCGCCCCCTTCATCCCCGGCGTCACCGTGAACCCGATGGGCAGCGCCTCCGGGTTCCACACATCCTTCTGCGCGGGGATATAGCCCAGCCGTTCCATATTGGCCGGTGCAATGAACCGATCCTGGCTATTGGCCTGTTCCACCACGACCAGCCAGCCATAGGGCACCATCCAGGACCCTTGCGGCGTGAACCAGAAGGCCCGGCGCTGCGCCGCCGACCATCCCTGATCCACCCCCCACCATGCCGGCCAGCCTTCCCAGCCGGGCGCCAGCTCCGCCACCTTGCCCGTATCCGGCACGGAGGTCCATTGCGGCACGGGCAGCTTTCCGGCAGGGTTACTCCCCACCTGCACATAGCCCTTATCGGCCCCACACCCCGCCAGCACCAACCCCACCGCCACCAACGGCAACGCCGTCAACAGCCCCCTACGCTTCCCCATGCTCTTCCCCCGTCGCATGCGCGGCCCAAACGGGCCTGATTTCGCCGCAGAATTGCATGAACGAGGGACTTGGGCAATGGGGGATGGGTGGTGGGGATATGAGGGGTGGTATTGAATTAGCTTGTGAGTGGTATGTTTAGTGGCTGCCAGACGATCGGCGGATTTCATTTTCACGAAGCAGATAGCTAGCCTTTGTTAAGGTGCTGCTGCGGTCGGTAAAAACGACCGTGTACTTCTCGATCTGGCCACAGGGTACTACGTAGACGGCGCTGCCGTGCGAACTCACAATGCTCAATTATTCTAAGCTATGGCAATATTGGTAACTGTCCACTGCAGATATAGGCGAGATAGTCCTTATTTCTTATAACAGCGTCGTAGAATAGATGTTGCCAACTGTTCGGTGTCGGATCGGCATGGCCATCCTGCCAAGCCTCAATGTTTTCGACGACATTCAATCCCTTGTCGCGCAATTTCGTCACGTTGCGGAGCAGACGGCGATGTTCGTTACGAAAAAAGCGGATGTAACGGCGGGCGATTTGGAGTTGCTGCAAATGCGTTGTGACCAATTGCGCTTCCGCCGCTTGCAAACCGGGGTGAGGAGCAAGCGTGAAGGTCGGAGCGGTGAGTGGCGGGTTGATGGTGAGTTGGACAATCTGTTTAAGTGAGAACGTATCGAAATAGGGATGAATGAAAAAACGCGGCGTCGTCGTGTTGCCTGTGTCCTCTCCTTTGCGGCGTTGGCACGGATCGCACATCGGCGTCAGGTTGGCAGGAGTAACCGCGAAATGGGGAAATTTCCCCTGCGGCAGATAGTGGTCGAGGGTTTCCGTCACCGCAGGACTGCCGCAGGACGGACAAATGTCCAGATGGTGATCTCGCAGTTCCTGTAGCACCACTGCCTGCGCCGATCCATCGGCGGGGTGGCTGTAGAGGGTCTTGAACGATTGTGCTTTCCCCATGATCGCCGGCCATTCGGGGACATGCATTGGCGATCCGCCGTGGGCCAAATAGTCGTCAACGCGCAGCTTCCACTCATCGGCGATGGACTCGAAAAAGGTCTTATTCGGCTCTCGGGTGCGTTCCTTCACGATTTTGTCGATCAGATTAAGGTGATCGATGGCGGTCATCGGTAGGGGCAAGGGCATCACCATCCTTCGCGCTCCATGCCCTGAATCTGAATCGCGAGTTCTTCGTTGATGTCGTCGCCGAGTGCCTCGATTAGCGCTTTGGCCGAACCGATTTCCTTGAGCTTGTCTTCTATCCAGCGTTCGAACGGTTTGGAAGCTTCGCTATCGCCGAAGACATACGAGCTTATGCGCTGCATGTCCCCGCCGAAGGTCTGAAACGGCGGCGTCCGGATCGAAAGACCGTCCTTGGTTCGTGACAGGACGTGGACGCAATTGGTCGGCACTTCCCGTACCGTAACAAGAGAGTGCGTCGCGAGAAGGGCCTTCGAGTTGAAGCTATCAAGGATAGTCTTTAGCATGTCGATGAACTGAATTTCTAGGGTCGGGTGTAGGAATAGTTCAGGCTCGTCGATGAGGATCAAGCTTTCGCGGCGGATCGCGCCGAGTATATTGATGACAATGAACGAAAATAACCGTTGCCCCGAACTTAGCTTAACGATTTCACCGTTGCGGAAAAAAGTCACGCCGTCGGCAGCATTGAGGGCGTTGCGGACTTTATCGACATCTAGCTTGGCAATACGGTCGGAGCTGATCGGGATATAGCGCGTGTCATCAATGTCGAAAGAGAGATCATCGATGAAGTCGGTATTGGTATAGAAGCGTTTGGCAGGGCCAGTTACATCGCCGACGTTAATCGTAGCATAGTCGAAGGCGAATGCGGTTCCGAGCACGCGCTCGACAGTCGCCAACTTGTTCGCCCAACTCAGAAGCCCCTGGTAGCGGATATCATCAATCATACAGTCGAGCAGCGACGCTGCCGCGTTTTTTTTGGGGAACTGATGGGAAAGAGAAATTCCTGCCAACCGCCCAGGCTTCCGACTGACGGACCGACCGCGGAACCCGAAGTACCGATATACATCCTTGTCTTGCAGGTCGTGAGCTTCGAGGTCAACGGGGAAACGTTCGAACGGGCTGTAGGAAACGACTACCATCTGGCTGAGATTGGGTTTCTCGACAAAGCCAGTACTACGCTTGCGCTTTTCAGGCGTAGTTTCGAGCCAATCTCGAACCATTTGGTGCAGAATCTGGGATTTTCCAACGCCATTGGGACCAATCAAGACGTTGACGTCGTGGGGGAGAATGCTGGTCTGTTTGAATTTTAGGCTTAGTGTAGATATGTCACCGAATACGTCTTCAAACTGAAACCCTAGATCTAGGACCGACATAGTTTCGGTCGAAAACAATTTCCAGCCGTCGAGATAGGATTTGGTCTCACTTCGTTCACGTAGGAGCGACTTCTGGAATGGTTGACTGTCAATCAGGCGACGAGCTACGGGGTCTTGCAGAAAATGCATGACGTAGCTGGCGTCACGCAGTGCGATGGCGGCATCCCGAGCGGCGTCTAGGTTCAGCCGATCACGCAATTGTTCATAAAAGGCGATTTCGCTCGGAAGTGAGAGATAATTCGCATTTGGAATTGGAAAGACACCGTCCCAGCCCTTTTTCAAGAGACCGTCGAGGTGTGTTTCGCTGACCGAGACGCCCTCGATCATCAACTTCAGATAACCGAGATTAACTATTTTTCCTGCTATCCGACAGGTCGTAGCGAAGGTAGTTCTATTGCCGTAATCATCCCAATTGTTTGCAAGTAGCTCAAGCACGTTGCCTTTAAGCTTTGGTTCAGGTGTGTTGCGCTGACTTTGTCGTCCCAGATATACTATCTTCATGAATAACGCCTCCCTTGGCGAGCAAATATGCATTTAATGACCAACGAATTCAAGCAGAAAAGTTGCGAACTCCGCGTTAGGCAACAACTATCGCGGGCTTTTAAAACGATTGGTCGCCTACATGCTTTGACCACGCGAACAGTAGACCGACTGGTTTCAGGAATTAAAGCGGTTGGTGTGAACCACCTAAAAGGAGCGCTCAACAGCATCCCTCCCCTACGTAAAAGTCAATTGCCACACCCTTATGCAATCGTTTGCAAAACCCCAAAACCCGGCGTATGATCCCCTCAACATCGGGCGAAACCGCCCCTATAAGTCGATCCGGGGAGGATACGGGCATGAGTGACGGGTTTGGGCAGCTCTCGGGGCTGGATGCGGCCATTATCGGGCTGTATCTGGTGGCCATTGTGGTGCTGGGGCTCTATGCCTCGCGGCAATCCACGACGGCGACGGATTATTTCCTTGCGGCGCGCAGTTCGACCTGGCCCACCATCGGGCTGGCGCTGCTGGCGTCCAACATTTCCTCCACCACCCTGATCGGGTTGGCGGGGGCGGCCTATGCCACCGGCATCGCCGTCTATAATTATGAATGGATGGCCAGTATCGTGCTGGTGTTTTTCTGCCTGTTCCTGCTGCCCGTCATCCTGCGCAGTCAGGTTTATACGATGCCGGAATTCCTGGAACGCCGGTTCGACGGCTCCATCCGGCTGTATTTTTCCGGCCTGACCATCTTCCTGAACATCGTGGTGGATACGGCGGGCACGCTGTTTGGCGGGGCCTTGATGTTCAAGCTGATCTTCCCCGGCGTGCCGCTGTGGCAGATCGCGGGCCTGCTGGCGCTGGCCGCCGGTGCCTATACGGCGGCGGGCGGGTTGAAGGCCGTGCTGGTCACCGAAGTGGTTCAGGCCGTGATCCTGTGTGGCGCGTCGGTGTTCGTGGCCGTCTTCGCCTTTGACAAGGCCGGCGGCTGGGATGCCGTGATGGCCGGGGTGGAGGCCCAGAAGATGAGCCTGATCCGCCCCGCCGACGACCCGTCCCTGCCCTGGACCGGGTTGATCACCGGCGTGCCCCTGATCGGCCTGTATTTCTGGTGTACCAATCAGTTCATGGTGCAGCGGGTTCTGTCGGCCAAGGACCTGAACCATGGCCGCTGGGGCAGCCTGTTTGCCGGGCTGTTGAAGCTGCCGGTGCTGTTCCTCATGGTGCTGCCCGGTTCGGCGGCCATCCTGATGTATCCCAATCTGGAACGCCCGGACCTTGTCTATCCCACCTTGATCTTCGACCTGTTGCCCGTGGGCGTCATCGGTATTGTCGTGGCGGGGTTCCTGGCGGCCATCATGTCGTCGATTGCCAGCACCTTTAATTCCGCCTCCACGCTCGTCACCATGGATTTCGTGCGCCGCTTCCGGCCCGACGTGTCCCAGGCCGCGCTGGTCCGCATCGGCCGCCTCACCACGCTGTGCTTCATGGTGCTGTCGGTCGCCTGGGTGCCCGTGGTGGAAAGCCTGACCGATACGCTGTGGCAATATCTACAGGCCGTTCTGGCCTATGCCGTGCCGCCCGTGGTGGCCCTGTTCCTGGCCGGCATCTTCTGGCGCCGCGCCAATGTGGCCGGGGCGCGCGCCGGCGTTCTGGTGGGTCTGCTGGCCGGTGGTTACCTGTTCTATGGGGTGCAGGTGTCGGGCAGCATCCATCTGCATTTCCTGCTGGCCGCCACCCTGCTGTTCGCCCTGTCGCTGGCCGCCGTCGTGATCGCCAGCCTGTTGACCGCCCCGCCGGCGGCGGACAAGACCGAAACCCTGATGTGGACCCGCGCCGATTTCGACGCCGAAACAAGGTCCCTGGCGGGTCAACCCCTGTGGCAGAACTACCGCGTACAGGCCGTGGCCCTGCTGGCCCTGACGGCGGTGATTGTCTGGGTGTTTCGCTGACCTAACTCCCGCACGACTTCCTGATGACCAGTTCCGCCGGCATGGTGGCGGAGGGCGTGTTCTCCCCCTCCATCCGGCGGAACAACAGGTCGATCATCACCTTGGCCCCGCGCGCCAGGTCCTGGCGCACACTGGTCAGCGGCGGGTTCACATAGGCGGCAATGGTGATATCGTCGAACCCGACGACCGCCACATCGTCCGGCACGCGCAACCCGGCGGCGTTCAGCGCCTTGATGGCGGCAATGGCGATCACGTCCGACACGGCAAAAATGGCATCGAACGGCACCTTGCTGTCGATCAACCCGCGCACCGTGTCATAGGCGGTATCGACCGTGAAATGCGCGGGCGCCAGCAGGGCCGGGTCCTCTGCAATGCCGGCGGCGGCCAGGGCGCGGCGGTATCCATCATAGCGCAACCCCACCTCCGGCAGGGATGGCACACCCAGAAAGGCGATCCGCCGCCGTCCCTTCTGCACCAGATGCTCCACCGCCAGCCGCGCCCCGCCGATATTGTCCGACCCGACCGAACAATAAAGCTGGCTGGGCAGATGCGCACCCCAGACCACCAGCGGCAGATAGGTGCGGGCCACCGCGTTCAACGCCTCATGCTGGTCGCTCTGCCCAATGACGATCAGGCCGTCGGCCTTCTGCGACTGGATCAACCGGTCCTGCCAGCCCGGTTCCGGCCGCGCCACCTTGGTCAGCAGCACATTATAATCGCGCGCCGTGATCTCGTCGGCCAGCCGTCCCAGCAGCTCGATAAAGAACGGGTCAGAGATAAGCTGCCCCACCTCATGGCCCAGCGGGATGACAACGCCGATGGTGCGGGTCTTCTTCAGGCGCAGGTTGCGGGCCTGTTCATTGATGACATAGCCCTGCGCCTGCGCCAGCGCCAGGATCTCCTCGCGCTTGGCCTGCGGCACCAGGGTACTGCCGGCCAGCGCGCGGGAAACCGTGGAAACCGACACGCCCGCCATCCGGGCAATGTCCGCCATCTTGATCGGTGCCGCCATACCCACTGCCCTGCGCTTCAACCCAGCCGGCGGCCAAGCTAGCAGAGGCGGGGACGAAGCGCCAATCCCCCTGACACCCTGGCTCCGTTCACCCCGGTTCAACGCTTATCGCGCAGCTCTGGCGGCTCATCCTCCGGATCGGTGGTCAGGGCACGGCGGACATAGATGCCGGTGAAGCTGTTGCCGGAACCGGTACAGCCCAAAGTATTGGTGGCCAGGATGAACCCCGCCAACCAGCGCAGCTTGATGGTACATCTAGCGAACTTATAAATGACCTGATTGCCCTTTGGCACGGTCTCTGTATCAAAACTCGACAAGTAATAAGGGGGCGCAACGGCCCAACCTTCAAAGAACAGCTTTCCACCGTCCTTAGGCTCTACCAGGATCAGATTCTCACCAGTGCGCCACCGACCCAACCAATCTTCGCGGGTCGGTGGCGCGGGCGTGGCATCGATATCCAGTCCAGCGCGCGGCAGCCAACCTGCCGTCTCACGCTTCTTGCCGCGAAACATTGCACAGACATAGGGCCCCTTATCATCGGCCAGAAATACACGGTCACCCGGCACCAGATAGGCTGTGGCTTTACAATCCGCCTCGCCGGGACATTGGGCCGCCGAACGTTGAAAGTATAAGCGCTGCCCGGCTACATTCTTTACGAGTCCGGACAGGATGTTGTTTGCATCGTAAACGGCAAACTCGTCACAGTCGCGTGCCGATGATGTTGTTGGAAGTAACACAAGGGTCACTGCAACGGTCGCTAACCTAAGCAGCCGACTACTCATCAGAGTAGCCCAACGCCCTTTCCATGACTCTATCCAACCTTTTTCCCCAAACTTTATCGAATCGCGTTTGAGATGGGTATCTTCTGATGAATGCATTGATTTCATCTCTCCTTAATCTCGTATAGTCTTCTATAAGATCCCTTATTCTGCCGGACGGAAATTTATTGATTTTGTTAATTGTTCTACTACCAACCACCCCATCTACTATTAGTGCATTCTTTCCGTCAATTGAATTTAGCGCCTTCTGCATAAACTCCCATGATCGAGAAGGCCCGTGCAGAACGCCGGCATCTAACATCACCGTTGCGATGGCCGGGCTCTTGATCTGATGCAGGCGCTGGCCATAGAAGAACTCATTTCTGTAAATCTCCTTGCCTTGCTCCTTCGTCAATTCTTTCGGCGAAATGGGCTGATTGTTCTCGCCGAAATTTCTGCCATAAAGCGCCTGATACCTTTTTAGGGTCTCCGCAGTGACGCCAAAATTGGTTTCACCACCTTTATCAACCGGATCATTTACATAACCACCCTCATCCTTGAAGATGGGCTTCATCAGCGTTTCAAAACGTGCTTCGCTTTCCCAATCGGCGGCCCAGCGCGGCTCTTGACCAATTGGATGCAGCACCGGCGGCGGGGCAGTGCCATCGCTGGGTGGGGAAAAGGCGGGTGCGGCGGTTTGCGCAGTAACACCGCCCCGCTTCGTTTCTGCATCCCGCTTTGGCATATCGGGTGCTGGGGCAACGGACATTGTCTTGGCCGACAAGGTTCGTTCCAAGGCACGGATCGTTTCGCCGCCGGGCGAAAGGGCACCATCCACTTTCAACTTTTTCGCGCGCTGAAAGCGACGGATATCCTGATCCAGGATGGTGCTGTGATACCCGTTCGGCCCTTCTGCCTCCGGTATCTCGTGAAAGCCGGCCTTGTTCAGCAATACCTGGACCTTGGCCACATCGGGGCGGCGATTGTCGCCACCATTGCCAGCGATCTTGGATTTCAGGCCAAAGGGCGTATCGCCCAACAGGTCCTCCACCGGCTTGCCGTCCCGCCAAGCTTTCTGAAAGGCCGGGAACCTTGGGTCACTGGCATCATCCACCAGGCTGGGCTGGCGGATCACTTCGGCCACGCCACGCGGGCCCGTGCTTGTGACGGTTTCCACCGCCGGCTGTTCATTGAACAGGCTGCGAAACTCCACTTCCGGTTCTGGCACTACAGCCGCCGCAGCACGCCGGCGCTTACGTTCTGCTTCATCCTCCTCATCATCACCAAACCAATCGCTGACACCGTCAACCAGGGACTGAAGAGAGTTGGTGAAGCTGAAAGGGTTGGACATCGGGCATCTCCATACGGGCAGGCACCAGGGTTCGGATCGGTTGATCCGGCATGGCAGCGGCGGGGGGGGGGGTAGAAACAAAAATGCCCGGCACGCGATAGCGGCCGGGCACATGATTGGTATTTATTCCTACAATCCTATCGCCCTACCCTGCCGCCTGTCAATAATGCTGGACCCCAAGAAAAAGGCCCCGCCGGTTACCGGCGGGGCCTCTGCACCTATTCCCTTAAACCCCGAGATCACTCCCACTCAATCGTGCCCGGCGGCTTCGACGTGATGTCGTAGGTCACGCGGTTGATGCCCCGCACCTCGTTGATGATGCGGGTGGCGACATGGCCCAGGAAGCTGTGTTCGAACGGATAATAATCCGCCGTCATGCCATCAACCGAGGTCACGGCGCGAAGCGCGCAGGCGTAATCATAGGTGCGGCCATCGCCCATCACGCCGACGGTGCGCACCGGCAGCAGCACGGCAAAGGCCTGCCAGATTTCATCATAGAGGCCTGCCTTGCGAATTGCGTCCAGATAAACGGCGTCGGCCTTGCGCAGGATGTCCAGCTTTTCACGCGTGATCTCACCCGGCACGCGGATGGCCAGACCCGGACCGGGGAACGGGTGACGGCCGACAAAGCTGTGCGGCAGGCCCAGCTCGCGGCCCAGCGCCCGCACCTCATCCTTGAACAGTTCGCGCAGCGGCTCCACCAGCTTCAACTTCATCCGATCGGGCAGGCCGCCGACATTATGGTGCGACTTGATGGTGACGCTGGGGCCGCCCGTGAAGGACACACTCTCGATGACATCGGGATACAGCGTGCCCTGGGCCAGGAACTCCGCCCCGCCGATCTTCGCGGCCTCGCCATCGAACACTTCAATGAACAGGCGACCGATGATCTTGCGCTTCTGTTCGGGGTCGGACACGCCCTCCAATTGCCCTAAGAACAGGTCGGCGGCGTCCACATGCACCAGCGGGATATTGTAATGGTCGCGGAACAGGGTCACCACCTGTTCGGCCTCGCCCGACCGCATCAGGCCGGTATCCACAAAGATACAGGTCAGCTGCGCGCCGATGGCCTCATGGATCAGGACGGCGGCGACGGAGCTGTCCACCCCGCCCGACAGGCCGCAGATCACCTTGGCCGAACCCACCTGCTCGCGAATGCGGGCCACGGCCTCGGCGCGGAAGGCTGCCATGGTCCAATCGCCCTTCAGGCCCGCCACCTTGAACAGGAAATTGCGGATCAGGGCGTCGCCATGCGGCGTGTGCACCACTTCGGGGTGGAACTGTACCGCATAGAAGCGGCGGGCATCATCGGCGATAATGGCATAGGGGGCGCCCTCCGACGTGGCGACGATGCGGAAGCCGTCGGGCAGCTTGGTGACACGGTCACCATGGCTCATCCACACCTGTTCATGCGCGCCGATGCTCCACACGCCTTCGAACAGGGCGCAATCATCCTTCACATCGACAAAGGCGCGGCCAAATTCACGGGTCTCGCCCGGCTCCACCTTGCCGCCCAACTGTTCGCACATGATCTGCTGGCCATAGCAGATGCCGAACACTGGAACGCCCAGGGTCCAGACCACGTCATTGGCAAGAGGGGCACCCTCTTCGGTCACGCTGGCGGGGCCGCCCGACAGTATGATGGCCTTGGGCGCAAAGGCGCGAATGCGGGTCTCATCCGCGCTATAGGGGATGATTTCGCAGTAAATGCCGGCCTCGCGCACACGGCGGGCGATCAGCTGCGTCACCTGCGATCCGAAATCCAGGATCAGGACACGGTCGGGATGGGCGGCGGGTGCGGTGGAAGCGGCGGCGGCCATGGCGCATTTTCCTGCGGGTCAGGGGCGGAGAATGCGCCGCAACCTAACCAACCAAGCCTCTCCCGACAACAGGCACCTCCGCAAGGCTGCCCCCTGTCTGACCCGGACCGCACACGACAATCGGCGGACCATAAATACCTATTGACTCTTTCTGTCACCTGTAAGAAATACCTTACATATGAAACACGAACTTCAGATAGCCGGAACGGCGTGCGATGGGGAACAGGTCCTGACGGCCCTGTCGGCGCTGGCCAATCCCCACCGGCTGCGCATCGTGGCGCGGCTGGCGGGGGGCGACCGGCATTATATCAGCCAGTTGGCCCGCGATCTGGGGATCAGCCGCCCCCTCCTGCATCTGCATGTGCAGAAGCTGCTGGAGGCCGGGCTGGTGACATCACAGCTGGAACTGTCGGACGACGGCAAGGCCTTGAACTATCTGCAACTGGCATCTTTTCACCTGGACCTGACGGCCGACAGCGTCCGTCTGGTCACGGAAAACTTGCTGGCACCGGGCACCACAGGGGACTAACGGGGAAGAATGATGGCTGACGATACCTATCTCTATTCGATTTTCTGGTTTGTGGTGGCGATCGTATCGATCTTTGCCATGCGCATGGTCACCAATGTCATGCAGGCAAAGGCCAAAATGGCCGATGACGGTGCCTATCGCGCCCTGGCCGAACGTGCTGTGGCGGCGCTTGAGGAACAGACGGGCACCATCAATGCCCTGCGCGCCGACCTGACCGCCGCCCGCACCACGCTGGCCAATGTCGAAAAAATCCTGAAACAGGTGGAATGAATGATGGACGGTATCGCTACATGGCGCCTGCACCTGCTGCGGGCGGTTTACCTGATCATGGCGCTGGGTGCCGGTTACCTGAACTGGTCACAGATCATCGATCCGGCCCGCAACTGGGCGCTGATGGAGGGCGTGGTGGTCACCATGCTGGCCGCCATGTCGGCCTTGGCCCTGCTGGGCCTGCGCCATCCGCTGCGCATGCTGCCGCTGATGTTCTGGGAAATCGCCTGGAAACTGATCTGGCTGTCCCGTGTGGCCTTTCCGGCTTGGCAGAACGACACGATCAATGAGGGCATCGCCGCCAACATAGTCGCCACCGGCATGGTGGTGATCGTCATCGCCGTCGTGCCGTGGGATTATGTCTGGCGGGTTTATGTGAAGGGGCCAGCCTCTTAAGCGCCCCTACTCCTTCGTGGTCAACACTGTATAGGCGACAGGCCGGCTGGCCACCAGCACCGGGTTCTCCTTCACCAGCCCCTTGTCGTTGGGCACATTCACCCGGCCCTTCTGATCGGCCTTCAGCACGCGCGGCCCCTTGGTGCCCTCCAGCGTCACCGTGCAATCCTTGCCACAGACAAGGCGCAGCGTCTTCGCCGATGGGGCCAGGAACGACACCGCCCCCGCCTCCTTGTCGATCAGCGTGTCGAACTGATCAAAGGCCGCCTTCACATCGGCATAGGCGATGCGGGTGGTGCCTGGCGTCACCTTCATGCCAATCTGCGCCTTCATCTTATAGGTGCCGGCCGCCTGATTGACGGTGACCATGGCCCCCGCCTGCACCCAATCGGGACGGAACGGGATATCCACGGCATTGTCGGCATCGACGGGCAGGTCCACCCGCCCCTCCGGCGCTGTCACCACCAGGGTGACGGGGGCGTCCAGCGGCTGCTTGTCATTGGTCGGCTGCACCGACAGGCGCAGTGCCAGATGATCATGCCCGTGACCATAGAACTTGACCATCTCGTCATGGAATTGCTTGTACGGCGCCGTATGCGTACCGACAGCGCTCCATGCCGTCGGTACGGCCAGCGACAAAGCCAGGGCGGTGGTCAGGAACAGGCGCATGGTAAGGGACCTCTACCCAGCGGTTGGAACGAACTGACGGTGACGCGGCTACCTTCAGCCACCAGGAAGGACCCTTCCGCCACCTCGTTCCAGTGGCTGGCATCCTCGTCCAGCGGTTCGGACAGGACCATGACGGAGTCGGTGCCATCCTCCAGACAGACGCGCCCGTCACGGCAGCCGTCGACATGGCCCTGGGTCCAGAACAGGCTGGGCGAGCGGCCATCGCAGGACCAGCGCAC
The DNA here is from genome assembly GCF_059489915.1 of Niveispirillum sp. CC-CTL257. Lineage (NCBI taxonomy): Bacteria > Pseudomonadati > Pseudomonadota > Alphaproteobacteria > Rhodospirillales > Azospirillaceae > Niveispirillum > Niveispirillum sp. CC-CTL257. The sequence goes on from NZ_JCAJXE010000001.1 coordinate 1,513,421, forward strand.
CGCATAAAGCCGCTTGCCGTCGGTACAGGCCGCCGTCATGCGGAACGGTTCCGTCACACCCTCGCGCCGCATCTTGCCCACGATCTGCGCCACCGTCAGGGCAAAGGCGCTGGCCGGGTCTTCCATCAGGCCATTGCCCAGCGCCAGATAGAAAAACGCCTCGCTGTCGGTCGATCCCTCGCGGTGGCGGTACAGGTCCTTGCGGATCATGCCCTCCACATCTTGGCGCACCAGGGGCCAGCCGCCGATCTGCCCATTATGCATGAACAGCCAGTCGCCATAGCGGAACGGATGGCAATTCAGCCGCGACGTCGCCGTCCCCGTCGATGCCCGCACATGCGCGAAGAACAAGGGCGAGCGGATTTGTTCGGCCAGCGATCGCAGATTGGCATCCGACCAGGCCGGCATCGTGTCACGGTAAAGCCCCGGCTTGGCGATATCCCCATACCAGCCCAGGCCGAACCCGTCGCCATTGGTGGGGGCCACGCTGCGCTGCGCCGACAGCGACTGCCGGATCAGCGAGTTGCAGGGCTGGAACAGCAGCGTGTCCATCGCGATGGGAATACCGGCATAGGCCAGCCAACGGCACATCGAAACCACCTTATATAGGTCCGGCGAACAGATCAGGCCCCGAACCACGGCCCCTTACTGTTAAATCAGGGGGGCATGGCGGAACAAGGGCAAAGCCGTGGCATTTTGAACAACGTTCGCACCACCACCCGCCTGTGACCTTTTCCAGCCCACCCGCAACCAACCCCCTTCCCCGCTGTTCCTTCCGTCGGAGCCGCCGGTTCGCGCGGCCCGGAAAGATCAAGGAGAATTCCATGAACACCGATACCATCAAGGGCAAGCTGAACGAAGCCAAGGGTGCCGTGAAGAAGGGCGTCGGCAAGGCGACCGACGATCCGGGCCTGGAACTGGAAGGCCGCGCCGATCAGGCCAAGGGCAAGGCCCAGCAGGTGAAGGGCCATCTGAAGGATGCGGTGCGCGACGCCACCCGCTGACGCCCCTTCCCTCCCCGTCTTATCCTGTCCCGGCCCCCCTTCGCCCATGCCGTGGCCGCCTGTCACACCGTTGTAGGCTGCAACGGTCGCGGCGTTTACAGTTGGGGGGGCCGGGGTTATGGTGCGCCCGCCTTTGTGAAGGTTCGGTGTCGTCCCCTGGGGCGTCGCCGCTCACCCAGTTTTTCCACCAAAGACGGGCAGCACCACCATGAAGCTGATCGCGGGTAACAGCAATCAGCCGCTGGCTGAAGCCATTTCGACCTGCCTTGAGGTCCCCCTGACCAAGGCATCGATCCGCCGCTTCGCCGATAATGAGATTTTCGTTGAGATCAACGAGAATGTCCGCGGCGAGGATGTGTTCGTGATCCAGTCGACGTCGAAGCCGGCCAATGACCATCTGATGGAATTGCTGGTCATCATCGACGCGCTGCGCCGCGGCTCCGCCCGCCGCATCACCGCCGTGATCCCCTATTACGGCTATGCCCGTCAGGATCGCAAGACTGGCCCCCGCACGCCGATTTCGGCCAAGCTGGTGGCCAACCTGCTGACGACCGCCGGTGCCAACCGCGTCCTGACCATGGACCTGCATGCAGGTCAGATTCAGGGCTTCTTCGACATCCCCGTCGATAATCTGGTGGCCGGTGGTGAGTTCACCAAGGACATCCAGGAAAAGATCGGCACCGGCAAGCTGATGGTTGTGTCGCCCGACGTCGGCGGCGTGGTCCGCGCCCGCGCCATCGCCAGCCGTCTGGAGGCTGACCTGGCCATCATCGACAAGCGGCGTGAACGCGCCGGCGTGTCGGAGGTGATGAATGTCATCGGTGACGTGTCGGGCCGTGATTGCATCCTGATCGACGATATCGTGGACAGCGCCGGCACGCTATGCAACGCCGCGGAGGCGTTAAAGGCCCGTGGTGCCACCTCGGTGCGCGCCTATGTCACCCATGGCGTGCTGTCCGGCGGTGCAGTGGCCCGCGTCAGCGCCTCCCCGCTCGATGAACTGGTGATCACCGACAGCATCGTGGCGACCGACGCCGTGAAGCAGGCCACCAACATCCGCCAGCGCTCCATCGCCCGCCTGATGGCCGACGCCATCGACCGCATCAGCAACGAGCGCTCGGTGTCCAGCCTGTTTGTGTAATCCCTCCACGGGTGCAAACCAAAAACGGCGTCGGTCCCCACCGGCGCCGTTTTCGTTTGGTCACGGCAAACACCGGCACACTCCGTTACAATCCCGTTACACCCCAAGCCGTTGACTTGACAGGCGAACCGTCCCCACACTCAACGCCTTTGTTTCAATGGCAACAATGGAGTGGGGGCAATGGCGCGGTCGCGGACCGGTCGCTGGATGGTGGCGGGGCTGGCCTTGGTGCTGGCTGGATGTGCCACGGGACAGGCGGCCAACCAATCCAAGGACAAGAACAAGGGCGATGACAAGGCGGGGCTGGCCCAGGGCCTGGACCCCGCCGCCAACCGCGACCCCTTCCCCAGCCGGTATAAGCCGGCGGCCAGCGGCGTGGTGGCCCTGACCGGGGCGACCGTGCTGACCGGCACGGGCCAGCGGATCGACAATGGCACCGTCATCATCCGCGACGGCAAGATTGAGGCGGTGGGCGCTTCCCTGCCCGTGCCTGCCGGGGCGACCATCGTGGATGCCACGGGCCGCTTCGTCACGCCCGGCGTCATCGACATGCATTCCCACCTGGGTGTCTATGCCGCCCCGGCGGTGCAGGCGCATTCCGACGGCAATGACGCGACGGACCCCAACACGGCCCAGGTCTGGTCCGAACATTCCGTCTGGCCGCAGGACCCCGGATTCGAACGGGCGCTTCGCGGCGGCGTCACTACGCTTCAGATTCTGCCCGGTTCCGCCAACCTGTTCGGCGGGCGCAGCGTGACCTTGAAGAATGTGCCCGCCCGCAATGTGCAGGAGATGAAGTTCCCCGGCGCACCCTATGGCCTGAAAATGGCCTGCGGCGAGAATCCCAAGCGCGTCTATGGCGGCAAGGGCCGCGCCCCCGCCAGCCGCATGTCCAACGTGGCCGGCTACCGCAAGGCCTGGATTGAGGCCGCCGAGTACCGCCGCAAATGGGACGCCTATTACGACAAGGCGAAGAAGGGCGGCGACGGCGACAAGGGGCCGGGCGACCCGCCCAAGCGCGACCTGCAGCTGGACACGCTGGCCGGCGTCCTGCGCGGTGATATCCTGGTGCAGAACCATTGCTACCGCGCCGATGAAATGTCGGTGATGCTCGATATCGCCAAGGAGTTCGGCTACTCCATCAAGGCCTTCCACCACGCGACAGAGGCGTACAAGATCCCCGACCTGTTGAAGGCCGGCGACACCTGTGTCGCCACCTGGGCCCATTGGTGGGGCTTCAAGATGGAAAGCTATGATGGCGTGCCCGCCAATGCCGCCATGGTCCATGCCGCCGGGGCCTGCGCCGTCATCCATTCCGATGACGAGACGCTGATCCAGCATCTGAACAAGGAAGCCGCACAGTCCCTGGCGGAGGGTCGTTATCTGGGCCTGGACATCAAGGATGAGGAGGCGATCGCCTGGATCACCGCCAATCCCGCCAAGGCCATTGGCGTGCTGGACAAGACCGGCACCCTGGAACCCGGCAAGATGGCCGATGTCGTGGTCTGGAACGGCAACCCCTTCTCCATCTATACCTTGGCCGATCTGGTCTATATCGACGGCGTGCTGATGCATGACCGCGCCCGTCCGCCGGCTGAACCCCGCTCCGATTTTGAGCTGGGGCAGTCCGGGGCCGATATCTTCAAGGCGGGGGTGAAGTGATGAACAACCTGAAAAAGGCCCTGTTGGGCAGCGTCTTCGCCGCCCTCGCCCTGGGCGCGGCAGCGCAGGCGCAGACCATTGCCATCCAGGGGGCGACCCTGGTCACCGGCACCGGTGCCTCCCTGCCCGGTGCCACCATCGTCATTCAGAATGGCATCGTCACCGCCGCCGGTGCCGGGGCCGCCGTGCCCGCCGGTGCCACGCTGATCGACGGCACCGGCAAGACCGTCACCCCCGGCCTGTTCGTCTCCAGCAGCGATATCGGCATTGAGGAGGTGAGCGCGGTTGAGCAGACCAACGACAGCAAGGCCGAGAACAAGGACTTCGCCGTCGCCTACGACCCCTCCTATTCGGTCAACCCGGCCAGCACCCTGCTGCCACTGGCCCGTCTGGGTGGCGTCACCCGCGCCGTGATCATGCCCGCCGCCGCCTTCGGTGACGGGGCGCATGCGCATGAGGCGGATACCGCCGGCCATGCGGAGGAGCCGCTGTTCCATGGACAGCCGGCCATCATCCATACCGGTGCCGCCGCCGACATCCTGGTGCGCAGCCGCATCGGCGTGGCCCTGCCCCTGGGCGAAAACGCCGCCAAGAATGCCGGCGGCAGCCGCAGCCTGTCCGTCGCCATCCTGAAGGAGGCGCTGGAAGACGCCCGCCACTACGCCGCCAACAAGTCCGCCTTCAACCAGGGCGGCACGCGCGACTACAGCCTGTCCCGCGCCGATCTGGAGGCGCTGCTGCCGGTCGCCCGTGGCGAGGCACCCCTGTTCCTGGCCGTCTCCCGCGCCGCCGACATCCGTCTGGCCCTGCGTCTGGCAAAGGAGGAAAAGCTGCGGCTGGTCCTGCTGGGCGTGGAGGAAGGCTGGATGGTGGCGGGTGAGATCGCGTCCGCCGGCGTGCCCGTGATCATCAAGCCCACCACCAACATCCCCAACCGGTTTGAGATACAGCGCGCGCGCCTGGAAAACGCCGCCCTGCTTGAAAAGGCCGGCGTCAACGTCATCCTGACCACCACCGCCGACGGCCATTACGCCAATCAGGTGCGTTTCGAGGCCGGCACCGCCGTCGCCTACGGCATGCCCCGCGACAAGGCCCTGGCCGCCATCACCAGCCGCCCCGCCGCCCTGTTCGGGGTGAAGGATGCCGGCGTGATCAGCGTCGGCAAACCCGCCGACCTCGTGCTGTGGGCCGGCGACCCGCTGGAGCCCACGGTCCTGGCGGAAAAGGTGTTCGTGAACGGGACGGAGCAATCGTTGCAGACCAGGGCGCGGGCGCTGGAACAGCGGTATTTGAAGAGGTGATGTGTGGGGTAGAGGGCACGCCCGTGAGGGCGTGTCTCTCATTATTATTGAACGGCAGTCGTCACCTGTACTGGTTAACGAGCCAGGATGCGTGCAGCGTCTTTGGTCGTTGACACGGCACCCGTTACCCTTCCTATAGAGTCGTTAATGGCCGTAAGATTGCGTGTAACCGTCTCAACAGCGGATGCTGTCGTCTGCATGTTGGAGGATATGTCACGGGTAACCGCGCTTTGCTCCTCCACAGCACTCGCAGTGGCCGTTACATATTCCCGGACTTTCCCGACGGCGGCGCGGATATCTTTAAGCGCTGCAACCATGTCGCTGGACAGGTTCTGAATGCCGGCGATCTCCTCGGAGATTTTTTTGGTTGCATTCGCAGACTGGTTGGCAAGGTTCTTCACCTCCGTGGCAACCACAGCGAACCCACGTCCCGCGTCGCCCGCTCGCGCGGCCTCAATGGTGGCATTCAAGGCCAATAGGTTGATCTGACCAGCAATCGTTCGGATAACGTCGACAACACCCTCCATCGACCGCGCCACGTCATCCAGGCGATGGGCCGCTTGATCCGCCCGCCCCGTCACTTCGACAGCGCTGTCCGTGGCGCCTCGCGATTGTGCCATACTCTGGGAAATCTCGCCGATGGAGGCCGCCAATTCCTCGGCACTCGACGCCATCATCTGTACAGCAGCAGATGTCTGGTTAGCGGCAGAGCTGGCACTGCTGGCTTCACGGGTAGAGAGATCAACAGCTCGATCGATTTCACCGAAATTCCGATCAATCAGAACCTTCAGATCCCCCAACATCTGCATCTGGGCGCTGATATCGGTGGCATATTTGACGACTTTTACAGGCTGACCACTGGGGTCAAGGATCGGGTTGTACGACGCTTCAATCCAGATTGGCTTACCACCCTTGCCAATACGTTTGAACTGACGGGCTTGGAACTCACCCCCACGAAGCGCCTGCCAGAACGCCTTATAGTCGCCGCTGGTCCGTTCTGCTGGTTCGACAAACATGCTGTGGTGACAGCCCTTGATCTCGTTCAGGGTGTAACCCATGGTCCTTAAGAAGTTCTCATTAGCCCAGATGATAGAGCCTTCAAGCGTGAACTCGATCACTGCCTGCGATTTTCGGATCGCATCAACTTGACCCGATAGATCAGCGTGCTCCATCGCCTTCTGTGTAATATCAGTGGCATATTTGACGACTTTTACCACACGTCCATTTGGGCCCAATATCGGATTGTAAGATGCCTCAATCCAGACGACTTTTCCTCCTTTTCCTAGACGCTTGAACTGACGCGCCTGGAATTCACCATTACGCAGCGCTTGCCAGAATGCTGCATAGTCCGGGTGATTATACTCCACCGGCTCAACAAACATGCTGTGATGCTTGCCGCGCACTTCTGCTAGCGAATACCCCATGACGGTCAGAAAATTCTGGTTCGCATCCAGGATCGTCCCGTCTGGTTGGAACGCAATGACCGCCTGTGAAAGGTTGAGAGCGCTGAGCACCTGCTCACTGTCACTACGTTGGGTAAGAGAGCCAAACATCATCGCGTCCTCCCCACATACGTCTGTGTTCGTCATCCATTTGCAGAGACTATCAGAGTTCCCACCGACCTAAAGCCAAAGACCTATACCCTTAGGAATAGCCACAGAACGAATGGCTTGGCTAAAAGTTATAGAGTTTTAACAATTCCTCAAAAAAATGCACCCATTGATTGATTTAATTTACTTTTATATCCAAAATGTTACAATTTCGTTGGTTCATCCGATGAGCCTCAGGGTCCCGCCCTGCCACTAACTGGTCGAGCAGACGTTGGGATGGATGATCCGCTGCTACGGCATGTCGCCGATCGGCAACCGAAGAATGACAGTTTGATCACCGCCACGGCCCTGGTGCATCGGCTGAACTTGGTCACCCGCAACCGATGCACGTAACGGTCCTGAATCCCTGGCGGCTGGGCTGACGAGCTGGGTGGGTCCGACGAGGCCTGCTCTCCTTATCCCCATCGTCGTCATCCCGGTGAAGGCCGGGATGATGAAAAAGGGCGTCTCCAATCACAGACAAACCGGGCCAATGCCGGATTGATCGCCTGGGGCGGCGGAACCGATCCGGCGGACCTGTCCGTGTCCGCTATCCCTATTCAAGGGATTGAGGTGGGGTGGTCATCATTGTCATTGCCACGGCAATCAGGCAGGCCGCGACGGCTGACAAGGCGACGGTAATGACTTGGGCGCCATCCTTGACAAGCGCCGCGCCTTCTGATCAACGGAACTCGTTCAGCAACAACACCCGGCCCGCCAGGGTGGGGTGCCCCGCTGCGATGGCGGCAAATCGTCGATCCGCTGTCACGACGGGGCAGCCCACGCCGAGTGCCACAGCCAAATAGGCGCAGTCATAGACGGTATGTTGTAGGTCCTGTGCCAACGTCAGCGCCGATAAGACTGTCTCCGGGGTGATATTCAACAGTTCCAGAGGGGCGTCGTTCAGGTCTCTCCAGGCGTCGGCAACGGCAGCGCGGGAAATTTCACGGCGCTTGGCCTTCATGGCCAGCACATTGGCCGTTTCTATCCAGAACAGGGTGGGGACGATCAACCGCCGTCCCGCAATTAAGGCAACGGCGGCATCGGACTCCGCTTCATCAACGACCCATTTCACCCCAATGCTGGCATCCACCACTACGGTCTGGGGGAGGTCAGCAACGGCCATCCCGCGCCTCGCGCAACAGATCGGTGCTGTCCGTCTGGGGGACCGACCCCGTGCGTGCCTTGGCCCGCATTCTCAGGCCGTCTGCCCAGTTGGCGGGCCGCATCGGCAGGCACGCTTCCGCGATAATGGCCCGTGCTTCAGCCTCAATGCTCCTTCCGGCCCGCGCCGCGCGGAGACGCAGTGCCTCATGAACGTCATCGTCGATGCCCCGCAAGGCGAGAGCCTTAACCATGTCGTCACCATCGCGATATCATTGATATCAATATTAGAGTGGTGACCGCGCCTTTTCAAGGTCGCATTGACAGCGACCGCCCCACCCCAACTGCTGACTTTTCCCGCCCACCGTGCTATCCTGCACGCCTCACCGCCACAGCCACGCCTTGCCCCCGGACGCCCTCACGGCCCCATCGCCCGCGGAACATCGCGCGTCGGCATGTTTCACAGCGTTGCGCAGAACCGCGCGGCCTCCGCCTGCGCGGCACCCTTCCCCTGCCCGCCGCACCCACGCAACGCGACACGTATTTCTGTTGCACACTGTTTCACATCCCCGGAAAATCCCTGGAAAACCACGGATTTACCCGGTCATGGCCTGTGCAACACGCACAACGCGGATGTTTCACAGGGTTGCGCAGGACGGCCCCTGCCCCGTATCAGGGCCTGTGCAACCGTCCCCGTCGCCATGGTGCGTCATGTTTCACAGGGGGGCGGTGATGGCGGGGTCCGGCACCGGGATGATCCGGCCACGCCCAATGAAACATCGCCGCGCGGCATGTTTCACTATGTTGCGTGGACGCGACCCGGACCTGGGCGGGATGCAGGGGATAAGGGCGGGTGCCGGTTGTTGGGCCAGGGCTTGCCGCCCCTGCCCGCCCGGTCAGGCGTTGTAGTCCAGACCCCAGGGTTCGTACTGGTCGCGTTCCTCGGCCCAGTTCTCACGCAGCTTCACGAACAGCATCAGATGCACGGGCCGGCCCAGGAATTCGGCCATCTCCACCCGCGCGGCGGTGCTGATCTGCTTGATGCGGGCACCGCCCTTGCCCAGGATGATGGCCTTCTGCGTGTCGCGCTGGACATAGATGACCTGACCGATACGGACGGAGCCGTTCTCAAACTCCTCCCAGGTCTCCGTCTCCACCGATGTCGCGTAGGGCACTTCCTGATGCAGTTGCAGGAACAGCTTCTCACGCGTGATTTCGGCGGCCAGCAACCGTTCGGGCATGTCCGACAGCTGATCAGGCGGATAAAGCCAGGGGCCTTCCGGCACCGAGGCCGCGAAGAATTTCAGCAAGCCTTCCAGGCCGTCGCCGGTCAGGGCGGAAACCATGAAGGTCTCGGTGAAGACGCCGAATTCGGCGAATTCGGCGGCAAGCGCCAGCAGGCGTTCGCGCTTGATCAGGTCGATCTTGTTCAGGACCAGCACGGCCTTGCGGCCCGCTTCCTTCAGCCGTTCCACGATGCCGCGCGTATCGTCATCGATACGCTTCTGCGCGGCGTCGAACAGGACGGCGACCTGATCGGCATCGGTCGCCCCCTGCCAGGCGGCGGCGACCATGGCCCGTTCCAGACGCTTCTTGGGCGTGAAGATGCCGGGTGTGTCGACATAAAGGATCTGGCTGTCGCCGGCCATGCCGATGCCCAGCACGCGGGACCGCGTGGTCTGTACCTTGGGGCTGACGATGGAAATCTTGGACCCGACAAGCGCGTTCAGCAGGGTGGACTTGCCCGCATTGGGTGCCCCCACCAGGGCCACGAAGCCGCAGCGCGGATGTGTGGGTGCCGGCCGGGCCGGGGCGTCGCCGCCGGTATCCTGGCCTGAAAGAAAACGGGAAACGATATCGTCGCTGTCGCTCATAGAGTCCTGATCCGGGAAAGCAGTGCTTCGGCGGCGGTCTTTTCCGCCGCGCGCTTGGAAGGGCCGGTTGCCACCGCCGGTTCATACCCCTCCACGGTCACACTGACCTGGAAAACGGGGGCATGGTCCGGGCCGGTGCGGCCAATATCCGTATAAAGCGGCAGTTTGCGCCCGCGCGCCAGCGCCCATTCCTGAAGGCCGGTCTTCGGGTCCTGCGGGGGTGCCGCCTTCGCCCCCTCCAATGCGGCATCCCAATGCCGGCGGATGAAGCCAGCCGCCGCCGGCAGACCGCCATCCAGATAGAGGGCGCCGATCACCGCCTCGCAGGCATCCGCCAGGATGGCGGGCTTCACATCGCCCGCCTGTTCACCCGGTGCCAGCCGCAGATACTGGCCCAACCCGATACGATCCGCCACAACCACCAGGGCCTCGGCCCGGACCAGGGCCGTCAGGCGGCGGGCCAATGCCCCTTCCTGTTCCTTGGGGAACCGTTCCAGCAGCCATTCGGCGACAATCAGGCCCAGGACGCGGTCGCCCAGGAATTCCAGCCGTTCATAGCCCTTGCCCACCTTGGCCCGGTTGACCCCGCCCACCGACGGGTGGGTCAAGGCCTCGTTCAGGCGGGCAATATCCGTGAAGCGATGGCCCAGGATATCCTGCAAACGATCCAGTTCCATCATTCAACCCTTTCCCAGAACCGTTCGGTGCGGATGGCCGAACCCCAGCGCCAGAAGCGCCAGAGGCTCTCCTCCTCCTTCACCGACAGGAAGATGTTGGTGGCCCGGCCCACCAGATTCTCGACGGGGATGAAGCCCACCACCTCCGGCACGCGGCTGTCCTGCGAATTATCGCGACTGTCGCCCATGCCGAACACATAGCCGGGCGGGACCGTGAAGACCGGCGTGTCATCCAGCAGGCCCTGATCGCCCGACATTTCAATCACCGGATGCTGACGCCCGCCGGGCAGCGTCTCGATATATTGCGGGGCCGTGAAGGCGCCACCAAACCCTTCATGCAGGACGAAATCCGGCACCCGGATGCGGGCCGCCATCTCCCCGTTCACATAAAGGGCACCGCCAATCATCTGCAGCCGGTCACAGGGCAGGCCTACGATGCGCTTGATATAGTCGACGCTGGTATCCTTAGGCAGCTTGAACACAGCCACGTCGCCGCGTTCGGGCAGGCTGCCGAACAGGCGGCCCGGCGCTGCCTTGCAATCCTTGGTCACGGGCGGGGCGGCATCGCCAAAGCGCAGGAAGCCCGGCAGCGAATAGCGGCTGTATCCGTAAGACGCCTTGTTCACGAACAGATAGTCACCCACCAGCAGGGTAGGCACCATCGATCCGCTGGGGATGTTGAATGCCTCGAATGTCAGGGTCCGCACACCGACCACCACCAGGATGGTGACCAGGATGATGCGCAGCGTCTCGGCCCAGCCGCTGCTGATGTGATGCGGGTGGGTTTCCACCAGCGGGGGCAGTGGGTCGGGGACAGGACGGGGCGGTGGCGGCTGAGGGCGGGGGTTCATGCCTCACGTCCCCGCCGGCTGGGCCGAAATGACCACGAAGGCCTGGGCGTAGGGCAGTTCATCGGTCATCGACAGGTCGATGCGGGGTGCCATGCCGGCAGGCACCATGGCGTGCAGCCGGTCCAGCGCGCCACCTGTCAGATGCAGGGTCGGGCGGGCCTTGCCGTCGGACCGCACCTCGATATCCTTGAAATGCACACCGTCGGCGTACCCCGTGCCCAGCGCCTTGGTCGCCGCCTCCTTGGCGGCGAAGCGCTTGGCATAGGTGGCGGCGCGGACGGAGGCACTACCCGCCGCATCGGCCCGGGCGCGCTCAGCCTCAGTGAAAACACGGGCAGCAAAACGGTCGCCGAAACGATCCAGGCTGGCCTGGATGCGGCGGATATCGACCAGATCGCTGCCGATGCCCAATATCATGCGGCCCCCGCCCGGCGGCCAATATCCATGCGGGCGCGCATTTCGGCGATGGTGGCGGGCAGGCCGATGAACATCGCCTCCCCCATCATGAAATGCCCGATATTCAGTTCCACAATGGACTGAATGGCAGCGACGGGGCCGACATTGTCGAAGGTCAGGCCGTGGCCGGCATGGCATTCCAGACCGATGGCGGCGGCATGGGCTGCCCCCTTCACCAGGCGCGCCAGCTCCGCATCGCGGGCCGGGCCCTTGGCGGCGTCGGCATAGGCACCGGTATGCAGTTCGACCACGGGCGCGCCCAGATCGCGGGCGGCGTCCAGTTGATCCGCGTCCGCCCCGATGAAGATGGAAACGCGGATACCCGCATCGGCCAGACGCGCGACATAGGGCTTCAGATGCGCACGGTTGCCGATGACGTCCAGCCCGCCCTCTGTCGTGCGTTCCTGCCGTTTCTCGGGCACCAGGCAGACAGCGTGCGGGCGGTGGCGCAGGGCGATGGCCAGCATCTCCTCCGTCGCGGCCATTTCCAGGTTCAGCGGCTTATGCAGTTCGGCCATCAGCCGGTCGATATCCTCGTCCCTGATGTGGCGGCGATCCTCGCGCAGATGGGCGGTGATGCCATCGGCACCGGCATGGACCGCCAGCAGCGCCGCGCGTACCGGGCAGGGATTATCCCCGCCGCGCGCATTCCGCACGGTGGCGACATGGTCGATATTCACGCCGAGACGCAACGGCTTGGCACCCATCATACCCCCTTGCCCACAAGCACGCGACCAGCCCGACGCCGTTCACGCCGCTTTTCCTGATAGAACCGGATCAGGGGCTTGGCAATCACGTAAGCGATGATGCCGGCCGCCACCCCCATCAGCGAACCACCGGCTAGCATGGGTGCGAACACCTGCCAGGGATGGTCGATCAGGAAGGCCAGGGTCAGGCGCGCCTGATCCTCATGCCCCGGCGCCATGCCCAGCAGCGAACAGCCCAGCCGGTAGCTGGAATACCAGATTGCCGGAAAGGTCCAGGGGTTGGCCGTGACGGTGCCGACCATGGCCCCCATGATGGAGGCGCGGGTGGCCCAGGCCAGCAGAAAGGCGATAGGGAAATGCAGGCCCAGCAGCGGCGTCATGGACAGCGCCACGCCCCAGGCGATGCCCAACGCGATGGCATGAGGCGAACCCTGAATCCGCGCAATCCGATAGGCAACATAGCGCCCGGACCGCACCAGCCCCATGGAGGGCCAGAGCAGCCGCCGCAAGCGCCCCGCCGGGGTCAACGGTTCACGCCGCCTGAACATGATGCCTTATGGTTCCTTCCCGGTCCCTTGCTGGACCGTCAGCGCCCACGTTCGACCGAATGGATCACCGGGGTGGCCCGCAGCGCCGCCATGATGTTGGTCAGATGCTTGACGTCCTTCACGTCCACATCGATCAGCATCTCGAAATAATCGTTCGTGCGGTTGGTGATCTTCAGGTTCGTGATGTTGCCGCCATTTTTGCCGATGACCGTGGACAGCGTGCCCAACGCCCCCGTCTCATTCGCCACCACCACCGACAGGCGCCCCACCAGATCGTTGGGCGTGTCGGCATCCGGGTCCCAGGACACGTCGATCCAGCGTTCCGGACTGTCATGGAAGCTTTCCAGCGTCTCACAATCAATCGTGTGGATGGTCACGCCCTTGCCCGTGGTGACGATACCAACGATGCGGTCCCCCACGATCGGGTGACAGCAGCGGGCATAATGCACCGCCATGCCGGGGATCAGGCCCCGGATGGCCAGCGGCGTCGTGCCCTTGCCCTTCGTCGCCGGCTTCGGCTTGGTGGCGATGGCCACCACCTTCTCGTCCGCCACAACGGGATTGACGTTGCGGTGTCCGGGGAAGATGGAGTTGAAAACGTCGCGCTGGCCCTCGGTACCGGCGCCAATGGCGGCCAGCAGATCATCCACACTGGGCTGCTGATAAATCTTCAGAACGCCTTCAAAGGCCTTTTCTGAATATTCATAGCCTTCCTGCTTGAACAGCCGCTCCATCAAGCCGCGACCGAGCTTGATATGCTCGCCCCGCTGCTGGGTGCGGATGAAGCGGCGGATGCGCGCGCGCGCCTTGCCGGTGATGACGAAGTTTTCCCAATCCGGCGAGGGCGAGGAGTTCTTCGAGGTCAGCACCTCTACCTGGTCGCCATTCTGCAAATGGCTGCGCAGCGGCTGCATGCGGCCATTAATCTTGGCACCGACGCAGGTGTCGCCCACCTGGCTGTGGACGGCATAGGCGAAATCGACTGGCGTGGCCCCGCGCGGCAGGGCAATCAGGTCGCCCTTGGGCGTGAAGCAGAAGACCTGATCCTGGAACAGTTCCAGCTTGGTATGTTCCAGGAACTCTTCCGGTCGCGTCGCATGCTCAAGGATATCAAGCAGTTCGCGCAGCCAGCGATATTGCCGCCCCTCGGTCTTGGGCTGTGCCGCCTCGGGCGCACCCTGCTTGTATGACCAGTGGGCAGCCACACCCATATCAGCCACTTCATGCATGTCGCGGGTGCGGATCTGCACCTCAATGCGCTGCTTTTCCGGGCCGATGACCGTGGTGTGGATCGACTGATAGCCGTTGGGCTTGGGTGTGGAGATGTAGTCTTTGAACCGCCCCGGTACGACGGGATAGCGGGCATGGATGATACCCAGCGCCTGATAACATTCGCCCAGCGTATCGACCACGATGCGGAAGGCCATCACATCGGACAGCTGTTCGAACGCCACATTCTTGGCGTGCATCTTCCGCCAGATCGAATAGGGCGATTTCAGGCGGCCATAAATCTCGGCATTGGCGACGGCCGATTCGTTATTGAAGCGGACGGTTTTGTCCAATTCCTCAATGATGCGATCAACCCGGGCCTTGCCGGCGGATTGCAGATCATCCAGCCGGATTCGAATGCTTTCATAGGCATCCGGGTTCAACTCCTTGAACGCCAGATCCTCCAGCTCGTCCTTCCAGCGCTGGATACCGATACGTTCGGCCAGCGGGACATAAATCTCCAGCGTCTCGCGCGCGATCCGGCGGCGCTTTTCCGGCTTCAGGAACTGGATCGTGCCCATATTGTGCAGGCGGTCGGCCAGCTTCACCAGGAGGACACGGATATCCTCCGACATGGCCAGCACCAGCTTGCGGAAATTCTCCGCCTGCTTGGTGCTTTCGCTCTGCTCACCGATATTCTGCAGCTCAATGCGCGAAAGCTTGGTCACGCCATCGACCAGACGCGCCACTTCCGGCCCGAACAGACGCTGGATTTCCTCCAGCGTCGTCAGGGTGTCTTCGACCGTGTCATGCAGCAGGGCGGTAATGATGCTGTTGGCATCGAGCTTCAGCTCCGTCAACAGCCAAGCCACCCAGATCGGGTGGACATAGTAAGGATCGCCACTGGCCCGCGTTTGCGAGCCATGCGCCTTCATCGTGAAGACGTAGGCACGGTTGAGCGCGTCCTCATCGGCATTGGGGTCGTACCCCATCACGCGCTCAACCAGCTCGTACTGGCGGATGATCTTGGTCTGGCGGCTCATTTCAGGCCGCCTTTCCGGGCATTATCGCGCCAACACGGGCCTTCCATCTGCATGGTTCCGTCGGCTCAGATATCCTCGTCGGCCAAGTCGGCACCGCCGACATCGCCTTCGGAGAAGTCCATCTCCCCGCCCAGCTCATCCTCGGCCTCGGCCCGGGCGGCATCGGCCCCCCAGGCGGTCTCGCCGGCCATCAGCTCGACGATCTCTTCCTCAGGCTCGTCCTGTTCCGGCACGCGCTGATGGCCCTTGATCAGGCTGTTCTTCAGGTGCTCCAGAACCACGGTTTCGTCCGCAATTTCGCGCAGGGCGACAACGGGGTTCTTGTCATTGTCCCGGTCGATCGACAGGGGCGAACCGGAGGCGATGTCACGGGCGCGCTGGGCAGCCATCATCACCAGTTCGAAACGGTTCGGAATCTTAAGGACGCAATCTTCAACGGTAACGCGGGCCATATCCAGATACTCTCCAGCGACGGATAAGCTTTGATTTATAGGGGGCTACATTCCGCATTGCAAGGACGCCCGCCCTTCGCGGCAATCATTCCAGCCCTGACAGGGGGCGGATAGCCTGATCCGGCGGCAGCGCCGCGATCAGATCGGCAATGGCGCGACCCGTTACAGGATGCACCCAGCCGGGCGCCACGTCACCCAGCGGTAGAAGGACAAAAGCGCGATCCACCATGCGCGGGTGCGGCAGGATGGGCGGACCGGCATCAACCATACCCTTGTAATCGATCAAATCGAGGTCCAGCACCCGCGCTTCGTTCCGGTCGCGACGCACGCGCCCGAACTCCTGCTCCACCTGAT
Organism: Niveispirillum sp. CC-CTL257; assembly: GCF_059489915.1. NCBI lineage: Bacteria > Pseudomonadati > Pseudomonadota > Alphaproteobacteria > Rhodospirillales > Azospirillaceae > Niveispirillum > Niveispirillum sp. CC-CTL257. The sequence goes on from NZ_JCAJXE010000001.1 coordinate 1,529,393, forward strand.
GCAGGCGGTCCAGAAGGGTAGCGGCATCCAAGTCACATTCCACCCGCGCGATAGCATTCACGAACCAGGGCTGGTCAGATATGGGCACTGGTGCGGTTTCATAGAAACGCGACAGGGCCGCGACCGCGATTCCCATGGAGTCGAGCCGGGCCAAGGCCTTTTGGCAGATTTCCAGGGGTTTGCCCAGACCGGGGACGGAAAGATTGGAGCCGATGGCAATAAAAATCACGGGTGTTTTCCTGGAAATCGCAAGTGCCGCACCTTATCTCACCCCATGGAGTGTTACGGCGCTTGCTGCCAACCATGTGATGGCATACCGTGCCGGAAATCATCCGTCACCTGCCGTGTGCTTTTGGCACCCTCTGATCGGTGCAATGGCGGCACGGCACCCGACCCACCCTTCCCGGTGGGGAGGTCGGGGTAAATATTCCGGGGTAAACCATTTTTGACAACGTGATTAGAGGAAGAAATGGCACGCAAAATATTTTACCAGCAAGAGCGGCTGGCTATGTTCATTGATGGCGCCAACCTGTATGCAGCAGCGCGATCCCTCGGTTTCGACATCGATTACAAGCGATTGCTGGAACTGTTCGCGGCGGAAGGCCGGCTGATCCGCGCCTTCTACTATACCGCCCTGGTTGAAGATCAGGAATATTCGCCGATCCGTCCGCTGGTCGACTGGCTGGACTATAACGGCTACACCATGGTCACCAAGCCGACCAAGGAATTCACCGACGCGTCGGGCCGGCGCAAGATCAAAGGCAACATGGATATCGAACTCGCCATCGACGTGATGGAGATGGCGGACCATGTTGACCATATCCTGCTGTTCTCCGGTGACGGCGATTTCCGCCGTCTGGTGGAGGCAGTGCAGCGCAAGGGCGTGCGCGTCACAGTGATCAGCACGGTGCGGTCCACCCCACCGATGGTCGCCGACGAATTGCGCCGTCAGGCCGACAATTTCCTGGAATTGCAGGATCTCGCGAATAGCATCCAGCGCAGCCATTCCAACCGGTATCAGCAGCCGGTAGCGCATGAGCATTCCGGCACTGACGATCATCAGGTGCAGCCGGACCACCATCCGGAACAGGGCGAGTAAGTTCGCGCCCTTCCTCGAATAACAAAGGCCGCAACGGTTGTCCGCTGCGGCCTTTTTCTATGGCGTTGAGCGCCGCCCAGGCGTCATCAGGCGATGATGTCGGGCACCAGCTGGCTCTCCAGACGGGCAATCATATCCTTCAGCAGAAGCTTGCGCTTCTTCAGACGCTGAATCTGAAGCTGGTCCACGGGGAACTGCTCCGTCAGCCGCTGGATGACATCATCCATGTCGCGATGCTCCGTCTTCAGAGCCGCGAGCTTTTCTTTCAAAACGAGCTGATCGGTCATCGGGTTCCGCGTCGCACACCTTGTCCCAGGCGCTCCAACGCCCGGCGCATCCATACCACAAATCGCGCGCACTGTGGGGCACGCAATTTTCGTAAACGTGGGTTGGTCAGCGAATTGTGCCGGGCTTGGCCAGGAGGTTGGTCGTATCCGGCTTGCGGATGCCCAGCAGTTCAACGGTGAACAACAAGGTGGCATTGGGCGGAATGCCGCCATCGGGCTGCCCGCGCAGGCCATAGCCGAGATTGCCGGGGACGGCCAGTTCCCACTGTTCGCCGACGCGCATCATCACCAGCGCCTCCTGCCAGCCGCGCACAAGCTTGTTCACAGGGAAGGTCGCAGGCCGGCCACGGCTGTAGGAACTGTCGAATTCCTTGCCGTCGATCAGCACGCCCCGGTAATTCACCGTCACCTCGTCCGACAGAAGCGGGCGCGGCGGATTGCCGGCCACACGGCGGACCACGCGATATTGCAGGCCGGACGGTGTCACCTGCCAGCCGGGCTTCTTCTGGTTTTCCACCAGATACTGCAATTGCGGATCGACGCGGGGCATGGACAGAACGTCATTGACGCCGCCCGGTGCCGGGGCGGCCGGTGCCTGCTGCGCACCGGACGGGGCGACCAGCGCCAGGGTCAGGGCGATCAGGGAGGCGGCTTTCGTCAGGCGGCCGTTCATATCAGCGCTCCGCATTGCACAGGATCACGGGAAGACAGCGGGTTACCATGGATCGGTCGGCAGGTCACGCGGTGCGTGCCCCTGTTCACTCTAGAATCCGCTGCTGAGCTTGGGTTTCACAAAGCCAAGCACCTCAATCGTGAAGAACAGGTTGGCATTGGGCGGCACCTTACCGCTGGCCGAGCCGGTGGAACCATAGGCCGCACTGGCCGGAATGGCCAATTCCCAAACGTCGCCCTGCCGCATCAACGGCAATACCTGCTTCCAGCCGGGAATGGCCCGGGTCAGCATCAGCTGTGCCGGCTGGCCCATGTCGCGCGTATCCTCAAACACCTTCCCGTTTTCCAACCGCCCCTGATAATGCAGGGTGGCGGTGGAGACGAGCGGCACCAGCGGTCCCGTGGCCGGACCGGATTTCACGATACGGTAGCGGGTGGGACCGTTGGTCACGGTCCGCCAGTCGGTCCCCAGCTTGTCCAGGAACGCCTGCTCGGCAGCGGTCGGGGCCTGCGCCTGGGCAGTGGTCACAGACAGAAGCGGGGCCGCCAGGGCGGTTAACAGCAGATCGCGGCGTCTCATTTCCTGGTGCCCTCCTTCGCGGCCTTTTCCTTATCCGCCTGGAAGGCAGGCGGGATACGGCCTTCCATCGGGTCCAGCGTCATGATCGACAGGCCGGTGGGCAGCGTGAACAGGGCCGGCTCCTGGGGACCGCGCCGGATATCGCTGAGGGTCATGGCGATGCTGGCCGCCCCCGTCCCGCCAGTCCGTCCCTCCAGCTTCACATAGATGCCGTCAGGCGTGGCCCAAACGCGGCCATCGAATCCAGCGCCGTCAGGCGTGATGTCCTGTACCCGATAACGGGTCACGGCCTCACCAGACAGGGTCTCGGTCCCTTCTGGCGTGCCCGACAGCTGTGCCAAGCTGCTGGCAACCATTCCAACCTCGGGGTCGGTCAGGGGCAGCTTCATGCCTATATTGCTTTCCGGCTGCACCACCAGTGCTTCTCCCTGATCGGGCCGGATGATCAACAGGTTGTTCAGGCCATCGACCCGGCTTTCCCGCCGTTCCAATCCCTTGTCGTGAAAGATACGGGCTGACAGGGCCACGCCATCGACCGTCAAATTCTGCGACGCGGAGAAAGCGGCGGCCGGGGCCGGCAGCTTTTCAGCCCAGGCCGGAAGGGTGCCAAACAGCAGGCCGAAGCCCAACAGCAGGGCGGAACGGTTCAGGGCCATCATCAGGCTCCCCATGGAATAGCTGGCGGCACGTTACGGATGCCGGAACGCCGCCGCAAGCAAGGATAAGCAAGGCGGCCATGCCCCGGCATCCCGTGGCGGGCAGCTTGACCCCTTATACTCAGAAAGAGCATATGAAGGGCGGGCCGGGCCGCATCCAGGCAGAAGTTCCGGCAGGACAAGGTATCATGACCGATCAACTGACCATCGCGCTGGCCCAGATCAACCCCACCGTGGGGTCGCTGGACCACAATGCCGCCCTGATCCGCGCCGCACGCGCCGACGCCGCCGCAGCCGGTGCCGACCTTGTCATCTATCCCGAACTGTCCATCTGCGGTTATCCGCCCGAAGATCTGGTGCTGAAGCCCTTCTTTCTGGACAAGGTCGAGGACGCGGTGCGCGCCCTGGCGGCAGAGACAGCCGATGGCGGCCCTGCCCTGCTGGTCGGCGCGCCCTGGCGTGTGGATGGTCAGCGCTCTAACGCTACCCTGCTGCTGGATGGTGGTGCCATCGCTGCGGTGCGGTTGAAACATGACCTGCCCAATTACGGCCCGTTCGATGAAAAGCGAGTGTTCGTCGCCGGTCCCCTGCCCGGCCCCATGAATTTCCGGGGCGTGCGGCTGGGTGTGCTGATCTGTGAAGATATGTGGAAGCCCGATGTGGCCGAAACCCTTGCAGAAACCGGGGCAGAACTGCTGGTGGTGCCCAATGGCAGCCCGTTTGAGATCGACAAGGCCGACCGCCGCCTGGAACTGGCCGTGTCGCGCGTGGTGGAGACGGGGCTGCCCCTGATCTATTTGAATCAGGTGGGGGGTCAGGATGAGCTGGTGTTCGATGGGGCATCTTTTGTGCTGAACCGCGACCGGTCGCTGGTGGCACAGTTGCCGGCCTTTGCCAGCCGCGTCGCCATCACGCGCTGGGTACGTGGCACCGATGGCTGGACCGGTACATCAGATGAGATGGTGGCCCCACCCGACGCGCTGGGGGCACTTTACGGTGCCATGGTGCTGGGCCTGCGCGATTATGTGGGCAAAAACCGGTTTCCGGGGGTGATCCTGGGCATGTCGGGCGGTATCGATTCGGCCATTTCCGCCGCCGTTGCGGTAGACGCGCTGGGTCCCGACAAGGTGCATTGCGTGATGATGCCCAGCCCCTACACCAGCCAGGACAGCCTGGATGATGCCGCCGAATGCGCCGGCCTGTTGGGCTGTCGCATCGACACCATTTCCATCCGACCGGCCATGGACGCGTTTGCGGAAATGCTGGCCCCCTCCTTTGCCGGGACCAAGCCCGACATCACGGAGGAGAATCTGCAAAGCCGGTCCCGCGGTCTGACCCTGATGGCGCTGTCGAACAAGTTCGGCAGCATGGTCCTATCCACGGGCAACAAGTCGGAAATGTCGGTCGGCTATGCCACGCTCTATGGCGATATGTGCGGCGGCTACAATGTCCTGAAGGATGTCTACAAGACCACCGTGTACAAGCTGTCGCGCTGGCGCAATCAGAACCGGCCCGAGAGCGCGATGGGCCCCACAGGCCGGGTGATTCCCGAACGGATCATCACCAAGGCGCCCACGGCCGAACTGAAGCCCGATCAGAAGGACCAGGACACGCTGCCCGAATATCCGGTGCTGGACGATATTCTGGAATGCCTGGTGGAGCGCGACCTTTCGTTGCACGATATCGTGGCACGCGGGCACGACGCGGAGACGGTAAACCGAGTCTGGCGTATGCTGGACCGAGCCGAATATAAGCGCCGTCAGGCCCCGCCGGGTGTCAAAATCACCTCGCGCAGCTTCGGCCGCGACCGCCGTTATCCCATCACTAGCGGTCTTCTGTCGCTGGTTCGTGGTTCATAAGCATAGATTGGCGGGGGTGATGGCTTGACAAGCCAAGGACTGCCTACCAAAGTGCGCGCTCGTGACCCGGAACGGGGTGAACTTGATTGGCTTGTCCGGCCGGATCGGTTAACCTGAAAGGGTAGTCGGCGGCCGTTATGGACGCCGGGCAAATATTCGGTAGATTTCCTTTGGTGCAACACGTTCAGGTGGGGGTTCCGCAGTGTCCTTGAACATTCAGGTGCTGGTTGTCGACGATTACGCGACGATGCGGCGTATCATCAGGAACCTGCTCACCCAGATCGGGTTCACGAAGATCGATGAGGCCGCCGACGGGGCCGAAGCTCTGTCCAAGCTGCGTTCCGCGCCCTTCGGTCTGGTGATTTCCGACTGGAACATGGAGCCGATGACCGGCCTGCAGCTTCTGAAGGAAGTGCGCGCCGACGTGCGTCTGAAGGCTACGCCCTTCATCATGGTGACCGCCGAATCGAAGACGGAAAACGTCATCGCGGCCAAGGAAGCCGGCGTGAACAATTACATTGTGAAGCCCTTCAACGCCGATACGCTGAAGAAAAAGATCGAAAGCGTCCTGGGCGCTCTGGGCTGATCGGCCGTGTCCGAACCGATCTTTGATCTGTCCGATCAGGATTATGACGAGATCGAGGACGCGTTGATGTCGAGTCCGCGCGGTCGCGCTTTTTTGCGCGCCCGTGACCGGCGTAACCGGGTGGTGGCGGTGGACGATGTCCGCCGCCTGATCCGCGATCAGCGTGACCATCCCGAAGTCGATCCCAAGTCGCATATCAAGGTTCTGCGGCGCGAGCTGCAGGACCTTTCTTCGCATATTGCGGAGACGCGGCGCGAAATCGCCGCCTTGAAGCCCGACGACCCGTCCGCCGACCGCATCATGCGCGCGACGGAGGAGTTGGACGCCATTCTGCAATCGACAGAGCATGCGACGACCGAGATCCTGAATGGATCGGAGCGTATCCAGTCGGTTGCCGACCGGTTGCGCAAGGATCGCCCTGACCTTGCCCAGACATTGGACAATGAAGTCACGGAGATCATGACGGCCTGTTCCTTCCAGGACATTACGGGCCAGCGCATGACCAAGGTGGTGAACACGCTACGCTATATCGAGCGGCGCGTGCATGCCATGATCCAGATCTGGGGTCTGGAGAATCTGGACGCCGACGAAATGGCGGCGGCCCTGGCCGATGAACCCAAGGATACACGTCCCGACGCGCATCTGATGAATGGCCCGCCGCTGAAGGGTGCCATCAATCAGGATGCGGTCGATATGCTGCTGACAGGTGCTGCCGCGGCCCGTGCCGCAGGCGCTGATCCGCTGGCACCGCAACCGGTGTCCGCCCCCGTAGCACCGCCCCCGCCACCGCCTCCCCCTGCCGCCAAACCGGTCGCGAAGGTGGTGGAGGAAGAGCCGGCAGCCAATGGCCCTGCCCTGTCCCAATCGGCCGTGGACGACCTGTTCCCGTAAGCGGGATCAGCACCTTTCATCGCGTTGCAAGCTTTTGCGCCAGCGTGCCCGCAGGGCGGCGGGGCGCTCTGGATAGCGTTCGCCCTTGAACTCCGCACGCACCACGCGGTCGGTGCGGAAATGTCGGAAATCGCCCCGCATCTCGCACCAGGCGGCCAGTGTGCGGGCATTGTCGAAATAGGCGATCAGCACGGGCCAGACGGCACGCTGCGTCTCCTGCCCCTGTTCATCGCGATAGGTCACATGAACGCGGTGCCCAGCATGGATGGCGGCGCGCAAGGCCACCATGTCGATACTGTCCGCCACGGCGCGGGGGCGCGGCGGGGCGACGCTGGCCGGGCGCTGCACCACCGGGCGCAGATCCTCAGGCACCGCCGCCTCAATCTTAGCCATCAGATCGGCGGCGGCGCGGGCCAGAACAGGATCGCCATGACGCGACACCCATTGCGCCCCCAGCATCGCCACCTCAATCTCGTCCGGTGTCAACATCAGGGGCGGCATATCGAATCCGCCCTCAAGCATATAGCCGACGCCGGCCTCTCCCCTGATCGGCACACGCTGCCCAATCAGGGTGGCGATGTCGCGATAGATGGAGCGCTTGGAGGTTTCCAACTCCGCCGCTATGGCATCCGCCGTGATCGGACGCGGGTCCCGGCGCAGGATCTGGATGATCTGAAAAAGCCGGTCGGCCCGCCGCATGTGCCCCCTCCCTCACCTCGTTTATGATGATGCTGACAGTAGGGTGGCAGCAGGGGTGCAGTAAACCATCCCCATCACAGCAAGCAACACGATGATGGAGCGCACCCGATGATCAAGCTGCACGCTTTCGGCCCCGCCTTCGGCCTTCCCGAGCCCAGCCCCTATGTCACCAAGACGGAGGTGCATCTGCGCATGGCGGGGCTGGCCTTTGAAAAGGTGAAAGGCGATCTGGAGAAGACGCCAAAGCACAAGCTGCCCATCATCGAGGATGAGGGCGTGATCGTGGCCGACAGCACCTTCATCCGCGCCCATATTGAGCGCACGCGCGGCATTGACCTGGATGATGGTCTGACGGTGCGGCAGCGGGCGGAGGCCTGGGCCATTGAGCGCATGCTGGAGGATCATTTCTGCTGGGCGCTGGTGCATGAGCGCTGGATGGATGACAGCAATTTCCAGAAGGGTCCGGCGCAGTTCTTCCAAGCCGCCCCCGAGCATCTGCGGGACGCCATCATCAAGGATGTGCGGGCACGGGTGGCCACCAACATGTACGCCCATGGCATTGGCCGGCACAGCGATGCCGAACGGCTGGAACTGGCCAGCCGGTCATTGTCGGCGCTGGCGGCCCTGCTGGGCGACAAACCCTTCCTGATGGGTGACCGGCCCACGGGCGTGGATGCATTTGCCTTCGCCGTGCTGGCCGGCGCCCTGGCACCGCTGTTCGACACGCGACTGCGCAGCGCGGTCGAAGCGCACGGTGCCTTCATGCCCTATGTACAACGCATGGCGGCGCGGTTCTATCCTGACCATGCCTGGTGGTGGGATCAGGTCCGGCAGGCCGCCTGATCACTCGCCGTCCCGCACCCGCCGCCAGTTCACGACGTTGCGGTTATGCTCCTCCAGCGTCTCGGCAAAGGCATGACCGCCGGTGCCATCGGCCACGAAGTAGAGATACTTGTGGGCTTCTGGCTTCAGCACAGCCTGTAGCGACAGCAGGCCGGGATTGGCGATGGGACCGGGGGGAAGGCCCGCGAAAATATAAGTGTTGTAGGGGCTTTCCAGCTTCCAGTCGGCGCGGGTCAGGTCACGGTCGATCTGTCCGCGCCGATCCGACAGGGCGTAGATGATTGTCGGGTCGGATTGCAGGCGCATCCCGATGCGCAGGCGGTTCACAAACACGCCGGCCACACGCGGCCGTTCCGACGCCACGCCCGTCTCCTTCTCCACGATGGAGGCCAGGATGACGGCCTCCTGCTTGGATTTAAGGGGCAGGTTGGGGGCACGGTCAACCCAGAGCCGGTCCAGCGCCTTTTCCATGTCGGCGGACATGCGCGACAGGATATCGGCGCGGGCATCATCGCGCAGATATTGATAGGTCTCAGGTAGCAGGGTGCCGTCAGCAGGAATGTCGGCGACATCGCCGGACAGGGCCTGCTCCGTGCGCAGCCGCTCCACGATCTGCCAGCTGGTCAGCCCCTCCGGCACCGTCACGCGGTGGACGATGACCTTGCCGAAGATGATCAGGTCCAGCGCGCCCTTCACGCTGATACCCGCAGGGAACAGATATTCCCCGGCCCGCAGCTTCGCCCCATCGCCCCGCAGGCGTGAGGCGATGACGAGTTCAAGAGGATGGCCGACCACGCCGGCATCCACCAGACGCTGGGCAATCCCCTGCACGCCAGCGCCGCGCGGTATGACCAGCGCTGTGTCGGCGGCGAGCGGCCCCGGCCCGACATAGCGCTGCCAGCCGACCCAGGCACCACCGGCAGCGACTGTGCCCAAGACAAAAAGCGACGCCGCCGTAGGCAGAAGCCAACGGCGGCGCGGTTTCGTCTGCTTTTCCGCTGTCCCGCTCACGCTGGTGATCAGGACACGGCCTTGAACACGAGCGAGGCGTTGGTGCCGCCAAAGCCGAAGCTGTTGGACAGGGCAGCGCGGACTTTGCGCTCCTTCGCTACCTTCGGCACCAGATCGGCACCCTCCGTCCCCTCGTCCGGGTTTTCCAGGTTAAGGGTCGGCGGAACGATCTGATCGCGGATGGACAGGACGGAATAGATGGCCTCGACCGCGCCGGCGGCACCCAGCAGGTGACCGATGGCGGACTTGGTCGAGGACATGGAAGCACCGGCCAGATCATTACCGAACAGGCGCTTGACAGCCCCCAGTTCGATCATGTCGCCCAGCGGCGTGGAGGTGCCGTGCGCGTTGATATAATCGATATCGCCGGGGTTCAGACCGGCGCGCTTCATGGCCATGCGCATGGACCGGAAGCCGCCATTGCCATCTTCCGACGGCGAGGTGATGTGATAGGCGTCGCCCGACAGGCCATAACCCACCACTTCGGCGTAAATCTTGGCCCCACGCGCCTTGGCATGCTCCAGTTCTTCCAGAACCACCACGCCAGCCCCCTCGCCCATGACGAAACCGTCACGGTCCTTGTCATAGGGGCGGCTGCCGCGTTCAGGCGTGTCGTTGAAGCCCGTGGACAGCGCGCGGGCGGCGGCAAAGCCGGCAATGCCCAAACGCGAACAGGCACCTTCCGCCCCGCCGGCCACCATGACATCGGCATCATCCAGCGCGATCATGCGCGCAGCATCACCGATGGAATGGGCGCCCGTGGAACAGGCCGTCACCACCGCGTGGTTCGGTCCCTTGTAGCCATGGTTGATCGAGATATGGCCCGAGGCCAGATTGATCAGGCAGGATGGGATGAAGAAGGGCGATACGCGGCGCGGCCCCTTTTCGGCCAGCACCAGCGACGTCTCGTAAATGCCGGGCAGGCCACCGATGCCGGAGCCCACGGACACGCCCGTGCGTTCAAATTCCTCATCGTTCGACGGCTTCCAACCGCTGTCCTTGATGGCTTCCTCTGCCGCCGCGATGGCGAACATGATGAAGTCATCCATCTTCTTCTGTTCCTTGGGCGGAATGAAGAGATCGAGGTTCAGGGTGCCGTCGCTGCCGTCACCGCGCGGCACCTGGCCCGCGATGCGACAGGGTAGATCGGAGACATCAAAGCCCTGGATGGTGCGAATGCCCGACTGACCCTTGATCAGCCGATCCCAGTTGGTTTGCACCCCGACCCCGAGCGGAGTCACGAGACCCATACCGGTGATGACGACGCGGCGCATGTATCCGACCTTAATAAGTGAAGACGAAAGCGGGTCCAGACCGTCAGGACAGACCCGGAAAACACATAGTCACGCCCGGGCGGGATTGCCAGGACCGGGGCCAGCATAAAAGCCAGCCCCGTCCGTCCCACCGTTCGGGATCAGCCCTGCTTGGAGCTGATGAACTCGATGGCGTTCTTGACCGTCAGAATCTTCTCCGCGGCGTCGTCCGGAATCTCGATGCCGAACTCTTCCTCGAAGGCCATGACCAGTTCGACCGTGTCCAGGCTGTCGGCGCCCAGATCGTCGATGAAGCTGGCTTCGTCGGTGACCTTGGCCTCATCCACGCCCAGGTGCTCGACAACGATCTTCTTCACGCGTTCAGCAACATCGCTCATTTATTTGACCTTTCAGGATCTTCCGGTGGGACCGGCCGGAGCCGGTTGTGAGGGTCATCGCGGGAGACGAACAAGCATATTCCTTGCCCGGCCCGCGACGCCGGTCAGGAAAGTGCCGTCACTTATCATGAACGGCGGCCCCTGACCAGCATTCGCAGCAGGTGGTACCGGCAGAGGCCTTGCGAAAGCCCCCACGGCACCATACTGCATCAGATCATCGCCATGCCGCCATTCACATGCAGCGTCTGGCCGGTGACATAGGCCGCCTCGTTGGAGGCCAGATACAGCACGGCGGCGGCGATATCGTCAGGCGTGCCCAGGCGGCCAGCCGGAATACGGCTGTTCATCGCTTCCTTCTGGGCATCGTTCAGGACATCGGTCATGGCGGTGGCGATCATGCCGGGGGCAACGGTATTGACCGTGATGCCGCGCGTCGCGACCTCCTGGGCAAGCGCCTTGGACATACCGATCATGCCAGCCTTGGAGGCGGCATAGTTCACCTGACCCGGATTGCCGGTGACGCCGACGACCGAGGTGATGCCGATGATGCGGCCCCAGCGGCGCTTCATCATGCCCTTCACGGCGGCGCGCGACAGGCGGAAGCCGGCGGTCAGGTTCACATTGATGACGCTGTCCCAGTCCTCATCCTTCATGCGCAGGATCAGACCATCGCGGGTCAGGCCGGCATTATTGACCAGGATATCAACGGTCCCGCCCAATGCGGCCTCGGCCTTCTTAAACAGCTCCTCCACCTGTGCCGGATCGGACAGGTTGGCGGGCACCACAACAGCATTCCCCCCCAACTCGGCGGCCAGCGCTTCCAGCGCCTCCACCTTGGTGCCGTGCAGGGCGACCTTGGCGCCCTTGGCATGCAGGGTGCGGGCAATGGCAGCACCAATGCCACCCGAAGCGCCCGTGACCAGGGCCGTCTTGCCGCTCAGGTCGAACATGGAAAACCTCCAGAGATGAAAAGCGGATCAGGCCAGGGAGAAGGCGTCGATATCGGCGGGCAGTCCGACGGAGCTGGCGACCAACTCCTTGTCGATGCGCTTCACCAGACCGGCCAGCACCTTGCCCGCACCCAGCTCAACCAGTTCCGTGACGCCCTGTTCCTTCATGAACAGGACGCTTTCGCGCCAGCGCACGGCACCCGTGACCTGTTCTACCAGCAGGCGGCGGATCATCTCCGGGTCGGTAATGGCCGACGCGGTGACATTGGCGACCAGCGGGGCGACCGGCGACACGATGGTGGTGCCCGCCAGCGCCTCTGCCATGGCATCGGCGGCGGGCTGCATCAGGGGGCAATGGAAGGGGGCGGATACGGGCAGCAGCATGGCGCGCTTGAACCCACGTTCTGCCGCGATCTTGATCGCGCGCTCCACAGCCTCCTTATGGCCCGACACGACCACCTGACCGGGGGCATTGTCATTGGCGGCGGTGCAGACCTGACCCTGTGCAGCCTCCGCCGCGATTTCACGGGCAGCGTCCAGATCGGCCCCTAGGATGGCGGCCATGGCCCCGACGCCCACGGGCACGGCCTTCTGCATCGACCGGCCACGCAATTTCAGCAGGCGGGCCGTGTCACCCAGACTGATGGAGCCGGCGGCGCACAATGCAGAATATTCACCCAGGCTGTGCCCCGCCACGAAGGCCGCCTTGGACAGGTCCAGGCCCTTTTCGGCCTGAAGGACGCGGGTCACGGCGACCGACACGGCCATCAGGGCCGGCTGGGCATTTTCCGTCAGGGTCAGATCATCACCGGGGCCGTCGAACATCAGGGCCGACAGTTTCTGGCCCAGAGCCTCATCCACTTCGGCGAAGGTATCGCGGGCGATCGCGAACCGCTCGGCCAGCTCACGGCCCATGCCGACGGCCTGGCTGCCCTGACCGGGAAAGACGAAAGCGCGGGTCATTGATAGGTCCTGCAATAAATCACGTGCGGCCTTGATACAGCGGCAAATGGCCCTGTCAAGCCGTCCGGCCCCGCAGAACAGCGGCAAAACCTCGTGACGATTACGGAAGGTGACGCTAAGCCGATGGAAATACTGATGGCGTGGGACTTCATCCACAGCCCCTGCCCGTCTGCGCCAACGGCCCCTTACCGGAGAGGAACAGCGCTTAGGCGCAGTACCGCTCGACTCCGTAAGCGTCCTTTGCGGGAACGACCAACGGGTTTATACTACTCCCCAACCACAAGTCGGGGCCCGCCCATGGCAAGCCCGCGTCGCCGCCCGGTCCTGTTGCTGCCCCTGCTGGTGCTGTCATTGGCCCTGGTGTGTTTCTCGACGCCCGCGAAAGCCGCGGAAGAGGAAATCGGGCCGGAGGGGATGCCACGCATCACGCTGATGGTGCCACTGACCCCGTTGCTGGTTGATCAACATCAGGTATTGCTGCCGCCCGTGCGCCGCTGGCTGGCGTATGTCGCCGAACAAAGCGGTATCGGTTTTCGGATGCAGCCGGGCAGTTTCGACCGGCGGCTGGCCGAGACCACCCGTTATCCCAACAGCTGCATTCTGGGGATGGCCCGCCTGCCGGAGCGGGAGAAGCTGACAAACTGGTTGAGCGTGATCCGCCGCGACCGGGTGATCTTCATCGCACGGGGCGATGACCCGTTCACCGGCGGTATGGCGAACCTGCTGCGTGAAGCGGATAACCAGATCGCAGCACCGTCGGGCATTTACCGCCCCATCCTGGACCGGCAGGGCGTGCGCTATTATCCCATTGATGATCAGCGCGCCCTGGCACGGATGGTGGCGTTGGGCCGAATCCGTTTCGGCATCGTGCTGGCCGGTACGCTGGAGGCAGCCGATATTCAGCCATTGGGCTTGCGCGCGGTGGCGGAGATGGAGCCGCTGGAATATTGGTTCACCTGCAGCCGTGAATTGCCCCCCAGCCTATCGCTGCGTCTGGCCGCTGTCCTGCGCGGGAAGGATGCGGAGGCGTTGCGCCGTGTGGCGTTGGGTGAGGCGGCGCAGCCACCCCCGGATGCCGCCCTAAACAATGATGAGCCCCCCACGCAGTAACCATGTCCCCGGCGACATGCTGCCTTTGCCAGCAACCGCAGGTGACGTATATTAAGGCCATATCGTTCATCGGGATGCTGCATGGCGACCCTTCGCGACCTGATCCAGCGTTTATCCATCGGCATTCTGTTGCTGATCGGCTGTCTGCGTGCAGGGGCGGGTGAAATCGCCGTTTATGGTGCGCCCGATGATCCCCCGGTTTCCCTGATGATCTCCATCGCGCCCACCACTGTGGATGCCTCCGGTGCACCACGAGCCGCCCTGGGAAGATGGCTGGCCTATATTGCCGAAAAGTCGCACATTCGCATGACGCTGCGCCCGCTGACCAATGATCAGCGGCTGGACGAGGTGATGCGGCAGCCCGACGGATGCTCGCTGGGCTATGCCCGCCTGCCCGCCCGTGAAAAGGAAGTGCATTGGCTGATGGAGGTGAAGCGCGACCGGATGGTGTTCGTGGGGCGGCAGGATGATCCGTTCGGCGGCAACCTGTCGGACTTCCTGCGACTGGCCAATGGCAAGCTGGGGGCACCCAGCGGCATTTATCGCTCCGTTCTGGAGAGCCGCAGCATCCGGCACATCGCCGTGGATGACCAGCGGCGGCTGGCCCATATGGTGGCCGATGGCAGCTTGCGCTTCGGCCTGTTGATCGGTGGATCGATGAACACGCCGGAAATCAGGGCACTGCCCCTGCGCATCGTGGCGGAGCTGCCGGAACTGGGTTTCTGGTTCGCCTGTTCGCAGGCTATGCCGAAACCGGTGGTGACCCGCATCGCCGACATATTGAAGACGCGCGCGTCGCAGCAGCTTCACCGTGAGGCGTTGAGCAACCTTTTGCCCAGCATGGCACCCAGCCTTTAAGGTGCCCATGCGGCAGGGTCACCCCGCCCATGCCGGGCCAGGGCCGCACCGGACCTTGCGTGTACCTGCCTATTCTGTATAGTGCGCGCCTTCCGAAACCCCGCCGGTGCTTTGCCAAGGCGCCGGCTAGGACCGTGCGGCTGATCCGGAACCTGTTCCGGGCACAGCGGCGGACCATCAATAGCCATGGGGAGTTATATGGCACTGTATGAAACCATCCTGATTTTCCGTCAGGACATCTCCTCGACTCAGGTTGAAACCCTGACCGAGACCTTCAGCAACATCCTGAAGGAACAGGGCGGCTCCGTCGTCAAGACCGAGCAGTGGGGTCTGAAGACCCTGACCTACCGGATCAAGAAGAACCGCAAGGGTCATTACGTCTATCTCGGCCTGGACGCCTCTGCGGCGGCCGTTGCCGAAATGGAGCGTAACCTGTCGATCAACGAAGACGTGCTGCGCGTCATGACCGTCAAGGTCGAGAAGATCGAAGAAGGCCAGACCGCCATGCTCGCCAACAAGGGCGAGCGCGCGGAGCGTGGCCCCCGCGGTGGCTTCGGCGACCGTGGCCCGCGTCGTGAATTCGGCGACCGTGGTCCGCGCGAGGGCGGCTTCAGCCGTGGTCCGCGTCGTGACGCCGCCGTTGAAGGTGAAGGAGATCGCGCATGACCACCGAACGTCCCCAGGGCGCTCCCACGGGTGGCGCTCCCCGCTCTGGCGGTGGCCGTCGTCCGTTCTTCCGTCGCCGGAAGACCTGCCCGTTCTCCGGCCCGAACGCGCCGGCGATCGATTACAAGGACATCAAGCTGCTGTCCCGGTTCATCTCCGAACGCGGCAAGATCGTCCCGTCCCGTATCACCGCCGTTTCGGCGAAGAAGCAGCGTGAGCTGGCCCGTGCGATCAAGCGCGCCCGCTTCCTGGCTCTTCTGCCTTACGTCGTCAAGTAAGCGAACCAGGAGCAAAGACAATGGACGTCATTCTGCTGGAACGCGTCGAAAAGCTGGGTCAGCTCGGTCAGGTGGTCAAGGTGAAGCCGGGCTATGCCCGTAACTTCCTGCTGCCGAAGAAGAAGGCCCTTCGTGCAACCAAGGAAAACCTCGCCTATTTCGAAGGCCAGAAGGCGCAGATCGAAGCGCGCAATCTGGAACTGAAGAAGGAAGCCGAGGTTGTCGCCAAGAAGGTCGATGGCGTTTCCGTCGTCGTCGTTCGTCAGGCCGCCGAGTCCGGCGTGCTGTACGGTTCGGTCACCTCGCGCGATATCGCCGAGGCCGTGACCGCCACCGGCACCACGATCGCCCGTGCTCAGGTCGCCATTGCCGATCCGATCAAGACCCTGGGCCTGTTCAAGGTCAAGGTCGTCCTGCATCCGGAAGTGGCCGTGAGCGTCACCGTGAACGTGGCCCGTTCGGTCGAAGAAGCCGCTGTCCAGGCCGCCCGTGGTGGCATGGTCGTCGGTAACGACCAGGACGAGGACGAAGACGAGACGGTCGAAGAGACCGAAGCCACCGAGGAGACCGAGGCCTGATCAAGGCCACGGACGCCGGATGGAAACATCTGGCACCCAGGTAGCGATAGAGGGCGGTTCCTTTCGGGGGGCCGCCCTTTTTCTTTCGGGCATCTTTGCGGCGGTCTGCGGCGTGACTACCTTTTCAAGACGTATCAGCGGCTTGAGGGTGTACCGACATGCTGTTGTTCCGTTTTCTTCGCTCCATTATCCGCCAGGGCAGCCTGACCGTCATCGACGCACGCGGCCAGCCCCATCGTTTTGGTTCAGAAACAGACGGTGTCAGGTCCGTCACGATACGCCTGACCGACCCGGCCCTGGAATGGAAGCTGGGCCTGCATCCCGGTCTTTATGCCGGCGAGGCCTACATGGACGGCACGCTGCAGATGGTTGATGGCAGTCTTTATGACTTCATCGATTTGGTGACTCGCAATGCTGGGTTCAGCCATCTGGGTCCCGCGGGTGCCCTTGTGCAACGGATCGGGGTGGGTGTGCAGCGCTTCATCCAGCAGCGCAACCCGCTGGATCGGTCCCGGCGCAATGTGGCCCATCATTACGATCTGTCGCGGCAATTCTACGATCTGTTCCTGGATGCCGACCGCCAATATTCCTGCGCCTACTTCCCCCGACCGGGTATGAGCCTGGATCAGGCGCAGGAGGCAAAGAAGCGACATATCGCGGCCAAGCTTCTGCTGAAACCCGGCCTTCGCGTCCTGGACATCGGCTGCGGCTGGGGCGGCATGGCCCTGACGCTGGCGAAGCTGGCCGATGTGCAGGTTACCGGCATAACCCTCTCCAAGGAACAGCTGGCAGTGGCGCGGGAACGGGCGGAAGCGGCGGGCCTGTCGGACCGGGCGCAGTTCGAGCTATGTGATTACCGGGAATTGCCGGGGCGGTTCGACCGGATTGTCAGTGTCGGCATGTTCGAACATGTCGGCGTGCCGCAATATCCGACCTTCTTCACGAGGGTGCACGACCTGTTGGCCGATGACGGAGTGGCCTTGCTGCATGCCATTGGACGGGCGGAGGGGCCGGGAACCACCAATCCCTGGATTCGCAAATATATCTTCCCCGGCGGCTATTCCCCCGCCCTGTCGGAGGTGACGCCGGCCATCGAGGGCGCCGGACTGTGGCTGACCGATATGGAAATCTGGCGCCTGCATTATGCCGAAACGTTGCGCCATTGGCGTGAACGGTTCCTGGCGCGGCGGGAACAGGCAAAGGCGCTCTATGATGAACGTTTCTGCCGGATGTGGGAATTCTATCTGGCGGGGGCGGAGTGTGCCTTCCGCCATCAGGGCCATATGGTGTTCCAGATACAGATGGCGCGCGACGTGAACGCGGTGCCGCTGGCCCGCGATTACATGCTGGGCGATGAACGGCGGCTGGAGCAGCAGCAAATACGGGCGGCGTGAAGGATTATCCACAGCTTATCCCCAGCTTTCATCCACACCGTTTCTACCCCCCTGCCCTTGTGATGGCGTGACGCCACGGGGGCGGGTCGCTAGAATGCCGCCGCCATGGATACCAAGCTGATCGACCCGTCCGGCTTTGCCGGTGCCGCCCCCGTTTCATACCGCACCCCGCCCCACAATGAGGAGGCGGAGCAGACGGTGCTGGGCGCCATCCTTGTGAATAACAAGGCCTTTGAAAAGGTTGGCGAATTCCTGCGGCCGGAGCATTTCTTCGACCCGGCCAACCAGAAGATCTATCAGGCTGTCCTGAAGATGATCGACCGGGGCCAGGTGGCGAACCCCATCACCCTGAAAGCCTATTTCGAACAGGACCGCGACCTGTCGGAAATTGGCGGGCCGGAATATCTGGCACGGCTGGCCGCCGCCATCGTCACGGTCCATAATCTGGAAGATTACGGGCGGGTTATCCACGACGCCTATCTGCGCCGGCAGTTGATCGAAGTCGGCGAGGATATGGTCAATCAGGCCTACAAGCACGACATTGATGTCGCGGCCAATGACCAGATCGAGGATGCCGAAAAGAAGCTGTTCGAACTGGCGGCGACGGGCGACATCAAGGGCGATTTCATCCCCTTTGATCGGGCGCTTACCGCCGCCATCGCCAGTGCCGAGGCCGCGTTCCGCCGGTCCAGTCATGTGACAGGCGTCACCTCGGGCCTGCGCGATCTGGATGCTAAACTGGGCGGCCTGCATCCCAGCGATCTGTTGATCCTGGCGGGACGCCCCTCCATGGGTAAGACGGCGCTGGCCACCAATATCGCCTTCAATGCCGCCAAGGCCTATATGCTGTCGGGCGGCAAGGAGGGGGCACCCGTCGGTTTCTTCTCGCTGGAAATGTCGGCCGAACAGCTGGCCCTGCGTATCCTGGCCGATCAGGCGGAAGTGTCGGGCGATAAGATCCGCCGTGGCGAGATCACGGCTACCGATTTTCCGAAGTTCGTGGAGGCCAGCCAGTATCTGGCCCGCGTGCCCTTCTTCGTGGACGACACGCCGGCCCTGACCATCACCGCCGTGCGTACCCGCGCGCGCCGGTTGAAGCGCACCCATGGGCTGGGCCTGATCGTCGTCGACTATTTGCAGCTGCTGCGTGGCGGCGGATCGAACCGGGGCGAACAGAACCGTGTGCAGGAAATTTCCGAGATCACGCGCGGCCTGAAGGCGATCGCCAAGGAACTGGACCTGCCCGTGATCGCCCTGTCACAGCTGTCGCGTTCGGTGGAAAACCGTGAGGATAAGCGGCCGCAGCTGTCGGACCTGCGCGAATCCGGCTCCATTGAGCAGGACGCCGACGTCGTCATGTTCGTGTTCCGTGAACAATACTATCTGGAACGCGCGGAGCCGGGTCGCCGCCCCGACGAGTCGGAAGACAAGTACAACGACCGTTACGCGCAGTGGCAGGACCGGCTGGCCCAGGTCCATAACACCGCGGATGTGATCATCGGCAAGCAGCGTCACGGCCCGGTCGGTACCGTGCGCCTGTATTTCGACGGCAATTATACCCGCTTCGGCGATCTCGACACGCAGCATGGTGGCGGATCGTATGACGAGTGATCTGGCGGGGTTGCTGAACAGCCCCGAGGCGGCGCGCGTTGGCGCCGTGCTGGTCATTGATCTGGCGGCCCTGGTTGCGAATTGGCGCGATATGGCGGCCCGCGCGCCGGGGGCGGAATGTGCCGCCGTGGTCAAGGCCAATGGCTATGGGTTGGGTGACGTCGCCGTCGCAACGGCCCTGTGGCAGGCGGGTGCGCGCAGCTTCTTCGTGGCCGATATCGAGGCTGGGGTGCGGGTGAAGACCGCCCTGCCCCAATCCCGTACCCTGGTCCTGCATGGCGTACCCGCAGGGACAGAGGCAGAGCTGTCAGCGCGCGGTCTGGTGCCGGTGTTGAGCAGCCTGTGCGAGATTGAACGCTGGGGCGCCCATGCCCGCAAGTTGGGGCGGAAACTACCCGGCTTTATTCACCTCGATACCGGAATGAATCGGTTGGGACTGCCGCCCACTGAATTGGATCGGTTATGCAATAATCCAGCATCCATGCTGGATAGCATCGATCTCCAGGCCTGGATGAGCCATTTGGCCTGCGCCGATGATCCGGTCAATCCGTTTACGGCGGAACAGTTGCGGCGGGTGCGCGCGGCACTGGCGCGGCTGCCCAAAGCGCCGGTCAGCCTGTCCAACTCCGCCGGTATCTTCCACGGGACGGATTACCATTTCGATCTGGTGCGGCCGGGCATCGGGCTTTACGGCCCCAACCCCGCCCCTTGGGCGTCCAACCCGATGCGGCCCGTCACCAAGCTGCTGGCCCGCATCCTGCAAATCCGCGATGTTGCCCCGCCCGACACGGTCGGGTATGACGCGACGCATCGCGTGGCGGCACCGGGCAAGGTGGCGGCCCTGGGTATGGGCTATGCCGATGGCTACCCCTGGTCGCTGGCCGGCAAGGGTGTTGCCATGGTCGCAGGCCATGCCGCCCCCCTGATCGGACGGGTATCGATGGACCTGCTGACCGCCGATGTCACGGGCGTGCCCGACCATCTGCTTCAGGTCGGTGACTGGGCCGACATTATCGGCCCGCATCGCGACGTCGATCAGGTGGCACGGGAGGCCGGCACCATCGGGTATGAGGTGTTGACACGCCTCGGGTCACGCTATCACCGGATTTATATCAACGGCTGATCAGGCCGTGATGGATACGAAGGATTCCGTGGTCTGCACCGCGATGGTCAGCGTCTCGGTATAGGTGCTGGTGTAGGTCATATCCATCACCGTTCCGGCGGTGGTGCTGGCTGCATCCGCCGCCCCGCCGGGATCAATGGTTTCCAGGGTGCCATTCAGCCGTTCCAGGGTTTCACCCGCCGCCGCCAGATCATCGCGCGAGGCTTTCAGGGTTTCCTCGAACTTCTGCTTTTCCTCCTCGCTCATCCACAGGGTGTTGCCCTTGTTGGCTTCGGCCTGGGTCAGCAAGGTACGGGCGCGACCCGCAAAATCGCGGACCTCCTGCACATAGGCACGGGCATAGGAGACCGGAACGCCGCCGGCGGTCATACCGGGCTGCGGCTCCACAGGCTTGGCAGGATCGGGTTCGCCGCGCGCGATGGCGGCGGCGCGTTCGGCGGGATCGACATTGCGTCCCTCCACCAAGCCTTTGGCTTCATCGGCCAGCTTGCGGGTCATGCCGCTGGCTTCACGGGCGATCTGCGCCAGCTTGCGGGCATCGCCCCGCGCGGCAGCCTGACGCGCCTCCTGTTCCAGCTCGCCCATACGGCGCTTGGACTGGGTCAGTTTCTCATTGGCGGCCTTGCGGTCGATCTCTGACCGGGCCTGATCCATATATTTGCCCAGTTCCTCGACGCGCGCAGCGCTTTTGGCGGCTTCCTCGAACCCGCCACCGGTGACGCCGATTTCCATCAGGCGCTTATAGATGTCTTGCTGGGACCGGCCCTGATATTGCTGGGCGTCGGTCTTCTTGAATCGTTCCTCGACCGCCTTATCGACATGGCGGTCGATAGCCGACTTCATCGCCAGAGAATTCGTGGCGCTGAAGAGCGGACTCGCGTTTAGCGAGATCATGGGCTCCCCCAAAGGCGATCATTTTGATCCACCTAAAAGGTAAGGCACTCGCGCGATACGGGCAAGTCAGTAAAATTGTATCTTTAGTGATATGTGCCAAAACGGAAACCGCCCGGCAGGTTTCCCCACCGGGCGGCATCAGCATCACTAAGCTCCTGAAACGGCTTAGTTCTTGGACTTGTCCACCAGCTTGTTGGCGGAGATCCAGGGCATCATGGCGCGCAGCTTGGCACCCACTTCCTCGATCGGATGCTCGGCCTCAATGCGGCGGGTAGCCTTGAAGGACGGGGTGCCGGCCTTGTTTTCAAGCATCCAGTCGCGCACGAAACGGCCGGACTGGATGTCCGTCAGCACACGCTTCATCTCGGCCTTGGTTTCATCCGTCACGATGCGCGGACCGGTGACATAGTCACCATATTCGGCCGTGTTGGAGATCGAGTAGCGCATGTTGGCGATGCCACCTTCGTAGATCAGGTCCACGATCAGCTTCACTTCGTGCAGGCACTCGAAATAGGCCATTTCCGGGGCGTAGCCGGCTTCGACCAGGGTCTCGAAACCAGCCTGGATCAGCTTGGTCAGGCCACCGCACAGGACAGCCTGCTCACCGAACAGGTCGGTTTCGCACTCTTCCTTGAAGGTGGTCTCGATGATGCCCGAACGGCCACCACCGACGGCGGAGGCATAAGACAGGGCGACGTCGAAGGCATTGCCCGAGGCGTTCTGGTGAACGGCGACCAGGCAGGGAACGCCGCCGCCCTTCTTATATTCACCGCGCACGGTGTGGCCGGGGCCCTTCGGGGCGATCATGAACACGTCCGTGTCGGGGCGTGGCTCGATCAGGCGGAAGTGGACGTTCAGGCCGTGGGCGAACGCAATGGCGGAACCCTGCTTCAGGTTCGGGCCGATCTCGTTGTTATACAGCTCGGCCTGATGCTCGTCCGGCGTCAGGATCATGATCACGTCGGCGGTGGCCGCAGCCTCCGCCGGGGTGACGCACTTGAAGCCGGCGGCTTCGGCCTTGGCGCGGGTCGGCGAATTGGCCTTCAGCGCGATGATCACGTCGGTTACGCCGCTGTCGCGCAGATTCTGGGCGTGGGCATGGCCCTGGCTGCCATAGCCGACAATGGCCACCTTCTTGCCCTTGACCAGGTTGACGTCGGCGTCGCGATCGTAATAGACGCGCATGGGAATGTTCCTTCGTTCTGCTCTGCTGTGGTCAGGTCCGGTCCCCGGCGCGGGGTCCCGGCATTGGGGGAAAGGGGTGATCTTAGAAGGTCGCGGTGCCGCGCGACAGGGCGGCAGCACCCGTCCGGCTGATATCGACCTCACCCAGCTGCTGCATCAGGTCGATGAAGCGGTTCAGATCCTCGGCGGTGCCGGTGATTTCGAACACAAAGCTGGAAATGGTGGCGTCCACGACGCGGGCCTTGAACACATCGGCGATGCGCAGGCTCTCCACCCGCTTTTCGCCATTGGCCACGACCTTGACCAGGGCCATCTCCCGCTCGATGAACGGGCCTTCCAGGGTCAGGTCCTTGACCTTGTGGACAGGCACCAGACGGTCCAGCTGCACCTTGATCTGTTCGATGATCATCGGCGTGCCGGAGGTGACGATGGTGATGCGCGACAGGCTGTCGCCGGCATCGATCTCGGCCACGGTCAGGCTTTCGATATTATAGCCACGGCCGGAAAACAGGCCGATAACGCGGGCCAGCACGCCCGGCTCGTTATCGACGAGCACGGAGATGGTGTGGCGACGAATGCTGGTATCTTGGGTCACGGGGCGAGGCTCCGGGAAAACTGGTCTTTATCGGGCGAAGGGGTTGGGGCGGCTGGTTTACACCAGCACCATCCCCTCCTCCGGCGTGGCCTCGGACACCTTGTCCGCGGGGCCCAGCAACATCTCGTTGTGGGCCTTGCCGCCGGGGATCATGGGGAAGCAGTTTTCCTTCTGATCCACGCACATATCGACGATGACCGGGCGCGGGATGGCGATCATCTCCGCGATGACATCGTCCACTTCCGATACTTTGGTGGCGCGCAGGCCCACGCCGCCGAAGGCATCTGCCAGCTTCACGAAGTCGGGCAGCGCTTCGGAATAGCTTTCGGAATAGCGGGAGCCGTGCAGCAATTCCTGCCACTGCCGGACCATGCCCATCCACTGATTGTTCAGGATGAAGACCTTGACCGGCAGGCGGTATTGCAGGGCCGTCGACATTTCCTGGATATTCATCTGGATCGACGCCTCACCGGCGACATCGATACACAGCGCGCCAGGATTGGCAATCTGGGCCCCGATGGCGGCCGGCAGGCCATAACCCATGGTGCCAAGGCCGCCCGAGGTCAGCCAGCGGTTGGGCTTGTTGAAGGGCAGGAACTGCGCCGCCCACATCTGATGCTGGCCCACCTCGGTGGAGATGAACACATCGTCGCGGCCCTGGATAGCGGCGCGCAGGCGTTCCAGCGCGTACTGCGGCTTGATGACCCTGTCGGTCTTGTCGTACTTCAGGCAGTCCTTAGACCGCCAGACCGCAATCTGGTCCCACCAAGCCTTCAGCGCCGCCTGATCAGCGCGCTTGTTGCGCGCCTTCCAGATGCGGATCATGTCTTCCAGGACATAGGCCGCGTCACCGACGATGGGCAGATCGACCCGGACATTCTTGTTGATGTTCGACGGGTCGATATCGATATGGATCTTCTTGGAATTCGGGCTGAATTCGCTGACCTTGCCGGTGACACGGTCATCGAAACGGGCGCCGACGCAGACCATCAGGTCACAGCCATGCATGGCCAGATTGGCCTCGTAGGTGCCGTGCATGCCCAGCATGCCCAGCCACTGCTGATCATGGGCGGGATAGGCGCCCAGCCCCATCAGGGTGGTGGTGCAGGGATAGCCAGTCATGCGCACCAGCTGCGTCAGCAATTGGCTGGCCACGGGGCCAGCATTGATGACACCGCCGCCGACATAGAAGATGGGACGCTTGGCGTTGGCCAGCATCTCCACCGCTTCCTCAACCTTGTTCAGGTCGGGCTTCACCTGCGGGCGGTAGCTCTTGGGCTGGCTTTCGCCGGGGGTACGATAGGTGCCGTCGGCGAACTGCACATCCTTAGGGATGTCGATGACGACGGGGCCGGGACGGCCATTCTTAGCCACATAAAACGCTTCGTGCAGCGTGCGGGCCAGATTGTTCACGTCCTTGACCAGATAATTGTGCTTGGTCGCGGGCCGCGTGATGCCGGTCGTGTCGCATTCCTGGAATGCGTCATTGCCGATCAGATGCGTCGGCACCTGACCCGTCAGGCAGACGATGGGAATGCTGTCCATCAACGCATCAACCAGACCGGTGACGGCATTGGTGGCACCAGGGCCGGACGTGACCAGCACGACGCCGACCTTGCCGGACGAACGAGCATAGCCCTCTGCGGCGTGGACGGCGGCCTGTTCGTGGCGAACCAGGATGTGCTTGATCTGGTTCTGTTTGAACAGCGCATCATAGATGGGTAGTACCGCCCCGCCCGGATACCCGAAGATCGTATCTACACCTTGGTCCCGAAGGGCCTTGATGACGATTTCCGCGCCGGAGAGGATGGTTCCCGAAGACATGGCAGACGCTTTCAAACAGTTCCAACAGGGTTGAAAAACGCCGCATCTCGCAGGGGCGAAAGGCGACGTGGCGGCACCCTAGACGGAACCGGAAAGATGGTCAACCGGTTTTGGCAATGATCTTAGTCATGCCTGTCATGATCTGGTCATAAAATTTCGCGAACGCGCCTTCGGATGCAAGTTCCGTCGAATCCAATCGCACTGCGGCAGGCATTTGGTTCCGAAACCATGTTAATTGCCGCTTGGCATAATTTCGCGTCAGTTGCTGTGCCTTGGCAATCGCAGTTTCCCGGTCCAGGGCACCGGACAGGATGGCAGCGATTTCGGGCACGCCCAGCGCCTTCATGGCAGGAAGCGCCGGATCCAGACCCTGAGCCATCAGGGCCGCCACCTCCGCTTCCGCCCCCTGCGCCAGCATGGTCAGGAACCGCTGGTCACATTGTGCGTAAAGACGCGGACGCGGCGGTTCCACGACCAGCGTGGTGAAGGACAGGTGCGTGGGGACATCGGTGGGCGGGGCGGCCTGCCAGTCGCTAATTGAACGACCTGTCGCCTGGATCACCTCCCATGCGCGTATCAGGCGCTGGCTGTCGGTCGGGTGCAGGCGCGCGGCGGTGGCGGGGTCCAACGCTGCCAGCCGGGCATGCAGGGCGGGGCTGCCGACCTCCGCCTGCAAATCCATGGCGGCCTGACGGACATCGGCGGGAATGTCGGGAATGTCGGACAGTCCCTGCATCAGGGAGCGCAGATAAAGCCCGGTGCCGCCCACCACGATGGGCAGGTGCCCGCCGGCATGCGCTCTGTCGACCTCCGCCAGCGCCAGTTCGCGCCAACGCGCCGCACTCATCCGCACCGACGCCGGCACGACACCATATAGTGTGTGCGGTGCCTCCACCTCGTCCACCGCCGACGGGCGGGCGGTGACGACGCGCAGATCGGCATAGACCTGCATGCTATCAGCATTGATCACCACGCCACCGGCACGCTTCGCCCAGGCCAGCGCCAATCCGGACTTGCCCGAGGCAGTGGGGCCGCCGATCACGAGGACGGGGCGTGCTGGCGCCCTACCCGTCGGTAGGTGGGAGTCGGTTTTCATAGGTTGAGGTGGTAATGCCCAATCGGGATCATGACAAGTGAGACAATACCAGCAGCACGCAGAGCGGCGCTGCCTGTTCAAGCATCCCCGCCTCCCGCCGCGCCCCATTGCGCTCCCGCCCCGCAGCGGCGATAAGGGCCGCAATCGACCACCCCAATTGGACGGGATATCCGATGCTGCGCCAAGTCTTGACCCTGATCGCCGATCCGGCTGTCTTCACGCTGGATGATGCCGTCGCCAAGAATGCGCGCGCCGCGCTGTCCGATCTGGGGGCGGAGACGGCACCGGCGGACTGGCTGGTGCCGGGCATTGCCTGCGATATCGGTTTCAACGGTCTGAACGATGACCAGGCACAGGCCGCGGTGGCCAAGGCGCTGGCGGGCAAGCCGGTGGATATCGTGGCCCAGCCCGTGGAGGGTCGGCGCAAATCCGTGCTGGTCGCCGATATGGAATCGACCATCATTCAGCAGGAAATGCTGGATGAGTTGGGGGATCTGGTCGGTGCCCGTGACCGCATTGCCGCCATCACCCACCGCGCCATGAACGGCGAGATCGATTTCAAGGGCGCACTGCGCGAACGTGTGGCGCTGCTGGCCGGCTTGGATGCCGGCGTGCTGACGGACATGATCGGTCGCATTACCTATATGCCAGGGGCCGCCACCCTGATCGCCACCTTGAAGAAGCACGGGGTCTATTGCGCTCTGGTATCGGGCGGGTTCAAGACCTTCACCGCACATGTGCGCGAAACCCTGGGCTTTGACGAGGATCAGGCCAATGACCTGATTGTCGAGGGGGGCAGGCTGGCCGGAACGGTGTTTGAGCCGATCCTGGACAAGGATGCCAAGCACCAGGCCCTGATCCGCATCACCTCGGCCCACCGCGTGCCCGTGGCGGCCAGCATCACCGTTGGCGACGGTGCCAATGACCTGCCTATGCTGATGGCCGCCGGCATGGGTGTGGCCTATCACGCCAAGCCCAGCGTAGCGGCCCAGGCGCGCGCGCGTATCGACCATGGCGACCTGACCGCCCTTCTCTATATTCAGGGATACAGGGCTGAAGAAATCGTGGTGGCGTAAGGCCGACGCCGGCGGCAGCATGGGCGGCGGAGATTTCCTGGATGGAGTGCCCCGCCCATGCCTGCCTTCCCCCTCGAAACATTGCTGCTGTTCATGGCCGCCGCCCTGGCGCTGAACCTGACGCCGGGTCCTGACATGCTGTTCTGCCTGGGCAGCGGGGCGCATCGCGGGCCGAAGGCAGGCATTGCCGCCTCGCTGGGCGTAGCCTGCGGGGCCATGGTCCATACAGCAGCGGCGGCCTTCGGACTGGCCGGACTGCTGATGGCCTCTCCCCTGCTGTTTGAGATCGTGCGCTGGACAGGGGCCGCCTATCTGGTCTGGCTGGCCTGGAACACGTTCCGCGCCGCACCGCCGGTCGCCGATGGTACGAAGGTCACGCAGCGGGATATCAGTCGTATCTTTCTGCGCGGGGCCGTTACCAATATGCTGAACCCCAAGGTGGCCATCTTCTTCCTGGCCTTCCTGCCGCAATTCATCGACCCCGCGCGCGGCAGCGTCGTGGTACAGGCTCTGGTCCTGGGCACGATGATGAATATTTCCGGCACCATCGTGAATGCCGCCGTGGGTGCGGGTGCGGGCGGCCTGGGCCGGCATCTGGCCCGCAACCCGGTGGCGGCAAAGGTGCTGAACTGGCTGTCCGGCACCGTGTTCCTGGGGCTGGCCGTCCGGTTGGGATTGATGAGCCGGGTTTAGGGAATGGTCAGGACCCCCGCCATCCCGGCGCGGATGGCGGCGCGGTCTTCCGCGGCTTTGTTCTGGGACAGCTTGGCCTTACCCTCCAGCTTCTCCACATGCAGGACGACGCCGACAATGCCGCGCAGCATGGCGGCGATATAGTCGGCGGGCGCATCACTGACCTGCCAGGGCCGCTCCCGTCCCGCCTCATGCCGGTTGGTCAGGCGGGTGACGATCTCCAGCAGGGCAACCGGGTCTTCCACCGCTTCCAGCCGTCCATGAACATGGATGCTGACATAGTTCCAGGTGGGCACAACCTTGCCCGTCTTCTGTTTCTCCACATACCAGGACGGCGTGACATAGGCGTCACCGCCTTGGAAGATGGCCAGTGACGGAACGGCGGGATCAAACCGCTTCCAATGCGGGTTGGCGCGGGCAACATGGCCGATCAGGCGGATGCCCCCGTTCGAACGATCCAGCAGCAGGGGCAGCGGGGTGGACAGCAATCCGCCCTCGCCGAGGCTGACCAGCGTGGCGAAGGACAGGGTTTCCAGCAGGTCGAGCGTATCGCTCTCTTCCATTTTGAAATGCGCAGGCGTGTACATCGGGCCTATCCACGGTTCTCTACCCCCTTTTCCTGACGCAAGTGCCGATCGCGCGCATTCATTGTCTTGTCACAAGGACAAGGTTGCATCCGGGCCGCCGCACCCGCAGCATTCATCGACATACGTACAGGGAGATGAGGATGCCCGGTTTCGGGGAGGCATTGCGGTTCTGGTTCTGGTTGGGCTGTGTCAGCTTTGGCGGGCCGGCGGGGCAGATCGCGCTGATGCAGCAGGAATTGGTGGATAAGCGGCGCTGGATCGACAGTACGCGGTTCCTGCACGGGCTTAACTTCGCCATGCTGTTGCCAGGGCCGGAGGCGCAGCAGTTGGCTACTTATATCGGCTGGCGTCTGCATGGGGTGTGGGGCGGACTGATGGCCGGGGGGCTGTTCGTGCTGCCCGGTGCCCTGGTGCTGCTTGGCCTGTCCTGGCTGGCGGCGGACCATGGGGATCTGGCCTGGGTAGCGGCCCTGTTCAACGGGGTAAAGCCCGTGGTCATCGCCATCATCGCCGCGTCCGTCTGGCGGCTGGGACGACGGACATTGAAGGGACCGGCACCGCTGCTGCTGGCGCTCGCCGCCTTTCTGGGCCTCTATCTGGGGCAAGTGCCATTCCCGGCGGTGATTGCGGTGGCGGCGCTGACCGGATACCTGTCAGCCAAGGCGGGACGCACATATTTCGCGCCGGCAGGCCATGGGATGGGTGACGATTTCGTCCCCGACGATCAGCCAATGGATCGGAGTGCGAACCGTCTTCTCCGTATGGCTGTCCTTTTCGCGGGCCTGCTGCTGGTACCTGTGGTCGCCACCGTGCTGCTGCTGGGCACCAATCCCTGGGCCGACATTGCCGACCTGTTCACAACGGCAGCCTTTGTCACCTTTGGCGGGGCCTATGCGGTGCTGCCCTTCATCGCCGAACGCGCGGTGGAGAATTACCAGTGGCTGACGCCTGCCGACATGGTGAACGGCCTGGCACTGGCGGAAAGCACACCGGGGCCGCTGATCCTGGTCACGCAATATGTGG
Organism: Niveispirillum sp. CC-CTL257; assembly: GCF_059489915.1. Lineage (NCBI taxonomy): Bacteria > Pseudomonadati > Pseudomonadota > Alphaproteobacteria > Rhodospirillales > Azospirillaceae > Niveispirillum > Niveispirillum sp. CC-CTL257. Next base: position 1,558,731 of record NZ_JCAJXE010000001.1, read on the forward strand.
GCTTCTTCGCCGGCTGGAACCATCCGGGTGGACTATCACCGCTGGCGGCGGGCATCACGGGTGCCGCCCTGACCACCTATGTCACGTTCCTGCCCTGCTTCTTTTTCATCTTCGCTGGCGCGCCCTATGTGGAGGCGTTGATCCACAACCGGGCGGCAGCCGGGGCGCTGGCCGCCATCACGGCGGCGGTGGTCGGCGTCATCCTGAACCTGGGCGTGGTTCTGGGGGAGACGGTGCTGCTGCCCTCAGGCCGGCTGGATTGGGTTGCCCTGCTGGTCGCCACCATCGCCCTGGTCGCCATGCTGCGCTTCAAGCTGGCGGTGCATTGGTTGGTGTTGGCGGGAGCGGCGTTCGGGTTGCTGCGGATGGCTGTCAGCTGAAACAAAAAGGGCACCCGACGGGCGCCCTTTCGTGCCGAGGATCAGTCCTCGAAATCTTCGTCGTCGTCCTTCGACTCCGGCCCGACATCCACATCAATCGGCACGCCAGGGGCGTATTTGGACTGGCGGATGGCCAGGGCCGATTTCACGTGGCTGACATTGGGCGCCGCCGTCAGCTTTGTGGTCAGGAAGCGCTGATAGCTGTCCCAATCGACGGCGACCACCTTCAACAGGAAGTCTGTCTCACCGGCCAGCATGTTGCACTCCCGCACCTCAGGCCAGGAATTGACCAGCGATTCGAAGCGCTTCAGATCGCTTTCCGCCTGGGACGACAGGCCGACCTGTGCGAAAACCGTGACATGGAAGCCCATGGATTCCGGATTGATGTCGGCATGGTAGCCCCGGATATAGCCTGCCTCTTCCAGCGCGCGCACGCGCCGCAGGCAGGGGGGAGCCGAAATGCCAGCACGCCGGGCCAATTCCACATTGGTCATCCGGCCGTCCGCCTGCAGGTCGCGCAGGATGCGCCGATCAATTCGGTCGAGTTTGACCCGCCGCATGGTGATTTTTTAACTCCAGGAGTTCTTGATTTGAGCAAGGATATTACACGGGACGGCTCAACCTGCAAGGGCGACCCGATTTGCGACACAAAATTTCCTGGGGACAAGTCTTCGCATACGTATGCGAACAACCAAACCCCAACCTGCTGGGTCGTTTCAGACGGGCGGGCCGGAATCGAGAACCCCTGTCTAGGTCTGGCGGAGGCACTGAACCTCACCCCTGTCGTGAAGCGGGTCCGGCTGCGTAACCCGTGGCGGCAAACCACACCCTATCTGCCCCTGCCCGGCCTCAACCTGCCGCTGGCCCCGGCATCAGACCGGCTGGACCCGCCCTGGCCCGACCTTCTGATCAGTTCGGGGCGGCAGGCGGTGGCCCTGTCCATGGTGGTGGGCCGGCGGTCGCCGGGCACGGTGCGAGTGCATATCCAGAATCCGGGCGTGCCGTTTGATCGCTTCGATCTGGTGTCCCTGCCCCGTCATGACGGCAAGAGAGGCGATAATCTGGTGGAAAGTATCGGCGCCATCCATCGCGTGACGGCGGCGAAGCTGTCGGCTGCCGCTCTTGAATGGGGCCATCTGGCGGAAGGACGGGCCCGTCCGCTGGTCAGCGTGATGATCGGCGGTTCCAACCGCTTCTGCCAATTGACGCCGCAGATGATGGCGGGCGTGGCAGCACAGCTGGCGGCGCTGGTGCGGGACCAGGGGGTGGGGATGCTGATCACCACATCGCGCCGCACAGGGGCGGAGAATGAAGCGATTCTCAAACAATCACTGGCGGGCCTGCCGGTCTTCCTGTGGGACGGGAGTGGCCCCAATCCCTATTTTGGGATGCTGGCCCTGGCCGACGCATTGATCGTCACATCTGACAGTGTGGCGATGGTATCGGAGGCGGCCAGCACGGGCACGCCCGTGCATGTTATCGACCTGCCTGGCAATGCGCCGAAATTCACCCAATTCCATGATGCCTTGCAGGCCGACGGCATCACGCGGCCCTTCCAGGGCCACCTTGAAAGCTGGACATACGAGCCGCTGGACGACACCGCCCGTCTGGCCGCGCGCGTCCGCGAACGGCTGGCGTTGCGATGAACGAAACCGGAAAAGCCAAAGGGCCGGCCCCTGATGGGTGCCGGCCCTTTTGGTTTGGAACGGATGGTGGGCGCGACAGGGATTGAACCTGTGACCCCTACCATGTCAAGGTAGTGCTCTCCCGCTGAGCTACGCGCCCATCCGTCCTTACCCTTTCTTTGCGTCGTCTTCGGCTTCGTTTCCGTCGCCGTCGTCGGCAGCGCCGTCGGGGTGGGCGTGCTTATAACCACCTGATCCGGGCATTGCAACACCCTCTTTTCAGAAAAATGCCGTTTTTTTTCGATCCCGGCCTGTTCGGGTGGCGGGGCATCTCACAATTCGATACATCTTTCAGTCATGAGCAGCACCACCCCCTCCCTGAGCAGCATGAAGCCGGCCGGTCGCCCCCTGGATGCCGGAATCGGGGGTAATGTGTTCTGTGTGCGGCGGCCGGCACGGGTGGAACTGCCCATCGTGCTGGCCTCTCCGCACAGCGGCCGCGATTATCCCGAAAGCTTCGTGGCGCATTCCCGCCTGGACGGCACGACGCTGCGCCGGTCGGAGGATTGCTTCGTCGACGAGATTTTTGCACCCGCCGTCGATCTGGGCGTGCCATTGCTGCTGGCGCTGTTTCCGCGTGCCTATCTGGACCCCAATCGGGAACCGTTCGAATTCGACCCCACCATGTTCGAGGGTGCCCTACCCTCTTATGTGAACAGCCGCAGCCCGCGCGTAGCGGCGGGGTTGGGCACCATTCCGCGCGTGGTCGCCAGCGGCGAGGAGATTTATGACCGGCGGCTGCGATTCGCAGAAGCGGTGGACCGGGTCGACCGCTGCTACTACCCCTATCACGCCGCCCTGCGCGGTTTGATCGATCAGACACGGGCCGCGTTTGGCTATTGCATCCTGATCGATTGCCATTCCATGCCCTCCATCGGGTTGCCGCCGGAAGCTGCGGCCAGCGGGTCGCTGGACATGGTGCTGGGCGATTGTTTTGGCAGCGCCTGCCATGCCGCTGTGACGGGGGCGGCGGAGGATGCGTTGACCGACCTTGGCTATATTGTTGGCCGCAACGCGCCCTATGCGGGCGGGTATACGACGCGCCATTATGGCCGGCCCGGCGACGGGGTGCATGCGCTGCAGATCGAATTGAACCGCTCCCTCTACATGGATGAGGTCGCCTTGGCACGCCGTTTTTATCTCCCGACCCTGGCGGATCATATGCGCCAGCTGGTGGCCCGTCTGGCGACCGTTCCCGCCGACAAGCTTCGCCCCCGCGCGCGGTGATCTGAACGGGGAGTGACAGGGATGAATATCCGCACCGCCACGGCGGCCGACGCCGCTGCCATCGCCGCCATCTATGCCCCGCACGTCAGTGAGGGCACGGCCAGTTATGAAAGTGTACCGCCGGACGCGGGCGAGATGGCGATGCGCATGGCAGCAATCCAGGCCCAGGGCTTCCCCTATCTGGTGGCTGAGCGGACCGGTCAGATTCTTGGCTATGCCTATGGCAGCCCGTTCCGATCCCGACCCGGCTATCGCTTCACGGTGGAGAATTCCATCTATGTGGCACCGGAAGCGCAGGGGGCCGGGGTGGGCCGCGCCCTGCTGAAGGCGCTGATTGATCAATGCACACGCGCCGGATATCGCCGCATGGTGGCCGTGATCGGCGATGGCAGCAATGAAGGATCGGTCGGGCTGCACCGGGCGCTGGGCTTCGAGCAGGCCGGCAGCATTCCCGGCCTGGGCGTGAAGCACGGGCGCTGGCTGGATTGGGTCATGATGGTGCGCCCGCTGGGCGACCCGGATGCACCGCCGCCGGGCCCCAATGACCATCCGGGATTGCCACTTCCGCTGTAACGCGCCGGTTTCCCGATCCCCGTTTCTGTTCTGACCAAAAGGATAGGTCGACGATGGCGGTCACACGCCCGCATGCCTGATAGGTTGTATTCCGGCGAGGACCGGCGCAATGGCGACCGGCACGAAGGGGAACCTGTGCGGCATGGGTGACAAACGTACATGGCTACGTTGGGTGCTGGCGGCACTGGCCATCGGGCTGACCGCCGGCCTGTGGGTCCAGTTCCGTGGAACCGCGCCGCGCCAGCATCTCAGCGTGGCGGAAAGCCGGCAGATGATGTCGGCCCTGATCTTTGTGGCAGAGGCGGAGGGCTATTTCGCCGATGAAGGCCTGACAGTAGAACTGGTCCCCGTCGCCAATGGCAAGGTGGCGATGGAAACGCTGCTGGGGGGCAAGACAGATCTGTCCCTGTCTTCCGATGTCCCCGCTTCCAACGCCATGATCGCCGGGAAGCCGATCCGCATCATCTCCACGGTCCAGACGTCGGATCGCGACGTCGTTATCGCGTCGCCGTCGGGCAGCGGGCTGACCCGACCGGAAGCGCTAGCAGGCAAGCGAATCGGTTACACGCCCGACACCAATTCCCAATATTTCCTGGACCTGATGCTGCTCCAGGCCGGCCTGCGGGACGAGGTCACGCTGCTGCCGTTTGAAAGCGGGGAAATCATGGCGGCCATGGCCCGGGGCGATATCGATGCCGCCTCGGTCTGGACCACTGTGCGTGTCGGGGCCGCTGCCCTGTTTCCGCAAGGGATCGACGTGCTGACGGCACCGGGCCTCTATACCGGCAGCTGGGTCCTTTCGGCGCGCAAGGATGTGGTGGATGCCAAGCATGATGCGCTGGTGCGGTTCGTGCGCGCCCTGCTGGCGGCAGAATGGTCCATCCTGCGCGACCGGGAGAAGGCGATACCCATCGTGGCCGCCGCCACCGGCATTGATGAGACGCTGGTCCGGCGGCATTGGGAAAGCTATGGTTTCACCTTACGGCTGGATCAGGCATTACTGCTGTCCATCGAAGGCCATGTCCGCCGGGCCGGCGGCAATCCGGGACCGGAAATGCTGGGACATCTGCAAAGCGACATCCTGAGGGCGGTGGACCCCACGCGGGTCACGGTGCTGGACTGACAGGATGAGCATCCGGCGGCGGATCACCACGACCCTGGTCTTCGCGGCGCTGGCCGTCAGCGTTTCCACGGCGTCGGCCATCTGGTCGTGGAAATGGATGGGCATCTACACGGCGCGGGTGACCGAGGCGCAGTCGGTGGTGCGCAGCGTCTTCGAATTGAGCCTGCTGGTCCACGATTTTGGAGACAAGGGTAGCGAGCGCGCCCTGTTCCAATGGCACCGCCAGCATGACCGCCTGACCGCCGAGCTGGCACGGTTGCAAGTCGAATTGACCGATCCGGCCGATCAGGCGCTGCTGCGCCGACTGTCGGCCGATAATCTGCTGATGCAAGACGGCATGACACGGCTGGCGCAGGCGCGACTGAACCCGGATGCGGCCCGCATCGCTCAGGATACGTTGCAACTGCGCTATAACGTGATGGCGTCGGATGCAGACCGTCTGGCGGCGCAGGCCAATGAGCGGGTGTATGCACGCGGTCGCCTGCTGCTGGTGTTGCAGGTGCTGCCGCTGCTGCTGCTGGCCATCACGGTCGCCGCCGCCATGGCCGCCAGCCAGCGCGTGATCAGGGGCCTGAACCGCATCGCCGACGGCATGGCCACCATCGGCCAGGGACGACTTGACCACCGTCTGGATGTGACGGGCAAGGACGAGTTCGCGGTGCTGTCGTCAGGCGTCAACCATATGGCCGAACAGCTGCAGACCCTTTACGCCGACATTGCCGGCAAGGTGGAGGCGCTGTCCGTCGCCAAGGTACAGGCCGAAGTCGCCGAACGTGCCAAAAGCGCCTTTCTGGCCAATATGAGCCATGAAATCCGCACGCCCTTGAATGCCATCATCGGGTTCGCCGATCTGTTGCGCGACGAACGGGCACCGGTGGCGGAGCGGGAGAAATGGCTTTCCCTGCAGATGGAGGCGTCGCGCGCCCTGGTCGCCATTGTCGATGACATCCTGGACCTGTCGAAAATCGAGGCGGGGCGGCTGGAGCTGGAGATGGGGCCGCTTGCCCCCGCGGGGCTGGCCGAAAGCTGCGTGGCCCTGCTGAGCCCGCGCGCCGCTGACAAGGGCCTGTCGATCCGGGCGGAGATTTCCGACGATCTGCCGAAATGGGTGCTGGGTGATGCCGCTCGGTTGCGGCAAGTGCTGCTGAACCTGCTATCCAACGCTGTGAAGTTCACGTCGGACGGAGAGGTGGTCCTATCCGTCACCCGAACCGGTGTGCAGATGCGATTCACGGTCACCGATACCGGCATGGGCATTCCCGCTGATCGGTTGAAGCATCTGTTCATGCCCTTCACACAACTGGACGCGTCGGTGACACGCCGCTTCGGCGGCACGGGCCTGGGTCTGGCGATCACCAAGCGTCTGGTGGAGGCCATGGAAGGCCGCATCGATGTGCAAAGCCAGCCCGATATCGGCAGCCGGTTCGAGGTCACCCTGCCGCTGGCCATCGCCGCCGCCCCCCCCCTGGAGCCGGAGCCAGCGGCGGTAATCGCCGCCCTGCCCTCCTACCGGCCCTTGTCGATCCTGCTGGCCGAGGATGTGTTCGCCAACCAGATGCTGGTCCGCGCCATCCTGGAGAAGGCCGGACACCGGGTAACGGTGGTGGAGAACGGGGCGGAGGCGGTGCAGGACGTCACGCGCGGAGATACCGTTTACGATCTGGTGCTGATGGATGTGCAGATGCCGATCCTGGACGGGATGGAAGCGACGCGCCGCATCCGGCAAGCGGGGCACACCCTGCCCATCCTGGCGCTGACCGCCAATGTCCTGCGTGAGGAGCGTGACGCCTGTCTGGACGCCGGAATGAATGGCCATATCGCCAAGCCGGTGACGCCGCAGGCCCTTAACCAGGCCATTGCCGACATTGCCGGCTTCCGCCCGACAGCCATGGAAACCGCCCACCAGACCGAACCGGTGACAGCGCCGGAGGAGACGGCACCGCCACTGGATCAGGATATCCTGGATAACCTGCTGCTGGTGGTGGGGGAGGAGATCGGGGCGCAGCTTCTGAACGATGCGCTGACATCCTTCTGCGCGCGGGTGGACATGATCATGGCGGCAGGTGACGATCTGCACCGGATCGAGCGTGAAGCGCATTCGCTGGTATCCGCTGCTGGCAATCTGGGCTTCATGCCGCTGTCACTGCATTGCCGCGCCTTGATGATTGCCGCCGATGCGGGCGATAAGGCCGAGGTCACGCGTCTGACCGCCACGCTGCCCGCCCTCTGTTCGGCGGCGATTGCCAGGGGAAGGCAGATGGCCGAACAGTTGACCGCAGCCGAGGCCGGGGTATAGGCCCTTAGCGCCGGAAATCGGCCAGCGAACGGCGGGCGGCATGTTCGGGTACTTCCACCCAGTCGCCGATCAGGTCGCCAGACAGGAAATTGATCCCCGCCTCCTCGCACAGCCGTTCCATGGCGAGACTATCCACACCCTCCACCGAGGTCGATAGCCGGTTCTTGGCGGCGACGGCACCGAAGCGCAGAAGGTCGGTGCGGGCACGGTCCACGGAAAGACCGGACGGCAGGTAAGCTGCCGCCACGCGGGCACCGGCGGCAGCCAGGGTTGGCAGGTCGTTGCTGACCGTTTCAACAACAACCATGGTTGTGCGGCCATAGGGACGCACAGCCCCTACCAATTCCGACAGCCGCCCGGTGGGAACGCCCGCCGGGACGCCGTAGAGATGATAGGTCATGAAAGGCCGCATATGGGCGGGAATGGACTGCAGCACCGCCACTACTTCCCGCCGGCGGCCCAGCACCGCCAAGCTTTCGAAATGGATGGGCACGGACAGGAAGAAGCGGAAACGGTTCTCATAGAGTTCCAGGGCGGTGCCCACTGCTTCCTGGATCAGATGCAGGTCCAGGGCCAGAATCTGTTGCGGATCCTCCGGGTCTTCCAGGCAATCATAGGCCCAGAGGGGGCTGCGGCCCGGACGGGAACGGCAGGTGCGCGCGATGAAGGTGGAGACGACCTGCTGCTTAACGTCCCAGACGGGACGGTAGCGTACCTCCAGCGGCCCCAGCTTTTCCTTCTGAGATGGCAGAGCGCCAGCAACCCGGTCATAGGCAGCATTGCCGAGAATATCGGCCTGCGCCAGCTGTCCGGCGGCATCTTCCAGCATTTCTTTAAGGCTGGCCGGCACCAACATCACATCCGACCCGATCTCATGCACGGCGGTGCGCACCGTGATGGAAGCAGTATCCGCCTCCCCCAGCAGCAATATCTGCAACTCCTCCACGACCTTGGCGCAGATCAGGCGGGCCTGTTCGGGACCCAGTTGGGCAAAGACCACAACATAGGCTTCCCCGCCATGGCGGAACCAAGTGTCATGGGGGGACAGATACTGGTCCAGTAGTTTCGACGTGACCACATGCACCCGATCAGCCACAGGCGCCCAGCGCCCACCCAGACGATCGCGCAGGCTTTCCAGCCCCATCAGATGGATGCTGCCTGCCTGGGCCGGGTCGCGGCGTGAGAAAATGCGGCGCAGCGCATCGGCGGCGTTCGCGTCGGCCAGGGGAGGTCCGGCATCTTCCTGTTGTTTACAAGAGGAAACCTTGCGCGCGGACCCATTGGTACGGGCCGGGGCGCGTTCAGCGCCTTCGCCACGAATAGAAGCCAACACCCTCCCGACCAGCCTGAGCATGGGGAGCCGCCTTTCCGTATGTGAGGATTTGCTGATCCTACACCCGGCTTGTTGCCAGCGGGAAACGCAAAGGGTTATAGAGCAAACTTTTCAGTCGGGCGAACCACCACGCAGATTGACCCCCTGGCGCACGAAATCGGTGCGGGAGCGGCGAACGACATGTTCGGGCACATCCACCCAGCCGCCGATCAGGTCCCCTGACAGGAACCGCACGCCCGCTGCCTCGCACTGGTCTTCCATGGCAAGGCTGTCCACGCCCTCCACCGCCGGCATCAGGCGATGCCGCAGGGCCTGGGTTGCGAAGCGCAGAACCTCCGGTGCCCAGCGGTCTACTGACGCGCCGGGCGGCAGGGTCAGGTTGACGACACGGATACCTGCGGCCTCTGCCGCCGACAGGTCCGCCGTGGGGCTGGCCACCTCCATCATCACGGTGCGACCGAAAGGCTTCAGCGCGGAAACCAGCTCCGACAGCCGGCCCGTCGGCACCCCATCGGGCACCGCCCACAGATGATAGGTCATGAAGGGCAGCAGGTTACGGGGGATGCTGCGCAGGACCGCCATTACCTCCTGCCGGCGGGACGTGACAGCAAGACTTTCGAAATGCAGGGGCAAGGACAGGAAGAAGCGGAAACGGTTCTCATACAGTTCCAGGGCCGTCTCAATCGCCTCCCGCGCCACATGCAGGTCCAGCGCCAGGATGCCGGCCATATCCTCCGTATCATCCAGGCAGTCGTAACCCCAGATCGGCGCGCGCCCCGCCCGTTCCCGGCAACAGCGCGCCATGTAGAGCGACAAGACCTGCTTCTGCACGTCCCATACTGGGCGGTAGCGCACCTGTGGCGGGCCTGCCCGCGCCATCAGGGGGGCCCGGAACCCCTCTGGCCGCACCGTGATAGGACCGGCCAGCGCCACGTCGGCGGCGGCCTGGGTCCGCACTGCGGACAGCATGTCCTTCAGGCTGGTTGGCACCAGCAGCACATCCGACCCGATCTCCCGCGTGGCGGTGTGGACACGGATGCTTTCCGTATCGGCATGGCCCAGCAGGACGACCTGCAATTCCTCCATCACCTTGGCACAGATCAGGCGGGCCTGTTCGGCACCCAGTTGGGCGAAGACGACGACATAGGCCTCCTCCCCATGCCGGAACCAGACATCGTGCGGCGTCAGATGCTGATCAAGGAGCTTGGCCGTCAACTGATACACCCGCGCCGCCACTGCCGGCCACCGGGACCCCAGCTGTTCATGCAGCCCGCCCAGGCCCAGCAGATGGATGCTGCCGGCCTGCGTCGGGTCACGACGGTCAAAAATACGGCGCAGCTTGGCCGACAGGTCGGGATCATGGCCATCGGCCATGTCTGGTGGCGGCGGGGGTAGGCTCTCCTCTGCCGGGACCGGCGGCGTAAGGGGCATGGAAGGGCGCGGGCGATTATAACGCGGGCGCGGATATGGCGCCATGCCAGCGACACCGGCGGCGTCTTGACCACCGCTGCCAAACAGACCCTTGAAGATTGACGCCATGAATTTGCGCATTGGCCGGCACCCCGCCCGGACATGATGTCCATGACATCCATGTTCGCCTGTTCCACGAACGGGTCAAGCTGACCTTCCGATTGTCTATATGGGATACGAGACCTGATCTGGATCAATGCGGCCAACCAACCATTCAGGCATGTAAGGGCCAGGAAACGCATTCCGTCGCATGGAAAGGGATGGAAACGCTATGATAGACGCCGACACAGGCCCGGGACGCACCCGCCCGCCCCTGACGGGCATTGAACGCCCGTTCCAGGATGACGAAATCATCGTCACCAAGACCGATAAGGGCGGGCGCATTACCTATGCCAACCGCACCTTCCTGCGCGTTGCGGCCCTGACGGAGGATCAGGCCCTGGGCAAGCCCCACAACCTGATCCGCCATCCCGACATGCCGCGCGTCGTGTTCAAGCTGCTGTGGGATACGCTGGGCGCGGGGAACGAGATCTTCGCCTATGTACTGAACCGCGCGGTGAATGGCGACCATTACTGGGTCTTCGCCCATGTCACCCCGTCGCGCGATACCGGCGGCAACATCATCGGCTTTCATTCCAGCCGCCGGACCGCCGACAAGCGCATCGTCAACGACATTATCAGCCCCCTCTACAAACAGCTTCTGGCCGAAGAGGCCAAGCATGGCCGCGTCCGGGAAGGCATGGCGGCCAGTGAAGCAATGTTGACGGGTCTTCTGCGCGACCGGGGTGTGAGCTATGAGCAACTCATCTTCTCTCTTTAAGGCCCGGCTGACGGGTGTCGCGGTTCTGGTCGGGTCAGTCATCGATCTGGCTGGCAATGCGCTGGGCTGGCACATTATCGCCATGGGCGGCGGGGTCATCACCCTGCTTGCGGCCCTGGCCAGCTTTTACTATCTGGCCCGCGTGGACCGGGTGCTGGACGGCGCGGGCCGGGTGCTGGACCGGCTGGCACAAGGCGATTACGAAGCACGGGTCATCGGCATCAAGGAGGGGGGGCCACTGGGCGAGCTGCTGCATCGGATCAATGATGTCACCGACCGGGCCGACGCCTTTGTGCGGGAGGCCACGGCCTCCCTTCAGGCCATCACCAACCAGAACTATCACCGCCGCGTGGTCGAGAAGGGGATGCTGGGCACGTTCCTGGTGGGTAGCCGCGCCATCAATCAGGCCAACAACGCCATGACCGAAAAGGTCACGGGTTTCCGCCGCATCGCCGATGCATTTGAAAATACCGTGAAATCCGTCGCCGACGATCTGTCAGCCTCGGCCCATGAAATGCAGGGTGCGGCCAACACCATGACCCATGCAGCAGAAGGCACCAACCATGAAAGCATGGCGGTGGCCAGCGCCGCCGAACAGGCCAGTTCGAATGTGCAGACCGTCGCCGCCGCCGCCGAGGAGCTGACGGCGGCCATAAGGTCCATCACCGAACAGGTGGACCGTTCGCGCGATATCACCAATGCCGCCGTGGGACGGGCGCGCGCCGCCAATGACCGCGTCGCCACCCTGTCCGCCGCTGCCATCCGTATTGGTGAGGTGGTAGGGCTGATCCAGGAGATTGCAGCGCAGACCAATCTGCTGGCCCTTAACGCCACAATTGAGGCGGCAAGGGCGGGAGAGGCCGGCAAGGGCTTTGCCGTCGTGGCATCGGAGGTGAAGAACCTGGCCGGACAAACGGCCCGCGCGACCGAGGATATTCAGACTCAGGTCGCCGATATCCAGGCCGCCACCCAATCCGCCGTGGACAGCATCAACGAGATCACCCAGGTCATCGCCGATGTGAACGGCACGACGGTGAACATCGCCGGTGCCGTCGATGAACAGGGAGCGGCGACGGCGGAGATCGCCCGCAACGTGGAACAGGCGGCGGTGGGCACGCGGTCAGTATCGGAACGCATCGCACAGGTGACACGCGCCGCCTCTGAAACCGGTGCCGCCTCCACCCAGGTGCTGGGTTCGGCAGAACGTCTGGCGCACCGGTCCGAACAGCTGGGCCAGGCCATGGGCGATTTCCTGACAGCCCTGCGCAAGGTGATTTGAGGAAACCTCCATTCGCCCGGAAAATCATGCGATTTCCGGGCGAATGGGGTTTGATCTTTTCCTGGTGCGACACCAGATCAAAGCGACCTGCATGAACGGGAGGTCTGCCATGTCGCTTCATCTTACCCGCCGCACAATCCTGAACAGCACCGCCGCATTGGCAGGGGCCGGAATCGTCGCCCCGCTTCTGTCGCTGCCGGCCTTTGCCGCCCCCTCCGTGGGGCAGGCCGCACCCGGCTTCACGGGCACCGATGTCGATGGCAAGACCGTCTCCCTGGCCGATTACAAGGGCAAGCTGGTGATCCTGGAATGGACCAACCATGGCTGCCCCTTCGTCCGCAAACATTATGATTCGGGCAATATGCAGGCCATCCAGGCTGAGGCCACCAAGGCCGGTGCCGTGTGGTTGACCATCATCAGCTCCGCCCCCGGCGAACAGGGCCATGTCAGCCCCGCTGACGCCAAGGCCCGCGCCGCATCGGAGAAATGGGCCGCCAGCACGACCATCCTGGACCCCAGCGGCACCATCGGTCGCGCCTATGCCGCCAAGACCACGCCGCACATGTTCATCATCGGCACCGATGGCACCTTGCTCTACGACGGTGCCATTGATGACAAGCCGACGGCGGAAAAGGCCGACATCCCCGGTTCGAAGAATTATGTGCGCACCGCCCTGGCCGAGATTGCGGCGGGCAAGCCCGTCAGCAATGCCACGACGCGCGCCTATGGCTGTGGGGTGAAATACGCGAAGGCCAGCGCCTGATCCGGTAAAGCCGCCAACACATGTTAGGCGGCTTCCATTTCAGTCTACCATACAGGTAATTTCACTACCTTCTGGACAGAAAAAAAGGCCGTGGCATTGCCACGGCCTGAGTTTAGGGAGGAAACGCCCAAGAAGTGCGTTACGACAGAGGGCATAGGGCCGTGTCGCAAGACAGACTATGCGCGCCTCAAATCCATTGTGCAAGTGCAAAATCAGACAAGGGCCATGCGGACAGGTTCTAGCGCGACCAAGGGAAACAGGGGCTTACCGGGCACCCTACCAAAGTCGAATCCTGCTGCATCGCAACACGAACCGCTATTCAGATTAAAAAGGCACGATTGGCCCATTTTTTGGACCGATTGAACGCCATGCGGGCAACGGAATTGGTTGCCTATTAGAACGACTTGTAACACCGATACATACAGCCGGTTGTCCGTTCCATTCAGTGTCAGACGCAGAAAGTGAAAGGGCGCCGGCCAATGGCCGACGCCCCTACCTCAACCGATTCTCCGCTTCATCAATGCGCGGTCTCACCGCTGGTCTGGACGATGACGCCGTACCAACCCAGGCCACGATAGGTTTCGTACCCCGGCGTCAGGGCAAACCCGACCAGCCGCCCAAACCTGTCCACATAATGGCCCATGGGGCGTCCCTGCGTTTCCAGCGGGAAGCTCTCCGTCAGTTGCCCACGACCATCGGAGGAAGCGATGATGCGGCCCGCTGCATCGACCAGAAGGCAGCGGGTGGTCGCCTCTTCCCCCCGGTCCAGGCGAACGCCGGTCGTCACGGCGCGGGCCTGCGGCTCCCAATCAAAGAAAATGCCCATGGCACCGATCACCTCACCGTCGACGGCCCCATCACGGCGCACAGCGGTGGAATAGGTGGCAACTGTGCGGCCATCCAACGCGCTGTTGGTCGTGACATCCACCACGGCGAAATCCGACCCGTCACGGGTATTCAACGCCTGACGGAACCAGGGCTCGTTGGCGACATTGGTCCCGATGGCCTGTGGGAAGCGACGGGGGCGGCCCGTGGCGATGACCCGCCCATTGCGATCCGCCACCCACAGATCAAGATAGACCGTATAGCTGTCAAGAATAACGCCCAGGCGGGATGAAGCAAAGGCCGTCGCATCCGCCGACGGTGTCGCCAGACAATCGACCACAGCCCTGTCGGTGGCCCACCAGCGCACATCGCAGGATCGTTCATAAAGATTGCGGTCGATGATCTCGATCATGTTCAGGGCGAGATCGGCCAGACGCTGCCCGCGGAAGCGGACCATCAGATCCTCTCCCACTGTCGCCATACGATCGACCAACTGCCCAATTTCTGTGCGCAGTTCGCTGGCAACCACGCTGACCTGACGGGAGATGGAGTTTACTTCATTGGCAACAACCGCGAATCCCCGGCCGGCGTCGCCCGCACGCCCCGCCTCGATCAGGGCATTAAAGGCCAGCATCTTGGTGGTGCGGTTAATATCCTCAATTGCGGAAACCTTCTGGCTCGCCACGTCCAGCACATTGCGGGTGAGGTCGATCAGGCTGTTATCCATGGGGTCTGCCCTTGTCGTGCGCTAACATTCCGCATGACAAAAAGCAATTAACGTGCCCTTCCCTTACGGAAACCTAAGCCTTTGAGATAGCAAAGAAGTTATCTTACGGCGTTGCGGTACGAAAATTACAAATGCCCAAACAATGGGCATTTCAGCAGAAAATGCCGCACCGGGTGGCGGTTACAATTGAAACAATGGGTATTTTGCCCTGCAGAACGAGCTTTTCGGATTTTGCCAGTCCGGAAACAAAAATGAAACCTGTCATGCCCGGATTGCATATCCCCATGCGGACCACTGATAGGCCGGCAGATATATCGACAGAGAGGGGGGCGCGGGAACACCGGGAAAGGCAATGTGACGGGTCGGCAAGGAGACCAAGGGGCGATAGGTCTCCCGGCCGGCCCGTCACCCAGCGTATCCGGTTTTTGGGGCAGCCGGACCGCTGGCGCCTTAGCCGTCGATGCTGGATGGGGCACTGCATCAACGGTATCGGGTTCAGCAGGACCCAGGGGGCGGCAGGGCGCCGCCCCCTGGGTGCTTTGTCCGGGACCGAAGACAGGGGCGACGCTCCGGCCACGAACAAGTCCAGTAATCCTGAAACAGCGAGTTTATGTCAAGCGATTTTGTAATGAGCGAGTTTGAAATTTTGTCGCTTGCCCGTTCAGCCCGGAAATGCGACCTTTCTTGTAAGATAGTCTGGAGTGTCTGTTTATGGCCGCCGCTGCGACCCCGCGCGCCAAACCGCGTGGCGAAGAAAGTGAAAAGACCAAACTCACCCGGCAGATGCGCCGGGACGCCGGTCGCTGGCTCAGCGCACAGCGCGAGAAGGCAGGGGTGACCCAGGCGCAGGTTGCCGATCATGTCGGCTATCGCTATTACACCTTCGTCAGTCAGGTCGAAGGCGGTCATGGCCGTGTGCCGTCCGAACATTTCGAGCTGTGGGCACAGGCAATCCGTGTTGACCCGCAGGCCTTTGCAAAAAAGCTGCTGGGTTTCTACGAACCTGAAATCTATCGCCTGCTGTTTCCGGGCGTTGAATGAGTAACCGTTAAGAGCTTGAGGCGGGTGCCGGAATATGGGGCGGCATCCTTGATCAAGGGGGGCACATTTGGGCGACGTGCTGCGGTTCATACGGGCCGTGACGCAATCCGGCTACTGGACCAATCAGGAGAAGGCGGAGCTTTTCCGTCTGGCGGAGGAGACCGCTGCTCAGGGTTCGGGAATCGAAACGGCTTCCGGTATCAGCGATAATGGCGACCCGTGGTTCATCGTCTATGAGGCGGCGACCGGTGACGTTCTCGTGCATGTCGCCCGCATTGGCGGCAAATTCGTCGTGCATGACATGTCGGGCGACCTTCTGATCGAAGGGGACGACCTGCGCCGGCTGGTGAGCCGCGCGTCGGGCACCGACGCCGCCGAGATTGCCAATGGCAACTATAACAATGTCGTCGTGCTGGCCGCCCTGGCGCTGGTCGTCGATTTCTTCCTGAATACGGAGAAGGCGCAGGCCGCACCGGCGGAAGAAGCCGACCTGCCGCTGGCCTTTGCCGCCGTCACGACTATTCTGCATGCCGATGGCGATCTGCCGCCGCCTGACACGGTATCGGGCGAGAAGGCCAGCGGCGACCGCTCGCACAGCCAGGGCCAATGGTCTGCCCTGCCCGTCGTTGGCGAAAGCATGATCGGCAATGTGGTGGAGCGGCATTTGCCGACCCCCGCACCTGCCGCCCTTGCAGCCGCACCCAGTGGCGGTGGCAGCGGGCCGACGATCCTGTCCACCCCGTTTCCATCGCCCAGCACCACGACGTTGCTGCTGAACGGCACGGCAGCCGATGAAATGCTGACGGGCGGGGCCGGAAACGACACGATTTCCGGTGGGGCTGGCAACGATCTGCTGTTCGGCGGTCGTGGCGATGATCTTCTGCTGGGTGGCCCCGGCAATGACACGCTGGTCGGCGGTGCCGGCCATGACACCCTGCGCGGCGGCGATGGCGATGATACACTGTCTGTCGATGATCAGGATGTCGCGGAAGGTGGTGCCGGTGCCGATCAGTTTGTGATCACCGACAGCCTTCTCGGTCAATGGGTCGCGTTGAAGCAGACAGGTCAGGCTGTAGCTTTCACGTCCAGCATCCAGGATTTCAAGCTGGCCGATGGTGACAGCTTGAACTTTGCCAATGGCAACTGGCAGGTGTCGGTGCAGATTGTGATGCCCCGCCCTACCCCTCCCACGCCGCCCACCATCACCACGCCGACCCCGGAAGACAGGGGAAATGGTGCCGACAAGAGCAATGGTGGCGATCAGGATGGCGGTGACGGCGACCGCATGATCGATACGGGTCTGACCGGCAAGACCGATGATGACGGCAAGGATGACGGCGGCGGCGATTTCGGGATTTCGTCGGGCGGTGATGAGGGGCATACAAGCCTGCTTCCGCCGACGACCGGATTGGTGCCCGGCGGCATCGGCGGCGGCGGAACGCAGATCGAACTGGATACTGACGGCGATGGCGTCATCGATATGATCCTGACCGTCTATCCAAATACGGAGCCGACACAGCGCGCGGATGCTGCGGTTGATGATGCGCTGTCTTTGACCGGGATTACGCCCGCGCCCGCGGATACGGGCTTCTGGGGCTGATACCGGGCGGGGAGCCGATGTGAAGGTGACAACCGGTTGCGGCGAGCCGGGTTCGTCCCATTCTGACCAATGGGTCGTTGATACCTGGCCCGCCGCCCGGCCGTCATCCGTGGATCAGACGTCGTGACGGCCGGACTCTTTCCATGGCGCGGGGCACAGAATCACCCGCACCATAGGATCAGATCCAACCGGCATTGAACCCGTCGAGCAGGGAACCGGTGAGGGTCGAGGGATCGACCATCAGGCGGCCCACGTCGATGGACACCGGCTCCGAGGCGCCCAGCGACACTTCAAACAC
Organism: Niveispirillum sp. CC-CTL257; assembly: GCF_059489915.1. Taxonomy (NCBI): domain Bacteria; kingdom Pseudomonadati; phylum Pseudomonadota; class Alphaproteobacteria; order Rhodospirillales; family Azospirillaceae; genus Niveispirillum; species Niveispirillum sp. CC-CTL257. Next base: position 1,576,171 of record NZ_JCAJXE010000001.1, read on the forward strand.
CGTGCCGTCCAGCAGCGTCAAGCTGATGAGCCCATCCTGAACAGTGAAGGACTTGAAGCCGAAGCTGGCGACCTGCACCAGTTCTTCGGGCAGCAGGGCGTTCCAGTCCAGGGCGCCGAAGTTGAATTCCTCCAGGGCGATGGAGCTCACCGCACTGAAGTCGAAATCAACCGGCAGGAAGTTGATGGGGCCATCGCCCGGCATCGGGAACGGCAGGATCGTGAAGACACCGTCATCCGTGGGCAGCGGGAACGGCAGGATCGACACTTCACCATCGATCGGCAGGAAGGTGATCAAACCTTCATCCCCAACGCCGGTTGTCGGGAGGATCTTGATCTCACCACCGATGACCGGCAGAGAGGTGATAGTCAGTTCACCAGCGGGCGGCAAGCCCGCACCATCAGATACAAACATCTCTTATTTCTCCTGAGGAATGCGACGGACCGTCTGACACGGGACATCCCCGTCGGCGGCCGTTGCGATGTACAGTAATCTTGAAACTTGATTTTACAGTCAAGCATTTTTGAAACTATGCCATATGAAATTCAATCTTGCGCATATGGCGAGCCTGTGCCAGCGTTGCCGGCATCAGAGTGTGGAGGCGGTGATGATCACGGAACCGGAGCAGCGGACCAAAACCCGCGCGGCGGACAATCCAAAAGCCAAGCTGACCAAAGAGATGCGCAAGCAGGCCGGCAAGTGGCTGTCCGGACGCCGTGAAGCGGCGGGCATCACCCAGGCGCAATTGGCCGAGCAGGTGGGCTACCGCTACTACACGTTCGTCAGTCAGGTAGAGGGTGGCCATGGTCGCGTGCCGTCGGAGCATTTTCAGCAATGGGCGGACTGCATCGGCATCCCGCATCACGAGTTCGCCAAGATGCTGCTGCGATTCTATGAGCCGGACGTTTTCCGCCTACTGTTTCCCGGCGAATTGACCGCCGAAGCCTGAGGAACGAGCAAAAGGGCCTGTTGGGGAGGAACCCTTGGGGGATGTGCTGAATTTCATCCGCGCTGTGGTGCGGACCGGCCAGTGGACGAACCAGGAAAAGGCGGAACTGTTTCGCCTGACTGACGCGTTGTCCGCAGAGAATGTGGAGATCGAAACCGCATCCGGCGTCAGCGATGCCGGTGACCCATGGTTTGTGATCTATCACGCGGTCACCGGCGATGTGCTGGTGCATGTGGCGCGCATCGCCGGCAAGTTCGTCGTGCATGAAATGTCGAGCGATATGCTGGTCGAAGGCGATGACCTGCGCCGTCTTCTGAACCGCGCCACCGGTCGGGGGGAGGAAATGTATGGTCAAGCGCAGAATGTCGTCATTCTGGCGGCCTTGGCGCTTGTCGTCGATTTCTACCTTTCCACCGATGCAAGTGCCGCCGAACCCGCGCCTGATAGCGATTCAGTGCTGACTGCCCTGCCCGCGCTGGCCCTCTTGCCGGAGATCGGCAGCGGTACGCCGGAAAGTCATGCGATGCCAACCGATGGTGAGAATGACCGGTCGCATGCGGCGGCGATACCGCTGGCATTCCGTCTTCCCGGACCGGAGGATAGCAACCCGCGCGGCGACATCAAGCCCGTCGAGCCGGTAACCCTGACCGTGCTGTCTTCCCATCGGTCCGTTGAAATCACCATCCCGGCCCCCGTCACACTCACCGGACCAGAACAGGCACAGACCTTAATTGGCGGTGATGACGACGATGTTCTTCAGGGTGGCAACGGCCACGATCTGCTGCTGGGTGGCGATGGCGATGACCGGCTGGATGGCGGGGCCGGCAATGACACCCTGATCGGCGGCGCCGGTCATGACACGCTGGTGGGTGGTGCCGGTGACGACACCCTGATCATCGATGCAGACGACATCGCCATCGGCGGTCCCGGTGCCGATAATTTCGTCATGACGGACAGCGTCATCACCAATTGGGTGGCGTCGGTCCAGTTGGGCAACAGCATCAATCTAAGCAACCAGATTCTGGACTTCACCGTTGCAGGCGGCGACCGCCTTTCCTTCCAGACCGTCAACTGGGTGGTAACCGTGGTCAGCGGTGGGGAGAACATCACCCTGACCCAGGATGACGGCCGCGTGTCCGGCAACAATTTCGGCACCAATGTGGAGATCGACCTGGATGGCGACGGTCAGGTGGACAGCGTGCTGAACGTCCTGCCCGGCAATGCCGTAACTCTTTCTACCACCAGCGAGGGCACCTTCAACCTCGTCGATGCCTTCGCTTCCGTTACCTCCCACGGTCTGGATTCGGCCATTCCGCCGTCCACCGGGGCCATCGATACCGGCTTCTGGGGTTAATAAGCCCCACCCCTCAAGCCGGGAAAGCAAAAGCCCCGCCGGATCGCCGGCGGGGCTTTTGTGCTTTTCAGCAATGCCACATGATCAATAGTGGATAGCACGGCCATAGGCAGCCAGCACGGCCTCATGCATCATTTCCGACAGGGTCGGGTGCGGGAAGACCGTATGCATGAACTCCGCCTCGGTCAGTTCCGCCGTCTTGCCGATGGTGTAACCCTGGATCAGCTCGGTGACTTCCGCACCGATCATGTGGGCCCCCAGCAGCTCGCCGGTCTTGGCGTCGAACACAGTCTTGACCAGACCTTCCGGCTCGCCCAAGGCGATGGCCTTGCCATTGCCGATGAAGGGGAAGCGGCCGACTTTGACTTCATAGCCTGCGGCCTTGGCCTTGGCTTCCGTCAGGCCGACGCTGGCCACCTGCGGGAAGGAGTAGGTGCAGCCGGGGATGTTCGACTTGTCCATGGTGTGGACATGCGGCAGGCCTGCGATCTTCTCCACGCAGATGATGCCTTCATGGCTGGCCTTGTGCGCCAGCCAGGGGGCACCGGCCACGTCACCGATGGCATAGACGCCGGGTTCGTCCGTGCGGCCATAGCCGTCATTGACGATGTGGCCCCGGTCCAGCTTGACCTTGGTATTCTCCAGGCCCAGCCCCTCGGTATTGGCGACGATGCCGACAGCAGAGATGATGCGGTCTACGGTGATCGTCTCGACCTTGCCGCCCACATCAATATGGGCCGTCACGCTGTCGGCATGGCGATCCAGCTTCACGACCTTGGCGCCGGTCTTGATCTTGATGCCCTGCTTGGTGAAGGCCTTGGCGGCAAAGGCGCTGATTTCCTCGTCTTCCACCGGCAGGATGCGGTCCACGACCTCCACCAGGGTCACGTCCACGCCCATCGCCTTGTAGAAGCAGGCAAATTCCACGCCAATGGCGCCGGTGCCGATGACCAGCATGCTCTTCGGCGTGGCCGTCGGCACCATGGCTTCCTTATAGGTCCAGACCAGCTTGCCATCGGGCTCCAGACCCGGCAGCACGCGGGCACGGGCACCGGTAGCGATGATGATGTGCTTGGCCGCCGCATCGGTGACCTTGCCATCCTTGGCGGTGATGGCGACCTTACCGCCGCCCAGCAGCTTGGCCGACCCGTCCAGGATGGTGACCTTGTTCTTCTTCAGCAGGCCCTTGACGCCGGCGGAGAGCTGGTTGGCGACACCGCGCGAGCGCTTGACGATGGCTTCCACATCCAGCGTCACCTTGCCCTCGACCTTGATGCCGTAAGCCTGGGAATGCTGGATGTAATGCGCGATCTCGGCGGAGCGCAGCAGTGCCTTGGTCGGGATGCAGCCCCAGTTCAGGCAGATGCCGCCCAGATGCTCCCGCTCCACCACGGCGGTCTTCATGCCCAGCTGGGCCGCGCGGATGGCAGCCACGTAACCGCCGGGGCCGGCACCGATGACGATGAGGTCGAAATTCTCGGCCATGTTTGTCAGCTTTCCTTTGTCTGTGGTGCCTGCTCGGCCAGACGAAGCAAGGCTTCGCCCGTTACCCGCTGCACCGTCCATTCATCCATCGGCACAGCCCCGATTCCCTGATAGAAATCGATGGCCGGCTTGTTCCAATCCAGTACCCACCATTCCAGACGGCCCAGCCCTTCGGCAACGGCCCGTTGGGCCAGATGGCGAAACACCATGCCGCCCAAACCATGGCCCCGGAATTCCGGAGCAACGTAGACATCCTCGATCCAGATGCCGTGCCTGCCCAAGAAGGTGGAGAAATTGTAGAACCAGAGGGCAAAGCCTGCGGGGTCCCCGTCCACTTCCATGATCAAGGCTAAAGCCCGGGGATTCAGTCCGAACAACGCCTTGGCAAAATCGGCCTCAGTCGCCACTACCTGATCAGCCAGCTTCTCGTACTCGGCCAGTTCCCGGACGAAGCGGAATATGGTCGATAGGTCGGCTGGCGTTGCATCACGGATCAAGGCCTTCATGGCTACCCATTCTCCACGGACTGCTTAGCCGCCTTGTACCGCAGGACATGCAGCCCCTCATGGGTCAACAGAATGCCAACCATCAGCAGTAGAATGAAGAATAGGTAACGATAGGGAAAACCATCTGCGCTACTCACATTCTCGATCGTCAGGCCAAAAAGCAGGGCGAGACCGAACAGCGCACAGAAAGCCACGATTAATGATATTTTCAGCCCGTTATCACCCATAAATGCGTCCCAGACACGAAATGGGGCCGTCCAGCCGCCGCCCCGCCAAGCATCACGAACAGCGTTCATGACCACCGGCACGAGCATATCCATAATCATCCAAAGACAAAAATGGCCTACACCCACAAAGGTCACGGTCAACGGAAGGGCCAACTGGACCGTGTCAAACAACAGCATCAGGGCGATGGAGCCGAGCACAAGGAACAACAGGCACGCCAGCGGTATCTGGATATAGTGAAGGTAGTTGAGAACAGCCTTCATGTCCCGGCCACCACTGCATCCACGGTGAAACTGCCGCAGACCGATCTGAAGACGGCCTGCGGCAATGTTCTGGTGACGTTAGAGCATCAGGGTGATCGGATCTTCGATCAGGCCCTTAAGCAGCTTCAGGAACTCCGCACCCACCGCGCCGTCCACCGAACGGTGATCGACGGTCAGGGTCAGGGACATCACGGTGGCGATGGCCAGCGCGTCACCCTTGACCACGGGGCGCTTTTCACCCGCACCGACCGACAGAATGCAGCTCTGCGGCGGGTTGATGATGGAGGTGAAGCTCTTGATGCCGAACATGCCCAGGTTGGACACAGAGAAGGTGCCGCCCTGGAACTCTTCCGGCTTCAGCTTGCCTTCCTTGGCCTTCTTCGCCAGTTCCTTGACCTCGGCCGAAATGGTGGCGAGGCCCTTGCGGTCGGCATTCTTCACGATGGGGGTGATCAGACCGCCATCGGTGGAGACGGCGACGGACACATCGACATTCTCATACTGAAGAATGCCATCCTCGTGCCAGGACACGTTGGCCGCCGGGTACTTGGCCAGGGCAATCGCCACCGCCTTGACCACGAAATCATTGACGGAGATCTTCTCCCCCGACTTCGCGTTCAGTTCGGCCCGCAGCTTCAGCAGGTTGTCGATCTCGCAATCAACAGCCAGACCAAAGTGCGGGATGGTCTGCCAGGCTTCGGTCAGGCGCTTGGCGATGGTCTTGCGCATGCCGCTGTTGGGCAGGACCTTGTACTTCATGCCCAGCTTGTCGGCCAAGGCCTTGGCGTCCACACCCTTCGGTGCGGCAGCAGCAACCGGGGCCGGAGCGGCCGCGGGGGCCGCAGCGACCGGCGCAGAAGCGGTAGCGACCGGAGCGGCGGCCTTCGGCGCGCTACCCTTCAGAGCCGCTTCCACATCGGCCTTCACCACGCGGCCATGCGGGCCGGTACCGGCAATGCCGGACAGGTCGAGACCGCTTTGCGCCGCCATGCGGCGGGCCAGCGGGCTGGCGAACACGCGGTCACCATGGGAAGCGGCAGCGGGAGCCGCGACCGGGGCCGTTGCAACCGCCGGAGCGGCAGCCGCAGCCGGGGCAGCGGCGGGTGCTGGGGTCGCAGCAGCCTTCGGAGCGGCGGAGAGAGCCGAAGCATCCTCCCCCTCCTCCAGGATGATGGCGATGCGGGTATTCACCGCGACGCCCTCGGTCCCTTCGGCCACCAGGATCTTGCCCAGCGTACCTTCGTCAACGGCCTCCACTTCCATGGTGGCCTTGTCGGTTTCGATCTCGGCCAGCACGTCGCCAGACTTGACCTTGTCGCCTTCCTTTTTCACCCACTTCGCCAGCTTGCCTTCCGTCATAGTCGGCGACAGCGCGGGCATCAGGATATCAACGGGCATCTTAAGAGCCTCCCTTTGCCTTATTTGCGGTAGGTGACGGACTTGACGGCGGCCACGACATCGTCGGGCTGCGGCAGGGCCAGCTTTTCCAGGTTGGCCGCGTAGGGCAGCGGCACATCCTTGGCGCAGACGCGGACCACCGGCGCATCCAGATAGTCGAAGGCGTGTTCCATCATCACCGCGGCCATTTCGGAACCGATGCCCGCGAACGGCCAGCTTTCCTCGACCGAAACCAGACGGTTGGTCTTCTTCACGCTCTCCACGATGGTATCGACGTCCAGCGGACGGATGGAGCGCAGGTTGATGACCTCGGCACTGATCCCTTCCGCCGCCAGCTTTTCCGCCGCCGCCAGGGCATGGCCGACGCAGATGGAATAGGCGACGATGGTCACGTCGGTGCCCGCCCGTTCGATCTTCGCCTTGCCGATGGGCAGGATGAAGTCGGGATCGGTCGGAACCTCAAAGCTGTGACCATAGAGAATCTCATTCTCCAGGAACACGACCGGGTTCGGGTCACGGATGGCGGCGCGCATCAGGCCCTTGGCATCCGCAGCACTGTACGGGGCCAGAACCTTCAGACCCGGCACATGCGCGTACCAGGAGGCGTAGCACTGGCTATGCTGGGCAGCCACGCGGGCGGCGGCACCGTTGGGGCCACGGAACACGATGGGGCAGCCCATCTGACCGCCGGACATATACAGCGTCTTGGCAGCGGAATTGATGATGTGGTCGATGGCCTGCATCGAGAAGTTCATGGTCATGAACTCAACGATGGGCTTCAGACCGCCGAAGGCTGCACCCACGGCCAGACCGGCAAAGCCATGTTCGGTGATTGGCGTGTCGATAATGCGCTTCTCGCCAAACTCCTGCAAAAGGCCCTGGGAGATCTTGTAGGCGCCCTGATACTCGGCGACCTCTTCACCCATCAGCAACACGGTCTCGTCGCGGCGCATTTCGGCAGCCATGCCCTCACGCAGGGCCTCGCGGACCGTCATGGTCTGCGTCGACTTGTACCAGTGATCCTCGTCCGACGCGGCAGGGGCCGCCTTCGGGGCCGGCGCAGCCGCAACCGGGGCGGCGGCCACGGGGGCCGGAGCCGGTGCAGCGGCGACGGGCGCGGGTGCAGCCGCCGGGGCCGCCGCCTCATCCTCGCCACGGATGCTGGCGATGGGGGTGTTCACGGCGACATTCTCGGTACCCTCGGGCACCAGGATCTCGGTCAGCGTACCCTCATCGACGGCTTCCACTTCCATGGTGGCCTTGTCGGTTTCAATCTCGGCCAGCACTTCACCGCTCTTCACGGTGTCGCCAACCTTCTTCAGCCACTTGGCCAGCTTGCCTTCCGTCATGGTCGGCGACAGAGCCGGCATCAGAACCTGTACCATCTCTCAAATCCTCCGCTGCGGCCTGATCAGGCTTCGACCAGAACGTCCGTCCACAATTCGGACGGATCGGGCTCGGGGCTGGTGGTGGCGAATTCGGCCGCGTCGGTGACGATATCTTTCACCTCGCGGTCGATCACCTTTAAGGCTTCCTCGTCGGTGATGCCCTGGTCCAGCAGCAGCTTCTTCAGATTGTCGATCGGATCGCTTTCCGACCGCATCTTGTTGACCTCTTCCTTCGTCCGGTACTTAGCCGGATCGGACATGGAATGGCCGCGATAGCGGTAGGTCTTCATTTCCAGGATCACCGGGCCGTTGCCGGCGCGAATATGGGCGATGGCCTTGTCAGCCGCCGCCTTCACCTCCAGCACGTCCATGCCGTTGACCTGATATCCCGGAATGCCATAGGCGCTGCCGCGCTCAAACAGCTCGCCGGCGGACGCACGGGCCTGGGCGGTACCCATGGCGTACTTGTTATTCTCGATGACGAACAAGGTCGGCAGCTTCCATAGTGCGGCCATATTGAACGTCTCGTACACTTGGCCCTGATTGATGGCGCCGTCGCCCATGTAGCAGGCGTTCAGGCCACCATCGCCCAGATACTTGTGCGCAAAGCCCAAGCCGGCGCCAATCGGCACCTGCGCCGCGACGATGCCATGGCCGCCGTAGAAGCGCTTCTCACGGCTGAACATGTGCATCGAGCCGCCCTTGCCCTTGGAATAACCACCGGCGCGGCCCGTAAGTTCGGCCATCACACCCCGGCTTTCCATGCCGCAGGCCAGCATATGGCCGTGATCGCGGTAGGAGGTGATGACGCTGTCGCCCTCACGCATGGCGGCCTGGATACCGACGACAACGGCTTCCTGACCGATATAGAGGTGGCAGAAACCACCAATCAGGCCCATGCCGTACAGTTGCCCCGCCTTTTCTTCAAAGCGGCGGATCAACAGCATTTCGCGGTAATAGCGGATAAGCTCGTCCTTGCTCGGCAAGGCCGGGGCCGCGGGGGCCGCTGTACGGGTGCTGCGGCGCTTGGTGACTGCCACGGGCTCCTCCCAGGGATGGGGGTTGCGGAATAGCGTGATCGCTGTGCGATGCGATAAGAGGTATCGCCACTATCCGCGGAGCGCAAGGAGTGTGCAGTGCAAAAGATTGTTTTACTTGAGAAAATCAGCGTTAACCTGATTTAGGCTAATCGCCCTGTTTTCAGCAACTTACCGACCTTGGTCGGGGTTGCCCTGCGTGGACTGCGTGGCAGAGCGTCGCGGAAGGAGGATTACCATATCGTCAGGGTGCGACTGGTTCAGGACGGCACGCGCCCGCTCCTCCAGAAGATCGGGGTCCAGATTGTCGGGGCGTAGCAGGCTGGCCCTGCGCTCCATCTCCTCCCGCTCGCCACGCACCTGATCCAGGGTCGATTGTGCGCGCGCAACCTCGCTCTGTAGATGTGTCAATGCCACAAGGCCGCGATCACCATGCACCGTGTGATAAGCGAAATAGGCCACGACAGACACGCCAATCATCGGCCCGACAACTTGTCGGACGGTGCGGCCAAGGGCGGAACGGAGGGTGTGGATCGTCGTCATGGCTGGATGGAATCACAGCCCGAGTCGCGCGGTCAATGACAAAGGTGAAAACGCGACGAAAAATCACGCTGAATCAGATGGGTATGGCTAATAAAGCTAACTTTGAGGGACCTGCTTGTGCCCGCAACGAGCTCAACCCCCGCAAATTGACCTCAGCTCGCCACCGCAACCATCGTCTCTGGGCATAGGGACCTGCCAGCTATGGACTGTCAATCACCGTAAACGGCCCAGGCAGAAAACGGCTGACCTGGATTACGACGAAGCGCGAGATTGTTAAGGCCTAGCACTTCATTGACAGCAGAAGTCTCTCCCGGGAAATAAGGGCAGTTCAGTTCATCAAAAACGAGAAGGGAGCCTTTGGTCAGCCGAGGAATAATCTTCTCAAGAACAACCTTTGTGGGCTTGTATACATCCATATCAAAGATGGCCATTGAAATAATGGCATGCGGATTCTGAGCAAGCCAACCATCAATCGTCACCGTCGCATCGCCCTTAATCAGCTCAAACTTCTTCATGTGCGGTATTGGACTGAATGACTCCTGAATTAAAAGCACGCGCTCCAGCAACTCCTCGTAACCGGAAATCGTCGCGTAATCACCAATGCTGGAATGACCACCATCCTTAACATCAAGATCAGAAAAGCCTTCAAACGTATCAAATCCAAATATCTTGCGACTATGATTGTAGGGCTCATAAATGCCCCTTAGGTTTATAAGCTGCGCCATGGTCGAGCCCCACTGGACGCCAAACTCACAAATCACCCCAGGCACACTGACGATCTTCTGGTAAAGATCGTTATAATGAAGAATACGGCTGATAGTCTGCCGCTTCATTGAGACCAAACTATGGACATTCCACTGATGCCCATATCGAGGCAGCAAGTATTTTGCTATTTCAAGCAAATTTCTCTGCTGTTCTTGTTCATTTGAAGATTGCTGAGTATATTCATTGCCAATTTTTGCAAGGGTATCTAACCCAGGATCGCCCTTCACTTCCATTTTACCCACCCATATATCAACAGCTTTAGACCAATTTCATTTTCAGTATCGTATGGCTTCGCAAAACAAATCAAGATCATTCACGAGACGCCCAGCCCAATGCTATGCTGAACGCCGGGTCTACATTGTGTGTCGTTTGGATCATCTGCCTCAAACGGGCGGTGTGGGATCTCCAAAAAGAAAGGGCAGACCGAAAGGTCTGCCCCTTTGCAAAAGTAAGGGAACGCAAGGATCAACCGCGCTTCAACGCCGAACGTCCTGGATACACTGACGCGCCGCCCAGGCCTTCCTCGATACGAATCAGCTGGTTGTACTTGGCGATCCGGTCCGAACGGGACAAGGAACCAGTCTTGATCTGACCGCAATTGGTGGCGACGGCCAGATCGGCAATGGTGCTGTCCTCGGTCTCGCCCGAACGGTGCGACAGGACGGCGGTGTAGCCGGCATTCTGCGCGATGCGCACGGCCTCCAGCGTCTCGGTCAGGGTGCCGATCTGATTGACCTTCACCAGGATGGAGTTACCTACACCCTTCTTGATGCCGTCGGACAGACGGACCGGGTTGGTGACAAACAGGTCGTCGCCGACCAGCTGCACCTTGCCGCCAATCTTATCGGTCAGCAGCTTCCAGCCTTCCCAATCATCCTCGGCCATGCCGTCTTCGATGGAGACGATCGGGTACTTGGACACCAGATCGGCCCAATAAGCGACCATTTCCGCCGGAGTCAGGCTCTTGCCCTCGCCTTCCAGCTCATACTTGCCGTTCTTGAAGAATTCGGTGGAGGCGGCGTCGAGTGCCAGCAGCACATTCTCACCGGCCTTGTACCCGGCATCGGCGATGGCGGCGACGATGAAGTCCAGGGCTTCGGTGGTCGAAGACAGGTTCGGAGCAAAGCCACCCTCATCGCCCACGGCGGTGTTGTGGCCGGCAGCCTTCAGCTTCTTCTTCAGCGCGTGGAAAATCTCGGCACCCACGCGGATGGCCTCGGCGCAGGTTTCCGCACCGACCGGCATCACCATGAATTCCTGGATGTCGATGGGGTTGTCGGCATGCGCGCCGCCATTGATGATGTTCATCATCGGCACAGGCAGGATGCGGGCATTGGCCCCACCGACATAGCGGTAGAGCGGCAGGTCCAACTCATCGGCGGACGCCTTGGCGACAGCCATGGACACGCCCAGGATAGCGTTCGCACCCAGGCGGCCCTTATTGGGTGTGCCGTCCAGATCGATCATGGCCTGATCGATGGCGACCTGATCGGTGCTTTCCAGACCGACCAGCGTGTCGGCAATCTCGCCATTCACGGCCTCGACAGCCTTCAGAACGCCCTTGCCCAGGTAACGGGACTTGTCGCCATCGCGCAGTTCGACGGCTTCATGCGCGCCGGTGGAGGCGCCCGACGGAACGGCGGCCCGGCCAAAGGCGCCGGATTCCAGACGAACCTCAACCTCAACAGTCGGGTTGCCGCGGCTGTCGAGGATTTCGCGCGCGTGAATGTCGATAATGGCGGACATGGGGCCTCTCTTTTCCGTGGGCTTGGATGCCGTGAACCCGAAAAGGGTAAATACGGGATGAAGGGGATAACGCCAGATGCCGCCCCTCGACAAGGGACGCTTTTGCTACCCCGCTGTGCCCGCCGGCTCCGCCGGTCGTGTCCCACCGATTGGGATGGTCATGGGAAGCTGCCGCTTCGCCCCCTGCACCCCTGCATAGAAGGCGGAAAGCAAGGCGAAATCCCCTTCCAAGCTGTCCGTCGTCTCCAACGGCTCCCCGATACGGATCGTGCGCGTCGCATAATCCAGCGCGACAGGTATGATCGGAACGCCGGCCTGTCGCGCAATTTGCCAGAAGCCTGTCTTCCATCCAGCCCCCGGTTTTGGGTTACGCGTCCCCTCCGGCGCGACACCCACCACCATCTTTTCAGCCGCCTCAATGGCGGCAACGCAGTCGCCCACGACACCGTGGGCCGACCGGCGATCCACCGGCAGCACATCGCACCAGCGCATGATGGGACCCAGCGGCCCCCAGAACAGGGTGTGTTTGCCCAGTATATGGATGCGCAGGTCGGTCGCCAGAATGGTGGCCATGGCGACGAAGAAATCATAGTTGGAGGTATGGGGCGCGCCGATGACGACGAATTTTTCCAAATTCGGGAAGGCACCCGTGACACGCCAGCCCAGCAGGCGCAGGCCCAGACGGCCAATGAAACGGGAAATGGGGCCACCCCGCCGGTCATTGCGGGGGCCCAGGGACGGAACGGACATGGACTGCGTCTTCCTCACACCACCGGCGGGGTTGCAGGCCCCACCTTTCGTTATAAGCCGATGGTGGGGAAATGCCGGGACTTTGTCAAAGGTGCGGAAGGTCAGATGCTGACCGGATTGGCCTTGGCGATGCGATCAAAGGCCAGCAGGGTGGACAGCACGCCTTCCACCTGGTGCAGCGGGACCATGTTGGGGCCGTCGCTGGGTGCGCAATCGGGGTTCTCATGCGTCTCCATGAAAACCGCCGCCACACCGATGGCGATGGCCGCACGGGCCAGGACGGGCACGAACTCACGCTGACCACCGCTGCTGCTGCCCTGCCCGCCCGGCTGCTGCACCGAATGGGTGGCGTCATAGACAACGGGGTAACCGGTCTGCGCCATGATAGGGAGCGAGCGCATGTCGCTGACTAGCGTGTTGTAACCGAAACTGGCCCCGCGTTCGCACAGCAGGATGTTGTGGTTGCCGGTGGACGCGATCTTGGCGGCGACATTCTTCATGTCCCACGGTGCCAGGAATTGCCCCTTTTTCACATTGATGGGCTTGCCCGTTTCCCCCGCCGCCAGCAGCAGGTCCGTCTGACGGCACAGGAAGGCCGGGATCTGCAACACATCCACCACCTCGGCCACCGGCGCACATTGGTCGGCGCTGTGGATATCGGTCAGGACAGGGCAACCGAACGTGTCGCGGATATCGGCCAGGATGGGCAGCGACTTGTCCATGCCCAACCCGCGCTGCGCGCTGACCGAGGTGCGGTTAGCCTTGTCGAAACTGGTCTTGTAGATCAGGCCGATGCCCAGCTTCTTCGTCAGCTCCGACAGTGCCCCCGCCATGGCAAAGGCATGGTCGCGGCTTTCCAGCTGACACGGGCCGGCGATCAGGGTGAAGGGCCGGTCATTGGCGATGGACAGCGGGCCGACGATAACGGTGCGGGTCATGGCATGCTCCTTTACGCCGCCATATGGGCGGGCGGGGGCCGGAAATAAAGAAGGCCGGGGAAGGTTCGCACCCGCCCCGGCCTTTCACGTCCTATCTGATCAAACCAACCGGCTCTGCGCGATGGCGGCACCGATGAAGCTGGTGAACAACGGATGCGGGTCGAACGGCTTGGACTTCAGTTCGGGGTGGAACTGCACGCCCACGAACCAGGGATGGTCCGGCAGCTCCACAATCTCCGGCAGGATGCCGTCGGGCGACAGGCCAGAGAATTTCAGACCGACCTTCTCCAGCGCTTCTTTGAAGTTGATATTCACTTCATAGCGATGGCGATGACGCTCGACGATCTCGTCGCTGCCATAGATGTCGCAGACGCGCGTGCCGGGTAGCAGGTGGCAGTTATAGGAGCCAAGGCGCATGGTGCCGCCCAGATCGCCGCCTTCCTGACGCTGGACCAGCTGGTTGCCCTGCACCCATTCCGTCATCAGGCCGACAACGGCGGGGTCGGGCTTCCCGAACTCCGTCGAGCCGGCATATTTCAGCCCGGCCAAGTGACGGGCACTTTCGATGACCGCCATCTGCATGCCGAAGCAGATGCCGAAATAGGGGATCTTGTGTTCGCGCGCGAACTGCACTGCGCGGATCTTGCCCTCGGTCCCGCGCTCGCCAAAGCCGCCGGGCACCAGAATGCCATGCACATGCTCAAGCTGTTCCAGGGCCTCACCGCTTTCAAAAATCTCGGCGTCGATCCAGTCCAGCTTGACCTTGACGTTGTTGGCGATGCCGCCATGGGTCAACGCCTCGCCCAGCGACTTATAGGCGTCCAGCAGGCTGGTATATTTGCCGACCACCGCGATGGTGACGGTGCCTTCGGGATTGCGTACACGGCGCACAATCTCTTCCCAGCGCGACAGATCGGGGGCGCCATCGGCGGCCATCCCGAAATATTTCAGCACTTCGGTGTCGAAACCCTGCTCGTGATAGGAGATCGGCACCTGATAGATGGTGTCGACATCCAGGGCGGCGATCACGCATTCCTTCTTGATGTTGCAGAACTGCGCGATCTTGCGGCGTTCATTCTCTGGAATATCGCGGTCGGCGCGGCACAGCAGCATCTGCGGCTGGATACCGACCGACAGCAGCTCCTTCACAGAATGCTGGGTCGGCTTGGTCTTCAGCTCACCGGCGGCGGGGATGTAGGGCACCAGGGTGACGTGGCAGAACAGTACGTTCTCCGACCCGCGATCATTGCCGAACTGACGGATCGCCTCCAGGAAGGGCAGCGATTCGATGTCGCCGACGGTGCCACCCACCTCGCACAGCACGAAATCCTCACCATCCAGATCGGCGGCGATGAAGTCCTTGATGGCGTCGGTGATGTGCGGGATGACCTGCACCGTGGCGCCCAGATAATCGCCACGGCGCTCCTTGGCCAGCACGTTGGAATAGATGCGGCCCGTCGTGATGTTGTCGGACTTGGTGGCATGAACGCCCGTGAACCGCTCATAATGGCCCAGGTCCAGGTCGGTTTCGGCACCATCATCGGTGACGAACACTTCGCCATGCTGATACGGGCTCATCGTGCCGGGGTCGACATTCAGATAGGGGTCCAGCTTGCGCAGGCGGACCTTGTAGCCGCGTGCCTGCAACAGCGCGCCAAGGGCGGCGGATGCCAGACCCTTGCCCAGCGACGAAACCACACCACCGGTGATGAAGATGAAGCGCGTCATGGAACCCTAACCTTCGCCAAGCATGCCAACAGGTTGGGTCCTTCCGGCCCAATCCTTGTTGAGATTTCACATCGGGGCACGGATGCCCATTCCACCATATTCATGCCCTAACGGAAAGAGGCGGCATGTCTGCCGCCTCTCGCCATAGTACGGGCCTGTCGCCGAAGGGCCTTACTGGCCGACGGGGACCGTCGGCTTGGCCGGCTCGGCGGGCGCCGCCGGAGCCTCGGTGCCGGGGGCCGGCACCTTGTCGAAAATGCTCTTCTGGCTGGAACCTGTACCGGCCAGGATGGCCAGGATCAGGCTGGTGCAGAAGAACAGGGCCGCCAGGATGGCGGTGGTCCGGGTCAGCAGGTTGGCGCTGCCGCGGGCGGTCATGAAACCACCCATGGTGCCGCCACCGACACCCAGGCCGCCGCCTTCCGACTTCTGCACCAGAACCACGCCAATCAACGCCAGCGTGATCAGCAGATGCACGACCAGGACTACCTCTTGCATCCCAACAATCCCTGCAACCAATTGGAACGGACCCTCGGGAACCCGCGGCCCTTGACCAGAAGCAAATGGCGCATCACGCGCCCAAACGCAAGGCTGCCCGTTTCCCATCATCAGGGAAACGGGATGCACATGCGTCATGTAACCGTCACGCTTCTTAGCGGGTCCCGCGACGGCGCGCCATAGCGAAGTCTCAAGGGCAGGCTTGCGCGATGGCCCAGAAGTCATCCGCCTTCAGGCTGGCGCCCCCGACCAGGGCACCATCAACATCAGCAAGACCAAGGATTTCAGCGGCATTGGACGGCTTCACCGAACCACCATAGAGGATGCGGACCGCATCCGGTTCGCCGACCAGACCCGACAGTTTGGTACGGACCATGGTGTGCATGGCTGCAATGTCGCCAAGGGTCGGGGTGCGACCGGTACCGATGGCCCAGACAGGTTCATAGGCGATGACGGTATCGGATGCGGTCGCCCCATGGGGAATCGAACCGATCAACTGTTCGGCAACCACAGACTCCGCCTGCCCGGCATCGCGCTGCCCTTCCGTCTCACCCACACAGATGATGGCTGTCAGGCCGGCGCGCAGGGCGGCGGCGGCCTTGGCTTGTACCGTGGCGCTGCTCTCGCCATGGTTGGTGCGGCGTTCGGAATGGCCGACAATGACAAAGGTCGCACCGGCATCGGCCAGCATTTCCGCCGCGATATCGCCGGTATGGGCGCCTTGAACCTGGGCATGACAATCCTGCCCGCCGACAGCGACGGCGCTGCCGGTAACAGCCTGCGACACAGGATTGATGATGGTGGCGGGCGGACAGACCAGAAGGTCGAATCGCGGATCGGCGGTGGGGCCGACGCGGGCGGCAAGATCGGCAGCCAGCGCAGCACCATCACTTCGCCGGCAATGCATCTTCCAATTGCCGGCAATCAGATAACGGCGAACGGTCATTTCATCCTCTACTCTTCTTGGTCCGGGCCATGTCTGCCGGGTTGCCCCCGGTCCGCCGGCCTTATGTGTAAGGAAACATTATGCGGGCCTGCCCCCGCTGTCCAAAAGGTCAGCGTTGTCATGGGCCGATGCACAAGACATGGCCCCTGCCCGCCCCCCGGACTTGCCCCCAGGGTGCCGCTTCCCTATGATGCCGCGCTTTCCGGGCTGTGGCCCGGCGGTGCCGTTCGCATTCCGGCGGGCGGTGCCGCACCAATTCGATGGAACCGCAAGCGTCCCCATGCTCCAGATCATCCGCAGCACCGCCGGCTCCTGGGTCGTCAAGATCCTGTTCGTGGCCCTGATCATCAGCTTCGCTGTCTGGGGCATCGGTGATGTCACCAAGGGGGTGCAGACCGGCGTCGCCAAGGTCGGCGACCGAACCATCACGCCCGTGGAGCTGGATCAGGCCTACCGCGCCGAATTTAACCGCATGAAGCAGATGGTGGGGTCGGAATTCAGCGAGGAACAGGCCCGTCAGTTCGGCCTGCGCGACCGCGCGCTGGAACAGTTGATCCAGAAGGAGCTGTTGGCGCTGGCATCAGAAGATCTGGGCCTGCGCATCGCCGATGACACGGTGCGCGCCGAAGTGCTGAAGGTTGCGGCCTTCAAGGACAGTTTCGGCAATTTCGACGCCAACCTGATGCGCGCCCTGTTGCAGCAGAACGGATTGACCGAAGCTGGCTTTGTTGAGGATGTGCGGTCCGACATGGCCCGCAGCGACCTGATCGGCGCCGTCACCGCCGGTGCCAATGCGTCCAAGACGCTTGCCGAGGCTTTGTTCCGGTATCGCTATGAGGGCCGTACCTTCGAGGCTGTGACCATCCCCTTCAACGCCATGCCGCCCGCGCCATCGCCCGATCAGGCGACGCTGGAAGCGTTCCACAAGGACAAGGCCGTCCGCTACACGGCCCCTGAATATCGCAGCCTGAATGTGGCGCTGCTGGAAACGGCTGCCCTGACCAAGGATGTCGAGGTCACGGACGAGGCGCTGCGCGAATATTACGACGCCCATGCCGGTGACTATATCACCCCGGAAAAGCGCTCCATCACGCAGGCTGTGTTCCCCAGCAAGGAAGCGGCCGACAAGGCTCTGGCCGCCGTGAATGGCGGCAAGAAGATCGAGGACGTGGCCAAGGAGGCCGGTGTCGAGGCTGTGACCCTGAATGATGTTCAGAAAGACGGCCTGCCCGCCGAGCTGTCGGAGCCGGCCTTTGCCGCCGCCCAGGGCACGTCCGGCGGCCCGGTGGAAAGCGCCTTCGGTTTCCACATTTTCACCGTCGGTAAGGTTCAGGCCGGTGGCGAGCGCAAGCTGGAAGAGGTCAAGGACGAGGTGGCGCAGAAGGTTCGCCAGGATAAGGCCCTGGAGAAGCTGTTCGAGCTGTCCACCAAGCTGGAAGATGAGTTGGCCGGCGGTACGCCCCTGGCCGAGGCCGCCCAGACCGTGGGTGCGCGCATCGTGAAGCTGGAAAAGGTCGACAGCCGGGGGGCCAACGCCGCCGGCGTTGCACAAGGTGCCGACCTGCCCGCCATCGACAAGATTATCGCCTCGGGCTTCACCGTCGCGTCCGGTCAGACGGGCAGCGTGGAGGAGGCCGGCTCCGACGCCTTCTTCGCGGTCCAGGCCGAAGCCGTGTTCCCGGCGGCGCTGAAGCCGCTGGACGAGGTGAAGGCCCTGGTCCTGAACGATTGGCAAGCCGAACAGAAGCAGGTGGCCGCCCGCAAGCTGGCCGAAGATGTTGCCGCCAAGCTGAAAGCCGGCACGCCGGCCAAGGACGCCGCCGCCGGTATCCCCAGCGCCCTGGTGCAGGCTGTCGACCCGCTGATGCGGGCCGGCGCGCCTAGCGCCATCGTGCCCGCTGCCGCCCAGCAGACGCTGTTCAACGGTGCCGTCGGCGATGTCGCCACCGGTGAGAAGCCGACGGGCGTGGTGGTGGTCAAGCTGACCGGCATCATCCCCGCCGATCCGGCCAACCCGATGGCGGCGTCCCAAGTGACGCAGTTGGCCAATGCTACGGGCCAGGCCATGCAGGATGAACTGGTCATGCAATATCTGGCCGCACTGCGCGCCCATTATGGCGTGACCATCAACCAGTCCCTGATCAACCAGCTTTACCGCACCACGCAGGAGTAAGTCCCGTGCGCACCCTTCCGGACGACAGCACCTTTATCCGCACCTATGACAGCGGAGTTGCACAGGTGCTCTGGACCCGGCTGGTCAGCGACCTGGACACGCCCGTTTCCGCCATGCTGAAGCTGGTGCGCGGGCGTCCCAACGCTTTCCTGCTGGAATCGGTCACCGGTGGGTCTGTGCGCGGCCGTTACTCCATCATCGGGTTGAAGCCTGACCTGATCTGGCGCTGTCGGGGCACAACGTCGGAGATCAACCGTAACGCGGCCATTGATCCCAACAGCTTCACGCCCTGCGGTGACGACCCGCTGAAGGCGCTGACCGCCCTTCTAGACGAAAGCCGCATCGACCTCCCGGCGGAACTTCCGCCCATGTCGGCGGGCCTGTTCGGCTATCTGGGCTATGACATGGTCCGGTTGATGGAGAAGCTGCCCGACAGCAACCCCAACAATCTGGATATCGAAGACAGCATCATGATGCGCCCGACGGTCATGGCGGTCTTTGACGGGATTGAGAATGTTGTAACGGTGATCACGCCGGTTCGCCCGCAACCGGGTGTGACCGCACAGCAGGCGCTGGATGCCGCCAAGGCCCGGTTGGCGGAATCGGTGACGGACCTGGAAGGCCCGGTACCGGCAGCGCACGAAACGACGCTGGACATCACCGCCCTGCCCGCCCCGGAATCCAACACGGCGCGCCAGGAATATTACGGCATCGTCGAGAAGGCGAAGGAGTATATCCGGGCCGGTGATATCTTCCAGGTGGTGCCCAGCCAGCGTTTCTCCGTGCCCTTCACCCTGCCGCCCTTCGCGCTGTACCGCGCGCTGCGCCGCCTGAACCCCTCGCCCTTCCTGTTCTTCCTGGATTTCGGCGGCCTGTCGGTCGTGGGCTCCAGCCCGGAGATTCTGGTGCGCCTGCGTGACGACACCGTCACTATCCGCCCCATCGCTGGCACGCGCCGACGCGGCAAGGACGCGGCGGAGGATAAGGAACTGGCGGCTGATCTGCTGTCCGATCCCAAGGAATTGGCCGAGCATCTGATGCTGCTGGATCTAGGCCGCAATGATGTGGGCCGCGTGTCGCAGACCGGCACCGTTACGGTAACGGAAAAGTTCACGATCGAGTATTACTCCCACGTCATGCACATCGTTTCGAATGTGGAAGGAAAACTGAACCCCAAGTTTACGCCGATTGAGGCGCTGGTCGCCGGCTTCCCCGCCGGCACCGTGTCGGGCGCGCCCAAGGTGCGGGCCATGGAGATCATTGACGAGCTAGAAAAGACCCGGCGCGGCATCTATGGCGGCTGCATCGGCTATTTTGCGGCCAATGGCACCATGGATACCTGTATCGCCCTGCGCACCGCCGTGTTGAAGGATGGCGTCATGCATGTGCAGGCCGGCGGCGGCGTGGTCGCCGACAGCGACCCGGAGGCCGAATATCAGGAGACAGTGAACAAGGCCAAGGCCCTGTTCAAGGCCGCTGAGGAAGCCGTGCGCTATGCCCAGGAGCATGGCAACGCCTGAGTCAGGGAGCGCTGACCAGGGCCAGCCCATGCTGCCCGTTCAAGGTACGTTCGATGTTCAGCCCAACTGTCAGACCGCCCAGTGCGGGGGCAGACGGGTCTGCATCCGGTCCGGCGACGCTGAAACTGATCTGCACGCTGAACTGGCTGGTGGATTGATCGAAGGCGATACTGTCGATGAAGGTGGTGCCGGGGCCTTTCTCCACGGTCATGGAGAATTTGCGCTCATCCGCCTGCCAGAGATCACTGGACAGGGGATCGGCTGCAACAGCCATACCGGCCCCGTCGAACAGCAATATCTCCGACACCTGCCCGGCCAAGCCAGCGCGTAGCCGTTGCAGCAGCGCCGAAAGCGGATGGTCACGCAACGCTGTCACCAGCGGATCATCGGCCTGCTGCCGGTGAAGCTGATATTGGCGATCCGCCGCCACGATTTCCTGCACCTGCCTGACACCATTGACGCGCCAGGCGTCGGCAAATGCAGGCAGCAGGCGAGGGTCAGACAGCAGTTGATCCCGTATCTGGTGTGCCAATGCCAGGACCGTGCGCCGCTCGAACGGGGTCAGCGACATATTGGCGGCGGCGCAGTACGGCACCTGGGCATTGAACCGTTCTAGGAAGCCGGGATGGGACCGCAGAAAAACTGCGGAGAAGAAAACACCCAGCGGCATGTAGCGTTCAAAGGCCACGGTCAGTCGACCTGGGTCGATGCCCGCCTCCCGCCGCGCGGCAGCCAGTTCCGCCTCGTCCATCAGCACGGCCGTCACGCGACCGCCCATCAGCATGCGCAGCAACTGTGCCGCGTTACGGGCTGCATGATCGACATTGGTGCCGCGCGCCTGTAACCAGTTCAACTGGTTGGACCCCAGAACGGCGGCCACCGGCAGGCCGGTTTGCACTTGTGCTGGAATGGGACCGGTCGGGCCAGCGCTGACCCAGACCCAGCGTTCCAGGGCCAGTGGCAATGACAGCCGTCCCGCCGACGGCTCCGGCGCCATATCAGGCGCGACCGAAAAAATGCCCTGGGCCAGACCCTGGCGCACCTGTTCATGGGCACGCAGCCATGGCGACAGATCGACCTGATAGCGCTGATCCAACCGGTCCATCACGCAGGAGAATGCACGCATGGAGGTACCGTCCAGCGTACCGTCCACCATCTCCTGGTAAGGCGGCGCGATATTGGTGAGGAACCGGAAAACCTCGACGGCCTGCGCCTGGGTGCCGGGAGCGATCACCATCCAGCTCCCGAACAGCAGGCGCCCGGCGATGACGGCAAGGCGCATGTTCACCCCCTTCCCACCGGTGATCACACCGACGGTCTGGGACCAGTGTAGACCCGTTTCGGGTGAAACGACCATCTATCCGGAAGGCGCGGAAATAACTCCGCCAGCGAACAATTGCCACCTATATCCACAGCCGCAGGGGCAGCAGGCCCGCCACGACCAGCACGACCAGCCACTGCAGCGCGGCGATGGTGGCCGCGCGGTCAATCCAGGCAACAGCGCCAACACGGCTGCGGCCCAGGATCAGGGCGACCAACAAGGCCAACGGCAGCAGGCCAGTTACAGCAGCCAAAACCATATTGCCCGGTGTGGGATCGCCCAGTTGCAGGAAAGTTTGTCCCCAGATCAGCAGCGGCACCGGCAGGCCAAGCGACATCAGGGCCGCCAGCGGGATCATTGCACCCAGGCTTCGCGGACCCGCCAGCAACCGCCAGAGACCGGACACCAGCAGCCATCCCAGCCCCAACAACCCAAACCCGACCGACACCCAACCCGACCAGAAGCGCCAAGCCGGTATACGCTGATAACTCTGCCCCCCGTCGCTGAAGGAGACGCCGTCGGCATCGCGCATGAACACATGCGAGGCGATGGTGCGGTCCTGTTGCCGGAACAGGCCATTGCCCAGCGGCAACAACATGCGGTCGGGCTTCTGCAGGTTGGTCAGCAACAAGCCATCAGGTACCGCTGACACCTGTATCGTGGCCGTCAGCCCGTCCAGATAGGCGAATTGCGCAAACCGGTTGGGCATGGGTGCGTAGATGCCCTGCCAGGCCGTCTTGTCGGGGTCCACCACGGGGGGCAGCGGCACCGGGGCCGACACGTCCAGGGCGCGGATCAGCACAGCATCAAGCGCGGGATAGCTGGCAGTCTCACTGTCGGCATTCACACTGACGAAGAAGGCTTTTCTCTGGTCAGGGTAAAGGCAAAGCATGGAGCGATAACCGACGATGTTGCCGGCATGGCACAAGCCGACAACTCCATGCCGGTCGCGGGTTTGCAGCCCCAGGGCATAGCCGACGGGCAGGCCCGCCCTGGCAGCCGCGGTCCCCGTCTGCCGCCCCATGCCGCGCAGCAGGTCAGTCGCGATGAAGCCTGCGCCATCGATTGTCCCATCACCCATCAGGAACTGCGCAAACATCGCCATGTCGCTGGCGGTGGTCGTGAATTGTCCGGCGGGGCGGGTGAACCAGGGGATAACGACCTGGGTGGACCCATCATCAAAGTGCCCCATGGCAAGCCGCGCGTCGGCACCCGGCCTGGCCTGCGTCACAAAGCCAAAGGTGCTGTCGCGCATGCCGAGCGGGGCCAGCAACTCCCGATCCAGCCACGTCTCATACCGCTCCCCCGTCACGGCCTCCACCACCATACCCAGCAGCGTATATCCGGTGTTGGAGTAGGAAAAGCGGTCGCCGGGCGGCCAGCGTAGGCGCAGATCCTGCCCCTCATGCGCGATACCCTGCACCAACGGCGTGTCGGCCGCAGGACGCATACTGAACACCTGCCACAGCCGCGCATCATCCAAACCGGACGTATGGTCCAGAAGATGGCGCAGGCGCAGCGCGTGTGTGGCCGCCCAGGGATTATCGATAGTGACAGTGGGTAGAATGTCGGCGACCGGCTGATCCAGCGACACGCGACCCATCGTGACAAGCCGCAGAATACCGGTGGCCAGCACAGTCTTGGTCACCGATCCCACCTGCACCCGATGATCGGGACGCATGGGGGAGCCCTTGCTGGCGTCGGCCAGACCCTCAGCACCAGTGGTTACCCCGTCGGGCGTGACAAAGGCCCAGGTGGCACCCGCCAGTCCCTGTTCCTGTAACACCACCGCCATCTCCGCCCCGACCTCCGCCCGCGCCGGCAGAATGGCGAGCAGCAGCAGGAGGGCGCAGAGGATGGGGCGCATCAGGCTGTTCAATCGGTGAACTTATTGTTCCGGGGGAAGCCGGTTGGCGGCAGCTTGCCCTGGGTGCCACGGAAGGCAACCCAACCCGACAATTCGGGCATGGTGACGCTGCGCACCCGGCCCTCGGCCCCGCCCATCTTCCAGGACAGACCATCGGCCAGGTTAAAGGTCCTCACGTCCGACAGGCTGGCATCCTTGTATTTCTGGAGCGCCACGCCCTTGCCGCGCGTCATGATTGGCAGCTCTTCCAACTTGAAGACCAGCAGTTTGCGGTTATTGCCGATAACGGCGACCGCATCGCCCTCCACCGGAATGACCAGGGCCGCCACCCCGCCATCAGAAGGGTTAAGGACCTGTTTGCCGGCGCGGGTCTGGGCCACCACCTCGTCGGCCTCCACCTGGAAGCCTCTTCCATCGCTGCTGGCCACAATCAGCTTTTGCCCTGGCACATGGGCAAACAGGGTCACAATCTCTGCGTCGCCGAAATCGGCCATCAGGCGCACCGGCTCCCCGAACCCGCGCCCGCGCGGCAGCTTGTCCGCCCCTAGCGTGTAGAATTTGCCGTTGGAGGCAAAGACCAGCAGCTTATCTGTGGTTTGCACGCGCAGGACAAAGCGTTCCTGGTCACCATCCTTATACTTGGCGTCGGCCACTTCAGCGGGCGTCAGGTGGCGCGACACGGCGCGAATCCAGCCCTTTTCCGACAGGAAGACGGTCAGCGGCTCCCGCTCGATCATCGCCTCCACCGGCACGACGATATCGGCAGGCGCGTCGCCAACCTCGGTCCGGCGTTCACCCAGGGCGGTGGAGCGGCCGAACTTCTTATCCATCTGCTGCACCTCGCTGCGGATGGATTTCCAGCGCTTGCCCTCATCCTCCAGCAGCTCGGTCAGCTTGGACTTCTCGGCCGACAGGGCGTCATGTTCCTTTTTGATCTCGAACTCTTCCAGACGGCGCAAGGACCGCAGGCGCATGTTCAGGATGGCTTCGGCCTGAACATCACTCAGCTGGAAGGTGCGCATCAGCTCCTTCTTGGGCTCGTCCTCCTCGCGGATGATGCGGATGACCTCATCCAGGTTCAGATACGCGATCAGGTAGCCGCCCAGGACCTCCAGCCGATGCTCAATCTCTGCCAGACGGAAGCGGGAACGGCGGATCAGCACATCCTGACGGTGGGCGAGGAAGGCGTTCAGCACCTCATGGAGATTCATGACGCGCGGGATGGTGCCGCCATCCAGGACGTTCATATTCAGGCTGAACCGGATTTCCAGATCTGTGTTGCGGAACAGCTGCTCCATCAGCACGGCGGGATCAACATTCCGGCTCTTGGGGATCAGGACAAGGCGGATATCTTCGGCTGATTCGTCCCGCACATCCTCCAGCAGCGGCAATTTCCGCTCGGCCAGCAATTCCGCGATCTTTTCCACCAGACGCGATTTCTGCACCTGATACGGGATTTCGGTGACCACCACCTGCCAGGTGCCCTGGCCCAAGGCTTCCTTGGTCCAGCGGGCGCGCAGACGAAACGCACCGCGACCCGTGCGATAGGCCTCAATGATGTTGGCGCGGCTTTCGACCAGCACGCCGCCGGTCGGGAAATCAGGGCCGCGAACCCAACTGACCAGTTCATCGACCGTCACCGGCCGACGCTTTTCCGGTGCCGGCAGCAATTCGCGTTCGATGATCAGGTTCAGGGCACCGCAAATCTCACCGACATTATGCGGCGGAATGCTGGTCGCCATGCCGACCGCGATGCCGGCGGAACCATTGGCCAAAAGGTTGGGAAAGGCCGCCGGCAGCACCACCGGTTCCTGCCCGTCACCATCATAGGTGGGGCGGAAATCGGTCGCATCCTCGTCCAGACCCTGCATCAGGGCCTTGGCGACCTCTGTCAGCTTGGCCTCGGTATATCGCATGGCGGCGGCGTTATCGCCGTCGATATTGCCGAAATTACCCTGGCCCTCAACCAGCGGATAACGGCTGGCAAAATCCTGGGCCAGACGGACCAGGGCGTCATAGACCGACTGATCACCGTGAGGATGGAACTTACCGATCACGTCACCGACCACACGCGCCGATTTCTTCGGCATCGTGTTGGGGTCCAGCTTCAACTGGCTCATCGCGAACAGAATGCGCCGATGCACCGGCTTCAACCCGTCGCGCACATCGGGCAGCGAACGGGAGACAATGGTGGAGAGCGCATAGGACAGATAGCGTTCACCGAGGGCTTCGGCCAGTCGCTTGTCCAGGATTTCATAGGCGGCGTCGGTCATGCCCTATCCATACCAGATGTGGTAGGGGCATGGGTACTGGCTTCTATACTGGCCTTTGGGGATAGGGGCCCTGTCATCCTCTCCCCCTTCCCGTCACTTGATAGGGTTCGGCCCCGGAAAGGCCGCGCGTAGGGCCGGCAGGGCGGCGGGATGATAGACGGAATGGTGCCGCTCGCCCGGCAAATCCTGGAAATCCCAGGTCAGGCCCGCCGGGGCCCCCGTCTTCAACGCTGCCATCACCCGGTCCAAGCCGCCACGCATGCCGCCACCCTCGTTCCCGATGGCCAGATGCAGGCTGCGCGTGCCGGGCTTGTGCGCCTTCAGAAGGTCTGCCACCTGATAGGACAGGGCCTCCTTGTTCCACCACAGGGACGGGCTGATGGCGATGTAATGGGTGAAGATTTCCGGCTGGCGCAGGAAGGTCTCCAGGATAAACAGACCGGCCAGACTTTCACCGATCACACCCGTCTCGCCATCGGTGCGGAAGTTCTTTTCGATAAAGGGCTTCATCTCAGTGCCCAGGAAGCGCCGGAAATTGTCGGCCCCGCCATGGGTGGGCAGTTCCTTGATATCCAGCGGGTCTTGAGAAGGGGAGGTCAGGTCGCGCTTGCGGTCCGTCCCCTCTATCCCGACCAGGATCACTTCCTTGGTGACGCCGTTCAGTTCGCCCAACTGCACCAGACCTGCGATATGAAACCAATCCTCCTTGGTGCCGCCATCAATCAGATACAGCACCGGATAGCTGCGCTTGCCATCGGCGTAGGAAGCGGGCAGCAGCACATTGATGCGCCGCTTTTCCTTCAACACGGCAGAGTCCAGGCTGTAGCTGGTGCCGAACTGGATCGCCTCGCTGGCGCCAAGACCGGCAACCTCAGTCGCCTGTACCGACAGCGGAGGGAAAAGGCAGGCGGCCAGCAGGGCCGGGATCAGCAGTTTCTTCATTTTACGTCCTGGATTGCAGTGATTTCAGTTTTCAAGGCGACCCACAGCCGGTCGGCCAGTTGGGTCAGTTCATCGCCACCATAAGCAGCCGTCAAGCCGCGCCCCCAGACAGGGCCGGGCCAGGCTGCGTCGTCGCGGCGGCGGGCAATGATATGCATATGCAGTTGCGACACGACATTGCCCAGGGCACCGGTATTGATCTTGTCCGGCTGGAACAACCGCTCCAGCACGCGGGCCGCCGCCGATGTCTCCCACGTCAGCAGCACCTGATCAGCGGGCGAAAGCCGGTGGATTTCCACGGCCCCCGCCCGGCGCGGCACCAGGATCAGCCAGGGGAACAGGCGATTGCGCATCAGCAGCACGCGCGACAGGGGCCAGTCCCCCAACGTCACCGTATCCGCCGCCAGACGCACATCCAGATCGAAGCCGGTTTCCATCACCTTCCCCTGCCCTGTCATCGTGCCCGGTCTATACCAAGATGGGCCGCCTGCGCTATGCTCAGCCCTGTCACAACGGATGGCCATTGCGCTTTTCACAAAAATAACAGAAACGGCTGCCAGAAGTTGACCCGCTGCCATTCCTGGCGGCCGGTGTTCCAGGGGCAAGACAGGAACGATGGGCAAGATTTTGAAGATGCGGGCTTCGGCTTGGGGTGTGCTGTTGCTGCTGGTCCTGGGCAATATCGGGGCCTGGGCCCTGTCTAACCGGCCGACAACGCCAGAGAAATTATGGTCGGGCACGATATCCGGCGTCGCCTTCAGCCCCTATCAGGAACATCAGAACCCACAGGATGGCCGCCACCCGTCGCGATCCGATATTGAGCGCGATGTCGCCGTTGTCGCCCCCTTTGTCCGCTCCATCCGCACCTACACGGCCACGGACGGGCTGGAGGTGACGCCGGAGATTGCGGCGCGATACGACCTGGACGTGACCGCTGGTGCCTGGATTTCCGGCGACCTGGGCAAGAATGAGCAGGAAATCAACTCCCTGGTCCGCCTGACCCGCGCCAACAAGAACGTGACGCGCGTCATGGTCGGCAACGAGGTGATGTATCGCGGCGACCTGGAGGTCGAGGCGCTGATCGACTATGTCCAGCGCGTGAAGCGGCAGATGGATGTCCCCGTCTCCACCGCCGAGCCGCCCTATGTCTGGATCAAATATCCCGAACTGGCGCAGGCCGTCGATTACATCACCATCCACCTGCTGCCCTACTGGGAAAAGGTCCCCATCGAGCAGGCCATGGAGCAGGTGCGCCGTGGGTATGACGAGGTCCGCGCCAAGTACCCTGACAAGCATATCCTGATCGGCGAAGCCGGCTGGCCGTCGGACGGCCCCTATCGCGGCGGTGCCCAGGCCAGTCTGGTCAATCAGGCGCAGTTCATCCGCAACTTCCTGAACCTGGCCGGTGAAAACCGCTGGGACTATTACATCATGGAAGGCTTCGACCAGCCCTGGAAGCGGGAGATCGGTGGCGAGGCGGAGGCCAACTGGGGCATCTGGGACACCCATCGCCAGCTGAAATTCCCCATGGAAGGTGGGGTATTCGAGGTGCCGGGCTGGCCCGTGCTGTGCGCCATCGCCACGCTTCTGGCCTTCATCCCCATGTTCTGGTTCGTGCTGGCGCGTGATGATCTGAAGCCGGCGGGACAGCTGTTCTATGGCGCGCTGATCCAGGGCATCGCGTCGGGTCTGGTCTGGACCGCGACGGAGGCGATGACGACGGGCATGAACACCATGTCCTTCGTCGCCTTCCTGATCCTGATCTGCGCCCAGATATTGCTGCTGATCGTCGTGCTGATTGACGGGCTGGAACTGACGGAGGTGGTGTGGACCGACCGCTGGAAGCGCAAGTTCAACCCGGTCAAGGTCAATACCAGCGGCTATTACCCCAAGGTTTCCATCCATGTGCCCTGCTATAACGAGCCGGCGCATATGGTGATCGAGACGCTGAACGCACTGGCGAAGATGGATTATCCCAACTTCGAGGTGCTGGTGATCGATAACAACACCAAGGATGAGGAAGTGTGGAAGCCGCTGGAGGCGCATTGCGCCAAGCTGGGCCCGCATTTCCGCTTCTTCCACCTAGCGAAATGGCCGGGATACAAGGCTGGTGCCTTGAATTTCGGGCTGGCCGTGACGGCACCCGACGCCGAGGTCGTGGGCGTCATCGACAGCGACTATCAGGTCACGCCCGACTGGCTGTCTTCCACCATCCCCTATTTCGAAAACCAGAAAGTCGCCTTCGTCCAGAGCCCGCAGGATTACCGCGACTGGCACATCCATCCCTTCCACCGGATGATCAACTGGGAATATCAGGGCTTTTTCCATATCGGCATGGTCCAGCGGAACGAGCGCAACGCCATCATCCAGCATGGCACCATGACCCTGATCCGCACCTCCATCCTGAAGCGGGTTGGCTGGTGGGCCGAATGGTGTATCTGCGAGGATGCGGAGTTGGGCCTGCGCCTGTTCGAGGAGGGTCTGGAAAGCGTTTATATGCCCGACAGCTTCGGCAAGGGCCTCGTCCCCGACAGCTTCGCGGGGTATAAGACGCAGCGCTTCCGCTGGGCCTATGGCGCGGTCCAGATCATCAAGCGGCATTGGCGGGAATTCCTGCCCAGCGGCAAGACCCTGACCTTCGGGCAGAAATATCACTTCGTCACCGGCTGGCTGCCCTGGTTCGCCGATGCGGCCCATATGGGCTTTGTCGTGGGCGGCATCTTCTGGTCTTTGGGCCTGCTGTTCGCCCCGCGCTATTTCGAGTTCCCGCCGACGGTCTTCATCATGCCGACCCTGGGCGTGTTCTTCTTCAAGGTGGCGTGTGGCCTGTGGCTTTACGCGGCGCGGGTGAAGTGCGGCTTCCTGGACAAGGTGAATGCCGCCGTGGCCGGCATGGCCCTGACCCACACGGTGGGGCGGGCGGTATGGACGGGTCTTTTCACCGAAGGCCGCCCATTTGTGCGCACGCCCAAGTGCGAGGATCAGCCGGCCCTGATCCAGGGCTTCCTGCATGCCAAGGAAGAGGTCATGCTGATGCTGGCCCTCTGGGTCACGGCCTTCGCCGTGGGCTGGAAGGAAGGCGGCGACAATCGCGACGCCTATATCTGGTCGGCCATGCTGGTCGTCCAGTCCCTGCCCTATATCGCCGCCTTGGCCGTGGCCACCATCAACGGCCTGCCCATGCCCAAGCAGGAAGAAGAACCGACGGCACCGGCGGCGGCGGAGTAAGGGGCCACCGCCGCACTGGGCTTTTTGGCTGCATAAACATCATCACTTGCAACCGTTTTGTGTCACCTTCAAGATGATGCCGGTTTTGCCAAGGAGGTGTTCTTGCGTTCCGCTGTGCTTGTGATGCTGCTCCTGGTTCTGGTGCTACCGGTCGGTGCCAGCGCTGAGCAGCCTACCGCCGCCAAGTCCGCTGACGCCTGCGTCCTGACGAATAAGGAATTCTGCGGGCTGTGGGAGCTATCCGCGACGCGAATGGGCGGCGGCAATGTAACGATCATGGGGGATCGGCTGTCCTGGGAGAATGGGGACCGGGCGGCCTGCATCGTGATTGATGAGGGCGAACAGAAAGGCAGGCGTTTTTCGGCGCTGCGGTGCAGGAAAGCATACAATGATGGCGCGATAAAAGACCCGATCTTCTATCTGATCCATGCCCACAAATTGCCAGATGGTTTGTTCCTGGTGAAAGAAGATCATGCCGATTGTTTGTTCGCCGGGTGGTATCGGATGCTGATAGCCAATGATTTCAGGGTAACGGATACTGGTTTGAGTTGCGGTGGACTGTCGACAATCCCCTATTTCCGGCCCGAACCCTGATCTCAGACACCACCCGATCTTGATATCTCCGCAGCCCGCTTAAACAGCGCCGCCGTGCTTGAATTCCGACGTGCATTGACATCCACACGGCGGCTTTCAGCGGCGGCCTTTTCCCAATCGCGGGCGGAAACGGCAGCGAACAAGGAGGGCCATTTGGCCGCCGTAAATTTTGTGCCGCCGATATTGTAGATCATGTCCATGAGGGCCACCTTTGCCGGGGCCGGAATGGTATTGAAGCCGCTGAACTTGGCGTTCAGTTCCCGCTGGAAAGCGTCAAGGTCCCGCTCCGCCATCTGTTGTCGTTCCATTTTGGGAAGGCGCAGATTTGTAATCCCCTGATAATGCTCATCAGGCAAATTCAAGGTTTGCCGGCCCTGTGCCGCCGCCTCTTCCATTCTTGCGGCGATATACCGGGTCAACTTGTTATAGCCATCCTGTATTTCTGCGGCTGTGGCCATGCGGCCATTTTCATCCCCGATCCGCCAGGGCAACGCCAGGAAGGTGGCTTCCCGGCTCACATTCGTGCCCACACCAACAGTCAAGAACCCCCTGCTGTCACCATAGGGATGGGCGACATCCCCTTCAAATTTACGAAGGCCGTCCACAACGAGCTTCTCCCATGGTTCAGACAAGGGATGCTGAGGCGGGTTCGCAGATGTACCCGCCGGTCTCTCCTCCTCTGGCACCATCACTGCCCAACACCGACAGTCGCTTTCCTCACCTGGCCAGGGATGGTCCTTCCACAAGAAGCGACGCCCCTGCCGCTTGATATGGGATGGGCGGACGCGGTCATCCTCCATCGTGGTCCAGATATAAGCTTCATCATCACCGGGCGGTTGCCTGTATGCGTCGGACAATGCCTGCCAAGTATCATCATCGGGTGCGACCTCGCCTGTTTCCGGCAAGCCCGCCCGCTTCTGGAAAGCCTTCAACGCATCGAAAAGGGCGGGGTCAGCGAAGCGGGGCATGCCAACCTCCCTCGCCGGCACATAAAGCCCCAAGCGGTTAAGCATATGTTTGGCTGTCAGAATGTCGTCAGGATCAGGGCTGCTGTTTCGCGCGATGATGCTTGCAATCATCATTTCCATGACGTTACTCCCAATTTCTGACCCGCACAGTGGCAGACCAAGCCAGAAATTGGAATATAGTCATTTCATACTGTGAAATTCAAGGATTTTAATCCTATTTCATCAAATGCGAACAGCGTCGGCGGATCGGACCGCCCCTTTTTACTCCGCCGCCACGCTGCGGAAGAACCGATCCCACCAGCCGCCGCCGGGACAGGTCAGGCCGTCTTCCGCCGAACAGCCGCTGCGCGTGAAGGCGACGGTGGAGACGCGGCCCAGGACGCGTTCCAGGGGGACGTAGCCGACATCGTTCAGGAAGCGGCTGTCGCCGGAATTGTCGCGGTTATCGCCGGCCATGAACAGATGGCCTTCGGGCACGACATATTCCGGGGTGTTGTCCGCCCTGCCTGCGTCGGTGTTTTCCAGGATCAGGTGGCGGCGGCCGCCGGGCAGGGTTTCCAGATATTCAGTGGCTGTCACCACGGAACCGGAATGGGTGCGATAGGTGATGTCGCGCACCTTCTCCCGCGCCACCAGAGCGCCATTGATATAGAGACGGCCATCCACCCATTGCAGCCGGTCGCCCGGCAATCCCACCACCCGCTTGACCAGATCATTCTCCTCCCCCGCCTTGCGGAAGACGACGATGTCGCCGCGCGCCGGGAAATCGCCCAATACGCGGCCAGACCCGAAGGGCAAGGGGATGAAGGGCGTGGAGAAGCGGCTGTAGCCATAGGGGTATTTGGCCGCGTAGAACTGATCGCCCACGGTCAGGGTGGGCAGCATGCTTTCAGAGGGGACGTAAAAGCCCTGGTAAAGCAAGGTATTCACCGCCAGGACGGCCCCGGCGAAGGTCGCGATGGACCCTACCCATTCCCGCACCTTCGATACCGGTGCCGGGCTGTCCGCCGTCCCCGCCATCAGTCGGCTGCCACCCAGCGGAACAGCCGGTCGGACCAGCCGCCGCCGGGGCAGACAAGGCCTTCTTCTTCCGCACAGGATTTGCGCGCAAAGGCCACCATGGAGACGCGGCCCAGGACGCGTTCAACGGGGATATAGCCGACCTGACGCAGATAACGGCTGTCCTGCGAATTGTCGCGGTTATCGCCCATCATGAACAGGTGGCCTTCGGGCACCTTATATTCGGGCGTGTTATCGGCGAAGCCGTCATCGCGCTGTTCGATGATCAGGTGCTTGCGACCATTGGGCAGGGTCTCGGTATATTCCGTGACCTGCACCACCATGCCGCCATTGTCGCGGTAGGAATAGTCGCGGTTCTTTTCGCGCGGCACCACCTGACCGTTGATATAGAGCAGGCCTTCGCGCACCTGGATCGTGTCGCCGGGCAGGCCGATGACGCGCTTAACATAATCTTCCTCCGTCGTCGGCAGGCGGAAGACCACGATATCGCCGCGTTCGGGCGTGATGTCGGGGAAGCGACCCGCGCCGCCGAAGGGCAGCGGCACGAAGCTGGTGGAGAAGCGGCTGTAGCCATAAGCGTATTTGGCCGCATAGAATTGATCCCCCACCTTCAAAGTGGGCAGCATGCTTTCCGATGGGACGTGGAAACCCGCAAACAGCAGCGTATTGATGACAAGGTAGAAGCCGGCGACAAAACCGATCAAACCCGCCCATTCCTTAACAACTGCGCGCAAAGCCATCACTCCTTACGGAAAACGCTGCCGACACCATGCCCGCCGGGCCGTTGGCGGTCAATCACCACCCTGAGTGTCAGGGCTGGGTCCAATTCACGCGGTGGCCTCTTCTTCTACTGCTGCCGCCGCGTCCCCTTCGTCACCCGAAGCCTCTTCCGCCGCCGCGTCGGCGCGGCGTTCAAGGACGGCGGCGAAGAAGCCGTCGGTGTCATGGCGCAGCGGCGTCAGGCGCAACATGTCGGTACTCACCGGCGGCTTGCCCCAGGCGGCGGGCCAAGCGGTCGGCACGGGCACCAGCGTGAAATCGGGGTGCGACGCCAGGAACGCCTCCACCTGGCCCTCATTCTCCTCCCGCAATACCGAACAGGTGGCATAGACGACGCGGCCGCCGGGGCGGACCAGACGGGCGGCACTGTCCAGGATGCTGGCCTGCAACGGCACCAGTTCCGACAGGCCGGGACCCAGGGGCCGCCAGCGGCTGTCGGGATTACGGCGCCAGGTGCCGGTACCCGAACAGGGCGCATCGACGACGACGCGGTCGAACTTGCCCTTATGCCGCTTCACCCAGGGGTCGCGTTCGGTCTTGATGGCGCGGGTTTCGATATTATGCAGGCCGGCGCGGCGGAACCGCTCCTTCGCGCGGGTCAGACGGCCTTCCAGCACGTCGGTCGCCACCACGCGGCCTTTGTTTTCCATCATGGCGGCGATGGCCAGGGTCTTGCCACCGGCCCCTGCGCAGAAATCCACGACCTGCATACCGGGCCGGGCATCGGCCATGAAGGCGACAAGCTGCGAGCCTTCGTCCTGGATCTCGATCATACCGGACTTATAGGCATCCAGCGCCATGACGGGCGCGCGACCCGCCAGACGCAGGCCCACGGGCGACAGGTCGGTGGGCGTCGCCTTGATCCCGGCATCGGCCAGGGCCTTCACCGCATCTTCCCGCGTGCCCTTCACCGGGTTGACGCGCAGGTCCAGCGGTGCCTCACCCAGCATGCCCGATGCCTCGGCCAGGAACCGGTCGCCAAAGGTGGCACGCATCGACGCCTCGGCCCATTCCGGCACCTCGGCCTGAACCGCTTCCGGCTGATCGGGATGGTTCAGGGTGCGGGTGTCGAGCGCGCGGATCAGCTTGCGTTCCCGGTCCGACAGGGGGGCGGGTGCGAACTTGGCCCCGTTGAACAGACCCGCCACAGCATCGGCGGTGCGGCCACCGGCCAGAATACAGTCGGCGATGACCAGCGCCCGCGGATCGGGCATATGGTTCACCCGCTCCAGCCACCAATGCAGACGCGCCCAATGGCGCATGACGCCATAGACCAGCGACGCAATCTCGCCGCGATCCTTGGCACCGATGTAACGGCGGGCGCGGAAAAAGGCGCTGGTGACCGCATCGGCCGGACGCGGGGTGTCCATCACCTCGGCAAGCAAATCAGTCGCGGTGGCCAAACGGGCGGCGGGGGTCATGGCGTGTCTTCTCGATACTGTCGGCGCTGGTAAAGCCGGCGACTATAGGGCCGTGACGGTCCCGGTGGAAGTGCCGGGCTGCCATGGCTGCCCCTCCCGTGCGGGTGGGGTGGTGGTGGCGTCGCCCCCTCAATACCCCTCCTCCTTCTTCGACCAGCGCGGCTGTGAAACATTGTGCACCGGCCTTTCTTCCCGGTTGCACAGGTCCATGGGCAGTTTGTCACCCCAGGCCAGCCAGCGGGCCCGCATGGTCCAGCGAGCCGCCGACAGGCCGGGCGCGCCATCCACCCCGTCGGCCAAGGGCAGGCTGTTATGGAGAATCCAGAACAGCAGGCGCACCGCGGGACGCGCGCGCAGACGGTAGCAACCGCGTTTCAGGCGCAGGGATGGGCCGTCATGGAGCGGGGCCGGCGGGGCCGATGCCTTCACCTTGCCGCGCGGGCGGTTGCGCCAGCGCAGTTCCTTTGGAAAGTCGGGCAGCGGGTCGCCCAACTGTCCCATGG
This sequence comes from Niveispirillum sp. CC-CTL257, assembly GCF_059489915.1. Lineage (NCBI taxonomy): Bacteria > Pseudomonadati > Pseudomonadota > Alphaproteobacteria > Rhodospirillales > Azospirillaceae > Niveispirillum > Niveispirillum sp. CC-CTL257. The sequence goes on from NZ_JCAJXE010000001.1 coordinate 1,611,300, forward strand.
GATCGGCGTCGATGGGCGGCAATGTCGGCACCGGGTCGGGGGCGAGGCCGTCATCGGGGCTGGCCTCGGGCGTCAGGTCCGGGGCGGGATCGGGAAGCAGCGGCGGGGCCGACGCGGTGACGGCACCGGCGGGCAGGATGGGCCCCCGGCGGCGGGCCTTGGGCGGCGGTGCGGCGGGTGTCGAGGATTCAGGGACGGGCAAGGGCATGTCCCTACCCGGCGGTGCCGACAGATCGGCCCTGATCGCCGCTTCCGGGTCCAGCGCCGTCATCCAGCCATCGGGGGTGCGGGCATAGCCGGGCTTAGGGGGCCTTTCCGCCTGTTGCAGCAGTTCGGCACCCAAACCCAACCGGTCAGCAGCCCAGAGGGTGGCGCGCATATTGCCGTCGGCAATGGCGCGGTACAGCGTATCGACGACCAGTTCGCGCATGGCGACAAAGCGGCTATCCGCCTCCCGCCGCATCAGGGCGCGTTCTTCGGCCACACGACGGCGCAGATTGTGCGATTGGGTCAGCGCCCGCCAGATGGTGGTGCGCGACAGCTTGTAATGTTCGGCGATCTTGATGATGGGCACGCCGGCGGCCAGATGGAAAGCGATCTTGGCCCAGGTCACCTCATCCGCCTTTCGGGATTTATATCCTTCCAGCAGATGGCCGCAAGAGGCGAAGCTGACATCCTCTGTGAAGGGCCGGACATGCCGGTCGGACGAGCCGCGCCACCAGGCCTCTGCCTGTTCCTGCGCAGTCAGGGTGGGGTGGTCGGTGTCATAGGGATTATGGCTGAGCGAGGGCATGGGGCGGCTCCAAAGGGGATAAGGGACCATTATCCTAGCGGTTTATGGGAATATATTCCATAGTTGGGATAGTGGAGGGGTGGTGAGGGAACCACGCCTTCACCACCCACATCCCCCCTTGCCCCATCACCTCTCCCACCGTACTTTGACACCGGTTTCCGATTTATCATACAAGTTCACGGGAGGATGGAGATGCGGTACTGGATGATCCCGGCCCTGGCGGCCCTGCTGCTGTCGGCCCCGGCGGCGATGGCGGAACGCATTTTCATTGCCGGTGACAGCACGGCGGCCCATTACGGCGCTGACCGCTATCCGCAGATGGGCTGGGGCATGGCCTTGGCCTGTAACCTGGACGGGTCGGTGGCGGTGGAAAACCGGGCCATGGGTGGGCGCAGCACCAAGAGCTTCATCGCCGAGGGGCGGTTTGATGCCATTGCCAAGGATATTGCCGCCGGCGATACGCTGCTGATCCAGTTCGGGCATAATGATGCCAATCAGGCCAAGGAGGAGCGCTATACGCCCCTGCCCGATTTCCGCGTCAATCTGCTGCGTTTCATCTCCATGGCCCGGGAAAAGGGTGCGCAGGCGGTGCTGCTGACGCCTGTGGCGCGACGCAGTTTCAAGGAGGATGGCAGCATCAATGACAGTTTCCCCACCTATGCCGAGGTGACGCGGGCCGTGGCGCGGGAAACGGCGACGCCGCTGATCGACCTGGGCTATGACAGCCGGGTCTATGTCCATGGGCTGGGTGCGGAGCCGGCGAAAGCCTATTTCCTGCATTACAGCAAGGAACAGGCCCAGGCGGCGGGCTATACCCGCTGGCCCGATGGCGTTACCGATGACACGCATTTCAGCGAGATCGGGGCGCGGGCCATGGCGTCGCTGGTGGCGGCGCGGTTGCGGGAACTGAACCTGCCCGTATCGGCGCATGTGAAGCCGCTCCCCACCGCCAACCCGCCGACGCTGGGCGGCCCCACCTGCCCCTGACCGGGCCTGTTCGGCGCGTGGTCCTTGCCCTATAAGGGCGGGGACCAATCCTTGCCGGAACCTGTCCCTTGACCATGACCGCGTCGGCCGACCTCTGGTCCTTCTCCCTATGGCTTTACGCCGCGCCGGGCGTGGCCGATGCCTGCCTGGAGGCACAGGACAGGCATGGGGCCGATGTCAATCTGCTGCTGTGGGCGGCGTGGCTGGCGATGTTGGGCCATGACCTGACCCCGGCGGAGGTGGCAGAGGCGGAAGTGGCGACCCGGCCCTGGCGGGACGAGGTGGTTCGGCCCCTGCGGGCGGTGCGGCGGCGGCTGAAATCCGGTCCCCTGCCCGCCCCGCCCCCCGCCGTCGGTGTTATGGCGACGGAGTCGCTGCGTGCGCAGGTGAAGGCAGCGGAGCTGGAGGCAGAGAAAATGCAGCAATTGCTGCTGCAGACCCTGCCCGCAACCCGGCGCGCGGGCGGACCTGTGGCCGATCTGCTGCGCACCAACCTGTCGCTGTTGCCCGGCGGCGACGTTCTGGCCGCTGTAACAGTTCCGTTACATGCCGGCCTTCGCGATGGCCCGGACGCGGTGCTAGGGTCCCCGGCATAAACAGACCGCCCGAGAAGGCGGCAGCTCAACACATATCGTCGATCAGACGGGGGACCCCACATGGCAAGCAAGGGCTTGTTGCTGACCGTATCGCTGGTGGCCGTGGCGGCCATCGGTGCCGGCAGCTATTTCACGCTGAAAAGCAATCAGCAGGCGAAGGACGCGGCAGAGGCCGCCAAGATGAAGCTGGTCCTCGATACCGAGGTCAGCCCCTGCGACGATTTCTTCCTCCATGCCTGCGGGCCGTGGATCAAGGCCAATCCCATTCCGGCCGACCGCTCCCGCTGGGGCACCTTTGATGAGCTGCAGCAGCGCAACCAGAACCTGCTGCACGACATTCTGGAAAAGGCCGCCAAGGGCAATGAGGCGGGCACCGCGAAGATCGGCGCCTTCTATGCCGCGTGCATGGATGAGGCCGCCGCCGATGCCGCCGGGGTCGCCCCGGTAAAGCCGCTGCTGGACCAGATCGCCGCCGTCAAGGACAAGGCCGCCTTGGGCGCCCTGATCGCCACGCTGCACAATGCCGGCGTCAATGCCCTGTTCGGCTTTGGTGCACAGCAGAGCTTTGCCAAGGCGGAAGACACCATCGCCGCCTTTGACCAGGGCGGCCTGGGCCTGCCCGACCGCGACTATTACTTCAAGGATGACGAGCGCTCCACCAAGCTGCGCGACGCCTATGTAAAGCATGTCGCGGCCGTCTTCGTGCTGGCCGGCGATGGGGCCGATGTGGCGGACAAGAAGGCCGCCGCCGTCATGGCGTTTGAGACGAAGCTGGCCACCGGCACCATGACCAAGGTGGACCGCCGCGATACGGCCAAGCTGAACAATCCCACCAGCTTTGCCGCCTTTACCGGCAGTGCAAAGGGTGTGGATTTCGCGGCCTACGTCCGGGAGGTGGGTGCGCCCACCTTCACCGACATGAATGTCAATGATCCGGGCTTCTTCACGAACCTGGACAAGGCCCTGGCCGAGACCAGCCTGGACGATATCAAGACCTACCTGACCTGGCAGTCCCTGCGCGCCACGGCCCCCTGGCTGTCCAAGGGCTTTGTGGATGAGAATTTCGGCTTCTATGGCAAGACCCTGTCTGGTGCCGCCGAGAACCGCCCGCGCTGGAAGCGCTGCACCAATGCGGCGGACAATGCGCTGGGCGAAGATCTGGGCAAGCATTTCGTCGAAGCCGCCTTTGGCCCCGAGCATAAGGCCCGCATGCTGGTCATGCTGGACGATCTGCGCGCAGCCTATGCCGAGGATATCAAGCAGCTGGACTGGATGAGCGAAGAGACCAAAGCCAAGGCCCTGGAGAAGCTGTCCGCCATGGCGCAGAAGATCGGCTATCCCGAAAAGTGGCGCGATTACACGGCGCTGGAGGTCAAGAAGGACGATCTGATCGGCAACCAGTTCCGCTCGGCCAAGTTCGAGAATGCCTATCAGATGGCCAAGATCGGCCAGAAGGTGGACAAGAACGAATGGTTCATGACCCCGCCGACGGTGAATGCCTATTACGATCCCAGCCAGAACAACATCAACTTCCCCGCCGGTATCCTTCAGCCGCCCTTCTTTGACTTCAAGGCGGATGACGGCCTGAACTATGGCGCCATCGGGGCCGTGATCGGCCATGAGATGACGCACGGGTTCGATGATGAGGGCCGCGCCTTTGACGCCGTCGGCAATCTGAAGGATTGGTGGACCGAAGAAGACGGCCACAAGTTCGAAGCCAAGGCCCAGTGTCTGGTGGACCAGTATGGTTCCTATCAGGTGGCGGGCGACACCAACCAGAATGGCAAGCTGACCCTGGGCGAAAACACCGCCGATAATGGCGGTTTGCGTCTGGCCCTGATGGCGTTGAAGAACCGCAAGGGCGGGGAAGCAGCGCTGGCCGCGAAGGATGCCAACGGCCTGACGGCGGAACAGAAACTGTTCTACGGCTGGGCCAGCGTCTGGTGTTCGTCGTCCAAGCCGGAGAATGAGCGGCTGCGCGCCCAGACCGATCCGCATTCGGCCCCGCGCCACCGCGTGAACGGTACCGTCGCCAACATGCCGGAATTCGCCAAGGCCTTTAACTGCAAGCCCACCGACAAGATGGTGCGTGGGGACAAGGCCTGTAAGGTCTGGTAATCCCGCTATGACAGTGTGAAAGGGGCGGCCCCGTGTGGCCGCCCCTTTTTTCATGGCGCAACCATTGCGCAACAAGCATTTACGAGCGCGTTACAAAGCCGGCGCGGCACGGTCGCGACGCCCATGATAGTTTTGCAGGCATAAGCAACAGGCCCCGAAAGGGCCGCATCCTGCACATAGATCAAAAACAAGGGTCGAGATGATGAAACGGATCGGGATGGGCGCCAGCAGCCTGCTGGCGTTGGGTTTGACGTTTATGCTGTCGGGCACCGCCATGGCGGACGCGCCGGTGCAGGTGGCCCAGGCGGCCCCCGCCGCCGCCAAGGCCGGCAAGCCGCCGGCACCGGGCCTGCCCGTGCTGGATGATGCGGTGTCCCCTTGCGATAATTTCTTCCTGCATGCCTGCGGCGTGTGGAAGCGCGAGAACCCGATCCCCGATGATCAGGCGCGCTGGGGCAATTTCAACGCGCTGGCCGACAAGAACCTGACCCTGCTGCGCCAGATCCTGGACGAAGCCGTCGCCAAGCCGGATGCGAAGACCGCCCGCATCGCCGATTTCTATGCGTCCTGCATGGATGAGGCAGGTGTGGATGCCAAGGGTTTGGCCCCGCTGTCGCCCATGCTGGACCGGATCAACGGCCTGAAGGACAAGAAGGACTTAGGTGCCGTCGTCGGCTATCTGCATGATCAGGGCGTGAACACCCTGTTCGGCTTTGGCCGCATGCAGAAATTCAGCGATGCCGTGCAGACCATCGCCGCCGCCGGTCAAGGCGGTCTGGGCCTGCCGGAGCGCGATTTCTATTTCAAGGATGATGACAAGTCCAAGGAACAGCGCGCCGCCTATCTGGCGCATGTGGCGAAGATGTTCGAACTGGCCGGCACGCCGGCGGAGGCCGCCAAAGCCAAGGCCGACGCGGTGATGGCGTTCGAAACGGCGCTGGCCGAGGCGTCGATGACCCGCCTGGAACGCCGCGACCCGCAGAAGCAGAATAACCCGACCGTTCTGGCCGATTTCGCCAAGAGCGTGCCTGCCATCGACTGGAACGCCTATCTGTCGGCCATCGGCACGCCGGCCTTTACCGAGATGAATGTCGGCCAGCCGAAATTCTTTGAGGCGATGAATGCCAAGCTGACCCAGGCCAGCCTGGACGACATCAAGACCTATCTGACCTGGCACGTGCTGCGCGCCAATGCGCAATGGCTGCCTAAGGCGTTCAGCGATGAATCTTTCAATTTCTATGGCCGTACCCTGAACGGCACCAAGGAACAGCGCCCGCGCTGGAAGCGCTGCGTCGCCGCCACCGACAATGCGTTGGGCGAGGATCTGGGCCAGTATTTCGTGGAAAAGGCATTCGGGCCGGACCACAAGAAGCGCATGCTGACCATGGTCGGCGATGTGCAGGCCGCCCTGAAGGACCGGATCAGCAAGCTGGAATGGATGGGCGCAGAGACCAAGGCCAAGGCGCATGAGAAACTGGCCAACATGCCCAACAAGATCGGCTACCCCGATAATTGGCGCGACTATTCGGCGCTGACCATCGTGAAGGGTGACCTTCTGGGCAATGTCACCCGCGCCGACAGCTTTGAACAGCGCCGCCGTCTGGCCCGCATCGGTCAGCCGCGCGACAGTTCGGAATGGGGCATGACGCCGCCGACGGTGAATGCCTATTACTCACCGCAGCAGAACAATATCAACTTCCCCGCCGGCATTTTGCAGCCGCCCTTCTTCGATTTCACCGCTGACGATGCCTATAATTACGGTGCCATCGGCGGCGTGATCGGGCATGAAATCATTCATGGTTTCGATGATCAGGGCCGCAAGTTCGCGGGCGACGGCAATCTGGCTGACTGGTGGACGGAAGACGACGCCAAGCGCTTCACCGAGCGGGCACAGTGCCTGATCGATCAATATTCCGGCTTCCAGGCCGTTGAGGGCGTGAACCTGAACGGCAAGCAGACGCTGGGCGAGAACACGGCCGACAATGGCGGCCTGCCGGTGGCGCTGGACGCGCTGAAGCGCCGGCTGGGCGAGGCCGGTATGAAGAAGAAGATCGGCGGCCTCTCCGCCGAACAGCGCTTCTTCTATGGCTGGGCCAATGTCTGGTGCGCACAGGAACGGCCGGAATTCCGCCGCCTGCAGGCCCAGACGGGCGTGCATTCCCTGCCCGAATACCGCGTGAACGGCACCTTGTCGAACATGCCGGAATTCGCCAAGGCCTTTAACTGCAAGCCGACCGACAAGATGGTTCGCGGCGACAAGGCCTGCAAGGTCTGGTAAGCGTCCCGGTATCTCTGTCACCATAGGGCCGGTCCTGATCGCAGGGCCGGCCCTTTCTTTTCTGTGGGACCCGCCGTGATGCCAGCCACTGCAATCCGCCTGTCCACACAAGCCGATCTTACCACCATCCATCGCGTCTGGCGGGCGGCGGTGGATGCCACGCATGGCTTTGTCGCGGCGGCGGATATTGCCTTCTATGAACATCTGCTGATGACGCTGTACCTGCCACACAAGCCGCAATGGCTGGCCCTGTCACCCGCGGGGGACGTGCAGGGCTTCATCGGGCTGGAAGGGCCGAAGATTGAGGCGCTGTTCGTTGATCCCGTCTGGCACCGGCATGGTGTGGGTCGACGCCTGATCAATCATGCATTGGGGTTGAGCCGGCGGTTGATGGTTGATGTGAACAGCCAGAATCCGGGGGCCGTGGCGTTCTACGCGGCACTGGGTTTCATCGAAATCGGGCAGTCACCTGTTGATCATGCTGGAAAACCCTACCCGCTGATCCATATGGCAAGGATGTGAAACGGAGGCTGCGATGACCAAAACATTCCCCATTACCCGCAGCGACGATGAATGGCGCCGCATCCTGACGCCCGATCAATACCGGGTGATGCGGGCGCATGGCACGGAACGGCCCGGTTCCTGCGGTTTGTTGCGGGAAAAACGCCCGGGCCGCTTCTGCTGCGCCGGTTGCGGCCAGGCCCTGTTCCAGTCGGGGGACAAGTTCGAAAGCGGCACCGGCTGGCCCAGCTTCAACGACCCGCTGCCGGGATCGGTCGGCAGTACTGTGGACCGGTCGCACGGTATGGTGCGGGTGGAGGTGCATTGCAGCCAGTGCGGTTCGCACCTGGGCCATGTATTCCCGGACGGCCCGCCGCCCACCTTTCAACGCTATTGCATCAATGGCGTGGCGCTGGATTTCGTGGCGGATTGAAAAAGGGGCCGGTCACCCGGCCCCTTTTTTATCTTCACTTCGTCCGCAGAACGCCGCTGATCGGGTCCGGCAGAACGTCAACCCACTGACCATATGTGGGGTTGGGGATGACGATCCAGCGGGTGTTCCACAAATCCTCATGTTCCGCCGCGATGCGGGCGCGGGCCGCACTGTCATCCTTGCGCGTCACGCTCATCATGTCGCTGAACTGATCACCGAAGGACATGACGATGCGGTGGGTCTTGATGACCTCCTGCCGGCGCGGGGCCTTGTCGCTGGGCCAGCCATTCTGGCCCTTCAGCATCAAATCTTCCGGGGCCACGGGACCCAGTCCGACCGCATTCAGATTGGCCAGCGTGTCCGTATGCTGCGGGCAAGGATCGCCGGGGCTGGTGGCGCGGGGGCGGCATTCACGATTGGTGATATAGACCACCCGCACCTTGTTACGGCGCAGTTCCTTCACGAAATCGACAGCACCCGGCATGGGCGTGGCCCCGCGTTCGCTGACCCACTGGTCCCACTGGCCCAGATCGAAATTGCGCGTGCCGGACAGGATGGCGCGGGCCTGATGCGGGCTGTTATCCAGCACCGTCTCGTCCACATCGAAAATGGCGGCGGGCGGCTTGCCCTTGCCGCCATCGGTCTGTTCCAGGGCCGACGATCCCGGCTTCTTCAACGCCGCCGGCAGACGGACGGCAGCCAGGGCATAGGCCTGCTTCGACAGGCGGCGCAATTCCTCGGCCTGCTGCATGTACAGCGTGGCGAGCAGACGCGGATCATCCTCCGGCCCCGGCTTGGCCACCACGGGTGCCGGGGGCGGCGGAACGGCGACGGGGGGCGGCGGTGCCTTGTCGTCGCGGGCGGCAATATTGACGGAGCAGGCGGACAGGGCGATGGCGGAGGCCGCCAGCAACAGGACGCGGATGGATCGCATGTTCATTGCACTTTTATGACAGTCGATTGATGCCCGACAATGCCGCGCCCTTCCCGCCCTGTCCAGTATTGTGGACCGTCAGATCGCCTTGCTGTGCCGCCCACCCTCCGGGTCCAAATGCCGGTCGAACAGGGCCGCCACGGATCGCACCAGCGGTCGTGCCGCATCCGGAATGGTCAGCCGCGTGCCGGTCAGATGCGCCACACCGTCGCCGGCCAGATCGGCGAGCAACCGGGCATCGGGCATAATCGCTTCATGCGGCGTGCCAAAGGCAGCCGCCACCTTGGCCAGATCGACATCGAAACGACACATCAACGCCTCGATCACGGTTGCCCGCAACTTGTCATCCAAACTCATCCGATAACCACGGGCCGTGGCCAGGCCATTGGCTTCAATGGCCTTCAGATAGGCCGGCAGGGCAAGGATATTGGCGACATAACCCTGCGGCAACTTGCCGATGGCAGACGCCCCGAAGGCCAGCAGCATGTCGGCCTCATCCGTCGTGTAGCCCTGGAAATTCCGGCGCAGCGTGCCTTTTTCAGCGGCGATGGCGATGGCATCGTCGGGGCGGGCGAAATGGTCCATGCCGACGCGGACATAGCCCAGCGCCATGACCGCCATCTCCATGGCCCGCAACTGTGCCACCCGTTCATCGGCATCCGGCAATGTTTCGATATCGATCCGGTTCTGGTGCGCCTTGAAACCCGGCATATGGGCATAGCCGAAGATGGACAGACGGTCGGGCTTCAGGCTGATCGCCTGCCGCACCGTTTCCACGCATGACGCCACACTCTGGCGCGGCAGGCCATAGATCAGGTCGAGGTTGATGCCCTGAATGCCGGCGGCGCGCAGGCTGTTGACCGCATTTTCCGTCATCTCGAACGGCTGGATACGGTTGATGGCGGCCTGCACGTCGGGATCAAAGCTTTGCACGCCCAGCGAAGCGCGGGTAACGCCGACATCGCCCAAGGCCTCCACCATATCGGCGCTGAGGGTGCGGGGATCGATCTCGATAGCGATCTCCGCATCGGGCGCAATGCGGAAGCGGGTGCGCAATTCCGCCATCAAGGCCCGGAAGCCCTGTACCGGCAACAGGGTCGGCGTGCCGCCGCCAAAATGCACATGCCGCACCACGGGACCATCAGGCAGCAAACCCGCCACGCTGCGCAGTTCGGTCGACAGGGCCGCCAGATAGGACCAGATCGGGTCCTCATGCCGCACCACCGTCGTGTGACAGCCGCAATACCAGCACATGGATTTGCAGAAAGGCAGATGCAGGTACAGCGACAGGGACGAGCTTGGATCAGCGTCGCGCAGCCAGTCCCGGTAGGTGTCCGCCGTCACCGCATCGGTGAAATGCGGCGAGGCGGGGTATGAGGTGTAGCGGGGCACGCGCTGGTGGCGGTATTTGGCGACAAGGTCGGGACGCATGACGGGGCCTCTGAGACGGCTTCGGTCGGATCGCGGATGGGCCGAACATTGCGCCCGCCGCACCGATGACGCCTTGATCCATCGCAAATGCGGACCCGATGCAGGGCATGACGGCCTTGCGCGGAATGACGGCTTTTGCCACACAGGGCACATGCCTGATCTTTCGCACGAACTTCGCCTGGGCCATGGCCCGGATTTCCTGGTCTGCGGTGTGGACGAGGCGGGGCGCGGTCCGCTCGCCGGTCCCGTCGTCGCGGGCGCCGTCCTGCTGCCCCATGACGCCATTCCCGACTGGTGCGTCGGCATCAATGACAGCAAACAGGTCAAGCAGGCGCAGCGCGAGGCGATGTTTGAACGCATCATCGCCCATGCGCCGTTCGGCGTCGGCATCGCGTCGGTGGAGGAAATCGACGCGGTGAACATTTTGCAGGCCACTTTCCTGGCCATGGCCCGCGCCGTGGACGAACTGGCCGCAAAAATCGGTCGCATGCCGTCCCTGGCCCTGGTGGATGGAAACCGCCCGCCCAGGCTTCGTTGCCAAGTGGAAACCCTGGTTGAAGGCGATGCCCTGTCCCTGTCCATTGCGGCCGCGTCCATCGTCGCGAAGGTGACGCGGGACAAGATCATGGGGCAGTTGGCGCTTCAACACCCCGGATATGGTTGGGAACGCAATCAGGGCTATGGAACCGCCGCCCATCGCGCCGCCATCAAAAGCTTAGGCCCGACGCCGCATCACCGCCGCTCTTTTGCACCAGTTTCCGAACAACTCTCTCTAACTCTCTGACTCTTTTGACTCTTCCAAAATTTTTCTGTTGACGGCGACTCGGGGCCGAATCATTGTCGGCGAAATTCCCCTCCCGAGTCGGCGGCCAAAATCATGAATGAAAAACTAGCGACCAACCGGATTATCGTCGGTGATTGCGTTCAGCTGATGCGGGATATGCCCGCCGGTTCGGTCGATGTGGTCTTCGCCGATCCACCCTATAATCTGCAATTGAACGGCGACCTGATGCGCCCCAACCATACCCGTGTCGACGGGGTGGATGAGGAGTGGGATCGTTTCCAGGATTTCCAAAGCTATGACCGCTTCACCCGCGACTGGCTGGATGCGGCGCGCCACACGCTGAAGGATGACGGCACCCTGTGGGTGATCGGCTCGTATCACAATATCTTCCGCGTCGGCGCCATTTTGCAGGACCTGGGCTACTGGGTGCTGAACGACATCATCTGGCGCAAATCGAACCCGATGCCCAATTTCAAGGGCCGCCGCTTTGCCAATGCCCATGAGACAATGATCTGGGCCTCCAAGTCCAAGGACAGCAAATATTACTTCGCCTATGAGGCGATGAAGGCGCTGAACGAGGATTTGCAGATGCGGTCCGACTGGACCCTGCCGCTCTGCACCGGGTCGGAGCGTCTGCGCGACGAGACAGGCCAGAAGGCACACCCCACGCAGAAGCCGGAAAGCCTGCTGTTCCGCGTGCTGATGTCCTCCACCAAAGTCGGCGATACCGTGCTGGACCCGTTCTTCGGTACCGGCACGACCGGGGCCGTGGCCAAGCGCCTGCGCCGCAAATGGATCGGGATTGAGCGGGAACATGAATATGCCCGCCTGGCCAATGACCGTATCGCCCAGGTCGAAGAGGTGGCGGAGCCGGAACTGCTGGAAGTTACCAACAAGCGCAGCCAGCCGCGCGTGCCGTTCGGCAACCTGATCGAACGCGGCTTCCTGAAGCCCGGCACCATGCTGTTCGATAATCGCCGCCGCCACATCGCCAAGGTCCGCGCCGACGGCACCCTGGTGGCGCAGAACCATCTGGGCGAGCATAAGGGCTCCATCCATCAGGTGGGTGCCGCCATGCAGGGCCTGCCGGCCTGCAATGGCTGGACCTTCTGGCACTTCCAGCGCGAGGGTGCCCTGGCCCCCATTGATGTGCTGCGCCAGCAGGTGATCAGCGAGAAGCACTGATTTCAGAACAAGGCGGGCGACGGTCCCGCCGACCTGATTTCATCCAGTCATTATTTCTGTTCCACCCCCGCCGGATCGCTCCGGCGGGGGTTTTTGCATTTGGCGCATACCTGCATCGCCATGTGATGCAAATCACGCATGCCGAACCCGGACAGGCGTAAATCGTTCGCCAGCGGACATCCCGGCCCCGATCTCTGTCCATTTCCGGACAATCGCCGCCCCGATGTTGTCGCAATCCAAACCACTTATCGCCGAACTCACCACTTTGTAACAACACTCACCTTTTGACCCTCTCTGTATTTTCCAGAATGTGCCAAAAACCCAGTTGGCACGCCCTTTGCTGATACAGGGTCATCGAAAGACACGAACACACGGAGATGAAAATGACGAACCTGACGAACCAGATCGAAGCCGCCGACGAGAACATGCTGAGCAGCTTCCTGGCCTCCCTGCCGACGGTATCCGACCTGATCGAAGCCACGACCGCCCTGGCCATTGGCGGCCTGCTGACGCTGGCCCTGCACACGCTGCTGTAATCCCCCAACCCCACAAACCCCTGAGATAGAGAGAAAATCATGTCCGCCTATATCAACGCCGCTGCCCATGACGCCAACGACATCCTGTCTGGCTTCCGCGCTTCCGTCCCCACATTGGCCCATGTTGTCGAAGCCGCTGGCATTGCTGCCGTCGCCGTCTTCATGGCTGTGCTGGTGAACACGCTGTTCTGATCCATCCGACCCGAAGGAGATATCCCATGTCCGCCATGATCAACGCCGCCGCCCATGACGCCGATGAAGTCCTGTCCGGTTTCCGCAGCTTCATCAAAGACAGCGTCGGTGCCGTCGAGGCCGCGACCGTTCTGTCCGTCGCCGCCTTCATGACCGTCACCCTTAATGCCCTGATGTGACCTTACGGCTTCCTGCCTGCTCGTCAGAAGTGGTCAGGAAATTGGTGGGAAGGTCCCCCGGCACCTCGCGCGGGATGCGCAGAACGGCGACGGTCCCCTTCCCCGACACGCTGTTGACGACGATGCTGCCATTCAGGCGCTGCGTCACCTGATTGAACACCACATGCAGACCCAGCCCCATGCTGCCCGATGCCCGGCGCGTGGTGAAGAACGGGTCAAAAACACGGGGCAGGATATCGGCGGGAATGCCGACACCCTGATCCTCCACCGCAATTTCAACCATGGATGAATCCAGCCGCCGCGCACGCACCAGGATGCGACCCGGACGATCCGGGGCATAGGCATGATCGGCGACATTGGTCACCAGATTGGTGATCACCTGGGCCAGGGCGCCCGGATAGGTGTCCATCTGCACCGACACCACATCCAGCTCGATCCGGTTGCCATTGCCGGCCACCCGGGCCCGGATCAGCGACATGATCTCCGACAGGTAATCATCCAGGTCGAAAATACGGCGCTCATCATTGCCATGGTCGACCGCCACGCCCTTGAAGGTGCGGATCATATCGGCGGCGCGCACCACGTTGCGCTGAGCCAGGGCGGCCAGATCCTGGCCATTCTCCAAGGTATCCGTCAGCAGAGAACGGGTCAGGTTGCCGCGCACCACCATCTCGCGCAGATGGCGGATGCTGTCATTCAGCTGCGAGACGGCGGACAGGGTAACCCCCAGCGGCGTGTTCACCTCATGCGCCACGCCGGCCACAAGCTGACCCAGCGCCGCCATCTTCTCCTGCTGTACCAGCCGTTGCAGCGCCTCACGCGTTTCCGCCATGGCGCGATCCAGCTGCTCATAAGCCTCCGCATTGGCCATGGCGATGGCACCATAGGCACAGATGGTGCGGAAGATCAGCAGCTCACGCGGCCCATAGGCATTGGGCAGTTCGCTCTGGACCGAGACGACGCCCAGCACACGCCGCCCCATCGCCAGGGGCCGGAACAGCACGGTCCGCATGGGGCGTGTATCAGGCGCGCTGCCCCAACTGACCAGTATTTCTTCATTGTCGCGCACGCAGCGGGCAGACAGATTGTCGGACGCCAGCGCCACCTGCCGTGGCGGCAGACGCCGTCCATCCTCCATGCGATAGCGTATGTCGATGATCTGCCGGGCGTCGTCTTTCAACCCCACGAACAGCGTGTTGGCCGGCATCAGATCGTGCAGGTGCCGCGACAGGGTGTCGAAGACGCCATCGCTGTCGAGCCGAGCCGTGATATCCTGCCCGATGGCGCCAAGCCGTTCCAGCGTCTGGTTGGCACGATCCAGTTCAAGGGCACGGGCGGCTTCCGCCTCCGCCAGACGGCGGTGATGCTCGGCGTCCGCACGGGCACGGGCGGTATCGAAGCGGACCTGCAAGGCCTGGATGCGCGCACCGTTCTGCCGGTCGAAATTGCGCTGCCAGCTTTCGCGGGCCCGGCGTTCATAATGCAGCGCCCGCTGGAAATCACCCGCCGCCTCATAGTCGCGGGCCAATTCCTCATAGATTTCGTTGCGGATGGTCATGCCCTTCAGCGCCTCGCCCAGCGACAACGCCTCCAGCAGCAAGGAGATGGCTTCCGACGCGTCTCGTCCCTGGGCGCGGCGCACAGCGGCCAGAACCCGCAACGCCTCGATCTCGTAATAGGGGTTGCCCTGAGCGCCTGACAGGGAGCGGGCGCGCAGGACACGTTGTTCCGCCTCGTCCGCGCGACCCAGTTTCAGCAAGGCATTGGGAATGGCCGAACCCAGCAGCAGTTCCACGTCGGGATGGCCCAGACGCTGCGCGATGGTTTCGGCCTTCTGATACCATTCCAGGCCCGCCGCCGGATCGCCCATGGCGATGCACAGATTGCCATAGGCCGAATAGGCGATTGAATGACGGCGCGAACCGGGCAGCCGGTCAAGATAAGGCAAAGCCTCCTGAAACAGCATCTCGGCGCGCTTATGCTCGCCCAGGCTGGTTGTCGTCTCCGCCATGGAGGACAAGGTGGCGCCCAGCGCCTCCGGCCAGCCCATGGCTTTGGCCAACCCTACCGCCCGCTCCTTCCATTCCAGGGCGGTCGGCAGGTCGAAAAGGTTGGCATAGGCCGCCCCCGTCACGGTCGCCAGATGAATGGCAAGCGTCACCGCCCCCGCCACCTGGGCCTGTTCGAAACCGTCTTCCCAGGTGCGGATGGCCTGCGGAAAATCACCCTGCTGAAAGGCCACACTGCCTTCGCAGGTGGCGGCATAGGCGCGAACGGCCGGATGTTGCAGGCACTCCTTGGAAAGGCTGGTCCCGTCCCAACGGGCCTGTGCCTCACCAGGATTGTGATATTGCTCCTGATTGGTGGCCCAAGCCATAGCCATGGCCTGGCGGAGAGGGTCGGTGCCCCGGCTGTAATGATCGACCGCATCACGCAGTGACCGCAGCGACGCCAGGATTTCCCCGGCCAGCAACAGCGCTTCGGCCCGGATGAAGGCGCAATCGCCCAGGCCGACAGGATCATGAAGGCTGGTGAACAAGCCTTCCGCCTGATCCAGCATGGACATGGCGCGGGTCAGGTCGGCGTGGAGGCGTGCACATTCCGCCTCTATCAGAAGGACGCGGCCATAAAGCCGGTGCGTAGCCTCATCAGCGCCATGAACAGGCGATCCGATGGCCGCCAACAAGTCGAGCGCGGCGGCGGTATCCCGCTGGCGCAGGAACCAAGCCAACCGGATACGAACACCGGTATCACCCTGGCCATTGCCGTCCAGCGCGCCACGGAGCCTGGCGATGTCTTCAGGCAACCCGAAAAAATCGGTCACGCTGTCATACATCACAGGCCGTTGCACAGTAGATCATTCCCGGTTCGAAAGGACCAACACTGGATATCCCGTGACACAGAAGAAATGTAAAGGGGGGATGTGACCATCCCCCCTTTCATTTTATTGCCTTTTACTGCCGGTCGGAGTCCGGTTCGTGCAGTTCGGCGGCATCATGCAGTTCTTCGGCGTCGTGAAGCTCCTTCGCGTCGTGAAGCTCGCCCGCATCATGCAGTTCTTCAGCGTCGTGAAGTTCCTTCGCGTCGTGAAGCTCGCCCGCATCATGCAGCTCTTCGGCGTCGTGAAGTTCCTTCGCGTCGTGAAGCTCGCCCGCATCATGCAGCTCTTCGGCGTCGTGAAGTTCCTTCGCGTCGTGAAGCTCGCCCGCATCATGCAGCTCTTCGGCGTCGTGAAGTTCCTTCGCGTCGTGAAGCTCGCCCGCATCATGCAGCTCTTCGGCGTCGTGAAGTTCCTTCGCGTCGTGAAGCTCGCCCGCATCATGCAGTTCTTCGGCGTCGTGAAGTTCCTTCGCGTCGTGAAGCTCGCCTGCATCATGCAGCTCTTCGGCGTCGTGAAGTTCACCCGCATCAGCGCCGCTGGCGGTGGCAGCGTTGCGGCTGATGCCAACTACATGCTGCTCAGCAGCCAGATGGCCCTCTACGGCCACGTGGTTTTCCATTGCCACGTGGTTTTCCATTGCCACGTGGTTTTCCATCGCCACATGCTGCTCGGCGACGTTCTGTTCGGTGGCCACATGCTGTTCCGCCGTCGTGGCACGTGCGGTGACAGGATCGGCGCTGCGCACGATCTGCAATGCCACGCCGTGAAGGGCCGACGCGCTGCGGTCCGTCAGAGCGGCCTTTTCCTCGGAAGTCAGGCCGCCGAACAGGCTGACATAGGTCTTGGCATCACGGCGATAGGCATCGACGGCGTCGGGGCTGCCGGCCATCTGCGACAGAACACGATACAGAGCCTTCGACGTGCTGCGCTCACGTCCGCCGGGGGCTTCATTCTCCAGCCGGGCGATCGCGTCCATTTCGAACGGGCCATAATCACCACTGGGGCTTTTCGGCAGCACGTCGCCGGTGCGACCAACATTGCCGCCGGGATAGCCCATGCCCAGCTTTTCCGCCATCTCCTCGTCGATTGGCAGAATGTCCTTGGGCGGAAAATAGAAGGAGCAGGCCGGATGCACCGAGGCGCGGACGGCCGGATCGCGATAAGCCTTCAGCGGCCGCCGCGTGATCTGGCTATCCAGCCCCGGGAAGGTGGCACCAAGATAATGGTAGCAGGGGTGGTTCTCGCCATAGATCTCGATCAGGCGTTCGAACAGGATGGCGCGCTTATTATTCTTGAAGCCCTTGACCGAGAAATAGCTGTCACCGACCGACCCCACCTGCAACAGCACAACATGGCTGGAGGTGATGACCGGACGGTTGCGCAGCAGCATGTCGCTGGCTTCCAGAATCTGGCACCCCATGACCGCCGGATCGATGCGCAAATCGGCGAACAGATAGTCGGTGGAGGAGATGCCGGGCAGCATCTCGGTCCGGTGGCCTTCCTTGCGGGCAATATTCAGCGCACGGCGGGCGGGCGACACGAAGAAGCCCGGATGACCATAGAACACGGCCGTGACGCGCTTGCCCTCGCGCACCGCGCGCAGCACGATTTCGGCCATCTGGACATAAGTGATCAGGCGACGCTTATCCTCGCCATAATGCAGGGCGAGATTATAGGCGCTGGGGTTCAGTTCACGGATGAAATTGGCGGTGACGCCATCCGGCACGGCAAAGAATACGGCGTCGGCATCACGGATGTGGCCGATCGCTTCCTGCGTGAAATGCGAAATCGAACGAATGCCGGTGCCAACCACGGTCAGGCTTCCGTGGGTCTGACCGGTAACAAGCGGCTTGGACAAATCGATGGAATTGGGCATCGTCCTTGTTCCCCCTGGGTGCGAAGCTGAACTACGTCAATTTCCAAACGGGCTACGCCGAAGGCGCCATGACCCTAACGCATTCGAGGCATGAATGCATTCCGCAAAATTAGAGATAATGGAATTGCCATACATCTCAGATTTATTACCGGTCATGGGTTTTCACGCCCCGAATACGTGCGTATGCAGGGTTACAATACTATGAATGGTGGCACTATTGCCGATCACCCCTTGCCGCCGGTGGCGGTAATCCTGGCTGGAGGCATGGCCCGCCGCATGGGGGGTGGGGATAAGGGATTGCAGGCCGTCGGAGGCCGACCGATCCTGCATCTTGTCGTCGATAAGGTCCGCTGCTGGACCGACACGATCCTGTTATCGGTCAATGACGACCCGGCCCGGTTCCGGGAGCAGGATTGGCTGACCGGCATCACGCCGGTCGCCGATACCGTGCCCGACCGGCCAGGGCCGCTGGCCGGCATCCTGTCCGCCATGGAATGGGTGGCGACCCACAGGCCGCAACGGACGCGCCTTCTGTGCGTACCATGTGATACCCCGTTCCTGCCCACCGACCTGGGGCCTGCCCTGACGGCTGCCTTGCCGCCGGGAGCCGATGGCGTCGCCATGGCGGTCGGGCCGGACGGCATCCGGCATCCGACCGTGGCCCTGTGGGCCCTGTCGCTACGTCCGGCCCTTCGGGACGCCTTGCAGAACGAGGGGTTGCGCAAAGTGGGGAGCTTTGCCGCCCGACACGGGCGGGTGGATGTCCCCTTCCCCGCCGGACCGAACGGCATCGACCCGTTTTTCAACATCAACCGCCCGAATGATTTGGCCCGGGCCGATCATATCATTCGTAGCGCAGTGCCTTGACCGGCTTTGCCATCGCCACCCGCGCTGCATGGCCCGCGACGGTAACCCAGGCGATCACCATAGCCCCCATACCGGCAACCAGGAACAGCACCGGGTCAAGGTCAACGCGATAGGCAAAACCCTGAAGCCACTGGTTCAGCCCGTACCATGCCGCTGGCCAAGCGATCAGGTTGGCAATCAGCACGGGGCGGGAGAATTGCCAGACCAGCAGACGCACCAGATCAGGTACAGAGGCACCCAGCACCTTGCGGATGCCGATCTCCTTCGTCCGCCGTTCAGCGGTAAAGCTGGCCAGACCGAACAGGCCCAGACAGGCGATGATCACCGCCAGCCCGGCAAAGGCCGCGAACAGCTTGCCCTGGCGCACATCGTCGGCATAGAGCAGTTCCACGCGTTCATCCAGGAAATGGCGGCGCGCCGGCACGTCAGGCACCATTTCCCGCCACAGGCTGTCGATGCGGTTCAAGGTGGCCGACACATCACCGGGGCGGATGCGCACCATCAGCACCCGTGTCTCTGCGGGGTCGGCATGGTAGATGGTGGCGACGGTGCTGCTGCGGGCGGACTTGTACTGAAGATCAGTGACAACACCCACCACCTGCAAGGTAATGTCACCCTCATCTTGCGGGAAGTTGATGGTGCGGCCAATGGCCTCTGCCGGGCTGCCCCACCCGAACTGCTGTACGGCCGTGGCAGAGATGATGGTGGCGGCTGTCCGCCCCTCCACACTGTTGCCCTCCGGCACGAATTTGGGCTCGTCGGCACCGCGCGCCTTATCGAAGGTTCGACCGGCCAGCATGGTAGTGCCCAGCGTTTCGAAATAGCCGAAATCCACCGGTTCGGTGCGCACCGTCATCGTCTCGTTACGGTCGCCGGTGATGATGCCATAGGTGGAGGTGCGTTCCGACGGGTCGGACGGTGCCCAGGGCGCGCCAGCCACCGACACGACCGCCGGGTCGGCCAGCAGTCGCGTCTTGAAGGTTTCCAGCTTCGACCGCGCGGATTCATATTCGAAGCCACGCAACAGCACGACATTCTCCTTGTCGAAGCCCAGTTCCTGGCTGCTGGCATAACGGGTCTGTTGCAATACGACCAGGGTACCGACGGTCAGGCCGATAGCCACCGCGAACTGCCCAACCACCAGGGCAGCGCGCAGGCGTCCGCCACCGACACCAGCGGATTTGTTGGAGCGCAGCACCTGCGCCGGACGGAAGCCCGACAGAACGAAGGCAGGGTAAAGCCCACCCAGTAGACCCAGCAGCACCGACAGGCCCAGCGTCAGCCCTCCCATCAGAAGAGGGCCATGGAAGACCGGATCCAGCTTGATGCCCAAGGCCGACTGGAACGGGTCCAGTCCCATTTCCACGATGGCCATGGCCAGCAGACCGGCCAGCAGGGTGAGCAGCAGGCTTTCCCCCAGGAACTGCGCGATCAGCAGTCGGCGCGGCGCGCCCAGCGTTTTGCGCAAGGCCACTTCGCGGGCCCGCATGGTCGCCCGCGCCGTCGCCAGATTGACGAAATTGATGGCCGCGATGGCCATAATCAGCACCGCCAGCGCCATCAGGCCGGAGATCACCGCCATGCTGGTGCCAACAGCGCCGGGCAGCGGGTGGGTACGGATATCCAACAGCGGCTGGAAGCCGAGTTCGGCGCGGTAACCGCCATCTTCCAGCGGGTTGGCATTGGGGCGGACGCGGGCCATGAAGCCCTTCAGATCAGCCTTCAACCGCTCAACATCGGCACCGGGCACCAACCGGACATAGATGTGCAGCCAGTTGCTGTTCCAGTTTTCCCGCTGTCGTTCCAGGAAGGGCAGCGGCGTTGCAATGGACATCAACGCCTCTACCTCATCCGTCACATTGGAGGGCGGGTCCTTCATGACCCCGGTGACCGTCAGCACACGACCATCGACCAGGGTTACGGTACGGCCCAATGCCTCATGCTCCCCGAAAATCTTCGTGGCCAGCGCCTTGGTCAGTACGGTGCTGTTGGGCTGTGACAAGGCCGTGCGCGGGTCCCCCGACAGGAAAGGCCAGTCGAACAGCCGCAGATAATCGACATCCACAGCATGGAAACTGACATAGAGGCTTTCATCGCCACGGCGCACGATCTCCCGCACACGGCCAAAACGGACGACGGTTTCAATCTCCGAAAATTCCTGCTTCAGTGCCGCCGCCGTGGGCATGGACATGGCGGCATAGGTCGCCGACGGACGGCCGGGCAGATGCTCCGTCCGCACGATGCGCAAGGTCTTGTCGGCATTGGTGAACATGCTGTTATACGACAGTTCATGGCGCACGAAGACCGTGATCAGCAGGGCCGCCGCCAGACCGGCGGCCAAGCCCAAGACATTGATCGTGGTGTAAAGCTTGTGGCGCAGCAGATTGCGCAGCGCCACCATGACCCAGTTCTTTAGCATGTCCCCAGCTCCCCTCTTTCCCCGACCCCAGTCGCCGGTGCCAATATCCGTTGGCGTCATTCGTACCGCAGCGCGCGCACCGGCTTTTCAACGGCAACCCGCGCCGCATGGCCGGCAACCGTGGCCCAGGCGATGATCAAGGCCCCCAGACCCGCCGCCACGAACAACAGCGGGTCGAGTGCGACACGATAGGCAAACCCCTCCAGCCAGCGGCTAAGCCCGAACCACGCCACCGGCCATGCCACCAGATTGGCGATCAGCACCGGGCGCGAGAATTGCCAGACCAGCAGGCGCACAAGGTCCCCGACACTGGCACCCAGCACCTTGCGGATGCCGATCTCCTTGGTCCGGCGTTCAGCCGTGAAACTGGCCAGACCGAACAGGCCCAGGCAGGCGATGACCACGGCCAGCCCCGCGAAGGCCGCGAACAGTTTGCCCTGGCGGACATCCAGCGCGTAAAGCTGTTCGATCCGTTCATCCAGGAACTGCCGGCGCACCGGCACCTCCGGCACCATTTCGCGCCACAGGGCATCAATCCGGTTCAAGACAGCGGGGGCCGCATCCGGCTTGATCCGCACCATCAGCGTGCCGATCTGGCCCTGGTCGATCTGATAGACGGACGCGACAGTACGGTCCCGCGCCGTGCGGTATTGCAGGTCATCCACGACGCCGACGATGGTCAAGGTCACATCGCCCTCATCCTGTGGATAGAGCAGGGTGCGGCCAATGGCGTCCTGCGGGCTGGCCCAGCCCAGCTGCCGCACGGCCGACAGCGACAACACGGCGCTGGCCGTGCGGCCATCCATGCGCTGTCCCTGCGGCACATCGGCGGCGGCCTCTGCCCCGTATTTCTCATCAAAGGTGCGACCGGCCAGCAGCCGGGCACCGAGCGTTTCGAAATAGCCGTAATCGACATTGTCAGTGCGGATGGTGACGGTTGTATTCTGACCATCGTCGGTGCGGCGATAACCGCTGGTGGTCTCCGCCCCATCGGAAGGAACCCAGGGGGCGCCCGCCGCCGCGATCACACCGGGATCGGCCAGCAGCCGCTGTTTCAGCGCCGCCAGTTTCGGCTTAGCCGCCTTATTGTCGGCACCGCGCAGCAGCACGACATTATCCTTGTCGAAACCCAGCTGCTGGCTGCTGGCATAGCGCGCCTGTTGCAGCACGACCAGGGTGCCGACGGTGAGCGCGATGGCCACCGCAAACTGCGCCACCACCAGAATGGTGCGCAGCCGCCCGCCACCGGCATTGCCCTTGCTGTTGCCGCGCAACACATGGGCGGGCCGGAAGCCGGACAGGACCAGGGCCGGATAAATCCCGCCCAACACCCCCAGCACAAAGGCCAAGCCAGCCACGATGACGGCCATGGCCCAAATCTCGCGATAGGCGGGATCAATGGTGACCGACATCGCATCCTGGAACAGAGGCAGCGTCATCTCCACCACCGCCAGCGCCATCAAGCCTGACAGGAAGGTCAGCAGCAGGCTTTCCCCCAGGAATTGCAGCACCAGCAGCCGGCGCGGCGCGCCCAATGCCTTGCGCATCGCCACTTCACGCGCCCGCATGCTGGCCCGCGCCGTCGCGAGGTTCACGAAATTCACCGCCGCAATGGCCAGGATGACAGCCGCCAGCGCCGTCAGGCCGGAGATGACGGCCATGCTGGTCCCCTCATCATCGGAAAGGGGGGCGGTGTGGACATCACGCAACCTTTGTAGCGTCAGGACGTTGCGGTCGCCCTGGCTTTCATCCTCCACCGCATTCGGATTATTCCGGCGCACGAAGTCGGGTAACGCCGCATCCAGCCGCGCGACGTTAGTGCCAGGGGCAAGACGGACATAGGTGTCGATCCAGTTCCAGTTCCACTGTTCCCGCGCGCGGTCAATGGAGGGCAGCGGCGTGGACAGGGCGATCAGCGCCTCTGGCCGGTGGGTGACATTGACGGGCGGATTTTCGATCACGCCTGTCACACGCAGGGTGATGCCGGACCCCAGCTCGATGGTCCGGTCCAGGACATTGGTGGTCCCAAACAGCTTTTCCGCCGTCGCCACGGTCAGGACGGCGCTGTTGGGCTGTGTCAGGGCCGATGCCGGATCGCCGGACAGGAAGCGCCAGTCGAATATGTCGAAATAATCGGGGTCCACGGCGGAGAACAGCTGATAGAGGCTGTCCCCGTCGCGGCGCACCACCTCCCGCACGCGGGCCACACGGACCGCCTGCACCACCTCCGGGAAGCTCTGTTTCAGGGCGGGTGCCAGGGGGATGGCCTGCGAAGGGGTCGGTTCCGGCGCCCGGCCATTGATCAGCAGGATACGGTTGAGGCGCCAGGTGCTGTCGACATTGGCGAACCGGTCATTGAATGACAGCTCATGCCGGACAAACACGGCAATCAGCAACGCCGCCGCCAGCCCCGCCGTCAGGCCCAGCACATTGATCGCGGTATAAAGCTTGTGCCGCAACAGATTGCGCACCGCCACCATCATCCAGTTCCGCAGCATGGCCCCTCTCCCCCCGTGTCAATGCTGATTGGTCACTCGTGCCGCAGCGCCTTGATGGGCGGCGCCATGGCGGTGCTGGCGGCGTGGCCGGCGACGGTGACCCAGGCGATGATCAGCGCCGTCAGGCCCGCCGCCACGAAATAGGCCGGTGACAGGTCCACACGCTGTTCAAACCCGTCCAGCCAGCCGCGCAGCAGCCACCAGGCGATGGGCCAGGCGACGAGGTTGGCGATCATAACGGGGCGGGAGAATTGCCAGACCAGCAGGGCCACGATCTGCGTCACCGTCGCGCCGAACACCTTGCGCAGGCCGATCTCCTTTGTCCGCCGCCGGGCCGCGAAGCCGGACAGGCCATAGAGACCCAGGCAGGCCACCAGGATGGCGAGGCCGGAGAAGGCGGCGAAGACGGTCGCCTGTACCCGTTCCTCATTATACTGGGCGGCGATCATGTCCTCGACAAAGGCGGCGTTGAAGGGCCGGTCATTGATCATGCGGGCCCAGAGCGACTGCACCTGTGACAGCAGCGCCGACGGGTCACGCCCGTCAAAGCGGATGGAGAGCGTGTCGAACAAAACTTCTGCCTGGAACATCACCGTCGGCTGAAGGCCGTATTTCAAGGAGCGGAAACGGATGTCCGGGATGACGCCGACAATGGTCAGGTCAAAGGGCGAATTGCCCAGTGTCTTGGTCTTCAGCACGCGGCCCACCGCCTCTGCCGGGGTAGCGAAGCCCAGCAGGCGGGCCGCCGCCTCGTTGATCAGGGCCGTGGCTTGGCCCGTCTCTCCGTTCGCCGGCGGACGGATAAGGTCGGTGCCAAAAGACTGGCTGAAGACACGACCGGCCACCGGGGCAACCTTGTACAGCTCCAGAAAGCCGTCACCCAGGCTTTGATAATTGATCACCTGCCCCTTTTCGCCGGAGCCTTCCAGCGTGAAGATCATGTTGTTTTCGTTATTGTCGGTCGGCACGTCGGAGGACAGGGCCACATCCGTCACGCCGGGCAGGCGGCGCACCTGTTCCATCACCGCGTCGCGCGTGGACTGGAACCCCGCCCCGCCCAAGTTGCGCAGGGCCAGCACATGCTGCCGGTCAAAGCCCAGTTCAGCGTTGGTCGCGAAAATGGTCTGGCGATAGACGACCAGGGTGATGATCGACAGGCCGATGGCAACAGCGAACTGCATCACCACCAGCAGTTGCCGCAGCCGCGCGCCACCGCCATCGGCCGCATCCTCGCCCTTCAGGATGCGGGCCGGCTGGAAGCCCGACAAATACAGGGCCGGATAGGCCCCACCCAGCAGGGTGACCAGCAGCGACAGGCCCAGCAGCGCCGACAGGAACAGAGGGTCGAACAACGGGATGGACAATTCCTTGCCCGTGATCCCGTTGAAAGCCGGCAGCGCCAGTTCCATCAGGCCCAGCGCCACCAGGATGGACAGCACCACCATGACCGACCCTTCGGTCAGGAATTGCGCCACCAGCGACCGGCGGCGCGCACCCAGCACCTTGCGTACCGCCACCTCACGCCCGCGCAGGGAGGAGCGGGCGATAGCCATATTGGTGAAATTCACACATCCCAGCGCCAGGATCAGCAGCGCCACCATTGACAGGGCCAGCACTAGCCCGGCATCGCCCGCTGGCTTCATATCGCCGATATCGCCGGCCTGCTGTTTGGCATGCAGGCGGATATCGCGGATGGGCATCAGGAATTGATGCGTGCTGTCGGACGTGCGGACGCTGTTATTCTTATTGGGGATCATCCGGTCGATGAAGGCCGGATTATCGGCGGCCAGCCGGGCGATATCATCGGCCCGGCGCAGCTTCAGATAGGTGAAGACATTGACCGAGGTCCAGGTCTCCAGAAGGTTGGGAAAGCCCGCCAGACGCTGCGGCACGATGGGGGCCAGCATCTCCACCTTCAGATGCGTGGTGCGCGGCAGGTCGGCGATGACCGCCGTGACACGATGGTCATACCGGTCCGGGCCGACACAGCACAGCGTCAGGGTGCGGCCAATGGGATCGGCATCGCCGAAATATTTGCGGGCCGTACTTTCCGTCAGAACCAGCGAGGATGGATCGGTCAACGCGGTGGCCGCATCGCCTTCCAGGAACTTGACGCCGAACAGGGAGAGGGCCGTGGCATCGGCATAGGTCACTGTCTGGGGGATGGCACTGCCATCGCGCAGGATGGAGGTGTCATAAGGGAACATGCGGGCCGCCAGTTCCACCTGCTCGGGATAGCTGGCGGTGAAGGCCTCCATCATCTTGCCGGCCGAACGGACGGTATTGAAGGGGGCCCGTCCCGGTATCTCATAGCTGGTATGGACGCGCACGATGCGGTCGGCATCGGGCACCCAGGCGTCATAGGACAGTTCGTCCCGGACATGCAGCATGATCATCAGGCAACTGGCCAGACCCACGGCCAGACCGATGACATTGATGGTCGTATAGAGCTTATGCCGCAGCAGATTGCGAACGGCCACCAGGACCCAGTTCTTCAGCATGATGGTGCCCTCCCCCTTCTTCGTAAATCCGTCACTCGTAACGCAATGCCTTGACCGGCTTGGCCTGGGCCACGCGGGCGGCGTGCAGGCCGACCGTCACCCAGGCAATGGCCAGCGCCACCGACCCTGCGGCCAGGAACAGCAGCGGGTTCAGGTCGATCCGGTAGGTAAAATCCGACAGCCAACGGTCCATGCAGAACCAGGCCACAGGCCACGCGATCAGGTTCGCCACCAGCACCGGCTTGGAGAACTGCCAGACCAGCAGGCGGACAATGTCCGGCACACTGGCCCCCAACACCTTGCGCAGGCCGATCTCCTTGGTCCGGCGTTCGGCGGTAAAGCTGGCCAGACCATAGAGGCCCAGGCAGGAGATGAAGATCGCCAGACCCGCAAAGGTCGCGAACATCTGTGAGGTCTTCTGTTCGCGCTGATACTGGTTGGCGATATTGACATCGAAGAAGCTGCGCTCGATGGGTCGGTCGGGGACCAGTTCGGCCCAGACGTGATCGACCTTGTCCACCACCGCCTGCAACTGACCGGCCTTGGCACGCACGGCCATGGCATGGTGGCGGCCTTCGTCGCTGATATACATGACAGGGCGGATCGGTTCGCGGATGGAGCGGTAGTGGAAATCCGCCACCACGCCGATAATGGTGCCCGACAGATAGGAGACGGGGCTGTCCATGATCTTGACCTGCTGTCCCAATGCCCCCTCCGGGCTTTGGAAGCCCAGGGTCTTCACAGCGCTTTCGTTCAGAATGACGCCGGCGGGCAGGAAGATTTCCTTGGTCCCTTCCGGCGGCGGCTTGTCTTCCTTCATCCAGTCGGGACGCTGAACCATATCGGTGGCACGATCCCGATCGAAGGAACGGCCGGCGACCATGCGCATGCCCAGCGCCTCGAAGAAGCCCGGACCGACACTGTCCTGACGCATCACGACATCATCGGGTGCGCCGCCCGTCAGGGGCTTGATAATGGTGTTATTTTCCCCGCCATCGCCGGGAATATGGCCCGCCACGCCGACGCCCACGACATTGGGATCGGCGCGCAGCATATCCATGAAGGTCTGCGTCTTCTCCTTGACGCCATCATCCCGGAAATGCCCGATGATCATGACATTCTCTGTGTCGTATCCCAGGTTCTTGTGCTGGGCGTAGACGAACTGACCATAGACGACAGCAGTGGCGACCATCAGGGCGATGGAGATCGCGAACTGCACCACGACCAGCACCGCGCGCAGCCGACCAGAGCCGCCGGCGGTGCCGGCCCCAGCGCTTTTCATGGTCTGGGCCGGGTTGAAGGAGGACAGCAGAAAGGCCGGATAGGCACCGCCGCCGACACCGACCAGCAATACAAGCCCAACCAGCATGGGCAACAGCATCGTGTCATGCCGTAAATCCAGCGCCAGCTCCTTGCCCAGGAAGCTGCTGAAGCCCGGTAGCGATATTTCGACGAGCGCGATGGACAGCAGCAGGGCGAAGAAGGTCATCAGGACACTTTCGCCTAGGAACTGCACCACCAGCTGCGTCCGGCTGGCCCCCACCACTTTGCGCACGCTCACTTCACGCGCGCGTTGGGTAGCACGGGCGGTCGCCAGATTCATGAAGTTGATACAGGCGATGACCAGAATCAGGAAGGCAACCGCCGTAAAGGTAGCCAGTTCCGTCTGGCTGATGCCCGGCGTGACATCGCCGCCCAGGGGTTCCGTATGAATGCTGGTCAGGGGGCGCAGGTCGGGAAAGGCCAGTTCAGCCAGATCAATAGGACCCTGCGGCGTCTGCAGCGGCGTGAAGGTGCGCTTGACCCAATCCCGCATGCCGGCGCGCAGCGGTTCCACCGAAGCACCGGGCTTGAGCCGCAGGTACGTCATGCCGTTGGAATTGCCCCAGTTCTTCTCCTGCTCGATCATCCAGGTGGCGGTCGGGTTGCTCAACGGCAGCAGCACCGCGAAGTCCAGATGGGTGTTGGGCGGCAACTTGGCCACCACCGCCGTCACCTTCAGCGCATGCTTGTGATCAAGCGTCAGCATCTGCCCCACAGCCGGCTCGTCGCCGAAATATTTACGGGCGATATCCTCGGTCAGGACCACGGAATAGGGATCGGTCAGCGCCGTGGCGGCGTCGCCAGCGATCAGGCGGAAATCGAACATCGTCAGGAAGTTCGCATCAACCGTGACCGTCCATTCATAAAATTGCCGGTCACCCGCCGACAGGATGTTGCGGCCCTGCGTGAAGCGGACGAAATCCTCCACCTCTGGATGGGCATTCTTGAAGGCCGGGCCGAAGCCGTGCTGGACATAGGCACTGCGCTCCGGCTTGCGGCCCGGCACATGCCATTCCATGGTTACCTGATAGATACGGTCCGCATCCTTGAAGAACCGGTCGTAATTCGTCTCGTTCCGGACGAACAGCAGGATCAGAAGGCAGGCGGCAAGCCCCACGGCCAGGCCGGACAGGTTCAATATAGCGTGCAGACGGTGGCGCAGCAGGTTGCGCAGGGCCACCATGATCCAGTTGCGAAGCATTTCACTCCCCCCTTCGCGAAGCACGCCCCGTACTTGGCCAAAAGCTGGATCGACATGGCCCGGTCCCCACCAAGCCATGCCGATCCTCTTCTCACCTCACTCGTACCGCAGCGCCGTCACGGGCTTGGCCTGGGCCACACGGGCCGCGTGCAGGCCGACCGTGGCCCAGGCGATCAGCAGTGCCACCGCACCGGACGCCACGAACAGCAGCGGGTTCAGGTCGATGCGGAAGCTGAAGCCGTTCAGCCACTGATCCATGAAGTACCAGGCGGCGGGCCAGGCAATCAGGTTGGCGATCAGCACCGGCTTGGAGAACTGCCAGACCAGCAGGCGGACAATGTCCATCACGCTGGCGCCCAGCACCTTGCGCAAGCCGATCTCCTTGGTCCGGCGTTCTGCCGTGAAGCTGGCCAGACCAAACAGACCCAGACAGGCGATCAGGATGGCCAGACCGGAGAAGGCGGCGAACATCTGCGAGGTCTTGGCCTCACGGACATACTGACGCTGGATCCGATCATCCAGGAACTGCTGATTCAGCGGACGGTTGGGGAACATGTCACGCCACACACGTTCGATCTCCCGCATCGTCTTCTGAACATCGCCAGCCTTCAGACGAACCAGCACGTCGGAGAAACGGTCCCGGTCGATGACGAACATGGCCGGGGGGATGGGGTCATGGATGGAGCGGAAGTGGAAATCCGCCACAACGCCGATGATGGTCAGCTTGTTGGTGCCGTCATCGTCGGCCCCAACCTCAAACTGCTTACCCACTGCATCCTGGTTGCTGGTGAAGCCCAGACGCTTCACAGCAGCCTCATTGATGATAACGGAACCGGGATAGACGCGGGAATTGCCGTCACCTGCCGGTGCCTGTGCCGGATCGACCAGCGGCGGCAACTGATCGGCAGGGCGGTTGCGGTCAAATTCGCGACCGGCCACCAGCTGCAGGCCCAACGCCTTCACGAAGTCCCAATCAACACCACCCTGGCGCAGCACCAGCATCTGGTCAGGATCGGCACCCGGCAGACGAACATTGGTGTTGTTCTCGCTGCCGTCACCGGGCGTGCTGTTGCTGCCAGACACGGCGGCGACACCATCCAGCTTGGCCAGCGCCTCGACCAGCGTCTCCTGACGCGCCCGGTCGGTGGCACGCGGGAAGCCGCGCACAACCAGGGTGTTTTCCTTCTCAAAACCCAGATTCTTGTTCTGGGCATAGAGAAGCTGACCATAGACGACGGCGGTCGCGACCATCAGGGAGATGGAGATGGCGAACTGCACCACCACCAGCGCCATGCGCAGTCGGCCAGAGCCACCGCCAACGCCGGACGATGCACCCTTCAGCACGCGGGCCGGATTGAAGCCCGACAGGAAGAAGGCCGGATAAGCGCCACCTGCAACACCCACGATCAGGGCCAGACCCAGCAGAGCCGGCCCCAGCAGCGGGTCGGTGAACAGGTTGAAGGTCAGCTTCTTGTCCAGGAAGGCGGAATAGGCCGGCAGGGCCAGTTCGACCAAAGCGATGGACAGGACCAGACCGATCACCGTCAGCAGCAGCGATTCACCAATGAACTGCATGATGATCTGGCCGCGGCTGGCGCCCACCACCTTGCGCACGCTGACTTCGCGGGCGCGCTGGGTGGCGCGGGCCGTGGCCAGGTTCATGAAATTGATCGACGCGATGGCCAGAACCAGGGCCGCGACCGCCGCGAAGGTAATGATCTCCGCATAGGAAGTGGCGGGACGCATGGAGGACATCACCGGCTCGGTATGAATGTCCTTCAGATTGCGCAGACGCGGCGTGAAAATCTCACCCAGCATGACATTGCCGGTCGGGGAATTCAGCGTCGGGGCCGTCGTCTTGAACCAAGCGGGCATGCGGTCGCTCAGCGCCTTGCCGTCCACGCCCGGTTTCAGCCGGACATAGGTTTCACAGCAGACGCCACCCCAGTTGGTTTCCATCGCCCGCATCGTCTGGCTGACCGCGGCATAGGGGCGGATGATTTCCAGGTTGAAATGGGTGTTGGACGGCATGTCCTGGATAACGCCGGTCACCTTGGCGGGTGCGGACCCGTCAATGTCCAGCGTCTGGCCCAGCGCATCCTGGTCCTTGAAATATTTACGCGCCATGCTTTCGGTCAGGACGATGCTGTTGGGATCGTCCAGCGCCGTCATGCGGTCGCCGCGCAGGAACTGAAAGTCGAACATCCGGAAGAAGTCCGGGTCGACGGCGCGCGCGGTTTCGGAAAAGCTCTCGCCACCCTGCTTGATGACGATGCTGTTCTGCACCACCCGGGCGGTCATCTCCACCTCTGGCAACCCTTCCTTCATGGCGGCGGCCAGGGGTAACATGGCGACAGCGAAATTATCGACCTGACGGCCCGGCAGCTGGGCCTTGAACGCCACCTGATAGATGCGGTCGCTGTCGGTGAAGAAGCGGTCGTAGGATGTCTCGTTACGCACGAACAGCAGGATCAGCACGCAGGTCGCCAGACCCACCGCCAGCCCCGTGACGTTGATCGCGGAATAAAGCTTGTGTTTCAGAAGGTTGCGCAGGGCAACCATCAGGTAGTTCTTCAACATGGCAGATCCCCCCGGATGCCGTGGACGGCGATCATCAGGCAGCGCGCAGGTTCTCGGCCACGACCTGTCCGTCGAACAGGTTGATGATGCGCGTCGCATACTGGGCGTGCGGCATGGAGTGAGTGACCATGACGATTGTGGTGCCTTCGGCGTTCAGGTCGGTCAGCATGCGCATGACCTCGTCACCATTGGCGCTGTCCAGGTTACCGGTCGGTTCGTCGGCCAGCAGCATCTTGGGCTTGGCAACGACGGCGCGGGCGATGGCCACGCGCTGCTGCTGACCACCCGACAGCTGCTGCGGCAGGTGGCTTTCGCGATGCGCGATATTCACCTTCTCCAGCGCCGCCTTCACCCGCTCCTTACGCTCGCGCGCCGGGATGTCGTGATAAAGCAGGGCCAGTTCGACATTCTCGAACACGGTCAGCTCGTCGATCAGGTTGAAGCTCTGGAAGATGAAGCCGATATTCTTCTTGCGGATATCGGCCAGCTTGCGCTCGCCATACTTCGACACTTCCTCGCCATTGAACCAGTACTGGCCGCTGCTGGGCGTATCCAGCATGCCGACAATGTTCAACAGGGAGGACTTGCCGCAGCCCGACGGGCCCATGATGGCGACGAATTCGCCGTCACGGACATGGATATTCACCGAATTCAGCGCCGTGGTTTCCACTTCCTCGGTGCGGTAGGCCTTGACCAGATCGACCAGCTTCAACATTCCCTTGTTCCTTCCTGCTGTGAATTTCACGCTACGTTTGCGACATCGCCCAGCGCCGCCTTTCGGCGTCACCAAGCCTCAATTCAACTGGATACGGTCCATGCGGATCATGTCGCCATAGGCCGACGTGACCACCCGTTCCCCCTTATCCAGGCCGCTTTTCACCTCGATCACCTGGGCGTTGCGGCGGCCCAGTTGCACATTGCGCTTGGTGGCGTATTTGCCGTCGGGACCGACGACGAACAGCCAGGCGCCGCCCGTGTCCTGATAGAAGGCACCGTTGGGGATCAGCAGTGCCGTGGTCGTGTCACCCAGCTTCAGACGCAATTGCAGGCTCTGGCCGGGACGGATGTCCTTGGGCGCGTCGCCGGCAAATTCCAGTTCGACCTTGAACTGACCATCGCGCACCTGCGGGAAAATCTTGGCGACGCGCAGCATGTAATTGCCCGACCCGATGGCGGCTTCCGCCGTCTGGCCCGTCGCCAAACGCGGCAGGTAGAATTCATCCACCTGGGCCACGACCTTAAACCCGTCCATACGGTCGATGCGGCCCAGCCGCTCACCCCGGGTCTTGTTCTGCCCGACCTCCGCTTCCAACGAGGTCAACTGACCATCGACGGGGGCCTTGACGATGAGGTTGTCCAGGTTGCGGCGGGCGAATTCCAGATTCTCCTGCAGCTTGCTGGTGCTTTCCTTCAGCTTGTCGAACTGTTCCCCGCGCAGCCGGTCGGTGACGTTCTGCGTTTCCTTCAGCACGTCGCGGCGGCGCAGCAGATATTCATACTCGTCCTTGGACTCATCATACTGGGCCTGGCTGATCGCCTTGCTCTTGATCAGTTCGATCCGGCGGTCCAGCGTGCGCTTCAGCTGCACCAGCTTATACTCGACTTCCACCAGGCTCTGCCGGTTGTTCAGGCGGGTGACTTCCAGGTTCAGCTCAACGGTGCGCAGCTGGTTCAGCTGTTCGATCACCTGCGCTTCGCGGCTGATCACCTCCAATTGCAGGTCCGTATTGGTCAGTTCCAGCAGCGGCTGGCCCGCCTTGACGAACTGCCCCGCCTCGGCGAAGCGACGCTCCACCCGGCCACCTTCAACGCTGTCCAGGAAGATGCTGGTCAGCGGTTCCACCGAGCCGCGCACGGGGATGAAATCCTCAAACTGACCTTGATTGACGGTGGAGACAATCAGCCGATCCTCCGCCACGCGCACCGTCTGCCCACCCGTGCCGCCAAACGCCATGTAAAGGCCGCCGGCCCCGACCAGCAGGGCGACAGCCGCGCCCGCAATGGCCTTCTTGTGCTTCTGGAAACCCGTCTTTTCGATCCGGCGATCCATCGCCATGATGCCCACTCCCTACCCTTGTATGGTGCCGTTCAGGCCAGCCAGTTGATCAGCACGGCCAGCATCAGGCCGGCCAGCCACAGGTCCGGATTGACGCTGAGAACGGCGTCCTCGATCCGATCCATCAGATCCGTTGCTTCGCCGATCATTTCAAACTGCTGCTGCGCCTGACGCATGATCATTCCCCATCACCTGCCGCCGGTCCCGTTTCCCGGCGTTTCGCGCTTCTACTGGCAAGGGGCGTGCCACGATTAAAATCGTTTATTTTCAATTGGTTAATTTGACATCATTGTTGTTCGGAAATGAACAGTGTCCGAATTCGAACAGAGCGCCTGCTAAAGACGGACACTGGACGAACTACCGCTTTTTAGGTAAATCTATGGGGTTAATGTCCGTGGGAAAAAGTCTCACGCCGTTAATACCGATTTTCAGCAATGTTGAATGTCGGTGGGGCAAGAGTCGGCCAAAGGCAGGCGAAGACGATGGGGCAAATGTCGGTCAATCTGCCGGCAACTTTGCGCAGCACGACAACGTTGCTGCAAACCCTTTCGGCTGACCGCAGTTCGGCACTGGACCGCCTGTCGACCGGCCTTAAAATCAACACCGCCATCCAGGGACCGCAGCAGTTTTTCGCCTCACGCGGCCTTGCCCAGCGCGCCAGCGATCTCGAAGGGCTGAAATCCGGAATGGCGCAGGCCATCTCCACGGTACAGGCGGCCAGTGCCGGTGTTGCCTCCGTGAAAGGCTTGCTGGATCAGGCGCGCGGTCTGGCTACCGTGTCACTTGCGACACTGGACAATACGCCGACAGCCATCGCCATGCGCCGCGAACTGGCCGAACAGTTTGACGGCATTCTGAAACAGATCGACCGGTTCGTATCCGACAGTTCCTATGGCGGCAAGAACCTGCTCATGTCCCGCCCACCCAGCTTTGCCGCCACCGACAAAAGCATTCGCAATGCCGGCGACATCACCGGCATCGACAAGGCCGCGATCAGCAGTGTCACGGACGCTGACAGTTATCGCGTGGTTGTGAGCGGGGATGGCGAGATTTCGACCGATGCAACGGATTTGATCCGGGCCCAGGAAACTTTGGGCCTTGCACAACTCAGCCTCACCGGCTTCAACAGCGCGACGCAGGGCCGTTTTGACGATATCAAGTTCGAGTTGCACGGAAAGCCCGGCCGCGACGCGAAACTGGTTGTCCTGGATGGCGATGAAAGTTGGACAACGACCTACACCCAAGAACAACTGACGGCATTAGCCACATCGGGCACCAAGCTCAGCGTCAGCCACAGCTTCAACTCCGGTGCCAACATCAACCTGCTGATCGACGGTAAGTCGATGGCCGAGGCGTTGCAGTCCAGTGGCGTTGTGAGAACCAGCATCGCGCGTGACGTCAATCTTACGATCAGCGTGACGAACAATCAGGGCATAACGTTGGAACGCGGTGCCGCCACCCAGGACAGCTCAATCCGCTTGCAGGATGGCGAAAACAGTTTCCGGTTTCCGGCGGGAACCGTCCGCTTGATGGTCGATCCGAAGACCATTCAGGGGGCTGCTGAAACGTCGGGCGGCATCACGGGCGAGATGGGATCATTTACCGGCGCCATCAGCTTGGGCCGCCCATCGACAGAAGATCTGGAAGATACAAAGGTCAAGCTGGAAGCGGCACGGTCTGGCTTTGGCACCGGCGCCTTTGTTCTGAACCAATATGTCAGCATCGGCTCGGGAGGAGCCACTTGGTCCCAGATCAACGGCAATCAGTCCGTTGCCACCATCGGGGGAACCGGCACCACAGCCAGCAAGGGCAGCATTGCGATTTCCCCAGGAGCCCTTGCCGGAAGCACCAGCAACGCCGTATTTCTCTATAATCGCAGCGCCGGAGCCGGCGGATTGACCACCGTCGCTGACGGCGATTTCGACGCCGGTGAGTT
Source organism: Niveispirillum sp. CC-CTL257 (assembly GCF_059489915.1). Lineage (NCBI taxonomy): Bacteria > Pseudomonadati > Pseudomonadota > Alphaproteobacteria > Rhodospirillales > Azospirillaceae > Niveispirillum > Niveispirillum sp. CC-CTL257. The sequence goes on from NZ_JCAJXE010000001.1 coordinate 1,646,385, forward strand.
CGCAAACCCCTACACACAGGGATGGAAGCAAAGCGCGCAACTATCCTTAACGTATGGTGCCATCATAGGCGACAAGCGAACCGTCAGCATCAGCGACGGGCTGGGCGGAACCTTTAATGGATCGATTACCGACAAGGGTGATGGTCAGCCCGTGATTGTCACCCTGCAAGGCGGCACCAATAGCGGTGCTACCATTGGGCTGTTCAACCAGAGCGGTGCTGCGGGAAGCCGGCTGATTGACGTGCATGTGGGCCTTAACTCCTATGCGGTCGCCGATGACGCCACCAGTGCCGCGGCCAGCAGCTTCAACAACCTGGAAGCCTGGTCGGGGTTCGGCAAGGATGCCAATGTCAGCGTTTCGGTCGGCGCCAACAACAGTGCCGGCGCGGGCCTGCGGACCGTATCGATCACGCATACCGCCATGGATGGCAGCATCTCCGCCACCGACAACCTGACCATGGGCAACGCGGCAGCGACCGTTAGCACCACGCTATCCACCGGTGCCACGGTACAGTTTGACGCCGCCACTGGTCCCGGAAACTACTCCTGGCGGGTCGCCGCGATGAGCAGCACCGCCAGCCGTGCAGCTGAATTGGTCATCCGCAGTTCATCCAAAGGCGAAAAGGCCACGATAGCCACAGAACAGGTCAGTGTCGGCACGGCCGAAAACGACCTGAATGTCGCCCTGAACACCAATGGCAGCAGCATGCTGGAGATCAAGGCCGTCAACCTGGGCAGCGGGCCGCTGGGACTTGGCATCGACAACGCCGCCAATGGTTGGCGTGACCGCACTGATGTGAACGTCGCCATCCAGGATCTGGAACGCGCAAATGTCCGGCTGATGTCATCATTGCGCAGTCTGGATACGAATATGGATATCCTGAACACGCGCGCCGACTTCACCAGCGAATTCGCCGATGTCCTGCAGGATGGTTCGCGCAAACTGGTCAGTGCGGATCAGAATGAGGAAAGCGCCAAGGTCCTGACCGCCAATGTGCGCAGTCAGCTTGCCAGCATCATGGTCAGCCTGATGGGACAGCAGCAGCAGCGCATCCTGAGCCTTTTCTAAGGCGTAGCATCAAACGGTGGGATGGTCCGGGCGCCGGGCGGCGGGCCAGGCGTCGCCCTGATCCTCAATCCGACATTCGATGCCGGCCCCTTCCAATCTTATATCGGCCCCGCCCGACAGGCGCAGCAACAGCGCGCCGTCCACCGGCTCCAGGGTCAGCAGCGACAGGAACTGGCCGCGCTGCGTCAAGTCCACACCCCGCCGTTTCACCCGGTCAACGCCCGTGAACCGAACCGCACAACGGATGCGGGTCGGCCCCTCTCCACCTTCGTCCGGGGTGGGGCCGCCATCGGGGGTGGGGCCTTCCCACTGATAACGGCTGGCCAGCAGCACGAACAGCCGTTCGTCGGGCAGGAAGGCGATATCGGCGATGGGGATAATGGCGTCCTGCAACAGGGCGGAAACCACCCGCAGATCGTCCGCATCCACCGCCTTCAGCCTTACTGCCGCGTTCATGTCCTGCTCTCCACCACAATCCAGGGACAAAATACGGGGGTACAGGGCACTTGCCAAGGACAAGCCCTTGATGGCGCGCGCGGCTTTTGTCAGAATCCCCATCGCCGCCCACCCATGCGCGCAACAAGGATTGGCCGCGCTGGCGACGGGGGCGGGATATTGGTAGTTTCCCGCGCATGTTCGGGCGTGCGGCCCGGACGCCCCTTTCATCGCCCGTCAGGACCCGCTCCCATGAAGTTCTTCGTCGATACCGCCGACCTCGCCGAAATCCGCGATCTGGCCGATACCGGCCTGCTGGATGGCGTCACCACCAACCCGTCGCTAGTCGCCAAGGCCGGCCGCAACTTCGTGGAACTGATCGCGGAGATCTGCGACGTCGTCGAAGGCCCGGTCAGCGCCGAAGTGGCCGCCACCGACTTCGACACGATGCTGAAGGAAGGCCGTTATCTGGCCCAGATCGCCCCGAACGTGGCGGTCAAGGTGCCGCTGACGCCCGCCGGTCTAAAGGTCTGCCGCACGCTGGCGAACGAAGGCACCATGGTCAATGTGACCCTGTGCTTCTCCGCCGCGCAGGCCATCCTGGCCGCCAAGGCCGGTGCCGCCTTCATCTCCCCCTTCGTGGGTCGCCTGGATGATATCGGCCAGAACGGCCTGAACCTGATCCAGGAAATCGTCGAGATTTATTCCAACTATCCGGCCTTCACGACCGAAGTGTTGGTGGCATCGGTGCGTAACCCCATCCATGTCGTGGAATCGGCCCGCATGGGTGCCCATGTCGCCACCATGCCGCCCAGCGTCATCCGCCAGTTGGGCAACCATGTCCTGACCGACAAGGGTCTGGCCACCTTCGTGTCCGATTGGGCCAAGACCGGCCAGACCATCCTGGACCAGCCCCTGCCCAAGCGCGGCTGATCCGGCCAAAGAAGGTCGGGCTTCAACAACCATAATAAATAAGGATGGAGGAAAGGCCGCATGACCACCGGACCCGGACAGATCACCACCAACCCGATGGATGAACTGACGGCCGAGGATGTGGCGGCCTTTCTGATGGACCATCCTGATTTCCTGGCGCGGCGGCCCGACCTGCTGCGCCATCTGCTGACCCCCGCCGCCCCGGAGATGGGCCAGGGTATCGTCGATATCCGCGAACGCATCCTGGAAAAGCTGCGGGGTGAGGTGGGGCGGCTGTCCGATCAGCAGCAATTGCTGGTCGATACGACCCGCGCCAACATGATGAACCTGCGGCGTGTCCATGCCGCTGTCCTGCATCTGCTGTCCTGCCGGGGGCTGGAGGCGATGGTGCAGGCCATTACCGGTGATCTGGCCGTGCTGCTGGATTTGGACGGTGCTTCACTTGTCGTGGAACAGCCCGATGGCCCCATCGCCAGCATCGGCCCCGCCGGCCTGGGCATGGCCCACCATGGCACCATCAACCGCGTCATGGGCCGCGCCGATGTGGCCCTGCAATCCGACATTTTGGGATCGGTCGAGGTCTGGGGCCATCAGGCCGGCCTGATCCGCAGCCAGGCCCTGGTGCGCCTGCGCCTGGGCGATGGTGAAGATGCCACACCGGCCCTGCTGGCCTTCGGTTCCGCCGAACCCGACACGTTCCATCCCGGACAGGCAACGGACCTGCTGCTGTTCCTGTCCGGTGTGGTGGAACGGGTCATCGCCGCCTATCTGGACCCGGCATGGTAAGCGTCAGCCTGGGCTTTGCGGCGCAGGCCGATCTGCAGGACGCCATCGCACGGTGGCAACGCTGGCTGGTATCCGAAAAGGGCGTCAGCCCGGCCACCATCCGCGCCTATAATACCGATCTTGCCGGCTTTCTGACCTTCATGGCCGATTATCGGGGACGGGCACCAGGGTTGAACGACCTGTCCTCCCTGAAGCTGACCGATTTCCGGGCGTGGCTGTCGTCACGGGCCGGGGACGGGGCGGGCGCGGCGACGCGCGCGCGCGGGCTGGCGGGGGTGCGCAACCTGTTTCGCTGGCTGGACCGGGCGGGCATCGTCCATAATCCCGCCATCGGCGGCCTGTCCAGTCCCAAGGTGAAGCGCCCCCTGCCCCGCCCCTTGACCGCACCGGACGCCGCGAGCCTTCTGGATGAGGCGGCAAGCCTGCCCGACGCCCCCTGGATCGGACTGCGCGACCGGGCCTTGTTCACCCTGCTGTACGGCTGTGGCCTGCGTATTTCAGAGGCGCTGGCGCTCAACCGCAGCGACCTGCCGCCGGGGGCGGCGACCGTGCGCGTGCTGGGCAAAGGGTCGAAGGAACGGCAGGTGCCGGTGCTGCCGGCCATTCACGAAGCGTTGGCGACCTATCTGGAGGCCTGTCCCTGGCAGGGAAGCGACGCGATTTTTGTGGGCAGCCGGGGCGACCGGCTGAACGCATCGGTCGCGCGCAAGCAGATGCAGGCCCTGCGCGGCGCCCTGCAACTGCCCGACAGCGCCACACCCCACGCGCTGCGCCACAGTTTCGCAACGCATCTGCTGGGCAGCGGTGCCGATCTGCGCGCCATCCAGGATTTGCTGGGCCATGCCAGCCTGTCCACCACCCAGCGCTATACCGATGTCGATACGGAGAAACTGCTGGCCGTCTATGCCGACGCGCATCCGCGGGCGCGGGGGTGAGCCAGTCGAAGACCCACCGGATCAATTGCCGGCCTGAACGGGTTGATTAACCCATCGCCCAATCGGCAATCGCCGCCGCATGGATGGCGGTCGTGTCGAACAGGGGCAGATCCGTATCCTGCGGCCCGATCAGCATGGTGATCTCGGTACAGCCCAGGATCACCCCCTGCGCCCCCGCCGCCCGCAGCGCCGTGATGATGCGTTTATAGCTGTCGCGGGAGCTGTCCTTGATCACCCCCCGACACAATTCCTCATAGATGACGCGGTGAACCTCGGCCCGGTCCGCCTCTTCAGGCGTCAACACGTCTAGGCCGCCCGCGGATAGCCGGGCGCGGTAGAAATCCTGTTCCATGGTGAAACGGGTGGCCAGCAGCGCCACGCGCGACAGGCCCGCGGTGCGGACCGCCGCCGCCGTCACATCCGCAATATGGATCAGGGGCAGGCCCGTGGCAGCCACCACCTCATCCGCCATCTTGTGCATGGTGTTGGTGGCAATGGCCAGGGCCCCTGCCCCCGCCGCCTTCAGGTCGCGGCCAGCCCCCACCATCATGGCGGTCAAACCGTCCCAGTCGCCCGCCGCCTGCATCGCGGCGACGGGCGCGAAATCGACAGAATGGATCAGCAGCGGGGCCGAGGACAGGCCGCCTTGTACTGCGCGCACCCGTTCATTGATCAGCCGATAGTAAAGCTGGGTGGATTCCCAGCTCATGCCGCCGATAATGCCGATACGTCGCATGCTGACTGCCTTGCAGAGGATTGAAGCTCCCCCTGCTTGGCGCGGATGACGCCCCGCTGCAATGGCGAACTTGTCCTTAAGACAAGCTCAATCCAGGTCCATTTCCAGGGTCAGGGGCTGGTCGGTGACGTCAATCTTGGCGTCTTCGAAGACGGGCGGGCCCATGCTGCCCTTGGCATCGCGGCTGACGGCCCAGGGTTCACTGGGCGCGCCGAACATGCCCCGGTCCAGCTTGGCATTGTCATTCACGTCCTGATAGGCGGTGGCGGCATAGGTGCCGGGGGGCACATCCTTGAAAACAAGGGTGACCTTGTCCTCCTTCGCCACCGCCTTGTCCCGCAGGGTGCAGCGTTTCAGAAACTCCGCCTGCGTGCAGAGCTGTACGAAGACGCCACGGCCATTGGGTTCGGCGTCTGTGACAATAACTGTCACGTCACCGGCTATGGCCGCCGGCACCATGGCGGCGGTGAGAAGGGAGCACAGAAAAGCGGAAAGCACGACGCGGCGCATCTTTGAAAGGTCCCGTGGTTGGTGTGGATGGACCATCCCATCCCCCGACCGACCGGGACCGGTAAAGTGCAGCTTCGTGCAACCGGCGGCGCGTTTCGCGAAAGCCGTTTCGCGAAGCGTGAAACGTGCAGGCTCAGGCGGCGCGCGGCAGGGCGGCGGGTTCCAGCATCATGGTCAGCGCCGAACCGCCCTGATCCATCGCCTCCAGCGCCAAGGAGAAAGCATCGGCAGGGGCCAGCTGGAAGTCGCAATGGACCTCCCCACCGTCGAAGCTGACCAGTGCTTGCAGCCGACCCGCGATGCGCAGCATGCGGTGATTGTCGCCCAGGCAGTAAAGCTCCAGCCCCCGCACAGACCGGTTGCGGGCCATGGTAAAAGCCCGGCGGACCAGCATGCCGCCCAGGCCCTGGTTCTGCCACGCCGCCTCAATGGTGATCGCCAGTTCGGCGTGCGCCCCTGCCAGACGCAGTTCCACAGCGCCGCGAACCTCCCCACCGATAATGGCCGCCAGAATGATGGACCGGGTCCAGTCAATCCGACCCACATGCGCACGCACAGCGTCATCGCTCAACCCGCCCATGAAGCGGGCGCGACGGTCGGAAGATGATAGGCGCAGCAGATGGACAGTGTAGCGGGCGGCTTCGGTCGGCAGCAGGGGACGGAATACGGTCATCGCGGTAAACCTTGGAACAGATGAAGAAAAGGCCCTTCCGCGTCCCCCACCCTGTTCACCTTCCCGCCTGGCCTTGGGGCGCGGGATTGTTCTTGTGCGGTGCAATATAGGGGGTGAATACGCGGCTGTGAAGATTGGGGCTGCCATGCGGGAAATGCGGTCCCGGCGGGGGCCGCACCAACATCGTTGCATCCTTGTCCGCCCCCGCTATCCTGCGAACGCAGATCGGCAGCAGGCGGATATCATGAGCATCTGGGGCAAGGTCATCGGCGGCGCGGCGGGTTTCGCGATGGGGGGGCCGCTGGGTGGCCTGCTGGGCGCCCTGGCAGGCCATGCGGTGGATGAGTTCCGGGGTACGGAGCCGTCTCCACGCGGTCCCGATGAACAGGCCCGGCCCGACCAGACACAGACCATCGCCTTCACCGTCGGCGTCATTGTCCTGTCGGCCAAGATGGCCAAAGCCGATGGCGTGGTGCATCGAGTGGAGATTGAGGCGTTCAAACGCATCTTCCATGTACCCGATCATGAGCTGCGCAATGTCGGTCGCCTGTTCGATGCGGCCAAGCGCGACAGCGCCGGGTTCGAATCCTACGCCAAACAGCTGGCGCAGATGTTCCATGACCGGCCGGAAGTGCTGGAGGAGTTGCTGGCCGGCCTGTTCCATATCGCGGTTGCCGACGATATCGTGCATCTGGCCGAACTGGCCTTCCTGCGCCGCGTGGCCGAGATTTTTGGCTTCCCCCCGGACGAGTTCGAACAGGTCTGGCGCCAGCACGGCACGCGAATTGAGGGGGCAAACGCGCCGGAGGATGATCCACACGCCATCCTGGGCGTGGCCCGCGACGCGGATTTCGCCACCATCAAGGCGGCCTACCGCAAGCTGATGCGCGAAAACCACCCCGACGCGCTGATCGCCAAGGGCATGCCCCAGGAATTCATCGATCTGGCGCACGAAAAAACGGCGGCGCTGAACGCCGCCTATGAAAAGCTGGAGCGGCAGATGCAGGGGAAGTGATCCCCCGCACTGTCCATATCAGTCGCGGAAATTGATGTATTGCAGCGGCTGTTCGATTTTCAGCCCCTTGACCAGGGCGATGCAGGCCTGAAGGTCATCGATCTTCTTGCCCTGCACGCGCAGCTCATCACCCTGGATCGAGGCCTGGACCTTCATCTTGCTGTCCTTGATGGCCTTGTTGATTTGCTTGGCCAGGGTCTGGTCGATGCCCTGCTTGACCTTCACGGTCTGACGCAGGGTGCCGCCAGCGGCGTTTTCTTCCTTGCCCCAATCCAGGCAACCCGGGTCCAGCTTGCGCCGCACGAAATAGCCCTTCAGCATTTCCGTCAGCTGCGCCAGCTTGGTGCTGTCCTCGGTATGGATGTGGATTTCGTTCTCCTTCTCCTTCAACTCCATCGTGGATTTGGAGCCTTTGAAGTCGAAACGCGTCTGCAATTCGCGCAGCACACCCTGCACGGCATTGTTCACTTCGGCGATGTCGGTTTTGGAGACGATATCAAAGGTGGGCATGGGTAAAGGGTCCCGGGTACGGTTTGAAAAGCTGCGCGCACCTTAGCATCAGCAATCCGCACCCGTCACCCTTCCCGGCGAAGGGGTCAGCCCTTCGCGGCACTCACCTGATTATGGGCCACGGTCGCCCCGTCACCTGCATGGGCCTGTTCCCCAGCGGACATGGCCGCCACCACGAACAGACCGGCCAGGACCAGGGCTTGCAGGACCATGGCGGCACGCTGCTTCAAATTCGTCGCTTCACGCATTACGGCCTCCCTTGAAAGGCTGAGTGTTGATCCTGGGCATCGCCCCGATACCCGATGCACTGACTATATAAGCAACTCTTTAACATGCAAATGTTTAATATTGTCACAGACAGGTTTCGCATCGGTAACGCCTACTCCCTGTTGCACGAAGGGCACAGATGCCGGCTGTCGCGGGGCCGCTTTGGGCCTTTGCGGGCCGGGGTGCGGATGCTAGATGTCTGAAGACAGGCCCTTTATGGGCAGCTGACAGGAACAAGTGATGACCAAGCCGTCCTTCGACCAAGATGCCGCCAACCTGCTGGACGACCTGATCCAGCGTGCGCGCCGCGCCGGGGCCGATGCCGCCGATGCGTTGCTGGTGGATGGGGCGTCGCTGTCGCTGTCCACCCGCCTTGGCAAACCGGAAGGGCTGGAGCGGTCGGAAGCCGGCGATCTGGGCCTGCGCGTCTTCGTGGGCCGGCGCATGGCGGTGGTATCGTCCACCGACCGCAGCCCGCGCATGATCGCGGAACTGGCCGAACGTGCCGTGGCCATGGCCCGCGCCGTGCCAGAGGACCCGTTCTGTGGCATTGCTGACCCGAACCAGATCGCCCATAGTTGGATCGACCTGGACCTGAACGACCCGGATGAACCCAGCGCCGACGCCCTGATCGAGGCGGCGAAGGCCACGGAGGATGCAGCCCGCGCGGTTGCCGGCGTCACCAATTCCGATGGCGCGGATGCCAGCTGGAGCCGCAGTTCGGTAACACTGGTCGCCAGCAACGGCTTTGCCGGCGGTTACGGTGTGTCACGCCGCTCACTGTCCGTCTCCGTCCTGGCCGGCGAAGGCACCGGCATGGAACGCGACTATGCCTATCATGCCACGGTTTATGGCAGCGATCTGGAAAGCCCCGCCGAGATCGGTGAACGCGCCGGCCGCAAGACGGTGGCCAAACTGAACCCCCGCAAGGTGAAAAGCCAGACGGTGCCCGTGATCTTTGACCCGCGCCTGTCGGGCGGGTTCCTGGGCAATCTTTGCGGTGCCATCTCCGGTGCCGCCATCGCGCGCGGCACCAGCTTTCTGAAGGACAAGATGGGCCAGGCGGTGTTCGCGCCCGGCATTCAGGTGGTGGAAGACCCGCATGTGAAGCGCGGCCTGCGGTCAAAGCCGTTTGATGCCGAAGGTCTGCCCAATCATCGCCGCAACCTGATTGATGATGGCGTCCTGACCACCTGGATCATGGACCTGCGTTCGTCGCGCCAGCTGTGCCTGACACCCACGGGCCATGCGACGCGCGGCACCAGCGGCCCGCCGGCCCCCAGCCCCACCAATGTCTATCTGGCCCCTGGCCCCCTGTCGCCCGCCGAACTGATGGCCGATATCAAGGACGGGCTTTATGTCACCGAACTGATGGGCCAGGGCGTGAACGGGGTGACGGGCGACTATTCGCGCGGGGCCGCCGGTTTCTGGATCGAAAATGGCCAGATCGCCTATCCGGTCAGCGAGATCACCATCGCTGGCAATCTGAAGGATATGTTCCGCCGCATGGTTCCGGCCAGCGACCTGCGCCTGCGTTATGGTATCGACGCGCCGACGGTGCGTATCGACGGCATGACGGTCGCAGGCATGTGACCGCCGGAATAGAACGCCATGAAAAAGGCCCGGCGGGATGTCCCGACCGGGCCTTTTTCATGTTCGGACGAATATTACGCGCACTCGGCGCGCAAGCCGGTACGGGCGGCCAGGATGGCAATCTGGGTACGGTTGCGGGCACCCAGCTTCTGCATCATGGCGCGGACATGCACCTTGACGGTGCCCTCCAGCACGCCCAGCTGGCGGGCGATTTCCTTGTTGGAACAGCCGGACAGCAACAGGCGGAAAATATCGCGCTGGCGATTGGTCAGGCGGGAAACGGAGGCGTAATCCGCCTGATCCTCTGCCGTCGGCATGGCAACCGACGGAACCAGCATGCCATAGGGCATCTGCACATAGCCTTCACGGGTCAGGGCCAGGGCCACCGCTTCGGCCAGAACGGCACTGGGGTCGCTTTTCAAGAGACAGGCCACAGCGCCCGCCGTCAGCAGGGTGCGGGTTTCCGCCGGCGTGAAGGCCGACGACATCACAATGGCGGGTACGCCCTGCAGCTTGGCCAGGAAATCGGCGATGGCGGCCATCCGCTCCGCCCCCAGCCCATCGGCATCCATCAGAACGACATCAGGAATATGACCAGCCTGCGACAGCAAGGCCGAAGCCTCTGCCGGGCTGCCCGCCTGCCATGTCTGCGCGCCGTCATAGAGCGAGGCCAGCGTCAAAGCCAAGCCATGACGGACCAGCGCCTGCGGATCGATGATCAGGAAACAACGGCGGCGCACACCGGAAACCGCGTCGGCCCCGGTGGGGCGTGCGTAGGACTCAGTGGTCACGACACGCAATGGGCTGCCGCCCCGGCGCACGGCGATGGTCATCACGACCTCCAGCAGTAGGGCATCCAGCCCGGTGTTAACCTCTCGTACATATTCATACGGATTAAGTCTTCTCGCAACCTCCTTCTGTTCAAATCCATGAGAATCTGTTTATATTATTCAAAGGAACCGAGTTGTGACGAAAATAGATCGAAATTCGAAGCTTTTATCCTTGCCAGTTACTTCGGATGAACGATCTATCGATTGTATTTTAACCAAACTTTCAGCGACAGGCCCAAAAGGCTTGGAATCATGGGAAAAATTCCCGTCGGATGCGGCGCGCGCCTGATTCAGCGGCGATGGGAATTGCCTGGATCGAAGGGGGTAAGCGGGGATGACATCCGTTTCAGTGATGCTTGTCGACCATGACCAACTGTTCAGCGCGGCTTTGGCCGCCCTGCTGGAGGAGGAGGGCATGACCGTTGAGTCCCCCCTGCCCTCCCTGACAGCAGCGGAACAGGCGCTGGCGGATGGTGTGGTCCCTTCCCTGATCATCACCGACCCTTCCGGGCTGGACCGGATGGAAGACGGCGATCCGCTGACCCGTCTGCGGTCCCTGGCACCTGCCGCCCGGCTTCTGGTCCTGTCCGCCGATCTGGCGGCCCCGGCCCTGAACCGCAGTCTGGCGGCCGGTGCCCATGGGCATGTCTCCAAGGGCGCGTCTTTCAACGCTGTTCTGCGGGCCGTGCGCCTGATCCTGATGGGGCAAGCAGTCTACCCGTCGACCGCCACGCAGGGCATGGGCCAGTCGCCAGCCCCCACAACCGTGCAGACAGAAACAGCCGGGGAAATGGCCGGCAGCGCCGATCTGTCCCCCCGCGAGACGCAGATTCTGGCCTGTGTCATCAGCGGCCATTCGAACAAGGCCATCGCCCGGCGCCTGTCCATCACGGAAAGCACCGTGAAGATGCATTTCAAAAACGCCATGCGGAAAATCAACGCCGGCAACCGCACACAGGCCGCGATCTGGGCCATGGAACATGGCATCGCGCCCATGGCGTGAGACAAAGAGAGACCAACCTAAAATTCGCATAAAACGCGATCTATCCAAATAAAGAAAAGGGCCGCTGCGAACAGCGGCCCTTTTTTGCATTCCGTCCACCGGCCCCGCAGGACCGGTGGAACCGATCATTTTCCGATCAGGGGAAAATGATGACGGCGCGACGGTTGGACGGCTCACGCACGCCATCGGCGGTCGGGACCAGCAGATCAGCTTCGCCCTTAGCTTCAACGGAGAGCTGGTTGGCCGGCAGACCCTGGCTGACCAGATACTCCCGCACGGCCTCGGCGCGGCGCAGCGACAGCTTCTGGTTATAATCGGTCGGACCGGACGTGTCGGCATGGCCGGCCACGTTGATCTGCACGATCTTACCAGCCTTGGCGTCGCGGGCCACGTTCTGGAGAACCTGCTGCGCATCGGCCGACAGAACCGAACGATCCCAGTCGAAGAAGACCGTGAAGTTGCGGGTGATGGTCGGGGCCGCGGCAGGAACCGGGGCCGGAGCGGGCGCCGGCGGCGGGGGCGGCGGGGCAACCATGGTGGTGGCCGGTGCCGCCTGAACCGGGGCGGAACCGAACACGGTGCGCACGCCGATCAGCACGGAGTGGGAGTTGTAGTTGGTCTTGTAGCGCGGGGTCTCGCCCTTGAACTTCAGGTCATCGATACCCTGGTAGCGATAGCCAAAGGTCAGGTCCAGATCCGGGGTCAGCGCATAAGCAACGCCAACACCCAGCTGATAAGCGAAATTGTCCTGGGCGGCGTTGGAATAGTAGCCGGGAGTAAAGACCGGACCGACATTGTCCGTATCCACCCAACCCCAGCCCAGACCGGCGCTGACATAGGGACGGAACGGCGAACCGACGTCGAATTCCTTCTGTACCACGCCCATCAGGGTGAAGGTGGTGGTGTCACCGATCGTGTTGCCGACCGGGCCGCCGGAGATGCTGTCGGCCTGGTGGACCGAGAAGCCGCCTTCCACACCAAGACGCAGACCATCGCCGAACTGATAGCCGGTTTCGAACACGGCGGCGATGCTCTCCTTGTTGTCCACCTTGTTGGTGGCGGTGGCGGTCTTCAGATCAAGATCCTGCAGCCAGCTCACGCCGATCTGGGAACCGATATACGGTCCTTCCGTCAGGGTCTGCGCCGTGGCGGCCACGGGCAGGACGAGAGCCAATGCAGTTCCCATCAGCAAATGGTGCAGTTTCATCTTTCATTCTCCTTATGGGCCCTTGGGGCGATCACCTTGGGTCGGGGTCCGGTTGAGAAGGCGAGGACCCCGGTGGCGACCGTGTTGTCTCACGGGGCGGCACGGCAAAAGCCAGCGCAACCCGGTCACACCAGACTTACAGAAATTGTGCTGCCGACTCAAGGTGGCAACTTGCTGGACAAACATACTAGCCCATAAGGCTAAACAATGTTGAGGGAGAATTTGCGTTTGTTCTACGCCGCGCTGCGAAAGGCTTTTACGGCCTCCCTCCTTGCGGATACGCCGTCGCGGAACCGTTTGCCATGCAACCGTTGCACGGCTGGATGGACCGCGTGAAACACGAATTCCTCCTCGATAGACACCAGAAGCCCAAGCGCTTCCTCTTCAATCTCAATGATCGTGCCTGTTTGCGCGTGCATCGGTGCAGACTCCGGCGGTTGCCACATGCCGGGGCTTTACATCGGGAAAGATGACGGTTTCCACCGCGTGCCCCGTCATCATGCGCTGCGACATGGCAAAGTGCGATTGCTTGTCCTATGTCTTTTGAGAGACGAATGCATAGTCCCATGGACCCCGCTTAAGGAAAGGTCAGCCATCCCGTGACCGCCCCGGCCCCGCAGATCACCCTGGTCGCCCCTGGAATCCATGGGCTGCGCCTGCCGCTGCCATTTCAGCTGAACCATATCAATGTCTGGCTTCTGGAAGATCGGATGCCCGATGGCACCCCCGGCTGGACCCTGATCGATACCGGTGTGGCCAGCAGCCTGACGCGCGGGCTTTGGGAGAATGTGGCCGCCGAAGTGATGCAGGGGCTGCCCGTGCGTCAGGTGATCGTCACGCATTTCCACCCCGACCATATCGGCCTTGCCGACTGGCTGTGCCAGCGGTTCCAGGCGCCGCTGCGCATGACCCGCACCGAATGGCTGCTGGCACGCATGCTGAGCCTGGACAATTCGGACGAGATCGCGGAAGCCGGCCGCCGCTTCTATGGCGCCATGGGTCTGGAGCCGGAGATGCTGTCGGCGCTGACGGTGCGCGGCAATGCCTATGCGCGCGGCGTGCCCATGGTGCCCGCCACCTTCGACCGGATCACAGAGGGGGACCGCCTGCGGATCGGGGATCGGGACTGGACCATCATCACCTCCGGCGGACATTCCCCCGAACATGCCTGCCTTTATAGCGCCGACGGCAATATTCTGATCGCTGGCGATATGGTGCTGCCGCGTATCAGCCCGAATGTCAGCGTCTGGCCGGCGGAACCATTTGCCGATCCGCTGGCGGAATTTCTGGGCGGGCTGGGGCGGTTGCGCACCTTACCAGCCGACACACTGGTCCTGCCCTCCCATGGCAGCCCGTTCAGCGACCTGCGCGGCCGCATTGATGAACTGAGCCGCCATCACGCGGAACGGCTGGACGAGGCGGTGGGCTTCTGCGCTGAGGGACCGCGCACCATCGCGGAAATCACGCGGCTGATGTTCAACCGCGTCCTAGACACCCATCAGATGAGCTTTGCCGCTGGCGAGGCGCTGGCCCACATCAATCATCTGGAACGCCAGGGCCGGCTGTCGCGGCAAAAGCGCGAGGATGGGGCCTGGCTTTTCGCCCGGCCCTGACCCCGTTGCGAAAGCGTTTATTCCGGCTTCGACTTGGCCTTGGTCTTGGCCCCTGCGGCAGCACCCGACACGCCAGCCGACGGCGCGCGCGGCGGGGAATTATTTGCAGCCGCTGCGGCATCGGCCATCAGGATGGTGGGGGCCGGCTTGTCACAGCGCGGGGCATTGGCAAGGCGCACGCCGGCGGCATCGGGCTGAAGCCCCTGCTCAATCTCGGCAAGGCTGGCCGCCATGGCCTGCGCCACCAGCGGTGCATGCGTGCCACAGAATACAGGCGTGGTCAGGGCGATGGCGCGCTGCGACGTTTCATTGGCAAGACGGGTGCGGAAACTGTCAAAGCTGCGCGTCGCGTTGCCCTTGCTCGTCCGCTTGTAATAACCGACCAGGCTCTTCTCCCATTCCTGGATGCGGGCCTGATGCTTCAAGGTGAACTGTTTATACTGGTTGAACAGGCTCATCTGGCCCGGCACGTCCATCTGCTGGCAGGTCAGACCGATCACCATCAGTTCCGTATGCAGACGGATACCCTGTTCGGCCGCAAATTCAGGAACCGTGTAGCAAGGCCCCTTCGGTGCAGGTGCTGCAAGAACGGGAACCGTGGCGAGCAGAATGGCAAGGGCGGAAGCGCCGATGGCGCGGGCGGCCTGACGAAAGGACGGCATGCGGATAAGGTCCGGTTGCAACGGGATGAATGGTGGCGACTGTGCCCCAAGCCGCCGCACCCCGCAAGTGGCGCCCCGCACCAGCGGCTGTGATTTCATTACCAATCCGATCCGGTCCCGTCCGCCGGCCATGACGCCGTGAACACCATGTCGGGATTTTTTGCGGCGCGGTCGCAGTTTCTCTTTCAATTCTCTGGCAATTCCCCCATATCTGGTTTCACAAATCCTGGCAGTCCCCTTGCGTTTGGCATGCCGTGGCCTTCCTGGCCCCTGCAACAGCCATTACATGCGGTGGGTCTGTCCCAGAATGTGAACCCGCTGCATGACGCAAGAGCCTCTCTGGCAACCGAGTGATATCTTGAACGCCGAAAATGAAGGTGATGCGGACTCCCCGAAGCGTCGGGGCAGAATTCCGCAATCCGCTTGGCCACGAATTCTTGAGCGTTACAAGGCGGGGGCAACCCTGTCCGCCATCGCGCGCGAATTCGACTGTACGCCCAGTGCCATCTCCTACATCGTCCGTAAGGCGGAGGCCGCAGGCCTGACCGGAGAGGGCGATGATGGCGTGGCAGAGGCCGCACCGGCCCCCGTGGCCCCGGTGGCGATCATTGCCGCCCCGGCACCGGAAGCAGCAGCCCCCGCCGCCGAACCGGTCCGCCCGCGTCGTGCGCCGCGCGCCGCCGCACCGGCCCCTGAAGCCGAAACGGCAGAACCCGTCGTCAACACGGTTCCGGTAGCGGAGGCGGCACCCGCATCCGTGGCCGCCCCCGCTGCTGCACCGGCCGCGACCGATGCGCCGGTTGAACCGACTCGTGAATCGCCGTTCCATCATGACAGCGGTCGTGTGGGCGACGTCGCCCCGCGCCGGTTTGAAGGTCGCGACAACCGCCCGCCGCGTGAGGGCCGTGAAGGCCGTCCTGACCGGGGTGAGCGGCCGGACCGCCCGGAACGCGGTGAGCGTTTCCCCCAGGAAGGACGCGAGGGTCGTCCCGACCGTGGCGAGTTCCGGGGCGAGCCGCGCCAGGATCGGGGTGATCGTGGACAGGATCGCGGCGACCGCGGTCAGGACCGTAACCAGAATGGCGACCGGCGTCAGGGCCACGTGCCGCGCTTCCCGCAAGGGGGCCAGCCCGGCCCGCAGCGGGAACGCTTCGGCGGTGAGCGTCTGGGCCGTGACCGGCTTGAGGCCCGTCCGCCCCGCGACTTCGACCGTCCCCAGGGCGGTGAGGGTCGCGTGGAACGCGCACCGGTCGATGTGAACCTGAGCGAAGGGCCCATCGAGGTCGTCTATCCCTATCGCCAGCAGCAGCGCAACCCGGCCCGGCTGGAGGCGGCGGAGACGCCGACAGTGCCCGCCGATGAGCGCATGGACGCGGCTGCCAAGGCCTGCGCCGAAGCCTACAAGGCCTGGAAGGGCCAGACAGGTGGCGGCGTGCAGGGTCTGACCGATGCATTGCATGAGCTGCGCAAGGTCATTGCCCGCATGGAGATCGAGATTTCGGCCAGCCGCAAGGAAGAGTTGCGCCCGATCCCCTTCCCCGCCTATCGCACCAACCTACCGCCGCCGCAACAGTCACGTGGCTGATCACACTGGCATTGTGCAGTGGTTGTAAAACAAAAGCCCCGCTGTTAAGGCGGGGCTTTTTATTTGCACCAACGCAGATTTGTCCATGACATCGCCGGTTGCATGCCTATACTGAATCCTACCATGTAACCGGACGAAGACGCCGGCGGGGGGCATGACAACACAGCAATTCTTTACCCTGTCCACACTGATCGGGGCGGTGGCCCTGATTAACAGCATCGCCATTGTCATCGTCTGGCGCATTCATTCCGGCATGCCCGGCCTTCGCCTTTGGGTGACAGCGCAATTTGCCTTCATGGCGGCGTGGTTGCCGGCTCTGTTCGTTAATATCGGCGTTCTGAACGACCCTTTCTTCACGGCCTACAATAACAGCATAAACCTGGGCGGCATGCTGCTGCTGCTGGAAGGCACATTGCGGTTCCGGAATATGGGTCAGGGGCGGATCAGGCTGCCCTGGATGCTGCTGGTCATGGCGATCATCATCATTCTGTCCTTTGTCAATCGCAGCAATGATGTCGCCCGCTATCTGTTCCATGATGCGGTGGCCGGTCTGCTTCTGTCTGGTGCCGCAATGGGCCTGCTATGGCGCATGGCACCGCATCAGCGGCTGGCCCATACCATGGCCGCCTTTTACATTCTGGTAGAGGCCGCCATCTATCTGGCGCGCTGGGGCCTGGCGGTCGCCATCATGCAGGGTTGGACCGAGATGGGGTCACGGGCCTTCAACTTCATCCTGTTCGGCGGTGTCGCCATGTGCTGCCTGGGCACGGTGTACGGCCTGATCCTGTCCATCAACGCCGAGGCCAAGCGGCAGGTGATCTTGACTGGGCTGATCGACCCATTGACGGGGCTGGATAACCGCCGCGCGCTGGAGCAGGAACTGGCGCGTGCGCTGGCGCAGCGGTCGCGCACCGGCGGCCTGCTGGGGCTGGTTTATTTCGATCTGGACCGGTTCAAGCCCATCAATGACCGTTGGGGCCATGCGGTGGGTGATGCTGTTCTGGTGGCCGTGGCCGAAAGGTTGCGCCAGGACATGCGGACCCAGGATCTGGCGGCCCGCATTGGCGGCGATGAGTTCGTGGTGCTGCTGCCCGGACTGGAGGATGCGGCGGCCCTGGAAACCGTTGCCCGGCGGCTGCACCAGGCCATTGAGGGTCCGCTGCGGCGCGATCAGAACGTCATTGATATCAGGGTCAGTATGGGAACAGCCCTGGCCCCCCTGCATGGCGAAATGCCGGAGGATCTTCTGCGTCGCGCCGACGGGATCATGTATGCGGATAAGCGAAGCCGGCAGGAAACCAAACTGTCGCCGCTCAGCCCCTCCATAACGACAGAACTGCACGACCCGACACCATCCTGACGGATAGGGTAACCGGCTTGGCGACGCGTGGTTTCCGCCATATGGTTAATGCGGGGCAATACATACAGGCGGACGGGGCAATGCCTGGGGTTGATTTCTTCACCATGTCGATAGTGGTGGCGGCTTTGGCTGTCATCAATACGCTTGCGCTGATCGTGGTATGGCGGATCAACCCGAAAGTTGCTGGCCTGGATGTCTGGAGCTTGTCGCAGACATTGCATGTCGGTGCCTGGGTCCTGTCCGTGATGGTGATCCAGGGGGTGATGCGCGGCCCTTTCTATACGGTGCTCAACAATTCGCTCAATCTCGCCTCCATGATCCTGATGCTGGAGGGTGCCCTGCGCTTTCGCGGCTTCGGGCGGGCGGAGACCAGACGCCTACTGGTGCTGGCGGCGGTCCTGATGGCGGTGGCTGTTTCCCTGTTGAACCGGGATGTTGTGACACGCCGCTATCTCTGGCATGACGCGATCTGCGTGCTGTGTCTGGCGGGAACGGCGCTGACCATGATGTGGCGGACCAACCCGCATGAACGGGTGGTGCATGGCATGGCCGCCGGCTTCATGCTGTTGATGGCGGGGGCTGCATCCTGGCGTTGGACCGTCGCCCTGACCCTGGATGAGGGGGAGAGGTTCCCCTATTACGACCTCAACGCCATGATCTTCACCATCGTGGCCCTGTGTGGTCTTGGCTGGGTTTATGGCCTGATGCTGTCCGTCAATATGCGCGTGCGGCAGGAAGTGCAGACGGTCAGCCAGATTGACCCGCTGACCAAACTGGCCAACCGCCGGCATCTGGAGGCGGTGCTGGGCCGTGCCCTGGCCCGGCTGGAACGCGGCGGCCCCGGCTTCGGTCTGGCTTTTTTCGATCTGGATCAGTTCAAATCAATCAATGACCGCTACGGCCATTGCGGCGGCGATGCCATGCTCTGCGCCGTGGCAGACCGCCTGCGCGACGGCCTGCGCACCAGCGATGAAGCAGCGCGGATCGGCGGGGACGAATTCGTGGTGCTGTTCAGCAATCTGGACAATGGCGAGGGGCTGGACGCAGCCTGCGCCCGCCTGCGCCAGATGGTGGAGGGCCCCATCGTGCTGAGCGATGATATCGAGCCGGTGCGCATCAGCCTGGGGGCCGCCCTGGCCCCGCGCGACGGGCGCGACATTGACAGTCTGCTACGCCATGCCGACGCGGCCATGTATGCCGACAAGCGCCAGCGGCAGGATGGACGCCGCCCAACCATCGGCGACAACCGCGTCATCCCCTTCCCCCTCAACGAAAAAGGCCGCCCACGGGGGGCGGCCTTCAACTGACGTCAGTGACGCTTTACCAAGGATCAGCCCTTCTTGGGAGCAACCTTGGACAGAACGCCCTGCAGCTCTTCGATGCTTTCCTTGACGCGCTTGGACAGCACTTCGGCCGCTTCGCTGTTGGACTTAGCCACCAGTTCGGACAGTTCCTTCAGATTGGCGGAGGCCTTCTCGAACGAAGCCTTCACCAGGGCGGCCTGCTTGGCCACCTTGTCTTCGGGGGTGCCGGGGGTCATCAGCTCGCTGATGATGGTCGAGGTCTCTTCCAGAGACTGGCGGATGATTTCGGCCTGACGACGGGCGACAGCCTGATAACCTTCGACGGCCAGCTGGTTGGCGGCGACGATGGCTTCCACATTGCGGCGCTGAGCAGCGACCACACCCTCGAAATCGGGGCTGGGCAGCTTGAACTCGGTAAAGGCCTTCTGGAAGTCGGTCAGGCGGTTCATGTCGAAGAACTTCGCCGGATCGAAGTCCAGAAACGGATTCTTGGTGGCCATGGCAATCCCCAATGTGTCTGTCGTCAGGTGCGCCGGATCGGCAGGCAGCCAGGATCAACCTGTTGCGCCGCAGCAAATCCGAGCTTGATAATGCACTTTGCCGCTTTTTTCGTCAACTTCTTTGTTGCAGCGCACAAAAGTATTGGCAAATCAAGCTCCTGACTGTTTCGAACCGATAGGTTGGCGTGCAAGCATGGCTGCCATCCCCGCCTGCGGGTGGTACGCCGCCGCCCCCACGGCTTTCCCACCCTATCCGCACGAGCGGTGTTTATTCCCAGATACAGGACTGCCCCCGAAGCCGACGAGAACTCTGTCCGCACCTGGGGGCATCTTTACTTATTCGTTACGGCGGCACGGTCTTGATCCCGCCGTAAACGAAGTTTTAACCCTGATCAGAGGGTGCGGGTTCCCAAGCGCGGACGAATTGCGTCCTGCCTGTTGCGTTCATGGTCCTAAGCTTTTGCACAGGCCGACAACGCGCCGCGCTACGAAGCGATTCTTGGCCCTGTCAAGCCCTGGAATGGCTTGCATGACAGTTCGGTGTCTGCTTGACTTACAAAAAGTTCAATAAAATCAATACTATGATTTTTTCTGCCTATTTTTTGTGCAAGCCGATGGAACCCGCAGAACCCCTGGCTTCACACCATCCACACCCGCACTTGTCCATAGACTTATCCACAGATTTCGTGGAAATCATCCGGAACTGTCCCCATCCATCATCGGCTGGCCGGATGGGTGGGGGTGCCGGGTTACCGGTATCGCTTCCGGCTATGTTCTATGACCTCCGGCAGAGGGAAGCCGATGCAGGAGGCGCGTTTCAGCGGGTGATTGACCGGCGGGGCCGGATGCGCCACATGCTGGACCATGATCGACGACGCCGACCACAATCCGCCCTCCCCCACGCCCGCCACGGATGCCCCTGTCGCGGCACCGAGCAGGCGCAAACGCGCCGTCGCGGATCTGAACCGGGGTGTGGAGATCATCAAGGGCTACCTGCGCACCCTGCCCGACCGGCCCGGCGTGTACCGGATGCTGAATGATGAGGGGGACGCGCTGTATGTCGGCAAGGCGCGCAGCCTGAAAAAGCGCGTCACCAACTATACGATGCCGGTGAAGCTGCCCATCCGGTTGCAGCGCATGATCGCCGAGACCACGCAGATGGAGTTCGTCACCACCCATACCGAGGTGGAGGCGCTGCTGCTGGAATCGAATCTGATCAAGAAGCTGATGCCGCGCTATAATGTGCTGCTGCGCGACGACAAGACCTTTCCGCATATTCTGATCACGGGCGGGCAGGATTATCCGCAGCTGACCAAGCATCGCGGTACGCGGACCGAGGCCGGCTCCTATTACGGCCCCTTCGCGTCTGCCGGAGCCGTCAACCGCGTGCTGACGGCGCTGCAGCGGGCGTTCCAGCTGCGCACCTGTGCCGATACCATCTTCAACAGCCGCACCCGCCCCTGCCTGCAATTCCAGATCAAGCGTTGCACAGCACCCTGTGTGGAGAAGGTGACGGCAGGCGAATATGCCGATCAGGTGCGCGAGGCCAAACAGTTCCTGGAAGGACGCAGCCGCGACATTCAGACGGCATTGGCCACCGACATGCAGGCGGCGGCAGAAGCGCTGGATTTCGAACGTGCGGCCAAACTGCGCGACCGTATCCGGGCCCTGACCGCCATCCAGGCGCATCAGGACATCAATGTCGAAGGTGTGGACGATGCCGATATCATCGCTGCCTATCAGGATGGGGGCAGTACCTGCATTCAGGTCTTCTTCTTCCGGGGCGGGCGCAATTACGGCAACCGCGCCTATTTCCCCAGCCATGACAAGGTGCTGGAGGTCGAGGAGGTCCTGGCCTCCTTCATCGCCCAATTCTATGACAACAAGGCGGCCCCGCCGCTGATCCTGGTCAGCCATGACCTGACGGAAGAAGCGCTGCTGCAGGAGGCGCTGTCGGTACGGGCCGGGTCCAAGGTGGAACTGCACGCGCCCAAGCGGGGCGACAAGAAGCGGCTGCTCGACCATGCCATCACCAATGCCCGCGACGCCCATGGCCGCCGTCTGGCCGAAACGGGCAGTCAGGCCAAGCTGCTGGCCGGTGTGGCGGAAGCGTTTGGTCTGGCGGAGCCGCCCAAGCGCATCGAGGTCTATGACAACAGCCACATCCAGGGCGCGCATGCCATCGGCGGCATGATCGTGGCGGGGCCGGACGGGTTCATCAAGAACGCCTATCGCAAATTCAATATCAAGGCGCCCGAGGCCGCCGGCGACGATTTCGCGATGATGCGGGAGGTCTTCACCCGTCGATTCGAACGGGCCCTTAAGGAAGACCCGGAACGGGCGGGCGAAAGCTGGCCTGATCTGGTGCTGATCGACGGTGGCGAGGGGCAGTTGGGCGTGGTGATGGAGGTGATGGCCGAACTGGGCATCGAAGACGTCCCCCTGGTTGCTATCGCCAAGGGACCAGACCGCGATGCGGGGCGCGAACGCTTCTTCATGCCGGGCCGCCCGCCCTTCGGCATGGAGCATAAAAGCCCGGTTCTCTACTACCTCCAACGTCTGCGCGACGAGGCGCACCGTTTCGCCATCGGCACCCATCGCGCCAAGCGGGAAAAGGCCATCAGCGCCTCGCCGCTGGACGAGATTCAGGGAATCGGGCCGCGCCGCAAGAAGGCTTTGCTGCTGCATTTCGGGTCGGCGCGGGCCGTTTCACGGGCCGGGCTGGCCGATCTCCAGGCTGTGGAGGGCATCAGCGAGGCTGTCGCCAGAATCATCTATGATCACTTCCACGGGGAAGGATAGGATGCGCGCCACTGGCCCCTCCCCCGGCCCTGGCCCCTTCACCACCCCGACTTGGCGCCCATGCTGACCAGCCTGCCCAATATCCTGACCCTGTCGCGCATCGCCGTGATCCCCGTGATCGTGGCCCTGTTCTTCTTTCCCGGCAAATGGAGCGCCTGGACGGCGCTGGGTCTTTACGCGGCGGCCTGCATCACCGACTGGTTTGACGGCTATCTGGCCCGCATCTGGCGGGAGGAAAGCCTGATCGGCAAGTTCCTGGACCCGATTGCCGACAAGCTGCTGGTGGCTGCCGTGCTGATGGTGCTGGCGGCGGTGGGCAAGATCGAGGGGCTGGCCGTCATCCCCGCCATCATCATCCTGCTGCGGGAAGTGATGGTATCAGGCCTGCGTGAATTCCTGGCGGGTCTGCGCATCTCCGTTCCGGTCAGCCAGCTTGCCAAATGGAAGACGGCTATCCAGATGGGAGCCATCGGCTGGCTGATCGTGGGAGCCGACGGGCCGGAAGGCTGGCCCGTCACCCTGATCGGGGAGGTTGGGCTGTGGCTGGCCGCCGCGCTGACCCTGCTGACGGGTTGGGATTATCTGCGCGCGGGCCTGCGCCATATGCTGAACCCGGAGGGGTGATCTGATGCTGAAGCTGCTCTATTTCGCCTGGCTGCGCACCAAGATCGGCATGGCCGAAGAACGCGTTGCCGTGCCCGACGGCGTGACGGATGTCGCCGGCCTGATCGACTGGCTGCGCGGGCGTGGGGATGGTTATGCCGAGGCGCTGGCCAACCTGGATGTCGTCAAGGTGGCCGTGAACCAGGAATATGTGCCCTTCACCCACCCGGTGGTGGCGGGTGATGAGGTGGCGCTGTTCCCGCCGGTGACGGGCGGCTGATGGCCGTCAGGGTCCAGCGGAACGATTTCGACATCGGGGCCGAACTGGCGGCCTTGTCCGATGGCGATACCGGGATCGGCGGTGTGTGCAGCTTCACCGGTCTGGTCCGCGACATGCACCCGCAGGCGGGCGAAGGGCCGGGCACCGTCAAGGCCCTGACCTTGGAACATTATCCCGGTATGACCGAACGGCAGCTGGAAGCCATTGAGGCCGAAGCAAAGGCCCGGTGGCCGCTGTCGGCCAGCCTGATCATCCATCGTTATGGGCGGATGGAGCCGGGGGAACGCATCGTGCTTGTCGCCTGCGCGTCCGCCCACCGGGAGGCGGCGTTCGATGCCTGCCGGTTCATCATGGACTGGCTGAAGACCAAGGCCCCGTTCTGGAAACTGGAAGATACCGCCAGCGAAGGCGACCGGTGGGTCGAAGCGCGCCACAGCGACCAGAATGCCACCGACCGCTGGTCTGACCTTTCGAGGTAACACCTACCGCTAATTCGCATCGCCCATGCGGTGTGGGCGGCAAGGTTGCAGGCGACAAGCGGCGCCGCTTGTGCCAAATATTAGGACCAGCGAAACTTTGCCCGCATCGAAATGTATGTGAAGGACGATCCCGCCACGATCCTGGTCGTTGGCGGGGACAAATCCAGCTATCCGGTACCGGCCGTGCTGAAACGGCTTTCGCCCGCCGTCGATCTGCGCTTTCTGAAGGCGGACGACGAACTGCTGGCTGCCTGCCGGTCGCGGTGGCCGGCGCTGCTTGTCCTTGACCTGGATGGTGTGGGCACGCCGCTGGGCCTTGTCGCCAATGTGAAGGCCGCCGATTTGCCGGTGGAGCCGACCATCATCATGATCGGCGACGATGTCATGCCACATCAACGCACCGCCGCCGTGGAACTGGGTGTGCTGGAGGTGATGGAGCGGCCGGAGACGGTGGCGGAACTGCAAACCCGCCTCTTGTCGCATCTGCGGCTGCGCGACCGGCTGATCAAGGCCGAACAGGCCGCCGAGGAGCGCAACCAACGCCTGACAGAGGCGATGGAGCTGCTGAAGATTGCCGAACGCCGTTTGCTGGAGCAGCGGCCGGAACCGCGCGACAGCCGCCCCACCACCGACATGATCGCCAATGCCTCGCATGAGCTGCGGACGCCGCTGCATGCCATCATCGGCTTTTCCGAACTGATCCGGGATGCGGCCCACGGCCCCCATACCGACGCGCGTTATCCCGAATATGCTGTCGATATTCATCAGGCCGCGACGCATATGCTGGCCATTGTCGATGGCACGCTGGATCTGGCGCGGGCGGAGGCCGGGGCGGACCCGCTGGATATCCGCGAGATCGATATCGGCCGCACCGTCCAGGACAGCGCCCGCATGCTGCGCCAGCTGGCCGAAGGGACGGGCATCACGCTGGATATCAAGGTCCCCGACATTCCGCTGCGCATCCGCACCGATCCGGAGAAAATCCGCCAGATCGTCATCAACCTTGCCTCCAACGCCATCAAATTCACCCCGCGCGGCGGCCGTGTGACGGTGGAAGTGGCAGGGCTGGATGATGGGGGTGCCGTCATCCTGGTCATCCGGGACACCGGCGTCGGCATCGCCAACCAGGATATCGCGACCGCCATGAAGCCTTTCGGTCAGGTGCGCCAACCGGATAAGCCGCACCCCAAAGGCACCGGCCTGGGCCTGCCGCTGACCCGCCGTTTCGTGGAAATGCTGGGCGGTGCCTTGGACATCTCGTCCGTTCCCGGTCAGGGCACTGTGGTCAGCGTCCGCCTGCCGCCCAGCGCGCCGGGCGATATCTCCGCCTGACGCTGAATATTAAAGAAAAACAGACCTCTGCTATGTTCAGGGGAAGGATTGCAGCCTAAGGCTTTATTAGAATGTTAGTCACTATCCCGACGCATAGATTGTGCGGGAAAGCACACAGGCATATGACATTGGACATAGTCCACCTCAAACCCGATCTACATTTCGGGAGGGATCATGTTCAGCAACATCTCGATACGCACCCGTGTGATCGCCGCCTTTGGCGTGGTCCTGGCCTTGACGCTTTTGCTTGGACTGCTGTCGCTGACGCGCCTCAACAGCGTAGCGGATAGCGGCGTGGTCATTGGGACAAATGCTTTGCCCTCGGTTAAGGAAATTGAGGATATTTACACCTCTGCCCTGCGAACCAGGGTCAACCAGTATCAGCATGTGCTGGCACTGACTGACAAGGAGATGGATGCCCTTGAAGGAAGAATGGAGGGTGCCCAAAAAGAACTCGAACAATCCCGGAAAAACTATGAGCCGTTGATAAGCTCAAAGGAAGAAAAGTCCATTTATGATGACGCCATGTCGAAATGGGCCGAGTATATGTCTAACTGGAAATCTGTTCATGCGCTATCCCGGCAGAACAAATCAGAAGAAGCCAGTGCCCTGATGCGAGATCAGCAGACGCCACTCTTCTACAAGTTCCAGGAAGATATCAACAA
This sequence comes from Niveispirillum sp. CC-CTL257, assembly GCF_059489915.1. Lineage (NCBI taxonomy): Bacteria > Pseudomonadati > Pseudomonadota > Alphaproteobacteria > Rhodospirillales > Azospirillaceae > Niveispirillum > Niveispirillum sp. CC-CTL257. Next base: position 1,672,072 of record NZ_JCAJXE010000001.1, read on the forward strand.
ACTGATCAAATTGAACGAGGATGCGGCGGCCCAACTCGTTGGTGATCTGCAGACGACCACTCGCATGTCGTTGATCATCACGGCAGTGGTCCTGGCCCTGGCTACGGCACTGGCATTGGCTGCCGGCTGGTCCCTGATTTCCGGGGTTGTAAAGCCGGTGCGCGGCATGACCGACACCATGAACCGGTTGGCCAAGCATGAGCTGACCGTGGCCGTGGAGGGTGGCGACCGGGGGGATGAAATCGGCGACATGGCCCGCGCGGTGCAGGTGTTCAAGGATGGGCTGATCGAGGCCGACCGTCTGGCCGAGGTGCAGAAACAGGAGCAGGCCGCCAAGGAAGCCCGCGCAGTCCGCGTCAACGACCTGATCAAGGCCTTCGATGAGCAATCCTCCGCCGTGCTGCGCACCGTCAGTTCCGCCGCCACCGAACTGGACGCGACAGCGCAGAGCATGAGCGCCATTGCCGAAGAGACCAACCGTCAGGCCGCCGCCGCCGCTGCCGCCGCTGAACAGACCACGGCCAACGTTCAGACTGTCGCCGCCGCCGCAGAGGAAATGGCCGCCTCCATCACCGAGATCAATACCCAGGTCAACCGCTCCAAGACCATTTCCGACCGCGCCTATACGGAGGTCCGCCAGACCGACAATACCGTGGCTGGTCTGGCCGAGGCGGCGGGCAAGATCGGGGCTGTGGTGCAGTTGATCCAGGACATTGCCGGCCAGACCAACCTGCTGGCACTGAACGCCACCATTGAGGCGGCACGCGCCGGGGAAGCCGGCAAGGGCTTTGCCGTCGTGGCGTCGGAAGTGAAGGCGCTCGCCAATCAGACGGCCAAGGCGACAGAGGAGATCGCGGCCCAGGTCTCGTCGGTGCAGCAGGCGACCGACAGTTCCGTCTCCGCCATTCGGTCCATCGGCACCACCATCCAGTCAGTTTCGGAAATCGGCGCCTCCATCGCCGCTGCCATGGAACAGCAAGGTGCCTCCACGTCCGAGATCAGCCGCAATGTGACCCAGGCAGCCACCGGCACGCAGGAAGTCTCCGCCAATGTAAGCCAGGTGACCGAGGCCGCCGCCCAGACCGGGGCATCCGCCACCCAGGTTCTGGGTGCTGCCAAGGAACTGGCCCAGCAAGCTGAGCATCTGCGGGCGCGCGTCGAGCGGTTCCTGTCTGATATCCGCGCCGCCTGAGCCGGACAGTATACAACCGGCCCCCTGCGATCCCCGGTGGCAATGCCGGCCTGAATCACAGGGGGCCGCAATCATTGCCGGATCAAGCAGGGGGTCCACCGACAGCGTTTAAGACTTCACCCCGCCGCAACTGCCGTCGTCCGCCATCGTCGGGGCGTTATCCAAGTACCCGTCGTGAATATCCCGCGAGCCGTGACACGAATATTGTCCACCGTGACATCGGCCCGGCTTCGGGGCCTTCCGCCACCCGGTTTTGCAATCCATCAGCCGCCATTGCATGCATGTGTCGCATGGCGGCGAGCATATGACCCCTCCGTCTTTCCGTTCCGGAAATTCGCCAGCAGTTCCCAGAACCTCACTCAACTCACTGTTATAAAACAGTTTTCATGATGACATCCGGATTGATGTCAAGCGAAGCCTATCCCGCGCGCACAAATCTGCACAAAAAACAGGCAAATCCAGGAGAGCCGCAGGCCGCAATGTTCCGGCGCGGTTACCGCCCCTTTAGCCACAGACTTATCCACAGATTCTGGGGAGAGCTTGTGTCTCTCCCCCAGGCAAAGGTCAGGGGGTGGTTTCGCTGACGGCGCGGGCCGGCACCATCACCATGGCCTCGCCATCGATGACAACCCTGTCCCCCACGGTGCAGATCGTGGACAGCATGGCGCGGCGCTTCTCTGGGACCAGACCCGTCACCGTAACAGTCGTCGTCACCGTCTCCCCGATGCGCACGGGCGAGCGGAAGCGCAGGTTCTGGGACATGTAGATACAGCCCGGCCCCGGCAGGCGGGTGCCCAGAACGGTGGTAATGAAGCAGGCCGACAGCATCCCATGCGCGATGCGCCCGCCGAACGGGGTGGCGCGGGCATAATCCTCATTCAGATGCATGGGGTTGGTGTCGCCGGAAATACCGGCAAACATGACAATGTCGGTTTCCGTGATGGTCCGGGCATAGATGCCTTTCATGCCCATAAACAGATCTTCAAAATAAAAGCCAGTCAGATCGGCCGGGTCCAGGCCGGTGCGGCGGGTGATACTATCCATCGTGACGATGCTCCCAGGCTTGGCGGATGGGGCCCCTGCCCCTTAAGCTGCCGCCACAACCATAGGCTTGGCCCGGCAAGGCGGTCAAACAGGCGGAAAGGATGAGAGGCGGCGTGGAGAATAACGGAGCTTGGGCGCATGAGATGCTGTCGCTGCCCGATGGCACAAGGTTGCGCCTGTCACGCTGGCAACCGCCCGGCCCACCCCCGCCCGATGACGCCATCACCATGCTGATCCTGCCCGGCCGCGCGGCGCAGGTGGAACGCTATACCGAACTGGCCGCGGACCTGAGCCACCGGGGCCTGCATGTCCTGTCGATGGATTGGCGCGGCCAGGGTGGCTCCTCCCGCCTGCTGCCCGATCCGATGGTGGGCCACGCCCTGGATTTCGATGCGTTCCTGGACGATCTGGACGCGGCGCTGGCGCATTGGAAGAGCCAGTTCAAGGGTCCGCTGGTCGGGTTGGGCCATTCCATGGGCGGTCATATCCTGATGCGCCATGTCGCGGAACGGCCCCACCCGTTCGCCGGGATCATCGCGTGTGCCCCCATGCTGGGCATCAATGTGCCGATGCCGCAGGGGCTGGCCTGGCAGTTGACCCGCTGGGCCGTGCGCACGGGGCGGGCCGATAAATACGCCCTGATGCAGGGACCCGACAAGCCGCTGCCCTTCAAGGGCAACCGCCTGACCAGCGATCCGCGCCGGTTTGCCCTGATGCAGGATGTCATGGCGCGGGACCCGGCTGTGGCCCTCGGGGGTGCCAGTTGGGGCTGGCTGCATGGGGCGCTGTCTTCTATCCGGCATTACTTTGAGAAGGACCGGCTTGAGAATGTGACGGTGCCAACATTAATCCTGTCGGCCCGCGCCGACCGGATTGTGCGCCCAAATAGCCACGACCGGGCGGCACGGCGCCTGCCCCACTGCACCCTGGTGCCCTTTCCTGTGGGCGAACATGAACTGCTGATTGAGGCGGACCCGATCCGGGCGGAGGTTCTGTCAGCCATTGATAATTTTCTGGCGGACCTGCCAGGGATAGACGAGCATGCAGAGAATTCTTAAGGGTTAATCCTTGAGGTTCCGCTTCCCAGCCTGCCAGAAGAAAGACGACATGAATATCAGCCGTCTGTCCATCTCCGCCCGTATCCTGGGCATCATCGCCCTGCTCAGCCTGTTGACTGTCGGTGTCGGCCTGTTCGCCTCCACCCGGCTGGTCAGTACGGACCAGCAATATTCACGATTGCTGAACGGCGATCAGACAGCAGCGCTGGAGATTGTGCGTGCCGTGCGCGAACTGACAGCAGTCAGCCGGCAGGGCTACAAGCTTCTGTCCATGCCCGATGAAAAGCGCATTCAGGAAGCGCATGACCGCGGCATCCGCAATTTCGGGCAGGCATCGGGCCATCTGGACCGCACGCGGGAAACGGCCCCGCGCTATGCCGCCCGTATCGCGGAAATCCAGCAAGACCTTCTGGCCAGTCAGGAGATTTTCAAGGAAATCGCCCCGGTGGTGAAGGCGGGCAATCCGGGGGACGCTCTGGCCTTTGTCAGCGGCCGGTTTGATCCCGCCATGGACGGATTGCGTGACAAGGCCCTGAAACTGTCGGACGAGCTGCGGGACGCGGTCCACGCGGAATCGGTTGCCGCCACGGCGGATGCCAAACAATCCCACCTGCTGGTGCTGTCCACCATGGGGGTGGGCATTGTCCTGCTGGGCGGTCTAGCCTTCTACATCTCCACCTACACGATCGCGCGGCCCGTGGAGGCGGTGACGGGCGCCATGGCGAAGGTGGCCGATGGCGACCTGTCGGTTGCCATCCCCGGGCTGGGACGGCATGACGAGATTGGCCGGCTGGCATCGGCGCTGCAAACCTTCAAGGCGAACGCCGCCGAGGCGCGGCGGCTGGGCGAGGAAGTGAAGCAGGCCGAGCAACGGGCCGAGGCAGAGTGCCGGCAAGGTCTGATGACCCTAGCCGACAGTTTCGAAACCGGAGTCATGGGCATCGTGTCCCGCGTCGCATCGGCGGCAAACCATCTGAATGACAGCGCCGTGACCCTGTCGGCGTCGGCCGAACAGGCGCGGGGGCAGACGGGTGTGGTTTCCGCCGCCACCGACCAGACCAGCGCCAATGTGCAGACGGTCGCGGCCTCGGCGGAGCAGATGACCGCGTCCATCGGCGAGATCACACGGCAGGTCGGCACCTCGGCCAGCATCGCGCGGGCCGCCGCCGAGCGCGCCCAGGCCACCAACGGCACCATCCAGGCCCTGGCAACCGAGGCCGATGCCATCGGTGCGGTGGTCAAGCTGATCGCGGAGATCGCCAGTCAGACCAATCTGCTGGCCTTGAATGCCACCATTGAGGCGGCCCGCGCGGGTGAGGCCGGCAAGGGCTTCGCTGTCGTTGCGTCGGAGGTGAAGAACCTCGCCAGCCAGACGGCCAAGGCGACGGAGGACATCTCCGCCCGCATCGCGGCCATCCAGCAGGCCAGCGGCGGGGCGGTGGCCGCGACGACCGAGATCACCCGCACCATCGCAGAGATCAACGAAATCGCCACCAGCATCGCCGCCGCCGTGGAAGAACAGGACGCCGCCACCCGCGAAATCGCCCGCAATGTGCAGCAGGCGGCCATCGGCACGGCGGAGATCGCGGGCAATATCGGTGGCGTGCGCATGGCCGTGGAAAGTACCAGCGGCAGTGCCCATGACCTTCTGACCTCGGCCAGTGAACTGACGCGGGAAGCCGATGATCTGCGCCAGCAGGTGGAGGGGTTCATTACCCGTGTAAGGGCCGGTTGACGGTAAGAAAACCCGGAAATGATGCTTATGGTCATACAGGACGATGTTGCAGCACTGAAACATCATCCATAGTTTTGGGGATCGGTTCCTTAAACCTGGGGAGGATCATGCGTCGGCTCAGATCACTGGCATTTCTGTGCGGGTTGCTTATGGCACCGCTGCCGGTGGCAGGGGCAGAGGAATGGTCTTTCACTACTCTTGAATGGCCGCCCTTTTCCGGCAGCCTGCCGCAGGGAGGTGCTATGAGCACCGTCCTGCGGGCAGCATTCGCCACGCAAGGCGACGGTTTTACCCTGACCATCCTGCCGTGGAAGCGGGCGGTGTCCACCGGCATGCAGATGGACGGTGATCATGTGGGCTTCTTCACCGCCACGGCGACCGAATGTGCGGCGGCGGGTGGCATCTTGTCAGAACTGCCCATCGGCACCTTCCGCCACGCCCTGGCTGAACGCCAGACGGACCCGATCAAATGGCAAAACGCCAGCGATCTACAAAACCTGCTGATCGGGATCGTCGATGGTTACGATAACGGCCCCATCATTGACGGGCTGCGGGGCAAAGGCACGTTGCGGGTCGAGGTCGCGGCGTCGGATATTGCTAACCTGCGAAAGCTGCAGGCGGGCCGTATCAATGCGGCCGTGGTAGAGGTATCACAATTCGCTTTCCTGAAATCTGAACTGGACCGCGACCGCAATGCCAAGGGCTTCGCGCCATTGTCGCTGAGCGCGTTGTCAATCGGCCCCCCTGAAACACTGCATGCCTGTTTCAATCAAAGCGACCGCGCCAAACGCGCCCGCCTAAGCCTGCTGCGCGGATTGACACGGATTGATCGGGAAAAGCTGGCCGACCAATATCTGGAAAGCCTGCATCAGGACGTGGCGGCGTCGAACTGAGGGGTGACCCGCGGGCCACCCCTTCGCCGAAAGTCACAGCACGGTCAGCATGCTGGCCACCAGCGGGTGGCGCACGATGTCCGCATCGGCCAGACGCACGATGGAAATGCCCTCCACCACCTCCAGTCGGCGGGCAATGTCGGCCAGACCGGACACGCCGGGCAGCAGGTCCGACTGATCCGGGTCGCCCGTCAGCACCATGGTGGAGTGCCAGCCCAGACGGGTCAGCAGCATCTTGATCTGGGCGTAGGTGCAGTTCTGCGCCTCATCAATCACCACGAAGGCATTGTTCAGCGTGCGGCCGCGCATGTAACCGACGGGCGCGATCTCGATGGAGCCGTCGGCCATCATAGCCTTCAGCCGCTTGGACCCCAGCCGGTCCGACAGCGCGTCGTAAAGCGGGCGCAGGAACGGCGCCATCTTCTCGTTCACGTCACCGGGCAGGAAGCCGATGCTTTCGCCGGCCTCGATGGCGGGGCGGGAAAGAACGATGCGGTCCACCTCCCCCTTCTCCAGGGCGGTGACAGCGGATGAAATAGCCAGATAAGTCTTGCCCGTGCCCGCCGGCCCCAGCGCCAGGGTCAGGTTATGGTCCTTGATGGCCTGCATCAGCAGAGCTTGGCCCGCACTCATCGGTTTGACGGTGCGGACATAGGATTGATCGCGCCGCTCCTCCCCCGCATTGCCCAACGGGTCCCACCCCGTCGATTGGCGGGGGAACAGGGGCTGGACCTTGTTATCGCTGCTGCTGGACGCGGGCTTGGACTGGCGCTTGGCCATCTGGCATCTCCTCACTTACGGCAAAGGACATTGTCCGGTTGAAGCGGGAACGCGGCGGGACGGCGACGGGGCAATAAAAAACCGCACCCTCGGGTCGAGTGGTGCGGTTGGTGTGCGTGCCGTCGGACGGTCGATGCTGCTGCGGGCGGTGCGCCGGGCGACGCGTTTCGCGGTGCCGCACGGCCTGTTATGGCTGCTGCGCTGCGGGATGATGCTGCTGGGCAATATGCCATCAACATGTATCCGGTCCCCCCCCATTTAGGATCAACAATAGGAACGTTACCCCATAAATTTTCAGCCGTCACCAGCCATTGCGGATGAAACGGAATATTCACACACTATCTGGTGACATACACCTTTCGGAGACGGTATCCGAGTCGGGCTTCGCGGGTGCAATAGGAATGTTGGCGGAAACGGGACCGGAACCCGGCGGCAAGGCAACGGCAGCGACCGGTTGCGCATCCCCCGCCCCGCCACCTCTCCCGCGGCAGAGAATGGGGTTTCAAGATGCGCCATGGCCGTTATTGCAAGCATTCATACAGGCCCACCCGGAATAGATATTGTGGAACATTGGCGCAATGTCGCAAGATGTGCCGCATGAAAAGCTTGCGTCGGCGCGCGAAAAGCGGTTGAACGGCGGGATGATGTGAATGCGGACGGGAATGGGGCGGCGGGGCCGCGCCGTTCCCTTGTGCCGTATACGGGGACAGGTGGGGTCTGACACGGATATGAGCAATCAGGTCGCCTTCAGGGACGCGCCGTTTCAGTTGCGCGGCAGCACCTTCACCATGATGGTGCTGAAGGTCAGCGACCCCCACAATCCGAATTTCTTCCCCGTCCTGTCGGGCAAGATCGCGCAGGCCCCGAACTTCTTCCGCAATGCAGGCGTGGTCCTGGATCTGGACGATCTGCCGGCCGGCATGCCGTTCGATATGGACGCGTTCTGCAAGCTGTTGAAGAATCTGGGCCTGATGGCCGTGGGCCTTCTGGGCGGCACCAAGCAGCAGCAGGATGCGGCGCTGTCGCGCGGCATGGCGCTGATCGCGACGCCGCGCGGCAAGGTGGAGACGTTCGATCCGCTGGCCGGCACGGGCCGCAGCCCGGCCCAGGGTCTGGCCAATGTGCAGGGCCACGGACAGCCACAGGCCCAGGCCGCACCCAACCCGGCCCCGCCGCCGGCCCCCATGCCGGAACCGGCACCGCAGCGCAACACGATGGTGATCGCCGAGAATGTGCGGTCGGGCCGTCAGATTTATGCGCCCGGCGGTGACCTTGTGGTGATCGGTTCCGTCAGCCCTGGCGCGGAACTGCTGGCGGACGGTTCCATCCATGTCTACGGTGCGCTGCGCGGTCGGGCCCTGGCTGGCGTCAGCGGCGACCAGAATGCCCGGATTTTCTGCCAGAGCCTGGATGCCGAACTGGTCTCCATCGCCGGCCTCTATCGCGTATCGGAAGATATCGGCAAGGATATCCGTCGTCGTCAGGTTCAAATTTACCTGAACAATGGCTATCTGCATATCGACCCACTGGCCACGAATGTGGCCTGACGAGTCCAGTGGCCACGAACGTGGCCTGAGTAATCTGCGGGCTGCCTGTGCAGCCTGCTGAACAGTTTGATCAACCTTTGAGCTTGGGAGACGCCTCTTGGCCAAGATCATTACGATGACCTCCGGCAAGGGCGGCGTGGGGAAGACCACTTCGAGCGCCGCCTTCGGCACCGGCCTTGCCCTGCGTGGGTTCAAGACCTGCATCATCGATTTCGATGTGGGCCTGCGCAATCTTGACCTGATCATGGGATGCGAACGCCGCGTGGTGTTCGATTTCATCAATGTGATCAATGGCGAGGCGCGGCTGAGCCAGGCCCTGATCAAGGATAAGCGGGTCGAGAACCTGTACATCCTTCCCACCAGCCAGACGCGCGACAAGGACGCGCTGACCCAGGAGGGTGTCGGCAAGATCCTGGACGAGCTGAAGAAGGAATTCGACTACATCCTGTGTGACAGCCCGGCCGGCATCGAGAAGGGCGCGTTGATGGCCCTCTACTGGGCCGACCACGCCATCATCGTGACCAACCCCGAAGTGTCGTCGGTGCGCGACAGCGACCGTATCCTGGGCGTGATCCAGGCCAAGTCGCGCCGCGCCGAACAGGGTCTGGAGCCGGTGAAGGAGCATCTGCTGGTCACCCGCTACGACCCGGAGCGGGTGGAAAAGGGTGAGATGCTGAAGGTGGAGGATGTGCTGGAAATCCTAGCCATCCCGCTGTTGGGCATTGTCCCGGAAAGCCCCGCCGTGCTGAAGGCGTCGAATGTGGGCATGCCCGTCGTTCTGGACGACAAGTCCAATGCCGGCCTCGCCTATGCCGATGCCGTCGGCCGCTTCCTGGGCGAAACCATCGAGCATCGTTTCATCAAGCCCGAAAAGAAGGGCTTCCTGGACCGCCTGCTGCGGAGGACCGCATGAGCCTGCTTGACCTTTTCCGCAAGTCGAAGCCGCCCACGGTGGCGGCCCAGGCCAAGGAACGGCTGCAGATCGTTCTGGCGCATGAACGCTCTGGCCGCGACAGCCCCGATTTCCTGCCGGCGTTGCAGCAGGAACTGCTGGCCGTCATCAAGAAGTACGTGTCCATCGACGACGACAAGGTGGCGGTGAAGCTGGAACGCGAAAGCGGCTGTTCCATGCTGGAGGTGAATGTGGAGCTGCCGGGTCCGGCCAAGCGCGGAACCGCCGCCACCATCAACTGACGCATTGAAAATCAGCGGCCCTAAACATCTTGCCCGCCCCCTACCGGGGCGGGCATTGTGTTATCTGACATTCCCCCCGCTGAACCTGGATGCGACCTTGGTTCGACTTGGCCTGCCCCGGTTGCTGGTCTGTGTGCTGACGCTGCTGACGGCGTCGGCGGCGCTGCCTGTGCGGGCCGGTACCGATCTTGTCGTCGCCACCTCCGGTCTGGTCAGTGCCGATGACCCGCATCAGGCGCGCACGGGCGCCGATTTCCAATTTTATGAGCATCTGTTCGATACGCTGGTGACGCGCGACGGCTTCAATGTCGCGCCCAGGCTAGCCAGCAACTGGTCCAGCGCGGACAACCGCACCTGGACATTTCAGATCGACCCCGCCGCGCGCTTCGCCAATGGCCGCCCGGTGACGCCACGCGATGTCGCCTACAGCCTGTGCCGCTATCAGACCCTGATGCGCGGCCTGGGTCGGGAAGGGTTGGGGCTGTTGAGCCGCGTCGCCACGGATGGCGCCAATGGCCGCGTCACCGTGATGCTGGAGACACCGTACCGGCTGCTGCCGGCGGCCCTGTCGCTGCTGTTCATCGTGGCGGCCCCGCCCGATGCCGGCGATGGACCGCTGGGGTGCGATGCAAAGCAGGCGACGGCCAGCCGGGGACAACCGCAGACGGGCAGCGGACCCTATATCCCCGCCACGGAGCCGCCGACGGCTGACCGGCGTGTGCTGGTGCCGTCGCCACATTGCTGGCGCGACTGTTCAGTCTGGCGACGCGTCGTGCTGTGGTCGCAACCTGATGCGCGCGACCGGTTGCGCCTGCTGGTCATGGGCGACGCGGATGTGATGGAGGATGTGATCCCCAACCAGTTGCCCTATCTGGGCAAGATGCAGGGGGTGACCATCACGGAACTGCCGACCGACCGCACCCTGCTGCTGACCTTCAACCTGCGCGCCAGCCTGCGGGACGGAAACCCCAACCCGCTGGCCGATATCCGCGTCCGCCGCGCCATCGCCATGGCCGTGGACCGGCATGTGCTGGTCGATCGGGGGCTGGAGGGGTTTGCCGGTCCAGCCTGGCAGTTGGCACAGCCGGGGATGGAGGGCTATCTGGCCGACCGGTCCCGCGCCACCCATCCCGACCCGGATCAGGCCCGCGCCCTGCTGGCGGAGGCTGGATATCCCCACGGGTTGCGGCTGCCGCTGTTGCTGCCCGCGACCCGTATCACCGACCGGCCCCGCGTTGCCGATGCCCTGGCCGGCATGTTGCGCCCCATCGGGATAGAGGCGGAAATCATCCCCGTTCCCGCCGCAGAGGCCCGCGCCCGCGTTGCCGCCGGGGATTTTCTGGTGATGTTCGCCGGGCTGGGCCTGACGGCAGGATCGGCCATGGAAGGGTATGCTTCCATCGCCGGTTCGACGGAGAAGGACAGCATCATCAATCCCAGCGGTTATCGCAACCCGAAGCTGGATACGCTGCTGCGGCAGGCGCGCGCCGCCGATCCAAAGGATATCCTGCGGTTGACGGCACAGGCCACCGCAATCCTGGAGGAGGATCTGCCGGTGCTGCCGCTGATGCATATCCGCGATCTGGTGGCGCACCGGGCCGGACTGACCCTGCATGCCCGTGACACGGCCCGCGCGTTCGGCCGCATCACATCGCCTGTGACAGCCGACGCACGGCCAACCGACGCGATGCCGATTGAGCGAAACTGACACACAATCGTAACCATCCACTGCGTGACACTTTTCGTTGCGGCGGAAAGGAGTCATGATCTCCCCACGCACATATCCTTGTGCGGGTCGAAACGGGGATGCGCTGGATGGCCGGACGCCGAACCCCAATAATGCTGCTGTGCCTGCTGGGGCTGCTGTTCCTGCCCCTGACGGTGACCGTCGGGTCATGGGCCGCCGGCCCTTCCGAACGGCTGACCATACTGATCACCAACGCCCCGACCTCGCTGGACCCGCACCGGGCCTATACGGGCGCTGATTTTCAGCTGATGGGTCATCTCTATGACAGTCTGGCCAACCGGGAGATGTTCAATCCCATGCCCGGCCTGCTGTCGGCCTGGGAAAGCCAGGATCAGCGCGTCTGGCGTCTGCGCCTGTCCCCTGGTTACTGGTTCGGCAAGGACCGACCGGTGACGGCCCGTGACATTGCCTACAGCCTGTGTCGCTGGGCCGCCCTGAACCGGGGCGGGACCGGCCAGAACCTGTCCGTGCGCCGCGCCAGCGTTCAGCCCGACAACAGCATCCTCCTGGAACTCGACCGACCCTATGCACGGATCAGTTCAGCCTTTTTCCTGATTTTCGGGGTGGAGGCGCCGTCCGCCTTCACCGACCGTTCCTGCACGCCGGACATGCCGGTAGGCCTGCTGCTGACCGCCAGCCCGCCGGGTGGCAGCGGCCCCTATCGCCTGTCGGCGCATGAAGCAGCACAATACAGGCTGTCGGCGGCAGCACCGGTCAAGGGCCGGCCCCCGGCCACGTTCGAGGAACTGATCCTGCGGGTAGAGCCCGACGGGCAGGCCCGTGTCCGCGCCCTGGCCGATGGGCAGGCCGACATTATCGAAGACCCGCCCCCGGCACCGCTCGCCTATCTGCCCGGCCTGTCGCATATCAGCCTGACGGAACTGCCCACCGACCGCACCTTCTTCCTGTCGCTGAACCTGTCCGGTAGCGGGCCGGGCAATCCGTTGGCACGGGGGAACCCGGCGCTGGCCGATCTGCGCGTGCGCCGCGCCCTGGCACTGTCCATCAGCAAGCCCCTGCTGGCGCAACGCGCGACGGATGGTTACGGGCTGCCGGCCAACCAGTTGGGCGGACCGGGCATGCGTGGCTTCATGCCCGACCGGCCCGCCGATACCTATGACCCCGCCACCGCCCGCGACCTGCTGCGGGCCGCCGGTTATGGGGAGGGGCTGACCCTTGACCTGCTGACCGCTCCCTCCCGGGGTAGTGATGGCGGGCGCACGGCGGATGTGCTGGCCGGTATGCTGTCCGCCGCCGGGATCAAAGTAAATGTGCGGCGGGTCACGCGGGAGGAGTTCCGCGAGCAGGTCCGGGACGGGCGGTTTGATCTGGCTCTGGACCTTGTCGGTATTGAGGATGGGATCGTTCTAAGCGGTTATGACGCGATGCTGCGCCCCACACCAACCCGCACCCTGATGAATCCCGGCAAGTATCAGGACGCGGAGATTACGCGCCTGCTGCTGTCCGCCGAAACCGATCCCGCCGCCATCGATCCGGCCATGCGGGACATTCAGGTCATCCTGGACCGTGACACGCCCTTCATCCCGTTGCTGCATCTGCGCGATCTGGTACTGCACCGGGCCGACCTGATCGTGGCCCCGCGCGATACCGCCCGCGTGTTCGGCCGCGCCGTCACCCTGCGCGACGGCGCGCCGGTAAGGTAGGGGGAACTTCAGCCCTTCTTGGCAGCAAACACATGTGCCGGGCCGGGAAAGGCACGGGCGCGCACCTCAGCGGCATAGGATGCAGCGGCCTCGGACACCTGCTCGCCGATCTCCGCATACCGCTTCACGAATTTGGGCGTGAAGCCCGCAAACAGGCCCAGCATATCGTCAGACACCAGCACCTGCCCGTCACAGGCGGCACTGGCGCCGATGCCGATAGTGACCACGGGGATCTGTTCGGTTATCTGACGGGCCAGCGGCTCCACCACGCCTTCCACCACAATGGCGAAGGCCCCGGCCTCCGCAATGGCCTTGGCATCACCCAATATCTTGGCCTGTTCGGCATCCGACCGGCCGCGCGCACGATAGCCGCCCAGCGCGTTCACGGCCTGTGGCGTCAGACCGACATGGCCCATGACGGGGATACCCCGGCGGACCAGGAACTCCACCGTCTCCGCCATCTCCTCCCCGCCCTCCAGCTTCACCGCCGACGCGCCGGTTTCGGCCAGGACGCGGGCGGCATTGCGAAAGGCCTGGGCCGGGCTTTCCTGATAGGAGGCCCAGGGCAGATCGACCACGACACAGGCCTTGGACGACCCGCGCACAACGGCGGCACCATGGTTGATCATCATGTCCAGCGTGACAGGCAGCGTGCTGTCCAACCCGTAGAGCACCATGCCCAGACTGTCGCCCACCAGCAGACAATCGCAATGCTCATCCAGAAGCTTGGCCATGGAAACGCTGTAGGCCGTCAGCACCACGACCGGTTCCTGTCCCTTGCGGGCAGCGATATCGGGCACGCTGACGCGCTTCACCTGGGCGCTGGCGCTCATGCCTCTTCTCCTCCGGCCATGTTTATTTGTGCGTTGCGGCATCCCGTACCGCAGAACGGGCCATGCGTAAAGGGGGACCGGCCAGCGGTCCCCCTTTACGCATCAGGCCATCGCCATGGCACCGGCCCGCCGGCCCAGTGCCAGGGGCGGCGGAAGGTTGGCCGGCAGCATTGGGGTCGCCTCCACCTGCGACCGGACCCGGCGCACAACCTTCTTGTAGGCTCCGCTTTCGATCTGGCGGATACGCTCCTTGCTGACGCCGTACTGCCGGGCCAGCGTCTCCAGCGTCACCGGCTGTTCAGCCAGATTACGGGCCGCGAAAATATGGCGCTCGCGGTCGCCCAACTGGGTCAGCGCATCCTTCATCAGGGCGCGTCGCGCCGTCAGCTCCCCCTTCTCGGCCAGCTTTTCCTCCACGCTTTCCGTTTCATCGGCCAGCATGTCGATGGCTTCATGATCGCCATCCTCCCCCACCGGCACGTTCAGGGAACTGACGGGCGTGGCGAAGCGATGTTCCATCTCGCGCACATCCTCGATGCTGGCGCTCAAGGTTTCCGCGACCTTCGCGGCCTCCGCATCGCTCATCACCCGGTCATGGATGCCCAGACGGCGCTGCGTCTGACGCAGGTTGAAGAACAGGCGCTTCAGGGTGGCCGTGTTGCCACCTTTCAGCAGCGACCAGTTATGCAGGACGAAGGACTGCACCTCCGCCCGGATCCACCACAGGGCATAGGTGGCCAGACGGAAACCGCGCGTGGGATCGAAACGCTGCACCGCCTTCACCAGGCCAATATTCGCCTCCGACACCAGATCGGCGGCGGGCAGGCCGGAACGGGCATATTTGCCGGCCACCTTCACCGCCAGACGCATATGGGACCGGACAAGCTTGTCGAAGGCGCGGCGATCCTGGCGCTCCGTCCAATCGCGGGCAAGCTGGGCCTCCTGCTCGGGCAGCAGCATCGGATACCGGTTGGCCTGGGCCGTGAAGGTCCGCAGAATGTCGGCGCTTTCGCTGTAACTCGCCATGATCTGTCTCCCCGGAAGATGCTGGCCGCACGGGCGGCCGCATGCATCCTCCGTCTTAGAATAATTCTAAGATAGGATGCGGGGGATGGTGCCGCAAGACCGGCTGGCGTCATATCGCCAAGGACATAGCGGCCCTACGCTTCCCGCATCACTGCATGGGAAACCAACAACGAAGGGTGGCGAATGGTTCCCGACGATCAGGCGTTCGGCAGGCCGGACAGGGCATCCAGCACAATGCCCTCGGTCAATATCTGCGGCAGGATCACCGGTTCGGGCTTGCCCGGCAGATAGACAAGGTAAAGCGGCACACCGCTGCGCCCGTAGCTTTCCAGGACACGGGCGATGGTGGCGTCGCGGTTGGTCCAGTCGCCCTTCAGATAGGTGACACCCTTTTCCTTCATGGCGGCCTTCACCGACGCGGTGGACAGGGAGGTGCGTTCATTCACCAGACAGGTGACGCACCAAGCCGCCGTGAAATTCACAAAGACAGGTTTCCCCTGCCCCGTCAGTTCGGCCTGCTTCTCCGCGGTCCAAGGCTGATAATCCGTGCTGGCTTGCTTGGCCCCGGCGGACTGTTCCGGTGCCGGAACGGTCCGCGCTGTGCTGGCGCCTGCCACAGCACCGCCCAGGGCCAGCACGGCGAGGACAGTGCCGAAGGCCCGCCCCACCCCACCCGACAGCCGCGTCTGGCCATAGACCCAGGCGGCGAAGGCGATGGCGACCATACCGGCCAGAACGGTGGCCAGCGCCGCCGGCCCCGCCTGTATCGACAGGACCCAGACCAGCCAGGCGGCAGACGCATAGAGCGGGAAGGCCAACGCCTGTTTCACCCGCTCCATCCACAGACCCGGTCGCGGCAACCGCCTCAGCAGGGCCGGACTGAACGACAAAGCCAGGAAGGGCAGCGCCATGCCCAGCCCCAGGGCCAGGAACACCGACAGGGCCACGGGCCAGGGCTGGGTGATGGCGAAACCCAGGGCCGTGCCCATGAAGGGTGCCGTGCAGGGGGTGGCGACCACCGTTGCCAATACGCCGGTAAAGAAGCTGCCAGCCAGCCCATCACGGCCCGCCAACCCCTGCCCTACCCCCATCACCGACCCGCCCAGCGTAAACACGCCCGACAGGGAGAGGCCCAGCAGCAGCATGACATAGGCCAGGATGGCGACCACCAGCGGGTCCTGCAGCTGGAACCCCCAACCGATGGCCGCCCCCCCGGCGCGCAAGGCGATCAGGATGCCCGCCACCAGGGCAAAGCAGGCTAGAACCCCCGCCGTATAGGCCAGCCCATGCCGGCGGGCATGGCCGGGACCATGCTTCAACAGGGCCAGGGCCTTCATGGACAGGACGGGGAATACACAGGGCATCAGGTTCAGCACCGCCCCGCCCAGCAGGGCCAGCAGCAGGGCCGTGGCCCAGCTTGTCTGAGCATCCCCACCCGTGGGTGCCGGCGCAGCAGCACCTACCGCCGCCTCCACCGCAAACGCGTGGCGAACCGACTGCCCGTCCAGTTCCTCGGTAAAGGACAGGACACCCGTCACCGGCCCGGCGGGCATGGCACCGCCGGGCACCAGCGACAGGCTCAGGCCGTCAGCCCCCAGGCGCAGTTCCTGCGCGGCGTTGGAGGAGGCGACCTTGTAATCATGCGGGAAGAAGAAGACCTCGCTGATCTTCCCCTTGTCCAGACCGGGGGCCGCAAGGGTCAGGCGGTGGGACTTCTCCCCCGGCGTCAGGGTCGCTGTATAGGGGCTTGGTACGGGCAGACTGGCGCGGGCCTTGGTAAACAAGGCCGCCGCCTCCGGCTCCACGGCTGCCGTTCCGGCCACCACCGGCACCGCGATCGACAGATCGGCCGATTCGGGGATGCAGATATCCTCGCAGACCAGCCAGTCGACCTTGGCGTCCAGCGTCACCGCCTGCCCCGGCACGGCATTGGCGGGAACCGTCAGGGGAACCAACAGATGCACCTGATCGGCATAACCGAAATTGACCAGGGGTCCGATGGGGAAGCGCTGCGGTGCGGGCCAGGTGATGGCATCGGCCTTCCAGCCTTCCGGCAGGGTCCATTTGATCTCGGTCGGGATGCCGCTGTCGCCCGGATTGATCCAGTAGGTGTGCCAATGCGGGCGGATATTCTGGGTCAGGGCGGCCCACACCGTCTGTCCGGGGGCCACACCCTGGGTTTCCAGGGTGATGAAGGTTTCCACATTGTCGGTCGTCACCAGATTGGACCGGACAGGGGCCGCCTGCACGGCACCGGCCAGCAACAGGGCGCACAAGGTGGAAAGGCCGAATTTCTTCATCACCGGAACCCATGGGAAAGCAAAGGCGCCTCTCTATGTAGTGTGACCTCGGCTCCGGGGCCAGTGCGGCTTTGTTTCAAGTTGTGTCAGCGCCAGGGCCATTGCCCGCCCGCCCTGGCCCCTGTAGGGTCGCAACCCCGCCCCGCGCCCGTGCATCTTGCCGGATGCGCCCCATCGCCCCCATCTTCGGCGGCATGAAATCCAACGCCGTTCCCAAGGAAGCATCATGGCGACCCATCGTTCCAAGGTCCTGATCATCGGCGCCGGCCCGGCCGGCTATACCGCCGCCATCTATGCCGCCCGCGCCAGCCTGGAGCCGGTGCTGGTACAGGGCATGACGCCGGGCGGACAGCTGACCATCACCAAGGACGTGGAAAACTATCCCGGTTTCGCCGACCCGGTGGAAGGCCCGTTCCTGATGGAGCAGATGCGGGCGCAGGCCGAACGTTACGGTACCAAAATGTTTTACGACATCATCACCGATGTCGATTTCACCCAGCGCCCCTTCGTGTGCAAGGCCGACAGCGGTGATGAGTTCGTCGCCGACGCCGTCATCATCGCGACGGGCGCACAGGCCCGCTGGCTGGGCATTCCGGGCGAAGAGCATTATCAGGGCGGCGGCGTTTCGGCCTGCGCCACCTGCGACGGGTTCTTCTTCCGGGGCAAGGAAGTGGCCGTTATCGGCGGCGGCAACACCGCCCTGGAAGAGGCCCTGTACCTGACCCACCATGCCAGCAAGGTTACCCTGATCCATCGCCGCGACAGTTTCCGCGGTGAACGCATCCTTCAGGAACGCGTCGCCGCCCATCCCAAGATCGAAGTGGTCTGGGACAGCGTGGTGGAAGAGATCCTGGGCAAGGGTGGCTCCAGCTTCACCGACCCGAAGCTGGTGACGGGCGTGCGCCTGCGCAATGTGAAGACCGACGCTGTCACGGAACGGTCGCTTGACGGCGTGTTCGTGGCCATCGGCCATGACCCGGCCACCAGCGTGTTCAAGGGCAAGGTTCGCATGGATGACGAAGGCTATATCGTCACCGACCCGGACAGCACCCGCACCGACATCCCTGGCGTCTATGCCGCCGGCGATGTGAAGGACAAGGTGTTCCGTCAGGCCGTGACGGCGGCAGGCATGGGCTGCATGGCGGCACTGGAAGTCGAAAAGTTCCTGGCCGGTCACTGATTCGACATCGGCCCCAAGGATTATGTGAAAACGGCCAAGGAATGGCGGCGGAGTCGCCGTTTCCATTTCCTGGCCGTTCTTCATTTTACCACTTTCGCAGGGGGATTCCCGCCCGGTCCCTCGGTGATGTGTTGCAAGAACAATACGATAGCTAGCGGTAAATCGACATTTTGGTGACAAGCCCTAGCATTGGCGGCGGGGGCTGTATATCATCCATGCGTCGGGCGCATTCCCGTGTCCGACCAACAGACAGGGCGCCTGGGACGTCATCCGGCGTTCGGCAGTTGCGCCACTATCTAGGGACGGGTCCATGGACTGGGACAAGCTTCGCGTCTTTCACGCTGTGGCGGAGGCGGGCAGCTTCACGCATGCGGGGGAAACCCTGAACCTCAGCCAGTCGGCGGTCAGCCGGCAGATCAGCGCTCTGGAGGAAAGCCTCCATGTGCCGCTGTTTCATCGCCACGCGCGCGGGCTGATCCTGACGGAACAGGGTGAGTTGCTCTACCGCACCGCGCGGGAGGTGTTCGCCAAGCTCTCGATGACGGAGGCCATGCTCTCCGAATCGAAGGAGCATCCGAAGGGCCCGCTGAAGGTCACCACCACCATCGCGCTCGGCTCCACTTGGCTGACGCCGCGGGTGAAGGATTTCCTGTCGCTCTATCCGGATGTGCAGCTGACGCTGCTGCTGGACGATAACGAGCTGGATCTGTCGATGCGCGAGGCGGATATCGCCATCCGCCTGTCGGCCCCGCGCCAGCCAGATTTGATCCAGCGCCATCTGATGACGGTGCGCGTCCACCTGTACGCCCACAAGTCCTACATCGAAAAGCGCGGCATGCCGCAATCGGTGGCGGAACTGGATCAGCACGACCTGATCGCCTATCCGAACGAAGCGCGGGCCCCGGTCACCAACATCAACTGGGCCTTGCATGTCGGCGATCCGCCGGGTGGCGAACGCCATACCGCGCTGCGCGTCAATAGCCTGTACGCCATGTTCCGCGCCGTTCAGTCCGGCCTGGGCATTGCGTCCCTGCCCGACTATGTCGTCGACAACCAGCCCGATATCGTCCGTATCCTGCCGGAAGTGAGCGGGCCGCGCATCGACGCCTATTTCGTGTACGCGGAGGAATTGCGCCATTCCAAGCGCATCGCCGTGTTCCGTGACTTCCTCGTGAAGAAGGTTGCTGAGACCTTCCCTGCGAGCCATGCATCGAACGCATAACTCAGGCTTGGCTTCACCCCTGGTATAATCGGCCCGGATGCTTAAATCTTGGGCCATCGCTGCTGCGACGCAGCAGCGACGTTTCACCCCGATTTACCCGGTCGGGGTTGGGTCCTTGACCCAGCGTCTCCCAGACGTGAAGCCTCCCTGTTCAACTCGGCCGGAAACCGTTTGGTTTTCCGGCCGTTTTTTTATCTGCCTCACTCCTGACCAGCCACCGCCCAAAATTCCGGCACGGGTCAGACCGTGTCAGCCTATCCGATTGTGCAATTCACGATGGCGGGTGCAGGGATTATGATGTCGCCCATGAATAGCGGGGCAGCCGATCATGGCGATCAACGGCATCAACAGCACTGGTACCTATACCGCCCCGGCCCCACCCGCGCCGGAGGGGGCACCCGGGCGTCGTTCCGCCGACCCGGCACCGGCCCCACCGCCGCCACAGCCGGCACCTGCCCCCCGTCTGCCCGAACGTAACCTGTCGCCTGTCCCGCCCGTGCGGCTGGAGCCGGTGCAGCCGGTACAGTATCGCGGCTATATCATCGACATATCGGCATAAAGACCGGCAGGCCGCCTCAGGCACTCTGTTTGCGCTTATCAGGATTATGGGCGCCCAGTGCGGGGGGATCGGACAGGTCACCCTCATGCGGCTTCACATCGACGATGCTGTAGCCGCCATCCTCGGGAAACCGCATCAGCACCTTGCGGCGCGCACGCGGCATGTCGGAGGCAAAGAAGAACACATAGCGGCCTTCATCCCACAGACGTGTGATGTTGGTGGGTTCCAGCGGCGAGGCCGCTTCCGGCCGGCGGCGGACACAGATGATCCAGCCGGTTTCCGACAGGCCGCGCCGTTCATCCATCACCAGAACGCGGCGATCCTCCGCCTCCAACTGTTCGATCATGCGATGCAGGTGATCGGTACGGGCCTGCATTTCTTCCGCTTCATGATCGTCCTGGCCGGCGGTCAGGCGCTGGCTCAGGCTTTCGCGGGCCAGCGAACGGATCTTGTTGCTGAGCGCCTGTTGGCGACGCCGCAGCTCGATCATCGCCCTTCTCGCTTCCTTAAGGCTGCGATTGGCCTTCAACACTGTCGGCTTCATCGACAGGAAGACGATCATCAGCATCAGGGCAATGGAGAAGCCGTTCATGCCGGCTCCATTTCCGGATCATCGGCGATTTCCACACCGGCCCCTTCGTCACTATCCTTGGGTGCCGCCGCCCCGGTCAGGGGCTGGGCATAGACGGCCTTGAAGCCTGACGCCTTGGGATAGACGCGCTCGAACTCCGCCTTCGCCTCTTCCGGCCCGCGCGCCCAGACATGGACGGGACAAGGCTGCGCCCAGGAATTATCGTAGAAGGGATGCTTCTCCCCCCGCTTCACCTGATGCGAAACGGAGCTGTTGAAGACCAGGAACTCATAGGGTTTGTTGGGAAACTGCTCCGCCCCGATCATGCGGACGAAACGGTGCGGGCTGTTTTCCAGCTCCCGGATACGGCCCTTCAGGGCTTTCTCCTGTCGCTGCGCCGAGAACAGGTGTGTTGCGGCACCGGCGGCCGTGTTCTTTCGGGCCTCAACACGGTTGGTCAGGCCGGTGGCGATACGGGCGTACCGCGCCAGCCGGTCGCGTAGCATCGTTTCCTGCCCCTGCGCACGGATAACCCTGACCCAGATATAGGCGACCATCGAGACTGCCACGTTCGCAGCCACGGAGGCCAGAAACGTGATCACGGCAAACCGGACCAGATCGATGATGCCATTCAGCACAAGGTGCCCCGGAAAGTATCCAATCGATTTATTGTAGTGAAAGTTTCAATTCCTTGAAAGAGGCAATAAACAGGACCGAATTCGCAGCCAGACCATTATCTTCTCGACTGAAAGTTCCGTGTTCTTTTCAATGGCTGGTGTATTGCGCCCCGCCTGTGCCCAAGGGCTTGCGTATCTTACCCGCGCGGTTCAGCCCACCCTTGCGGTTTGGCCGCCGCTATGTGTGAATGGCGGCAGACAGATGGCGGAGTAGCCGGCATGGAACAGCGCATCACCCTGATCACCCTGCGCGTCGCCGATGTGGCGCGGTCGCGGGCCTTCTATGAAGGCCTGGGCTGGAAGGCTGCGTCGGGCAGCCAGCCCGGCTTCGCCTTTTTTCAGATGGGTGGCATGGGCCTGGGCCTTCTGGCGGCGGACAGCCATGACAAGGAAATCGCCGGCGATGCCGGCAAGGTGACGCATGGCCCCAGCATGCTGGCGCATAATGTGCGCAGCAAGGCCGATGTGGATCGGCTGGTCTCCTTCGCGCTGACCCAGGGTGGGCGGCTGGTGCGGGCACCGGCGGATCAGTTCTGGGGCGGTTATTCCGGCATGTTCGCCGATCCCGACGGTCATTATTGGGAAATCGCCCATAACCCGTTCTGGCCCCTGGCCGAGGACGGGTCGGTCACCCTGGACTGACCGGACGCCCATGGACATCCTGCTGAACGGTGCCAGTTTGAAGGCCGATCCCGCCGGGGCCCTGTTCTGGCCCACGCGCGGCTGGCTTATGGTTGCTGATCTGCATCTGGAAAAGGGGTCGGCCTTTGCCCGGCTGGGACAGTTCCTGCCCCCCTATGACACGGCGGCGACCCTGTCGCGGCTGGAGGAACTGTGCCGACATTGGCGACCCACCCGCGTCGTCTGCCTGGGCGACAGTTTCCATGACCGCGACGCCGCCGCCCGCGTGTCGGACGCCGATGGACGACGCATCGCGGCGCTGACGGCGGCCCATGACTGGGTCTGGATCGCCGGCAATCATGATCCGGCCCCGCCCCCCGGCTGGGGCGGAACGGTGGTGGCGGAGGAGTTGCGCGAGGGACCGCTGGTCCTGCGGCATGAGGCGGTGTCCGACCGTTTGGCGGCGGCGGGCGAAATTTCCGGCCATTACCATCCCAAGGCGGCGGCCATTGTGCGGGGCAAGCGGATCAGCGCGCGCTGCTTCGCGGGCGACGGGCGACGCATGATCCTGCCAGCCTTCGGGGCCTATGCCGGTGGTCTGAACGTGTTGGACCCCGCCATATCGGGTCTGCTGCACCGTCCGTTCCAGGCCTGGATGCTGGGCACGGGCCGTCTGTTCCCCCTGCCCTGCACACGCCTGTCGGCGGACGGCCCAACACGCCGGGAAACCGCCGCCGCACGCGGCTGACCCGTCCCTGAAAAGACACACCCCCGGATGCGGGGGAGGCATCCGGGGGCAAAAGAGACAGACGGCCAAAGGGGGGGAAATGGGATGGCCACCTGTCATTAAGTTCACCTATATCCCCGCCGGGTCGCGTCAACGGGCACCGACAAAAATAATCTTTGCAAAAGGATAGGGTTGGCGGTGATCCAATCGCGACCCCGGCGCGTATCATCAGTAAAATCTGATGTTCCTAACCGGAAGCCTACCCCACCCGATGACCGATACGCGTCCCATCATCGTCTGGTTCCGCCAGGATCTGCGTTTGGCTGACAACCCGGCCCTGCACTATGCCGTTGAAAGCGGGCGCCCCCTGTTGCCCGTCTATGTGCTGGACGATATCACCCCCGGCGCGTGGAAGGCGGGCGGGGCCACGCGCTGGTGGCTGCATCACAGCCTGACGCATCTGTCGGCCTCCCTGGAAAGACTGGGTTCGCCGCTGCTGCTGCTGCGCGGGCCGGGCGATGTGGTCATCGGCGATCTGGCGGCGCAGGTGGATGCGGCGGAACTGGTCTGGAACCGCTGCTACGAACCCTTTGCCATTGAACGCGATTCACGCCTGAAGGCAGCATTGAAGGGCAAGGTAAAGGTCAGCAGCCATAAGGCCGCCCTGCTGAACGAACCGTGGGAAGTGCTGACGGGTCAGGGCACGCCGTACAAGGTGTTTACACCTTACTGGCGCGCCTGTGTGGCCGTTACCAACCCCGACCGTGCCCTGCCGGCACCTGACCGTCTGATCCCCTGCCCCAACCGTCCGGCCGGCGACGCCCTGTCCGACTGGGCGTTGCTGCCCACCCGCCCCGACTGGGCCGGCGGGCTCCGCCGCACCTGGGATGATGGGATGGGCGTGGGAGAGGCGGCGGCATCCGCCCGCCTGACGCAGTTCCTGTCCGAAGGTGCCGCCAATTACAGTGCCGGGCGTGATGTGCCCGGCATTGACGGCACCTCGCGCCTGTCCCCGCATCTGCATTTCGGGGAAATCTCCCCCCGGCAGGTCTGGCACGCAGCCAGGATGGCGGGGGATCAGGGCAGTGAAGCGTTCAAGGCGCAGATGGACAGTTTCCTGCGGGAGATCGGCTGGCGGGAATTCTGCCATTCCCTGCTGTACCATTTCCCCACCCTGCCCGAACGCCCCCTCTCCCCGGCATTCGAGACCTTCCCGTGGGTCCGCGATGATAAGGCCCTGGCCGCGTGGCAGCGCGGACAGACCGGTTACCCCATCGTCGATGCCGGCATGCGGCAGCTCTGGGTCACGGGCTGGATGCATAACCGTGTGCGGATGATCGTGGGGTCCTTGCTGGTCAAGCATCTGCTGCTGCCCTGGCAGGCAGGGGAGGATTGGTTCTGGGACACGCTGGTCGATGCCGATCTGGCCAATAATGCCGCCGGCTGGCAATGGATCGGGGGTTGCGGGGCCGACGCTGCACCCTATTTCCGGGTCTTCAATCCCATCATGCAGGGGCAGAAATTCGATCCTGACGGGCGTTATGTCCGCCAATGGGTACCTGAACTGAAACATATGCCGGACAAATATATCCACGCCCCGTGGACCGCACCGCCCATGGTGCTGCGCGGGGCCGGTGTCACTCTTGGTCGTGACTATCCCACCCCGATCATTGATCATGCGATGGGCCGGCAGCGCGCGCTGGATGCCTTTGCCACGATCCGTGGCAGCACTCCGGCGATCCCGGCCTGAAGGAAGGAAGACTGATGAAAATCGCGGTTATCGGTGCCGGCATTTCGGGTCTCAGCGCAGCCTGGCTGTTGAACCGCCACGGGCATGACGTGACGGTGTTCGAACAGAATAATTACCTGGGCGGCCACTCCAACACAGTGGATGTGACGGGCAAGAACGGGGAGAATATCCCTGTCGATACCGGCTTCATCGTGTTCAACGAGGCGACCTACCCCAACCTGATCGCCCTGTTCGCGCATCTGGGCGTACCCTCCATGCCCTGCACCATGAGCTTCGCCGTCAGCCTGGATCGGGGCCGTCTGGAATATTCCGGCAGCAATCTGGCCGGCATGTTCGCGCAGAAGCGCAACCTTCTGTCCCCCAGCTATCACCTGATGCTGCGCGATATCGTGCGGTTCTACCGCGAGGCGCCGAAGCTGCTGCGCGACCCGGCGGCTATCAATCAGACGCTGGGCGAATATCTGGACGCAGGTCGTTATGGCCATCGCTTCATCTATGACCATCTGCTGCCCATGGGGGCGGCCATCTGGTCATCGACCATTTCGGAAATGCTGGCTTTCCCGGCGCACAGCTTCGTGCGCTTCTTCCAGAACCATGGCCTGTTGAAGATCAAGAACCGGCCGCAATGGTTCACGGTGAAGGGCGGTAGCCGCACTTATGTGCGGGTGCTGGCCGACACGCTGGCCGGGCGCTTCCATACCGACCGCGCCATCATCGCCATGCGCCGCACGCCCACGGGCGTCTGGCTGCGCGATACAGAGGGCCACGAAACCCAGTTCGATCAGGTGGTGATCGGCGCCCATGCCGATCAGGCACTGGCCATGCTGACCGACGCGGATGAGCAGGAAAAGCGCGTGCTGGGTGCCTTCCGCTATCAGTTGAACCGCGCCCATCTGCACCGTGACCCGGCGCTGATGCCCAAGCGCCCCAAGGCTTGGTCAGCCTGGAACTATCTGGCCAACGGCACCCGCGACCGCAATGCCAAGGTGGCGGTGACCTACTGGATGAATGAGCTGCAGGGCATTGACGAGGCGAACCCCCTGTTCGTCACCCTGAACCCGATCCAGCCGCCGCGGCCCGAATATAAGATCAAGGAATTCATCTACGACCACCCCATGTTCGACGCCGCCGCCATCCGCGCGCAGGGTGAGATGGCTCGCATCCAGGGCGTGCGCCGCACTTGGTTCTGCGGCGCCTATCTGGGGTACGGCTTCCATGAGGATGGGTTGTCGGCGGGGCTGGCCGTGGCAGAGGCGCTGGGCGCCAAGCGGCCCTGGAACACCACCGATGTCTCCCCCGCCGGGCGCAACGCCAGGCCGTTGAAGCCCTTCAAGGCAGCGGCGGAGTAACGGGCATGTCGGGGGAGGATGGCCAATCCCATGCGCTGTATCATTGCCGGGTGTTCCACGCCCGGTATCGGCCCTTTCGGCATGCGTTCAATTACCGGGTCTGGTCGCTGCTGCTGGATATCGACCGGCTGCATGACCTGCCGAAACCGCTGACCCATAACCGCCCCGGCCTGCTGTCCATCCAGGACCGCGACCATGGGCGGCGGGACGGGTCGCCCTTGCGCCCCTGGGTGGAGCGGATGCTGGCGGACAAGGGCGTGCATTTGGACGGCGGGCGCATCCTGCTGTTCTGTTTCCCGCGCGTACTGGGATATGGCTTCAATCCGTTGTCCATCTTCTATGGTTTCGGGCCGGATGGGGCGTTGCGCGGCGTGGTCTATGAGGTGAAGAACACCTTCGGCGATCAGCATTGCTATGTGACCCCCACACCGGGCGGCCTGCTGGACCACGCGCACGCCAAGGAATTTCACGTCTCCCCCTTCTTCGATCTCGAAGGTGGCTATCGGTTCCGCCTGTCGCTGCCGGGCGACCGGATCGGTATCGATATCCGCTATGGCGATGAACAGGGCGAATTGCTGGTGGCCACCCAGATGGGGGAACGCCGGCCCCTGACCACCCGCACCCTGTGGGCGGCCATCGCACGTCATCCGCTGGTCACGCTGAAGGTCATCGCCGGTATTCATTGGGAAGCGCTGAAACTGTGGCGCAAGGGCGCGCGGTTCCACCGTCGTCCGGAACCGCCCGTTCGTCTTAAGCCGCTTGCCGAACGACCCGCCCGCTCCATCTCAACCACCGGCCAAACAATGGTGGAACCATGACCGAACAGACCGAAAGCCATCTCCTGGGCCTGGGCCAGACGGCCATCCATTACCGCCCGTCGCGCATGATGCGGCTGCTGATCTCGCTGGCCCCATCGATCCGGGTCGGCTCCCTGACCATTGTCCTGCCCGACGGGCGCAGCCACCGTTTCGACGGCACGGCCCCCGGCCCGCATGGCGTGCTCTATGTCCGCAATGACCGGCTGGCCCGGCGCATGCTGCTGGGCGGCAAGCTGGGCTTCTGCGAAAGCTATCTGGATGGCGACTGGACCAGCCCGGATGTGCCGGCCCTGTTCGAGATGGCGCTGCTGAACGAGACGGAACTGGACCGCGCCATGAATGGCAAGGCCTGGGTCCGGGCGCTGAACTTCCTGCTGCATGCAGCCAAGCCCAACAGCAAGTCAGGGTCCAAGCGCAATATCGCCTATCATTACGACCTGGGGAACAGCTTCTACGAACGCTGGCTGGACCCCTCCATGACCTATTCGGCGGCGGTCTATGCCGACCTGGACAAGACCGAACCCCTGTACGAGGCGCAGCAGCGCAAATATGCCGCCATCGCGGCCCGCATGGACCTGCAACCGGGTCAACATGTGCTGGAAATCGGTTGCGGCTGGGGCGGCTTTGCTGAATATGCGGCCAAGGTGGTGGGGGCGCGCGTCACCGGCGTGACCATCAGCAAGGCGCAGCATGATTATGCCGTCGCCCGCATGGAACGCGCCGGCCTGTCGCACATGGTCGATATTCGGTTGCAGGATTATCGCGACATCACCGAACAGTTCGACCGCATCGCCAGCATCGAGATGTTCGAGGCCGTGGGCGAACGCTATTGGCCCACCTATTTCAACACGCTGCGCGACCGGTTGAAGCCCGGCGGCAAGGCCTCGCTCCAGATCATCACCATCGGTGAGGATCATTTCGAGGGCTACCGCAAGGGGGCCGACTATATCCAGCGTTACATCTTCCCCGGCGGCATGCTGCCCAGCCCCACCCGCCTGAAGGCAGAGGTGGAGGCGGCGGGCCTGAACTTCGACAGTACCGAAAGCTATGGCCTGCATTATGCCCGCACGCTGCGCGAATGGCAGGGGACGTTCCAGGCGGCCTGGCCGGAGATCAAGGAAGGGTTCGACACGCGGTTCAAGCGCATGTGGGAACAGTATCTCTGGTATTGCGAGGCGGGGTTCAAGGTCGGGACCATCGACCTTGTGCATGTCGGGATTTCGAAGGGCTGAGGGCCTCTCGTGCCGTTGTCCCTTCGCCATCTGCTGGCCTATGCGCTTCCGGCCCTGCCGCTGGCGGTTCTGGTCCTGCCCGTTTATGTGTTCCTGCCATCGGCCTATGCCCAGGCGGGAATGTCCTTGGCCAGCATCGGCATCGTCCTGTTGCTGGCCCGCCTTTGGGACGGGGTGACCGACCCGCTGGTCGGTGCGCTTTCTGACAGGACCGTGACCCGGTTTGGGCGGCGTAAGCCCTGGATCGCGGCGGGCCTGCCCCTGACCTTGCTGTCTCTGTGGTTCCTGATGGTGCCCGGCGACGGGGTTGGGGCGGTCCACCTCCTGGGTTGGTCCTTCGCCCTGTTCCTGGGCTGGACCATGATGATCGTGCCCCTGACAGCCTGGGGGGCTGAACTTTCGGGCGATTATCATCAGCGCACACGCATCGCGGGTTTCCGCGAAGGTGCCGCCATTGTCGGTACAGTTCTGGCGCTGACCCTCCCCTTTGCCCTGGGCGTGGGAGCGGCGGGACAGGAACGCGATGCGTTGCGCCTGCTGGCCCTTGTTCTGCTTGTGGTTCTGCCGCTCTTTACAGTAATCGCGCTCCTCAGTGTTCCTGAGTATCCGCAGCCCATCAAGTCACCGCTGAAATTCCGGCGCGGGATGAAAGTGATTTTCGCAAACAGGGCTTTCCGAAAACTGATCGCGGCCTATGTCATCAATGGCGTGGCGAACGGCCTGCCCGCACAACTTTTCCTGTTTTTCGTTCAGCATCTGCTGATGGAAGGGGAACGCGCGGGCCTGCTGTTGCTGTCCTACTTCGCATCTGGTCTTCTGGCGGTGCCGCTGTGGCTATGGTTGAGCGGAAAATACGGCAAGCATGTCGTCTGGCGCTGGGCGATGTTCTGGAACATCGGCTGGTTTCTGGCGGTGCCTTTGTTGGGTCCGGGCGACTTCACAGCGTTCCTGGTCATCTGTGTGATGACGGGAATGTCGCTGGGTGCCGATCTGATCCTGCCATCTTCCATGCAGGCCGACGTGGTGGACATGGATACCGCACGCACCGGTCGCGCCCGTACTGGCCTGTACTTTGCCTTCTGGGGTCTGGCGACCAAGCTGGCCACGGCGCTGGCGGCGCTGGGGCTGACCGTGGCGGGTCTGTTCGGCTTCGACCCCGTAACGGGCGGAACCGAGATGGGGCAAACAGCGCTGTTGGCGCTGTACGCCCTGGTGCCTGTGGTCTTCAAACTGACGGCCATCGCCATCCTGTGGCGCTGGCCCATCGACGCTGTGACACAGGCCGCCCTGCGCGCCCGCATCGCCGCCCGTACCTGATCTCCTTCCCCCGAAACCCGACGCGGAGAGCGCCATGTTTCGCCGCCTGTTCCTGCTGGCCGGCCTTTGTCTGGCCCTATCCGGGTGTACCAACATGAAACCCGAACAATTCGCCAATCAAAAACCCGCCCTGGCCCTGGAAGAATATTTCGACGGCCATACCCGCGCCTATGGCATCGTGGAGGATCGGTTCGGCAATGTCCGCCGCACCTTCACCGTCGATATCAAGGGCGAATGGGACGGCAAGGTCCTGGCCTTGACCGAGGATTTCGTCTGGAATGACGGGGAGCTGGAACAGCGCATCTGGCGCCTGACCCGCGACGGCCCCACCCCCAATGACTGGACCGGCACCACCGCCGACGCCATCGGCCCCGCCAAGGGCCGCGTATCGGGCAATGCCTACAACATGGTCTATGATTTCAACCTGAAAATGGATGGCAGCCGGACCAAGGTGCGGTTCGATGACTGGATGTTCCTGATGCCCGACGGCGTGCTGCTGAACCGCGCCACCATGAGCAAGTTCAGCATCCATCTGGCCACCGTCACTATCGCGTTCAAGAAGGAAACCCCCTTCAAGGAAGCGGCGCGGGCGGCGGAGTAGACAATGGGAAAGTAAGGGCGAGTGCTTGCTGATCGGCACAGCAGCCGTTTCCGTCATCCCGGTTTTCGCCCATAGGCGCTAACTTAAACCTATCGCACCCTCCCTGCCTCCCCCGCGAAAGCGGGGGTCCAGGGGTCAAGGGCACTACGATGGGGTTCCCGGCGGCCCCCTGGATCCCCGCTTTCGCGGGGAAGGCACCTTATTCCAAGGGGCTAAGTTAGCGCCCATGGACTTTCGCCGGGATGACGAAGGAAGCGTGTTTCCAGTCTACGATAAACCGCTCAGTTAGCTACAAGGTTGCCTTTGGAGGGCAATGGAGTTCAAATCGGGTTCGTCGTTATCTGCATCATTCGCTGAAACAAAGGCCCGTTCATGATGAACAAACCGTTCGATCCCGCAAAGTACATGACGGAGCCTGAGGCACAGCAAGAACTCCTGGACGACGCCGTTGCGAGCGGAAACGCTGCTTATATCGCGGACGTGCTGGGGATTATTGCCCGTGCTCGCGGCACGCCAGAAGGCGCCCGCGCGCTCGGTGTGACACTGAGCGCCCGTATTTCCTGACCCAGACCCCAAAACGAAACAGGCGGCTCCCCCCGAAGCCGCCTGTTCCTCCCCCCGAAGTGGGCGCCGCTGGCTTAGCGGCGCCACTCCCGGTAATCCTCGCCAAAGGCGCGGGCGTAACGGTCGTAGCGGTCATGACGGCCGGCGGGGCGGTTGGACAGGACCAGGGCCGCCACGAAGTAGGCCAGGATCGGCGTGCCGCCCAGGAAGACCATCGACAGCACAGCGGCGATACGCACCCACAGGCGGCTGATCCCCAGCCATTCGGCCACCCCGGCGCAGACGCCGAAAAGCATGCCGTTGGTGCTGTCCTTGTAAAGCTTTCCACCCTGGAAGCGGCTGGCGAAGCGGTCGAAATGGCGGTTATAGCGGCTCACGTTTCTCTCCATCATTTCATCGGTTTGGCAGGACCCCGTCGCCTATCCCGGCGCCAGGGGTGAAATGCAACTCAACTCAGGCGGCGGACCCACGCTCGGCCACCCGCTTCTTCAGCGCGGCCAGTTCATCTTCGACCCGGCCACGGGCCTCCAGGGTCGCGAACTCGTCCTTCAGGGTGCGGGGGCGGCCCATGGACAAGGCATCGCCGGCGGCCTCCACATGATCGATCTCGCGTTCCAGTTCGCGGGACCGGGCCAGCGCCTCGTCCAGGCGGCCATCATACAGGCTGGTCCGGGCCCGCAGCCGGTCGACGGCACCGCGGTAGCGGGCGGCCAGGCTGCGGCGGCGGGCATGCGCCTCGGCCAGCTTGTCCTCCAGGGCGCGGGCATCTTCCGTCATCCGGGCGATGGCCGTTTCCAGGGCCTTGATCTCCGCCTCAGCCGGGGCAGCGGCGCGGCGGATCTCATCCTTGGCGGCCAGGGCGGCGCGGGCCAGGTCCTCGCGGTTATGGGCCAGGGCGATTTCGGCCTTGCGTTCCCATTCCAGCATCTCGAACTCGGCCGCGCGCCAGTTAGCGGCCAGTTCCTTCTTTTCCGCGATCATGCGGACGGTGCCGCAGCGTACTTCGGACAGGGTGTCTTCCATCTCCCGGATCGCCTGGTTCAGCGTCTGCTCCGGGTCGGCCGACCGGTCCAGCAAGCTGGCCAGGTTGGCATTGATGACATCACCGAGGCGGTCGATCAGGCCCATTTTCGGGGCTCCTTCTGAAACAGGTGGGATAGGCGGGCTGGAGGAAGAAGCGTCGGTCAGACCAGGATGTTCAGCATCAGGACCATGACGACCGCGACCACCAGGGCCGGGACCATCTCGGTCAGGCTGGAGATGTTCAGGTCGCCGGTAACCTTGTTGGTGCGGGCGGCGCGCTTGGCGAAGAAGGTCATCGTGCTCATTATCGTCTCCATCGGGTTCGAATTTCGGTGGCCGTTTCAGCCATGCCGACATAAAAGCAAGCACCGTGCCAAGTGCTCCGAAGACCTCAAGAATGGCTGATTTCCGCCATTTTTATTTTTACATCCCCCTAGCACCAAGCAGGTCGATAGCAAATTCCGCCACCGAGTGGCGAAAACCACCATCGCGCCGATTTTCGTTGCAATTGGAACGGTCATGCATGGCTTTCATGCATGATTGACCGGCGTGCCGGAACCGGCTACCCATCCCGCCATGGCCGTCTATACCGAAGTTTCCGACGAGGATGTCCGCGCGTTCGTTGCCCAGTATGATCTGGGCGACGTGGTGTCCTGCAAGGGCATCGCCGAGGGCGTGGAGAATTCCAACTTCCTGCTGGTGACCGACAAAGGTCCCTATATCCTCACGCTTTATGAAAAGCGGGTGGACCCGGCGGACCTGCCCTTCTTCTTAGGGTTGATGGATCATCTGGCCGCCAACGGCCTGACCTGTCCGCAGCCGGTGGCCGGCACCGATGGCGTGGCGCTGCGCAGCCTGTGTGGCCGTCCGGCGGTGATCGTCACCTTCCTGAAAGGCATGTGGCCGCGCCGCATCCTGGCCGATCATTGCGCCGGCCTGGGCGAAGGTCTGGCGCGTCTGCATCTGGCGGGTGACGGCTTCACCCTGACACGGCGCAACTCCCTGTCTGTCGGCGGCTGGCGCCCCCTGTTTGAGGCATCGCGCTGGCGTGCGGATGAGGTGAAGCCCGGTCTGGCCGACGCGCTGGCCGAGGAATTGGATTATCTGGAGGCCAACTGGCCCAGGGAACTGCCCGCCGGGATCATCCATGCCGACCTGTTCCCCGATAATGTCTTCTTCGCAGATGGCGCGCTGTCGGGCCTGATCGATTTCTATTTCGCCTGCAACGACCTGTTCGCCTATGACGTGGCGATCTGCCTGAATGCCTGGTGTTTTGAGGCGGATGGCGCCTTCAACGTCACCAAAGCCCGGCTGCTGCTGGCCCATTACAACC
The DNA here is from genome assembly GCF_059489915.1 of Niveispirillum sp. CC-CTL257. NCBI lineage: Bacteria > Pseudomonadati > Pseudomonadota > Alphaproteobacteria > Rhodospirillales > Azospirillaceae > Niveispirillum > Niveispirillum sp. CC-CTL257. The sequence continues at coordinate 1,704,629 of NZ_JCAJXE010000001.1, forward strand.
GTATCCGCCCCCTGTCGGCGGCGGAGCGTGAGGCACTGCCCATTCTGGCACGCGGTAGCGCCATCCGTTTCCTGCTGACCCGCCTCTATGACTGGCTGAACACGCCGCCCGGTGCCATGGTGAAACGCAAGGACCCGCTGGAATATCTGCACAAGCTGCGCTTCCACCAGCAGATCCGCCATGTCACCGATTATGGGCTGGACCTGTCGTGAGCGAGGGGACCAGCACCGGGACTGTGGTCGACGCCTTCACCGACGGTGCCTGTTCCGGCAATCCCGGTCCGGGCGGCTGGGGTGTCCTGCTGCGCTGGAACGGGACCGAAAAGGAACTGAAGGGCGGGGAGCCAGACACGACCAATAACCGCATGGAGTTGATGGCCGCCATCAGCGCGCTGGAAGCACTGAAGCGCCCCGTTCCCATCCGGCTGCATACGGACAGCCAATATGTGAAGAACGGGATCACCACCTGGATTCATGGCTGGAAGAAAAACGGCTGGAAAACCGCATCCAAGGACCCGGTGAAGAACGAGGATCTGTGGCGGCGCCTGGACGATCTGGTCGCCCGCCACACTGTCGAGTTCCACTGGGTCAAGGGCCATGCCGGCCATGTGGAGAATGAACGCGCCGACCAGTTGGCGCGCGATGGTCTGCGCGAAGCCCGCGATGGTGGTTGAGGATACCCAAAGCCACAATGTCTGCGCTTAAAGCACATCAAGAAAGTGCTTAACGTATACGAAAGTGACTCTTGGGCTTTTGCATTCTGTCCGCCATCCCTATATAAATGTGTAGTGCATTAACCATTCAGACCAAGGCGACCCGTGCAGAATATTCTGCGCATCCTGGGGCAGACCTCTTATGAACAGCGGCGACGGGAATTCACCGTCGATGGCCGCCGGGTCAGCATTTGCGTGAGCGAGGAATGCTGGAACGCGCTGGATGATATCAGCATGCTGGAAGGCGTCAGCCTGGAAACGCTGATCGCCAATGTCGCCCGCCGCTGCGGTCGGCGCAGCCTTTCGCTGGAACTCGACCTGTTCGCCATCACCTATTATCAAACGGCCAGCCTGCCGGCCGGTGGGTTGCGTGATGTGGAACCCGCGAACCTTCTGCCCTGCTGACCGGCATCCGGCCATTGCCCGTCGCCGTCCGCTCTCGTAAAAGGGACCGCAACCGCCCCCTTTGACAGAGAGCGTTGCGATATGTCTTCCCCCCACCGCCTGACCGACATTGACGCTCTGACCCTGGAGGACGCGGCCAGCGAACATGCGGCTCTGGCGGCGGAAATCGCGCATCACCGTGAGCTGTATTATGCCAAGGACGCGCCGTCCCTGTCCGACGCGGACTATGACAAGCTGGAGAAGCGCCTGGCCACACTGGAGGCGCGGTTCCCCGAACTGGTGACCGCCGACAGCCCGACCCAGACGGTGGGTGCCGCCCCCTCTTCCGGCTTTGGCAAGGTGAAGCATGCGGTGCCCATGCTGTCGCTTTCCAACGCGTTCGAAGATGTGGATGTCAGCGACTTTGTGGGCCGCATCCGCCGGTTCCTGAACCTGTCCGACGACATGGCCGTCAGCTTCGTCGCCGAACCCAAGATCGACGGCCTGTCCCTGTCCCTGCGGTATGAGAAGGGCCGGCTGGTGCAGGCCGCCACGCGTGGCGACGGGGCAGAGGGGGAGGATGTGACGGCCAATGTCCGCACCATCCGTGACATCCCGCACGAACTGAAGGCCCCCTTCCCCGATCTGGTGGAGGTGCGGGGCGAGGTCTATATGACCCGCGCCGACTTCCTGGACCTGAACCGGGCGCAGGCGGAAAAGAACGACAAGATCTTCGCCAATCCGCGCAATGCCGCCGCCGGGTCCCTGCGTCAGCTGGACAGCACCGTCACGGCGGGCCGCCCCCTGCGCTTCTTCGCCTATGCCTGGGGTGCCTTGTCGGAACCGCTGGGAACGACGCAATGGGAAAGCCGCCAGCGGCTGGCAGGGTTCGGCTTCACCCTGTCCTCGCCATCCGAACTCTGCACCGACGCAGAGGCGTTGCTGGCCTATTACCGGATGATCGGGCAGCAGCGGCCCACCCTGCCCTTTGACATTGATGGTGTTGTCTACAAGGTCGACAGCTTGGCCCTGCAGGAGCGGCTCGGCTTCATCTCCCGCTCGCCCCGCTGGGCCACGGCGCATAAATACCCCGCCGAACAGGCCACCACCCGCCTGAAGGCCATCAGCATCCAGGTGGGCCGCACCGGTGCCCTGACGCCCGTGGCGGAACTGGAGCCGGTGAATGTCGGCGGTGTGGTGGTCAGCCGCGCCACCCTGCATAATAAGGACGAGATTGAGCGCAAGGATATCCGCGTCGGCGATCTGGTCATCGTGCAGCGCGCGGGCGACGTAATCCCGCAGATCGTGGGCTTCGTCCCCGAACAGCGCCCCGCCGATGCCGCCCCCTTCGCCTTCCCCGATTGCTGCCCCGAATGCGGGTCCATGGCCGTGCGGGAAGAAGGCGAGGTCGTCACCCGCTGCACCGGCGGCCTGATCTGCCCGGCCCAGGCGGTGGAGCGACTGCGCCATTTCGTATCACGCAATGCCTTCGATATCGAAGGGTTGGGGATTGAACGTATCCAGCTGTTCTTTGAACAGGGCCGCATCAAGCAGCCCGCCGACATCTTCACGCTGGAAGCCCGCGAAGAACAGCGGCTGGACCGGCTGATCAGCATGACCGGCTTTGGCAAGAAGTCGGTGGAGAAACTGTTCGCCGCCATCGAGGCGCGGCGCACCATTGCGCTGGACCGGTTCATCTTCGCGCTCGGCATCCGCCAGATTGGCGAAGCCACGGCCAAGCTGCTGGCCAAGGCCTATCGCACGGCGGAAAACTGGCGCGACCGCATGGTCACCGCCGCTGCCGAGCGGGCGGAAAAGCGCGAGGAGAAAAAGCCGGAACTGGTGGGCGAGGCCTATGCCGAGCTGTGCGCCATCGAACAGATCGGCATGAGCGTGGCCGACGACCTGACCGATTTCTTCCGTGAACAACATAACCTGGACGCCGTTGCCGCCCTGCTGGCACAGGTGAGGCCAGAGGAATATGTACCGCCGGCGGCGGCCACCACGTCCCCCGTTGCCGGCAAGACGGTAGTTTTCACCGGCACCTTGACCACCATGGGACGGTCGGAGGCCAAGGCAAAGGCCGAAGCACTGGGTGCCAAGGTCGCCGGATCGGTCAGCAGTAAGACCGATTATGTCATCGTCGGTGCCGACGCCGGGTCCAAGGCTGCCAAGGCCCAGGAGCTGGGCGTCACCATCCTGTCGGAAGAGGAATGGGCGACGCTGATCGGGGGATAAACCCCACACATGCCGCCGCATCATCCCTGAAATCGCCGCAATGAGGGTGCATCAGCTTGTGGGGTTGGCGGCCCGGCCCTATCCTGGCCGTCGATCCTGATAAAGCCCCTTGCCGGACTACGTGCCTTGAGCAGCCTGAACGCGCCCACCCGTTTCCGCCCTGCCGCTGCCGCCCCGGCCAAGCGCGGCCCATCCGGCCCGACCCCGCCGGGTGGGGGCAATGGTGGTGACGGCGGCGATAAGAAGCCGCGCAAGGCCGGTCCCCGCAAAAGCTGGGGCAAACGTATCCTGTCGGGCCTGATCGTCACCGCCATCTGGGGCGTCATCGTCGCGGCGGGCACCGTCGCCTATGTCGCCCATGACATGCCCGCCATTTCCGAGGTGGCGGAGGCGTCGCGCCGGCCCGCCATCACCCTGGTCGCATTGGACGGGACGGAGTTTCAGCGCCTGGGCGACCTGCGCGGGGAAACGCTGGATGTCAGCCAGTTGCCGCCGCATTTCGTCCACGCCCTGGTCGCCACCGAAGACAGGCGGTTCTTCAGTCATTTCGGTGTCGATCCGGTCGGCATCCTGCGCGCCGCCTATTCCAACTACCGCGCCGGACGCACCGTCCAGGGTGGGTCCACCCTGACGCAGCAGCTGGCCAAGAACCTGTTCCTGACGCCCGACCAGAATTTCAAGCGCAAGGCACAGGAAGCGCTGCTGGCGGTACAGCTGGAGGCGACATACAGCAAGGAACAGATCCTCACCGCCTATCTGAACCGCGTCTATCTGGGGGCCGGCACTTTTGGCGTGGATGCCGCCGCGCGGACCTATTTCAACAAGTCGGCCCGCGACCTGTCCTTGCGGGAATCGGCCATCATTGTCGGCCTGTTGAAGGCCCCCTCACGCTATGCCCCCACGGCCAGCCTGAACCGCGCGACGCAGCGCATGGGCGTGGTGCTGCGTGCCATGCTGGATGAAGGCTATATCAATCAGGCGCAGTATGACGCCGCCATGGCCGCCCCCCCGCCCCCGCCGCGCAAACAGAGCGAGGATGGCGATGGCCGTTACTTCGCGGGCTGGGTGGCCGATCAGCTGCCGGCCTTTGTCGGGGCCGACCATGGTGACCTGATCGTCTACACCACCTTTGATCCCGGGCTGCAACGCGCCGCCGAACAGAAGGTGACGGAGATGCTGCGCGGGCCGGGGGCGGAAGCCAAGGTCAGCCAGGCCGCCGCCCTGGTGATGACGCCCGACGGTGCGATCCGCGCCATGATCGGTGGCAAGGATTATTCCAGCAGCGAGTTCAACCGCGCCACCCAGGCCCTGCGACAGCCGGGTTCCGCCTTCAAACCCGTCGTCTATCTGACGGCACTGGAGGAAGGCTGGAACGAATACAGCACCATCCTGGATGCGACCTATCGCAAGGGCAAATGGAACCCCGGCAATTATGACGGGCGTTTCCGGGGCGATGTCAGCCTGCATGACGCCCTGGCCAATTCGCTGAACACCGCCACCATCCGGCTGGCCGAAGCAGTGGGTATCGACAATGTGCGGCAGACGGCCAAGCGCCTGGGCCTGACCACGGCCATGCGCCGCGACCTGTCGCTGGCGCTTGGCACCTCGGAAGTGACTTTGCTGGACCTGACGGGTGCCTATGCCACGCTGGCCAATGGCGGGGAAGCGGTCATCCCCTATGGCATCCTGGAAATCCGCGACATGGATGGCGGCATTCTGTATCAGCGCCAGGGATCGTCCGCCGGCTACGCTGTCGCCGCCCCGGATGTGGAGGCGATGAACCGTCTGCTGCTGGGCCCCGTCACCACGGGCACCGGCAAGGCCGCGAACCTGGATCGCCCGACGGTGGGCAAGACCGGCACGACCCAGGATTACAAGGATGCCTGGTTCATGGGCTATACCGCCGATCTGGTGGGCGGCGTCTGGCTGGGCAATGATGATGGCACGCCCATGAAGAAGGTGACGGGCGGCGGCCTGCCGGCCAAACTCTGGCACGCGATCATGATGGAGGCACATCAGGGCCTGCCACCGCGCGACCTGCCCGGCCTGAATGGCAGCCCTTCCGCCGCGGACGACGCTCCGCCCGCCCCCGACATGCCGGTGGCCAGCGAGCTTCCTGCCGAAGGCACCATCGTGCAGACCGCCGAAGGCACCCCGCCGCCGGAACCGCCGCCCTCTGAAGAAGGCGGCGATCCCATCGGCAATCTGCTGCGGCGGCTGACGGGCAAACAGTAGGTCGCCCTTGCCTTGCCGGGCCGCGGATTACGCTCCGCTAATCCGCGCTACGGACCGACGACGGGAAATTCGTAGCGCGGATTAGGCGCAAGCCGTAATCCGCAGAAACCCCGCCGCCGGCCACACGCCAAACTCACGCCGCGTCCAGCGCCGGATAGTCCAGATAGCCCCGTTCATCCCCACCATAGAAGGTGGCGCGGTCGGCCTTGGCCAGCGGGGCGTTGCGGCGGAACCGTTCCACCAGATCGGGATTAGCGATATAGGGCACGCCAAAGGCGATGGCATCGGCGGCACCATCACCGATCAGACGGTCACCCACCTCCCGCGTGATACCGCCATTCAGGATGAACGGCCCCTTGAAGGTCTGGCGCAGCAGGCCCGCCACCCGCTTGGCACCCGGCGGCGGGCTCATATTATGGTCATCCACCAGCGGCTCAATAACATGCAGGAATGCCAGATTGAAGCGGTTCAACTGCTCAGCGGCATAGCCGAAGGTAGCCGCTGGGTCGCTGTCCGACATGTTGTGATAGGCGCCGTTCGGGCTGAACCGGATGCCAACACGCCCAGAACCCAGCACATCCGTGACCGCGGCCACCACTTCCAACATGAAGCGGTTGCGATTCTCCACCGACCCGCCATAGCGGTCGGTACGCAGATTGGTGCCGCTGCGGATGAACTGATCAATCAGATAGCCATTGGCTCCATGCAGTTCGACCGCGTCAAAGCCGGCTGCCTTGGCATTCTCTGCCGCTTTCGCGAAGTCGGCCACGATGCCTGCAATCTCGTCCGTTTCCAGGGCGCGCGGCGTCTCGTAATCCAGCATGCCCTGTGGGGTGAATGCCTGACCGTCTGGTTTCAGGGCCGACGGGGCCACCGGCAGCGCGCCACCCGGCTGCAGCACCCGGTGCGACAGCCGTCCGACATGCCACAGCTGGGCCGCGATGCGCCCGCCGGCGGTGTGAACCGCGTCGGTCACGCCGCGCCATCCCGCCACCTGTTCCGGGCTATAGATGCCGGGCGTGAAGGCATAGCCCTGGCCCTGCTGCGAAATCTGGGTACCTTCGGTGATCAGCAGACCAGCACTGGCCCGCTGTACGTAATATTTGGCGGTGGCGGCGGTGGCGACATCGCCCTTGCCGGCCCGCGACCGGGTCATCGGCGCCATGATGACGCGGTTGGGAAGCTCAACATCGCCCAGCATGAAGGGCGACAGAAGATCGGGTTTGCTCATTTCAAGGGCCCCTTTGGGGAAGGTTGCGGTGCGTCACGGCCATTGCGGCGGCGCACCAGGTCATGGGCCTTGATCTAATCGATGATTGCTTTCCGGCAAGTGATAGCGGTCACCCCCCGTCTTTCGTTACGAAACGACGACAGCGCATGATCACCACTCGCATTTCGCGTGCAATGCGATAGGATGTGGCGCGGGCCGCATTGGGCCCACGTGACATAACAGAGAAGATGGTTTCGCTCGAACTCGCCGCGGTCCTGTTCCTGATCCTGTTGAACGGGTTCTTTGCCATGTCGGAAATGGCCGTTGTTTCGGCCCGGAAAATCCGGCTTCAGCAGATGGCGGAGGAAGGGCGCCGTGGTGCCGCCGCAGCACTGCTTTTGCAGGAAGACCCCTCGCGCTTCCTGTCCACGGTGCAGATCGGCATCACGCTGATCGGCGTCATCAACGGCGCTGTCGGCGGTGCCACCCTGGCCGAACGCCTGTCCCCCGTGCTTGACGCCATCCCCGCCCTGACCGGCTATGGGGAGACGATATCGATCGCCCTGGTCGTCATGGCCATCACCTATCTGTCGCTGATCGCTGGCGAGTTGGTGCCCAAGCGCATCGCGCTGAACAAGGCCGAAGCCATCGCATGCTTCGCCGCCCCCATCATGCGCTCCCTGTCGCGCGCCACCGCCCCCTTCGTCTGGCTGCTGGGCGCCAGCACGGAGGCGATGTTGAAGCTGCTGCGCGTGCCGGAAAAGGCCGAGCAGACGGTGACCGAAGAAGAGGTGAAAAGCCTGATCGCCGAAGGCACGGCCAGTGGCGTGTTCGATCCTGGCGAAAAGCGCATGATCGAAGGCGTCATGCGTCTGGCCGACCGTACCGTCCGCTCCCTGATGACCCCCCGGCCGGAGGTCATGTGGCTGGACATTGATGACGAGCATGAGAATATCAAGCGGGAGATCCGGGAAGCCGGGCACAGCCGCTTCCCCGTCTGTCGCGGCGATTTTGACGATGTCATGGGCGTGGTCCACACCAAGGACCTGCTGAACAGCCTGTTGCAGGGCGGGAATTTCGACCTGCGCGCCGTCGTCCGCGACGCCCTGATCGTGCATGACGGCACGGAGGTGATGCGCCTCCTGGACCTGTTCAAACAGTCCGGCGAACATATGGCCATCGTCGTGGATGAATATGGCACGGTCGAAGGCATCGCGACCCTGACCGACGTGCTGGAGGGTATTGCTGGTGAACTGCCCGACGATGGCGGGGAAGACAGCGACATTGTCCGGCGCGAGGATGGCTCCCTGCTGATCGACGGCATGATGGCCGTTGAGGAAGTCGAGGCGCATCTGGGCCTGAAAAGCCTGCGGGACGAGGATAGCGGCTATCATACGCTGGCCGGCTTCCTGCTGTTCAAGCTGGGCCGCATTCCCACCGCCGGCGAATATGCTGACCATGACGGCTATCGCTTTGAAGTGGTCGATATGGATGGCCGCCGCATTGACAAGGTTCTGGTCACCCCAACGCCGGATGCCTGATCCTACCCCTCCACCGGCGGATCGGCGGCAAGGCGGGCCAGCGGCACCAGATCAGTCCAGCCATAGGCCACCTCCATCAGGCGGGCGCCGGCAAAACTGATCGGCTGTTCGGCCAGCAACTGCCCGCCCAGTCTTTCATAGAAATAGCGTGACGGGTTTTCGCGCAGCACCCAGACCATGGCCGCCTGGGTGCCGGCGGCCAGGAAATGCTGCGCCATGGCGGCCAGGAAGCGACGCCCCATCCCCATGCCCTGTGCCTGATCCACCAGATACAGAGCATAAAACTCACCACCGAATCCCGGCAGACCCGTCCGCTGCGGCCCACAGGAGGCGAAACCAACGATCCGTCCGCCGACCTGTGCCACATAGGTACGGCGACCCCGCGGCGGCGCACCGGTCAGCAACCCGCGCCAGCGCTTTTCATGCGTAGCCGTGGACAGGCCCACCAGATAGCGGTCGGGCAACATGCCTGGATAGGTGGACCGCCAGCTTTCGACATGCACATGCGCGATGCCGGCGGCGTCGGAAACGGTCGCGGGACGGATCAGGCTTGTGGTCATGCCCCCCTCCGGATGGGTCAGCCATCCATATGCTGCCCCAGAAACGCGGACTTGGCGAGGGTGATTGACAAGGACGCCTCGCTTGGGCTGGATAGGCTCAAACAAAGCGAGACATTCATGACAAATCCCATGGAAGATCGGCGCGCCGTCAGCGTGATTGTGACGGGCCGCGTCCAGGGTGTCTGGTATCGCGGCTGGACCGTGGAACAGGCCCGTGCCCGGAACCTGGATGGCTGGGTCCGCAACCGGACCGACGGCAGCGTCGAGGCCCTGTTCATCGGCCACAGCGCCGATGTCGACGCCATGCTGGATGCCTGCTGGAAGGGCCCGCCCAGCGCCATCGTCATCAATGTGAAGGTGACGGAAGCCGCCGATCCCGGCACCACCGGCTTCGATCAGCGCCCGACGGAATAACGCGGGCTGGGCCTATGGCCCGCCCAGACATCCCTTCTCCACCGATTGCGCCGCCAGCTCCTGAAACCGGGACAGGTAGCGGCCATCGGATGCCATGGCCGGATCGCGGATCGTATCGGCGTTCAGTTGCCGCAACTCATTGTCGATCCGCTGACACGGACTGGCACAGGCCGACAGCATCAACAGCAGGGGAAGCAGCGGCAACAGCCGGCGGGACGACAGGGTCGGGACATGATGCATGGGGCCGGACCAATCCAGACAGGGGTAATGATCCCCAACCTGAACCCTGCACCCGGCGAAACCGGGGCCGGCCCATGACAGGATTAAGGCGCGTACCGCCCGACCGCGTTCAGTAGCGGCGGATCAGACCGACCAGACGGCCCTGCACATTCACACGGTCGGACCCGAAGACCCGCGTCTCGTAATTCGGGTTGGCCGGCTCCAGGGCGATGGAATTGCCCTTGCGGCGCAGACGCTTCAAGGTCACCTCCTGCTGATCGACCAGGGCGACAACGATGGTCCCGTTCTCCGCCGTCTCACACCGCTGAATAATGACGGTGTCGCCATCCAGGATACCGGCGTCAATCATGCTGTCGCCGGCCACTTCCAGCGCGTAATGGTCACCAGCGGCCAGCATGGAGGCGGGAATATCGATGGTCACGGAATTGTCGCGCATCGCCTCAATCGGCAGACCGGCGGCAATACGCCCGTAAAGCGGCAGGGCCACCGCCTCGGCATCGTTGCTGGCCTGACGACCGGGCAAGCTGTTGCGGAAATCGCCCTTGATGACGTTGGGCTTGAAACGTGGCGACACCTCCGCCGCAGGGGACGCCATGGGTGACGGAGCCGGAGCGGCGGGTGCCGCCTTTGCCTTGGGCATCGGCTTTTCCGGCAGGCGCAGCACCTCCAGCGCACGGGCGCGGTGGGGCAGCCGGCGGATGAAGCCCCGTTCCTCCAGACCCGTGATCAGGCGATGGATGCCGGATTTGGATTTCAGGCCCAGCGCGTCCTTCATCTCGTCAAAGGAGGGGGAAACCCCGCCCTCATTCAGCCGTTCATTGATGAAGAACAAGAGTTCCTGTTGCTTGCGCGTCAGCATGGCATTCCCTCACCCGCGACGGCGGCCGCCCATCCGGCACCGTCTTGTGACCATCATCACTATAGAACAATAACGGAACACCAGGCAATGTTCTATTTTGGTTCGCACAACCCATCCGTTGTGGGCGTGACAACGCCACTCCCGCCTGCAACCTTCGACCGCAGCCATTCAGTTCATTAATCACACTATTCCTTTCGCGATATGGACGTGTGGTGTAATTCTGTTTATTCAGCACAGGCCGATACAGTCGATTATAAGATTTTCCTAAAGGATTACCCAATCGACCACAAGGCATGAATAATTCCGTGCCGAAGTGTCAAAGGCCTTGATTCCGGCTGATCACATTGGCGTTTCCACAAGGAAATTTTAGCATGCGGCTTTTGTTTAACTCTCAACAATTGCGCCGAAATCAAGCCTTACGGGATGCTATTGAACGCTCCCAATGCATCATCGAGTTTGATGGCAATGGCTTTATATTAGGAGTTAATGATAATTTCCTTCAGTCGTTTGGATATACGCCGGAACAGGTGGTTGGGAAACACCATCGCATGTTCCTGCGCCCCCAGGATCATCAGCGGGAGGACTACCGCCAATTCTGGGATGCGCTTAATCATGGCAAATTCCAGTCTGGCGTGTTTCGCCGGGTCGACAGCCGGGGAGCGGATGTCTGGATCAGGGCCACCTACAACCCGGTTGTGGACCGCTCTGGTCGGGTTGTGCGTGTGGTGAAGCTGGCGACCGACATTACCGACGCTGTGCAACGAAACGCCGACATGGCCGGACAGGTGGCCGCCATCAACCGTACCCAGGCCGTGATCGAGTTCACGCCGGGCGGGGAGGTCTTGACCGCCAATGACAATTTCCTCACGGCGATGGGCTATACGCTGACGGAAATCAAGGGCAGGCATCACCGGCAGTTCATGCCGGCGGACGAGCGGGAAAGCCAGGAGTATCAACGTTTCTGGGAACGGCTGGCCGCCGGCGAATTTTTTGGTGGTGAGTTCCGGCGCCTTCGCCGTGACGGCAGCGATATCTGGATTCAGGCGACCTACACCCCCATCCTGGACACGGATGGAAATGTCGCCAAGGTCGTAAAGTTCGCCAGTGACATCACCGAACAGAAGCGGCTCAATGCCGACCGCGCCAGCCAGTTGGCCGCCATATCCAAAAGCCAGGCCGTCATCGAATTCACGCTGGATGGCACCGTTATCACCGCCAACCCGAATTTCCTGTCCGCCCTGGGTTATCAGCTGAATGAAATCCAGGGGAAACACCATTCCCTGTTCATGCCGGAGGGGGAGCGGGACGGTGCCGACTACCGTACCTTCTGGCAGAAGCTGGCGGCCGGCGAATATCAGGCGGGCGAGTTCCGGCGGCGCGCCAAGGACGGGCAGGATGTCTGGATTCAGGCCTCCTACAATCCCGTCCTGGGGCTGGATGGCAAGCACTACAAGGTTGTGAAATATGCCAGCGACGTGACACGGCAGGTGCTGGCCCGCCAGCGCAGTGAATATGTGCGCGGCATGATGGAAAGTGTGGCCGCCGGTGCGGAGGAAATGAACGCCTCCATCCGTGAAATCGCGGACAGCATGCGCAAGTCACGGGACGAGGCGGAGGCGGCCAACCGCCGTGTCGATGCCGCCGGCACCGTCACCTCGCGCCTAACCCAGTTGTCAGACAGCATGGTTGATATCGTGAACCTGATCACCGGGATCACCGGCCAAATCAACCTGCTGGCACTGAACGCCTCCATCGAGGCGGCGCGCGCCGGGGAGGCCGGCAAAGGCTTCGCCGTGGTGGCGCAGGAGGTGAAAAGCCTGGCCACACAGGCCCGTGCCGCCACCGACCGCATCGCCGATGATATTGGCGGCCTGCGCGAAACGGCAGCACAGGTCGTGACCACCCTGGGCAGCATCCACAGCGCCATCGGACAGGTGAACGACTATGTCGGCTCCATCGCCGTCGCCGTGGAACAGCAGAGTGCGGTAGCCGGCGAAATGTCCGCCAACATGAACCGCGCCGCACAGGAGGCAGCGCGGATCGGAGCGTAACCCCGTCTGGTGTTATTACAGCGCGTCCAGCGGCATCACCTGCACCCTGTCCCCCGCCTTGACCGCTGGGGCATGGGGTGCCCGCAGGATCAGGCAGTCGGCCCAGGCCAGACGGCTCAACATGCCGCTATCCTGCTTGGGGAAGGGTTCGGCGACCAAGCGCCCTTCCCCATCCTTCGACAGTTTGGCGCGGATGAAATCGGCGCGGCTGTCATTGGCCCCCATGTCGCGGGCCAGGATGGCATCGCGCAGATCATCATCGGCTGGCAGCCCCTGCATAGCGAGCAACAGCGGTCGCAGGAACAGCCAGGCGCAGACCAGGGCCGAGACGGGATTGCCCGGCAGGCCGATCATGGGCACCCCATGCATCTGCCCGAACATCAGCGGCTTGCCCGGCCGCATGGCGATTTTCCAGAAATCCAGTTCCAGACCCGCCGCACCCAGAACGGAGCGGACCAGATCATGCTCCCCCACCGAGGCCCCGCCGATGGTCACCAGCAAGTCGGTGCCCGAGGCAGCAGCGACCAGGGTGGACAGGCTGTCGGCGCTGTCGCCGGCAATGCCCAGATCCACCGGCTCCCCGCCCAATTGCCGCACCAGGGCACAGAGCGCCAATGAATTGGAACTGACGATCTGACCCGGCGACAACGTATCGCCGGGCATCACCACCTCGTCGCCCGTGGCCAGGATCGACACGCGCGGACGCCGCCGCACGCGCAGCCACGGCACATTCATGGAGGCGGTGAGCGCCAGATCACGCACTGTCAGGCGGCGGCCTGCGGGCACGCCGACATCACCCGTCGCAAAATCCTGCCCCGCCGGACGCACCCAGCGACCGGGACCGCCCCCATCCTTCAGCGTGACGGTCGCCCCATGATCATCGGCATCTTCCTGCACCACCACCGTGTCGGCACCATCGGGCAGCGCCCCGCCCGTGAAGATGCGCACCGCCTGCCCCGGCCCCACAGTGCCCGTGAAGGGCCGGCCCGCCGGGGCTTCGCCGATGCGGGTCAGGGTGACGGGGAAGCTGGCGATATCGGCGGTACGCACGGCCCAGCCGTCCATGGCGCTGACCGCCGTCGGCGGATGGGTGACGCGCGCCACCACATCGGCAGCCAGAACACGGCCCAACCCCTGGGTGATGGGCACCTGTTCAGCGGGCAGCAGCTTCGCCGCCGCCAGGATGCGGGCGCGGGCCTCGGAAAGCGGGATCAATCACATGCTCCGTCTGTCAAACAGCTTCGACATATTGGCGCATATATCACGCCCCGCAACGGGGCAAGCGTGATGGAAAGCCGATATTTCGCCGACGGGAAGGCTCAGGCCGCCGATCCGACATAGGTCCCGCTTTTCCCGCCTTCCTTATAGGCAAGGTGGACGCCACCAATGACCATGCCCTTATCGACGGCCTTGCACATATCATAGATGGTCAGGGCCGCCACCGACACGGCAGTCAGCGCCTCCATCTCCACACCGGTGCGGCCTTTCAGCTTGACCGTCGCCTCAATTTCCACCCTGGATCCGGCCTCGTCGATCGTGAAATCGACGGAAACCTTGGACAGCATCAGGGGATGGCAGAGCGGGATCAGGTCGGGCGTCTTCTTGGCCGCCATGATGCCGGCCAGCCGCGCCACGCCCAGCACATCGCCCTTTTCCATGCCGCCATCGCGGATCAGCGCAAGGGTTTCCGGTTTCATGGCGATATGGCCGCGCGCCATGGCGATGCGCACCGTTTCATCCTTGGCCGAGACATCGACCATGGCGGCGTTGCCGGCCTCGTCAAAATGGGTCAGGGGGTTGCTCATGCCGCCTCGATCATCGGGGTGGACAGCAGGGCCTTGGTGGCCGCCGTCACGTCTGGCTTTGCCATCAGGCTTTCGCCGATCAGGAAGCGCCGCGCCCCCGCCTGGGCCAGACGGGTCAGGTCGGCGGGGCTGTGAATGCCGCTTTCGGCCACCAGATGCCGGCCCGCCGGCACCATGGCCGACAGGCGTTCCGTGGTCGCCAGATCGATGGAAAGCGTCTTCAGATTGCGGTTATTCACGCCCAGCAAGCCGCCCGGCAGCATCAAGGCGCGTTCCATCTCCGCCTCGTCATGGACCTCCACCAGGACATCCATGCCCAGTTCGACCGTGGCGTCATACAGTTCGCGGGCCAGGACATCATCCAGACAAGCCATGATCAGCAGGATGCAGTCGGCCCCCAGCGCCCGGCTTTCCACGATCTGATAGGGATCGATCATGAAATCCTTGCGCAGGGCCGGCAACTCCACCGCCGCGCGGGCCGCCACCAGGAACGCATCGTCCCCCTGAAAGTACGGCACATCGGTCAGCACCGACAGGCAGGTGGCACCGGCATCCCGGTACGCCCGCGCCAGGGTCGGCGGATCGAAATCGGCGCGGATCAGGCCCTTGGACGGGCTGGCCTTCTTGATCTCCGCGATCAGGGCCCAGCGGCCCGCCGCGACGGTGTTTTCCAGGGCCTTGGCGAAGCCGCGCGGAGCGGGCTGTTCCTTGGCGAGGTCGGTGACGACAGACAGCGGTCGGGCCGCCTTGGCGCGGGCCACGTGCTCTGCCTTGTCGGCATTGATGCGGGCCAGGACGTCGGGTTGGCTGTTCATAGCGTCAACGGTGTGTTGGTGATGGAGACAAGCCGGTCCAGCGCCAATGTGGCCTGACCGGAGGCGATGCAATCGGCGGCCTTGGCCACACCCGTCTTCAGGTCGGGCACGGCATCGGCCACGACAAGGGCGGCGGCGGCGTTCAGCAGCACGATATCGCGATAGGGACCGCTGGCACCCGCCAAAACCGCCCGCAACGCCTCGGCATTTTCCTCCGGCGTGCCGCCGCGCAGGTCGGCCAGGGTGACGCGGGAAAGCCCCGCCTCCTCCGGCGTCACCTCAAACCGGCGCACCTGCCCATCGCGCAGTTCGGCGACATGGGTGGGGCCGGTGGTCGTGATCTCGTCCAGGCCATCGGCCCCCGACACCACCCAGGCGCGGGTGGAGCCGAGATTGCGCAGCACCTGGGCCAGTGGCTCCACCCATTTCGCGTCATAGACGCCCATGAGTTGCCGCTTGGCCCCCGCCGGGTTGGACAGCGGCCCCATCAGGTTGAAGATGGTACGCGTACCCAGTTCCACCCGCGTCGGCCCGACATTGCGCATGGCCGTATGGTGACGCGTGGCCAGCAGGAAACCGATATGGGCATCGAACAGGGCGCGGCGGACCAGCGCGAAATCGGCATCCAGATTGACGCCCAGCGCCGACAGCACATCCCCCGCCCCCGACTTGGACGAAATGGCGCGGTTGCCATGCTTGGCCACCGGCACGCCGCAGCCGGCAATGACGAAGGCCACGGCAGTGGAGATGTTATAGGTATGCGCCCCGTCGCCCCCGGTGCCGCAGGTATCGATGATCCCGTCCGGTGCCTCGATCTTCAGGGCCTTGGCGCGCATGGCGCGCACGGCACCCGTGATCTCTTCCACCGTCTCACCACGCACGCGCAGCGCCATCAGGAACCCGCCCATCTGGGCCGGCGTGGCATTGCCCGACATGATGATGGCGAAGGCGTGTTCGGCCTCCGCCTCACTCAAATTGGCACCGGTGGCGACCTTCGCCAGCAGCGCCTTGAAATCTCCCATATCCCCTGACATCCGGCCCTCACGCCACGCGCAGCTGCGGACCGCGTGTCACGCCGGCCAGTTTCAGGAAATTGTCGAAGATCTTGTGCCCATGTTCGGACGCAATGCTTTCCGGGTGGAACTGCACGCCATGGATGGGCAGGGTCTTGTGCGATAGCGACATGATCATGCCGTCGGGCAGCCAGCTTGTCGCCTCCAGGCAATCCGGCAGCGTTTCCTTCTCCACGATCAGGGAATGGTAACGCGTGGCCTTGAACGGGCTGGGCAGATCGGCCATCAGGCCGCGACCTTCATGAAATACGTCCGACAGCTTGCCATGCATCGGCTCCGGCGCGCGGATCACCCGACCGCCAAAGGCCTGACCGATGGCTTGGTGGCCCAGGCACACACCCATCAGGGGGATGCGATGTTCCGCCGCCGCATGGATCAGGGGCAGGCAGATGCCGGCCTTGTCCGGGTCGCAGGGGCCGGGCGACAGCACGATGGCTTCCGGCTTCAACGCCAAAGCTTCATCGACCTTCAGCGCGTCATTACGCCAAACCGCCATCTCAGCGCCCAATTCGCCCAGATAATGCACCAGGTTCCAGGTGAAACTGTCGTAATTGTCGATGAACAGCAGCATGGCTCTATTCCGGCATCGGCCCCCAGGGCCTTGGACCGCGAAGCCTACAGACTGACAGCGATGATTTCCAGCCTGTGCAGCCCTGTCCCCGGCGGCGGGCGGCATTGCGGCAGGGGCATTGCGCCGGGCCCCGTGTTTGTAGCAGTAAATCGTTCCAGTTCCCGATGCCAAGGTCGTTCGCCCATGCCGCCCCAGAAGCCCCGACCCGCCGGAAACAGCAACCGCCCCCGTACCGGCGGTGGCAAGGGGGCACAGCGTCCCCGCGTGCGCAATGGTGCTGGGGCGGTTAAACGGGGCCGCGACAGCGTGGTCCGCGCCCGCCGTCTGGCCCTGCTCTGGCTGTCGCGCCTGGGGACGGGCGGGCGCATCGCGCTGGCCGTGGCTGCCCTTGTGCTGGTGGCGGGTGGCATGACGGCACTGCTGGGCCAGGAACGCTATCACCCCGTCGCCGCCGGCCCCGCCCTGACGCCCATGGAGGAGGAAGCGGACGCCAGCGGTGCCGACGAACCGGAAGATGCCAGCGATGAGGAGGCGGCGGAAACCGCCGACCTGCCCACCCGCCCCGGTGCGGCACCGACCGTGCCCGCCGCACCACCCGGTTTCCCCGCACCGGCACCGGCATCGATAGAACCCGCGACGCCCGCCGCACCGCCGGCACAGGTGGCTTCCCTGCCCGCCGCCCCGCCGCGTCCCCTGCCCCCGCTGGTCGCCGCCCCCGCCGGCACGCCCACCTGGAAACATTTCGCGGTGGCGGCACCCGCCCCCAATGGTCATCCGCGCATCGTGATTGTCATCGACGATATGGGCGTGGACCGGCACCGGTCGGAAAAGGTGGCCTCCCTGCCCGGCCCCCTGACCCTGGCGTGGCTGCCCTATGCCCGTGATCTGCCACAGCAGACGGGAAAGGCCCGCGCCAACGGCCATGAACTGATCGTACATATGCCCATGGAGCCAACCGGCAAGGATGATCCCGGCCCCGGTGCCCTTCTGACCCGGTTGGATGAGGGGACCTTGCGCCAACGTCTGGCCACCAACCTGTCCGCCTTTCAGGGCTTTGTCGGCATCAACAACCATATGGGCAGCCGCTTCACCGCCGACCGTGCGGGCATGGCTGTGGTCATGGCCGAACTGGGCGCACGCGGCCTGCTGTTCCTGGACAGCCGCACCACGGCCAACACCGCCGCCGCCCCCTTGTCGGTCCATTACCAAGTGCCGATGCTGTCGCGCGACGTGTTCCTCGACCATGTGATGACGGCGCAGGGTGTGGCGGCATCGCTGGCCAAGGTAGAGGAAATCGCGCGTAAAAACGGCCTCGCCATCGCCATCGGCCACCCCCACGACGTCACCATCGCCGCCTTGACCCAATGGCTGCCGACCTTGCCGGAAAAGGGCTTCCAGTTGGTGCCGCTGACGGCGGCGGTGAAATGAAAAATGCCCCGGCCATGCGACCGGGGCGTTTTCCTGTTTGGTGGGCTCACTTCCCCAGGTGCGTCTTCAAAAACTTCTCCCAGGCCTCCAGCACGGTTTTCATCTGGGCCGTGACGATGGGGGAATGGTCCATGCCCTTGATCTCCACATACTCGACCTGTTTACCGGCGCGTTCCAGGGCGCGGTTCATGTCGCGGCTGTGGGCGACGGAGGCCTGATAGTCCAGGTCGCCATGCACCAGCAGGACCGGCACCTTGATCTTGTCCGCCTGATGATAGGGGGAGATGGGCTTCAAGGCCTCGGGATTGTCCCCGAAATAGAGGCCGCGCGTCCAGTTGGTAAAGTTTGACGACCGCACCTCTTCATAAAGCCGTTCAAGATTGGACACAGGCGCCGTCGCCACGGCGCATTTGAACAGGTCGGGCGTCTTCACCGCCGCCATCAGGGCGGCATAGCCGCCATAGGACCAGCCCAGGATGCACATGCGGTTGGGATCGGCATAGCCCTGGGCAACGGCCCATTTGGCGGCATCCGTCACATCATCCTGCATCAACCCGCCCCACTGCTTTTCGCCCGCCTTGTTGAAGGCAGCGCCATAGCCGGTGGAACCCCGGAAATTGGGTTGCAGCACGCCATAGCCACGGTTGGCCAGGAACTGCGCCATCACGTCGAAGGTGCCGTTATCGCGCGCGAACGGGCCGCCATGGGGCATGATGATGAAGGGCAGGTTCTTGGCTTCCACACCCACCGGCAGGATCAGATATCCCGGAATGTCGGTGCCGTCTGTGGCCTTGTAGGTCACGGGCTGGCGCTTGCTGACATTCTCCTGCGCGATGCCGGGATAGGTATCGCCAAACAGAGAGAATTCCTTGGTCCGCCGGTCGAACAGGCGATAGGTGGTGGGCGCGTCCACGGCGAAGCTGGCGACCAGGGCCAGATTGCCGTCGGCCGCCGTGTCGATCACGATCTCCCGGCTTTCGGGCAGGGCCTTGTCCAGCGCATCCTGAAGCCGCTGAACGGCGGGGTCCAGCCATTGCCGGCGCGGCAGATCATCCATCCAGGCCAGGGCCACGACAGCACCGCGATGGATGATCGCGGTATTCACATCGAAACGCGGGTCGCTGGCCACCTTCTCGCCCATCTGGTCATTGGCCAGATCATATTTGTAGATGGCGGAACGGTCGCCCTCGTGCCGGGAAACGACGAAAAGATTCTGGCCCGTGGCATCAAAGCCCAGAATGCCGAAGCCGCCATCATCCTCCAGCACCTTGTCCTTCATCATCAGTTCGAAATCGCCACCGGCAACGCGGCGCAGGTAACGGCTTTCCAGCTTGCGATCGTCATAGGTTTCCGCGATGCGGATTTCCCCGGTCGGGTCGGGGATATATTCGGTGACGTTGCGGATGGGTCGGCGCACACGCGTGAAACCGCCCGTAATGACATTCAGCTTCACCACCCCCGGCCAGGGGCCATCCTCGGTCGGATAGGCGGCCAGGACGTACTCATCATCAATGAATTGCAGGATCGGCGTGTGCTGCAGGAAATAGCCATTGTCGGGCGGTCGCTGCAAAAGCACCTTCATTTCCTGCAGATCACGGGACATGGAAACGGTCCGCGTGAAGCGCAGGGGCTTGCGCCCGTCGCTGGTGTTCATCTTCTCGGTCGTCAGGATACGGACCAGAAGCCGTTCATTGCTGATCCAGTCGAAGCCGATGATTTCCGCATCCGACGGGCCGATGACAGCGGGCTTGTCCCCCGATGCCATGGGCAGTTTACGAACCACCAGATGCAACCGGCCGCCGACCGGGGCAAGGAAGGCGACATGGCTGCCGTCGGGCGACAGATCGACATCCGCCATCACGGGCCGGTGGGCGAAATATTCCACCGGAATTTCCGGTGCCGCCTCTGCCAGTGCCGCACCCGCACACATACCGGCCATCAACGCCCCGGCAATCCGGGCCGCACCCCACAATCTCCGCATTCCCACACCCCGTTCTATGGCGTTCCCCAACGCCTTGGACTGGGAAGGAGCCTAGAATATTCTCTCAGGCCCGGTAAAGGCCTCAGCACACGCCCTAGAGGAAACTGTAAGGATCAATATCAACTTGCACACGTATGGATGCAGGCACCTCGATCCGGGTCAGCCAATCATACAGGATCGGTTGCAATGACACCGTTTTCGGCCCCTTTATCAGCAACCGTCGGCGGTATCGCCCGCGCAAGATCGCCAACGGGGCCGGGGCCGGACCCAGAATCGTCAGTTCCTCCCGGTCGCGCGGGGCCGCCCGGCCCAGGGCTGCGGCGATGGCATCGACCGCCCCCTCATCCTCACCCGACACGATCAGCGCCGCCATACGGCCAAAGGGTGGCATTTCCAGCTGCCTTCGCTGCTCTGCCTCCACCGACAGGAAACTGTCGCGGTCATGGCTGGCCAGCGCCTGCATGACCGGGTTTTCCGGCATATAGGTTTGCAGCATCACGCGACCGGGCCGTTCCTCACGCCCTGCCCGTCCCGCCACCTGATGCAGCAGCTGGAATGTGCGTTCCGACGCGCGCGGATCACCACCGGCCAGCCCCAGATCGGCATCGACCACGCCGACCAGGGTCAGCATGGGGAAATGGTGGCCCTTGGCCATGACCTGCGTGCCGATCAGCAGATCGACGGCCCCGTCCTTCACCTGCTCAATCACCTCTCGCAAGGCGCGCGGGCCGGACAATGTGTCGGATGTCATCATGGCGATGCGGGCATCGGGGAACAGGCTCGCCACCTCTTCCGCCACCCGCTCTACGCCGGGGCCGCAGGCGACAAAGCTGCCTTCCGCCTCGCATTCCGGGCAGGCATCGGGGCTTTTCGCCTGATACCCGCAATGATGACATTGCAGCCGCTTGGTCAGCCTATGTTCGACCAGCCAGGCGGTACAATTCGGGCATTGCAGCCGGTGGCCGCAGCTCCGGCACAGGGTCAGCGGCGCATAACCCCGGCGGTTCAGGAACAGCATCCCCTGCTCCCCGGCCAGCATGGTCTGGGCCAGTGCCTCGCGCAGCACAGGCGACAGCCAGGCCCTAGCCGGCGGGGCCTGTTCCTTGCGCCGCATGTCGATCAGGGTGACATCGGGCATGCTGGCCCCGCCATGGCGCGATGGCAGGTCGATGCGGCTGTACCGCCCACCCTCCGCATTCACCAGCGTTTCCAGCGAGGGTGTGGCCGACGCCAGAACGATGGGAAACCGGCCCAGATGGGCGCGGGCCACCGCCATGTCGCGGGCATGATAGATGACACCGTCTTCCTGCTTGAAGGCGGCTTCATGCTCCTCATCCACGACGATCAGGCCCAGATCGGGATAGGGCAGGAACAGGGCGGAACGGGCACCCACCACCACCCGCGCCTCCCCCTTGGCGACCGCCCGCCAGGTATGGCGGCGCAGGGGCGGGGCCATTTCAGAATGCCATTCGGCGGGCCGCACCCCAAACCGCTGCGCAAACCGGTCCAGCCATTGTGCCGACAGGGCGATTTCCGGCAGCAGCACCAGCGCCTGTTTACCGGCACGCAGGGCCGCCGCCACCGCCTCGAAATAGACCTCGGTCTTGCCCGACCCGGTGACCCCGTCCAGCAGCGTGGCCGAATAACCACCCGCCGATACCTTGGCCGTCAGGTCTTCGGCAGCCAGACGCTGTGCGCCCGACAGGGTCTTGGGATTGGCATCCGGGTCGGGCCGGGGAAAGCGCGGCAGGGCCAGCATGGGCACGGTCATCAGCACGCCTGCCTCTGCCAGCCCCCTGACCACCCCCGTCCCGCAACCGGCCTCCGCCGCCACATCAGCGGCCAGACGCGGCGGCCCGTCGGACAGGATTTCCAGGATGCGCTTGCGCGCCGGCGTCAGGCGCAGGTCATCGGGCACCGGCGCATCGCTGCGCATATAGGCGGTCAGGGCGCGCGGGTCCTCCAGCGCTGCCGA
The DNA here is from genome assembly GCF_059489915.1 of Niveispirillum sp. CC-CTL257. NCBI lineage: Bacteria > Pseudomonadati > Pseudomonadota > Alphaproteobacteria > Rhodospirillales > Azospirillaceae > Niveispirillum > Niveispirillum sp. CC-CTL257. Next base: position 1,726,721 of record NZ_JCAJXE010000001.1, read on the forward strand.
CACCGACACCGCCATACGCAGGACGGCACCCACGGGCGACATGGTGTAGGCCGCGACCCATTCCACGAACCGCCGCGTGATCTCCGGCATGGGCGGCAGTTCGATGGCGCGGATGACGGGACGCAGCTTTCGCTCCTCCACCCGCTCCCCCTGTCCCTCACCGTCCGCCCAGACCACCCCGAACAGCCGGCGCGGCCCCAACGGCACCTCCACATAGGAACCGGGCACCAGCGCCATGTCCCCCGGCACGCGGTAATCATAGGGTTCAGGCAGCGGCAAGGGCAGCTGCACCCGCACGCGCGCCGATGGCGCCGTCACCCCGGAAAGCAGATCACCGGTCAATTGTCGTTATCCACGTGGCGGCGCGGGTCCATGCGATCATGCAGGACGCGCAGAATGTCGATCAGGCCCAACTCCACAACGCGGTAGTAGACGGCATGGCAGGGACGCTGAACCCGTCCGTCACGTAGTGCTGCGTCTGGGCAATGGCGCAGATGGAACCGCATAAGCCCCTCTCCAAGATCAGGGCGCACAGCGGCACCCGGCCTCCGGGGCTGCTCAGCCACCAACCGGAACGCCGTTTCTATAAGGCCGCGATAACGGCTCCGGGCCAGAGGGCCAAACATCTGGTGACTGTAGATCAGAATTTCCGCCACGTCGGAACGGGCGGCGGGTGCAAGACGATATCGCGCCATCGGCTTTCACCGCACCGGCGCTGTCACGGGCCGGTCAATCTCTGCTTCGATGCTGTCAAAGAAATCGGACAGGCCTTCCTCATCAAACTCCAGATACTCGCCATTGGCAATCTGGGCATCTGCTACCTGGATCGCCGCCCGCAGCGCCTCCAGCTTGGCCTTATCCGCTGCCTCGCGCTTTTCGATCAGGCGGATGCCTTCGCGCAGCACCTCGCTGGCATTCTGGTAGCGGCCGGAACGCACCAGTTCCTCGATCACCTTTTCGTGATGGTCGGTCAGAACGACATTGCGCGTGGGCATGGGGTACCTCCATTCAGGTTCCCCATTCTCCCATAATTGGCAAATCATGCCAATGAAACCGGTCTTACCGCTTCAGCAGCCGGTCAGACGCCAGCCCGGCCAGGGCGCAGCCACACAGCACGGCGCACATGGGCAACGGCGATCCACCCGTGGACAGTGCCCCCACGATGCCGCCCGCGACCGCCCCGATGGTCAGCTGCAAGGCACCAGACAGCGATGATGCCGTGCCCGCCATATGGGGAAAGGCCGCCAGCGACCCCGCCATGCCATTGGCCCCCACCAGACCCAGCGCGCCCAGATAGAAGAACAGCGGGATCGCCACGCCGAAGATGCCGCCGATACCGAACCCGCCAGTAACGATCAGAACCGCGCCGATCCCGGCGGTGGCCAGGATGCCCCAGCCCATCATACGGTCCACGCCGAACCGCAGGACCAGCCGGCTGTTCACGACATTGGCGATCATCAATGCCACAACATTGATGCCGAACAGGAAACCGAAATGTTCCGGGGCCACGCCGAAATGTTCGATATAGACGAAGGGTGTACCGGAGATGTAGGCGAACATGCCGGCAAACACGAAGCCCGACGACAGGGCATAGCCCATGAACCGTCGGTCCAGCAGCAGCAGGGCATAGTTGGACAGCAACCCGCCCGACCTGTTGCCCGAAGGCCGCGCCGTTTCCTTGACCGTCAGCAGCCCCAGCCCCGCCAGCAGGCCGAACCCGCACAAACACCAGAAAATGCCGCGCCAGCCCATATGGTCCAGCACCTGCCCACCCGCCAACGGTGCCAGCATGGGGGCCACCCCCATGACCAGCATCATCAACGACATGACCGACGCACCGCGATCACGGTCGAAACTGTCGCGCACCATGGCGCGGGCGATGACGGGGGCCGCGCAGGCCCCGACGCCATGCAGGAACCGCCACGCCGTCAGCGACCAGATGTCGGGCGCCAGCGCGCAACCGGCGCTGGCCAGAATGAACAGTACGATGCCAATCGCCGCCGGCCCCTTGCGGCCATACCGGTCACCCAAAGGCCCCCAGAGCAACTGTCCAGCACCATAGCCGATCAGGAATATCGACAGGGTCATCTGCACCTTCGCCTGATCGGCGCCCAGGTCGGCACCGATGGCGGGCAAGGCCGGCAGGTACATGTCGATGGCCATGGGGCCGAACATGGTCAGGAAACCCATGACCAGCACGAACCATGTGAAGCTGGTGCCGGGTGGCAATCCGCCGCCAACGGCAACGGACTGGCCGCCCGCCGCCTGTTCGGTGGAAATGCTCCCGATATCACTGCTGCGCATGATGTGCTGATCCTGAATCCGGCACCCGGTCGGAACCGGGCGGTGCGTTAATTAAAACACCGCCTTTCGCACCGCACACCCCGACAGTCCCGATGGCAGCCGCCCGCCCGCCGCATGGCCAGCCGCCTTACCCCTACCCGGCAAGCATACGGTCGTACTCCGCCTCCAGCGCCGTATGCCGGGTCCAGAAGCCAGGGGCGGGACGCCCGTCCAGTTGCGCCGCCAGAATGTCCAGATGCGTATGCCAACCGCCGGCCACGCTGATCATCATGCCATGCCCGTCCAGACGACGATGGGTCAGGATCAGGCGCACCTTGTCCCCGACAGACGACAATTCGATGGTGACTTCAGACGGCTGGCTCTCCTCCGCCCAGGTGAAGGACAGAAGCCGCCCCGGTTCCCAGACCAGGATACGGCCATGGGTGGAGACCCCGTCCTGACAATTGTCGCGATACTTGGCTGGAATGTTACTGTCACCCGGCCCCAGCTTGGTATTGTGGAATTCCAGGCGGAAGGGGGCATCCACCCTGCCCTGCATCTCGCCAAAGGCCAGCCAGCGTCCCCGCTTCTCGCTGTCCGTCAGGAAAGACCAGACCTTTTCCACCGGCCCCGGCAGCAGCCGTTCAAACCGCACGGCACCCGCTTCCGTCACCACGCCGAAATCACTCATCCCGATCATCCTCCAGCAGGGCCTGTTCCAGCGCATCCAGGCGCGACACCCAGAAGCCGCGCACGCGCGCGATCCAGGCATCCATCGCGTCCAGACCCGCCGGGTCCAGGCTGTAGATACGGCGCTGCCCCTCCACCCGAACCCGCACCAGCCCCGCCTCCCGCAGCACCTTCAGATGCTGGGAAACGGCGGGCGCGCTGATGCTGCCCTGGGCCTGAAGCCGGCTGACAATATCCCCGGCGCCCAGGGCGCGATGCCCCAGCATTTCCAGGATCGAACGCCGCGTCGGGTCGGCAAGGGCGGTGAAGCTGTCCATGGGATGATATTTCGTTATTTGCTTAATTAAGTCAAACAAAAAATACAATCCATGCCCGGGGTTCGGCAGATGCATCCGCGATGCCTGTACCCGCGTAATCGAATTGCAACGACCTTTCCTGGAGACTGTCTCATGTCGCGCACCCTTGCCTACCTGACCCTTCTGTCGACGGCAGCGCCCATTTTGATGATGCAAGGCGATGTATCCGCCGCGGGCACGCATGTTGTTACGCAGCAGAACCGGCAGTTCGGGCCGGCAGAATTGACCGTAAAGGTCGGCGATACGGTAATTTTCCGCAATGACGACAACATGGCCCATCATGTCGTCTCCCATACGCCCTTATTCCCTTTTGACCTGGACCTGCAACAGCCGGGCACCGAAAACGCGATGACCTTCACCAAGGCGGGGAAGGTCATCGTGGGCTGCGACATTCATCCGCGCATGGAAGTCGCGGTGACGGTGGAGGAATAGATCAGGGTTGGTACTCTGCGGGCAATTGCTGACGCAGACTGATCAGGGCGCGGCGAATCCAGCTTTTCGCCGTCCCCAGCGGCACGCCCATCCGGGCCGCCACAGCCGGATGCTCCAGCCCTTCAAAAAAGGCCAGTTCCAAGGCGTGGCGGGGCTTTTCCGGCAACAGCGACAGTGCGGCACGCACCGCGCGGCTGATTTCGATGTCACCGACCACTTGATCGATGGGCGGTGTCACGTCATCGGGCAGGTCGATATGTTCGTCAATATCGGTCGCAGGGGGCGGCAGCATGCGCAACATGCTGACCGCACGGTTGCGGCAAACCATCAGCATCCAGGGCAAGGCCGGACCAAGGTTGGGATCATATTGACTAGCCTTGCGCCAGATCAGCAGGAAAGCCTCCTGCATCGCCTCCTCCGCGTGATGCGGCACACGCATCATGCGCAGACAAACGGCATAGACATGCGGCGCGGTCAGATTGTGCAACGCGCGAAAAGCCTCGCGGTCCGCATCACGACCAACCCTCACCAGCAGATCTTTAATAAGCGCGGCCTTGTCCAATTCCGGCGCCCCTGCAATGCGACGAAAACCCTCAGGGCGCACCAGCGGTCAGTTCCGCCGATTGTGCCGACAGATAGGCAATGATATCGGCGCGTATCTTGGCGTCGCGCGTAACCACGTTCATTCGCTGTCCAGGGATGAGAGCTTGCGGGTCCGCGAGCCACCGGTCAAGGTTGTCTGCATTCCAGACAATGGTCGCTGCCTGTAACGCCGGGGAATAGGCGTATCCCGGTACGCCACCGGCCCTGCGCCCGATGACCCCGCGATGACGGGGGCCGAAACGATCGGTATCCAGCGTGTGGCAACCGCCGCACCGCTGCTGATAGGACCGCGCGCCGACCACGGCATCGCCATCCGCTAATGCGGTCCCGGTTTGGAAAAACAAAACCGGCACCAGAAGACAACACCATACACGCGGCGAAGAAAACATCTGTCGTCCATTCGATCAGGATAGAGAGGGGCGCTTCCGGCCGCAAACACGACCGGATCAGCGCAGGCAAAAGGAAAACGTACACGGAACCGACTATCAGGCCGCCGACGGTAAATCCAAGTACCGGATGTAGGCCAACATGCCGCCTTGAGTGGTCATCTCGGCATGGGTACTGCCCGCGTCAGCAACCAGGAAATCGCCCGGACGAAGGTCGGCACCAGCAATCCTTACGTCGCCCTGGATCAACATGCATTCTTCCCGCCGGTCATGCGGATGGGCCAGGACCCGGCCTCCCGCCTCGACCCGCAGCAGAAAAGCCAGAGGCTCGCCATCAGCAGCCCGCAACAGGACTCGGCGCGAAACGCCGGGACCCGCCGGTTCCCAAGGCCCATTGACAACGCCAACCATGGTCCGCAAACCATTTTCCGGTGGCAGACGCGCTTCAAGCCTGTCCCAGCTACCGTCAGGCGGGGATTGCGGCGGCAGGGTTTCAGCCAGCGCACCGAAGATAGTCAGCCATCCTTCAACGGCATCGTTAAGTTCGGCGGGAACGGGTTCTGCGGCCAGCACAGCCAAGCCGGCAAGCAGGGCGCGTTCCTTCTTCTCGTCATCCGTCACGTGTCCGGCACCTTGTCGTCATGATGCTTTCCGCAATCATATCCGTTCTTATGGCCCACGTCCTGATAACCCGCTGGCAACCAGCCGTCCGTCCCCCCGACACAGAGGCTGTCCACCCAGGGGTTGGCGGGACAGAACCGGATATCAAACCGTCGATGCAAACTGCCAACCGCCAGACCGACCAGCAATGCTGACCGATCTGGATCAGTTCCGCTCACTTGGTGACTACCTTGTCACCATTGTCGATAATGTCACGGTACATAGGGGCCAAACGCGCCAGGAGCTTGCCCTGCGCCCAGAAGGGAACGCCCTGGCGGTTCATGGCCACCTGCAACTCCTCCACCAGCACATTGAAGTGCTCACGGCGGATATCGAACCGGGCATGGACCTGCTTCATGCCCTGACCGGTATATTTGCACGGGCCCGACAGTTCGGCACAGAACTGTTCGGCCAGTGTCTTGCGAAGCCGCTCCGGGCTGCTGTCCTTGAAAAACGGCCCGATATGCGGGTTCTCGAAGATCAGGGTGACGAAATCGGCAACGACCTTGTCGATACCTTCCTTCCCGCCAAAGGCCTCGAAGGCGGCCATATCCGCCGTTTGTGCCTGTACTGGCACCATCGATGGGACCGCCATAACCATTCCGGCCCCGACCATCACCGCCATCAGCATCTTTGTGATCTTCATCGGATCAGAACCCCACCTGGAGAGAGAGATACAGGGCCTTCTGGTCGTCCTTGATGGCGACCGTACCCAGATCGGCGTAGGCAACAGTCAGCGACACGTTCTTTGTCGGCACCCAGGCCACAAAGACATCGAACCAGTCGCTTTCCTTGACGATGGCCAGGTTGTCGGGCTTGGAGCGGTATTCCACACCCACCACGAGGTTCCGGTTGATCAGGTAACCGACCGACCCTTCCACCATGGGCTCATAATCATGGTCGTTGCTGGCACCGAACCCCAAGATGCCGATCTCGTTCGCCTTGGTCATGCGAACAGTGCCGTTCAGCAGCAGATTATAATCAAGGATAAGTTTCGTTGCCGATAGGTAGAAATCGGTACCATTGCCGCTATTGGCACCGATGGCCTTCAACAGCGTGTCGCGCTCATTATCCTTGTACTGGATACCCGCCGACACTTGCGGCAGCCAGGTATCCTGGTCCAATACAGCATCGCCGAACAGCCGAACCTTGGCACCCAGCACCGTTTGGCGGAATTCGTAGCCCTTGCCCAGCCCAAGCGCCGCACCAACGGAACGTGTGTCAAACACCTGCTTGGCGGCAGAAATCTCGACACGGTCAAACAGGCCGACGGCACCACCATAGGTGGTTAGGCGATAATTATCGGCATAGACCTTGGTGATGAAGGCATTGGCCCCTACCTGGTCGGCCGTGCCATAGCCGCCGATCACTGCCCATGGCGTCAGACCACCACCTGCAGCACCTTCCAGCTGGCTGACACCGCCTGTGGCTAGCAGCTTGCCGCCCGTCATCTCCCGTGGCCCCGTATCCAGCGGTCGCGTCGGCATACTCGCCGATTTCGTCGGGGTTCCAACCGCGATCTGGGCATTCGCCGGCCATGCCAGCATCATCATCGTCGCGCCGACAACCAGTGCCGGCGCAACATGTATGCGACCGTCCAACATCGTCATTCGTACTTTCGCCTTCTCATTGCCAAGGCCGGCGGTCATCCGCGACCGTCATCCTGATTACGAGAGGACGCTTCAGGCGGATGCATCTAATCCCCAAAAAAAGAAATCAGATGCAGGACGATGTAATTTTACCCCTCAGGCAACCACCAGCGAGGTGAAGCCGCCGAAGAACATGCGCTTGGCATCGAAGGGCATGTTTGTCGGGTCGCACTTCATGCGTGGGTCGGCCATCACCTTGGCATTGCAGGCGTCGCGCACTTCGCGCGAGGGATAGGTGATCCAGGCCAGAATGACGATCTCATCCTCAGTGGCCTGTACTGACCGGGGGAACGACGTCACCTCGCCATAGGGGACGTCATCGGCTACGCATTCGACATAGGAAAGCGCTCCATGGTCCATCCAGACCTGGGACGCCAAGGTCGCCAGATCCTTATAGGCATCAAGCTTATCCTTCGGCACCGGCACCACAAAACCATCGACATACATGAAAACCTCCCTCAGCGTTGATTGACCATTCCCCAAGGACGATGGTGCCCTGACCAACCCGACAGGGGCAGCGATTTTTTTTGCATCAATTACGCTGATGGCCTTTCTTGAATGCATTGCAACTGCCGGAACCACCCCATGACCCCGCCCGATATCAACTGGCCCCAGACGCCCGCCATCCGCGTGGATGGGCTGGAGGCCGGGCGGATCGTGCTGGAGATCGCAAGCGGACGGCCAGTACGCCTCATCTCATATCCCGGTATCGCAGGCCTGGCCGGGGCCGGTTGGTGGGCGGCACTGCAAGACGAATGGGGTAATATTGCAACCGGCCCGTTCCTGGCCGTGCTGGACTGCGCCGATCTGCCAGGTCTGGTGCTGGGCGCGTTGCGGGCCGGCTGCACCGACATCGCGATTTCGCCCGGCCCTGGAATCGGTGACAGCGTTGACACGCGTCTGACATCGTTGACAGAGGCGCATGGGGCCCGTCTGCACCGCTTGTCCCAGCCTGTGACAGAGGTGTGCTGGCGGCGCAACCGTGGTGCCACCCTACGGCAACACCTGACACAAGTTCTTGATTTCAAACAAATGTAACGGAATTTCAGACATTACCCCGCAACGCCGTCACGTTGCTTTACACCCGCCCGTGGGATATCAAACCCGCACCGACATAGGGGCCGCCGCCCCGCAGAAATGGCAGGAAAACGAAGATGAAGCTGACCCGCCGCGTTAAGGAAATCCTTTCCTGGTATGAGAGCGACAATCCCGGCACCAAGGCCAATCTCGCCCGCATCCTGATGGAAGGCCGCCTGGGCGGCACCGGCAAGCTGGTGATTCTGCCCGTCGACCAGGGTTTCGAACATGGGCCGGCGCGCAGCTTCGCGATGAACCCCGCCGCCTATGACCCGCATTACCATTTCCAGCTGGCCATCGATGCCGGCCTGTCGGCCTATGCCGCCCCGCTGGGCCCGCTGGAGGCTGGCGCCGCCACCTTCGCCGGCTCCATCCCCCTGATCTTGAAGATGAACAGCGCCAACAGCCTGTCGCGCCAGAAGGAAGCCGCCGATCAGGCCGTGACCGCCAGCGTTGATGACGCGCTGCGCCTGGGCTGCTCTGCCATCGGCTTCACCATCTATCCCGGCTCCGACGCCATGTTCGGCCAGTATGAGGAAATCCGCGAGCTGTCGCGTGAGGCGAAGTCCAAGGGCATCGCCACCGTCATCTGGTCCTACCCGCGCGGCGGCGACATCTCCAAGAAGGGTGAGCTGGCGCTGGACGTCGATGCCTACGCCGCCCACATGGCCGCTCTGCTGGGCGCCCATATCATCAAGGTCAAGCTGCCGACCGCCGACCTGGAACAGGACGAGGCGCGCAAGATCTATGAAAAGCACAATATCCCGCGCGACACGCTGGCCGACCGCGTGAAGCACATCACCCAGGCCTGTTTCAACGGCCGCCGCATCGTCGTCTTCTCCGGTGGCGCTGCCAAGGGCGAGGATGCGGTGTATGAAGATGCCCGCGCCATCCGCGACGGCGGCGGCAACGGCTCCATCATCGGCCGCAACGCCTTCCAGCGTTCCCGCGAAGACGCGCTGGCCCTGCTGGACAAGCTGGTGCGCATCTACCAGAACAAGGAATAAGGGTTGGCCCTTGTTACCTTCTGCGCCGCCCGGCGTGGATAGCAAGGGTCAAGTGCATTGACCCTTGCTATATAGTGCCCGTTAAGGGGCCCGGCGTGGTTCAACCCGCCGGGCCTTTTTCTTTATCGTTCAGAGAAAACCATGTCCGACTGCCGCCTGTATCTGATCACCCCGCCCAAGATTGACCTTGCTACCTTTCCTGCCCTGCTGGCCTCGGCGCTGGATGCGGGCGATGTGGCATGCGTGCAGTTGCGGTTGAAGGATATCGGCGATGATGTGGTGCGCCGCGCCATCGACGCCCTGCGCCCCGTGGTGCAAAGTCGGGAGGTGGCCTTCATCCTGAATGACCGCCCCGACCTGGCCGCTGCCGGCGGCTGTGACGGCGTGCATGTGGGGCAGGAAGATACGCCCTATGCCCAGGCGCGCAAGATCATGGGCCGCGACGCCATCGTCGGCGTCACCTGCCATGACAGCCGGCATCTGGCCATGGTGGCGGGGGAGGATGGGGCGGACTACGTCGCCTTCGGTGCTTTCTTCGACACCACCACCAAGGACCCCAAGGCGCGGGCCGAGCCGGAGATTCTGTCCTGGTGGCAGGAAATGATGGAAGTACCCTGCGTCGCCATCGGCGGCATCACGGTGGAGAATTGTGCCGTGTTGATCGATGCCGGGGCCGATTTCCTGGCCGTCAGCGGCGGGGTCTGGAACCATACCGATGGTGCCGCCGCCGCCGTGAAGGCCTTCAACAAGGTGATCGCGGGGGCGTGATCCCTCAGCGGTTGGCGAACCAGTCCACGATGGCGGGCATCCGCCGTTCAAAACCGCCGGGAATGAACAGGTTCAGCAGACAGGCACGATCGATGCCCGGATTGCGGAAATCATGGTCGATACCGGGTGGGATACGCACGAAGGATCCGGTGGCAAAGCGTCGCCAATCCGCGCCGATCAGGATTTCCGGCGTCCCGGCCAGGACGTAGAAAATCTCGTCATTCTCCGCATGCGCATGGGCGCCGATTTCCGGCTGGCCCGGTTCCATCCACCATTGCGAGATGGAATAGCCAGCCGCCGTCTCAGCCTCATCTGCCAGGAACAGGGCCGTCAGCCCGTCCCCCAGGGCATAGCGGCGACCGCCGCCGGGCGGAAGGGCGATGATGTCGGCTCGCTCATGCCCCTGTCTCCTGGTTCCAGCGGCGCTGCATCTCTTCCGGGCTGACCTGTTCAATGGTCTGGGACAGCATCCAGCGATGGCCGAACGGGTCCATGATCATGGCGCTGCGTTCGCCAAAGCTCTGGTTCGCGGCGGCCCGGATAACCATCGCCCCGGCCTCCGCCGCGCGCGCCAGATCCTCATCCACCGCCTTGGTGACCAGATACAGCGTGACTGGCGTACCACCGACCGTATCGGGACTCAGCGCGCCGAAATCGGGATATTCGTCCGACAGCATGATGGTGCTGTCCCCCAGGCGCAGCTCGGCGTGGCCGACGCGACCATCCATGGGATCGGTCATCCGGAAAATCTCCACCGCCCCAAAGGCGCGGCAGTAGAAATCGATGGCCGCAGAGGCATTCTTCACCGTGAAATAGGGCATAACCGCCGTGATGCTGGACATTTTCCACCTGCTGTCGTTTAATTTTAATTACGATACGTTTCGTTTCGAAATGAGTCAATGATGAATGATGCAAAGCCACGCGGTCGCCCGCCCAGCACCGCCGCCCGGGAAAAGGCCCTGGCGGCGGCCCATGCGATCCTGATGGAGGAAGGGTTTGGCCGTTTGACGGTGGAGGCTGTGGCCGCCCGTTCAGGCGTGGGCAAGGCAACCCTCTACCGCAACTGGACCAATGCCTGTGAGCTGGCCATGGCGGCCCTGATCGATGGGGTGCCGTTGGTACAGGCAGGCGGGGAGACAGGCCTGAAAGCGGCACTGACGGCGCAGATGCAGGCGCTGGTCAAGGCCTTTGCCACCACACGCGGCCGGCAGATCGCCATGACGCTGGCCGCTGCCGACCCGGAAAGCGAAATGACGCGGGCCTTCCGGAACCGGGTCATCCTGTCCAGCCGGGAGGCGGGGCGAACCCTGATCATTGACGCCACACGGCGCGGTGAAATCCCGCCGCCGGTGGAGATTGAAACCCTATTGGATATGGTCTACGGCCCCGTCTTTTACCGCATCCTGGCAGGGCACCAGCCTTTGAACGCGGCCTTCGCGGAGCGGTTGGCCGAAAACGCCGTCACCATCCTGACCGCCCCAAACCCCTGACCATTATGCGAACTGCAACGCCGCCAGTCGGGCATAAAGCCCCTCCCGGCGCAGCAATTCCTCATGCGTCCCCTCCTCCACCACCCGGCCGCCCTCCAGCACGAGAATGCGGTCGGCATTGACGACGGTGGCCAGGCGGTGGGCGATGATCAGGGTGGTGCGATCCTTCATCAGGGTTTCCAGCGCTTCCTGCACCACCCGTTCGCTTTCGGCGTCCAGCGCGGAGGTGGCTTCATCCAGCAGCAGCACGGGCGCGTCGCGCAGGATGGCGCGGGCAATGGCAATACGCTGACGCTGTCCGCCCGACAGGCGCACGCCCTTTTCGCCCAGGAACGTATCGAATCCCTCGGGCATCGCCTGGATGAAGTCCAGCGCATGGGCAGCTGCGGCGGCGGCCCGCACGTCGGCATCGCTCGCCTCCGGGCGGCCATAGCGGATATTCTCCAGGGCGCTGGCAGAAAAGATCACCGAATCCTGCTGCACGATGCCGATGCGTGACCGCAGATCGGCGGGGGTGGCCTGCGCGATATCCACGCCGTCGAGCCGCACCGACCCCTCCTGCGGGTCATAGAATCGCAGCAGCAGCTGGAAAATCGTCGTCTTCCCGGCCCCCGACGGGCCGACCAGGGCCACGCGCTCCCCCGGACGGACAGTGAGGGTCAGGCCATCCAGCGCGCTATCTTTGGGCCGGGAGGGGTAGTTGAACCGCACCCCGTCAAACCGCACCTCCCCCATCGTGGGTGTGGGCAACGGCAGCGGATGGGCGGGGGCGCGGATATCCGGCACCTTGGACAGCAGGTCGAACAGCCGTTCGGTAGCCCCGGCGGCATTGGCCAGATCGCTGGCCACTTCCGACAGGGCACCCACCGCCCCCGCCACCATGACGGCATAGAAGATGAAGGCCGACAGCTGCCCGCCGCTGATCCGGCCCGCGATGACATCATGTCCACCGATCCACAGGACGGTGCCGATGGCCCCGAACACCAGCATGATGACCAGCATGGTCAGCCAGGATCGCGCCCGGATGCGGCGCAGCGACACCGTCACCGTATCCTCCACCGATCCGGCAAACCGGTCGATCTCCAGCGGTTCGCGGCCAAAGGCCTGCACCGTGCGGATACCGCCCAGCACCTCATCCACGCGCGTGCCGATATTGGCGACCGCATCCTGGCTGGCGCGCGACAGGGTGCGAACCTTGCGCCCGAAGATCACGATGGGCGCCACCACCAGCGGCACCACCAGCAGCACCAGACCCGTCAGTTTCGGGCTGGTCAGCAGCAGCAGGGCCAGCCCGCCCACCAGCATCAGGGAGTTGCGCAGCGCGATGGACACGCTGGTGCCGATCACCTGTTGCAGCAAGGTGGTGTCAGTGGTCAGGCGCGACAGGATCTCGCCCGTCTTCGTCGTCTCGAAAAAGGCGGGCGACATCGTGACCAGATGGTCGAACACCTTGCGCCTGATATCAGCCACCACCCGCTCCCCGATCCAGGAGACAAGGTAGAATCGGCTGAAGGTGGAGACGCCCAGAAGCAGGATGACGACCAGCAGCACCAGCAGCGCCTGGTTCAGCAGATCGGCATTCCCCGCCGCGAATCCACGATCAACCAGCGCCTTCAACCCTTGGCCCAGGCCCAGAACCGTGCCCGCCGCCACCACAAGCGCCGCCGTAGCGCCGGCGATCCGGGCGCGATAGGGCTTCAGAAAGGGCCAAAGCATGCGCAATGGCTTCAAATCGCGGCGCTGGCGGCCTTCGGGGGCGGTACGTTCGGCGCTGCTGTCACGAAAGACCAAGGAAGTTGCTCCGCAAGTGAGAAAGCGGGTGGAAATCCACGCCATCCCGTGGTAACCGCATGGCCGCGTCAGGGCAATAACAACGCCCCGTTGACATAGCTGCCGCGCCGAATGTGATCAGCCCAGCCCTGCGTCCTTGCAGGGTGGGATGGGGTTGCCTTAACCCCGGGCTTTGTATATAAGCGCGGCTTCGATTTAGGGACTGCGGACCATGAAGCCTGATATCCACCCCGACTACCACGAGATCACCGTTGTCATGACCGACGGTACCTCTTTCAAGACCCGTACCACCATGGGTAAGGCCGGCGACACGCTGCGTCTGGACATCGATCCGAAGTCCCACCCGGCCTGGACGGGCGTGCAGAAGCTGCTGGACACCGGCGGCCAGATCGCCAAGTTCAACAAGCGCTTCCAGAGCTTCGGCCTGAAGTAAGCAGCTTGGCCGCAAGGCAAACGAAAAGCGCCGCCGGGGCATCCTGGCGGCGCTTTTTGTGTTTGGGATTTTGCCGTCGGTCAGGTTCAGCGTATTTCCGTCAACTGCTACCACACCTGATCGTCATCCCGGCGAAAGCCGGGACCCAGGGTGAGGCGCGTTTAGCGCCGATATGGCTCATGTCGCGGCAGACGCCGCTATGCGCTGGTTCCCGGCTTTCGCCGGGATGACGACAGGGGGCTTCCAGTAAGCCCTCCCCTCACGCCGGGTCCGGCACCTTCGTCCGCATCGTCACGAACTCCTCCGCCGCTGTCGGGTGCAGGCCGATGGTATTGTCGAACACCTGCTTGGTGGCCCCGGCATTCATGGCGACGGCGATGCCCTGGATCATTTCCGGCGTGTCGGTGCCCACCATGTGACAACCCACCACCTTCTGCGTGGCTCGGTCCACGGCCAGCTTCATGAAGGTGCGCTGATCGCGGCCTGACAGCTGATGGCGCATCGGCTTGAAGTTGGTGCGGTAGATATCAACGCCACCGGGCAGGGTGGCGCGGGCCTGCTCCTCCGTAATGCCGACCGTGGCAACGGGGGGGATGGAGAAGACGGCGGTGGGGATATTGTCGTAATTCACATCCCGCGGGCGATTGCCATACAGGCGGTCGGCCAGCACATGCCCCTCCGCCAGGGCCACCGGCGTCAGGTTCACGCGGTTGGTGACATCGCCCAGGGCATAGATGGAGGGAACCGAGGTCTGATACTGGTCATTGACCGTGATGGCCCCGGCCTTGTCCGTCTCCACGCCCACATTCTCCAGGCCCAGGCCATAGGACATGGGCTTGCGCCCGATGGCATAGACCACCGCATCGCATTCCAGGCTGCTGCCGTCCGACAGATGCGCGATCAGGCCGCCTTCCACCTTCTCAATCCGGCTGATGATGATGTTCAGTTTCAGGTCGATGCCGGCCTTGCGCACCTCATCCGCCACGAAATCGCGCACATCCTTGTCAAAACCGCGCAGGATCTGACCACCCCGATACAGTTGCGTCACCTTGGCACCCAGGCCATTGAACAGGCTGGCAAATTCCAGCGCGATATAGCCGCCGCCCGCCACCACGACACGGCGCGGAAACTCCTTCAGATAAAAGACCTCGTTGGAGGTGATGCCATATTCCCTGGCTCCCGGCTGTTCCGGCAGTTCCGGCCAGCCGCCGGTGGCGATCAGGATGCGCTCTGCCGTCACACGGCTGCCATTCACCTCCACCGTGTGGGCATCCACGATGGTGGCGCGGCCCTCATAGATGGTGACGCCAGCACCTTCCAGCAGGCGGCGATAGATGCCATTCAGCCGGTTGATCTCCGTGTCCTTGGCAGCGATCAGGGCGCTCCAGTCATGGCGGACATTATCGGCACTCCACCCGAACCCGGCGGCATCGGCAAAGGCCTGACCATATTCGGCGCCATAGACCAGCAGCTTTTTCGGTACACAGCCGACATTGACGCAGGTCCCGCCGAAATAGCGTTCCTCCGCCACCGCCACCCGCGCCCCATGCCCCGCCGCAATGCGCGACGCCCGCACCCCGCCAGAGCCGGCGCCGATGGTGAAAAGGTCGAAATCATACTGGGACATGGGTGTGGTTCCTGTGGATGGGTCGGTTCAGGAGATATGGGAGGCCGGAAGCGGCTTGGGCAAGGTCATGTCGCATGCGCTGCGCTTATGCGACCTACGATGTTGTTGTAGGTCGCATAAGGGCGAAGGCCCGCATGCGACAGACGTCACACCCCACCCCAGGCCACGAAATGCGGGTTGCGGAAGTCCGGGGCCTTGCCATAGGGGAAAGCCTCACCCTCCAGCAGGGTCAGCGACCCGCCCGCCCCGATCAGGACGGCATGCCCCGCCGCGATATCCCACTCACAGGTGGGGCCAAGGCGCGGATAGACATCCCCCACCCCTTCGGCCACACGGCAGAATTTCAGCGAACTGCCCGCCGCCACCCGTGCCGCCACGCGGCGACCGGTCAGGAACTCCTCCACCGCCGCATCATCGGCATGGCTGCGCGATGTGAGGACGGTCAGGCCCGCCGCCGGCACGGGGCGAACCTGGATCGGCTCATCCTTCTGCCCCGCCCCGCCACGCACCGCCGTGCCAGGGCCGGCAGCGGCATAGATCGTGCCCCCGACCGGCAGCATCACCACGCCCAGCGCCGGCGCGCCACCCTGGATCAGGGCGATATTCACCGTGAACTCGCCATTGCGTTTGATGAATTCCTTGGTCCCGTCCAACGGATCGACCAGCCAGAAGGTGCCGGCACTGATATCCGGGATGCGGCCCGCCGACACCTCCTCCTCCGTCACAACCGGAATGGTGGGTGTCAGTTGGCGCAATGCGGCCAGGATGATGGCGTCGGCATCATTATCGGCGGCGGTGACCGGGCTGCCATCGGCCTTCTGGGTTGCCTCCGCCCCTGCCTCATAATGGCGCAGGATGGCGGCAGACGCCCGTTCAGCAGCGGCGCGCACGGCGGGCAGCAGGGCCGCCAGTTCTTCGGAAGACAGCATTCTCAAACTCTCATCACGCCGCCTGCGCGGCCTTCTTGGAATGGATCAGGTGCCACAGCACCGGTGCCGTGGCCGGCATATCGACATGGGTAACGCCATGATCGGCCAGTGCATCGACCAGGGCATTGATAATGGCGGGACAGGCCCCGATGGCCCCCGCCTCCCCCGCCCCTTTCAGGCCCAGCGGGTTGGTGGCGCACGGCACGGGCCGCAGGCTGAAATCGATCATGGGCAGATGGTCAGCGCGCGGCATGGCGTAATCCATGAAGGACCCGGTCAGCAACTGCCCCGAATTCGTATCAAAACGGATCAGTTCCAGCAGCGCCTGCCCCATCCCCTGTGCGATGCCGCCATGCACCTGACCTTCCAGCAGCAGGGGGTTCAGCACCGTGCCGAAATCATCGACCACCGTATAGCGTTCGATACGCGGCACGCCCGTATCAATCTCGACCGAGATTTCAACGATATGCGTGCCATTGGGAAAGGTGTTTGACGGTGGGCTGTACTTGCCCATACCCCGAAAGACATGGCCGTCTGCGTCCGGCGTGGCCGCTGCCGCCACCTCCGCGAATGGCACGAAACGGTTGGAACCGGCGACGGCAAAGCCCCCGCCCGCGTCCGTCACCTCAAACAGCAAGGCATCCTCATCCGCCTCCAGCAGCCTTGCCGCCACGGGCCGGGCCTGACTGATGACATCCGTCGCCCCGTCGCGCACGGCGGCCCCACCCGTGGGGATGGACCGCGACCCGCCGGTGCCACCACCGGTCTTCACGCGCTGGCTGTCACCCTGCACCATGGCAATGGCGTCAGGCGCAATGCCCAAAACGTCCGCGATGACCTGTTTATAGGCCGTCTCATGCCCCTGCCCGTTCGATTGTGTGCCGATCAGCAGCAGGACGGAGCCATCAGCCTTCACCAGCAATTCCGCCGCCTCCGGTGCGCCGCCGGAACAGGCCTCAATATAGGTGGCGATACCCAGGCCCAGCAGGCGGCCCTGTTCGCGCGCCCTGGCCCGGCGTGCCGGAAACCCCGCCCTGTCGGCGCGTTCCAATGCTGCGTCCAGCGTGCCGGCGAAATCCCCGCTGTCATAGACATGGCCCATGGGGGTTCGATAGGGCATGGCAGATGCCGGGATCATGTTCAGGCGGCGAAATGCCGCCGGGTCCTGCCCGATCTCCCGCGCCGCCTTGTCGATCAACCTTTCGACCAGATAGGCCGCCTCTGGCCGTCCCGCGCCGCGATAGGCATCCACAGGCTGCGTGTGCGTATAGACGCCGCGCACGCGGGCATAGATCGCGGGGATGGTATAGACGCCCGACAGCATCTTGGTCTGGCCATCGGTCTGGATATAGGTGGCGTAGTTCGACAGATACGCGCCCATATTGGCGATGATATCAGCGCGCAGGCCCAGGATGCGGCCATCAGCGTCCAGCGCCAATTCGGCCACACTGACATTGTCGCGGCCATGATCATCGGACAGGAACGCCTCCGCCCGGCTGCTGGTCCACGCCACCGGCGCGCCCACCTTGCGTGCGGCAAAGCAGGCCAGCACATATTCGGGATAGCAGAACAGCTTCATCCCGAATCCGCCGCCCACCTCATGCGTCAGCACATGGAATCGGGCCGCATCCTCCCCAAACACATCGGCCAGCATGTCGCGCATGTCATGCACGCCCTGGCTGCCCACAGTCAGGCGGGTGATATCGGCCCCGGCATCATGGTCGGCGATGCAGGCCCGCCCCTCCAGCGGGTTGGCCGACAGGCGGTTATTGATCAGGTCCAGGCGGATAACGCGCGCGGCCCTGGCAAAGGCCTCCTCCGTCGCCGCCCGGTTCCCCTTTTCCCAGTCATAGGCCGTGTTGGCGGGCACATCGCCATGCACCTGTGCCGTATGGGTCATGGCGGCGGCGGTATCGGCCACGGCGTCCAGCATGTCGTAATCGACCATCACCGCATCGGCGGCGTCCATCGCCTCATACAGGCTGTCGGCCACGATGAAGGCCACCGGCTCCCCCACATGACGCACGAAGCCATCGGCCAGGACGGGCCGGTGCTTCATATGCAGGGTGGTGCCCGCCCGCACGCGCAGCGGCACGACACAGGGAATATCCTTGATGCCTGCCTGTTTCAGGTCGGCGGCGGTGAAGATGGCGTGGATGCCGGGCATGGAGGCGGCATCGTCGGTATCGATGGACAGGATGGCGGCATGGGCATGCGGGCTGCGCAGGACATAGCCGACCTTCTGGCCGGGCATGCGTACATCATCCGTGTAACGACCGGCCCCACGCAGCAGCCTTGTATCTTCACTACGCGGGACGGGCTGTCCGATACCGAACTTGGTCATGGGCGAACGCTCCTGGCCGAAGGATCGCCCGATCATAGGGGATGGCGCGGCGGGAGCAACCTTCCCGGTCACTCCCCATCATCATGGTCGGCCATATAGGCGCGCAGGGCCGTGTTGATGCGGGCCGCCATGGCGCGGTCGCCGCCGCCATGGCGGCGGAACCAGTCAACCAGATCGCCATCCAGCCGCAAACTCACCACCCGCCGTTCCACGCCGCGCGGGCGACTTGGCCGCCAAAGGCTGGCCGTGGTCACCGTTTCGGGCCGGTCCAGGCCCAGCAGGGCCGCGCGTTCGGCCGGTGTGATCAGCATTCCGCCTGGAAATGACATGTGCCTTCTCCCGCCGGCCCTCCCGGCCAGCCTGTTGATGCCCCTGTCGCCCCAACGGAAAAGATAAAGGAAGGTTCCGGGTCCGCCCTGTGACCTCATTGTGACCAATCCTTCACGGTTCATATTGGAAACGCCTGTCGGGCGGACAAGGGGGCAAAGGTGTTAACCCCGCTTCCGGGCCGGGGCCGGGGACTGTAGACTGAACCGCTAGAACAGAATGGGTGATGGCCGGGCATGTGCGGGCGGTTTGTGCAGAAGAACCTGAAGGATCTGGCGGACGCGTTTGACGCGCGGCTGCGGTCCGACCTGCCGCCCCGCCTGCTGGACCCACGCTTCAACATCGCGCCGACCGCCGAAATCGGCGTCATCGGGCTGGACCGCTCCGGTGCCCGCACGGTGACCGCCATGCGCTGGGGCCTAGTCCCCTCCTGGGCCGATGATGCCACAGGTGCCGCCCGCATGATCAATGCCCGCAGCGAAAGTGCTGCCGACAAGCCCAGCTTTCGCGAGGCCTGGCAGAAGCGGCGGGCCGTGATACCCGCCGACGGCTTCTATGAATGGCCGCAGAAGGGCGACCGCAAGCAGCCCTGGTACGTGTCCCATGCCGATGGCCGCCCCATGGGCTTCGCCGCCTTGTGGGACATCTGGCGCGGCGGCGATGACGGGCCGCTCTTCACCTGCTGCATCCTGACCGCCCCCGCCAATGATGAGATGGCGGTGATCCATGAACGCACGCCTGTGATGCTGATGGATGATGCCGCCCTGGCGAACTGGCTGTCGCCCGACACGCCGGAGATTGCCCGCCATGGAATGATGCGGGCACCGGCGGCGGGTGCGCTGGTGCTGCGGCCCGTCACGCCGCTGGTCAATGCCGTGCGCAACGACAATGCTGACCTTCTGGCCCCCTATCAGCCGGGGGCAGCACCGGCCCCCGCCATGGGAAGCCTGATATGAGGTCCGTCCTGGTGGCACTCCTGCTGGCCTTGGCTCTGGTCCCTGATGCCCTGGCCCAGGCAGACAAAACGCCCGTCAAGGGGCCGGGGGCCGCCAAGGAGGGCGATCTGGTCACCGTCAAGGGCCAGGAATTCCGCCTGTTCGGAATCGACGCGCCCGACAAGGGCCAAACTTGTGAGAATGTGCGCGGTCAGCAATATGATTGCTTCGACATGTCGACTCGCATCCTCAGCCTGCTGATCAACAACCGGGAGATTGAGTGTACGCCACGCGGCCAATCGCCCGCCACGGGGCCGAAACTGGCCGTCTGCCGGGCGGAAAATGGCGATGATCTGGCCTATGCCATGGTCGAACGCGGCATGGCGCTGGCCTACCGCCCCTTGAGCTTCGACTATGTCGGCATCGAAGCCCGTGCCCTCTCCTTCCGCCGTGGCCTCTGGGCGGGCCGGGTGGAACCGCCCTGGCTGTGGCGGTCGCGGCAGACAACGCAGAAGCTGGATGAGATGCGCAAGCCGAAGAAGGCGGGGGGACAGTAAACCCCACCCCTCCTGGCCCCATAACGCAAAAAGCCCCCGGCTTTTGGCCAGGGGCTTTTTGAGGAACCGGAGGATGGTGGGCGCGGCAGGGATTGAACCTGCGACCCCCGCCGTGTGAAGGCGATGCTCTCCCGCTGAGCTACGCGCCCATCCGTCGTCGGTGGAGCGGGGTTTTAGGGGGTTGGCGGCGGCCTGTCAAAGGGAAAAAGCGGCGTCATCAGGAAATTTTTCCACCCAAGCCGCGAAAGCCTTGTGGCCCGCGCCTTTCCAACCCACATTGCCGCTATGCATGCCACCAGAACCATTGGGAGGCCGAACCCTATGCGCGCCCTGAGCTACCTGCCACTGGCCCTTCTGGTCTCCACCTCGCCGGCCCTGGCACAGAAGGCGGATGATCTGTCGCTGACCTATGGCATCCATATTGGTGGTGTGCATGTGCTGGACGCCAATGCCGACATGGCACTGGGGCCCGATGGCTACCGCGCCGGCCTGAAGATGGAAACTGACGGTTTCCTGGGCCGGGTGGCGCAATGGAAGACGGATGTGCGCGCACAGGGCCACCTATCCGGCCCCCTGCCCCGCCCGCGTCAGTTCACGGCCCATGGCAGTTGGCGTGACCAGCCGCGCCTGACCACGGTCGATTACACGCCCGACGGCACCCCCACCCTGACGCTCGCCGACCCGGAGCCGGAGAAGGATCGCGAACCGGTTCCCGCCGACCTGCGCCTGGGCACCGTCGATCCCGTCTCCGCCATCGTCGCCGTGCTGGATCAGGTGGCAAAGAAGGGCGATTGCGACATCACCGTCCCCGTCTATGACGGGCGGCAACGCTATGATCTGGTCTTCGCGACGCAAGGGCCGGCCACGCTGGAGGCAACGGACCTGTCCGTCTATGCCGGCCCTGCCACCGCCTGTTCGGTCAAGTATAAGCCGCTGGCCGGTCGCTGGAAGGAAAACCGGCAACGCGACCGCGACCGGGAGGGGGCGAAGCGCAAGGACGTGCCTGTTACCCTCTACATCGCCCCCGCCATCGCCGGCGGCCCGCCCGTGCCTGTGCGCCTGGAAATGGACAGCCCGCTGGGCGCCGTGAAGGTGCATCTGGCTGTCGTGAAGGCCGGTTGACCCTCACCCCAACCGGGCCAGCGCCCCCGGCAAATCCGCGAACCTGTCAATGATCACGTCCGCGCCCAGCGCCTCCAGCGCCATGCGCGGATAGCCATAGGCCACGGCCACCACCGGTACGGCGGCCCCCCGCGCCGCCGCCACATCATTGGCATTGTCGCCCACCATCACCGCCCCGCCCGCATCCACGCCCAGCCGCTCCATAACGAACAGCAGCGGGTCGGGATGCGGCTTCTTGCGCGCCACACTGTCCCCGCCCGCCACCGCATCGAACAGGTCACCCATCCCCAGCTCACGCAGCAGATCGACACTGATCCCCGCCGGCTTGTTGGTACATAGACCCAGGCGATGCCCGGCCGCCTTCAGGGCGGTCAGCGTCTCCACCACGCCGGGATAGATACAGGACCGGTCCACAGGCAGCGCGCCATAGATCGCCAGATACCGCTCTGTCATCGGCCCCGCCTCTTCCGGCGTCAGCGCCGCACCCGTGGCGACAAAGGCCTGTTCCACCAGCCGCCCCGCCCCATCCCCGATCATGAGATGCACATCCGACAGCGGCAATTCCCGCCGCCCTTCCTGGACCAGTAGCCGGTTCAGACCCAGGGCGATATCAGGCGCGCTATCGATCAGGGTCCCGTCGAAATCGAAGATCAGGGCGGGGAACCGTTTCAGGATGCTCATTGTCACTGCCGCTTCCGCTTGGCTTTCACAAAGGTCTGTATGATACAGGGGGCCAGCTTAGACAAACTGCCACGCGGCCCGCCACCATGTCCCATCGCCCGCTCGCCTGCATCATCCTTGCCGCCGGCAAGGGTACGCGCATGAAGTCCGCCTTGCCCAAGGTGCTGCACCCGCTGGGGGGCCTGCCCATGGTCAGCCATGTGGTGGCGGCGGCGCAGAGCCTGTCGCCGGAAAAGATCGTGGTGGTGGTCGGCCCCGGCATGGACAATGTCGCCGCCACCGTCGCCCCGCACCCCACCGTGGTGCAGGAAAATCAGCTGGGCACCGGCGATGCGGTGAAGGCCGCGCTGGGCGAACTGGCGGGCTTTAGCGGTGATGTGCTGGTGCTTTACGGCGACTCGCCCCTGATCACCGCTGCCACCCTGTCGAAGATGGTCGCGGCCCGCAATGGTGCCGGCGACCCGGCGGTGGTGGTACTGGGCATGCGACCCGCCGATCCCGGCGCCTATGGCCGCCTGATCCTGGGCACCGATGGCGGGCTGGAGAAGATTGTCGAATTCCTGGACGCCAGCGCCGATGAACGCGCCGTGACGCTCTGCAATGCCGGCTTCATGGCCTTTGACGGGGCGCGCATGGGTGCGCTTCTGTCCGGCATCGGCAATGACAATGCCAAGGGCGAATATTACCTGACCGATGCCGTGGCGGTCGCGCGGGGCAACGGCTGGACCTGCGCCGTGGTCGAAGGGCCCACCGACGATACCGCCGGCGTCAACAGTCGGGCGGAGCTGGCGGGGATCGAGAAGATTTTCCAGAACCGCCTGCGTCAGGCCGCCATGGCCAATGGCGCCACCCTGCTGGACCCCGACACCGTCTATTTCGCCGCCGACACCGTCCTGGGCCGCGACGTCACCGTGGGCCAGAATGTCGTGTTCGGCCCCGGCGTGACGGTGGAGGATGGGGTGGAGATCAAGCCCTTCAGCCATCTGGAGGGCGTGATCGTCCGGGCCCGCGCCATCATCGGCCCCTATGCCCGCCTGCGCCCCGGCACCGATGTCGGTGAGGGGGCCCATATCGGCAACTTCGTGGAACTGAAGAACACGGCTTTCGGGGCCGGTGCCAAGGCCAACCACCTGACATATCTGGGCGACGCCGATGTCGGCGGCGGCTCCAATATCGGGGCCGGCACCATCACCTGCAATTATGACGGCGTGCTGAAGCACCGGACCCGCATTGGGTCGGATGTCTTCATCGGCACCCATTCCACGCTGGTCGCCCCGGTATCGGTGGGTGATGGTGCCTACACAGCAGCGGGCACCGTCGTCACCCGCGATGTCGCCCCCGACGCCCTGTCCATTGCCCGCGCCCCGCAGGAAGAAAAGCCCGGCTGGGCATCGCGCTACCGCGCGGCGAAGCTGGCGTTGAAGGCGAAGAAGAAGTGAACACCCGAATGTAAGAAAGGGCGGCGCGGACCATCTCCACGCCGCCCTTTCTCATGATTCGGTGAAGCGATCAGCCCTCGGCCTTTGCCTCTTCCGCCGGCTCCGCAGCAGGTGCATCCGCCGCCGCCTTGGCGATCTCTTCCAGGCGGCCGAACAGCTGCGGCACGATGGGGCTGTCGGGATGGGTCTGGCGATAGGTATCGGCAAGGCCCTGCGCCTTGGCCAGATCGCTGCCGGCGATATGCACGATCAGCCCGGCCAGCTGCGCATGGCCCTGGCCCACCTGCGGGGCGATGCGGGTGGCGGCCAGATAGGCCTCAGCGGCGGTGTCGAAGCTGCCGGCCTCTTCATGCACGCGGCCCAGCGCATAGACGGCTTCCGGCATGTTGGGCCGGCGGGCCAGACAGCCCTGGAAGGCATTGGCCGCTTCTTGCAGCATGCCCAGGCGGAACAGGCAGTTGCCAAAATTGAACAGCGGCTCCACCGCGTTGGGATCGGCCTGCACCGCACGCTGCCACGCCTCGGCGGCCAGCGGGATCTCGCCCGTCTGTTCCCGCACCAGCGCAAGCCCGGCCCAGGCGTCACGGAAATTGGGGTCCAGCTCGCAGGCGCGCTGCAGGCTCTCAATGGCCTCGTCCAGCTTGCCCTGCTGCGCCAGCGCCATGCCCAGGTTGTGGTGCGGCGGCGGATGATCGGGCTTCAGCGCGCGGGCCTTCTTCAGGGCCGTGACGGCATCGTCCAGCTTGCCCAGGCCCTGCAAAGTGGCGCCCAGGTTGGACCAGGCGACGCGCACATCCGGGTGGTCGGCATAGACCTTGGTGATCTTGCGCAGCGTATCCGCCGCTTCCTTCATACGGCCCTGACGATGCAACTCCGTCGCCGCCCGCATATCGGACGGGAAGCTGGAATACATCGCATCCGACTTGGCCAAATCGGAAAGCTGACGGCGGCGATCTTGGCGATTCATCAAAAGGACCCGGATTTTTGGTGGAACTCTTATGCTTGGGCCTTGATAGCAAGCCCGCCGGCAAAACGGAACCAAGGAACGGGCCGCCAACAGCGGTTTTCCACATAAAACAGGGCCGGTCCCCCGGGGAACCGGCCCTGCCTTCCATGATTGCGCATGGACGATCCGCTTTGGCGGTGGACCCCGCCAGCGGACATCTTCCGATCAGCCGGCGAAAGACCGGATGCCGGAGAGATCCGCGCGGGTCCGCAAAGTGGAACGAGACATCGGATCACCTCCTTTCAGTATGTTGAAACAACATCATGAAGATGGGTCAGGTTGGACCTGTCGTCAAGGGGAAATCATCCGATGTCGGAAGTGTTTTTGGTGAGCGGGTGAATATGCTATCCTCCGGTTCTGATACTGATATCGGAATCTCCGCCCATGCCGGAAGGTACGACATTGACGGTAAACCTGTCGCCAGAGGCGGAAGCCCAGCTTTCGCACCTGGTCGCACGCACCCACCGCAGCCAGGATGCACTGCTGACCGAGGCCATCGAAAGCTACCTGTGCCGCGAAAGCCAGGATGTAGCGGCAATAGAGGCCGCCTTGGTTGAGATGCGAACGGCCACACTAATCCCGCATGACGAGGCCATGGATCAGCTTGATGCAGCGATTGCAGAAGTAATCACCTCACGGGGCGGCAATTGAGCCGCCCTGTTCAGTGGTTACCCAGCGCACTGAACGATCTCACGGCAATTGTCCGTCATATCGCGGCAGAAAATCCAGCCGCTGCCCTCAAAGTCGCGTCGAGCATCAGAGCGGCCGGAAACGCGATGGGCCAACGTTCCCTGGGCCGCCCCGGACGGATCGCGGGGACGTTGGAAAAGCTAGTTGCAGGCCTGCCCTACATTATTTGTTACACCCTCTCCGCCAGTCCCAGAGGCGGTGAACAGATCGTCATTCTGCGCGTGATCCACACCGCGAGAGACTGGCAAAAGGACAAGTGGCCGCCGCCCTGACAGCGGCGGCCCCTCCCCTCAATGTCCCGCATGCTCCCCCGCCGCCGGCTTCCACTCATACCGCGCCTGCACCGGCCCCTTGCCGGCCAGCGTCACCATTGTGGCGATGCGGGTGCCCACCGGCACCTCGCGGTCGATCTTGCCAGACAGGCTGTTGGGACCGGCGGGGGCGAGTGCCACCTGCACCGGGGCGCCGTCAATCAACAGGGTGACGCTGCCGGTCGCACCGGCGGTATCGATGGGTTTGTCTTCCATGGTGTTCATGTAAACGGTCAGGACCTTGTCCTTGATCACCAGTTCCTGGTGCAAGGGCCCCGCATGCACCTGCATCCCGCCATGCACGCCCACCGGCGGGGCATGGCCGAAGGCGGCGGCGGGGGCCAAGGTCAGAAACGTGGCAAGCGCCAGGGTGGCAGCGTTGAACTTCATGATGATCACTCCTTAAAAGGCCTCGGCAACCTGGCCGGGCGTGGATGGGCTGGTGGTCAGCAGCCGTTGCACGGCCGGGCCACCAAAGCGGGCGAACAGAAGCGGGGTCAGAACAGTGTCCAGCACAGTGGCGCTGATCAGCCCGCCAAAGATGGTGACGGCGACGGGGTGCAGGATTTCCTTGCCCGGCGCATCGGCCCCCACAAGCAGGGGAACCAGCGCCAGACCCGCCGACAAGGCCGTCATCAGCACGGGCACCAACCGTTCCCGGCTGCCACGCCGGATCATGGCGGGGCCGAACACCTCCCCTTCGATCCGGCAGAGATTGATGTAGTGGCTGATTTTCAGGATGCCGTTGCGGGTGGAGATGCCAGCCAGCGTGATAAAGCCCACCATGCTGGCCACAGACAGCGGCAAACCCGCCAGCCACAAGGCCGCCACCGACCCGACCAGGGCCATGGGCACCGTCCCCATGATGATCAATACCGGCACGGCGGCACGGTAGCGGCTGTACAGCACCAGGAAGATCAGGGCGAAGGAGACCACCGACAGGGCGGCAATGGTGCGGGCCGCCTGTTCCTGCGCCTGGAAAGTGCCTTCCAGGCTGGCATGCGTGCCGGCAGGCATGGGCGTGGCATCCAGGACGGCGCGAATATCGGCCACAATGGCCGCCATGTCGCGCTTGCCATCGCCATTGCCCAGCAGGGCCAGACGCCGCTGACCATTCTCCCGCATCACCTCATTCGGGCCATCGCCCTCGCTCACCTCTGCCAGCTGTGACAGGGGCACGGGGCCTAACGGTGTGTCGATCAGCACGCGGCCCAGCGTCGCCGGATCCCGCGCCTCATCCTTCAGGCGCAGGACAAGGTCGTGGCGGCGGTCGCCCTCGATGATCTCCGTTACCACCTCACCGCTGGACAGGGTCTGCACCGCGGAAAGAATGGCGGACGGGGTGATGCCATGCGCGCGCGCCCGGTCGGGATCAACATCGACGCGCAATTGCGGGATCAGGACCTGCTTTTCGATCTGCAAATCGACAAGACCGGGAACCGTGGACAGCTTCTGCTGCAACCCGCCGGCAAGCGCCCGCAGCGCGACCATGTCGTCGCCATAGAGCTTTACGGCCAACTGGGCGCGCACACCTGACAGCATATGGTCCAGACGGTGGGAAATCGGCTGCCCGATATTCACCGTCACGGGCAGGCTGGACAGGCGGGCACGCACATCGGCCAGGATATCGGCCTTGGGCCGGTCCGACGGCTTCAGATGGGCGTCAATCTCCGATGCATGCACCCCCATGGCATGTTCGTCCAGTTCGGCCCGACCGGTACGGCGGGCGACGGCGGTCACCTCTGGCACCTGGGCGATCAACCGTTCGGCCATGCGCCCAACCTCTGATGATTGCTCCAGAGAGATGCCGGGTTGCATCGCCATGCTGATGGTCAGGGTGCCTTCGTTGAAATCCGGCAGAAAGGCGCGCGGCAGGAAGGGCACCGCAACCAGTGCCACCAGCACGGCACCCGCCACGCTTCCCATGACCAGCGACCGGTGAGCAAAGGCCCAGTCCAGCAGCCGATCATTGCCCGCCTTCAGTTTACGGACCAGCCAGCCATCATGTTCCACGCTGTCCGCCAGTTTCGGCAGCAGGTAGTAACACAGCACCGGCGTGACCGTGATGGCCGTGACCAGACTGGCCAGGATCGACACGATGTACGCAATGCCCAACGGCGCAAACAAACGCCCCTCAATCCCCGACAGGGCGAACAGCGGCACAAAGACCAGGACGATGATGGCCGTGGCATAGACAATGCCCGACCGCACCTCCGTACTGGCCGACAGCACGATGGACAGGACGGGCAGCGGTTCGGGACGCAGCGCATTCTCCCGCAGGCGGCGGAAGATATTCTCCACATCCACCACGGCATCATCGACCAACTCACCAATGGCGATGGCAAGCCCGCCCAGCGTCATGGTGTTGATGGTCAGGCCCAGCGCCTTGAACACCAGCACGGCGACCAGCAGCGAGATGGGAATGGCCGTCAGGCTGATGATGGTCGTGCGGAAATTACCTAAGAACAGGAACAGGATGACGGCAACGACGATCCCGGCCTCCACCAACACGCGTTCGACATTATCGACGCTGTTCTCAATGAAATCGGCCTGACGGAAGACCACGACCGGGGCCGCCACCCCCTGCGGCAACCCGGAGGTCAGCTCCGCCAAGGCCCGTTCCACGGCGCGGGTGACGGTCAGCGTATCGGCATCCGGCTGTTTCTGCACAGAGATCAGCACGGCGGTGGCGGCGTTCAGGCCAGCATCGCCCCGGCGCGGACGGGCCGCATGGTCAACATCCGCCACATCACCCAAAACGATGGTGGCCCCATCGGTAGCAGCCACGGGTAGCTTGCGCAAATCATCCAGCCGGCTGGTCCGACCGATGCCGCGCACCAGAAGCTCCTCGCCCCGCCGTTCCACGATGCCGCCGCCGACATTGGCACCATAGTCAGAAAGGGCTGTGCGCACCTGTTCCAGGTTAACGCCCAGCAAGGCCATGCGGCCTGTATCGGGGGCCACCCGGAACTGCCGCACCTCACCGCCCATGGGAATGACCTGCGACACACCTTGGATGGACAGGATACGGGGCCGCAGGGTCCAATCACCAACATCGCGTAACTGCATCGGGTCGATGGCGGCTCCCTGCGCCGGGGTCAGGGCCACCAGCATGATCTCTCCCATAATGGAGGAGATGGGGCCCATATGGGGCACCACGCCGGGCGGCAACTGCCCGGTCAGCAGCGACAGGCGTTCCGTCACCTGCTGCCGGTTGCGATAGATCTCGGTGCCCCAGCCGAACTCCACCGTCACCACCGACAGACCGGCGGAAGATGTGGATCGGACCCGTTCCACCCCCGGCATGCCATTCATGGCGGTTTCGATGGGGAAGCTGACCAGCCGTTCCACCTCCTCCGGGGCCATGCCGGGGCTTTCGGTCATCAAGGTGATGGTGGGCCGGTTCAGGTCGGGGAACACATCCACCGACAGATGACCCAGCGTGAACGCGCCATAAAGCGTCAGCAGTAACGCTGCGACCAACACCATCAGCCGGTTGCGGAGCGCGGTGGAGACGATTGCGTTAAACATCATCGCCCCCTATCGGATCTGGTTCAGAAGAGTGGCACCGCGCACCACGACGCGCGCACCTTCCTCCACTCCGGCCAGCAGGCGCACCGCATCGGCCCCCGCCGGCTCCACCCGCACGGTGCGCGGCGTGAAGCGCTGGGCCGTCTCATGGATCAGCACCGCCGGCAACCCGTCCGACCCACGCACCAAGGCGTCACGGGGCACCAGCAGCCCCGCCACGGGCGTACCGGCAGGCCGCGACAGGGTCAGCATAGTGCCGACCACCGGCACCGCCCCGCCCCAGCCGCCATCCTGGGCGTGCAGCAGCAGGCGCGTTGCCCCCGGCACCGGGGCCACCCCCTGCCCCACCAGCGTCATTGTCACCGTCGTGGTACCAACCTTCGCCGTGACCATCGCCCCATCCGGCAAAGGCCCGTCAAAGGACAGAGCCTCCACCATGACGGCGCCCGGTTCCGTCACCTCGAACACGATGGTGATGTCGCGATCCTCGATCATCAGGCCGGGCACGGCGTTGCTGCTGCTGATCACCCCATCGATGGGGGATGTCAGGGGCACGCGCTTTGCCACCGCACGGGCCATGGCCTCCCGTTCGCGCAGCAAGCCGTCCAGGGTGGCGCGTGCGTCATCAATCTCCGCCTGCGCCACGGCCCCTTTCAGGTTGGACAGACGGTTCCATTGCTGCTGCGCCAACCGGATATCCTTATCTAATGCTGCCAGCTGCTGGGAAATGCCGCTGCCATCCTCGGCCCGCAGCACCAGCTCGACATAGCCCAGCACCTGCCCCGCCTTCACCAGGGTGCCGGGCAGGGGGAAGCCACCATCGGGCGGCATCAAGCGGCCCGATTGCGGTGCCTGAACCCGGCCCGACCGGTTAGGGTCATTGATCACCCGGCCCGTCAGCGTGACCGTGGGCGATACCTCACCGCTGGTGAGTTCCTGGGTACGGATGGACAGCAGGCGCTGCGTTGCCTTGGGCACGAACAGGCCGCCATCGGGCAGGCGGCGGGGAGTGTTGCCCGCCACCGGCTCCGGTGCCGGCGCACCATGATCATGGCCTTCATGGGCCAGCACCCGCTCCGTCGGCAGGGCCACGGCCAGCAGCAGCAGCAGGACCGGCACGGCACGGCGCGACCGCAGCGACAACAGCCCCGCCCCCAGCACCATGCCCGCGATCAGCGCGCCCGCCGCCCATAGGATCGCACCCCAGCCGGTGGATGCCGCCGCGACCGGGGCCGCCGCCGGTACCGTCAGGGTGCCGACCAGAAGGTCGGCCACTCCATCACCCGTGACGGTGAAGTTCAGGGCATGCTCGCCCGGTTTGGCCCAGGGGGCCAGCGCGCGGTAGGTGCCATCGGGCGCCGCCGGCACGGTAACCGGCGTACCGCCATCGGCGGACATGGTGACGGCGGCCCCCGTCACGGGGCTGTTATCGGCCAGACGGTCAATGAACAGGGTGATGTTCCCGCCCTGCAACAGGGCGACCAGCTGCACATCCCCACCATCTGTTTCCAGCGTCGGGACAGCGGTGGGAGACGGGGCCGGGGTGGCGGCGGCATCGGCGGCGCCATGGTCATGCCCTTCATGGGCGGATACGGCCAGGGCCGGGGCCGGGAACAAAGCCGCCGCCAGCAACAGGCGCGACAGGATTTTCATGGGATGATTCCATCTGACAACGCAGAACAGGCACCGGCGGCGCGAGCGCGCGGGTGCAGCGGGGGCGTGTCAGATGGTCAGCGGCGGTCGTGGGTCGGGCGGCGTGGTCAGACCCGCCGGATCAATCGCCCGGCCCGGCAGCAGCAGGCCCGCCGGCACCGGCAAGGTCAGGGCCGTCACCACCGGCAAGCCTGTCCCGACATGGGCGGCACAGCTGGCCGCACAGCCACAGGTGCAGGCATCCTTGCAGCAATCATCTGCCATGCCCTGCCCATGTTTGTGGGCATGGTCATGGGGGCTGGCGGCGGCCTGCTGCACGCCCTGCTGTTCGTGGCAATCGGTCTGCGCCGCCATCTCGTGATGCTGATGGGCCGACGCCTTGGCGTGACCGTCATGATTCTCATGCGCCGATGCCGTCGCAAAGCCGAACAGGGCCAGGACCAGTGCCACCGCACC
This sequence comes from Niveispirillum sp. CC-CTL257, assembly GCF_059489915.1. NCBI lineage: Bacteria > Pseudomonadati > Pseudomonadota > Alphaproteobacteria > Rhodospirillales > Azospirillaceae > Niveispirillum > Niveispirillum sp. CC-CTL257. The sequence continues at coordinate 1,757,954 of NZ_JCAJXE010000001.1, forward strand.
AGCCTTCAGCAACCCTGTCCAGAATGATGCGATACGGCGCATGGCCCTGCCTTTGGAAGCAACCATCCCAACATGGTATCAGGCGGCGGCACACGCAAGGCCAATCAGCGGCCTATAACAGTGTTTCATGCCGTCATGAAAAAAGGGCGGGAACCGCCTGCTGCGATGCCCGCCCTTCTTCTGGGTTGCTGTTGTTCAGCCCCGGTCGCGATCACGTTCGCGGCGGGGCGGCTTGTTCGCACCGTCGGCGATTTCGGCCTTCAGCGCGCGGATACGCTCCGCCATGGTTTCCTTCAGGCCCGGCGTCGGCTTCGGACCGAGCGCGGCATAGGCCGCTTCCAGCTGCAACAGGGCCCGGCGCTTTTCGTCATCGTTGCGCTTCAGGGGCCGGTTGTCGCTGCGCTGTCCTTCCAAAGAACGCATGATCAATCCCTTGTTGAAAAAGCTGATGCTGGTTTGGCAACGAAAAAGCCCCGGCCTTTCGGCGCGGGGCTTTTTCCGTATCCGCCAAATGGTGCTCAAGTCATCCATCCGGCACCGCCACCGGAAACCAAGAACTCGTGTCTTGGAAGGTGGCGTCCCCAACGGGATTCGAACCCGTGTTACCAACGTGAAAGGCTGGTGTCCTAGGCCTCTAGACGATGGGGACGTCGTCGGTGGGCGGTTAATTAGCCGGACCCGCCGGGCTGTTCAAGCACTTTTTTTCACTTTCTTGCATAACGCCCATGCCGGACCCGACTTCGATCAATTCTTATAACGGTCCAGGGTCCGTTCGACACGATATTCCAGATCGCGGATAATGTTGAACGAGGGCAGGCCCTTCAACACCTTCTGCACCCCGCGCAGATGGGCGATGGCCACCATATGCTTCGGCCGGGCGCGCAGATACTCGACGCGGAAATTGATCCCGATCTCCAGCCGCTGTTCCAGATCGGCCTCCTTGGACCGCATCAACCGGTCCTGGCCTTCCTGTTCCATCAGCTTCTTGACCGCCGTGAACAGAACCGTGGCGGCCTGGGCGATGCCCACCTCCTCCTCGGTCGGGACATGGGCCATGTCGGGTTCAAGCCGGACCTCCACGCCCTTCTTCTCCTGCAACGGCTTGACCGGTAGCACCACGACCGCATCCTGGATGGCGGCCATCAGGAACGTATCCACGGCCTGCATCACCCGGCCCCGCGCCTCGGTCAGCAGCTTCTGCCATTCCGGATTCGGCTCAACCTGAACCTCTTCCGCCAAGCTTTTGATCATCAGCTGCGCATCCGACACCAGCCGCGCGCAGGTCAAAAGCCAAACGCGCCGCGCCATCACCGGCCCCGCCGACGCCTTGCCGATCTCCGACAGGGTGCGGGTCAGGTCGGAGAACAGGCGGGCCGGGATCAGGCGGGCCGGATGGTTGCCGGACACATGGCTCAGATCCTGCGACAGCATGCGGACCAGACGCAGCGCCTGGAAAGGCTGCATCAGCAGCGTCATCAGCCCGAAGAAGAAATACTCAACCAGATCGGCACCCCGATCATGGATGTTCATATAGGCGGTGCGCGCCGCCACCACGGAAGCGGGGGTGAAGTCGGCGATACGGCCCGCGCCTTCCACCCCGGCCATGCGGCGCACCCGCTCCAGCGCCGGGGTCAGCTGGCTGTGCAGGCCCAGCAGCACCCCGATCTCCCGCATATCCTCCAGCGCGCGGTCCCCGCCCAGCATGGAGGACAGCTCCCCCCGCCGCCCATAGGATTTCTGCGCCTCGGCCAGAAGGGTGTTGGTCGCATCGGCCGCCGCGATCACGCCCCGGTCGGCGATGGCGGGCAGGTCGGCCCAGCGCTGTTCGCGCACGGCCTTGCCATACTCCCCCTCCAGCGCCGCCAGCGCGGCCCGGTGCGGGGAGGCCAGCAGCACCCGCCACCAGGGGTTCAGCACCTGCCGGGCCAGCGCACCCTTACGCTTTTCCTCATGCAGGTCGCCGTCATAAAGGAAAATCTCCAGCGCCACGCAGATGGCGCGCTGGAAGGTCGGCACGCGGGCCGGGCGCAGATTGCGCAGGCGTGGGCGCAGCGTCTCCAGGATCTGTTCGTCGGTCGGGTCACGGCGTTCGGCGGCCCGGGCCAGTTCCACCGCGCGCGCCACGCGCAGCAGCGAATTCTCATCCAGCTGTTCGAAATGGGCCTGAAGCTTGGACACGGCAGAAGTGGGCTCGGGCGGTGTGACCGTGGTTTCCTTCATCTTGCCCGTATCCGGCCTTTCGGCCGGCACCCCCGCCGCGCGTACATTCATGACCCCGATCGCCCCGCACAAAACCAACGCGACCGCCCTGCCCCGGCAGTGATCATGCAAGCGGCAACTGGGCGATGGGCGACTATATGCTATGCGGCGATAGCTGTCTTTAACGAATTGGCAATAATTTGTTAAAGACCGATGGCGATTGAATGAATAGACACTCAGGTTTCCTTTACCCGGCGTTGCCGGAAACCGCTGCATCATCAATCAACAACTGTACCCCGTCATTACCGTTCCAACGGTCGGGCCGCAAAGTGCCCGCCAGATGCAGGGGCCGCCCACCGCTTTGCAGCAAAGCGGGACCCAGATCGCTGTCCATGGCGCGGAAGGCGATTGATTTCAAACGGCTGCCGTCGCTGCCTGTCAGGATGCAGCGCACATGCTTGCCCTCCCCGCCCACGACATCGGCCTTCACGATGCGGGCGTCGGTGACGGCGAAGCGCGGTTCGGAATTGCCAGTGCCATAGGGGGCCAGCCGTTCCAGATGGCGCATCAGCTCAGTATTGGCCCCGCGCACCGACAGGGCACCATCCAGCGACAAAGACGGCACCAGCGGGCCTGTATCCTCCAGCTGCCGGGCAATCCGTTCGCGCAGGAAGGTGCGGAGGTCGTCGATCTTTTCCCGCTCCACTGTAAAGCCTGCCGCCATGGCGTGCCCGCCGCCGGCCACCAGCAGGCCTGCCTGACGTGCCGCAATGATGGCTGATCCCAGGTCCACACCGCGCACCGACCGGCCCGATGCCTTGCCCACCATACCGTCCAGCGCCACCACACAGGCCGGGCGGTTGAACCGGTCCTTCAGGCGCGACGCGACGATACCGATGACGCCTGGATGCCACCCCTCCCCCACGGCCAGGACCAGTTCGGGACTGTCATCCACGCTGGTTTCCATCAGGGCGATGGCATCTTCCAGCACCGAAGCCTCAATGGCCCGGCGTTCAGCGTTAAACGCGTGCAGTTCCTTGGCCAGATCGGCGGCCTCCGCCGGCGACTCCGTGGCCAGCAGCCGCGTGCCCAGATCGGCCCGGCCCACCCGTCCGCCGGCATTCACGCGCGGCCCGATAATATATCCAGCGTGATAGGCATCCATCGCCTCGTTCACGCCCGCCACATCGGCCAGCGCTGAGATGCCTATATTGGCCCGCTTGCCCATGACGCGCAGCCCCTGCGCCACGAAGGCCCGGTTCAGCCCGACAAGTGGCACCACGTCACAGACAGTGCCTAACGCCACGATATCCAGCCAGGACATCAGGTCCGGCTCACTGCGCCCATTGCCATAGAACCCACTGCCGCGCAGCAGCCGGTTGACCGCCACGATCAGCAGGAAAGTAACCCCCACGGCGGCCAATGTCGAAAGCGGCCCGCCCGCCGGTTCATCCATGCGGTTGGGGTTCACCACCGCCGTCACCTCGGGCAGGCGCGGTTCGGCCTTGTGATGGTCCACCACCACCACTTCCAACCCGGCGGCCACGGCCCCGTGCAGCGGATCGAAACTGGTCACCCCGCAATCGACGGTGACGACCAGATCGATGCCTTCTTCCTTCAGCTTCAGGAGGGCTGGCAGGTTTGGCCCATACCCTTCCTCGATCCGGTCAGGGATATAGACGCGCAATTGCCGCCCCACAGCCCGGAAGAACCGGTTCAGCAGGGCGGTGGAGGTCGCTCCATCCACATCATAATCGCCAAAGACCGCTACCTTCTCCCCATCGCGGATGGCGCGGGCCACACGGTCGGCGGCCTTGTCCATGTCGCGCAGCACCGAAGGGTCGGGCATGAAGGCGCGCAAGGTGGGCGATAGGAACCGCTCCACCTCCTCCACCCCCACCCCACGCCCGGCCAGCAACCGCCCCACCAGCTCCGGTAACCCATGCGCCTGCGCCAAGGTCAGGGCCAGCCGGTCATCGCTGTTGCGCGCCTTCCAGCGGCGGCCGGTGAGCGAGCTTTCAACGCCAAGGAAGGCGGGGTTGGTCATGGGGATACCCGTGGGGTAATGCGAGGGGAGGTCAGGAAAGAATAGAGAGCAATCACGCCGCAATGCCCAAAAATCGTCATCCCCGCGAAAGCGGGGACCCAGCATAAGGCGCGGTCAGCGCCGATATGACTCGTATCGCGGCAGACGCCGCTTACGCTGGGTCCCCGCTTTCGCGGGGATGACAATAAAAGTACGCTAAAAGTACGCTCGACCCTGGGAAGCAGATTTACCGCTTCGCTTCCGGGATCATGCTGGTCTTGGTGCGCAGATTGTGGTGCGCCTCAACGTACCGCACCGTGCCCGACTTGGACCGCATCACCACGGAATGGGTGATGGCCCCGCCGGGGAAGCGACGCACGCCGCCCAGCATGGGGCCGGTGGTCACGCCGGTGGCGCAGAACATCACGTCGCCCCGGGCCAGATCGTACAGGCTGTACTTCTTGTCCAGATCGGTGACGCCCCAGCGCTTGGCGCGCTCCCGCTCGGCATCGTTGCGGAAAATCAGACGGCCCTGGAACTGCCCGCCGATGCAGCGCAGGGCGGCAGCGGCCAAAACCCCCTCCGGCGCACCGCCCGACCCCATATACAGGTCGATGCCGGCATTGGGCTGGGCCGTGGCGATCACGCCCGACACGTCACCATCGCCGATCAGCATGATGCGGGCACCCGCCTCGCGCACGCGGGCGATCAGTTCGGCATGGCGCGGACGGTCCAGGATGCAGACCACCAGCTCCGACACGTCCGCACCCTTGGCCAGGGCGAGGTTGCGCAGGTTGGTCTCGACCTTCTCATCCAGATCAACCACGCCACCCGGCAGGCCACCGCCCACCGCGATCTTTTCCATATAGACGTCGGGCGCGTTCAGGAAGCCACCGGCCTCCGCCATCGCAATGACGGCCAGGGCGTTGGGGCCGCCCTTGGCGCAGATGGTCGTGCCTTCCAGCGGGTCCAGGGCGATGTCGATCTTGGGGCCGTTGCCGGTGCCGACCTTTTCCCCGATATAGAGCATCGGGGCTTCGTCGCGCTCACCCTCGCCGATCACGACGGTTCCGTCGATGGACAGGCTGTTCAGGGCCTTGCGCATCGCGTCCACGGCGGCCTGGTCGGCGGCCTTTTCGTCGCCACGGCCCATCAGCAGCGAGGCCGACAGGGCCGCCGCCTCGGTGACGCGGACGACTTCCAGCGCCAGATTGCGATCCATCACCAGGGAGAAATCGCCCTTCGGATTGCTCTTCTCACTCATTATCGTTCCCCTATGGCTGAGATCGGCGTCTTGTTGATTGCGCCGTTCCTGGGTTGAGTGTGTATCAGAAATCCTCGATGCGGATCATGCGCGGCGGTTCCAGAACACTGTCCAACGACGCGATGGTGGCGAGCGCCTGCTGCATGGCGGCCTCGTCCGTGTCGTGGGTGGTCCAGACGACCGGCACCGCCTCGCCCGGTGCCCGCCCGCGCTGCAGGAAGGCCTCCATGGAGACATTCTGGTCGCGCAAGGTGGCGGCGATCTCGGCAATCACGCCGGGACGATCGACCACCATCAGGCGGACATAATAGCGACCGCGACGGCGGCTCAACGGCGCGGCCTTGGCCGGCTCCAGCTCACCCGCCGGCACGCCAAAGGTCGGCGTGGAACGGCCACGGGCGATATCCACCAGATCGGCGACAACGGCGGACGCGGTCGGGCCGGCACCAGCACCACGCCCCACCAGCACCACCTTGTCCACGAAATCGCCATCAGCCACGACGGCGTTAAACACGCCATCGGTGGCACCGCAGGGGCTGGTGATCGGCACCATGCAGGGATGCACGCGCTGTTCGATGCCATCCGGGGTGCGCCGGGCAATGCCCAGCAGGCGGATGCGGTAGCCCAGTTCCTGGGCATAGTTGATGTCGAGGGCGGAGACGTGGCGGATGCCCTCGATATGCACCGACTTGAAATCGACATGCGCGCCAAAGGCCACAGCGGTCAGGACCGCCAGCTTATGCGCGGCGTCAACGCCATCCACGTCAAAGGACGGGTCCGCCTCGGCATAGCCCAGGCGCTGGGCATCGGCCAGAACATCGGCGAAATCGCGGCCCGTGGTCCGCATTTCGGTCAGGATGTAATTGCAGGTGCCGTTCAGGATGCCGTGGACTTCACGGATATTGTTGGCCGCCAACCCTTCGCGCAGGCCCTTGATGGCGGGAATGCCGCCGGCCACCGCCGCCTCGAACGCCAGGGTCAGGCCGGCAGACTCGGCCTTGGCGGCCAATGAAGCACCGTGATGGGCCAGCAGCGCCTTGTTGGCCGTCACCACATGCTTGCCGGCGGCCAGCGCCGCTTCCACCGCTTGGCGGGCGATACCGTCGGACCCGCCGATCAGTTCGACGAACACATCCACATCAGGATCAACGGCCAGATCGGCCGCATTCTCATACCAGCGGACATTGGACAGATCGACGCCACGGTCGCGGCTGCGGTCGCGGGCGGAAACGGCCACCACCTGAATGGGGCGGCCCGTCCGCTTGGACAGCAGATCGGCATTGGCCGATACCAGCTTCAGAACCCCGCCGCCGACCGTGCCCAAGCCAGCGACGCCAATACGCAAGACTTTGCCATCAACCATCAGAATTGATCCTCAGTCGACAATGCCGGGTTCGGACGTGATGGGCGCGTTGACCTTGCGCGCCTTGTCCAGGAAAATCTTGATGTTGCGCGTCGCCTGCCGGATGCGCTGGGTGTTTTCCACCAACCCGAACCGCACATGCGTGTCGCCATATTCGCCAAACCCGATGCCGGGGCTGACGGCGACCTTGGCCTCCTGCATCAGGACCTTGGCGAATTCCAGGCTGCTCAAATGCTTGAACGGCTCGGGGATTTCGGCCCAGACGAACATGGAGGCGGTGGGCGACGGCACCATCCAACCGGCCTGATGCAGCCCTTCGATCAGCACGTCGCGTCGCTGCTTGTACATCTCGCGGATCTCCAGCACGCAATCCTGCGGCCCGTTCAAGGCGGCGGTGGCCGCCACCTGAATGGGCGTGAAGGCGCCGTAATCCACATAGGATTTGAACTTAGCCAGCGCGCCGACCAGCTTCTTGGAACCCACGCCAAAACCGACACGCCAGCCGGGCATGTTGTAGGTCTTGGACAGGCTGTTGAATTCCACGGTGATGTCGCGCGCTTCCGGGATCTGCAACACCGACGGCGGCGGATTGCCGTCGAAATAGATCTCGGCATAGGCGATGTCGGACAGGATATAGATGCCGTGCTTCAGGCACAGATCCACGATGGGCCGATAGAAATCCAGCGTCACCGTCTGCCCCGTGGGGTTGGCGGGGAAGCTGACGATCAGGGCCGTGGGCTTGGGCACCGAATGCCGGATGGCGCGTTCCAGGGCCGGCACGAAATCATCCAGGCCGTTATTCACGGGAATGTGGCGCAGAGCGGCCCCGGCCAGCATGAAGCCGAACGGATGGATCGGGTAAGACGGATTCGGCACCAGGATCACGTCGCCGGGGCTGGTGATGGCCTGCGCCAGATTGGCCAAGCCTTCCTTGGAACCGATAGTGACGATCGCCTCCGTCTCGGGGTCGATATCGACATCGAAGCGGCGCTTGTAATAGGCGCTGATCGCCTTGCGCAGGCCGGGAATGCCGCGGCTCTGGCTATAGCGGTGGGTCTTGGGGTTCTGGACCGCCTCGATCATCTTCGCCACGATATGCGGCGGCGTCGGCTGGTCCGGGTTACCCATGCCGAGATCGATGATGTCCTCCGCGGCGGCCCTAGCTCGCGCCTTCATCGCATTCACTTCAGCGAAGACGTAGGGCGGAAGCCGCTTGATGCGGTGGAATTCAGTGTCGCTCATGGACCTGGGCACCGGGTTGAAAATGAAAGGGGCGAAATATGTAGCGCACCGCAACAGCCCCCCGCGACATGATTTTGCGCGGAAGCCACGCCAATCTGCCATGAGCGGGCGGGATGGCGGGGGATTATGAAGTTCACCATCACACCTCGCCTTCCCGGCGAAGGCCGGGACCCAGGGGCCAAGCGCCCGACCTATCGGCAGCGTTCATCACCGCTGCGGCGACTGTGAGCCTGCGGCCCCTGGGCCCCGGCCTTCGCCGGGGAGGCAGTTGGTGCCTGCTAACTCCCCTCCGGCACCCTCGGCAATGCCTGCGGCACCGGCGGCGGTGCATCGGGCACGTCGGGCACATCTTCCGGCCGACCACGCGGATCGGTGGACCGGGCGCGCAGCGCGTTGCCCGCCGCCTCCCCCTCGGCACGGTCGGCCTGCAACCGGTCGATCAGGGCCTGGCGTTCAATGGGGTTGGAGAATTCCTCCGGCCGGGCCGGCACGGAACCCAGATTGGCCTTGCCCTTCAAGGTCGGGTCGGCGCGGCGGATGGGCCGGGCACCGGTCAGGGCCTTCACAGGGTCGGCATCGGTGATTTCCGACGGTTTCGCAGGGGCCGGGCCATCATCAAACACGATGTCGGGCACGGGCACCTGGGCGCAGGCCGACAGGCCCAGCAGGGCCAGAAGGGCTGCAAGGCGAAGATGTCGGGGCGATACGTATGCGGCGGTGAAAATCATGGGCGGATCGTGTATGAAAAAAAGCGGGACGGCAACCCGCCCGCCATACCGCCATCGGACAGGCTGGCATGCGGGACCGATCCTGGACAAAGCCGACGGCCCCACCCCGGGGTGATGCAGAATCGGCAATGTCCCCGTGCCTGGGAAACGTGTCGTCAAGGAATTCAGCATGGCCGAGCCGCAAAGCCCCGAGATCAAGATCCCCGATCCGGTCGAAATGTCGCGCAACATGGCGCGCATCGCCGAACAGAGCCAGCGGCTGGTGTCGGATTTCCTGCAACGGCAGAATGGCGGCGACGCGTCGGCTTCCCAGAGCATGATGCATATCGGTGCCGCCTTCATGGAAATGACGGCCCGCCTGATGGCCGATCCGGCCAAGCTGATGCAGGCGCAGATGTCGCTGTGGCAGGATTACATGTCCCTGTGGCAGCGCACGACCCAGCGCCTTCTGGGCCAGGAAGCCGCCCCCGTGGTGGCGCCAGCCAAGGAGGATAAGCGCTTCAAGGACAGCGCCTGGGATGAAAACGCCCTGTTCGACTATATCAAGCAGTCCTACCTGCTGACGGCCCGCTGGCTGCAATCCACCGTGAAAGAGGTGGAGGGCATGGACGACAAGACGGCCAAGAAGGTGGATTTCTATACGCGCCAGTTCGTGGACGCGATGGCCCCCAGCAATTTCGTGATGACCAATCCCGAGGTGTTGCGCGCCACCATGGAATCGGGTGGTGAGAATCTGGTGAAGGGGCTGGAGAACCTGCTGGGCGATCTGGAGCGCGGCAAGGGCCAGCTCGCCATCTCCATGACCGACTATAAAAAGTTCGAGGTGGGCAAGAACATCGCCGCCACACCCGGTCAGGTCGTCTATCAGAACGAGTTGATGCAGCTGATCCAGTATAACCCGACGACGGAGCAGCAGCATAAGCGCCCGCTGCTGATCGTGCCGCCCTGGATCAACAAGTTCTACATCCTGGACCTGCGCCCCGCCAATTCGCTGGTGAAATGGCTGTGTGATCAGGGGCATACGGTGTTCATCGTCTCCTGGGTCAACCCGGATGAACATCTGGCGACCAAGACCTGGGAAGATTACATGACCGCCGGCCCGCTCGCCGCCATCGACGCCATCGAACAGGCGACGGGGGAGCGTGAGATCAACATGGTCGGCTACTGCATCGGCGGGACGCTGACGGCCTCAACCCTGGCCTATATGGCGGAAAAGGGCGACGACCGGGTGAAGAGTGTGCTCTATCTCGTCACCCTGACCGATTTCACCGAGCCCGGTGAACTGTCCGTCTTCATTGATGAGGAACAGCTGGCGGCGCTGGAAGAGAAGATGAACAGCCAGGGCTACCTGAATGGGCAGTCCATGGCGACCACCTTCAACATGCTGCGCGCCAACGACCTGATCTGGTCGTTCGTGGTGAATAACTACCTGCTGGGCAAGGACCCGTTCCCGTTCGACCTTCTGTACTGGAACTCCGACGCCACCCGCATGCCCGCCGCCATGCACAGTTTCTATCTGCGCAACATGTATCAGCGGAACCTGCTGGTGAAGCCCTGCGCCCTGACCCTGAAGGGCGTGGAGATTGATCTGGGCAAGATCAAGATCCCGACCTTCATGCTGTCCACGCGTGAGGATCACATCACGCCCTGGAAGTCGACTTATGCCGCCACCCAGCTTTATGGCGGCCCGGTGAAGTTCGTGCTGGCCGCATCCGGCCATATCGCCGGCGTCGTCAACCCGCCATCGGCCAATAAATACAGCCACTTCCTGAACACCAAGCTGCCCAAGGACCCCGAACAGTGGCTGGCCGGTGCCAAACAGGTGGAGGGCAGCTGGTGGCCGGAATATGCCAAGTGGGTGCAGAAATATGCCGGCCCCAAGGTCCCGGCACGGCAACCCGGCGATGGCAAATTGAAGCCGATCGAGCCGGCCCCCGGCTCCTATGTAAAGGTGCGGGTGGTGGAGTGATCCACCCTCACGGGCGCCACTCAAACATGGTCAACAATGTCCGTTGAATGACCGGCTTGAAATTATTGTCAGACACCAGATAGACCGCGACCCCGCCGCCCGGCAGGGGTCGCGTGTCGATCCCTTCATAATTCTCTGTCGCCATGGGTGGCTGCAACCGGGCGATCTCCTGCCCCTCCACCACGCCACCCGGCGTCAGGTCCTTGGCTTCGACCCGCACGATGCGGCTGCCCCAGCCACCCAGCAGGCCGACCCGGCGCTCCAGCACCAGGATGCCGCCATCGGGCAACCGTGCGGCATCGACCGGCAGGAAGGGCGACAGCGCCTGATAGCTGAATTCACCCCACGCCCCCGGCACGCCGATCCAGGCTTTGTGCCGTCCCTCCCCGTCCCCATCCTCGGCAATGGCCAGCAGGCGGCCATCGGGCAGCGACAGCAGCGTCTCAATCCCTGAATTGAACGGCAGGCCCGCGAACCCGTCCGGCACCGGCAGTTCCACCGCCGCCGATCCCGCCAGGGCCGGCGGATAGCGCAGGATGGAATGCCGACGCTCCATCGACACGGCCCAGCCATCCCCCGGCCAGACCCCGATCAGGGCCAACCCTTCGGTATCGTTGAAGAAACCCGGCAACCCCTGTCCGTCGCTGCCCAGCAGCGGATCAATGCTGTAATCCCCCGCCGCGACCAACTCCCCCGACGGGCCATAGGATAACCGCCCCGCAACACGCTTGCCCCGGTCGCTGATCGCCACGAACTGGCTGCCATCCGGGCTGACGCGCAGCGACGACAGGCCGCCGAAATCTGGATTCGCATCACGCAGATGCAGGGTCCCGCGCCAGACCAGCTCCCCCGCCCGCAGGGGTGCCGTCGCTTCCTCCAGCAGGGCCACCGGCACGCTGGGCGGCCCGTCCTGACCGATGGCACAGCCAGCCAGTGTCAGCGCCAGGAACAGGGCGGCGGGCAGACGCAGAAGGGGGCGCGGCATTCAACTACTCCGTTCAGGGGAAGCGGGGGCGACGGGCGTATCTCCATCGGATGGGGGTATGTCATCCCCCCTTCCTATCGCGGATGCGAAACGTTTATCCTGTTCAATGCCATGGCAACAGTATGACAATCACAGGCGGTTGGCGCGATGAGTGACAGTGAACTGACCCTGCAACCCGATCCTGCGGCGGAAACCTCCCGCCTGGACCGGATCGAAGCAAGACTGGCAGCGCTGGAGGACCGGATCGCCGGGGCCGGTGCCGCCCTGCCGCCGCCGCGCGACCCGGAACCGGCCCCCGCTGCCGCCGGCCCGGCCAGCGCCTCGGCACCGCCCGGCACCCCGGCCTTTCTGGAGCCGTTGAATGAATTCGTGCGCAACAACCCCGTACTGTCGCTGATCGGCGGCATCGTCGTGCTTGTCGTGCTGTCCCACCTGTTCGGCTGAAAAGGGTCGATGGCATGAGCGGCTATAATTTCGAGACCACGATGAAGTTCAAGAATCGTGGCGATATGGACAAGGCGGAAGACTGGATCAGCGCCAATATCAAAGGTCTCTGGGCCCTGGAATTCCTGGGCATGCAGGAAGAGATGAGCGTCGATACCGGCCTGCGCAGCAATGTGCTGAAGGTCCTGTTCAAGTTCGGCCGCAAGGAAGATTTTGAACGGTTCCGCACCGAATATGTGCTGGGCAAACCCTACAACGCGCCCAAGCAGGCCGGAAAAGCCGCCGAAAAGCCCAAAGGCTTCTTCGCGCGCCTGTTCAGCTGAAAGCCGACCACCAAGGCAACTTGGATAGACCCAAAAAACAACAGCCGGATGTCCCCCGACATCCGGCTGTTGCTGTTCTGGACAGGCTGGTCGGTCCTATCCAGAAATCTTTTTGCCATTGACCTTGACGCTGGCCAGCCCGGAAGAGCTGATGCGCCGGTCCTTGGCCTCGCCATTGAAACTGACAGAGCCGAGGCCGGACACGGACACGTCCAGCAGATCGACCTTGCCGTCATTGAGATCGACATCGCCGACGCCGCTGACCCTCACGGAGACGGGGCCATTGACGCCGGCGACATCAACATTACCGAACCCGGCGATCCTGATATCTGCGCCCTGTCGCACGGTGCCGATATCAATATCGCCCGCTCCGGCGATGTTCAGGTCCAGTTTGCCGGCGATATCGCCGGTATGGATGCCGGCGGCCCCCGCCACATCAATGCGGGCCTGGCTCAACCGACCGGTTTTCAGATCGGCGGCGGCGCGGATGTCGGCGGTCAGCGGGCCATCCAGATCTCCCACTTCCAGCTTGCCGATCATATCGTCGATACGGATGGCGCCACCCTTGGGAATGGTGATGGTGATGATTACGTCGCCATCCTCGATTTTCCAGTTCCGGTGGCCCTGCTTGTCGATCGGCTTTGACCGGGCGACAACCACGCCGCCATCGCCGGCTCGCGCCGACAGCAGGGGGAATTCCTCGGGTTCGGCATCAATGGTCACTGTCATGCCCTTGGCCGACGGATCGACATTCACCCTCACCTCGCCCACCACATCGCGGACGGTCAGGGACGATCCATCGAACCGCATCGGCCCTGAATTCTCGGCCTGGGCCGCCCCCGTCAGGGCCACGAATGCGATGCTGGCAAGAAGGATGGAAGCAGATTTACGCATGATCAACGGCCCCCCACGGCCCAGGTTTGCGGGCAGAACTTCCCCGTTTCCCGCCACCGATGGCGGCGGGATGGAACGGCATATCGAATTTAAGACCGACCGATACCGGGCAGGCCCGGCGCTTGAGGGCGAACTTAACTGCTCCGACCGGTCACCCGGACATTGCCGGAACCGGACTGGTCGATGCTCTGGTTGCGGGCGACGCCGTCCAGCAGCAGCGAACCCGAGCCATTGATCTCCACGGCCAGCGGATCGGCCACGCCGGACTGGATACGGATATCGCCAGACCCGTTGATCTCGGCATTGATGGCGCCATTGGCATGGGCCAGGGTGATCTCGCCCGACCCGTTGATGGACAGGGCCGCCTTGCCGCTGGTGCGGCCCGTGGCGACGGAACCGCTGCCATTGATCTCGATCTCGATGTCGCGGTCGACATCGCCCAGCTTCACATCGCCCGACCCGTCGATGCCGATGCTGGCGGTGGACACCCGGCCCACACTCAGCTTACCGGAATTCATGCCATCCACGGACAGGGCACCGCGCAGATCGCCGACCGTGCCCTCCCCCGTGAACCCGTCAATCTCCAGCTTGGTGCCGGCGGGAACGGTCAGGGTAACGGTGATCCAGTCATCCTTGTCGCGCCAGCGGCGCTCACGCGGGCTGTCCTTCTGATGGATGACCAGATCGTCACCCTGCATCTTCACTTCGACCAGCTGCACCCAGCGGTCGGGGCCGGTCACGGCGGCGGTCACCTTGGACGCGCCGCTATCGACCTTCACCTGCACCTGCCCGACAATATCGTCCAGCGTGACCTCGCGGGCAGCATAATCCTGCGGGCCAAAGGCCAGCGCCGGCAGCGCGGTCAAGGTCAGGGCGGTGGCGAACAGGGCGGCTTTCAGCGACATGATGGTCAGGCTCCGATAGGATCGGTTGGTTCTGACCTCACTACAGCAACGCCCGTGCCAAGCCGAAAAAGGGCGGAAATGCGTGGGGCGGCTGGCGGAGTGATAGAGAATACGACGACAAAGTGGCGAAAATCATCATCCGTAGCGCGGATTAGGCGAAGCCGTAATCCGTGGAACCCCGCCCCCAATGTGGGCCCGCGGATTACGCTTCGCTAATCCGCGCTACAGATCACACCAGATCATCCTTAAACCACCCCACCAGTTCCTCGACCTTCACAGCCTCCTGCGTGCCGGCCACCATGTCCTTCACCAGCACCTCGCCCTTGGCCTTCTCGTCGCTGCCCATGATGACCGCGTACCGGATGCCGGCCTTGTCGGCATATTTGAACTGCTTGGCCGGCTTATCAGGAGACAGATAAATCTCCGTATTCACCCCACCGGCCCGCAGGGCGGCACCGATGGAGAGATAATCGGTCAGCAGGGCCTGATCGAACTGTGTCACCAGTACCTGCACGCAGCTATCGCCATCCTGGACGATCCCCGCCTGTTCCAGCGCATAGAACAGGCGCGTCAAACCGATGGAGATGCCGACACCCGGCAGCTTCGACTTGGTGTAAAGCCCGGCCAGATTCTCATACCGCCCGCCGGAGCAGACGGAACCCAGCGACCGGTGGTCGGTCAGGAACGTCTCATAGACGGTGCCGGTGTAGTAATCCAGGCCACGGGCAATGGCGAGATTGATACGCCAATGCGTCTCCGGCACGCCGAACGCGATCAGGGCGGCCACCACCTGGCGCAGTTCCTCGACGCCTTCCTTGAACAGATCATTGTCCAGACCCAACCGGTCCAGATGCGCCAGCGTATCCGCCGACGATCCGCTGAACCCGATCATGTCCAGCACGCTGGCCGCCTGATCAGGGGACAGGCCGATCCCTTCCCCCGTCAGCAGGTTCAGAACTTCTTCACGTGACAGCTTGTCCAGCTTGTCCACCTGCCGCAGCACCAGGATGCGGATGCCGGGATCAGTGACGCCCAGCGCCTCGAACATGCCCAGCAGGATCTTGCGATTATTGAAGTTGATCTGGAACGGCCCGACATTCAGTTCCGTGAACACGGAATAGATGACGGCGGGCATTTCCGCGTCATAGGCGACGGGCAGGCTGTCCTTGCCGATCACATCAATGTCGCACTGATAGAATTCGCGATACCGGCCCTTCTGCGCCCGCTCGCCGCGATAGACGCGCTGCATCTGATAGCGGCGGAAGGGAAAGGCCAACTCGCGTTCATATTGCGCGACATAGCGGGCGGTCGGCACCGTCAGGTCGAAGCGCATGGCCAGATCGGGCTTGTGCCCCTGTTCAATGGCGCCCGTCGACTGCACGAAATAGACCTGCTTTTCCGTCTCCCCGCCCGATTTGGACAGCAGCACATCGGCCACCTCGAACACCGGCGTCTCCAGGGGGATGAAGCCGAACCGTTCATAATTGCGGCGGATCGTGTCCAGCATGCGCTGAAAAGTGATCTGCCGGCGCGGCAGCAGTTCCATGGTGCCGGCGGGGGTACGGGGGGTGATCAGGGCCATGTCGGTCTGTTCCGGACGGAATTTCAACAATCTGTCCAGCCTTTTACCGGTCAGCCGCGTCGCCCGCCAGCCTCATCGGCGGCAGGGGCGCCATGCCCGAACATCCTCACGCGCAGGCGCTTGCCGGTCCCTGGGCCAGCCAGCGCAGGGCCGATGCCTCATCCTTGAAGGCGCGATGCTTGGCACCCGGATAGAAACTGGCCAGGATGATCAGGAAACGCGGGTAATTGTCGGGCAGAAGATAGGCGCAGCGCACGCTTTGCCGGTTCGTCAGGGTCCAGGGTGCATGTCGGCGCAGGTCGCGGATCATGCCCCAGTCAACGGACCCCGTGAACCGGCGGATATCCACCAGCACACGGTTGTCGGGCCGCAGCAGCCCATCCTCTACGGCCAGTTCCATGGCCATTTCTATGTCCGCTGGCATCACATCACCCGCCAGATGGAAACAAAGAAAACCCTCGCTTAACGCGATGGAAATAAAGCCGGATCGGTGACCAACGGAAAACATGGGGCCGGCAATCCACCTAACCAGGAAAGCGGCGCGCACTATGGCTTCCACCACTCATTCCGTCAATGGTGGCGAAGATAATTTATACGATTATTCTCGAAATCCGTTTCGGCCTTCCGCAAACCCTTCATAAGGGGTTGCGTCAACATCACGCCGCGATATCAACGACCGGCCCGAGGGGCGGCCGGATAGGCCGCCCATCCTGCAACCACTGCCGCGCCATATCTTCATCCGGGAATGCCCGATGCTGGGCCTGCGGATAATAACAGGCGGCCACCGCCATCAGGGCCATTCCCTCTTCCCGCAGGACATAGGCCAGTTTCACGCCCTGATCATGCACCCAGGGGGCATGCCGCCCCATACGGCGAACAACATCCCAATCGACAACACCGAAAAACCGATGCAGGTCGATCAGAACGCCCCGCCCTTCATGATAAAGGCCTGCCTCGTGCCCGATCTCGACGGCCAAGTCGACATCCGTCGGCACAGCCTCCCCCGTGACCAGCAGGGAGATGACATCATCCTGTCTTGAGACAGTAATAAATCCTGCACGAAAGCCGACTGAAAACATCAATGCAATCCCGCTGTCCCGTGGGGCGGCCCGAACATTGCCGAACCTGAGGCATTTTTCAATGTGAGCCTTAACATGATTGGTGCATCGCTGCCGTGACGTATCACACAGCGATAATCAATGACATTGCCCAACCGACCCATCGCCACAGACCCGCCCATCGGCCCAGCGGGCACCCGTCAGGTCGGCATTGCGCAGGTCTGCCCCTTCCAGCCGCGCACCCGTCAGATCGGCCCCCTTCATGACCGCACCCACCAGCTTGGCATTGCGCAGATCGGCCCCCTTCAGGCTGGCACCCGACAGATCGGCGCGGGTCAGGTCCGCCTCAATCAGGCGCGTGTCGTCCATCACCGTCCGCGCCATGCGGGCCGACAGAAACTTGGCGCGATAGGCATCCGCCCCTGACAGCTTTGCATCCGACAGATCACTGCGCTGGAACGTCGCCTCGCGCAGCATCGCCTGACCCAGCGACACACCCTTCAGGTCACGCCCATCCATGTAACAGCGTCGCCAATTGACATTGTCGGCAGCCGCATCGGTACAGGCGGCTATGGCATGCCCCGCCCCGATGACCATGATGATCAGCAGGCCGACGACACGTTTCAGATTAGCAATATTTGCAACAAACGATGAGGGAAGGTCTTTCATGTCATGAAAATAAGGATCGCCCCCCGCCGGCGCAACCGCCGGCCCTGAAAATGATCTCTTTTCTGCAAACAGGGGGTGGATATGGCGTTTGCGCGGATTGCAACATGGCTGCGACTGTCGCAAAGTCACTCCAGGGAAACTTCTATTGTGGGATAGTGCGGAAATATGGCCGTGCGGCGTTATTTGGGCCATTCCGGTATGATGCGCTGGTTCTGGGCGCCTCTTGTCGCGACATTGATCCTTTCATCCCTGTGGGTCGGTCTGTCCGCCGCCCTGACGCAACGACCGCTGGCCGCGGATGGCGTGCTGGACCTGCGCGGCTGGGACTTCCGTAAGGACGGGCAGATCTTCCTGGAGGGCGACTGGCAGTTCTGGCGCGACCGGCTGGTATCCCCGGCGGAAATCACGGCGGGGGCGGCCCCGGTGCCGGCCCTGCTGGAGGTGCCCGGTCGCTGGACCAGCCAGCGGGTGAACGGCGTACCGCTGAATGCGGAGGGCATTGGCACCTATCACCTGCGCGTGTTGCTGCCCAAGGATGCGCCGCCGCTGGCCATGCGCCATAATCAGCGCTTCGTGGCCTGGAACGTCCTGGTCAATGGCGAACGCGCCATCTATGCCGGCAATGTCGGGACCGATGCCGACAGCACGGACAGCGCCGGGCAGAAGGCCATCTCCGCCGTCGGGCCCATCGACGGGGTGCTGGATATCACGGTGCAGGTGGCGGCCTTCGGCGGCTATGGTGGCATTCCACGCGCCCTGCTGCTGGGCGATGCCGACAGCATGTATGGCGACTGGCAGCAGGAACTGGCCTTCCGCACGGCCTTCCTCTCGGTCTGCCTATCCATCGGCCTTCTGTACCTGATCCTTTACGTTCTGCGCCCGCGTGACCGGGAATGTTTGGTCTTCGCCGTCATGTCGGTGGCCATCGCCCTGGTACAGCTGACTTCCAACACACCGTTGGGCAGCGAGGTGCTGTATTCCCTGCCGGGGCAGCTGCTGGGTTTCCTCAATAATGTGATGTTCCCCTTCGTCTGGCTATCCTGTCTCGCCAGTGCTGCCCTGCTGTTCCCCGGCTCCCTGCGCCGGGGGCTGGCTTGGCCCTCCTTCCTGTGCATCCTGGCGGTGCCGTTGGCCAGCCTGTGGACCCTGCAATTCCCCTGGCTGCTGACCTGGACGGCCACCATCGGCCTGATCCTGGCCATGATGACCCTGATCGTCGCCACCCTGACTGCGGCGCGGCAGCGGCAGCCCCTGGCCCTGCCCATGGCCATCGCCTGGACCGTGCTGGGCATTTCCAATCTGGCCCTGGTCCACCGCGTCGGCTTCACCGGCATCATGGAGGCCGGGTACTGCTTCATGCTGTTCCTGCAGGCGGCGCTACTGATCGACCGGCTGCGCCACATGCTGGATCAGGCCAAACAGTCCAACGCCCGTCTCGCCGCCCTCAATGGCGCGCTGGAGGATCAGGTGGCCGACCGGACGAAGCACCTGTCGGAAACCGTCGATCGCCTGCAACTGGCGCAGGACCGGCTGGTACAGTCGGAGAAACTGGCCAGCCTGGGCCGCCTTGTCGCCGGTGTCGCGCATGAGGTGAACACCCCGGTCGGCACCGCCCTGACCACCGCCACCCATCTGGCACAGCAGGTGGAAGCGGCGGAGGAGGCGATGGCCGCCGGCACTATGACGCGGCGGCAGCTCTCCGACTTCCTGTTGGAGGTGAAGGAAGCGGCGAACCTGCTGACCACCACGGTTGAGCGCACCGCCGCCGTGGTGCAAAGCTTCAAGCAGATCGCCACCGAACGCTCGGACGAAACCCGCCGCCGCCTGGACCTGCACGACCTGCTGATGGAGCTGCGCCCCGCGATGGAGGTGCGGACCGACGCGCCGCATGTGCGTTTCGTCCTGGACAGCAAGCCGGGTCTGGTGCTGGAAACCAATGGCGGCGCCCTGACCCAGGTTCTGGGCCAGCTTCTGTCCAACTGCATGGACCATGCCTTCCCTGACAAGCGTCCCGGCATTGTCCGCGTCTCGGCCAGCCTGACCACCGACGGTTCCGTCGATCTGGTGGTGGAGGATGATGGCATCGGCGTTGATCCTGATATCCGCCCGCGCCTGTTCGAGCCCTTCACCACGACGGGCCGCGCCGATGGCCGCACGGGCCTGGGCCTGCACATGGTCTATACGCTGGTGGCCGGTCCCCTGGGCGGCACCGTCTCGGTAACCGACCGGCCCGATGGCGGCACCAGCGTGCATGTCCGCCTGCCCGCCACCCCCCGGACGGAGGCTGAAACCACCGCTCCCCCCGCCATCCCCCGTGTGGGCGCTGTCGGCATGTCAGCCATCATCACATAAAGATATCTTTATGTTTGCATGCGAGATGCCCCGGCGCTAAAACCAATGCCAGGGACGCCTTGCTGCGTCCGGCTGTTGGATGATGGAGGGCTTGAGATGACCAGGGCTGAACGGCTGTCCCGGCTGCGTGATATTGCACGTCAGCGTATCCTGGTGATCGACGGCGCCATGGGCACCATGATCCAGCGGCACAAGCTGGAAGAGGAAGATTACCGGGGTGAGCGGTTCAAGGACTGGGCCCATGATGTGAAGGGCAACAACGACCTTCTGTCGGTGACTCAGCCGAAGATCATCTATGACATCCATG
This sequence comes from Niveispirillum sp. CC-CTL257, assembly GCF_059489915.1. Taxonomy (NCBI): domain Bacteria; kingdom Pseudomonadati; phylum Pseudomonadota; class Alphaproteobacteria; order Rhodospirillales; family Azospirillaceae; genus Niveispirillum; species Niveispirillum sp. CC-CTL257. Next base: position 1,778,264 of record NZ_JCAJXE010000001.1, read on the forward strand.
CCCAGTATCTGGATGCTGGTGCCGACATCATCGAAACCAACACCTTCAATTCCACCAGCATCAGCCTCGCCGATTACGGCATGGAGAAGCTGGCCTATGAGTTGAACTTTGAAGGGGCGAAGCTGGCCCGGCAGGCCGCCGACGCGGCGGAGGCCGCCGACCCGACCCAGCCGCGCTATGTCGCGGGTGCCCTTGGCCCCACCAACCGCACGGCCAGCATCAGCCCCGTCGTCACCGACCCCGGCTTCCGCAATGTCGATTTTGACGAACTGCGTCTGGCCTATAAGGAACAGACGGCGGGCCTGATCGATGGCGGGGCCGATGTGCTGATGGTGGAGACCATCTTCGATACGCTGAACGCCAAGGCCGCCTTGTTCGCGATTGAGGAAGTGCTTGAGGAAAAGGGCCTGGACCTGCCCGTGCTGATTTCCGGCACCATCACCGACCGTTCCGGTCGCACCCTGTCGGGTCAGACGACGGAGGCTTTCTGGAACAGCCTGCGCCATGTGAAGCCCTTCTCCATCGGCCTGAACTGCGCCCTGGGTGCCGACCTGATGCGCCCCTATATCCAGGAATTGTCGCGCATCGCCGATGTCTTCGTCTCCGCCTATCCCAATGCCGGCCTGCCGAACGAGTTCGGGCAGTATGACGAAAAGCCCGAACATATGGCCGCCGACCTCCAGGGCTGGGCCAAGGATGGCTTGGTGAACATCGTCGGCGGCTGCTGCGGCTCCACGCCCGACCATATCCGCGCCATCGCCCAATCGGTGAAGGGCCTGCCGCCGCGTGAACCGGCCAACCCGGAACGCTCCATGCGCCTGTCCGGTCTGGAACCGTTCACCATGCCCGCGTTCTGACCTATACCTTCCCGCCCCTGCCCTTCCCTTTCAGCGACAGAGCCAGATCATGACCGCCCCCCGCACCGCCAGCTTCATCAATATCGGCGAGCGCACGAACGTCACCGGCTCGGCCAAGTTCAAGAAGCTGGTGCTGGAGGGCAATTACGAGGCCGCCCTCGACGTCGCGCGTGAACAGGTGACCAACGGCGCGCAGGTCATCGACGTCAACATGGATGAGGCGATGCTGGACAGCGAGGCGGCGATGGTCCGCTTCCTGCGCCTGATCGCCTCTGAGCCCGACATCGCGCGGGTCCCGGTGATGATCGACAGCTCCAAATGGAGCGTGATCGAAGCCGGTTTGAAAAACGTCCAGGGCAAGCCCATCGTCAATTCCATCTCGCTGAAGGAAGGCGAGGAACTGTTCGTCGCCCAGGCGAAGAAAATCCGCCGCTATGGTGCCGCCGTCGTCGTCATGGCCTTTGACGAGAAGGGCCAGGCCGACACCCGCGCCCGCAAGCTGGAGATTTGCAAGCGTTCCTACGATGTGCTGGTGAACAAGGTTGGGTTCCCGCCCGAAGACATCATCTTCGACCCCAACATCTTCGCCGTCGCCACCGGCATTGAGGAACATAACAACTACGCCGTGGACTTTATTGAGGCGACGCGCGACATCCGCCGCGAATGCCCCGGTGCCCATATTTCCGGCGGCCTGTCCAACGTTTCGTTCAGCTTCCGCGGCAACAATACCGTGCGCGCCGCCATGCATTCCGTGTTCCTCTACCACGCCATCCCGGCGGGCATGGATATGGGCATCGTCAATGCCGGTGAACTGCCGGTCTATGACGATATCCCGGAGGAACTGCGGGAGCGGGTGGAGGATGTGATCCTCAACCGCCGCGACGACGCCACCGACCGCCTGCTGGAAGTGGCCGACAAGTACAAGGGCGGTGAGAAGAAGAAGGCCGCCGACCTGTCCTGGCGCAGCCTGCCCGTCAAGGAACGTCTGGCCCACGCCCTGGTCCACGGCATCGATGAATATATCGATACCGATGTGGAGGAGGCGCGCCTTGCCGCCGAACGTCCCCTGCACGTCATCGAAGGCCCCCTGATGGATGGCATGAACGTGGTCGGCGACCTGTTCGGTGCCGGCAAGATGTTCCTGCCGCAGGTGGTGAAATCCGCCCGCGTCATGAAAAAGGCCGTGGCCTGGCTGCTGCCCTATATCGAGGCGGAGAAGGACGGGGCCAAGTCCGAACCGGCGGGCCGCGTCCTGATGGCCACCGTCAAGGGCGACGTGCATGATATCGGCAAGAACATCGTGGGCGTGGTGCTTCAGTGCAATAATTTTGAGGTGGTGGACCTGGGCGTCATGGTCCCCTGCGCCAAAATCCTGGACGAGGCCAAGGCCCATAACTGCAACGTCATCGGCCTGTCCGGCCTGATCACCCCGTCCCTGGACGAGATGGTCTATGTCGCCCGCGAGATGCAGCGCACCGGCATGACGATGCCCCTGCTGATCGGCGGGGCCACCACGTCCAAGGTCCATACCGCCGTCAAGATCGACCCCAACTATGACGGCCCCGTGGTGCATGTGCTGGATGCCAGCCGCGCCGTCGGCGTGGCGCAAAGCCTGCTGAACCCCACCAACGGCCCCGCCTACACCGCCCGCATCAAGGCCGATTACGCTCAGATGCGCGAGGCGCACGCCGCCAGCCAACTGACCCGCAGCCGCCTGCCCTTCACCCAGGCCCAGGCGAATGCCCTGAAACTGGACTGGTCCAGCTACAGCGCCCCGCAGCCGTTGAAGCCCGGCGTCACCGTGTTTGACGATTACGATCTAGCCGAACTGGTGGCCCGCATCGACTGGAAGCCCTTCTTCCAGGCCTGGGAACTGCACGGCAATTTCCCCGCCATCCTGGAGGATGCGAAGGTCGGCGAAAGTGCGCGTGCCCTGTGGGCCGATGCGCAGGCGATGCTGCAACAGATCGTGGGCGAAAAATGGCTGCGCGCCAACGCCGTGGTCGCTCTGTGGCCCGCCAACAGCATCGGCGACGATATCGAGCTGTACACCGACAACACCCGCAAGACCGTGCTGGACCGCCTGCACATGCTGCGCCAGCAGATGGCCCGCGATCCGGGGCGGGAGCGGGCGAACCTCTCACTGGCCGATTACATCGCGCCGAAATCCAGCGGCGTGGCCGACTGGATCGGCGGTTTCGCCTGCACGGCGGGCATCGGCCTGGACGAGCGCGCCAAGGAATTTGAGGCCGCGCACGATGATTACAGCGCCATCCTGCTAAAGGCCCTGGGCGACCGTCTGGCAGAGGCCTTTGCCGAACGGCTGCATGAACGGGTGCGCACCGAACTCTGGGGCTACGCCGCTGGTGAGACCCTGACCAATGAGCAATTGATCGCCGAGGAATATCGCGGCATCCGCCCCGCCCCCGGCTACCCCGCCTGCCCCGACCACACGGAAAAGGCCACCCTGTTCCGCCTGCTGGACGCCACCAACATCGCCGGCATCACGCTCACCGAAAGCTTCGCCATGCTGCCCACGGCAGCGGTCAGCGGCTGGTACTTCGCCCACCCCGACGCCAAATATTTCGGCGTCGCCAAGATCGAACGCGACCAGGTCGCCGACTACGCCACCCGCAAGGGCATGACCCTGCCCGACATGGAACGCTGGCTGGCCCCCAACCTGAACTACGACCCCGATGCGGCAGACCGAGCGGCGGTGACGGCGGCGTAAAGGATGAACGCTGCACCCGCACCCGTAGCGCGGATTAGCAAAGCGTAATCCGCGGAACAACGCCGAGCAGCAGGTTTCCGCGGATTACGGCTACCGCCTAATCCGCGCTACGCCCCCCCTCACTGCCCCCCATCCGTCATCCCACCCCCCAACGTCATCCCCGCGAAAGCGGGGACCCAGCGTAAGGCGCGGTCAGCGCCGATATAACTCAGCACGCCACCGCCAGACCCGCACCCGATCAGTGCCCATCCGGCCAAAACCCCGCGTCCATGATCTGCTCAAACGACCACGGGCATTCCGCCGGAAACGTCGTTTCCGCCAGACCGGTTTCTGCGCTCACCTGGATCAGGGCCGTACCGTAAGCCTGCTCAATCGCCTCCCCCACCTTGGCCTTGAGGCTGGGGTTATCGTTCAGGTGAACGACAAGGTCCCGCCGCTGCACCTTGATCGTCGCCTCCCAGGAAGCCCCTCGCCGCACCGGTTGAAACTGCCATTTCAGCAGATGCAGCAACAGAACCGTCAGTCGGCTAACCAGCTCACGCTTCTCCGTCCTGCCCATGCTCTCGATTTCCTCGGCAATATTCTCGATGTCCGCCGCCGACAGCTTACCCGCCCGCAGCAGGGCCGCCTGCTCATTGGCCCAGGCATAGAAATCCGTCTCATAAAGATTCCCGCTCATGGCGCACCTCTACCCATCGAAACAGCTTGGATCATAGGGGCCAGACCAAACCCTGTCCAGCAAGCCCCCTGAGGCCACAAGGGCAGGCAGCAGCCACCGTTTCTGCCAGTCACGCCGGAACCAAGGGACCTTGATGGCAGAAATCGACGCCAATGACAGCGCCAGCCCCCCTACCGTCACCCCCAACCCACCGTCAACCCCATCCCCCACCGTCATCCCGGCGAAAGCCGGGACTCAGCGTAAGGCGCGATCAGCGCCAATATGACTCACCGCTCGCAAACCGGCTTCCCCCGAACCTTGCCCACCCCAACGCAAGATGCCACAGTGATTGGAACAACCTACGGAAGGGAACGCCATGACTGACCCGACGTTTCAGGATATACCACCGGATGCCGACACCCGCATCCTGACCATGGCCGAAACCGTTATGGGCGACCGAGAGCGCGCCCTATCTCGGCTGAGTTTACCTACCCATGGAACTACTGGGTAGCTAGCCGAACGCGCAAGTGGTTGGGGAAATTTTCAACAACACCTATAAGAGACAATTCGTATTATTATCTGATTTTATGGCGATTCAAAATATCTAAGCATATAGAAATCGAATTTAAACTTAGCGACATCTACGATATTTACAATTTACTAATAATTAATAATTTCTATTTTATTAATACTAACTAAAATTTCTATAGTTTATGAATTATCGTTGCAGCTTTGATTAACGATACAGCACTTTCTATTTCACCAATGCATCTATCAATTAATTCAATAAAATCAGGAGAAGATGCTGTCAATCCCCTAAAAGACAATTTAAACATGTGGTCCTTCTTGAATTCTCCATGAAATGATTTTTCCCATCTGCGCTCGTTTCTGTTTAGATTTTTAAGTGGCACTCTAAATATCTCAACTGAAGAAAAAATTAAAACTCCATCCCCATCAATAAATGAAAATGCTGGATGTATGTTTTTTAGCTCGCTAGCAGATAAACAAACTAGAGTAGCTACCGGAAAAATTACTCTATGCTTATCTATGTTATTTAGTTCATTTACGCAAAATAAAAAATTATTCCCTGACGGATATGGCCTCATTTCTTTGATCAAATCAATAAGTATTTTATCGCTTTCGCTGATTTGACAGTCAAAAATACGACTATCTAACTTCTCCATACTATCGGAGAATGGAAACTGAATTTTCCGTTTATTTTTAGCTTTATGAGAAACAAGGCCATAAACAATTACATCAAGAGATGATCGAAGATTATGGAATATATCCCCAACAACGACCGATATTTCTTCTGGAACTTCATGAATCTGCTTCATACTTACAATGGTGTTGGTTTTATCGCTATCGTAGCCAACGCACAATCTAAATGGAGATAACTTCATATAATTAGATACAATTAATTTTAAATCTGAAAAGTGCTTTCTAGCCCTAGAAATTTTCAATTCCGCAGATCGAAAGCCCAATTCTGGATTTGATTCACGATTGCTATCACCAGATAGATTTAACGACATATTAATCTCCATGTTTTATTCATTTATTATACAAAAATTATAGCGCATTTGATTATTCATAATGTCATTAGTGCATTGGTTCTTCAGGTCAAAATGACCATGGCCTGCGCATGGTGCGCCACTATCGCCGCGTCCACATCCACCTCCTTGATCCCCCGCGCCGGGTCGGCCTTCATGACATCAAATGTCGGGGCAACCTCATCGCGCAGCCATTGTTCAACTGCGTCGTCGCGGTCACGCAGGGCCTGGATGGCGGCCTGCATCACAGCACCGGCATTGGGGTATTGACCCCGCGCCACCAGTTCATCAAAAATCCTTCCCAGATGGTCCGGCACCGATACGGATCGCATCGCCGTTATTCCCGCAGGTTGTTTACTGGGGGATTATCGCATGTCAGTGACAAACCGGCAAATGCCCTTCCCTTCTCACGTCTCGTCTGCCACCCTATTCGCGTTCGCGGCAAGGGATGGGCGAGGCGGATCATGGATAACGCGACGCATCAGAACACCCCGCCCCTGCACAGCGGCAGGGCGAACAATGACCCGAAAGCCCCCACCTTCAAGATCGGCCTCCTGAAAGACAAGCTGGGCACCGCCCCGGACTTTCTGGAACCATTGTCCGCCGATGAACTGGCCGCCTGGGAAGCGCTGGAACAGCGCTGACGTGCGGGTCACCAACCGTAAGCCGCCAATCCCCTGGCCCCTGGGTCCCGGCTTTCGCCGGGATGACGGTTTAAGGTGCGCTGAGGGGCGGTAGCGGCATCGCCCGCCCTAACTCTGTCCGCCCCACCCCATCCATGGTAGGCTTTTGATCCTATCAACCACCCCAGCACCGCCCCCATGTCCGCCGCCTCACCCCCACCCCATCCCCCCGCGACGCGGCGTCCTACCCCGGCGATCCCCGCCCCCACGCCCTGTGAAACATCCCCTCGCACGATGTTGCATAGCGTTGCGCAGGAGCCACCGCACCCCACGGGTGAGACACAAAATCCGTGTTTAACAATGTTGCACAGGACCCACCCCGCTCCCCTCACCCTGTGCAACACCGGCCTTCATCGTGTTTCACTTCGTTGCGCAGACCCCCGCCCGCTGCCCCTATCCGCACGGCTTTCCGCCCGTTCCCGCCCCCGCACCTGTGCAACATGCAACGCGCCGATGTTTCACAGCGTTGCGCGGACGGCCCCACCCGCCACCCGTGCAACACCCCCTGAAAAACTGTTTCACCATGTTGCACAGGCCCGCCCCACCCCCGCCGCCACCGAATTCCCACGCCCGCCCCGCTTTAACCATGGCCGCAGTGCAACATGGGGCGTAGCATGGACCCCGCGTCCCTGGTCGGGTCGGGCGTGGTTATCGGGGTCCGTGGCGGCGCGGGGAACGGTCATCAAGACAGCAGGGGGAATTTTTCCGCTTGTCCGGCAGACATTTCCGACCACAGGGGGCGGCATGCCGCGCATTCATCTGGGTTGCCAGTTGACCTATGATTTTCCGCAACCAACCGCCATGATCGTCATGCTGAACGTGCATTATTCGCGCGTGGCGCAGTTGGAACGGCCCGATCACCTGATCACCGATCCGGCGGTGCCCATCACCTCTTACCGCGACAGTTTCGGCAATTGGTGTTCGCGCCTGCTGGCCCCGGCGGGGCGGCTGGTGCTGGGTACCGACAGTGTGATCCGCGATGATGGGCTGCCCGATCCCGTCGATTATTCCGCCATGCAGCATGCGGTGCAGGACCTGCCCGCCGACACGCTGCTCTATCTGCTGCCCAGCCGCTATTGCGAGACGGATAATCTGTCGGCGGAGGCCTGGCGGCTGTTCGCCGGTGCCCCCCTGGGCTGGGGCCGGGTGCAGGCCATCTGCGATTTTGTGCATGCCCATATCCGCTTCGGCTATGAACATTCCCGCCCCACCCGCACCGCGTCAGAGGCTTATGCGGAGCGGCGCGGCGTCTGCCGGGACTATGCGCATCTGGCCGTCGCCTTCTGCCGCGCCATGAATATCCCGGCTCGTTACTGCACCGGCTATATCAGCGATATCGGGCAGCCCCCACCCCATGGGGAAATGGATTTCGCGGCCTGGATGGAGGTGTATCTGGGCGGGCGCTGGCATGTGTTCGACCCGCGCAATAATCAACGGCGCATCGGCCGCATCCTGATCGCCACGGGCCGCGACGCCGCCGACGTGCCCCTGACCCACACGTTCGGGGCCAATACGCTGGCGGGGTTCAAGGTTTGGACCGCCCCCCTGCCATGAAGTCACCGCTCCGCCATCACCAGCTTCACGGCCAGCCCGACAAAGACCAGCCCCGCCACGCGGTTCAGCAGCACCTGCCCCCGGTCGGATGCGCGCAGCCAGCGGCTGATCCCGCCGGCGGCAAAGGCGATGGTGGAAAAGGCGGCCAGCGCCGACAGGATGAACAGGCCGCCCAGCACGAACAGCTGCGCCGTCACGCTGCCCCGTGCCGGATCGGTGAATTGCGGCAGGAAGGCCAGGAAGAAGATGGCAACCTTGGGGTTGGTGATGTTCATCAGGATGCCGCGCCGGTACAGCCGCCCCCATTCGCCCGGCGCATCCGCAGCACCCGGCCCCAACGCTTCCGGCTTCGCCCGGAACGCGCCCCAGGCCAGATACAGCAGATACAGCGCCCCCACGATCTTCAGCCCTGTGAATGCCAGCATCGACGTCTGGAAAATCACCGCCACGCCCAGCGCCACCGCTGCCGTATGCACGATCAGACCCGTACACAGGCCCAAGGTCACCACCACGCCCTTCCACGGCCCTTTCAGCGCCGATTGCGTCAGGACGAACAGATTGTCGGGTCCGGGTGCAAAGGCCAGCAGCAAGGCCGCCGTGACAAAGGTGACCATAATGTCGAACGGCAGGATCGTGAACAGGCTCGGCATCGGTTCGGGACCTCCGGCAAGGGGTGCTGCCCCCTTGATAACAGCTCCTCCCACCGCCGCACAGGCCGGTTGATCGGTTGCTGTCGGGTCGCTAGTTTCCTTGTCAACAAGGAGGATGCGATGCAGGCCGATACGACCCCGACCGGGCTACAGGATCATCTGGGTTTCTGGCTGCGGCTGGTGTCCAACCATGTCTCCGCCGCCTTTGCCCGCCGGCTGGATGGACAGGGCGTGACGGTGGCGGAATGGGTGATGCTGCGGGAGCTGTTTGGTGCCGATCCCCTGCCCCCGTCGCGGCTGGCCGACCGCATGGGCATGACGCGCGGGGCCATCTCCAAGCTGGCCGAAAGGCTGCTGGACAAGGGGTTGCTGTCCCGCACCGCCGACCCCGATGATGGCCGCGCCCACACGCTTTCCCTGACCGATGCCGGCAACGCCCTGGTCCCCACCCTGGCCCGGCTGGCCGATCAGAATGAGGCGGAGTTCTTCGCCATCCTGACGGCGGAGGAAAAAGCCGCGATGGAGGGGGCGCTGCGCCGGGTTGTGGCCCATCGCAGCCTGACGGGGATGCCCGTCACATGACACCCGCGCATTGGCATGACCAGATTGGCCAGGACATTAACCAATGCGGTTGGCGCGGGGCCGCTGGTTGCGCTATCATCCCGGCCCCGCATGACCAGAAGCCCTCACCGCCATGACCCCGCAGAACGACGGCCGCAAGCTTTATCAGAAAGTCGTCACCGCCATCTCCAACGCGATCCAGTCCGGCACCTACAAGCCCGGTCAGCGCCTGCCCCCCGAAAGGGATCTGGCCGAAGAGTTTGAGGTCAGCCGCCCCACGGTGCGCGAGGCGATGATCGCGCTGGACATCATGGGGCTGGTGGAGCCGCGCCACGGCTCCGGCATCTATGTCACCAACCGCCGTCCCGAGGGGGCCGTGGCCGCCGCCGCCACCGACCTGGATATCGGCGCCTTCGAACTGACCGAGGCGCGGCGCCTGTTCGAGGGGGAGGCCGCAGCCCTGGCCGCCACCACCATCACGGATGCGGAGCTGGCGGAGCTGGAGGTGATCCTGGCCGACATGGCCGACGAAAACCTGAAGAACGTGTCGGGGGAGAAGGCCGACCGCCGCTTCCATGTCGCCATCGCCAAAAGTACCCGCAACAGCGCCATCACCCTGGTCGTCGAAACCCTGTGGGATGTGCGGGACAAGTCGCCCTTGTGCCGGACCATGCTGGAGCGGTCGCGGCAGGTGGGGGTGCGTCCCCTGATCGATGATCACCGCGACATTGTTGAGGCACTGCGCACCCGCGACCCGCGCAAGGCCCGCGCCGCCATGCACCACCATCTGGGCACGGTTATTGAGAACCTGCTGACCGCGACCGAGCTGGAGGCGTTGCAGCGCGCCCAGATGGAGGTCGCGGCCAAGCGGACCGAATTCGCCCGCCGCGCCGCCATCTGAGGAAGTTTTATATCAGGCCACCGCGTCCTGAAGCGCCTGTTGCTGCTCCGCCGTCATCCCCGACACCTGGGCCGGGCTGAAGGCCGCGATCTGGGTCGTGGACATGGAATGGATCTGATAGGTGCTGAGCGACGCGATCTGGCCGCTGCTCAGGTTCGCCACCTGCGCCGCCGTCAGACCGGTGATCTGCAGGGCGCTCAACTGCCCCACCTGCGCCGGGGTCAGGCTGGCGGTCTGGGTGGTGGGCATGGCCGCAATCTGCGCCGGCGTCAGCTGCGCGAACTGGGCGCTGGTCAGCGATTGCAGCTGCGTGCCCGACAGGTTGGCGATCTGGGCATTGCTGATACCGCTGATCTGGCTTGGCGACAGCGCCGCGATCTGCTGGTTCGTCATGCCGCGCAGCTGTACCCGCAGCAGGCCCGACAGCTGGCTGGCGGTCATGCCCCCCACCGCGGTGGTGGTCAGCGACTGAACCTGCTCCACCGACAGGGCCTGAAGCTGGGCATTGCTCATGCCCGCCACCTGGGTAGATGACAGGACTGCCATCTGGCCAGCGGTCAGGCCGGACAGGGCGGCGGGGGCCAGACCACCGACCTGTTCAGCCGACAGGGCACCGATCTGGCTGGTCAGCAGCGAGCCCAGCTGCGTGGAGGTCATGCGGCTGAGGAAGGCCGTGCCCAGGCTGGACAGCTGTGTGCTGGACAGCTGATCGAACTGCAGGCCCGTCATGGCCGCCTGCTGGCCGGCACTCATCTCATTCAGGCGGCTGCCCGTCAGCTGGCCCAGCTGCGTCGGCGACAGGGCGGCGATCTGGGTCGGCGTCATGGCCGCGAACTGCGTGCTGGTTAGCGCGTTGATCTGGCCACCCGACAGAGCGGCCACTTGGCTGGTGGAAAGTGCCGCCACAAAGCCGGCAGACAGGCCTTTGATCTGGGTGCTGTCCAGCACCGCAATCTTGTCGGTCGTCAGGTAGGATGCCTGCGCCGCCGTCAACCCGCCCAGCTGGGTAGAGGTCAGGGAGCCGATTTCCGTGCTCGTGAAGGACTGCAACTGCGCCTGGGTCAGCGCCCCGAGCTGCGCCGGCGTCATCGATGACAGACGCCCGCTGGTGATGGCGTGGAACTTGGCCGCATCCAGCGCCGCCGTCTGATCCGACGTCAGGGCCGCCACCTGCTGTGTGGTCAGCGCCGCGATCTGCGAACCCGACAGGGCGTTCAGCAGGCCCGACGACATGGTGGAAACCACGGAAGGCGCGATGGCCGCGATCTGCGTGTTGGACATCAGCTGGATATGGCCGGTGCTGAAGGCATTGATCTGAGCAGATGTCATGCTCGCGATCTGCGTGGTGGTCAGTGCCGCCAGCCGCTCTGTATCCAGACCGGCGGTCTGGGAAGCCGGGATCGCCTTGATATGGGCTGCCGACAACGCCCCCATCTGGGCGCCCGTCATGGCGTTGAGCTGCGGCGTGCGCAGACCGGCGGCTGCCGTCGTGGTAAGGGCGGCCAGCTTGGCCGGGCTCATCGACGGGATCTGATATTCATTGAAACTGCCGATATGGGCGCTGCTCAAGGCGGCAAACTGTGCGGTGGTCATGGCCTGGATCTGGTCATCGCGCAGAACCGGCATATGGCTGGGATCGATCGCGGCGAACTGCGCCGGCGTCAGGCCGGCGATCTTCTCCGGCGTCAGCGTCTCCACCTGATCCCAGCCGAAGCCCGCCATCTGCGTGGGCGTCAGAACGGCCATCTGGGCAGCTGTCAGGGCACCGGTGCGGTCCGACGGCATGGCGCTGATCTGGCCGGCGGAAAGGCCGGTGATGGCCGCCGGCGGCAACGCTGCAATCTGCCAGGGCGCCATGGTGGACAGATGATCGGGGCTCAAGGCCGATACCTGCGCCGCCGTGATGCCGCTCAACTGCGTGGTATTCAGGCTGCCCAGCTGTTCATTGGAAAGGGATGACACCTGCTCCGCCGACAGGCCGGCAATCTGCGGGGCCGTCATGCCGGTCAACAGATCAGAACTGAGGTTGCGCAGCTGGCTGGCCGTCATGCCGGACAGGGCGGCGGGCGACAATTCCGCGAACTGCGTCGGGGTCAGCTGATTCAGACGGTTGATGTTCAGCACGCTGATCTGGTCGGCCTTCAGGCCGCGCAGCTGCGCCACACTCAGGCTGGCAAACTGCTCCTCGCCCAGGGCAGCGATACGGTTCAGGCTCAGTCCCCCAACCTGGGCCGCCGTCAGTCCGGAAAGCTGGTCGGCGGAAATCTGTGCGAACCGGCTGTCGGTGAAAGCGTTCAATTGACCGACCGTCATCCCCGCGAACTGCGCGGCGGTCAGGCCGCCAAACTGCTCCACGCTCAAGGTGGACAGCAGCTGCGGGTCCAGGCCGGCAACCTGCGTCACCGACAGGGCCGACAGTTGCTGGGGCGTCAGGGCTTGCACCTGCGCATCGTCCAGGCTGTTCAGCTGCCCGACCGACAGCGCCTTGATCTGGTTGTTCGACAGGCCCGCGACCTGATCTGGCGTCAGACGCCCGATCCGCTCTTCCGACAGGCCCGCGATCTGCGTCGCGGTCAGTCCAGCGATCTGCTCGCTTGTCAGCGACGCCACTTGTTCGCCATTCAGAGCGTTCAATTGCGTCGCCGACAGTTCGGCCAGCTGGGCGGGGGTCAGACCCGATGCCTGTTCGTTGGTCAGCAGCGAAATCTGGTCGGCGGTCAGGCCCTTGACCTGTGCCACGGACATCTGGCCGATCTGCTCCGCCGTCAGGGCGGTGATTTCCTCGGCCTGCAATACGGCGATCTGGGCGGATGACAGGCTTTTGATCTGGGTGGCCGACAGGCTGGCAATCTGCTCGCCGGTCAGGGCGGCGATCTGGCTGCTGGTCAGGCTGCTGATGCCTGTGGTGGTCATCCCGGCCAGCTGTGTGGTCGTCAGGCTGCCGACCTGTTCGGCAGTCAGGCCTTTGACCTGCGTGGCCGACAGGTTGCTGAGATGCGTGGAGGTCAGCGAGGATATCTGATCGGCCGTCAGGGCGGCCAGGGCTGCCGGCGTCAGGGCCTTCACCTGTTCATTGGTGAAATTGGCGATATGGTCGGCGGTCAGACCCGCGACCTGCCCATCGTCCAGGGCTGCCATCTGCGTCGCCGTCAGCCCTTCCAGCTGTTCAGACGTCAGGTTGGAGAGCTGGGCGTTCGTCAGGGCGGACAGGGCTGCGGGCGTCAGGCTGGCGATCTGGGTACGGCTCAGCGCCGCCAACTGCGTGTTGTCCAGAACCATGACCTGCGCGCCTGACAGGCCGCGCACCTGTGCAGCGCTGAGCTGCGACAGGGTCGTAGTGGTAAGGCCGCCCACCTGTTCGGGCGTCAGGCCGCCCATCTGGGTCGCCGTGAGGTTGCGAAGCTGCGTGCTGGTCAGGCTGGCGATCTGCGTTTCCGTCAGCGTGCCCATCTGGGTGCCCGTCAGGGCCGCCAGTTGCGCCGCCGACAGGGCGGAAACCTGCGTAGCAGACAGTTCGACCAGCCGGTCCTGCGACAGACCGCGCACCTGCGCCGGGCTCAATGCCGCGACCTGCTGCTCGGTCAGCGCCGCCAACTGTGCGCCATTCATGGCGTTCAGTTGCGTGGTGGTCAGGGCGCGCAGCTGCTCGGGCTTCAGCGCCTCAATCTGCGTTCCCGCCAGACCAGATACCTGCTGTTCGGTCAGGGCACCGATATGGGCAGCCGACATGCCGGCCAACTGGGTGGTGTTGATACCGGCCAGCTGCCCTTCGGCCAGGGACTTGATCTGGGTGGCGGTCAGGGCGGCGATCTGGGCGCGGCCCAGGCCCGCGAACTGATCATCCGTCAGACCGGCCAGCTGTTCGGGCGTGAAACCGCGTATCTGATTGGCGGTAAGGCCTGCCATCTGCGTGGTGGTCAGCGCCGACAGCTTTTCATTGGTCAGGATGGCGATCTTTGCCGGGCTCAGGGAGGCAAGTTGTGCCGGGGTCAGCGATCCGATCTGATCGGCATTGAAGCCTGCGAACTGGGCCGTGGACAGCGACGCCAACTGCGTGGCGTTGAAACCGGCCACCTGCGACGGCGACAGAGTGGCAAGCTGGGCCGGGCTGAAGAACTTCACCTGTGCCGCCGTCATCGCCGTCAGTTGAGCCGGCGAGAACGAGATCAGCTGCTGATCGGTCATTGCGCCGAACTGCGTCTGCGTCAGCCCCTTCATCTGGGCGCTGCTGAATTCCGCCACCTGCTCTCCGGACAAGGCCGCGAACTGCGTCGTGGTCATCGCGGAAATCTGGGTAGCCGTCAGCCCCTTGATCTGACTGTTCATCAGACCGGAAACGGTATCGGCTGACAATCCCTTGATCTGGGTGGTGGTCAGGCTGCCGATCTGCGCGGGCGTAAAGCCCGTCCACTGCGCGGTATCCAGCGCGTTCAGCTGATCGCCCGTCAGACTTTTCACCTGGGCACCGGTCAGGGCGGACACCTGCTCCGTGGTCAGCCTGCCCAGGGTCGTGCTGTTCAACGCGCGCAGCTGCGCCGTCGTCAGGCTCTTGATCTTGGTAGTGGAAACGGCATTCAGCTGCGTTTCTGACAGATTGTTCAGCTGATCGCCCGACATGGACATCAGCTGCGCGCCAGAGAATGCGGCCATCTGATCGTCGCTGAAATTATCCAGCTGATCGTTGCGCAGCGCCTTGATCTGTGGCGCGGTCAAGGCCGCCACCTGGGTGGTGGACAGGGCGGCAATTTTTTCCGCCGTCAGAAGCGAAACCTCACGGGGGGTAAGGCCCCGGATCTGGGCGACACTCATTGCCGCAATGTCTTCGGCTTCAAACGCGTTGAACTGGTCATCATTCATGGCGGCCAGCTGAGCGGCGGTAAAGCCGATCTGGCTGCTGTTCAGGGCGCCGATCTGGGCAGCGGTAAAGCCCCCGATTTGCTTGACGGATACGGCGGCGATCTGCGTCTTGGACAATTGCCCAATATCGCTCAGCGAAAAGGAACTGATCTGAGCGGCGGTCAGGGCCGCCATTCTCTGCGGGGTCAGTTCGCTAATCGGGCCAATCGCAACCATGATTTGGTTCTTCCATTCAATCAGAATTCCAACGGAAACCCTTAATGCAAGGGTCGGGCCAACTTTTGGAACTGACTGAACGGAAAAATTTGCCCCGCCGCAGGGGCACCCACGCCGGGATCAGGCCGCAGGGGGCAGCCGCACGGTCACCATTGTTCCCTGCCCCGGCGCGGTGATCAATTCCACAGTGCCGCCCAGGGTGCCGGAGACCAGATTATGCACGATATGCAGCCCCAGGCCGGCAGCGCCGGAACCACGGCGCGTCGTGAAGAACGGGTTGAAGGCCTGGACCCGGACGGCTTCTTCCATGCCCACGCCATTGTCAGACACCCGGAGGATGATATCCGCCCCCTCAAGGCGCAGTTCCAGATGGATGATCGGGTCCGCCACCCCGTCAAACGCATGCATCACGGCATTCTGCACAAGATGCGTGACCGTGCGGGTGATCGCACCCGGCACGACATGCCGCAGCAGCCCCTCCTCCAGTCTGGTTTCCAATCGGATCGGGCTGTTACGCAGCAGCAGTTCGATGCTGGGCAATATCTCCCGCAGATACTGCGCCACATCCAGATCCTCATGCTGTTCGTCCGACTGGCCGACGGCGACCTGCTTGAAGCTCTGCACAAGATCGGCTGACCGCCGCAGATTGTTGACAACCGTGCGGGCCGTCTCCCCCACATCGTCGATGAACCCGTCCAGGCCCGTTCGGGTCAGCCGTTTTTCGACGATCTGGGCTGCCAGTTCCTGAACCCGTTCCTCCATGAAACTGGCACCGGTCAGCGCCACGCCCAGCGGCGTATTGATCTCATGCGCCACGCCGGCCACCAGCCCGCCCAGCGACGCCAGTTTCTCCTTCTGGACCAGTTGCGCCTGTGTGGCCCGCAATTCGGTCAGCGACTGTTCCAGGGCCGCCGACCGCCGGGCCAGATCGGCGGTGCGATCCGACACCACTTGTTCCAGACGGGAATTATACTCCTGCAGCGCGGTACGGGCGCGGTCCAGTTCATCGAACAGGCGGGCATTGGCGATGGCGATGGCCGCCTGTGCCGCCAGCACGCGCAGAAGCTCCACCCGATCCGCCGTGAACGCCCCCGCCGTCAGGTCGTTCTCCAGGTAAAGAACGCCGATGCAACGGCCCTGATGCACGACCGGCACGCCCAGCACCGAAACCGCACTGGACCGGTCCCAGCGGCGGTGGCTGGGGAACCGCGTCTGCACTCGCGCATCCTCAATCAGCACGGTTTCCAGCGTGCGTTCCACATAGAGCAGCAGCGGCTCCGGCAGCCGCACCCCGACGGGGCCGGTGTCGTCCGCCCGCTCCCCCTCGCCCAGGCTGCGTTCGGCCACCAGGGTGCGCCCCTGATCCTCGGTCAGGGTCAGGGCGGCATAGCGCGCGCCCGCATTCTCCATGGCCAGGTCCAGCACCCGACCCGTCAGACGGTGCAGAACGATCTCACCAGCGATGGCCTGCCCGGTCTTCGTGACGGTGGACACGTCGAGCGCCTGATGTGTCCCGGCCTCGTCCGCTCCACCATCGCCGGAAAGCCCTTCCAGCGCATCGGGAAACTCACCCGCCAGCTGCGCCGCCTTGCCCAGGGCGCCATAGCGGCGGTACAGCAGCCACGCCTCCCGCATCTGGGCGGCGGCCTGACGGTCGCGGGCCAGGCGCAGCAGGGCGCGGCCATGGCGTTCGGCGGCCAGCGCCGCATCGCCCACGAACCCCTCCGCCAGGGCCATATCGACAGCATCCGCAAAGGCCGACAGCCCGTCCCTGGCCGGCGTCAAAGCGGCCAGTTCCGCCTCCAGCAGGCGCACACGGTGGGCATTGTTGGCCGGCGCGTGCCGGGCCCAGCGGCGTAGCAGCTTCAGGTCGGCCCGCACCTGCCGACGCGCCGCCCGCTTGTCCAGCCAGTTGGCACCCGTCGCCAACCCGTCCAGCAGGGCCAGCGCCTCATACCAATTGAACGGCGCCACCCAGGCCGACGCCAGCACCGACCGCAGCTGTGGCCGCACCTCTGCCGCCAGGGTCCGGGCCAGATCAGCCCGATCAAACACCAGAAGCGTGTATATCTGCCTGATCTTGAAGGCGATTTCGCCGGTCCGGCTGTCGGCCAGCCCCTCATAGGGCAATATCTCGTTCAGCCCACCCAGTTCCGGCCGCCGCAGCCGCTCAATCAGCAGCAGCGGATTGCGCGCCGTCTCCGCGATCAGGCGCAGGTCGCGGCGCATCGCGAAGGCCATGGCCGCCTGGGTGGATTTCAGCTCCATATCCAGATCGGTGCGGCAGACCGTATGGCAGGTCATCTCCGCCATGGCGCACAGACCGGCCCGGTCATAGAAGCCATTGGCCAGCAGTTCCTTGGACACTTCGCCGGCCAGGGTCGCCATCTCGCGCACATGCGCGGTCCAATGCTGCACCACCACCACATGGTTGGGCACATGCACCACCGTGCCGAACCGTTCGCCCAGCCGCATCGCCACCTCGCCCAGGCGGCTGCCACGGGCGATATCGTTCAAGGCCCCGATGAAGATGACCCCGCTGCCCGTGAAGCAATTGGTGGCATACGGCGTCATCCCATGCTGCAAAGACAGCAACACCCCCTTCAGCGACAGGATCGGCAGCAGGGGAGAGGCCAGCGAATAGGCGGTGCGGATGGCGGATGCCAGCAGCCGCATCACCTGCAGCATGCGCGGATCGTCCATGGCCGGCAGCGCTGCCAGTTCCGCCGCACCGCGCCTGCCCATCCGCCAGAACAGGGCAGCAATCAGGCGCAGCGTATCGCGCTTGGCATTGTCCGCCGACAAGGGCAGGTCCAGCAGCCGCAGCCCCTCCAGGGCGGCATCCAGCGCATCGCCGAAATTGTTGCGCGCCTCATTGGCCAGCACCACCAACTCACACAGCTCCGCCCGGCGCGCATTGTCAGGCGCCATGGCCGACAGCTCGGCCCGCAGCGCCTCGAACGCCTGGAAATCCTGAGCCAGATAGGCGCCTTCGGCCGCGTCCATCCACAGCCGCCACCGCGCCTCGCCATCACCGTCGGGCAGCAGCGCCATGGCCATGCGAAACAGGCCATGAGCGATGTCGAACGCCGCCGATCCCCGCGCCTTGATGGCGGCGGCATGGTTCAGCTGCGCCAGACCCCGTCTCTCCTCGCCCTGGGTGATCAGGCCGCTGCCCAGGTTAAGATGGCGCACCACCTCGAACGGCAGGCGGACGGCCAGCGCGGCATCGTCGCGCAAGCGCCGCCCAAGCTCCAGATGCACCCGCGCCCGCTCCGCCTCCGGCGTCAGCAAATAGGCGGCCTTGTGCAGCCGGTCATGGGTGAAGCGGTAGACGCTGGCCGCCCCCCCCTCATCCTCCACCAGCACGCAATAGCCATCGCGCAGCGCCGGTTCCAGACGGCTCAGGCACAGTTCCGTCGATAAACGGCAAATGGTGGCCAGCAGGCCCAGCTCAAACCGGTTGCCGATACAGGCCGCCAGTCGCAGCACATCCTGCGTCTGATCCGGCAGCAGGCCCAGCCGGGCGGCCAGCAGATCGGCCACATCATCGGGCAGGCTGGCCCGTTCCACCGCCGCCACATCCCCGCGCCAGCACCCGGCCTGTGCGTCAAACCGGATGACGTGGGCGGCAGCCAGGGCCGTCAACAACTGACCCAGGAAGAACGGGTTCCCCCCGCTCTTGGCCGTCAGCAGGGTGGCAAGCTGCGCCACCTCCGCATCATCACCGCCCAACGCCTCCACCAACCAGGCGCGGACATGGTCAGGGGCCAGCGGCTGCGGCACGATGGTGGTGACATTGATGCTGCGTTCCACCAGACCCAGCATGCGGGTCAGCGGATGGCCGCCATCCACCTCCTGGTCCCGGAACGCCCCGATCACCAGCAGGTGGTGGGCCTCCGGATCAATCAGCAGGCTTTCCAGCAGCTTCAGCGACGCCACATCCGCCCATTGCAGATCATCCAGGAACAGGACCAGCGGATGTTCGGCCCCGGCAAATTCCAGAAGAAAGGCCGACACCGTCTGCTGAAACCGGTTCTGCGCCTGGATGGGCGGCAACGGCTGCGGCACCGCCTGCGGCCCCAGCACCAGTTCCAGTTCCGGCAACGCCTGTGCCAGCACCCCGGCATTGCGGCCCAGCGCGCGGGACAGCCGCGCTGCCCAATGGGCCAGCACCTCCGGCGGTTCGGTCAGCACCTGTTTGACCAGATCGCGCAAAGGCTGAATCAAGGCCAGGAACGGCACGTCGCGGCGCAGCTGATCGAACTTGCCCTCGGCATAATAGCCGCGCCGCGCGGTCAGGGGACGCTGCACCTCGCGCACCAGCACTGATTTGCCGATGCCCGACCCGCCCGCCACAGCCAGCAGCTCGACATCCCCCTCGCAGGTCCGCTCAAACGCACCGATCAGTTGCCCCACCTCCTGATCGCGTCCGAACAGGCGCTGCGGCAGCACCAGCTGACGCGGACGGTCGCCGCGCGACGGCTGGAACCGGATGATCCGGCCCGTGGCCCGCCATTCCAGCATGGCCGTGGCCAAGTCCGATTTCAGGGTAGCGGCCTGCTGATACCGCTGCTCCGCCGCCTTGGCCAGCAGGCGCATGACCAGATCAGCCAGCGGTCCCGGCAGATCGGGGCGCAGGTCGCGGATGGGCCGTGGTTCCCGCGCGATATGGCAATGGACCCAGCCGACGGCATCGCCGGCATTGAAGGGCAGTTGCCCCGTCAGCATCTCGTAATAACAAAGGCCCAGCGAATAAAGGTCGCTGCGGTAATCGACGACGCGGTTCATGCGCCCCGTCTGTTCAGGCGACAGATAGCGCAGATCGCCATCCAGCCGCCCGGCCCCCAGGCCCAGCGCCGCCTCGTTCGGGACCAGCGACGCGCGGCAGAAATTGCCAAGCCGCACCGACCCGTCGGCATCGGCCACCCAGAAGCTGGCGGGCCGGATATCACGGTGGACCATGTCGCCGGCATGCACCTCCTCCACCGCAACCGCCATGTCATGGGCCAGCGGCAGGAAGCGATCCAGCGGCATGCCACCCACGGGGATCAGGTCGCCAAGGCAAGTCTCCGACCGGTCGGACAGCACCAATGTCGGCCCATGCGCAGACTCCGTCAGGGCCAGCACGGCATCAATGCGGGCTGACCCGAACCGGGCCAGCATGTCATGTTCACGGTGGATGGCGGCAATATCGCGGGCCTGACGCAGGGCCGGCACCCGCACCCGCACAGGCTGGCTGTCGGCACCATAGGTGCCGCGAAACAGGATGGTGCGCGTATCGCGCTGTATCTCGTCCGACAGTTTCAGCGGCGATTCCGACGGCGCCATGCCCGTTCCACCCCGACCTTATTCTGGTCTTTCATATCCTTGGATGTATCAGAACATGGCATGTCAGAGGTTGCAAGACAGGATGGCCAACCCCCTATCAAAGATTTCAGTTCTTCAAGTCTTGGGAAGCCCCAGACTTCGCGAAAAACCGCTGCAGCTGTCGCTTCACTTCGCCGACATCCCCGCTGGAATAGCCGTAAAGGGCTTCCAGTCGAAGCGCATCATCCAGGGTGCGGCCGGCGACTTCCAGGATGGTTTCCTTTGCCGACCTGATGGCGACCTGACTTTTGCCTGATATACGCCCCGCCAGTTCCATGGCCGTGGGCAGCAGCATCTCCGGTGCCACCACCCGGCTGACCAGCCCGATGGACAGCGCCTCCGCCGCCGTCACGTCGCGGCCTGTCAGGACAATATCCATGGTCCGCGCCACGCCGATGCTTTGCACCATGCGCACGATGCCACCGTCGCCATGGTGAAATCCGCGATGGATTTCATAGGATCCGAACTTCGCTCCCTCCGCCGCGATGCGGATATCGCAGGCCAATGCCAGTTCGAAACCGCCGGCCAGCGCCCAGCCATTGACCGCTCCGATCACCGGCTTGGCCAGCCGGTGCTGCCCGCGCGTGATGCCGCCCAGACCCGTGGGCACATTGGCGCGCACCGTCAGCATGTCGCCATCCAGGAACTGCGGGATATAATCGGCCAGATCGGCCCCGGCGCAGAAGGCGGGGCCGGACCCGGTCAATACCGCGACATCCAGCCCGTCATCACGGGCAAACGCCTCCCACACCGCATGCAGTTCGGCATTCAGCGCCCGGTCGATGGCGTTCTGCGCCTCCGGCCGGTTCAGTGTAACCAGCGCCACCCGCCCCTCACGCTCAAACCGCAGCTTTTCGAAGGTCATGGGGGCTGTCTCCCGTCGGTCAGATGGACGGCGTCAGCGTAGCCCGCTTTGCTTTGCCCCGCCACAGGCCGGTACGCAGGGACAGCGGGCTGATCCAGAAGCGCCGCTTGGCCAGCCGCCTGATTTTCTCATCCCCCAACGCCGTCTCCAGAATCCGATCCTGGCGCTCCTGCAGGCCCAGGCTCTTATCCCGCGCCAGGCGCCAGCGTTTCAGGTCGCCCGGCGTCGTACACAGCATGCGCTCGCCCACCACGAAAATGGGACGCCAGCGGAACCGCCGGGCAAAGCGCGACCCGAACAGGGCGGAGCGCATGCCATAGCCGGTGAAGGCCTCCTTCACCTCATCCCACAGCGATTTCTGGTTCTTCTGCACCCGACCGTCATTCAGCACGATGCTGGACAGGTTCCAGTCGTGATAGAACATGTCCTTGCCCACGGCGTTGCGCGCCAGATACTCGTCATAAAGCAGGCTGCCCTTCTGCGCGATCAGGTTGGCCGAGTAATGGTAATCGCAGACGACACCGCAAGCACCGGTGCCGGAGAAGTCACTCCGCTCCCCCTGCGGCGGAGAGATGAACAGGCCGACGACATAGATACCCTGGCTGTTCAGCCGCTTATAGACATCCGAATACATGCCCACCACGTCGGACGCCCGCACCCCCTTGCGGTGGGATTTCAGCCAGGCCGGGTCCAGGCTTTCGATGCCCATCATGCAGAAGCGCAGGCCCGCCTTGGCGGCCAGCACCTCGAACCCCGGCGTCTTGGTAACCGTATCGCCGCGCAGGAAGCTGCCCCAGCGCATGTCCAGCCCCCGCTCCACCATACCTTCCAGCAGCTTGATCGTATGCCGGTGGTCGCCGCCGAAATTATCATCAGTGAAGATGAATTCCCGCACCCCCTTGGCATGCAAGGCCGTCAGTTCCTCCAGCACCCGCTCCACCGATTTGTAGCGCTGCTTGTAGTCCCAGAACTTGTTGATATTGCAGAAGTCGCAGCGCTGCGGACAGCCGCGGGAGATTTCGACCGCAGCCGCAAAGCCCTGACTCATGCCCATGCCATAGGGGGCGAAGTCAAACCGGCTCCAGTCCGGGACCGGCGCCTTGTTAATGTCGATCAGGGGGAGCTGCGCATTGGATTTCTGCGCCGCGCCATCGGCACCCTTCCACCACAGGTTCGGCACGTCGGACAGATCCACCTGCCAGCCCGTCAGATGCTGGATCAGGCGGCGGAAGGGGATCTCCCCCTCCTTCACCACAATATAATCGGCACCCAGCGCCAGCCAGCGTTCGGGCCAGGCGCTGGCATGGTTGCCACCCAGGATGATCTTGACCTTGGGGTTCAGTTCGCGGGCCAGACGGATGGTCATTTCCGTGTCCATGGCCTTCAGGGATGTCATTACGCTGATGCAGATGATGTCAGGTTTTGCCAGCCGGTGCTTATAGGCGGCAAAGGTCTCACGCGCCACATAGCCATCGAAAATCTCATAATCGATGGACAGGTCCGCGATGGAGGAAACCAGGATGGGATAGACCGCACTGGGCATCTTCACCATCTCGCCCAACGTATCGACGGGAATGGGCCAGCTGTCGATCAGGGTCTTGGGATGCAGGAACAGGATATCCAGCGTTTTCGGGCTGACCGGCGGCATCGGATCAGGCCCCCAGAAGGCAGCGGCCCGTTCCTCAGCAGCCAGTTTGCTGATCCCTTCCATGAATGCCCCCGTTAACCCTGTTTTCCATTGTGGAAGCCAGTACAACCGTGACCGGTCGCTTCGTCAAGCCACCTTGGTCATATGCCCTTCTCCCGACATGCGGAAAGGGGCATCGGGTCAGCAAACCATGCCCCGCCGGAAGCACTTGACCCGGACGGGCCAGTCAGGCCAGATCATCCCCACACCCATGCGGGAGAGCGCGGATAAAGCCGCCGCCGAAGGAGCAACCGCCCCGGAATCTCTCAGGCACCCGAACCGCATGGGGCCGATGACATCCGAAGAGTGGACGGGATGGCACCGCCGCCCGCCCCGCCGAAGGAGAAAGCCGCCGGTGCATGCCGCACCGATGGCGAAACTCTCAGGCCCAGATACGGATGGGGCATGCAACCAACCACCCATGCGGTGGGAAAGGAAAGCCATGCCTGCCACCTGCCAAACGCGACAACCCATGCGTGGGCTTTACCGACCACTTTCCAAACGCAGGGGTGCCGCACTATGCTCTCGGCGCGCCGGCGCCGTGCCGGATATGATCTGGCCCCATCAGGAAAGATTGACACGATGAGCGTTGCCGTGTTGGACAGCCCCTTGACCGCAAAGAGTCTCGTGACTCCGGATTTCTGGCTCGGGATGAATCCACGCCTGCACGTGGCGGATGGTCAGTTCCTGAGCACGTTCACGCCGTTCAACATCGATGCTGATCTGGCGAAGCGGGCACGCGAACTGGTTTTGCGTGAGGGGTACATCCATCTTCCGGGACCCATTCCCTGGGGGCTGCCCCTCGACGCGATGCGCGATGCGGTCGGTAACCTGAAAGGTGCCGGGCTGTCGCCGGTCTTCGCCTATGCCTATGACGAATTCTGGGTCATTTTCGCCAGACTGCATAACCTCATTCAGGCGATCCTGGGCGATGATTACATGATGTTGCCGGATTTCTGGGCTTGGCATGTGGACCCGCGCGCGGGCGAGGCTGGATGGTCGCCACACCGGGATAAGGGCCGCCAGTCGCTGTTTCCGGATGGCACACCCAAGAGCCTGACAATCTGGCTGCCATTGTCGAATGCCAATCCGCTCAACGGCTGCATGTATATGCTGCCTGCGGATCGGGATAAGACCTACAACACGGAAAATGAGCGGCAGTGGGCTCCGAACCTGCCGGATATTCGGGCGCTGCCTGCTACGGCCGGTGATATTTTCTGCTGGAATCAAGCCGTACTGCATTGGGGTGCGCGCAGTTCGCCGCGCGCGACAGAGCCTCGGGTCAGCATCGCCTTTGAGTTTCAGTTGACGAAGGTGGACCCCTTCAACCGCCCCCTGCTGCCGCCCATGACCGTCCCCGGGATGGAACGCCGTATCTCACTGATATGTAAGCAGATTCTGCAATACAAGCATATGTACCCTCTGTCGGCGGAGCTACAGGCTCTGGCGATGGAAAGGTTGAACATACAGTCCTGATCCAATCTCGCGCTCGGGTACGCCCGCGCCGGCCGGCATTTGCCGGGCCGGGCGGATACCTGCGCCCTTCTCCCGGAATGATCCATCATGACCATCAGCGTCTTCGACCTGTTCAAGATCGGCGTTGGGCCCAGCAGCTCGCACACGATGGGCCCCATGACGGCGGCCTTCCGCTTCACCGCCCGGCTGGCGGAAACGGGGTGGCTGGCCCATACCGACCGTGTCACCGTCACGCTCTATGCCTCGCTGGCACTGACGGGGCGTGGCCATGCCACCGACAGTGCTGCCATCACCGGTCTGGCAGGATTTCAGCCGGCCACGGTCGATCCCGACGCGGCAGAGGCGCTGGTCCGGTCGGTCACGGACAACCACCGCCTGCCACTGGGTGGGACACGGGAGATTGCGTTCGACCCTGAACGCGACATTGAATGGCGCGGGTCAGAACGCCTACCCTTTCACCCCAATGGCATGCTGCTGCGTGCCTTTGATGCCGACGGCACCCTGGTCGCCGCCCGCACCTATTATTCCATCGGCGGCGGCTTCGTCCTGGACGAGGATGAGGCGCGGCAGAACCAGGGCGATGGCGGCAGCGACGGCCCCACCCCGCCCCCGCATTATTACGAAACCGCCGATGGCCTGCTGTCCATCGCGGCGGAGACGGGGCTGTCGATCCCCGACATCATCTTGGCGAACGAGTGCGCGACGAAGCCGGAAGCAGAAGTACGCGCCGGCCTGGACGCCATCTGGTCCGCGATGGAGGCCTGCACCGACCGTGGCATGCGCCAGGACGGCCTTCTGCCCGGTGGGTTGAAGGTGAAACGCCGGGCCGGGCGCCTGCACCGCGATCTGGTGGCCCGTCAGGAACGCATGCTGACCGATCCTTTGTCCGTGCTGGACTGGATCAACCTCTGGGCCTTGGCCGTGAATGAGGAAAATGCCGCCGGCGGCAAGGTGGTGACGGCCCCCACCAACGGTGCGGCGGGCGTGGTGCCCGCGGTCCTGCGCTATTATGACCGGTTCTGTAATGGCAGCCGGGAGGGCCGCCACCGCTTCCTGCTGACCGCTGCCGCCATCGGTGGCCTCTACAAACGCAATGCCAGCATCTCGGCGGCCGAGGTCGGATGCCAGGGCGAAGTGGGTGTCGCCTGTTCCATGGCCGCCGGCGCCCTGGTCGCCGCCCTGGGCGGCACGGCGGCGCAGATCGAAAACGCCGCCGAGATCGGGATGGAGCACAATCTGGGCCTGACCTGTGACCCCATCGGCGGTCTGGTGCAGATCCCCTGCATCGAACGCAACGCCATGGGTGCCATCAAGGCCGTGGACGCCGCCCGTCTGGCCATGATGGGCGATGGTTCCCACCATGTCTCACTGGACCGCGTCATCGAAACCATGCGCCGTACCGGGGCGGATATGAGCGAGCATTACAAGGAAACCTCGCTGGGCGGCCTTGCCGTAAACGTCCCGGAATGCTGACTTTCCGCGTGGTTCCTGTTATGCTGTTCGCCTCAACGCTAAAACTGTACCTGCACGAATTCGGAACGCATGGCTTTCGGAGTTGGAGTGCCATGCGCCTCTGAAACACCCATCGATTTTGTGTTTCACTTGGTTGCGTAGCGCGGATCAAACCATGTCTGCCCTGAACTGATTCAGCACCCGTAGGTCAGGTCGAGCCGCAAGGCGAGCCCTGACAGGAAAGGCTTTCAATCCTTGTCTGTCAGGGCGAGGCTCACGCCTCGACCTGACAGACAATCGCAGGAATTCACAGCTTACGGCATTCGCAACGGGAACGCCGCGCTCTGAAACACTCATCGATTTCATGTTCCACAATGTTGCACAGGGTTAATTTTCCGGCGGTCCCGGTACCTGCACCCGGATGGCGGCGCTGGCGCGCTGGCCGGTGCTGTCCATGACGGTCAGGCGGGAAAAGCCGGGGCCGGCGGGACGCCAGAACCGGCTGTCATCGGGCAGCGGCACATTATCCGCGACCCAGCGGTAAGGCGGGCGACCGCCCGCTGCTGACAGGGAGACACCATCGGCGAGCGCCTCCACCTCCGCCCCATCGGGCGGGAATAGGATGCGCAGGCGTTCAGCGCGCTGGGATGCCGCCACCGGCCCACCCCCATCCAGGCGGGCCAGACCCGGCGGCGGTGTCGCCCGCAGCAGGGCATGATCGGGTTCCGGCAGGGGCCGCGCCGGCCCGTCGGGGGGCAGCAGGTCGAACCCCCGGAACAGCAGGGGGGCCGCCGCCTGCCGTCCCGCCGCACCGGGCCGGGGCGCACCATCGGCCCGGCCAACCCAGACGGCCACGGTGTAATCGCTGGATACACCGACGGTCCAGGCATCGCGAAAGCCAAAGGAGGTACCGGTCTTGAACGCCACCCGCCGCCGCCCGGCAATCCCCTGCCCCCCGGCCAGACCATCGGGAACGGGACTGTCGCGCAGCACGGCCAGAACCGCCCGCGCCGCCGCCGTCCCGACCAGCCGGCCACTAGCGGGGGGTTCCGGCAGATCAATCCGGTATCGTAACGGTCTGGTGATGCCATCATCACCCAACGCGGAATAGAGCATGGCAAGGTCGGCCAGCCGGATGCCGACACCGCCCAGCGCCAGCGGCAACCCCGGCTCTGCTGCCGGCGGCAACAATAATTCTGCTCCCGAAATGGTCAACAGGGCCGCCAACCGCGCCGGCCCCACCCGTTCCAACACCCGGACAGCGGGGATGTTGAGGGAGCGTTGCAGGGCGTCGCGCGCCGTCACCACCCCGTGAAAGCCATCATCAAAATTGCGCGGCAACCAGTCCCCGAACCGCTGCGGCGCATCGTCGATCAGGGTGCCGGGATGCAGGGACAGATCGTCAAAGGCCAAGGCATAGATGAAGGGCTTCAGCGCCGATCCCGGCGACCGCACGGCCCGTGACAGGTCCAGCTGCCGCGTCCGCCAGTCCCCGCTGCCCAGATAGGCCAGGATGCGGCGATCCCGGTTGGCGATGACCAAGACCGACAGGTCGCCCCCCGCCTCCATCCGCGCCTGCTCCGCCCGACCCACGGCCTCCAGCGCGCGTTGCAGGTCGGCCCGCACGCCGGTGCGGATGACTTCGCCGGGCTGGGCCCCAGCGACCAGCCGTTCGGCCAGATGCGGGGCCAGCATGGGCAGGGGCAGCATGGTGGTGGGCAGCGGTTCAGCCTTGGCCGCCGCCGCCACATCCGCCGCGATCAGGCCCGCCGCCACGGCCCGGTCCAACACCTTGGCCCGCGCCGCCCTTGCCGCATCCGGATACCGGTCAGGCCGCAGCCTTTCCGGCGATTGCGGCAGGGCCACCAGCAGGGCCGCCTGCGCCGGGGTCAGCCGGTCCGGCTCCCGCCCGAACCAGGCCAGCGAAGCGGCCCGCACCCCCTCCAGCGGCCCGCCAAAGGGGGCCAGGCTCATATAGAGCGAGAGGACCCCGTCCCCGCCCAACCGGCGGCGCAGCTGCAAGGCCCGCAGCCCCTCCGTTACCTTAGCCGGCAGGGTGCGCGGCTGCGGCGACAAAAGGCGGGCCGCCTGCATGGTCAGGGTGGAAGCACCAGAGATCACCCGCCCGTGCCGCACCGCCTGCCCCATGGCGCGGACGATGGCCAGCGGATCGACGCCGGGATGCCAGCCATGGCGGCGATCCTCCACGGCCAGCAGCATGGCCCGGTAAAGCGGGTCAATGCGGGCGCTGTCGGTCGCCAGCCGCCACGCCCCCTCCGCCGTTGGGAAGGCGCGCAGCAGCCGGCCCTCGCTGTCCAGCACCTCCGCCGACCGCCCGTCCCACCGGCCCATATCGGGCGGCAGGGCAAGATCGGCGGTCACCGCCAGCCCGGTCAGGGCCAGCAGGACCGCTGCCAGCACCCGCCGGCGGCGCCCGCTGATCACTCCGCCACCTCAATCCGGCCCATTGCCGTCCGGGCCTTCACCTTGGGCACATACATATGCTCCGCCACCACCGCCGGCAGGGCAAAGGACCCCGGCGTCACAGCGCGGACGGCGTAGGCGACGCGGAAGCCCCAGCGAGCGTCAATCTTGAAGCCGGAAATACCGGCGGCACCCTTGTCCCCTTCCCGGTCGGCGGGCAGGGATAGGGCCGCCACAAACCGGTCGTCACGCCCCTCGGCAATGTTGGTGCCAGACAGCGTGCCCAGCCAGCCATAGCCAGCCTGCTCCGGCTTGATCACGCCCTCCACCTCCAACCCGGCGGGCAGCAGGTCCAGGATGGCATAGTCGCCGGAAACGGCGGCCATGCCGGCATTTCCTTCCACCACCACGATGATCCGGTCATTCTGCTTGATAGTCGCCGGGTCGACGGGCTGCCCGTCAGCGGTATAGAGGCTTTTGCGCAGGGCGATCCCGGCCTCCGTCGCCGGCACCGGCTCCACCGGTACGCCCTCTATCGACAGGGTACGGTAAAGGCCCGTATCGCCCTGGTTGGCCAGTGTCAGACCGGCGCGCAGCCGGTCCAGCGGGATGGACGCCGATACCGGATCGCCGGTACCAACGGGCGCTCCATCCAGGCTGACAGCCAGCTTCGCCCCCTTAGGGGCCAGTCCGGCAGCAGCCCGCAGGATCCAGACCTTTTCCTGGGTGTTCGTCTCCTCCGCGCGGGTATCCAGGACCTGTGCGGTGTCCAGCAGGGCCGGGATCGCCACGCCGCGCCCACCCGCCGCCATCAGGCTGGCAATGGCATAGGTGTCGCGCAGGCGGCTGCCATAGGTGTCGGTACGGACCGGCAGCTTGGGGCGCTTGCCCGTCCGCCGCGCCATGTCGCGCGCCGCATCCTCCTCCGCCTCCTTCGCGGCCCAATCGGCCAGCTTCTGGCGGGCAGCATCGAACGACTGGCCGGCCCGTGCCCGCTCACCCACGGCGTCCAGGGCCGCACCCAGATGGGCGGCGGCCAGGGCCTGTTCGGGCATGTTGCTGTCATGGAAATAGCGCAAGTCGCCGACATTGGCCTTGCCCTTGCGGGCCAGGACCCAGGCAGCATAGGCCCGCACCGCCGGCGGGTAGGATCGGCTGGAGGCGTCGCCCAGCCAGTTCCGGCCGAGCACCAGCGCGTCCGCCGATATCACAAAGCCCTGGTCGGAGGCCAGTTCCAGGAAGTCCATGGCGAAGACCGACAGCCAGGGATCGGCGGCGTCGCCATACTGACCCCACGTGCGGAAGCCTCCCTCCGGGTCCTGCATGGACAGGACGCGGTCGATACTGTCCTGCACACGGTCGGCAATGGCCTTGTCCTGCTTCGTGCCCGCCAGCAGGGCCAGATCATTGAACCAGAGCAGGGGCATGGCCCGGCTGACCGTCTGTTCCAGACATCCGAACGGATACCGGTCCAGCCAGCGCAGCATGCCCGGCACATCGATCCCCTGCCAGCGAGAGACGGACAGCGACACCGCCTCCGTCCCCGGCACCAGCCCGGTCAGGAGATCGGTGGGCAGGACAGCATTCTCCCCCGGTGCCAGTGTCGCCACGATCTCCCGCGTCACGGGCAGTTGTGGCGGACGCACCTGAATCGGCCAGGACCGTTCCACCTGGAACCCGCCCGGTCCCGAGACCGACAGGGTGACGGTTCCGATCCCGGCTTCGGCGCCATCCAGGGGCGCGGTGAAGACCTGCCGTTCGCCGGTGGCAAGCGTGATGGAACTGTCCGCCTGCCCGCCCGTGACAGCGCCCTTGGCAGCCAAGGACAGGCGATAGTCGCCTGCCGACCCTTCCACATTATGGATCAGGACAGTCGCGCGGCCCCGGTCCGATGGGGACAGGAAGCGGGGCAGGATCACCTCTGCCACCACCGGGTCCCGCACCGTCATGCGCTTTTCGGCTGACCCCAGTTTGTCAGCGTCCCAGGCGACGGCCATCAGGCGCAGTTCGCCCTGAAAATCCGGGATGGTCAGGGGAATATTGGCCTTGCCCGCCGCGTCCAGCGCCACGATGCCGGAGAACAGGGCGACGGTACGGGTCGGCACCACGTCCAAGCCGCGCCCGCCGAACCCGTCACCGCCCTGATCATCGCCCTGGGCCTGCGCCCGGATCAGGCGGCCATAATCATCACGCATCGACACACCCAGTTGCCGCTTGGCCAGGAAATAATCCTGCGGTTTGGGGGTGGCAAAGCGGGTCAGGCCCAGAATGCCCTGATCAACTGCGGCAAGCGTCACATGCGCCTTGGCCCCCGCCCCCTTGACCGCGATGGGAACTGTGATGGTCTGGCGCGGCAGCACCTTATCCGGGGCCGCGATGGCGATATCCAGCGTCCGGCGGCCCGCATCCATGCCCAGCCAGGCAACGCCCACCGCCCGCACCGGCGCATGGCCCAGCGCGGCGTTGAGCGGACGGTAAAGGGTAACCAGGGCATAGGCACCCGGCCCCCAATCCGCCCCGACCTTCACATTGACATCGGCACCACCCGCGGGCACGGCGATACTGCGTGTCTCATGCACGGTCTCGTTGGCGATGACCAGCAGCGCCTCTCCCGCCACCTCGCTGTCGATGCGCAGACGGGCCGTGTCGCCGGGGGCATAGCCAGCAAGGTCGGCAGCCAGTTTCAGGCGGTCGGGACGGTCCGGCCCCGTTTCACCATACCATCCGCTGGAAAAGGCAACGGAGGTGGCAGCCACGCTGGCGCTGTCGGCCACGATCAGCCGGTATCCGCCCCACGTCACGGCCTGCGACAGAACCGATGGCTTGTCGGCGGCAATGTCCAGCGTGCCGCTGGCGATCACTTTCTCACGCGGCACCCGCTGGTATTTCCAGGTGCCACCACTGCGGAACCATTGCCAGGTGGAGGTATCCTTGATCAACCGCCAGGACAGGCCCTTGGCGGCAACCGTGTTGCCATCGGCATCGACGGCAATGACCTCAAACCCCGCCTTGGCGCCTTCCGGCACCGCCTCCTGGAATTGCGGGCGGATACCGATGGACAGCGGCGTCACAGGGACGGGCACATAGACATGTTCGGCGGTGGCCCGCCCACCCGGTTCCCGGATGGCGACATAGATGTCGGCGCGCAGCGGCCTTGTCCCCGGCACCTGCGCCGGGATCATACCTGTCACCTGCGTCTTGCCCACCGCATCTGTCGCCGCCACGGTCAGGTCCACCGGCTCGACATCGAAACTGTCTGCAGGGGTTCCCCATTGATAGCCCTTGTGCTGGGGGAACGGTGCCGGGTCCGGCTCCAGCGTCAGCCGCGCCTCACCGCCCAGGGCGGCACCGGGTGCGCCATAGAGGAAGCGGGCACTGACATTTAGGCTCAGCGCCTCACCGGGTGCCAGCCGGGCCGGTTTGTTATCGATGGCGACGTCCAGGCGCTGCGGCACGAAATCCTGTACCTGGAAACGAACGGACCCGATAGCAGGCCCGTCGGGGTCGGCGTGGGCCACCGCCTCCCACTGCCCCCGGTTGGCGCTGGCCGGCAGGGTGATGGACATATGCCCCGCCGCCCCGCCGCCATCGGGCATTTCCAACCGCTGATGCTCCTTACCGTCCGGGCGTTTCAGCTTGATGGTCAAGCGCCGGCCCGGCAGGGCCGTGGCCTGCGCGTCGCGCAGCAGGGTAGTCAGCTCCACCGTTTCTCCCGGACGATAAATGCCGCGTTCGGTATAAAGGAAGGCATCCGCCGCCGCAGAGGGAGGCCGCCCCTCCACGCCACGGTCGGACAGGTCGAAGCCGGGGCGGCGCAGGTCCAGGAAGTTGAAATCGCCATCCTCGCGATAGGCCATGATCATAACGGGCGCTAGACCGCCCTCGCCGCGCAGCAGCCCGGCGTCGAAATGGAAAAGCCCCTTGCCGTCGCTTTTCGCCTCCCCTAACACGTCATTGTTGCGGGCGACCAGGGACAGGCGGACACCGCTCACGGGCTTGGCGCTGGACAGGGAGCGCACGGACAGGGTCAGCCCATCCGCCCCACGGAAACTGGTCAGGCCCAGATCGGATTGCACCACCCACTGCCCGGCCTGGGGCCGGTAATCGTCGGAATAATAGTAGCTATCATCCCCATCCTGGCGCGGTGCGTCGGGGTTGGTGGCAACCAGAAGATAGGCACCGGGTTCCGTCTTGCCGATGGCATCGGCCAGCGGGAAAAGGGTGGTGACGGCGCTATTGCGGGGGCCCGTCACGGCCACCTCGCCCTGCCAGACCAGACGGCCCTCATCCTGCTCCACCTCCCTGGCGCTGTAGGGGTAGAAGCTGCGTTCATCCACGAAATCCTGCCGCATGCGGGCCAGCATGCGGTCACCGATGCGGTAGAGCTTGATGGCGAGCCGGTCGACATTGACGGTGGTGATTGGCAGGCCGTCGCCCATTTCACGTGGCAGGATGAAGCCCTGACCCAGCGCCACCGCCGGCTGCCGGTCAGTCAGGGTCAGGGCGACGGTCGCCGCCGCCTCCAGCGTGCCACCACCGGCCCCTGCCGGCAAACCGGGGCGCAGGGTGGCCTGATATTCGGTGCCGAAGGTCAGGCCTGACAGGCACAGTTTTTCCCGCGCGACCCGGAAGCCGGCGCGGGTGTCGGCGGGCAACTCGACATAATCGGCGTAATTGACGCTACCGGTCTCGTCCAATGGCTTATTGAAGACCAGACAGGCCTCCGCAACGGCACCACCTGCTTCCGTCGTGACGCGGGTAAAACGGAAGGCACGGTCGTCCGGTGTTGCGGGCGGCAGGGATCTGGCCGTCACCGGCTGTGTCGCGGTCACTGGTGGCGGGGTCAGGGTTTCCGCCGCCCGGTCGGCGGGCCGCATGGCCTGCCACCCGGCGAAGGCAACACCGCCCAAGGCCAGCAGCCCGACAGCCGCAAGCACCATACGCCTGGACACCGCCATCATTCCCTCCCCCGTACAGTCCCGGTTGAGAGAGTGCCCACAGCTTTATGGCAATACAACGGTCAGGGCTGGACGTATGTCTTACGAACGACGGTTGCGCTTGTTCTCATACATGCGCGCATCCGCCTGCCGCAGGGCCTCATCAGGGGTCAAGCGATGCGGATCAGCATGCACGACACCAAAACTGGCACCTGGATAGTCGACCACTGCGGTGCCCAGATCGTAGCGACCCTGAATCAACGGGGCCAGCCGGCGCTGCGGCGCGTCGTCGGTATCACCATCGCCAGGAGACGTCAGGCCGATGACGACAAATTCGTCCCCGCCCAAGCGGCCAAGCATGTCACCGGCCCGCAATCCCTTCGACAAACGCCGCCCGACCTCCACCAGGAAGACATCACCGGCGTCGTGGCCATGGGAATCGTTGATCTTCTTGAAACCGTCCAGGTCGATGAAGGCGACCAGAACCCGTTGTCCCGTGCGCCGGCCGATGGCGAACAGGCGGTCCAGTTCCGTCAGCGCGCAGCGGCGGTTCGGCAGACCGGTCAGGGCATCGGTGGCGGACTCGGTCTCCAGCGCCGCATTGGCCCTTTGCAACTCCTCCAGCAGACGCTCACGCTCCAACTGCTGACCGATCAGGGTAGAAAACAGCGACAGGGCCTGCTGCCCCTGCGACGTCAGCGGTTGCCGGTCGCTGCTGGCGGCACAGAGCGTGCCGTAAAGGTGATCCCGTCCCAGATAGACGGGCGTGGAGGCGTAGGTCTGGATGCCAAGGGCCTTGGCCGCCTCGGAATCACCCCAGCAGGCGGCGACATCCTCGGTATAAGCCCGCCCTTCCTCCAGTGCGCGCTTGCACAGCGTGTCGCCCCAGGGAACCGATAGACCTTCCGGTATCTGCATGGTCCGGCTGTTGCGGGAAAAGACGATGGTCTGCAACCCGGCGCCGGTATCGATATGGGTCAGGTAGGTGCTTTCAAGCCCCGTCACCAGTTCCAGCAACTCAAGCAGGGGCCGTGTGAGTTGCTCCACCGTCCGGGCGGCGCCCAGCGTCTCTGACACTTTGCCGAGAAGGTCCGTCTGCACGGGCATTCCCCAAGCCTGCTTCACACCCTGATATGCGCATCATTTTCTCAGCGAACCGTGTCGCTGCACTAGCCCTCTTTTCGGATAGGTCCCAAGATGTAGACCGGTGTCAGTGCATCAGCGACTACTGATGGATTTGATGTCCGGTCGATTATCCCCGCATCAGTCCCGCGATGATCTCAAATGAGCGCAGCCGGCGGGAGAAATCGAACATGTCCGATACGATCATCAATTCATCTGCATGGGTCCGCTCCAGCAGCGCCTCGATACCTGCGCGCACCGTCTCTGGCCCGCCAATGATGGAACAGGCCAGCATCTGCTGCACATGCGCCTTCTCCCGCGGAGACCAATAGGTTTCAATATCAGGAATGGGGGGCTGGGTCAGACGGCGTGCCCCCCGGACCATATGGGTGAAGGACATTTGCTGGGACGTGACCAGGAAGCGGGCCTCCGCATCACTCTCTGCCGCGGCAATATTGACGCCGACGACAGCATGGGGACGTTGCTGCTGCGCCGACGGGCGGAACCGTTCACGATAGATGGCCAGCGCCTGACCCAGGGAGCCAGGGGCGAAGTGGGAGGCAAAGCCGAAAGGCAGTCCCAGCTCAGCGGCCAGTTGTGCCCCGAAAAGGCTGGACCCCAGTATCCAGAGTGGCACCTCTGTGCCAGAGCCCGGCACAGCCTCAATCGGCTGTCCCGGCGTGGCGGGGGCCAGATAGGCCTGAAGCTCCAACACGTCACGGGGGAAATTCTCAGCACTGGCCGGATCGCGACGCAGGGCGCGCAAAGTGTACTGATCCGTTCCGGGCGCGCGGCCCAGGCCCAGATCAATCCGATCAGGAAAGAGAGTAGCCAGCGTCCCGAACTGTTCGGCGATCACATAGGGAGAATGGTTGGGCAGCATGATGCCCCCTGCCCCCACCCGGATATGGCTCGTTCCGGCCGCGATATGCGCGATGATCAGCGACGTGGCCGCCGTCGTCACGGTCGGCATATTGTGATGTTCGGCCACCCACAGGCGCTTATAGCCCCATCGTTCGGCATGCTGCGCCAACGTGCGGGCCTCGTCCATCGCGTCACGGCGGCTCCCGCCCTCCCGCACGCGGCCCAGTTCCAGGATAGAGAAATCAACCACAGCCATGTCTCCGGGGCCACGCATCGGCATGGCCATCAAGGGGATCAATCATTTCCCCCCATATGGGGTATCAGATGGGCATGACGAGGGGGTGGGAAGCGCTTGCCAAGCGGGCATGGTTTGATAAGTAGGATAATATCGATCACCCCAGTCAGCAGCGGAACGCGTCATTGTGGATATAACGATCAACGACGTTGCCGAACGGGCGGGCGTATCCATCCGCACTGTTTCCCGCGTGCTGAACCGGTCCACCAAGGTGAATGCGCTGACGCGCGAGCGCGTGGAAGAGGCGATTGCCGCCCTGGGCTTTCGGCCTAGCGCGCGGGCGCGCGGCCTTGCCACTGGTCGATCCTTCCTGATCGGCATGGTCCATAATGACCAGAATGCCCTGGTGCTGGATGACGTCCAGCGGGGCATGGTGCATGAGGCGACGCGGCGCGGTTATGAGATCGTGATCCACCCGGCACCGACCGGTCCGATGGGACCCATTGAGAATGTGCTGGATTTTGTCGGTCGCTCTCGTGTCGACGGGGTGGTCGTTCTGTCGCCCGTCTCCACCGTTCCCGGATTGCCAGAGGCGCTTTCGGGGGCCGGCGTGCCCGCCATTGCACTGTCGCCAACCCCGCTTCACGGCTTCGCCGGCTTCCTGGTTTCCGATGAACGCATCGGTGCTGCCGATGTCGCCCGGCATCTGGTCGAACTGGGGCATCGCCGCATCGCCCTGGTGTCGGGCCCGTCCAGCGCCCGGTCAGCGCAGGAACGTCGCGCCGGCTTCGTGGCCGCTCTGATGGAGGCGGGATGCGGTCTGGTGGGTGAAGTGGAGGGCGATTACGGTTTCGCCTCCGGCGTGGCGGCCGCTGAACGGTTGCTGTCCCTGGACCCGATGCCCACCGCCATCTTCGCCGCCAATGACATTATGGCGGCCGGCGTGTTGAAGGCTGCTTCGGCGCGTGGCATCTCCGTGCCGCAGTCGCTGTCTGTCGTCGGGTTTGACGGCAGCATGCTGGCCCAGATGCTGACACCCGCCCTGACCACTGTCCATCGTCCCCTGGGTGAGATGGCGCAACTGGCGACAGCCTGGCTGGTCAACATGATTGAGGACCTGCCAACGCAAACCGAAATGCATCGGACTTTGACCCTGGTTCCGGGGGAGTCCTCAGGCCGCGCACCGCGTTGACGCCATCTGACCTCCAACGGGATCGACAGTTGGCCGCAGGCGGCACCGCTTGTGGTGACAAGGGTCCCTGGCTTAAATCACCTGAACCTGAATGACCCACGGCACCCCCTGACCATGGCCCGCACCTCCTCATTGTCTGATCAGCAGCAGCGCAGGCTGTTGCCGGCGGCATTGCTGCAGGCCACGGCAGCCTTGCTGTGGGTACCGCAGGCCTGGCTGCTGGCGGACGCGGTCTTCTGGCTGATCGGCACTTATACACTGCCAGCCCATGCGATGGTTCTGGCCGGAATGTTCGCGATACTGGGTATTCTGCGCTCCTTCCTGGATGCCTGGGGCGGGCGGCTGGCCTTTCGCGCGGCCCGGGCGGAACTGTCGCAGCTACGGGCACAGTCTTTGGCCGCGCTGGGAAACCGCCCGCCACTTGAGCCCACCCTACCCCCATCGGGAGAGGCGGCGGGCCTGTTGGCTGAACAGGCGGAAGCGGTCGTTCCCTATTTGCAACGCTATGTGCCCATCCGCTGGCGGCTGATGCTGGTGCCGGGCGTGATCCTGCCCGTGGTCGCCTGGCATTCCTGGGCGGCGGCCCTGATCCTGCTGGTCGCCGCCCCCTTGATCCCGTTGTTCATGGCGTTGATCGGCATCCGGGCCAAGAAGGCCAGCGAAGATCAGCTGGCGGCAGTGGGTAGCATGAACGGGCTGCTGATGGACCGGCTGCGCGGGCTGTCCACCATCCGCGCCCTGAAGGCAGAGGATCGGGTGGCGGACCGGATCGGCGTCCTGGCCGCCGATGTGAAGCGGCGGACCATGGCGGTCCTTCGTATCGCCTTTCTGTCATCGGCAGTATTAGAGCTGTTTTCGGCGCTGGGCGTGGCGTTGGTGGCTGTCTATGTCGGGTTCAATCTGCTGGGCCAGATCGAATTCGGCAGCTGGGGCAGCAAACTGGGGCTGGCCGAGGGCCTGTTCATCCTGCTGCTGGCGCCAGCCTTTTTCGAGCCGCTGCGCGAACTGTCGTCTGTCTGGCATGACCGGGCCAGTGGTGAAGCGGCGTTGCGGGCCCTTGCCGGCTTGACGGACGGGGTTGCGATGGTGCCGCGACCGGTGGAGGTATCCACGGATGGTTCCGTTCTGTGTCTGACCGACGTGGATTTCGCCTATCCGGGTGCGGGGCCGATAGTGACCGGCCTGAACATGACATTGATACGCGGGGAGAAGGTGGCCCTGTTCGGTCCCAGCGGCGGGGGCAAGTCCACCCTGCTGGCCCTGGCGGCGGGGTTGCTGCAACCGGACAAGGGCAGCGTATCACGCGAGGGGAAGATCGGCTGGATCGGGCACCGGCCCTTCACAATGAACGCGTCGCTGACCGCCAATGTGACGTTGGGCCGGCCAGGACTGCAGACAGCAACCCTGCTGCACCAATTGCTGCCCGGTCATAACCCGGCGCGACGCGTGGGCGAAGGCGGGGTCGGATTGTCGGGGGGTGAGACATTGCGGCTGGCCCTGGCTCGGGCCATCGCCGACCCGGATGCCGCCTTGATCCTTGCCGATGAACCCACCGCCCATCTGGATGCCGATACAGCGGCAGAAGTGATTGAGGCGCTGTTGAAAGCCGCCGAGGGGCGTGCCCTCCTGGTGGCGACCCATGATCCCCGGTTGGCCGCGCGGATGGATCGCGTGGTGGAGGTCGGGACATGAGCGCGCAACTGTTGCTGCTGTTCCGCCTTTTCCGGCAGGCGGCGGGTTGGAAGCTGTGGCTGGGCCTGGGCATTGCCGGTTTGACGGCCCTGGCGGGCGCGGCCTTGTTGGGGCTTTCCGGCTGGTTCATCACGGCCACAGGCATCGCCGGCCTTTCGGTGGGGACAGCCCTGGCATTTGATGTGTTTCGGCCCGGCGCTGGCGTGCGGGCGCTGGCCATCCTGCGCACAGGGGCCCGTTATGGCGAACGGCTGGTGACGCATGACGCCACCTTGTCGGTGATCGCGGGGCTGCGCGCGCGCCTGTTCCGGGCGCTGGCGCGGCCCGGTCTGGGCCGTGCCCTGGCCCAACGGCCTGGGCGACTGCTGTTTCGGATCACCGGCGATCTGGACGCACTGGACACGCTTTATCTGCGGCTGCTGGTGCCGATGGGCGTCCTGATCCTGCTGGCAGCGGCCAGTATGGTGGCATTGACACTGCTCACCGGGTTGGCGGGTCTTCTGCCGGGCCTGTTTCTGCTGCTGACCGGCCTTGTCATGCTGATCCTGGGCGGGCGAAGTGGCATGACGGCGGGGGGACGGCGCGCGTCGGCACTGGAGGCGTTGCGTCTTCGTGTTCTGGATCTGGTCGCGGGCCGCGTGGAATGGCGTATGACCGAGCGTCAGGAACAGATTGCCGGTCTGGTCCTGTCAGCGGAGGAACGACTGGCAAAGGCGGATGACAGGCTTAACCAGTTGGAAAGCCGTCTGACGCTTTGGCAGGGGCTGGCAGGGACGGCCTTGCTGTCCGGCGGCGTCATGCTGTGTGCGGAACTGGTGGAACGGGGCCTGTTTGGCGGGCCGGCAGTGGCGCTGTTCGTCTTGATCCTGCTGGGTATCACGGAACCGCTGGGCGCGCTGCGGCGTGGGGCGGTGGAACTTGGGCGTTCCTTACGGGCGGTACGGCGGGTTGGGGATGCGCTGTCCATGCCGGCCGACACAGTGCAGCCAGCAGCCAAGACCACCGATGTGGTGCTGTCTTCGGTCAGCTTCCGGCATGATGGTGCGCCTTCCCCGCTATTCGATGGGTTCAGCCTGTCCATTCCGGCCGGACAGCATGTGGCCGTGATCGGTGAAAGCGGGGCCGGCAAATCCAGCCTTCTGGCCCTGATTACCAGCGAAGCAACGCCGCAGTCGGGTACAGTCACTGTCCCCGACTGGGCCCTGCTGGGCCAGGATGCGGCCCTGTTTCAGGACAGTGTGCGGGCCAACCTGTTACTGGCCGACCCTGCCGCGGACGATATACGGTTGTGGGACGTGCTGGAACAGGCCGGTTTGGCGCGAGTCGTCCGGGAAATGCCCGGTGGGTTGGACGCCCCACTGGGCGAAGGTGGAACCGGCCTGTCATCAGGACAGCGCCGCCGTCTGGCCCTGGCGCGTTTCCTGTTGCAGGACAAGGCTTTGTGGCTGCTGGACGAAGTTACGGAGGGCATCGACCTTTCTGTCGCAGCCCTGATTTTGACAAAAATCAAAGCATCGGCCGCTGGACGAACTATTCTGCTGGTCACGCATCTGAGGCGTGAGGCGGCCCTGGCCGACCGGATCATCCGGTTGTCCCATGGCCGGGCGGTCATGGATGTGGCGCGCGGCGACCCGGCCTTTGAAGATGCCCTGTCAACCCTGCGCCCCGACTGACCGGCCGGACCAACGCCCCGGAGGATGAAGCCCCGCCATCGGGACGGGGTTCGCGTTCAGGAGGCGCCGGTGGCAGCCGGCGACATGACGCATGGAGTTGGACATTGTCGGGCTGTCACGCCTGCAATTCGCACTGACCGCCCTCTACCATTTTCTGTTCGTGCCCCTGACCCTGGGCCTGTCAATCATCATCGCCATCATGGAGACGGTCTATGTCATGACCGACCGGCCTATCTGGCGGCAGATGACCAAGTTCTGGGGTAGCCTGTTCGGCATCAACTTCGTCCTGGGTGTCGCCACGGGACTGACCATGGAATTCCAGTTCGGCATGAACTGGTCCTATTACAGCCATTATGTCGGCGACATTTTCGGCGCGCCGCTGGCCATTGAGGGCCTGATGGCCTTCTTCCTGGAAGCCACCTTTGTCGGCCTGTTCTTCTTCGGCTGGGACAAGATGGGCAAGGTGCAGCATCTGGCCGCGACCTGGGCCGTCGCCATTGGGTCTAACTTCTCCGCCCTGTGGATCCTGATCGCCAATGGCTGGATGCAGAACCCGGTGGGGGCAGTCTTCAACCCGGCAACCATGCGCATGGAGATTGAGGATTTCTATGCCGTGATTTTCAATCCCGTGGCGCAGGCCAAGTTCGTACATACCGTTTCCGCCGGCTATGTCACGGCGGCAGTGTTCGTGCTGGGTGTCTCGGCCTTCTATCTGCTGAAGGGGCGGCATGTGACGCTGGCCAAGCGCAGCATGGCGGTCGCCTGTTCCTTCGGCCTGCTGTCGTCCTTGTCGGTGGTCGTTCTGGGCGATGAAAGCGGCTATCTGGCGACCGAACATCAGAAGATGAAGCTGGCCGCTATTGAGGGCATGTGGGAGACCGAACCCGCCCCCGCTGCCTTCACCGCCATCGGCTTTCCCAATCAGGAAGCCCGGGAAACGCACCATGTGCTGCAAATCCCCTGGGCGCTGGGCCTGATTTCCACCCGCTCGCTGAACACACAGGTTCCCGGTATCAATGATTTGGTCGCCCACGGCAAGCAGCGCGTGGAGAATGGCATCATCGCTTATGACGCCCTGCAGACCATCCGCGCCGCCAAGGGCGTGGACAAGGTAGCACCAGAGGTGAAAACGGCGTTTGAGAACCACGGTCGCGATCTGGGCTACGCCTATCTCCTGAAACGCTATGTCGATGATCCGCGTCAGGCGACGGCGGACCAGATCGACAAGGCGGCCTGGGATCTGGTGCCGCAGGTCGCACCCCTTTTCTGGTCCTTCCGCATCATGGTGGGGCTGGGCTTCTTCTTCATCGCCCTGATGGCCGCCTTCTTCTGGCAATCCGCCACGGGCCGACTGGGCGAACCGCGCTGGCTGCTGAAAGTGGCCGTGCTGGCCATTCCGCTACCCTGGATCGCAGCGGAATTGGGCTGGGTGGTGGCGGAGTTCGGACGTCAGCCCTGGATCATTGAAGGCGTACTGCCGACAGCCATGGCGGTGTCCAGCTTGTCGGTCACCGACCTGCTGATCACCATCGCCGGCTTCACCCTGTTCTACAGCGTACTGTTCGTGGTGGAGATGGCGCTGATGGTCCGCGCCATCAAGAAGGGGCCGGAGCCGGATGACCATCCCGCCCCCCTGCCCTATACCTCGTTGCAAGCGGCGGAGTGACGATCATGATCCTGCATGAACTTCTGGATTATACGACGCTGCGCCTGATCTGGTGGGTGCTGCTGGGCATATTGC
The DNA here is from genome assembly GCF_059489915.1 of Niveispirillum sp. CC-CTL257. Lineage (NCBI taxonomy): Bacteria > Pseudomonadati > Pseudomonadota > Alphaproteobacteria > Rhodospirillales > Azospirillaceae > Niveispirillum > Niveispirillum sp. CC-CTL257. The sequence continues at coordinate 1,820,212 of NZ_JCAJXE010000001.1, forward strand.
TGATCGGGTTTGCGGCCACGGACGGGTTCGATATGGGCACGGCCATCCTGCTGCCCTTTATCGGCAAGAACGATGTCGAGCGCCGCACCCTCATCAATGCCGTTGGACCGGTGTGGGAAGGCAACCAGGTGTGGTTCATCCTGGGCGGTGGTGCCATCTTCGCCGCTTGGCCGCCGCTTTATGCCGTGTCTTTCTCCGGCTTCTACCTCGCCATGTTTGTCGTGCTGGCGGCCCTGATCCTGCGGCCCGTGGCGTTCAAGTACCGGTCGAAGCGAGACGATGTCCGCTGGCGCACGGCCTGGGACTGGGCGCTGTTCACGGGCGGCTTCGTGCCGGTGTTGATCTTCGGCGTGGCCGTCGGCAATGTGATGCAGGGCGTGCCATTCCGGCTGGATGGCGACCTGCGCGCCTTTTACGAAGGATCGTTCTTCGGCCTGCTGAACCCGTTCGCCCTGCTCTGCGGTCTGCTGTCGGTCGCGATGCTGGTCACACACGGGGCCGCCTGGGTGGCGTTGAAGACCACAGGAACCGTCGCAGAACGGGCGCGGGCCGTGGGGCTGGTGACCGCCCTGTTGACGCCCGCCCTGTTCGCACTGGCGGGTCTGGCGCTCTATCTGTGGGTCGATGGCTATCATATCAGCAGTGCTGTAGTGACCGACGGTCCGTCCAACCCGCTGTTGAAGGAAGTGGCGGCGGCACCGGCGCTGTGGTTCAGCAATTATGCCGCCCACCCATTCCTGCTGATCGCGCCAGCGCTGGGTCTCGCGGGGCCGCTCCTGGTTTGGGCCGGGTTGAAGGCACGCCGGGAGGGATCGACCCTGATCATTTCTGGCCTGTCGCTGTTCGGGATCATCGCCACTGTCGGCGTATCGATGTTCCCCTTCATCCTGCCCAGTTCCATCGACCCGGCCAGCAGCCTGACGGTCTGGGATAGTTCATCCTCGCACCAGACCTTGTTCATCATGCTGGTGGTTACCGGCATTTTCCTGCCCATCGTCTTGGCCTACACGGCCTGGGCCTATCGCATCCTGTGGGGCAAGGTTGACGCGGATGCCATCCGCGCCGGTCAAGGCCACCATTACTAAGGAAATGGAGAGCGCATCATGTGGTATTTCGCCTGGATGCTGGGCCTTCCCCTGGCCGCCGCCTTTGCCGTTCTGAACGCCATGTGGTTCGAAATGCGTGAAGACGCGAAGGAACGGCCGCAGGGGACGTGATCCCGGACCGACAAAGAAAAGGCCGCTTCCGGGCAACCGGGAGCGGCCTTTTTTATCACCAGCATCGCGGCGCTATTCCGCCGGACAGTAGATATCATAGAGCGTGACGATCACCCGCTCGGCCTCCGCACTGGCCAGCGCATAATAGATGGTCTGTGCATCGCGGCGGGCCCGGACCAGACCATCCTTGCGCAGCAGGGCCAGTTGCTGTGACACGGCGGTGTCGCGCATGCCGATCCGCTGAGCCAGATCGCCCACCGACCGCTCACCCTGCAGCAACTGGCACAGGATCATCAGCCGGCTGCGGTTGCCCAGCGACTTCAGCAATTCAACCGCGCGGTCGGCGTTGGCCTGCATCTCTTCCACGTTCATCCCTCCGAGATAAAAGGGAAAGCTTTGGCCGTCAATCAGGCAACCGCGTCCGCGTCCCGCAACACGACATAGATGGCCGGGATGACGAGGACCGTCAGCAAAGTGGACGATGCCAGCCCGAACAGCAGCGACACCGCCAGCCCCTGAAAGATCGGGTCGGTCAGGATGGTCGCGGCACCGATCATGGCCGACAGGGCCGTCAGCAGGATGGGCTTGAACCGCACGGCACCGGCTTCCAGCAACACCTCACGCAGGTTCATGCCCCTTCCCGCCCCATGGCGGATGAAATCCACCAGCAGGATGGAATTGCGCACGATGATGCCGGCCAGCGCGATGAAACCGATCATCGACGTCGCTGTGAAGGCCGCGCCCATGATCCAATGGCCCACCATGATGCCCAGCAACGTCAGCGGAATGGGTGTCAGGATGACCAGCGGCAGTTTGAAGCTGCGGAACTGCGCCACCACCAGCACATAGATGCCCAGGATCGCTACGCCGAACGCCGCCCCCATGTCGCGGAACGTGACCCAGGTGACCTCCCATTCCCCATCCCACAGCAGGGTCGGATGGCTTTCATCGGCCGGCTGTCCGGCCAGCGTCACCAAAGGCTTGGGCAGCTCGCCCCAGTCATGGGCGTCGATGGCGTCGGCCACCGCACCCATGCCATAGATCGGGGCCTCAAACCGCCCGGCCAGTTCCGCTGTCACCATGTCGGTGAAATAGCCGTCGCGGCGGAACAGGACCGGCGATCCCTCCTCCCGCGTCACACGGACCAGTTCGCCCAGTTCCACCACGCGGTTCGATCCCGGAATGGCGTTGGCGGGCACCGGCGTGCTGGACAGACGTGCGGTCCAGGCTCGATCCTCCTTCGGCAGGGCGATGGAGATATCGACGGGATAGCGTTCCGCCCCCCGATGGGAATAACCCACCGGATTGCTGCCCAGGATGGCGCGCAGCGCGTCATAGACCGATGCCTGCTCCACTCCGAAATATTCCACTCGCTCCTGGTCGATGGAAATCCGAAGGCGCGGCTGGGTGGTGCCGATGCTGTCATCGATATCGGTGATGAAGGGGATGGTGGCGAACAGCTTTCGCACCTCCGCCGCCACCGCCCGGCGCGTGGCCGCGTCGGGGCCGTAGATTTCGGCCAACAGGGTCGCCATCACCGGCGGGCCGGGCGGCACCTCCACAACCTTCAGGCTGGTGCCCGCCGGCAAGGTCAGGCCCGCCAGCAGTTTGGTCCGCAGGTCCACCGCAATATCATGGCTGGCGCGGGCGCGCTCCCCCTTGGGTGCCAGATTGATCTGCAGCTCCCCCAGATCGGGGCTGTTGCGCAGGAAGCTGTGCCGTACCAGACCGTTGAAATTGAACGGGGCCGCCGTGCCCGCATAGATCTGGGCCGAGCGCAGTTCCGGCAGGGTGGCCGCAATGTCGGCGGCCTGGAACAGCAACCGCTCCGTGTCCTGCAGACTGGCCCCGCGCGGCAGGTTCAGTTGCACCGACAGTTCGGATTTATTGTCGAAGGGCAGCAGCTTGACCGTCACACTCTTGGTCGCGAACAGGCCCAGCGAGGCCAAGGTCGCCACCCCCACTACGGCCAGGAACCGGCCGGCATTGCGGCGCGACGACAAAAGCGGCACCGCCACCTTCCGGTAAACCCGGCCCAGGGTCCCGCCATCATGCGCACCGTCATGCCCATGCCCTGCATCCGCCCCCTTGCCCGACAGTTTCAGCATCAACCATGGCGCCAGCACCATGGCCGCGAAGAAGCTGAACAGCATGGCGGCGGAGGCATTGACCGGGATGGGCGCCATGTACGGCCCCATCATGCCCGACACGAACAGCATGGGCAGCAGGGCGGCGATCACCGTCAGTGTGGCGACAATGGTGGGGTTGCCGACCTCCGCCACCGCCTCCACCGCACCGGTCAACCGGTCGCGGCCATCCTTCATCGCCCAGTGGCGGGCAATATTCTCCACCACTACGATGGCGTCATCGACCAGGATGCCGATGGCGAAGATCAGTGCGAACAGGCTGACGCGGTTGATGGTGTAGCCCATCAGGTGCGCCGCAAAAAGCGTCATCAGGATGGTCACGGGAATGACCACCAGGGTCACCAGCGCCTCCCGCCGGCCAATGGCAAACCAGATCAGGGCGACGATGGACAGGGTCGCCAGCCCCAGGTGGAACAGCAGTTCATCAGCCTTTTCCGACGCGGTTTCCCCATAATTGCGCGTCACCTCCACCCGCACCCCGTCGGGGATCAGGCGACCGCGCAGACCTTCCACCCGGTCCAGGATGGCATCGGCGACGACCACGGCATTGGCCCCTGCCCGTTTGGCCAGGGCCACCGTGACGGCGGGGCTGCGCATCCAGCCACCCTTGTCATCCTTCACCATGGTCCAGGCGGCCTGATCCACCGGCGCGCTATCCAGGACGACAGTGGCGACATCACGGACATAGATGGGGCGGTTGTCGCGGCTGGTCAGCAGCAGCAGCCCGATATCGGGCACCCCCGATAGGGTCTGGCCCGCCGCCACCGTCAGGCTCTTACCGCCGTCCAGCACACGGCCCGCAACGAAGGACCGGTTGGCCCCGGCGATCTTGGCGGTCAGTTGCTCCAGCGTGATACCGTACAGCGCCAGCTTTTCCGGGTCCGGCTCCACCCGCATTTGCTCCGTCACCCGCCCCGAAAGATAGGTGCCGCCGATATCGGGCACCTTGATCAATTCCGTCCGCAGCTTTTCCGCCAGCTTGCCCAGATCACGGTCATGCCAGTGATGTTCCATGCCGGGTTCCGCCGACAGGGTCAGGGTGACGATGGCGACATCATTGATGCCGCGCCCGATGATAGCGGGTTCGGGAATGCCGACCGGGATTTCTGACAGATGCGCGCGGATCTTTGAATGGACGCGGACGATGGCGTCATCTTCCTTGGTGCCAACCTTGAACCGCGCCGTCACCATGACGCGGTCATCCTCCGTCTGGCTATAGACATGGTCGACACCATTGATGCCCTTGACGATGGCTTCCAGCGGCTTGGTCACCAGTTCCGCCGCATCCGGGGCTTTCAACCCGTCAGCGGAGACCAGGATATCGACCATGGGCACGCTGATCTGCGGCTCCTCCTCACGCGGGATGACCGCAAGCGCGATTAGCCCAGCGATGAGCGAGGCCATCAGGAACAATGGCGTCAGGGGGGAACGGATGGTCGCCCGCGTAAGCAGGCCGGAAATGCCCAGTGTCATGGCCGCACCATGATGTCGCCATTGGAAAGACCGGACAGGATTTCCACCCCGTCCGCCATGTCGGGCAGCGGGCGATTCTGCCCACGCTGCACCGGCACTAGGACGGCTTTGCCGTCGCCCCCGCGCAGATGCGCGTAATCCAGGCCGAAACGGCTGGTCAGGAAGGAGGCGGGCACCACAATGGTGGGCCGGGCACCCGCCGGCACAAGCACGCGCACCCGCTGGCCCACATAGTAATCACCGATGCCGGCCACACGGGCATCGGCCTGCACCCGTCCATCACTGATCTGGGGATAGACCAGGGTGATGGTGCCGCTCCCATCCGCCGCCCCCGGTGCCATATCCTCCCCGTCCAGCCGGACGGGATCGCCTTTTTTCAAGCTGGCGGCATGGCGTTCGGGGACGGACAGGCGCAGGACATAATCGCGTTCGGCAATCATCGCCACCGCCTCCCCCGCCATCACCACGGTGCCCGGCGTGACTGGCACGCTCAACACACGACCGCTGGTGGGGGCCAGCACCTGGCCTTCATTCATCTGCTGGCCGACCACGGCCCGTTCTGCGGTGCGCGCCTTCAGATTGTTGGCGGCAACATTGGCGGCGGTGCGCAATTCATCCAGCCGCTGCTTGGTGACAAAGCCGTTCTTGGACAGTTCCTCAGCCCGTTTCAGATCGCCTTGCGCTTGGTCCACCTGTGCGCGGGCAGCGGCGATCTGCGCATCCAGCCCGCCCTGCTGCAGGGCCAGCTTCTGGTCACCGATGGTGGCGATTACCTGACCCGCCATCACCGCGTCACCTTCCTTCACGGACAGGCCGGTGATGGTGCCCCCGGTGCGCACGCGCGCCGGCACCTTGTTCACGCTTTCCACCGTCGCGAACACGGACTTCTGGTCCGGCAGGCTTTGCACTGAAACGGTGAATTCTCCACTGGCGGCCAGAACGGGACCTGCCAGAAGGGTGGACAACAGCAAGGATGACAGCAGGCGTGCGCGCATTTTTCCCTCCCCTATGGCTGTTCAGCGCCGGTCGATCACGCCGCCGCTGGTCGGGTCCAGCGTGACCGTGGGCAGGCGCCGCGCCATCCAGGCCTGGATACCGCCCGCCATATGTTCATTGTGCGTCAGACCCGCCTGCTGGCACCGCACGACCGCCATGGCCGACCTCTTGCCCGACCCGCAATGGAACACGATCCGCACATTGTCGCCCGTCGGCAGGGCCAGCGGATCGAAGCTGGACAGCGGGAACAGCAGGGCGCCATGGATGCGGGCGGCAGCAAATTCCTGCGGCTCGCGCACATCAATCAGCAGGATGCCATGCTGGGTCAGCAGGTGATGAACTTCTGCTGGGGACAGTTCCTTCGCCATAGCGTGCTTCCTTATTTGCGTATATATTAATATATGAAGATATTGTAACGCACCGGCCCCGTCAACCGATGCCGGCATACGCAGGGGTCAGGTCACTTACGCATGATTTTCATATATTCATATGTTTGAATATATGATTTCATTTTGCATGTATGGCTGTGGTTGTCGTCGTCGGCATCACGCTGGCTGTACCCGGCTGCCACGCCCTCTCAAGAAGTCTGACGGAGAATGAAATGAATATCGATAAAGCGGTGATGTCCTTTGCAGGGGCCATGGTGCTGCTCAGTGTCGCGTTGGCTTGGTTTGTCAGTCAGGCTTGGCTGCTGCTGACGATATTTGTAGGGGCCAACCTTTTGCAGGCCGGCATTACCGGCTTCTGCCCTGCTGCCATCATTCTGCGCAAGCTGGGCTTGCCCAAGGGCTGCGCCTTCTGACCTTCTATGGCATTGGAGCCGACACCCGGATATCCACGCGCCTGCGCGACGTTTCCGTCAATCCATCAAAGGCGGGATCGGCCAGCGGAGCGGGGTTCAGGTGCCAATCCATCCGCACCCTGTCGGACGGCACCCCCAGACTGACCAGCCAAAGCCGTGCCATTTCCGCCCGGCTTTTGGCAAGGGCGGCAGGTTCGGACAAGGTTTGTCCCGACAGGGTCAACGGCTCCGTTTCGGCGTATCCGGTGATGATCACACTGCCACCCGATGCCTTGGCATAAGTGGCGGCATTGACCAGCATCCAGTCGCTTTGCTGATAGACGACGAAGTCGCGCCCGTAATCAAACGGGATGGGGAACAGTTTGTCCGTATAGGGCGGCGGCGGAGCTGGTTCCGGCGCATAAAGCGGCCGGATATTGCGGGGCGGCAGCACGAAACGGCGGCCTGGAAAGCCCTCTGCCGGGATCATGGCGCGGGTGCAGGCCTGTGCCGGCAGGAGCGAGACCCGCACAGGCTCCAGCACGACAGCACCACAGGCATTATCCTGTTTTTCCGCAATGCGCCCTTCCACCAGGACGGCCATGGACCAGTCGGGCTTGGTCGCCGACTGGGTGATGTCGAAACGCCGGCCCGTCTCCCGCTCCTCCGCCAGCCAGCAGCCGGATTTGCGGCCGGCATCGGTGTCGCGATAGACGGGACAGCTTATGAAGCGCACCGCCTCTGCCGCCTGTGAGACACTGTTGAAGGACAAAAGCGCCAGCAGCGCCGTCATCATCCGCCGCATCAGAGCGCCCCCATCAGATTGACCAGATCGCGCTTTTCCTGCTCCGTGTAGCCGATATTGTAGCGCCGGTCGTAATAATCGATCACTGCCCGCAGGTCGGGGGCCGAGCCGCTGGCGAAATAGGGCGCCCTTCCCGTCAGGCCGCGAAGGGTTTGCAAGGTGATCTTGCCCACATCCTCGCACCGGCCCGTGGTCAGGGCATAGCCGGGGTCGTGCGTGTGGATCACGGGTCCATAGTGCGGATGCGCCGGCCCCTTGCAGATGATGCGGAACAAAGGCAGATGCGGCTGCGGGTCGGCAAAGGGCATGGTGGTGGTGCCCAGATCGACCTGACCGGGGGCCACATCCATGCCCATCTGGCTCATGTTATGGCAGAAGACGCAGGAATTACGGACGGGATTGCCAAAGCCAACGGGGGAGTTGATGCCCGCACTGTCGGTGATCAGGAACATCTTTTCCCGGAACACCCGCGCCCCACGGGCAACAGATTCCCGCCATGCACGCTGCTCCGGCGTTATGGCGGCGTCGGCGGGGATATTCTCCCATGCCGCGAACTCGCTGAACACGGCGGCACCCTGGCTGCCCAGGCGGCCCGGTTGCGACGTGGCCAATGTCTCCGGCCCGCCACGCGCGCCCATCGCGTCGAGATCACCGCCCACGCTGTCGCGCTGCCGCGCCACGAAGATGCGATCCTCGAAATCGCGGATACGCTTGATATCGTCGGGCGTCAACGCGTCGAAGCCCATATGGGAATGGGCCGCATCGCGCATCTGCGCTTCCAGGGAAAGAACACGGCGGTCGGCCATCAGATTGCCGCTAACCATCTTCCCGGTTTCGGGATCGATGGGCAGTGGCTTGCCGACCTTCGGGTCGATCGCGAAGCCCATGGCCAGGATATATTTGAAATTCGCCACCGGACGGGGCCGGCGGAAGACGGAGACCTGCGGATTGGGCGATGACAGACCCCAAACCTTGGACGCGTTGCACCCGGTCGGGTCGCGCACGACCTCCAGTGTGAAGTCGGGCTCGATCTTCTGTCCATCATGATCGACGGGCGGCCAGGGCCGGGCGATGCGGAACAGGCCGTGTTCCAGCAGCAGGGAATGCGACGCGCGCTCCCCCTGCGCCAGATCGGGGCAGTTGGCCCCGTCGATGGCCGCGAACAGCGGGTCCTTGCCCGCCGTTTCCTGCCACCTTATGCGGGCGGTTTCAGCCGACAGGCTCATCCCATCCGACGGCTGGTGGCAGGTGACACAGGCGCGGCCATATTTGCCCTTGGCCTCAAAAAAGGGATGGCCCTTCGTTTCCATCGGCCCGCCATCCAGCAGCAGGCGCGTGACACCGTGCGCGTCGGCATCGTCATACTGGGCCGGGAACGGCGTACCGTCACCCGGCGACCACCATGTCGCCCCCGCCGGCAGCGTGAAGGCTGCCAACAGGGCCAGGGCGGAAACGAAGGATCGCATCCCCTTCCCCCGCCTTAAAACCGATAGGTCAGACGGCCGCCATATTGACGGCGGGCACCATAGATGATGCCGCCATCAGCGGATGACGAGTTTTGGAGCTGACTGGCAATATAGGTCTCGTCAAACAGGTTGGTGACGAACAGTTCCAGGCGCAGCGCATCCGTGGGATCGACGGACAAACGGGCATCGACCACGTCCCTGGCCGGCAGGGTGGTGACAAGGCTGGGGAACGGGGTCGCGTAGCTCTTGCCCACATGGCTCCATTGCAGGCGCGGGGTGATGGCCGTTTCGCCCGCCATGATCTCATACTGCACCCCGGCATTGATGGTCCATTCGGGGGAGAAGGGTAGCGTGCTGCCCTTTTTCACCAGCTCGTTGCGGTTGGCGACGGTGTTTTGCAACGTCGTGTCCTTGGCGAATTCGGCATCCAGATAGCCCAGGCCGGCATTGAAGCCGAGCGCACCGAACCGGCCTTCCAACTCCAACTCACCGCCCATCGACTGGCCGGCGGCGGCGTTCTGGGTCAGCGGCAGGCCGTTGGCCAGACTGGCCAACTGCATGTCCTTATAATCGGAATAGAACAGCGAGCCGTTCAGGCGCAGGCGGCGGTCCAGGAAGGTGGTCTTCCACCCCGCCTCATACACGAGATTGGTTTCCGGCCCGAAGGCGGGGCTGGCCGCCGGCAGATTGCCGCCACCGGCCTTGTACCCGCGCGACAGGCTGGCATAGAGCATCGTGTCGTCGGTGGCGTGGTAGTTCGCCCCCACCTTGCCCGTCAGCTTGGTGGAGCTGAGCTTGCTGATGCCGGTACCGCCGGCGGAAGCGATGCGGTTATAGGTCTGGCCGTCCCAGGAATGGCGGGCACCGACGATGAGTTCCCACTGCTCCGTCGCGAAATAATTCGCCTGACCGAAAACCGACTGCGATTTGTTCGTCACCTTGGAGATGATGGTGGAGGTGGAGGAAACGAAGTTCACGGTGTTGTTGTTGTCGCGCAGGACGGTGATGGGAATATCCTCATCCATCCGAAATGCCCCGACGACCCAGGTCAGCGGCCCATCGCCCGTGGATAGCAGGTTCACCTCGTTGATCAGTGTCTCGATGGTCGTATCGGTGTAGCCGACACGACCGACATTGGCCGCCGGCGGACGCGGGCGGGCCGTGGCGGTACGATCACCATCGGTCTGGTCCGTGGTGCTGCCATCCTGCCAGGAGGTGAGTGCGCGCAGATCGACACTGTCGGACAGGGCAAGTTTCAGTTCGCCGGACAGACGATAACCTTCCTGCTTCAGATAGGAGATGGCGTCTTCCTGGATGATATAGGGGTTGGTGCTGACGGTATCGTTGCGGCGCTTGACGGCGTTGTTGTCACTGTCGCTGTTGAAATACTCCCCGCGCAGGTTGATGCGCAGGGTTTCCGCGTCGTTGCGCAGCGCGATGTTGAGGCGGGCACCCTCCAAATCGATATTGCCGGGATCGCTGGGACTGGGGCCGATATTCTTGGAGAAGCTGTCGCGCTTGTCGCGGACGGCGGCGACGCGCACGGCGACATTGTCGCCCATCCCGACATTCAAAGCACCCGTGGTGCGATACCAGTCATAGGAGGCGATGGTCTGATCGACAAAGCCCTTCACCACGCCGAATTCCGGGTCCGGCGTGCGCACATAAATGGCGCCACCCGTGGAGTTCTGGCCCGTCAGGGTGCCCTGCGGCCCGCGCAGAACCTCCAGCGAGCCGATGTCGTAGAAGGACTGGCTGATGAACTGTTCATGCGGGATCAACTGTCCGTCGATATAATAAGCGACGCCGGGGCTGGAACTGGGTGCCGTCTGCGCGATACCGACGCCGCGGATATTCACATAGGTGGAACGGTTCACCTGATTGATGGCGATGGAGGGGGAAACCTGCTGGATATCGGCCAGGTTGGCCACGCCCTTGCGGACGATATCCTCACCCGACAGGACAGTCGCGCTGATTGGCACATCCTGCAGGCTCTGCGTCCGGCGCTCGGCCGTCACCACGATCTCTTCCAGCACAGGCGTGCTGTCGGCCTGGGCCAGGGCTGCCGGTGCAATGGCACTGCTGGCCAACAAAAGGGTAAGCAGACGCGCCGCCGGGCGCGATGCCAGCATCTTCATGGGTTTCTCCCTCGGGACGGCCCGCCCTTTAGGGGACAGGCTCTTAATTCGTTGATATTTTCAACGATACGTCACGATAAATCGTAATTCAACATAACAATATACGGGCCGCGAAATTTCTGCGGCACGGTGCCTGCGGACGCGCACATCCAGCCCCGCCAGTTGGTAATGAGGCGGGACAAATATCAATTGTTTCAATGTGATAGAATTACACCTTGAAACAACTCTGATAAATCCGGTCCAGCAGGCCCAGCAACAGGGTCCGCTCCCCGTCCGACAGGTGAGCCATCACATCCCGTTCCGTTTCTTCCAGATTGGCGAAAAGCTGTGCCAGCGCCTGTTGGCCCTTCTCCGTGACCACCAATTCATAGAAGCGACGGTCGTTGGGTGAACGCCGACGTTCGGCCCAGCCGCGCCCCTCCAGATCATCGACAATCTGTACCGTCGCCGACTTGTCCAGTCCCACCTCCCGCGACAAGACATTCTGGGAAATTCCTGGATTTGCGGCGATGATGGCCAACGAGCTGAACAGACCGGAACGCAGGTTCCAGTCGGCATTACGGGCGGAGAAATTGCGTGACAGATGGTTCTGGATACGGCGTAGCCGGAAGCCGATGAAATCCCCCAGCCGCCCCAGATCCACCTCGGGCGGATCACCCGCATCATTCTTGTCGTTCGCCATGATCTTCGTCGGAAAGGGGGCCGGGATTGGTTCAAAACCTTGATAGCGGATGCGGGCTGCCCTGTCCGCAAATTCCGTTCTCCAAGATCGCATTCGGGAATTTAGATAGTTGTAAATATCAACCGTCTATGTTATGAACAATAACGAAAGGCGAAGGTGCCTTCAGACGGGGCAAAGAACCCCGCCCGAATATCCAGGGAGGATGAAAATGTTCCAGAAGTGGACGCCTCGCGGCGCCGCGCCCGTTGCGCTGGCCATCGGTCTCTACGCAATTCCCGCTATGGCGCAGGCCCAGCAGGCCGCAGCGCCCATCGTGCTGGAGGAGATCATCGTGACGGCGGAACGCCGGTCCACGAACCTTCAGGACACGCCCATCGCCATCACGGCCCTGACAGCGGAAGATCTGCGCGAAAAGGGCGTCGTCGATCTGAAGGGTGTGGCCGACGCCACCCCGAACTTCCAGATGACCACCTCTGGCAACGGTTCCGGCGGCAGCAACTTCGCACAATTGTTCATCCGCGGCGTGGGCCAGCCCGACTTCATCATCACCAAGGACCCGGCGGTCGGCATCTATATCGACGGCGTCTATCTGGCGCGCGCGCCCGGTGCCGTGCTGGAACTGCTGGATATCGAGCGGGTGGAAGTGCTGCGTGGCCCACAGGGAACGCTGTTCGGCAAGAATACGTCGGGCGGTGCGCTGAATATCAGCACCAAAGCCCCGAGTGATGAGTTTGGCGGCGTGGCCGAACTGCGCGTCGGCAATTACGGCCGCATGGATGTCGGTGGTTCCGTCAATGTGCCGCTGGTCGAGGATAGGCTGGCGCTGCGCGTCAGCGCCCTGTCGCGCGATCAGGACGGATATTACAAGCGGCTTCTGCCTTCCGCCGACGGGACCAAGCGCAACGGCAACGACGTGAATGTCCGCAGCGGCCGCGCCACCCTGGCCTGGACGCCCACCGATACGCTGCAGGTGACGCTGTCGGGCGACGTAACGCGGGAACGGCAAGCAGCGACCGATTACCAGGCTGTCGGCATTTTCAATACTGCCGCAGCAGCCCCGAATATCGAGCTGTATAACCGCGTCGTGCTGGCCCCGCAGGGTCTGACCTACGACAACCGCTGGGTGGCACCCAAGCCCTGGACGACCTATTCCACCTCCACCAGCTACGCCAATTCCGATGTCTGGGGCGTGTCCGGCGTGGTAGATTGGGACCCTGGCGTGATCGGCGTAAAGTCCATCACCGCCTATCGTGACCTGGATGTGCGCAGCAAAGCAGACGCCGACGGCACCCCCGCCGATATCGTCGCCTCGGCCGGCATCTCTGTGCAGCAGCACCAGTTCAGCCAGGAATTCCAGTTCAGCGGCGATGCCTTCGACGACCGTCTGAACTGGCTGGTCGGCCTCTGGTACTTTGAGGAAAAGGCTCAGGATACGCAGTCCTCGCGTCAGTTGGTGGGTCTGGTGGAGGCGCTGCGCGCGGCCCCCAACCGCTCCATCTCCCCACCGGGCGTCGCCGCCGCCACCTGCCCCGCCAACGGGACCGGCCCGGCCAGTTGCCTGGGCGGTGCCAATAACGCCAATAACCTGCGCTATGACCAGATGCGTCTGGGCAACCGCTGGCTGGACGGTTCGTCCTATGCCGCCTTCGCCCATGCCGGATATAAGGTCACGGATGCGTTCAGCCTGACGGCCGGGGCCCGTATCAGCAAGGAGAAGAAGGACTTCCGCTATTACGAGGTCCGGCCTTTGCAGAACAATCTGGTCAGCTTCAACAATGTCACCGCTGGCGATACCTGGGACGTGTTCACGCCCAAGCTGGGTGCCGAATATAAGTTCGACAGCAACATGATGGCCTATGTCTCCTGGTCCAAGGGGTTCAAGGCCGGTGGCGTCAATGGTCGCCCGACCCGCGCCGACCTGTTCAACACCTTCGACCCAGAAAAGCTGACAGCCTATGAGGCGGGCTTCAAGGGTGACTTCTTCGACCGCCGCCTGCGCCTGAACCTCGCTGCGTATTTCAGTGAGTACAATGACATCCAGATCACCCGCAACACCACGGACAGCACGGGCGCCTTCATCCGCCTGGAAACCAATGGCGGCGATGGCGAGATCAAGGGACTGGAAGCCGAAGCGACGGCGCTGCTGGCCGAGGGGCTGACCTTGCAGGCGGGACTGGGCTACACCGACTTCAAGTTCACCAAGCTGCTTCCGCAGCAGGCCACGGCGGGCACGGTACTGCTGGGCCTTAAGAACGAACTGCCCTTCGTGCCGAAATTCACCGGCAATCTGGGCCTGACCTATGAGGTTCCGGTTTCGGCAGAGGGCGCGGCGGTGCGTCTGCGTGGCGACTGGCGCCATTCCAGCAGCTATTTCATTGATATCGACAACACCGCCGCCGTAGCCCAGGACGCCTATGACGTGTTCGATGGGCGCATCACCTTCGTTCCTGCCCAAGGCGGTTGGGAACTGTTCGTGGCGATGAGCAACATCGGGAATAAAGCCGTCATCGCTAATGGTGTCGCCTCCCCCGCCAATGGCAACCAGATGGTGACCTACAAGCCGCCACGCATGACCTATGGCGGTATCCGGGTGACGTTCTGATGCGAATACAGCCCTTCCAAGTGCCTCTCCTGCGTCATCCCGGCGAAAGCCGGGACCCAGGGGCCACAGGCACTTGCGGTGTGGGTTGCTTCGCTGGACGCTGCTGACAGGGTGGGCACTTGGTCCCGGGGTCCCGGCTTTCGCCGGGATGACAAGAATGAGCGATTAGGGGGAAGCGCATCTTGGTTCAACGCTTTGACAAACCACCATCATCCGGTGGCGGGCTGCTGACCCGGATTTCCTTCGCGCTGGGAGCAGCCGGTTTGTTGATGGCCATGTCGGCGGATGCCATTGCGGTGCTGGGTCGGCATGTCGGCTTCACCCTGCTGGGTGCCATTGAGGTGGTGCAGGCCAGCGTGGTCCTGGCGGCATCCGCCGCCATGGTGGGGGCCACCCTGTCCGGTGCCCATGCCCGCGTGCATATCCTGATCGAACGGCTGGGACCCGACTGGCATCAGCGCTACGACCGGGCATCGGATTTTGCCTGTTGCCTGTTCTTCCTGTTCCTGGCCGCCGGGTCAGCCTGGGTCGCCGCCGACCTGTGGACCGGGTTTGAAGTGACGGAAATCCTGGGCCTGCCCCTGCGCTGGCTGCGTGTCGTGTGGATCGGTTCCTGCCTGCTGATCGCCCTTCTGTTCCTGGTACGTGCGCTGGGTAAGAGAGGCAACCATGAGTCCTGAGATTTGGGGTGCCCTGGGCATCATCGCGCTGCTGGCCCTGCTGACGCTCGGCCTGCCCATCGGGGTGGCCTTGGCCGCCGTGGGGGCCGGGGGCATCGCCATCCTGGTCACGCCGGAAGCGGCAATGATCAAGGCCGGCGTGGTGGCATTTGAAACCATCGCCAAATATGAACTGGGCGTATTGCCCCTGTTCCTGCTGATGGCGCATCTGTGCTTCGCAGCGGGGGCCAGCCGCGATTTCTTTGACGCGGCGGCCCGGTTCATCGGGCATCGGCCCGGCGGGCTGGCCCTTGCCTCCATCGCCGGTTGCGCCGGTTTCGGGGCAATCAGTGGCTCCAGTCTGGCCACCGCCGCCACCATCGGATCGGTGGCGCTGCCAGAGATGCGCAAGCACAATTACTCCCCGGCTTTTGCAACAGGGGCGCTGGCCGCTGGTGGCACCTTAGGGGCGCTGATCCCGCCGTCGGGCGCCTTGATCGTGTTCGGCATCATCGCCGAACAATCCATCGGACGCCTGTTCGCCGCCGCCGTGATCCCCGGTTTGAGCCAAGCCCTGTTCTACATGGTCGGTATCTACATCCTGTGCCGCATCTGGCCCGAGCTGGGGCCGAAGACGGCGCGGGTGCCGTGGCGGGACCGCCTGCCGGCCCTGCGGCGCATCATTGATATCGTAGCCCTAGTCATGTTCGTGGTCGGCGGCCTGATGGTCGGCTGGTTCACCCCGACGGAGGCCGCATCGGTGGGGGCCGCTGGCTCCTTCCTGCTCTGCGCCATCCGGGGTGCCCTGACGCGGGCCGCCATCACCAAGGCGCTTTCGGACACGCTGCGCACCACCGGCATGATCTATGTCGTCATTATCGGCGCCATCCTGTTTTCCACCTTCGTCAGCCTGACGGGCATCACGGGGCATATGTCGGCGCTGGTCGCCGACCTGGATGCAGGGCCGCTGGCCGCCGTTCTGGTGATGACGTTGCTGCTGCTGGTGCTGGGATCGTTCCTGGATGGCTTGGCACTGATGCTGCTGACGGCACCCATCTTCCTGCCGATCATCATCGATCTGGGCCTGTCGCCCATCTGGTTCGGTATTTTCCTGGTACGGACCATGGAAATCGGGTTCGTGCATCCGCCGCTCGGCCTGAACTGCTACGTCATCCATGGCATCGCCAAGGATATCCCGTTGGGCACCATCTTCCGGGGCATCGTGCCCTTCCTCGCCATCGATTTCGTGCATCTGGCGGTCATCATCGCCTTCCCGGCGGTGACGCTCTGGCTGCCCAAGGTGCTGGGGGCATGATGATGGGCACGCGTCTGAAACATCTGCTGACCGCCTGTGCCCTGCTTGCCTTGTCCGCCTGTGGCGGTAAGGAAGAGGCACCCGGCACCATTACCCTCTCCTATGCCAGCCCCTACCCGCCCGGCCACCCGTTCAGCAAGGCCGACATCGAATGGATGAAGGCCGTCACGGAAAAGTCCGGCGGCACGCTGGTGATCAAGCCCTTCTGGTCGGGATCGCTGATCACGTCGGATCAGAGCATGGTGGAAATCCGCCATGGCGTGGCCGATATCGGCCTGATCACGCCGATCTATGCAAGGGGCGGGGCGCACGCGCTGCGCGGACAGGCTGGTTTCTATGGCGGGATCAAGGACCTGCCCGATCAGGTCGCCATCTATAAATGCCTGGAAGCCGTCTTCCCCGTGTTCAGTCAGGAATTGCAGGGTTTGCACGTCCTGGCCGTTCAGGGCGGCAACTTCCCCGGCGTGTTGACCCGGCACAAGCCGATCGAAAAGCTGGAGGATCTGCGTGGTCTGCGCCTGCGCGCCCAGACCGAAGCGCTGGGCGTGTTGCGCGACCTGGGTGCCGATCCTGTGAACATGCCGATGGGAGAGGTCTATTCCGCCCTGGCCAAGGGCGTGATTGATGGGGTGGTGGCCCCGGTCGATACCGTCCATTCCCTGCACTTTGGCGAGGTTGCCTCCTATTTCACCGGCCTCCATTTCGACCGTGGGGCCTATCCGGCCCGCGCCATGTCGGACAAGGCCTGGCAACGCCTGACACCTGAACTGCGCCAAGTGTTGAAGGAAGCGCAGCCGATCTGGGAAGCGGCATTGTCGCGCCAGATTCTGAGTGCCGAGGATCGCGGCATGGAAAAGGGCAAGGCGCTGGGCATGCACATCACCGACGCCCTGCCCCCAGCGGATCAGGAGCGGTTCCGGGCGCTGTATGCGGAAAATGCCCGCCGCATCGCGGATGAGTTGTCGCATTTCAATGTGGATGGCCGCCCGATCCTGGCCCATGCCCAGGAATTGATTGCAGCCAGAGGGCGGGGGGAAACCCCGGCCTGTTTCAACAGTCATGCAGAGGTATCGCCATGACCCGCGAAGGACCCCTGGCAGGGCTACGCATCGCTGATTTCAGCTGGGTCGGTGCCGGTCCCCGCGCCACCAAGGATCTGGCCGATTACGGCGCCAACGTCATCAAGGTGGAAAGCGCCAAACGTCTGGACCTCGGCCGCCTGTCCCCGCCCTTCAAGGATGGAAAGCGCCATCACGACGCATCCGCCTTCTTCGCCATCACCAATACCGGCAAGCAGGGCGTGACCATCAATCTGAATGATCCGCGCGGTATCGAGGTGGCGAAAAAGCTGGTCGCCTGGGCCGATGTGGTGGTGGAGAATTTCGGCAAGGGCTACATGGACCGGATCGGTCTGTCGTTCGACACGCTGAAATCCATCAAGCCTGACATCATCTTGCTGTCGGTCAGTGTGACCGGGCGTACTGGTCCCCTGTCGGACCTGCGCGGCTATGGCAATTCAGCGGCGGCCCTGTCGGGCTTTGCCTCGCTATCAGGCTGGCCCGACCGGGGGCCGCATATGGCCCCCTTCGCCTATGGCGATGTGGTCGCTCCCATGATGGCGACGGTGGCGGTACTGGCCGCACTGGAACATCGACGAGTGACGGGCGAGGGCCAGCATCTGGACGTGTCGCAGGTCGAACCGATGATGCTGGTCACGTCGGACTGTCTGGCCGATGGACAGCGCGGGATCGACCCACGGCGCGGCAATGACGATCCGCGTATGGAACCGCACGGCCTGTTCCCCTGTCGCGGTTCCGACCAATGGTGCGCCATCGCCGCGCGCGATGACACCGACTGGCAGGTTCTGGCCGGGCTGTCGGGCATCAATGATCCGCGTTTCGCCACCCTGGCGGGCCGCAAGACCCATGCGGCGGACCTGCGCGCCCTGCTGGCCGCCTGGACCCGGACGCAGGACAAGCACCGGCTGGCCGACCGCCTGTCCACCGCCGGGGTTCCGGCGGAGGCGGTTAATGACGGGCGCGATGTCTTCACCGACGCTGAACTGGAACGCGCCGGCCATTACCATCGCATCCACCACGAGAAGCTTGGCGAATGCGAGATGCCGGGGCCGCCCCTGCGCTTTTCCGATGCCGGCATCCATGTCGGTCCGCCGCCCCTACTAGGGGGCGATAATCGCGCTGTCTTCATCGACCTGCTGGGCATGGACCCAGGCGTGGTCGATGAACTGACCGCCTCGGGCGCGCTGGCGTAAGGGGATGAAGATGCTGAACCATCTGACCATCATCGACGCGACGGGCGAATTGGGTGCCCTGGCGGGCCATATGCTGGCGCAACTGGGCGCGTCGGTGACACGGCTGGTCCCGGCAGGGGGCGAGACGGCCGATCCGGTCTGGAACCGGGGCAAGCGTTGCATGGCGCTGGATGATGCCGACCTGCCTTCCCTGCTGTCGAGTGCCGACATCCTGCTGCGCAACGGGCCGCTGCCGGGCGTGGAGCCGGGGGATTATCCGATTCTGATCGATGTGCTGCTGACGCCGTTCTCCTGTGCGGACCGGCCGGCCACCGACTTGACCTTGATGGCGCGGTCGGGCCTGCTGCATATCGGCGGCGATCCCGACCGGGAACCGCTGCGTCTGCCCGGACAGCAGGCCTATGCGCTGGGCGCCATCCAGGCGGTGATAGGGGCGCTGACGGCCCTTTATGCCCGCAAGGAGAAGGGACAACAGGTCACCGTTTCCGCCTATCAGTCCGCCGTGCTGGCTAACTACCGCGAACCCGTGATGTGGGACTGGGCCGGGAAGGTGGGCAGGCGGCAGGGCAATCTGCTGGTGCGCGGCAAATCGGGTGTCAATCAGGTCTGGAAGGTGGCCGATGGCTGGGTCACCTGGGCCTTGGTCGACAATCCCGGCATGATGCGCGCCATGGTCGCCCTGATGCAGGCCGATGATATGGCAGGGCCGCTGGCCGCAGTGGATTGGGAGAATATCCTGGTCGCCGATTTGGCCCAGGAAACATTGAATGAATGGGAAAAGGTCGTGGGCGCGTTCTTCGCCACCAAGACCCGCGCCTTCCTGGCCGACCAATCCAACCGTCACGGTATGGGCCTGTCGGCCATCGATGAACCGGGTGATGTGCTGAACAGCGCGCATCACGCGGCGCGTGGGGCTTTCACCAACTTCGACGATCCCGTGTCGGGCCGCACGATCCGTGTGCCCGACTCCCTGTTCCAGACCAGCCAGGAGGGTGCGCGATGAATGGCCCGCTTTCCGGCCTTACGGTCGTCGATTTCTCCAAGTTCCTGCCTGGCCCCTATTGCACCTGGATGCTGGGCAATCTGGGGGCCGACATCATCCGCGTGGAAAACCCGCGCGAGTTGGCAAAACAGGCGCAGGTTTTCGGCTGGGACAAGCTGGGCGCGGATGCCCGCGCGGACCTGCGCGCCCGCGACATCTACGCCCGCAACAAGCGCAGTCTGGTCATCGATCCCGGCCATGAAGATGCAAGGGCGGCGATCGAAGCGTTGGTCGCAAAGGCCGATATCCTGGTGGAGGATTACCGGCCCGGCGTGATGGACAGCATGGGATATGGTGCCGCCGCCATGCTGGAATTGAACCCAAGGCTGGTCTATGCGTCGGTCACCCTGTGCGGACAGACGGGGCCTTACCGGGATAAGCCGGGGCATGATCCGGTAGCGCTGGCGATTGCAGGCGCCCTGTCACGCATCGGCGAAGACCCGGCCAAACCCAGCTTCCCCGGCGTGCCCGTGGCCGATCTGTTGAGCGGGTCGAACGCTGTCATTGGCATCCTGTCCGCCATCATTGCACGCGCCAGCACGGGCCGGGGTCAGCATGTAGATGTCGCCATGTCCGACGCATCGCTCGCCCTGATCGCCAGCACGATCTCCCGCAATCCGGACCTATCAAAAGCACCGGGACGCGGCAAGCGCCGGGCCGACAGCGGCATCTGGGAAACGGCAGACGGGCGTTTCATCACCACCACGGACATGGAGCCCCGCTACTGGCAGCGTTTCTGCGTGGCCGTGGGCCGTCCGGACTTCGCCGGTTCGCAGATGGATGTCAGCCGGCGGGAGGAGATCGCGGCGGCGCTGACCGCCATCTTCCGCACCAAGCCCCTGGCCGAATGGCTGAATGTCCTGGCGGCAGCGGATACGCAGTTTGCACCCGTGCATGACCTGTCCGACGCCCTGGCCGACCCGCATAACCGGGCGCGAGGCATGGTGTTTGAGGTGTCGCTGCCCGGCGGCGGCACTGCTCCCCATATCGGCCTGCCCATCCGCCTGTCCGACACGCCCGCCGCCGCACCACAACCGGCGGCCCCGGCAGGCGGGGACAGCGACGCCATTCTAGCCGGCATCGGCCTTTCCCAAACCGATATCCAGTCCCTGCGCGACAAGGGCGCATTGGCCGCCCGTCAAGGATCACAAGCATGAACACGACCGACAACAGCCAGCAACGCCCCCTGGAAGGACTGCGCGTCCTGGACCTGACCCGCGCCCTGGCAGGACCCTACGCCACCTTGCTGCTGGCGGGTCTGGGGGCCGAAGTGATCAAGCTGGAGGACCCGGTCGGCGGCGATCTGGCGCGGGACAACAGCCCCTATGTCGGACGCGACGGCGTGGTGGTGGAACGACGGCATGATGATGACATCTCGATCTCCCACCTGACCCGCGCACGCGGCAAGCATGGCATCAGCCTGAACCTGAAGCACCCGGACGCCAAGACGGTCTTCGCCGATCTGGTGAAGGGCTGCGACATCGTGGTGGAGAATTTCACCAGTGGCACCGCCGACCGGCTGGGCGTGGGCTATGCGGCGGCCAAAGCGGCCAATCCGCGCGTGATCTATTGCTCCCTGTCCGGCTTCGGGGCCAACGGGTCGGAAGGCGGCAAGGCCATGGATGTCATCATCCAGGCCCTGTCGGGTGCCATGTACACATCAGGCGCGCCGGGGGAGCCGCCGGTGCGCATGGGCGTGCCCATGGCCGATATGCTGGCCCCGGTCTTCGCCGTGATCGGCATCCTGGCTGCCCTGGAACAGCGGCACCGGACCGGTGAGGGGCAGCATATCGACGTGTCGATGCTGGGGGCGCTGACTTCCTTCGTTGCCATCGAGAACTGGTCGGCCATGGCCGCCGCCGGCATGCCATCGCGCACGGGCCTGACGGTGCAGCGCCTGTCGCCCTTTGGTGTGTTCGAATGTGCCGACGGTTATATCGCCCTGGTCGCGGTGCATGACAAGCTGGCCGCCGGCCTGTTCCGCGCCATGGGACAGGTGGAACTGCTTCAGCATCCACAATTCGCCACGCGCGACGCCCGCGTGGCCAATGCCACCGAACTGGAGGCGCGGATCAATGGCTGGTCGCGGCAATTGCCGGTGGCCGATGTCGTGACAGCCCTGGAGGCACAGGGCGTTCCGGTGGCCCCTGTACGGCATCCGGAGGATGCGCTGGTCGATCCGCGCGTGGTAGCCCGCAACGAGACGATGCCCATCGCCCATCCCAGCTACACCTCCGACATCGACCTGCGCACGGCGGGCATCCCCATCCTGTTCTCCGGTGCGCGGACCGGGTTCGACCCCGTACTGCCCGTGACCATCGGGGAGCATAATGGCGATGTCTATGCCCGCCTGACCGGATACAGCGCCGAACGGCTGGATAGTTTGAAGCAGCAAGGGGTGATCTGATGGCCCGCCATCCCACCCTTGCTCCGCTGCTGACTGCCGCCAACGATCCTGCCGGAACGCTGGAGGCGCTGCGGGGTCAGGGATATCGCCCGCTCCGCCTGCTGGGCGTGGATGGTCCCCGTGCGTTGGTGCGGGCCGCCGGACTGCTGCCCGTCCGGTTGGTGCCAGCGAATGCGCCAACGCCGATGATGGACGCGCTGATGGGCGGGGCTGGCCTGTCGGTGCGGGGCAAATCGCTGCTGGAGCAGTTGGTGGGGGACGGTGCTGAACCCGACCCTGTTTTGATCACCAGTGCCGATAATGAACAGCCGCAGGTCTTTGCGGCCCTGCGCGAACTGGCGCGGGAAGCAGGAGGACGGCTGGGGCCGGTGCATTTCCTGGACCTGCTTCACGGCGGGGGGGAACAGTCGGCGTGTTACAACAAGGCTCGGCGCGCACAGTTACAAGAATGGCTGACCACCATCGGCGCGCCCGTGGGCGATATGGCGCAGGCGGAGCGGGACGAAGCCCGATTACGGGGTTTGCTTGCCCAGGCGTTGGACCTGCGCCATGTCGGACGGCTGACCGGCACCGAGGCGGTACGGCTGGTCGCTGCCGCCACCATTCTGCCGTTGTCGCAGGTCGAGGCCGCGCTATCGGCCTTGCTGGCCGATCCCCCGCCGATAGTGCCTGCCGCCGCCCTGCGCCTGTTCCTGACCGGCAGCACGCAGGAGGATTTCCGGCTTTATGACCAGCTGGAAGCTGCCGGCACCCTTGTGGTGGGCGAGGCGCAGGATTGGGGGCGTCCCTGGTGCGACGGTCCACCCCCCTTTGCCCGCCGCGCACCTGACGATCCTTCCAGCATCATCGCCGCCGCAAAAGCTGCCGGTGCCACTGCCTTGCTGCATGCAATGCGTCCCGGTGAAGAGGCTGCGCCCTGGGACACGAAGTCGCTGCGCGAAGCGTGTATCGCTGCCCACCTGCCCTTCCTGGCCGTCACCTGGGACGGGGATGGCGAGATACCGGCGGCATTAGGCACATTCCTTGCCGACCCCACCACGCCGGCCGCCCCGCCAGTACCGGTACCATCCCCCTCCGCCGCCCGTGCCGGCGGGGGACGCGCCGCGCTGAAGCCACCCGTGCGCAGCCGCAAATCGCTGTCTGCGGTCGCCAGTTTCGGGCAGTTCCAGCGCGACTGGTTCGCGGGTTTGCGCGAACGGGTGGCGGCGGGCGCGCCGCTGGCCGTCGTCAATGCCAACGCGCCGCAAGAAATCCTGCGGGCCATGGACATTCCATTCGTGGTGAACCAGTGGTGGGCCTCCATCGTGGCCGCGAAACAGCAATCCGGTCGCTATTTCGGCCTGTTGCGCGACCGCGACTATCCGGCAGATGTGGAAGCTTACAGCGCGCAAGGGCTGGCTGCCGCTTTCGACGACGACGGGGATAACGCCCCCTGGGGCGGACTTCCCAGGCCCGATTTCCTGGCCGCCGTCACCGGCACCGACGCCACCGCCCGCATCTTCCGCTGTTGGGCGATGGAGACCGGGGCCGATCTGTTCCTATACCAGCGCAGTTTCGACAGCCGTTGGACCATACCGAAAGATTGGTGGGATAAACTGCCCGACGACTGGGACCAACATCTGGAGCCGGAACGCCTGGACCTGATGGAAGGGGAATTACGCGCCCATGTCGCGCGGTTGGAAGCAGCCACCGGAAAGCGCTTTGATCCTGCAAGGTTTACCGAGGTCATGGATCTGGTGAATGAGCAGGAGGAATGGTATCGCCGCACCCGCGACCTGATCGCCGCCTCCCACCCCGCCCCCGTCAGCATCGTCGATACGATGCCGGCCACGATGGTGCCACAATGGCATCGCGGTTCCGTCTGGGCCCGCGACGCCGCCAAGGCACTTTATGAGGAAGTGGCAGCCCGCGCGGCAACCGGCGAAGCCGCGTGCCCGAATGAGCGTGTACGCCTGATGTGGGTGGGTCGCGGCCTGTGGAGCGACATGGCATTCTACCAGCGCTGGGAGGAAAGCCATGGGGCAGTCTTCGTCTGCTCCATGTATCTATCGCTGGCGGCCGACGGCTATATCCGCCATCACGACCGGGGGCGCGACCCGATGCGGGCGCTGGCCGCCCGCTTCGTCACCATGGGCGATGAATTGCGCATGCCCACCTGGGCCGGCGCATGGCATGTGCGCGATGCCCGCATTCACGGCGTTCATGGGGCCGTGGCATTGACCGATGCCGACCCGTTCGTGCTGCACGCACTGGAGGAAGCGGGCATTCCCGTGCTGCGTCTGGACCTCGACAATTACAATCAGGAAAGTGCCGACGCAGCCGCCGTCGACGGGGCGGTCACCCGGTTCATCGACAGCCTGTCTTAAGCGACGTCTGCAACATGGGAGGGACTCTCGATACCTCCATGTTGCAGACACCCTCTCGTCGTTTGTTATTTCGATAATTCTCGAATTATCGTTGACAGTGCGCCTGGACTCATTTATTTTGATATTCATCGAAATGAATGGAGCCAACCATGAGCGCTCTTCCCATTGCCGTTATCGGCGCCGGCCCCGTGGGGCTGGCCGCCGCCGCCCATCTTCTGGCCCGTGGGCTGCAACCCCTGATCCTGGAGGCGGCGGATGATGTCGCCGCCCATGTTCGCGACTGGGCGCATGTCCGTGTCTTCTCCCCCTGGCAGTACAATATCGATAAGGCCGCCCGCGCCCTGCTGGAGGCATCAGGTTGGCAGTCGCCGCCAGCCGATGTGTTGCCGACCGGCGCGGAACTGGTGGAACAGTATCTGCGCCCCCTGTCACGCCTGCCCGCCATTGCACCGCATTTGCGTCTGGGCCACCGGGTCACGGCCATCAGCCGGGCCGGCTTCGACAAGGTGAAAAGTGCGGGCCGGGAACAGGCCCCATTCCTGTTGCGCGTCTCCACGCCGACGGGGGAGGCCGATTTGCTGGCCGCCGCCGTCCTGGATGCGTCGGGCACCTGGTCACAGCCCAACCCCGCAGGAGCCGACGGGTTGCCCGCCATCGGGGAAGTGGCGGCAGCGGACCGTATCGCATACCGTATTCCCGACCTGTTGGGGATTGACCGGGGACGTTATGTGGGGCGCCATGTGCTGGTCATTGGTGCCGGCCATTCCGCCGCTAACGCCTTGCTGGATCTGGCAAAATTGACGGAACAGGCTCCCGGCACACGGATCAGCTGGGCCGTGCGCGGCACTGACCTGCGCCGCACTTTTGGCGGGGGCGATGCGGATGCGCTGGCCGCTCGCGGTGCCCTGGGCAGCGCCCTTCGCCGGCTGGCCGACAGCGGCCGGATGGAACTCTATATGGGCTTCAAGACGGCCGCCTTTCACCAGGGGGCGGGCAGCCTGACCGTCACCGCACGGGACGGTCGCATGATCACCGGCGTGGAACAGGTAATCGTCGCCACGGGGCAGCGGCCTGATCTGACGATGCTGCGCGAACTGCGCCTGGGCCTGGATCCCTGGCTGGAAAGCACCATGGCACTGGGGCCGCTGATCGACCCGAACCTTCATAGCTGCGGCACCGTCCGTCCGCACGGGGCAAAGGAACTGGCCCATCCCGAACCCGGCTTCTATACTGTTGGCATTAAAAGCTATGGCCGTGCCCCCACCTTCCTGATGACCACCGGCTATGAACAAGTACGATCGGTGGTGGCCTTCCTGGCCGGGGATTTCGCGGCAGCAGCGGAGGTACAGTTGGAACTGCCCGAAACCGGCGTTTGCAGCGTCAGCCTTGGCACGAATGCGGCTGCGTCCGATTGCTGCGGTGGGCCGGCCCCTGCGGGCAGTGACGCCTGCTGCGACGATGATGCGGCCGCCAAGGCAGACGGTGCGACCGGTTGCGGTTGCCCACCGCCGGCCCCGGTGAAAAAAAGCTGCGGCGGCGCATGATGGTCCAAGGTTGGGTCATGTCCGGGCATCGCGGCTTCATTGCCGGGCTGGGCATGGCCCAGATCATCTCCTGGGGCAGCCTGATCTATGCCTTTCCGGTGCTTGCCACGCCGATGGGCGCGGAATTCGGATGGGGACGGACGGAGATTTTCGGGCTGGCCTCTCTGGCGTTGGCGATTGCCGGGCTGGCCGCTTATCCGGTGGGTCGGGCCATCGACCGGGGGCATGGCCGATGGATCATGGCTGGCGGGTCCATCCTGGCATCCCTGGCCCTCCTGGCCTGGGCGCTGGCCGGCACGGGCTGGATGCTCCCGCCGATCTTCATGCTGGTCGGGCTGGCACAGGCCATGACCCTTTATGAACCGGGCTTTGCTGTAGTTTCTCGCCGCTACGGCACCGACGCGCGGCGGGGGATTACGGCACTGACGCTGTGGGGTGGATTTGCCAGTACTGTCTTTGTGCCACTGACGCAGTTCCTGCTGGACCGTTTGGACTGGCGCGGCACGCTGGAGGTGCTGGCATTTATCAATCTGGCCCTGTCTCTGCCGTTGCACCTGTGGGTCATTGATCGGCAGATGGCGGTACTGCCGCGTAAAGCGACGTCACCTGATGACGGCATCGTTCACTGGGTTTTGCGACAGCCGGCCTTTTGGGGCCTGATGGCGGCGTTCACCCTTTACTACGCCCTGTTCTCCGGCATCAGCTTTCACATGTACCCGCTGCTGGGGGAACGGGGATTGCCCACCGCGTCGGTGGTGATGATCATGACCCTGATCGGTCCTGCCCAGGTCGCGGGGCGCATCATCGTGGCCGCCGTCGCGGAACGCGCACCCATCCGGCAGGTAGGCATCGGCACCATTCTGGCCCTGCCTTTGGCAATGGCCCTTCTCCTGCTGCCATTGACCGGGATGGCAACACTTCTGCTGTTCGCCCTGATCTATGGGGCTGCCAATGGCATCATGACCATCATCCGGGGTGCGGCCGTACCGGAAATGCTGACCCCCCGCGCCTATGGCGCGGTCAATGGCTTGTTGAGCCTGCCGGGTTCCGTCTGCAAGGCGCTGGCTCCCATGCTGGTGGCCCTGTTGTGGGACCTGTCCGGCTCCTACCGACCCGTCCTGTGGCTGGGGATCATCGTCTGTTTGCCAATCCTGGCCGGGTTCCTGCTGGCCGCCTTCAGGCCGCCGGATCGCAACAGCCCGCTGCCATGACCGGTCGGGCACAGCACTGATCGCGTAGAAAGGCCAGCAGCCCGTCCATCTGCGGATAAATGGGGCGACAGATCAGGGTGCGGCCATCACGCACCTGCTCCACCAGTCCCGCCTGCACCAGTTGCTTGATATGGTGGGACAGCGTGGACAGGACGATCCCCAACTCCTCCGCGATGGCACCGACGGGCATGCCGGCATCCCCAGCCTGCACCAGCCGCTGATAGACGGCCAGCCGCGACGGGTGCCCCAGTTCGGCAAAGCAGCGGGCGGCGGTTTCAAGGTCCATGACAGCAGGGCTTTCAAGAAGGCGGTTCACCCGAAATATGGGCTGGATGCTTTCCCATTTCCAGGAATGTCGAAGCGGGTTGACTTAATTCTATTATTCTATGATCATCGAATCATGGAAACAAAAGCCGCCACCCATGCCTTTGCCGCCCTGTCCCAGGAAACACGCCTGGGCATTTTCCGTCTGCTGGTGCGCGTCGGGCCCAATGGCCTGACCGCCGGTGAGGTGGGGCAACAGATGGGGGTTCCTGCCTCGACCCTGTCGCACCACTTGGCAACCCTGGAACGGGCAGGTCTGCTTAGGTCCTGGCGGGTGCAGCGGCATATCCATTACGCCACCGATTTTGAGGGCACGCGCGGGCTGCTGAGCTTCCTGGTGGAGGATTGCTGCGCCGGGCGGCCAGAATTGTGCGGGGATGGGCTGCGGGACGCCGTCACACCCTGCGCCGCCCCGTGCGGTCCCGAAGCTTGCGGGGCCGACGCCGCTGGAGGGAATGATGACTGAGAAGCCTTACAATGTGCTGTTCCTGTGCACGCATAACAGCGCACGCAGTGTGATGGCCGAATATATTCTGAACCGCCTCGGCTACGGCCGATTCCAAGCCTATAGCGCAGGCAGCCAACCCTCAGGCCGCATCAATCCCTTCGTGGCGGACCTCTTGTCACACCTGGGGTATGATATCCGTGCGGCGCGCTCCAAGACCTGGGACGAATTCGCGCGACCGGGAGCGCCGCAGATGGATTTCATCTTTACCGTTTGCGACAACGCAGCGGGTGAGACCTGCCCCGTCTGGCCGGGTCATCCAATGACGGCCCATTGGGGCTTTGCCGATCCCTCGTCCGCGACCGGAACAGACGCAGAGAAGGCGGCCTTCACGGCAGATATCTACCGACAGATCGAACGCCGCCTGAACCTTTTTATCAGTCTGCCGCTGGCCTCGCTGGACAAGCTGGTCTTGAAACGCAAGTTGGCGGAACTGGCGCAGCAGGAGGTCATGGCATGACCGGCATCACCATCTATCACAATCCCGCCTGCGGCACCTCACGCAACACGCTGGCCATGATCCGCAATAGCGGGGTGGAGCCGGAGGTGATTGAATATCTGATAACCCCGCCGTCGCGCGGAACATTGGCCGACCTGATCGCCCGGATGGGCGTGCCGGTACGCGCCGTGCTCCGTGACAAGGGTACGCCTTATGCCGAACTGGGGTTGGATGACCCCACTTTGTCCGACGATGCCCTGTTGGACGCTATGATGGCGCACCCGATCCTGATCAACCGCCCTATCGTGGTCACGCCGCTGGGCGTGCGGCTGTGCCGACCGTCTGAACAGGTGCTGGACATCCTGCCCGATGCGCAGAAGGCTGCCTTTGCCAAGGAAGATGGCGAGGCCGTTGTGGACGCGGCTGGCAACCGGTTGCGCTGATCCCCCTTCTCCTTACAAAGGTCCCCTTGCCCGTGACCCAAGCCACCCCTGCCCGTCGCCTGTCTTTCCTTGACCGGTATCTGACCTTGTGGATTTTCGCCGCCATGGCGCTGGGTGTCGCGCTGGGCAGCTTGTTCGACGGTCTGCCCAGCGCTCTCAACCAGCTCTCCGTGGGCACGACGAACATCCCCATCGCCATCGGCCTGATCCTGATGATGTACCCGCCGCTGGCAAAGGTCCGGTACGAGGAATTGCATCAAGTCTTCGCCGACAAACGCATCCTGGCCCTGTCGCTGATCCAGAACTGGATCATCGGGCCGGTGCTGATGTTCGCCCTGGCGGTCATTTTCCTCTCGGATCAACCCGACTATATGACGGGCCTGATCCTGATCGGACTGGCCCGTTGCATCGCCATGGTCCTGGTCTGGAACCAACTGGCCTGCGGATCGAACCAGTATGTGGCGGGGCTGGTGGCCTTCAACTCCATCTTCCAGGTGCTGTTCTTCAGCATCTATGCGTGGTTCTTCCTGGGCTTCCTGCCACCCCTGCTGGGGCTGGAGGGCAGCGTCATTGATGTTTCATTCTGGACCATCGCAGAGGCGGTGGCGATCTATCTGGGCATCCCCTTCCTGGCTGGATATCTGTCACGCAAGCTTCTGGTTCGCGCCAAGGGGGCGGCTTGGTATGAGGAAAGGTTCCTGCCCCGCATCTCCCCCATCACGCTGGGTGCCCTGCTCTTCACCATTGTCGCCATGTTCAGCCTGAAAGGCGCGGATTTGGTGCGTCTTCCCATGGATGCGCTGGCCATCGCGGTCCCCCTGACCCTTTATTTCCTGATCATGTTCCTAGTCAGCTTCTTCATGGGCCGGGTGATTGAAGCGGATTACCCGCGCGCCACCTCCGTCGCCTTCACGGCTGCCGGCAACAATTTCGAACTGGCCATCGCGGTCGCCATCGCAGCCTTCGGCCTAGCCTCACCGGTGGCCTTCGCCGCCGTCATCGGCCCCCTGGTGGAGGTACCGGTGCTGATCCTGATGGTGCAGTTGGCCCTGTGGCTGGGCCGGCACTGGTTTCCGGCAACTGCGCCGACCCGTGGATAACAAAGGGTCAACCCGCTGCCGGTTGAAGCCCAGTGACCGACTTCAGTCACTGGGCCGTGACACAGGGGGCGTCAGCGCGACGCCACCTGCTTCAGTACGCCATAGACATAGTCCACACCCTCATGCACCGATTTCACGGCCACGCGTTCATCATGGCCGTGAACGCGCGTTGACGTGTCAGGATCGGTCGGAAACGGCCTGATCCCATAGACCGGGACGCCACGGGCCCGCCAGGCACCGGCATCGGTAGAGGCCTGCAGCATCACCGGCAGCACCTGTGCGCCCGGCCAAACGCGTTTGGCCTGCTTTTCCAACGCACCGAACAGGTCGGTTTCGATGCTGGAGGGTTGAATAGCGCTGCGCTGGCGGAAGAATTCGGCCTGCTCCTCCTTGGGCCGGGAATTCACGATTTCCACCTCAATGGCGGGGTTGCCGATCAGGGCCTTCACCTGCTCCACGAACTGATACACATCCACACCCGGCATCAGGCGGGCATTCATGATGGCCTCGGCCTCACCGGGGATGATGTTCGGCTTGACCCCGGCATTGATCATCGTGACCACCATCGTGTCGCGCATCAGGGCCGAAAGGGTCGGCGCCTCCTTGGGATGGGCTTCCAGAACCTCCTTGGCGGCAACCAAACGGGCGGCATCATCACCCGCCGCCAACAGCCGGTCCACCGCACCCGACAGGGGACCCGGATTGAGCCTGGCCAAACCCTTAAAATAGGTCACAGCCGGCGGCGTCAGGCGGATGGGTGTTTCGGCGAAGGCGATCTTGCCCAGGGCCGCAATCAACTGGCCGTTGGCGGTTTCCAGCGGCGGCACCGCCAGCGATGAATGGGCCGCCTTGCCCCGCGCGGTCAGTTTCAGATTCAAGGTCTGCTTGTCCGCAACGGAGATGTTGATCTGCCGGACCTTGCCGTCCGGGTCCAGCATGGTATTCCCGCCCTCATTCAGGGCGACGGCCGCCTTGATCTTGTCCCAGTGATTCTGGGCCAGCCAGCCGGTATTGAAGCGGCCCTGCTCCTCGTCCGCCTCGGCCAGGAAAATGATGTCGCGTTTCAGCTTCACCTTATCCCGTGCCAGCCGCATGACCGCGCGGGCGAAGACGGCGACAGCACTTTTATTATCAAGCGCGCCACGACCATAGACGAAGCCATCCTTGATGGTGGCCGCGAAGGGATCGACGGTCCAGAATTCACGTTCCACCGGCACCACATCAGTGTGGGCGGCCAGCAGCACAGGCTCCAGGCTGCCATCCCCCTTCAGCCGGGCAATGAAATGGGCAGCCTTGCCATTGGGGGCGAGGATGATCTCTGTTTCGACGCCAAGCGGTTTGAACAGGCCTTCCAGATAGGCGGCCAGTTTCGTGGTGTCGCCGGGCGCGTTCACCGTGTCGAACCGGATCAGGTCCTGTAACAGGGCGACGGCGGCATCACCCTCCGCCTTTTCGGTTTTGGAACTGGCTCCGGCAATGGGTGCCGCCAGAGCCAGAACCAGGGCGGAAACCAGCAGGGGGCGGAAGGGATGCTGCATCGTCGGATACTCCGGTTACTTCACATTGATATGATAGCTGCCGGTGGATTGATGGCCATTGGCCGCCGTCACCGCCCAATCCACCTTGTAGGAACCCGCCGCCAACTTCGCTTTCGGCGTGACGGTCAGCGACTGGCCGTCCGCGCCATCGGCGATGGTGACGCCTCCGGCGGGTGCCGGCGACAGGGTGACGGTGGCGGTGCCCGGTGTCAGCTTTTCCGAAAAGGACAGCGACAGGGCGGATGGTGCCGGCCCGGTGCTGTCCACCGCCGGTTCGGCGGCCTTCAGCTTGGGATGGGCCAGCGCGGGGACGGCGAGCAGCAGAGACAGGGCAATGGCGGGGATGAGGCGGGTCATGCGCATGGGGATGGTCCTTTTTGGTGGGGACGGGAGGTACAGCACTCAGAACCGATAGGTCGCCTTCACATGGAAGGACCGGCCATTGACGCCGTAGGGCGCGATATAGGCGTAGGGGAAGGTGCCGTTATTGTCGGCGCCATTGGTCCCGGCCGCGACGGAGGCGGCGGTCGAGGCGATCTGCTTTTCCGGATATTTGTCGAACAGGTTCGACACACCGGCCGACAGGGTAAAATCCTCGGTCAGGTCGTATCCCGCCTCGATATCGACCACGATATCGGCGCGGTAATACTGGATGATGTCGGAATTGGCCGAGGTGGCGGATACCGGCACCAGCTTCACCTTGTAGCCGGGCGTCAGGGCCGCGATCTGGGCCGGGGTGCGGTTGGTCAGGGCAACCTGCGCCACCTCGCCATAGCGGGTGCCGGTCAGGTTCAGATGCAGGGCATCCTTCTGCCAGTTCAGATTGGCCGTGACCTTGTCCTTGGGCATGCTGTCGGTGAAACGCACCTGCTGCGACAGGTCGAACAGCACGGTGGTGATGCCGATGGCGGACAGGGCCGCCGGGGTGCCGGCGATACGGTCGAACTTCGTATCGTTGAAATTGGCGGCGAAGGTGCCGGTCACCTCCCCCCATTCATCCAGATCATGCTTGTAACGCAGGGTGATATCGACACCCTTGGTCGTGGTGTCCACGGCATTGGTCAGATAGGAGATGGCGCCCAGCCCCGGATATCCGCGCGCCGCCAGCAGGTTGGTCAGCGCCGTGGACTGGAAATTAGACGACATGGCGATACGGTCGGTGATCTCGATCCGGTAATAATCCACCGTGGCATCGAAATCGCCGCTGCTGAACACGACACCGGTGGAGATATTGTCCGACTTTTCCGGCTTAAGCGCCGTGGCCCCCACCAGAGCGGCGGTCGGATGGTTGACGGAGATGTTGCGGGTGCGCAGCGGCTGGCCGTTCACGAAGCTGACATTGGTGGAGCTGAAGTAGGACTGGGCCAGGGCCGGTGCCCGGAAGCCGCTGCCAAACGACCCGCGCAGCGCCAGTTCGTCCGTGATCTCAAACCGGCCCGCCAGCTTGTAATTGGTGGTGTCGCCGAAATCGGAGAAATCCTCGTACCGCAGGGCACCGGACAGGGTCAGGCGCTCATCGAAGAAGTCGCGCTCCAACTCCACATAGGCGGCCCTGCTGTTGCGGTCCTGTTTGGTGGCATCCTCCGGCGTATTACCGCCGCCAGGCTGCGCGCCCACCGGGGCCGGGCGGGCGGCATTGGGACCGTCCAGGATGGGCACCCCGCCATTGGCATAGCTGTCAGGCTCGCCCACACCCAGTTCATAGATTTCCTTGCGATATTCGAACCCGAAGGCAAACTTCAGCGGCTCATCCCCGCCGATGGGGATTTCGCGGGTGAAATCCAGGTTGGTCGTCCATTGCCGGAAATCGTTGAAGCCACGGTCGAAGCTGGTCTTGCTGGCCGTGCCCTGGGAAACGTTGGCTGTGTTGGAATAACCTGTATTGATCCGCGACCCGCCATAAAGCGTCGACAGGTCCCAGCCGAAACCGGCCAGATCATCCCCGCGCACGCCGACAGCGCCGGACCCATTGATGATCTCGATCTCCTGGATCGGCATGAACCCGTCGGGATAGAGGCTGCGCAGCGTCTCATCCTGGCCGGCGCGGCGGAAGAAGTTGAAGCTGTTGCCATTCACCCGGCTATAGCCACCGAAACCATAGGCCGTGACTTCATCGGAGAGCGGCTTTTCGGCATTTGCGAACAGGGCGATCTGTTCATATTTCGGCTCGCCGAAATTCCACATGTCGCGGTCGATGGTCGCCTCACGCGGGTCCAGCGTGCCGTTCGATGGGGTGAGGCCGATACCGGACCCGTAATTGCCCGATGGTGCGACCAGGGCACCGGCGGCATTGCGCCCGAAATATTGCTGACGGGTGTCGGGGGCGGCGCGGTCGGTTTCCTCATGGTGCTTGTACTGCACCGTCAGGCGGGCGAAGCCGTCATCGCCCAGGTCGATACCCTTGCCCACCGACAGGTCCACATGCTGGCCGTCCCCTTCCCCGGTGATGCCATACATGGCCGATGCCGTACCGTCGGTCCCTTTCGCCAATTGCACATTCATGACGCCGGCGATGGCATCGGACCCGTACTGGGCGGCGGCACCGTCGCGCAGCACTTCCACCCGCGAAATGGCCGCCGACGGGATGGCATTGAAATCATAGGCAACATCGCCGCGCCCGATCTGGTTACCGGCATTCACGCCGGGTGCAGTATGCCGGCGTTTGCCATTGACCAGCACTAACAGCTGACCCGTGGACAGGCCGCGCATGGTGGGCGGGGTCAGGAAATCCAGGGCACCCGCTGCCGTGGGGCGCGGGGTGCTGAAGCTGGGCACCGCGACCTTCAGCATACTTTGCAGATCGGTAGCCCCGCCGCGCGTCAGCTCCTCAGCGGAGATACTGTCAATCGGCGTGGGGCTGTCCGTGACCACGCGTGGTTCAAAGCGCGAGCCGATGACAATGATCTCCTCCAGTTCCGCCGGCTGGGCCAGGGCCGGCGACACGGCCAGCAAAGCCAGGGTGGAGACGCCGGTGACGGTGAGATATTTCAGTTCCTTACCCATGATGAAGGTTCCCTGTTTGGCTGGTTGGTCGGTGGCTTGACGACAGCTCTTGTGGCTGTCTTGGCGACGCGCCTAGTGCTTCGGGCAAAGCCTGCCCGTTCACGGAAGACGGGCTTCCGTGGGAAAAGGATCGGTGATGGCGGGGGGATGGGGTGGTTTATGAAATCATGCTTTGCCCCACCGGGTTGGCGTGGTCATTCCCGTCAATGCAGCACCTGGCCCAGGAAGGTCCGGGTCCTTTCATGCTGCGGATTATTGAAAAACTCGGTCGGTGGTGCTGCTTCCACGATCTGGCCGGCATCCATGAAGATGACGCGGTCGGCCACTTGTCGGGCGAAGCCCATCTCGTGCGTGACGCACAGCATGGTCATGCCCTCGCCCGCCAGTTCGACCATGATGTCCAGCACCTCCTTGACCATTTCCATGTCAAGCGCACTGGTGGGCTCGTCGAACAGCATGATCTCCGGCGACAGCGACAGGGCCCGCGCGATAGCTACCCGCTGCTGCTGCCCGCCCGATAGCTGGCCGGGGAACTTGCGGGCCTGATCGGGGATGCGCACACGGGTCAGGTAGGCCATGGCAATCTCCTCCGCATGGGCCTTGGGCATGCGCTTCACCTGGGTCAGGGCCAGCGTGCAGTTTTCCAGGATGGTCAAATGCGGGAACAGGTTGAACTGCTGAAACACCATGCCCACGCGGCGGCGCACAACCTCCACGCTGCGGGCATCGCCGGTCAACTCCGTGCCCTCCACCGCGATCTTTCCGGCCTGATGTTCCTCCAACCGGTTGATGCAGCGGATCAGGGTGGATTTGCCGGACCCGGACGGGCCACAGATCACGATCCGCTCCCCCCTGGCCACCGTCAGGTCGACATCGCGCAGGACATGAAAGTCGCCATACCATTTGTTGACGCGGGACAGTTCCACGGCGTTCATCGGCGGTTCCCCTTGGACATCCGCGTTTCCAGCCAACGCGCATAGCGGGAGATGGAAAAGCAGAGGATGAAATAGATCAGCGCGATCAGCAGGTAGGTCTCGGCAAAGGGTGCGGGCCAGTCGGGATCGGCGAGTGCTGCACGCCCCGCGCTCAACAGGTCGAACAGGCCGACAACCAGGACCAGGCTGGTATTCTTGACCATGACGATCACGGTGCTGGTCAGCGGCGGGATAACCTTTGCAATCGCCTGCGGCAGCACGATCAGGCGCGTCGTCTGTGCCCAGTTCAAACCCAACGCGGCCGCCGCCTCTGTTTGCCCCTTCGGGATGGCCTGCAAGCCACCGCGCAGTACCTCCGCGATATAGGCCGCCGATACCAGGGTCATGGCGGCAAGGGCGCGGGCCAGCTTGTCGATACTCACCCCTTCCGGCAGCATGATGGGCAGCAGGATGGAGGCGATGAACAGCAGCGACAGCAGCGGCAGGCCCCGGATCAGCTCAATGATCCCGATAGAGAGGTAGCGTGGCACGGGCAGGTTGGCCCGCCGCCCCAGCGCCAGCAGCACCGCCAGCGGAAAACCCAGCCCCAGCGACCAGACGGTCAGCAGCAGGGTGACGGGCAGCCCGCCCCAGGCCGATGTCGGCACGGATTTGAGCCCCAGCACACCCCCGCCCATCAGGGCCAGGCTGCCCAGCATGCCGCCCAGCCACAGGCCCAGGGTCAGCTTCGTCCAGTTGCGCGGCGGAAGGCTCCACAATCCCAGCCCCAGGATCAGGGCGCAGACGGCGATGGGTCGCCACTGCTCCGCCGGGGGATAGATGCCGAACAGGATCTGCGGGTACTTGTCCGCCAGGAAGGCCCAGCAGGCGCCGGCCTGCCGGCATGCATCGCCGCCGCCCGTCCACACACCATTGATCACGGCCCAGGACAGCAGATGCGGCAGCATCCAGGCCAGTCCCAGCAGGCCGACCAGGGTCATGGCAGCACTAACCATGTCGCCGAACAGCAACCGCCACAGGGGCCGGCGTTCAGCCATGGGGGCGGCACGGGCCGGGGTCGGTGCAGTGCGAACGAAGACGGGCGTAGGTTGGGTCATGTCCGTCATCGCGTCACCAGGGCGATCCGCCGGTTGTACCAGTTCATGAACAGCGACGCCGTGACGGACAGGGTCAGGAAGACCAGCATCAGGATCAGAATGCCCTCCACCGCCTGGCCCGTCTGGTTGATGGTGGTGGCCGCCACCAGGGCGATATCGGGATAACCGACGGCCAGCGCCAGGGTCGTGTTCTTGGTGATGTTGATATATTGGCTGGTCATGGGCGGGATGATCACGCGCAGGGCCTGCGGGATGACGATCAGGCGCAGGATCTTGCCTTCTTCAAGCCCCAGGGCGCGCCCCGCCTCCCATTGCCCCCTGTCCACGGCGTCTATGCCGCCCCGGATGATCTCCCCGATAAACGCAGCGGAATAGAGCAGCAGGCCCGCGAACACCGCCGTGAATTCCGGCGACAGTCCCATGCCGCCCGTGGCGTTGAACCGTCCGATGACGGGCCGGTCCAGCGCCAGTGACAGACCAGACGCGACCCAGGCCAGCCCCAGCAACAGCAGGGTGGAAAGGATGGCGATGCGGCCATAATGGTTGGGAATGCCAGTGCGCAGTCTCTGTACCCGCCCATACCGCCATGCCGCAGCAACAGACGCCAGCCCCAGCAGCAGGGCCGCCACGAACGGCCCTTTGTCGCCCACAATCACGGGCCGGGGCAGATACAGCCCCCGGTCGGCGAGGATCACGCCGTCGATGGGGATGAAGGCCGCATGGATATTGGGCAGGCCCAGCGTGACCAGCGCGTACCAGAAGAGCAACTGCACCACCAGCGGCGTGTTGCGCATCGCCTCCACATAGACGGTCGCCGACCCGCTGGACAGCGGATGGGCCGACCGCCGGGCCAGCGCCACACCAAGGCCCAGCACTGTCGCCGCCAGGGCGACCGTGACGGCCAGGAACAGCGTGTTACCTAGCCCCACCAGGAAGGCCCAACCGAAACTGTCGGTGGGACGATAGGCAATGATGCTCTCCGCAATGGGAAAACGCGCCGCCCGGTCCAGAAAGCCGAACCCGCCGGTGATACCGCGTTCATCCAGATTGCTGGCGGTATTGAGGATCAGCCAGCCGATACCGCCGGCCACAACAGCCAGCAGCAGGGCCTGCAACCCGATCTGTCGGGTGCGGGTGTCGTGCAGAAGGGTGGAGAGGTTTGTCATCCCCGCCCCCTCAATTGAACGCCATGGGAACCATCAGGCCCCCGTCGCGGAACAGACGGTTAAGACCGCGGTCCAGTTTCAGCGGGCTACCGGCCCCGACATTGCGGTCGAACATCTCGCCGTAATTGCCCAGTTGCTTGACGATGCGATAGGTCCATTCCTCATCCAGGCCCAGCGCCGCGCCATTGCCCGGCTCCACGCCCAGGAAGCGGCGGATGGTCGGGTCCTGGCTGTTGCGCATCTCATCGATATTGGCCTGGGTGATGCCCAATTCTTCCGCCATCAGCAGCGCCTGGAACGACCATTTCACAATGTCGAACCATTGGTCATCGCCATGCCGGACAGCGGGCGTCAGGGGCGACAGCTTGCCATCCGCCGGGAAGATGATGAAGTCGTCGGGATTGCTGGCCATGGTGGCCCGGACTGAGGCCAGACCCGAGGCATCGGTAATCAGCGCATCGCAGCGTCCCGAGAAGAAGGCCTGCCTTGTCGCCTGCGTGCTGTCGAAGATCACAGCCTTCAGATTGGGAGCCACCGATGCCACCAGATTGGTGAAGGTCACCTCCGTCGTCGATCCCGTCTGCACACAGACCGACGCGCCGTCCAGTTCACGCGAACTGGTCACGCCCCGGTCCTTGCGGACCATGATCCCGTCATAGTCGTAATAATTGGGCAGGGTAAAATTCACCCCGTTGGCATCGCGCGACAGGGTCCAGGTGGTGGTGCGGGGCAGAATGTCGATCTCCCCGCTTTGCAGGGCCGTCAGACGCTGCTGCCCCGTCAAGGGGACAAAACGGACCTTGTCCTTGTCGCCCAGAACGGCGGCGGCAACAGCCCGGCAGGTCTCCACATCCAGCCCGCGCCAATAACCCCGGCTGTCGGGCGCACCGAAGCCCACCGTACCGGTACTGGCCCCACAGGAGACATAGCCCCGGTCGCGCACCGCCTTCACGGTACCGCCAGCCGGGCTGCCCGCCGTGCCACCTCCCTCCGGTTTCTTTTCGGTCGCCGGCTGCCCACACGCGGCCAGCGCCAGAAGGCATGCCCCCACCAGAAGCCGCTTGGCCATACCCCGCATCGCCCGCCCTCCCCGCTTGGCCGCTCTCAACCGCCCAGAACGGGCACGGCAAGCGCTGCGAACAGCGCCTCCAGGTCAGCCCAGAGATCCTCCGGATCCTCCATCCCGACCGACAGACGCAGGATCACCCCCTCATCGGCCCAGTCGGTGGCGACCCGATCGGCCTTGATGGCCATGGGCACGATCAGACTGCGCGTCCCACCCCAGGAAGCGCCAATCGCGAAGGTCTTGAGGACGCCAAACGCCTCTTCAATCACCGCGTTGGCCTGCGGCTTCAGCACCACGGAGAAGACGCCCGAGGCGCCGACGAAATCCCGTTTCCAGATTTCATGCCCCGGACAGGTGGGCAGCGACGGGTGCAGTACCCGTTCCACCGCCGGCAATTCCACCAGACGCCGCGCGAACGCCGTTGCCACCGCACCGGCATGGCGCATACGCACGCCCATCGTCTCCAGCCCGCGCAGCGCCAGCCCGCAATCGTCCGGCGACACGCCGATGCCGATCATGCGCATTGTGTCCTTCAGCCGGCGAAACAGAGCCACATCCTTGACGCTGATCGACCCCATCAGCAGGTCGGAATGGCCGCCGACATATTTGGACAAGGCCTCGCTGGAGAAATCCACACCATGGGCCAGCGGCTTGAACAGCAGCGGCGTGGCCCAGGTATTGTCGCAACCGGTCAGGATGCCGCCACGTTCCTTGGCCACCTTCACGATGGCGGGCACATCCTGGAATTCCATGGTCGTGGAGCCGGGGCTTTCCATCCAGATCAGCTTGGTATTGGGCTTGATCAGGGCCGCGATCTCCGCCCCGATCAGCGGGTCATAGACCGTGTATTCCACACCGCGCAGCTTCAGATAATTCTCACAGAAGCCCCGGCAGGGTGGATATGCCGTATCCGGGATCAGCACATGGTCACCCGGCAACAGCACCGTCAGAAAGACGATGGTGATTGCCGCCTGACCCGACGGCACGATCACCGTGCGCTCCCCTTCCTCCAGCGCCGTAAGCTGCGCCTCCAGGGTGCGGGTCGTCGGCGTGCCGTGCAGCCCGTAGGTATAGCCGTCCGGCCCCCGGTATTTGCGGTTGGTGTAAGACTTGGCATCGTCGAACAGGATAGTCGACGCCCGGTAGGTCGGCACGCCGACACTGGCGAACCCCTCATGCGAGACGGCGGGATGGATGACGCAACGGGACAGGTCGCGCATGACGTTCCTCGTGATGTTGATGACACGAGTGTGTGCGCACAGGGGTACAAATTCAATTGACGAGATCACCTAACTCCATGCGTAAACCTTATAGATTGGTGGCGATGCCATCCCTGAAAAGCGTTCATAAAATCAATCTGGTGATCATCTCCACCAGCCCCGCATACCAAAAGCAGTGGGTACAAATTTGATTGACGGATACCCATGCGCCTATGCATCAACTTTATGTGTCTCGCAGGGGGTTTCCGTATGCATTTCCGGCAACTTGAGATTTTCCGGGCCGTGATGATCAGCGGCTCTGCCTCCCGTGCGGCGGAACTTCTGCGTATCACGCAGCCCGCCGTCAGCCGTGCGCTGGTGGAACTTGAAGCTGACCTGGGGTTCGGACTGTTCGACCGGGTCAAGGGCCGGCTGGTGCCCACGCCGGAAGGGCAGATGTTCTTTCGCGACGTGAATACCAGCTTCGTGGGGCTGGACCGCCTGCGCGCATCGGCGGCCCGCATCCGCGATTTCGGGTCGGGCAGCCTGCGCATCGCAAGTATGGCCGCCTATGGTGCCACGGTGGTACCAAAGGCCATCCGTGCCTTCCGGCAGAAGAACCCCCAGATCGCCATCACCTTGCAGGTCCTCTCCTCCTCCACCGTCCGCGATCTGGTGGCTAACCAGCAGTTCGACATCGGCATCGCCGCCGATGAGGTCGATCTGTCAGGCGTGGAGCATCGCGTCTTCAGCAGCTTCCGGGCGGTACTGGCCCTCCCGCCGGGCCATCCCCTGGCGGCGAAGGCGGTGGTAGGGCCATCTGATCTGGATGGTCAACCCTTCATCGCCCTGGCTCCGGAGGATCGGGCACGGCATCGGATCACCGAAATCCTGGACAGCGTGGGCGCCCGACCGGAGATCGTCGTTGAAACGCCAAGCGCCGGCACCATCTGTGCCCTGGCCCTGGAAGGAGTGGGCATGGGCCTGATCAACCCCGCCGTCGCCGACGGCTACGCTGAACGGGGATTGGTGTTCCGGCCCTTCAAGCCGGATGTTCAATTCAAATCCTACCTTCTGTTCCGGCCCGACGCACAGAAGGCCCGGTTGGTTAAAAGCTTCGTGGCGGAACTGCTGCATTTCCGCGATCGGGTCACGTTGCCCGGAACCGGCGCGGGAGTATAAACGGCAAACGGGTTTGGCAAGCCGGAAAGCCCGGCGGGTGCGACCCCGCCATCTGCGCGGAACCGCTCCACGGCGCGGGCGAACAGAGCATCTGCCTGGGCAAGCAGGAATGGCTGATCGCCGAGTTGGGAGAGGCGGTGGAACAGATGCGCCGGATTAAGCAGGCGCTGAACCCGCAGGACCTGTTCAATCCGGGCAAAATTTTCACCTTCTGATATCCGGCGCAGTCATCCTGGTGTGGCTTCGGGTGAAGTGCCCGATGAATGGCAACCGTCGGCACGGACGCAATCGGGCGAGATTTCGATCACTTGGATCAGATCGCTGTGATGATGCTTTTTGTCTCCATAAAGGCGGACAAACCCTCGGCGCCGCCTTCACGTCCCCAGCCGGATTGCTTGAACCCTCCGAATGGCAGGGCGGGGCCAACGACCATGCCGCTATTGACGGTGATCGTGCCGACCCTGACCTGCCGGGCCAGCCGATAAGCGGCGGTGACATCCAGGCTCCAGATATTGGCTGACAGACCGTACACCGTCTCATTGGCCAGGAGGACCAGATCGGCGGGGTCGTCATAAGGGGTGACCACCAGAACCGGCCCGAAGATCTCCTCCCGCGACACCGTCGCCCTGGCACCGGGGTCGAGCAGGATGGTCGGCTCGACGAAGTATCCCCGTTCACTGGCGGCACGCCCGCCTGTCACCACCTCCACACCTTCCCGCCGCGCGCCATCAATATAGGACAGCACGCGCTGCTGCTGCTGCGCCGACACCAGCGGCCCCAGTGTAGTCGCAGGGTCAATGCCAGGACCGATCCGCAAGGCGCGTGCCTGCTCTACCAGACCTTCCAGTACCCGATCCACCACCGCCCGCGCGACCAGCAACCGGGAACCGGCCGCACACATCTGTCCGGCATTGCGGAAGATGCCGCCAGCAACGCTGGGGATGGCGCGGTCCAGATCGGCGTCGGGCATCAGGATGGTGGGCGACTTGCCCCCCAGTTCCAGGGTCAGGCGTTTCAGATTGCCCTGCGCCGCCGCCAAGAGGGTCTTGCCGACAGGGGTAGACCCGGTGAAGGAGACTTTGTCCACGTCGAGATGCGCGGCCAGCCCCGCACCGGCGACGCTGCCCAGCCCGGATACGATATTGACCACGCCCGGCGGCACGCCCGCATCCAGCAGGACCTCCCCGAGCCGCAGCAGGGTCAGCGATGTCTGCTCCGCCGGTTTCACCACCATGGTACATCCGGCGGCCAGGGCCGGCGCGATCTTCACCACGGCCTGAACCAGGGGGAAGTTCCAGGGTGTGATGATGCCGACCACGCCCACCGGCTCCCGTAGCGTCATGGCCATGAAATGGCCGGGCAGGTCCACGGTCGGCGTCTCACCACTGATCTTGGTGCACCAGCCCGACCAGTAGCGGAAGGCGCCGATGGCCAGGTTCAGATCCACGGCACGGGCCGCACTGACCGGCTTGCCATTATCCAGCGTTTCAAGCTCGGCAAATTCCTGGGCGCGTGCCTCCAGCAGGTCGGCGACCCGCCACAGGATCTGGGCCCGCCGGCCCGGCATCAGTCCCGTCCAGGCGCCGCTGTCGAAGGCATGGCGGGCGGCGGCCACCGCAAGGTCGATATCCGCCGGCGTGCCCTGGGGAATGCTGGCAAAGCTCTGTTCATCGACCGGATTGACGACATCCATCCGTGCCGCATCCGACGCCTCGCGCCAGGCATCCCCGATCAGCATCCGGAATGGTCGGGCAAGCGACGCCCGCGTCGCCTCGGCAATGTCCGTGATCATCCGGCTTCTCCCTTGAACGCTGCCTGTAATGGTTGGGTGGACGGGTCACCCGCGTTCAGGGTGCCGTCCGGATTTCTAAGGGAGCCCGGCCTGCAATCCGCAATTCCTTCTTGGACGGCAGCATTCCGCCAAAGCATGGTGGTGATTGCCTTGCACGCAACATTCCTTGCGGGAATAAAGGGCCAGGAAATTGAATTTTACAATCACCCGCCCGCACCCCTTTCCTCTCAGGAACAAATCCACAAACAAGCAGCCCGCCGGCCAGCAGCCCAAGGGCGGCGGCATCGCGGGCAACCGGTCGCGATGCGTCAAGGGAGGAAGAATATGAAGCGCAACCATGCAAGGCGATCCGTGCTGATGATGGCGACGGCGTTGAACACCATCCTGTGGCCGTCCATCGCCATGGCACAGGCAGCCTCCCCCGCCGCCGCTGGACAGAGCGGCGCCGTCCTGCTGGAAGAAATCATCGTGACGGCGCAGAAGCGCGAGCAGTCGTTGAATGACGTGCCCATGTCGATCACCGCCATCACCGGCGACGATCTGGCCGCACGCGGCATCAATGACGTGGAAGACCTAGCCAAGGTGACGCCGGGCCTCAGCTTCACCGAAAGCGGCTCCGGCACCCCGGTCTTCACGCTGCGCGGCGTTGGCTTCTTCGACACCACGCTCGGCGCCAAGCCCAGCGTCGCTGTCTATAGCGACGAGGTGCCCCTGCCCTTCTCCATCATGGCGCAGGGGGCAGCATTGGATCTGGCGCGCGTGGAAGTGCTGAAGGGTCCGCAGGGCACGCTGTTCGGCCAGAACGCCACGGGCGGCGCTCTGAACTATGTCGCTGCCAAGCCGACGCGCGACTTCGCCGCCGGGATGACCGCCAGCGTCGCACGTTTCAACAATATCGAGACATCGGGCTATGTCAGTGGCCCGCTGGTCGGCGATGTCGTCACCGCCCGCCTGTCGGCCCGAGCCGTGAGCAGTGGCGACTGGCAGAAAAGCTATACCCGCGATGACAGCCTGGGCGCCAAGCGCTTCTATCAGGGTCGCCTGCTGCTGGATGTGACGCCGTCCGACGACCTGAAATTCATGATCAATGTCAACGGCTTCAAAGATAAGTCGGACACCCAGGCGGCCCAGTTGATCGCGCGGGTCTATTCCGCCCCGGCCGCCACCGGCAACATCCCCACCATCGTCAATTATGCCGTCGCACCCGACAATAACCGCGCAGCCGACTGGGACCCGGACCAGGCGCTGAAGCGGGATAACGGTTTCTATCAGGCGTCGCTGCGCGGCGACCTGGACATTACCGACGATTGGCAGGTGACCTCCATCACCGCCTATTCCGACATGGATGTGGATCAGTTGGTCGATCAGGATGGCACCAACCAGCGCGCGTCCCTGACCAATATCCGGGGCAGCCTGTCGGCCTTTTCCCAGGAACTGCGCCTGACAGGCGTGGTCGGGCCGGCCGTCATCGTGGCGGGCGCCAGCTATGCCAAGGAAAATTCGGACGAGAACAGCCTGTACCAGTTCCCCTATACGACCAGTTCCTTCACCACCATCCCCGGCATGCGCACGCTGAGTTCCGGGCTGCGTGGCAAACAGGATTTCGATAACAGGGCCGTATTCGGCAATATCGACATGGACCTGACCGACGAGATCACCGCCCATGGCGGTGTGCGCTACACCAAGGTTGACCTGGATTACCGGTCCTGCGCCGTCAGCGGCGATGCAACCTCGGCCGCCACATACAGCACGCTGGTCAATGTCGTGCGCGGTCGCGTCGGGCTGGCGCCCCTAGCACCCCTGCAGGCAAACCAGTGCGTCACGCTAGATGCCACGGCCACGCCCGGCGAGGTGCGGAAATCGCTG
This sequence comes from Niveispirillum sp. CC-CTL257, assembly GCF_059489915.1. Lineage (NCBI taxonomy): Bacteria > Pseudomonadati > Pseudomonadota > Alphaproteobacteria > Rhodospirillales > Azospirillaceae > Niveispirillum > Niveispirillum sp. CC-CTL257. The sequence continues at coordinate 1,864,990 of NZ_JCAJXE010000001.1, forward strand.
AATGAGGATAATGTATCCTGGCGCCTGGGCCTGGACTGGAAGCCGCTGCCGCGCACCCTGTTCTATGTGAATGCCAGCAAGGGCTACAAGTCGGGCAGCGCCCCCACCCTGCCGGCCATCGAGGCATCGACCCTGTCGCCCGTCACGCAGGAATCCGTGATGGCCTATGAGGCGGGGTTCAAGGCGACCATCGTGCGTGGCGCTCTGGACGCCAACGGCGCCCTGTTCCATTACGATTATGATGACAAGCAGTTGCTGGCCCGCCGTCCCACGGTGCTGGGCAACCTGCCTGGTCTGGTGAATGTCCCGAAATCGCGGATCAAGGGTGCGGAAATCCAGGTCAATGCCTATCCGGTAGAGGATCTGCGCCTCAGCCTAGGCGGCACCTGGCTGGACAGCAAGGTGACGGGCAGCTTCACCAACTCCACGATCCTGGGCGTCACGGCGGACTTCAAGGGCGATGCCTTCCCCTATACGCCGAAATACCAGCTTGTCGCCGACGGCGAATACCGCACGCCGGTCAGCGGCAGCCTGGATGGCATCCTGGGTCTGAATGCCACCTATCGCAGCGCCACCAATGCCGGCTTCGGCGGCGACCAGCGTCTGCGGATCGACGCCTATACGCTGGTGGATGCACGGTTCGGCATCGCCGCCAATGACGATCAATGGGCGGCGACCCTATTCGTGCATAATGTATTCGACGAATATTACTGGAACAACGTCGCCCGTCTGTCCGACGTGGTCCGCCGTTACACGGGCATGCCGCGCACCTACGGCATCCAGCTCAGCGTCAAATACTGACAAAACCGGTGCCGGGGGATGCCTGCCTCCGGCACCTATGGAGGCGGCATGGAAGCCTATATTTACGACGCGGTCCGCAGCCCCCGTGGACGCGGCAAGCCCGATGGCGCGCTGCATGAGGTGACGCCGGTGGCACTGGCGGCCCAATTGCTGGCCGCCATCCCCGACCGCAATGGCATCGACAGTACGCAGATCGGGGATGTGATCCTGGGCTGCGTCACGCCCGTGGGTGAACAGGGTGCCGACATTGCCCGTGTCGCCGCCTTGATGGCCGGTTTCCACCAGGATGTGCCGGGCGTGCAGGTGAACCGGTTTTGTGGCTCCGGCCTTGAAGCGGTCAACATCGCGGCGGCCAAGGTCATTGCCAGAGAGGCGGGACTGGCCATCGGCGGTGGCGTGGAAAGCATGAGCCGTGTGCCCATGATGTCGGACGGCGGTGCCCTCGCAAGCGACCCGACCGTCGCCTACCAGACCTATTTCGTGCCGCAAGGCATCGGGGCTGACCTGCTGGCCACGCTGCATGGCTTTACCCGCACCGATTGCGATGCCTTCGCCGTGGAAAGCCAGCGCCGCGCCAAGCGGGCCTGGGACGCGGGGCGGTTCGACCAGTCGATCCTGCCGATCCGCGATATTATCGGTCAGGTCCTGCTGGACCGTGACGAACATATGCGGCCCGATGCCGACCTTCAGGCCCTGGGCACCCTGAAGCCCGCGTTCGAGGATATAGGCCGGAAAATGCCCGGCTTCGACGCCACGGCCCTGCTGCGCTATCCCATGGTGGAGCGGATTACCCATGTCCATCATGCCTGCAACAGTTCCGGCATCGTCGATGGGGCGGCCGTCGTGCTGGTGGGATCGCGGGAGGCGGGACAGCGGCTGGGCCTGCGGCCCCGCGCCCGCATCCGGGCAATGGGCTCCATCGGGTCGGAACCGACCATCATGCTGACCGGGCCGGAACGCATCGCCCGTAAGCTGCTGGACCGCACCGGCCTGTCCGTCGCCGATATCGACCTGTGGGAGATCAACGAGGCGTTTGCCAGCGTCGTGCTGCGCACCATCCAGGCGCTGGACCTTGATCCCGACCGGGTGAATGTCAATGGCGGCGCCATTGCCATGGGCCACCCGCTGGGTGCCACAGGCGCCATGATCCTGGGCACCGCCCTGGATGAACTGGAACGCAGCGGCCGACAGACGGCCCTGGTCTGCCTGTGTGTGGCCGCCGGCATGGGCACCGGCGCCATCATTGAGCGCGTCTGATATTCCGTTACGGAGCTTTGAGAATGACCCCATCCATCCGTTACGACATCGACGCCGATGGCATCGCCACCCTGACAATCGATGTGCCCGGCCAGTCGATGAATGTCATCGGTGCGGCGTTCCTCACCGACTTTGCCTTGCTGCTCGACCGGATCGTCGCTGATGACAGCGTGAAGGGCGTCGTCATCGCATCGGGCAAGCAAAGCGGCTTCATGGCGGGCATGGACCTGAAGGCCATGGAAGCGCTGCTGGCCGACGGCGACGACATGGGCGGCCTGTTCGGGCGGGTGTTCGACCTGAACCGCCTGCTGCGCCGGCTGGAGACCTGCGGCAAGCCGGTGGCCTGCGCCATCGAGGGGGCGTGCCTGGGTGGCGGGTTCGAACTGGCGCTGGCCTGCCATTACCGTGTCGTTGGTGACGATCCCAAGACCCAACTGGGCCTGCCGGAATGCCTGCTGGGACTGATCCCCGGCGGGGGCGGAACCCAACGCATGCCGCGCCTGACCGGCGTGCAGACGGCCTTGACCTATATGCTGCAGGGCAAGCTGTTCCGCCCGGCGGAGGGCTTGGCGCTGAAGCTGCTGGACGCGGTGGTGCCGGTGGGCACGGCGTTGGCTGCCGCGCGGGCCTGGGTCATGACCAATCCCGACGCGCATATACAGCCCTGGGACCGCAAGGGCTTCAAGGTGCCGGGCGGCGCGGGTGCCATGAACCCGGCCTTCGTGCAGAATTTCATCGGTGCGGTACCGATGATGGTTAAGCAGACCCAGCATAATATCCATGGGCCGGTGGCCCTATTGTCCGCCGTCTATGAAGGGCTGCAATTGCCCATGGACCGGGCCATCCGGGTGGAATCCAAATATTTTGCCAAGGTGCTGGCCGATCCGCAGGCCCGTTTCATGGTCCGCACCCTGTTCGTGAACAAGCAGGCGGTCGAACGCGGCGCCCGCCGGCCGGCCACGGTCGCACCCTCCCCAACGCGCAAGCTGGCGATGCTGGGTGCCGGCATGATGGGGGCGGGTATCGCCACCGTCGCCGTCCAGGCGGGGATGGAGGTCGTGATGCTGGACCGCGACATGGTCGCAGCAGAAAAGGGCAAGGCGCATGCGCAGGCCGAACTGGCCGCCCGCGTCGCCAAGGGCAGCCTGACCGAAGAAAAGGCGACGCAGATTCTGGCCCGCATTATTCCCGCCACGGATTTCGCCGCCCTGGCCGGGTCGGATTTCGTGATCGAGGCCGTGTTCGAAGATCCTGGCATCAAGGCCGAGGTGACGCGCAAGGTGGAAGCGGTGCTGGGTCCCGACACGATCTTCGGCTCCAACACCTCCACCCTGCCCATCGGCACGCTGGCAAATGCGTGGTCGAAGCCGGAGAATTTTATCGGCATCCATTTCTTCTCGCCTGTGGAGCGCATGCCGCTGGTGGAGGTGATCCTGGGACCGAAGACGGGTGAGGCGGCGCTGGCCAAGGCGTTGGACTTCATCGCCCAGATCCGCAAGACGCCCATCGTCGTCAATGACAGCCGGGGCTTCTACACATCGCGCTGCTTTGCGACATATGTCGGCGAAGGCACCCAGATGCTGGCAGAGGGCATCAATCCAGCCCTGATCGAGAATATGGGTCGGCAGTTGGGCATGCCCGTGGGGCCGCTAGCCGTGTCGGACGAGGTGTCCATCGAACTGGGCCTCAAGGTCATGCAGGCGACGCGTGACGCCCTGGGTACCGCCTATCGGCCCAGTGCGGCCGACGATGTGCTGGAAAAGATGGTCGTCCAACTGGACCGCCGGGGCCGCAAGAATAGTCGCGGCTATTACGATTACCCCGCCGATGGTGGGTCAAAGCGCCTGTGGCCCGGTCTGGCGCAGCATTTCCGCCCCGCCGCCGAACAGCCAAACCCGGAGGATGTGCGCGAGCGACTGCTGTACCGGCAACTGATCGAATGCGCGCGGTGTCTGGAGGAAGGGGTGCTGTCGGCACCGGAGGATGGCGATATCGGCGCCATTTTCGGCTGGGGCTTCGCGGCCCACACCGGCGGGCCGTTCAGCCACATGGACAATCTGGGTATCGGCACGGTCGTGCGGGTGCTGGACCGGCTGGCCGGCATCCATGGTGACCGTTTCACGCCCACGGCGCAGTTGCGGGAGATGGCGGCCAGCGGGCGGCGCTTCTACCCGCCATCCTCACCGCGCGGATGAGGCGCTTACCCTTGCGTTTCCTTCACCGCGCGGATGAAGGCACGCATCAAGGGCTTGGGCTCCCACCGCTTGCGGACGGCACAGCACATGGTGGAGGGGGGCAGCAGGTTCATGTCTTCCAGCGCCACAAAATCCGCCTGGAAGGCAGGGGTCCCGGCGAAGAAATCCGTCGTGACGCCGATGGCGTTGGTCTGGGCCACGATCTGGCGGACCAGGGGGAAATAATCCACGACATGCACCCGCTTGTGCCATTCGATGTTGGCGTCCTCGTAAATCTTGCGGACAGCCACGCCATAGGGGCGGCCGTCCGAGGGGCTGACAAAGTCGAATTCCGCCAGATCGGTAGCGGTGATCCTGGGCCGTTCCAGCAGTGGATGCCCCTTGCGCACAAAATTCACCGACCGTACGGCACGGATCGTCTCGCGGTGGATATCCGGCCAATCAGCATAGGCGGCATCAAAACCCAGGGCGACATCCACCGTGCCGGCCCGCAGCAACTGCACCGTCCGTTCGAACGTCGATCCACTGACATCCACCTTGACGCCGGGATGACGCTTCAGCAGCAACGCCAGGGGTGCCAGCAGGCGCCATTCCAGCGAGGCAGGGCCAACCCCGATGCGCAGGGTGCCGGCATAGTCCCGGTCCTGTTCCGCCGGCCGGCGCAGCAATTCGCGCGTGTCATCGACCAGCCGGGACGCCCGGTCGATGAAATCGCGCCCCTCCGCCGTCAGGAACGATCCGCGCGGCGTCCGGTAGAAGATCGAATAGCCGATCTGCTTCTCCAGGCTGGCCACACTTTTGGTGATCGCCGATTGCGTGACCCCGACCGCTTCGGCCGCCGCCGTGATGGAGCCGGTGCGGGCGACGGCGACGACATAGTTCAGCCGGAGATCCATGGCAGGTCATTCCATCAAGGCATGTTGATGACTACAAATGAATTTGACGCTTATGTCGGTTCGATCCAGGCTGCAAGCAGAAAATGGAGATGCGAATGCTGACGGGAAAGACCATCGTGGTCACCGGGGCGGGCCGCGGGATCGGTGCGGCCATCGCCCTTCTTTGCGCCCAGGAAGGGGCCAGGGTGCTGGTCAATGATCTGGGTGTTTCGGCCGATGGTGACGGCACCGACGCACGCCACGCCGACCATGTGGTGGATCAGATCCGGGCGGCGGGCGGCACGGCCATGGCCAACCATGCCAGCGTGGCCGATCCGGACGGGGCGGCATCGATCATTGCCGATGCGATCCGGCATTTCGGGCGCATCGACGCCGTCATCAACAATGCCGGCTTCCTGCGCGACAGCATCTTTCACAAGATGAGCCTTGCTGACTGGAACAATGTCATCGCCGTGCATCTGACCGGTGCCTTCCTGGTCTCCCGCGCGGCGGCCCCGCATTTCCGGGAGCAGGGGTCGGGCAGCTTCGTACATTTCACCTCCACCACCGGCCTGATCGGCAATGTTGGGCAGGCGAATTACGGGGCCGCCAAGGCGGGCATTGTCGGCCTGTCCACCGCCATCGCGCTGGATATGCAGCGTTTCGGCGTGCGCTCCAACTGTCTGGCGCCAACCGCCTGGACACGGCTGGTCGATAGCGTGCCGCTGGCCAGTGTGAACCGCGAGCGGGCGGAAAAGCTGAAATCCCTGACGCCGGAGAAGATTGCGCCGCTGGCAGCCTATCTGTGCGCTGATGATGCCGCCGATATTACCGGCCAGATTTTCGGCGTGCGCGGGGATGAGGTGTTCCTTTATTCCCGGCCGACCATCCTGCGCACCATGCATAATGCTGGCGGCTGGACCCCGCAGAACTGCGCGGACACGCTGATGCCGGCCCTGCGGTCCAGCATGCAACCGTTGCGCAGCGCCACCGACATCATCAACTGGGACCCGCTGTAATGGTCGCCGACATGACGAAGGTCGGCATCAGTGCCGCCGGCGCCTATGTGCCGCTGCTGCGCCTGCAGCGCCGGGCCATTGCCACCGCCACCGCTTGGTACAACCCGGCGCTGGCCAGCCTGGGCAAGGGTGAACGGGCCATGGCGAATTGGGACGAGGATGCCGTGACCATGGCGGTGGAAGCGGCCCGCGACTGCCTGAGCGGGCGCGACCGGCAAGAAGTGAACCGCTTGATCCTGGCCTCCACCAGCCTGCCCTTCGCTGACCGGCAGAATGCCGGCATCGTCAAGGAGGCGCTGACCCTGCCCGATGCCGTCGGGTCGATGGATGTGGGCGGGTCGCAGCGAGCCGGTACGACCGCCCTGCTGTCGGCGCTGGATACGGCGCGTGCGGCGGACGGCCCGGTCCTATGCCTTGCCGCCGACAAACGGCCGGCCCGGCCGGCATCGACGGATGAGCTCCTGAATGGTGACGGGGCAGCGGCCCTGCTGGCCGGCACACGGGATCTGATCGCGGAACTGATCGGCCGTTACAGCGTGACCGTCGATTTCGTCGATCATTACCGCGCCAGCGACCGTGACCATGATTATGGTTGGGAAGGGCGATGGGTCCGGGACGAGGGCTATCTTCGCCTGTTGACGGGGTCCATCCGCGACGGGCTTGACCGGAACGGCATCAGCGCCAGCGATATCGATCACCTGATCCTGGCCTTGCCCACCTCAGGGGTCGATACACAGGTCGCCAAGGCCATCGGCGTTCCGCCCGACCGTTTGATGGATGGCCTGCACGGGCACCTGGGCTACACGGGTGCCGCCCACCCGCTGCTGCTGCTGGCCCGGCTGCTGGCCACTGTTGAGCCGGGCAAGTGCATTGCGCTGGCTGCCTTTGGCCAGGGCGTCGACCTGCTGCTGTTCCGCACCACCGGCCTTGCGGGCAAGGTCACCACCGGCAGGGGCGTCGATGGCTGGCTGGCGCGGCGGCGGCCGGAAGAGAATTACCTGAAGCATCTGCATTTCCGGGGCGAGGTGACGCTTGAGGCCGGCATGCGCGCCGAACTGGACCTCAAGACCTCGCACGCCGCCCTTTATCGTGACCGGAAAACGGTCCTGGGCCTGGTTGGCGGGAAATGCCGTGTGACGGGGACGGTGCAGTATCCGAAAAGTACGGTCTCCGTCGCCCGAAACGCGCGGATGGTGGACACGCAGGATGATTATCCGCTGGCCGACCGGCCGGCGCGGCTGGTGACCGTCACCGCCGACCATCTGGCCTTCTCCCCCGACCCGCCCAGCCATTACGGCATGATCGATTTCGATGGCGGCGGTCGCATGATCGCCGACATCGTGGATGTGGGCGACACGGTCCTGCGGCCGGGTGCGCGGATGCGCATGATGTTCAGGATCAAGCGCGTCGATGCCCGCGGCTTCACTCAATATTTCTGGAAAGCCGCCCCGGATGAGGGGGAAGCCGGCGGTCAAGATGTTTGACCACCCATACACGGCGGCGACCGCCGCCGCGCGCCTCATGGCGCGTAAGCCAAGCCGCCGGATGGCGGCGCCCGGCATCTGAGGGCACACGAAAGCAGAGGACCGACAATGGCCAGTGGCATCAAGGACAAGGTCGCCATCCTGGGCATGGGATGCGCGAAATTCGGAGAACGGTGGGACACCGACGGCCCGACCCTGATGGTGGAGGCGTTCGAGGAGGCCATCGCCGACGCGGGCATCGACCCGTCGCAGTTGGAGGCCGGTTGGTTCGGCCATGCCGGCAATGCCGTGGGGCCGGGCGCCATTCCGCTGCCCCTGGCGCTGCGCCTGCACAACATCCCCATGACGCGGGTTGAGAATGCCTGCGCCACGGGGACGGAGGCGTTGCGCGGGGCGGCCTATGCCGTGGCCAGCGGCGCTTGCGACATCGCTTTCGCGCTGGGCATGGAAAAGCTGAAGGATGCCGGCTATAGCGGGCTTCCCGCCGCCTCGCGCGGGCCATTCTATGATGCGACCAACGCCAACCTGACGGCACCCGGTGCCTTTGCGCAACTGGCGTCGGGTTATGCCGCGCGCCACAAGGTGGCGGCGGACGATCTGAAGCGCGCCATGGCCCATATCTCGGTCAAGAGCCACGCCAACGCCACGAAGAACCCCAAAGCCCATCTGCGCAAGCCCATCACGGCCGAGCAGGTGATCAAGGCCCCCATCGTGGCCGCCCCCCTGGGCCTGTTCGATTGCTGCGGCGTGTCCGATGGCGCAGCCTGCGCCATCGTCACACGGCCGGAGATCGCCCGCGCGCTGGGCAGGACTGACATCGTCACCATCAAGTCGCTGCAACTGGCCGCGACCGGCGGTTGGGAGGCGCAGGGCAGTGGCTGGGACAGCAGCTATGTGCCCACCACCCGCGCGGCGGCCGCCCGCGCCTACAAGGAAGCCGGGATCAAAGACCCGCGCACGGAACTGAGCCTGACGGAAGTGCATGATTGTTTCTCCATCACCGAACTGGTGACGATGGAGGATCTGGGGCTCAGCGACGATGGCCACGCCTGGCGCGATGTGCTGGACGGACGGTTCGATGCCGATGGCGCCTTGCCCTGCCAGATCGATGGCGGCCTGAAATGTTTCGGCCATCCGATCGGCGCCACCGGCATCCGCATGGTCTATGAGAATTATCTCCAGCTTCTGGGCCGGGCCGGCGCGCGCCAGCGACAGCAGCCTGTAGTGAACGCGCTGGCCCATAATCTGGGCGGCGCGCCGTTCCACGGCATCTGTTCCATCTCCATCGTCGGGTTGCTGTAAGGGCATTCCCAAACAAGTCAAACCATGAACTGACAGGATCCGGCCTTGAGCACCCCAACATCCGAACCGGACGCGCGCTACCGCTATGTGGTCGTGGCGGCGCTGGCCTTTGCCTACATGCTCAACTTCGTCGACCGGCAATTGCTGTCGATCCTGGTGGAGCCGGTGAAACAGGATCTCGGCCTCAGCGATACCCAGATCGGCATGCTGACGGGGCTGATGTTCGCGCTGTTCTATACGTTCTTCGGTATTCCGGTGGCCATGATCGCCGACCGGGGCAATCGCACCCGCCTGATTGCGGCCGCCTGCGGCATCTGGAGCATCTTCACCGCCCTGTCGGGTTTTGCCACGGGCTTCATCAGCCTGGCGCTAGCCCGCATCGGTGTCGGTATCGGCGAGGCCGGCTGTTCGCCCCCCTCCTATTCCATTATCGCCGACTATTTCCCGGCCCATAAACGCGGCCGGGCCCTGGGACTTTATGTTCTGGGCGTGCCGGCAGGCAGCTTGGTCGGGGCCGTGGCGGGGGCGGCAATCGCCCAGGCCTATGGCTGGCGGACGGCCTTCATCACCATCGGTCTGGCTGGCCTGCTGTTCGCGCCGCTGCTGCTGCTGATCGTGCGGGAACCGGTGCGCGGGCGCTTCGATGCGGCCGCCCCGTCCGATGCCGCCACGCCCCGCCTGATGGAGGCACTGGGCTATTTCTGGCGGTCGCCGATCTTCATCTTCACGGGCTTGGCTTGCGGCCTGACGTCTTTCTGCTCCTACGGGCTGCTGAACTGGACCCCCGCCTTCCTGAGCCGGGTGCAGGGCATGTCGCTGGGCCAGATCAGCTTCTATTTCGGGGTTCTGGTTGCGGGTTCGATGGTCGTTGCCGCCTGGATCGGCGCGATGATCGCGGACAAGGCAGGGGCGCGTAATCCCGTCTGGTACCCTCTGCTGCCCGGCCTCGGCATGCTGGTGGTACTGCCCTTTCTGTTCGGCTTCACCATGGTCGGTGACTGGTCGCTGTCGCTGCTGCTGCTGGTGCCGCCCACGATGCTGACATCCATCTATCTGGTGCCGGCGCTGGCCCTGCTGCAGAACCGCACGCCGCCCCAGTATCGGGCTACGGTCAGCGCCACGCTGCTGTTCCTGCTGAACCTGCTGGGCCTGGGCTGCGGCCCGCTGTTCGTGGGCATGGTCAGCGACCGGCTGACGCCGGTTTACGGCAATGCCGGTCTGGCCATGGCCCTGCAATGGCTGACACCGTTCATCATCCTGGCCTTCCTGTGCCAGGCGATCACCGCCTGGCTGATCCGACGGGAGGCGCTACGGGGAAAATAGTGAAATATGCAAACAAAGACGGCACCGTCCATGGGCGGTGCCGTCTTTGCGCAGGGTGGAAAGGCCTTACCGCCTATCTCCGCTTCCAGTTCCCGGCCCGCCGTTCCTGTACCGCCAGGATGCCCTCGGCGAAATCCTCGGTCACGCGCAGCTCATGCTGCTTGCGCGCTTCCGTATCGGTCTGGTGGCGGATATCCTCCAGCAGGCCCTCGCGCAGCGTTGCCCGCGTGGCTTCCACGGCCAGCGGCGCATTCTCGGCGATCTGCCGGGCCAGCGTCAGGGCAGTGTCGAACAGCGCCCCCTCCTCGACCAGGCGGTCAGCCAGACCGATGCGCAGCGCCTCCTCCCCATTGATGCGCCGGCCGGTATAGAGCAACTCGGCGGCCTTCTGCTGCCCCACCACACGCGGCAGCAACAGGGTGATGGCGAAGCCGGGATGGATGCCGATCTTCACAAAATTCACCGCTAGGCGCGTGCTGGGGGCAACCACGCGGAAATCGGCCACCAGCGTCAGGCCCAGCCCGCCACCGATGGCCGCTCCCTGCACCGCCGCCACGATGGGCTTGCGGATGGCGAACAGGCGGTGGGCCGCCGCATAGATCTGCTCCGGCTCCTCATGCGCCTGGGTCAGTTCGGCCCCGGCACAGAAATTCCGCCCCTCGGCCGCCAGAACGATGGCGTGGATGTCGGGATCGGCGTCAACCTGCTCCAGCGCGCTGCCAATGGCCGTGATCAGCGGAATGCTGAAATAATTGCTGGGCGGTCGGGCAAAGCGGACAACCGCGACATGGCCCTCGGCCCGCGTCACATTGATGACATTGCCGTCCGCATCCGGTTCAGCCAGCGGACCAGGGTCCGGCGAAAATTCATGCTGGTTCATTTTCTGCCCATGCTTTCCTGGGAAAGGCGTTCCTGGCGGAACTGGCTGCGGCGGGCCTTGCCCACCTCGTCGCGCAGGTCGGTGGTGACGAATTCGAAGCTTCGCGGGACCTTGTAGCGAGCCAGTTGCGTGGCGAGGTAGGCCGCCAAAGTCTCCGCGTCCAAAGGTGGGTCCTGGCCCGGTGCGACCTGCACGATGGCATGCACCCGGTTGCCCAGATCATCGTCGGGCAGGCCGATCACCACGCTGCCGCGTACATCCGGGTGGCGCTCGATGGCCGCCTCCACCTCCGCCGGATAGATATTGACGGCACCGGAGATGATCAGGTCCGTGCGGCGGTCGGAGATGTACAAAAAACCGTCATCATCGGTGTGGCCCAGGTCCCCCAGCGAGGTCCAGCCATCGGTTACCTTCATCTCCGATCCGATATAGCGGAAATTGGGGCCGGCCCCGGAGGCCTGACGGAAGAAAATCTGCCCCACCTCTCCGGGCGCGCAGGGCGACCCGTCGGGGTGGAGAATTCTCATCTCCGTTCCGGGCGCCGGGCGCCCCACCGACCCGCGATGGGCCAGCCAGTCCGTCCCGTTGATGATTGTGGCGCCGATCCCTTCCGTCCCGGCATAGATCTCGAACAGCCGGTCCGGCCCGATCCAGCCGATCCAGCTTTCCTTCAGCCAAGGTGAACAGGGGCCACCCAGATGCACCAGGGTGCGCAGGCTGGACAGGTCGTACCGCCCCCGCACCGCTTCCGGCAGGCGCCAGATGCGGCCCATCATGGTGGGCACCATCATCACATAGGTGACCCGGTGTCGCTCGATCAGCGCCAGACACGCCTCCGCATCGAACCGCTCCATATTGACCACATGGCCGCCGCCGAACAGGCACTGGTGCACGGCGCTGAAGGCGGCATTGTGATAAAGCGGTCCTGGATTGAGGATCGTGTCGCCGGGCCGTTGCAGGGCATAGCCCGCCCCCGCCGGATCGGCCTGCCCGTCAACATTGGTGACAATGACCTTGGGCCGCCCCGTGGAGCCGCCGCTGGTGATCGCCTTCCAGGACGGCGACACGCGCGCCGGCAGGGGCTGGTCGCCATCCTCCGGCCCCGGTTCGGCATCGGGCGCCAGGGTCGGGCACTGGGCAAAGCACAGGCCGGGCGGCCCGATCACCAGACGCGGCGACACCGCCTCCACAATGGCGGCGCATTCGGCGGCGGGCATCTTGGGCGAGATCGGGCACGGCACGGCCCCCAGCTTCCACAGGGCAAAGCTGGTTTCGAAGAAGGCGATGGAGTTTGGCAGGGCGAAGATGACAAAATCCCCCTGCCCCACCCCATGGCGGGCCAGCAGGCGGGCGCGGCGGTTGGCGCGGGCATCCAGTTCGGCCCGGCTCAAGGTCACGCCATCCTGGGTCAGCGCCGGCCGTTCAGGGTCGATGGCGGCATGATAGGAGAGGATCAGACCCAGCGGAATGCGGGCGGCGGCAGGGAGGACCATGTTCATGCGTCCAACCCCGTGCCTTCAGATCCAGACCGTGACACCGTTCTGCTTGTCATTCCACCCGGCACCGGATCGCCCCTCTCCATTGCAAAACCGAACAGGGGGAAACCTGCCAATGACGGGCATCTGCGTCTAATGCTTTGCTGGCTATTCGCATTCCATGGCGGAATGCCCGCCCATCATTCTTCCGTGGAATGATAATTGACCACAAGTCATTTGACGCATGATCAAGTGCCCGCCGACACTGGCCGGAAAGCGGCCCTTTGCCGGGTCCGCAACAAATCAACAATACCGGGGTGGAGAGGCCAGCATGGAAGATTTCCTGAGGAGCCGCTGGTACCAGTATGGGTTCAGCCATGAACTGGCCGACACCCCGCTGGCCCGGACGATCATCGACACGCCCCTGGTCGCCTTTCGTACAGACAGGGATGTCAGCATCCTGCTGGACATGTGCCCGCACCGCTTTGCCCCGCTATCCACGGGGCGGGTCGACCAGGGGCGCATCATCTGTGGCTATCACGGGCTCGCCTTCGACGGGGCCGGGCACTGCGCTGCCAATCCGCATGGCAAGATCACGACGGCGCTGCGGGTGCGGTCCTTTCCGGCGGTGGAACGGCATGGCGCCCTCTGGGTCTGGATGGGTGAGGCATCACTGGCCGATCCGGCGCTGATCCCCGACCTGTCCTTCATCGATGAGACGCCAGGGACGGCGCGCATCCATTTCACCATCGCCATCCGGGCCAGCTATCGCCTGGTCACCGATAATCTGCTGGACCTGAGCCATGCCGACTACCTGCATCCCGGCACGCTGGGCGGCGTCATGACGGGGGTGCGGCCCAACGTGATCGATACGGAAAACGGCGTGGCCGTGGAATGGGTGAACCGCAACGTGGTGCCGCCACCTCGCTTCCGGGAACGGGTACCCGCCGCGCAGCGGGCCGATGCCTGGACACGCGCGGAATGGCAGGCACCCGCCATCATGGTGATCAAGACCGCCCTGACACAAAGCGGTCGGGAGCGCAGCCGGGAAGATGAAGTCTGGGCCTTGCACAGCATGACACCGGCGACGGCGGGGAGTACGCATTACTTCGTTTGCGGCACGCGGCGCGACCGGATGGACGATGTCCATTATTCGGCGCGCCTGCGGACGATGCTGCAACACGCGTTCGAGCGGGAGGACAAGCCTATGCTGGAAGATCAGCAGAAACGCATCGGCATGGCCGACCCCAACAGCCTGCGGTCCATATTGTTGTCCATCGATGCCGGCGCCGCCCTGGCCCGGCGCAAGCTGAACCGGTTGATCGCCCATGAACAGGCCACCGACGCATGAACAGCGGGAATGACACGAGCCGGCATGATTTCATCATTATCGGTGGCGGGTCTGCCGGGGCCGTGGTCGCAGCAAGGCTGAGCGAGCGCCCCGACATCCGCGTGCTGCTGCTGGAGGCGGGTCCCCGCGACCGCAGTTTGCTGATCCACATGCCGGTCGCCTTCCGCCTGCTGCGTCAGCGTATGCTGTTCGACTGGGGCTACAAGTCTGAATCGGAACCGCATGCGGCGGACCGGTCCATTCCGGCGGCTCGCGGCAAGGTGCTGGGCGGGTCGTCGGCCGTGAACGGCATGATGTATTCGCGCGGCCATCCACGCGATTACGACCAATGGGCGCAGATGGGGGCGACGGGCTGGTCCTTCGACGATGTCCTGCCCTATTTCCGCAAGTCGGAGCGCAACGAGCGCGGGGCCAGCCACTGGCATGGCGCCGATGGCCCGATGAGCGTATCGCGCATGTCCCAGGATGATCCGCTGGTCTGGGCCATGCAGGAAACCGCCCGCAGGCTGGGCCACCCCGTCACCGACGATTTCGAGGCGGGAACGTCGGAAGGTTTCGGCCTGCCGGACCTGACGGTGGGGCGCGGACGGCGGGCCAGCACCGCCAGCGCCTTCCTGGCACCCGCGCGCAGCCGGCCCAACTTGACGATCGAAACGGGCGCGCAAGCGACCCGTATCCTGTTTCAGGGCACCCGCGCTGTGGGCGTGGAGTATCGACAGGCGGGCCGGACCCTCACGGCCCACTGTACCCGTGAAACGGTGCTGTGTGGCGGCGCTTATGCATCGCCCCATTTGCTGATGCTGTCCGGCATCGGTCCCGCCGACCATCTGCGCGCGCATGGGATTGATGTGGTGGCTGACCTGCCGGGCGTAGGCGACAATTTGCAGGATCATCCCCTGGTGCCGATGGGGTTCCGGGGCAGGCAACCCTTCCCGCTGCGCGCAAAACTGCGGGCCGACCGCATTGCGCTGTCCGCACTGCGCTGGGTCCTGACCGGCAAGGGCATGATGGGCACCCAGCCCCTGACGGCCATCGCCTATTACCGCTCGCATCCGGGGCTGGAGCGACCGGATCTGGAAAACATCCTGATGCCGACCAGCCTGAACGCCCATGTCTGGTTCCCCGGCATCCGCCGCCCGCACGAGGATATGCTGACCTCGCTCAATTGCGTGCTGCGACCTGGCAGCCGGGGAACGGTGCGCCTGCGCTCCGCCGATCCGGCGGCCCCGCCGGAAATACGCTTCAACCTTCTGTCCGACCCCAGCGATATCGATCTGCTGCGCCATTCGATTGAATGGACACGGCAGTTGGT
Organism: Niveispirillum sp. CC-CTL257; assembly: GCF_059489915.1. Lineage (NCBI taxonomy): Bacteria > Pseudomonadati > Pseudomonadota > Alphaproteobacteria > Rhodospirillales > Azospirillaceae > Niveispirillum > Niveispirillum sp. CC-CTL257. The sequence goes on from NZ_JCAJXE010000001.1 coordinate 1,880,264, forward strand.
GGCGACGGACCCGATCCGCGATTTCGTGGGTGAGGAGGTGTTCCCCGGCCCCAAGGTGGCCGGCCGGCAATCCATGGACGGCTATATCCGTTCAATCGCCGTCACGGCCCAGCACCCGGCCTGCACCTGCCGGATGGGTACCGACGACAAGAGCGTTGTTAATTCCGTTTTGCAGGTGCATGGCGTGCAGGGGCTGCGCGTCGCCGACGCCTCCGTTATGCCGGCACTGATCGGGGGTCATACGAACGCGCCCAGCATCATGATCGGGGAACGCGCCGCAGATTTTCTGACCTGAACGGACGGTGTTAATGCCCCTTCAACTGGGGTTCCCACCTCGGCTTTCTTGCCCCCCTCATTCAGCATATGGGCCGAACAGCCAATCTTGGATGCCACTGACGCCGCCGCCGCCCATAGCGACGGGTGATCCTTCTCGCGGTCCAGCCACGCTCCCCTCAGCTGATCACTTTCATCAAAAGCTGCCAGAGTTGTTCATCGAAAGCCTTATCACCCGCAGCCGCACCGGTACGCACGACGATCAGCCTGGCACTGGGCACGATATAAAGGCGGCGGTCAAACGCTCCCAGCGCCGCCACCATGTCGGCCGGTGCCGCCGTGACCAGCGGACCCTCACGCCGCTCCCCCACGGCACGCAGCGTATATTGGCTGCTGTTCAGCCACCACAAGTGCCCATAGGCGGGATTGGTGGCTGACGGCGTCAGCATTGCCTTTATGGAGGCTTCAGAAATAATGCGTTTACCATCCTCCGCCAGACCTCCGGAAAGGATGATGGAGCCGAACCGGGCCGTGTCACGCGGCGAGGTGACAAGGCCCGTGTCATTCCCGATACCGGCCAGCACGGCCGGTCGCTTGCGCCAGGTGGTCGCCTTCATTCCCGCCGGCCCGGTCAGCCAGTCGCGCGTGACCGCGTCGAGCGACTGTTTCGACGCTACCGCCAGAACACGCTTGGTCACGGCGTAAACAGGCGTGTTGTAATAGAACTGGGTGCCTGCCGGGGCAACATAACCGAACTTGTCATCCAGCCCGGAACTCATCGTCAGCAGGTCGATGACGCGGATTGCGGCTTCCTGTAATGGCGTGGCCTTGGACCAGCCAGCGCCGATATAGTCGGAAACCGGCTTCTGGACATCGATCAGGCCCTTGTCCACGGCGATGGCCATAAGCACCGCGATGAAGCTTTTCTGCTGCGAGGCCACATCTTCCAGCAATGCGCCTTCGGCATCACGCTCATAGGCGAAAAGCGCGAATTGCGGATTGCCCTCCGGCGCTGGCCAGTTCTTCTCGATCAGCGTCTTGCCGTCCTGAATGACAAGAAAGCCCGTTGTATTCTGCTGGCGCAGATAGTCGAGAAGCCGCGTCAGTTCCAAACTGTCCGCCGCAGCGGCGGTGGAAGTGGTAACGGTTGTCTGAAAGACGGTCAAACCTGCGAGCAGGGTGGCAGCAAGCAGTAGCTTCAAACGGAATCCGGCCATTTTAGCTCCCCCTGACAGCACGCGGTTTGCGGACTGGCACTGAAGGTGTCAGTGCCTCCCGGGCACGGGTCCCATGCGCGAGCATGATTCGCGCAACCTCGCCCTGCATGTAATAGAGAATGTCCCGCGCCCCCTGGCTCGCCGCATCGGCATTGCGGATCAGAAGGGCTGCGCGGACGCGGCGCCAATGATCATAAGGACCGTGCCCATCCGCAAAAACCGTCAGCGCAGTGTAGGAATAATGAAAGCGCGTCTTGCGGCGGATCGCTTCGATCATATGCTGTGCGTTGGGGCTCGCCGCCGCTGCCATGTCGCTGAAAATTGCCTCGCTGAGTGTAATGACCTCTTCAGGCGGCGCCCGGCGCGCAGCAACCTCCAGCAACTGGTCGATCTTCACCAACATGGCGCGGATCGCCGTTTCAGATGCGCGCAGACAGGCAAAGCGCGCGGCCAAGCCGTAAAGGGCAGCCCGCACCTCATATAGGTCGAAAACCTCCTCCACACTGGTGGCGGAAACCCGTGCACCGCGATTGGCCTCCATATCCACCAGACCATCATCGACCAGCGCGCGCAGGGCACGCCGCACGATGGACCGGCCGACGCCGAATTCACTGCAAAGCCGCGCCTCCCGCAGCCATTCGCCAGGGGGCAGCTCCTGGCGCTGAATGCGGCGGCGCAGCACCTCTGCCACATCGTCGGCTCCAAGCGGACCCGATGACGCCGCCGCTTCTGCATCCATGTCGGGATCATCAGATCCAGGATCGCGATCCACCGCTTTGGCCTTGCTGCTCAACGTCATTGCCCCTTCTACAGGCGGCCCCGTCCCGGGCACCGAACCGCAAGCTCGACCATGATCATTCTACGGAGATTCATCATACGTCAACGTCAATATTGTCGTACAATCCAGCCCTCATTGAGGGACAGAATGACCGATCACCATCGGGCTGATATGTCCCGTCCTGTCTGGCAGGTCGAAAATGCCACCCAGCCAGCGACATCCCTTCGCGCGGGAGTTTCCTTATGTTCAAGACCAGCAGACGCCGTTTTCTGGCCACCGGGGCCGCCCTTCCCGCCGCAGCGGCAATGGCGAAGGTAACGCCGGCACAGGAGGATCGGGTCGCGGCCGACCTTGCCAAATATATCGACTTCGGCAGCAAACAGGCCGGCGGGACCGGCGACAATGCAGTCGGGGAATGGCTGTCGTCGGAACTGGCGCAGCTTGGCTTTCGGGTTGAACGGCAGGACGTAGCCACACCGTTCTTCGACCCGAAGCGCGCTGAACTGCTGTGCGGCGGGGCCACGGCGACCGTGTGGCCACAGCCCATCGTGATCCCCACAGGGCCGGACGGTATTACCGGCCCCCTGGTACGCGTCGATGCACAAGGTCTGGCCGATGGCCCACTGAACGGGGCCATCGCGCTGATCGACCTGCCATATGGAAGGTGGTCCTCGGCATTGTCCAAGGCGATCCGGGAGCCGATCACGGCCGCCTTCGGCAGTGGAGCGCGGGCGGTGGTCGCGATCACCAACGGCCCCACGGGCAAGGTAATCGCGCTTAACGCTGATGGCCGCGAACCGATGTTCGCCGGCCCCGTCGCCCTACTAGCCCCCGAGGATGCGAAGCCGTTTCGCGCAGGCGCCGTCGCCAAAAGCGACGCCACCCTGTACTTGCAGGGCGTGACAGGAAGACGCCCCGCCTTTAACTTCATCGGTCGGATGGATCGGGGACGCAAACGCTGGCTGGTTGTATCGACACCGCGTTCGGGCTGGTACGGCTGCGCGGGGGAGCGTGGGCCCGGCATCGCTGCCTGGCTGTGGATCGCCCGCTGGGCTGCCGGGGCGGTGAAGGATCACGACCTCGCCTTCGTCTGCCATAGCGGCCATGAATATGAGAATCTGGGTGCATCGGAATCGCTGAAGGCCATCGCACCGAAACCGGTGGAAACACGGTTCTGGCTACATCTGGGCGCCAACGTGGCCGCACGCGACTGGCAGGAATGGCCCGGTAAGTGGCAGCCGCTGCCCAGCGTGGACACCCAGCGCTATCTGTCGGTCAGCCCTTCCCTGCTGCCGGTGGCGCGGGAGGTCTTCGCGGGCCATGCGGGACTGGAAGCGCCCCTGTCCACGGATACGCTGACAGCGGGCGAACTGACGGAAATCGTGGCGGCCGGCTATGCCCCGACGGCCGGGGTCTTCGGAATCCACCGTTTCCACCATGTCGCGGACGACGACGCAAGGTGCGTGTCGGCGCCCGCTGTCGCCGAAGCCGCCGCCGCGTTCCAACGGCTTATCGAAACACAAATCCGTGTCTGATGATCCGGGGACATCACATGCTCCGGATTTTCCTCGGGTCCAGTTCAACCACCGCCATGCCCATGGCCCGTTTCACCTCATCGAATGACGCTCGTGCCTTTCGGACACCGTCATCGATCCATTCAGGCGGGCGAATCTGGCGACCGATGAAGCCCAACGCATCCAGAACGCGGGGAACCAGCGAGGGTCCGATATGGTCGGCGCCACGGACCAGCCGGTATTCATGGCCAACCCCGGCATCGAAAAGAATGCGATGCAGGAACTCCACCCCCTGATGCAGGTAAAGCATGTCCTGATCACCGACATCGAGATAGATGGGCAAGTTGACCAGCCGTTCCGGATCATTGCTGGCGATGGTGGCAGGGTTGTTGGCGGCCCAATAGTCCAGATCGACCGGCGACCCGAATATCGGCTGGATCACCTTTTCCGGCCGCCAGAATTTGACATTCGGACCGACATCCGCCCAGGACAGGACGGGCTCAATCGCCGGCTCCAGCGCGGCCACGGCGGCAAAGCTTTCGGGATGCTTGAAGGCCAGCCGTAAGCTGCCCAACCCGCCCATCGACACACCTCCGATGAAACTGTGCCGCCGTTCGGCGGAGACGGCCAGACTGCCGCGCAGATGGGGCAGCAGTTCCGACATGATGAAGGTTTCCCAGCGCTGCGACCTGTCCCTGAAATCCATGTATAGGGATCGGCGGGCGCTTGGCGTGGCGATGACCAGGGATGGAATCACGCCGGCACTGATGGCCGCGTCGATCGCAGGCGTGAAACGGAGCAGGTCCTGATCGCTGCCGTTACCACCATGCAGGAACAGCATTAAAGGAAGAGCATGCCCCAGACCATAGCCGGGCGGCGTATAGATGCTGACGGCGACATCACCCGGTACGTTGGCGGATTGCAGCGTGATAGCGCGAACCGTTCCGGCCGGTTGCTCTGCCCCCTTGTCTGCGACCTGGGCAAGGGCAGGCATGCCCGACATCGCGGCGATGGCGGCCGCAAATTTCCGTCGATTGATCACTGGAAACCCTCCGTCGCGACGCGAGACCCAAGGATACGGGGTGGCATCAGGGGTGGCGGCCTAGCTGGCCGGACTATTCATTTATTAGATTGTGAATAAATGAAATGACTGTCAAGCCTTCCCTCCCCTATACTGCCACCATCAACCGCGCAGGAGACAGGGTCGGCCACGGCCCAGGCTGCACGGAGACAGGAGAGGGACACCCTTCCATGTTCTCTGCCAATGGGCTCGTCCATAACTGCATACGCCCCTATGTTACGGCACTGTTCGTCATGGTCACCTTGCTTGCCTGGGGATCAGCCGCAGGGCATGAAGCACCCCCGACGACCCGCAGCATTCTGGATGGCCCCGAGCCGGCAAGGTCGGGCAAGCCAGCCTGGTTCAGTCTGCGGCCGCCGGAAGCGGAAACTGACCCCGTGGCAGGTGCGTTCGAGACGGGCCAGACGGACCTACCGGCGCGGCCCGCCCTGTTCGCACCCGGCCCGATGAGCCCGCTTTTCAACGGTGCTGTCCTTCACGCGGATGTCGCCACCATCGTCGGCTTTTCCCATGAAAGCCGGGCCGCTGGCGACTATCTGTGGGGGCGCGTCACGGGGAAGCCGGCCTATGAGAAGACCGCGCACTGGGTAGCCGCGCAGTTGCGCGCTGCCGGCTATACCGACACGCGCCTGGAGCCATTTCGTATCAACGATGTCAATCTGCCGGTGACAGGGGAAGTCCGGCTGATCGGCGGTGCGGAGATGGGGCCGGGAAGCCAGGACATCGTGCTGCAATCGGCGATGGTGCAGGGGATTGGCCCCGTCAATGGAACCGTCACTGCACCGCTGGTCTATGCCGGCATGGGCATGGATGCCGACTTGGCCGGACGCGATCTTCATGGAAAGATCGCGGTGATCCTGGCATTCCCGGCCCCCAGCCTTTATGCGCCGATCCCGGCTCGTCGCACGGAAACGGTTACGAAGGCCGGCGCTGTCGGTGTGGTTGAAATCCTGGTACAGGCCGGAAACCTGAAAAGCTTCGACCGCGACCGCCATGGCTGCGGACGGGGTTTGTGCTTCACGGTGGGCGGAGAGGACGGGTTCTTCCTGCTAAACCTTATGAGCGAAGCGGACCGCGCAGGGCGAAGCGTCAATGCCAGCCTGTCGGCAACATCAGAAACTCTCAATATGGACGTGTCCAACGTCGTGGCCACGTTGCCGGGCAAGACCGCCCGCACCATCATCGTCGATGCGCATATCGACGGCTGGTTCGGAGGTGCCGATGACAATGCATCGGGCGTCGCGATCATGCTGGCACTGGCCAGGCATTTCACGGAGGCGCCCAAACTGGAGCGAACCCTGGTCTTCGTGGGTAGTGCCGGTCACCACAGCCCCGGTGCCAGCGGGCTCGCCGCCTTTCGCGCCCGGCACGATGCCGGTCACGTAGCCCAGGCCGACCTTATCCTGAATATCGAACATCCGGCCCAGGCCGCGACGATGCGATCCTATGTCGACCAGCAGGATAATAATTTCGGGCGACGGGTCATCGCGGCGTCCGGCGAACTGCCCAAGCAGATCGCCATCAGCAACAGCGCCCCTTATCTGATCGGTCTCTGGCGACAGGGGATAGAATGTTTCGGGCTGGATGCCCAACGGGTCATCGACAAGCCGCTTCCCGGCGAGCTCAAGGCGTTTGCGTCGCGGCCGGAGATTCCGCAGACGCAAATGATCGCTTCCGGTGCCGTCTATCACACGACGGGTGATGATCTTTACAGCGTCCCACCTGAAGGGTTGGAACGCGCGGCACGCTTCTACGCCCATTTCATCGCGCAAGTCGCAAACGCGCCCGCCGGACTGCTGCGGGGCGGCGAGTGGACGGCAGCGCGGCAATGCCCACCCACGCCATGAAATGATCGACCCTTGCGAGGACAATGGTATGCGATACTCTGTTGAGGGGAACGCTTGGCGGCCGGTACCGTCAGGCATGTGGATACAGAACCCATCAGCAATGGATAAGGAATTAAGGGGCAGTCCAGGGCTGGACGGTGAGGCCGTCCGGCAACTGCTGCAGGGTGCTGTTCTGAAGGGTGCGGACCCCCTGGTCCTTTTGCAGGAAGCGGGGATTGATCCATCCGTTTACGGCAACCAGATGGAAGGGATCGACGGCAGGGCGCTGGTCCGGCTGGTCCGCCAGATCCAGTTCCGGCTGGACGATGTCTATCTGGGCTTCTTCGCGCAGAATTGCCGGCTGGCACTGGAGGCCGAACGGCTGCTCTCCTTCCTGCATTGCACGACACTGGGCGAGGCACTGCGGGTCAGCATCCGGTTCACAGACGCCATGTCCACCAATGTCGGGCCCGACATCAAGGAAGAGCATGGGGTCGGCCTTAAGCATATCTGCAACTACCAGACGATTGCGGGCGTTGATCGTGACATATTCGTCTGGATACGGTTCGTCTGGATATATCAGTTGTTCAGCTGGCTGATCGGTCGGCCGCTGGCATTGCGGAGCCTTTCCGTGCGCGGGCCGCGTCCGTCACAGGAAAACGGGTTCGACCGTTTCGCACCTTTCGGTTGTCCGGTGCAGTTTGACGCGGACGTTGACGCCCTGTCCTATGAATGGGGCGATCTGACGGCCCGGCTGGTCCACAATACGATCACCGAATACAATGATTACTATGGCAGCGAGCCTGACTGGTTCGCCCCGCCCGACCGTGGCGTGAGCTGGCGGGAAAAGACGCAGCAGGTCCTGATCGATTGCCAGCGGGCCGGCCTCTGGTCCGTGCCAGTGGAGGTTGTGGCATCACGCCTGCGGACACGGCCGCGACGGCTGCGTCATGATCTGGCGCTTGAAGGCGAGAGCTTTCAGGATATGCGGACACGGCTGCGCGGAGAGCTGGCGGCGGCATATCTGCTGGCCAGTGACACGCCCATCACGGAGATCGGCTTCATCCTCGGCTTCAGCGAACCTGGAAGCTTTTCCCGGCATTTCTGCACCTGGGCGGGGATGTCGCCATCAACATACCGGGCGGAATATATGAACGATGCGGCAAAGGTCCGTGCCGCCACCGTCCTGCTCAATGACCGGCGCCTGCCCTGACTGAAGGGGGACGCGCCAGCGGCCCTGTCACTTGTGTCAAATCATGGGGTCAGACCGGTCATTGTGTCCCAACCTGCGGATGCGAAGATTACCCCCTGACCGGGGGCGGCAGATCCCCGGCGTTTCAATCAATCGGGATGGAATGACCATGAAGAGCATGATGCCGACCCGCCATATGCGTGCGTTGGGTCTGGGGGCGACTGCGCTGTTCGGCGGCTGTCTTGTTCCGGGCCATGTCTGGGCCCAGACGCAAAGCAACAACGCGACGTCCAGCACCGGGACCCAGAGCGAGATCGTCCTGGAAGAAATCGTCGTCACGGCGGAAAAGCGTGCTGAGGGGCTGCAGAACATCCCCATCGCCATCACCGCTGTTTCGGGCGCAACCCTGGAAAAGGCCGGCGTCAAGGAAGTTGGCGACCTTGTGCAACTGGCGCCCAGCCTGCAATTCGGCACGCGTTCCACCAACGTGTTCATCGCAATGCGCGGCATCGGCCAGGCTGGGCAGGATATCGGCAGCCAGTCAGGGGTGACCGTATCGCTCGACGGTGTGCCGCTGCTCAATCATTTCATGATGAACCCCGCCTTCCTGGACATTGAACGGGTCGAAGTGCTGCGCGGGCCGCAGGGCACCATTCAGGGCCGCAACGCCACGGGCGGCGCCATCAATGTCTACAGCAAGGGACCGACCGACCAGACCGAAGGTGAAATCGGTCTCACTGCGGGCAATTACGCTCGCATGGGCATCAAAGGCTTTGTGAACGCGGCGTTGTCCGATCAGGTCATGGCGCGCATTTCCTTCCAGAATGACCGCGCCGACGGCTGGACGAAGAACCAGTTCCTGAACCGCCGCAACGACGATGCCGACATGACCCAGTTGCGTGGGCAGCTGCTGGTCAAGCCGTCGGACAGGTTCAGCGTGAATGCGCTGGTCGATTACATGCGTGACCGTGGCGATCCGTCCTTCAACGTGCTGCTGGGTCGCGCCGATCCGGCCCGCCCCACGCCGGCCGAGGTGCCTGGCTATGCCTATCCGGTCAACAATCTCAAGGACCTGAAATTCTATTTCAACGAGCCCGGCCAGCGCGATGTGGAGGATGTGCGCGCCACCCTGACCGCCCGTATGGAACTGGGTTCAAATAGCTCGATCACTTCCACCACCGGCTATATCCGGCACGATATCGACCTTACCAATCTGGATGTGGACCTGACGCCCGTTGTCGGCTCCCGCTTCGATCTGATCGGTCTTTATGCCGAGCAGGCGACACAGGAGTTCACGGCCACCACCGATCTGGGCGACCGGGCGGATCTGGTCGCCGGCCTGTTCTACATGCATGGCGACGCCAGCGAGCCGCTCTATCTCAGCTCCGCGACGGTAAAGAACCTCCTCATCTATCTCCCCAACGAGAAGCTGAATTCCTACGCCTCCTATGTGCAGTTCCGGTACAATCTGACCGATGATCTCCGCGCCACCGCCGGCGGGCGCTACACGATCGACAAGAAGACTTACGAGATGGATGCGACGTCGAGCGGGCGGCGCTACCTGCTGGGCGACAAGGATACCTGGAAGGCCTTCACGCCCCGCTTCGTGCTGGATTACACGCCAGAGGAAAACACGCTGATCTATACAAGCGTGTCGCGTGGCTTCAAATCCGGCGGTTTCAACACGCTGGGCGACATTACGCAGCCGGTCAACGTCTTCAATCCGGAATATGTCTGGAACTACGAAGTCGGAACCAAGGGCAAGTTCTTCGACAAGCGGCTGCGCATGGGTCTGACCGCCTTCTACGCCGACTACACGAACCTGCAGCAGACCGTCTTCCGCACCAACGAGGAAACGGGCGTGCGCTTCCCCAGGGTGGAGAACGCGTCGGCCGCCAAGATCAAGGGCATCGAGCTGGAGTTCGAGGCGGCACCGACCAGGGGCCTGAAACTGTCCGGTGCGGCCACGCGCCTGGACACGGAATATGGGAAATTCTGCAACAACGATCCTCTTTACCCCAACGTGCCGACCGCCGCGTCCTGCATCGGCGTCCTCAGTGGCGGCAAGCCGCTGCCGCCGGGTGCCGTTAACCTGGAAGGCAACACGCTGACCCAGGCGCCGAAATGGCAGTTCAACCTTTCCGGCGAATATGCCTTCCCGGTTTCAGGGAACCTGGAGGTCACCGCGCGCGCCGACTACAAATGGCAGAGCAAGGTCTATTTCGACATCTATAACAACCCGTTGAACACGCAGGAAGATTACGGCCTGCTCAACCTGTCGATGGCCCTGGGGACGTTCGACAAGACCTGGTCGCTGACCGGTTGGGTCCGTAACGCGGCCGACAAGCGCTATATCAGCCAAGCTGTCACCCGCCCCGGAGCGAATGCCTATACCTCCGGGTCCGTCGGCACACCGCGCATGTATGGCGCCACGCTCTATCATCGGTTCTGACCTGGCGGGAAGCAGCGCCGTCCGCCCATGCCGACAAGGGCATGCGGGCCCAGGCGCTGCTTCCCCTTTCCATTGGGGCAGACACTATTTTAAAAGTCACGAGGAAGTACGACATGGTCAATCGCGGGGCTGACGCCAGCATTCCCCAGATCAGCCTGTACCGGGAATGGCTGCATCGGGAACGCGGGCTGGCATTTTGCGACTATGCGGCGATGTGGGAATGGTCGCGCACCGATCTGACAGCGTTCTGGCAAAGCGTCTGGGACTATCACGGCCTGTGGTCGCCAACGCCCCCATCCGTAATCGTGGAAGGGACGATGCCGGATGCCCGCTGGTTCACGGGCGCGCAGGTCAATTATGCCCGACAGGTGTTCCGCCACGCCGATATGGCGGATGCCGCCGGCCAACCCGCCATCATCGCCGCCGATGAAAGCGACCGGGTCACCGAACTGACCTGGAGCGCATTGCGGCATCAGGTCGCGACATTCGCGCTTGAGCTCCGGTACCGGGGCATCGGGCGTGGTGACGTGGTCGCGGCCTATCTGCCGAATATTCCGGAAGCCGTGGTGTCGATGCTGGCCTGTGCCAGCATTGGTGCCATCTGGACAATATGCTCCCCCGATATGGGCACGCCGGCAGTGCTGGCCCGGTTCCAGCAGACGGCACCCAAGGTTCTGATCGCTGTGGACGGGGTTTCCTATGGCGGCAAGCAGGCGGATCGCGCCGCCACCGTCGAGACCATCCGTCAGGGCCTGCCCAGCGTGACCGACCTGTTCGTGATCGCCACGGGAAAAGGCGCGTTCCCCATCGCAGGTGCCAGCGATTTTCATGCTGTCCAGCCAGTGGACGCCCGAACGGCGGCGATGTTTGAGCCGGAATGGCTGCCCTTTGACCATCCGCTATGGATCCTTTACTCCAGCGGAACTACAGGTCTGCCCAAAGCCATCGTCCATGGGCATGGTGGCGTTGTCATTGCCGCCTGTGTCGGGAACATGCACCTGGACCTCGGGGCCAGCTATTCCCCCAACAATTTCGGCGAGCGGTTCCACTGGTACAGCGCCACCGGCTGGGTGATGTGGAACATCCAGGTCGGCGGCCTGTTGTCCGGGACCACCATCTGCATTTACGACGGTTCGCCAAAGGGGGCTGCCGGCGCGGCGGAATGGACGCCGTTATGGGCGTTCGCCGCGCGGCACCATGTAACATGGTTCGGGGCCGGTGCGGCCTTTTATGCCAGTTGCCGAAAGGCGGGTCTGGCTTTGCGGGACATCGGCGATCTGAGCGGCATCCGGGCGCTGGGAAGCACCGGATCTCCCCTGACCGTTGATGACCAGACCTGGGGCACGCGCCAGTTCGCCACCCTGGGCACCGCCGATATCTGGTGGTGTAACATTTCAGGTGGTACCGACATCGCGGCGGCTTTCCTGTCAGGGAACCGGGAACTGCCGGCGACACCAGGACGAATGCAATGTCGGCACCTTGGCGCGTCGGTGGACGCCTGGGACGAGGATGGCCGGGCCGTCCAGGGGCAGGTGGGTGAACTGGTTTGCACACAGCCCTTTCCCAGCATGCCCCTGTTCTTCTGGGGTGACACCGAGCGCGCCCGTTATCGATCCACCTATTTCGAGAGCTGGGAGGGCGTCTGGCGGCATGGTGACTGGTTGAGCGTGGAGGCCGATGGCAGTTGCACCATCGCCGGGCGCAGCGACGCGACGATCAACCGGCACGGCCTGCGCATGGGAACGGCGGACATCTATGCCGCTGTCGAACGTCTGCCCACCATCGTGGACAGTTTGGTCATCGACCTGGAGGATGGGGTCGGTGACAGCAAGCTTCTGATGTTCGTGGTTCCCGGCGAAGGCACTCTCTGGGGGCCTGAATTGGAAGCAGCCATCGCCAAGGCCATCCGCGAGACGCTGTCGCCGCGCTTCATCCCCGACCGGTTCATCCAGGCGCCAGCCATTCCCCGTACCCTGTCCGGCAAGAAGCAGGAGCTGCCGGTCAAGCGGCTGTTCCAGGGGTGGCCCGTGGCGAAAGTCATCGACCCCAGCCTGACAGACAATGCCGCAATCATCCCCTGGTACGTCGCGCAGGCAGATGCCTGGCGGGCGGAAACCGGCATGACGTCAGCAAAGGTTGCAGCCAGGGGCGAATGATCTGCCGGCCAACAAAAATACGCTGATAGGGGGAACATATGACGGGTTCGGCATCGGACAAGGACGGCTCTTCCATCTTCAAGGTCGCGGTGACGGCCGGGGCCGGTGCGACAATCGAATGGTATGATTTCTTCGTTTATGGGACGGCAGCGGCCCTGGTGTTCCCGAAAATCTTCTTCCCGGCGGACCTGCCGCCGCTGGTTGCCCAGTTAGCGGCGTTCAGCACCTTCGCCGTGGGCTTCATCGCCCGGCCGTTCGGCGGCATCGTGTTCGGTCATTTCGGCGATCTGTTCGGCCGCAAGAAGGCGCTTCTCGTCGCCCTGCTGACCATGGGCCTTGCCACCACGGCAATCGGCTTCCTGCCCACCTACACGACCGCCGGCATATTCAGTCCGCTGCTGTTGATCATTCTGCGGCTGATCCAGGGGGTGGCCGTTGGCGGACAATGGGGGGGTGCGGCCCTGCTGGCCATCGAAAGCGCCCCCAAAGGCAAGAGCGGCTATTTTGGCAGTTTCGTTCAGATGGGCGTGCCGCTGGGTGTGGTGCTTTCCAATATCGTCTTCTTCATCATGATCACCACCCTGTCCCCGGATGCGTTCCAGTCCTGGGGTTGGCGGGTGCCCTTCGTCCTGAGTTTCGCCCTGGTCTTCATCGGCATCTATATACAGACGCGGCTGGAAGAGTCGGTGGAATTCGAACAGGCGGCCCGGTCGCAGGAGGACACCCCAAAGGAACACCGGAAATCCCCGATCCTTCAGGTTCTGACCCGGCATCCGCTGAAAATCCTGCTGGCCGGTGGCGCCTTCATCGCGTCGAACACCTGTTTCTATGCGGCCATAACCTATGCCGTTTCCTATGGCGACACGGTCCTGCATCTGTCCCGGAGCGCCATGCTGGCCTGTGTGGTGGCGGCCAGTGTGGTGATGGTGCCCAGCCTGCTGTTCTTCGGGGCCCTGTCGGATCGGGTGGGAAGGTCAAGACTGTTCATGATCGGGCTTGCGCTGACGGGCCTTTGGTCCTTCGCCTTCTTTCCGTTGCTGGAAACACTTTCTTACCCGGCGATCCTGGCCGCTTTGACCGTGGAACTGGTCTTCATCAGTATCATGTACGGCCCGCAGGCCGCCCTGTTCGCAGAGCTTTTCCCCGTGGCCGTGCGCTATTCCGGTGCGTCGCTTGGATATCAGTTGGGGGCGGTCATCGGTGGCGGCTTTGCGCCGATCATCGCAACGGCCCTGTTCGCCGAATATGCCTCCTCGCTGCCCATTTCGATCTTCCTGTTCGGCGTATGCTTCCTGTCGCTGATCTGTACCTGTCTGTTGACCCGGCATGTCAATGCGTCCTTGGTTGGGAAAGGTTCGTGATAATGGAACTCATCACCTCTCTACACCGCCGGGTGCTGGTGCCGGTTGCGGCCGCCATCGCCGCCGTCACGCTCGGCCTGCCCTCCCCCGCCATGGCGCAGTCTGCCGCCAATGCGCCGTCGGCCGATGCAGCGCGTTGCGAGGCGCTGGTCTGGCTGCGCCGGCAGGATACGACCATCACCAGCGCCACAATGGTGGCCCAAGGGGCGGCGGCACCCGATATTCCCGGCGCTTCCGACCTTCCGGCTTTCTGCCGGGTCGTCGCCCATGTCCGGTCGGCGCCGGGGTCCGACATCGGTATCGAACTGTGGCTACCGGTCGAATGGAATGGCGTCTTTCATGGGAACGGCAATGGCGGGTTCGCCGGATTGCTGCAAAGCGGCTATGGCGGCATGGTCCGCGGGCTGCGGCGTGGTCATGCCGTGGCAACCACCGACACGGGCACAGCCCCCGCCACGCCGCTGGACGGTGACCCGTTGATCGGGCAGCCCCGCAAATGGCGGGATTGGGGCCGGCTTTCTACCCATGTGATGACGGTGACCGGCAAGGGCATTGCCGCCGCCTTCTATGGACGGGGGGTGGAGCGGTCCTATTATACCGGCTGTTCGACCGGGGGGCAGCAAGGCCTGATTGAGGCCCTTTATTATCCCGAAGACTATGACGGCATTCTGGTTGGCGCCCCCGTCATCAACAGGACATGGGGGCATGCGGCGGTCCTATGGAACTATACCGCCGCCCATCGCACGCCGGACAGCCTGCTATCGGAGGCCAAGCTGAAGCTTCTGAACAGGGCCGCCATCGCGCGCTGCAATGCGCGCGGGCACGGGCAGGAGGAGGAGGATTTCATCACCGATCCCCTGTCCTGCCGCTTCGACCCTGCGGAACTGAGTTGCCAGGGCGCGGATAGCGACCAATGCCTGACCCCGGCAGAGGTCGCAACCGCCCAGGCATTCTATAATGGCCCGACCATGGGGGACGGCCGCCCCGCCTTCTTCGGCTGGCTGCCGGGCAGTGAGGCACCGGGCAAATACGGCTGGTCCTTTCTGCAAAGCGCGTTGAAAGGACAGCCACCCTTCAGCAGCCTGTTCAAATGGGTTTTCGGTGCTGAATGGGATTGGCGCAGCTTTGACCTGGACCGCGACATGCCAAAGGTCGATGCCGCCCTTGGCGACATCGTCAATGATGCGACACGGGGCAGCCTTCAGGCATTCAAGGCACGTGGCGGCAAGCTCATCATTTATCACGGTACGGCCGATACGCTGGTGCCCCCGGCCCAGTCGGTGGCGTTCTACGAGCGGCAGATGGCGGAACTGGGCGGGCGGGCGCAGACGGAAGAGGTGGCACGCCTGTTCATGGCACCCGGACTGATGCATTGTGCCGGCGGCACCGGTCCCGATGCGTTCAATTCGGCTGCGGGCGGCATGCCGCTTCCCCCCGTTTCCGACCCAAACCACGACCTGTTCGCCGCCCTGATCGCATGGACCAACGGAGGCCCCGCCCCCGCGCAGGTGATCGCGACGAAATATGGCACTGACAACGCCAAGACGATCACCTTCCAACGCAAACTGTGCGCCTACCCGCAGCAAGCCCGGCATGACGGCGGTGGCTCAGCCGCTTCCGCCGATAGTTTTGCCTGTTCCGCGCCGTAACGTCAGTTCACCCTGATTGGAACAGTCAGCGTATCTCCAATCAGTGACTGCCCCTAACTCCGACCGCGCCCTGCATATGCCGGGCGCGGTGGCCCAACGCCATGACACTGAAGAAGGAAACCGCACACATGGCGCAAAGGTAAAGCGAGATCGACAAGGTCGACTGGTAATGGGCGTAAAGGGCCGTGGCGATGATCGGCGCGAAACCGCCCCCCACCACCGACCCAACCTGATAGCCCAGCGACGCCCCGGAATAGCGGACATCGACGGGGAACAGCTCCGCGAACAGGGCCGCCTGCGGCCCGTACATCATGCTGATGAACAGCATCTCCACGGCGATGGCCAGGATGATCAGGGGCGTGGACGCCGTCTCCACCAGCGGGAACATGGCGAAGGCCCACAGCCCGCTCAACACCGCGCCGATCATGAAGATGCCGCGCCGCCCATACCGGTCCGACAGGCCGCCGAACACCACCAGCACCGGCAGCATCATGGCGCTGGCCGACATCACCGCCAGCAGCATGGTCTCCTGCGCGATGCCCAGAGTGGCCGTGCCATAGGCGACGATATAGGTGATGGCCATGTAGAAGCAGGTATTGTTGGCGACGAACGCCCCGCCGGCCAGCAGCACATCGGGCATATGATCGCGCAGCACCCTGGTCAGCGGCAGTTCGCGCGGCTTGTCCGCCGCCGCTGCCGGCACCGTCTTGCCGAACTCCTCCGGCTCCTCCAGATGCCGCTGCACATAGGTGCCGATCAGGACCAGCACCACCGACAGCAGGAACGGCACGCGCCATCCCCAGGACTGGAATGTCTCCGGCGAAACCGCCTCGCTGACCAGCAGGAAGACACTATTGGCCAGGACCAGCCCGACCGGCACCCCGATTTGCACGAAACTGCCGTAATAGCCGCGCCGGTTGGCGGGCGCGCTTTCGATGGCCATCAATGCCGCCCCGCCCCATTGCCCGCCGACCGCCAGCCCCTGGGCAAAGCGCAGCAGCACCAGGGCCAGCGGCGCGAACACCCCCGCCTGGGCATAGTTGGGCAGAAGCCCGATGCCGGTGGTGGCGATACCCATGATCAGCAGGGCGATGGACAGGGCCCGCTTGCGCCCGAACATATCGCCCAGATGCCCGAACAGGATGCCGCCCAGGGGCCGCACGATGAAGCCGACGGCGAAGGTGCTGAAGGCCGCGATCTGCGCCACCAGGGGCGGCATGTCGGCGGGAAAGAACTGTGCCGGAAAGACCAGGGCCGCCGCCGTACCATAGATGAAGAAATCATACCATTCGATGGAAGCGGCGGCCCCGGCGGTCGCCGCGACCTTGGTGGTGGACCGTACCCGTGTTGTCGCTGTCATGTTCCGTCCCCGTTCAGCGCGCGGTCAGCAGCGCCCGTGCGCTGGCCTTCCTGTCAACTGCCCTTGATGATGCCGGCGAAATGCCGGGCGCTGGGCTTGGGTGTGCGTGCGAATGTCTCGCGGTCGACGGACACCAGCCCGAAATGCTGCCCGTACCCTTGCGTCCATTCGAAATTGTCCAGCAGCGACCAGTAGATATAGCTGCGCACATCGACGCGTTCGCGTAAGCACTGTTCCACTTCGGCCACGCATTCATTCAACCACGCGACGCGGCGCGTATCATCATCCGTGGCGATGCCGCTTTCCGTGACATGGATGGGCTTGCGCGTCTTGGCATGGGCCAGCCGGATCACCGACCCCAGGGCCTTGGGGTAATATTCGTACCCCGCCGCCGTCATCTCCACCCCCGCCGGGGCCGCCATCGGTCCCCTGGCATCGACCCGGATGCGGGTATAGGCCTGGACGCCCACGAAATCGCTGCTGTTCACGGCGTCCCACCAGCCGCCGTAAAGCGTCGCCTCCACCTGTGCCGCGATGCTGTCCTCGCCCACCGCCTCCACCGCCTGCGTGGTCAGGGTGACGCCCACGGGGAAGTCGCCGGGCCCCGCCTTGATCGCCTGATAGGCCTTGGCGTGGGCGGCCAGCAGGTTCGGCTCCACCCGATCCGGTTCCGCGAACAGGATGGAGGAGAAGTTCGGCGATCCCGTGGCCCGCCCCGCTGCCGCGATCATGGCCGACCGCCTGGCGCGGTGTTCGGGCGTCGCAGCCATGCGGAACACCTTCACCAGCAGATGGATATTGGCCTCGTTGAAGGGCGATGCCATGCCGATCTGGTCGCCCAACGCAAGGGTTGCGCGCTCACAGAACCGGGCGAACAGGTCGGAACTGTCCGCCGCCTCCCACCCGCCCCGGCTGGCGAACCAGAGCGGCACCGTGAAATGGTTATAGGTGACGATGGGCAGCAATCCATGCTCCCGGCACGACGCCAGCACCCGGACATAATGGTCAAGCGCCGCCTGATCGAACCGCCCCTGATCCGGTTCAATTCTCGCCCATTCGATCCCGAACCGGTAGCAGTTCAGGCCGATGTCGCGGGCGATCGCGAAATCCTGGGCATAGCGGTTATAGCTGTCGCAGGCGCTGCCCGACGACTCCTTGTAAACCGTTTCCGGCAGATGTTCGAGAAGCCAGCTGTCGGAATGCCTGTTATTGCCCTCGCTCTGATGCGCGGAAATGGCGGAACCCCAGAGGAAACCTCCGGGTATCATCCGGCGCGGTACGGCGCGGGCCGGCACGACCCCTGCCAGGGCAGCCGCCGTCATTCCCGCCAGCACATGGCGGCGTGTCGTGATCATCCCATCCTCCCTGACTTTTATGGTACTGGACGTGAACTCAGCCGTGCTCGGCGCGTAGCCTTGTCTTGTCGATCTTGCCGGTCGCTGCCACCGGCATGGCCGCCACCCGCACCACCGCATCGGGCAGCCACCAGGACGGAACGCGCGGGCGCAACGCGCCCAGCAGCGCCTCATCCGCGATTTCCACCCCCTTGCAGGGTTCCACCACCAGGATCGGGCGCTCCCCCCATTTCGGATCGGCGCGGCCCACCACGGCGACCTGCGCCACTTCCGGCAGCGCCCCCACAATGGCCTCGATCTCGCCGGGATTGATCCATTCCCCGCCCGATTTGATCAGGTCCTTGGCACGCCCCGTGATGGTGACATTGCCATCATCATCAATCTGGGCCAGATCGCCCGTATCGAACCAGCCATCCTCATCCACGGCAACCATCTCCTGCCCGAAATAGCGCTGGACAACGGCGGCACCGCGCACGCGCAGCCGCCCTTCCCGTCCCCGCTGTTCAGGCAGCGCCACGCCGTCCGCATCGGTCAGCAGCAGATCGACGCCCAGCGTCGGCCGCCCCGACTGCGCTGCCTTGCGCACCAAAGCCCCCGGCGGGGCCGCCGTGCCCAGGGGCGACAGCTCCGTCATGCCCCAGCTGGTCTGGATCGCCACCCCCAGCCGGCGCTCCAGCCGTTCCATCAGGGCCTGCGGCATGGCGGCCCCGCCCACCATGATCCGGCGCAAGGTCGGCACCTCCCCGCCCGTGCGGTCCAGATGATCGGCCAGCCCCAGCCAGACCGTCGCCACCCCCGCCGCCACCGTCACCCCCTCCCGGTTGATCAGGGCGGCAAGGCTGGCCCCGTCCTGGTGCCGCCCCGGCAGCACCAGCTTGGCCCCCGCCGCCGGCCCGGAAAACGGAAAGCCCCAGCCATTGGCATGGAACATCGGTACCGCCACCAGCACGCAATCGCGTGACGTCAGCCCGCAGGCATCGGCCTGCAGCTGATGCACCGTATGCAGGTAATTGGACCGGTGCGTATAGGTGACGCCCTTGGGCGCACCGGTGGTCCCCGACGTAAAACACAGCCCCGCCGGCGCATCCTCCCCCACCCCGCGCCAGCCGACATCAAGGCCAAGGGCGGCCAGAAGATCGCCATAGGCCCAGACCTTGGCGCCCCCGCAATCCGGCAACGCCTCATCGCACCCCGGTTCGTCCAGTATGATGACATGTGCCAGACCGGGGCAGAGTGCGACCAGCGACCGGGCCAGTTCGATCAGGTCGGGGCTGACCGCCAGCACGCGGTTGCCCGCCTGCCGGATCATCCCGGCCAGATGCGTCGGCGACAGCCGGGGGTTCAGCGTGTGACAGACGAGGCCCACCCCCACCGCCCCGTACCAGCATTCCATATGCGCCTGACTGTTCCAGGCCAGCAGGCCCAGATTGTCACCCGTCTTCAGGCCCAGCGCCTGCAACGCCCCGGACAGGCGCCGGGCGCGGTCGCGCAGAGCCGCATAGCCGATCCGGCTGGTGACCCCGCCGCCACCGGCCGTCACGACCTCGGTGGCGCCATGCCACCGGGCCGCATGATCGATGAAACGGTCCAGCGTCAGCGCATAGGGCTGCATGGCGCCGGCGGGCAAGGGATTGCTCATCTTATTGCTGTGCTCCCGCACATTTCTAAGGGGATATTTTTCGCTTCCGGGCGGCTTCTTCCCGGCAGATGGCCTCGAACCCGGCCGCCATGAATTTCGCCATGTGCCGGCGGATGGAGACAAAATCGTTGGAGGAACAGAGCCCGTGGGACAGTTCGTCCAGACGGCCCGTGCGGGCCATATTGTGCGTCATCGCCCCGGACACGAAATGATAGCCCCAGAAGATCGTTTCCTCGTCACAATCGGGCATGGCTTTCTTCAACAGGTCGATCAGGGCCAGAACGACCGGGTTGAAATATTTGGTCATCTTCTCGGCGCCCCAACCGGCGGCACTGTTGGCCTGGGCCGCGATCTTGCCAAAGGCGCGCCATTGCTCCGTCTCCTCGATCTGCACATTCAGGTCGGCATCGATCCAGGCGGCCAGCGCCCCTTCCACCGTGATCTTGTCGCCCACTTCCTCGGCATAGCGGCGCATGGATTCCAGACGGTTGCGGGCGGAAATCGGGGCCTTGCGGGCCCAAACCGCCTCACAGATGCTGTCCTTGCCGCTGAAATGATAATGGATCAGGGTGGAGCTGACACCCACCCGCGCCGCCACATCCTTCAGCGTGAACCCGTGATAGCCGAACTCGGCGAAAAGCTGCTCGGCCGCGTCCAGGATGCGCTCGATGGACGCTTCACGGACGCGGGCCTTGTGGTTCTTGCCACGGGCAGGTTGTTCAACGTCGCTCATGATACTCCCAACTTCCGACCTGGGGGCTTCCGCCGGGCGACGTCCCTGCCGCCCGGCTCTTTCCCAGTACGGTTAAAATGCCGAGAACCCGATGTCGAGCCGCCAGGCACGCCCCTGCTGCCGCCGGCTTTCGACCAGCGCGTCGGCATGGGCGAACGGCCCGGCCAGAAGCCCGCGCCCCACCGCCGGACGCTCGCCAATTTCCAGATACCCCGCCTCGCCCGGCCGATAGCGGGGCCACGCCACCTCGCCCCCGGCCTGCGGAACGCCGTCACGGACGAAGGACAGCCAGTACCCCATCATCGCCGCCGACAGCCGGGCCTCTTCCTCGCCCGGCGGCGGCTTGGGCCAGTTCGGGCCCAGCGCCGCATCCGGCCCCACCTGCCCGAACATGTAGGGCAGTTCGCTGGCGTGGAAGGCCGCGAGCTTGCGTTCCCTCTGCGCCGGCGTGCTGTGCCGGAAATAATAGAGATAGGCCGGCTGCCCCGCCGCTGCCTGCTGGCGCACGATATTCTGTGCGGCCCAGCCATAAAGCCCGTCACGGATGGAGGCGGCGGCATCCTCCTTCGGATCGTCACCGGGATAGAGCGCCAGATAGGCCGCCGCTCCGCCGCCGAACCGGGCACGGATATCCGCCTGATATTCCGCCTTGGTGGCGGGAATATTCTTCGGCACCAGGAAAGGCAGCGACCGGATTTCGCCCTCATTGAAGCCGGCCAGGACGGCGACCTTGGCCTGCTCCCCCTTGGCAAACGTATCGGCCAGCTGCCTGGTCAGGACCGAACCATCGATCACCGGCTCCGGTGCCCATCCTGTCGCCAGCCCCGCCTTGAACAGGGTCACCAGATCGGCGGCGCGCAGCGACGCCGCATCGCTGATCCCCGCCATCTTGCCCAGCGCCGCCCCCATCGCCTCCGCCGACGGCAGACCCAGCGTCTCGTCACGCAAGGCGCGGTAGCTGGGCATATAGCCGCTCTGCACGATGGCGGCGCGGAACAGACCGTTCGCTTTCGGGCTGGCCATCAGGGCGATGGCCGACAGGCCCCCGGCGGATTCCCCGGCGATGGTCACCCTGGCCGGATCGCCGCCGAACGACGCGATATTGTCGCGGACCCAGCGCAACGCCTCGATCTGGTCCAACAGCCCGTAATTGCCGGACAACTGATCCGGCTGTTCAGCACTCAGTGCCGGATGCGCCAGGAAGCCCAGCAGCCCCAGCCGGTAATTGATGGACACCACGATTACGCCCTTCTGCGCGATCCTTGTCCCATCATAAAGCGGCTCTGAACTGCTGCCCCCCACCAGCGCCCCACCATGGATCCAGACCATGACGGGCAGGCCCTTGGCCCCCGCTGGTGCCCAGACATTCAGGCTCAGGCAATCCTCGGCCATCGGGGCCATGCCGCCATAATAGAGACTGGTCGGCACGGGCGGCGGCTGCAGGCAGGAGGGGCCGAAATTCTTCGCCTCGCGCACGCCCTGCCACGGGCGCGCCGGTACCGGCGGACGCCAGCGCTGTGTGCCCGTCGGCGGCTCGGCATAGGGGATGCCCTTGAAGGACAGCACCCCGTCGCCGGACACACCCTGCAACACGCCATTGCCGATACGCACCTGCGGGTCGGCGTTGGCCAGGGCCGGCTGCCCCGCGACCAACCCTGCGCACAGGCTGGCGAAGGCCAGCCACCGGCGCATGCCGCGCAATGCCCTTACCACAGATTGTACCCCAGCCGGATACCGACCGTCAGCGGCCGGGTGACGGCATGGCGGCTATAGACGAAGGCCTCCGGGTGGACATAGGTGACGGCATTGCGGTTGGTCAGGTTCTCGCCATAGAGCGTGACCGTCAGATCATCGAAGGTGACACCCGCCTGCAGGTTCAGCAGCGTATAGGCGTCGGTGCTGGCATAGGTCGGACGCGGCACTGTCGGCTTGCCCGGCGTGTTGGGGAACCCGACCGGGAATGAACCGACATGCTGGATCTGGAAGCTGGTGAAGGCCGGCTTGTCATTGAAGACCGTATAGCTGTAGGTGCCGAAGAACGATCCCTGCAGATGCGGCGATGCCAGCCGTGATCCATCAACCGCACCCGAAATCTGTGCCTCCTGCGTGGACAGCTTCGTCACCTTGGCATCGTTCAACGAGGCGTTCAGGCCCAGGGTCAGGCCGCGCGTGGGCCGGAGCGTGACTTCCGCTTCCAGACCCTTGCTGACGGCCTGACCGATATTGGTGGCGAACTGCACGCTGTCCGACACCCGGTTGGCCTGTACCTGCAGGTTCGACCAGTCGATATAATAGGCGGCGAGATTGGCCGTCAGCTTGCCATCCAGCCACGTGCCCTTGATCCCCGCCTCGTAATTGGTCAGATCGTCGGAACTGGCGCCCGGCGGGATGACCAGATCGGTGGGGTTGATGGTACTGACACTGCCGGCGCGGACATTATAGACGGGCGTGCGATACCCGGTAGACACCGTCGTATAGAGCGTCATGTTGCGCGATGGCTCATAGGACAGGCTGGCCTTCCAGGACGATTTCTCCGCCGACGGATAATCGCGGGTCACCGGTGCTGTGGGCACCAGGGTCAGCGGCCCCCGGATACCGCCCAGCGCATAGGTGAAATAAGCCGAATTGAAGCCCGACAGCACATCGACCGTCGTCTTGTACTTGCCATAGCGCAGGCCACCGGTCGCCGACAGCTTGTCAGTGATATGGAAGGTCAGTTCCCCGAAACCCGCCAACTCATAGGAGCTGGCATCCGTCTCATTGGCATAGAACGTACCATCCGGCATCGCGCCGGTAATGCCACGCGTGGCCAGGAAGTTAGGCCGCGACGCCTGGCGGGCGTCCAGATACTGTTGACGATCCAGGTAATAGCCGCCGACCGTCCATTCAAACCGCCCACCGCTTTCCGAAACCAGCCGCGTTTCCTGCACCAGGGTCTTCCAGATGCCGGTATTGAACAGGTCATAGGGGATGGCAAGGGCGAAGGTGCCCGATAGATCGACGTCGAAATGCCCCTTCTGGTGGCCATAGCTGGTGGAACTGGTCAGGTGCGCCCAGTCGAAATCATAATCCAGCGTCGCATTATATTGCTGGGTCTTGGAGGTATAGAGGTCGGGCATGGTCGTGTAGCGCTTGCGCTTGCCCAGCGACGGCGTGACCAGGGAGGCATCCTTGGGCTGGCTGTCCTCATACAGCGCCATCAGCTTCACGCTCAGCCGGTCTGACGGCTGCCACATCAGCATGGCGCGCCCGCCGGCACTTTCCAGCGTGTTGGCGTTCTTCTTGCCCGTGCCGGTATTCTCGATATACCCGTCCTCGTGCCGGTAGAAGCCGACGACGCGCAGGCCCAGCTTGTCCTCCACCAGCGGCACATTCACCATGCCGTTATACCGCTGGCGCAGTCCGTTGGACGCCGGGGTATAGCCCGCATCCACCGACAGCGCCTTGTCGGTCTGGCTCAGATCGGGGCTCTTGGTCAGGATGCGCAACGCGCCCGACAGCGAACCCGACCCGAACAGCGTCCCCTGCGGGCCGCGCAGGAATTCCACCCGCTCCACATCGAACAGGGTCGGGTCCAGCGTCACCGAATTGCCGATGGTGGTCAGCGGCAGATCGTTCAGATAGATGGTGGTCGTGCTTTGCAGCCCGGCATCATAGCCATTGACCGAGATGCCGCGCGTCGTGACGCTCAGATTGTTGCTGCTGCGGCTATCCAGCACGACACCCGGCGTTTCCTTGGCGATGCCCTCGACGCCGACAATGCCCTTCTGGGTCAGTTCGGCCTGGGTGAAGGCGGTGATGGACAACGGTACATCCTGTAACCGCTCAACACGGCGGGTTGCCGTCACCACAATCTCTTCCAGCACCACACCCTCATTGGACGGGGTCTGGGCAACAGCAGCGGACGCAGCCGCCAGCAGCGCCGTTGCCGACGCGGCACAAGCTAGATTTCTCAATTTGTCCTCCCTGTTTCGGCTGCGTCTTTGGCGACGCTTTTGCGCGAATGGACTGACGTTCTCATACCATCCGGGGGTCGTCAATACTGACTGACACGCAAGTCAGTATTATTTTTCAGCCCCTCCGCATAACTGGTACGATCAATCAAAAATCCTTGACCCGGATGCCTGGCTGCCGATAATCCCCTCATGCCCGCCAGAAGCTGACAGGATTGGCTCATGTCCCCGATCGTCCACCGCCGAAACCTCGACTTCCTGCTTTATGAGGTTCTGGACTTCGGCACCGTGCTGGCGGCCCCGCCTTTCGCTGCCTATGACCGCGCCGATATCGATGCCGTCCTGGACACCACGCAGGCCATCGCGGAGGAACAATTTCTGCCCTGCGCCGCCGATCTGGACGCCCATGAACCGGATTTCAGCGACGGGACCGTGCGGGTCGATCCGCGCGTGCGCCGTGCCCTGACGGCCTGCGCCGATGCCGGCCTGTTCTCGGCGGGCTTCGAACCTGATGTCGGGGGCTTGCGCCTGCCCATGACGGTGACGATGCTGATCAACGGCATCCTGGCCGCCGCCAATATCGGCATCGCCAATTATCAGCTGCTGACCGTGGCCGCCGCCAACATGCTGGCCGCTTTTGGTACGGATGAACAGAAATCGCTGTACCTTCCACCCATGCTGGCGGGCCGCTGGTTCGGTACCATGTGCCTGTCGGAGCCGCAGGCCGGGTCGTCCCTGTCCGATATCCGCACCCGCGCCGAACCGCTGGACGGGGGTCTGCACCGCATCACGGGCACCAAGATGTGGATCTCCGGCGGCGATCACAACCTGACGGAAAACATCGTCCATATGGTGCTGGCGCGCCGTCCCGACGGGCCGCCGGGCGTCAAGGGCCTGTCGCTGTTCATCGTGCCGAAATACCGGCTGAACTCCGATGGCACGCAAGGCCCCTTCAACAATATCGCGCTCGCCGGCCTGAACCATAAGATGGGGCAGCGCGGAACCACCAACTGCCTGCTGAATTTCGGCGAAGGCGGCGATTGCCTGGGCTATCTGCTGGGTGAGGCGCACCAGGGTCTGGCCTGCATGTTCCATATGATGAACGAGGCGCGGATCGGCGTGGGCGCCAATTCCGTGATGTCGGCCCTGGCCGGATATCTCTGCGCCCTGGACTATGCCCGCACCCGGCCGCAGGGCCGCTCCTTGCGCAACAAGGACGCGACGACGCCGCAGATTTCCATCATCGAGCATGCGGATGTGCGCCGC
This sequence comes from Niveispirillum sp. CC-CTL257, assembly GCF_059489915.1. NCBI lineage: Bacteria > Pseudomonadati > Pseudomonadota > Alphaproteobacteria > Rhodospirillales > Azospirillaceae > Niveispirillum > Niveispirillum sp. CC-CTL257. The sequence continues at coordinate 1,906,069 of NZ_JCAJXE010000001.1, forward strand.
ATGCTGCTGGCGCAGAAGGCGGCGGTGGAGGGCGGGCTGGCCCTGTCCTGCTACTGCACCCTGCTGGTTGACCGCATCGCCGCCACGGCCGATGAGGGGCGGCGGCGAGACCTGTCGCTGCTGCTGGAGCTGCTGACGCCCATCGCCAAGTCCTGGCCCGCCGAACATTGTCTGGAGGCGAACAAGCTGTCCATCCAGGTCCTGGGCGGCTATGGCTACACGCGCGACTTCCCTGTGGAGCGTCATTACCGCGACAACCGCCTGAACGCCATCCATGAGGGCACACAGGCCATCCACGGCCTGGACCTGCTGGGCCGCAAGGTGCGGATGGCCGATGGCTGGGCGATGGACCTGCTGGTCCTGGAAATCGGCCACACCCAGGACGCGGCGGAGGCCGATGGCAATTTCGGGGCGGAGGTAGATGCCCTGCACACGGCGCTGGCCCATCTGGGCCGGGCGACCCGCGCTGCCCTGGCCTGTACCGACGCTGACCGCGCCATGGCGAACGCCACGCTCTATCTGGACGCGTTCGGACAGATCGTGGTCGCCTGGTTATGGCTGCGCCAAGCGGTGGCGGCCAGCCATGCCCTGGCCCGCGACGGCGCACCTTCCGGCCCCGACGCCGATTTCTATCAGGGCAAGATCGCCGCCTGCCGCTATTTCTTCCGCTACGAACTGCCCCGCACCCTGCCCCTGCTGGGTCTGGTGGAACGGCTGGACCGCACCTGTCTGGACATGACCCCGGCGCAATTCCTGGGATGCTGATCCCACTGCCGGGGGGCTTGCCGCATGGCGGCCCCCGGCGGTAGGTTTGCCGCCAACATCCACCGCATCCGGGCACCATGAGCGATCAGGACGCAGCCACGCCGCCCGCGCGCCGCCGGGGAGAGAAGCAGGAACGCTCACAGCAGCGCCGCGCCCTCATGGTGGAAGCCATCATCACGCTGATGGAAAGCCACGGCATCGCCGGCCTGACGCACCGGCTGGTGGCACAGCAGGCGGGCGTCTCGCTGGCCGCCACCACCTATTATTTCGACAGCAAGTTCGACATGGTGGCCGCCGCCTCCGATCGCATCCTGCGGGGCTATGCCGACGCGTTCCGCCGTGCGGCCCGTTCGGGGCATAATGGCTCGGTGCGCGCCTATGTGGTGCGCCTGCTGGCCAACGCCGTGGGCCGCGACCGCACCGGTTCCACCTGCTGGACAGAGATCGTGCTGGACGCGCCGCGTCATGGCGAAAGCCTGACCCTGGCCCGGCAATGGTTCGCGGACCTGCCGGTCATCTGGGAGGAGATCGCCCGCACAACGGGCGCAGCCGACCCGCGCGGCACGGCCCGGTCCGCCATCGACGCGATGATCGGCCTGCTGCTGGCGGTCCTGGCCCTGGGCCTGACGGAGGAACAGCTGGCCGCTGTCCTGCTGCACGGCGCCGACCCCAACGCCTGGGCCCCACCCGCTGCCGCACCGCGCCCCACCCCGCCCAACCTGGGGCGCAAATCGGCGGAAACGCGCGGCCGCATCATCGACGCCGCCATCACCATCCTGACCCGCGACGGCAGCGCCGCCGTCAGCTACCGCAACGTCGCCCTTCAGGCCGGTCTGGCCCCCGCCGGCCCCGCCTATCACTTCCCCACCGTCGATCATCTGCTGGCCGCGACCCAGGCGCAGCTGTTCGAACAATCGAAACAGCGTTACCGCCTCGCCGCCGCCATGGATAGCGGGCCACAGGATCTGGAACGGCTGATCGACCGCACCGCCGTCGTCTTCCTGCGCGAGGTGACGGCCTTCGCCGACCAGAATCTGGCGAATTTCACGGTCTGGCTGGAGGCATCGCGCCGCCCCGAACTGCGCCCCATGGTCTGGAGCAGCATCGCCGACCAGATGCGGGGCTGGCAGCAGGTGATGGCCAATGCCGGCAGCCCCCTGCGCCCGCTGGAGGCGCTGCTGCCGCAATGTATCTTCATCGGCAAGCTGATCCGCCACCTCTCCACCGGTGCCGGCCTGGACGCGATGGAGAATGTGCGCCGGGAATTCGCCAGCGACCTGACATCGCTGGCGCGCGGAGACTTCTGGCTCTGCCCCCGCTAACCGCTTTCCTACCTCAGCAATCTTTGCCCTTCGCCGGCAGGACGGGGGAGATGAGGCCCGCATTCCAGTTCCATTGCATGGTCCCCGCCGCCCGCCGCCGGCACATGGCCGTCTCGTGCAGCGTGAACATGCCCGGCATCAGGCGCTGCCCCGGCTGCGGCGCGTCGATGAAGGCCATATAGCCTTCCTCGCGTCCATAGGCGGGCCAGTCCGGCTGCCCCGTCGCCACCGGCTTGCCGGTTTTGGCGAAGCTGGCCCAGTAATCGGTCATGGCGGCGGACAGGGCGCGTTCGGCCTCTGTATCCGGGGCCTTGGGCCAATATTGCGGCGTGCGGCTCATGGTGCCGAAGACATAGGGGATTTCCGCCGCATGAAAGGCGTTCAGCCCCTTCTCCGCTGTGGCCGGATAGGCATGGTCGAACAGGTAATAATAGCTGTCCTGCCCCTTCGCCGTCTGGCTGCGCACCAGCCGTTCCGCCGTCCAGGCATAAAGCGCGTCGCGCGACACGGCCAGCATGCTCTCCTCCAGATTGTCGGAGGGGTAAAGCCGCAGGAACAGCTCCGTCAGGTCGCCATATTTCTCGGCAATCGCCGTCTCATAGGCCTTGGCATCGGCGGGCTTCGGCGGCAGCAGATGGCGCAATGTGCGGATCTCACCGCCATTGAACCCGGCCAGCACCGGCACGGGCGCCTGTTCCCCCCGGTCCAGCACATCAACCATCTGCCCCGTCAGGACCTTGCCATCCACGGTGCCCAGCGGGAAATAGTTGAGCCTAGCCCCCACATCGACCAGCGTTTGCGCATCCGCCGCCCGCATCGCCGCCACGTCATTGACCCCGGCCTGGGCCATCATATAGGCGCCAATGGCCTCCGCGGCGAATTCCCCATGGTTGGGCTTTTTCAGTTCAGGGCCGGAGATCATGTATCCGCTCTGCATGATGGCTTTGGCGAACAACCCCTTGGCCAGCGGAGAGGTCATCAGATACATGACCGACAGCGCCCCGGCGGATTCCCCCGAAATGGTGACATTGTCCGGGTCGCCGCCAAACGCCGCGATATTCTCACGAACCCAGCGCAACGCGGCAATCTGGTCCAGCAATCCGTAATTGCCGGAAATTCCGTCTGGATTCTCGGCACTCAGCCCCGGATGCGCCATATAGCCCAGCACGCCCAGCCGGTAATTGATCGACACGACCATCACGCCGCGCGCCGCCATGGCGCTGCCATCATACATCGCGCCAAAGCCCCGGCCATTCAGCAAGGTGCCGCCATGGATCCAGATCAGGACCGGCGCTTTCTTCGCCCCCTTCGGCACGGTGATGTTCAGGGTCAGGCAGTCCTCCCCCGATGCCGGCGGCGGGTTGGTATAGACGCTGATGGCCGTGACGGTCGGCTGCACGCAGGCCAGACCCGGCGACCCCGCATCGCGCACCCCCTGCCAGGGCGGCAGCGGTTCCGGCGCTTTCCAGCGTAGGGGACCGACCGGCGGTTTGGCATAGGGGATGCCGTTGAAAACCGTCAGGTCGCCGGCCGCGCGGCCTTCCAGGGTTCCCGCCGGGGCCTGCACCCGTGGATGCGTCTGCGCCATGGCGGCAAAGGCCAGAAGGCCGGCGGCGGCGCAGGCGCCAAGCTGAAGAAGAAGACGCATCATTGACCTCCAGTCCGCCCCGCCTCCGCCTTCAGCATCCGGGCCAGCAGCAGGTAGAGCGCGATGGCCAGGAAATAGAAGGGCGTCAGCGTGTAGAAGGCGAGTTGCAGGGAATTGTCGGGGTTGGTGGCCCGGAAATAATCGCTGGCGGCCCCCAGATAGGTGGGACCAAGCCCCAACCCGATCAAATTCATGACCAGCAGCAGCAGCGCGCCCGACATCACGCGCTGATGCGGCTTCACCTCCTCCTGCACCAGCGTGACGGCCGGCGACAGGAAGAAGTAGTTGAGAAAGGTCGGCCCGACCAGGAACAGCAGCGCCAGTTCCCATCCCGGTGCCCAGACGAAGCCGATGAAGAACGGCACCGACCCCGCCAGCCCCACCGCCGGGATCAGGGCATAGGCCTGCTTGGACCGGGCGCTGAACCGGTCGACCAGACGGCCCGACACGACCATGCCCAGTGAGATGCCGATGCCGATCACCAGCGCGTAATAAAGCGCCACTTCCTGAAGGGTCATGCCCTTTTCCCGCATCAGGAACAGGACCGTGAAATTCATGACCGCATAGGTCACGAACTGCGTCGCCCCACCGGCCAGCGACAGGACCAGCAGCGTGCGCCGGCCAAAGAACATGGTCACGGTTTCCCAGAAGCCGGCCTTGGCCGGCGCTGCGACCGATGGCGTGCCCGCCGCCGGCAGGTCCAGCCCGCCGCGCTTGGGTTCCCGGATCGTCGTCCAGACGACGAGAGCCGCCCCGATACCGAACACGCCCAGCACGATAAAGGCGCTACGCCAGCTATAGGCGGCGGCGATGGATGCGCCGAAGGCTACGCCCAGCGCCTGACCCAGCGGCGGCCCCAGATTGAACAGGCCCAGCGCCATCCCCCGCCGCCCCGGCGGGAAATAATCGGTGATGATGGCGTAGGAGGGGGGAACGCCCCCCGCCTCGCCCACGCCCACCGACATGCGCGCCAGCACCAGCTGCGGATAGGTCGATGACAGGCCACAGGCCACCGTCGCCGCACTCCACAGGGCGCAGGCGATGGACAGCACCTTCACCCGGTTGGTGCGGTCGGCCAGCCACGCCACGGGGATGGAGATGGTGCAATAGAACATCGCGAAATAAAGACCGCTGATCAGGCCCAGCTGCCCATCGGTGACGCCCAGGTCATCCTGGATCGGCTTGGCCAGGATGGACAGCAACTGCCGGTCCAGGAAATTCAGCACATAAACGAAGCACAACGCACCCAGCACGTACCAGGCCCGCGCATCCGGCGGCTTGGGCATGGTGCTGGGCACAGGCTGGGACGGGGACGCATCTTGCATGGCGGGGCGCTCTTGGTTGCTGCGGGGAAAGGCGTGTCATGGGTGACCGAAGCTATCATGAATGACAGCTTCGGTCGGATGCCCAAGATTTAATCAGAACGCCTTGCGCAGATTGAGCGCCACGAACCGGCCGATGGGATTGTAATTGCCGCCGATCCCGTCCGTAGCGGGGAAGAAGGGCGGCTTCTTGTCGAACAGGTCATTGACCTGCAGGGACAGCTGCGTGCCCGAAATCATGCCGCTGTCCGGCAGGGTCCAACTGACGCGCAGATCGACCGTCGTATAGGGATCAGCCTTATAGGTGCCAAGCCCCGTCGGCGTGCTGTAGGTGCTCTCCACACCCGTGCGGTAATTGACAAAACCGATGACGCTGACGGGACCCGCCACCGCACCCAGCGAGGCGCGCGCCGTCGCCTTTGCCAGACCCAGTTTCAGACTGTCCGACACCGCCGCCCCCGGCGACAGCTGCGTGTCGAAATTCAGGATGTAATTGCCGGCCAGACCCGCGAACACCGCGCCGAATTCCGTGTTGTGCTTCCACCCGATATCGAAATCCAGACCATTGGTCTCCCGGATGCCGAAATTGCCCAAACGCTGATCCAGCAGATTGCCGATCTGCGGCAAAGGCGTGGGCAGGTTGACGGGTGTGGCCTGCGCCAGCAGGCTGGCCAGCTGCGCCGGCGTCGGGTTGCGATAGACGATGGAGGCCAGCGTCGGATCGGCGAACATCAGGGCCGCCGCCGGCACCCCGATGGCATCGGTGAAGCGGATATCATAGAAGGTGGCGCTGGCCCGCACTTCCGGCAGGAAACTGGGCAGCCAGTCGACGCCGAAGGAATAGGTCCGGGCCTTTTCCGGCTGCAGGTTGCGGTTGCCGCCCCGGAAATAGATGGTGTTGACCTGATTATTGCCGCGCGTCGGGTCGCGGGCGGCCACCGCCGCCGATGCAGCATCCAGGTAATAGGCACCCACCGTGGCCCCGACCTGCCGCATGCCCGGTGCCCGGAACGACCGTCCATAGGTGCCGCGCACGGTCACGCCCGCTACCGGGTCCCAGTTGAAACCGATCTTGGGGTTCTTGGTCGAACCGAAATCGCTGTAATGGTCATACCGGCCCGACAGCGACAGCGACAGCCGGTGCAGCAGCGGCGCTTCATTATCGGCCCCCACGATGGGCGCGTAGATTTCGCCGAAGACGGAATAGATATTGCGGCCCAGATCCTCCGGCACGGGGAAGACGCCGACAAAGCCCGCCTGTTCAAACGTCTCCCGCCGATACTCGGCCCCTGCCGCGAATTTCAGCTCGCCACCCGGCATGTCGAACAGCGGCCCGTCGATCTTCACGGCCCCCAGGGAGGTGCGCTGCTTGACGGTGACGCTGGTGGAATAATCGGTGGTGGCGGCAACCACCGACGGGGCCGTGCGGGTGCCGAACGGGTCCAGCGCCGTGGCCGTCGTGGTCCCGGCAGCGGCCGCGGCCAGCGCATAGGGGTTCACATCGGGGATGAAGGCTTTGTTGGTGGTCCAGCCGAACGTGCCATAGGCGCTGAGATTGAGGTCATGCGGCAGCGAGACATCAAGACCAAGCGAGGAATTGCCCACCTTGGCCCGGTCTTCATTGATCACATGGTCCGACCCGTACAGATTGTCGGTGCGGAACAGCACCGTCTCCTGCGTGGCATTGGTGCCCGGCGGGGCCACAAAGAACGGGTTGGTGTTGCGGATGGTCAGGGCCTGGATGGATGGGGCCGCCTGGATCTTGTCTTTGCGGTCGGAATAGAGAACATCGCCCCACAGGGTGACATGCTCACCCAGCTCCTGGCGGCCCGACACGAAGCCGCTATGCATGCGGGTGCGGGGGTAGAGATCGACCGACGCGCCATTGTCGCAGTAATTGGTGGTATTGGGCGCGAAACCCGGTGCTGCATAGGTGACGGCCCCGGTCTGCGGGATCAGGACATTGGGGTTCGGGCAATTGGTCAGGCGGGTATCGACACCGCCATAGGGGCGGAAATCCAGCACGCGGTAATCGCGATCCGACCCTTTGATATTGTCATTCTGCGTGAACTGATACGCGGCCAGCAGCGATCCGCTGCCCCAATCCTCCCCGACCAGGGTGCTGGCATAGGTGGAATGGAAATCATCACCCACGCCATGGCGGACATCGACCTCGGCCCCGGAAAAACGCTGGCGGGTCACGAAATTCACCACGCCGGCAATGGCGTCGGAGCCATAGACGGAGGATGCGCCATCGGCCACCACTTCCACCCGCTCGATGGCCAGACCCGGCAGATGCGGATAATCGGGGTTGGTGTCATTGGCGGCGGCCCCAACCAGACGGCGGCCATTCATCATGACCAGTGTGGCACTGGACGGCAGGGCGCGCAGGCCCGGCGCGAACGGCCCGAAACCGGCGCTGCTGGCGCGCGGGGCCGTGTTGAAGCTGTTCAGCTGCGGCACGCTGGCCAGAAGGTCGGGCGTGGTCGGCGCACCGACCGCCTCGATATCCTGGCGCGAAACGCTGATCAGGTTGGACCCGGTGGGCGGCACGCCCCGGATTCTCGACCCAGTGACGATGATCTCTTCCAGGATGGTGTCGGACGCCCCGGCTGATGCTGCGGCCGCACCCGTGCCCTGCGCCGATGCCGGGCCGGTCGCCAGCAACGCGATGACGGCTGCGGATGTGCCAAAAAGCGCGATTTGCCGCGCGGCGTTCATGGCCCCTGACATGCTTACTCCTCCCTTATTTGGTTATGGCTTTCGTCAAGCGATAGCCTGGACCCTCGGATGCGTCAAGTTCATTCATTTAGTAGTAAATAAAAATTATGCACCTTGTCGGGATTGCTTGACCGGACACGGGTCCCGCGCCCATCGTCTGCGTTGAAAGTTCAGGTGCGTCGCGTCTTGCCCGGACGTGTACCGACAGAAAGGCCGTATGTATGGCAGCAGAGCAGAAACCAGCGGGTCGCCGCACGCGCGCGGAACAGCGGGCGGCAACCTTGAAGACCATCCTGGACACCAGCGAGGATCTGTTCTCGCAGCTCGGTTATTTCGGGGTCACGATCAAGGATGTCGCGGACAAGATGGGCATCCATCCCGCCTTGATTCATTATTATTTCGACGGCAAGAAAGCTTTGTTCGACGCCGTTTTCGAACGCCGCGTGCAATATGCCGTCGTCACCCGTACTGCGGCGCTGGACGAATATGAGGCGAAGGCCGGGGATCACCCGACCGTGGAGGGGGCCTTGCGCGCCTTCTATGAAGGGGCGTTCGACATCTATATCAATGGCGGCGACGGCTGGCGGAATTTCGGCCGCATCTTCGCGCAGGTGAATAACGCGCCGGGCTATGGCGCCGAAGCGATGGACACCTATTTCGACCCCCTGGTCCTGCGCCTGATCAGCATCCTGCAAAAGGCCCTGCCCGACGCGCCCATGGAAGATTTATTCTGGTGCTTCCAGTTCACGTCGGGCGCTTACACGCTGATCCTGTCGCGCACGGGCCGCATCGACCGTCTGTCGGGTAATCTTTGCTCGTCAGAGGATTATGAGGCGGCCCGCGACCGCTTCGTGACCTTCATCGCGGGCGGGTTCGAGGCTTTGTACAAGCGCCGCAAATCCTGACCCGTCCCCGCCATGGGCCGCCCCTGTCACACCGGGGCGGCCGGCTTTGTCCCTTTACCCAGCCGCGCCTCGCGCAGCGCCACACGCCGCACCTTCCCCGCCTCATCGCGCAGCGGCTCGCTGGTAAACTCCACGCTCTTGGGCAGTTTGTACCGGGCCAGTCGTTCGGCGACGAAGGCCTGGATGTCGGCCTCGTCCAGTTTCATGCCGGCCATGGGCTGGACGATGGCATGTACCCGCGCGCCCCATTCCTCATCGGGCAGGCCGATCACGGCGCTGGTCCTGACCGATGGATGCTCATCGATGGCCGCCTCAACCTCCGCCGGATAGATATTGGCCCCGCCGGAGATGATCAGGTCGTTGCGGCGGTCTGACAAATACAGATACCCGTCCGCATCCAGGCTGCCCAGGTCGCCCATGGATTCCCACTCGCCCAGGCGTTTGGCGGCACTGCCCAGATAATGATAGGTGGACCCCACCCCGCCATCGGGCCGGAAATAGACCTCGCCCACCTCCCCCGTCGGGCAGGGGCGGCCCTCGCCATCCAGAATCCTCAGCGCGTAGCCGTCCCGCACCCGCCCCACCGACCCACGATGGGCCAGCCAGTCGGTGCCCGAAATCATGGTTGAGCCGATGCCCTCGGTCGACCCGTAATATTCATGCACCCGCTCCCCGCCCAGCCAGTCGATCCATGCCTCCTTCAGCCAGGGCGCGCAGGGTGCCGCCATGTGCAGCATCATGCGCAGGCTGGGCAGCGTGACCGATGACAGCACCTCCGGTCCCAGTTGCCAGATGCGGTGCATCATGGTCGGCACCAGCGTGACCCAGTTCACCTTGTACCGGTCGATCAGCTGCAGGGTGCGCAGCGCGTCGAACCTGCCCATCTCGACAATGCTGTTGCCGGTCGCCAGCCCCAGGAAAATGCAATGGAACGGGGCATTATGGTATAGCGGGCCGGGATTGAGCATCACCTCTCCCGGCCGCTGCCCCAGGAATCCGTCCTGCGTGTCCCAGCGCGCCGGCATGGCATCCACGATCACCTTGGGCCGCCCTGTGGAGCCGCCGCTGGTCATGGCTTTCCAGTGCGGGGAGACGATCTCAGGCAGCGACGCCGTCGAATAGCGCTCGATCTCCCCCGCCTCAGGCGCCAGCACCGGCGTATCGGCATTGGGCGGCGTGCCCACGAACAGGCGCGGGCGGACAATATCCAGGATCGCCTCCATCTCCCGTCGCGGCAGTTTGGAAGCCACGATGTTGGGAATGGCTCCCAGCTTCCAGATGGCGAAGATGGTTTCGTAGAACTCCAGCCCGTTGGGCAGTGCGACCGTCACGAAATCGCCGCAACCGACCCCGCGCGCCGCCAGCAGCCGCGCACGACGGTTGGTCAGGGCGTCCAATTCATCAAAGCTGACCGGGCATTCATCCACGATCAGGGCGGCCCGTCCCGGCGCGCGACGCGCGTGGTAGGCCAGGATGGAACTGAAAGCGACGACGTCGTTCGACATGAAGGCAACCCCTGAATGAGACCTCTCCCGCTGGTACCTCCCCGCCTTCCTGGGACGGTTGCGACCTTGTCGCCGGGCACTGCGCCCCATTTCATTAACTTAGCAGTGAATGAATTAAAAGCGGAATCGACGAAGTTGCTTGATGGTGGTAAGCGCACATTTCTCGGCACGTTGATGCCGGGTCTGTGCCATGAGGGCGCCCGGCTTGGTCAGTCGGCCTGGGTTTTGGCGAAATTGAATGGCAACAGGTCGTTAGAGCTGGTCCCCTGGGGATGGAAGCAGCGCCGAGCGCCACAGATCGCGGCCTGATCCAATGCCAGCGATCTCGTATGTCTACACAATCGCCAACATCGCCCAGCAACTGGGCGACGATATCGACAGAGCTGGTCCCCCGTGACTGGACAGTTTTTGTTCGGCGTTAAGCTTGGTCCTGTTCAGTTCACGCCGCTAAACACAGTCTGTCCGCCCTTTGCCTATATGCCTCGTCGGGTGTCTGTCCCCCGAGCGCGGCATGTGGGCGTTGGGTATTGTAGTAATCGATCCAGCCTCCGATCCCGGCCCTGGCCTCGCTGCCGGTCTCGAAAGCGTGGAGATAGACGCATTCGTATTTCAGTGACCGCCAGAGCCGTTCGATGAACACATTGTCCATCCAGCGGCCCCTTCCATCCATGGAAACCTTGATGCCGGCATCGGTCAAGATGCTGGTGAATCTCGGGCTGGTGAATTGGCCGCCTTGGTCAGTGTTGAAGATTTCGGGCTTGCCGTGGCGGGCCATGGCATCTTGGCAAGCGCTTCCAGGCAGAAATCGATATCCATGCGATTGGACAGTTTCCAGGCCAGCACCCTGCGCGATGCCCAATCCATCTTGGCCGTTGGTAGATGGCTGCCAACCCCATTCGGCCCATCAGCCGGCGCACCCGCTTGCGATTGACGACATGACCCTGGCGCCGCAGATGGTGGGGCATCTGTCGGCTCCCGTACCAGGGCGTCTCCAGGAACTGGGCATCAATCAGCCGCATCAGCGCCAGGTTCTCAGCACTCTCGCCCCGTACCGGCCCGTAATAATGTGGACTTTCCCGGAGAAAAGTGGAGAGCGATGTCCTTAGTGTCAGATAGGATATCGCCCCATGACGAATGAGAAGAAACGCGGTCGGGGCCGGCACGCGCAATTCACGGATGAGTTCAAAGCCGAGGCGGTTCGCCTGACCCAGACGAGTGGTCGCCCTTTGCGGGCGATTGCCGAAGATCTTGGTGTCGGGCTGTCGACGCTGGGTAAATGGATTTCATCGGCCAAAGAGGCCGACCTTCTTTCCGGCCCGCATGAGGACACAGCCAGGGAACTGACGCGTCTTCACAAGGAAAACGAGATCCTGCGGCAGGAGCGCGACCTGCTAAAAAAAACGGCCGCCTTCTTTGCCAAGGAGACCATGAAATGAAGTTCAAGGTCATCGAGGCAGAGAAGGCGAATGTGCCGGTTCAGCGTGCCTGCGCGTTGCTCGACGTCAGCGAAAGCGGCTTTTATGCCTGGAAAGGTTGCGCGCCATGCCTGCGCCAGCGCGATGACATGGTTCTGCTCGCCCATATCCGAGCCGAGTTCCGGACATCCAACGAGACCTATGGCAGCCCGCGCATGACGGCAGGGCTGAACGAGGACGGTATTGCCGTCGGGCGTCATCGCGTTGCCAGGCTCATGCGCGATAATGGCCTGAAAGCCTTGCAGAAGCGCCGCTTCAAGAAAACGACGGACAGCAGCCACAAAGGCCCGGTTGCCGCCAATGTGCTCGACCAGGATTTTGCCGCCGCCTGACCAAATGAGAAGTGGGGCGTCGACATCAGCTATGTCTGGACCGCCGAGGGCTGGCTCTATCTGGCCATCGTGCTCGACCTCTATTCGCGCCGTATCATCGGCTGGGCGGTGTCCGACAGGCTGAAGAAGGATCTCGCCCTAAACGCCCTCAGGCGCGCCATCGCTATCCGCAGGCCGCCGAAGGGCGTCATTCACCATTCCGATCGCGGCAGCCAATATTGCTCGGACGACTACCAAAAGCTCCTGGCCGCCTACGGTTTCATCGTATCCATGAGCCGAAAGGGAAACTGCTACGACAATGCCATGGTGGAAACTTGTTCAAGACGCTGAAGGCGGAACTGGTCTGGCGAACCGCCTTCAAAACCCGCATCACCGCCGAAACTGCCATTGGCCGATACATCGACGCCCTCTATAACCCAACAAGAAGGCATTCAGCCTTGGGCTTCAGAAGCCCAATCCAGTTCGAGAGCCTGCCTCTCAAACTGGCAGCATAGCCAACCAATCGCTCTCCACTTTTTCCGGGCAAGTCCAAAGCCTAGCGGGCAGGGGCAGTCCGGTTCGGTCGGAACGTGCTGCCCCCATCGTCATTCTGCGTGGCTTTTGGCATTTACCGGCCTGGCGTTGACTGGCGCCGGGGCGTTGATTTCCGTTTTTTGCGCACGGCCCCCTGAGTCATCAGATGATGACGCCGGACGCATATTTTTCTGTTAGGTTTCGAGCAATAAAAAAAGCCCCGTCGGATTTTTCCGTCGGGGCTTAATTGGATGCGGGGGCAGGACTTGGCCGATGGCGTGACAATTTATACGTGAATATCTAAACAGCTTATACTGTCGGCTTGAAAGATTGACCGATGGTCGTTCTTTCAAGCCCCCTATATGTCTGCCGGCGCCAAAATCCGTTGACTCGGGCATGCGGCGGGGGCCGCGCGGCGGTAGTCTTCGCCGATACGAAGGTCAAACATTTTTACACTTCGTATTATAATGATATTGATCAGAAATAGAGAATTCCACCACTTTTGACAGGCCGCTCCACAACAGAAACGACCTTTGGCAGACAGAGGCCGAACTCAATTGCGAAACGGAACCCGCAACTATGTCCCCCGTCGCTTCCTACCACCTCCCGCCGGCCTGACGGGTATGCGCAGCTTCATTTCCTCATCCGTCAGTTTCGCGCGCATCTGGTTGAGGTCGTTCAGGCTGTCCAGCGCGCGCTTAGGCAGCCTCGCGGCGATGCCGACCAGCAGCGCCTCCATCAGGCCCATCGTCGCCGTGTGCATGCTCAGCATGTCGGCATGCCCCCGCGGCACCGGCAGGACCAGCTGCACGAGATGGCCGATACTGTCGCCCAGCGTGTCGGTGATCAAGATCGACACCGCCCGCCGCCGGTCGATCTCCTCCAGAAGGGCCTTCAGCTCGCTATAAACCCTGCCGTAAGCCAGCATGACCACCAGATCACCGGCCCGGATCCGATGCAAATCGTCGGCGAACAACAGGCCGGTATTGCTGAACGTCCCCGCCTCCACCCCGAAGCGGTTCAACTGGATGGCCAGATACTGGGCCAGCGCGCTGGACGGCCCGATGCCGAACACGAAGACGCGCGGCGCGTCGGCAAAGGCCTGCACAGTCCGGGCGAACAGGTCAGGGGTGATTGAGCGGCGCACCCCTTCCAGCGACTGCGCATGGATGTCCAGGGTCACGGCCAAGGCACTTTCCGGGTCGCTGCCGACACGGCCCAGGATGCGGGTCAGGCGGTCGGCCTGCGATGGCTGCTCGATCCCCGCCGCCAGCGCCCGGCGCAGCTCGTCCAGTCCCGCATAGCCCAGCGACTTCGCCGTGCGCACGACGGTGGCGTCCGACGTGCCCGCCTTGGCCGCCAGTGCCGCCGCCGAGGAGATCAGCACGTCGGCGCGGTTCTCCTGGAAGAAGCGCGCCACCTTCTGCTCCGCGCGGCTCATCTCCGGCCACCGCTCAGACACGCGTTCGTCGAAACCCTGCATCGTCTCCCCGCTCACTGCCATCTCTTGACTCTTGTAATGTTTATTACATAAATATCGAATTGGTAGTTTTCACTACAAACCCCTCCCGGTCCCGGCCGGGGTGCCGCGATGGGCCCATGCTTGCCAGTTCCGCCATACCCGCCATTGCGATGGCCTTCTTCGCCTCCCTCGTGGAGGTGGTGGAAGCGTTCACCATCGTCCTGGCCATCGCCATGACACGCGGCTGGCGCCCGGCACTGCTGGGTACCGGGCTGGCGCTGGCGGCCCTGGCGGCTTTGGTACTGCTGTTGTGGCCGCTGCTGCCGTTGGTGCCCATGATGCTGCTGCATCTGATCATCGGCACCATGCTGCTGCTGTTCGGGCTGAACTGGCTGTGCAAGTCGATCCTGCGCTCGTCCGGAGTGATCCCGCTGCATGACGAGGATGAGATCTACGCCATGACCAAGGGGGCCTGGAACCGCCGCGGTGCCGCGCATCAGAACTCCCTCAACTGGCTGGGTGGCATCGTTGCCTTCAAGGCCGTCCTGCTGGAAGGACTGGAGGTCGTGTTCATCGTGGTCGCACTGGGTGCGGGGCACGATCTGCTGGGGCCGGCCGCGATGGGCGCCCTGGTCGCCTGTCTGCTGGTGTTGGCCCTGGGCGTGATCTTGCGCCGCCCCCTGTCGCAGGTGCCGGAGAATGCGCTGAAGCAGGGCGTCGGTGTCGTTTCCGCCTCCTTCGGCGTGCTGTGGGTCGGCAAGGGCCTGGGCATCACCTGGCCAGGGGATGGCGATCTGGTCCTGGTCCTGTTCATCGCCCTGTTCCTGTCCATGGCCCGCCTGACTATCCATCTGCTGCGCCGCTCCATGGCAGAGGAGACGGGGCGGTGAGACTGGATGACGGCCTGCCCCAAGGCATCGCCCGGACATTGTTCGGAATGTTCATGGCCGATGCAAGGCTGACGGTGGCAACCCTGGTCCTGGTTCTGCTGGTGCATCTGGCGCGGCACTGGACGCCGTCCGATCTGGCGGCTGGTGCCCTGCTGCTCCTGGGTTGCCTTGCCATCCTGTTCGACGCGGCACTGCATGCCGCCCGACGCAGGAGACCCGCATGAGGATGCCCAAATCCCGATGGCTGAAGGGTGCCGGCGTGCTGGGTCTCGCACTGCTGGGTACCGGCGCCTATATGGGCGGCCTGCAATTGAACGGCAACTTCCACACCGTCGTCGACAAGAAGCTCTACCGCTCGGCCCAGCCGAATGCGGCGGCGGTGGAGCGGTATGGCAAGGAATACGGCATCAGGACCATCGTCAACCTGCGCGGCTCCAATCCCCAAAAGGATTGGTACCGGGATGAGACGGCGGCGGCCGGCCGCCTGGGCATCACCCATATCGACTTTCCCATGTCCGCCAAGCGCGAACTGACCCAGGCACGGGCGGAGGAACTGCTCGACATCCTGCGCCGGGCGGAGAAGCCCATCCTGATCCATTGCCAAGCCGGCGCCGACCGCAGCGGTCTGGCCGCCGCCCTCTATGTCGCGGCCATAGAACAGGGCGGAGAGGAAGCGGCCGAGCGGCAGATATCGCTGCGCTATGGCCATCTCTCCCTTCTGGTCAATGCCACCTACGCCATGGATCGCAGCTTTGAAGCGCTGGAACCCTGGCTGGGCTACCCGGACAGCTGATCCCACCCTTTTCCACCCGGTGCCGCTGGGTTCCCCATCGGCACCCCTTCTAACCAAGTTGTTGCGAATAAGAAGCGCCAGCATTCACAGAGAGACAAGATGAAAATGCATGATATACGCCGTACCACCTTGGCCGGTCTCGCCGCCCTGCTGCTGGGCAGCTCGGCCCTGCCGGCGCTGGCCCAGGCGACCAATGACACCGCCACCCGCCTGCCGTCGCTGAAGGTCGAGGGCAAGGAAGAAGCCGCCCCGACCCTGCAGCCGGCCCCCGACCAGGGCTACAAGGCCGACCGCATCGTCAGCGCCACCCGCACCGACACCAAGCTGCGCGATGTGCCGCAGGCGGTTTCCGTCGTCACCCGCAAGCAGATGGAAGACCAGTCGATCCAGAGCATGGCGGAAGCCGTGCGCTATGTCCCCGGTGTCGTCTATGCCCAGGGTGAGGGCAATCGCGACACGCCGATCTTCCGCGGCAACGCGTCCACCGCCGACTTCTTCGTCGATGGCATGCGCGATGACGTCCAGTATTACCGCGACGTCTATAATATCGAGCGGGTGGAGGTGCTGAAGGGCCCGAACGCCATGGCCTTTGGGCGTGGTGGCATCGGCGGCCTGATCAACCGCGTCACCCGCCAGGCCGATTGGCGCCAGATCGGCGAAGTGAAGCTGGAGACGGGCAGCGACGATCACTATCGCGGCACCTTCGATCTGGGCCAGGGCGTCAGCGATAAGGTCGCCCTGCGCCTGACCGGCCTATACCAGGACAGCGGCAGCTATCGCGACGGCGTGAATTACCAGCGCTGGGGCCTCAACCCCACGGCGAGCCTCATTGCCGGCGAGGCCACGCAGATCCAGCTAGGATACGAGCATTTCGAGGATGAGCGCGTCGCCGACCGCGGCATCCCCTCCTTTCAGGGTCGCGGCCTGCCGACCAGCCGCTCCACCTTCTTCGGCGACCCGGATCAGAGCCCGACCGACAGCCGTGTCGATGCCGTCAATCTGGCCATCGAGCATGATTTCGGCGCCGGGCTGAGCCTGCGCAACCGCACCCGCTATGCCGACTATTCCAAGTTCTACCAGAACGTCTTCCCCGGTGCCGTCAACGCGGCCCGCACCACAGTCGCCATCTCGGCCTATAACAACCAGACCGACCGCGAGACGCTGCTGAACCAGACGGACGTCACGTACAAGGTCGCGACCGGTGCCATCAGCCACACGCTGCTGGCCGGCATGGAACTGAGCCGCCAGACGACGGATAATTTCCGTGAGACCGGCTATTTCACCGCCGTCGGCCCCAACGTCACCTCGATCAACGCCCCCGTCGGCAGCCCGCGCGTGTCGGTGCCCATCACCTTCCGGCAGAGCGCCTCTGACGCCGACAATCATGGTGTGGCCAAGTCCATCGGCGGTTATGTCCAGGACCAGATCGACCTGACGCCACAAGTCCAGGCCATCCTGGGCCTGCGCTTCGACCGGTTCGATGCCGACCTGCGCAACAACCGCACCAATGTCACCCTGGACAGCCGCGACAATCTCTGGTCGCCGCGCGCCGCCCTTGTCTACAAGCCGGTGGAAGCGGTCTCGCTCTATGCCAGCTACAGCCTGTCCTACCTGCCGCGCGCGGGGGAGCAGCTGGCCTCGCTTAGCGCCACCAACCGTAACCTGGACCCGGAAAAGTTCACGAACTACGAGGTGGGCGCCAAGTGGGACGTGCTGCCCGACCTGATGCTGTCGGCGGCCCTCTACCAGCTTGACCGCACCAATGTCGTGGTGCCCGACCCGGTCAATCCCACCCTGTCCATCCTGGTCGATGGCCAGCGCACCAAGGGCGTGGAACTGGCCGCCAACGGCCAGGTGACCAGGGAATGGAGCGTCATCGCGTCTTACGCCTATCAGGACGGCAAGCTGACAGCCAACCAGTCGGCCACGGTCCGCACCGGAGCACAGTTGGCCAACCTGCCCAAGCACAGTGCCGCCCTGTGGAACCGGTACGACTTCCTGCCCAATGCCGGCGCCGGCGTCGGCGTCACCTATCTGGGGACACGCTATGCGGCCACAGACAATCTGGTGGAAATGGGACCCTACGCACGGGTGGATGCGGCGCTATTCGTTGAAATCAACGCCTCACTCTCCGCGCAGCTCAATGTCGAAAACGTCCTGGACCGCCACTACTATCTCAACGCCCACTCCAACAACAACCTCACCCCCGCCGCCCCACGAACCTTCAGAATCGGACTGACGGCGAAGCTGTAATAGTACTGGGAGCCCGCTCAAGCTTGAGCGGGCTCCTTCTCCGTTTCCACCACCCGCACCCGCCGCCCCACCAGCGTATAGATGGCGGGCAGCAGCAGCAGGGTCAGCAGGGTGGAGATGCCGATGCCGGACAGGATGACGATGGCGATCACCGTCCGCACCTCCGACCCCGCCCCGCCGGTCAGCATCAGGGGTACCGCGCCGGCCGCCGTCGCTATGGCGGTCATCAGCACGGGGCGCAGGCGCAGCACGGCCGCCTCCACCGCCGCCGTCCGTGCATCCATCCCGTCATGTTCCTGAAGCTGGGCAGCGAATTCCACCAGCAGGATGCCGTTCTTGGCGGCGATGCCGACCAGCATGACCAGCCCGATCTGGCTGTAGATGTTCAGCGACTGGCCGGTCAGCCACAGGCCCAGCAGCGCACCCGCCATGGCCAGCGGCACCGTCAGCATGACGGCGGCCGGCAGCCTCAAGCTCTCGAACTGTGCCGCCAGCACCAGGAACACCACCAGCAGCGCCAGGCCGAACGTGTACAGCCCCTGGCTCGCCGCCTCCTGGAAATTCCGGCTTTCGCCCTTGTAGTCCAGCCGCGCTTCCGACGCCGGCAACTCCTCCTGCGCCACGGTGCGCAGCCAGTCCAGCGCCTCGCCCAACGTATAACCAGGCGCCAGTCCGGCATCGATGGTGATGGCGCGGGTGCGGTTGAAGCGGGCCAGTTCTGCCGCGCTCGCCCCTTCCGCCACGCTGATCAGGTTGGACAGCGGGATGGGTGCGCCATTGGCGGCACGGACATAGACATTGGTCAGGTCGTCGGGGGAGCGGCGGCTGGCATCATCGGCCTGCAGCATCACCTCATATTCCTCGCCCCGGTCCAGATATGTCGTCACCCGGCGCGACCCGAACATGGTCTGCAAGGTGGCGCCCACCGACTGACCGGAAATGCCCAGTTCCGCCGCGCGCTCCTGATCCACCCGCACCAGCAGCTGCGGCCGGCGCTCGTCATAGTCCGGGTCGGGATTGACGATACGCGGGTTTTCCGCCAGCCGCGCCATGATCCGGTCACGCCAGACGGCCAGATCGGCATAGGTCGGGCCGCCGATGACGAAGCTGACGGGTCGGCCGCCGCCACCCTGGCCCAGGGCCGGGCGGCCCCGTGCATTCGCCTCCACCCCCGGCAGGGTGCGCAGATAGGCGGTGATGTCGCTGGCGATCTCGTCCTGGCGGCGGTCACGATCCGCCCAGTCGTTCAGGGTGACGGTGACGCGGGCGCGCGGGTTGTTGCCCATGCGCACTAGCGACTGTACCTGGGCCAGATCGCCATCCGGCCCGGTATCGGCCAGCAGATGGTTCTCCACCTGCTCCATATAGCGCGTGACATAGTCAAACCCCGCCCCTTCCGGCGGTGTCAGGTTGACGCTCAATCCGCCGCGATCCTCCGGCGGCACCAGTTCCTGCGGCAGTTGGCTATAAACAACGCCCGACACCAGCAGGGCCAAACCCATGACCAGCAACGCCACGGCGCGGCGATCCACCATCCGCGACAGCAGGCGGCGATACGCCCCCTCAATCCGTGCGAACACGCGGTCGGCCCAGAGCTGCAAACGGTTGGGCTTGTGCGCCCCGCCATGGCGCAGCATCAGGGCGGACAGGGCCGGCACGATGGTCAGGGCGGAGAAGGCGGAAATGGCCACCGTGGCGGCGATGGTCAGCGCGAATTCGCGAAACAGCCGGCCCGTCGTGCCAGTCTGCAGCCCGATGGGCGCGAACACGGCGACCAGCACCAACGTGGTGGCGATGACGGCGAAGAACACCTGCCGCCCGCCCTTCTCCGACGCCTCCTTCGCATCCTCCCCGCCCTCGATCCGGCGCCAGATATTCTCCAGCACGACGATGGCGTCATCCACCACCAGACCGGTGGCCAGCACGAAGGCCAGCAGGGTCAGGAGGTTGATGGAAAAGCCGAACAGATAGATGACGGCCAGCCCGCCGATCAGCGAGACGGGAATGGTCAGCGCCGGGATCAGGGTGGCGCGCGGACTGCCCAGGAACAGCAGGATGACGCCCACCACCAGCACGACGGCGATGATCAGGGTCACCACCACCTCATGCAGCGCCGCCTCCACGAAACGCGAACTGTCATAGGTGACGCCGATGGAAAGCCCACCCGGCAGGTCGGGCGCGATCCGGTCCAGCTCCGCCCGCACTGCCTTGGTCACCGACAGTAGATTGGCCTTGGCCTGGATGATCACGCCCAGGCCGACCGTGGTCATGCCGTTGGCGCGATAGCGGATTTCCGGGTTCTCCGCCCCGATCTCCACCCGCGCCACCTCACCCAGGCGGATGGTGGTGTCCACCGTGCGCCGCACGGGCAGGCGAGCGAACATGTCGGGATCGCGATAGGCGCGGTCGATGCGCATCGACAGGTTCTGCGTCGTGGATTTCAGCGCACCGGCCGGCAGCTCGACATTCTCCTCCCGCAGCGCCTGTTCGATATCACCGACGGTGACGCCGCGCGCGGCCATGGCGGTGCTGTCCAGCCAGATGCGCATCGCCGACCGGCGCTCGCCACCGATATTGATCTGCGCCACCCCGTCGATGGCCGTCAGCCGGTCCACCACCAGCCGGTCGACCAGATCGGTCAGGGCCATCGGGTCCAGCGTCTGGCTGCGGAGCGACAGCCACATCACCTCATCGGCATTGTCGTCGACCTTCACGATTTCCGGCGGGTCGATATCGTCGGGCAGGTCGCGAGCGGCCCGGCTGACCCGGTCACGCACATCGTTGGCGGCATCGTCGATGTCGCGGTTCAGCTCGAATTCCACCTGGATGCGGGCGGAACCGTCGCGCGAACGGCTGTCGATGGTGCGCACACCGTCGATGCCAGCCAGACTGTCCTCCAGCACGCGGGTGACGCGCGCTTCCACCACCTGGGCCGGTGCCCCGGTGTAATCGGCGCGGATCGACACAACCGGCAGGGCGATGTCCGGTGCCTCGCGCACGGCCAGCCTTTGCAGGGCGACCAGCCCGATCACCACCAGCATCAGGTTCAGCACGGCGGCCCCAATGGGGCGGCGAACGGCGAAATCGGTCAGGGTCATGGCGGCTTACTCCCGACCAGCGGGCGGCAAGGCGGCCACGGGCGGGGCAGCCGGGGCGGCGGCCTTGACCATGTCACCATCGGACAGCTTGGCCGCGCCCTCCACCACCACCATTTCGCCCGGCGTCACGCCCTCGACAATCTGCACCGTGCCCGGCCGGCGCGGGCCCAGCACCACGGCGCGGCGTTCCACCGGCTTGTCGGGGGCGGCGATGAAGACGAAGGGCGACGGCCCCACCTGCTGCACCGCCAGTTCCGGCAGCAGGATGCCATCCTCCCGGCCCAGCAACAGCGACACCTCCGCCAGCATGCCCGGACGCAGGGTGAAGTCCGGATTGGGGATGGTGGCACGCACCACGGCCTGGCGGCTGGCCGGATCGATGACCGTATCCACATCCTTCAGGGTGCCAGTAAAGGCGCGTCCGGCATAGGCGCGGACATGCACGGCGACAGGCTGGCCCTTGGCCACCATGCCGATGAAATCCTCCGCCAGCCGGAAATCGACATGCACGTCGCCCAGTGCCTCCAGCGTGGCCAGCGGGTCGCCGGCCTGGACATGGGCACCCAGGCTGACCTTGCGGAAGCTCAGAATACCGTCGAATGGGGCGGTCACGGTACGCTTGGACAGGCGGGCGCGGGCCAGATCCACCCGCGCCTCTGCCGTGCGCAGCGATACCTGCGCCACCTCCAGGCCCGACACGGTGGCCACGCCGCGTTCGCGCAGGGTACGGGCACGGTCGAAGGCGCTTTTCGCCTGTTCCATCTCCGCTGTGGCGGATGCCAGTTCCGCCCGCTCCACCTCCGTATCCAACCGGGCCAGCACGGCACCGGCCTTGACGCGGGCGCCGTCATCGAACAGCAGCTCGCGGATGACACCCTGGCTTTCCGCCGTGATCACCACGGATTCCACCGACCGCACCGTGCCCACAGCCGCCACCCGCCGTTCCACGGGCTCCAGCCGCACGGGCGCCACCGTCACCACCTTGGCAGCACGGGCCTTGGCGGATTTCTGCGGGGCCGACGCGCCGAACGGCGCCAGCCACCACAGACCCGCCATCAGAACCAGACCAGCCACCCCGGCCAGCAGCAACCCACGCTTCATCACCCGCCTCGCCCATCAGGAACAGGCGCGCACCCTAGCACCGGGTTGCTGACATTTTTCTGACACCCGCGCGCAATGATGTCAGCCAGGCAGCCCCGCCCCGAAGGCCCTCAATTCCGCAATGGGGGACGCCGCCAGGAACCGCTTCATGTTGGCCCGGAAATTGGGTGTGGCATCGGCCGTCGCGCGGTGCAGCCAACCCAGCGCGTCCGCAACCTGCCCCTGTTCGGCCAGCAGGCGGGCCAGATTGAACTGGCCCCGGAAATCCCCGCCCTCGGCCGAGGCCCGGCACGGAACGCAGCGCCTCGGTCAAGGTCAGCATCGCCAGAGGCCAGCCACCAACGCAGCTTTTGCTGCATGCCGGTGGCGAGGGCTGGGACGTGCTGCTGTACAAGCCGGCCCAAGCCCACGCCGGCCCAGGAGGCGGCGATGGCCGCCAAGATCAAGGAACTGGGCCTGCCCACGGGTGCGCTCTATTTCGTGCATGTCCGCGATATGATGACAGGCCATGCGCATTTCGAGGCGTCGGGCCCGATCAACGCCGAACAATGGGTCGCCGGAATCGAGCGGCAGCGTGCCATAAGAACGGTGGGAAATGATAAACCTCAGCCCCAGCGCAAGGTGACGCACAGCCCGCCCAGTGCAGAGCGGGACAGGGTAACATCACCACCCGTTGCCTCCACCAGATCGCGGACGATGGCCAGCCCCAACCCGTCATGGCCAAGTCCCGCCTCATCGACGCGGCCACCGCGCAACAGGGCGGTCTCGGCGCTGATATCCAGCCCGTGGCCGTCATCCTCCACCAGCAGCCTGACCGCCCCACCCTCGCGGACGGCCGACACGCGCACCAGGCGTCGGGCGAAGCGGGCGGCGTTTTCCACCAGCGCGCCCAGCAATTCGGTCAAATCATCCCCGGCCAGCGGCAGGGCCAGTTCGTCCGGCACCTCGACATCGAACACCAGCCGCGATCCAGCATCGGTGCGCTCCACGACGCCGACCACGCGCTCCACCACCGCCAGCACCAGCGTGGACAGCCCGTCCCCACCCTGACGCGCCGCTGCGGCGCGGGACCGGGCCAGTTCCGCCTCCACCGCCGCCGCAACGGCAGCGATGGCGCGGTCCAGACCATCGGCGGCGGTCGCCGCCCCCTCAATCCGCGCCCGCCGGCTTTGCGCTGACAGGGCAGCCAACGGCGTCTTCAGGGAATGGGCCAGATCGGCGGCGCGGCGGCGCGCACGGGTCAGATCGCGCTCACGCGCTTCCGCCAGATCGTTGATGGCTGCCGTCAGGGGTTCAATCTCGCGCGGGTGCAGCGCTTCCATACGGGTTGACGGGCTACGGCGCAGGGCGGCCAGTTCCGCCCGCACCCGTGCCAGCGGCGCCAAGCCTAAGCGCACCTGCACCCAAGCCGCCAGCATCAGCGCCGACCAGAGCAGAGCCAGAAACAAGGCCAGTTCCAGACCGAACTCCCGCCTCGACGCAAGCAGATCATCCTCATCTCGGGCCAATTGCACCAGCACCACCTGCCCGCCCTCCTCCAACCGGACCCGGCGTTCAATCAAGAATATGGGCCGGTCGAACGGACCCGGGGCGGCGCGGGCACGCCAGCCCTTCCGTTCCGGCAACTCTGCCCCCGGCAAGGTTTCGTCCCACAGCGAACGGGAGCGGAGTTGGCCGGCATCGGTTGAAAGCTGCCAGTAAAGGCCACTGGCCGGCAGGTCGAAGCGGGGATCGGAGGGCAGCCGCTCCACAACCGGCGCGCCCTTCGCATTGACTGAAAGCTCGGCCAGCAACTCATTGGCATCGACGGCCAACTCGTCGCCCGCCCTCCGCTCGATATGGCGGGCGAACAGCAACGCCATGATCAGCCAGGCTACCAGCATGGCGGCGAAGATGGCAGCCCCCGCTCCCAGCAGCAGGCGCAGGCGCAGCGAACCGCCTGTCACGCGGTCGCCCCGGCCAGCAGATAGCCGAAGCCGCGCCGCGTCTCGATCTGGTCGGCCCCCAGCTTGCGCCGCAGGCGCAGGACCAGGGCCTCGATGGCGTTGGCATCGCCGGCGTCGGCCACGCCATAGATATGCTCGGCCAGTTCCGCCGCCGGCACCGCCCGGTTCGGCTGATGCGCCAGATAGTCCAGGAAGCGGTATTCCAGCGGCGACAGGCGCACGGGCCGCCCGTCCAGGGTCACCATCATGCGGCGCGTATCCAGGCTGATGCGGCCGCAGACTAGCAGCGACGACGCGCGACCCGCGGCGCGGCGCACCAGGGCCCGGACGCGAACCACCAGCTCGCCGAGCTCGAACGGCTTGGCCATGTAATCGTCGGCCCCACTCTCGATACCTTCCACCTTCTCCGTCCAGTCGCCGCGTGCCGACAGGATCAGCACGGGAAACAGCCGGTCGGACGCGCGCCAGCGGCGCAGCACCGATAGGCCATCCAGACGCGGCAGACCCAGATCCAGCACGGCGACGGCGTAATCCTCGACATCGCCCTGGAACCAAGCATCCTCACCATTGCGAACCAGATCGACGATGAAGCCGGCATCGCGCAGCGCATTGGCCAGATCGGCGCCGACATCGGGATCATCCTCCACCAGCAAGGCCCGCATTCAGTCCCCCTTGCGCTTCAGGACGGCGCCGGTACGCCCGTCCAGCTTCAGTTTCAGCACGCGGCCATCGGGCGCCAAGACCTTGACGTCGTAGGAAAAATCATCCTCCAGCTCAATTTCCAGGATGTCGCCGGGCTGTTCGCGCGACACGACCTCCAGGATACGGACCAGGGGCAGGATTTCCCCCCGGCGCAGCGCCTCGCGCGCCGCGTCATGGTCCTTGCGTTTCTTCTTGCCGGTGTCGTCACCGGCCCAACCGGTGGCGACACCGGCAAGGGCCAGAACCGGCAGGACAAGGGCGGTGAAAAGGGTGGCGCGGCGGCTGGTCATCATGATGGCCAATCTAGCATGGCGAAACTGACAGCGGGCTGACGTATCGCACCAAGCGGGCGTCAGCAGCACCCCTGTAGATCAGGTCCTGTCGCAACCGCTCACCAAGGAGCCCGATCATGAAGAAGCAAATCTTCTCCCTCGCCCTGCCCGCCCTGATGCTGGCCACCGCCGGCTGTGCCGCCTATGCCCAGGCGCCGGCAGCTACCGCCCCGGTGCTGAGCCTGACCGAACTGGAAAAGCGCGCCACGGCGGAAGGCATCGTCCTGGTCCGCGAGATCGAGATTGAGGACCGGATGGTGGAGGTCAAGGGCCTAGACGCCCAGCAGCGCAAGGTGGAACTGGTCCTGCACCGGGTGACGGGCGAAGTGCTGTCGCGCGAGGTGAAGCTACCCAAGCACACCCGCTAATCCCTTGCAACCGAACAAGAACAAGAGGAAATGACCGATGCGTCACCCCAACCTCGCGGCGGCCGGGCTGGCCGCCGCCCTTTGCCTTGGCGCCGGTGCGGCACTGGCTTCGCCCTATGATATCGGCACCCCCTCGGTTTCCGGAGATACCAAGCTGAAACTGACGCTGGAGCAGAAGGACAGTGCTGTAAAGACCACCAGCACCCTGCCGAAATTCGCCCTTGCCATGCCATTGGCCACCGACCTGGAAATAGAGGTCGCAGCCACCCGCCTTCAGATCGACAAGCCGGGCGTACGCACCCAGCAGGGGCTGGGGGACATGGAGATCAAGGCGAAATGGGTGTTCCAGCGGGAGGATGGGGCAACACCCGCCATGGCCCTGGAGCCCAAGCTGATCCTGCCGACCGGCGACCATGGGCGCGGGCTGGGCGGAGGCGATGCGCAGATCGATCTGCCCGTGCTTATCGCCCGCAACTGGGGCAAGGCCGGACTGATCGCCAAGCTGGGCTACAAGCATGATTTCGCCGGCAAGGGCGGTGACAGCAAGTTCACGACGGGTGTTCTGGCCACCTACAAACCCGTGCCAAGCCTACGGGTGGGTGTCGACCTGATCGCGGAAACGCCGCGCGATGACAGCGAAAATTACAAGCTATTCACCGATATTGGCGCCAACTGGAAGGCCACGGATACCATTGAGGTCCAGTTACTGGCTGGCCGCAGCCTGCGCACCCCCGACCACAATCCCGTGACACGGGCCAAGATGGTGGTGGAATTCAAGATTTGAGTGAATGCGAAGAGGGGGCGGAAATCCGCCCCCTCTGACAATAAGCCTGGCTGCAGGGATCAGAACTCCAGCGTCCAC
The DNA here is from genome assembly GCF_059489915.1 of Niveispirillum sp. CC-CTL257. Lineage (NCBI taxonomy): Bacteria > Pseudomonadati > Pseudomonadota > Alphaproteobacteria > Rhodospirillales > Azospirillaceae > Niveispirillum > Niveispirillum sp. CC-CTL257. The sequence continues at coordinate 1,932,384 of NZ_JCAJXE010000001.1, forward strand.
CCAAGCGAGAAGGTCCTGCCGTGGCCAGCGAAATACTGGTCGTCCGCCGTGGCGGCAACATAGCGCTGCGTCTGGGCGTAATAGGTGATGTACTGCTTGTCGAACAGGTTCTCCATGGCGAAGGTGAAGCGGCCGTAATCGCCGCTGTCCCAGGTCAGGGTGGCATCGGCGGTGGTGTAGCCCTCGAAATGTTCTTCCAGCACCGGATGGCCATTGGTGATGGTGCCGCGTCCCTTGTTGATGTCGCGGTCGAACAGATGCGTGGCATGGACGCGCAGGGTAAAGGCATGGTCGATGCGCCAGTTTGCGCCCGCCGTCACCTTGTCCGGCCCCTGGTTGCGCCCGCCCAGCGCCAGGTCCAGCGGCCGCCCCACCGCTTCCGCCGTCTTGCCCCGCGTGCGGGAATAGTTGGCGTTCAGGCTCAGTGTATCAGTGGCATGGACCTCGCCCGTCGCCTCGATACCCTTCACAGTCGTCGGCACACGCAGGATAGTGCCCAGCCCGTCGGTGCCGACGCGGATGGTGCTGCCCATCTTGGAACGGCTGTCATAATAGGAGAAGCCGAGATTGCCCCAATGCGCCCGCCAGTTGACGCCGACTTCCTTGCTCCTGGTAACGACGGGCTGGAGGTCGACCAGTTTTTCCACGCTCTGGTTCGGTACGGCGATGGCGCGCAGCGCGATGCCCACGTCAGGCAGGCCGAACCCTTCCGAATAGGCAGCGAAAGCAGAGAATTCCGGGGCGAAACGCCAGACGACACCGGCATTCTTCACGGCCTTGGAGAAGCTGCGCTTGCCGCCCTTCACCAGATGGCCACGCCAGTTGTTGTTAAGGCGTCCATAGTAGCCCAAGGTCGTGAAGTCATCGACCTTCATCTCCGCCCATTCGCCACGCACACCGCCGCGGAAGGTGAAATCGTCGATGTCATATTCCAACTGGGTGAAGCCCGCGGTTGACTGGTATTTCAGCCAGGGCATCCAGGTGCGGTTGGTCAGGGCATAAAGCTGGGTCGTCTTGTCCCATAGCTGGTCACCGCCCAGGGTCAGCTCCAGCCCCGGGATGAACAGGTCGGGGCGGACATAGGTCAGCTTGGCGCCCAGCTTCTCATCGATCAGCTGTGACTGGTCGACCAGCATGCCCACGGGCTTGATGTTGCGGTCCTGGGCGGCGATGGCCGTGTCGGGGCCGTACAGCACGTCGGCGTCATGCTTGAAGACCTGCAAACTCACGCTGCCACCCAGCAGATCGCCGTGTGAATAGTCGAAATTCAGGCTGCGGATCCTGTTGGTCGGCGCCTCGCCCTCGTCATAGCCACCCTTCTCGGACTCCGTGGGGACGCCCAGACGGGCATTGCCCGTCTTCTCGATATAATCGCCCTCGCCATAAAGGCGGAAGCGGTTGATGCTGGCCTGGAAGCGCTGATCACCGATTTCCTTGCCGACCTTCAGGTAGAAATTGTTGCCATGGCTGTCGGCGGTATCGCCGGCCACGCTGTCCACGCCGATCGACTTTCCACGTCCGTCATACATCAGGCCACGCCGCTGGATGCCGGCAAAGGCTACCACGTCCAGCATGTCGGACTTGTGGGATAGGGTATAGCTGGTCTTGGCGTCCAGGCTGTCGGACTTGAACTGCGACATGACGCGGGCATCCAGCTTGTGGTGGGTGCCCTCCTGCTTGGCGCTGCGGGTGATATAATTGACGATGCCGCCGGTGGCCCCCATGCCATGGATGGCCGAGGCGCCGGAGATCACCTCCACCCGCTCCACGATGGCGTTGTCCAGGAAATAGCCTTCGCGGCGGCCATCGCGCAGCGGGTTTCCCTGCGGGATACCGTCCAGCATGATCAGGGCGCCACGGCCGCGGATGCTCTCACCCGCCGAAGTCAGCTTCTGCCGGCCGGGGGAGAAGCCCGGCACCGTGGCCGCCAGCATGGCCGACGGATCGTCCGACACCTGGAACTGCGCCTGCAATTCCTTGGGCGAGATCACCGTGATGGCGCCGGGGATCTTATCGATGGCCTTGGCGCTGCGCGTGGCGGTCACGATGATCGGCGTCAGTTCTTCCAGCTCACTCTCGGCAGTCTGGGCGCCGGCGGGCAAGGCCATGCAGAAGCCGGCGGCCAAGATGGTGGTGCGGAACAATGATTTCTTGAGATCCATGTCATCCTCCCCAGGATACTGCCAACCATGTTTTTGGTTCGGCCTGTTTCAGCGCGGTTTGTTCTTTGAAATCGGCAAAGCTTCTCCGTCGCCCCCGGACAGAGGTCCGGGGAATGAAGGTGCTGCAGGTCAGTTTGAATACTGCTGGTGATCAGGTTCTGTTTAACCGAATACCCCTGTCACCAACCTGTCACCGCCATCAGGAAGCAAACGGGAAAATCCCGAACAGCAGCGATGCGACCAGCATCACCAGGCAGGAACCGATGGCCCATTTCAGGGTGAAGCGCTGGTGGTCGCCCATGTCGATCTTGGCCATGCCCACCAGCAGGTAGGTGGAGGGCACCAGCGGGCTGAGCAGATGCACCTGCTGCCCGATCAGGGAAGCGCGGCCGATCTCTTCCAGCGTGATGCCATATTCGGCGGCGGTGCGGGCCAGGATCGGCAGCATGCCGAAATAGAAGGCGTCGTTGGAGATGAAGAAGGTGAAGGGCATGGAGATCAGGGCCGTGATCGGCGCCATATAGGGGCCGACCGCATCCGGGATCATGGCGATCACCGACTCCGCCATGGCGTCCACCATCTTGGTGCCCGACAGGATGCCGGTGAAGATGCCGGCCGCGAAGATCAGCGACACGACCGACAGGGCATTGCCGGCATGGGCGCGCACCCGGTCCTTCTGATCGTCCAGCCTGGGATAATTGACCATCATGGCGATGGCGAAGGCCAGCATGAACAGCACCGCCAGCGGCAGCACGCCCATGATCAGCATGGCCATCAGGCCGGCCGTCAGGGCGGCGTTGAACCACAATAGGCGGGGGCGGCGCGTGCTGTGGGCGGCGTCATGATCCTCCTGCATCCAGGTCTCCATGACGCCGGCCCCTTCCACCTCCCGCGCCGGATCGACGATGGCGCCCAGGCGGTTGCGTTCCTTGCGGCCGAAATACCAGGCCACGCCGATGACATAGAGCGCCGTCACCAGCATCGCGGGCAGCATGGGAATGAACAGGGTGCCGGGATCGATATTCAGCGCCGTGGCCGCCCGCGCCGTGGGTCCGCCCCAGGGTGTCAGGTTGGTGATGGCCGCCGCCATGATGATGATGCAGGTCATCATGCGGACATTCAGGTTCAGGTGCCGGTAGAGCGGCAGCAGCGCCGACACCGTGATCATGTAGGTCGTGGTGCCATCGCCATCCAGCGAGACCAGCAGGGCCAGTACGGCCGTGCCGACCAGCACCTTGACCGGATCGCCATGCACGATGCGCACGATGCGCTTGACCAGCGGGTCGAACAGGCCGGCATCGATCATCAGCCCGAAATACAGGATGGCGAACAGCAGCATGACCCCGGTGGGGGCCAGGCTCTTCACGCCCTCCATCATCATCTTGCCCAGGCCATCATGATGGCCGGTCAACAAGGCGAAGGCGACAGGCACGACCATCAGCGCGATCAAAGCGGTCATCCGCTTGGTCATGATCAGCACCATGAACGTCGTCACCATGGCGAAGGCTGTTATCGACAGCATCGGCCGTTCACTCCCCTTATGGCCGGCCGCGCGGGGGTGCCCCAGGGCCGGCGGATTTATCTGGTGGCTGCCGGAACCGGACATGGGTTCATCGGAGCATTTGCCGGATGCTATGCGCGCCTAGCTTTCACCAAGCTGTCAGGTTGAAAACCTTGTTTGCGGCACCGGTGACAGGCCCGTGAAAGCATAGGGAGCCATGCTGTGTGCAGCGTCCAAGACGACGCCTTTTCCAAAATCGGGAGGAACGGACCTTGATGAAGGCCATCCAAAGCCGCGTCGCCACGGCACTGCTGTTGGGCACCGCGATGCTCGCCACGCTGCCGGCCGCGGCACAGCAGCTCTATACGCTGGACACCGCCACCATTCTGCCCAGCACGGATACCGACTGGGATTATATCAAGCTGGAACCCCACGGCACCCGCCTGTTCATGGCCAGGCGCAAGGACGGCCTGACCGTCTTCGACATCCATACGCGCAAGGTGCTGGGCACCGTGGCCAACTCCGTCGGCGCCAACGGCCCCCTGCTGCTGCCGCAGTTCAACCGTGGCTATGTGGCCATGACGGATGGCACCCTGCTCAGCTTCGATCTGAAAACCCTGGCCGTGATCGACCGGATCAAGCTGGCCGATGATGGCGGGCTGAACGGGGCGGTCTATGAGCCGACGACCAAGCGCGTGCAGGTGGTGGTGGGCTCCCGGCCTGAAAAATCGCACTGGTATACGATCGATGCCGCGACGGGCAAGGTGCTGGGCAAGAAGGAATTTCCCTTCCGCAAGATGGACGATCCGGCCCCCGACGGTAAGGGCAACCTGTTCGCCCCGGCCCGCTATGACAATGTCATCCTGAAGCTGAAAGCCAAGGACCTGTCCGAACAGACGCGCTTCACGGTCGGCGACTGCGTGCAGCCCGTGGCGCTGGAATATCAGGCGGCCACCAACCGGCTGCTGCTGGGCTGCCGTGGCGACAAGCCGCTGTTCCTGGCGCTGGATGCCGATACGGGCAAGGTCCTGACCCAGATCCCCATCGGGCGCGGCATCGACGGCATGGCCGTGGACGAGAAGCGCCATCGCATCATCACCAGCAATGGCGGCGACGCCAACCTGACAGTGATCGCCCAGGAAGGCCCGGACAGCTACCGCCTGCTGGGCAATGTAGCCACCCGCCCCATGGCCCGCATCATGCAGATCAACGAGGAAGATGGCAGCCTGCATGTCGTCGGCGCCGACCATACGGTGGGCCCGCCGGGCGAGAAGGGGGCGAGTACCGTCACCTATCACAAGGACAGCTTCACGGTGATGAGCTTCAAGCCGGTGGAGTGATTATGTGGGGCCGTCATTAGGCGGCCCTTCCCTCCACATCCGGACAAAAAGAAACGCCCGATCCAGGGGTCTCCGGGATCGGGCGTCAAGTTCGTGCCATTACCTTGAGGGGGTGGGCACTTCAGGAAGGAAGGAAACGCTACAATCTCACTTGGCGGCGGCGAACAGGGCCGCGTGACTGGCGACATCCTTCTGCATGCCGTCGCGCAGGGCATCGGCCCGCACCAGATATTCCGCCGCACCCTTGCCGCTGCCTTCCGGGTCCTTGAAGGCGAAGACGATGCAGCCGACATTCTGGGCCTTGGCGTCGCGCAGCGGCACCAGCACCAGGAACTTACGCACGGGGTCGGTCTTCTTCCAGCGCGGGTCGATGATGGTGAAGCCTTCCTCCACCACCATCACATCGTCAGCGCTGGACACCTTGCCGATACGATCGGGGAAGGAACCGGCGAACATGGTGTAAAGGTTGCTGGCGCCCGGCGGCACACCGTGGAACGTGACGCTCAGCAGGTCGGGATTGGCCTTCATCAGCCCTTCAACCAGGGTCTGGGCATGGATCTTGTGGGCCGGCGGGTTCCAGTTCTTGGTTACCGCCGCCGGTGCCGGGTTTGCGGTTTCCGCCGCCAGGGCAGGAACGGACAGGAACGGCAGGCAGAGTGCGGCGGCCAGCAGCATGACTTTACCGGAACGCATGGTTTTTCCTCCGATTGTGTTTCATTGGGGGCCAGTACGGGCCCGCCGCTTCATCGATGCCCAAGGCGATCGACAGGCATGGATTGCCAAGCCCTGCACCGGGACGGATACCCGTCGGTACCGGGACCCGATGAAGCGGCGGAAGGGAGGGAGATGGGGGGATACCTTTCATCTCCGCGACAGAAACCATCCTAAGTGCCGGTGACTGTCATGAACCTGTCGCCGGCTGGTTTTCTTGCGAGAAAATCGTCTTATTGGCCGTCGGGCCCCTCAACCAGCAGCACCGACGTCAGGGCCTGACGTGACCGCAGCGGCAGGAACACGCCCTGTTCGGCGACCTGTTGCTGCCCCTCGCGGCTGAGGATGAAACGGATGAATTCGGCCAGCAGCGGGTCCAGGCGGCGACCAGGTGGCCGGGAGACCAGCAGATAGACGGGCCGGACCAGCGGATAGCGGCCGGTGGCGGCATTATCATGGTCGGACACCTGGAACGGCTCCCCTTCCCGCTCCGCCAGCGCCACCGCCCGCACACCATCGATCAGATGGCCCATGCCGGTGAAGCCGATGGCGGCGGGGTCCGCAGCGACACGGGCCGCAACCGTCCGGTCGCCGGCATCACCATCCCCATCCCGCCAGTCACCATTTTCCAGCACGCGGGCGCGCAGGAACTGTGCCTTCGCCGGTTCCTCCCCCCGCCAGCCACCGACGCCGACAACGTGCACGGGCCGGTCGGCCCAGGCCGCAACACCCAGGTCGCCCCAGGTGGCCACCGGCCCCACATACCCGCGCCGGCGGGTGCGGGAGAACAGCGCGTCCAACTGGGGCAGCGTCAGCCCCGCCACGGGATTGTCGCGATGCACGATGATGGCGATGGCGTCGGCGAAGCCGAAATGCCGCCAGCTGCCATTGGCCACGGGGATATAGAGCGGATCATGGCCATGGGCGGCCCGGAACCGTTCCAGGTCGGCCGCCGACAGGTCGCGCGACATCAGCGCGAAATCCAGCTTGCCGTCCAGAAACAGACCCAGCCGCGCGCTGGCATCGGCCAGCGGCGGCCCGTAAGGCGGCGGGGCTATCACTTCCACACCTGGATGCAGGGCGTGGAAGGCGTCGGCCCAGCGATGGAAAAGGCCGGGCAGGATCGCCGGCACGAAGCCTTCGATCCGCCCGGCCGACGGCCCGCCGCGGGAGGGGGTATAGGCAGGCAGGCCGGGATCGATGTCGACCCTGGGTTCCAGCCTTTCCGGCAGGGGCCGGCCCGCCTGTTCCCAGGCCTGGTCCGCCCCGGCCGGCATGACACCGGCCAGGGTAACAGCGAAAACAGTCAGCAGGGCCGGCAGCGCCCGCATCACAATCAGGCCTCCGGCTTGCCCAGCGACCAGGCGATGACGGCGCCATAGACGGTCAGACCTTCTGCCGTCAGCGCGGGGAAGCGCGGCGCGTCCATGGGGAACAGGGCGCGACGGGCCGGGGCCACGGCGTCATGGTCCATGGTCGCCCCCTTCTCATAGACGAACATGGTCGCATGCTCGGACTGGTTGGGGATGCTGGCAATGATCTGGGCCCCGGCCGGCGGCCGCGACCAGGCCAGCACGCCCGGGTCCTTGTACAGCTTGAACATGCCGACGGGGAAACCGGCCGTGACCGGATGCGATCCCCGGACCAGATGCACATAGTTCTCCGGCGGATACAGGCTTTCCTTATGGTCGTTGACGCCATAATCGGTGTTGCGGCGGCGGGAGACCATGTGCAGGGCATCGACGGCCTTGGCTTCCAGCAGGATCACCGGTGCCTTGGCCTCGGCATACTTGCTGCCCAGCTTGTACTTGTTGGTGCTGGCCGAAATGATGATCAGGTCCTTGCCCTCGGCGTGGCTGTCCGGGTCCATATGATCGACGACGGTGATCTCGAAACCCAGCGACTTCAGCCAGTCGAGCTGCGCCAGATCCGACGCCTCATTCTCCGGCCAGGGCAGGTCGAAGCGGCGCACGAACAGCAGCTTCTTGCCCTTGGCCAGGCTCTTCAGCGTTTCAAGCTGCTGTGCCGGCGTCGCGGTGACCGGCTGGTCGGGCGTGCTGACGGCCCAGCGCAGCGCAGCGTCGAACACGCGCTTGCCGGCGAACCAGGCGAACTCATCCGGGTCCTTGGCGGCCGGCCCTTGTGCGTCCGACAGCTTGGAGAAGCTGTTGTCACCCAGGAACAGGCCGACACGACGGGCCGGTGCCACATATTCATTGGCCATCATCGCCCCCTTCTCATACGAGAAGACGGCGGCCTGATTGCGGTCATCGCCGAAGGTGACGGCAATATCGGCACCCAGCGAAGCCTTGCCCCAGGAAGGATCGGTGACGCCGGCACTGAACAGCAGCGGCGCGAACATGCCCTGCGGCAGCTTGGCCGCCTTCAGGATGGCATTCGTGCTGCTGGTGGCGTGGGCGTAGTAATCGGCATGGTTCTCGTTATGGAACGGCTTCTCGCGCACCACGGAGAAGTCGCGATGCAGCATCCGGCCCGTCATGTCCATGTCGCCGAAGGAATAGGCGTTCCAGGTCACCACCGGCACGGCGGCGTCATGATATTTGCCGCGCAGTTCGCGGGCATTGACGGTGGAGGAGATGACGATCAGGTCCTGGCCCGTGGCGGCACCCGCATCGGCATCAGCCTTCACCATTGTGACCTTGCTGCCCTTGGTTTCCATATACTGGCGGATCAGCGGGTCGTCATTCTCGGCCCCCTTCTCCACCTCGCCGGTGACGAACAGGATCTTCTTGCCGCTCAGCGCGTCGGGGGCGACAGCGGCGGCATGGGACAGCGCGGTGGAAGCGAGCAGCAGGGCGCCGATGGCCGCAGCCTTGGTGAGATTCTTCAGCATGGGAGTTTCCTTCAAGGAAATCGTTTGGAGCGGGTCAGGCCGCCGACGGGCGGCCCGGCACCTCGTGGTGCCGTGAGCCAAGCCGCCAGAGGCGGCGCCCGGCGCCTGAGGGACCGCACAAGGTCTCATTTACCGATGACCAGGATGCCGTCGGCGCCGACCGCGAAGGCCTTGCCGCTCTTGGCATCGAAGGCCACGGCCGTGCCCTTGGCCCCGGCGGGAACCGTGGCTTCCAGGGTCGCCGTCAGCTTGGCGTTCTGGATGACGGAGACGGTGCCATCCTCGGTCGGGATGAACATGCGCGTCAGGCGGGCGGGCGCGAACTGCATGGCCACACCGGCCGTGCCCTTGCCCTTGGTCTCCACCTGTCCGATCATCTGGCCGGGATCGGGATCGACGATGATCATCCGCTCATTGGCCGCCGCGACATAGATGCGGCGCTCCTTGTCGTCCAGCGACAGGCCCGACGGCTTGGTGCCCGGCCAGACATCGATGGTGCCCTGTTCCTTCAGGTCGGCGGTATGCACGACATGCAGCACGTTGCGCGCGGCATCCGCCACGAACAGGTTGCCGCGATTATCGGCCACCGCCTGGCGCAGATCGCCGCCCAGCTTCACATTACCTGCCGCCTTGCCCGTGGCGGCATTGATGGCGGTCAACTGGCCATCGGTCCCGCCCGATACGAACAGCTTGCCGCTGCGGGCGTCGAATTCCAGCTCGCCGGCCCCACCTGCCTTGGCAGTGCTGACGATCGCCAGGGTGGAAAGGTCGAAGATGGTGACGCTGTTGTCGGCGGCCACGCTGGCGAAGCCGCGCTTCAGGTCGGGCGCCAGGGCCAGACCCGTCGGCGCGCCCCTCAGCGCCACCTGGCCGACCTTCTTTCCGGCCTCGATATCGATGACCTCGACCCCGCCCTCGCGCGCCACATACAGGCGGCGGGCGGCGGCATCGACGCGCAGGGCCGTGACGGCGCCCTGGCCGTCGGTCTTGATGGTGGAAACGACGCGATAGCCGGTATCGGCCGCGGCCGCCGGCAGTGCCGCCATCAGCATGGTGGCGGCCAGCAAGGAGGTGCGAAGCAAGCGGTTCATGGAACGTCCCTATCCCTATGGTCGGTGGATGGGGAACGAGGTTCGCCGGGCCGAACGGCCGGCAATATGCTTCCGCCGCCGCCACGGGTTCTGCCAAACCGGTCGCGGGCGGAAAACCCTCCTCCCCTGTCAGGATGTCCGGCGCGGCCGGTTCCCCTTCTTTATGGGAGCAGTGTTGCAGGGATTGCTGTCATCAACCTTTCACCCAAGGTGAGGAGCGAAAAGATTTACCCTATGCCGGCTTTTCCACCTTCTGGAACGACACCGCCACCCTCAGCCCCTTGCCGTCCTTGCCGACATCAAGATCGATGCTGGCCAGCATGGAACGGGCCAGCGCATCCACGATGGACAGGCCCAGGCCGCTGCCCGGCCGTTCCTGGTCGCGGCGCAGGCGATAGAAGCGGGTGAACACCTTCTCCCGGTCGACAGTGGGGATGCCCGGCCCGTCATCCTCGATGATCACGGCAACATGGCTCTCTTTGTCCTGCATGCGGATCGTGACCGACCCGCCGCGCTGGTTATAGCGGATGGCATTATCGATCAGGTTGCCGACCAGCTCGCCCACCATGATCGGGTGAGCCAACGCTTTGAATTCTCCCTCCTCGGGAACGTCGAAATCCAGGTCGATCCACGCCTCCAGCGCCTTGGGCACAAGTTCGCCGGCGACATAGCGCACAGCAGCGCGCAGATCCACCTCAGCCAGTTCCAGGCTGCCGGCATTGGCCCCGTCGGCGCGGGCGAGTGCCAGAAGCTGGATCAACAGATGCTGCAACCGGTCCGTCGCCGTTTCGATATCGGCCAGCGACCCGCCCGGCATGGCCAGTTGCGGCTCGGCATTCTTCAGCACGGAAATATGGGTGCGCAGTATGGAAAGCGGGGTGCGCATCTGGTGCGAGGCGTCGGCCGTGAAGCGCCGCATACCCTCCACCGCATTGTCCAGCCGGCCCAGCAGCGCGTTGAAGGCCAGCACCAGGTCGCGCAGTTCCAGCGGCACCCCGTCGGTGGACAGCGGCGTAAAGTCGCTGGATATCCGCGTGTCCATCTCGCCCCGCAGCCGGCGCAGCGGCTTCAGGCCCCAGCGCACCACCACCGGCAGCATGAAGGCCACCAGCACCATCAGGGCGCCTTCCAGCAGCGCCAGCGCCGCCAGCATGCGGGTGGCCAGCAGCTTGCGCGCCTCCAGCGTTTCCGCCACCTGCACGATGATGGCGCCGTCGACGCGCGGGATGCGCCGCATCTCCGCCACGATGCGGATCCAGTAGCCGCGATAACGGGCATAACGGAAGACGGGCTGGCGGTCGGTGAATTCCGACGGCTCGATGCGCGGCATGTCGCCATAGCCGGTGATCAGCACCTCGCCATGGCGCACGCTGTAATAGATGTTGTCACGCAGCTCATTCTCCAACATGCCCAGGATGGGGGCCGGAAAATCCACCGTGATCTCGCCATCCTCCAGCGCCAGCGTCTCCGCCACATGGCGGGCCGACGCGCTCAGCAGTCGGTCATTCACCCCTTCCACCAGCTTGTGGATGGTCCAGGCTCCGCCAAGGGCCAGCAGCAGCGACAGCACGGCCATGGGCCCGACCAGCCCGCGCAGCAGGCGGCTGGTCAGTGACGGCGTGTGGCCCCCTGCTGTCACGAAATGTCCAGCATATAGCCCAGGCCCCGCATGGTGCGGATGCTTGGGCCATCGGGTTCTAGCTTCTTGCGCAGGCGGGCCACATAGACCTCAATGGCATTGGGTGCCACAACCTCGTCGAAGCTGAACACTTCCGCCGCCAGCCGCTCCTTGGTGATCAGCTTGCCCGGACGGGCCGCCAGCCGATCCAGCACGGCCCATTCCCGCCGGCGCAGGTCCAGCGCCCGGTCATTGACCATGGCCACGCCCCGTGTGCGGTCGATGGTCAGGCTGCCCAGGGTCAGGGCGGGCGACGGCTCCCCCTGCGACCGGCGCAGCATGGCGCGGATGCGGGCCGTCAGTTCCGCCGTATCGAAGGGCTTCAGCATGTAGTCGTCCGCCCCCAGATCCAGCCCGGTCACCCGGTCCTGGATGCTGTCGCGCGCCGTCAGCACCAGGACCGGCACCTTGCAGCCCCTGGCCCGCAGGCGCTTCAGCACCTCGAACCCCGTCATGTCAGGCAGGCCTATATCCAGGGTGATGATGGCATAGGGTTCATCCAGCGCTACTTCCAGCGCCCCCTCCCCATCCTCCGCCGTATCGACAGCATAGCCATCGGCCCGCAGGCTGGCCGCGATGCCGCGGGACAGTGCCGGATCGTCTTCCACCAAAAGAACCCTGGGCATGGCGCCCTCCGCCGGCTGATTGGACAGATCAGAATTGGCGGACATTATATAGGATGGCATAATCATTTTGGCAAACCGATCTTCAATCCTATAAATATTTACTTATGATATCACGAATATTGTGCGGTGAAGCATTATTTATTGCGATGCAATATCCACGTATGTCAGCTTCGTGACAGGTTCGGCGTGATAGAATGCGGTCAACACCCGGCATCACCGGGCACGAATGATAAGGTCGCCTGCTGAAATGGCGGCCGCACAGGGAGGTTTCGATGAAGCTGCTGGCGACAGCGCTGCTGGTGACGGTCGTCATCCTGGTTCCGGACGGGGCGGCCGAGGTGCCCGCAGGATATCCGCGTTCCTACAAGAAGATCATCGAGACGGCAAAGGCAGAAAAGGAGCTGCTGATCTATTCTGCCACCGACCAGGAACAGATGACCGACCTGCTGGCCGATTTCCACCGGCTTTATCCGGAGATTGCGGTCGAATACATGGATATCACCTCCACCGAGATCTATAACCGCGTGGTGGAGGAGGTGAACGACAAGTCCGGTACGGCCGACCTGTTGTGGAGTTCGGCCATGGACCTGCAGATCAAGCTGGTCAATGACGGCTATGCCCAGGCCTATGCGTCACCGGAAAAGCCGAACCTGCCGGAATGGGCCGTTTGGAAGAACGAGGCCTACGGCGTGACGGCGGAGCCGATCGTCTTCGGCTACAACAAGAACCTTCTGCCGCCTGACAAAGTGCCGAAGACCCATGCCGATCTGATGGCCCTGCTGCGCCAGGACCCGGCCGCCTATCGCGGCAAGGTCGCCACATACGACCCCATCCATTCCGGGGTCGGCTTCCTCTACCTGACCCAGGACATGCAAGCCAATCGCGACACCTGGGACCTGCTGCGGGCATTGGCCGGGGTGGAAACGAAATTCTACGCCTCAACCCTGGAAATGGTGCAGAAGCTGGCCAGCGGCGAACATGTGCTGGCCTACAATCTGATCGGCTCCTACGCCTTTGCCCGGCAGGAACAGCATCCGGCACTGGGCATGGTGGTTCCCACCGACTATACGCTAGTCATGTCACGCATCGCCCTGATCCCGGCGGAAGCGCGGCACCCCAACGCCGCCCGCCTGTTCCTGGATTTCCTCTTGTCCAAGCGCGGTCAGGCGCATCTGGCCGACCGGCACATGGCCCCGGTCCGCTCCGACGTTCCCACCCCCGACGATGCCCGCCTGGCCCCCGACCAGGGCCACGCCATCCGCGTCGGCCCCATGCTGCTGGCCAATCTGGACCAGGCAAGACGGGCGCGGTTCGTGAAGGACTGGAACAAGCTGCTGGCGAAGGATTGAGAAATCTGGCGGATGTCCCGCCAATAGAGTTTGTCAGTTCCACAGAGAATCTTCTTTCCCGCCTTCCCGGATTTCGCCGGGAAGGCGGGAAATATCAGCTGAATAACTTAGCACTCATTCACTTCACCGGCGCGAACAGGCTCTCCAGGTTGGGGATTTCCTTGTTCAGGCCGTCGCGGATGGCGATGCCCGGCTGCATGAAGTCGGTGTCGATCTTGCCGGACGTCGGCGACTGGTTGAAAGCGACGACCATGGCGACGGGCAGGTAATTGCCGGCGCTGTCCTTCAGCGGCAGGACGATGGAGACCTTTTTGCCGAAATTCTCCGTGCCCCACTTGGACTCCACCTGTGTCACGCCCTTCTTGGCGGTGATGATGTCACCGGGGGAGGAGGTGTTGCCGATACGGTCGGGGAAGGAGCCGGCGATCATCGTATAGGTTTCGGCCGGCAATTCCTTGGGCACGGCATGGATGGTGATGCTCTGCACCTCCGGATGTGCTGCCATCAGCCGGTCGACGATGGCCTGGGCCTTGATCTTGTGCGCCGGGGCACGCCAGTTCTTGGGCGTCGTCGGGGTCGACGCGGCGCGGGGGATTTCGTCATTCGCGGCATAAGCGGCGGGCATCGCGGCGAACAGGGCGACGGCGCCCAGAGCCAGGATGGCGGTACGGTTCTTCAGCGACTTGGTCATTTTCCTCATACCTTTCAATGCGTTATTGTTGGGGTCATTCGTAGGTCAAGTCGAGCCGCAGGCGAGCCCTGACAAGCGACAGCGCCATTGAATGTTGGGGCTCGCCTGCGGCTCGACCCGACCTACGGCCATTGGATCAGTCCAGCTTGGCCAGTTCCGCCGCCGCCTCCTGGGCGGTCAGCGGGAAATATCCTGAATACAGGATCGGTTCCTGGCCTTCCCGGCTCAGGATGTAGCGCAGGAATTCCCGCACCTGCGGAGCCAGCGCCTCGCCCGGCCGGCGGACTAGGCGGATATACATGTAACGGGTCAGCGGATAGCGTCCGGTGGACGCCGTCTCCCCCGTGCCGGCAATGAAGGGACCGCCCTTCTTCGTAGCCAAGGCCAGCGGCTTCAGCCCCGGCCCGCCCTCCTCGAACCCGCCAAAAGCGATGGCGGACGGGTCAGCGGTCGCCGCCTTGGCCGTCTCCGCGATGGTCCCTTCCTTGGCGCCGGCGTTCCACGCCCCGCCCTTCAGCACCATCATCTGCATCGACATGGCGTTGGGGGCAACGCGCGGCGGCATATAGAGCGTGATGGGCCGGTTCGCCCATTCGCCCTTCAGGCCCAGTTGTCCCCAATTGGCGATGCTGGGATCGGCCCCCAGGATGGCGGCCAGTTGGTCCAGGCCGACGCCCGTCAGCGGATTATCCTGATGCACGAACACGGCCTGCGCCGTGGTCCGCTGCGGCGTGTTGAAGCCGCCGCGCGCCACCTTGATCTCCAGCAGGCGTCCCGGCCCCAGCACCTCGTCCGCTGCCGCCTGTTCCTGCGGCCACAGCTCACGACCCATGGGCGCCAGATCGGCCTCTCCGGCCAGCAGCGCCTGGAAACCGTTCAACGTGCCGACATGTTCCCAGCGCTCACCCTTCGACACGCCGGGATGCAGGCGGCGGAAGCGCTGTTCCCAGCGATCCACCAACGTCTTCATGCCATCGCTGCCCACACTGCGGATTTCCCCCGATACGGGGGAAGCAGGCTTGTAGGCCGGCAAGGCCGGATCCAGCACGGCCAGATATCCGCCGATCCGCTCCCGCTCTGCCGCCAGATCAGCAGCCGGCAGCGGCTGGAACCCCGGCTTTGCCGCCACGATGGCCTGTCCCTCGCGGCTCAGCGCAAAGGACAGGAACTCCTTGACCAGCGGCGGCAGCGGCGAACCCGGCCGCTTGTTCACGGCCAGGAAGGCAGGCCGTCCATCGGCCTGCAACGCCACCCGCACCATGACGGGTGTCTTCATCATGTCGCCATGGAACTGATGGGCATAGGGCGACAGTTCAGCGGGCACCGGCTCGCGCAGCATCGGACCCAGGTCCGCCTGTTCGAACATCAGGGCACCGACCGCCATGGCGCCGCTGCGATGTTCCCAGCGCTCGCCCTTGGCCAGACCCGGCTGCTTGGCCCGCAACGCCTCCAGCCACGCCTCCATCAGGGGCGCCATGGCCGGATCACCCACGCTGTTCAGGCTGCCCGCCACCGTCCGTTCGGCGCGATAGGCGGGCGGTACATCGGCCGCCAGCGCCGCCGTCCCCGTCAAGAGACAGGCCGCCAGCAAGGCAGCGGCGGATGTGCGGTAGAGATACCGTCCCATCACCGCCCTCACCGGGCCAGCATGTCGCGGCTGCCGGCCACCTGGGCAGCGCGCAGCGGCAGGAAGATGCCATGCTCGCGCACCACGGCCTGGCCATCACGGCTCAGGATGAAGCGCAGGAACTCTTCCAGGGCCGGGTCCATCTTCTGGCCCGGCTTGGCATTGGTGTTCAGGTAGATCAGCCGGCTCAACGGATAGGTCGCGGCGGCCACATTCTCATAGCTGGGCGCCAGGAACGGTCCCGCATCCTCCACGCCGACGGGGATCACCTTCACCGCACTGTCCACCACCGACAGGCCGGTATAGCCCAGCGCGTCCCTGTCGGCGGCCACGCGGCGCGCCACGGGGAAGACGACGGGGTCCATGTTCATGTCCTCGCGCCACTCACCACGCTTGGCACCGACATTCAGCACGCGCTGACGGATGAATTCCTCGAACCCGTTCCAGGGCTTGATGCCATAGAGCTTGATCTCCCGTTTGGCCCAGACCGGATCGGCGACGCCCAGGTCGCCCCAGGTCTTCACCGCCGCCCCGCCGCGATGGCGCGTGGTGGACATCAGCGCATCCAGCTGCTTGAAACTCAGCTTTTCCAGTGGGTTATCCTTGTGGACAATGAAGGCCATGCTGTCCAGGAAGCCGAAATGCCGGTAGGAACCACCGGAAATCGGCACCGAGGTCGGGCCGTAGCCGAACTTTTCCTGGAAACTGCTGATGTCGGTGGGCTTCAATTCGCGCGACACGAAGACGAAGTCCACCTGTTCCTTGATCAGTTCCAGGGTGCCCAGGCTGCCGGCCATGGGCTTGTCGATCTCGACCTTGAAACCCGGATGATGCTTGCGGAACGCCTCCACCCAGGCCGTGACCAGGGTGGGCAGCACGTCGGACGATCCGGCCTTGAACTGCTTGTTTATCTTCAGCCCCTTGGTGGGCACAAACGGCGCCAGACCGGGATCGAGGGTGGGCTGCAGCAGTTCCGGCGTGGGCAGCGTACGGCCATTGGCCTGGGCCGCCTTCTTCTCCTCGTCCGTCTGGGGCACCACCACTGTCGGGGCGGGCAGCAGCCAGGTGACGGGGCCGGGCGTAATGGCCGGCGCTGGTGCCGCTTCCCCGCTGGCATGGGCCACGGATGCCGGCGCCAGGGCAATCAGGGCCGTCAGGGCGGCGGCGGTCATGAACTTCATTGGTCAGCTCCCTGCCCGTTCACGGGCTTCTCATTTCAAGGCGGGGTTTCGGCGATGCCTCAGAACTCCCGGCTCCAGCTCAGCGACAGCGTACGCCCGTGGCCGGCGAAATACTGCTCGTCGGCATCGGCCACGGCGTAGCGCACCGACTGCGAGAAATAGGTGACGTAGTATTTGTCGAAGATGTTCTCGATACCCAGCCCGAAGCGGCCATAGTCGGTATCCAGCGAAGCGTTCAGGTCGAACAGCGTATAGCCGTCGAAATGCTCCTCCAGCAGGTAGCGGCCATTGCGCAGGGTGCCACGCCCCTCATTCACGTCGCGGTCGAAGAAATGGCTGGCCTGGATACGGACATTGGCGCCGGGCTGGAAGCGCCATTCGGCCCCGAGGTTCAGCTTGTCCGGCCCTTGGTTGCGTCCACCCAGTGCCAGATCCAGCGGCCTGCCAACGGCTTCCGCCGTCTTGCCACGGGTCAGCGCATAGCTGGCGTTCAGCGACACCTCGCGCACCGGCCGCCATTCGGCGGTCGCCTCCAGGCCACGCACCCGCGTCGGCACGCGCACCAGCTCGCCCAGCCCGTCGGTGCCAACGCGGAGCGCACTGCCGAACTTCGATTCCGATTCATAGAGCGAGAAACCGATATGGCCCCAATGCTGGCGCCAGTTGGCTCCGATCTCCCTGCTCTTGGTGACGATCGGCTTCAGGTCGAACAGATCGTCGACATCCTTGTTCGGCAAAGACACGGTGCGCAGCAGGATGCCGACATCGGGCAGGCCGAAGCCTTCGGAATAGGCGGCGAAGGCAGAAAGCCCGTCACCGAAGCGCCAGACGCCGCCTATATTCTTCACCAGCTTGCTGAAATCCCGCTCACCGCCACTGACGAGGTGGCCAACATAGCCGTTGTTCAGCCGCCCGTAATAGCCAACTGTCCGGTAGTCATCGACCTTCAGCCGACCGTCTTCGTACCGCACGCCACCGCGCACGGTGATGTCTTCCCAGTTATATTCCAACTGCGTAAAGGGTGCGGTGGCCTGGTAATCCAGCTCCGGCATCCAGATGCGGTTGGTTATGGTGTAATATTGCTCGGTCTTGGCGAAGATCTGATCGACACCGGCGGTCAGTTCCAACCCTTCCACCAACAGGTCCGGCCGTACATAGGTCAGCTTTGCGCCATCCTTCCGGTCGGTCAGGGCGTTCTGGTCGTACAGCGTGCCGACCGGCGCGATATGCGGGTCCTGCGCAGCGGGAGCGATGTCCGGACCAAGCTGCGCGAAGGAACGGTGGTTGAACAGTTGCAGGTCCAGGCTGCCGCCCAGGAAATCGGCGTTGGAATAGGCGAAGCTCATGCTCCGGACGCGGTTGAAGGCCGCCTTGCCGACGGGGTAGAAGCCCTTCTCCGACGTGGTCGGCACGCCGGCCACGGCATTGCCCGCCACCTCGCGATAGTCGCCGTCGCCATAGATACGGAAGCGGTTCAAGGTGAACTGTACGCGCTGGGCATCGAAATCCTTGCCCAGCTTCACGAAGACATTGTTGCCGTGGCTGTCCATGCTGTCGCCGACGGCACTGTCGACCCCGATCAGGTCGCCCTTGCCATCATAAAGCATGCCGCGCCGCTGATAGGCGACATAGCCCAGGAAATCCAGCAGGTCCGACTTGTGGGTGAGCGTATAGCCACCCTTTATCTCCAGGTTGTCGTCGCGGAACTGGGAAAGTGCCCGTATATCCAGCTTGTGATGGGTTCCTTCCTCGGGCGAACGGGTGATGTAGTTGATGATGCCGCCCGTGGCACCCATTCCATGGATGGCCGAAGCGCCGCTGACCACCTCGATGCTGGAGATGACGGTGCTGTCGACGAAATAGCCTTCCCGGCGCGCGTCGCGCAGCGGATTGCCCTGCGGAATGCCGTCCAGCATGATCAGCACGCCGCGGCCGCGCACCGATTCACCGGTGGAGGTGAGCTTCTGGCGCGACGGCGTGTAACCCGGCACGGACGCCGTCAGCGCTGCCGACGGATCGTCGGAAATCTGGAACTGGGCTTCCAGTTCCTTGGTCGAAATGACGGTGACGGCACCCGGAATCTTGTCGATGGCCTTAGCGCTGCGGGTGGCCGTCACGATGATCGGCGTCAGTTCCAGATCGTCCTCCGCTGGTGCCGTCTGCGCCAAGGCCGGCACAGCCAGGCCGAGACTGAGGACACTCGTATGGAGCAGCATCTTCCTGAACGACATATTTTCCTCCCCATGACCGCCGCACTCTTCGGCACGGCTTATTTCTCTGGTTTCGAAGACGATATCGTCAGCTTGCTGTCAGGAACCTTTCATATGCTGGCCGCAGAAAATAATCCCGACCGCTTCATCGAACAGGAGAGGATATGATCCGCACCATCTTTACGGCATTGCGGCTATGTGCGGTGCCGATCGCGGTCGCGATGGCGGGCCCGGCCGTGGCCGCGACTTGTCCGCAGGACCTGCCCGCCTATCGCCCCGCACCGCTGGAATTTCCGGCGGGTGCATCCTACGTGATGCCCGACGGCCGCATCCGCATTGTCGGCTATAACGACATGGCGGAGATGCTGGAGGGCTTGGGCGCGCTGTTCACCGCCGCCCATCCGGGATTCCGGTTCGATCTGGTCCTGAAGGGCACGCGCACGGCACCGGCGCCGTTGACGGACGGCACCTCGCTGTTCGCCCCCATGGGTGCGGAGATCGAGGATGCACCGCTGACAGCATATCGCGCCGCCCACGGCCGAGATCCGTTGGAATTCAAGGTGGCGCATGACTCGTTGAACCCGGCAGCACTGTCTTCACCGACCGGCGTCTTCGTCCACAAGGATAATCCCCTAGACAGCCTGACGCTGGACGAGATCGCCGCTATCTTCGCGACCGGCCCGGCGCCCAGGACGAAGTGGGGACAGGTCGGCGTGCGGCAGGGGTGGCGAGAACAGCCCATCCATCCCGTTGGCTTCAGTGATGAAACAGCGATCGGCCAGTTCCTGCGGCGGCATAAGTTCGCCGGCCGGCCCTTCGTGCCGGAATACGACGGCAAGCCCAAATCGCGCGACGTGATGGAGGCCGTGGCCCGTGACAAGCTGGCCATCGGCTTGGCCAATCTCAATCATGCAACGCCCGGCGTGAAGGCGTTGGGCATCGCCGCGCAGCCCGGGGGTCCGGTGTTCCACGGCACGGAAGAAGGTATCCGGTCCGGCCGGTACCCGCTGGATCGTCATCTGCTGATCTATGTCCGGCAATCGGCCGATGGCGCCATCGACCCGGTCGCCCGCGAATGGCTGAACCTGATCCTCTCCTGCGAGGGACAGCAGGTGATCGCCGCCGGCAGGCTCGGCTATATTCCTCTCAATTCCGCTGAACTCGCGGCGGAACGGGCCAAGTTGCCGAAGTAAAATCATCTGCACCCGAAAGGCTCAAGGCTCTCTTAATCCCGACAACGAAAATCTGGAGATGCGGCCCCGACGCCTTTGGCACCGTCAGCTATAGCGCTTGTCCAGCGCATCCCATTCGGGCTTGCCGACCAGGCGCTGGCGTTCGGCGAAGGGGGTGACGAGGCCGCTCTCCTCCTTCACCTCTTTCTCGTCGCGCAGCACCGTGAGTGCCTTCTGCATGCCCATGACGGCCCCCTGCAGCGCGGCGTTGGCGTAGAGCACGATGCCATAGCCGAGTTCGGCCAGTTCGGTGGCGTTGAAGATCGGCGTCTTGCCGCCGATGACCATGTTCATCAATTGCGGCCGGTCCAGACGCTGTGGCAGGGCGCGGACTTCCTCCGCCTTTGTCACCGCCTCCACGAACAGGATGTCGGCCCCGGCCTCGGCGAACCTCGCGGCGCGCTCCACAGCGGCTTCGAACCCATGCACGGCGGCGGCATCGGTGCGGGCCATGATCAGCAGGTCGGGGTCGCGGCGGGCGTCGACGGCGGCCTTGATCTTGGACACCGCCTCATCGGTGGAGATGACGTCCTTGCCGTTGAAATGGCCGCAGCGCTTGGGTGCCACCTGGTCTTCCAACTGGATGCAGTCGGCCCCGGCCCGTTCCAGGGTGCGGACGGTGTGATAGACATTCAGCGCATTGCCGAAGCCGGTATCGGCATCGACCAGCAGCGGTACGTTGACCGTATCGCGGATGCGGGCCGTGTGGTCGGCGATTTCGGCCAGGCCCATGAAGCCCTGGTCTGGCATGCCGAACCACATGTTGGTGACACCGGCGCCGGTGACATAGATGGCCTTGAAGCCCAGATCTTCGATGACCTTGGCGGAGAGTGCGTTGAAGGCGCCGGGCACGATGGCGCCACGGCGAGCCTCGACCAGGGCCTTGAGTTGCTTGCGGGTGGACATGGATTTTCCTTGAATCTTGGGAGAGGTTTTCGGGACCGGAAACCTCTCCGGCGGCGACTGCCGCGGCGCCCATACGCCGTGAAGCCAAGCCGCGGATGCGGCGCCGGCGTTTGAGGAACGCGAACTAAAAACCGTCGGCGGGCACGCGGACCCAGCCTTCCATCAGGATGCGGGCGCTGCGGCTCATCACGGCCTTGGTGACCTGCCATTTTCCATCGGCCAGCCTGGCTTCCGCCCCCACGCGCAGCGTGCCGGACGGGTGTCCGAAGCGGACCGCGTTGCGTTCACCGCCGCCAGCCGCCAGGTTGACCAGCGTACCGGGAATTGCCGCCGCCGTGGCGATGGCGACGGATGCCGTGCCCATCATGGCATGGTGCAGCTTGCCCATGGACAGGGCGCGGACGCTCAGGTCGATCTCGTCGGCCCGGACCTGCCTGCTGCTGGAAACGGTATGGTCCGAAGGCGGGGAGACGAAGGCGATCTTGGGCGTGTGCTGGCGCTTGGGCGCATCGGGAATGTCCTTGATCAGGCCCATGCGGACGGCCCCGATGGCGCGCAGCGTCTCAAACCGGGCGAGTGCCGCCTTGTCGTCATTGATGTCGCCCTGCAGCTCCGTGCCGCCATAGCCGATATCGGCGGCGTTCACGAAGATGGTGGGGATGCCGGCATTGATCAGCGTCGCGCGCAGCCTGCCACCGGGGACTATGCTCTCGGGCACCTCCAGTTCATCGACCAGATTGCTGGTGGGGAACATCGCACCGCCATCCTCCCCCTCCTCGGCGGGATCGAGGAATTCCAGCATGATCTCGGCGGCCGGAAAGATCACGCCATCCAGTTCGAAGCTGCCGGTCTCCTGCACCTGCCCGCCGGTGACGGGGACATGGGCGATGATGCTCTTGCCGATATTGGCCTGCCAGATGCGGACGGTGCAGATACCGTCGTCGGGCACGCGGTCCCGGTCGATCAGGCCGGCATGGATGGCGAAGGATCCTGCCGCCGTGGACAGGTTGCCGCAATTGCCCGACCAGTCGACAAAGGCGCTGTCGATGGACACCTGACCATAGAGGTAATCGACATCATGGTCTGGCCGGGCGCTTTTCGACAGGATCACGCATTTGGACGTGCTGGATGTGGCACCACCCATACCGTCGGTGTGCTTGGCATAGGGATCGGGACTGCCGATCACCCGCAGGAACAGGCGGTCGCGCGCCTCGCCCGGCACCCGGCAGGGCGCCGGCAGATCATCCAGGCGGAAGAACACGCCCTTGCTGGTGCCGCCCCGCATATAGGTGGCGGGAATGCGGATTTGCGGTGCGGATGGCATCAGACCGCTTCCTTCTGCGGGGTTTGCGTGGCCAGGAAATCCTGGGCGAAGCGTTGCAGCACGCCACCCGCCTCATAGATCGACACTTCCTCGCCCGTGTCCAGGCGGCAGGTGACGGGCACATCCAGCCATTCGCCGTTGCGGCGACGGATGGTCAGGGTCAGGTCGGCGCGGGACCGGCGGTCGCCCGTCACGTCATAGGTCTCCGTGCCGTCCAGCCCCAGCGTCAGGCGGGTCGTGCCCGGCTTGAACTCCAGCGGCAGCACGCCCATGCCGATCAGGTTGGTGCGGTGGATACGCTCGAACCCTTCGGCCACGATGGCCTCCACCCCCGCCAGCCGCACGCCCTTGGCGGCCCAGTCGCGGCTGGAGCCCTGGCCGTAATCGGCGCCGGCAATGATGATCAGCGGCTGGCGCCGATCCAGGTAGGTCTCGATCGCCTCCCACATCCGCATCACCTTGCCGTCGGGTTCCACCCTGGCCAGCGACCCCTTCTTCACCACCCCATCCACCAATGCCATCTCGTTGACCAGCTGCGGGTTGGCGAAGGTGGCGCGCATGGCCGTCAGATGATCGCCGCGATGGGTGGCGTAGGAATTGAAGTCCTCCTCCGGCACGCCCATCCGGATCAGGTACTCACCCGCCGCCGAATTGGCCAGGATGGCGTTGGACGGGGACAGATGGTCGGTGGTGATATTGTCAGGCAAGATGGCCAGTGGCCGCATGTCCTTCAGCGTGCGCGGGAAAGCGGCGAGTGCGCCCACGCCTTGCGTGTCCCAATAGGGCGGGCGACGGATATAGGTGGAAGTGGGGCTCCAATCATAGAGCGGGCTGACTTTCGCCGCCTTCGCGCGGCCAGCGCCGAACATCGGTTCGTAGACCTGGCGGAACTGCTCAGGCTTCACGCTGGCCGCCACGATGGCATCGATCTCCTCGTCCGACGGCCATAGGTCCTTTAGGGTGATCGGGTTTCCGCCGGCATCCGTCCCCAGCACGTCACGTTCGATATCAAAGCGCACCGTGCCGGCGATGGCATAGGCCACAACCAGCGGCGGGGAGGCCAGGAAGGCCTGTTTCGCATAGGGATGGATGCGGCCGTCGAAATTGCGGTTGCCGGACAGGACGGCCGTCGCATAGAGGTCGCGGTCGATGATCTCCTGCTGGATGGCGGGGTCGAGGGCACCCGACATGCCGTTGCAGGTGGTGCAGGCATAGGCGACGATGCCGAAACCCAGCTTCTCCAGCTCTGACAGCAGGCCGGCTTCTTCCAGATAGAGTCTGGCCACCTTGGAGCCCGGCGCGAAAGACGACTTCACCCAGGGCTTGCGCACCAGCCCCAGTTCGTTGGCCTTGCGGGCGACAAGCCCGGCAGCCACCACGTTGCGGGGGTTGGAGGTGTTGGTGCAGCTGGTGATGGCGGCGATGATCACCGCGCCATCGGGCAGCAGCCCGTCGCGTTCCTGCGCCTGGGCCTTGTCCAGGTCGACAGCGATGCCGCGTTCGGCCAGGGCGCTGGTCGGCAGGCGCTTATGCGGGTTGGACGGACCGGCCATGTTGCGCACGACGCTGGACAGGTCGAATGCCAGCACCCGCTCATACTCGGCCGTTTTCAGCGCATCGGCCCACAGACCCAGCACCTTGGCATAGGTCTCCACAAGCGCCACCTGCTCCGGCTCCCGGCCGGTCAGGCGCAGATAGTCGATGGTCTGGCCATCGATGTAGAACATGGCGGCGGTGGCGCCGTATTCGGGACACATGTTGGAAATGGTGGCCCGGTCACCGATGGACAGGCTGTCCGCCCCTTCACCGAAGAACTCCACCCAGGCGCCGACCACCCGTTCCTTGCGTAGGAACTCCGTCAGGGCCAGGACGATGTCGGTGGCCGTGATGCCGGGCTGCCGCTGGCCGTTCAGACGCACGCCGACAATGTCGGGCAGGCGCATCATGGAGGCGCGGCCTAGCATCACCGTCTCCGCCTCCAGACCGCCCACGCCGATGGCGATGACGCCCATCGCATCGACATGCGGGGTATGGCTGTCGGTGCCCACGCAGGTGTCGGGAAAGGCCACGCCGTCGCGGACCTGGATGACGGGCGACATCTTCTCCAGATTGATCTGGTGCATGATGCCGTTGCCGGCCGGGATCACATCGACATTCTCGAAGGCCCGCTTGGTCCATTCGATGAAATGGAACCGGTCCTCGTTGCGGCGATCCTCCACCGCTCGGTTCTTTTCGAACGCCTGCGGGTCGAAGCCGCCATATTCGACTGCCAGCGAGTGGTCGACGATCAACTGCGTCGGCACCACCGGGTTCACCTTCGCCGGATCACCGCCCTGATCCGCGATGGCGTCGCGCAGGCCCGCCAGATCGACCAGCGCCGTCTGGCCCAGAATGTCGTGACAGACGACACGGGCAGGATACCAGGGGAAATCCAGGTCCCGACGCCGTTCCACCAACTGGCGCAGCGCGTCGGTCAGCAAATCCGGATCGCAGCGTCGCACCAGCTGTTCGGCCAGGACGCGGGAGACATAAGGCAGGCAGGCCCAGGCGCCGGGACGGATGGCATCCGCGGCGGCGGGCGTGTCGAAATAGTCGAGCTGCGTGCCGGGCAGCGTCTTACGATAAGTATTATTCATGGTACTTCCGACCATGACTGAATGTCGCTGTCATCAGCCTGTCACCGTCACAACCGGCCTGCACAGGCGGGAGCTTTCGACCCACATATGCCAACGCCGTTCGATCGCAGAATGTTAGGGTCAGAAAGCTGACGACCGTGGCAGCCAGGGCCGCGAGCGCCACTCACGCCGGGACGGCAATCAGAACCGGCAGGACGCTCGTAACGACGACGCGCTTGCCGATGTTCAGGGATGGATCGATCAATTTAACCCCTGATCATTACATAGATCAGAAAATGCCACCCCAATGTGCGAGGAGCAGACATTATTGAACCGCGCTGAGTTTGCCGCAGGCCACAGTGCATGAGTAGACGGCCATGAAACCTTGGTATGCTGGATGCGTGGGTTGAGACCCCCGATTTGAACCTGCGAGGACAAGTCTTTGATTTTGCATGGAATCTCCAATAGGTTGCACTTGACCCCAAACGCCAAAACCCCAGTAACTTATTGAGGTTACTGGGGTTTTGATCACAAATTTGGATGCGGGGGCAGGACTAGGCCGATGGTATGACAATCTTTCAGTGTATATATAGCCAAACGTTTCCCGCAATCCTGAATGCTTCCACAAGCAATCTTGCTCATAATTCAGCAGCCTGAACATCCAATCAGGACACGGCCTTTGACATCGAACAGGATGATCCGGACCGGCTGGCGCTGTTTCATGCGTCCAGCTTCTTCGTCCGGATCCATATCAGTGCCCGCGCATAGGTCAGGATGACCCGTGGCTCCAACTCCTGACTGCTGAGCACCGCTTTCAGATCAGGAAATCGTTCACCAGCCGGGTAAAGCCGGCACCATGCTCAATCTGGGTCCAATGGCCGCACTGCCCGAAAACATGCAACTGCGACCGGTCAATCCATTGATGCAGCGTCAGGGAACTTGCCAGCGGAATGATGCGGTCGTCACGGCCATGGATGATCAGCGTCTGATGCGGCAGCGCCCGGATGGCGTCCGGGTCACTGGCAAGCGCATCGACCCAGCGCTGACGCGGGGCGGGAAACAAGGCGGCGAAGGCATCCTGCACGCCGGGGCGGGCGCTGGCCTTGTAGCGCAGTTCCGCCAGTTCGTCCGTCACCAGGGTACGGTCATGGGCGAACAGATCCATCATCTCCCGCATCGCCTGCAAACTCGGTTCATAACCCCAGACCCGGTCCAGCCCGTCGGTGATGGGGAACGAGGTGCCCGCCGCCCCCATCAACACCAGCCTGCCCACCCTCTCCGGGTGGGCAATGGCCATGGAAAGCGCGATGGCACCACCGAAACTGTTGCCGATGAGATGGGCGCGACCGATATCCAGTACGTCCATCAGGGTCGCTAGTTGCGCCACCCAGACGGATTTGTCGCAAACCAGGGGGGCCGCCCCCCGCCGCTCCGTATAGCCGAAGCCCAGCATATCGGGCGCCACCACGCGGAACCGCTTGGACAGGTCCGGGATGGTCAAGCGCCAGTTGGCCCAGGCGGTGACGCCGGGGCCGGACCCGTGGATCAGGATGACCGGCTCGCCGCTACCATAATCGTGATAATTCACGGACACGCCGCCGGCCATGACCGAACGGCCGATCTCAGGAGAGGAAGACATGGGTGTTCCTTTCACTTCACCGCAAAACCGGTCGATCCCAGATGCTGCACATCCAGGGAAACGGACAGGCCCGGCGACAGGGCGTCCGCCGCCGTGGCCCCGCCGGCCAGCACGATCCAGCCCGCCTCCAGCCGCAGGCCCGATGCTGCCACCAGACGCGACGCCGCCGCCAGGCTGCGGCCCGGATGGCCCAGAATGGCGGCACTGGACCCCACCTGCACCGGTCGGCCGTTAAACCGCATGACCATGCCCAGGTTCGACAGGTCGATGTCCGGCCGGTTCCAGGCGCCCAGCACGAAGGAGGATGAGGAGGAATTGTCGGCGATGACGTCGGGCAGGCTGAACTTGAAGTTCCGGTAGCGGCTGTCGATGATCTCCAGCGCCGGGGCCACCGCCTCCACGGCGTTCAACGCCTCCGCCAGGGTGACCAGCCCCTCCAGGGGGCGTTTCAGCAGGAAGGCGATTTCCGGCTCCACGCGCGGATGGACATAGCGGTCGAAGCGGATGGCCTCCCCGTCCTCCACCCGCATGGCGTCGGTCAGCTGGCCCCAGATGACGTCATGCACGCCCATCTGGTTCATCTTGGCCCGGCTGGTCAGGCCCATCTTCATGCCGATGATCCGCTCGCCGCGTTCCTGCCGGCGGCGGATGGACAGGGCCTGGATGGCGTAAGCCTCCTCCAGGCCCAGATCATGGGTGTCGGCCAGCTGCGGTATCTCGGTCGCGGTGCGCGCCGCCTCGTCAACGGTGCGGGCCAGGTCTGCCAACAGTTTCATGGGATAGCTCCCGCTTAGCCGAAATGTGCCCGGACGGAGCCCAGGCCGTTGATGCGCAATTCGATGCTGTCGCCCTTCGCCACGGGGGCCAGCGGCCCCAGCGCGCCCGACAGCACGATGTCGCCCTTCTTCAGGGGCCGCCCCACCGCCACCATCTTGCGCGCCAGCCACAAGGTGGCGGTCAGCGGGTTGCCCAGACAGGCGATGCCGGCACCGGTGGATACCGGCTCGCCGCGCCGTTCGATCACCATGCCGCACAGGACGGGATCGAAATCCGACAGCACCACCGGTCGCGTGCCCAGCACGAAGCGATCGGCGCTGGCATTGTCGGCGATCGTGTCCAGGATCTTGATGTTCCAGTCCTTGATGCGGCTGCCCACCACCTCGATGGCGGGTAGGGCATAATCGACGGCATGGATCACATCGGCGATGGTCAGCCCGTCACCGTCCAGGTCATCCTTCAGGGCGAAGGCAACCTCGCCTTCCACCTTGGGCTGGTGCAATTGATCGAAGCGGATTTCCTCCCCATCGGTGAAGGCCATGTCGGCGAACAGCATGCCATAATCGGGCTGGTCCAGACCCAGCATGGTCTGCACGGCCCTGGAGGTGGCGCCGATCTTGCGGCCCACCAGCCGGCGGCCGGCCGCCAGCCCATGCCGGGTGTTCACCTCCTGGATGGCATAGGCGGTGCCGGGATCATTGGTGCCCAGCGTGTCCCGCAAGGGGGTGATGGGGGTGCCGCCCGCCGTGACGGCACGCAGGGATGCGGCAGCTTCTTCGATCTGTTCAGGAGAAATGTCGGGCATCATGCCTCACAGCTTCACGCAGATGTTGGTCAGTTCGGTGTAGAATTCCAGGCCGTGGACGCCGCCCTCCCGCCCGATGCCGGACGATTTGGACCCGCCGAAGGCGGTGCGCAGGTCGCGCAGGAACCAGCTGTTGACCCAGACGATGCCGGCCTCGATCCGGGCTGCCACGCGGTGGGCGCGGCTGGCATTTTCCGTCCAGATGGCGGCGGCAAGGCCGTATTCGGTATCGTTGGCCCGCGCGATCACCTCTTCCTCGGTATCGAACGGGCTGATGTGGCAGCAAGGGCCGAAAATCTCCTCCCGCATGATCGGGCTGTCATCGGGAAGGCCGGTCCAGATGGTGGGTTCGATCCAGCTTCCATCGGCCAGGGCGCCCGACATCTCAGGGATGCCTCCACCCGTCACGACCGATGCGCCCAGATCACGAGCCTTCTGGTAATAGGAATGGACCTTGGCCTGATGTTCCTTGCTGATCAGCGGGCCGAAATTGGCGCGGGGGTCGGACGGCACGCCAATGCGCAGAGCCTCGGCACCTTCCTTCAGCCGCGCCACGAATTCATCGAAGATGGGCCGTTCCACGAAGACCCGCTCGGTGCCCAGGCAGACCTGGCCGCAATTGGCAAAGACCGACCGCAAGGTGCCTTCGATGGCCTTGTCCATGTCGGCATCGGCAAACACGATGCCGGGATTCTTGCCGCCCAGTTCGAAGCTGACGGGGCGCGTGCCCTCTGCCGCCGCCTTCATGATGGCCGTGCCGGTGCGCGTCTCACCGGTGAAGGTGATGCCATTCACACCCCTGTTCGTGGTCAGGAACTCCCCCGCACTGCCAGGACCAAAGCCGTTGACGACATTATAGACGCCGGGCGGCACGCCCGCCGCGTTCATCACCTCGCCCAGCAGGGCGGCGGTGGCCGGCGTCTCCTCCGATGGTTTCACCACAACCGTATTGCCGCAGGCCAGCGCCGGCCCGACCTTCCAGGTCATCAGCAGAAGCGGCAGGTTCCAGGGGCAGATGACGGCAATCACCCCGCGTGGCCGGCGCACACCGTAATTGACAGCACCCATGCCGTCGGGCGTGGGCATGGAGAAGGCTTCCGTCGGCACGTTCTTCACCAGATCGGCGAAGATCTTGAAATTTGCGGCGCCGCGCGGGATGTCGATATGGCTGGCCAGGCTGCGGGGCTTGCCGGTGTCCAGGCATTCGGCGGCCAGGAACTCCTCGAACCGGGTAGTGATGCCGTCGGCCACGCGGTGCAGGATGTCGGCCCGTTCGGCCATGCTCATCCGGCCCCAGGGACCGTTCAGGGCCGCGCGCGCCGCCTTCACGGCGGCATCGACATCCTGCGCATCGGCTTCGGCCACGCGCGCGATCAGGGAATTATCGCACGGGTTGCGATCATCGAACCAGCGGTCGGACGCGCCGGGCACGAAGGCGCCGTTGATAAAGTTCAGGATGCGCCGGTCGGTCATGGCGGGTTCCTTCATAGAGGCGGGAAATGAAAGGAAGCCCGTCTCCCGGCGCTGTCGCACCGCCGGGAGACGGGGCCGCGGCTCACGTCACCACGGTCATGAAGCGGTCATTCAGCACGCGCTCATAATAGAAGATCGCCTTGCCGGCCTCGTCCGCTGTCCAGGTACGCACCGGATGGTCGGGATAGAACTGATAGCCGCCGCAGAACACTTCGTTCCGGTTGCCGGACGGATCGAAGAAATAGATGGTCTGGCCGCGCGTGATGCCGTGGCGGGTCGGCCCGATATCGACGGAGATGTTGTAGCGGGTCATCAGGTCGGCGGCATGGCCGATATCGGTCCAGCTTTCCAGCAGGAAACTGACATGATGCAGCTTGCCCTTGGCCG
Organism: Niveispirillum sp. CC-CTL257; assembly: GCF_059489915.1. Lineage (NCBI taxonomy): Bacteria > Pseudomonadati > Pseudomonadota > Alphaproteobacteria > Rhodospirillales > Azospirillaceae > Niveispirillum > Niveispirillum sp. CC-CTL257. Next base: position 1,962,563 of record NZ_JCAJXE010000001.1, read on the forward strand.
GATAGCGTACCAGCGCGATATCATGCGCCTTGGTGGAGCAGGTCAGGAAGATGGCGATGGTTTCCTCTCCCCCCGGCGTGACCACCTGTTCGGTCAGGCTGAAGCCCAGAATGTCGCGGAAGATGGCGGCGGTGGCATCGATCTCATCACCATAGATCAGGCAATGGTCGAAGCGGATGATACGCATGCCGCGCGGTTCCGTGCGCCACAGGTCGGGATTGTCAATCATCGGGCCGTTTTCTGCCCGTTCGATACTGGCGAACAGATCGATGGCATGGCCCGTCGGTGCCAGGAAGCGCACACGACGGCCCAGACCCGGCTGTTCGCCGGCGGGAATGTCGCTGACCGTCAGACCGGCGGCACGCAACTGCACGGCGTAGAAATCCAGCACCTCGTCGGAGGCGACCTTGAAGCCCATCACGTCCAGGCCCGGCTCATCCGCCTCGCGCAGCACGATGGAATGGCGGTCGAACTCGTCATAGGCGCGCAAGTAAGCGCGGCCATCGCCCGCCACCTCCACCAGTTCCAGGCCCATACGGTCGCGGTAATGGACCAGGGCCTCATCCAGATCCAGCACGCGAACCTGGGCGAAGCCGGGACGCAACACACCTGTCATCGACATGATCGTTTCCTTCCCTGTTATGAACCGGCGGCTTGTTCCACCGGGTAAAGGCAGTGCGGACTGACATCGAGCGCCAGGATCAGGTCGCCGCGTGGATAGAGGCGGCAGGCCAGCGCCAGGCCCTGCGCCTTCTCATCCGGACCGACATGGCGCTTGCTCATCGGCCCCGTTTCGAACGTCCCCTCCAGCACCCGCACCCGGCAGACGCCACAGCCGCCACCCCGGCAGCCAACGGGAATGTCGGCCTTGCCGCCCTTCTCCATGGCGATCAGCACGCGGTCACCGGGGGCGCAGGCAAAGCTGCCACCATTGTCGCGGACGGTGACGCGATGGCGGTGATCGGGGGCCATGCGTCATATCCTCTTGTAGAGGGGACTTTTCGTGATCGCGGCACCATCGGCCTTGGTCACGAAGCTTTCGGTGAAGATGTCCTTTTCGAACAGCCTTCCCTTCATCAGGCTTTTCACGCAGGCATCGATCATCACCGGCGGACCGCAGAGATAGGCTTTCAGCCCCTTGAAGCTGCCACCGAAATGCCGTTCCGCGACCTCATGCACGAAACCGCGTTCCCCGTTCCAGTCCTCATCCGCACCGCCCTGCGACAGGCAGGGGATGTAGGTGAATGTTGAGTGCCGGGCCGCCAGATCGCGGAACAGGGCATCGTCATAGACATCGCAGGTCCTGCGTACGCCATGGATCAGGGTAATGGGTCCCGTCCAGCCGCCGGCCAGCAGGTCCAGCACCATGCTTTTCGGGCTGGAAAGCCCTGAACCACCGGCCAGGAACAGCATCGGATCGGCAAAGGATTTATGGACATGGAACCGGCCCAACGGCCCCGACAGGTCCAACCGGTCGCCAACGACTAGTTCTTCATGGATATAGGCCGTGCCCACACCGCCCGGTACCTTGCGGATATGCAGTTCCAGCAAGGTGGGGTCGGCGGGCGAAGACGCGATGGAAAAGGCACGCGGTTCGGTCAGGCCCGGCAAGTGCAAATTGACATATTGTCCAGCCTGGAACGGCAAACCTCCGCCGGGCACGCGCAGCCAGACAGCCTTGATGTCGGGGGTCAAGTTGGTGATGGCCTCCACGGTCGCGGTCACGTCCTGAACGGGGTGATGTTCGGCGTCAGGGTCGATCTCCACATCCGCCTCGATGGTGACATCGGACAGGACCTTGGCGCAGCAGGCCAGCGTGCGGCCCTCCTCCCGCTCGAAATCCATCAGGGCAAAGGGGCTGGCCCCGGCATGGTCCACATCGCCATCCAGCACGGCCACCTTGCAGGTGCCGCAGAGCCCGTGATTGCACTGATAGGGCAGGTAGATACCGTTGCGCAGACAGGCATCCAGCAGCGTCTGGCCATCCGCGACGTCGATGGTTTCGCCCAGCGGCTCTATGGTCAGTTGATAACCCATGTCGACCTCAGGCGTGGGAGCCATTGATGCCGGTCAGGCCCGGCGTGCGCAGGACCAGCACCGATTTGTGCCCCACCCCCTGATCCTTCAGCCCCTTGGCCGGGTCCGGCGTGAAGGCCGCACCATCCAGTTTCCATTCCGCCATGCCCCAGTCGATGGCCGCGAAATCGGGATGCTGGGCATAGGCCGCCGGCACGATCTGGTCATGGAACGCGGCAAAGGGCATGGCGGGCGGCAGTGGAAAGGCCACCGGCGCACAGAACATCAGATGATCTTCCCAATGGAGGTAGACGATCTGGTTTCCGTGGAAATTCTCCAGCCGGTCCTTGGGCTGGAACTCATATGGGCCGATCGCGACAACCGCCATGGCACACCTCCCCCGTCGGCCGCCGCGAGGGGGCGGCCGGTGATGAATTGGTTTTCAATTGAGCGCCGTAGGTCAGGTCGAGCCGAAGGCGAGCCCTGACATTCATTGGCACCGTCGCTCGTCAGGGCTCGCCTTCGGCTCGACCTGACCTACGCTTCACCCGCCTGCCTTGCCCCGGTCCTTTGTCCAGGCGTCCCACAATTGCTGATCGGGGGAGCCCTGGTAGTCCAGATTGTCGGCGCCATTATTCAGGTGATACCAGGCCAGCACGTCGGGGATGGTGGCCCCGCCACAATTGCCCTGGAATATCTGGTGCACGGGCAGCCAGGACTGGATGTATTTCTCCGGCTCATCCTTGAAGATGTCGCAGCATCCGTCTGAGCAGAAATGGTAGGTCTCGCCCTTATGCTCGGCCCGGCGGAAACAGATCTTGGTGGGATCGTCCGGTTCCGTGAACAGCATCGGCACCTGACAGACGGTGCAAAGCTGCGGCAGGCTGTTATTGTAGAATCGCTTGCCTGCCTGCTGCTGCGCCCGCCAGTATTCGAAGCGCGGTCGGTACAGCTTGTCGAACGTGTCGGGATATTTCTCCGACAGCCAGGCCATCTCCCCCTCCTCCGGCACCCAGGTATGGAAGGCGGCGGCGTGGGTGTAGTTGTAGAAGGTGCACCAGGCCTCGTGGCTGAGGCGGCCCTTCTCCTTGCGTGCCACGTCGGCATATTTGGGCTCACGGATGCCGTAGCGGGCCAGATCCTTGAACAGGGCGCTGCCCGCCTCCTCGTAATACATCTCCCAGGCCTCGGCCCAGGACATGACGCGCTTGGGCAGCATGTAATCCATCATCAAGGCGACAATGGTCAGCAGGCGGTAGCCGCGCCAGAACCATTTATCGATCCATTTCTGGACGATGGGTACATTGGCCTCATCCTGCTCCAGCATGAACTTGATGATCTCCAGGCCCAGCGTCATGTGCCGGCTCTCGTCGCTCTGCGCCGAAAAGCCGAAGGTCACCGTGGCCATGTCGCCATTGAAGGCGGCCCCCGACATGAAGGGCACGAACAGCAGGTTGGTCAGCACATATTCGAAGGAAAAGCTGATCGCCGTCAGGAATTCAAACGGCCCGGCGGTGGCCGCATCATCGAAAAAGCTTTTCGGCACCGACAGGTACCAGACGCGGTCATGCATGTGCCGGCTGTCATGCAGCCCGTCGAAGAACTTGTTGTAATGGCTGATCGTGTGGATCTGGGTCTGGGCGTGGCGCAGTTCGTCAATGGCCTGCATCTGGCAGGCGACGCGCGGGCCCGCCCCCACGAAGTGGCGCCCCACCTGGGCATAGCCGCGGTGGGCCATGTATTCAAGGGGCGACACGCCCGTCAGGAACAGCTTGATGGCGTTGATATAGCGGGCATCCGTGATGTTCATCTGCCCATTATTCTGGGCGAAGCTGTCGATCACGGCGTAAAGCTTGCGCTCCTTCTCCGCCTGGTATTTCCAGTAGGCATCCATGGTCAGGCGGAACGGGTCTTCCCAGGCGTCCCAGTCATGGATCTTGATGCCTTCATACTCGGCAAAGGGAAACACCTTGTTCATCGGCTGATAGGTGGTTTCCCAGCCCAGGCCGCGCGTCAGATGCGCATAGCGGTCCTTCAGGCCCAGCTTCTTCGCCTTGGGTTCCTTCAACAGCGTGGTCATGGATCAACCCCTCAGTTCTTCCAGGCGATGACGATGCGCTCGTCATCCTCGTCGACATTGCCGGCCAGGCTGATCAGGCTCAGCTGCAGCTCTTGCAGGTCGTAATCACGGCCCAGCTGCGCCTCCACGCTGTCGCGGCGGATTTCCAGCCGGCCGGGACAGTCGATCTTGGTCAGCGACGGCATGTTGGCGACCGTGGCCGCCGGATTGTCCGACAGGATGGCCGCCACGATGGCCCGCCCCTCATCGGTATTCTGAAGCGTGATGGAAACATTCTGCGCCATGGCGGCGTCCTTTATGCGTAGGTCAGGTCGAGCCGCAGGCGAGCCCTGACGGATAAGGCTTTCAATCCATTGCTGTCAGGGCTCGGGCATCGCCCTCGACCTGACCTACAGGGTGAGGCCCAGCCTCTGTACCCGCGCATCCAGCCCTTGGCGGATGCCGGCCAGGGCGGTGGCACCGTCGCAGCCCAGGACATGTTCAGCCAGCGGCGCCAGAGCGGCCTGCGCCCGGTCGGCCCAATGGCAGTGCCAGTCCGACAGAAGCCGGCGGTTAGCGTCATTCTCGGCGGCTACGCGCTTGATGACGGCATCCACCCATTTGGCGTTGTCATCCTGCCAGTCGACCATGAATTCGGTCAGCATCGACAGACCCTGCACCCCATGCGCCTGTCCGGCGGCGTCGAAGCTTCCATAGGCCAGCGGGTACAGCATCCCATCCATGCACAGGTTTTGCGCGACCAGCAGTTCGAACCAGTCAGTGAGGACCAGGCTGTCCTCCACCATCCGGCGCATGCCCTGCCAGACAGGATCGTCCATCCAGGCCCGCTTGGCCGCCCCCAGGCTGTCACCGGAATTGCCGTCCATGACCAGGCCGACGCGGCTGATGATCTGGGCGATGCCCAGCCGGTCCATGGTGATGAACTGCGTGGCCTGGGTGATGGCGGCCCCGTATCCCAGCGCTGTGATCTGGGAATTGTTCATGTTGGCGCCCCATTCATAATGACGAAGGGGCAGCAGATAGAGGCGAACCATCTCCGCCCAGTCGGGCGCAATGGCGGCCAGCAGCTGGCGTTTCTCGACAAAGGCGAAGTTCTTTTCCGTCGCCTCCATCATCCGTGACCGGGCGATGGTGTAGGCGCCGTAATAAAGCTGGCGCGGGTCGCGGGGCGCGTACCAGTCCGCCATGGTGACGGCGGTGCGTGCCTTGTCGAACAGCTCATATTCCGGGGCCCAGGTGGGGCGGTAATGGAAATTCACCTCCGGCTGAAGGTCGTACATCGACTCCTCGTACCGCGAGGCCGGGCGGTCGGCGCCCAGGCGGCGGGCGACATTGGCGAAGGTCTGCCGCCGTTGCTGGATGGCGTTGGTCTTGATCTCCAGGCTCATGCCGGGCTCCTGACGGGTGCGGAGAGGGCGGGGAAACGGGCGGAAAGCAGGCCGAAACCGGCCAGGGCCACCTCCTCCACCGCCATGTCGGCGGCGTTGGCGGCCAGGAATTCGCGAAAGGCCGGCATGGGCAGCACCAGTTCCACCGTCAGGTCCGGGTCGGCGATGGTGAAATCGAACAGGACGAAGGACCCGTGCGTGCCCGTGACCCGGACATGACGCTGCGTGATGTCTAGCGGATAAGGCTCAGGCGGTTGGGCGCTGGCCATGGTATTTCCCTCCCTGAAAGGGGGCCGCCCCGGTTTGGCATCTTCTTGCTCCCGGTCGGGAGGGGCGGGGTCGGCGTCTGCCCATCTGTTTCGCAAGGGCCGTGCCAGTGGCGGCGTTTGGCGCGTGGGTGGTGTTATTTTTGTTAAATAATTGATTTAGTTTGTTTTTTTATGGAACCCAACCGGTTCTACGGGACCAATCGCCGCCACGGCCACTCCCCAGCGCCCCGGGTTGATCTTTCGATGAAGGCGACCTCTCGGACCGATTGATCATTTCATCAAGGCTGGTCACAGCCTGGCCAGACGCAGCTCGCGCAGATGCTCGTCCAGGAAGTCGACGCGGTCATTGCCCCAGAAGATCTGGTCGCCGACCACGAAGCTGGGCACGCCGATCACACCCTGTTCCAGGGCCAGTTCGCCGTTGCGGGCCAGGATGGCGGCCGACCGCTGATCGTCCAGGGTTGCGGCAAGTGCCGCCCTGTCCAGGCCGATGGACACGCCCACATCCAGCACCACATCCCGCTGGCCGATATCCACCCCTTCGGCCCATTCGCGGCGCATCATCTCCACGATATAGGGGCGCAGCAGCCCCCGTTCCTCGGCCAGAAGGGAGCCCAGCCCGGCCAGGGTCGGGTCGGTGGAAACCGGCGGCGGGGTGACGGGAATGCCCAGCCGGCGGGCCCAGCGCGCCAGATCCTGACGGACCAGCGGGATTTTCACCTTGGCTCGGTCGGGCGGCGACCGCCCGTCCCAGCCGCCCAGGGGCCGCCAGACCAGATTGACATGATAGCGGTCCAGTACGGGCCAAATGGTCTTGGACACCAGATAGCAATAGGGGCTGCGGAAGTTGAAATAGAAGATCAGGTCGGTGGACATGGGTTGGGCTCCGTCATAAACAAAAAACCGGACCGACGGTTTCCCATCGGTCCGGAAGGGAGCCGGCGGCCTATTGGGACGCCGCCGGGCGGAGGTTCAGCGGCCTTCGGCGCGCATGTTCTGGACGTTGAACATGTTGGAAGGCGACAGTTTGGGATCGACCTGCCCCTTGAACTGGCCCGTCGTGCAATGGCCCGACAGCAGGTCGATCATGGAGAAACTGTCATCAATGGCGACACCGGTACCCTTGTTGACGGGCAGGTGGTGGTCAGGATGCGACTTGCCGATGGTCCAGGATTTCCACAGGTCGCCCTTGCGGTCATAGATCAGCGTGCGCTGGATCGTCATGGCCTGGGCGTCGATATGGAAAACGCGTTTGGAGATCGGGTGTGCGGGATCGACCGGTTCGGCTTCCAGCACATAGGTCTTGCGCAGCTGCCAGGTGATGTTGGGGAAGCAGCCGCCCTTGCCGCCGAAATCGACATATTGGTACCCGTCCGGGTCCTTGATGTCGGTGGCCAGCTTCAGGTCATTATGGTTGTAGAAGGGCAGAAGCAGAATCTTCGTGCCCTTGTAGGTCCATTTCATGTCGGCGATGCGGCCATTATAGCCTTCGAAATCCTCGATCATCAGATCGGAGCCCAAGAAGGCGTCGGTCACCTGGCCCGTGGCCAGACGGCGCACACGACGCTGGAAACCCAGATACAGCCAGGCATCGTCGCGCTTGCTGTCATCCTCGTACCGCAGGATCAGCAGCTGGGTATTCTTCAGGTCGCCCGGTTCCAGCACCTGCACATAGATGCCGCGAAAGATGTTCGACGGATTGCCCGCTAGGTCGGGCAGCGGCGGCTGATCCACCCGGTGCTTGAAGTTCAGGAAATGGAAGTTGAACTTGATCTCGCGTTCCACGGCCCCGGAATTGAGGTTCCGGAAACGCCAGTAGAAGGGGTGGATGGCGGCACTGTCGCCCCAGTTATAGCCATGCTTGTAGTTCCAAGCCAGTTTCTGGCCCGCCAGCGGGTCCTTGGGATCGGGATCGGCGGGAAACGGACGGCCCGCAACATAGCCGGACAGGTTGCCATCGGCCCCGATGGCGACCTTGCCCACATTCTGCTCCGACGCCTTCACATAGCTGTCGGGCAGCGGGAAATCAGTGGTGGCCCCCACCGTCACCTCCACCCAGCCATCCTTGATGAACTGGTACATGGCGGGGTCGAGATACTCCTTCGCCGCCTCCACATTGCCCTTGTTGATGATCAGGCCGGGAGTGAGGCCCGCCACCTGCGGCACGCCCTTCTTGTAGGGATAGAAACTGTCCTGGAACGCCTGGGCGGTCTGCGCGTCGGCGGAACCGCCGAACGCGACGGCGCAAAGCGCCAGACCGGCAGCGGCCAGACGCAGGGTGCTGCCGAATTTCTTGGCTTTCATCTTCTCTGTCCTCCCAGGATCTTCAGAACCGGTAACGCACGGTCAGTTGAATCTCGTCTTCGCGCTGGGCCATGCCGATGGGGCCGGAGCGGAAGCGGCCCAGCGGCTCGAACCCACCCAGGCCCACAGAGCCGGGGGCGCCGCCCGCATGCAGCGGCGTGGCCGTGAAGGGTGGAAACGGGTTGCAGGTGCGGCAATCGTCGAACCGGCGGATGCCCTTGCCGACCTTGAAATTGCCGCCCAGCACCACCTGCCAGCTGTCATTGATCAGCCAGTCGACGGACGGCGCGACGGTGGCGGCATCGGCCTTGAAGTCGTAGGCGGTGATGACCTGCGGCGACAGCCGGTCATTCATGTAGAAGCCCTTGATCAGCAGCGTGCCGATCCAGCTGTTCTTCCAGTCGGGCATGCCCATCGGGCCCAGCGGCCCCTGTTCCAGCTCATGATCCAGGATGTGCTGGCCGAAAATCTGGCCGGAGATCAGGAAGGACCGGGTGGGGTTCAGGAAGGGGATGAAGGTCTGCCGGTCGATGCCGACGACATAGCGGATGACATCGCTGCTGCTGAACAGGCGGGGTCGCAGGGTGTTGGCGAATTCCTCCCCCGTCGTATAGGCGAATTCCATGCGCACGGCGGATTTCAGGCTGTCGACATAGAAATCCAGCGAGGTGCCGTAGAGATCGACCTTGGGGAAATCGATGTCGAAGGCGATAAGGTAGGGCCAGGCCTGCGCCTCCACCCCGGGCGTGAAGGCATTGTCGGCGGGAATGCCGCCGCGCAGGGTGGGAAGCTGCTGGCGCGTATGCAGGTAATTGGCGCTGAAACCCACCCCTTTGAACACGCCTTCCAGCTTGCCGCCGAACTGCGTGTCATCCAGGCTCCAATTCGGGACATTGGCCTGACGGATGCCGATGACATGGGCGGGGAAGTCGGTCGCCAGGTTGCCATTGGCGAAGTTCGACACGGTGCAGCCATTGTCCCAGCAATTCTTCATGCCGCGGAAGAAGCTGCCCGCGTCCAATATCTGATAGGGCGTGCCGGCCTGCCCCAGGTTGGACGGGCGGAACCGGTCGAAATTCCAGACGAACTGCAGGTTCAGATCGTCGAATGCGCCGGTGCCGCCCATGCGGTATTCGGCGGTCGCGATCCATTGCGGGATGCGGATATCCTCCAACTCGTCATAGATGTTGTGGCGGCTGTAATCGACGGGGTTGATGACGTCCAGCACGCGGAACAGGTCGGTGCGGCCCCAGACCACCTGCTGGCGCCCCACGCGCACGCCGAATTCGCGCGTGTCGCCCGCCTCCCACGCGGCATCGACATAGGCTTCGCGCAGGAAATCCCAGCGGCTGTTGAATTCCGGATAGCGCAGGTCGTTCAGCGTCGCGTTCATATAGCCGGGAATGCAGCCACGGCTGTCCACGTTGCAGGGGCGTACCGGCACGCCGAAGCTGACGCCGCCATCGGGGCCGTGCAGCGGCTGGCCCAGCACGATCATCCCCTGATTGGGATTGCGGGTCAGGTCGATGGGACCCGCCGGCAGCGGGATGCCGCCGCCATGGGGCACGGACCGTCCCATGGCCGTGCTTTCGATCAGGACCGGGCTGCCGGCATTCTTGCCGAACCGCGTGTCGCGCAGATCGTAGACGGCGTCATAGCTGGCGCGCAGGATAGCGTTGAAGGACAGGCGGCTGAAATTCCCCGTTTCCCCGAAATCCTTGTGGATTTCCACTTGCGCGGTGGTGCGGGCCTTCACCAGCCCATCATCCTTGCGCGCATGCGTGACGCTTTCCACGAAGCCGCCGATATCGGCGGGCTCATCCGCCATGGCCGGCATGGCCAGCGCACTGGCCGACAACAGCAATCCGGCCAGATGGCCGTAACCCCTGATCTTGGGCATCTCTCCCTGTCCCCCTTGTTGCGGGCGCAAAGGCCCGGTGTCGCGCCGCCCGTTCGGGTGGTCGCCGGATATTTCGTGCTGAATGGATGGCCCCGCCCGCAGGCGGCTGCCTGTGCGCTACCGGATAAGCGGGATGCGTTGGTGCCTGGTCATGTTCCCCCCTGGGATCGGGCGGCGGATGGGGTTTGGCCCCTTGGTCGCCTTTATCGCGGCCCATCACACGGGGCCGGTTGTCCCCACATCGCAATCGCCGTGCCAGAACCATTGCGCAGGTGCGCTGGCCCGGTGATTGCACCCTGTTCCACAGGCGGGAAACCCAGGACGGGCCAATGCTTGCGGCCATCAGCGGCAATGCTGCGGCAGACGGGGTGACGGTGGTGGGACAGGGACCGGTGGGTCATCAATTGATCAAAACCGGCCCCGGCGGCTTTGACGCGATGGATGTTTTCATCACGATGCGCTGCAGCATGAAATGCGCCACCGGCACCCGGCCGAAAGTCTTGGGGTTCCGCGCTGTTCGGCGGTTGCCAGCGGCCCGGTCGCGACATACGCTTTTGTGTGAAAAAGGCGCCATAGAAGCGCCCTTGGGAGGAAACAGATGACCGACAAGCAGGCGGGTATCCTGCGCAGCGGCGGACCCAATCGGGCCGGCGATGCGATTGGCCAATGCGGGACGCAGATATTCGACCGGTTCGATCTTCCAGATATCGAGGATCTGGCCTCCCGGCTGCGTTTCTCACCCAAGACGGGGCGCATCTGGCTGGACAATAACCGGATGATCCTGATGCATACCCGCGCGCTGGGGGCGCTGCGCCGGGAACTGGTGGATACACTCGGCATATCGGCGGCCCGCGCGCTGCTGATCCGCATGGGCTATGCATCAGGCGCGCAGGATGCGGAACTGGCGGTGAAGGTGCGCGGCACGGCCAGCTTCACCGACTTCTTCCTGGTCGGCCCGCAGCTGCATGCCCTGGAAGGCATCGTGAATGTGCAGCCGGTCCGTCTGGAATCCGATACCAGCACCGGCCATTTCTATGGCGAGTTCCTGTGGCACGATAGCGCCGAGGATGAGGTGCATATCGAACAGTTCGGATTCGGATCGGAGAGCGCCTGCTGGATGCAGCAGGGCTACGCATCGGGTTACACGTCCGTCTTCGTGGGCCGGCCCGTGCTGTTCCGGGAGGTGGAATGCCGGGCCACGGGTGCGCAGGCCTGCCGCATCATCGGCAAACCCCTGTCGGAATGGGACGCCACGGAAGAGGAACTGCGGTATTTGCAGCCGCAGAGCTTCGCCAACCGCGACCGGCTGATCGTATCGAACCGGACGGCGCAGGCGGTCCCCACCACATCGCCTACTGCCGCCCCGTCATCGGAGGCGCCAGCCACGCCGGAAAAGCTGCTGGTAGGCGCGTCGGCGGGTTTCAATATGGTCTGCCACATGCTCGACAAGGTGGCAGGAACCAACGCCACCGTCCTGCTGTTGGGCGAAAGCGGCGTGGGCAAGGAACTGTTCGCGCAGACCCTGCACCGCATCTCCAAGCGCGCCGCCGGCCCGTTCGTGGCCGTCAATTGTGCCGCCATCCCGGAACACCTGATCGAAAGCGAATTGTTCGGGGTGGAGAAAGGTGCCTTCACGGGTGCCACCGAAAGCCGCGCGGGACGGTTCGAACGCGCCCATGGCGGCACCCTGTTCCTGGACGAGATCGGGACCCTGACCTTGCAGGCGCAGGGCAAGCTGCTGCGCGCCCTGCAGGAGGGCGAGGTGGAGCGGGTGGGCGACCGGAAAAGCCGCAAGGTGGATGTCCGGGTGGTCGCCGCGACCAACATTAACCTGCGCGACAGCGCACGCAAGGGCACGTTCCGTGAGGATCTGTTCTTCCGTCTGAACGTCTTTCCCATCCAGATCCCGCCACTGCGCGACCGCCGCGCCGACATCCCGCTGCTGATGGAACATTTCCTGAAGCAGTTCCGCGCCCGCCACGGCAAGCAGGTCACCGGCTTCACCCAGCGGGCCATCAACGGCCTGTTCGCCTATGACTGGCCCGGCAATATCCGCGAGCTGGAGAACATGATCGAACGCGGCGTCATCCTGGCCGCCGACGGGGAGGCGGTGGATCTATGCCACCTGTTCACCTCTGGCGAAATCCTGTCGGCCAATGTCCTGGCCATGTCCGGCGACGGGCTGCTGAACCCTTGCGGCCAGCGGGAGAAGGCACGAGCCAAGGAGGCGGCAGGTGCGGGGGGTGGCGGCGATGCCGGCAGCCTGATCGACACGCTGCTGGGCGGCGGCACTTCCCTGGATGACCTGGAGGAACAGCTGCTGCAGGCCGCCGTAGAGCGGGCGCAGGGCAACATCTCAGAGGCCGCCCGCATCCTGGGCATCACAAGGCCGCAGCTGGCGTACCGGTTGAAGCGGAAGATTGTGTGACATGCCGTAGGTCAGGTCGAGGCGATGCCGAGCCCTGACATTTCCGGCACCGTCGTTCGTCAGGGCTCGGACTTTGTCCTCGACCTGACCTACGGTTCCCAGACTGATCCCTTCACCAATTCATCACCCCCGCCCCCATCCCCGCCGCCCCCTTCGATCAAATCATGAAGCAAGGCGGGGCGGCACCGCCCGGAACCCTTGCTTTCCTGTCCTGGCACAGGCGTTGCTAACCTCGTCCCCCACCGAAGAAGCGCCCCGCAGCGACAGGGGCGGACATGATCCGGGAACGGCCCGGCGCCACGCGCCTTGGCCGATACCCGTCCGAGGGGGAAATACAGAATGTGCGACGCGCCTTCCGCGCGGCGGTCCCGGCTATTCCGGGCACGCCCCAACCTCCACCCTGCCCGCCACCTGACCGCGCTGGCCCTGGCTTTGGCGGCCTTGGCCGGTCCCGCCGCCGCCGATGGTTTCGGGCGCACCGACCTGTTGCAGGCCGTGGCCCGGGACGGGAAGACCGGCACCATCGTGGCCGTGGGCCTGCGCGGCGTCATCGGCGTCAGCAAGGATGATGGCGGCAGCTGGCAGCGCCATGATCTGGCCGACCGCACCGGCGGCCTGCGCCCCGCACTGCTGGACATCGCATCCTGCCCCGATGGTGGTTTCGCGGCCCTGGACGGGCGCGGCCATGTCTTTGCCAGTGCCGACCAGGGCGGGACCTGGACCATGCATGCACTGGAAAGCCCCGAACCGCCGCAGGCCATCACCTGCGACGCCGCCGGGCGCCTGTGGGTGGTGGGCGGGTTTTCCACCATCCTGGTCAGCGATGATGGCGGGCAAAGCTGGCAGGACCGCTCCATCGGCGAAGACCTGATCCTGACCGCCATCCAGTTTCCCGATGCCGTCCGGGGCTATGCGCTGGGGGAGTTCGGCAGCATCTATGCCACCGTGGACGGCGGGGAAAGCTGGAGCGCATTGCCGCCCATTCCCGGCGAGTTCTATCCGCAGGCGGCCTTGTTCACCGACACCGCCCATGGCTGGGTGGTCGGGCTGGATGGGGCCGTCATGCATACCGCCGATGGCGGTCAGAGCTGGGCCAAGCAATCCAGCAGCGCGCAGGTCGGGCTGTTCGGTCTGGCGGCCTTGCCCGATGGCAAGGTCGTGGCGGTCGGTGATCGCGCCACCGTCCTGTCCATGGACGGCAATGCCTGGACCCCGGCGCAGCCGCCACAGGCGGGCGCACCCTTCCTGACCAGCGCCGTCGCCACCGGCCCCGACACCATCCTGGCGGCCGGTGCCGCCGGCACGCTCACCCAGATCAGGTTGACGCCATGACCCAGACCCATTCCGCGAGCTCCGGCGCCATGGCCCGGTTCGAACAGATGATCTTCGCCCGGCCCCGCCTGTTCCTTTCCATCCTGATGGGCATCACGGCGCTGTTCGCCTTCCAGCTGCCCAATCTGCGTGTCTATACGGATTTCGCCGACCTGCTGCCGCAGGAGAACGAGTTCATCCGCCTGCATAACGACATCCGCGACACGTTCGGCGGCGCCAACATCGTCACCGTGTCGGTGAAGGCCCCCGATAGAGGCATCTTCACCAACCAGGCATTGGCCGCCATCCATCACGCGACCCAGGTGGTGGACGAACTGCCGGGCATCAACCACAACCTTGTGAACTCCATCACCCACCGCACCGCCCGGCGCGTCACCGTGTCGGAAACAGGGGCCGTGGTGGCCACCCCCTATTACAACCCATCCGCGCGCGAACCACTGTCGGCAGCGGAACTGGAGCAGATGCGCATCGACGTGATGGCCGATCCGCGCACCTATGGGCTGACCGTGTCGCCCGCCCTGGATGCCGCCCTGATCAAGGGGCAACTGGCCGAAGGCGACCTGGATTATCACGCCATCTTCGACAAGCTGGCGGCCCTGAAGACCGACCTGCGCGCCCAGGGGTTCGAGGTGCATGTCATCGGCCAGCCGGTGATCGTCGGCTGGATGTACACCTATATGGTGGAAATCCTGCAGATCTTCGCGGCCACGCTGGCCGTGATGGTCGGGCTGCTGCTGGTCTATTTCCGCCGGGCCTATGGCGTGCTGATGCCGGTGGCGGCCATCACGGTGTCCACCATCTGGGGCCTGGGCTGGGTGGTGGTGCTGGACATCAACCTGGACCCGCTGACCCTGGTCATCCCCTTCCTGATTTCCGCGCGCGCCCTGTCGCACGGGGTGCAGAAGGTGGAACGGTACTTCGTGGAACTGGCGCGCAGCGGCGATACCAGGATCGCGGCGCGGGCCGCCTTCCATGCCCTGTTCCGGCCCGGCTGCCTGGGTATCGTGGCCGATGCGGCGGGCATCTTCCTGCTGATCCTGGGGTCGATTCCGCTAGATCACAAGCTGGCGCTTTACGCCTCGCTCTGGGCGCTGTCCATCGTGCCGGCCGTGCTGCTGCTGGTGCCGCTGATGCTGGCCGTGGTGCCGGGGCCCAAACCCCTGATCCGCAGGCAAGGCAGCCTGACCGACCGCATCCTGGCCGCCACGGGCAATTTCGTGTCGGGCATGGGGGCGGCGAAGGGCACCGTGCTGGCGGCGTTCCTGCTGGTGGCCGGGTCTGCCGCTCTGCTGCCCGCCATCCAGATCGGCGAGAGCGAGCCGGGATCACCGTTGTTCTATCCCGACCATGACTATAACCACGCATCGGCCACCATCAATGCCGACTTCCCCGGATCGGAGGAACTGTACATCGTGGCCCGCGTCGCCGAACGCGGCGACCTGAAGCGGCCCGACGTACTGCAATCCATCCAGGATTTGCAGGTCCATATGATGGGTGACCCGGCGGTGGGCGGCACCAAGGGCATTCCCGACCTGATCGCCCAGGTGAACCGGCTGCTGCATGGCAACGACCCGCGCTGGGCCGTCATTCCCGGCGATGCGTCCTATGTCGGCGGGCTGATGTTCGCCTATATGGCGTCCAGCCCCATTCCCGGCGCCCTGAACGAGTTCGTGACCCCGGACGAGCGTACCGCCAACCTCGTCTTCTTCTTCAAGGACCATAAGGGCGACACGATCCGCACCGCCATCGGCCGGGCGCGCGGCTGGATCGCGGAGAACGGCCATGCCGTGCCGGGGCTCAGCTTCCATCTGGCGGGCGGGGTGATCGGTGTGAATGCCGGCATCAATGACGCCATCCTGCATTCCAACCTGCTGGTCGTGCCCGTCGTGCTGCTGGTCATCACGTTGCTGACGGCGGCGTCCTACCGGTCGGTGGCGGCGGGCGCCATGATGCTGTCATCCATGGTGTTCGCCACCTTGCTGACCTATGCCTGGTTCGGCATCACGGGTGCGGGCCTGAACATCAATACCGTGCCCGTGGTGGCGGTCGGCATCGGGATCGGCATCGATTATTCGATCTACATCATGGACCGCATTCACCATCAGTACGGTCTGTCCGGCGATCTGCCCCGCGCCATCCGGGAAACCATCATGACGACCGGTCGCGCCATCAGTTTCACGGCCTTCACGCTCATGTTCGGCGTCGTCATGTGGGTGTTCCTGTCCAGCTTGCGGTTCCAGGCGGACGCGGCGCTGTTGCTGTGCCTTATGCTGGCGCTGAACATGGCCGCCGCCATCTTCCTGGTGCCGGCCTGGGTGCTGCTGTGCCGTCCTGGTTTCATCCTGTCCGCCGACCGGGCGGCGGAACAGGCGGACGAGGCCGCCGACCACGGGGGCACCACGCCAAAGGTGGAGGCGGCCTGACCAGCGCTTTGACGGGGCGCGCCATCGGCCCGCCCCGTCATCCGCACGCATCAGAACGTGGAAGTATGGCGCAGCCGAGCACGGAATTCCTGCAGTCGCTCATCCCTGGCCCATCCAGCTCTTGCAACCAGACGACTGTTGCTTCGGCACGAGGCCGAGCCACATCGCCTTTTCCACCAAATTGGTCAATCCCGATGAATAGGCTGAGCTGGGGCCATGGGAACTCCTGTCACGACGGTCCGCAATTGAGGATGTCTTTCAGGGACAACGATGTATCCGCCAGTTGAGCCGGCTCAAATCGGAGATCTGATTGTTATCCGGCGTGGAAAAGTGGCTCTGACTCAATTTTGATGAAATTCGGGATTCCTCTGGAGCGGATTTTCCATAGGGATCAGCATGATGCGATCGGGTTTTCCACACTCAATGTTCGACGTTACCGGAATGACCATAGAGGACATCACCGATGATGATGGGATGGTGCGCCTCACCATCAGCCCGGTCACGGCGATGAGCGCCTGTCCCGGATGCGGGACGCGGTCAGGCCGGATCCATAGCCGATATCACCGGCGGCTGGCGGACCTGCCGACCAGCGGTCGTCTGGTTGAGCTTGTGCTGCTTGCCCGCCGCTTTTTCTGCGATGCTGTGCTGTGCAGGCGCCGCGTATTCACGGAGCGCTTTGATCCGAAGGTTCTCGCACCTTGGGCCCGCCGGACGGCCCGGCTGGATCAGGTTGTCCACCATCTGGGTCTAGCGCTGGGAGGTCGACCGGCTGCTGCCCTGGCCCGTCGCTTGATGCTACCGGTGAGCAACGACACCTTGTTGCGGGTGGTTCGCCGTCGGGGCAGCCCGCGCATCGTGCCGCCTACGGTGATCGGCGTGGATGATTGGGCGTGGCGACGCAATCACCGCTATGGAACTCTGATCTGTGACCTGGAGCGGAGACGGACCATCGCCCTGCTGCCTGATCGTGAGCCGGCGACGACGCAAGCCTGGCTGGAACAGCAGCCGCAGGTCAGCATCGTGGCCCGCGACCGCGCAAGTGGCTACGCCCTGGCTGTCTCCAAGGCGTTGCCGGCTGCCACGCAGGTGGCCGACCGCTGGCACCTGATGGAGAACGCAAGTCGAGCCTTTCTCGACGCGGTCCGGAAATCCATGCGGCAGATACGCACTGCGGTCGGTGCCACCAGCATCGATCCGGCCCTTCTCACGGCGGCAGAGCGCTTGCAGTACGAAGGATATCTGCGGCGTGAGGATACCAACAATGCGGTCCAGCGCCTGGCCAAGGAGGGCATCCCCATTAAGGAGATCGTTCGCCGGACCGGCCACAGCCGAGGGCTGGTGCGCAAAATCCTCCGGGGTCAGGGGACGGACATCTTTCGGACAAGGGAAAGTTCCCTGGAACTTCATCTTCCCTGGCTCGACCAGCAATGGCAGGCGGGGCATCGCAACGGTACCGAACTTTGGCGGCGGCTCAGGGAGAAGGGTTTCCAAGGCTCGCTACGCGTCGTTACGGAATGGGCGACCCGCCGACGCCGGGCCGACCAGATGGGAGTAGAGGCCCTCAAACGGACACCATCCGCCCGGATCATTGCCCGGCTCATGACCTTGGGACGCGATGCGCTGACAAAGGCTGAGACTGTCCTGGTTGCCGCCATTGAAAAGGGGGTTCCAACCATTATCGAAGCCAGGACCATCATCGCCGATTTCCAGGGCATGATCCGGCGCCGGTCGTTGGCTGACCTGACCCCCTGGCTGGAACGGGCAAGCAAATCCATGGTGGCGTCGTTCGCCAATGGCATCGTCAAGGACCAAGCCGCTGTGGAGGAGGCTATCACTTCCCCATGGTCCAACGGCCAAACCGAAGGCCAGATAACCAAGCTCAAACTCGTTAAGCGCCAGATGTATGGCCGCGGAAAACTCGACCTGCTCCAGGCCCGCGTCATCGGTGCAGGGTAGAAAAGCACTTCACCAAAACTGCGTCAGAGCCAAATTTCAATGCCGATTGACAGCTCTTCGTTCGGCCACGACTCCAAGCCATCGAAGCGCCGACGAGAATGGGATCATCGAAGACTATGTCCTTGGGTCAAGCTAACGGATCTGCGAGCTCAAATCGTTTGGTAGGAAGCTCCCCACACGCGCTGGAAGGTTAAGGCACAGCTGTGTTCTGTCTGGCCCAAGGCAGGCACAAACCTCGTCGAGCAAATGATCGGGAACTCGCATTCGCGCCTCCATGAGTGATGAAAACAACGCATTGGCGAGTTGGCTGGTATCTAACATAGCTCGAATCTGCGAGCTTAGAAGAAGGTCGGTGGTCGTGATGACGGTGAGGGCCGGAAATCGGGTGGCCGCGATACTGATCGCTTTGCGCTCGTCGATGAGCGCGGTCGCGCCGAGATGGAGCGCAAGCGCAAGGGTAGCAGCCTCACCATCATCCAACGTCTGGCTGGCGCGCCCTGAGACAAGGCTCACATAAGCGTCCTCCGCCTCCTCCGGCAGGTCGATGACGGTTACATAGCCGGCCGGGATCAGCGGCAAGACGCCCGCGTGTGTGATGCGGCCCTTATCGCGCCCACGTTCAAGTTCACTGAGAGCGATGCTCGGGATGATCATAGGTTTGTGCAATGCTCGCAGCACCTCGACCACATGCCCTCCGGCAACGAGATTGATCCAGACACTGGCGTCAGCGATGAGCGGCAATTCAGGCCGAAAACGAACGGGATCCATCCGTCTCAACTCCTTCCGCTTCGAACTCATCGATGAGGATCCGGGCATCGACGCGATCGATGTGGAGGAGCCTGGCAATCTGTCCTTCGCTGAGTAACGCTTGGCGCCAAGTCTCGCTGGCCATCACGCCCATGCGCATCGATATCTGGCGCCGCGCGTCGACCTTGGCATCGTCAGGCGGGATTAGATCGCCGAGCACCTCGCGCGCCTGGACGTCAGTGATTCCACCTTGCTGTACGAACCAGTCCCAAGTGCCCGACTTCGTGAGTCCCAGTTCTTCAAGACGGCGGACCATCGCTTCCCGGGAGATGCCGAAAAAATGCGCCAACAAGATGACGTGCCGGCGGGTTAGCTTTGACGCTCCGGCAGTAAGCTCTTGGAACTTAACACTTACTGCCCGGGCTGGGGTCAGGAAGCACCGCGCGAAAGTGTTCGCGTAGCGTTCCTCACGGGTCGACTCAGGCGTTCCGTCATGGAGCGCGTCAGGCGATTGGCGGGTCGAAATGAAGTGCCCCAACTCGTGCGCACCAGTCTGAGTCCGACGGTCGCGTGGATGATCTGCGTTTAACAATATGCACGCGCCCGCGCGCTCATCGAAGGCGTAAAGTCCGGAAATTTTCGGGTCGAGCTTCCGCACATAGACACGCGCGCCCAACTGCAGCTCGAGGAGACTCACGATATCGTGGATCGGTGCCAGTCCGAGACCCAGCCATTGGCGCAATTCCGCAGCGTCTTGCTCCGCCTGAAGGTTGACATTGCCCGGCAAAATAGGGCGTTCGGGCGGATCGAGCCGCGCGCGCTGAATACCAAGCAAATCCTCAAACTCGACCTCGGCCTGGACTAGCCGATTTAGCAGTTCGATGGCTGCTTGAAGCTTCTCGCCTTGTTCGCCAGCATGACGGAAGCGAGGCCGCAGATCAACGCGGATGCTGTCCTGGCGGAGCAGTTCATTGAGTGACAACCCATAGAGGACGGCTAGCTTTTGGAGTTCGTCGACGCGCGGTCGGCGCTGCCCTTGTTCCATCGCAACCAGGGTGGTGCGCGCGACATCAAGCGTGGTCGCAGCTACCGCCTGCGTAATCTTGGCGTTCTCGCGGGCCTGCCGCAGCAGGTCTCCCAAATCCTTTGGCGAGAGTCCGACCGGGGTCAGTGCCATGGCGACACCATGGCCACACGGGCGACGAATGAACGGCTGCCGAGGCTGATGAGGAAATCGAGCCACTCGGCCCGGTGCCGCTCAAGCAAGCCCATCAGGGCTCGCTCGCCTTCGGCCATCTCGATCCCAAGCGCTTCGGCGGTTTCGCGGGCGACACGCCGGACGATTCGTCTATGCAATTCTGATCCGCTAAGCGCAGCGAGATGATCAAGGTGGAGGATGCCGGCGAGAGCATAGTCGCGAAATGCCGATGACATGCCAGAGAAACCCGCCACGGTGCCATCTTCCATCTCGGCGGCGCCAAGGTTCTCCCAGATATATTCCGAGCTAGGCTCCTCAATAGCCGCACGGTGGATGCTCATGCGCCGCAACATGCAGGCAGCACAGACACCACACTGACGACGAGCGCCTCCGAAGCTGACGTGACGCGAGTCCTGCCAGCACGAGCGTGTATCATGCCAGGTAGGCGGATTGGCAAGGGCTTTCGCCTTGGCAAGAGTTTCCCCTTTGGTGTTCCAAATACGTGGGTATTCATAAGTCGGTGCCTTGTTGGTGAGGGCCTCGAACAGCCGTTCAATACGTCGAGTGAAAGCGGGATGGACGCGATAATCTGGATAACTCTGTCCGGACGAAGCGAGAATCGGCCCGAGTGCGCCCTGCCCGCTCTCGGTAACCACAACGCGATCGACGGGGGCAAGTTGCGCAGCGATGCCAGTGATAACAGCAAACTTGAAGCCACGCGATCGTGCAGACAATTCGACGCGCTGGCGTTTGCCAAGCTTCACCTCGAAGGGAACGGTCTCAAAGCGGCGTTTCCTGCGTGGCACCTTCGCACTGTCAACACCTTTAGAGCCCAGACGGACTCGCACGATGCCACTCTTCTCTTCGTCCTCAACGATCGCTGCGACAGCACGGGAGTCGAGCCCATCGCTATATGGTATGATCACCTTGTCTGGGGTGTCAAAAACGAAACGACGCGGCTTAATTTTCACGACAATATCACGTCGTTTGATGAAGCTGACACTCCAGCGATCACCTGTCAGAAAACAGAGAGCCTCTTCGAGTGCGTTGCGTACGGAAGGCGTGCTCCACTTGTCCTCTTCATGAACCGCAACCAGCAAGTCGAACGACCGCGCCCAGCCCCACGATGGCCGCCGGACGCTGAGGTCGCAATATTCGACGGCGCCAGCGATCACGAGCAAGTCAATCAAATCGTGCCGCCAGTCAGCAAAAAAGAAGTCCTTTAACCCTTCGATAGACAAGGTGATGGTCTGGCCAAGTGTCGCCACGCGCGCGCCTGCGCGCGGCACCTCGCCAATTTCGATGGCATCAACACGGTGCGGCGCCGCGTCTGCAACATGGTAGGCCTTCGTGATCAAAGCGGAACTCCATCGTCGAGGCCGGAATTAACGACGGTTATGGTCCTCGCCGGCGCATCTGCTGTCCGCAGCAGCATACGCGCGACACCGGCAACATTGACGCCGCTGTGCGCTTCCTCAAGTCGTGACCGGGTTGCTCGCGCCCGGTGATCCGAGGTTTCGCGATGCATATGCTCTTCGATCTGACGACTGCCAGCGAGCAGACGATCCGACACGCAGGCCTCCGCGGCCCACTGGAGCGCTTCGTGACCACTCAAGCCGTCTTGTAGCGCGTCAATAGCGTTGTTCACGAACCCATGTTCCATAGTCGAAGCGCAATCGCGATGAAGTCCGTTCAGATCGGTGGTCGGCAGGTCTCGGAAGAGACCGAGTTCATCTGCGCTGACGACCAGGGCCGTCACGCGACGCACAAGGCTCGCGGAGATTTCGGCTCGACAGTCACGCTCCGCCGCCTGCTGCAGAGCCTCCGAAATCTCGGGCGTCGAAAAGGACGGCAGAAAAGCGCACTTGGCCGCCTGCTTCCACTTTGGTGACATTGGCAAGGAACGGTACGGACCATCGCTCATGTGAAGTCCTCCTCACAGCTTATCCTGGCCGCCATATATGACCTACCTTGATCAGAAAACCTGACATTGTCAACAATATTATTCTCTTAACCTGCCATCACTCTCGGATGGCCCTTAGCTGCGTCCAAGGCAGTCAGCCGAAGCATTCAATCATACAAGAATATATGCAGGTCGATTTCCTTGTGAACCAGCCATGTATGCTAATCAGCTCGCATCAGCAGA
Organism: Niveispirillum sp. CC-CTL257; assembly: GCF_059489915.1. Classification (NCBI taxonomy): domain Bacteria; kingdom Pseudomonadati; phylum Pseudomonadota; class Alphaproteobacteria; order Rhodospirillales; family Azospirillaceae; genus Niveispirillum; species Niveispirillum sp. CC-CTL257. The sequence goes on from NZ_JCAJXE010000001.1 coordinate 1,984,750, forward strand.
TAGACGGTCGAACAATGAATTTCCCCGACCTGACATTATCAAATTGCCATCAGGATGTTCACGCCGGGCTTAGGCAAATTCTTTGCACCAGCTCACTAGGGGAGGACAGCCTCCGGCAATGCCGGTGATCTCCGTCATCCGTTCCAGGCCGCAATCCTCTAGGAAGCCGGAAATAGCGTCCCAGCCCTCGATGAATTCGGCGATGAAGGGCGGGTCGGCATAACCGTTTTCACGATTAGGTATGGCAGGGCCAAGTCGGACGTCGGGCTTGACGTGCGCGCTTTCGTCAAGGATCTGCGCGCCCGCAGGGTCGCGCCCCACATCACCCGCAACGAACAGCGGACCGAGACAGGTGCCCTGCGGCGCAGCAGCGCCATCGACGCCCGCACAACCCGCCACCCCGGCTATGCCATCAGTCTGCGCATCGATGAGGTGTTCGGCTGGATCAAGGCCGCTACCGGCCTGCGCAAAACCTGCCACAAGGGCACCGGCCGCATCGACTGCGTCTTTGCCCTAAACGCCGCCGCCTACAACCTCATCAGGCTGCCCAAGCTCATGCGGACAGCCTGATGACACCCGGACTCCGTCTCAAACCGGCGGACAACGGAAAAAATGGCCGAAAAGCCGCCCCGTGGTGAGACCGATTTCGGCGTGCTGCTAAACCCGCAAAGCTCCAAGGACATTCATATACGTGCCAATCGCGACGTGGTGCTGGGGTTCGTGACGCCGACCGGGCATCCTCTCGCACGGCATGACCGATGCCGCTTCAACGCCTGCGTCAGGCTACCCATGATCGTGCCGGTCGCCCTGCTTGCCGTCGGCGAGCAGGTGCGGGCGCTTGAGGCCACAGCCGGCTTCCCCCTTGCGACCGTGGCGGCATCCGACAATATCCAGATGCTGAAATCGCTGGTCCGCGAAGGCATCGGGATCAGGATTCTCAGTTCGATCGATGTTATGGACGAGGTGGCAGGTGGCGAGCTGGCCTTCATCCCCATCATGGACACGACCCTGAAGCCCCTCACGCTCGCCCTATGTCTCAGCCCGACCAGGCAACTCTCCGCTGCGGCCAACCTATTCTTGGCGCGGGTGGAAGGGGCTATTGCGGGGAAGGAGGGCTGAATGGGGTGGATAATTATATGCCCTTTGTGGACATGTAACCTGTCTTTGCCGATACTCTGAAGCAGATATATGCTGAACGCCATGATGGGCAATAATAGTTCGGGGGAATGACAATTGAAACGGAGCATGGCCGCGCTGGTAGTAGGCAATGGCGCTTATCCTGCCGGCGACGATCTCGCCAATCCGTTAAATGACGCATCAGATCTTGGAGTGAAGCTAAAAGGCTATGGGTTCGAAGTTCTAGTCGCCCTTGATTGTTCGGCTAAGGAGATGGAAAAGCAGCTCAAAGCTTTTCGTGTCCTCCTTGAAACGCATGAAGTGGGTCTATTCTTCTTTGCTGGCCACGGCATGCAGATCGAAGGAAGCAACTATCTCCTCGCACTCGACACGGACATGGAAAGTGAGACGGATGCGAAACATAGTTCACTGTCACTCGACAAAGTGGTCGACGTCATGGCCAAATCACAAGCTTCCACCAAAATCATTATTCTTGATGCTTGTCGCAACAATCCATGGGAGCGAGCGTGGCATCGTGGGCCTGGTGCGCGCGGACTAGCATCCGTCTACGCACCAAAGGGTACGATCATTGGCTTCGCAACATCCCCCGGCGAAGTAGCTTCTGATGGGGCGGGAAGGAATGGTACTTATACGGAAGCGCTTCTCCAACACATCGATACACCCGACTGTTCCATTGAAACGATGTTCAAACGTGTACGGAATACAGTCGCCGCAGCCACGAAAGGGAAGCAAACTTCGTGGGAGCACACCTCCCTATCTGGTGAATTCTATTTCAATATGAGTCTAGGTAACCTAATTGAAGAGTATGATGGTACGGCATTGGCTGACAGTCTCTTCGTTATCGACCCGACAAAGAATTCCCATAAAGTGATTCAGGGCCTTAAAACTTACAATTGGTACAAACAAAACCCGGCAATCGATCTACTGGACGCCAAATCAGTCAACAGGATGGCGAAGAACAGTCTATTCGTAGTTGGGCGCAATATATACCAAGCCGCTTGTGGATCTTCTGGATCTGCCGATGTATTCATAAAAAATTTTATGAATATTACACAAGGATTCGGCCCCGACAAAAGAAAGGCTATTCTTGATGGAATGTTGTTTGAAATTTTCTTCAATTCCAAGGGAAGACTGCGGACCTCTATCAAAGGCCGTTACTTCGACGAGGTTTTCGAACTGCAACGATACAACCAACTACAGGATAGTTTTGATTTCATTGCTGAGACGCTAACTGCGGCAGGTGGGGATTTTTATGCTGTGCCAGGCAAAGGACACGATGTTGCTGTGACAGTATCTACTAAGAAGAATAAAAACGGCACATTTGTCGAAGCGATCTACATCGGCGGTGCCAACGTTCTGCGGTTGAAGGCTGACGCTAAGGACTCTGCAGATGGGACTAAGCAGCACTCCGAGGTCGATCCGGAGGCCTTAAACCAGCAATTAGCTGAGGAACTTATCGTCCCCTCACGATCTCTGAAAGTTACCTATACGCCCAGCACAGCTGCTAAGGAGGAAAGCCTCTATATTCCACGGGGGTGGATCGTCCGGAAGGGGCCAATAGACGACCTAATTTAAGATTAAATCGGTTGTGGTAATAAACCGTCGCACACAACTCTGGGAACGATATCGGATCCGTATTTTCAGTCCTGTTCGCTATACTTCTAATCCATGATCGGTCAGTCCGCATTCAGCCCCATAGTTGCCATTACAAAACAGCCCACCCTTCACGCCCAGCCAAAGAATGCCGCAGGAAACATCTAACGCGGCATACCCTCCTCCCCAAAAAAGCCGTCAATAAACATCCCGCAGATACCGCTTGTCCTGCACCATCCGGCCCAGATAGGCCGCCGCATCTTCGCTGCTCATCCCGCCATGGGTCTTCATGACCGTCCGCAAGGCCATGTCGACATCCTTCGCCATGCGGCTGGCATCGCCGCAGACATAGAAGCCGGCCCCTTCCTGGAGCCATTTCCACAGTTCAGCCCCCTGCTCGATCATCCGGTTCTGAACATAGAGCTTGTCGGCCTGATCGCGGGAGAAGGCTGTGTCCAGGCGATGCAGGTAGCCATCCCGCCGCATCTCCTCCAACTCGTCGCGGTAGTAGAAATCCGTGGCCGCGTGCTGTTCCCCGAAGAACAGCCAGTTGCGCCCCTTCGCCGCCATGGCACGGCGCTCCTGGAGGAAGGCCCGGAAGGGGGCGATGCCGGTGCCGGGCCCCACCATGACCATCGGCACCGTCCCGTCCCCGGGCGGCCGGAAATGCGCCGATTTCTGTACGAAGATCGGCACCTCCCCCTGCTCCGCCCGGTCGGCGAGGAAGGTGGAACAGACCCCGCCCCGGGCAGCACCCTCACAGGCATAGCGCACCGTGGACATGGTGAGATGGACGGCATCCGCATGCGCCTTCGGGCTGGAGGCGATCGAATAGAGCCGCGGCTGCAGGCGCTTCAGCACGCCCAGCCATTCATCTGCCGTGGCCATGACGGGGAAGGCCCGCAGCAGATCGATGATCTGCCGGCCCCACAGCCATTGCTTCAGATCGTCCTTGCGCTCCGCCCTCAGCAGATCGGCCAACCTCTCGTCACAGGACCGCTGACCGACAAAGGCCAGGATTTCCGGCGTGATGCGCGCGATCTCCAACCGCCGGGCCAGCGCCTCGCCCAGCGGCATCTCGCCTGCGTCCCTGATCTCCACCATGGTCGAGGCTGGCAGCTTCATGGCCTCCAGGGTCTGGCAGAGCTGGTCCCCAGTGAGCGGACAGTTTGGTAAGCTTGGTTCGGCCTTATTGAAGGACGACCGACATGACGGGACAGAGGAAGCGGTATTCAGCGGATTTCAAGGCGAAGGTGGCGCTGGAGGCGATCCGGGGCGAGTTGACGATGGCGCAACTGGTGTCGAAGCACGGTGTTCACCAGACGATGATCAACGCTTGGCGCAAGCAGGCGATTGAAGGAATGGCCGCCTCGTTTTCCGGCAAGGCCGAGGCTGCGCCGGTGGTTGATGGCGCCGAGATCGACCGGCTGCACGCCAAGATCGGCCAGTTGGTGGTGGAGCGGGATTTTTTGCGCAAGGCCTCCGGTCGATGAGTGCCGGTCGGAGGCGGGAAATGGTGGATCGATCCCATCCCGGCTTGTCGGTTGTCCGGCAATGCGCGCTGCTGTCGATCAGCCGGTCGCATTATTACGGGCCGGTGCGGGGCGAGAGTGCTGAGAACCTGGCGCTGATGCGGGTGATCGACGCCCAGTTCCTGGAGACGCCCTGGTACGGCAGTCGGCAGATGACCCACCATCTGCGGCGCCAGGGTCATGTCGTCAATCGCAAGCGGGTGCGCCGGTTGAGGGTCCGGATGGGGCTGGCCGCCATCTACCAGCGACCCAAGACCAGCGTTCCCCATCCCGAGCACAAGATCTGGCCCTACCTGCTGCGGGACCTGACCATCGACCGGCCGGACCATGTCTGGTGTACTGACATCACCTACATTCCCATGCGGCGGGGTTTTCTGTACCTGATCGCCGTGATGGATTGGGCATCGCGCAGGGTGCTGGCCTGGAAACTGTCCAACAGCATGGACATCGATTTCTGCCTGGAGGTCTTGCAGGAGGCGATGGCCCGGCACGGCAAACCGGAAATCTTCAACACCGACCAGGGCGGCCAGTTCACCAGCCCGAAATTCACCGGCATCTTGACCAATGCCGGTATCAAGGTTTCCATGGATGGACGGGGCCGCTGGATGGACAATGTGTTCATCGAACGGCTCTGGCGGTCCCTGAAATACGAATGCGTCTATCTCCACGCTTTCGAGACCGGCAGCGAGGCCAGGACCGGGATCGGACGATGGATCGACTACTACAATACCCAACGCCCTCATTCCGCGCTCGGGGGACAAACACCCGACGAGGCATACAGGCAAGGGGCGGAAAGACTGTGTTTGGCGGCGTGAACTGATCAGGACCAAGCTTAACGCCGAACAAAAACTGTCCGCTCACCGGGGACCAGCTCTCATCTCCGGCCCCTGCTCCAGCCCCACGCAGTGGGTGATGACGAAGGAGGGGTCGATGGTGCCGTCCATGATCTTGACCAGCAGGGGCTTCATGTAGCGGTGGGTATGGGTCTGGCCCGTGCGGATGGTCAGTCCCTTGTTCATCGTCGCCCCGAACGGGATATTGTCCAGCATGCCAACATACACGCCGGGAACGGAGACGGTGCCGCCCTTGCGACAGCAATAGAGTGCCTCGCGCAGGGCATGCGGCCGGTCAGTGCCCAACATCAACAAGGTCTTAGCCTTGTCCATGACAGCGTCAAAGGAGCCGCCGACATGGGCTTCCGTCCCCACCGCCTCGATGCAGCGGTCGGGACCGCGGCCCTCGGTCATCTCCATGAGACGATCATAGACGCTGCCGGCATCATCGAAATTGATGATCTCCGCCTTGCCGATGGCCGCCGCCATGGCCAAGCGCTCTGGCACCCGGTCGATGGCGATGACGCGACCCGCTCCCAGCATCCAGGCACACTGGATGGCGAACTGTCCCACGGGGCCGCAGCCCCAGACGGCCACCGTGTCGCCAGGTTCTATCTCCGCATTCTCCGCCGCCATGTATCCTGTGGGGAAGATGTCGGACAGGAACAGCACTTGCTCGTCGGTCAACCCGTCCGGGACCTTCAGCGCCCCGACATCGGCGAAGGGCACGCGGATATACTCCGCCTGGCCGCCGGCATAGCCGCCCGTCAGATGGGAATAGCCGAACAGGCCCGCCGGGGCATGGCCCATGGCCTTGGCCGCCTTCTCCGCATCGGGATTGGAACGGTCGCAGAGCGAGAACATGCCCTTGCGGCAGAAGAAGCAGTCGCCGCAGGAGATGTTGAAGGGGATGACGACCCGATCGCCGATCTTCAGGTTCAAGATTGCGGAACCGATCTCCACCACCTCGCCCATCGTCTCGTGCCCCAGGAGGTCGCCGCTCTCCATGGCCGGCATGTAGCCGTCGTAGAGATGGAGGTCGGAACCGCAGATAGCGCAGCTCGTCACCTTCAGGATGACGTCGGTGGGATATTCAATACGGGGATCAGGTACGGTGTCGTAGCGGACGTCGCCTTTGCCGTGCCAGCACAGGGCCTTCATGGTCTGTCTCCGAATATGGTTACGCAAGGTCGTCCTGCGGTACGGATGGACATGGAGCTGTCGGTCACGTCGCCTTCCGCTCCACCAGCATCGCCAGCCTGTCATTCGCCACTTCCTCCTCTTCGAGGCTCCGGCGCAGGAGGATCGCCCCATCGGTCCGGCCAAGCCGTACCGCCCATGCGGCCAAGCTGCCATAGCGGGAAATCTGGTAATGCTCCATCGCCCGCGCGGCGGCGATCAACGCCTCGTCCAGGACGTCCTTGTCGACGATGTCCGCCATGATGTCGTCCGTCTCTCTGACGAAGCCGTCGAAGGCGGGGCAGTCCACGATCCTGACTTGCGCGCCGCAGAGTTCGAACACCTGCGTTAACCGGTCGATCTGGTGGGAGGTCTCGATAATATGGGTCTCGAACGCCTGCTTCAGACGCCTTGCCCGATCGGCCCAGACATCTATGAATCCAGCAAACGAGGCCAGGGCATGTCCCCCATTCTGGCCCCGAACCGGCAACTGCGCCGCCCATCGAACGGCACCGGAGGACAAATCCCCATACCACTGCCCCGCGGATCGCGGGTTCGTTCTCCCAGGACTTTCGGACGCCTGCCGGCATCCGGAACTCTCAACTGAACCCATCCCTTTCGTCGGAGCGACCATAGCACAGCGCGGACGCCAGGCTCACCCCGCGCGGCTCCTTGAAATCGGAATGTGAAGAATCTGGAGAGAAAAATCGCGATATTCAATTACAAATATATAATGCGCTATTATATCTGAATAGAAATAAGGCTCAATTGCAATCGGATGCGCCATGACGGGTAACCAGGAGGCCGGTGTTTCGGAATCGGACAACGCCATCATCAACCACTGGCCCTATCTTCAGGAGGCGCATGCCGGCTGGCTGGACTATGACCGGATCCGGGAACAGGGGCGCTTCCTGCTCTACCGAGCGCTCAATCTCCAGCAGATCGTAGCTTTCTTGGGGGCTGGCCTATCCATGGCCTATGGCCGCATTTCCTGGGCGGACCTTGCCTATACCCATGCGCTCCACATCCTCAGGTTCAAGCGGGGAGCCGCCGGCAACGGCACGCCCCGGGGCCGGAACCTGGACAGCCTGTTGACGATGCTGAGGAACCAAGTCGATGACTATGAGAAGAAGCGCACCATCGACCAGGTCTTCGTTCTCAATCTTTGCGAACAGTTCTGGTGCCTTCTGGATTTCGACCAAATCCGGGCGTTGGCAGAGCAAATGGGCATGCGGGAGGAAAACGGTGCGAAGGAGAAGTTCGCGACGCCGGAAGATTACGGACGCTTCTGCTTCCAGTCCGTCCTGAAACGCGAGACCTTCGATGAAAGCAGGAACATCTATTCCATCCTGAACGGCTATTTCCTACCGCTCGATGAGATCCCGGCGGGCGAGGAGGACCTCATATTCATCTCCCCTCTCACCAAAAGCGAGCCACCGGAGGACTTGAGAACGAAATGGAAGGACGTGATCAAGTCTCTGGTTGAATTCGTTCCCCACGACCGCGCAAACCTGCCGTCCGGCAGGACATCATCATATTTCTTCCACAAGAAAGTTTTTACAGGCGTATGCAGCGAATTAGAAAAGAATAAACTGTACAACGCTCCTATCTATAGCAGCGCCTACCACCTGTTCACTTCGATGCGCGACAGCATCAAGGGAGAGTACCGCGACCATACGCCAATTCCACCGGCCTGTTATTTTATGACCGGGCTTGCGCTGGACATCATCCGATACGAGGATTCCTGCAGAAGCGCGCATGCCCGCATCTCTGACGGGTCCAGCGGCGAAGAGGGGCTGTTCAGGGCGTGGCTGAGAGCGGTCGGAACCGCCAGTCCGGTCCCTTTTCGCCACCGCGACGAGGTGGTCGCGAAGCAACATGATCCGCTGCATTGCCTGATCCAGGAACTGAACGTCAACCGTCTCGCCACGATCAATTACGACCTGGAGGTCGAGCGCTATCTGGATGATCTGGGTTTCGGCTCCCACTCTTCCGCCAGCGCGTCAGGTTACGCCGGCTATGAGCGCACAGGCCCGCTTGGCGGACGCAGCCGCGACATAGCCTTGGACGGCGACCGGACCGCCGACCTGATCGACTTCGCCGTGTCGGAAGACGAGTATGCCGTGCAGGTGGTGCATCTGCACGGTCGGTCGACCAGCGACAGCAGCCTGGTAGTAACCGACCGCGACTACCGAGCCACCTATATCGACAATGGAGAGGTGGCCGACACCTATCGCCAGGGCCTGTCCATCCTGTTCGGCGGCAATCCCGTGCTGTTCGTCGGCGTAGGCCTGAATGAGGATGACCTGCTGCGGCCGCTGCGGGAATTCCTGACCCTGGAACCGGATGTCAACCGCCCGGTCCTGGCACTCATGCCGGCACTGGATTCGCCGGAAACCTGCCGCGCGACGACAATCAAGCATTTCAGCCGCTACGGCATCTACGTGCTTTATCACGGCTTGGCCGGTACGTCCGAGAAGCCGGACGCCTGGCTCTATAAAGTCCTGCAGCTATGCAAGTCCATCGCCACTAGCTTCAGCAACCTTGTCGAACATCTTGAGGCGGTGCGCCGCGCCGCCTGCACGCACGCCGACAAGCCGTCGGAGGCCCGGAATGAATTGCCACGCACCGCCGTCGATGCCAAAGGCAAGCTGACGGAACACCTGGGCACATGCCGGGAGATACTTACGCGGGAATCGTTCTACGCCATCGAGGGTACGACGAACGTGCGGTCGAAGGCCGACATCCAGCAGGAGCTCATCGCCCTGGAGGAGATCGTGAAGACCGCGCTGGCGGTCCTATCCCGCATGTCCCCGGACGAGCTGACCGACAGGGAATGGCGCCTGTTCCGCGCGCTGCGGGCCTGGACAGCCAGCGTTGAATCCGCTGTCCTGACCAAGTCCCTGTGCGCCGCCCTGCTGGGCATCAAGCAATCCTGGCATGATTGGTGGAAAGCCTGGAAGGTCCCGCCGGCGCCGCGCGGCCAACACTCGAGCTATATCGGCCTGCCGCCACCCTGGAGCCTGGCGGCCAGCCCGCCCCCCTCCTTGGTGTCGCAAGCCACCAGCACCCGTACCAACATCGTCGTCCGACACTATGCCATCGCCGGCAACGTATCGTCCGACGCGGCCCAATTCATTGTCGAGGCCCTCAACCGGCGGGCGACGGCGCGGCGCATTGTCGCCGTCAGCGGCCCGATGGGCAGCGGCAAGGGCCTGCTGTTCATGTCGCTGCTGCGCCACCTCCAGGGATGCGACAAGAATTCCTACAAGAGCGCCTTCTTCGCGGGGTTCAGCTTCTCCTGCGAGGTTGCGTCGGTCTGGGATTCCCTGATCCAGTTCATCGGCGACTATGGTTCGCATACAGGGCGGACGAAGATGGCGCCGACCAGTTTGCGTACCGAACGCCTGCGCGAGGCGATCGACCGGCGGCGGGCCCGGGGCGCCGCAAGCAAGGGCGAGCGCCAACTGATCGTCCTGAACTCCCTGGATATGCTCTTCCATCAAAATGGCGAAGCCAAGAATACGGAAATCAATGACATCATGCGTATCCTGTTCGGCCCCTACATGGCGAACACCGATATCGACATCGTCGTCTTTGTGCGCTCCGACCGCTGTCCGCTTTTCCTGGCTGGCGCCGCCCCAGCCGGGAGGAAGGCGCCGGCGCTGCCCCGCTACCGCAATCCACCGGCGCCGGTGACGTTCCGCAGTGGACCGAATTCGGTCTCCAGCGGTCAGAACATCCTGCTCGACCTCACTTCCCGCTCCCGCTCCTTCGCTGGAAAAATTGACGAAACCCCCTATGAAGGTCCAGATGCCACCGTTTATGGGCAATATCTCTTACACCATATCCTAAAGAATGAGGCCCTAAACAAGAACATTCCTCGAGAAGAAATGCAAGGATGCCTGTCGATTGGGCGAATCGGACAGAATAATAAATTGATGAATGTTTTGGACGAGGTGACAAACTATTGGTATTTAAACTGGATATCGGATCATAATCCGAAAATACCGAAAGATAATGACAATAAATTTATCGCTAATATTGACAAATCCTCTATCATGAAGGACCTTATAGCGTTCGCGAACCCGGATCGATCGACGTTCAACGGCATCTCCGACCCCTTGGATGAGAAACTCAGCGACGACGAGATAGAGCTGATCATCAGTGCCAAGTTCCATGAAACCATCATCCGACACCTGGCCATCATCTCCATCCCCGTCGCCGCCGCCGTCCTCGCCTATTGCCCGGCACTGGTGCGCATCTACGACCAGATCGTCCCGAAAACGGCGGATAGCGATCGGGGAAAAGCCGACCGGTGCCTGCGCCTGCAGTTCCTGACGGGCCTGGCGCTGCAGATCATCGTGGACATCAAGGGGCTGGCGTTCCGGATCGACCATCTGGGAGCGACGTCGGGCGACTTGTCGGAAACACCCACCGATATCTGGCCCCGGCGCTACCAGGTTCATCGCGGAGTCCAGCATTTCGTGTACAACAAACTGGGGGCCCAGATCACAGAGCCGGTAGAGGGGACCTTGTTCATTCCCTCGCTGTCCACCAGCCAGGCCAGCAGCCTGCCGCAACTGAACGCTGACGCCTATATCTTCCTCTACGATGTCGTCTGCGCGCTGACCGACTATCCATCGGCGACGGCCGGACCGGCTGCGGATAATGGCAAGGCGCGGCCTGCGCGTCTTCGGGCTGCGCTGGGCGTGGTGCGCACGCTCTTGTCCTTCGGCATGGTCTGCCGCTTTGCCAACCTGCAGTCCCTGCCGGCGCCGGGACTAGGCGGGCTGGGGCAGTTGGAGCGGCATCGGCTGCTGCTACGCTGGATGCTGGCGGAGGCGGTCAAGTGTAACCCAAAGGAGCAGGAAGGGAAGGTCGAACCCGTCGAACCCAAGGACGCGCCCCCCTTCTACCAGGACGAGATCGCCTGGCTGATGAATGAGATCGGCGTGCTTTCCCTGGTCCAGGGGCGCTGCCGCGAGGCGGAGACCTTCGTCACGCGGGCCATCCAGGCCAGCAAGGAGGCGGAGGGCGGCGTCGGCACCATGGCCCGGCGCATGATGCTGAACCGGGGGCTGTGCGCTATCGACCTGGGGCAGTTGTCCCAGGCCCAGCGCTACTTCGATGAGGTCAGGCAGTGCGAGGACGAGGAACTGCTGCTGCGGACTCTGGCAGATGGCTACAGCGCCCTGATCAAACACTTGAAAGGCAATTATGACCTGGCAGAGGAGGAATACCGGAAGTCCATTGACACCCTCACGCGCATGAACCATCGCCGGCCCGTCAGCTACCTGCGCCGGGGTCTAGCCGACCTGCTGCGGCGCAAGGGCCTAGTCGGCGAAGCGCGACAGGAGCTGGACCATGCGCTGCGCGTAGCCGAAGCCGGGGGCTTCGCCGACTTCTACCATTTCGCGCAATTGTCGGCGGTGCGCCTGAACCTGACGACCGGCGTTCCCCTCGCCGACATGTTGCGCGACGTGACCCAGGCGGAGCAGTATGCGGAGCGCATGGACATACCGCGGCTGCGGATCGAGGCGCTGCGCACGCGGGCCGAGATCTTCCTGACGCAGGGAGAGACGCAGCTGGCCGGGGACATGGCCGCCAAGGCCATGCGTGTCGCCAAGCTGAACGACCTGGTGCTGCGGCGCATCAGCCTGACGGAGCTGCTGTCTCGCATCCTACGCCAGCGCGGCAATCTCGCCGCCGCCGACCGCATGCAGTCCATGGCCGAGCGCTCAGCCCGGCGCGTCGGATACCACATGACGTCCGGCAAACCCTGGGGAACCCCCGGCCCCGTCTCGGCGCGGCTGCCACCGCCGCAGCTATGACGCCACGCCGAAGCGGGACTGACCTTGAGGCGCGCCGGAGTCGGTGAAGGCTATAGGCGATGAGTACCTGTCCGCTGAATTCGCATGTTGGATGCGTGGTCATGGACACCCGATTTGAACCTGCGGCGACAAGCTATTGATTTTACTGCAACTTCCCATAGGGTTGCGCTGCACACCAATACACAAACCCCAGCAAGATTCTGATCTTGCTGGGATTTTTTGACAAATCTTGGATGCGGGGGCGCGCCTCGACCGATGGCATGACAATTTATCCGTGAACATTTGACCCGGTAATTCATCCTCATGGTTATCACCTTATGCCCGGATTGGGGCTGGAAGCGGACGGACAGGTTTTGGCGAACGACCCGCGCAGAGCTGACACCCGTAACGCGCTGGCTACAACTGGGCCGCTGGGCGCCCGGTCGCTTTCGACGCAGCAGGGAGCTTTGCCTACTTCAAATAGTATCTTTGCCAAGCCCCCATTTGGAATGCGAGCGGAAAGCTCCACTTTCGGCACAGCCGAACGCGCGGTGAGATTAGGCCATCAACAACCCTGGGGGGTAGACGTGCATTTGGCGGAACTCAGGATCAGGAACTTCAGGCGAATCTCGGACGCTACGCTGAAATTCCGGCCCGGCATGAATGTCATCGTCGGCCCCAACAACATCGGCAAGAAAGCAGTGGTAGATGCGCTGCGAGCGTTATTGGCGGGCGCTGACGATCCCTATCCGAGTGAATAAATTGTATCGGAAAGGCGTACTTAATGTGGCGTTCATCCCTCCCGTATTGAAGCTCCAAGCCGCCGCCAGCTTCTGACATCGGCGGCCTGGCCTCGATGAATATCTCGAACCGGCTCAGCAGCCAAAGTCGTCGAACGCAATCCGGTCGCGGGGAATGCCCAACCTGTGGAGCACCTCCAACGTCGCCTTCAGCATGGCTGGCGGACCACAGACCAGGAAGTCGCAGGATCGCAGGTCGCGGTGGCGGGCCAGGTACTGGGCCCGGACAGCCTCGTGCACCATGCCTCGGTGCCCATGCCAGTCGTCACCGGGGGTCGGCTCGGAAAGCACGACGTTCCAGGTGAAACCGGTATGTTCCTGCTGCAACCGTTCGAATTCCTCCCGGTACAAAATGTCCTTCACGGAGCGGGCACCGTACCAGTAGGTGATCCGGCCCTTGCAGTCCTTGCGGAGCAGTTCGTCACGAATGATCGCCCGCAGCGGGGCCATACCGGCCCCGCCCCCGATCGCCACAATCTCCCGGCTGCCTTCCCGTGCCGCAAAGTTGCCGTAGGGGCCGAAGAACCGGACCTCGTCGCCGGGTTGAAGTCCGAAGACATAGCTTGATCCGGCGCCGCATGGGATCGCGGCCGGATCGGGGGAGGGCATGAAGCGCACGTTCAGGACGATCTCGTTCAGCAACTCGCCTGGGTGGGTCGCCATGGAGTAGGACCGGCGAAGGCCGCCCTGGTGACTGATGGCCTCCGGAACGGCCAGTTGTCGCCAGTCCGCCCGCCAGCACTCGGGTACGCCGAACCGGTCCGGTCCGGTGCTGTAGGCCGGGATCGCCAGTTGGATGAACTGGCCGGCACGGTAGGTGGGCATGGTCCCAGCCTTCATACGCAGCCTCACTTCCTTGATCGTGGGGCTGAGGAAGCGGGTGCCGGCGACCTCCGCCCGGAAGCCTTCACCATCAAGCGCCTGGTCGGGAACCGTGACGGTGCTGCCGGGCACGACCTTGTGCCGGCAGGCAAGGCGGCAGCCTTGCTCCAGGGCACGAAGGGGGATGTGCTGGCGGTCGGCATCGCCCACCGGCGCACCGGCAAGGGTGACCTGGCACAGGCCGCAACTGCCGCCGCCGCCGCAATTGGACGGCAGGGTGATGCCCGCACCGGCAAGAGCGTCGAAATAGGACGCCCCTTCCGGCAGCGTCAGCGCCCGGACGGTGCCCGACGCCGTGCGCAGCGAAACTGGAACGCCCTGTCTGCGCAGCCGGCGCGTCACCCGCGATGGTTGGAAATCCTGCCGTCCGAAACTGTCATAGACCAGGAACAGGCCGGTGACCGCCAGCCATGCCGTAGCGACAGCGGCCAGGATGATCAGGGGGTGGTTGAAGCTTTCCCGCTCCCCGTAATCCATGATGTGCAGCATCCAGGCGATGTCCCAGAGCCGCCAGGCATCATTGCGCCGTTCCAGCAGCCGCCCCGTTTCGGCAGAAATATAGAGCGTGGTGTTGTCGGCATCGGCAAAGGCGACGCGCCATATCGCCCCTTCATGTTTGCGGGTTTCCAGGTTCGGCCCGGCCAACCATTCCACGCCTGCGACAGGGGCAGCACCGGCATAATCAGCCGTCGCGACGCGGCGTGCCACGTCCTCAGTTACAGACACGCGCGACCCATCGCGGGCCGAGAGGAGGTGAACGCCTTTGGCGGTGTGAACCTCATAGACGAAATCGTCCAAGAGCGGCCGCAGGCGCAGGGCGACGACCGCGCTGCCGGCAAGGTGCGACCGAACGTCCGCCAATGGCAGAAAAGGCGTGTCCGTCGGCAGAAGCAGCGGTGCAGCGGCCCGGCGAGTGTGGTCGCCCATGACGTCGTGATGGTTGATCAGGGCCATTGTCGCGCCGCTTGCCGCCCATAGCGCGAACTGCAAGCCGATCAGCAGGCCGACCCATTTGTGGAACCAACGGAGAGTCTGAAGCATCAACGCCTCCCCATCTGGGCCATGGTCGCCTTGCGGCGACGAAAACTGTAGAAGAGCAGCCAGATACCGCTGCACATGGCGACGACGGCCGTCAGCGTCGCGACCCGCAGCAGCGTGTTGTTGACGTCCTCGCGCTCTACATAGTCCATGATGTGGAACATCCAGACGAAATCGAAGAGCCGCCAGAGATTGTGCCGGCGTGCCAACAGGTCCCCGGTCGTTGGTGACAGGTAGAGGGTATGGTCATTCCAGCCATCGAACCGCACCTGCCAGACCGGCGCGGCCCGGCCCCGGATTTCCGATGGCGCCTCCGGCAGCAGGCTGGCCGACTGGATGTCCGAACGGCCCGCATAGAGGCCGAGTGCCACCTTGCGCGCCGCCGCCTCGTCCAGGGGTGGGTTCTCCACCCCTGTGACCGCACTCACCAGTACGGTGCTGGCGGACCGTTCGACCACGTAATAGGGCTGGTCCAGCAGCATCTTCAGCCGCACGCCGCGGACATCGCCGTACGTGTGGCGGATATCGTCCATCTCGACGCGCACCCGGTCCAGCGGCAGGGGTGCCGCGCCATGCGGGCGGATGAAATGGTCACCATGGATGATCTCGATCGGAACCGCGACCATGTACAGGCCGCTGACCGCCCAGATCACGGCCTGGATGCCGATCAGCAGGGCCAGCCACTTATGTGTCTTCCTGGCAATGGAAGCCGGATGCATTCACGCCTCCAGGGACGTTTTGGGGTAATACCAGATCCCGGTGAGTAGAACTCATCGGGATCTGGTAAGGCGGCGACTGCCGCCGCGCGCCTCGGGGCGCGTAGCCAAGCCAACGGATGTTGGCGCCGGCGACTGAGGTCCTGGGGATCGGTTGCGATCACCGGGACATGGTACAATAGGGGGGCGCGGCTGACGCCGTGCGCCGATACCGGGTCAGAAGTTGTACGTCACGCGCACGTATCCGCGGCGACCGAGGAGGTCGTAAGTCATGGTGTCGGTATTGCCGTCCGTCCAGCTTTGGATGAACGGTGCATCCCGGTCGAACAGATTGTCGATACCGATTGCGATGCGGGCGCTATCCATTACCGAATAGCCGGCTTGAATGTTGTGATAGAAGACATTCGGCGTCCGGTAGCCGATCGCCGTCGGCGCGGCGTTGAAGTCCGTCGCCTTGCCGATCCATTGCACGGAGTAGGTGGCGTTCCACTTCTCGTCCGACACAGTGCCGCTGAGATTGGAGCGCCAATGCGGGAAGCCACCATTGCCGCCGCCAATGAACCCGTCGAAGATGATCGGTGCCGCACCCTGGAACGGGGTGATGGTATATTTGTCGAGATAGGTGGTGTTCCAGTCGATGACCACACCCAGATCGGCCAGATCGAACTGGTACAACAGGCCGACATCGATGCCGCGCATCTTCTCCCGACCCGTGTTCACCGGCTGGGCTGACAGGTAGTTGATCTCGCCGGTCAGGGTGTTGCGGGTGAAATGCTGCGCCCCGCAGAACGGGTGGGTGAGGCCGGCAGAATTGTAGCAGACCGACAGCTTGGTGGAACCGGGGATGGACCTGATGGCATCCTTGATACGGATGTCGAACAGGTCCGCCGTGACGGTCAAACCCTCGACGAAGCCGGGCTGGAGCACGGTGCCGATGGTGAAGCTGTCGGATGTCTCCGGCTTCAGGTTGCTATTGCCGCCGACGGTGGTCAGCACCGTGTTGCCAAGCTGACGGAAGCCGGCGGGAACGCCGCTGGCCCGGCAGTTGGCCGCCACGACGGAGCCCGACGGCAAGGACGAATAATTGCTGCACGGATCGGTCGTGGTCAGGTTGCCCTCTGACACGCCGCCGAACAGCTCCGGCACGTTGGGGATGCGGAACGCGGTTCCATAGGTAGCGCGGAACCGCAGGCCGTCGACCACCTGCCAGTCCAGGCCAGCCTTGTAATTGTCGGCGCTGCCGAACAGGTCATAGTCGGAATAGCGGGCGGCCGCGTTCAGTTCAAGCCGCTGGGCGAAAGGCAGGTCGGCCAACAATGGCACCTGCAGTTCCAGGTAAGCCTCCTTGGCTTTCACCCGACCGGCGATCGGATCCTGCTGGTTGGTGTTGGCGATGCCCAGAACAGTCAGCGCGTCAGGGTCTCGCCATCCCTTTTCCTCCCGGTAGACGATGCCGGTGGCAAAGCCCAGGTCGCCCGCCGGCAGTTCAAGCAACGTCCCCGTCAGGTCGAAAGTGCCGCTGATCTGCTCGTTCCCGCCGCTGTCGCGGCTGGTATAGAGGATATAGTCCAGAACCTGCGGGGTTAGGTCGCCCGCCCCCAGATAGTCGCCGCATGGAATGGCGGCACCGGCAGCACTGCTGCAGGCGCTGGCGTTCAACGTCTGACGGACACGATCCAGGTTAGCAATATTTGTGGAACCGTCCACGCCCTTGTTGCGTCCCCAGTTGAAGGCGGCTTCCCAGCGCCAGCCGTTCCCCAGCGTCCCGTCCAGGCCCAGCACGGTGCGCCAGGTATCGACGTCCTGGTAGAATTCGCGCGGTCCCGGCTCCACCAGACGCCGGCCCTGGATGACCAGCGTCTGCCCGGTCGGGTTGGTGGGATTGTTCGCCGCTACCGTCAGGTTACGCAGCGTGCCCGGCGTGGCGATCTGGTTGGACTGCCGGTTGGTGAACATCAGCTCGCTGAACAGGCGCACATCGTCTGACACGTTCAGGTGCCCGAACATGCTCGCCGATACGCGCTCGATCGGGTTCACCGCATTCAGGAAGGGGTTGGAATTGAAATTGTGCTTGGCGCTGGAATAGGGCTCGTAGAAGTTCCCGTTGCCGCCGGGCGTCTGGTTGAAGTTGATGCTCTGGCCGTTGGGCAGCAGCGCCCGACCGCCGGCGGTGGATGAACTGCCGACGCAGACAAGCTGCCCGCCGCTCTCTCCCAGGCCGCAGGGCTCCCGGTCGGCAAGGTTGACGGAGCCGGACTTGGCGTAGCTGAGTGACGTAACGATGGAACCCTTGTCGCCGGACACCCCCCATGTCAGGTCCGCACTCTTCTCCTCCCCATCGCCTTCGTCGGTGATCCCGTACTTAGCCGAAACCTCGACCCCGTTGAAGTCGGTGCGGGTCACGATGTTCACCACGCCGGCCACGGCATCCGCACCATAGATGGCGGATGCGCCGTCCTTCAGCACGTCAATGCGCTGAATGATCGATACCGGGATCGTGTTCAAGTCGGGTGCGGAGTTGGCGCCGGTGCCGCCGGCCACCACCCGGCGACCATTCAGCAGAACCAGGGTGCGGTTGATACCCAGACCGCGCAGATTGACCTGCGCCGTGCCATAGCCGTTATTGGCCCAATAGGCGTTGGTCTGGTTGCCGGCAAAGCCGGCGCTGGACGGCAGCCTCTGCAGCAAGGTCTCGATGCTGGTCACGCCCGTATTCGCGATGGCCTCCTGCGTCAGCACGGTTGCCGGGCCCAGGCCGGTAATGTCCTGCCGCGCGATGCGGCTGCCGGTGACGACGATTTCTTCCAGCGTCTGCTTGCTGTTCTGCGCCATGGCCGGCACCGTCATGACGCCCGCGGCCAGCGCGGTGGCAAGAAAAAGGTTCCCCGTGAAGTTCTTCATTTGATGTCCCCGTTCCAGGTCGGGCACGGACCGGCAGCCCGTTCTTTGGGGTGCCGGCAATGTCCTTGCCCGTAGAATTGGATGTCTGTCCCCCATGACCGGTGGTCCCCGCCGCGACCGTGATGGCCGAAGCGGAGACGACCCGGCAGTCCCCGGCCCTTATTGTCTTGTTATGATCGGGGCATTTCCGTGGATCGGGCCATACCAGGGCGGAACCCGTCCCTTCGCGCACCGGGTTGCGATGCATCGAACGGGCGGACCATCCGTGGATGACTGCCGAGAACTGGAAATGGAGGAATGTTGGCAGCAAAGGCCTGAACCGGTGCCGCCAGGGCACACCGGTCCTATGCTCAGGCCGCTACAGGCGGTCTGAGGTCGGGCGCATGCCCAATGCCGGCAGGCACGTAGCCTGCCACCGGCTTCTTCACGTCACCCGTTACCGTGACGGACAGCGCCGTGTCGCTGGAAGGAAGGCCCGACAGCATGGTGAGGCAATGGATCACGCCGCAACAGGCGCCGCCGCCGGAACAGTCGGTCGGGCAGGCATCGTCCGACATCGCGTCCGCCGCCGAAAGGCCCGACATGGCCATACCGTGGCGGGCCGTTTCGGATTGTCCTTCCACCTTGACTTGCCCATGCGCCGCCACAACGGTCGCACCGTCCTGAACCGACCGGGCCTGAGACGCGTTGGAAACGGCAAAGACCAGCGTCATGGTCAGGGCGAAGAACCCCACCAGGCACAGTCGCCGTATTGTTTCCAACTGATCCACCAAGTCATGCCTCCGGCAGGATCCGATCTCGGTTATCTTTGTATGCTAAGTACGGAAGCAATGACCGTCAAGCGCTACATCGACCGAAATGTCGAAGCTTTGGGAAACGGTTCTGGCGGCGGCGGAGCAAGCCGCCAGAACCGTTTCCCCTTTCCCAGCCTATCTGAATGACCGCAGGCGCAAGGCGTTGCCCACGACGGACACCGAACTCAATGCCATCGCGGCGGCGGCAATGACCGGACTGAGCAGGAAGCCGAACAGCGGGTACAGGACCCCGGCCGCCACCGGCACACCCAGCGCATTGTAGATGAAGGCAAGGAACAGGTTCTGCCGGATGTTGCGCATGGTAGCGCGGCTGAGCGACCGGGCCCTGGCGATGGCCGCCAGGTCGCCTTTCACCAAGGTGACACCAGCGCTCTGGATCGCGACATCCGTGCCCGTTCCCATCGCGATGCCGACATCGGCCTCGGCCAGAGCGGGGGCGTCGTTGACCCCATCGCCGGCCATCGCCACCACCCGCCCTTCGGCCTTCAGGCGCCGGACGATACTGTTCTTGTCCGCTGGGCTGACCTCCGCCACGACCTCGTCGATCGCCAGATGCCGCGCAACCGCTGTCGCCGTGGTCTTGTTGTCGCCGGTCAGCATCACCACCCGGATGCCATCGGCGCGCAGTGCCTTCAGGGCGTCAGACGTGGTGGGCTTGACGGGATCGGATACCGCGATGATCCCGGCCGGGCGACCGTCCACGGAAGCGAACATGGCCGTGGCCCCGTCGGCCCGCAGTCTTTCCGCTTCCTGGGAAAGCTGGCCAAGGGATACGCCCATTTCCGCCATGAGCCGCGCATTGCCCAGGACGACGCGACGCCCCGCGGCCACGCCCGTCACGCCGCGACCGGTCACAGAGCTGAATTCCGTAACCGTCGTCAAGGCCGCGCCCTGTTCGGACGCGGCGGCCAGGATGGCAGCGGCAAGCGGATGTTCGCTGCCTTGCTCAAGGCTGGCCGAAAGCGACAGCAATTCCAGTTCACTGAAGCCTTCGGCCGGCACCAGGGCCGTGACCTTGGGCTTGCCGATGGTAAGCGTGCCGGTCTTGTCCACCACAAGCGTATCGACCTTCTCCAGCCTTTCCAGTGCTTCGGCATTCCTGATCAGGACCCCCTCGGTCGCCCCGCGCCCGACCCCGACCATCACGCTCATCGGTGTGGCCAGACCCAGCGCGCAGGGGCACGCGATGATGAGCACCGAAACGGCGGCCACCAGCCCATAGGCAAAGGAAGGGCTTGGCCCCCACATTGCCCAGGCGGCGAAGGCAAGCAGGGCGATCAGGATCACCGCCGGCACGAAATAGCCGGAAACCGCGTCCGCCAGCTTCTGAATGGGCGCGCGGCTGCGCTGTGCGTCGGCGACCATCTGCACGATGCGTGACAGCATGGTCTCGGCCCCGACCTTGTCGGCCTGCATCACCAGTCCGCCGGTACCATTGACGGTTCCACCGATCAGCTTGGCGCCCGGTTCCTTCTCCACGGGGATGGATTCGCCCGTCACCATGGACTCATCCAGCGACGACCGTCCCTCGATGACGATCCCATCAACGGGCACCGCTTCGCCCGGCCGCACTCGCAGCCGGTCACCGGGATTGACCTGCTCCAGGGGGACCTCCTGGTCCTGGCCGTCAGGGGTCAGGCGTCGCGCGACCTTTGGCGCCAGGTTGAGCAAGGCCTGGATCGCGCCGCCGGTCTGTTCACGGGCGCGCAGTTCCAGCACCTGCCCCAACAGGACAAGAACCACAATCACCGACGCCGCCTCGAAATAGACGGCCACCGAGCCGTCCACATCGCGGAAACCGTCGGGAAACACCTGGGGCGCCAGAATGGCCGTGAGGCTGTAGAGGAAGGCCGCACCAACACCCATGGCGATAAGGGTGAACATATTGGGGCTGCGAGCGAGGATCGATGCCCAGCCACGGGCAAGGAACGGCCATCCCGCCCACAAGACGACCGGGGTGCCCAGCGCGAACTGCAACCAGCTGTTCAGCGTTGGCGACAGAAGGTGCGCCAGGCCCAGGCCCGGAATATGCCCGCCCATTTCCAGCAGCAGGATGGGGGCTGTCAGGACGCCGCCGATGACCATTCGGCGCTGCATGTTCCGAAGTTCCTCACTGGGTCCGGCGTCGGGCGCCGCCACCTCAGGCTCCAGCGCCATCCCGCAGATCGGGCAATTGCCCGGACCTTCCTGTCTGACCTGCGGGTGCATGGGGCAGGTGTAGATCGCCTTCTTGCCCGGCGCGGTCGCCTGTTCCCCGGTGCCGCGCAGATAGGCACCCGAATCCTGCACGAACTTTTCCTGGCAGCGGGAGGAGCAGAACCAGTAGGTCTTCCCATCCTGTTCAAGCCGGTGCGTCGCCGTTGCAGGGTCGACAGACATGCCGCAGACGGGGTCTTTCTCAAGCACAGACCCCGCGCCATGGGACGCGTGGCCATGGTGGGAATGACCGCAGGCCGCGTGGCTGTGATGTGGAGCTCTGCTTTCGTCTTCTTGCATCATGACCTCCTACAGAGAGTAGGTACAATCCGTCGGGTGGATTTCCCGCCCTGCCTTAACAGGGTGCGAAAAAGGCTTTCGCGTCGCGAGGGTGGGGAATTTTCGGCAAGATTAGGAAAATTCGAAGCAAGATACTGGTGGTATCTTACGAGGATTTGACGCGAGATTGCCGAAAATAACCCGACCGCAGCAGCGAAATGGTTTTTCCGCACCCTGTTAAAGGGGGGAAGACAGCTGGACACCCCCGCGCGGTTTGGGGCATCCGACCGCGTCTGCCCTAGAACCAGAAGCGCACGCCGGTGACGACGGAGAACTGGCTGGCCCGCTCCCCCTCGCTACGCGCTATTTCCGCCGTGTCGCCCAGCTTGCGGTCCCACTGGATGCCGACATAGGGGGCGAACTCCTTCACGAACTCATAGCGAAGGCGCAGTCCCAGGCCGACGTCGTTGACGCCGCGGCCGACCCCGAGCGCCTCCACCCTCTGCACCGCGATGTTCAGTTCCGCGCTCGGCTGGAGGATCAGCTTCTGGGTCAGGAGCAGGTCGAGTTCGGCCTTCATCCGGCCGGACACATCCCCGTCCTCGCTGACGAAGGCCTGAGCCGTCACGTCGAAGAAGTAGGGTGCGATGCCCTTCACACCCACCACGCCATAGGCGGTCCCCGGCTGGGGCCGGACGTCGTAGCGGACGCCGGCTTGCACGTCCCAGAATTCGGACGTCATCCGGCTGTAGAGAAGCTGGAACTCCGCCTCCTCAAGGTTCCCGCCGTTGGGCTTGCTGCCCTCCGTCATGAACCAGAGCCTCTCCGTGTCCCCGCCGGCCCAGCCCTGCGCTTCCCAATTCACGGAATCGCGCCCGTCTACCCAGCGGCGCTCGACCTGGTCGACCTTGAAGGTGCCGAACAGCGGTGCCTCGTGCTCCGAAGCACGGTGCTCGACGTAGTCCTCCTCGGCCTGGGCCATGGTGGTCGGCAGGGCCAGGATCCCAGCCGCGAGCGCGGCCAATCCCAATCGCATCAGTTTCTTTTGCATCTGCCACTCCACGGTCAAAGGCTGGCTGTTTTCGGTTCGACGATGAATCTCGTCATCATTCCAGACGCCATGTGGAACAGCAGATGGCAGTGGAACGGCCATTCGCCGGGCTCGTCCGCCGTCAACTGCACGGATTTGGACTGCCCAGGCGGCACCAGCACGACATGCTTCCTCGGCATGCGGTCGGTCTGCCCGTTCTCCAGCTCCATGAACATGCCGTGAAGGTGCATGGGATGCGCCATCATGGTCGTATTGACGAACTTGATGCGCACCCGGTCGCCGTAGGCGACACGGATGGGCTCGCCCTGGTCGAACTTCATGCCGTTCAGGGTCCAGATGTAGCGCGACATCATGCCCGTGAGCTGGACCTCGATCTCGTGCGTCGGCTCACGCAGGTCCTTCGCCTTGGCCAGAGATTTGAGGTCTGCGTAGGAGAGCGCCTTCGTGCCCGGGGGCGTGCCAGCATCGCCCCAGCCCACTGCCCGACCGGGCTCTGACGGAGCCGGCTTCGCCTGGTCCATCCCCGCCATGGAGCCATGGTCCATCCCGGCCATGCTCGGCATCGAGCCATGATCCATGCCTTGTATTCCCGCCATGCCGGACATGGAACCATGGTCCATGCCAGCCATGGAGTCCCCGCCCATGCCGGCATGGGCCATGCCCATGTCCGCCATGGTCAGGATGGTGCGGGGCCGGCGCTCTGGGATCTCCCCCTCGGCGCCTTCCACGGTCGCGATGGTCGCCCGTGCATAGCCGCTGCGGTCGATGGGTTCTGCAAAGAAGGTGAAGGGCTTGTCCCCCGTCGGCATTACGATGACGTCGTATGTCTCGCCGACGCCGAACCGGAACTCGTCCACCTTGACCGGCATGACGTTCTGCCCGTCAGCCGCCACAACCGTCATGGGAAGGCCGGGTATCCGCACGTCGAAGATGCTCATCGCCGAGCCGTTGATGATACGCAGGCGTATCCGCTCTCCCGGCCTGTAGACCGCCGTCCAGTTGTCCTTCGGGCCCTTGCCGTTCACGAGGAACTGGTAGCCGGTGACATCCGCCAGATCCGTCGGATCCATGCGCATGTCGCCCCAGTCCTTCCGGTCCTGGATGGCGGCGCGCCATCCGTCGCGGCCGGCGTCGGAGAAGAAGTCCGACAGCGTGCGCTTGCCCTTGTTGTAGTAGCCCTCGCTGACCTTCAGCTTGTTCAGGACCGCCACGGGGTCCTCCGCGGTATGGTCGGAAAGCAGGACGACCAGGTCGCGGTCGGCCCTAACCGGGTCGCGGTCCGCAGGGTCGATGATGATGGCGCCGTACATGCCTTCCTGTTCCTGGGCAGCGGAGTGGCTGTGGTACCAGTAGGTACCGGCCTGCCGCAGCTTGAAGCGGTAGGTGTAAGTCTCCCCCGGCTTGATCGACACGAAGCCGTTGAATCCGGGGGAGCCGTCCATGACGCCCTGCAGCAGCAGGCCGTGCCAATGGATGGAGGTGGGCTCGTCCAGCACGTTGGTGACCCTGACCACCACTTCCTGGCCTTCGCGCCAGCGGAGGATGGGCGCCGGTACCGTGCCACCGATGGCGATGGCGTCGGTGGTCACCCCGTCCACCGTTATGCGCGTCCGCTCGACGGCCAGATCCAGTGTCTGGTCGGCGGAAGCGAAGCTGAGCCGACCGGGGAAGACGGTCACGACCCCCGCCATGCCGGCGGCACCGGCAAGGCGCAGTACGTTGCGCCTGGAAAGCGTTGTTAGATTGTTCATTTTCCGCCTCCGATCACTTCTGGATGACGATCTTGCCGGCCATGCCGGACTCGTAGTGGCCCGGGATGTTGCAGGCGAACTCCAGGGCGGCATCCTTGGAGAAGGTCCAGGTCAGCTCTTTCGTCTGTCCCGGGCCGATCAGCACGCTGTTGGGATCGTCGTGCTTCATCGGCGCCATGTCACCCTTGGAATGGCCCATCTTGGAATGGTCCATGCCCGACGTCTCGTTCATCCCCGTCGGGGTCAGCATGCCCTGGTCCGCCATCATCTCCATTTCCTTCTGGTGGGCGGCGTGCATGTCCGTCGTGCCGATATTGAACTCGTGCAGCAGTTCACCCTTGTTGGTGATGACGAAGCGAACGGTTTCGCCTTTCTTCACCTCGATCTTCTCGAGGTTGAAAAGGTTGTCGACGGTCTCGATCCGGACCGTCCGGGTGGCCTTCGCGGCCTCCCCCGGCTGGCCGATCTCGACGGCATGGGCGTGTCCGGCCTCGCCGACGCCGGCCATGGCGCCCCCCGTGATGCCGATGATGCTGACCCCAACCAGGATGGCGGCGACAGCGTGCGCGATGCGGAAGTTGACGTTCATCTTGGAATGTCCTGTCGATCTGCCGGCCTCCTCGGAAACGATGGAGTCCGGTCGTGGGCCTGGCGAAGACGCTCTTCGCCTTGAAAAGTGGTGTGCATGGATGACGCTGGCGAACATTCCTGTGGAAGCGGCGGCACGACGTGCGGCACGGCATCGCGGAAGTGGACGGGCACGAAGGCGCTACGCCCTGGCATGGAGCGCTTGCAGTCGCGGAACCGATCATAAGTTCGCTTTTCAGTCCCGTGCGGCGTAAGCTGCAAGCAGGCTATGCCCTTCGCCCAAGCGCGTCACTTGGGTAGGCGTCAGGCTGCCAGCCTCGGCGGGCGCAGCATGGGGGAGACGGAGCGGCCCTTGACGAGGTCGTCGACGACCGGCAGCAAATCCGCCAGCTGCCAGCCGGAATAGCTGAAACCGATCTCGTGGGCCGTCAGTATCGATTGGCCACAGGCCACGACGCAGCACCCCGCCTTGGACGCCTTGGACGTCGCGTCGCCGTGATCGGCGTACTGTGCGTATTCCTGCGCATCGTGGCATTCGGCGGTCGACCCTGCGGGCACGTCCATGGCATGCACCGCCGGCGACATGTGCGCCATCGCGGTCGCGCCGCCAAAGCCCGATAGTCCACCCCATCCTACAAGGAGGCCGATCAGCAACACAGCAAGGGTGCGGGCGATGGACATTTGGAGGACGATACCCTACGAGTTGCAACTGCGACCGGCGCGCGGGCAGCGGCTGCATGCAAGTAACATACTTATGGCCAAACGCAGCCAAGGCGCAAGGTATTTCTTCGTCTGGACCTAGAGAGTTGGGTGAACAATTTTTCATGAAATCTTTTCCATCCCAGTAAAAGGAACACAGTGTAGTTTTGGCCCTACACTATCCGAACGTATATAGGCTGGCTTCGACATCCTAAATATCATCGGAATGAGTCCCGTTATCGAGGCAGCGGCACCCGCATTTCCCCAGACGACCATCACGCAACGACCTCGGTTGGCGAGTTGTTAATAGGAACAGTGAAGTTGCGACTTGCGTGTTAAAGTCGATGATGGTGATGGGGTAAATCCGCCGCTGGATTGCCGCATTCGTCCGAAAGAAGACCAGCCCATCGCACTCGACAACACAGCGTTGCAGTGACGTGCTGCTCTTGCCAACCGCAAAGGGCTGTGGGAGGGTTGGAGCATGAAGCTCTGGACCGCCCTTTGCCGCCTGCTGTCGATCCTGACGGTGGCCGGCCTGATGACCGCTTCGATGGCGCCGCCATCAATGGCAACGGCGGGCACTGCTTCTCCTTCCGTCACGGACATGGTCTCCATGCCGGGCGACATGCCCTGCTGTCCCGACCGGGATCAGGCGCCCGACTGCGGCAAGGCCTGCCCGCTGGCCATCCTGTGCCTGGGCATGGGTATCGCCCAGGCCTCGGCGCCCGGTTCGATGATTGCGCGGCTGGACACCATCGCCGTGATGCTGCCCGGCGGCGACATCGCCTATCGCAGCCGCGGGGCCCCGCCGCCCCGCAAGCCGCCCCGCCTCTGAGGTTCATCGCCGGCTTCGGTTGAAGCCGGTTGCCGATCCCGTGCGGGCCTCGCGCCCGCGCAGCCCTTTCCGATGGACCCTGGAAACTCCGCGATGATCTCACCCCTGATGAGGCGGGCCGCTGGCCCGCTTGCCCTTGTCGCCATCCTGGCGGCGGGAACTGGCGGCTATTGGGCCGGACGGCAGGACACACCGCCGCCGACCGCCACCAGCACCGATGCTCCGGCCCGGCGCATCCTCCATTACCGCAACCCGATGGGCCTGCCCGACACCTCGCCTGTGCCCAGGCAGGATGGCATGGGCATGGATTATATCCCCGTCTATGAGGGCGAGGCGGACGAGACAGGTGCCGTCACAATCTCCACTGCCAAGCGGCAGCGGACGGGCGTGCGCACCGATATCGCCGCGCAGCGGGTGGTGGCCGAGCCTCTGTACGTGCCCGGCATGGTGCAGCTGGACGAACGGCGCGTCACCGTGCTGGCGCCGCGCGCCGATGCCTTCATCGAGAAGGTGGCCGACGTGACGACGGGCGGGCGGGTGGCAGCGGGCCAGGTGCTGCTGCAATTCTACGCGCCCGACATCGCCGCGGCGGCGGCCCTTTTCCTGGGCGAGCTGAACGGCGGCGCCACGCGCGGCGGCGCCCGCCAGCGGCTGGCCAACCTGGGCGTCCCGCCCGAAACCATCGCCGAGATCGAGCGGACGCGGCAGGTGCCGTTGCCCATGACCTGGCGGGCGCCGCGCGACGGGGTCGTCGTACAGCGCAACGCCATGGAGGGGATGAAGGCGGCGGCGGGCGACGTGCTGTTCCGGCTGGCCGACCTCTCCTTCCTCTGGATCGTCGCCGACGTGCCGGAGGCCAGGCTGGGCGAACTGCGCCCGGGCGCCATCGCCAGCATCCGGCCACGCGGCCTGCCGGGACGGGTGCTGCAGGGCAGGGTATCCATCATTTATCCGCAGGTCATGGCCGACACCCGCACCGTCCGCGTGCGGATTGAGGTCGTCAATCCCGACGGCGCCCTGCTTCCCGACATGTATGCCGATGTCGAGATCGCCACCGGCGACGGCATACCCGTGCTGGCCGTGCCCGACAGTGCAATCATCGACAACGGCCGGCGGCAGACCGTCATCCTGGACAAGGGCGACGGTCGGTTCGAGCCGCGCCCCGTGCTGCCGGGCCGGCGCGGCGGCGGCTATGTCGAGATCCGTTCCGGTCTTGCCGCCGGCGACCGGGTGGTGGTGGCAGCCAATTTCCTGATCGACGCCGAAAGCAACCTGAAGGCCGCCCTGGACGGCATGCGGGACGGGGAGGACACGCCATGATCGCCCGCCTGATCGCCTGGTCGGCCCGCAACCTGCTGCTGGTGCTCATCGGCACCGCGTTCACGGTGGCCGCCGGCCTCTACGCCCTGAAGACCCTGCCGCTGGACGCCATCCCCGACCTCTCCGACGTGCAGGTCATCGTCTATACCGACTATCCCGGCCAGGCGCCGCAGGTGGTCGAAGACCAGGTGACCTACCCGCTGAGCAGTGCCATGCTGACCGTGCCCCGGTCGAAGGTGGTGCGCGGCTTCTCCTTCTTCGGGGTATCCTTCGTCTACGTGATCTTCGAGGACGGCACCGATCCCTATTGGGCGCGGGCCCGCGTCCTGGAATATCTGAACGCCGCCGCCCCCCGCCTGCCCGACGGGGTGAATCCGGGCCTGGGCCCGGACGCCACAGGCGTGGGCTGGGTCTACCAGTACGCGCTGGTGGCGCGGGAGATGACACTGGCCGAGCTGCGGTCCCTGCAGGACTGGAGGTTGCGCTTCCCCCTGTCCCGGGCCGGCGGCGTGGCGGAAGTGGCCGGCATCGGCGGCTTCGTCAAGCAGTATAGCATCGTCGTGGACCCGCGGAGGCTGCGCGCCCAGGGCGTCTCGCTTTCCATGATCCGCGACGCGGTGCAGGCCAGCAACCGCGATGTCGGCGGCCGCACCCTGGAACTGTCGGAGGTCGAGTTCATGGTGCGCGGGCGCGGCTACCTGCGCTCTGCCAACGACATCGCCGACATCGTGCTGCGCAGCAAGGAGGGCGTGCCGCTGCGCATCCGCGACGTGGCCCGCGTGGAGATCGTGCCCGACGAGCGGCGCGGCATCGCCGAGCTGAACGGCGAGGGCGAGGTGGCGGGCGGCATCGTGCTGCAGCGCTTCGGCGCCAACGCCCTGACCGTCATCGACAATGCCAAGGCCCGCCTGGGCGAGATCGCCGCCAGCCTGCCGGACGGGGTGGAGATCGTCCCCGTCTATGACCGCTCCCGCCTGATCAAGGCGGCCATCGATACGCTGACGGGCACGCTGCTGGAGGAAAGCCTGATCGTGGCCCTGGTCTGCGTGGTCTTCCTGCTACATCTGCGCAGCGCCCTGGTCGCCATCCTGATGCTGCCGGTGGGCATCCTGATGGGGTTCGCCGCCATGCGGGCCATCGGCCTGGGTGCGGACATCATGAGCCTGGGTGGCATCGCCATCGCCGTCGGCGCCATGATCGACGCCGCCATCGTCATGATCGAGAACGCCCACAAACACCTGGAACACAGCCCGCCCGACAAGCCACGCACCCAGGTGCTGATCGCGGCCGCGACCGAGGTGGGGCCCGCCCTGTTCTTCAGCCTGCTGGTCATCACCGTCTCCTTCCTGCCCATCTTCACGCTGGAGGCGCAGGAGGGCCGGCTGTTCGGCCCGCTGGCCTTCACCAAGACCTTCGCCATGGCGGCGGCCGCCCTGCTGTCGGTGACGCTGGTGCCGGCGCTGATGGTGCTGTGCGTGCGCGGGCGGATCGTCCCGGAGCATCGCAACCCCGTCAACCGCCTGCTGGTCCGGCTCTACCGGCCCGTCATCGCCGCCGTGCTGCGCGCCCGCGGCACGACCATCCTGCTGGCCCTGCTGGTGCTGGGTGCGAGCGTCTGGCCGGCCCGCCAACTGGGCTCTGAATTCATGCCCGGCCTGGACGAGGGCACGCTGATGTACATGCCCACCACCCTGCCGGGCCTGTCGGTGACCAAGGCGGCGGAACTGCTGGCCATTCAGGACCGCATCATCCGCTCCTTCCCGGAGGTGGCGTCGGTCTATGGCAAGGCCGGTCGCGCCGCCACGGCCACCGACCCAGCCCCGACGGAGATGTTCGAGACCATCATCAACCTGAAGCCAAGGTCCGAATGGCGGCCCGGCACCAGTATCGACAGCCTGAAGGCGGAGATGGACAGGGCGCTGCAATTCCCCGGCGTGTCGAACGCCTGGACCATGCCCATCCGCGCCCGAATCGACATGCTGGCCACCGGCATCCGCACGCCGGTGGGCATCAAGCTGTTCGGTCCCGACCTGGCGGCGATGGAACCCATTGCCCGCCGGATCGAGGCGGTGCTGCGCACCGTGCCGGGCACGACCAGCGCCTATGCGGAGCGGGTGATCGGCGGCTATTACCTGGACATCGTGCCCGACCGCCAGGCGCTGGGCCGCTATGGCCTGACCGTCGGCGACGTGCAGGATGTGGTGGCCACGGCGCTGGGCGGGGCCATCGTCACGACCATGGTGGAGGGGCGGGAGCGCTACGGCGTCTCCCTGCGCTATCCGCGCGACCTGCGCGACAGCCCGGCCACCATCGCCACGGAGGTGCATGTGCCGCTGCCGGGCGGCGGGTCGGTGCCGTTGGGGGAGGTGGCCGCCATCCGGCTGGACCGGGGCGCCACTTCCATCCGCACGGAGAACGGCCAGCTCGCCACCTATATCTATGTCGACATGGCCGGGCGCGACCTGGGCTCCTATGTCGCCGATGCGCAGGCCGCCGTGGCCGGCGCCGTCACCCTGCCGCCCGGCTACATGATCGGCTGGAGCGGGCAGTTCGAGTATCTGGAACGGGCCGAGGCACGGCTGCGCATCGTCGTGCCGCTGACGCTGCTGGTCATCTTCCTGTTGCTCTACCTGAATTTCCGGGCGCTGACCGAGACGCTGATCGTCATGCTGTCCTTGCCCTTCGCGCTGGTTGGCGGGGTGTGGCTGATGTGGTGGCTGGGCTTCAACCTGTCAGTGGCTGTGGCCGTGGGCTTCATCGCGCTGGCCGGCGTGGCGGCGGAGACGGGCGTCGTCATGCTGATCTATCTCGACCAGGCCCTGGCCGCGATCAGGGCCGAGCGCGCGGCCCAGGGCCTGGCGCTGACCCGCGAGGATGTGCGCGATGCGGTGATGCGCGGGGCCGTGGAACGGGTGCGGCCCAAGATGATGACGGTCACCGCCATCATCGCCGGCCTGCTGCCCATCCTGTGGAGCGACGGGGCCGGATCGGAGGTGATGCGGCGCATCGCCGTGCCGATGATCGGCGGCATGATCTCCTCCACCCTGCTGACCCTGGTGGTGATCCCCGCCGTCTACGGGCTGGTCAAGGGGTGGCGGCTGCCGGGAGCGGTGGGGCCTGACGGGGTGAACTGAAGCTCCTGCTAAGCCAAGAGAGGCCGGAGGATGCCATCCGTCGGGCAACCGTGCTTGTCGACCGTGTGATCGCGAACCTTTACGACGGTCGTACAGGCTGCCTCATTGTGGATGTATCCCAGACGGGCCAGAAGTTCCGCATCGACATCTAGGGGGAGGTAACAAGGGCACCATAGACATGATGAAGCTGTTCTGTTTTGCCCCCGGAACCAGCAAACCAGCCGCCTTGTAAACCTAGAAGAGGAGACGACGTCAGAGGATTACCGTATCTATACAGTTCTCACAGATCGAGGAGCTGCCTGACAGCGCGACCGTATTGCTTGAAGTTACAGAATTGTGAGCGCCCGGCTCCTGCCCAATTCCCTACGACCAAGTCGATTTGGCGAACGGCGGCTTTCAGGCTCCACCTCGCTGCTCTCGAATGACCAGAATGCGGCGCAAAGCGGTCGCGTTGGTCGGGCTTCGCTAAACAGGTTAATGATCCGACATCTCACTTTTATTGCAAGCTGCTCTCCCCTTTCTGTGCACCACATGGCCACACACCACGCAAAGATGGGCATGGGTTCAGTGGAAGGAAGCGTAGCCGGTCCATCGGGTAACTGACGCCTCGGCGACCTGCATCTCATCGTCAGGATGGTTGTATCGGTAAATCGTCAAGGCAACTTGATAGGCGTGCAGGTCGGGCACGCCGCTGTCCTGCATGCGGCGATAAGCCTGTTCCACAGCATGACGGCAGCACATACACGATCCTCCATATGCGGGCATTCCCGCAAACACCGGTTACCGGGGATGGTCTATAGGAGCATAAAGGAGCGGCAGGCGCATTGACACATCCCCTCCAGGGGGATAGGTATGTGATATGAGCCATGCCAACAACCCCGATATCCTGAACCGCCTCAAGCGGGCGCAGGGTCACCTGTCCAAGATCGTCGAGATGGTCGAGGAAGGCCGCGATGCGCTGGTCGTCGCCCAGCAGCTGCAGGCGGTTCTGAAGGCTGTGGACAAGGCCAAGACCGTCCTGGTCCTGCATCATATCGAGCATCATCTGGAGGAGGCCACCGGCCCCCTGCCCAAGGAGGCGCGTGAACGGCTTGCCGGAATTGCGGAGATAACAAAGTACCTTTGACGACAGTTTCACCCGCCTCCAGCGCCAAAATCGGATTGGCCCGGATGCGGCGTTGAGGTTACGCTTTCCCATCGCCCCTGTCCCGACAACCAGCCGTTTGCATAATGCACCGTATCCTCAGCCTGCTCATGACCCTGATGCTTTGCCTCACCGTGCTGCACACGGGCGAGACCATGGCGCATGGGGTAGCGGAGGCGATGGAGCATCACCACGCGGACGGACAAGGGGACAAGCAGGCGGACCATGGACGGCAGGTGGAGGCGGCGGAGACCGGGCCACACGCCGACTGGTTGCATCATGCTCATGATGCAACCGGCCATCTGCTGGTCGTCGTGCCAGCCATTTCAGATCTGGTGAAGCCGCCGATCCAGCGCGGCCATGTCCGCCTGCCGGCCTATTTCACGCGCCAGAGTGCTTATATCCGCATTGATCGTCCGCCGCGCGCGGCTTGAACCCCGGTTCCAAGCCCTGACCCGCGATTTGATTGGCCCCCGAACATCGGGGTGCCGAGGACGATACCCATGCCCAGAGCCATCCCGCTCCGGTCCGGCATGGCCGCGACGATGTTGCTGCTCGCAACCGTCGCCGGCCCGTGCCTGGCCCAGGAGGCACCCGCCTCCGTTCCCTATGCCGCCGATCCGGCGGCCAGCCCTGTCGGCATCCTGACCCTGCGCCAGGCGCTGGCGCTGGCGGCGAACACCCATCCGCGTCTTGCCGGCCACCGCTTCGCCCTGGATGCCGCCACGGCCCGCCAGGATCATGCGGCGCTGCGCAACCCGCTCCAACTCGGCATCGAGGTGGAGAATATCGGGGGCACCGGCGGCACCCGCTTCATCGGCGACACCGAAACCACCCTCAGCCTGGGCACCGTCCTGGATCTTGAGGACAAGCGCGGCCGGCGCATGGACGTGGCCCGGCAGGAACGCGCCCAGGTCCTGTCCGAACAGGATGCCGAGAAGATCGACATCCTGGCCGAAGTGACGCGCCGCTTCACCGATGTCGTGGTCAACCAGGAACTGCTGACCCTGGCCCGCCGCCAGGAAACCATGGCCGGTCGCGCCCTGGATGCCGCCGGCACCCGCGCGAAGGCCGCCAAGGCCCTCCCAGGCGAGGTGGCGCGCGCCCAGGTTTCCGTCACCCAGGCAAGGCTGGTCCGCCTGCGGGCCGAGCAGGAACTGCATTCGGCCCGGCTGCTGCTGGCCGAAGCGTGGGAGGATCGCGACCCGCGGTTCGAACTGGCCGCCGCCAAGCTGCTGGACCTTCCCGAGCCGCTGCCCGTCTCCACCATCCAGGCCAGGATGGAGCGCAATCCCGACCTGCTACGCTTCGCGTCGGAGCGCCGCACGCTGGAGGCCCGTACCCTGCTGGCTGAAAGTGCCCGCACACCCGACCTGACGGTCAGTGCCGGCATAAGGCGGTTGGAAGGCCAGAATGGTCAGGCCTTCGTCATGTCGCTGTCCATGCCGCTGGGGGCCGCCAGCCGGGCCGAGCCCGGTATCCGTGAGGCCAGGGCCGCCACCGGCCTGGCCCTGGCCCGCGAACGGGCGGCACGCACCAGCCTCTACAACATGCTGGCCAGCCTGCATGCCGGGATGGAACGCGCCCGCCAGGCGCTCCGGCTGTTGCAGGAGGAGGCGACCCCTAAAGCCCGCATCGCCATCGCCGATATCGAGGAGGGCTACAAGGCTGGCCGCCTGTCGCTGCTGGAACTGACGGAGGCCAACCGGCAATTGGTGGAGCTGGAACAGGCCATGATCAACGAAGCCGCCGACTATCACCGGCTCGCCATCGAGGCCGAACGCCTGACCGGCCAGACCCTTGCCCCGCAGGACTGACAGAATGACCAAGACAAACAAGCTCAAGCAGACCCTGCTTGTCGCCACCATCCTGGCCGTCGGCGGTGCCGCCGGCCTGTGGCTGCTGAACCGCCCTGCGGACATTCATGCCGAGACTGGCCATGCAAAAGCAGAAGGCGACTACGAACGTGGCCCCCATCGCGGCCGCATGCTGCGCGATGGGCCGCTGGCCCTGGAGCTGACCGTGTTCGAGGATGGCGTGCCCCCGCATTACCGCGTCTATGCCTATGTCGAGGGCAGGCCGGTGGCCCCGCAGAGCGTGGGCCTGACCGTCGCCGTGACGCGCCTGGGTGGCAAGGTGGACCGGTTCGGCTTCAAGCCGGAACAGGATTATCTGACCGGCGACGCTGTGCTGGCCGAACCGCATTCCTTCGACGTGCATGTCGTCGCCAACCAGGGCGGCAAGCGCCATGAATGGAAATTCGCCTCCTACGAGGGCCGCACGCGGATCGAGGCTGCCGCAGCCGAAGCGTCTGGCATCAAGACGGAACCGGCCGGTCCCGCCACCATCAATGAGGTGGCCGACGTCACGGGCCGCATCACCTTGAACCTGGACCGGTCGGCGCGCATCGACGCCCGCTTCCCCGGTCTGGTGCGCGAGGTACGCAAGCTGCCCGGCGACAAGGTGGAGGCCGGCGAAGTGATCGCCACCATCGAAAGCAATGAGAGCCTGCAGACCTATGCCGTGAAGGCCCCGGTCAGCGGCACCATCCTATCGCGCGACGTCAATGTCGGGGCCGTCACTGGCAGCGGCCCACTGTTCGAGATCGGTGACCTGTCCAGCGTCTGGGCCGACCTGCGCCTGTTCCCCGCCGATGCGGCGCGGGTAAAGCCGGGCCAGCCGGTGCGGCTGACGACCGGCGACGGGACGATGGTGACCGGCACCGTCCAGCGTATCCTGCCCCTGGCCGATGCCGGCAGCCAGACCCTGGCCGCCCGCGTCGTCCTGGACAACGCCGAACAGAAGCTGCGGCCGGGACAAATGGTCAATGCCGCCATCACCATCGGTTCGCGTGAGGTGCCGCTGGCAGTGAAAGTTTCCGGCCTTCAGGCCTTCCGCGACTTCACCGTGGTCTTCGCACTGGTCGGCGACACCTACGAGGTCCGAATGCTGGAGCTGGGCCAGCAGGATGGCGACTGGATCGAAGTACTGGGCGGCATCGAGCCCGGTGAACGCTATGTCAGCGAGAACAGTTTCCTCATCAAGGCCGACATCGACAAGTCCGGCGCCAGCCACGACCATTGAGGAGCCGGACCATGCTCGACACTCTCATCAGATCCGCCATCCGGCAGCGCTGGCTGGTGCTGGCCCTGACCTTCGGGCTGGCCGCCCTGGGCGTCTATAACTTCACCCGCCTGTCCATCGACGCGGTGCCCGATATCACCAATGTCCAGGTCCAGGTGAATACCGAGGCACCCGGCTATTCGCCGCTGGAGGCCGAACAGCGCATCACCTATCCGATCGAGGCCGCATTGGGTGGCCTGCCCCACCTTTCCTACACCCGCTCCATCTCCCGCTATGGCCTGTCACAGGTGACGGTGGTGTTCGAGGATGGGACGGACCTCTATTTCGCCCGCCAGCTGGTCAATGAACGGCTGCAACAGACCCTGGCACAGCTGCCCGTCGGCATCGAGCCGACAATGGGCCCCATCGCCACCGGCCTGGGCGAGATCTTCATGTACACAATCAGCGCGCGCGACGGCACGACCCGACCGGACGGCCAGCCCTGGACGCCCGCCGATCTGCGCGAAGTGCAGGATTGGGTGGTCCGCCCGCAATTGCGCAACATTCCCGGCGTCACGGAGATCAACTCCATCGGCGGCTTCAACCGTCAATATCAGGTGTCACCCGACCCGCGGCGCATGCAG
This sequence comes from Niveispirillum sp. CC-CTL257, assembly GCF_059489915.1. NCBI lineage: Bacteria > Pseudomonadati > Pseudomonadota > Alphaproteobacteria > Rhodospirillales > Azospirillaceae > Niveispirillum > Niveispirillum sp. CC-CTL257. Next base: position 2,020,693 of record NZ_JCAJXE010000001.1, read on the forward strand.
GCCCATGGCGTCGCAATGGCCGACATCGTGCAGGCGCTGGAGCGCAACAACGCCAATGTCGGTGCCGGTTACATCGAACGCCACGGCCAGCAATATCTGATCCGCGTGCCGGGACAGGCCACGGGGGCGGAAGACCTCGCTTCCATCCTGCTGGACCGACCGGCCGGGGTGCCGCTGCGTATCGGTGACGTGGCCGATGTCGGCTTCGGGGCGGAACTGCGCACCGGTGCCGCCACCCAGAACGGCAAGGAGACCGTGCTGGGTACCGTCTTCATGCTGGTGGGAGAGAACAGCCGCGACGTCTCCCGCCTCGTCGCCGCCAAGCTGGAGGAGGTGAAGTCCAGCCTGCCCGCCGGCATCGTGGCCGAGGCTGTTTATGACCGCACCACCCTGGTCGACCGGACCATCGCGACCGTGGAGAAGAACCTGGCGGAGGGCGCGCTGCTGGTCGTCGTGGTGCTGTTCGCGCTGCTGGGCAATATCCGCGCGGCCCTGATCACAGCGGCGGTCATCCCGCTTTCCATGCTGCTGACCATCACCGGCATGGTGCAGACCAAGGTATCGGGCAACCTGATGAGCCTGGGCGCGCTTGATTTCGGCCTGATCGTCGATGGCGCCGTCATCATCATCGAGAATTGCCTGCGCCGCTTCGGCGAGGCGCAGCACCGGCTGGGCCGGCTGCTGACGCGCGAGGAGCGGTTCGACCTTGCGGCATCCGCCACGTCGGAGGTGATCAAGCCCAGCCTGTTCGGCATCATCATCATCACCGCCGTCTATCTGCCCATCTTCACCCTGACCGGGGTGGAGGGGAAGATGTTCCATCCCATGGCGGCCACAGTGGTGATGGCGCTCTCGGCGGCTTTGGTCCTGTCGCTGACCTTCGTGCCCGCCGCCGTCGCCCTGTTCGTCACCGGTCGGGTGGCGGAGCAGGAGAATGCCGTCATGCAGGCCACAGGTCGCCTTTACAACCGGGTGCTGCATATGGCCATCGGCAACCGAGTGCCCGTACTGGTGGCCGCCGCCATGCTGGTGGTGCTGTCCGGCATCGCCGCATCCCGGATGGGGACGGAGTTCATCCCCAACCTGGACGAGGGCGACATCGCGCTCCACGCCTTGCGCATCCCCGGCACCAGCCTGACCCAGGCTGTCGGTATGCAGACGGTGCTGGAGGCCAAGCTGAAAACATTGCCGGAGGTCGACCGGATCTTCGCCAAGATCGGCACGGCGGAGGTAGCGACCGACCCGATGCCACCCAGTGTCGCTGACACGTTCGTCATGCTGAAGCCTCGCGACCAATGGCCCGATCCGGGCAAGACCAAGGAACAGCTGGTGTCGGAGATGGCGGCTGCCGTCGCCACGGTTCCCGGCAACAATTATGAGTTCCTGCAACCGATCCAGATGCGCTTCAACGAATTGATCGCCGGCGTGCGCAGCGAGGTGGCCGTCAAGGTCTATGGCGACGACCTGGGGAAGCTGACGGAGATCGGTGCCCAGATCGAGAAGGTCATCACCGCCATCCCCGGTGCGGCGGATGCCAAGCTGGAACAGGCCACCGGCCTGCCCGTGCTGAGCATCATGCCCGACCGCGCCGCACTGGATCGCTACGGCATCAACATCGCCGACTTGCAGCAGGTGGTGCAGACGGCCCTGGCCGGACAGGTCTCCGGCCAGATATTCGAGGGCGACCGACGGTTCGACATCGTCGTCCGTCTGCCGGAAGATATCCGCACCGATCTGGACCGGTTGCGCCTGCTGCCCGTCCCCATGCCGGCGGTCGAAGGTGGTTCTGCCGTGGCGTATCTCCCCTTGGGCGAGTTGGCCAAGGTGGAGATCGGCCTGGGTCCCAATCAGATCAGCCGGGAAAATGCCAAGCGCCGCATCGTCGTCACCACCAATGTGCGTGGCCGTGACCTTGGCTCCTTCGTGCAGGAAATCCAGCGCACGGTGGCGCAGAACGTGACCGTGCCCGAAGGCTATTGGGTGGAATATGGCGGCACGTTCCAGCAGCTTACATCCGCGACCCAGCGGCTGCAGGTCGTGGTGCCGCTGACCCTGCTGGCCATTTTCGGCCTGCTGATCATGGCGTTCGGGTCGATGCGTGATGCTGGCGTGGTGTTCAGCGGCGTGCCGCTGGCGCTGACCGGCGGCGTGGCGGCGCTGGCCCTGCGCGATATCCCGCTGTCGATCTCGGCCGGGGTCGGCTTCATCGCGCTGTCCGGCATCGCCGTGCTGAACGGCGTGGTGATGGTGACCTTCATCCGCAAATTGCTGGATGACGGCATGGAGCTGGAGGCCGCCATCAGCCAGGGCGCACTGGCCCGGCTGCGACCGGTGCTGATGACCGCCCTGGTCGCCGGGTTGGGCTTCATCCCCATGGCCTTCAATGTCGGCGCCGGCAGCGAAGTGCAGCGCCCGCTGGCCACCGTGGTCATCGGCGGCATCCTCTCCTCCACCCTGCTGACCCTACTGGTTCTGCCGGCCTTGTACCGGCTGTGCTACCGGACACGAAGAAATGACCACGCATCGGCACAGGCCACCGTACCGCAACTTTCCTGATCCCCAATGGAGGGTGTCCATGAAGACGAGGATCGCACCATTCCTGCTTGCCCTGGCCTTGGCGGGCTGTTCAGGCGGCACAGACCTGCCAGGCAGGACAGTCGCCGACAGCACATGCGAAAGCGGCCAGCGTCTCCAGAAGATCGCCCCCCGGCTGCCGGGGATAAAACGGTATGGGGTGCGCTGGCGTGATGGCGATTGCCTCCCGACGGTAGCGCAGCCCATGAAGGAGGTCAGGTAAAGCCATGCCGCCTCCGCCCTTGCATAGCCAGGGGCGGAGGCGGCATTCCGTCGATTTGATCAGTTCGCAGAGCCTATCCCGTCGCCGGACCAGATCCGCGCAGCAATCATCGTCGTCACGGTGGCCAGCACACCCAGCACCGCGCAGGCGATCCCCAGCCCGCCGGTCGCGCCCAGCCAGCCGGCCAGCGGGTATGTGGCCAGCCAGCAGGCATGGGAGAGGGCAAACTGCGCCGCGAAGATGGCCGGTCGGTCGCCGGCTTCGGCGGAGCGGCGCAGCAGCCGGCCCGACGGCGTCAGCACGGCGGCGTTGGCCGCCCCCAGCACGTACCAGGCCGGCATCAGCACCAGGAAAGGAGACGTGCCATCCGCCGCAATGACGCCGCTGGCCAGGATCGCCGCCAGCATCAGCAGACCGCCGGTCAGCACCCAGGCACCCGCCAACATGATGGTCCGGTCCGTCACCCTTTCCAGCAATCGCGGCAGCAGGAACGCCATGGTCATGGAGCCGGCGCCATAAGCGGCCAGCACCATGGCCACGTCGGACTCCGTCCCGCCCAGCAGGCCGCGCACCAGCACGACCGTATTGACGATGACCATGGCACCGGCAGCAGCGACGGTGCCGTTGAAGGCCAGCAGGCCCCGCAGGCGGGGTGTGCGCAGGTAGATGCGGACACCCCGCGTCGTCCGGTCATAGATACCGCCCCTGTCCTGTCCGGCCTTGGGCCTGACGAGGCTGGTCGATGCCACCAGCAGGGCCGATCCGATGAAGCCGACCACCGTGCCCGCGAACAGGTCGTGGTAGGTCATAACCGTCAGCAAGGCTGCCGCCAGGGTCGGGCTGGCAAGGCTTTCCAGGTCATAAGCCAGTCGGGCCAGCGACAGGGCCTTGGTGTACTCGGCCTCTTCGGGCAGTACATCCGGGATCGTGGCCTGGAAGGTCGGCGTGAAGGCGGCCGACGCCGATTGCAGCAGGAAGATCAGTACATAGATCTGCCAGATCTCGGTGACGAAGGGCAGCGACAGGGCGATCACCGCCCGTACCAGATCCATGGCCACCAGGAAGCTGCGCCGGGGCAGCCGGTCGGCGAAGGCACCCGCAACAGGCGCCACCCCGACATAGGCCACCATCTTGATGGCCAGGGCCGTGCCCAGTACCGCCCCGGCATCGGCTCCAGCCAGATCATAGGCCAGCAGCCCCAAAGCGACCGTCAGCAACCCGGTGCCCACCAGGGCCACGACCTGTGCTGCGAAAAGATGCCGGTAGGTCCGGTTCAGCAGGGGAGAGAGCACGGGATTTCTTCCAGGGTGGGCGAAGCATCGGCCAGCATTCCGGCCCTCCGCACAAGCATATGTGATAGGCAATATGCTATCCCCCTGGAGGGGATATAGCAAGCACATGCCCGGTCCCGCCATGGTTGACCGGTTCCCAGCCATGGGCTATCCCTGCTCCAGGTCCGGCAGCGCCCTTGGGAGCGGCCAAGCCGGCTTGGCGTCCCCCTCTTGACGGTTGGTGGCAACGAGATGTCGCGGCACCCTTTGCTCAAGGCCTTCCGGCTCATCGCCTTTCTGGCGATGGCAATGGGTATCCTGTCGCTCGCCCATCATGGCAGTGCCGCCCATCTTCCCGGTGTGGCCGTCGCCGAAATCGAGCATCACTGCCATTGGCATGATGAGGATGGCTTCGAGGTCTGGGATGACCATGCCGCTGCCCATACCCACAGCCACAATGCCGGTGACCATTCCCATGTGGCCATGACCGGCGTGGCGCCGCCCGGCAGCGTCGCCCCCGTCATGTTCCGCACCGATTGGCAGGGTGGCGTTGCCACGCCCGCCTATAGCTCGCCGCTCTATTCGCTGGACCGCCCACCCCGTTCCGCTCTGTCCGCATGATCATGGCCGCGCCCCCTGCGCGGTCGCCTGTATCCATAGACAACGGAACCTCAACCCATGAACGGGCTTCCATTGAAGGCCGGACGGCATGATGCCGTCTTGCGGCCGCGCGCCCTGTTGCTTGCGTTGCTGGGCATGGCGCTGATCTTCGGCAACAGAGATGCGCTGGCCCATGCCGTCACGCAGGGCGACAAGGGCTATATCCAGGAGATCACGGGCGTGCATCTCCTGCCCTTCCTCTATCTCGGCGCCAAGCACATGGTGACCGGCTACGATCACATCCTGTTCCTGTTCGGGGTGATCTTCTTCCTCTACCGGCTGAAACATATCGGCCTCTATGTCAGCCTGTTCGCCGTGGGCCATTCCACGACGATGCTGCTGGGTGTCCTGTTCGACATCAACGTCAACGGCTACCTGATCGACGCCATCATCGGCCTGTCGGTGGTCTACAAGGCGCTGGACAATCTGGGCGCCTATCAGCGCTGGCTGGGCTTCCAGCCCAACACCAAGGTGGCGACGCTGGTCTTCGGCCTGTTCCACGGACTGGGGCTGGCTACCAAGATCCGCGAATATGACGTCTCGCCGGATGGGCTGATCCCCAACCTGCTGGCCTTCAATGTCGGGGTCGAGATCGGCCAGCTTCTGGCCTTGGGCGCCATCCTGATCGTCATGGGCTACTGGCGCCGCACCGCCGGCTTCTGGCGCCATGCCTACACCGCCAACGTCGCGATGATGACCGCCGGGTTCATGCTGATCGGGTATCAGCTGACCGGCTGGACCATCTCGTCCTGAGAAGGAGCCAGACCATGTACAACACCAACATCCCCACCCAGGCGGACCTGCCGACCTCCGGTCAGCTCCTGCGCTCCACCGCCATCGCCCTGGTCACCGCCTCCATCCTGCTGGTCACCGTGGTGCTGCCGTCGGAATACGCCATCGACCCCACCGGCATCGGCAAGCTGCTGGGCCTGACGGAGATGGGCGAGATCAAGTCCGAACTGGCCGCAGAGGCCGAAGCCGACGCCAAGGCCGACCGGGAGCAGGCTGCCCCCCGGCCCGCTTCCGCGCCGTGATCCGCGAACAACGACCCCGATACAACCCGACGCGCCGGCATGCCTGCGGGCCCGGCGCGTCCCCAGGAATATGAAGGAATAAACCGATGCTGAAGCCGTTTCTGATCGCCGCCGGCCTGTGCCTGCTGCCCGTCACCGTCCTGGCCCACGGCGACCATGTGCATGGTGAGGAGGAGCATGGCAACGAGATGACCCTGACGCTGGCCCCCGGCAAGGGTGCCGAGGTCAAGGTGGAGATGAAGCAGGGTGCCAAGCTGCAATTTTCCTGGAAGGCCGAGGGCGGGGTGGTGAATTTCGACACCCATGGCGAATCCTTCGCCGCCCCCGACAAGGTCCATTCCTATGAGAAGGGCCGTGGTGCCGCCAGCGATGAAGGCGAGATCGTCGCTGCCTTCGATGGCAACCATGGCTGGTTCTGGCGCAACCGTGGTGACAAGGACGTCACCATCACAGTCCGCGCCACCGGCGACTACACCAAGTTCAAGCGTGTGATGTGACGAGCTGGCCGGCGGGCGGAGGAGCCCGCCGGCCTTACAATGGCTTACCATCGAAATAACATTCATCAGAATGATTTAATGTAAAGCTTCCAGGCCCATGCTAAGAGGCGGGATCGCAAGTCTCTGCCCGCCGCCCTTTCCCCAGGGCCGTCCCGAGAAGGAAGCCCCATGCATCCGGAAGATCGCCAAGAGCATTGGCAATCCACCTACCAGACGAAGGGCGAACAGGAAGTCAGCTGGTTTCAGGATAGTCCCGAACCTTCGCTGGGCCTGATCGAAGGCTGCGCCGCGGCACCGGACGCCATTATCGACATTGGTGGCGGCGCTTCGCGCCTGATTGATGCGCTGCTTCACCGCGGATACCGGGATGCGACGGTGCTGGATCTGTCATCGTCGGCCTTGACCGCCGCCAAGGCCCGGATCGACAGCACAGGCGACCATGTGCAATGGATCGTGGCGGACGTCACCAAGTGGGAGCCGGATCGCACCTACGCGGTTTGGCACGACCGGGCCGCCTTCCATTTCCTCACCGCCGCCGCGGATCGCGAGGCTTACATCGCCCGTCTCTCCCAAGCCCTGAAACCCGGCGGCCATGCCATCATCGCGACCTTCGCCCCGGACGGGCCGGAGCGTTGCAGCGGCCTGCCGGTGGTCCGGTACGATGCCGACAGCCTGGCCGAAACGCTCGGTCCCGCGTTCCAGCTGACAGGCACGCAACGGCACCTGCATGCCACGCCCTGGGGCTCCACGCAGTCCTTCCAGTTCAGCATCTTCCGCCACCAGCCCATTGCGAGGTCCTGATGTCCCCGATCGGCGGCAGCCTCCCACCCATCCTGCGCGAAAAGCAGCATGACGCGCCCTCCGCCTTCACGCCGGAAAGCCTCCTGCGCGAGGCGCGCCGGCAGAAGGACGTGCCGGATATGGTGGTGCCGGAGGTTTGCATCCTTGATCCGGACGGGGACATCGTGCGGCATCTTCATGCCACTGGCCGTTCGAGACGCACCACCGGGTGGGCCTGCTATCACAGCGAGATGTACAGTTTCGAGCAGGAAGGACGGGAGTTCGGCGTCGTCGGCTGCGCCGTGGGCGCTTCCTATGCGGTGCTGCTGGCGGAGCAGATGTTCGCTTCCGGCTGCCGCCTGCTGATCAGCATCACCTCGTCCGGGCAGATCAAGGCACTTCGCCCCCCACCCTATTTCATCCTCATCGAACGGGCGCTCCGGGACGAAGGCACCAGCTACCACTACCTGCCCGCCTCGGACTATGCCGAGGCCGACCCCGCACTCATCGCTTCCGTCGCGCAGGCGCTGTCCCGCGTGGGGGAGCCGGTGGAACGCGGAGCGACCTGGACCACCGATGCACCCTATCGTGAAACCGCAGAAGCCATCGAGGCGGCGCGTGAGCAGGGCATCCTGGCCGTCGAGATGGAGGCGGCCGCGCTATATGCCTTCTCCCGCGCCCGCGGCAAGCCCGTGCTGTGCTTTGCCCACGTCACCAACCAGATGGGTCAGACCGGGGATTTCGAGAAGGGCGAGGCAAATGGGGCCGTCGCCTCGCTCGCCCTCGTCCATGCCGTCGCGGAGGCGTGGAACCGGTGACGGCGACGGACACCGGAAGTCCATGCATGCTTGCCCCGTGGTCGCAACCATGCTACCGATCATTCAATCAATTTCAAGATTGATCTATCGACGAGGTCAGCTTGTCAACCTCCGGACCCAAATTCCAGATTTTCGAGAAGCTGGCGGAGGTGGCCCAGGCCATCGGGCACGCCAATCGGCTGGAACTGCTGGATCTGCTGGCGCAGGGCCGCCGCTCGGTGGAGGAACTGGCGGGCTTGTCGGACCTGTCCGTCGCCAATACATCCCGCCATCTCCAGATCCTGCGGCGCGCGAACCTCGTAGGGACCGAACGGAACGGAAAGCACATCCATTACAGCCTTGCCAATGACGGAGAGGTCATCGGGCTCATGCGGGCGCTTGGCCAGGTGGGGGAGCGCAACGTCGCAGAGGTGGGCTGCGTGATCCGGGACTATTTCCATGCCCGTGACCAGATGGAAGCCGTGTCGCGCGAGGAATTGCTCAGCCGCATGGGCGACGGCTTGGTGACCGTGCTGGACGTGCGGCGCCAGGATGAATTCGAGCGCGGGCATCTGCCGGGCGCACGCAACATTCCGCTGGCCGAACTGGCCAGCCGACTGGACGAGCTGCCGAAGGATACGGAGATCGTCGCCTATTGCCGCGGCCCTTACTGTGTCCTGTCGTTCGAGGCCGTCGCGGTTCTGCGCGAAAAAGGATACCGGGCAGTACGCCTGGAGGACGGATTCCCAGACTGGAAAGTGGGCGGCCTGGCCGTGGAGATCCACAGTCCGGGCTGAGGTTCGCCAGCGGGTTCCACCAGGGTGAACCCGGAAGTGGTTGCGGTGGTGACGGCCCCGGTGGGCGTGTCCGGCGCGGTCTTCCTCACTCCCTGTAAACCAGCAGCCGCAAGGCGTTGAACACGACCAGCAGCGTCGATCCCTCATGCATGGCGACGGCGGGGCCGATGCCCAGTCCCAGGATGGTGGCCGGCACCAGCAGGGCCACCACGCCCAGACTGGCGAAGACGTTCTGACGGATGATGGAGCGGGCCTGTCGGCTGAGGCCGATGGCGAAGGGCAGGTGCGACAAGTCGTCGGCCATCAGGGCCACGTCGGCCGTCTCCAGCGCCACGTCCGACCCAGCCGCCCCCATGGCCACGCCCACCGAAGCGCTGGCCATGGCGGGGGCGTCGTTCACGCCGTCGCCCACCATGGCCACCGGCTGTTCGGCCTTCAGCGCCCGGATGGTTGCCACCTTGTCCTCCGGCATCAGGTCGCCCCGCGCCTCGCTCAGCCCCACTTCCGCCGCGACGGCGGTGGCCACGCGCTGGTTGTCGCCGGAGATCATGACCATGCGCTGCACGCCCAGCGCCCGCAGCCGGCGCATCGTGTCGACCGCCGCCTTGCGGGGCGTGTCCATCAGGCCGACGACGCCCAGGTCGCGATCGCCACGCCGCACCACCATGGTGGTGCGGCCCTTCTCCCGCAGATCCTCCACCGCCGTCGCCATGGCGGCGGAAAGCGGGGCGATACCGTCATTGCCGAACATCTCCGCCTTGCCGATCAGCACCTTCTCGCCGTCGAGCATGGCGCTGACCCCGCGTCCGGTCAGGCTGTCCAGGCTGCCGGCCGCAGCCACCGGCCGCCCCGCCAGCCGTTCCTTGCCATCGCGCACGATGGCACGGGCGAGGGGATGGTCGCTGAGGCTCTCCACGGCGACGGCCACGGCCAGCAGGTCGGCTTCCGCCACGCCCTCGGCCGTGATCACATCCGTGATGCGGGGGCGTCCCTCGGTCAGGGTGCCGGTCTTGTCGAAGGCGATGGCGGTGACCGAACCCAGGGTCTCCAGCGGCCCTCCGCCCTTGACCAGCACCCCGCCCCGCGCGGCGCGGGCCACGCCGGACAGCACGGCGCTGGGCGTGGCGATGGCCAGTGCGCAGGGGCTGGCCGCCACCAGCACCGCCATGGCGCGGTAGAAACTGTCGCGGAACGGCTCGTCCACCACGACCCAGGCGAACAGCAGCAACACGGCCAGCCCCAGCACCGCCGGCACGAAGAAGCGCTCGAACGTGTCGGTCAGGCGCTGGGTCGGTGATTTCTGGCTTTCCGCCTCGCTGACCAGCCGGACCAAGCGGGCCAGGGTGCTGTCGTCGGCGCGCTTGGTGACCTCCACCTCCAGCGAGCCGCCGCCGTTGACCGTGCCGGCGAAGACGCGGGTGGCTGCCGTCAGCCTGTCCAGATTGACGCGGGCCTCGGCCGGATCGGCCACCGGCTGCTTGTCAACGGGTATGCTCTCCCCTGTCACGGGGGCCTGGTTGACGCTGCTGGTGCCGGCGATGACGAAACCGTCGGCCGGCAGGCGGGTGTCGGGCTTGACGATGACGATGTCACCGATGGCCAGTTCCTCCACCGGCAGTTCGATCACTTCCCCGTCCCGGCGGACCATGGCCGTACGCGGGGCCAGTGCCGCCAGCGCCTCCATGGCGCGCTTGGCGCGGCCCATGGCGTAATGTTCCAGCGCATGGCCCAGGCTGAACAGGAACAGCAGCAGCGCGCCCTCCGCCCAGGCCCCCAGCGCCGCGGCGCCGGCGGCGGCCACCAGCATCAGCGTGTCGATCTCGAAACGCTTGTTCCACAGGTTCTCCAGCGCCTCCCGCCCCGTGAACCAGCCACCGAAGACATAGGCCGCGATGAACAGGGCGAGGCTGATCCAGCCGGGCGCCCCAGGCATCGCATATTCGAGAAGGACGCCCAGGCCGAGGGCGGCGCCGCACAGGAGCGAGAAGACCAGTTCCGTGCGGGAGCCAAAGATGCCGCCATGGTCATGCTCATGGTCGCCGCCGGGCTTGTGGTCATGCGCGCCGGCTTCGTGCCCGTCACATTCGTGCGATTGTTCCTGCATGATGCTCTCCTCGCCGGCTTTGGCGGCGCGTCTTCGGATTCAACCGCTTACCAGATGGTCCAGGGCCAGTCCCAACAGGAGAAGCGCGCCCATGATGGCCAGCGCCACGCCATCATGACGGAGGCGCTTCGTCCGCTTCCGCCGGAGCATGGCTTTCTCCACCGCAGCCGGACGTGCCTGCCGCCCGCCGATCAGACTGGAGCCCCTGGCAATCTCCCTCCGCGAGGGCCTGATACGACGCCCCATCGGACATGCTCCCCAAATGGGAAAGCCGGCAGCGTTGGCCGCGCCGCCGGCTTCCCGACCCTCAATGGCCGTGACCGCCCAGCTCGAACTTGGCCTGGCCGCTCTTGCCGGACTTGGTGCGCAGGCTGACGACAATGTCGGCCCCTTCCGGCACCGCACCCTTGGCTTCCAGCTTGTCACCGGCCGCCTGGAGGACGAGGGTTCCCTTGCGGGCAGCGCCTTGCGTGAACAGGACGCTGGCCTGGGCACCGTCGACCGGTGCCAGGGCACCCGTCTTGCCATCGAGCAGGTAGAGGGTGACGGTGCCGTCGCCCACGACCAGTTCGGCGTCCTGCCCGCCCACTTCCTTGACGATGCCGCCATGCGGCCCCTTGGCGGTGTGGTCGTGGCCATGGCTGTCCTGCGCCATGGCAGCGGCGGGCAGCAGGCAGAGGCTGGCGGCGATCAGAAACGGCTTCAACATGGTATGTCTCCTTCAGGGTTGGGGCCCCGGCGCCCGCAGGCAACCGGGGCTGTCGTCGATTAGGATCGGAAAATGTCAGGCGGTGGGGTGCGGACCCGGTGCCGTCGGCACGGGCTCGTCCTCCGCCTCCCCGCTCACGACCGGTCCGGCGAAGCGGCGGTAAAGGGCAGGCAGGACCAGCAGGGTCAGCAGCGTGGCGGTGATCAGGCCGCCGATGACGACGGTGGCGATGGGCCTCTGCACCTCCGCACCCACGCTGGTGGACAAGGCCATGGGTACGAAGCCCAGGCTGGCCACCAGAGCCGTCATCAGCACGGGACGCAGTCGGGTCTGCGCCCCTTCCCGCACCGCATCCTCCAGGCTTTTCCCGCCCAGGCGGAGTTGGCGGATGTAGGAGAGCATGACCAGCCCGTTCAGCACGGCGATGCCCGACAGCGCGATCATCCCCACGGCGGCGGAGATGGAGAACGGCATGCCGCGCAGGAAAAGGGCCAGGATGCCGCCGGTCAGCGCCAGCGGCACGCCGCTGAACACCAGAGCCGCGTCCCGCGCCGACCCGAGAGCGCTGTAAAGCAGCAGGAAGATCAGGGCGAAGCAGGCCGGCACCACGATCGACAGACGCTCGCGCGCCGCGATCAGGTTCTCGAACTGCCCGCCCCAATTGACCCAGTAGCCAGCGGGCACCTGGACCTGACCGGCTATCTTGGACTGCGCGTCCAGGACAAAGGAGCCGATGTCGCGGCCGCGAACATTGGCCTGCACCACGATGCGGCGCTTGCCGTTCTCGCGGCTGATCTGGTTCGGTCCCTCCGTGAAGTTGAAGCGGGCCACCTCGCCCAGCGGCACCGTCCGCATGGCCGGCCCGCCCTCGTCCCCGGCGACCTCGCCCGACAGCGGAATCGGGATGGAGGCCAGCGCCACCGGATCGTTGCGCAATGCATCCGGCAGGCGGGTGACAATGTCGAAGCGGCGGTCGCCCTGATAGACCATGCCGGCCTCGCGGCCGCCGATGGCCATGGCCACCACCTCCTGCACGTCGGCCACGGACAGGCCGAAGCGCGCCGCGCGCGCCCGGTCGACCTCCACATTCATGAAGGAAGCGCCGGACACCTGTTCCACCCGCACGTCGGCCGCACCATCGATGCCCCGGACCACACCGGCGATCTGGTTGGCCGTGGCCAGCAGCGTGTCGAAATCGTCACCGAACACCTTGATGGCGACGTCGCCGCGCACGCCGGCCAGCAGTTCGTTGAAGCGCAACTGGATGGGCTGGCTGACCTCGTACACCTGGCCGGGCAATGATCCCACAGCCTTCTCCAGCCGCTGGACCAGTTCCGCTTTTGACAGGCCGGGGTTCGGCCATTGGTCACGCGGCTTCAGCATCACGAACATGTGCGAGATGCCGGGCGGCATGACGTCCGTTCCGATCTCGGCCGTGCCGGTCTTGGAAAAGGCGAAGGCCACTTCCGGGAACGCGGTCACGGCCTTCTCGATCTCCAATTGCTGGCCCGTCGCCTGGGCCAGGTTGGTGCTGGGGATGCGGAAGGCGTTCAGGGCGACGTCGCCCTCATCCAGCTGCGGGATGAATTCCTGGCCCAGCTGAGTGAACAGCACCAGGCTGCCGGCAAATAGCAGGGCGGCCAGTGCGGCCATGCGCATCGGCGCCTTCAACGCCTTTTCCAACAGCGGCCGGTAGGTCTCCCCGGCTTTGCGGATGATGGCGTTCTCCTTCTCCTCCACCTTGCCCGACACGAAGATGGCGATCAGCGCCGGAACCAGGGTCAGCGACAGGACGAAGGCGGCGACGAGCGCGATGATGACGGTGAGCGCCATCGGCTGGAACATCTTGCCTTCCACGCCCGTGAAGGTCAGCAGCGGCAGATAGACGACGATGATGATGGCTTGCCCATAGACCGACGGCTGGATCATCTCCTTGGCGGCGACGCCCACCTCGGCCAGACGCTCTTTCAGGGTCAGGACGCGGCCCAGATGATGCTGCCGCTCCCCGAGCCTTCGCAGACAGTTCTCCGCGATGATGACGGCACCATCGACGATCAGGCCGAAATCAAGTGCGCCCAAGCTCATCAGGTTGGCGCTGACACCGGCCTCCAGCATCCCCGTCGCCGTCATCAGCATGGTGACAGGGATGACGAGCGCCGTGATCAGGGCCGCGCGGATGTTGCCCAGCAACAGGAACAGCACCGCGATGACCAGCAGCGCCCCCTCCGTCAGGTTCTTGGCCACGGTCTTGATGGTGGAATTCACCAGGTCAGTGCGGTCCAGCACCGTCTTGGCGACGATGTCGGCCGGCAGGGAGCGGCGGATCTCCTGCAGCTTGGTATCCACGGCCGCCGCCACCGTCCGGCTGTTCTGGCCGATCAGCATCAGGGCCGTGCCGACCACCACCTCGCGACCATTCTCGCTGGCTGAACCGGTGCGCACTTCCTGCCCCGTCTGGACCGTGGCGACATCGCCAAGGCGGACAGGCACGCCGCCGCGTGTGGTAACGACGACCTCGGCGATCTGTACCGCCGTGGAGATGCGCCCGTCGGAACGGACGATGAACAGCTCGCCATTGCGCTCAAGCTGCCCGGCGCCCAGACTCTGATTGGCGCGCTCCAACGCCTCGCCCAGTTCGGCGAAGGTCAGCCCGAAGGAGATGAGCCGGGCCGGATCCGGCATGACATGGTACTGGCGGACAAAGCCGCCGATCGTGTCGATGCCGGCAACGCCTGCCACGCCCTTCATCTGCGGGGAGACGATCCAGTCCTGAACGGTTCGCAGATATGTCGCCCGCTCAGCCTCGGACGTCAGCTTCTCGCCCTCCGGGGTCAGGTAGGCGCCGTCGGGCTGCCAGCCGGGCTTGCCGGCCTGGGCTTTCTCCTTGGCGAACGGCGCATACTCCACCGTCCACATGTAAATCTCGCCCAGACCCGTGGAGATCGGGCCCATCGTGGGTGTCAACCCCGGCGGCAACTGCTCCTTGGCCTCGGTCAGACGCTCGCCCACCTGCTGGCGGGCGAAATAGATGTCCACCTTCTCACCGAAGATGGCCGTCACCTGCGACAGGCCGTTGACGGAGATGGAACGGGTGTTTTCCAGCCCGGCGATGCCGGCCAGGGCCGTCTCCACCGGATATGTCACCTGCTGCTCGATCTCGAACGGCGACAGGGCCGGGGCAAGGGTGGTGATCTGAATCTGGTTGTTGGTGATGTCGGGGACCGCGTCGATGGGCAGTCGCAGAAGCGACTGCACGCCGAAGGCGGCGGCGACCGCCACGAGCAGCACCACAAGGAAGCGGCGCTGGATGGCGAAATTGAGGACGCGTTCGATCATGCCGCCGCTCCTCAATGCGCGTGGGAATGTTCGGCAGCGCCGCGCGACGCTTCCGATTTCAGCAGGAAGGTGTTGCCCGTCGCCACCTGGTCGCCGGGGAACAGGCCGAAGGTGATCTCGGCGGCGGCACTGTTGCGGCGGCCGATTTCAACGGCCCGTGCCTGGAACCCCTCCTCGTTGCGCACGAAGACGACATTCTCGCCGTTCAGGGTCTGCAGCGCCGATGCCGGAACGGCGACGTCCGCCTTTTCCCCGCCGGCGACGATGGTGCCGGTACCGAAATCACCTGGACGCCACTGCCCTTCGGCATTGTCCAGGGCCGCCACCACGCGGGCCGCCCCCGTCTGTGTCTCCAGCGTGGCACCGGCCGCGATGACCGTGCCCTGTGCCGTCCGGCCGTCCTGGCCCTTCAGCGTGACAGACTGCCCCTCGCGCACCTGCGCCAAGTCGGCTGCGTAGACCGGCAGTTCCACCCAGACCTTGGACAGGTCGGCGATGGTGAAGATTTCCTTCTCCGCCGCCGCCAATTCGCCGCGCACCAGCTCGCGCCGGGTGATGCGGCCGGCGATGGGGGCGCGAACCTCCAGGCGGCTCAGGCTGGAAACGCCTTGCCGCGACAGGTCCGCGATTTCCGCCGATGTGAGGCCCAGCGTACCAAGGCGCTGGCGGGTGGCGTCCAGGGTGATGCGGCTGGTCTCAGCATTGGTGCGGGCGTCGAGATAATCCTGCTCCGCCGACACCTTCTTGCGCCAAAGGTCTTCCTCACGCCGCAGCGTCGTGGCGGCCAGCGCCTCCTGCCGCTGGGCGGACATGTATTCGGCCTTGGCGTCGGCCAACTCGCGGCTGTCCAGGACGGCCAGCACCTCGCCTGCCGTCACCGGCTCGCCCAGGCGCTTGCGCACCTCTATGACGACACCGGGAACCCGTGTCGTGACATGGGTCATGCGATCGGCGTCCGCCACGACGGTGCCCATCACCTGGATTTCCCGGGAAACCTCGGCCGGACCGGCGGCCACGACCTTGATGTTGGCTTTTTTGATCTGTTCGGCCGTGAGGTGGATGGCGCCTTCCTCATCCTCATGCCCTTCCTCGCCCTCGCCGCCATGGCCGTCCTTGCCGGATGCCAGTTGGGCGGTGGGCTTGCCGTTGCCGCTGAAGGTCCAATAGCCGATGCCGGCGACAGCCAGGGCCAGGACCGAGACGCCGATCAGGATGTTCTTCTTGTTCATGGTGTCACCTCTCCGCCCTCGGCGGTCGCGGTCAGGCGTTCAAGCTCGGCCCGCGCATTGTGGAAGCCCTGGAGCGTGTCGATGAGGTTGCGCCGCGTATCAAACAGCGTGCGCTGCGCCTCAAGCATTTCCAGGTATGAGAACTTGCCTTGCCGATAACCCTCCTGCGCGGCGGCGAAAGCCTGCTCGGCGGTGGGAATGATCTTTTCCTGCAAGGCTGCAGCCGTATCGCGCGACGCGTCCAGGTTGGCGCGGGCGACGGTCACGCGCCGCTCCTGGTCGATGCGCTCGGCCGCCAGGTCCGCCTCGGCGGCAACCACTTCGGCGCGCGCCCGTTCGATGGCGCCGCGGTTCTGGTCGAACAGCGGGATGGGAACGGAGACGCCGACTAGGAAGGCATTGTCACGGCCCTCCCGGAACCGGCGAAAGCCACCGGACACCGTCACATCGGGAATGGCCTTGGACCGTTCCACATCAAGCTCGGCGCGGCTGCGCCGCAGTTCGGACTGCCGGCGCAGCAGCTCCGTGGACTCCGCCGCCGTTTCAGCAGCCGTCGCGTCGAGCCGTCGGAACCAGTCCTCTTCCAGCTGGAGACCGGCCTGGCCGATGCCGGTAAGTCCGGCCAGGACCTGACGGGCCGCCCCGGCCCGGCGCTTGGCCTGCTCCAGTTCCAACTGAGCTTGGCGCCGCGCGATCTCGGCACGGCCGAGTTGGATCGGTGCTTCGCGGCCGGCCTCCAGCCGCGCCTGGGTGGACCGCTCCACCTCCCCGGCCAACCGCAACTGCTCGTCGGCCAGGGTCACGGCGGCATCAGCGGCGACCGCCTCGGTGAAAGCCTGGCGCACGTCTCGGACCAGGTCCAGCTTCGCAGCCGCCAGGTCGAAGCCGGCGGTGGACCGGGCGGCCCGGGCCGAGCCAACTCGAGCCCCGCGCTTGCCGCCCAGCTCGATCGTCTGGGACAGGCTGTAGGTGGTTTCCGTATTCCCATAGCCGCGATAGGGGCCGCTGCCCTTGAAATTCTCGAACTCGACCGAGATTTCGGGGTTGGGCAGGACGTCGGCCTGGTCGACCGCCCCGCCGGCGGCCCGCAGGCGTGCGGCGGCCGCAGCGGTGCGCGGCGCCACCTCCAGAGCGCGGGCGATGGCCGTTTCCGGCGTCAGGACGGATGGGGATGAGGGGGAAAGTGTGGAGGGTTCGGCGGCTTGGGACTGTTGTGCCCCGGCCGTCGGCGCCCAGGCGAAAACCATCGCCAAGGCGGCTGCGACGTGCGTGCGCATGGATGCTCCGCGTGCGGACAAGCGAATGGCGGGCGGACCCAAGGGGTCATCACCCAGACGGAATTCGGCTTGTCAGGCGCGCGGTGGTTCGTCAGGCAGGGTCGGATCGGCACTGGCCGGCGGAAGTGCAGGGTCCATCGCGTAGCGGGTCTGCTCCCACACCACAGGCTCGGCAACGCGGGTCGCGCGTGCCCGATCAGCCACATGCATGTGGCTGCAACCATGATGGTAGTCGACATGCGCCTTGCCGGCCGGGTGGCTGCTTTCGGCAGCCACCGTCTGGACGTCACAGTTCCCGATGTCCGCGGCATGGATGCCTGGGGCATTGAACAGGAATGCCGCGAGAAGCAGCAGGACGGTCAGGAAACGCATGGACCAGAAAATAGGTGCAGGTCCCGGCTCTTGCAAGCCTGTATTTTGCGTAATCGGATAGGATGCGGAATGCGATTGCTTCCCGTCCGTTTCCGGGCATAGGCTTTGCGGGTCGCGTCGATCCCTCATTGGGGCCTCCAGAGCAATGCGCCGCATCGTTTGCGCCATCCTGTCCCTGATGCTCGTCTTCACCGTCGTCCATGCGGCGGCGGCAATGGCGTTCGATGTCGGCGGGCCTGCCGTCGAGGCGTCTGCGTTCCATGACCGCGATGAGGATGGGGCTGGCGCGCGGCATTCCCCGGAACACGCTGCCGAGGAGAATGGGGTGTGCCTGCACCGCTGCCATGATGGCGGCCACCATCTCCTCATCGTGCTGCCGGCGCAGGCAGCCTTGGTTTCCCTCCCGCCAATCGGCGGCGGGGGAGCGGTGCCGGCGCGGTTCACACTGCCAGAGAACAGCATCCGCATAGACCGCCCGCCAAGGACAGCCTGAGGCCCAGGCCGAGAAGCCGTCCATCCGCGCGGCATGCCGGACACGGCTTGCCGTACCTACCGCGTCCACGCGCCGCGACTGCCGCCGGCAACCGGCTGCATGCCACGTTCCCGAACCCGATAGGGGAAAAACCATGAAGACCATGACGACCATCGTGCTTGCCGCGATGTTCCTGGCCGGATGCTCGTCCGGCCCCGACACGCCGGCGCGTACAGTTACCGACAGCTCCTGTGAAAGCGGACAACGCCAGATGCAGGTAGGCACACGCCCGACCGGCCATAAATGGCACAGCATCCGTTGGCGTCGAGGCGAGTGCGCGCCGGTATCGCCCTCGCAGCCGAAACCCGGAATGTAGGGACAAGGCGCTGGCGGTTTGCCGGCACGGTCGCCGCCAGCGCCCTTCCGGTTCCGCCGGTCCAGCGCATATGGCCGCGGCAATTTCATCAGGATGCGGAAGATTCAGTCTTGTCCCTGTAGGAACTACAGGCTTTAGGCTCATACCTGATCATTCGCGCGGACGAACCGCTGCCGAGCCTGACAGGAGGAAACATCATGGAAGACAACCGACAGCCACAGCCGCATCCCTGGCCAACCCTTTCCCTGAAGGTACCGCCCTTGGCTCTGGTCCTTCTCGCCGCGCTGGCGATGTGGTTGCTGCCACCGATAACAGACCTGCCACGCCCCACCGACCCTTGGCAGGTCTGGCTGTGCGCGGCGCTCGGTTGCCTGGGGATCCTGATCTGCCTGGCCGGGGTTTTGGCCTTCCGCCGCGCCCGGACCACTGTCAACCCCATGCACCCGGATACGGCTTCATCGTTGGTGATGCGCTGTTGATTTCCACGCGGAACTGACCCGGGATGGCGGCTTATTTCCATTGAGAAATGACCCATGTGACCCTTCCCCCGGCGCATTGAGCGACGGGGGGCACAGGAGTGATCCACATGGGACTTTTGAATGTCATCCGCCGTTTGGCCTTGCGTGAGAAGGTGGCGATCCGGGAGATCGCGCGCCGGACCAGTCTGTCGCGGAATACCATCAAGAAGTATTTGAACGCCGGGACGATCGAACCGAAGTTCTCAGTGCCGGAGCGACCCAGCAAGCTGGACCCGTTCGCCGACAAGTTGGCAGGCTGGCTCAAGGCCGAGGCTTCCACATCGCGCAAGCAGCGCCGAACCTTGAAACATATGCACGCCGATCTGGTCGCGCTGGGGTTCACCGGTTCTTATAACCGGGTTGCGGCCTTTGCCCGTGAATGGCGCGCGGAGCGGCAACGCGAGCAGCAGACGACCGGGCGCGGCGTTTTCGTTCCGCTGAGTTTTCGCCCCGGCGAGGCCTTCCAGTTCGACTGGAGCGAGGATTATGCCATGCTGGGCGGTCATCGTACCAAATTGCAGGTCGCGCATATCAAACTGGCGTACAGCCGGGCGTTCCTGGTCCGCGCCTATCTACTGCAAACCCATGAAATGCTGTTCGACGCCCATTGGCATGGCTTCCGCGTCTTCGGCGGCGTGCCAGGGCGCGGCATCTACGACAACATGCGCACGGCGGTGGACCGCGTCGGGCGTGGCAAGGAGCGCCAGATCAATTTGCGCTTTCTGGCCATGGCCAACCACTATGTCTTCGAGCCGTCGTTCTGCAACCCGGCGTCGGGCTGGGAGAAAGGGCAGGTCGAGAAAAATGTGCAGGATGCACGGCCACGGCTGTGGCAGCCGACACCGGATTTTCCCGACCTGGCCGCGCTGAATGTCTGGCTTGAGCAGCGCTGCCTGGAGCTGTGGCAGGAGATTCCGCATGGTCGTCTCGTCGGGACCCTTGCCGATATCTGGGCAGAGGAACGGTCCGCGCTGATGCCCGTGCCGCTCCCGTTTGACGGGTTCATTGAGCAGAGCAAGCGCGTCTCACCAACCTGCCTGATCAGCTTCGAGCGCAACCGCTACAGCGTGCCGGCCTCGTTCGCGAACCGGCCCGTCAGCCTGCGGGTCTACCCGGACCGGCTTGTTGTCGCGGCCGAGGGCAATATCCTGTGCCAGCATGAACGCTGGATTGACCGATCCCGTCAAATGCCCCGGACAATTTATGACTGGCGCCATTATCTGGCGGTGGTCCAGCGTAAGCCCGGCGCATTGCGCAATGGTGCCCCCT
The DNA here is from genome assembly GCF_059489915.1 of Niveispirillum sp. CC-CTL257. NCBI lineage: Bacteria > Pseudomonadati > Pseudomonadota > Alphaproteobacteria > Rhodospirillales > Azospirillaceae > Niveispirillum > Niveispirillum sp. CC-CTL257. The sequence continues at coordinate 2,040,988 of NZ_JCAJXE010000001.1, forward strand.
TCGCGGACCTGCCGTCGGGGTTCCGGCGATTGCAGGATCAGATGCTGCGGCGTCCCGGTGGTGATCGCGACATGGTCGATATCCTGGCCCTGGTCCTGCAGCACGACGAGCAGGCGGTGCTGGCCGCCGTCGAACTGGCCCTGTCCGACGGCGTGGCAACCAAAACCCATGTCCTGAACATCCTGCATCGCCTGATCGATGGTAAGCCGACCGACGGGCCGACCATCAGCACACCGCAGACCCTGCTCCTGCGCCATGAACCCAAGGCCAATGTCGAACGCTATGACGACCTGCGCGCCCGCAGCACCGGAGGCCGTCATGCGTCATGACCCCGCCAGTGCTGCCATCGTCATCATGCTGCGAAGTCTCAAGATGTATGGAATGGCGCAGGCCGTCACCGATCTGATTGAGCAAGGTGCTCCCGCCTTTGAGGCCGCCATCCCCATCCTGACGCAACTGCTGAAGGCCGAGATGGCAGAACGGGAGGTGCGTTCCATCGCCTACCACATGAAAGCCGCACGGTTCCCAGCCTACAAGGATCTGGCAGGTTTCGATTTCCACGCCAGTGAGATCAACGAAGCCACGGTGCGCCAACTCCACAGCTGCGCGTTCATCGACGGCGCGCAGAATGTCGTGTTGATCGGTGGCCCCGGTACCGGAAAAACCCACGTCGCAACGGCTATCGCCATTCAGGCCATCGAACATCATCGTCGTAAGGTCCGGTTCATATCGACCATTGAACTCGTCAACGCTCTCGAGCAGGAGAAGGCCAAGGGAAAGGCCGGACAGCTGGCCGAGGCCATGACACGTCTGGATCTCGTGATCCTGGACCAACTCGGGTACCTGCCGTTCAGCGCATCTGGCGGCGCGTTGCTATTCCACCTGCTCAGCAAACTCTATGAGCGGACCAGCGTCATCATAACCACCAACCTCAGTTTCAGCGAATGGGCCACCGTCTTTGGCGATGCCAAAATGACCACAGCCTTGCTCGACCGCCTGACGCACCGCTGCCACATCGTCGAAACCGGAAATGACAGCTTTCGTTTCAAGGCCAGCACCGCCGCAGCATCCGGCAAGAGAAAGGGAAATCCACATGCCTTGACCCAATCATGAACCAAGCCGCATAACTCATAGGTGGGTCAATTCTCGACGGAAATCCCGGGTCAGTTCCGCGTGGAAATCAACAGATGCGCGGTATCTACCACCATACGCGCAATCCGATGTATCTCGGCTTTCTGGTCGTCTTGCTGGCATGGGCGCTGTATCTGGCCACGCTCTCCGCCTTCCTGGTGCTGCCCTTGTTCGTCCTCTACCTGACCCTGTTCCAGATCAGGCCGGAGGAACGGGCACTCCGCGCTCAATTCGGAACCGAATTCGATTCCTACGCCGCTCGGGTGAGGCGCTGGCTGTAGGCTGGCAACCAGTTTCCCTACTCCCTGCCCCGATTATCGCCGGCCAGTTTCGGCCGCGCCGGTTTCCGGCGACAGGGCTTCGATGATGCGGCAATCGGCGATGCGACCGCCGCCGCACTGGCCCGCAATGCGCACCAGCTCGTCGCGTAGGCGGTTCAGGTCGGCGATCTTGGCCTCCACCTCGCGGATCTGGGCCTGGGCCAGGGCGTCGACGTCGCAGCAGGGCTGGTCCGGCCTGTCGGCCACGTCCAGCAAGGCCCGGATCGTATCCAGGTGGAAGCCCAGCGCCCGCGCCCGCCGCACGAAGGACAGGCGCCGCACATGGGACTGGTCGTAGGCCCGGTAGTTGCCCTCCGTGCGGGGCGGGGGTGGCAGCAGGCCGATCCGCTCGTAATAGCGGATGGTCTCGATATTGGTGTCGGTCAGCTTGCCCAGACGGCCGATATTCATTCCCTGCGCACCCATGGAAATACCCCTTGACCCTGTAGCCGCTACAGGCCCCAGCTTACGCAGGAACGCCATCAAGGAGAAGGACATGGGCGCTTCCTGCTGCAACACCGGCCCGGCGAAACCGGCCGTCGACCCCGCCTACCGCCGCGTGCTGTGGGCGGCACTGATCATCAATGCCAGCCTGTTCGCCGTGGAGATCGTGGCGGGGGCCGCCGCCGGTTCCGCCTCGCTGCTGGCCGACAGTGCGGACTTCCTGGCCGACAGCGCCAACTACGCCATCAGCCTATTCGTGCTGGGCGCCGCCCTGGCCATGCGCGCCAGGGCAGCCCTGGTCAAGGGCCTATCCATGGGCCTCATCGGCCTCCTCGTGGCCAGCAACATCGTCTGGCGCCTCTTCAACGGCCAGGTGCCGGAGGCAGAGGTGATGGGTGTCGTGGGCCTGCTGGCGCTGGTGGCGAACATGGCCACGGTCGCCCTGCTCTACGCCTTCCGCCAGGGCGACGCCAACATGCGCTCGGTGTGGATCTGCTCACGCAACGACGCCATCGGCAATATCGCCGTCATGCTGGCCGCCGCCGGCGTCTTCGGCACGGGCAGCAACTGGCCCGACCTCATCGTGGCCGCCATCATGGCCTGGCTCGCCCTGTCGGGTGCCGTGCAGATCGTCATGCAGGCCCGGCGCGAGCTGGCGCAGCCGCCGCTTGGCACCCTGCCCCGCACCTTGCCCCAGACCCTGGCGACGGAGTGACGCCCATGACAATGTTGAAACGGTTCGTGGAAGAGGAACTGGCCAGCCATCACCGCGCCCGGCGCGACAGCCACACGGCTGACGCCTGGACCGCACTGGAGAGGGCGCATGTCCTGTCACAGCCGGACGCTTGGCTGCATACCAGGGTGCATCTGGCGATGCTGCGCTTCGCCATCGGCCTGGGCGACTGGATGGAGGTGCGGGGGCAGGTCGCGCGCATCGCCGTGGCGGGCATCGGCTCCCTGCTGGGCAAAGCGCCCAGGGGCAATACCGGCCGGGCCACGGTGCCGATCATGGCGGTGATGCCGCTCGACCCGGAGATCGCTGTCAAGCTGGCAGAAGCCGGCCGGGGTCGGAAACCCACGGGTTACCACCGCTAAAGTCAACTGCGGTATAGGATCGGCAATCCTCGCCGGACTCCGCAGGTTGGAGAACCTCTTCATCCGGTTAGGCGACTGAACGCGACTGGTCTGCAACGCCCAGTAGCCCGGAGAGGTGTTTTCAATCGCCTATGTCCTGAATGAAGGATCGCCGCTTACCATACCAAGACCAGTAGCCACTCACTGAATGACAACGTCCACAATGTGGTGGTGCCGGAGTATCTGCTTGACCAGCTGGCTTTCAACTTTAGTCGCCCAATAGGTAGGCCCTACGCATGAGGCGTTTTTTGAATGATAGGCGCTTCGGGCCATGCCCCGAGATCTCCCGGACCATTCCGACTGAACGTAAAGGCCAATGGGTTGGCCGTGGAGCGACGGCGTACAAAGCATTTCCATGTGCCCGCCTTTTGGTATAGAGCAGTCAATCTTACTCAATCGCCGGCCCACCGCGCTGTCGCCCGAAGTTCCAGGTCACACCATCGCTGCTGACAATCCCCGACATCTGCTGTCCCAGATGCTGGTCCAGGACGGGACGCCAAGGCACCAGCGTGAAGTCATGGCTGCGTTCGATAAGGGCCAGCTTCTCGCTGGCAAGAGTCACGGCCCGGCGGTAGGTGCCCTCAATGGGTTGGCCACGGGATAGGGTGGCATAGGGCAAGCCCAACTCATCAGACAGTTGACCGGCAACCCGCAGCAACTCCCGCCGCCGCGGGGTCGCCAGCAGGTCCGAATGGAAGAAGGTTCGGCCATGCTCCTCACGGGCCAGATCCTCGACCATCAGCCATTGTCGGCGGCGGTCCTGGGCGTCGCGCACCTCGCGACCGAAACCAGCATCGCGCAGCGGCGCGCGTTAGTGGTAACCAACTCGCGGTCCAGCCAGGTGGCACCGTCGGTGGTGATCTGCTGATCCAACGGCAGGGTGACCGTACCCGGACGGTGACTGGGTTGAACCGGGCCTGGGTACGCTCATAGTCGGCAACGCGGTCGAGGTGGTCGGATTGGATGATCCAGGTGCCATCCGGCTCGCGGGTGACGGCATTGGTCAGACGGCGCATCGCCTCCAGCCGCCGGACATGGGTGTCGGCAAAGGCTTCGCTGGCCGTAGGATCGTAGCGCAAGTGGATGTCGATGCTGTAGGGGCCACTATTGGCTGCGGCAATCTCCATGATGCGGCGATCCATGGGGCGTGGGTCTATAGCGCGGGGCTCTGCGCGCAGGATGCTGCCCGGCGGCGTCGGCTCCGTGTCTTCGCCCCTGCCGATATCGACGTAGTGGGTGCGGCCATCGGTGGCGTCGATGATCAGATAGTGGCGATCACTCACCTCGTCCGACAGGCCGCGCGCAATGACACGGCCGGTGACGGGTTGGGCATTGGCAGCACTGAGATCATGGATGATCAGGTCGCTTGGCGCGCGGGTCAGGTTCTGCGCGGCCAGTTCCCGGTGCAGGGTCTTGATGATATCGCCGCGCTCGCCCACCCTCGTCGCCATGTCAACCTGATGGTGGCGACGTCGTCCAGTGGCCCTCTGGATGAACTTTCCATCGCCGCGTTCGACCTTGCTTCTCCCGTGGCCTTCGCCGCCATCATCGAGGTGCCCCCCCAACCTCGAAGCCAGCCTCCGCGGCATAATTGGGCAACCACAGGTATTAGTGGTATAATTTAGGCCTGATAGACGCCTGTCGTGTCTTACACCTATTACACCTACTATATGGAAATTTAATTGCCAGAATTGTGCGTTCATCGGCATATTTGTATGGATTTTTATGATTACCCATTCCCTGACGAATTGAGACACCATTTCGTAAGGCAGACCACGGAGCCCCAGCTTGGGACTACTAATTTCCAACCGCTAAATTATATAATAATAGCTTCCAACGAGTTGGAGAGCCGCGATGAATCCGGAGCCCGTGGACAAGCCGGGTAAGCGCGGAAGGAAGCCGCGGATGGACGGCCTTACGTCCGCCGAGGCGCGATACACCGTGCCGGACCCCCTCATGCGGATCATCATTGCGATGGCCAATGATGATGGTATCGAACGGGAGGAGGTCATCACCCAGTTGATAACCGAAGCGATCAGCACGCGCCTTGCCTCATCTTCCATCCGCCTTCCACCGCCCCCCAAAACAGGGCTGGCGATCGACCGTGCGTCGCGGCGGGTGGTCGACACCGTTGCCTCGGCGATTGATTCTAAGCTCGGCCAGGCGACCGAGGCGATGATGGGCACCATCACCAGCCATGTGACGGACGTCATGGAGCAGCGGTATGCTGCCTATGTGGCACGGATCGCGCAGCACGTCGAAGCCTTGACGAACACCCATGCCGAACGGGAGCAAAGGTCTGCTGCGGCCATGGAAGCTCTTGCCCATGCAATGCGCCAACTCGCCCCCGATGTGGATAAGGGGGCTGGTGTGGACACCGCCAGCATCATTCACAACATATCCAGGGACCAGTTGGCCCTTCTGGAGGCCATGAACATCCTTCAACAGGAACTGGAATGGATCCGTAACCGCCTGCCCGGAGGGCAACGGTGACGGTCGGCTGTACACCCATTCGCGACGTTCTCTATCCCGTGCGTGAGGCGCGCCGATATTATGCGGCGCAGTTGACCAAGCTAATGACGGCAGGCTCCATGGAGGAGCCGCCATCGGTGGACGCCGACGCCGCCACGATGGAGAATCTGGAGCGCGGTGCGGAAGGTCAGGGTGACGAGGGTCCCGGCACCTGGCTGGTGATCGGATCCACGACCGGCATGCCCACAGGGCCTGTAACTGATCTGGCACCTTTCTTGTCCACCATGGATGGTCGTTCCCCCAATCTGAGATTCAAGGTCTGGAATGCCGGCCGGGTACGGCGCGTACGCGGCACCGACTTGACCTTCTCCCTGGCCAAAGGTGTGTCGCTTTATCTGACCGCCCTGGAGGAGGTCGGCAAGGCGGATGTCGCTGACAGCATCCGGGGGGACGCCGATGCCTCTATCCGTGAGGCACTGAATATCGCCTATCTCACCGGAACCTTCCTGGCCCGCCGGGGCAGCGCGAACACGCACACCCTGAAGCTGGAAATAGTCGCCGGCATCCCGGCCACGATCTGGGCTCATCGGACCGCACGGGGAAATGACGGTTCAACGGCCAACATAGCCGATCCGCAGGAGCATTTTCACGTCTATGTCCCCAATCTTGCGCAGCGGATGGATGGCACATGGGGTGCCCTCAATGGCGAACGCATCTTCAAGGACCATTTGATGATTGGCGCCCTCTTCCGGGCCGAGTTCGCGGCACGGCTGGCGGCCCGGGGACTTGTCCTACAAAAGACGGGCAAGGGTCAGTTCGACCTCATGATGCCGATCATCTGGGTGCAGCCCTTTAGTGCCAGGCGCGCCGAGATTCTGCGGCGTATGCATGAGATTACCGGACAGCGGCGGACCGACGCCAACCTGGCATCGTTGGCGAGGCGCACGGCCGTTTCCTCCCGAGGACCGAAAGAGCTCTTACCCCCATTGTCAGCGTTGAAGGCGGAATGGACGCATCGCTTATCGGAATGGAACGCAAACTGGACGGGTGTCGTCCGCTTCGTTGAAACGAGTCGTCTTCGATCTGATCCGGTCACCAGGGATCTCAGCGATGAACAACTCATCGCCGACACCTGCACCGCCATTATGACCTGCCGGCAGGTAAGGACGGCCGTAGCCGCGCTGGCATCCTCCGACGGTTCATTGACGGCCAAAGCGGCGATCCATCGTGCTGACCATATCATCCGGCGCCTTGTGCCCTTGGGCCGGCAGCGGGAGAGCGAATTTTTCATATCCATAGGGTTGCTGGAGCGCGAGCGGCGTATTCTTCAATGGTCGATTGGCCGGCAAGGCGAGAAGCCACGCCTGGCTTTGCCGGATGCGAAAATAGCCATCGACCGCGCCAACGAAAATCTGGGTACCCGGTGTGGAAGTGGGGCCAGACTGACGGCGTGGCAGGAACGTCATGTAATCCGGCTGTCGGTAAGCGCCGGCGGCGTCAAGGTACTGCGCGGGAAGTCGGGTTCAGGAAAAACCATGTTGCTAACGGCCGTCGCCGAAGCCCACCGCCTCGCAGGACATCCTGTCGAATTCCTGGTGCCGAGCATCATGGCGGCGAAGCGGATCAGCGACGAATATGGCGTGAAGGCCACTGACATTTGGAACTTTGCCGGCCCCTTCGCCCCAAACGCTGGCATAAAGGCGCTGGAAAAGCGGCATGTCCTGATTATCGACGACGCCCATATGATCTCCACCCGACGGATGGACGCCGTGCTGGAGCAGGCACACGCCACCGGCGCCAAGGTCATCATGGCCGGCGACGACAGGATAGTCGATAGCGCCTACGATCAGGGGTTGGCCTTTCGTACCATCGTGGCATCGGATCCCGAAATCAGACGCCCCTGGCCTGACGCGGATATCGACCATGACATCCAGCGAGCCCGCTTGGATACCATCGCCGGCCGGCCCGTGGAAGCGCTGCTTGGTCTTGCCGATGCTGGAAGGGTTGATCTCGTCTCCGGCCCCGATGAAGCCTTAATGAAAGCAGCCGAACTGGTGGTGGGATGGATAACTGACGATGTCCGGAATGGGAAGTCATTCGCCGCCGCCTTGTGCGACAACCTTGTCATCTGCGCCAGCAATGCTGAGGCTCGTTCCATTGCCGAGCAGATAAGGTCCTACCTGCAAATCCCCGATGTCAGTTCATTTTCCCAGGTGGTCGTGACCGCCGGTGGTGCGGAGCTAAAACCCGTCTCGCACAGGATGAGCGTCGCCGCAGGCGACCGCATCATCATATATGAAGCACATGAGGAACTTGGTCTGCTCAATGGCGAGACACTGACCGTTGAGGACATAAGACGGGATCATTCCGGCAACGCCGTGATAAGGGCAGTCCAAGAACCTCATGGTCACATAGTCATTATCCATGAAGACGACCTTGTCGTCAGGGGTGAGCGTCGCGGGCGCCGTCAGGTTCGACTACAGCATGCGATTGCGCGGACTGCGGTTGGCGCGCGCGATCTGCTTGCTGACCGTGTGGTCGTTGTCGCGACCAAGCCTTTGGATCGACAGCGCGTACTGGAATCGTTGGCGCACCACAGGGTGGACTGCCGGATCGTCGTGGCCCGCCCAAAATCCGCGTCGACGGATAAGGAAAAGTTTATTCAGGAATGGGCCGCTGAATCGGGGCTGGCTTTCAAACCCCGCTGCTTTGGCAGCCTGCTGGATCGGGATGAACTGGCGGACTGGGTCGAAAGGGGCACCTTCAAGGGCGTGGCCGTTGGAAAGCCAATCAGCTTGGGAAAGCCGGGGAGAGGCTTCGCCGGGGGTGATGCTGGGAGTGCCAAGCTTGACGGTGCGCCGCCGTCCCCCGTCAGTGAAATATCCACCATAATGGCAAGCAACGCCGCGCTCGAAACCCTCACTGCTGAAATTGCTGAATTCGGCAGGCGAGTCCGGGGAATCCAGGCCGACCAAGCCAAACGTGACGAACGGTTCGCGGCAATCATGCGAGAGTTAACCGCAGTCAGGGAACGACAGGAGCAGGAGCGTCGCGCTGCCATCGACGATCATTGGGAACGCGAACAGGCGGCTAATCGCAGATTGTTGCGGCGTATGCGCGGTGAGCCGCCTGCTGAACCGTCCGAGCCTGTACGGGGTCAGAGTACACAACGGGATGATGACGTTCCGGAGCCGGACTGGTGATATTCATGGTCGAAAGAGGGCATCTCAGAGCCTTCTCGGCCGGGAAACAATACAAAACCGCATTATCAGACGCGCGTACGGCCGCTCCCCTCCAGATATAGCCGCCGAAAGACGCTTCGGCCGTTCGTACGCGGCCAAACTTAATGCCGGTGTCATATAGCCCCGCAGGGGGCGGCACCGTCCAGGCGGCGACCAAGGTTTGCTTTTTGGATTACGTCGGTGCTTCTGCCATTGGGGATCGCCGGCATCGTGGGCGGATGGAAGCTGTTCGAACTGTCGATGCAGCGCATCGCCAAGGATAACGGCATGGATGTCGGTAGAAGATGGTAGCGGCTGTCTTTCAAGGTTGGTCGGTTAATGGGGGCTCTACAGCCCCCATCTGTGCCGTGGGTTCACTGGACGACAACCCAGCCTGAATCAGCCCGCGTGAACTTCATCTGCGTCGTCCCGCCCGCGTTGTTGAGAAAAGGTCCATCAACGCGAAGCGTAACCGTACAGTTGAAGACGGTGCTTCCATCGACCTTAACGCAACTCAGCTTTTTGAATTCATGCAAGACGATCTGCTGCCCACCCCCGGCGGCTTTGGTTGCCCCATTCGCCCTGTCGAACTGGGCTTGAATGGCATTGCGCATATCATCCTCCCCCGGCTCACCGTTGCCGCACCCCGCCATCATCAGCAGCGGCACCAGGGTCAGCACCCGGCAGTATTTCAGGATATTGCTCATTTTATGTCCTTCAGTCGTGGTCAGTGGTCGAATTGAACCGGCCCCGCGTGCCTGGTCATCCAAGGCCGTCGGGACGATGTGAATGCGGTGGTCGAAAGGCAGCCCTCGGCTGCAATGTCAGGGGCCTGCCTCAATCAGCCGAACGAGTGGCCGCAGGTCTTGAGGTTCTTCACGAACTCGTCGTAAATCGTTTCCACCAAGTCCTCGTGAAGCCCGGAAACAAGGGTTTCACGGCGCGAGCCGTAGACCAGGTAGATGCAATAGCCATATTGGCGCACGAAGTCCGCATTGGCGACTTGGCTGGCGTTCTGGGTACCGGCGGTGAAGGCCCCGGCCACACCGGAACCATAATAGACGGCCGACGGCGTCTCCTTTCGCGGCCGGGTCAAGCCCCATCCAATGGACCGGACGTGAGCAACATCGAAAAGTTTCTTTGCCTCAGGGATAGCGATCCGGTTGGCGTCGATCTCAATTCGGGTCGTTGCGATTTGCTTACCCGCCTTAAAGACCAGCCAGATAATATAGCACACGCCCACCAAAGGCATGATTGTCGAAATAAAGGCCATACCGGAATATGGATCTGCTGTTGATGCAATAATGATCGGCAGAATGATCAGGAAAATTACGCAAAGAAAGATTTTACTCCTCCTTGGCTGCTTTACGAATACATCCATGATGATCTTGTCACCTTCCTTCGTGGTCTTGAAATCATAGATCGGTTCAGCGGCCTGCGGCGGGCGGGCGGAATCAGACATTTGATGCACATCCTTGTAATGAGGTTTCTGAGGACTGGGTCGCGGCAGCGCACCGATCAGCCGGAATAGGTCCAGTCCAGGCCCAGGTCGCTGGTGGCGGTCAGCAGGCGGCCCTCGCCCTGGCCGTACATCAGATAATGGGTCAGGGGATTGACACCGGCGGCCTTCAGGTCGGTGTTGGCGTCCAGATAGGCGCTCACATCCATGAACGCCGACGGGTCGCGGCCCTCGCGCCAGCCGTAGTTCATGAAATGGAACCAGGGATCCACCTTGGTTGCGGCCACGTCGGCGTTCTTGCTCAGGTAGTAGGCGCTGTCGAACAGCGGGGTCAGGGACCGCCCTTCGGCCTTGCCATAGGCTAGGTAGTGGTCGTAGCCGCTCCGCAGGCCGCCGCCGGCGACCGCAGCCGCCACGTCGGGGTTGGCCGCCAGGTAGCCAACCTCGTCATAAAGCGGGTTGGCCCGGGCGTCTATGGCGGCCCGGCCCTCGGCCTGGCCCCACTGCTGCCAATGGGCAAAGCCGCTGGACAGCGCCCCGCGTGCCACGGCGGTCGCCACGTCGGGGTTCTTGGCCAAGTAGAAGGTTTCGTCGAACCCGCCGCCAAGCTTAACGTCGGCATTCATCCACAAGCCGACCTTGCCGCCATCGTTGAAGGCAAGAAACTCCGTGCCCAGGTAGGTGTCGGTGCCCTCCGGGCCCACGACCTTGAAGCTGCCATCCGTTTGGCGGGTGATCGTGTGGCTGGCGCGCGAGCCGAACAGGCCGGCGAGGTCGATGCCGGTTCCGCCGTCGATAGTGTCGTTCCCGCTGCCGGCGACCACCCGGTCGTTGCCGGCGCCCAGGAACAGGCGGTCGTCACCCGCCCCGCCCCAGACGCTGTCGGCCCCGGCGCCGCCGGAGACCTCGTTCGCCACGGCGTTGCCGTTGATCCGGTCGTTGCCCGACCCGGCCTTGACGTTCTCGATCGTGCCGATGATCCCGAGGTTGTTGGCACCGCCGTAGGTCACCGCGGTGTTCGCCCAGCCCTTGGGCGTGTTGACCAGCCTTTCCGCATCAGTAATCCGCATGTTGACCGACGAGGCCGTCTCCCCGGTCAGGTCGATCCTGGACTGCATCGAACTGGAGGAAAGGTCGATCGTGTCGGTTCCCCCCGCATCGTAGATGATGGCGTTGAATGCCGTCTTCTCATTCCACGAGTAGGTATCGTCACCAACCTTGTAGGTAGGGTTTCTGCCATAAAGGTGCTGGAGGGCTAGGATGTCCAAAATGCCAAGGGTATCGACCCTGGTCCAAAGGTAGGACCCGTTGTCGATGCCATAGATCACGTCGTCGTTGGCGCCGGTCAAGCCCATGGCCGACAAGAACTTGCTCTGGCCGGACGACGGCAATGTGACGGCGCCGTCGGTCGTGTGGGCAAGTCCCAAGGCATGCCCGATCTCGTGGCGGATCACGCCTGCCAGGTAGGCGTATTCCCCGGACGTAAGTCCGCCGCTGGCATACCTGTCGGCATTGGAGCGGTCGAGGTACACGTCGCCAGACTGTGGAGTGAAGGACACGGCGTCGATAAGGCGGTTACCCGCCTGGTCTGGCGGACTAAATGTCGTGAGCGCGGAGGGATAATATCCACGTCCAGCAGCGCTATCCGTCATGTCGGTTGCTGCGAAGGACAGCGTCTTGCCTGCGGCGCTTGACGATTCAACAAACGTGATGCCGGTGACGTCGGAGATCTTCCGCAGCTCTTCGAGAACGATTTTCCGTTCGTCCTCGCTGAGCGGGCGAAAGCTGGATGCCGCCCCGAGATTGCCCCCGTCCTGGAAGTACGACGGGAGGGCTGTGGCAAAATGGTAGTTCAGCGTTATCGGCGTCCCCACCCCGATGTCCGAGTTCCGAGCCTGGGCATAGGTCAGCCCCTTGCCGGCCAGCGCGTCGGCATTCCAACGGCCCAGCCCGTCGGTGTATGAGCCACCAGTTAACTGCTCCTTGCGATAGTAGAGCAACGCACGGAGATCGAAGTCGCCGATGCGCAGGAAATCGGATGGTTGTGGGGCCGCAAACGGCGCGGCAGCCGAAGCTTGGGGCTCGAAGGCTGCGGACGAAGCTGCGCAGCACGGACAGCCGGCAGCATGGGGTTCCAACGGCACGAAGGGCGTGTCGGTCATCATGTCTCCCTGTGGTCAGACAAGCGCACCCATCCCAACCCAGCTGGCGCCGGGCGGTTAGCAACGCGGGCACAGGGACACGCGCCCCACCTATTCCCCAGCGCCGGGAGCTACCCGACGCCGTGTGAGGGTCTTGTATTCGGTGGGCCGCCCGACAAAGCGGGTTGCCCTGTGCTCACGCGCACAATGCGCACCATCGTCAGGTTGCTACGCCCTCGGACAGCCATCGGAATATGGCACGGCGTTTCATGTACCTGAAACATCAAAATTTATGGGTTGATGCGAAAAATCTCGCTTTGCTGGGCTGCAGACCATCAGCTGAAAAATTGCGGAGATTCGGCGGTCGCGGAAGCATCGCCAGTATCTGAACCGGCCCCGCAACATCATGGTACGAACTTGCGGCGAACCAGACTTGGCTGAAGCAAGCCATTCCTCTCGTCAAATGCACTTGTATGTCGTTCGCGGCTGCGAAGCTTTATCATATTGCGACCGTGCGATTTCCGCGCCGGTAAACGGGCTCGTCATTTCCGGGGGGGAGGACAAACGCAGCCGTCCTCCATGAACCTCACTCCAGCGGCCTCCATGGCCCGCTGAATGGCGGCTACCGTTGCAGGAATGGGCTCCCCCTGACCGTTTTCAAAACGGGCGACGGTACTGACCCCGACCTGGGCTTCCCGAGCCAAGTCCCGAATACTCCAGTCGAGAGCCGCTCGGGCCATCTTGCTTTGCGTCAGCGTAATCATACGAACAAATTAATCTCACATGACGCTTGACGCAAGTGCACCTCATGGGTATTTTGTACTCATGTGATCGAATATTTTTCATTCAACGGCCCGGCGGGAAGGTAGTAGCTCCCACACCGGGCCTGACCTCAGACACGGAGCGAACCCGATGCCCAAGGCTACCTATAAGACTATCACACTCGACCCGGCCACCGAAGCCACCCGTCGCGTCGTCCGCATCCTCGAAGAAATCAACGCGAACGAGTTCGAGTGGTTTCGGGCAAGCACGGCCCGCAAGGCTCAACTCGAGAGGCAGTATCAGAAGCTGACCAAGGCATTGTCGCGCGCTGAGGAAAAGATCAGTCTACCTGCCACGACATTGGTGGGCGCCATGGGGCAGGTCATGCTGGCATTCGCCGATGCGCAATCTATCACTGACCTCGCTGATGACCGGCACCACGACGACATCCAGATTTATCACCAGCGGTTGGGGCGTTGCCTTCGCAGCGTGCTCAGTGTTCTGGCCCATTTCAGTGGCTGCGATCCCGCTGAGCTGGGTGCCCACTACTACATTGACCTACCGGTAGACGCCCACCAGGCCACGTTTGGAAACGTTGCTGCGGAATGGCAGGTGGGACTATAGGGCCGTGCGGGGAAGCGTGTCCCAGATGTCGAGTGGTTCCGCTCGATGACGGTTACCCGACGTCGTCGGCTCCTGCCTAATCCGACCATCCAGGTGCTACCCACTGATTGGGCGCCACAGATGGTTGGATATCGGCACCGCACCAAGCCCCAATTCCACATGCACAAAGCGCATACATGGGTCGCTTTTTGTGAATGTCAGATCAAGGGTGGGCCGGGTCTAGAGGCTGGAGCATATGGCCATGCGATTGGGCGCATCGTGTGCCCAAAAGCCAAGGTGCCACAATGTCCGAGCCCCCACCCCCA